>NZ_OY781091.1:0-2400000 GCF_963676275.1 uncultured Cohaesibacter sp. | reverse complement strand
CCAGTTGTTTGAGAGTCGTGCAACGCCCATGACGAAGCCTACAATCGTCGCCAGAATGATGCCGATAACGGCGACGAGCAGCGTGTTCAACAGGCCTGCCAGAAGCGCCTGACCATAGGTCGAGGTGGCAGACAGGTCGATGAGGGTCTGGTTTGGAAGAAAACCAGCCGTATTTTCAATGAATCCGAAACCAGAAGCAATATTTTGCTTTTCCAGGTTATGTGAAGCGTTCTGAACGATGCTCCAGAAAAAATAGACAAGCCCGGCAACCAGAAGGATCTGATAGATCATGCCCCGTACCTTGGGATCATTGAATATGGATCCCTTGGCAGAGCCCTGCCCGGCGGTCTGTTTAGGTTTAGCAGCCATATTATCCTCGTGCGACTCCGACCCGCGAAAGGTCAGCCTTTCGAGTGCGACATCCAAACAGTATGCGCGTTTAGAATTTGTTATCTTTTAGATGACGCTTATAAAAAACCCCGGCGGACGGATTTGTCCTGCCGGGGATCATTATTGCCGATTAGCGGATAGGTGGTGCGTACTGGAAACCACCGTTGGACCACAGAGCGTTTACGCCGCGAGAAATTTTCAGCGGGGTATCCGGGCCAACGTTGTTGTTGAAGATCTGTTCGTAGTTACCAACCTGTTTCACGATGTTGTAAGCCCAGTCATTGGAGAGACCGAGTGCTTCACCGAATGCGCCTTCCATACCAAGCAGGCGGCGGATTTCAGGGTTGTCACTATTTTTCATTTCATCAACATTCGCAGAGGTCACGCCGAGTTCTTCTGCGTTGAGCATTGCGAACAGAGACCATTTCACAATGTTGAACCACTGGTCATCGCCTTGACGGACAACCGGGCCAAGAGGTTCTTTGGAGATGATTTCCGGCAGAACGACATGTTCAGCAGGGTTGGTGAGTTTCAGACGCTGGGCATAGAGGCCGGAAGCGTCAGTGGTGTAAACGTCGCAACGGCCGCTGTCGTAGGCCTGAACAACTTCGTCAGACTTTTCGAACTGAACCAGTTCGAGCTGCATGTTGTGAGCGCGGAAATAGTCGGTCACGTTCAGCTCTGTGGTGGTGCCGGTGTTGGTGCAGACAGATGCGCCATCCAGCTCAAGAGCAGAAGTGATGCCCAGAGATTCACGAACCATGAAGCCCTGCCCGTCATAATAGTTGACGCCGGCAAAGTTCAGCCCCAGAGAGGTGTCGCGGGTCATGGTCCAGGTGGTGTTACGGGACAAAACGTCGATTTCGCTGGACTGCAGAGCGGTGAAGCGCTCCTTGGCAGACAGCGGGGTGTATTTGACAGCAGCTGCATCACCGAATACAGCAGCAGCAACCGCGCGGCAGACGTCTACGTCGATACCGGTCCAGTTGCCCTGATCATCCGGGTTGGAGAAGCCTGGGAGACCCTGGCTCACACCGCACTGTACAGCGCCTTTGGCTTTTACATCGTCCAGGGTTGCAGCACTAGCGGCAGACGCGCCGATAGCCATCGCAGAACCCATAAGTACGGAAATCAGAACTTTTTTCATTTTGCAGCCTTCGTTTGTTGCCCAAATAAGAATAGGATTGTCTTTGATATGATCAGATAGCAAAGGAATGCATGAACAATCCTCGCCCCTGTCAGTTTTTGTTGGTCAAACGAGAAATGCCGTCTGACAAACGTTATCTCAGAAAATTATTGGACTTGGGTCAAGAGGCAAAATGCAGCTGGAGGCGTAATAACGCAAATTTCGCACGAAAATTGTGCAAGCAAGATGAAAAACTGAAATATTGTACTCTTGCATATATTATTCGCAAACGATAATGCTGTGATCGAATGAGGCCAAGAGGAGCCAGAGGGTCAAATAAAAATGGCAAACAAAGAAAACTGCACAAAAAACTATCAGACTGATACCAGATTGGTCATCACTGGTCGGCATCCCGAAGAGAATGATGGTTTCGTCAATCCACCCGTGATTCATGCCTCAACCGTGATATTCAACTCTACCGAAGAACTCTATTCTGGGAAGGCTAAGTATTTCTACGGGCGCAGAGGCACCCCGACGACCAACGCATTATGCGAGGCGCTGACGGATCTGGAGGGTGCCAAGGGCACTGTTCTGACCCCTTCAGGGCTTGCCGCCTGCTCGTTGGCTCTGCTGTCTGCCTGCAAGAGCGGAGATCATGTTCTGATTACCGATAGCGCCTATGAGCCGACGCGTCATTTCGCCGATCATGTGCTCATCCCGATGGGGGTTGAGGTGGACTATTATGATCCCTTGATTGGCGCGAATATCGCGTCGCTGTTCAAGGACAATACCAGCGCCGTCTTCACCGAGGCTCCGGGGTCGCAGACTTTCGAGATGCAGGATATTCCGGCCATCGTCGCCGCAGCGCATCAGCGTGATATTCTGGTGTTGCTGGATAACACATGGGCCTCACCGCTCTATTTCGACAGCATGGGGCATGGGGTCGACATGACCATTCAGGCTGGCACCAAATATATCGTCGGTCACTCCGATGTCATGCTGGGCACCATTTCGGCCAACGAAAGAGCCTGGCCGCGGCTTGAGGAAGTGCATGGTGCCATGGGCTATCATGTGGGGCCGGACGATGTCTATCTTGCCCTGCGCGGCTTGCGAACCATGGGCGTGCGGCTCAAGCAGCATCAGGAAAGCGCACTGGATGTGGCCAAATGGTTGCAGAGCCGCCCCGAGGTTGATCGGGTGCTGTTTCCTCCGCTTGAGAGCGATCCGGGGCATGCAATCTGGAAAAGAGATTTCAAGGGAGCCTGCGGCTTGTTTGGCGTGGTTTTGAAAGACTGCAGCCGCAAGCAGGCGCTGGCCTTCATTGATGCGTTGGAACTGTTCGGCCTTGGCTTTAGCTGGGGTGGGTTTGAAAGTCTTGTGACCTATGTCGATCCACGCGGATATCGCACGGCGACCTCATGGGATGAGCCGGGCCAGTTGATCCGACTGCATATCGGGCTGGAAGATGCTGCCGATCTGAAGGCAGATCTGGAAAAGGGTTTTGCGGCCCTGAAAGCCTGATCGGCAATCCATCTGCCCCAAATGAAAACATGACATATGAAACAAAAGAATGTCCGCCTATTCGATGGGCGTGTTTTCCATGAGCTTTTTGGCTTTGTGCTCCTTGAAAATCAGCCAGACATTGCGCAGATAGATCAACAGACCAGCCCCCTGCCCGACGATGAATACCGGATCGGCGCGCTTCAGGGCATAAATGAACAGCAAGGCGCCGCCGCCTATGGAAAAGAACCAGAATGCCACCGGCATGATGGATTTGCCTGCCCGTTCGCTGGCGATCCATTGCACGACAAAGCGCATGGTGAACATGGCCTGAGCGACGAAGCCCAGAACGAGCCAGAAGTCCCATTGTTCCACGAACACGGTATTGAGCCAGGCTTGAATGTCATTCCAGAGAGATGAGTGCATTGAATGGTCTTTCTCGTCGATAAGGGGCTGGCGCTAAACCGGGTTCTGCTCAGAACCGGAGGAAAGATCGATCTCCGTGATCGTCGGGATTTTCTTGCGTCTCTTGCGCAGCCAGAGAACGCCGAACAGATCGATGATGCCGACCCAAAGGCGATCGAAAATACCATATTTGGAAACACCATGACTGCGGCCGCGGTCGATGACGTCGATATGGACCACTTTCAGCCCTTCGCGCACGACCAGTGCTGGCAGAAAACGATGCCATGCTTCAAAGAATGGCAGATTGAGGAAAACCTGCCGGCGAATGACCTTGAGGCCACAGCCAGAATCGCGGGTATTGTCCTTCAGCATGGATTGACGGATCTTGTTGGCAAGGCGGGAGCCATGTTTCTTGACGAAGCCGTCGGTGCGCTTCATGCGCTGCCCGGCTGCTAGGGCATGGTCCGGACCGCCTGCCTTGAGCGCATCGATCATCTGGGGGAAAAAGGCAGGATCATTCTGCCCGTCGCCATCAAGCGTGGCGATAAATTCACCCTTGGCGAAGAGCAGGCCCGTGCGTACCGCGTTGGACTGTCCGCATGATTTCTCATGGCGAATATGGCGCAGCCACGGGCGGGTTGCGGCGGCTTGTTTCAAAAAGATCGCGGTATCATCGGTAGAGCCGTCATCAACGATGATCAGCTCGAATGGCCGGTCTTTGAGGGCTGCGTGGACTTCATCAATCAGGAAAGCCAGATTGTCTCTTTCATTCTTGCACGGGATAACCACGCTGACTTCAAGGGCATGGTCCAAAGGGGGCAAGGTGGATATCATGGCTTGTTCCTGATGCTGTTTGGTTGCAGTGGTGTTTGCATCTCATTTGTCTGCAAATGAATGGGCTTCAATAGCTTGCCATTTGCGACAAAAAGATGATGCTGCGCCTTTTGAATTTGTCTTTGCGACATATTATGTCGAGTTGCCCACTCTTTAGGCCTTTTGAACCAGCATGTGAAGGGCTTTCATCAGTCTGGCAAAGGAAAATCCGCCACTTTTTGGCAACCGGATGAAACCGTCCTGCGCGCGGAATAATAGTCTGCGCTTTGTCGCATAATGCGCAAGAAGCCAGGCGAAGAGCGCTCCATAGGAGAAACCGGCGACCACGTCAGAGGGATAATGTGCGCCAACCACGATGCGCGAGAAGCCGATCCAGAGAGCGGCGCCGATCCAGAACCATTTAAGACGCGGGAACAGCAGTGTCAGGGCAACAGCCATGGCCCCGGCGGTGGTGGAGTGACCCGAGGGGAAGCTCTGAAAACCGGAATTAAACCCCGGCGGGTTGAAATAGAGTGGGCCCAATTCCTCAAAATGGCGGGGTCTGGCGCGACCGATGAGGATCTTGAGAATATTGTTTGTCAGCCCTGCCCCGGCAACGGCGATGAAGATATAGAGGCCCATCAATTGCAACTGTACCAGCGAAGCCTTTGCGCTCTTGTTGAGGCGATCCCATGGCAAAAAGGCTGTGATCAGCACGGCAAGACCGGACGGGATGAGATAGTTTTCAGACTTCCCCCAACGGGTGATGGCGCTGAAAATATCATAGACATCCGGTGCGATGGTTGCCTTCCAGTGTCCGGCAAGGCCATCGAGGAACAGCATGCCCAGCGCGATGAGACTGACAATGGAAACAAAAAACAGCAGCCAGTCCGGTGCGATGACCTTGTCAGACTGGAGGCCGGATCTGGCATGAAAGCTGCGCACGGCACGCAAATGCGCAAAGGCGCAATATTGGTCTTTCAGGCGATTGAATGCACTTTTTATTCGATAAGTCAGCGACATATGTCCCTTTGATTACGCGTTGGCCGGATTACATCTTGTAACGATAAAGACCGAAGGTTTGCCATTTGCCGCCGTTAAGCTTGTAGCCTTCAACGGTTGCGGCCTGTTCGATATCGTCTTTTCTTTCTCCCAGCCCTTCGATAAAGGCAGGTTGCTGTTGCTTTTCGACAATTGCAAGGCGGCAGCCTGCTTCCTTGATGAATTTGGCCGCGCCTGCACCATCTGTCAGTAAGGTGTCTGTGCCCAGAAGAAATACAAGGCTCGGTTCACTGTAACCTGCGCTGGCAACTTCGATGCTCTCGCAAGGCTTGACCAGATTGACGCTCGCCTGCAGTTGGTTTGACAGCCAGACGGAGCGCATCTCGGGGAAGATGGTGCCGTGCAGGGAGAGATAAAGGACCGGTGCGGTGAGGCAGCCGAGGATGAATGCGGCCATGACCCGTCCGCGGGACAATACCGAATAGCTGAGCAGGCCAAGGCCCGAAGCGACAAGGCCAAGGCCGAAGGCCGCCGGATTGATGATGCCTTCAATAACAATGAGGCCGATGGGTGCTCCCAACCCCAGAATGATCGCCGCGACCGGAATGAGCAGAGCAACAAGCCTCCCCCACAGACTGGCCCAACTGGTGGCGCGCGCTTCGAGCGTCTCGGCCATCAGAATGGCCATCGCAGGCAGGGCTGGCAGCACATAATGGGGCAGCTTTGTCGGCACGATTTCAAAGATGATCCAGCTGGGGACGATCCATGCTAGCGCGAAGAAAATTGTGCGCTGCCTGCGCTGTTTCCAGATCCAGACGACAGACAGGATGAAAAAGACCGAAATGGGCCAGAAGGTTCCGATGCTTGCGCCAAGATAGGTGCCCGGAGGTGCGCCATGGGATTCCTTGCCAGAGGCGACCTTGGCCATCATGTCCTTGCCGATGGAATCGAAATAGAAGGCCCAGTCGGTCTTGATGCCGATGGCAATGAACCAGGGCAAGGTGATGAGCAGAAAGATCGGCAGGCCATATTTCCAGCCAGAGCCCTTGAGCCATGCGATGGAGCGCTCACGAATGGACAGCACGATCAGGGTCAGGCTGCTGACCATCAGAATAATCGGCCCCTTGATCAGAACGCCGAGCGCGAGCGCAGCCCAGAGCAATGCCCCCTTGCCTTTGCTTAAGCCGCTGCGCAAATCATACAATTCCCAAAGCAGCCATTGCACGGCGAGAATGGTTGCCAGCAGCATCGCGTCGGTTTTGGCAAGGCGGGCTTCAACGCCGAGAAGAATGGCGGAGGCCATGCCCAGACCTGCCAGAAAACCGCTCCTCACCGAGCCCATCCGCATGCCGATCAAAAATGTCAACCCGACGCTCAGCAGGCTGCCGATCAGCGAGGGAATACGATAGGTCCAGATCGGGGCGTCAGCATCCTGCCCGGTGACGAGAACGCTGGCGGCCTGCAACCAATAGATGCCTACCGGCTTTTTGTATCTGGTCTCATCCTGAAAGCGGATATCGACATAGTCGCCTGACTCGATCATCTGTTTTGAGGCTTGCGCAAAGCGCGCTTCGTCCCTGTCGACGGGCGGAATGGAATTGAAACCGGGCAGAAAACAGACGAGCGCAAACAGCATCAAGGCGACAAAGGCCCTTGTCCGTGACGAACAGAGCGCAGCAAGATGGGATTCCAGTGAATCGCTCAGCGATGTGATCCAATCCGTTTCCGGCATTTGGGGCTTGTTGTTGCGATAGCCCGGAGGACTGTTCGGATCTACAGAGAATGGGCCAAGATCTGACATGAAAGTCTCCTAAAGCATTGTGCGACGCCGTCAATCAGACAGGATGGGGCTGCCCGTTTATTAGCGGATTTCCTTCCCATTGCACAGGGCCGTTGCGCATTGTTGGCTAAAAAGATTTCTCCCCTATCAACGGCTCAACGCAATCGCGCGGACCTTGCAGGAATTGTACTCATTTCCAGCTTTAACTGTGAAACAAATTGCCAGATAAACGAATCTGTTTGGCGGCTTGATGCAAGAAAGTTGTTAACGGCGTAAGGCGCGTGGAAAAAATTAATTTCTCGATTTGTCTGGATTCGCGTTAAGGTTGCGTTAGGATTTATTAATTTTGTTAAATAATTTCAATATCGTGTCTGTCTTCCGCCGATTCATTTTGTTACTATTGTCTAAAAGCGCATAGAAATTATTTCCAACTTTTGTCTAAGCACGTCCGGCAGAATCATAAATTAGTAATCATTGGATCTTATTCGAAAGTCTATATGGGCTGGCCATGGGCAGTCGAAGAAGACCGCATATTTCGATAAAGCCAATTGATATGATTGAAAGCAAAAAGACAAATGAAGGCCATGTGCTGCACAAGATTTGCAGGGTGCTCGTCGCTGATCGCAGCCCTATCGTGCGCAGCGCTGTAAGGCGCGGAATTTCTGTCTATAAAGATAAACGCTATCTGGACGTGATTTTCGTCGAAGATGGTATCGAGGCTTTGAAGATTTTTCAGGCCAAGAGGGTTGATGTTGCCTTTGTCGATATCGATTTGCCCGGTTTGTCCGGTCCCAAGCTTGTTTCAGAATTGAAGACGACCCTCTCTGACAATTGCCTGACGATCGCCATGTCCGGGGAGCCGGACAGCACGACGGAAGCTGTGCTGGAAGAATTCGGGGCCTATCATCTGCTGCGAAAGCCCTTCAAGGCGCAGGATGTGGCCGATATTTTCATGACCTATCTGATCATGACGAATATATACCGCATTCTTGTCGTCGATGATTCCTCTACCATGCGCAAGGTGGCGCGCGACATCCTCAAGAGGAGCCGTTTCCGCTATGAATTTACCGAAGCGGACAGTGCGCTCAACGCTCTCAAGGCCATTGAAGCTGAACGGCCCCACATGATCCTCACCGATTTCCATATGCCCGATGTTGATGGCTTGGAATTGGCGGGCATGATCAGTGATGTCTCAAAGCGCATCGATATTTACATGATGTCGACCAGTGATACGGATCATCTTGAACGCTCGGCTGCCTTTGTGGGCATTAGCGGCTTTCTCAAGAAGCCTTTTACCGCCGAGGATATCGATTGCATCATGCATAAGCGGCTGGGACTGGATAAGCCAAAATTCGGCAAGACAAGGCCCATGTTTGCGTTTCTCGAACGTCCGATCGAGAGTGATCAGGTTTTCCTTTGAGAGTATGATTGTGCGATCCGCCACGGTACGCGGAGAAGCGAATGCACGCATTCCCTCCCCTTATCCGAGATAGACAGTGCCGGACGGATAGGAAATGCGTCTGGCTTTTGATGTTGCCAACATGAAGCCGATGGTCAATCGTCCAACCCGGCCTACGAACATGATAAGCATGATGGTGATGCGTCCGACAAGATCAAGCTCACCGGTAATGCCGCGCGAAAGGCCGACGGTTCCGAAAGCGGATATTGTTTCAAAGGCAATATCGAGAAACGCACCTTCATGGAAAATCAGCATGACGAAAATTGCTGTCAGAATGAAGGACATGGATACCATCACCAATGCCAGCACCTTGATGATCTGGTCGGCGGCGATGCTGCGGCCAAATATATCGATTGCCGTCTGCCGCTTGAAAAAGGTGATGGTGGCAAGGATCAGGGTGATGAAGGTTGTCACCTTGATCCCTCCCCCCGTCGATGTGCTGCCTGCGCCGATGACCATCAACAGCATGAAGATCAGCGTGGTGCTGTCTTGCAGTCCGGCCATGTCAACGGTGTTGAAGCCTGCCGTTCTGGGCGTGGCACCCTGAAACAGGCTGGCCCAGAGTTTGGCTGGCCAGTCAAGCGGGCCAAGCGTGGCCGGGTTGGTCCATTCCAGCGCAGCAAAAAGCAGCGTCGAGAGGACGAGCAGACAACCTGTGCCAACCAGCATGAGTTTGCTATGTAGGGACAAATGACGCCATTTGCGCCGATGCCAGACATCGGCGATGACGGTGAAGCCAAGCCCGCCGAAAATGAACAGAAACAGGATCGTCAGATTGATGACGGGGTTGGCCACCCAATGGCTGAGGCTGTCGGAGAAAAGCGAGAAACCGGCATTGTTGAAGGCCGAGACTGAGTGAAATATCGCGCTCCATATGCCTTTCACAAGCCCCAGATCCGGTATGAAGATGAGAGACATGATCACCGCGCCTGCCGTTTCGCAAATGATGACGAGGCGCATGATGGTTCTGGTCAGGGATAGCAAGTCAGTGGCCGAGGTCTGGTTCAGATCCTCGCGTAAATAGACGCGGTTGGCAAAGCCGATCGGGATGCCCAGCATGGAGAGGATCAGCACCGCAAAGGTCATCAGGCCAAGTCCGCCAAGCTGGATCAGAATGCATATCAGCATCTGGCCGAAGAAGGTGAAGCCTGAACCGGTATCAACAACGGACAATCCGGTAACGGTCACTGCAGAGCATGCCGTAAAGATGGCGTCAGACCATGAGATCGGGGCGTTTGTTGCCAAAGGCAATTTGAGGCCAAGGGTGCCGATGAAAATGAGGGAAGCATAAAGGATCACGAGCACCAGAGGTGGAGGCAGCTTTGCCACCAGATTTTTCCTGCGAGATGAGGCCATCTCTTTTAACTCCGGTTGCGAAGGTCATCCCCGAAATTGCGCAAATCATCCCGCTTGCCAAGCAGTAGCAACTTGTCGCCTTCCTCAAGGGTTTGGCTTTTGTCTTCACAGGAGAAATAATGGCTCTCGCGCATGAAGCCGAGAAGATGCAATTCGCCATGGCCGAACCATTCCCTGTCAGCAATGCTGACACCATTGAGGGCGGCCGGTGCCTTGAAGTCGACCACATGGAAGCCGTTGCCAAGGCTGACATAGTCCCTAACTTGCGGGTTGTGGAGCATCTGGGCGATATGCTGACCGACTTCCTGCTCGGGCAGGATGACGCGATCTGCGCCGAGGCGCGACAGGATCCTGTGATGGGTCTTGTTGAGTGCCTTGACCCAGATGGTCTCCACACCGAGCAATTTGGTGTTCATGGTGCATAATATGTTGGCCTCAAGATCTTCTCCGATGGCAATGACTGCCACGTCATAATCGGCAAGACCGGCTTCTTTTAGCGCCAATTCATCTCTGCCGTCGGCAACGATGGCTTCGGTCAAGATATCTGCCAGTCTGGAGACATTCTGCTCATTTGAATCGATGCCAAGGACCGGATTGCCGAAATTTGCCAATTCGGCGGCAACCGTGCTGCCAAAAGTGCCCAGTCCAATGACGGCAAAGCTGCGGCTTTTCATTTCATTCATCCTTCAAGCGTTGGGATTGATCCATCATAGCGCCCCGGCAAGGGCGATTACAATCTGCCAATTCTCGCCGTAGCCCTTATCAGTCGTCTTCCGAGAGATGCCCGGACAGCAGGCGCAGGGCATTTCTGCCGGACAGCTCGCCGACCAACCTGTTGTTTTGCATCACGCCGAGCGGAGCGTCGGAATTGACCAGAGCGTCGAGACTGTCTGACAACAGCGTATCATGCGCGATGGTGGCTTGGTAATGGTCGCGGCTGGGCTTGACCATGCCGTCACAGACGCGCAACACACCGAGCGGGTTCATATTGGCCACGAAATCCGCGACATAGGCATCGGCGGGTTTGGAGAAGATGGTTTGCGGGGTGCCAATCTGCTTGATCAGGCCGCCTTCCATGATGGCGATCCGGTTGCCCAGCTTGAAGGCCTCGTCCAGATCGTGGCTGACAAACAGGATTGTGCGTTTCAGCTTCTGCTGGAAATCCAGTAATTCATCCTGCAACTTGCAGCGGATCAGCGGATCGAGAGCGGAAAAGGGCTCATCCATCAGCAAGATCGGAGCCTGAGTGGCGAAGGCGCGGGCGAGCCCTACCCTTTGCTGCATGCCGCCGGAAAGTTCGCTGACCTGATTGTCCGCCCAATCTTCAAGACCGACCAGCGAGAGTTGTTCGAGAACCGCCTCTCTCCTGTGACGTTTGGGCATGCCGGCCAGTTCCAGCCCGAGCCCGACATTTTCGGCCACAGTGCGCCAAGGCAGCAGGGCAAATTGCTGAAAGACCATGGCGACGCGATTGCGGCGGATTTTTTTTAACTGCATGGATGTGGCCTTGGTCACATCCAGAAGCCTGTCGCCGGCATTGACATGGACCGAGCCGCGAATGACCGGATTCAATCCATTGACGGCGCGCAGAAGCGTTGATTTGCCTGAGCCGGAAAGCCCCATCAGAACGAAAATTTCGCCCTCTTCGACGGTGAATGAGCAATCGCGCACCGCCATCAGCTGATTTGTCTTATCCTGAATGGTTGCCCGGTCCAGGCCCTCATCCATCAGCGGCAAGGCCAGTTCGGGTTTGTCGCCAAAGACAATGGAAACCTTATCCAGTTTGATGGCCGTGCTCAATTTTCACGTTTCCTGTTCAAGATGCGATCCAGAATGATGGCGACGACCACGATGACAAAACCGCTCTCAAAGCCAAGGCTGGTATTGACCTGATTGAGCGCCCGAACAACGGGGACGCCCAGACCATCCGCGCCGACCAGAGCTGCGATAACCACCATGGAAAGGGCAAGCATGATTGTCTGGTTAAGTCCGGCCATGATTTGCGGCATGGCGTGGGGCAGCTCGGCCTTCAGCAGAATGTCGCGCCGGGTGCCGCCAAAGGCCTTCACCGCTTCGATGAGCGGGGCTGGCGTTGAGGAAATGCCCAGTTGCGTCAGGCGGATCGGTGCGGGAAGGACGAAAACCACCGTCGCGATCAGGCCCGGCACCATGCCGATACCGAAAAAGACGATGGCGGGAATGAGATAAACGAAGGTTGGCAGGGTTTGCATCAGGTCGAGAATGGGGCGCATGAATGCGTAAAGGCGCGGTCGATGGGCCGCCGCGATGCCGATCGGGACGCCCAGCGCCATGCAGACAGCGCAGGAGGACAAAACCAGCGTCAGGCTCTCGGTCGTTTCACGCCAATAGCCCTGATTGAGAATGAATAGAAAGCCAAGCCCCACCAGAATGCAGGTTTTCCAGTTGCGCTGAATGAGCCAAGTGATGGCCACGAATACGGCAATGACAATGAGCGGGTGTGGTGTGTGCAGCAGCCAGAGAATGCCATCAATGACATTTTCTATGGCTATACTCAGAGCATCAAGAGCGCTTTCAAGATTCCAGCGGATCCACTCGAATATGTCACTTGACCAGTCCCCGATCGGGATCTTGTGGGAATAGAGCCATTCCACTATTGGCGTTCCTTTTGTCTCCGGCCGCCAATTGCTCAACTGCCATTTGGCGGAGATGGCCCCATCCGGGACGGGACCATTCACTATTCACATTTCAGGCCCTTTGGCCACTAGAGGCCCAATGCCGCTTTTACCGCAGGCAGAGCCTCGGCTCCATCTAGCGTGGTCACCCCTTCGAGCCATTGGTCCAGCACGGAAGGGTTATCCTTGAGCCAGCGCGTGGCGGCCTCATCGGCCTTCATGCCTTCTTCCAGAATATAGCCCATGATCTCATTTTCCATTTGGAGGGAAAATTCAAGATTGTTCAGCAATTTGCCAACATTTGGGCATTCTTGCGCATATCCTGCACGGCTATTGGTGTAAACCGTCGCTCCGCCATAGTCAGGCCCGAAATAGTCATCTCCACCGCTCAGATAGGTCAGCTTGAAACTGGAATTCATCGGGTGTGGTTCCCAGCCCAGAAAGACCACCGGTTTGTCGCGTTTCGTCAGGCGCAAGACCTGACTGAGCATGCCCTGCTCCGAGCTTTCGCGGAGTTTGAAAGCCTCGAGGCCAAAAGCATTCTTTTCAATCATCGACATGATCAGGCGGTTGCCGTCATTGCCGGGCTCGATGCCATAGATCGTGTTCTTTAGTGCATCGGCATGGTCGGCGATAGTTGAAAAGCTGCTAATTCCCAATTTTGCGCCTGCCTCATTGGTCGCCAATGTATATTTGGCTCCTTGCAGATTGGCGCGGATGGTGTCGATGGTCTTTTTCTCGCGATAGGGTTTGAGGTCAGCTTCCATGGTTGGCAGCCATGTACCCAGAAAGACATCGACCTTGCCCTCTTCCATGGAAATATAGGTGACCGGCAGCGAGAGCATGCGAGTCTCGGTCTCATAGCCCATGCCCTTCAGGACAGCGGATGTGGTTGCTGTCGTGGCTGTGATGTCTGTCCAGCCAACATCGGAGAATGTTACCTTTGAGCATTCCGCAGCAAAAGCGGCTGATGTAGACAAAGCAAATATCGTAGCGACCGTTAGCAGTCTCATTCTTCCCTCTCCAAATCTTTTGGTGACTTTGGCGCAATGCTATTGATTGCTTGCCAGATAGACAAGGGAGCAAAGGAGAAACTTTTGGCAATATGGGATTGAGCCCTGCCCTTACAGGCTCAACCTGTCGCCAGCAATCCGGTTTCTGCCGCCTTCTTTGGCCTGATAGAGCATGTCGTCACAGGCTTTTATGACAGTTTCATGGTGCGGCGCTTCATTACTTTGGAAATGATAGGTCATGAAGCCGATGCTGACTGTGAGATAGCGCGAAATGGAAGAATGGTCATGGTTGATGGCGGCATCTTCCACATTGCGTCTCAGCCGCTCGGCCAGATGGCGCGCGCCATCGAAATCCGTTGATGGCATCAGGCAGCACATTTCTTCGCCGCCATATCGAAAGGCCATGTCTGTCGCCCGAAGCAGCGTAGAGCCGAGGATGGCGCCGATTGTCTCAAGGCATTCATCTCCGGCAACATGGCCATAGAGGTCATTATATTGCTTGAAAAAGTCCACATCCAGCAGGATGAAGGACAATGGCTCTCTCGAGCGGACATGTCGATTGATCTCGCTCTTGATCTTTTCATCAAAGGCGCGACGGTTGAGCAGTCCGGTCATGCTGTCAAGAGAGGCCATATCAGCAAGCATGCGGTTGGATGCTTCCAGCTCTCTGGATGTTGCCGAAATCAGGTTGGTCAGGATTTTCAGCGTTTTTCTCGATTGCCGCTCTTTCTGAGAATAGCGTCTTTCGAAATTTCCGGCTGTTATTGCTGCGCCCTGATCTTCTCTTTCAGACAGAAGCAGCAGCGTCATATTCTGGATAAGCGAGGTTGCACCAAAATTGCTGCCCGAGAAAAATTCGGACGAGGTGAAAAAGCCGGCGCAGCTTGAAATGTTTCTTACATGGTTCAGTTCCATGTTGATGTCATGACCCAGAATGGCCTTGCGACCGGAGCAGGAATAAATGAACATTGCTTCGGGAGCGAAAGTCGCAACACGCTTTTGCAATTGCTCAAGATCCTGATCCAGTTTGGAAATATCGCAATAGCTGAATTTGATTTTTTCTTCATCCTTGAAGGGGAAAAGAAATTCCATGCCTCCATCGTCATGATTGATGACGGGAATATTCTTCATCAGCATTCCATCGCGAACGCAAGCCAGAGGGAATTCCAATGTCGGGTTTTGTAGCAGGGTCACGTCAATATCGACGCCGAGATAATAATCATAGATATCGGCAACGCTGCGATTGTCTATTTCATAAACCCGATTGCCTTCGGATTTTGTCAGCTGCATCTCCCGACCGATCTGCTCCCAGCCATCGATGCGCAGATTTAACCCCTGAATACGGTTTCCGGCGAGCGTTGCGACGACCGTGCCGTTGTTGGAGAAGAAATTCTCGGTAAAGACGAAGGTGTCGACATAGGCCGCGCCAATTCCTGCCTGCCCGCCCGCCAGGATCAGGTCGGGATTATGCAGCCCGATGCCCTGAAGATAATCCAGACTTCTCTGCAATTGGCCGTTATTCGAGCCAGATCGATACATGATGGCAATGCGACTGTCCGAAGCCTTGATATTCTCGGCAAGCTTTACGGGATTGGATGTGGTCGTATCTTCGCAAAAGTAAGTTTTGACCTTGGTGTTATCGAAGAATGAAAAACTGAGAAGAATCCGGTTTTCTGTAACATCACACTCAAGGATCTCACCTTCCGTCGTCGTTCCGAGAATGGCAATAGACGGAAAATTTTCGATGAGAAGCGCGTGTAATTTTTCAAGCTGTGCTCGATCGCACCCACCCGCGAAAACCTGAATTAGAATCTGGTCGCGCGGATATTGTTCAACCTTTTGGCGTGCAACGTCCAAATCATTACTATCTTTATATAGTAAATTCAGACTCTCCATGCGTCTTTGCTCCAGATCTCTTGATTGTTTTTGTTGTCCTTTCCCTATTATTTCATTGAATGACTAAAAATGTCTGTAATTGCATGATTTATAAATTATGTACTAGGCAAAATAGACAATGAAACAACTTTTTGTTTTGCTGTAACGCTGTCCTGTTGGATGAGAGGTGGGGCGTTGTGGGCGTATCTTATCTGTCTGTCTTTGCGAGAAAATGCCAAATATGGCAATAATCCACCCGCCAGAAAGCGCCAATTTTGGCTTCTGGTCAGCCAAGCCCGTGGCGAATTTTGAAATCTGATGAAGAGTGGTGACCCCTGCAGGATTCGAACCTGCGACCTGCTGATTAGAAGTCAGCTGCTCTATCCAACTGAGCTAAGGGGCCAACTGGTTGAAATCAAATAATTTTTTGACTTCTTGTTTGGCTCTGTGAGACGCCTAAAATGGCGTCTCACGTCTCATATGAGACTTTTCGCTTTGAGGCCCTCTTTTACGGGGATGGATAGCGCTTTTCAATGAGATTTTTCAAATCTCTTATGTCCTGTGAAAGATTGTCGATTTTGGTTTCAAGAATCGTCACGCGGCGGTCCTGAGAGCTTATTGTTTGCGATTGGGATGACTGGCGTTTGAAGTCTGCTTCGAGCTTCCCTATGCGCCCTTCTGTCGTTGCTGCCCACCAAACAATTCCGAGGGAATAGACGAACAAAACCATCAGGGTTGGAACGGGTATACGGCGATCTATCCGCCAACCTTCATATTCATTTTCTTTCATCATTACGTTTCCATCCGCAGTTCTTTCTTCCGGTCTCATTGTTCGCCAAAATTTGTCTCACAAGATCGTCAGGGAGGCTGGCGATATCTTTTTTTTGTGGGGTGATGGGGCTCAAGCCGCCACAATCAGGCCCCCCAGTCGTCTGACAGGCGGTGGCGACGCTCAGAAGCAGACATGCGAGCAATAGTCTCATCGCTTTTTATCCTTTCCCTGAGGCGATTGAGAGCCTCTTGTGTCTGTTTGGTTTTCTCGGCTTCCTTGCCTCTGACGTAAAAGCGGGCAGCAAAGAGCGATAAGGACGCAGCAGTCAGCAAGGCAACCGCAATCCACCGCCTTGCCTTTGAGCCTGCTAGCCAGGCAATGAGGTTGATCAAGAGAACATTTCCTTCAAACTTGGGCGTCCAGCATCATCCCAGCGGGCATAGAGAGCCAGAAGTGCGCCAAAGACAACGAGAAGGCCAATGAGGATCGGGATGGCTCCACCAACAGAAATGGTCTGAAGACCATCTTGCACGCCAGCAATCGCATCTTGCGCTGCTTCTACCGTTGCCCCTGCCCCGGCAGCAGCAGCCACGGTTGAGCCCGCGACTGTGCGAGATTTGATAAGGCGGGTCGGATCTTTATCGGGCATGCCGCTGGCGATCCAGCGATACTCGCTGGCTGCGTCGAAGCAGGGGCAGGCCTTGGCCGCATAGTCCCGATGCCCAGTAATTTTCTTGATGCCATAGTCTCGCACGGCCTCTTGTGAAAGCCGGATCATGGTTGCCTTCTGAGCATCTGTGCGTGTGTCCTTCGGGTTGCCGCTCTTGTCTAGTCCGCCGACATAGACATATCCGATCGAACCGCGATTATGCCCTTTCACATGTGCGCCCATGGTTGCGATTGGTCGGCCATCAGACACAGAGCCATCCAGATGGACTACCTTGTGATAGCCGATCCCGTTCCAGCCACGTTGGCGGTGCCAACGGTCAACCTCTGCAACAGAGACTTCCCGTCCTTCTGGGGTGGCCGTGCAGTGCCAGATCAGTTCATTGATTTTCCGCATATTGTTGCTCCAATTGCGTTGCTGGTTCTTTCGACAAGTGTCGTGACAACCAATGACTGACGGGTCTGTGTTGTTTGGTTTAGGTCTCGTCCGGCCAATTAGCAGTCGGCAATTCAGCGACAAGCTCTGCGATTGTCGGTTGCTCCCGCTCTCCGGCCAGAACAGCGTCAAGCTGCGCATAGGCATAGAGCCAGACAGCATCTCGCCATGCGACGAAAGCTTTTGCCTCAGCCACCCATTCCGAATTTGTCGAGTCTACGTAGGTAGCCAGAGTGTCCCCGCTGGTGTAGCGGCGGGCCTGAGCCGCTTCATCGAGAAGCGTCTGTATCGCCTCTTCAAACATCTCTTGAGTTGGCGTGTTTGTTATTGCCGTCCAATCGCTTTCATACTGAAGAGCGAGTGCATCCAGTTTTTCCTGAGTTGGGGGAGCGGCGTCCTCCACATCCCAGCGCATGATGAAAGCCGGACTGATCCGCTGATCCCCAAGGACTTTCTGTCCAACCCAGAAGTCTTGCCCATGAACAAGTTCCGGACGATCCTTCTGAATAAGAAAGATGAGCGCATCATGTGTGAGGTCGAATGGGATGTTTTCTTCAACATAGAATGTTTCTGCATTCGATATCGCAAGTGCTGCCATCAGTTGCTCCTTAAGGTGACGCATCGAACATAAAGCGAAGAGATGTGGACATTGCTGTTGGAAGTACGCGAGCGAAGCCCCACCATCACACTGCCGTCGGGTACTGTTAGGGTGGATTCCTTCCCTGTTTGGCTATGATCGATGGAAATCGCGCCAAGCTCAGTTGTGGCACTATCCCATGAGCATGGACCACCGATGTCATCCAAGTCGGTCTTCAATGCGAAGGCAGCAGCATGTTTGCCGTCGAGCTTGTCGCTATCTGCGGCCTTTGCTGACTTCCCCAGAAAGCGACCGTCCGAAGTGGTCTTGTTATAATAGTTGGACGACAAACTGGTGGCCGACGCGAAATAGCTTGCGGGGTTGCCTCCCAGTTTGGTTGCGTTGGTCGCTGTGGCTGTTTTTCCCAGGAATCGTCCGTCAGAGATAGTCTTCGTGTAATAGCGGTCATCGTGGGTATGATTGTTGGCAGATCCGGCTTCTGCGAACAGAGACCATTTGGTGCCAAGCGATCCTGTCGGTGCAACATTGGATGATGAAGCCAGGGCGATATATGTTGATCCATCATACTCGGCAAGGTCATTGACCTTATAGGCCGTTGCGGCCGACCAGCTTCCGCGCCAGGTTGCACCGCGATCTCCTTTTGGCCCCTGGGGGCCTGTAGGGCCGCTCGCACCGATTGGGCCTTGATCCCCTTGAGGCCCCTTTGGCCCCATTTCGCCCTGAGCCCCAGTCAGTCCCGTTGGTCCTTCTGGCCCCTGCACGCCTTCTGGTCCTTGCGGTCCCAGATCGCCTTTTTCTCCCTTGATGCCCTGTGGCCCAATGGGGCCTTGTGCGCCGGTAAGGCCGCGTCCAAAGGGGGTGCCTTCCGTCCAGGAACCGGCATCATTGGAGTATTTCCAATAAATCATGCCCTCATCGTAGGCCAGAAACGAGAATTTTTCAGGTTGGGTGTCATAGTCTGAGCGAGTTTCGCGCAAACCAAGGGCATCGACTTCGTAAGCCTGCCCCATTGGCCCTTCTGGTCCCTGAGGCCCTTGTGGCCCCTGAATGCCGATAGGCCCCTGCACTCCTTCAGGGCCACGAATTCCCTGAGATCCTTGCGGTCCTCGCAATCCAATCGGTCCCTCTGGCCCTTGTTTGCCATCAGGCCCTTGCGGTCCTACTGGCCCTTGTGGGCCGACCGGACCGGTTGGCCCTACCGGTCCCTGATCACCGTCAGGGCCTTTCTCGCCTTGAGGGCCAGCAATGGCAGAGCGCTTTAGAACCCACCCCAATGTTGCCACTTCGTCTTCCTGTGTCGGCTCTGGCAGGTTGCGGATGGAACGGCCCGCAGCATCAAAATGACCGTCAGCGCTTTCGGTCAAATAACGTTCCTTGATCCGCCCCACAATCGCTTCTGCATTGTTGCCGATCGTAATGAAATTTTGCTGTAGCTCTTCGAGTTCTGCTTCAGTCAAAGACTGGGGGAGCAAAATCGAGCGGGCCAGCTTTTCTCTGAAGTTATGGTCCTGTTCGATGATCCATATGAGGCATCGTTCAAAAATGGCGTTGATTGTCGATGGAGAGTAGTTGGCGCTTGTGAGCCTCTGATAGAGGTTATATTCCGCGTCGCCCCGAATGCTATAGACAACGTCTTTCTCAGCACCTTCAGTGAGCGTGATCGCGCCGCCAAGATCTTCTCCTGCTCCGGATACCGTATAGTCGACATTCAATCGCAAGATGGAGGAAGTGCCGTCCTGATTGACAATGGCTACCTCGAGATCTTCATCTCGTTGAAATTTGAATGTGACAGAAAATTTTACTTGTCCGGCTGCAGCCGGATATTCCAGATATCGGTCATCTTCAGAGATTGAATTTTCAGCAGACATGAAAGCGATCCCGAGCGGTCTAACACCTCTCGATCATCGCTCTCACTAAGGTTGGTCAACCGACTTCAGTCCTCCGCTCCGGGGACAAGGGCTTTGCGCTTTCGCTTGATCCTCTGGCCATTCAACTCGCGCTCATGCTTGGACATTGCAACAAAATCTCCCATAGGAGCTGCCGATCCATCTTCGAGCAAACGCTTGCGATAGTCAGGCCATGCCTTCTCTACCGTTTCAAAAGGCACGACCCCTGCCGTTGCATAGCGATCTGCGAGGACTGACAGGATTTTGGGATTAAGTGCTTCCAGCTCGCGGTAATGACTTTCGATATCCGCAATGCCCCTCTTCTCCCATCCCGGCTCATTGAGCATAACAAGCGCATTTCTGGCCTCTTCTACCTGAATCGATGCCAGAATATCGACCATGGCTCCCCGATCAATGGAGGGGAGCCCGGAAATGTCGCCCTCAGCTCCTGTAACCGTGTCATCTACAAGATCTTTGCGAAGCTTTGATATCGCCAGTATAGCTCTTCTCGCACGATCAAGTGGATGAAGTTTTTTTGCCTGAGACGCTTTTCCTTCCATATGCTTTGCGGCTATGTAGACGCGTTGTTCTTCAGTCAGGCTTGCCAAATAGTTTTCTCGTTCTGGCCCTTCGGGTATGGCATCATAACTTCGTGACGCGGCTTCCCATGTGCCTGTCGTGCTGGATACTTTTTCCCAGAATTTGTTAGCGGATCTCGAACCCTTGGACGCCGATTTGATAAACCTGCGTAGGAAGGGCCAATTATCGGCAGATTGCTCCGGCTTGTCACTGGCAAGGTCAGAAATGGAAAGCAGCGAACGACCGAGACCGCCGCCAAAATTGACCAAGATCTTGTCTGCCAGGATTGGCGACCAGCCTAAAGTTTCTCCAAGCAATTTTGAAAGAGAAGATGTTGCTGCAGTTTGCTGCAAATAGGGTTCAAGGCCTTGCAGTTCCTGTGGGATGATATCTGCACCAGAAAAGAAATCTTTGTTCGATTTCCGTTCGAAGTAGGTGCGCAACAAGGGGTTCGATTCTAGCAAATTGGGCGGCAATGTCGCTTGAAGTGCTCCGGCTTGCCAGCGTTCAAACGCTGTCGGATCCTGTCCTATTACAGCATCCCAGGTTGCTTCCCCAATGTTGAGAAACACCGCAAGTTCGAACGGCTTGGGAATAGCTGTCCATTTGTTTCCGGACTTGACCATCCAGTGGGTGGCTCGGGTTGTTTCGTTGAGTTCATGATATTCGTCATGTTGACGCATCAAGGCGTGGAGCGCGGTACCTGCTGTTATCAGTGCTGAGAGGCGAGCCCATGCCCAAGCGGCCTGTGGTAACGCCCTTTCTTCTTCAGCGGTCAGAATCTGCCCCATTGCCTTCTTGGCCAGTGGAGTAACCATCTGGCGAACGCTCTTATCAAGGCCCTGCAGGCTGGCATTGAGAAACGGAATGATACGGGACAGGCCAACCATCTGAAATCCATGGCGGTCAAAATCGATATGGTCCCGAGCCCGCCAAGCAGCCTCAAAGGCTGCTTCATAGTCGGCTAGTCCCCGTCCTTTTGCCTCGTCGTAAAAGGAGCGAAACAAGCCTATACGGGTAGCCGTCTCGCTGACCTCGGTTAAGCCCATCAGTCCCTTTGTGAGTTCAATCGGGTTTTTGGTTCCAAGATATTGGGCGACGTAGCCCTTCTTACGGAGTGCATCGAGATCGTGCTTCATGGCACTGTCGCGCAAGGCTGCAACATTCTCCCCGCCCATGATACCACCCATCTGGTTGTACATGCGGGCGGCATCACGACTTAAAAATTCATCTCTCATCCCGCTGGCGGTAGCAGACACCCGTTGGAACGGCTTTCCATAAAAAATCGCCGCCATTGTTTGGTCCCTGACGATGTTGGCCAGAATGAACTCTGGTGCGCTGGTTACTCCTACGCGCAGCACTCGTGACGGGAAAGCCAGCATGGAGACCCAAAAGTTTCTTTCGCTTCCTTGCATATGCAGGAAGGTTTTCATCACCTGATCACCCTTCTTCCCGTCTGCAATCCGGATTGCACGCAAGGTTCCACCATCTCGAAACGTTAGGACATTCCCTTTTTCTGTTGTGACCTGCGGCCTGAAATGTTTGATTTGGACATCTTCGAGAGATGTACCTTCAAATATATCTCGAATTGACTGGATCTCCGGTTCCCCATATCCGACCTGTCTCATGCCTCTCGTCATGTCTTCAACCGGGTTGGTTTTCAAAAGAAGTTTCATTTCATGGGCAGGAACACGCTCGACAATAGCGCCTGTATTGTCCCCGGCTTGGATAGCCAAGCGATCAAGAGCTTTGATCATGTCATTCTGGGCAATAGCTATGCGGGTTTCATACATGTCCGCAATCATTGCTTCCAAAGGATTGATCGTATCGCGCATGGAGCCAACGAAACGGTCAATCTGGCGAGCATCCATCCCTCTCGGGCCTTTTGCATTTGTACCCTTGGGGCTAACATCGCCTGGATAATCCATCACTCGTTTCATTGGTACATAGTCGCGAATTTTGAGACCTGCCCGATATTGCTCCGGAGTGATCAGGCCAGCGTCCAATTTCAGTTTCCAGGAAGCCTTGCCCCATTCATAAACCATGTCAGCCGCTTCCATGAATTCCGGAAATTCCTGCTCATAGTGGGAGATGGCGGTCTGGCAATCGCCTTTGGAGATCTTGTCCGGTTCATTCGGGATTTTGCCATTTTCAAAGCGTTCCCATTCAAACAGAATGCGTCTGGCCTTGAGGTAAGCTGCAAAGCCAGCCATTCGTCCATCATTCCATTTCGAGAATACGCTAGTGCCGCCCATAGCCTTGATAATGGCATCACGCAGACTGGCCGAACCGGGAATGAGGGAATGATATCCATGAACACCATATAGAATATCCATGTGGGCACCAGACCGAGCCCCTTCGGCCATTCTGGCCAGCTTGTAGGGGCTGTCGATCGCCTTCAGGTCAATTGCTCTGCCGGTATTGTCATTGAAGGCTCGAACCAGCGCCTCTTCCAGGCGGTAGATTGGGTGTCTGGCATCAAGCATATGGAAGTATGCATCATGCAGGTAGTCGGCGATGGTGTTACCAAGGCCATATTCGCGCACCTCATCAAGCAATTTCCCAACGAGCGGTTTCTGTTTGGATGAAACTATGGTGCGTTTGATGGCTTCATCAGATGGCAAGCGGTGCCATTCGTAAAAGGCGTCTTGCAGGGCGACCAGTTCCTTGAGCATGTCCGGTTCATTCTTCTGCAAATAGCGCGTAAAGGCTTTTGTGAAACGGGGGGCTTCCTGCGCGACATAGTTTGGATTAGTCATATAAAGCCGGAAGAACTCGGCAAACCCTTCGCTCAGTTCGTGACCTACAGGTGTTCCCGGATATTTGAGCGGCTCGATTTCGATGGCGTGCAAGCGCATCAGATCGCTGAATTCTTTTCCCAGCTTCTTGTCCAGGTGATGGCCTACCTCGTGGGCAAATACCTTGAAGTCGTCTCGTACCCGCATCCTGATTATGCCGGTGCTTGTGTGGAATGTGCCCCAGACATTCATCATGGATCGACCGCCCGGCCATTTCAGGACCTTTTGACGTACACCTACAACGCCTGTTGTCTTGGCAAGCCGATCTGTGAGATCTTTGATGCGGTTAAAACTCTTTTCATGAACGGCGACGGCTTCCTCTGGCCGAATGCCACTTTCCGGTCGATGTAAGTCCCCTCTCATTTCTGATCGCATTTTCGACAGAAAGGGCTGAACCTCTTCATCTTGCGTCTTGATCGTTTCTGCCAGATCAGTTTCGAGCTTGCCCTCTGGCGCTTCTAGATCCATATTTTGATTGGTCGACGAGGTGGAGGATGTGTCCACCTGGCGATCTCCACTGCGCGCCATAGTATCAGTGGGGCGTCGGCTTTCCTTGTTGCTAACTTCTTTTTCTGGTATTCTTTGATCGGCCGGCAAGGCGGAGGAGCTGTGTGCGTCCGCCTGGCGACTATCAAGGCGCTCCGTACTACCCTTGATATGCCGGTCCTTTTTCTCAAATGCTGTCATCAGCCATGTTTTGGCTTCACCGTCAAAATCGAGACGAACAACCACCAGTCTGTTGTTGCTTGCGAGCCGAATACGATTGTCTGTTTTTGTGATAATCGATGCGGATCTTACAATGTCAGGTAAGTCATTAATTACTTCAGGGTGTTTCTCCACGATCTTTTTCAAACCAAGACCCTTTTGACTTGTTGGGTCGTAGTCACCCCAGATCACATCAATCGGACCGATTTCAGGATGGGAAATAGCCTCGGGGGCTTCTCCGGCATTCATCAGCTTGAGCCGATCAACCAACCCGATCCAGTTGTCTTTATAACTATCTGGTTTCAGTACTGGGCCAAGTTTTCCAACTCCTGAAATATCAGGATCTGTTTCTTTCCATGTCCCGTTGTTTTTCCAAAGTGGCTCTGCATTGGGGTTCATGGCCATGGATTGTGTTTCCGATGGTGCCACAGTCTCTCTTTGTTGAGGAAAATACCTGTCCCCTAATGCAATGGGGTCATTTGGACTCTCGGAGTCCATCAGAGCGCGTTTGGCAACGGAAGGTGTCTCTGCTTCACCAAAGTCAAGTTTGACGCCCTCGGGCAGCGTCACGTCCATTTTGGGGGTGTCTGGGGTAACAGAAATATGACCCGCGTCTATTGTTGGGCGAACAAATGTGTCTGCAGGATCGACGGGAGCGGGCTTAGTTGCCTCGTGAATTGAATCAACAACTTGAGATCCTGGTGAGGCTGTTCTATGGGAAATGGGGCCCATAACACCGCCCGCGACAGTACCAATAGCTGTTGAAGCTAGCCATTGTTTGGTATCGAATTGATCGCGGAATCCTGCATTCTTTTCTATTTCCTGAATAGCAGCGTCAGCTACGGCATTCGTAATAGCAGCATCAGTTGCACCAGCAAAGACACGTGCTCCGATTGACGTCATAGAACGACCGGCTAAACCTACAGCTTTGGCTCCGACGCCAACAGGAATGAAGTTTTCCAAAACTGGGACACTATTTTCATTATCCCATATCCCACCAGCAATCTGACCGAGAAGCGCCGCACTGCCTTCCAGCATTCCATGCCATTCAGGTAGCGCCTGATATCGGCTGTCAAACAGCTTCCGATCCGCTCTTCTCGCAGTGTCCTGCAACGCGCCTTGAATTGTGCCCGTTCTATTTTGCGCTTCCATATTGAGAAAAAATCGATCTACTAGGTCGGGGCCCTTGTCGAATTGATCATACGGATTTGGGAGAGCCTGAGGATCTTTTCCTGCATCTATGTTGTCATATGGATTTGTCATTTGCTGAGAGGGCATAGCATCCTGATCCTATCGATTTTTAATGATTTGGTTTTCGAGCAATTGTTGATGAATTGGCCCCCAGTCTTGCATCATTGAAGGACCAGCCAAATATTTTGCTCTTCTGGCGTCAGTTTGCTTTTGGGCTGTTTCTCGTTCGATGTTTTTTTGCAATTCCAGAAACTTGTCAGAACTGCCGATCCCGAATTTTGCGTCAAAGTCAGTTGCCGTTTCAGGATGAGCGAGAAGGTAGTCAATGTGGTTTGTATTGGGAGTTGCTGCGAGGGGCATATTTCCCTCAAGCGCTTGTGCCGGGAGGGTCTGTTCAACCGTTTCGTTGGCTGTGGCAATTTCTCTTCGGCTAGGCACTTGGCCCAGTTGCGTTTTTCTGAGGTAAGCAGTTGCAACTTCAGCCGCTTCCTTGTGAAGCCCTTTCCAGTTGAGAATCTGTGACATCACTTCATCGGCATATATCCCATAGGTATCATCGAGCTTGCCAAAGAGGTCCTGCACACTTGACGATCTATGGAATTGGCAACAGGCATTGCAACGTTGGTGAGTTCCGAATTGGTTAGAGGTGCCTTTGCATAATCGGGAATTCCGATAGCTGACTGCGCTTCCAGTCGCCCTTTGATCATACCCTCCATGGCGACCAGATCCCCTTCATAGGCTTTCTCTCGTAGGGGCTTGAGTTCTTCAAAGGCACTGTCTACGGCAAGAGCAGGATCTTCCTTTCTCTGCTTCAGGATCCGTTGAGCCTCTTTCTGGGCGGTGTCATGAATAGCCGCTTGATCCGTAAAACCGGATGAGCCTGCCTTTGGTTCCAATCCTTGAAGATGGGCCTGGATGTCTGAAACTGACATGACATCGAGGCTGGATGTGGCTTTAAAGAGGTTGGCCTGAATTTGCCGGTCATGTTGCCAATTGGTGGCGAACTCTTCTCCAAGTAGGCCTTTGACCTGGTCAAATGTTAGCTCCTCATCATCGATAGATAGACCGATGCCGGTGGCGCGAATGGAAGCCAGATCGTCCTTGACCAAGCCGCGCATTTTTTGCTCTTTCAGCTTTGCGGTCGCTGTTTCCGCTTTATGCTGGCGGGAAATCGCGCCCTGGTATTTCCTCTCAAGGGTCTGGATCTGTTGAAGGGAAAGGCCTTTGACAAGCTCATCCCCATTGGTCCAGCTCTCTTTGAGCCCTTCTACAAAATCTTTCTTGCTATCGATATCAGGCAGGGCATCAAAAGTGCCATCAAGGCGGCCTAGCGTGACGGTGTCGTTGATGTGTTTTCGATCACGAAGGGCTACATCAGCGGAAATAACTCCGGCATCAAGAGCGCTCTCAATTGAAGCCAAATTCTCATTGATGGAAACGCTGAGGCTTTCTCCTGCCTCTTCGTCATTGGCTGCGCGGTAGGCCTGTTTTTGCAGGCTGCTTCTGGCATCATTGATCGTTTGATCATAGTCAGCGCGTTCCCCGTCTCGTATGCGGGCATCTTCGGCGGCGCGTGCTGACTTCTCATAGCCAAATCTCTTCTTTGCGAAGGTTTGTTTTGCAAAGGCGATGGATTCGGGATCATTGCCAGTCAGTTGGCCAATTCTACCCAGGACAGTGCTTTCTGCTTCATCAAATGCCGCCGCCAGCGCTACTGGATCGTCTTTGTGATCCTCATAAAGGGCATCAAGCTGTTGGGTGACTTCTATGGGAAGGCGACGACTGATTGCTCTATTCTGCGCGGCTGTATAGGCTTCCCCCATGGGAGTATCACCGCGACGCAAGGCAAGTGCAGGCCCCGAAGAAGATGGGCGTCCCGTGCCCGCAACATGACGCCCGGCGAATAGCTGTGACACGCGAGCCTTGTGCGCCTGCATTTGTTGCTCGACTTTTTCGCGCACGGTGCCGGGAGCACCTCCGGCGGCTTCATCCGAGGCATTGGGTTTGCCTACCTGTCCGGCATTGATGGCAGAATAGATATCAAGAAGCCCCATGCCAGGTTTAACTCCGGCGTCCCTCAAATAGCGTACAATTGCGCCATTTTCGCCAAGCTGAGATGCAATCGGGTTGTTCCAGTCGACACCATATTTTTTGGCTTGTGGTTCTCCAAACTGGATAAGACCGCGATGGGTGCCCCATTTCGTGGTCGGTCCTTTGATTGCCGGATCAAAAGTCCCTTTCGTTTCGTATGAAATAACAGTTGCAAGATCTTCAGGCGAAACCTCTAGGGCAGCGGCGGTTGCCTGAATACCGGTCCTCAGCTCGTCACTGATCTGCAATGTGCTGCCGGTCCCAAGATCGGCGCTGTATCCGGCCTGCGCTCCCTGGTCTGTTGCCGTGGCAATGGCCTTCTGTTGCTGCCGTTTCATGGCGCGGTCAGCCAAATTGCCAAGGGCTTGCCCTGCCCGTCTCAAGCTGTTGGCCGTGGTAAACCAGATGCCGGCATTTGGATCAACGGCATATCCTGGCTTGGTGCTTACCTGGCCATGCGTATTCAGTTCGGCCAGCCTGCCCGGACTGCGGGCGCGTTGATTTGCCATTTGGCTTTCTCCTTATCCGAAACTGCTCAAGGCATTGCCAATGAAGCCGATGCCTCCGGCACTGCGCGTGCGTTTGGCAACTCTGCGGTATCCGGCAGATCGGGCCCGCAACATCGCTGCACGGGCATCCGCATCGGCCCGATCAACGGAAATGTCATCTGCGGCTCTTTCTTCGAGGGCGTTGGCATTGTCTTGTGCCGCCCCCTCACCGACCAATTGTCCGGCGGCTGCAAATTTCACTGCATTCTCACCAAGGGCTTTTGACAGAGCGCGCTTGATTTCTCCGGCGCGTTGAACGCCTTTGGTCTCTTCGTCAGTGGCTTGCATATCGGCTACATCGGCCTGCATCTCATAGCCTTCAGCCTGGGCATTCGCGCCTTGCAGTCCTGCAATCGCGCTGGCAAATCCTGCAACGCCCTGCAAAACCGACGAAGCCGAAATGCCGGTTCCAAATAGTCCAGATGATGCCGCCGTGCTGGCTGCTGCTGTCGTTCCGGCAACAGCGGCTGTACTTGCAGCGGTCGTTCCTGCTGCAGCTCCTCCGCCGCCCATCAAGGCTCCGATGCCGCTGATCAACATTGTCATGGCAAGCTCCTATAGTTTTGCTTCCGAGGTGATCGAGCGCACAGTCAGGCGTCCGGGTCTCAACTGGGTAATTGTTACGGTTGGCTCATCACAGTAGCCACGAAGCCCGCGCAATTCGATCAGGCCCGTGTAGCCGTCTTCGAGTTCAGGTTTCATCAGGTTGGCGTCATACTGTCGAAGGGGAAAATCTACCGGTTCCTGACCATTCGCACCGATAGCAATGGAAGTCGTGTCGATGACCGAAATCCACACAGAATGAATGCGGGATCTGCGTCGCAGGACGGTTTTATCTGCGATTTCACGGGAAAGAGGAAGCGTTTCAACGACCGGCGGACAGAACAGGCCGACTTCTCCCTTTTTAACCGGATCATCGATGGTGATCGATGCATCGACTACTTTATAGGGCCCATAAATATTGCCATCCCCAAGACACCAGACAGTCATGCCTTCCAGATGCCCAAGACCGGATATCAGTTTTCTTGGCGTGCTATAGCTAAAACTTTTAGCCGCATCGAGTATCAGGCCCTTCTCAAATGTCTCAAACCGTCTTGAGCCACCCCGTTCCATGATGAGATTCATTTCATTGGAACTGTTTACATCGACTGCCTTGTAGCGAGCCGCACCAGATGTGAAACGGCCAAAACCTGTTACATCTTGTTGCCTCAAGAGAAAACCGGCGCGCATCTCTCCTTGCTCATCAATGACACCCAGAAGGTTGGCATCGGTAGAGGATTTGGCCTTGCGTACCGCCATATCGCAAACATTCTCAAAAAGATGCGGGGAAAGAATTGAGATTGGTTGGGAGATGAAGTTGCCATCTACATCGGTGTAGCGAAACTCGGAGAGCACTGATCCGGTCTTGTGGCAGAAGATTGCGCCACCTTCGTTCTTGACCACCGGAACACCGGCCTTGGAGCCATGAGTTGACGCCTCAACATGCACAGTCGGATCGGTTTTGCTTATGGAGCGATCCGAGATCCAGAATTCCCGCTCGGACGTGAAAACCAGCATGTTTCGTCCGTCGAGCATATGAAGGATCTTTTCGCCGCCTTCGCTGTCCAGGGGGACCACAAAGGCCCCGTTCGCTTCATCCAGATCGGTATCGAATGAGAAATAGCGCCCGGTGATTGAGCACATCCAGTTATTGGGTAAATTCTTGAAGCCACCAACGATCGTGCGCTGCTGATAGAAAAGGCCACAGCTAGGCCAGCCCTGTTCATTGGAAATGATTGCTTCTCCTGGCGCGACGCCGACCACAAGCTTGTAGCAAGGAATGGCGGCGTCGCTGTCGTCCAGAACATCAGCAGAAACGGCCCAGGCATCACCGGCATTTTCGTCTCCACCGAAAATCACCTTGATCCGTTTGTCCTCAATGACCTCACAAGAAACACCGTCCGCGACATTGGGTAGCTGCAGGATCGCGGCCTGCATATCTGCGGCACACTGGCTCCAGTCGCTTTCGCTGGAAAGTTTGATCGACACGGTTTCAGAGCCGGAGATCGTGAGCCGAAAACGATGGGACGCATCGAGGGAAACAAATTGCACTTCCCACTCTGCCGGGACGCCATTGGAATATGCCCCGCCATAATCATACTGGGGCAGCTTTTCATATGGCAGGCTATCGCAGCCCCAAACCTGTCTTGCCTTGTCGTAATAGATCCGTGGTGTCTGCACATCTTCATGAAACAGAAATAGCGTATTCATCCGATGCGCCCATTCCATTTGTTTCAACTGGCTCAATGACAACGGGTGAGGAATGGTGGTCTGGATATCTCCATTTCTGACCACATCAAGAGCGCCCGCCTTTAGGACGAAGTCATGGACGACACCTTGCGAAGTTTTGAAAGGGATCAAGCGGGCCGATGCGGCATCCAGAGTGATGAAATGGCGGGTTCCATCACGTAGAGAAAAGCCACCCTGCGGATGCAGCTGAACATTCTCGGCCCATTTTAGGCCGGTGTTGTAGAATTTCAGTTCTGTCCGGTCATACTCAAACGGATCCAGTTCACCGGATGTGAAGCTCGCCTGCAAACGGCCTGGTTTGGCTACCATCGAACAAGCTCCGCTATGACAAGTAGGCTGCTGTCAGAGGGTTGTTGCCCATCCGCATGCTCTTGTTGGGTTTGGTGAATTGATCGGCGTTGATTGCAGCCCGGATCATGCCGCCCCTGCGTTCTTCCCTGGCATCGCCATAGGCCAACCGATCCAGCGTCTGAAACGTCTTGACGTCCGCCGCTATGGACAACACAAGCTTGGCCGCCAAGCCAGTGGCTACCGCCGAAACAAACAGAGGGTTCCAGAGATGGGGGCCAACTTCAGTTCTTATAACGGCGTATAGCTTTTCCTGATTGGAATAGATCTTGTTGCCGTATTTCATATAGTCGGTGAAGGCCCGATCCGGTTCTGAAGGGATATCGGTGATCTTGTCAGTGGCAATGATAAGATTTTCTGTCGGGATCTGATGAATATAGGAATATCCCGCAATCGGCGTTTCGCGCTTGCGACTGAGCAACACAAGCGATTGTGCAAATGACCAGGGATGGAGTGCCAGTGCCGCTTGCGCATCCATTCTGTAGGCATCCAGAGCCGTTACGCCATTATATAGCTCGGAAGTCAGGTCTTCTGGCGCTGTGATCCCGGCAATGTCGCAAGCTGATTTGATAACGGAATTCTCGTCAATCATGGTCGAGCCCTTCAAATGAAAAGCGGCCCGATCCAAAAAGACCGGACCGCAAGTTGGTCTCTGGGAGGAACAAGACGTTAAGCAGTCGTCTGGGCTGCGATGGTGATCGCGGTCGCGGTAACAGCTGTGACGATATAATTCTTGAGCTTTGGTGCGCCATCGATATCGAGACCGGCGAGAATGATGTCGCCTTTTTTCAGATCCGGCGCGAGGTTATTGAAATACCCTGCGGTTTCCACCGCTGCAGCGTCATCATTGGTGTGGTAGGTGCAAAGCGATTTGACAGAACCGGATCCGGTCCCGATCGCGCCAACGGATACAATGCGTTTAAAGCCGTTCAGACTGAAGGCCATGACAATTCCTTTCTATAAAACCAAATTGGGGAGGATGGCCGAGGATCAATTCAGCGCGATATCGGTTGGAACCTTGAACCGACCTCGCACTGTGCCGGTTGGCTGGAAGCAAGCGGCCGCGCCTTCGGTTTCCATACGCACCGTCCAGCAGCCAAGGCGGTTATCCCAATCCCAGATGCTGGAAAGTTCGGAATTGTTGGCCCAGCCGGAGGAAGAACGATGGTACATCTCGATATCGTAATGCCCCTCTTCATTCTCGAGGAAGAGATCATCCGGAGCCTGGAACCAATGCACCCCAGCCCAGAATTTGGAGGTGGTCACTTTGGTGAAGCTGAGATCGTCACCAGTCCAATCCGCATTGTTGAATTGCTTGTAGGCGCAAGCCTGATCAAACAGCAATGAAGGCAACGGACAGAAGACATTGCCATCCCATGGCACGTCTGCCTGCTTCAAGGCGCTGGCCATTAGCAGAAGATGTTTGAGTTCAAAGGGCGTTGCAGCCCCGCCGATCATGCCCGGTTGACCGTTGGCGTCCAGCAACGGCTTCATGCCCTTGCCTGTGCCTGCTGACTTGCTCGAAGAGCCGTCCAGTTTGACCATGATCTCGTCATCGGTCGCGCGTCCGAGCGCCATGGCGCCAGCTGTCTGGATTGCTTCCTTCTCGTTAGCGGTCATGCGGGCAAGGTCGAATTTATAGACCTCATCGAAGGCTTCCCAGGTTTCAAGGATCGCTTCGACGCGGCCCTTCTGGGCATTCATCGGAACAGCAGCCTGCCCGCGCTTTTTCTTGTTGGCCTTGCCTTTGCCCATCAGGTTGAAATAGGCCTTGCTGCCTTCAATGCTGCCTGCCGGTGTAACGGAGGATTTCAGCAGAAAGCCCTTGGCCTGGTATTTCTGGATGACGCCGTCTTTATACTGCTCCACAAACCAGGTTGGTGCATCAGTGCTCATGTCTTGTAGCCTTCCATAGCGAGTTTTCGTCTCGCCAGAGGCCCTACCGGCTGCGGGCAATGAAAAGGCGGTGCATTGAGCCCTGGCTTGGCTACAACGCTAACCGCCTGAATGGATGGTCAACCGAACAACTTTTGATGGCTTTTGAATAAGATGGTATGGAGGTAAGGGGAAGTGCTTGCGGTTTAATGAGCTCTGTGAAATTCAGTCTATTAAGTATGATGATCATTGATGATTGTCGTGTCACCTGATATTGCATTGTTAAATTGACAGAAGGAGTTGTGAATGGCCAGGGCAGTTTCTCTTTTTACTGGCTGTGGTGGGTCTGATGCCGGACTACATGCGGCTGGGCACGAAGTAGTCATGGCGAATGATATTTTGCCATATGCTCGAGAATTCTATATTCACAATTTTCCAGAAACAGATTATCAACTTGGTGATATCCGAAATTTAAACAGCTTTCCAGCGGCGGATATTTTGGTGGGATGTTATCCCTGCCAAGGTTTTAGCCAAGGGGGAGTGCGCAAAGCTGATCGAAGTATAAATTATTTGTATCAAGAATTTGATCGAGTGCTGCGATGCATAAAACCAAAAGCGTTTATTGTTGAGAATGTTTCTGGTATGCAACGCTCGGACTTGTCTCATTTACTAAATAATCAACTCACTAGATTCCGGTTGGCTGGTTATCGGGTGTCGTGGAAAGTCTTAAACGCAGAGGACTTTGGAGTTCCCCAACAGAGACGCCGCTTATTCTTGGTTGGAATTCGCTCAGATTTTGGAATCAGTTATACTTTTCCTGAGCCAACTCATGGCCCAGGGCAATCTAAGCCGTTTAAGACAATAAGAGATGCAATTGGTCATTTGCCACTGTGGCCGGAGGGCGAGTACAATAAGGAAAAATTCCACTGGTACTATTTGTCAAGAAATCGGTATCGTTCTTGGGAAGACTTAAGCAAGACTGTTGTTGCTCGTAGTAGGCACGTTAATCTACATCCCGTTAGTCCGCGACTGATTCGCGTTAATACAGATGAGTGGGTATTTGAATCTCAAAAACCTGCAAGACGCTTCTCTTATAAAGAATGCGCGCTTTTGCAAGGTTTTGATAAGATGATAGAATTTCCAGAAAAGTCTTCCATGAATGAAAAGTATAAAGTTGTAGGCAATGCTGTGCCTCCGCCTCTTTTTAAGGCTGTTGCAGATGCCTTGCCCGATATTTGGTAGGTGACGGCTTAGATTTCATCAACCGTCGCAACCAAACACATGGTATTGAAAAGGCTATCTATCCATTCGTCTTTTACAAAATGTTCCCCAGTCGAAATTGCTTTAACAAGCCGTAAGCGATCCATAACAATACCCGCGTCTCGAGTGACTTCTCTAAGCTTAATATCAGGGATAACAAAAGGTACGGCAAAAACTTTTGTTCTATCGACCTTTAGTCTCGAGAACCATTTGAAAAATCTTTCGGATACGTCATTCAGTTTATTGTCCCAATCATTACCGCAGGCGCATTGTCCGAAAAAGAAGGGTTGCCCAATAGGGCGACCGCAACCGAAGTCTTTCCAGAGAATATAGTCTACGCCTTCATCTCCCTGACGAGGCCCTTCGTCAGGTAAGCCTTCATCTGGTTGCCAATTTAATTCACGGCTTTCCGATATGACAACTCTGACAGCGCTCTTAAAGCGTCTGTGCTCATTTGGAAATCCAACATGACAATAGTGTGTATTAGCTCCCAAAAAGTTTGCAGTTAAAACTGCCGCAAGTCTCTCAAAGATACGCGGAAAGTCTTTGAATCTACCGGTTGTCAAGCTTGGGCTAAGAGATGTGCATAATAAAAATTCATAAACAAGCGTTGGTGATTGTTCATAATATAGGACATCTCCCTGAATTCGAAATGGGTACAGTTCGCCGAGCGATAGAGACCTTTTCTCCAGCTCCTCTAAAATTTGAGAAGCTGCTGTATCCATAGAAGTTTCTCGTGATTGCCAAGCTTCTTCCTCAAATTCATTTCCGGCAGAGTAGTTTTCTTCAAGTGTATCCGCTATCGCATCATCTCTTACTCCAGATGTCGCTCTTGATTGTCCAAACCTAAGAGCGACTAGCTCAGCTTGATCAGCATCTCTAGAAACCTTGACGAGATGTCCTCTCGAAAAATAAGATTGATCATTCATAGTTTTCGAATTCTTTGTCAACGATCTCTTTTAGACGCTTTGCCAAATCGATTGACAAGCCCCGAGTTTTTACGGAAGTAGGTAGATGCTTCTTTGCAACTTCAATTGAGGGTTCATTCTCAGAAACTGATGAAACTAAGTCGAACAGTACGGCACGTACGTGAGTGAGATTTTCTTCTAACTTGGTCTCGATAGGCTTAGTAATATCCAAAACCGTATCTAGGTCCCTTCCGCTGTTTAGCAGCGCAACCTTTTCTGGATCAGAAAAAGCTTTTGCTAATTCAGATAGTTGGCGAGAATCTGAAACTGCAGCACTTCTTCCTATTGATCTATCACCAAACATTGAACTAACTACAGTAACTGCGTTTTCGAGCTTATTGCTTGGAATTGGGTTTACTTTCTCAGAGACCTTTTCACTAAGTCCGCAAAAATCTCGAGCGGCCTTGTATCCTAGGATTGTATAAACCCAAGAGAATGGGTACTCGGTAACGCTACCGCGCCCTTTTCTTTGACTATCTCCCGGCGTAAACTGCCCAGTATCAATAAGCTGTCTAATAAAACGGTAACCTTCAAGAAGGCGAATAACTGTACTGTGTTGATCCCCAATCATATCAGTAATCTTTGATACAGGCATGCCTGTGCCATCTGTAATTTTGGCAACCCAAGAGGCTTTTGCATATGAGTCCCACGGCTGGGCTGCTGCAATATGGCGAACGCCAAGATAAGATAACATTGTATCGGCCGCCGGGCCGTTTTCATCAAAGATAAGTACAGGAATTGGCTCAATAGGGGGGGTGCCGTTTTCCTTCCAAATTCCTCGCATTTTGTTGGTGAGGTTACCCTGCCGAACAGCTCTTTCGTCGCCTGTTAGGACTATACATGCACACAGGCGCCTGTTTCCTTCTTTGACAACAAGTTTCCCATCACTTCTTTTAACGCAAACCAATGGCTCTGCCTCAAAAAAGCCGTTCATTGCCAGAGAACTTACAACATCATCGATTCCAAATTTTTCTATTATGAGATCAACAAGCTGAGCCTGCTCGAAACCTCTTTCAAGCTCACCAAAACGCGGGTTGGAAGTATCTAGGAGAAGTTCCGCAATGTTTTTCCTATCAGAGGTTCCGCCCAACATTTTTGTTGGTAGGTCGATCATTATATTTCACCTAGCTGTTGTTTTGGTTTGTGTAATTTGATTCCATGATACGACGCACAGCCAATCTTGTGATTTGCTGTGGTGCTCACATTATAACGCTGCCGTCTACTACAACGTTAGGTATAAAGAGTTTATCACAATTTAATTTATGGGTATGAACCGATAAAAACAAGCCGGATGAGATATCAATTTTTGAACTTTTTGATCGTTGCCTTTTGAGTGCTTATTTGAAGAAATTATAATTTTCTTAATAAGTCATCCCCCATACAGCGCCCGATAGCTGTCGTCATATTTCTTCCTAACGTCCGGATCATATTTCGTGCTCTGAGGATCAATGCGCGGGTCTGCGCCCATGTTCTTCAGGGTTTCTCTTGAGAAATGTGTGGTCGCGCCTGCGTCCTGTCCGCCAAGGGCAATACCTTTTTCAGTTGCCATTTTCTGAATGGCGCGGATGACCATTACGCCGGAAGCCGTTTCAGCCATGCCTTCAAAAAAGCCGGTGGCAGCATCAGGGAGGCCCATGGTTTTTGCCAGATTGCCAGCAATGGCATCTGCATCATTGATGGCCTTTTCAGCCACCTTGGTGTCGCCACCCAGCATCTTGGCAAGACCATCAATTTCGGCTTTCGGGTTGAATGGTGGCGCGATCACGCCCTTGGCCACCGGATCCCCGAATGTGTCGTTGATGAAGCTCTGCAAGACATTGGGTGCAATGCCGTTTTTGAGTGCTGCGGCCTTGGCCGAATTGAGCAAAGGGTCGTCTTTCTCACCGAAATAGCCTTCCAGGCCTTCAGCAGGGGTGAAATTATAGCCGGAGACATCTTCGGGCAATTGCGGTGTCGCATCCTTGATGCCTGACATCAGTTTGTCGATGGTTTCCTGATCCGTTTCGCCGAAGTAGCTCTCTTCGAGGCCGTCCGAGCGATAGAGGGTTGCTTCCGCACCGTTTGCACTTTCTTCGGCAGTGCCGTCTTCGTTGCTTCCGGTGTTTGTGTCGGATCCGGTTCCGTCTTCAACTGCGAATGTGATGGTTGGCCAGTCGTGTCCGAGAATGAACATGGTGCTGTGTCTCCTTGTGCGGATTTATCTGACGGGGTGAAACCCGCCTTTTGAAGGTCGGAAAGTATGGAATGGATGATAGAGTTCTGACCTTCGCGATAGGCGGACATCACGCCCACCTGATCGGAAGAAAGGCCGGATATGCCAAGATTAACAGGAGGACGCGCAACGGTTCCCCGGATCAATTCTTCAAGCACATTGCGCCCCTGCTCCATCGAGAAGATCGCCAGAAGATTCTGCCGGAAGCGAATTTGCGCAGCTTCCTTCATGGCCTTTTCTTCTTCAGCCAGCTTTCGTTTCTCCGGATGCGCAAACATGTTCTGCAGATTTTCGAGGGTTTCCCAGCTGTGCTCGCTGCCAAGGCGAGAAATCATGTCGTGAAGGTCAAATCCGGCGCGGCCCATTAGACGCCCTCCCCGGCTTGCATGGCCATTTGGGCGGCCATCATGGTGGCCTGTTCGTCCTGCTGCTGCTTTTGCATTGCGGCTCGTTCATCACTGGTGACAATGAAACGGGAAGGAACGCCCAGCTCATGCCCGATATATTCAAGGGCGTCTTGCAGCTTGGCGACCTGTCTGGCCTCGGTCTGCAAGATCGCCAGCACCATATCGATCCATTGGGTAATCTTTTCGAGCTTTTCAGCAGCCCGCGCCGTTGCCAGAGGCGAAGAGACTTTCACCTGGATCAGGATCTGGTCTATCGGGATCTGTGCTTTGATCAGGCCCTTTTTGTAAGCGATTTCTATCAAGCGGCGGGCAAGAGGCGCGATGATCTCATAGACAAGGCGTCCAAACGCCCCGATATGGTCCGTAGCGAGCCGTTTGACCCTTTCTAGGATCTCGGTAGCGCTGCGCACCGCAGCGCCGTCTGGCGGCAAGCTCTGGTCCATCATGGTGGCTTGTACTGCCATCCGGAGGTCATTGAGGATAATGTTGTTCGTATCCAGCCTGGGGTCGGTCATGCGTTGTACTGTCGGTCCAAGCACACCGCCATTGCGGGCCACGGTCCAAATCGCTCCTGGCTCGATTGCGGATTGATCCGGATTGAATACACCGTCATCTACGGCAGTCCAGATGCCCAGGAGCGCAATTGCAGCAGCCTGCAAGGTCAGGCTCTGCGCTGTATTCAGTGTCTTGATGGAGGGCATGGCGAGCATGACAGGGCCACGCCCCATGGTTTCACCGGGAACGCGGAAATAGCGCGGTGTCAGCCAAGGATTGGTAAGGCTATTCTCTTCGCGAATGATCGTTTCTTCGTCGCAATCCACCCATGTGGTCGTAACCCATTTCTTGGTTTTGCGATCATAGAGTGTTGCCACACGTAGCGTTACGTCATCGCTTTCATTCTTTTGCAGCTTGTCTTTGAGGTTCGGGCCGAACCTTGCTCGTTCGTCCCAGAATTCATCCTGCACTTCCCAGGCATCCCATTTACGGTCCCAGAAAATGCCGCGCACGTCGCCATGGCCACCCTTCAGCAAACGCAGTTCATCGATTGGTACGGCCACAAATCGGGCTGGTGTGTCGGTGTCCTCGCCTTCCTGGATATACATCGCACCGGTGCCTGCAGAAAGATCCAGCCCCATTTCGTGGAAAGCCAGATCGAATTCACCGTTTGATGCCATGCCGGTGATAACGGAAGTGTAGGTTTCAAGTTGAGGTCGGAGATCATTCTTGACCTTGTCGGAGAGGATATCACCGGGTGCAAGCCGGAACATTTCCTCCGAAACGAAATCCTGCCAGAGCCGCCCGGCAAAGCGAAACGCGCCTACAATTGCAGTCTGGTCGAAGGCCTTGTTGACCCGTTTCTCGCCTGCGCCGGTTTCCGAAATACCCTTGCGATAGGGAATGGCATAGTCAAAGGCCTCATCGAGCATCGGTTTGAATTTGAGGAATTCAGTGTCAGCCTTCTTGTAAAAGCGTTTCAGCTTCTTGATTTTGGCTTCGTCATTGCCCTTCGAGTGGCCTTTGCCTTCTGGCTCTTTGGGGGCTGTGCTTTTTCTCTTTGCCATGAATGAGCCTTATCCAAGCGAGGATTGACCGTCGGAAGCGCCGATATAGGTAAGCAGTTTGTTGCCGCCAGCACGACGACCACCACCCTTCGCCTTGGCTGTTGCCTGATCGGTTTCCGCTGCCGTTTTTGCGAGAGCGGCCAACTGCTTTCTTTGGTTCTGCTCTGCGACTTTTCTTTGCAAAGCCACAGCGCCATTGTCTCCGCCACCGCCCAACAATCCGCCCATATCGCCAAATCTCCATGCCAGAATCTTTTTCTGCCAGAGTGAACCCGCTGAGCCGAGCAATTTGCGCTCCGGCCCGAGTGGTGATCCTGACCTCGATTTCAGCATAGGGGGAGCGCTCTAAGGTCAACCGAATGTGCCGGACGATCCGTCGAAGGTATCTTCCGGCCTCGGGGCGCGCCAGAAACCATGCCTCGGCAATTCCGTCAGCTCTCAGCCAAAGACCGGCCACGATGACGGCCTCTCCATCTTCGCCAGTCAGTGTCCAAGTGTCCGAGACAACCCGTTGCGCCTTCAGGCATTGCCACACGATCATCGGGCGTTGCCCTGCTACGCATGCAAGATCATAAAGGCTGGATGGATGATGAATCTCAGGCATAGCGGTGAGGATCGAAATTTCTTTTGGAACTGGACTTTGCCTTGGCGGCAGAGGACTGTCTCTGTCGCTGCGATTGCCCAACAACAGCCGGACGCCCGCGATATCCCAATATGAGATATTGCAAACCATCATGAGGGTGCGAATAGTCGTTCTTTTCAGGCTGCAAAGAAAATTGCTCAGATCCACCGGATAGCTTCTTGAAGCGATAGCCGGACATGAAACCACGATTGAGAAGCTTGCAATGGGGTGAAACCAAAAGTCGTGGCGTCTCCCCGTCGATAAAATGGGTGAGTTCTTTTTCGACTGCGCCAAGCCGAAGGCCCAGTTCGTTGGAACCGTTGGCCGGAATGAGGATCGGCATTTTCAATTCCACCTGCATGGTATCAAGCCAGGCCTGTTCTCCGCCTTCCCTGTCTGCGCCATATTGGCTTGCAGGGTCTGCCCATGCGCGAATATCAGTCACCATCTGATAGCGCCGGTCGAGCAGATCCAGAACCATTTCAGCAAAACGTGCAGCACCAACACCGGCGCCAGGCACGAGTTCATCGGTGATGCGGATCTGTCCATTCGGCATTGGTTGCCCGAATATGGCTGCGGGGTGCAAAGCTGCGTCCATGCCGATCAACAGCGGCAGGCCTTCTAGCGGGTCAAGTTTTCTGGTGGCGATATGGCGATCCTGATCAAAGGAGCGATAGACCGGCAAGCCTTCGCGACTATAGCCATACTGGTTATCGACAAAGCGGCGCACATACCAGTCCGGTTCGGCTTCTATGATCTTTTGATAATAGTCCGCCTCCAAGCGGGCCAAATTCTCTGCATTGGGCGAGCGGCCGGAGGGCTGGCGATACAGCTTTCTGTGTGGGGCCGGATTTTCGACCAACTGATCATAGGTCCAGTTATCCATATCAGGAGCGTTATAGTCACCGAGCACCGTCCGCATGCGCTTGGACACCGGATCGGCCAGATCTTCCTTTTTGGGATAACGCCCTGTGCGCTGCTCGATATAACGAAGCACGTTGGCCGCAAGAGTGTCGGCTTCGTTCATCCAGCCACCAGAGATTTCCAGTCCGCGTAAAATGTCCTCGATCGACTGATCGCCGATGCCAAGAAAGATCGTCTCCGCTTCCACCTTCAGCCCGTTGGGCAAACGCCAGCGCAAGATATGGGTTGCCGGACGATCATTGCCGCCTGACCAACTCGATCCGGGATAGGTGCGAGGAAACCACTGCTTCCATGAGTTCAGGACTGTACGTTCAGCATCGCGAAAGGATGTCCGAACCACAACAAAGCGGTCGCGGATCCAACCATCCTTGCAGGGTGGCATCTGGGTTGCGGCTACGATACGCGCAAAGACACAGGATACCGTTTTGCCTCCACCTACAGGCCCCATGATGAAGCGGCTCATTTCCTTGCCAGCTATGAAGGAGCGGGAGATATTTCCTGCCGGCTTAAAATGATAGGGATCGAAGTCCTCATCCTTCTCATAGGCTTGCACCAAAGCGCGAATATCGGTATTCTCTGGAGCGATTAGACCCGTCTCGTCTTTTCCCGGAAATTGATAGTTCATCCCCTTTCCCCCTGCTGTAAATCAGCCATATCGTTTTTCCCCCGACCCCTGGCCGGAGACCTCAAGAACGCGCCGTTGGCTGGCTTATTCCGAAGAAAATCCCTATCGGTGTGTGGCGTCACACCCCTATAAGGGGGGCTGGGGGGTGCTTTCGGGGAGGCCCTGCGCGAAATTCTGCCCTTCTTGGTGGCGAGAGGGAGGGCGAGCAGAACCGAGGTGAGACAAAATTCTTCAAACCCACTCCACTCAAAACATGCCGGTCCACCTGTTTTGCCACGGCCTTCCTTCTGATAATCTATCAGCTGCAACATTGGCTATTCTTCCTTGTCTTTCAGAGGCTTGACTGTTTCATGAGACAGCTTGTCATGAGACGCTCGATCAATGGTCTTGCTAAGTGATTGATTTTGTAGACTTTCGTCTTCGGGGCTTTGGCCAATGGAAAGCATGCCTTCAGAAGTCTGATTGGTTACGCTCTGGCTGTCATCGCCCAGGTCAATGAAGAGCATTGGCAGGCGCTCGTTCTCCTCTTCGTTCTGCTGCGGCTTCTTGCCGTACAGGTATGGCGTCAGGCTATCGGCCACTTTGGTTTGCAACGCCACGATCTCTGCGATCGATGGCACGCCCGCCAGCGTTCCGGCTTTCCATGCATCTCTGGCCTTCTCGATGTTCAATCCTCTGGCTCTGCCTTCCATCGCAAGGAACCATTCGTGCAGATCCAGTGGATGACTGGACATAATTTCGCCCTGGAACAACAGCGGATCGCGGAACCCTTTGGTCTGGTAGAGCTTGCCAATAGCCTCGGTTTTCTTGTTGACCGCTCCTTTTGGCCTGCCCGGACCGCGTTTTGCCACCCTCGCCGCCGGAAAAACCGCAGTCGGCGCGCCCTCACACCCCTCATTTTCGCTGGTTTGTAGCAGATCCATTTGCTCTGTTTTATCTGTCATCTATTTGATAAACCTCGATATTTTATTCAAACAAGCAGATCGCATGGCACTGGATGTGAAGGCTCGGGGACACCAAATGTCACTGGTGTCCCCGCAAGTGTCCCCGCAAAAACTCAATGAAACCAATTGCTTATCTCTATAGTTCCACTAGTTCCACTAGGGACACCTATTTCCCTATACGCGCGCGCGTGCGCGTGACGTGAGGCTTATTTGGTGTCCCCAGTGGAACCCATGCTTTAAGTCTCTGTTTTGACTATGAAATATTGGGGACACTAGGTGTCACTGAGGTGTCCCCAGTGTCCCCTGTGGTGTCCCCGGACCCGTCAAGAACGGGAACACACCCACAGCTATTTGAGCCTAGCGCCGATCACACCTGGTCAACTGTCCGCTTGGACTGGCAGGGCTTTTGCTTTTGCAAAAGGCGTGACAGGACGCGGTCTGTCTTTAACAGGAAAGGGTCGGGGTTGAGTGGCAAATGTGATTGGGGCGTACACCTCGGATTTTCCTTTCATTGGTAATGGGTCGGGGCTAACCAGTTAAAGACACGTGCTTTCGTCGGGTGCTATCTCGCCAGGCAAGGGGTCGGGGAATACTCTTCAGGGACATGCCTTGACACAAAAATAACTCATAGTTATATTGGTGACGTATCAAGGAAGCACAGATCGCATGTACAAAGTCGCCTATAAGTCGCAGGCAATGAAGGCATTGAAGCGCGTACAGCCCAAGAGGGCCAAGAGCATTCATAGCGCTATCATGAAGCTGGCCGAAGATCCGGATAGAACAGACATGAACGTCAAGCCCCTGTCCGGGAGAGATGGATTTCGGTTGAGGGTCGGGGATTATCGCGTCCTGTATGACAGGGACGATGAAATCCGTATCCTTTCCATCGAAAAGATCGGCCCCAGAGGCGATGTGTACAAGCGCTAGGAGTGAAACATGGCAGTTCCAAACATCATCTATGACGAAGCCGGTCGCCCTTCCAAGGTGGAGTTGAGCTGGGAAGACTATCTTGCCCTGGATCCGAGCGCCGCTGACATTACCCTGTCCGATGAAGAGCTTTACGACAAAGCCAAGGCCGAAGATGGAGAGTATTTCCCCTCTAGCGTGGTTGAAGCTCTGCTGGATGGTGAGAACCCCGTCAAGGTCTATCGAAAGTATCGCGGCATCACGCAAAGGCAGCTGGCTGACGCTGTTGGTGTCAAACAGGAGATGATTTCCCAGATCGAGAGCGGCAAGCGCAAAGGATCCATAGACACGATCAAAGCCCTTGCCGATATCCTTGCTGTTGATGTGGACGATCTGGTCTGACATCACCCCACCTTCTCTGCATAGTCAGCAAAAGCCGTCAGGTTGACCAGCGTTACGCGTCGGGAGACACCGCCGATCTTTACCTTGTTGAATTCCTTTCGGTATTCCACAATATCGAGCGGCCCCTGACGCAACGCATAGGTCCAGACGCCATTGCCCCAGGGCATCCCGTCAAACAGGCTGGTCAGGTTCGGACCCTTGTTGGGGATCGCCAGAAAATCACTGGCAGCATCGATTTTGTTCTGTCCCTTCGGCAATAAGCCAATGTCCACCTGAGCCAACAGCTCCCGCGTCTTGGCGACATCGAGATAACTGTTGCCGCTATCCTGATAACCTTCAACCAACGCGCCAATTGTGTGCTGCATGCCGCCGCGCCAGGCATCGACGCGACTGGTCAGTAGATGTTCCAGGCAGGCTTTCCAGTTTTCTTCAGCGGCTTCCTTCTCGGCAAGCCCTTGCGCATTGAGCGCATCAGCCCATCCGGACAGATCGTCTGCCCGATAGCCAGCTTCTTCCATGCCCTCATCGCCCAGGAGCAAATGAGCGCAGGCCAGAAAGGTGCCGTAAGTATCCTGTCCTCGACTGTCATGGCCACCATCCCGCAATACATCGCGATAGGCTTGCCAGGTGCCATCAAACAGGCCCCATTGATCGCTAAGACGGCGCAATAGCTTCGGCCCCGTATTCGGGTCCAGATCCGGCAATTCGGTCACGGCATCCGGATCCAGCTTGTCGATGGATATCACGGCCATGCGCGAAAGATCCTGAGGGGCAAGAGGTGGCGGGTTGATGGCGGAAAAGAGAAAGGCTGATCTTGCCTGAAACTCGACACCGGTGTGGTCCTGCCCTCCCCTCAACATCAAGCCACCACTGGCCGCAAGGCGAGCCAGTTTAACCACCGCCGTCACGCGCCGGTTGTCATCCTCGCTTTCCAGTTCATCGATGGCCACAGGTAAAGAGCCGTTTCCAACTCGCTGATAGATACCCGCTGGTGTCGTATCTGTTGAGGAGACTAGCCCATCGCCCATCACGGCCTTGTATATCTTCTGCAAGGTGGATTTGCCCACCGCCTTGTCACCAATCAGGAAGACAGACGGACGCCAGTCCAATGCACCACCAAGCATGCCGACGCCCATAGACCCCAGAAACAGCAAAGGATCGACCTCGGGCCGCTTCCAGTTCCAGGTCTTCAGGAGGCGAAACAGATCCCGTGCGGGATTGTCTTCAAAAGGCACGGCTTCCTCCCAAGGCCCATGAATTGCGGGACGTTTGGGGTAGAAATAGCGCCCCTCCTCGCCTGTCTTAATCCGCGTACCATTGATCCAGAGACAATTGCCGCAATGGATAATCAATTCGCCATCATCGCCGCGCCAGGCTCCGAGCCCGCGCACTTTTTCAACGGCATTCCAGAGCCCTTTAATGGACGCTGCTGCATAGAAGGTTTCTCGCAGCTTTTCCGCCTTAAATCCGGAGGGATAATTGTCGCCCTTGCCATATTGCGGCCAAGCCCAATAGGCATAGCCGATATGGCGCCCGAATAGGCGCTGGATGAAGGCTTGTCCAAAGCTCGAAGGGCTGACTGCCGCCAGTTGCCCCATGGCGTCCACTAGATAGATAATATCACCATCCATGCCCAACGGCTGCACGGGGCAATCCGGCGGCAAGCCAGCTGCATCCGGTTCCCATTCCCCAGGCGAAGCATCGCCGCGGCTATAGCCGTCTTTCTCGTTGGGTATGGGCGGTTCTTTCTTTCGCTGCTCCTGCTCCCGCGTCACTTCCCTGAGGGCAGGCATAACCGCATCCCGAATTTGTTGAACGCCTGATGCAGACACAGCGCACCTTCTTTCCTTGGTTTACTTGCTAGTCCGTGCGCCACCGCGTTGCGGCTTGCCCTGATGTGCCACTGGTCGTTCCCCGATGGAGAAGAACGGCGTTTCATCATCAAACATGGGGTCTGATGCAGTTTCCGTTTCTTCTGGCTGCATTAGCGCTATCGGCCCCTTAGCCTCGGGCATACTGGCGATGGCCTTGAGTGCCGCATCCCGTACAGGGTCTTTATCCAGCGGCTTGTCATCGGGCGCGAAGGTCTGGTCATCTTGGGGGATCGGCTCGCGTTTCTGTGTGGTTTTTGCCTGCGTGCTTTTTTCTTCCCGCTGCCAGATTTCCAGATCAATGAAAACCAGTCGACAGGACTTGGCGAATAGACGATAGGCTTCACGCACATCATGGGCCTGATCGAAATAACTGTCAGGTTCGGCCTTGTGCAGAGCTAGCTCCGCCGCCTTCCGGAAGAGCTGCTCTCCGGTCACATTCTCTGGCCGGTCACAGACATATTGGGCCAGAATGGCAAGATCGTCTTCGGTGTGCCTGCCCTCTTCCAAAGGCTCGAACAGACGATAATAAAGCTCTAGCTCATTCTGCGTACCGTCCCGCATTTGTGTGACCAACGCGAGCGCCGCTACATGCCCCACGGCCATAGCGACTTTCTGGGCATCGACATCCAAGATGGGCTGAGTGTTTTTTTCATCTGACATGGTTGCTTCCTTGATGTTGCGACGGGCCAATACTGAGGTTCAGCCGATCGGACCCAGTTCGGTCAGATCGATTACAAGGGGAATGGTGAAGCTGCTTAGGCCTCTCTTGCCTTCGGCCAAGATGACCACCATTGGATCTATTTTCGTGCTCATGCGCACCGGCAAACCGAGGATCTCCATGGTCTGCTCCATGATGTTGATGACATCTATGTAATTGACGGAAGAATTGCGCCGGTTTTCGACTAGCGCGGTCACGACATGGCTGTTCACCACCCATTTATCGGGTGTGCAGCCCCTTGCTTTGGCGTTAGAAAGCGCTTCCTGAAACAGGTTTCTGGGCATCATGCAGCCATCCCCAATTGGCGAGCAAAAGAGAATCTGCGCATATTGGTTGTATGGGATGGATTAGAGAAAATTTTCGGCATTTTGTTTTTGGTATTGTATCGGCAAGTTTGGTCCTGGCCGTACTCTATCTGTTTTCTCACATTATATATTTTTCTCTCGACCCCAATTCGGCTAGTGAGATCTCTTTCGATAGGTTTTGGACCATTGTGAGCTCGTTGAGTGGTTGGTTTGGAGCCTTCGTAGGCTTGCTCGCTGCTTTTTTTGTTTGGGTTCAGGTTTCTGAAATACGAAAGCAAAACAGTGATTTTTTCGTTCAGTTCGCTCACACTCGCGATATCATTGCTGCAAAGAATATCTCTATGTTGCAAAAAGATCGAACAACTGCGTACTCTGGTATTCAGTTGCAATTTTTTCTCAAGAAAATACAATCCAAAGACAAACACATCTTGTCGCATGAAGTAGAGCGATTTATAGAATGCTATCAAAATTTTAAAAACTTCATCGCTTTTCCTGAAAATGAAGTTATATATGCTCTCGGCATTGAAGGTATGAAGGAAACATCGGAAATTAGAGATAGACTTCTTTATTATTTTAATTTGTATTATGAAAATTTTGGTGAAAATGTTAGAGTCTGGTTTGAAATATACAACTTCGACAAACCCGACGAAGTAGATAAATTCTATTTTCACCTCAACAATATAAGAAAAATAAGTTTTGAAGAGAAATACTGTGAGAAATATGGCAAAAACATCACGGAAGATGTTTTGAATTACATGGACATAGTTTTTTCTTATGCGCAAAAATATTCGCAAGAACAAAAAATGATACTGAATTTCATTAGAAAGAAGTCTGAACAGAACACGAAATCTAAGCGGATTTAGGTTTACGTAGCGATTCATATTTACTCCCCCCTCAACAAATCATTGAAATCCTTACCCGAAGAAGAGCTGACAGACGCCACCGGTAAGCCGTGACGCTTGATCCGGTCCATTGCTTTATCGAATAGTTCCTGCGCCTGTGGCTTGTTCCAGTCGTTGTCTTTAAGAAGCAATATCGAGCCAAAGCAGTTATGCAGCGGCAGGTGCAAAAGGTTCGGCAAGGATCCCGCCGCCAACACCCGAGCTTCTGGAACGGCCAGTGCGGCCGACAGGCCGTCCTCGATGCCTTCTCCCACGATCACTGGGCAAACCAGCCCCTTATCCGCCATGGTCTTGGCGTCCATGTTGCCATTGCCCCGCGTCAGCCAGATGGCTGCCCCTGTGGTGCGTGGATACATCAGCTTCGCCTTGCTCGGGTCTGCGACAGGCGCTTTGCCGCGTCCGTCCGAAGCCAGAAAAGTGTAGTGCAACGCCTGCAATTGCCCGTCAATGCTGCGCATGGCAGAAACGATGGCGGGAAACTTACGGCCCGACTTCACCTTGATTTTCTTCTTGCTCTCATAGCGATAATCGGCCTCATACCAATATTCGCACTCTGGCAAAAAGCGACAGAAGCCGACACGGTTTTTGATCTGATCGAGCGGCACACCACGATAGCGAAAATATTCTTCCCCCACGGTGCCGGTGATAGGAACGGTGGTGGACCAGGTCCGCCGCGCCCTGTCCACCATCCGCCGCTGAAACGCCAGATCTTCTTCTTTCTGGCGAACCTCTCGCTTTTTGACTTCTCGCATAAACTTGGTCTTCTCGGCTTTGCTCATCGTCTTCCATCCAAGCCAGTCTTCAGCCCAGGCGAGCGCTTCCTTCTTGTCCAGTCCTTTGCAAAGACAGATCAGCCCGAAGATGTCGCCTTTCACGTCATCATCCGCATAGTCCTTGAAAGCGCCCTTGGCGTTGCCTCCAATCCAGACAACAAAGCTCCCAGCCCGCCGATCATGCCGGACTGGACTTTTTGCCGTGTAATTGTTGCCCGTGGCCTTTCCGTCAGGGACCAGCTCTTTGACCAGCCGCAACACATCATCCTGAAGCGCTGCTTTCACCTCTTGCAGCCGACTAACCATGAGCGCCTCCGTGGATCAGCCCCGCCATTTCATCCAGCAGATGATCGATAGCAGGATCGTCCCTGCTCTCTTCGATCTGGCGAAGGCTTTTGGAAACGGCCTGTTTCGAAATACCGGCAAAGCCTGCCGCCATCACGAGAGGCACATTCAATTCGGTCACGATGAGATAGAGCGCCCGTTGGCGGCAGAGGCTTGCGGCTGCGCGTGCGGGGCTCTGTTTGTCTTGGGCTTGAGGATTGTCGGCCAGCACAAGCGCAACATTCAATCCGGCCACATCGGCCAGTTTGGCCAACAGCATGCGATAGGCTGTTGTCGAGAGAGACCCGCCATAGAGAGCCGCGCGTTTTGCGTCTTGGGTTTTCTGGGCAATAGCCCGTTCCATGCGTCTCAGGCTGGAAGGACGCGGCATCGCCTGCCCTGCCCGCCATCTTCGCCATTGACGATCACGTACACCGGCGAGCTCGCAAATTTCGGCGATTGAAAAGTTTTGGTTCGCACAGGCAGAAGAAATTTTGTCCATCCTGTGCACAAGCACATCAAAAGATGCACCCTGTGCACTCTCGGTTGACAAAAGACCGGTCTTTTTGGTTTTTCGCAAGTTGAGGCAAGTTTCTCGGTTTCGTCCTGTGCATCGCATGAATTAGTCCTCTGGCCGCCCTGAAGGCCGTGCAGAACGTAAAGCGGTAAGCGCCCGCTGTACCCGCTCAAGATCCGCTTCCGCTTTCTGCTGATCTTCAGCCGCTCGCAACCGGTCTACCCAATCGAACCCGCCATTGCGTTTCATGGTGCGAATGCTGTCGTCATCCATCGCCGCTTTCAGTAGTGCGGGCCCATAAGCGTGAAGGAGCCGGATAAAGTGCTCAAGGCGAGGAGAAGAAAGCCCCGCTAACCAGCGCTCGACCGTGCGTGGTGGCAGCTTGGCTTTCCGGCCCACTTCTTTAGCGGTGTTGGTTGGATGTTGCTTCCGCAGAAAGTCCGCCAGCCTGTCGCGCAAGATGGCGTCACGTGCGCATAACAAGGGGGCTTGTAATGTGGATCTGCGTTTGATGAAGAGAGGATACTTCATGAGGCGACTTCCCGTTTCGGGAGCCAGTCATTCGGGGTGACTGCGCCTTGTGTAAATTCAAAGATTTCAACCTGCACCGCCCAACTGGGGGCGGTGCCCTGTTCATATCGACTAACCGCTGCTTTGGTGACGCCGATCGCGTCGCCCAATTCGGTTTGTGTCAGCCCGCGCAGTAAGCGCCAATCTTTGAGTGAGTGATTTGCCATACTTCAACAAGTCACACATATTGTGACTTTGGTCAAGATGTGAAGTCACAGATACGCACAACGACTAGGCGAGCGCAAAGTTGCATAATTGGTGACATGACCAAAAGATACGGAAAGTCGGCAGGAGAACTTCAGCGATGGTATTTGCGCGAATGGCGCAAACATCGGGGCATGACCCAGGAGCAGCTGGCAGAGGCAATTGATAGCACGAAGCAGACCGTTTCCCGCATGGAAAGCGGCCAGACACCGTATAACCAACCATTTTTAGAAGCCTGCGCGGAAGCTCTTGATTGCGAGCCTTGGGAACTACTCAAGAATGTTCCCATTTCAGATAGTGAATTCGAAAAGATCGTCGTCTTACTAGAAAGAAGACCGTCCAGCTTTTTGCAACGCGCCTACGCTATGCTCAGCCTATTAGATGAACAACAATGAATTCTCTCGTATTTTCTGCGACCAAGAATATTGACCTTATTGTAACCCTATTTTTTTGTGGAGCTTTTTGGAGAATTTGGTCATATGGAAAGTGTGGCAATTGGAAAAGTGAAAGCTCATCCGAAAGAATTCTGTCTTCTACCTTCATGATTTTTCCGATTTTATCAATATCTTCACTATTAATTATTGGCATTGCCATATTGCAGGATTATGATTTTTTATTTTTATCAATAAGCCTTATATCCGTTGTTGTTGGCATCGGCCTTTTTTACCCGTATAAATTTCTAATTAGATTTGGATCAGTATTTTCATCTAAAATTCCTTTAATTTCATTCTTTGCGCTGACATTTTCTCTTTATGGGTCTTTCATGCTTACAAGTGCATTCGGCCTCAAACCCCCACATGTTCTTAAAAACACTGATGACATTGTATACTTTAATGAAAATCATCGTACTTATGCTAGTCGATTGTGTGTTCTAACGGGAATGACATCGAATGTTTATATAGCAAACTTCTTCGATTATTTCGATGTTGGCGTCAAAGCCTATAAAACCACTAAAACAGAAAAAATTAAAATTATGTTCGGATATGAGCTTCCCATAATATATCGCCCTGATCCTCTCTGTCACTCTATCCATGGTTTATCAAATTCATATGTTAGAGATTTCACTTTTTACTCATTGTATCTAAAGCCTTATAAAGCAATTCAAAACTATTCAATTTGCAAGAGAGAACCTTGGATTTGCGAAGCTCAAAAAGAGTGGAAACACCTCACGACACGACAATGAGTCACGTGTAATGTGATTTTTTGTTTGACGTATAGTCGCAATATTTGTAACTTTGCGGTCATCATTCACCACCGGATTGATGACTATGACCCTCATTCATACCCATTCTATGACACTTAATCGTCAGCAGATTGTCTCACTGCTGGACGTAACAGAAAGCGGCTTTGACCGTGCTAGGCCAAAGCTTGAAGAGGCGAACTTTCCGAAAAAACTACCCGGAATGAACCGCTGGTCCAAACCTGCTGTTATCGCCTGGATCAAGGCAAGTGGCAATGAGGATCTGATGCTCCGGATCCTCATTGGTGAGCCCAATGAGCCGGAGGAAGAAGAGCTGGAAATTCCGGATGTCCCCGCCGAGTTGGCCGCAAGATATGGTGGGGGATCGGTATGAAGCTCACCCTTCCCGCCAACGTACCGGTCACATTTTACCCGACGCCGGGGGACGATGATCGTAAGCGGTTTAGCCTCATGCAGCCCATTGGTGACATATCCGATGAACGCGGCGGCTCTGTAAAGGCGCTGACGGATGGTCGCGTCATTGAGCTACGCCATTCCAGCGAAGCCAAAGTGATTGTCAATCTCAATGACATTCTGGCCGAAGTGATCAAGGCCACCTTCTATCGTCTCCACCTTGATGCCACCATTCCCAATCAGGAGAAAACAAAATGAAAAAGTCCCCGAACGAGTATGACGTCTATGTCGGTGCCCGCGTACGCATGGCCAGATCTATGGCCGGCATAAGTCAAGAGAAGCTCGGTGAGCATCTCGGCATCACCTTCCAGCAGGTCCAGAAGTACGAGAAAGGCACAAACCGTATCAGCGCTTCAAAGCTAGTTGAAATCGGTCACGCTTTGAACAAGCCAATCAGTTGGTTTTTCGAAGGCATCGAGAGAAAGAGTAAAAATGAAGATGGATTGGAAACTGCCTTCCAATCACCGCTTGGCAGCCGCCTATTGCGAATATTTTTCAGAGCCTCGAATGATCAGAGAAAGATGATCGCAGATCTTGCTGCCACAGTGGTGAATGGTAATCAGGCGCAGAACGTCCCCGCAGAATGAAAAAGCTGCCTGTAGCATTAGCGACCAAACCACTGCTACAGCCAGCTCCGATTCATACGATGTGACATCGCTCTCCTATTTTGCCCGTAAAAGCAACCGCGGGCAACACCTAAGGGGTGAGCCTTTCGGCTTGCCCCATTTTTTTGCTCGCAGTCATGAGGGAAATGTCACGCAGATTTGCCGAACTAGCGACTGGAAGGTTAAATCATGGCTGAAATTATCATAAAGATTCCACACGTTGTATGGCGCGAAGGGCGCCCTCGATTTGTCCCTGGTCACTCCGTGAGAGCGCTTGGATACAAGGGGAAGGACCTACGGCATGTTGACGGGCGGTGGTTTGATCTGAATGAAACGATTGATTGGTCAAAACATTTTTCCGAAGAACTTGCCACCCGCCGCCAGCAGGAAAAGCTCAAAGAAACCAAGCCTAAAAAGAAGGTCAGGAACCATGCCCGAAAAGGGTACATCTCTTTTGGTGAACTACTGGCAAACTGGCATAGAGAGCGAACCGAAGTCTCAAGGCAGGTTGGTAAACCCACTCAAAGAACTCTGAAATGGTATGCCGATAACATCGAGGCAATTCGCCAGTTTGATGAAGAGCTTTGGACAATCCCTGCAACGGCCATTTCCAAAGTTATGGCACATGGGATTTATAATAAGCTTCGAGAGGAAAAGGGTGTGTCCTATTCCAAAGCACTGGTCAGCACCATTCGGCCTGCTTTTGGTTGGGCAGAGCGTGAGAAAGGGATTGTTTCGCAAAACCCTTGGACGGATTTGCGTATGACTACCCCTCCTCCCAGATTGCGCGTTGGGACCATCGATGAAATGAAGCATCTAATCGCAACTGCAGACTTGATGGAGAGAGAAGACATTGGGGATGCGATCATGCTTGGCCTATGTACTGCGCAAAGACAAAATGATCGGCTCCTGTTTAAGCTTCAGAGCAATGAGGGTTCAGAGTTGCTGTTCAAGCAATCCAAAACCGGAGCCATCGTTCTTGTGCCCGCGATTCCTTCTCTGCTTTCCCGCATAGAGGCATCAAAACAACGAAGAACAAAATTGAGGAAGCAGTATCCATTCCTTCTTATCAACGAAGACAAGGGGCTCCCTTGGGGTGAGGACGGGGATACCTATCGGAAAGCCTTCAGGGTTGTATGCAATGAAGCGGCAAAGGCTTTGCCAAGCCTCAAAGGATTTAGAGATCAAGACCTTCGTGACACCGCTGTAACTTGGTTGGCGAGCGCGGGCTGCACACTTCCTCAGATTGCTTCGGTAACCGGTCATAGTATCGAAAATATTCACAAGATCCTCAAACACTATTTGGCCCGCACTCCGGATCAGGCATCTGAGGCAACTCAAAAGCTTATGGCTTACCTGGATGCTAATGGAGGGTTGTAGATAGGAGGCACTCGTAAAAATTGATGAAAATTTGAAACAAGCCATAAACCAGCAGGAAACGATTTTCTTTATCTTTGTCTAAAATTGCATTTGTATGTTTCTGCAAGCATATAATGAGAAAAGAGCCGAAAAATGAAGACGAAGAGTTCGCCATCGATCGTGTTTTCTATGCAAGGAATGATCAAAGCGTTGACATTGCTCGATACGTTTCCCGGATCATGCAGGAAAATGCCATCTGCCTATCATACGATACACAATTCTCTCGAAGATATGGTGGATGAGCTTTCCCGTCGCGTAGATAGTGCTGAGTGACACGAAAGTGCGATTGTGAGGCTTCATCGTGATTTGCTGGTGAGGTCTCACGCAATTTCGTCTAATTTATTGAATTGTATAGGAAAAATAGTTCTTAGAAGTCAGCTGCTCTATCCAACTGAGCTAAGGGGCCAACTGGTTGAAGAGTTACCTGTTTTCGGCATCTTCAATATTTGCAGACAAGGTAGAAAGCTGTTTTTGTCCCGGCTTGCCTTGCTGCTTTTGAGGCCCTCTTTTAGGGGTGTCTGCATTGCTTTTCAATTATAATTTTCATTTCCATGCCATCCTGTGAAAGAATGTCGCTTTTGCAGGATGGGCGAAGCCTTGGAAGCGGCAACAAATGTCTTTCTGGCTATTTTTAAGACTTCAGAGCAATTGGATTTGTTTGGATCTTTTGCTGAGCGGAAAGCTGGCATCTTGCCTATGGTATGATGTTGGGAATACGGGCGGCGTCAAAATACAGGTGCCCAATCAATGTGCTGCGTTTGATACTCTTGTTTAGCTTTTTCATATTTGTGTCCGGCTCGATCTTGTAGGCATGAAAGGCGACGCCATAATCGGGAGCGGCTTTTGTTCTCTTGCTGTCTGCTAATGGAAATACCGATAGACCTCCTGCCCCAACATATCTGGCCGAACCGTTGCCGCCCAATATGCTGGCTGTTCCGCCGACTAAATTGTTTGACATGGTGCTGGCGAAAAGCGGGCTGTTGAATAGAGGGATAAAGCGAAGTCGGGGGTCGGTTGGCGGCAGAATTCGGCCCCTTTTATCCAGTGCGCTGGCGATGGCGAGCCCGGTGCTATAATCGGCCTGATAAAATCGATGGGCAGAGTAGAACAGATAATAGATATTGTCGTGCAAGAGCAGGCTGGGATTTTCGATCAGCGGGCCTTGCCATGTCCCCTGCTCGTCATTTCGAGCCCATGCAGTGTGCGGTTGGCCGAGATAGGATTGAATGAGTTTTTGTGGCCCGTTGCCGATCAGGGAGATCGAACCTGCCTTCACTTCAATTTCCTGCACTGCGATGGTCGTGTATCGATAGACGGACGGCTCATCGCGACCGGTCTCATCTATCCCGGTCAAAGGGCGCTCTTTCCAAAGAAGGAAGCTTCTGACATGGCCATCGTCATTCAGCTCGAAAATTTCGGGGTCGATGATCTGAATTTCCCGCCGTGAAGGATCCAGTATTTGCTTATAGTAGCTTTGGTCGCTGCCGACGAGCATCCGTGTTGTTTTCTGCTCTTTCAGGAGGCTGCCAGAGCGGTCTCGCGGTATGAATTTGAAGCCGATACCCCTTAGTCCGAAATCTCTCTTTTTATAGATATTTGGCTCTTGGCGATAGACTTGGGCATATAGGGCATAGATGCCCTCTTTCCGCTGAATCAGACTCGGCGCCCATTTGGCGAAATCAGCAAATGGCTCATTGTCATTGTTGATGATGCAAGCATCATTTTCTTGCCAGTTTTTCAAGTCACTTGAAATGAAACAGGCAAGCGCATTGTCTTTTCGTCCGCCCGTTGTTCCAGTCAGATAATAGACATCGTCAAAATAGGAAATGTTTGGGTCGGCCAAATCGGGAATGGCCTGACTTTTGGCAAAGGATCCTGCCAATTTCGAGAAAATGCCCTTAGGCAGTGTTTTTTGGGAAGCCCTTGATATGTGGCCACTCTCTGCGCTTTGACTGAGAAGATAGTATCTTTCATCCGTGAAAAGACGGGCGCTTTTGGCGATCCGCATGCCGTTGATGAAGACGAGGATTTTCCGCCCTCTTGCAACATAGAATTTGACGAACGGCGAGCTGAAGTCTGAATTGGGCCAGATATTTCTGCTCGGCTGAAGCTTGTCTGTTTCAAGCTCGACCGGCATCCAGTCCGAACCGTGCTGGCGCATGATCAATCGGGCTTTGCCCTCGATAGCTCTTATACCGATCCCGATAATCTGTTGCCTGTTGCTATCAACGATCGAAATCGTGGATTGCGATGAGTCGCGCGTGGGATCCAGCGTCATGTGCAGGGAGATTTCCTGCGGCTTCAGGCTGGAATATTCTTGTGAAATCAACTCTTGAGAAAAGGCGCTGGGCCATGCGCAAAGCCAGAAAAGCAGAAATGAAAGAACGAGCTTTTGCATAGGATGAAGTTCTTTCCTGATTGCGCTATTGCGGCCGACTGCCGCGCTTTGGAAATGATCTACCGGTGAACGATTGAGCGGCGCAACGACGCAAATGCACACCAGACTATTGCTATTGAAATAGTCTGGTTAAATTGTGACCGGGCTAGACGCCAAGGCGGATGCGTCGCTTGCGAGCGGGCTCATATTTAGAGATATCAAGCGGTGGATTGACCGGCTTTGGGCGCGTTTCCTGCCTTGTCGCTAATGCGTCCAGTTGCCCTCTATGCGACCGGTTGCGAAATTGTCCGAATAGGCCTTGAGGATCCGCTTGCGTGTTTTCGGCTCAAGAATCTGGTAATCCAGACCTTGGCGCTCGGCATAGGATATGGCGGCATCCTGCGTTGGAAAAGTCAACTTGACCTGTCGGTTTGTGTCTGAGGAAGAGATATGCCCGGTCAGTGGATCGCGCTTGCTTGCGGATCCGGGCTCGAAGGAAAGCACCCAAGACTGGCTGTTGGCTTGTCCGGACTGCATGGCATTCTTTGAAGGTTTGAATATGCGCGCTTTTTTCATGATGCTCTCTTTAAGGCAGTGACTGCCCAATGGTTTTAGACCATTTCAGATGGTCGGAGCGAGAGGATTCGAACCTCCGACCCCCTGATCCCAAATCAGGTGCGCTACCAGGCTGCGCTACGCTCCGTACCAAGCATCGGATCAGGCTTGATCCAAAGCGGAATGGCGCTTCCTTAGCAATAGTGCCGACAGGGAGCAAGTGCAAATGGTCACCGAGACTTTATTTTGCTCTTTTGGGTGTGAACAATTGATGCAGAAGACGGTCGCCCTTTTTGATGTTGAGCGCATCGGCGGTGCCTTTTGGTACTTCAAGAACATAGCGCACGGCCCCGGCGGAGCCGATGATGGATTCCGACAGAGGCGTTGTACCCCGCACGATATGATGAATGGTTCCATCTGGATCGGCAAAAATCATGTCGAGAGAAATATATGTGTTTTTCATCCACATATAGACCTGATCCGTCTTCTCGAAATCGAACAGCATGCCATGTCCCGGCGCCAGACTGGTGCGATACATCAGGCCTTTCATCCGGGTGTCTTCATCTATTGCCAGTTCGACCGTGAAAGCATGATTGCTGGCCCCGGCCCGGATGATGAGATGCGTTTTGTCTGCCAGATATGGTTCAATCTCGGCGATGGCAACATTATCAAGCGGCCTGATGCCTTGCGCGTAGGATAGTGCAACGGGACAAAGCAGGAAGGCGGCCAACTGCAAGGCCAGAAGAAAGAATGTTGGTGTTTTGGCAATAATATGCATAACGACCTCTTGGCCGACAGATTGCGGCGCGTTCTATACGAGGTGGCAGATATCCAAGATGCTTGGTCTGTTTGGTTGCAGGCAGGGAAATGCCCGCTTTTTCGAAATCGGTTGTCAATTGCCAGAGGCAGGTCGCCGCATCGCAATGATCTGAAAAGACAAGATGCCTCAAGTGAGGCATTCTTCATGTTGCTGAACGAGGAGACTGTTTCAGTCTAATGTGACGCGGGGATATGTGCCCCGGTCGCCGGGCGGATTTCAGTCGCCATCTTGCCTTTGGGGCTTGGGCCATAGCGCACCATCACTTCCTGATGTGGGCGCAACTCTGTCAATCCATAAATGCGCAGAGTTTCCATATGGATGAAGATATCCTCTGTGCCCTCACCCTGAGTGAGAAAACCGAAACCCTTTTCACGGTTGAACCATTTGACCCAGGCTTTTTCCAACTCGCTGGTTGGTGTGACCTTTACATGGGTATTGGCAGGTGGAAGCTGAGACGGGTGAATGGCCGTGCTTTCATCCATTGACAAGATGCGCAGGGCTTGCAGGCCTTTTGGCCCCTGCAACACTTCGCAGACAACGCGCGCGCCCTCATAGGCTGTGCGATATCCGTCGCGGCGCAGACATGTCACATGCAGCAAGACATCAGAGCTGTTATCGTCTGGCACTATGAAGCCAAACCCTTTGGCAACATCAAACCATTTGATTTTTCCCGCAATTTGCGTGACGTCCAATGCGGCGTCGTCGTTTGCGCTGATCTCCAAAGGTTGCTGCTCTGGTACGATTTTCACCCCCATAGCCTTGCCTCAATGCTATTCGTAGCCTCGTTCCCGACTCAATACACTGGTCGATTCTCGAAAGGAGGATATCATCTTGATCAGAGACTGCATCAATAAATTTTTAACTTTTTAAGTAATTGCCCCTGTTGAGGGAAATATTCAAGGCAGGCTATCTCGGCTTACCCGAATTACCCTCGTAAATTTACGGATCACACCTTGCGGAGAGAGGTCCGCTCAGACAATCTGCTTCATTATAGAGCCGATTTCGTGCTGAATGCTCAGGTCTGCCAGTTGATCAAGGGGTGTTGGATCCCGGTTGATGATGACAAGGCTTGCCCCATGCTGTTTGGCGATCTGAGGCAGACCGGCTGCGGGATAGACCACCAGAGAAGACCCCAGCACGATGAAGAGATCGCAGTCACCGGAAAGGCGCATGGCCTGCATCATTTCCGCCTCCGGCATGGCCTGACCAAAATTGATGATCGCGGTTTTGACGATCCCGCCACAATGGGGACATTTGGGCGATGTGCCCTTGGCCTCGATGTGGCTTTTGGCGTCGGCCAATGTCATCTCTGCATGACAGTCAAGACATGTGGCGAAGGTGCCGTTGCCATGGATTTCGATGACATTATGCGGATCGAGGCCGCTGCGTTGATGCAGGCCGTCGATATTCTGGGTGATTGTTGAAACCAGCTTGCCGCGTTTTTCAAGCCGTACCAGCGCCAAGTGTCCTTCATTCGGCTCGGCTTTCAAAAACTCTTCATTTTGAATGAAACGTCTGCGCCAATCCTCAAGGCGCGTCGCTTCGTCTGAAATGAAATCATCAAACATGATTGGTTCCATCTGGGACCAAAGACCGTCGGGAGAGCGGAAATCCGGGATCCCGCTTTCGGTGCTGATGCCCGCGCCGGTAAATGCAATGACATGATCGGAATGATCGATCATGTCAATGAGTTGTTCAGCAATCTGTTCGGGACTATTGCAATCCATTTCTTCAATCCTATAGTTATGGAAAGACTTTATTCAGCTCTAGGGAAGCAATCATATGAAATATCTCCACACGATGGTGCGCGTGAGCAGCATTGAAGAATCACTTGATTTCTACTGCAACAAGCTCGGTCTGAAAGAAGTCCGCCGTTCAGAAAATCCCAATGGTCGGTATACGCTCATTTTCCTCTCGGTTGATGGCAATTTGGAGAATTGTGTTGAGCTCACTTATAACTGGGATCCTGAAGAGTATGGCGAGGGACGCAATTTCGGTCACCTCGCTTACGAAGTAGACAATATTTATGAATTTTGTCAAAAATTGATGGATGCTGGCGTTATTATCAACCGCCCTCCTCGCGATGGCAATATGGCCTTTGTTCGCTCGCCGGATAATATTTCCATCGAGCTGTTGCAAAAGGGTGATCCCCTGCCACCTCAGGAGCCATGGGCGTCGATGCAAAATACCGGAAAATGGTAAGCACAAGCTCTCATTTTTCTGTTCATTCGCGTTTCGACCTTCCCGCCTCGTTCGGGAAGGTTTTTTTTGTGCTCGGTATCTGCAAAGACAGTTTCTGGCGATGTGCCGAGACATTCGCTGGCCGAGAAGCGGGTCTTTGTTGATGGCGTTATGGATGATTGATCTGTTTGGGCTTTTTGCGGCATCCTGACTTTATGCGACAATATCCATAACTGGACATCCGGTCTATAATGAAGCAGAATCAGTATTTCTTTGTAGGACAGCTCCTTTCTGGATTTGTCAAAAAACAGGATCCGCGCGTTACCTATGGCCAACCCGACTGAACCACTCTTTTTTTCTGAAGCGATCGTGTTTCTTGGCGCAGCCGTTGTTGCTGTGCCGATTGCCAAGAGATTAGGTGTGGGCGCCATCATCGGATATCTGATTGCCGGCATCATCATTGGGCCGTTCGGGCTTGGCGCCATTCAGTCGGTTGAAAAAATCACGCCGGTGGCCGAGCTGGGGGTGGTTCTGCTGCTGTTCGTTTTGGGGCTGGAGCTTAATCCCAACCGATTATGGCGCATGAAGAGCGATATTTTCGGGCTCGGAAGCAGCCAGATCTTGCTGACCGGCTTCGTCTTGTCCGGCGTCATGACGTTGCTTGGTCTTTCCACTCCGGTCGCTCTGATCGGTGGATTTGGCATGGCCTTGTCTTCAACCGCATTTGCCGTGCAGATCCTGAAGGATCGGGGCGATTTCTCATCGGCCTATGGTCAGCGTGCATTTGGTATCTTGCTGATGCAGGATATCGCGATTGTGCCGCTTCTGGCGATGGTCGATATCCTTGTTTCGGGCGGCGCAAAACAGGCCGACAGCTCCACCTGGGAACAGATCGGGCTGACGGTTACCGCGGTGCTGCTGGTGATCGTGATCGGTAAATATATGCTCTCGCATCTGTTTGCCATTCTGGCGAGCACCAAGGCGCGCGAGATGATGCTTGCGGCAGCGCTTCTGGTTGCGCTTGGCAGTGCGGCGCTGATGCATTGGGCCGGGTTGTCCATGGCGCTGGGATCGTTTCTTGCAGGCATCATGCTGGCGGAATCCAGCTATCGACACACGCTGGAAGCTGACATCTATCCCTTCCGTTCGCTGTTGATGGGGCTGTTTTTCATGACGGTCGGGATGACGCTCGATTTGCCCATCACGCTTGCCTATCTCTGGCAGATTATTGTCGGCGTCGTGGTTGTCATGGGGCTAAAGGGGCTTATTCTTTGGCTGTTGGCCAAGATGACCGGTTCGCCCCATGCTGATGCAATGCGTATTGCCATCACCCTGCCGCAGGCCGGGGAATTTACCTTCGTGCTATTTGCGGCAGCCAATGTTACCGGATTTGAGAGCGATCTTTTCACGGTCATGTCGGCCATTGTCATTCTGACGATGATCATGACGCCCTTTGTGGGCAAGGCCTATGCCGCTTATCTGGAACATCTTGAAGCCAAGGGTGAGAGCGAGCCACTGGAGCCGATGGAAGAGTTTGATGATCATGCGCCGCAGGTTTTGGTGGTCGGCTTTGGCCGCTTCGGTATGGTTGTAGCGCAAATGCTGATGTCAAACGGTCTCGGGGTCGTGGCGATTGACAATAATGCCCGGCGGGCAGTTCAGGCCCGACGGCTCGGGCTACCGGTCTATTATGGCGATGCAACGCGGGAGGATGTATTGCGGGCGGCAGGCGCAGAAGATGCGCTGCTGATCGCGCTTTGCGTTGAGAATGAATTGGTGATGGCCCATGCGATCGAACTGATCAAGCAATGTTTCCCCAAGGCGAAGATATTCTGCCGGGCAACCGACAGGGCTCATGCGGTGCAACTCGCCATGAGCGAGGTCGATTATCATATCCGTGAAACATTCGAGAGTGGCATCACCTTCGGCCGAGAAGCGCTCGACCAGCTCGGCATATCAACCGAACGGATCGTGGAAATCGAACATGAAGTGCGCGAACAGGATCTGGAGCGCGTTGTCTGCGATGCCGAGCAGGATTCCGCAAAGAATAGCGCCATGCTCAAGGATGCCGTTCGATCCGGCAGAAGAAGCGGAAAAAAGGCCATGGGCTAGCCTATGGCATCCCGACCCTTTCGCATGTCTTCTTTCCTGGGCGAATGGATCGGCCCATCCTTCCCTTGACAACCGATCTATTCTGGCAGGCGCTTTCATTGAGGTTTATTTCGGGACTTCTACCGGATAGTCGGGATATTGCGTCCATTCTCCCATGGAGCCGTCGTAAAGGCGAACCTGCTTGTTACCTAGCAATTCGTGGGAGACAAACCAGCCCAGCGAGGCCCTGTGCCCGGAATTGCAAAAGGCGATCTGTTGCCCCTCCTGCGGAATGGCTCTTTGAGCAAAGAGCTGTCTGGCCCGGTTTGCAGATAGAAAACGACCGCCCTGTCCGGGCTCAACGAGAAGATCAAAGGGCAGATTTTGGGCATTCGGAATGGTACCGGGCCTTGCCCCGCCGACTTTTCCGCTAAACTCCTCTACCGAACGATAGTCGACAAAAGAGGTTCCCTTCTTCCACTCTTCGAGCACCTCACTGGCCTCGGGTGCCTCGGCCCGATCTGTGGTCGCCGCATATTGTGTTCGCGTGATCTTTGCGGGCAGGTTGGACCATTGGGCATCTTTGAGCTTGCTATAGCCAATCAGGCCACCATCCAGAATGGAAATATCTTGATGGCCAAGCATTTTGAAGGTCCAGTAAATGCGGGTGGCTACGGCAATTTCGCTGGCATTGATGGCAATCGGAGCGAGAATGACATGGGTGTCTCTTGAAATGCCCAAAGAGCCGATCAGTTCGCCGAGATACTGATCATCCGGCAGGGACATGCCCTTGCGGGGTTTCGGTTGCCGCCATTTGTTGAAGTCAGTATTGACCGCGCCCGGAATATGGACGCGGGCATATCCGTCTGATGGCTGCAAATCCAGAATGACAAGATCCTCGTTTGTCAGGTGGGATTGGAGCCATTGAGGTGTAACGAGAGGGTCACCGGCGAGAGTCTGCCCGGAAATGAGCAGGAGAAAAGCGAAAGAGACTGCCAGACAAGCGTAAGCGCTGCGGCAAGTGAATGAAACCGCTCTTTCGAGCGTGTCGAAAATCAAATTCATAAAGCCAATTGCCTTCTATTGAATTTAAAGTGATATATGAAATAGCACTTTTCTCAATAGAAAACCAAGAGAAGAATGACAAGCACGGCCAAGGCACTCAGAGCCCAGACCTGCGGGCCTCCAAAAAAGCCTCTTGCTGCGGCTTCTTCTGCTTCATGTTCGAGCTCTTCGACCGGATTCTTGGCTTCGTTCAGGACGTCTTCAAACTCGGGTTTGTCTTGTTTCATGCCACTCCCCTCCAGCATCTGAAGTCTATCGAATTCGGATACAAAATTTGAGAAATAGTCTGACACAATGGCATCGGAAACAACAGGGTTATTCTCCAGCAACTTGCCATTATAGGTGGTGCTATATTCGCAATCCACTTCCATAATGGTGTCTGGGCCATCGGTGCTGAAGCGTATGGTGTGGCAGCCCTTTGGCAATAGTGCTTCGGGGTCGGTTGCCTGCCAGTCTGTTTCCAGATAGGGGATTTTTTCTCCCGGATCATAGAAGTGAAACAGATAATGCGTGATCTGGCCTTCAATCAAAAGGCTGCGCATGGCGGCGAGAATTGTATTCTTGTCGAGATTTTCAACCGAGATGCAGTTTTCATGCAGTGCCTTGATCGTGATCGGCGATTTCAAGCACTTTTTGATGCTGCGAAAATCGGCATTGAGCCGATATTTCCCTGAAAATTGCATTTTTGGCCCTGCGTCTTTTGTCTTCTGGTTGTCGTTAGAGCGAATTACTCGTCTTGTAATGCTATTATAACAAAATTCATAGGCAATTCTTCCAATTTAGAATTATTAGTACAAGTTAGTGATGGATATCCGATCCGGTGTTTGTTGCGTTGCAAAAGATGATAGGCATTTTAACTGGAAAGCATCCGCGTAGTTTGATATCTAACAGCCCTTACCCCGAAAAGGAGTTGTTTATGAGCGTGTCCGAGATCTCTTCTCCCGTGACCAAGGCAAAGAGGCCAGAGCGTAGCGAATTGCTGATGCCTGCCGGCAATCTTGAAAAGCTGAAAATGGCTGTGCTCTATGGCGCAGATGCCATCTATATGGGCACGCCTGACATGAGCCTTCGGACCAAGTCGCAGATGACGTTGGAAGATGTGGTCGAGGGCATCGAATTTGCCCATGCTCATGGCAAGCGGGTTTATCTGACGCTCAATCTCTTCTCCCACAACAAGGATATCGACAAGCTGCCGCAATATGTCGAGACGGTGCGCAAGGTCAGACCTGACGGGCTGATTGTTGCCGACCCCGGGGTTTTCATGTTTGTGAAGGCACAGGCACCCGAACTCGAATTGCATGTTTCCACGCAGGCCAATGTCTGCTCTTGGCAGTCGGTTCAATTCTGGGAGCAGCAGGGCGCCAGCCTCGTTGTCATGGGGCGAGAGGTTTCTTATCCGGAGCTGGCCGAGGTGCGCCAGAAATGCCCGGATGTGAAGCTGGAAGCCTTCGTGCATGGCTCCATGTGCATGACCTATTCAGGCCGTTGCTTGCTATCGAATTTCATGGCCGAGCGCGGTGCCAATCAGGGCTCATGCGCCAACAGCTGCCGCTGGAAATACAAGGTGCATATGAAGATGCGCGATGGCACCGTGCGTGAGCTGAAGCTGTCGGAAGAAAATCTGGAGCTTTTCGACTTTTTTCTGGAAGAGGAACAGCGGCCCGGCGAATTGATGCAGATTGTCGAGGATGAGCGCGGCTCCTACATTCTCAATAGTCGCGATCTCTGCATCATGCCAAAGCTGCCCGACCTGCTTTCAATCGGCGTTGACAGCCTGAAGGTGGAAGGACGCGGCAAGAGTCCCTATTATGTGGCGCTCGTTGCCCGCGCTTATCGCATGGCGATCGACGACTGGTATGCTGATCCGGAAAGCTGGGACCCCGAAGCCTATATGGAAGAGTTGGCGACCGTGCCAAACCGGGGTTACACGCTGGCTTTTCATGAAGGCCGCCTGACCAATTACGCCCATGGCTATGAGGAAACATCGACCTTTGCCGAGTGGGAATTTGCCGGTATGGTCAAAGAAGTGCGAGACGATGCCTTCATCGTTCTGGTCAAGAACAAGCTTGAGGCCGGTGACGTTTTCGAATTTGTCTCCCCTCACCTGCGCTCGCCCATTCCGATCCGTCTTTATGAGTTTGAGGACGCCAAGAAGGGCAAGGTAACGGATGTTGTCAATCCGGGCACCAACCCTGAAATCCGTATTCCCTTCTCGCTGTTTGATCATGAGGATCCGGAGTTGCTGGCCCGCCATGTGCCGGTGATGACGGTTGTGCGCAAGGAGCGTGCCTTGACGCCTGCGCAATGGGCGCGTCTCAAGCATGATGCCGAGGCCCATGAGTTGGAGCTGGGCAGCGGAGATCAGGGGCTTTATGAGCGCAAGAATGCCAAGCTGCAGAATGCGATTGATGCCGATCAGACCAAACGCTCAACCAAGAGCCCGCGCCTGGGTACCGAAGGCTGCTGCGGTCGTGGCTGCAATGGCTGCACGATCTTCTGGAATGATCCGAAATATGAAAAGGCCCGTGCGCTGCTGGCCAAGAATGAGCAAGGTAAATTGCTCACCAAGCAGCAGGCGCGGCAGGAAGTCATCAAGAAGGTTTCATAGCAAATGAAAAGGGAGAGCCCGGCGCTCTCCCTTTTGTTATTTAGGTTGTTTTTTGATAATGGGTGAGCCCTATTCCGCGGCAATGATGCGCGACTGGACGCAATAGTCGGTGTGATGCACGGCGTCGCCCAACTCGGCGATGGTTTCCAGCCATTCGCGGATGATGGCCGGGTTGGCTGGTGCGGCCTGAACGCCGGGTTGCAGCTTGCCCTTGAAGGCGGCTTCCGTTGCCAGACTGACGGTGTTGGACACAAGGCGCGCCATGGCGCTGGCATGGCGGGTGCCAAAGCTGTCCATGCTTTTTGCCTTGTGCCAGATGGTCTGGCCGTTGCGGCTGACCTTCAGCTCAACGGTGAGAACGACACGGTCAAATTCGCCATCCTCATAGCTGTAGTCTGCCCATAGTCTGTCGCTCAAGGGGCCGAGTTCGGCGTCGACACGATCATTGTCGGTTGTTTCAATGGTATTGAAAATATCTTTCCATGCCTCTTTCCAGCCAGCAAGGCGCAAGGTGCCGCGCACGAAACGCTTCACGTTCCAGTCATCGGCAATACCGTAATGGGGCATAAAGACGATCGAATTGCGGTTGGGGTAAGACTGGAAGGTCTCGCTCCGCTCCGCAAAGGCGACATCATAGTCCTTTACGGCTTCCCAAGGCTTGGCGATGTCGATGACTTCTCCGCCAATAATGGCTTTGGCCGGATTTTTCAGAGCCTTGAGTACACCCAGCGGTGACCAGCTGAATTTATATGTAAAATCATTGGCGATTGCGGGAAAACCGCCGCAATAGGACTGATAGTCATGCTCATTGCTGACATCAAATTGCGGGCTGGCCTTATAGTCTTCTACCAGAAGATGGGAAAGCAGATGATCGATCCCCGGATCAAGCCCGACCTCATTGATAAAGACCAGCCCCTTCTTTTTGGCATCCTCATCAAGAGCGGCCATTTCCGGGCTGATATAGGATGAGGATACGAAATTCGCAGCCTTTTCGATGCACAGTTTGGCGATTTTTGCATGCATGCTTGCGGGCAACATGGAGACGACGATATCGCCCGGAGCAATAGCGGCAGCCAAATCGGCATCATCGGCCTGATGCAATGTGAAATTGCCGGTCAGTCCCTTCGTTGCCGCTTCAGCCTTAGCCATATCCTGTTCCCAGAGGTGGAAAGGATAATCCTTGGCGACTAGTCTGCGGATGCCGGGGACTGACGCAAGTCCTGCGCCTAGCCAGTGAATTTTCTTGGATGCTTCGCTCATATTCTTGCTCCGGAGGAAGGAAATCAAGCGGTTCGACGCCGCCTTTTGCATGAGCATTACTCTTGAATTGGGGCCTTTCAAGTGGCTGCGCTGGCCGCTTCGGCAATTTGACGGAGCTTTTCGGCATTTTGCTTTGGCGGAGGTCAAATCAAATCAATTTGCCGCCAAATTGTGCGTGCATAATTTTTAAGCACTGTGCATTAGTCCTTCGTTTAAGGAAAGACTCCCCTCGCGCGGTCTCTGATGCTTGATTGGCATAAAGAAAAAGCCCGGTTATTGCCGGGCTTGATCGTCATTTAGAGTCGGATGAATTCAACCGACATGTTCGGTGAGGTGGAACTCGTCACCATGCGCCTTGATCTCTTCGAACCAGCGATGGATAGTCGTCGGATCGGAGGGAGCGGCTAGCACACCGGCTGGCAGGGAGCCTTCAAGCACGCTTTCCACGGCCAGACTGACGGTGACTGATACCAGTCGGGCCATAGCCGAGAATTCCTTGTCGCCCCTTGAATCAAGGGCATAGTCCTTGTGCCAGACCATTTTGCCGTCCTTGCTGGCCTTCAATTCAACCACCAGCACGACGCGATCCGGTTCATTGTCATCATAGGCATAATCGGTCCAGAGCTTTTCGCTCATGGCGGTCAATTTTGCATCGCCGTCCGGGCCGTCCAGTTCATTTTCAACGAAATGGAATATGTCGGCCCAGGCATCAGACCAACCGTCAAGGCGCAAGGTGCCGCGAACGAAGGTGTCGACATTCCAGTCTGCGCCCATTCCGTAGCTTTCCATGAAGGGCAAGGAATTGCGGTTGGGGTAGGATTGGAAAATCTCTGCCCCACCGGGCAGATTGGCCGAATAGTCTGCAATCGCGTCCCATGGTTTCTGCGTTGTGACTTCCTCGCCACCCATGATCGCCTTGGCAGGGCTTTTTAGCGCCTTGAGGACTCCAAGCGGCGACCAGCTGAATTTGTAGCGAAATTCGTTGGCAATGGCAGGAAAGCCGCCGCAGAAGGAGCGGAATTCGTGGCTATTGGCGGGGTCGTAGGCCTCACTTGCCTTATAGTCGCTCATCAACAGGTGGGCGAGCAGATGGTCAAGGCCCGGATCAAGCCCCACTTCATTGACAAAGGTCAGGCCCTTGGCCTTGGCTTTTGCATCAAGCGCCGCCATCTCGGGGCTGACATAGGAAGAGGAAACAAAATGCGCTTCTTTTTCAAGACACAGCTCGGCAACCTGCATATGCATGGTGGCCGGTAGCATGGAAACCGCCACATCGCCCGGCTTCAGGGCAGCTTGTAGGGCATCAAAGGAAAATTCCTTGACGTCGAAATTGCCCTCTAGGCCTTTTGTTGCGGCTTCCGCCTTGGAAAGGGTGCGGTTCCAAAGTGTGATTTGGTGATTGCGTGAAATAAGGCGCCGGATGCCTGGTACGGAAGAAAGTCCGGCTCCAAGCCAATGAATATGTGACATTATATTGTTTCCCTCGTGTTTTGTTTCCTTTTGCTATACCAGTCTTTTGTTGGCTGCAAGCGATCGCAAGCCTGTCTGTCGATAGAATGTCGATTGTTTTTGGTCTTGCTTGATTTTTATGCATCGTTCGCAATAAATCATCCCAACGGAACCGAAATCAGAACACAAGATGACGCCCCGACTGGAAGAAAGACCGAATTTCGATGCAAAGTGATATTGATATTGCCCGCGCAGCCAAGCTCAAGCCGATTACGGAAATTGGCGCGGCACTCTCCATACCGGCGGAGAAACTCATTCCCTTTGGACATGACAAGGCCAAGCTTTCCCAACAATGCCTGGATGAGCTTGAGGGGCGGCCTGATGGCAAGCTGATTTTGGTGACGGCCATCAGCCCTACTCCGGCTGGCGAAGGCAAGACCACGACTACGGTGGGGCTTGGGGATGCGCTAAATGCGATCGGCAAGAAGGCCACCATTTGCATCAGGGAAGCCTCCCTTGGCCCCTGTTTCGGCGTCAAGGGTGGCGCGGCTGGTGGCGGCAGAGCGCAGGTCGTTCCGATGGAAGACATGAATTTGCATTTCACCGGCGATTTGCATGCGGTCACCACGGCGCATAATCTTCTGGCGGCCATGATCGACAATCACATCTATTGGGGCAATGAGCTGGGCATTGATGTACGGCGGATCAAATGGCGCCGTGTTGTCGATCTGAATGACCGGGCGCTCAGGCAGATCACGACGGGGCTTGGCGGCGTTGCTAATGGATATCCGGCAGAATCCGGCTTTGACATTACCGTTGCGTCCGAAGTCATGGCCATTCTTTGCCTTGCCGAAAATCAGCAGGATCTTCAGCGGCGGCTGGGGGACATTATCGTTGCCTATCGGCAGGATCGGTCACCGGTTACCTGTCGCGATCTGGGCGCTGATGGAGCCATGAGCGTTTTGCTCAAGCAAGCGATATTGCCCAATCTGGTGCAGACAATCGAGAACAATCCTGCCTTCGTGCATGGTGGCCCTTTTGCCAATATCGCCCATGGATGCAATTCAGTTGTTTCCACCAAGGCCGCGTTGAAGCTTTCAGATTATGTCGTGACGGAAGCCGGGTTTGGTGCGGATCTGGGGGCGGAGAAATTCTTCAATATCAAATGCCGCAAAGCCGGGATCACACCAGATGCGGCGGTGATTGTTGCCACCATCAGAGCGCTCAAGATGAATGGCGGTGTGGCAAAATCCGAGCTTGGGAACGCCGATGTCAGCGCCACATTGGCCGGATGTGAAAATCTCGGTCGCCATCTCGATAATGTTCGCAAATTCGGCGTGCCGGTGGTCGTCGCCATCAATCATTTCAGTTCCGACAGCAAGGAAGAGACGCAAGCGGTGATGGACTATGTGAAGGGGCGCGGCTGTGAAGCAATCCTCTGCACACACTGGGAAGATGGTTCTGAAGGGGCAATCGAGTTGGCTGAAGCCATTGTCAAGATGACGGGGTCTGAGCCATCAGCATTTCAGCCGCTCTATGCCGATGACCTGCCGCTTACCGGGAAGATCAATATCATTGCCAAGGAAATATATGGCGCACAAGGCACTGTCATGGATAAGAAAATCCGCGCGCAATTGCAGCAATGGCAGGATGGTGGCTATGGTGACCTGCCCATTTGCATGGCCAAGACGCAATTCAGTTTTTCAACGGATCCAGCCCTGCTCGGAGCACCGACAGGCTTTGAAGTGCCCATCAGGGAGGTTCGGCTTTCTGCTGGGGCGGGATTTGTTGTGGTGATTTGCGGAGAAATCATGACGATGCCGGGCTTGCCGCGCCATCCGGCGGCGCTGTCTATCCACCTTAATGAAAAAGGCGAGATTGAAGGCTTGTTCTAAGGAGTCTATAGCTGTCGGCAACCAATCGCCGCAAGGGCTGGGAATCACACCTCTAAAAAAGAGAGAAGCATATGACCGCAACAAGAATTGATGGCAAGGCGATCGCAGCCGCGCTGAGAGAGAAGATTGCCGTTGAAGGTAAGAAGCTGATCGATGAAACGGGTGTGGTGCCCGGCATTGCCGTGGTCATTGTCGGCGAGGATCCGGCCAGCAAGGTTTATGTGGCATCCAAGGGCAAGGCGGCAAATGAGTGCCATTTCAAATCCGTCGAACATGCCCTGCCCGCCGAGACCAGCGAAGAGGCGCTGCTTTCCCTTGTTGCCGAGCTTAATGAAGACAAGAGCATTCATGGCATATTGGTGCAGCTCCCCCTGCCCGATCATATCGACGAATCCAAGGTTCTTGAGCTTATTCGCCCGGACAAGGATGTGGACGGTTTCCATCCGATTAATGTTGGCCTGCTGAGTGCGGGTGCGCGCGACAAGGCGATGGTTCCCTGCACGCCCGCCGGTTCGCTGATCCTTGCCAAGCGCAGCCTTGGCAATCTTTCCGGCAAGTCCGCGGTTGTTGTCGGGCGATCCAATATCGTTGGCAAGCCAATGGCGGCCCTGTTGCTGGCTGAAAGCTGCACGGTGACCATCGCGCACAGCCGCACCAAAGATCTGCCGGATGTGGTGCGTGGCGCTGATATTGTTGTTGCCGCCGTTGGCCGTCCGCAAATGATCAAGGGTGACTGGATCAAGGAAGGCGCTTGCGTGATTGATGTTGGCATCAACCGGATCGCTGCGCCGGAGCGCGGTGAAGGCAAGACCCGTCTGGTGGGAGATGTCGATTATGACAGCGCTTGCGAGCGTGCCGCTTTCATCACGCCTGTTCCGGGTGGCGTCGGCCCGATGACCATCGCCCTGCTGATGGCCAACACCCTAACAGCGGCGCGCCGTTCGGCGGGGCTGGATGATCTGGATTATGCCGCACTGCTGGGCTGATAGAGCAAATTTCCGGCGGCGTAAATGATGCAGTTTTTGCCGTCTACAACACCTTCTACTGATTGAATAGTCTGAAATATGACCTTATCTTTAAAGGGCCTGAACGGTCTGATGGAGTGAATGATGCCTAACAAAGACGTCACCGAATATCTAATTGCCAAAGTCAAGGCGGAAGGCCTGCTTGAGGGATATAAACGCGCTCGCAAGCCCAAGCCGCCAGAACAGAGTGACGATACCTTCCTGAAAGCAGGCTATCGCATTCTGGAAGAAACCGGCGCCATGCCTCGCGAAATCGAATTGAAGAAGGCCATCGCCGAGCAGTTCGAACGCCTGACCGAAGCCAAGACGGATGAGGAAAAGGAAGAGCATTTCCGCAAACTCGCTGAGTTGCAAATGGTGCTTGGCGTTGAGCAGGATGCCCGTCGCAAATTCTACACCGAATGAGCGACATACCCGATCCGGGTGCGCAAAAGAAAAACCCGCCTCTTGTCAGGCGGGTCTTTTTTTGTCTTTTGCCTTGCGCCTATTGCATCGCGCCTTTCGCGGAGCTATCGGGCTCTCCCTTCAAAGGGCATTATATTCAGCGATCGCATCGAGCAAAAACTCGCTGACATAATCGGCCAGCGAGTTGCGCACCAGCAGCATGTAATCCGGACGCGCCGATCTTTGCCAGATGGTCACATCGCATCGGGCGAGCAGGCTATTGGCGCAGGTGCCCTTTTTCCAGTCAGACGAGAAGAAATCCAGCGAGCAGCCCTTGCTGAGCGCTTCGCGGGTTTGCGCACCAGCAAGGGAAAAGACAACAAAGCTATGCGACAGATCCACCAGAGCATGATGAAAGCCGGCAAGAGCCTCTTTCATTTGTGATGGCTCAGGCAGGCTCTCCGTTTCATTGGCAATGACAAGCCATTCATCCGGCCCCATCCACAAGACGGAACATCCTCCCTTTTCCTGAGAGGTGCCGCTTTTTTGCGGCAGAGACACTCCGAACAGGCTTTTGACGGCAGACAGAAAGGCCCTGTTTGCTGGGTCGCCACGCAAGGAATAGACTTGCATGCCTTCTACTGTCAGCAGGGAAATCGCCTGATCCTTTGTAGCCTCCAACATTTCGCCTTTGGCCATCAAGGGAGGCTGCATTGTGAGACTGGTCTGACTATCCATCGCGGCGGGTTCCTTCCATGTCATAGAAGATCGGGTCGACTATTCTCACCTTGTGCCAGTTGCCAAACGAATAGCTGTGCAGCAGCTCGCCCTTGCGATTGCGGCCATTCTCTATCAGCGCCAACGCGATGGAATGGCCCAGCTTTTCGCTCCAATAGCTTGATGTTACATGGCCGAGCATCGGGATCGGTGTTGGCGCATCGGGGTCTGCGAGAATTTGCGCGCCTTCTTCAAGAATGAATTCGGGATTGTCCGTCAGAAGGCCAACCAGATGTTTGCGATCTGGGCGGGCTGTATCTGGTCGCGCAAAGGAGCGCTTGCCGATGAAATCCTGTTTCTTGCCGGAAACCATCCAGCTGAGGCCGAGATCCTGCGGCGTTTGCGAGCCATCCGTATCCTGCCCGACTATGATATACCCCTTCTCGGCGCGCAGGACATGCATGGCTTCGGTGCCGTAGGGCGTGATGCCAAAGGGCTTGCCCGCTTCCTCAATGCTTTGCCACAAGGACAAGCCGTAGCGTGAGGGAACGGAAATCTCGTAGGCCAGTTCGCCGGTAAAGGAAATGCGGGCGATGCGCGCCATGGTGCCCCTGATTTCCATTTCCCTCAATGACAGGAATGGGAAGGCTTCGTTGCTCCAGTCGGCATCCGGATTGAGGGCTTTCATCACATCGCGCGCCTTTGGACCATTGACCGCGATGGTCGCCCATTGTTCGGTTATCGATGTGCAATAGACCTTGAGGTTTGGCCATTCGGTTTGCAGATAGTCTTCCATGTGCCGGAAGACCTGCTGCGCACCACCCGTTGTTGTCGTGACGATGAAATGATCCGGCGCGAGACGGGTGACGATGCCATCGTCCATGACCATGCCGTCATCCTTGCAGATGATGGCATAGCGGCATTTGCCTATGGTCAGGTTCGTAAATGCGTTTGTATAGATGCGATTGAGAAAGTCTGTTGCGTCCGGCCCCCGGATGTCGATTTTGCCCAGCGTCGAGGCATCCATCATGCCGACACGGGAGCGCACGGCCTTGCATTCGCGCCGGACCGCTGTGTCCATGTCCTCGCTGCCTAAGGGATAGAACCATGGGCGCTTCCATTGGCCGACATTCTCGAATTCGGCACCTGCCTTGACATGGGCCTCATGCATGGGCGCGGCTCGCACCGGTGCAGACAAATTTGCCACATATCGCCCCGCGAGCGCGCCGAAAGAGACTGGCGTGTAAGGCGGGCGGAATGTCGTTGTGCCGGTTTGCGCGATTGTCTTTGCTGTTTCTCCGGCGAGAATGGCAAGGGCATTGATGTTGCCGGTCTTGCCCTGATCCGTGCCAAAGCCGCTCAGGGTGTAGCGCTTCATATGTTCAACGGAATCAAAGCCTTCTCGTTTGGCCAAGGCGATGTCCGCTGCGGTGGTATCATTCTGGAAATCGATGAAATGCTTGGCCCTGCCCTTGCCTGCCTCATTCCTTGGGGGCACAAGCCAGCAGGCTTCGGGAAATCCCGTTTCAGGCTCCACAACAGTGAAGCGCCGCGCAGATTTTCGCTTGCTCTTGCCTGAGGCGAGCGCGGTCTTGATGCCCTCACGACTGCCAGCACGCAAGGCTTCTAACAGAGTGAAGTCACCGTTGGCAGCTCCGATGACCACCAGATTTTTCTGTCCGTAGTGATCGGGCACGAAACAGCTTTTGGCGTCGTCAAAAGCGAGCTTGCCCGATGCCTGACTGAAGAGATGAACCACCGGGTTCCAGCCGCCTGACATCATGAGAATATCGGCTTCCAGCCTTTCGCTCTTGCCCGTTATGTGATGCCCGTCCCATGGGGCAACATCAAGCGCCGAAAAGCGTTTTTTGCCCAGCGTTCCTGTTACAACATGCCCCTTGAACAGGCGAACGCCGGTCGCAAACAGAGCCTCGACCAACGGCCCTTGCGGATCCTGTCGCGTATCAATGACCGCAATCAGATCGCCGCCAGCCTGTTTGTAATCCAGTGCAGCTTCATAGGCGGCGTCATTGTTGGCAAAGAGGATTGCCCTTTTGCCCGGCAGCACTCCAAAGCGATTGACGTAGCTTTGCACCGCGCTCGCGAGCATGATGCCCGGCCGGTCATTGTCTGCAAAGACGAGCGGTCGCTCGTGGGCTCCTGTGGCGAGAATGACCTTTTCAGCCCTTATATGCCAGAGCCGCTCGCGCACATTGGCCGGGCTGGAGGCTTCGCCCTTATGATCAAGGCAACGCTCGACTGCCACGATATAATTCTGGTCAAAATATCCAATGGCCGTCGTGTTGGGGAGCAGGATGCTGCCTGATTGCGCCTTGATTTCATCAATTGCCCCGGCAACCCAATCCATACCTTTCTGGCCATTGATTTGGCGCTCTTGTGAAAGGAGTCTGCCGCCAAATTCGGGCAATGAGTCCATGATCATGACGCGTGCCCCGCTTTGCGCTGCATCCTGAGCGGCAGCCAGCCCCGCAGGCCCGGCACCAATGATGAGCAGATCGACATGGCGGTGCATGTGATCATAAAAGTCAGGATCCGGCTCGGTTGGTGCCTTGCCCAAACCGGCGGTGTGGCGAATGATCGGCTCGAAGAGACGGTGCCAAAGGAAGCTGGAAGCGAACATGGTCTTGTAGTAAAAACCCGCAGTCATCAGGCGATGGCCAAAGGATAGCAAGCCTTTTGCATCATGCTTGACGCTTGGCCAACTATTGACCGAATGCGCGATGAGGCCCGGATGCAGATAGGTTTCTGTTGCCTTGGGGTTTGGCTCGCTCCGGTTTGAGACATTGATCTGCATGATGGCATTGGGCTCTTCGGGGCCTGCTGCCATGATGCCGCGCGGGCGGGCATATTTGATGGAGCGGGCCACGAGATGAATGTCATTGGCCAGCAAGGCCGAAGCCAGCGTGTCGCCCTCATAGCCCATATAATAGGAACCATTGAAGCGAAAACGGATCGGAATGTCGCGGTTGATCCTGCCGCCGATTGGCAAACGGTTGTCAGTCATTTTTCTTTCCCTCCCCGTGCCATTTTCTTCAGACCCGTGATCGAGGGTTGCTCTCCGGCATGATAGGAAGCGATGATTTCATGGCTGGCACTATCTCTGAGCAGGTTGAACCAGCGGCGGCAGCCGTGAGCATGCAGCCAGCGTTCTCGTATAAGGCCTTTCTTGTTGGCGCGTGTGAAAAGAAAGGCGCCCCAGGCCTCATCGGAAAGGCTTTCCGGCTTTTCCGGGCGGGCAATATGAGCTTCGCCGCCATAGGAGAATTCGCTTTCGTCTCTGGTCCCGCAATATGGGCAATCAATTTTGAACATCCGATCCTCCCTTGCTAATGCGCAACGCCTGCGGCGCCATGTTCGTCGATCAGGCGACCGTTCGCAAAGCGATCCAGCGTGAAGGCGGCGTTGAGGTCATGAGGTCTGTTGTTGGCAATGGTATGAGCGAACACAAAACCGGAGCCGGGAATGGCTTTGAAGCCACCTGTACCCCAACCGGCATTGAGGAAAAGATTTTTGAGGGGTGTTGTTGATATGATCGGACAAGCATCCGGCGTGGTATCCACGATACCGCCCCAGAGGCGCATCAGCTTGAGACGTGAGAAAATCGGGAACAGCTCCAGCAGCGCGGCAATCTGATGTTCGACAATATGGAAGGATCCGCGCTGCGCATAGGATTGATAGGAATCTATTCCGGCTCCTAGCACAAGCTCACCTTTGTCTGACTGACTGACATAGACATGGACCGCATTGGACATGACAACCGTATCAAGCACCGGCTTGATCGGTTCGGATACCATCGCCTGCAAGGGGTGGCTTGTGATCGGCAGCTGAAAGCCGGCCATTTCGGCCAGTAGCGAGCTGTGGCCTGCCGTGCATATGCCGATCTTCTGGGCGGTGATCGCGCCGCGCGTCGTTTCAACCCCGGTTACCCTGTCTCCCTGCCGCAGGATGCCGGTCACCTCACAATTTTGAATGATGTCAACGCCGCGCATGTCAGCTGCGCGGGCAAAGCCCCAGGCGACGGCGTCGTGGCGGGCGGTGCCTGCGCGTTTCTGCAAGCTGGCCCCCAGGACCGGGTAGCGAGCCTGCCTGTCGGTTCTGATAATCGGACAAAAGGCCCGGACTTCGTCGGCTTCGAGCCACTCGGCATCTATTCCATTGAGTTTGTTGGCATTTATACGTCTTTTGCTGTCTCTTATATCCTGAAGCGTATGGGCAAGACTGAGTACGCCGCGCTGGCTGAGCATGATGTTGTAATTGAGGTCTTGCGACAGGCCTTCATATAGCTGCAGAGACTTTTCATAAAGATGTGCCGCTTCATCCCAGAGATAATTGGAGCGGACAATGGTGGTATTTCGGCCGGTATTGCCACCGCCGATCCAGCCCTTTTCCAGAACCGCAATCTTCTGAATTCCATGGTTTTTGGCGAGATAATAGGCGGTAGCCAATCCGTGCCCTCCGCCGCCAATGATGATGACATCATAGTGACTTTTAGGCGCGGGGCTGCGCCATTGTCTCGGCCAGTCCTGATGGTAATTCATTGCATTTCGAGCGAGTGAGACGAAGGAAAAACGCATTGCAATGCCTCAAGGTCAGTGTTGAAACGATGCTTATGTATGGCTCTCAGAAAACTCTAATGAATCGTATTTGCCGCTATCGTTCAATGGAACCGGACTGGCGGCGTTAAATCAACCCAGACTTGATGCTGTTCCTGAGGAATAAAGCTCGTTCGGCCTCGGCAACAAAATGATAGCAGTTATAAAATCTGGTGTTTCGAATTGCCGGTATGGTTATGGGCGAAGTATGAAATGGGTGACCAATTATACCGCTATTAAATATTTGCATTATATCTAATACACCTATTTTAACTTGTGCTAAATTTTATTCGGGCTATTTGCGCTTTGTTTTAGATTTAACTGCTGCCTGTTCAGGGCGCAATTTACTCTGCATTCTTGGCCTCTTCCTCCTCTGTTCCTCAAACGTTATTCCGTAGATTGGTGCTTCATTTCCTGTTCGTTTCATTTACGGAATCGGATTTTTAAAAGCAGGCGAAAGCTTGGAGACGGTTCTGTCTTTTGCCTATTTCCGTTGAGGGTGCTTTTTCTGAGGCTATGCGAAGTCCCTTGCTCGTGCCGACTTTGGCGAGATGGTGACTGATGTGCTGGAATCGTTTTGGTGTGACTGACCAAGTTCTTTTAAAGGTACCACAATTAAAACTTATCCCTCCCCAAATAGCTAATCTTGGCTCGGTTTATGAGGCCGGCTTTTTGAGGTTGGCTTCTTCACTCAGTTGCTGCCGGGCAGTTTCTGGGGGCAGATCCTGCGCTCTGCCGCGCACTGGGTGTGTGTATTGGCAATGGGAATGAGCATTGGCAATATGTGTCATCTTGGATGCTCTGGATGAATTCCGCACAAAGGTGTGGTTGTAGCAGCTTGCCTGCAGAAGCATGGTCGCTCCCCTTTCCCTTTCCCTAATCCTTCATGTCGAAAAACAGAATGGAACGGGTCTGAGAGATGCAAGCTATTTGCGAAAGGTTTCGACTGATTTGGCAGCCAATCTTACGCATATTGTTGCAACCTGTCCGGAAGGCGCGATGTGGTTTGCGGCTGCAATCAAATCACGCAAATCGGGATTTGCTGTGGTGAATTTTTTGCCATCGGTTTTTTGGACAATGCCGGTATTATTGGAAAAATTATCTAGTTTTTCTTGATCAAAACAACTTGAAAGACTTCAAATGGCCCCAATTCTTAAGTAAAATCATTATTTTAGAGAATTTAAATTTTGTTTCACATAACAGCTTGTAACAATAATGTGAAATCCCCAAAGAGATACAAATCTAATCTTTGAGAATTGTTTTCAATGTTGTAATCTTGGGTTGTTGGTTTGTCTGAGGCGTTTGGTTTGACGTTTGGAATGACGGCTGTGCAGGGCCACGCGAAGAGGATGACTACCCCTTGGTGTATATGAGGTACCCAGGGACAAGACCATTAAGTCAAGAGGAAATTTTGAAATGGCAACCGGAACTGTTAAGTGGTTCAACCCAACCAAGGGCTATGGCTTCATTGAGCCGGCTGAAGGTGGCAAGGATGCTTTTGTGCATATTTCAGCGGTTGAACGTTCCGGCCTAACAACCCTTACCGAAGGTCAGAAGGTTGAATATGAAATGGTTGAAGGTCGCAACGGCAAGGAAAATGCCGATAGCATCAAGGTACTTGGATAGCGCGATCTAACAGTCCATTGAAGGCTTAAACAATCTTGAGACCCTGGTGCCTGCATCGGGGTTTTTTGCTGTCCGGGCTTTGCTTTCGGCTGGGCACCCGCCCCTTTGCCCGCGGTCAGCTCATTCATGTGACATAAATTCCATCTCGCAATCTGGGCCTTAGAAAATCGGCTAGGCTTTCGGTAATCATCCGCACGCGCTCACTGGTTACCGAGCTCATCACGTAGGATGCGGTGAAAGAAAGATCCTTGAGCCGCAGATTTGTATTCAGCTCCAGCAGCTTTCCACTTTCCAGTTCCGGCTGGATGATCGCGCGCGGCAAGGCGCAGATGCCATAACCAGAACAGGCCAGCTCAATCAAAGCGCCAACGGATGAGGATGTGGTCATGTCTAGCTGGGTGTCTGACGATGATGCCAGCAGGGCGCGGATTTCATTCGTGGGGCGGGTTTCGCGTGAAAAGGTCAGAATGCGGCTCGCGGCCACATCGGCGGCGCTCCAGTGTTCGTGCTGGGCGGCAATCTGCGGTGTGGTGGCCAGCACCATCTTGTAACCGCAGATCGGATGATTGGAGATGCTGGCTTCGGCGACAGGCCCCAAAAGAAAGGCGAGATCAATTTCCCGCGCCAACAGGGCATTGCGCAGATTGTTGCTGGTATCGACTGACAGTTCGAATGCAATTCCCGGTATCGTGGCTCCGACATGGGTGAGGAATTCAGGCAGCCAGCTGGTGACGATCGTCTCTGCAGATCCGAGCCGCACGGTCTGCACAAATCTCGTCGTCGATGAAAAAGCGTCAATGATTTGCTGATCAAGCGCCATGAGTCTTTCCGCATAGGGTAGCAATTTGCGCCCTTCTGGGGTCAATTCGGCATTTCTCACGTCTCTGAGAAAAACCCATGCCCCCAAATCCTGTTCCAACATCTGAATGCGGGCCGAGATGGCAGGCTGGCTGAGATTGAGATGCATGGCCGCGGCGCGGAAACTGCCAAGTGTGGTAACCCAATAGAAAGTATCGAGATTTCTGATCTTCATGCTGCCCTCTTGGCCGTTCTTTTGGTTGCGCTGTTAGACCGGGATATTGCGTTTGATAAAATTATTTTATCAAGTTCGTCAAAAAATATCGATTTGATTTTTGGTTCCGCATCAGTTTGATTTTGAGAAAAACCTGAAATGAGGGATCGAGTTGGACTATAAGAGCTTAAAATTAAAAAGCCCGGAATCCGTCCGTCTGGCTATTCGCGATGGATTATATGCGTCTCATACTGCTGGTCTGGGCAAGGGTGTGTTGCAGGCTAATATTGTGATCATGCCTGCGGCAGATGCATTGGATTTCATGCGTTTTTGTCAGCGCAACCCCAAGCCCTGCCCGCTCATCGCGGTTTCAGATACCGGTAATCCTGCCATGTTTACCGCCGGGCGGGATATTGACATCAGAAAAGACGTCCCTGCCTATTACATTTATCGGGACGGGGTGATGGTTGAGGAAGTGGGCGACATTTCCTCGCTCTGGAACGATGATATGGTCGCCTTTGCGCTTGGGTGCTCCTTCACCTTCGAGCATGCCTTGCTGGCTGCTGGTATTGATGTCTGGCATATCACCAACGATACGACAGTGCCCATGTTCAAGACCAATATTGAAACAGTCCCCGCAGGCCCCTTTTCCGGTGCGTTGGTGGTATCCATGCGCATGATCCCTGAAGAGCGGGTGGAGGAAGCAAAGGCCATTACCAGCCATTTCCCGCTGGCGCATGGGGCGCCAGTCTATGCCGGAGATCCTGCCGGGATCGGTATCCGTGATATATCCAAGCCAGACTGGGGCGATGCGGCCCCCGTTCTTGAAGGATGCGTCCCGGTTTTCTGGGCTTGCGGTGTAACGCCGCAGGCCGCCATTCAAAATGCCAAATTACCAATCTGCATCACACATAAGCCGGGGCATATGCTCGTCACAGACATTCCGGATAATGTGGAGGTGCCAATAATAAAACTTCCAAATTCCAATTAGGGTTACAGCCAAAACGGAGATTTTCCATGAAGCGGACACTCATTGCCTTCACTGCAGCAATAACCATGACCATGCCAGCGCTTGCCGAAGAGCTTTCGGTCGTTGGCAGCTGGTCAAGCCTGCCTCTTTACAATGATTATGAAGCGCCTTTCTGGGGCGAGACATTGCCCAAGGATTCCGGTGGCAAAATCACCACACAGGTCACCACTCATAACGAAATGAATTTGGGTGTTGCCGACGTATTCCGCCTGCTTGGTCAGGGCGTTTATGATGTTGCCATGACCGTTGGGGACTATGCCGTTTCCGACGCGCCAGAACTTGAAGGCCTCGATGTGCCGCTGGTGGCCATGGATGCTGCCAAGGCAAAGGCCGCCGTTGATGCTGCCCGCCCGATGGTTGCAGACATTTTCAAGGATCGCTTCAATTCCAAATTGCTCGCCATCGCGCCTTATCCGCCGCAGGTCGTTTTCTGCAACAAGGAAATCGCCAATCTTGATGATCTCAAGGGCCTCAAGGTGCGCGCTTCGGGACGCATGACGGCGAAATTCCTCGAAGCGCTGGGTGCTGAAGGTGTCAATGTCGCATTCTCGGAAGTGCCGGGTGCCCTGCAAAAAGGCGTTGTCGATTGCGCCGTAACCGGTGCTGGTTCTGGCTATAGCGCCGGTTGGTGGGAAGTTTCCACTCATCTGTTGACCATTCCGCTGGGCGGCTGGGACCATGTTGTCACCGCTATGAATATGGACAAATGGAATTCGCTGGACGAAGATACCCAGAAGCTGATCACGACAGAAGTGGCTGAAAAATTCGAGGCTCCGGTGTGGGAATCCGCACAAGGCGTGCTGGTCAATGACATTGCCTGCCTGACCGGCAAGGGCGAATGCAAATCGGGGGAAGCCCGTTCCATGACCCTTGTAGAAGCGTCTGATGCAGACATCGCCAAGGCGCGCGAAATTCTTGAAACCAAGGTGCTGCCGGAATGGGCAGAGCGTGCGGGCAAGGATTGGGCGAAACGCTGGAATGATTCAGTGGGTAAAGTCGTCGATGTTACCATCCCTGTTGAGTGATCGGCTCGGGACAGGGAAGCTGCGATGCTTGAACAAAGAGCGGAAAGCACTCTTCGGGGTGTCCGCATGTTGAACAAATGGATTGCGTTGCTTGTCGGCGCAATTCTTTTCGCCTGTGCTGCATTGGTGCTGATGGATATCACGCTGCGGCAGATCGGGTCTTCTTTTGGCGGAACGGATGAAATCACCGGCTATGTAATGGCTGTTTCCACCGCCTGGGGCATGAGCTTTGCCTTGACTGAGCTGTCTCATGTCCGCATCGATTTTCTGCGGAGCCTCGCCCCGCAGAAAGGGCGCGCGTTGCTGGATATCATTGCGCTGTTGTTGCTGGCTATCACAGTCAGCATCATCGCCAAACAATGCTGGCCCGTGGTCGCTACCTCACTCAAAAATTCTTCGACTGCTAACACACCGCTGGAAACGCCACTGGCACTGGTGCAGATCCCGTGGTTTGCAGGCTGGCTGTGGTTTGCCATCTCGTCCTGGCTCATTTTCGTGTCCGCGTTGGCACTCATCGTCAAAGGCAAGTTCAACCGAACCGAACAGACCATTGGCATAGCAAATGCCGAGGAGGAATGGTTGTGATTGCCTTTCTTACTGTTGGCCTTCTTGGTCTCTTGAGCTTGTCCATTCCGGTCGGCATCGTGCTGTTTATGCTCGGCTTCGGGATTGATGAATTCTTCAGCGCCTTTCCCCTGCTGCGCGGGCTTGGCAACATGGTCTGGTCCACGTCGAACAGCGCCACGCTGATTGCCATCCCCTTTTTCGTTTTGCTGGGTGAAATTCTGGTCAGAAGCGGCATCGCCGAGCGCACCTATTCCGCGCTCGATAAATGGGTGTCATGGATGCCGGGTGGACTTATCCATGCCAATGTGGCAACCGCCACCATGTTTTCGGCAACGTCAGGCTCATCAGTCGCGACGGCTGCAACCGTATCGACCGTTGCCATGCCACAGGCCGAGCGTCTGGGATATGATCCTAAGCTCTTCTCAGGAGCCATTGCTGCCGGGGGAACATTGGGCATCATGATCCCGCCTTCGATCAATCTGATTGTCTATGGTTTTCTAACCCAGACCTCTATCCCGCAGCTGTTTCTGGCCGGGCTCCTTCCGGGCTTGTTGCTCGCGCTGTCCTTCATGCTGGTTACCGCCATCATATGCACCATTTCGCCAAGTCTTGGTGGTGGCAGGCGGACATTCAGCATGCGTGAAATGTTCGGTGGGTTGGCGGAACTGTTGCCGATCATTCTGCTTTTTACCGCCATTATCGGATCGATTTACCACGGTTGGGCAACACCGACGGAGGCCGCCTCGGTTGGCGTCGGTGGAGCATTGGTCATTGCCGCATTGTTCGGCGGTATTTCGATCAAGATGATTGGTGAAAGCATTATCGGTACGATCAAGATCACCAGCATGATCATGCTGGTGATTATCGGGGCTTCCTTCCTCAACTTTACCCTTTCAGCCGCCGGACTGAGCGGTGTTATGAGGGGCTTTCTTGAGGGAATGGGACTAAGCCAGTTGATGACGATATTTGTCATTGTTCTGATTTATATCGTGCTGGGCTTTTTCATCGAAACCCTGTCGCTGATGGTGGTTACCATCCCGATTGTGGTGCCGATTGTTGTCGGGCTCGGTTATGATCCGATCTGGTTCGGCATCCTGATGATCGTGTTGGTGGAAATGGCACTGATAACGCCGCCGGTGGGGCTCAATCTCTATGTGGTGCAAGGGGCCAGAAAATCGGGAAGCATGGGTGATGTCATGCTCGGTGCCCTGCCCTATGCGCTGACGATGCTGGCGATGGTGGGTGTTTTGATCGCCTTTCCGGATCTGGCTCTGATCTTGCCACGAATGCTGGAATAGCCATCATGAAACGCGCCATAAGTCTTCCGCAAGGATGGCTTATGGCGTTTCACTTTTAAAGGAATGTCATGAAATTCAATTGTTTGGGAAATGAGCTCGATCTGACGATCAGCCACGGAGTGGTGGCAGGATGGACCGGCAGGGATATCGGAGCTGTCCAGCATCATATCGATGAATTGGCAGAATTGGGTGTGGCACCGCCATCAACCATTCCCCTCTATTACCGGGTATCCAGCGCCGCTTTTACTCAAGAGCGGGAAATCGAGGTGCTGGGCAAGGACAGCTCGGGTGAAGCCGAGCCGCTGATCCTCAAGGATGGCAACAGATTTTATCTCGGGCTCGGTTCAGATCATACCGATCGCAAGCTTGAAGCTTCCAGCGTTGCCGCTTCCAAGCAGATCTGCGCCAAACCGATTTCCAGAGAGCTTTGGCCGCTGGATGAGGTGCGCGCGCATCTTGATCGCCTGATCCTGCGCTGTTTCATTTTGGAAAAGGGCGAATGGACGCTCTATCAGCAAGGGGATTTGTCTGCCATCCGACCGCTTGGCGAACTGATCGAGGGGGGCAAGCTTCCAGACAATGCTGCGATGCTGTGTGGCACGCTCAGCGCGATTGGCGGCGTCCGCTCGGCCCTTAAATACAAGCTCGAACTGGAAGACCCGGTTTTGGCCCGGCAAATCAATCTCAGCTATGACGTGAAGTTGCTGGATGTGGTCAGTTGATCCCAATCGGCTTGTGAACCGCATCTGATTGATCCGTAAGCAACATAATATGGCCTTCCGCAATTGACTCATTGCGGAAGGCTTTTTCATGGGGTCAGTATCCGGACTTTTGCTATGCGCATTATCTCTTTTTTCTTGAAAGGTAGGGAAAATCGGCCTTCCTATTGGCTCAGCCGTCCGGGATACCCAATATCCAACTCGGTCTGGCGCCGGTTGGAAAATCAACTTTCGGCGACAAGGAGCCATCCGCCCCAATGGCATAGATGCGGCCGATATGATCGCGAAAACCAACGGTGATGAGATAGTCATCATTCTGGGATAGATGCAGCATGCGGGCATTTGATGGAGCATCTGCGCGGTCAAGAATGCGGGGCGCGGCCCCTGCTTCATTCATGGCAAGCGAGATGACGGATTGGGTGGCTCTTTCCAAGGCGAAGAGAAATCTTCCATTTCTCGACATGGTGATATCGGCAGCGAGAGGCTTGCTGATATTGACCAATGGGGTCGTGCTGCAAATGCCAAATTTGGCGTTACTTTCGGCATTGGAAAGAATGGTTATAGTGCCGCTTTCCTGCGTGATCACAAGGATCTGTTCCCTCATTTTATCGAGCAGGATGTGACGCGGTCCGCTGTTTGGCGGAAAGTGTGCAACTGTCAGCGGCTTCAAAGCGCCATTGCCGGCATCAAATGAGAATTTGCGCAACAGATCATCCCGGCATGCGGCACCATAGGCGTGTGTGCCATCAGAAATGAGACAATGCGCCATGGAGCCAACAGCAACACGGCTGACGACCGATTTGGCGCATCCATCCTCGTCAAGATCGATCACAAGGCCGTTTTCGCCCCCTGCGGCGAGTAGAAATTTTTGCTCCGGGCTGATCGTCAGATAGCAGCAGCTTTCTGGAACAGACAAGCTGCCGAGCGTGGAGAAACCGCGTTCGCCCGGTTCAATTTTCAAAGTCAGGATGGCGGGCTCATTGCCGCGCCAGCCCAGATATAGCCGGTCAGAGAGAATGGCGGCGGGCATCGCTGCCGACTTTCCCTCCACGCCGTCTATCGGCTGGCGCAGTATCTCTCGCACGGTCCAATACCGGGTATCCAGTTCATATAGTCCCAGATCGGCCGAAACCGAGTTGCAGCAAATGAAACGCTTTATCATGATTTCGCCGCTTCCGTGCGTCCGAGAAGATAGAGAAGATCACCGCGGAAATCCTTGCCGGATGATCCTCCTCCCTGAAGCATGTCGACCGGATTGTCGGGATCGATGAGCCTGTCGGCAATGTCGTCGGCATGCTCTTCGGCATTGTCCTGAGGACTGTATCCCAATTGCAGGGCGCGGCTGTTGTCATACCAGGAGCGGCTATTGCCCGAGATACCGAAGACGGTTTCATAGCGATAATCGGCATCCAGTCCAAGGCGCACAAGGGCGCTCATGTCGCGAGGCGAAATCCATGTGTAGATCTCTCTTAAGGAACGGGGTTTTTGCTGGAAGGAGCCGATGCGGATAATGAAAACCTTGAGATCATGCTTGTCGGCATAATGGCTCGCCAGACCCTCACCGAACATTTTGGTGACACCATAGCGGGAATCCGGTCGCAATGGTTCATCTCCATGCAGGATATGAGACGTTGGATACATGCCGTAAACATGATTGGAACTGCCATAAATGATCTGCCGTACCCCCTGCCGGGAAGCGGCCTCCCAGAGGTTGGCCGAACAGATCACATTGGGCTTCATCAGCCAGTCCCACGACCCTTCCTTGGGTTGGCCTGCCAAATGTATGATGGCGTCGACATCTTCACAAAGTCGCATGGCAAAATCGAAGTCCGTCAAATCGCCGATGAAACATTCGACATTGTCTGACACAGGATCCGGGAGCGGTTTGATATCGGACAAGCGCCAGATTTCGCCTTTTTGGGGTACCATCTGGGCGATTGTTCTGCCAATCCTGCCTGCTGCACCCGTCAATAAAATGCGCCGCATTGCTTCAGCCCATCCTTTCGCCATGCTTTCTCAGAAAGCCGTCAACGGCTGAAAGCGTTTCTTGTCTACCGGGGCAGTTGCCATGGGTCGCTCCGGCGATTTCAACCAGTTCCAGAGTTTCGCAGAATCCGGCTAGGTCTCGAAAAATCGGCAATTGCGGATCTTCGGTGCCGACGAAGCCGAGCATTGGTATCGTTCTGGCCAGAGAGATCATCAGCTCTTTCGTTATGGCATGATCCGGCATGGCTCGTTTGATACCTGCCAGTGCGACCGCATCCATGCCTTCGAGTTTCTTTATCGAAAGCTGCCGCAGTTCATCGTCTGAGGGCCTTGGCTTGTGTTGAGGCAATTGACGAAGGATATGCTTGATGATCGATCCGGTTTCCAACTCGTCGGCCTCGGCATGGACAGCTTGGGTCAACTTATCTGTCCAGTCCCAACGACCGGCAGATCCTCCCAGACATAGGCTCAAGGCCCTGTCCTTGTGGCCTTGAAGGGTATGCACCATGATATGAGCGCCGAGCGAATAGGCAACAATGTGGGCTTTGTCTATGTTCAGATGGTCGAGTAAATCGATGCCATCCCGTCCCATCCTGTCCTTGGCATAGGCTTCATAGCCATGGGGACGATCGCTTTTGCCATGCCCGCGCAGATCGTAGGCGATCGTGCGCCAACCCTTTTCTCTGAGACCGGCGATTAGGCCCGGCCTGCCCCACTGCCCGCCGATGCTGGCAGTAAAGCCATGCACAAACAAGATCGGAACACCGGGGCCACCGGCATCCTGAAAATGGATGGCAACGCCATCGGAAGCTGCAAAATAACTATCATCATCCCACATTGGATTGCTTGGCCTCCGGCAGTTGCAGGTTGAACTTTTCAGCCCAAGGATATAGGCCTGAGAGGATGTCGTCTGACAGTGGCACGCCGTCGCGCAATCGTTGTGCACGCAATGTCAGGGCGCGTTCACCCGGCACACGGACAGGTCGCGCGATATCAACGGGAGGGCAACTGCGGATCTGTTGGCCAAGGAAACCGGTTTCTGTTGCAAAGTGGTTTTGACCGGCAAAGGCCTCGGGATCGATAACTTGCAGAAAGACATTATTCTCCCAGCCTTTCGGCTGAAGTGCCCGGCCATTGCCCGAGAGGCCATGGGTCAGGGCTTCCACGACAATCCCAAGCCCGGTGCCTTTATGGCCGGACGAAAAACCGCCCAGAGGCATAATGGCGCCGGGTGGTGTCGTAAAGCGGGTGGCGGGATCGCGGCTGGGCTCGCCATTATCGTTGATCAGCCAGTCATGATCGAAATATCTCTGTTGCCGATAGCGCCTGTTGACCATGCCGTTGGTGGTTTGGGAGGTGCTCATGTCGAGCATGACCGCGCCATCTTCTGTAGGAATGCCATAAGCTACAGGGTTGGTTGAAAGAACCGGAGCCTTGCCGCCAAAGGGCGCAACGCAGGCCTCTGTGGGATCGGAAACCGAAAGCATGGCGATCATGCCCGCATCGGTCACCGGCTTGAGATAAGAGATCAAGCCGGCCGTATGGTGACTATGCTTGATAGAAAGCGTAAAAGTGCCGTAGATTTTGGCCTGTTTCACCGCCAGTTTGAAGCCTTCTGAGATCAGCCATGGGCCGGGCAGCATTTTGCCATCCCAGAGGGCTGCCGCAGGCTTTTCATTCAGGATTTCCGGTTCTCCCTGAAGGGTCATGCCCCCAGCCTCGGCAGAGGACAAATAGGCAGGCAGCAAGGCAAGGCCATGGGTGTCATGGCCCATAAGATCACCTTCCAGCAGGATCAAAGCGACCCTGTCGCTTAAGTGAGAGGCCATGCCGACTGCCTCGAACGCCTGACGGGCAAAGTCTTGCAGGGTTCCGGGATCAAAAATTCTTGTCTTTTCCTTCATGATTTTTCCTTAAACAGTCTCATATTCACGCAGTTTCCAGTTTGCGTGCCATGGCTCTGTCATAGTTCCTGCTGGCTTCATAAAGCGTCCGTGTATAGTCTTGTCTCATCGCCCCGTTGAGCAGCGTCTCACGACCAAGGATCTCTTCTATCCGCCCTTCCCGCATCACGGCCAAGCGGTCGCAAAGATGGGTAATGACAGCCAGATCATGACTGACCATGACATAGCTGAGTTGCCGCTCCTTGCGGATCTGGACAAGCAGGTTGAGGATCTCGGCCTGAACGGACACGTCGAGGGCCGAGGTCGGCTCGTCGAGCAGCAAAAGTTGCGGCTCAAGGATCAGGGCCCTTGCGATGGCCACCCGTTGCCGCTGACCGCCGGAAAGCTGGTGGGGGTAGCGAAAACGACAGGATCGGGGCAAGCCTACCTGATCGAGTATCTCGTTTATCCGCCTGTCCTGATCATCGATCTTGTGGATCCTGAGCGGCGCGGTCAGGGTTGAATTGATCGTGTGCTTGGGATGAAGGGAACCATAGGGGTCCTGAAAAACCATCTGGATTTTGCGATAATGGTCCTTGCTCAGCATATTGTTGATCGGCTGGCCATCCACGGAAATGGCCCCGGACCAATGGTCATAGAGACCAGCGATGCATCTCAGAACGGTCGATTTGCCAGAGCCGGATTCTCCCACCAGCCCGAAAACTTCCCTCTCATCTACCTTGAAGGTGACATCGCTCAGTACCTGCTGGGCGGAGCGCCCCTCCCCGAAACTGAGATCAAGGTGACTGATTTCGATCATTTCACTTTCTCCAGTTGATCCATCCAGCAAGGGTCTCTTTGCAAAACCGGCAGAAACTCTCGCGGATTTTCCAAAGATGGCAGGGAATTGAGCAATCCCCTGCTATAGGGGTGCTGGACATTGTCCAGATCCGCGGCAGCGATGGTCTCGACTATCTGGCCGCCATACATGATGACGACCCTGTCGCAAAAGGAGCGCACGAGATTGAGGTCATGACTGATGAACATCAGGCCAATACCGCGCTCTTGCACCAGATCATCGAGAATGGCGAGGATTTGCAAGCGGACGGTAACGTCGAGCGCAGATGTCGGCTCGTCCGCGATGATGATGTCAGGCTCGGCGATCAACATCATGGCGATCATGATGCGTTGTCCCATGCCGCCGGAAACCTGATGCGGATAGAGATCATAGACCCGCTCGGGAGAGCGGATCTGTACCGCCTTGATCATCTCTATGCTGCGCGCTTTGGCTTCCTTGTGTCCGGCTTTGGAATGGACACGATAGGCTTCGGCGATTTGCTCGCCGACCGTCATGACCGGATTAAGCGAATATTTCGGGTCTTGCAGGATCATCGAGATATGAGCACCCCGGATTTTCTGCATCTGCTTTTCCGTTGCCGCCAGGAGATCCTGATCGCCAAACCGCATTTTGTTCGCTGTGATCTCGGCATTGTCGGACAGAAGGCGCAAAAGCGCTCGGCCTACCGTTGATTTGCCGGATCCGCTTTCCCCGACGATCGCCAGCTTTTCACGGCCAAGGGTGAAGGAAACACCCCGCACCGCATTCATCGAAAGATGGCGCATTTTATAGCGGACCCATAGATTTTCTACCTCGATCAGAGGCTTGGTATCAGTTGCTTCTGGGATCAAGGACATCACGTAATCCATCGCCGAAAAGGTTGAATGCAAGGCTGACGACCATGATGGCCAGCCCGGGATAAGTAACGACCCACCAGCTGTCGAGCATATATTGGCGGCCGGTAGAGGTCATGGCGCCCCATTCGGGAGACGGAGGCTGCGCCCCAAGACCGAGGAAGCCGAGCCCGGCAGCGGTCAGGATGATACTCGCCATATTGAGGGTGATCCTGATGATGACGCTCGGAAGACACATCGGGATGATTTCGTTGAATATGATACGAGCGTTGGAAGCCCCCTGAAGCTGGGCAGCGGCAACATAATCTGTCTTTCGGATGGTCAGGGCTTCGACGCGGGCAAGGCGTGCAATCTGCGGCCAGCCGGTAAGCGCAATGGCCAACACGGCCTGTTCCAGCCCCGGACCAAGCACGGCCACGAAGGCCAGCGTAAGAATAAGGCTGGGAAAGGAAAGAAACAGATCGGTTATCCGCATCACGATAAGATCGACGACCCCGCCGTAAAAGCCGGAGAAAGCGCCGATCGCAAGGCCGATCGGACCGACGGTGATGGTCACCAGCGTAACGATATAAAGGGTAATGCGCGAGCCATAGATAATGCGACTGAAGATGTCGCGTCCATATTCATCGGTCCCGAACCAGTGATCATGAGACGGTGCCTGCAGGGCCGTCTTGAGGTCCTGCGCATTGGGATCGAAGGGAGCGATGAATGGCGCGAAGATGGCGACCAGAATAAGCGCAATGACAATGAGTGCGCCGATAAGTGCCAGTCTGTTGCCGACAAATTCGATGAAGCCGAGCGCCAGACGCTGCAACATCGCCTCGCGGGGCGAACGCGCGGTGCGGAACAGGAAGCTCTCTTCCTCTTTGCCTTGCTCTGCGGATTTTGAAAGGGATTGAGAAGTCATCTGGCCGTCCTCGGATCAAAGACCTTGTAGAAGAGGTCGGTAATGATGTTGAGCGTGATAAAGATTATGCCGACGAGCAGAACGCAGACCATCATCGCGTTAAGGTCACCCATCAGCAAATTGTGGGTCAGATATTGGCCGAAACCCGGCCACGAGAAGATGGTTTCAATGAGAAGCGCGCCTTCCAGCATGGCGGCATATGTCAGGGCGACAATGGTCAGCAACTGCACGCGGATATTGCGGAAAGCATGCCCCCAGATTACGCGCCAGTTGGACAGACCCTTGACGCGGGCTGCGATGATATATTCCTGCCCAAGCTGCTCAAGCATGAAGGAACGGGTCATGCGGCAAAGAGAAGCCATTGAAGCATAACCCAGAACGGCGGCTGGCAGAACGATATGGCGCACTGCGCTCCAGAAGACCTCCATGTCTCCTTCCCAAAGGGAATCGATCAGCAGCAGCCCACTTCTGGTGGGGACCATCCCTTCATAGAAGATATCCACGCGACCGGATCCGCCAACCCAATGCAGATAGGAATAGAAGAGCAACAGGCTCATCATGCCGAGCCAGAAAATGGGGACTGAATGGCCAAGTAGCGTCAGGACTCGGATAAAGTGATCGGTGATCTTGTCGCGACGCACGGCGGCCAGAACGCCGAGCGGCACGCCAAGACCGGCACCGATGATAACGGCAAGCGTGCCAAGTTCGATAGTCGCCGGAAAGACCCGGATAATGTCGTCACGAACGGCATTTCCGGTCAGGAATGCGGTGCCGAAATCTCCGCTCAGGATGCGACCGAGATAGAGTTTGAACTGGACCCAGATGGGCTGGTCCAGCCCAAGGCGCAGATAGGTGGCGTGATAAGTTTCATAGTCGGCATCCGGCCCGACCAGATGGGCAACCGGATCAACCGGCATCACCTGCCCGAGAAAAAAGGTCAGGGTCGCGAGCAAGAGAAGGGTCACAAGTGTCGTTGAGACAAACCTGAATATTGTCCCAATCCTCCCCGACAATGTGGGAAATTTCATATTGGCACTCCAGAGGGTAAACCCGGCCTGACGGCGAAGCTGCAATCACGCCTTGGAAACCGGGTCAAACGCGGGATGGCCCGACCCGGTCGATTGTCTAGCGTTGCTTGGTCACAGCAAGATACTGTGTGTTCTGATAGGGATGCCCGACATATTGCTTGATGTCTTTTTGGTAGACGACCGTGTCGTAAGCCATGGAAATGATCTGCATGGCGGGAACGTCTTCCTCGAAACGGCGCTGGATGTCGGCATACATGTCTTTCTGCTTGCCTTCGTCCGGCTCAAGCAAGGCTGCCTGCAGTTGCTCATTGATGGCTGTATCCTGGAAAGATGTCCGCCATGCCTGAAGCGTGTAGAGCTTTGCCTCGTCGCTATTGTCGGGGTTATAGACGATGGAGAGAAGCGAGGTATATGGATGTGCGCCTGTGCGGTCGCCGCCACGTCCGACGATCATCTCATAGTCACGGGCCTTCATGGCACCGTAAACCTGATCGCCGTTGCCGGTCAGAATCTCGACCTCTATGCCGCCTTTGGCCAGCGATGCCTGAAGGGCGGTCGCCACATTGACAAAAGGAGACGTTGAGAGCACGCGGATCGAGGTTTTGAAGCCATCCGGATAGCCAGCTTCAGAGAGCAGTTTTTTGGCCAGATCCGGGTCATATTTATACATCGGGTTTGGCAGGGCGCCGGGCAAACCCGCCGGAATGGGGCGCTGATAGAGCGTACCGGTGAATGGCAGGATGGTGTTGTTGATGCCTTCATAATCGATCAGGTGACGAACGGCTTCACGCACTTTCTTGTTGGCGTATTTTTCGTCCTTCATGCTCATGGCGAGATAGAAGACATGGCCACTGGGAACCTCGGCCTTGACCAGATCATCATTTTCCTGAAGTGCCTTCAGGTCGGATACGGCCATGCCCCATGCAATGTCGATATCATGCTGTTCAAGAGCAAGGCGCAGCGTCTGGCTTTCGGGCATATGGCGGTAGATGATCCGCTTCATCGCCGCCTTGCCACCCCAATAATCGTCATTGCGGGTGAGGATGACCAGATTGTTCGCTTCCCAGCGGTCCAGTTTGAACGCACCAGAACCGGCACTATGTGTCGTCAGCCAGGCCTGTCCATAGTCACCGTCCTTCTGGTTTTCCATCGCCAGCTTGCTGTCAATGACCATGGCCACGCCCTTGCCGGCGATGACACCCAGAATGAGGTTCGGATCGGTTGGTTTGGGGAATTTGACAATGACGGTATAGTCATCGGGTGCCTGCACCATTTCGTCGATATTGTCCTTGCTATAGCCAAAGACGCGAACGTTGGAGCCGCCGATGCCCAGTTCCATGGCGCGTTTCATGGAAAAGACAAAGTCTTTCGATGTCAGCGGATTGCCCGAATGGAACTTTACATCATCGCGCAGATGAAAAGTGATTTGGTCGCGGGCCTCATTCAGTTCCCAGCTTTTGGCAAGGCTTGGATGAAAGAGCCCCTTTTGTGAAGCGTCTGCCGTAATCAGGGTGTCATAGACATTGCTGTTGACCTCGACCGACTGGCGTCCGCTCATGGCACCCGGATCCAGTGATACCATGGTCACCAGAGAAACGCCGATCACGAGTTGATTGTCCGGTGTGGCGGCTTGCCCCGTCATCGGGGCAAAGGCCATCATTGTGGCCAACCCTGCTGCCTGCAGCAGTGTTTTGAATTTCATTTTTTCCTCCCGATCTCCTCCCAGAGATCATTGCATTTCAATTGCATATGACGATTTTCGAGCTATAAGTGGCCGTTCTTTCATCCATCCTCCCGTGAGTTCATCAGGGTTCATCTGATTTCATGCTGTTTGATAAAGTCCAGATTGATGTCTTCCCCCAGTCCGGGGCGTTCTGAAGCTTGAATGAAGCCCTCGTCGTCCATCGGATCGGCAATGGCGTTCAGATAGGCCGGAGGGGTTTCATAGTCCATGTGGGGGTGAAGCAGGCCGCGCTCATAGAAAGTGCAGTTTGGCACAGTCATGCAGAGCGCAACGCTCGCCGCTCCGCTGCCGTGGGGTTCGCAATTCATGCCATGTGCTTCGGCCAGATGTGCGGTTTTAAGGGCTGGTGTCAGACCTCCTGATCGCAGGAAACCGGTGCGCAGGATATCGCAGGCATTGGCCTTGGCCCATTCGGCCCGGGTGTGATATTTCCCGGCCATCGTTTCCGGCCCGATGACCGGAATGGAAAGATTCTCACTCAGCCAGACATAAGATGACATGCTGGCTTCATTCATCGGTTCTTCAAACCAATAGAAATCCAGCTCTTCAAGAGCCCTGCCGATATAAAGCGCGTCCCTTCGGCTGTACCAGTGATAGCCGTCCAGCATCAGCGTCATTTCCGGGCCGACCGCATCACGGACCGCAGCACAGGCCGCTATTTCCTTGCCGGGATCAATCTCGCCAATCCGGTCCGGGGTCCAGCCATGCAGCTTGATTGCCTTATAGCCGCGCTTCTTCAACTGGCAAGCAAAGCGCGCATAGTCTTGAGGTGTCGCAAGAGAGCCGGGAATGTTATCGCCGCCCGTGATGCTGGCATAGGCCGGTATCCTGTCGCGATAGTGACCGATGAGCTTATGGACAGGCAGGTTGGTCATGCGTCCGGCCAAATCCCAAAGAGCCTGATCAATGCAGCTGATGGCCTTGTCAGTCAGGTTACCAGCACTGCCCCGTTGACGCTGCACCAGAGCCTGCCAGATTCTCTCGCGGGCAAAGCAATTCTCTCCCAGCAAAACAGGCTTGAAAAAGGTCTCCAGAATGTAGGGCCTGATAACATCCGGGCTTTGAAAGGCAAATCCCTCATGGCCGTCTGTGGTGGTGATGGTCAGAAGCGCTCGATCTGTCTTGAGGGTTGATGCCGCCGCCTCTTGTGATGTCTTTGCTGCCGTTGCCTGTGCCGGATAGACAAATGGCGTAACCCTGACTTGCGCGATCTTCACTGGTTTCTCCCCCGGCCTTTGCCTATTGCCCCGCTTATTGTCATGGATGTTCGAATGACAATCCGGCGCTTTTTTCTTCTCGCATTTACTGATGAAAGGATTCCACCAGATGAACGATCTGCGCCATATCATCCGCCTCTGAAACAAGAGCGGTCAATCACATAGTGGCTTCTTCAGCTTCTGAAGTGAATTATTTGCGCCCACAATCTCACGATGTGAGAATAGGATTGAAAAATTGCGCATTTGTCGAATATGGTTCTCTAGAGCCGCGTTCTATTCTCAAGCGAAATGGTGCCAAGGCGGAGGATCGCAAAGGCGGGATCATGGCAGAGAACAAAGCATCGCATGAGGCTGAGACATCAGACCTGTCCAAATCGGACCATATTTTGCAAGGCAAGGATGTCAAAGGCACCGCTTTGCTGGCCAAGGCATGCGACATATTGGATCTGGTCGGCGCTGCGCCCGGTCAGATGACAGCCAAGGAACTGGCGCAAAAGGCCGCCCTGCCCCAGTCCACGGTCTACCGTATCGTTGCGGCCCTCTCTGCTCGGGGCTTCCTGCGAACATCTCAGACCAGTTCCAAATTGCTGCTTGGCTTTCATTTCCTCGATCTGGCGCAGAATGTCTGGGCTGAGCAGGATTTGGCAACAATCGCAGCAGAAGAGTTGCGTCGACTGAAGGAAATTACCGGTGAGACCACCTATCTGGGAGGCCTTATGGGCCATGAAATGGTGTCGCTTGCCCGTTCCCTTGGAACCCACGCCAATAGCTCGACAAGCGATCTGGGGGAGACAAAGCCGGTTCATTGCACAAGTCAGGGCAAGGCCCTCCTTGCCTTTCTCCCCTCCCAGCAGCTTGATCATCTGCTCTCGAGCCTTGCGCTGGAGCCCTATACCAACCATACGATCACCGACAAATATGCCCTCAAACTCAGTCTGAATATCATTCGGCAGCGCGGCTTCGCGGTTGATGATCAGGAATATGTCAAGGGTACCCGCTGTATCGGCGTGCCCATTCTGGATGCCAATGGCAATGCGGTCGCCGCCATCAGTGTTTCAGGGCCGACCTATCGCATGACAAAGGAACGCATGGAGCAACTGGCACCGGAAATCATCGAGACCGGCAAGGCGATCAGTCATCTGGTGCAGAACCACAAGTCAAAAATGGAGCATAGCTCCAAGGTCGAGGTAACTGCGGTCGGCGAAGCGCTTTTCTACGGCGACAAGCCCTTCTGGCTCAAGCAGGAAGGTTGTATGTATTGGGTCGATCGGCTGGCCCCTACGGTCTATGCCATGAAGCCGGGAGAAGAGCCTCGCAAGATCGCCATTTTGCCCGGTCCGATCGACGAGGTTGTGCCGGGGCTCATTGGTGGTATCGACATTGTTTGCGAAGGGCGCTGGTACCATGCGCAACTGCATGAAGGCTGCCACGAAATACAGCGTTTCTATGCCAGAGAGTTCCATTCCTTTTGCACCGACATTCATGGCACCCTATGGGCCTGCCGCAAGCAGAAGGGACACACCAAAATTGGCATCCTCTCGGAGTTTGGTGATTTCGCCATGCACTGGTCGGTTTCCCTTGATATCGATGCCATGGCATGGAACCACAGTGGCACTATCCTGCATGCCCTCAGCCGGGATAACGGGCTGATCTACCAGATGCGCAAAGGAAGAGAGGCTGCGCTGGTTCTCAGCAAGATACCGAAAGGATCCGGCAATCCCTGCGCTCTGGCCATGGACAAGGATAATAATGTCTGGGTGGCGCTGAAGGATGGTTGGGGTACTGCCCGCCTGTCCGATACGGGAGAAGTCGAGGGCGTTCTACCCTTGCCGGTGCCTCATCCGACCGGACTGACCTTCGGCGGACCGGATGGCGACGATCTCTATATCACCTGCGCCCGGCTGGGGGTTGGTCGGGATGTCATTCTGAATGCAAAACTCTCTGGCTTTACCCTGCGCGTGAGGATGTCTCCCAAGGATGAGCCCTAAAAGCTGTTTGTCTTTTCGTGAGAAGCTACTGATAGTTGTCAACACGCAATCATCAGGCAGCCATCCTTTTGGCAGAAGCGGCAAGGTCTTACTGTTGCTTCCGGTCCAAAAGGGAGTAGCATGTCCAAAACAAGATGTTGAACCATGCTTCATGGCCAGATACGCCCCTACCCGCCCAAGCCAGTCCGATATGACACCACAAGCCTTTATGGGAGAGCATGATCGTGTATAGAGCCAGCCCTTCAGATTATGGACGGGGCTTTGAAGGTCAACGCAAGGCTGATCTTGGCGATGGCAGCTTTCTCAACCCCATTTTGTCAGGTGACCATCCGGACCCTTCCATTCTGCGCGATGGCGAGGATTTTTACCTCACCTATTCCACCTTCGAGACCTATCCGGGGCTTCAGATCTGGCATTCGCGCGATCTCGTCAACTGGCGACCGCTAACGTCTGCCCTGCACAGCAATATCGGCTCGGTGCGCGGACCTGAATTGATCAAGCATGAGGGGCGCTATTATATCTATATTCCAACAAAGCCGACATCTTCTCCCAGCAGTCGCAAGACAAACTGGGTAATCTGGTCTGATGATATCGAGGGGCCGTGGTCAGAGCCGATTGATCTTGACTTGCCGACCCACATAGATCCGGGGCACGCTGTGGGAGAAGATGGATCGCGATGGCTGTTTCTTTCCCGAGGCGACCGCATCCGGCTGGCTGATGACGGATTGTCGACCATCGGGCAAGTCGAACATGTCTATGATGGCTGGCGCTATCCCGAGGAATGGGAGGTGGAAGGCTATGCGCAGGAAGGCCCGAAGGTAACCCGTCATGGAGACTATTTCTACCTGATTTCTGCCGTTGGAGGCACCGCAGGGCCACCAACCGGGCATATGGTCATCGTTGCACGTTCGAAATCCATTCATGGCCCATGGGAAAATCATCCGCGCAATCCCGTTATGCGCACGCAGAGGCAAGAGGAAAAATGGTGGTCGCGGGGGCATGCGACGCTGATTGATTTGCCCAATGGTGATTGGTGGTCTGTTCTGCATGGTTATGAGAATGGCTTCTGGACGCTCGGGCGTCAGACTCTTTTGGCACCTGTGCGCTGGACAGAAGATGGCTGGCTGGAATTTGGTGGCGACGATCTCTCTTCGCCTCTTGCCGCTCCAATCCCTCGTCTGGAAACGGATCATATGGAACGGGCTCATGGCTTTCCGCTGTCTGATAATTTCCTGATCAACAAATATGGTATTCAGTGGTGCTTCTATAATCCGGCGCCGGATGAGAAGGAACGCATGCGCTACCAGAATAATGCGCTGGTCCTGAGTGGCCGCGGTTCGGCGCCAAGCAATTCATCCCCGCTGTCCTGCATCGTTGGAGATCAATCCTATCAGGTGGATTGCGAGATAGAAATCGAACCGGAAGGCGGGGCTGGCCTGCTGTTATTCTATGACCATCATCTCTATTGCGGCCTTGGTGTGCGAGAGGATCATTTCGTAACCCATCAATATGGACGGGAACGGGCAAAACTGCAGCATGAATATGGGCTGCGACTGTTTGTCCGGCTGCGCAATCAGCGTCATATTGTCAGTATCTTCACCTCGCATGATGGCCAAAGCTGGAAACGCTTTGACCGTGGCATGGAAGTTTCCGGCTATCACCACAATGTATGCGGTGGGTTCCAAATGCTCAAACCGGCCCTTTATGCGACCGGTGACGGTACCCGAGCCATTTTCCGCAATTTTGTCTATCGCGCCCTGCCGCTGGATACCGGCACATAATATGTCGCCAGCACGGGCAAATTTTCTTGAATTGCGCCAGACGCTATTCGAAATTGCGCTCTGGTTGCCCAAGGCTGAGAAATAATCGAGCAAGCAAGCGCGGTGTCCCGTCGCAAGCGTTCTCCAAAAGCAAAAAGCCCCCGCAATTCAATGAACTGCGAGGGCTTTTTAAAGCGATTGGTACGCCCTACGGGACTCGAACCCGTGTTACCGCCGTGAAAGGGCGGCGTCCTAACCGCTAGACGAAGGGCGCTCATCAATCGGTGAGCCGGTTTATAGGGAGCTTTGAGATAAAGCGCAAGCCTCTATTGTTGCATTTGGGACAAATTTTTCATTTCCATGACAGTTTGTCCAAAGGCTTTTTATTTTCTCTTGCCAATTTGCTTCTGCAAGGCGTATTTAGTTGTATAACCAAACTAAATTTCCTTTAAATCACAGAGGTGTTCAAGGTGAATATCAAAGACAATCTGATAAGTGACATCCGCGCTTCGTCGCGTCAGCTTGTTCGCCAATGGGGTGTTTTGGCAAAGCATGTAGCCGGAACGGACTATTCGCTCAGCGCAGTTCACGCCATTCTCGAGATCGGCATCTTTGACGGTATCAATTCAAAGGATCTGGCTCAAGCGCTCATTCTGGAAAAATCAACCGTCAGCCGCCTTGTCAAAAGTCTGGTTGAGCAGGATCTGGTGGTCAAGATCGATGACCCTGCCGATCGCAGAAAACAGGGACTGACCCTCACCGACAAGGGAAAATCGCTGCTCGACGACATCAATAAACATGCCAACGAACAGGTAAGAGATGCGCTTGATGACGTGGACAGAGAGGATATCTTCAAGATCGCCGAGGGTCTGAGGCGCTATTCAGATGCGTTGGGGCACAAGAAGGCGCAGATTTCTGATTGCGAATTGAGCATCGGCACGGGTTACATTCCGGGTCTGATCGGGCAGATTTCTAACCTCCATTCACAGTTTTATTTTGATCTGGTCGGTTTTGGTTCCGTTTTCGAGGGCATTGTTGCCAGCGGCATGAGTGAGTTCATGGGACGACTGGACAAGCCATGCAATGAATTCTGGCATGTCTGTGAGAACAGAAAAATCCTGGCCAGTCTGGCGCTGGATGGCGAGGATCTGGGCAATAATATTGCGCATCTGCGCTGGTTTATCGTGGATGGCAGCTTGCGGGGCAAAGGGTTCGGGCACAAGCTGATGCGATCAGCGCTGGACTTTGCCGATCGAACCGGCTTTGTCGAGACCCATCTCTCCACCTTCAAGGGGTTAGATGCGGCGCGGCATATTTATGAAAGCTATGGATTTGTTCTGATGGAAGAAAAAGCCGATACGACCTGGGGCAAAGAGGTTGTCGAGCAGCAGTTTGTCAGAAAAAGAGGTGCGTGATTTTCTTTGCAAGGAAAGCATCTCGCAAAGGGGCTGAGATTGTCAGCTAAGGCCCCTTGACCTCGGACGCATCGATGATGCGCAATTGCACCGAGGGACGGCCCTGCCAATAGTCGAGCGACAGGCTTCCGGCAATATGTAGACTGCTGCCGCGGTTATCGAGCAGCAATTTCCCGATCGGTTCTTCAGATGCCCTGAAGCAGATGGCTTTCAGCTTGCCGCCTGAACTGTTTGAAATGGTGCAACGGATATGTCCCCCCTGCCCAACGACATCGGCAAATGCGATTTTATGGGAGGGAAAAACAAATACCGGCTCAGGGTTGCCTGCACCATAGGGACCGGCCTTCTCAAGAGTTTTGACAAGCTCTTCGCTGGCTCCTGATGCCGTCAGAGCGGCATCAATCTTCAATTCCTCACTGGCTCTGGCCTGAGAAACCTGCTGACACAGGCGCTCATGAAGATAATGGCGGAATTCTTTAATCTTGTCTGTCTCGATGGTCAGGCCAGCTGCCATGGCATGGCCGCCACCCTTGACCAGCATCCCCTCGCCAACGGCAGCCCGCACGGCGGCGCCAAGATCCGAGCCGGAGATGGAGCGACCCGAGCCTGTTCCCTTGCCATCAGGCCCGATGGCTATGGCGAAGGCCGGGCGTCGGAAACGTTCCTTCAGACGCGAGGCCAAAAGACCAACGATACCGGCATGCCAGTCTGAGCTGAAAGTGACGATCCCTGCACAATCGGGATCTTCCATCAATTGTCTTTCGGCCTGAGCCACCGCATCTTCGAGCATGATCTGCTCGAGCGCCTGCCTTTCCCGGTTTAGCCGTTCCAGTTCCGAAGCGATATGCTCTGCTTCGGATGGATCGGAGCTGGTCAGGAGGCGCGCGCCGAGTGCAGCATCACCGATGCGTCCGCCGGCATTGATGCGGGGGCCGAGCATGAAGCCGAGATGATAGGGACTGACAGGGCCGGAAACCCTTGAAACCGCAAGCAAGGCATTGAGGCCGATATTGTGGTTGGAGCGGATGACCATCAGACCCTTGACGACGAAGGCGCGATTGAGGCCGATCAGCGGCACCACATCACAGACGGTGCCCAGCGCAACCAGATCGAGCCAGCCGAGCAAATCCGGCGGGCGAATGCCGGACTGATAAAATCCCTTTTGCCTCAATGTCCGATTGGTTGCGACAAGGGACATGAAGGTGACGCCGACAGCGGCGAGATGGCCCAACTGGCTCAGATCATCCTGCCGGTTAGGATTGACCAGAGCGATGCAGACGGGCAGTTCCTCCCCCACCTGATGGTGGTCGATGACGACAACATCGGTCTTGCGCTCATGGGCATGCTGCAAGGCGTCAAAGGATGTCGAGCCGCAATCAAGGGTTAGGATAAGGGTATGGCCCTGATCGATCAATTGATCCATGGCGTCGGGATTGGGGCCGTAGCCTTCGAAAATACGATCAGGAATGTAAATGGTCGCCTCGCAGCCACAATGGCGCAGGAATAGCGCCATCAGGGCGCTGGAAGTGGCTCCATCGACGTCATAATCGCCGAAAATGGCGATCTTTTCCCGCCTGCTGACGGCCAGAGCAATCCGTTCTGCAGCCTTGTCCATGTCGGTCATGCAGGATGGGTCGGGCATGAGGCGCTTGATGGATGGATCGAGATAATGCTCGGCACTTTCCATATTCAGCCCGCGCGCAACCATGACACGGGCGACAATGTCTGGAATGTCCTGCCCTTGCGCTATGGCGCTGGCCATCTCCACGCCGCGCAGATCCAGACTTTCGACCCAGCGCCGTTCCTTTGCGGATTTGTCAACACCAAGGTAGCTTTTGCTGGCTTCTAAGTCGGATAGCATGGAGGATCAGTTCTCTTGATTGCGGGAATCAGCTTCAACGGCACCAATCTAGCATGCCAGTGTCTTCTGGCCACGAAAAAGGCGGGCTTGATCACCCGCCTCTTTTAGCAACCGGAGTTGAAAAGGATCAATCCAGATGGAATTTTTCAAACTGGCGATGCTCGGTTTCAACCCAGCGGACCGTTCCGGTGGATGAACGCATGACGACGGTCTGTGTCTTGATCACATCGCGGCCGAACTTGACGCCGGACAGCATGTTGCCGTCGGTCACACCCGTTGCTGCGAAGGTCACGTCACCACCGGCCAGTTCGATCATTTCGAACTTCTTGTCAGGGTCTTTGATGCCCATGCGAATGGCGCGTTCGCGCTGTTCTTCATTGTTGATGACAAGGCGTCCCTGCATCTGGCCGCCAATGCAGCGCAGAGCCGATGCGGCAAGCACACCTTCAGGTGCGCCACCAATGCCCATATAGATATCCATGCCGGATTCGTCAGGATCGGTGATATGAATGATGCCCTGCACGTCACCATCACCGATGAGGCGAATGGCGGCACCCGTTGCCCGAACATCTTCAATCAGCTTTGCGTGGCGCGGACGGTCAAGAATGCAGACATTGAGATCCTCGACATTGACGCCTTTGGCTTTGGCCAGTGCATTGAGATTTTCTGCCGGAGACCGGTCGAGATCAACAAGGCCCTTGGGATAGCCCGGGCCAATCGCGATCTTGTCCATGTAAACGTCAGGTGCATTGAGCAGGCTGCCTTCATCGGCAATGGAGATGACAGCAAGAGAATTGGGCTGGTTTTTGGCGCACAGGGTCGTGCCTTCCAGCGGGTCCAGAGCGATATCCACTCTTGGTCCCTGCTTGTTGCCGACTTCTTCGCCAATATAGAGCATGGGCGCTTCATCGCGTTCGCCTTCACCGATCACAACACGGCCCTTGATGGGCAGCTGGTTCAACTCGCGGCGCATGGCGTCAACGGCGGCCTGGTCAGCGGCCTTCTCGTTGCCTTTGCCTCTCAGGCGTGCTGCCGATACAGCGGCGCGCTCTACGACGCGCACAATTTCCAAAGTCAGGATTCGATCAAGGACCGGAGCTTCTCTGATTTCACTCATTCAACTTCCCCTTTTGCCCGCGCGGGGCGATATATTCAATGAAATCGGCATTCTTGGTACAATCATTGAATTGAAATAATTTCAAATTCACAATCTCTCAATTCTGATAACCTGTGGAGATGCCACCACATGCCCGTCACTGACGATCGATTCAATCGCGGTGCGAATGGCAAATTCAGTCGTCTCATAGGTAATAAGAACCAGGTCTTGAGGCTTCTTATTCGCTGTAATCATTTCACTTTTCTGTTCTACCTTATACTTCGCTTTTCTTTGAACTATACTTTCGAGTGAAATGCACTGTTGTGCCATGCGATTTGCGATGGAGGCAAAGACTCCAGGCTCGTCGATGACCCGAAGGCGGATATAATATCCACCCTCATGTGCACGCATTGCTGCCGGTCTGTAGGGTTCCAGCAGAGAGGCAGGGAGCCCCAGTGGCTTGACTTCGAGGCCGCGCGCGATATCAACGATATCGGCAAGAACGGCCGATGCCGTCGCCTCACCGCCAGCACCCGGGCCCGAAAGGGTGATCATGCCGATGGCATCGCCTTCAATGGCAACGGCGTTGGTAACGCCGTCAATCTGGGCAATCGCTGAATCGAGCGGCACCATGGTCGGATGCACACGCTGTTCGATGCCAGTGTCGGTCTTTTGCGCCACGCCAAGCAACTTGATGCGATATCCAAGTTCTCTGGCCGCGGAGATATCGGCCGAAGTGATCGAGGTGATGCCCTCAAGGAAGATGGAATCTGCGTCGATTTCATGGCCAAAGGCTAGGCTTGAAAGAATGGACAGCTTGTGGGCCGTATCGTTGCCTTCAATATCAAAGCTCGGGTCAGCTTCGGCATAGCCGAGATCCTGAGCATCCTTGAGACAGGCTTCAAAGGACAGCCCCTCATCTTCCATACGGGTGAGGATATAATTGCAGGTTCCGTTCAGAATACCGTAAACGCGGGTAATCTCGTTGCTGGTCAGGCTTTCGCGGATCGCCTTGATAACGGGAATACCACCAGCGACGGCCGCCTCAAAATTGATCGAGACATTATGCTCTTCAGCAAGTCTGGCCAGTTCATTGCCATGTTTGGCAAGCAATGCCTTGTTGGCCGTGATGACATGTTTGCCTGCCATGATCGCAGCCCGAACGGCATCTTCCGCCGCTCCGGTGTCGCCACCAATCAACTCGACGAAAACGTCGATCTTGTCGCTTGTGGCCATTTCGACCGGATCGGAATACCAGTCCAGACCGGAAAGATCGACACCCCTGTCCTTGTTCCTGTTTCGCGCAGAAACGGCTTGCACCCGGATGCCTCGGCTGGTTTTGACAGCCAGTTCATTTTCCATGGAAAGAAGGCGTTCTAGGGCTGATATGCCTACGGTGCCGAGTCCCGCTAGACCGAGCTTTAAAGGAGCGCTCATCAAGTATGTAGTCCGATAAGTGATATTGTTTGAGGCGTGCGGTTTTGACTATTTAATTTTGGACAGAAAAAAATCCAAGAAAATCAAATGCAAAACGGATGTTGTGGCAAATAGATACGCAAGCCAAGAGCCATCCGCAAGCGTAATCTTTATTTTATAAGATTAATAAATGCTCGTGGATGGCCGTTCTGTTTTCGAACTACACGCGAAAAGCGAGTTTTTTACTCTGCAGAGGCGAGGAAGCGGCGAATATTGCGCGCCGCCTGTCGAATGCGCTGTTCGTTTTCAACGAAGGCAAGGCGGACATATTCATCGCCATATTCACCAAAGCCAACGCCGGGGGCGACAGCCACATGAGCTTCCTCGACAAGGCGCTTTGCGAATTCCAGAGAGCCTATGGAGCGGAATTTCTCCGGCACCGGCACCCATGCAAACATGGTCGCGTCCGGGCTCGGGATTGCCCAACCCGCACGGGTAAAGCTCTCCACCATGACGTCACGACGATATTTATAGACTTCTCTGGCTTCCTTGATGCATTCCTCAGAGCCATTCAGCGCCGCAGCGGCTGCGACCTGTACGGGGGTGAAGGCACCATAGTCGAGATAGGATTTGACGCGCGTCAGGGCGCGGATCATCCGCTCGTTGCCAACCGCAAATCCCATGCGCCAGCCGGGCATGGAGAAGGTCTTTGACAGCGACGTGAATTCAACCGCGATATCCTTGGCGCCATCCACCTCGAGAATGGAAGGCGGCTGGGTTTCGCCGAAATAGATTTCCGCATATGCCAAATCGCTCAGGACCATGATGTCATGTTCCTTGGCGATGCGCACGACTTCCTTGTAGAAATGCAGATCGACTGTGTAAGCCGTCGGGTTTGCAGGATAGTTGACGATAAGCGCGATCGGCTTCGGAATGGAATGCCGCACGGCGCGTTCGATCGAGCGGAAAAATTCATCATTCGGTTCAGCTGGCATGGAGCGGACAACGCCGCCGGACATGATGAAACCGAAGGAGTGAATTGGATAGGTCGGATTGGGAACGAGCACCACATCGCCGGGGCTGGTGATGGCCTGCGCCATGTTAGCGAAGCCCTCTTTTGAGCCCAGAGTGGCGACGATCTCGGTTTCCGGATTTAGCTTCACGCCGAAGCGTCGCTCATAATAGGCAGCCTGCGCCCGCCGCAGACCGGGAATCCCGCGCGAGGTCGAATAGCGATGGGTGCGCGGATCCAGAACGGTTTCTGTCAGCTTGTCCACGATATGCTTCGGGGTTGGCAAATCGGGGTTGCCCATGCCCAGATCGATAATATCCGCGCCCGCCGCTCGCGCCTTCGCCTTAATCCGGTTGACCGGTTCAAAGACATAAGGAGGGAGACGGCGTATTTTATGGAACTCATCCATAGTTAGGCTCCTTGATATTGGGGCTGGAACAAATGTTAGGCAAAGCCTTGTGAAGTGTTGCAGAAAATGGCGCTAACAAGACTGTTTTGCCACCTCTAATTCAGTTTTTGCACATGGGAATTAGTCAATAAGATGGCGTTTCCCTCTCAAACTGAAAGGGAATTGGGGAAAGTGACAAGTTGGAAAGAGCGCAGAAAATGGCAAGCGGAAGCCAGAGTTATTTCTTGGCATTCTCATTAAGCTTGAGCAGTTCGGCTTCGAGTTTGTCGCGCTCTTCAGGGGTCAGCAAGGCTGGATCTTTTTCTGAAAGAGCGACAATCGCCGGATATTGGCTCTGATCGTTATTCTCGTTCAGCAAGTCAATCGAGTATCCCAACTGACTGGGAATGAACAAGGTTTCATTCTCTCCTGCTGCCGTAGCCGCAGTGTCTTTCTGAATATTGCCATCGCTGGGGGCTTGAGCCGTTGAAACGGGAGCTTGCGGCAGGCTGCTGTCTGCCAGATCGGAATGGGTCGCTGAACAGCCCGCAAGCGAAACAAGAAGACAGGCGCTCAGAAAGCGATTCATCGTCTTACTCATCATTGCCATTCCTGCCTCATGATTTTTGCTTTTGTTTTCGCCCGCAGCGGAGCATGCAATTTTGGGTCTGCGGTGCGACAATCTGGCTCGGAAGCAGCGGTTGGTCAATAGAATCAAGCTGCTGCTTATTGCCGCGTCAAGGTGAGTATTTAGGTTATTGTCCTTTAAATTCAAGGGGTGCGTTGCTCGCTGTCGCAATATATAATCCGATAGGATAAGTCTCATCGGCCGATTTCCGGCTACAAAGCGCCATCTAAACCACCTTTGGCTTGTTGTTTATTACGAGGGAACGAATATTATGCAATTTAGTCGATTTTCCAGTAGTCGCTGGCGTTGATTGAATTCATGTTGTTTGCTTTCAGGTTCTGGCAAGTTGGCGATAGTCTATGGTGAATAAGAAAGAAGAAGATGGTCAGGACAGCCCTGCTGCGGGCAACGCCGGTGATGGCAGGGATGCCGGGGATGCATCGAGCGGGACGCCTGGCATTGACGGGATTGCCCAGTTCATGATCCATGATCCGGAGAGGTTTGCCCGCAATCTGGCGCAAGTGGTCGAACAGGCTGGCAAGGTGGCCGCTGCCTATCTCCGCCCAAGAGAAAATGGAATGGGGGAGCATTCGCTCGACTATGTCAACCAGATGGTGCGCACCTTTGGCGAAGTCGGCCAATATTGGACGTCTGACCCGCAACGCGCCCTTGACGCCCAGACGCGTCTTTGGGGGCGCTGCCTTGATCTCTGGGGCGCTTCAAGCAGACGCATGCTGGGAGAGGACCAAGACGAGATCGCTCAACCAAATGATGGCGACCTTCGTTTTGATGATCCGGAGTGGACGAGCAACCCCTTCTTTTCCTTTGTCAAACAGCTTTATCTGATCGCCTCCCAGTGGGCCAATGAAATGGTGGTTGAAGCCGATGCGCTGGATGAGCATACGCGCCACAAGGCGCTGTTTTACGTCAATCAGATCTTCAATGCGCTCTCGCCTTCCAATTATGTCATGACCAATCCGGCCCTGTTGCGCGAGACGTTGGAGAATGATGGCGAGAATCTCATTCGCGGCATGGAAATGTTGGCAGAGGATATATTGGCGGGCGGCGGCAAACTGCGCATTCGTCAGACCGACACCGCCTTTTTCACGCTCGGTGAAAATCTCGCGGTAACTGCGGGCAAGGTGATAGCCCAGAATGACATCTGTCAGGTCATCCAATATGAGGCCAGCACCCCAAAAGTGCTAAAGACACCGCTGCTTATCTTCCCGCCATGGATCAACAAATTCTACATTCTCGATCTCAGCGCCCAAAAGAGTTTCATCAAATGGTGTGTCGATCAGGGCCACAGTGTTTTTGTCGTCTCATGGGTCAATCCGGATGAAAGCCTCAGGGACAAGAGCTTTGAAGATTTTATGCTGGAAGGGGTCGTCTCTTCCATTGAGCTTGTGCGCGAGATTACCGGACAACAGAAAGTCAACGCAGTTGGATATTGCGTCGGGGGCACTCTGCTTGCCGCAGCTCAAGCCTTTCTAGCGGCCAAGGAGAAGGACTGGATCAACAGCACGACCTTTTTCGCCGCGCAGGTCGATTTCACAGAGGCCGGGGATCTCAAGGTTTTCGTCGACGAAGAGCAGATGGAGGAACTAGAAAAGGTCATGCATGCGCAGGGCTATCTCGATGGGCTCTCCATGTCCAATGTGTTCAATATGTTGCGTCCGAATGATCTGATCTGGCCCTATTTCGTCAATAATTACATGCGAGGGCTCGACCCCTTCCCCTTTGACCTTCTTTACTGGAATCAGGATTCAACCCGCATGACAGCGGCCTGCCATTCCCAATATTTGCGTAAATGCTATCTGGAAAATGCCCTTGCCGAGGGCTTGATGGAACTGGATGGCGTAACGCTGGACCTTTCCCGCATCACGACACCAACCTACTGCCTTGCCATGAAGGATGACCATATTGCCCCTGCCCGCTCCGTTTTCAAGGGAGCAAAGCTGTTTGGAGGAAAGGTCGATTTCATACTTGGCGGATCGGGGCATGTCGCCGGTGTGGTCAATCCGCCGGAAAGACGGAAATATCAGTTCTGGCGCGGTGGCCCTCTGGATGGCGAGCTGGTTGACTGGATGGAAACGGCCCGATCCACTGCCGGATCCTGGTGGCCCGATTGGCACCAATGGATCATGGCGCAAGGTGACGAAGAAGTCGCAGCAAGAGCTGTCGGTAGCGAGCAATATCCGCCGCTTGAAGATGCGCCGGGAAGCTATGCTCGCAAGAGCTATTGATCAGACATTTCTGCTGCTGTGCACTTTGCATGGCTCCGCTATCCTTGCGTTTCAAATGAAACAATCTCGCCCCATGAGCGATGCCGCAGCCATTGGGTTCTAAATGGAAATTTTTCTTCACAACAACAAATGCTTGTTGCGTCTTTTCGGTCATTCCAAATTGTCGCAAAAGGGTTTTTGAACTGCAATATTAGTTTCATTTAACCGTCATCGAACCGTAATGCGCTGCGCTTTTAATGTCGGCTCAAAAGGCTTGGGCCTGATAACCAGACAATCAATGCGAGCGACATCATGCGTAAATTCATTCTCTCCTCCATACTGGCGGCTTTTGCTGCAACGCCTGCACTGGCTGAAGAGCTGGTGCTCTATACCAGTCAGCCCAACGCCGACGCTCAACAGACCGTTGACGCCTTTATGGCAGAATATCCGGATGTGAAGGTAACCTGGGTGCGCGATGGCACAACGAAGGTCATGGCCAAGCTTCAGGCAGAAATCGCCGCAGGTGATGTGCGCCCTGATCTGCTGCTGATCGCTGACATGGTCACCCTTGAAGGGCTCAAACAGAGCGATCAGCTTCAGCCCTACAAGTCGGATGCTGCCAGCGCCTATGATCCGGCGCTTTATGATGGCGAAGGATATTACTATTCCACCAAGCTGATCACGACCGGTATCGTTTATAACACCGGTGCTGAATTCAAGCCGACCAGTTGGCAAGATCTGGCAAAGCCAGACATGAAGGGCATGATCGCGATGCCGTCGCCGCTCTATTCTGGCGCTGCGCTGATCCATCTTGCAACGCTGACCGGCGATGAGGCATTGGGCTGGGATTATTATCAGGCTCTGGCAAAGAATGAAGCACGGGCGCAAGGGGGCAATGGCGGCACCTTCAAGGCTGTTGCTTCGGGCGAGAAGCCTTATGGCGTGGTGGTCGATTATCTGGCCATTCGCAGCAAGGCCAAGGGGTCGCCGGTGGAGTTTGTCTTCCCCGAGGAAGGCGTTTCCTATGTTACTGAGCCGGTGGCCATTCTGAAAACAGCGAAGAATGTCGATGCGGCACATAAATTTGTCGATTTTCTGCTGTCGGACAAGGGGCAGGATCTGGTGCTGTCTCAGGGCTACATTCCGGCCAAAAACGGCGCGGCAGTTCCGGAAGGGTTCCCGGAGCGCAGCAAGATCAAGTTGATGTCCTTTGACCCGGCTTCGGCCCTTGCCAATGCCGAGGAAAACAAGAGCCGCTTTGCCGAGATGTTCGGGGCGCAATAATGACATTCATCACCATGGTGAATGGTGGTAAGTCAGGCCGGCCAGATGGTCGGTCTGGCCTTTTTCTTGCTATTCTCACGCCGATCATCGTCATTTTGTGTCTGCTGCCCGTCTTGCGTCTGATGATGCAGGGGCTGTTGCAGGATTCTGCCTTCTCCACCAGCCATCTGACGCGGATTCTTTCCGAACCTCAAACATGGGGGGCGACGTGGAATTCGGTTTCCATCTCGGCATCGGGCACTTTGATTTCCCTGCTGTTCGGCGGAACCTTTGCCTTTCTGGTCGCCTTGACGGACATTCGCGCCAAGGCTGCTCTGGTCTTCTGCTTCATGCTGCCGATGATGATTCCGCCGCAGATTACGGCGCTTTCCTGGTTGCAGATGTTCGGCCCGACCAGTGCGTTGCTCAAAATGCTCGGCATAGCGCCAAAATTGGGCTCCCCCCAGCCGCTCTATTCGGTCGGCGGCATTGCGTTATTGCTCGGCATTCAGCATGCTTCGCTGATCTTCCTCACCCTGCGTGCGGCGCTGAGGCAAGTGCCGCGGGAGCAGGTCGAGGCAGCCCGGCTGGCAGGTGCCGGAGGGCTTGCGGTCTGGCGGGACATTATTCTGCCCATTACCAGCCCTGCCCTGATTGCAGGCATCGCAATGACGTTTGTTACGGCAATTGGCAATTTCGGCATATCGGCGATGTTGGGTATTCCGGCCAATATTCAGATGCTGCCAACGCTCATCTATTCGAAACTTTCCAGCTTTGGCCCCTCGGTGCTGGCCGAGGTTGCCGTTCTGGCCATATTGATTGGCCTGATCGCGGCAGGCGGCGTGATTTTGCATCATCATCTGGTGAAGGGGCGTGAATATCGCTTGCATGGCATCGTTGGCAGGCCTCTTGATATTTCTTTGGGGCGTTACCGGCTGCTGGTAGAGATTTGCATGTGGGCCGTACTGTTTTTCGTTCTCGTCGTGCCCCTGATTGCGCTGATCTCTGCGTCTCTGGTTCCGGCCTTTGGCATGGTGCTGAGCTGGAGCACAGCCAGCCTTGAAGCCTATCGGGAAGTGCTTTTCAGGCAGGCCGCCACCATGCGTGCTTTCGTAAACAGTTTCGGGCTCTCTGTTGGTGCCGCCGGGACGCTGTTTTTGCTCGCCGTACCGCTTGCCTATGGCATGATGAAACAGTCTTGCTGGATATCCCGCACCCTCGATATTCTGATCGAGATTCCCTATGCGATGCCGGGCATTGTTCTGGCGATTGCCTGCATCCTGACATTCCAGCGCATCCCCATTCTTGATGTCAGCCTCTATGGCACGCTGGCGATCATATTCATCGCCTATCTGGCGCGCTTCTTTGTCATTGCACTCAAACCCGTATCCAGTTCATTCCAGCAGATGGAACCCAATCTTGAAGAAGCCGCTCAGGCCTGTGGAGCTTCTCCCTTTCGCCGCCTGACAGACATTCTCCTGCCTGCGGTAGCGCCTTCGGCGGCGGCCGGTGCGCTGCTTGTCTTTCTGACAGCCTTCAATGAACTGACCGTATCCGCCCTGCTCTGGTCTTCAGGCAATGAAACGCTAGGTGTTGTCATTTTCAATCTCGATGACAGCGGCGAGAGCGTCCTCGCCTCGGCCGTGGCGGTTCTGGTGGTGTTGGTTGTTATCGGGTTGATGAGCATTATTGAAATCATGGGCAACCATTTGCCCAAAGGAGTCATTCCGTGGCGAAGCTGATCTATAACAATATTTGCAAGAGCTTTGATCAGGTCGATGTGCTGAAATCCATCTCGCTTGAAATCGAAGATGGAGAGCTGGTTGCTCTGCTCGGACCTTCGGGCTGCGGCAAGACCACGATGTTGCGCCTGACCGCCGGTTTCGAGCGACCTGATTGCGGAACCATCCATAAAGGTGGAGAGCTGATGTCGGATGCCATCCATCATGTCGCCCCGGAAAAGCGCAATATGGGCATCGTTTTCCAATCCTATGCCCTTTGGCCAAACATGACCGTTGCGGAGAATGTCGCCTATCCGCTCAAGATCAGAAAATTGCCGGAAGAAAAGATCGACGCTATTCTTTTCAATGCCCTTGAAACGGTTTCCCTCATTGACTTTGCTGATGCGGAACCCGCCACCCTTTCTGGCGGGCAAAGGCAGCGGGTGGCCCTGGCCCGCTGTCTGGTCATGCAGCCTGATGCCGTGTTGCTCGATGAGCCTCTAGCCAATCTGGACGCCCATTTGCGCGAAGTGATGCAGCGCACATTTGTCGAGTTTCACAAACGGTCCGGCGCGACGATGGTTTATGTCACCCATGATCAGGCCGAAGCCATGGCCATGGCGGACAGGATCGCGGTCATGTTCAATGGTGAAGTGGCGCAGATCGACAAGCCACAAAATCTCTATCATCAGCCCAAGAGCGAACAGGTGGCCCGTTTCATTGGCCAAAGTTCCATTCTGACCGGTTATCTTGAAGGCCGGAGCGAGGGCGAATGGCGCGATGTCGTGATCCACGGTCAGGAATTCAGAACACGCCAGAGCCAGCATATTGCAGCCCTGCCCGAGGCCCATCCTGTGGGACTTTGCATTCGGCCAGAGAATGTGACGCTGGATCAGGAAAACGGATTGCCCGCACGCGTGATATCCTCAACCTATCTGGGAGAGCGCTATCGCCTCGGACTGGAGATGAGCGATGGGACCGACATTATCGCCTATAGCAATCAGCCCGTGACATTGGGCATGTCGGTCCGCTTTTCGTTTGATCGGGCCTGGGCTGTCTGATGGCAATGAAATGAAAATATCTTTGAACCAAAATGGCGGTTGAAGCGACAGATAAGCAAGCCGGGCAAGGAGCCCTTTTTCATTCTCGATCAAACGCCTTTTTGGGAGACAGACATGACTAACAAACTTGCACGATTCTTCAAGAAATCCGCCCCCTCCATCCTCGATAATGCCGCTTTTGCCCTTCTGGCCATTTTTGCTTCTGCAGCCTTTGACAGCGAGGCAAAAGCTGCCAATGATTATGTTCTGACCTGCAATCCTGCCCAGCAAATGGAAATCGTCGCCGGTCAGCGCGTTTCAACCCAAGAGGCCTTTGCAATCATTTCATTCAAACCCGGCCGGGTGGGCGCTGCTATGCAGGCGCCGCGACCGGGCGAATGCAGCTGGGTCGACAGGGGCTTTCGTCCCAATGAGCCGACAAAACTCTATTTCAGCGACAATGGCAAATGGGTACAATCTGTTTGCAGCAGCCGCTCCTGCTCCATGCGCACCAATTCGCGCGGCATCCAAACGCTTGCCACTTCGATACAGAGAGGCCGTCCGTTTGTGTTGCGGGCCTATAATGACGGCAAGGGCAGAATGATCATAACCCGCGTTGGTCCGTAACGACGGACAGGATGCTTGACAACATGTTGTTAACCTTGCGGCCTCATCAATTTCTGATGAGGCCTATGGTCGCAGATGATCACGCTTTATCGCGCTTCGTCAGATATTTAGGGTTTTGGAACGTTTGTATTTAATGCACGCGGGCGAAGAAACATTTGCGCAGAATCTACGGAAAAATCGCACCAAAACGAAAAAATCGTCCGTTTTCACCCTTTATGAGCTTGACGCATTCCCCCATACCATTTACGCACAGCCTTAGTTCTGTGACATGAAATCTCGGCATCTGTTTTCTTGGGAAGGACGGATGTTCGGGTTTTTTGCGCCTCTTTTTGCAAGAGTTGAGCTATCATCGATTGTATGGACCTGGTCTTACAATATTTTATTACGCGATAGTTCAATGGCGCAGGCACCCTTCAAGGTGCAATGCAAAACGGAGCCGTCGAGCGGTATGCTCGTCGTCATTACGGATCACAGCAATGGTCCGGTTTCGGATAAAGACGACGATCTCGCATTTTGGTCCATTTTCTGGGCCGAACATGGAGGTCGCGCCCTTAAAAAGTGAGGATTAGCGGTTTGGAACAGTCTCAGAATCAATTCGGCCTGTATGACCATAGCTTTGAAAAAAGCAGCTGCGGTGTTGGCTTCTTGACTTACAAATCCGGTGTTCAAACCCATGACGTGTTGCTGAAGGCGAACGAAGCACTTTGCACGGTTCCCCATCGCGGCGGCATGAGCGCGGAAGGCGTCGGCGATGGCGCCGGTGTCTGCGTGGATTTGTCCCTTTCTTTCTTCCGAAAAATCACCGGCATCCCCACTCTGGAACTGGGCGAGTTCGGCGTTGGCAACTTCTTCCTGCCAGAGCTGAAAAAGAACTGGGACGCGGCCGACAGACTGATCAAGGAAAGCCTTGAGAAGAACGGCCTGCGCATTGTTCTCGTGCGCGATGCTCCGGTCAACAATTCCGTCATTCGTCCGGCGGCGCTGAAATATATGCTGTCTGTGCATCAGGTTGTCTTTGTCAAGGACAAGTCGATGGACGGCAAGGCATTTGATCGCAAGATCCATGACGCGCTGATGGATATCGAATCCGTTGCCTATCTGGAGCCGTCGCTGAAGGGGCTTTATCCTCTTTCGATGTCTGCCCATACCCAGGTTTACAAGGGACGTTTGAACTCCAATGAGGTCATCCCCTATTTCTATGACCTGACGGATGAAGACCATAAAATTCATTCGCTGTTCTTCCATACCCGTTTCTCGACCAACACCGAGCCGCAGCCTTCCATGGCGCAACCATTCCGCTTGATGGCGCATAACGGCGAGTTGAACACCGACAAGAAAAACCGTCTCTCGGAAGCAACGATCGCGCAGATGAAAAATCAGCAGATCTATTCGCCTCCGGGACAGTCTGACTCTGCCCGTCTGGACCAGACGCTCGAGCGTCGGCTGATTGAGGATGATCTTGATCTGATCACCGCCGTTGTCGCCATGATGCCTCCGGCATGGGAAAATGATACGCGCTTCCCCGAAGATGTTCGGGTGATGCTGGAATATTTCTCTCTTTATGAAGAGAAGAATGACGGCCCCGCCGCGCTTATTTTCGGCAATGGTACCGTGGTCGGTGCGCGTCTTGACCGTCTTGGTCTGCGTCCGCTTCGCTCCGTTGAAACCGATGAATATCTCTGCGTCATGTCGGAAGCCGGTCAGGTTGATTTCGAACCCTCCAGCATCTTGCGCCGTGGACGCATTGAAGCCGGTGGCATGCTCTATTTTGACCATGAAACCAAGAAGTCATACACCTCCGATCAGGCGCTCAAAATGCTCGCCTCCAAGCGGGACTATCGCTCGCTGTTGGAAAGCGCACGCAAGAATCTCGATGATCTGCCGCGCGCCGACGGTGTCACGGAAGTTGCCAGCAGCTTTACCGACGTTCAGCGCTTCGTTGCCTATGGCCTCAATCAGGAGAGTTTCAAATTCCTGCTTGATCCGATGATGCAGACGGGCAAGGAGAAGATTTCCGCCATGGGTTATGGCGTGGCCATCAACTCGCTGACCGATCAGGAAGGCGGCATGTCGAAATATTTCTCGCAGCGTTTTGCGCAGGTGACCAACCCGCCACTCGACAGCTTGCGTGAAGCCGACGGCATGACCCTGCGCGTTGCACTGGGCGCAAAGCCTCACTTCAACAAGGGCGAAACCAAGCAGTTGGTCGTGCAGACGCCGGTGCTCTCCCCTGATGATCTGGCGGCCATTCGTGCCCAGAGCGATGTGGCCATCACCGAAGTGGAAATGTTCTTCGAAGTGGACCACAAAGCCGATCGCAAGAAGGCTCAGGACGATCTGATTGCTGCCGTGGACGGCGTTTGTGATCAGGTTGAAAAGGCAGCTCGCGACAAGGGCGGAATCGTCATTCTTTCCGACGCGATGGTCGACGAGAAAATGGCGGCCATTCCTCTGCCGCTGATGATCTCGGCAGCCAACCAGCGCCTCATCGAACAGGGACTTCGGTTCCGCGTTTCGCTGGTGGCTGAAAGTGGTCAGATCGCATCTGCCCACCAGATCGCGACGGCGCTGGGCTTTGGTGCCTCTGCGGTGATGCCGATTTCGGTTGAAGCGCGCGCGATGGAATTTGCCAAGGGTGACAGGGACGAAGCGAAGAAGAATATCGCGCAGTTCATCTCTGCGGCCAACAAGTCGCTGATGAAAACCATGGGCAAGGTCGGCCTCTGCACGGCAGAGAGCTATATTGGTGGCGAGTTCTTTGAACCGAACTTCCTTGATACCGATGAGCCTATTCTCAAGCGCTATTTCCCCAACATGAAGAATACGGTTGGTGGTGTTGACTTTGCCTCTGTCGCAAAGAGCGTGGTCAACTGGCACAAGAGAGCCTGCGAAGTCAAAAACGAAGATGACATCCCGCTGCTGGGCCTGTTCAAGGAGCGCTCTGAAGGGGCTGGTCATACCTATGGCACGCTCGCTGTGCGCGGTTTCGTGGAGATGACCGAAGAGCCGATCCAGTCGGACCTGTCTGCCCCTGAAAAGGGTGACGGCGACGTCAATGATCTGCGTCTGCTGCCCGTCGACAGGCTCAAGGATGCCTATGGCAAGGGCTCGGATTCCTATCGCAACACCAGCTTTGGACGGCGCACGCCGGAAGAGATCGACTCCTTCCGGATCACGCCGAACTATCGCAAATTTGCGCTTGAACTGGCCAAGGAACGCGAAGCGCGCCCTGCGGCCCTACGCGACGTTCTGTGCTTCCCGACGGATATCAGCTGGGCAGCGACGGCGGAGGAATTCCGCACCGAACTGTTCCGGCACGATCTGGTTGGCAACAACAATTTCTTTGTTCGCGGCCTGCGTGTCCATCACAACAAGGATGACAGTTTCACGGTCTTCTTTGCCAGCAAGTTTAGCCATGAAAGGCTGATTGCGCTGTCAGTTGCCCTCAAGAGCCAGTTTGGCGACGAACTGCTTACGATGGAAACCGAGGGTGAAAATATTCACATCACTGCCAAGGGGCTGGCGCATTTCTATCTGGCCAACCACAAGCGGCCAAACGGCAAGCTGGCACTGAACAAGGTTCAGCCTGCCCATGAAATCACCGCGATGCTCGCTTCCGGTGCCATGTCTCATGGTGCGTTGGTCGCCCCCGCTCACGAAGCCGTGGCGCATGGTGCGAATATGGTCGGGGCCTTCTCAAACTCAGGTGAAGGTGGCGAACATTATTCACGCTATGGCACGATCCGTTCTTCGAGCATCAAGCAGCTCGCTTCCGGTCGCTTCGGTGTCTGGACCGGCTATCTGGCCGACCCGACTCTGGAAGAAATCGAAATCAAGATCGCTCAGGGTGCCAAGCCCGGTGAAGGTGGCCAGTTGCCTGGCAAGAAAGTAACGGTAGAGATTGCGGCCGCCCGTGGTGGCACGCCGGGGGTCGAGCTGATTTCCCCTCCGCCGCACCATGACACCTACTCAATCGAGGATCTGGCACAGCTGATCCACGACGCCAAGGCTGCGCGTGTTCGAGTCATCGTCAAGCTGGTTTCCTCTGAAGGCATCGGCACGATTGCCGTCGGTGTAGCCAAGGCTGGCGCTGATGTCATCAATATTGCGGGCAACTCGGGCGGTACCGGTGCGGCTGCCGTAACCTCGCTGAAGAATACCGGCCGTGCGGCCGAGATCGGCCTTGCGGAAGTCCATCAGGCGCTCTGCGCCAACGGTCTGCGCGACAAGGTTATTCTCAGATGCTCCGGCGCTCACCAGACGGCAACGGACGTTGTCAAATCCTGTCTGCTGGGTGGCGACAGCTTCGAATTTGGTACCACTGCGCTGATGATGCTCAAATGCGTCATGGCCAAGAACTGCAACATCAAATGCCCAGCCGGTCTTACGACCAACTCGGAAGTCTTTGATGGCGACCCGCGTGCGCTTGGTCAGTATCTGATGAATATTGCCCATGAATGCCGCGAAATTCTCGCTAATCTTGGTTTCAAGAGCATGCGCGAGGCCCGTGGCCGTTCAGACTATCTGCACCTGATCAAGCATCCCAGCGCGATCGGCCAGATGGATCTGCGCAACATGCTCAGAGTGGTGCCGGAAGTTCACATCAAGGAGCCGGTCTATCTGGAAGCCCATTATGAAATCGACGACATGCTCTTGAAGGAATTCAAGAACAAGGCCGTTCAGCGTCATCACAAGCGAGCAACGCTGGTCGTCGAGAAGAAACTCGACAACCGCAACAAGACGGTTGGCGGGCAGCTTTCCATCGATATCGAACGGATGCTGCAGCACGAGATTTCAGAGAAGCATGTGAAATCCATGCCGATGGTCTATACCGATGACCGCGGCCGTAACATGCTCAAGCCGGAAACGCTGGAGATCCATACCCATGGTTCTGCGGGTCAGTCCTATGCGGCCTTCTGTAACTCGGGCATGGTGTTCCATCATGTCGGCACCTGCAATGACGGCGTCGGCAAAGGCGCGTCCGGCGGCTATATCGCGGTTCATTCGCCCGGTGGTGGAACCGAGGAAAACGTGCTGATCGGTAACTTTGCCCTGTTTGGTGCGTCCGGATCTTCGCTGTTTGTTGAAGGTGGCGCGGGCGACCGCTTCGGTGTCCGCAACTCCGGGGCCACGGCGGTTGTCGAAGGCGTCGGCGACTTCTGCGGTGAATATATGACCAACGGAGCCATCATGAATCTTGGTGTCTTCGGCAAGGGCTTCTGCAACGGTATGTCCGGTGGCGTCGCCTATCAGTATGATCCATATAATCAGCTCGAAGCGCTTTACAGCCATGACTCGGTCAAGCTGCATCGGCTCGATGGCGACAATGATCGCGCCAAACTGCACAAGCTTGCCGTAATGCGTCTGCTGCGTCATCACGTCAAATTCACCGGCTCGAAGAAAGGCAAGTTCCTGCTCGACAATTTCGACACGGAAATCGTCAACTTCAAGTTCGCAACGCCTCTGGCGCTGGAAACCTATCAGAATTACGAAGCCATTCTGAAGGCCAACCCGCGCAAGGAGCTGACCGAAGAACTGGCCAATGCGCTGGTTTCCTATCAGTTGCGCAAGTTCAAACTGGCCTATCGCGACGGCAAGGTCATTGCTGGCGGCATCATCCCCAAACAGGGTGAGACCGACACCAAGCTGATGTATGAGTTGATCAATAATTTCACCGTGATCAACATGGCTCAGCAGATCGTCAAGGGTCGCTATCGCGGCGAGGAAATTTCGGCAGAGACGCTCAATAGCGGCGTGCGCAAGCTGATCCTTACCGAGGATTTCACTCTGATGACCAAGCTGTCTGCCATAGCCCGTCAGGCGCTGACCGATTATTCCGACATGGAATTGGCGGTGCTGATCTCGGACAAGCGCATGAAAGACTACAAGACTGCCTTGTCAAACCGCAATGTGCGCCTGATGGACTCTATCGGCACATATGGCTGGATCCTGCTTCAGGATCGGCAGAACCGCAAGGCAATGGGCGAGTTACCGGATTTCGAAAGCTTGTTTGCTGCGACATCCAGTCAGGAACTGGTCAAGCAGGTGCCATGAGCACCTGCTTGCAAAACGTCCTTTTGATATCAATTTCTATTGACGGATCTAAGAGAGATGACCATACCTTTCCTTCCTGCTGACGCCCCATTCTCAGAAGACCAGAAATCCTGGCTGGCCGGATTCTATGCCGGCTTGCACACCCAGATGCTCGTTGGCAAGAAATCCGCGACTGCTGAATCCAAATCCACGCTCACGGCCAATATTCTCTACGGCACGCAGACGGGCAATTCCGAAGGCCTTGCTGAAGATTTCGCAGCAACCCTGCGCGCTGAAGGTGTCAATGCCAGCGTGGCTTCCCTTGATGACGTGGAAGTCGACAGTCTGGTCGAGATGAATTATGTCTTCCTCATCACCTCCACCTATGGCGAAGGCGAAATGCCGGACAATGCCCAGCTGTTCTGGGATGCGCTCAAATCATCGGAGGCCCCTCGCCTCGAACATATGCATTTCTCGGTACTGGCGCTGGGTGACACCGCCTATGACGGCTTCTGCGAGGCTGGCAAGCAGTTCGATCTGCGCTTCGAGCAACTGGGCGCCAAGCGCCTGACCGGGCGCGTCGATTGCGATGTCGATTTCGAGGAAAGCGCGGATGGCTGGATGTCGTCAGCGCGCGAGGAACTGGCCAAGCACAAACCCGATGATGCAGGCGGTCCAATCTCGCCAAGTGATGCTGCAGCCGCCAAACCGGCGAAATCCAAATGGACCCGCAAGAATCCGTTCGAAGCGCCAGTCACGGTCAACCATCTGCTCTCGGGCGAAGGCTCCGCCAAGGAAATTCGTCATTACGAGTTTGATTTGTCCAACGACGGGCCAAGCTATGTGGCGGGTGACGCGCTCAATGTCATTCCGACCAATGATCCGGCGCTGGTTGCCGAGTGGCTTGGCTATATGGGCGTTGATGGCGACAAAAGCGTGGCTGGCAAGGACGTGTCTCTTCAAGAGCTGCTCTTCAGCCAACTTGAAATTTCCACCCCGTCGAGCGACTTTATCAAGGCGATAGCCGAGCGCACCGATGACGAGCATCTCCAGCATATTGTCGATTTCAACGACAAGGAAGCCATGGAGGCCTATCTCTGGTCAAAGGATGCCTTGGATATCGCAAGGCTTCATCCCAAGGCGAAATTTTCTGTTGAGGAATTGATCGCCCTGTTCAAGCCCTTGCAGCATCGCGCCTATTCGATTTCGTCCAGCTCGAAGATGCATGAGAAAAGCGTACATCTGACCATTGCTTCGGTGCGCTATGAGAGCCATGGCCGCAAGCATGGCGGTGTTGCCTCCTGCTTCCTTGCAGATCGTGTCGGCAGCGAAGCGGCCAAGGTCTTCGTTTCTCCAAACAAGAGCTTCCGGGTGCCGGAAAATAACGATGTGCCGATGATCATGGTCGGACCGGGAACGGGCATTGCGCCATTCCGTGCCTTCCTGCAGGAGCGTCAGGCCATCGGAGCCAAAGGCTTCAACTGGCTGTTCTTCGGTGATCAGCATGCAAAGACCGATTTCATCTATAAGGATGAATTGGCACAAATGCAGGCGGATGGCGTTTTGAACCGTCTTGATCTGGCCTTTTCTCGCGATCAGGCAGAGAAGATCTATGTTCAAACTCGGATGAAGGAATTTGCCAAGGAACTCTATGGCGCTCTTCAGGAAGGTGGGCATTTCTATGTCTGCGGCGATGCTTCGCGCATGGCCAAGGATGTTGATCGCGCTCTTCATCAGGTCATTTCCGATCAGGCAGGCCTCAGCGAGGATGGGGCGATGGATTATGTCAACCTGATGAAAAAGGAAAAGCGTTACGTGCGCGACGTTTATTGATCAGCTCACACGCTCACAAGATAAGCCAGCCCGCGAGGCTGGCTTTTTTGTTGGCGGACTATTTTGTGTTAGTACAGCTGTTTAATTTTATTTCTCTCTGTTTCCGGCTATAATGGTGCCAAATGAGGACGGGCACAAAATGGCCTATTGGCCACGAAATGCGGGGGAACGCTCCTATGAGAAAATCTTCGAAAACCAGGACCGTGATTTTGGCAGCGGGCATCTTGTTGATGGCTCCCCTGCTCGGCATATCGGCTTTCAGCAATCCGGCCAAGGCACAGGCCTATCGCAACATGACTTGCGGCGAGTTATGGTATGCGCGTAATGCGATCTATGCCCGGCAGGGATATTGTTTCAAAACGGTGCGAGCAAGACAGGTCTTCGGCCCTCGTTGCTATGAGCCTTGGGGGCGGCTGACACCTGCGCAGCAAAGACGCGTTGACCAGATCATCTATTGGGAACGCTATTACGGGTGTCGACGCTAGACTTTATTTTTTTCAAAGGGGCGCTTTTCTCATAGGGGTGCTTTGCAATTGACAATAAAGGCCCGCAGCGAGATGCTGTCGGGCCTTTTGTCATTTGGCCAATATTTAGCCCCTTATTCCTCTTCCAGACCGCGGCCGCTTTCCTTCATCATCTGTGCGACTTGACCAAACGCCGGTTCGTCGGGCATCTCTTCATTCAGCAGAACGCATTTCCTGCGCCAGTTGGGATGCTGGTCGATGGTGCCGGGCAGATTCTGGGCTTCCTCTTGCCCGAGGATATCATCCAGCTGCACGGCGAGCATGGCCACTTGCGAATTGGCAAGAGCCCCATGAATGGTCGGAAACAGATGCTCAAAGCTGACATCCCCATGCTTGCTCATGTCGGGATCCAGCGTTGCCAATGCTTCCACGTCGCGCCTGCGTGCTTCCAGAGCATCGAATGATGGTTGTTCGCTTCCCCGGATCTGATCGCGCCATTTGATGTCGCAGCCGGTAATGAAGCCCTTCAGGGTCGGTGTGTCGTGGGTACTGAAGCTGGCGAGGCTGAATTCCCGCAGCTCATTGGGATGCTTGAAGCGACCGTCGGGCCATTTTTCATATTGCAGAACAGAATAGCCATAGATGCCGTGCGCCTGTACGGAATCGCGGAAACCGTCCGGCACGAGGCCCAGATCTTCGCCGATGACCGCCGTTTTTGACGCATTGGCCTCGATCGACAGGATGGAAAGGAAAATATCCAGCGGCTGGGAGATATATGCCCCCGGAATTCCGCCATCCGGAATCCAGAAGCTGCGATTAAGGCCGAGCACATGATCAATGCGCAGAACGCCAGCATATTCCATTGCCGAGCGGTAAATGTTGCGCAAGGACTTGTATTTGTTTTCGGCGAGCTTTTTCGGGGCATATGCAACCAGCCCCCAATTCTGGCCATCAGGCCCCAATTGGTCTGGCGGAGCCCCCAGAGAGATGCCTTGTGCGATGCTGTCATGCTCACACCAGCTTTCGCCGCCGCCCCTGCGTGCACCAACGGCAAGGTCGAGATAGAGACCAAGTCCACCGGCGCGGCTGGCGCGCTTCTGGGTTTGGCCCAGTTGCACGCTGGCAATCCATTGAAGCCAGATATGGAAGTCGATGCGATTGGCAAAACGCCCACGGGCTTCGGTAATCGCCTTGTCATGACGATCACGATATGGCGCTGGCCAGCTATGCCAATGGGAGCCGAAATGGTCTGACAAGGCCTCATAGAGCGCAAAACGTTCCAGATACGCCCCTTTGGCAGCCCTGAAGGCACTCAGGGCCTCAAGAGCTTCAGGTTCGGCATGTTGCAGAAACAGATTATAGATATCCCGCAAGGCGGCATTCTGGCAAACCCGATGGCTCTGATATTCAACCTGCTCGGAATTGCGCAATTCGGTCCATTGCGGTTCCACCGCCTGCAGAATTGATCGCAACTGGGGCAGATCACCAAGACCGGTAAACTGATCCAGAGCAATATGCTGGGTATTGATAAAGCCCCTGTGGGTTGGCGAATAGGGGCTCATGGCATAGTGATCGGAAAAGCCCAGTGCATGAACAGGATTGATGCCGACAAAGCTTCCGCCCAGTTGGTGAACATATTCGGCAAAACGGGCCAGATCTTCGAAGTCGCCGATACCCGAGTTGCGCCTTGAGCGGAAACCATAGAGCGGCGCATTGATGCCCCACACCCTGCCTTTGCCGGTCAGTTGCTCTATGGATGGCGCACGCAAGGGGGCGGTGATCAGGGTCACCTTCTCAACACGCCCGCCAACCTCGCAGACCAGTTCATGGATCCCCGATGGTAGCGGTGGCAAGGAAATATGGGTATCAGCAATGCCGCTCAGACTATCGGCAGGCACCCTGTCCCTGATATCGGCAGAAAGGTCTTCATCCAGCAGGATGTGCCAACGGGCACCAAGACCGAAATTGCATTGATAATCAAAGCCGGTGCCAGTTATCAATTCATGAGGGAACCAGCGATCCTGTTCGGCATTTATATAAAACCGGACGGCCTCGTCCAGCATCGCCTCGCTATCCAGATGCAAGCCATTGGCCCGCAGAAAGGCCAGCTGTGTTTCCACTGAAGTTTGAACCAGATGTCCATCGAAATCATTGTAGGAAGCATGTATTCCGAAATAACCGGCAAGTGCATTCAGCTTGTCTTGGTTCATGGCTTTGCATTATCCGCTTCTAGGATCAGGGCTACGATGGAGGAACCGGAAACTTCGGTCGATTCCTGACTTGTTTCCAGGCTTGGATATTGAGTTTGCTGAGACGTATCCAAAGCCCTGACCCAGCGATAGCCATCCGGACAGGATGGCAGAACAACGCTGGCTGCAACATTGCTTCGATTGAAAACAACAAAGACCACGTCATTGTCTTTTTCATAGGACGGAGCTTCGGCCGAGCATCTCAAGGTAAGACAGAAGCTGGAGAGGCCCGGATCGCGCCATTGCAGCGGGAAACCGCCGAAATCGGTCCATTCAACATCGCGCATGTCATCCTGCTGCCGCTTGGCGCCATGCAGAAAACGGTCCTGCCGCAAGGCCTTGTGATCTCGCCTGAACTGACTGAGATAGGCGACAAAATCCTTGAGAACCTTGTCCCCCTTGTCCCAGTTCACCCAACCAATTTCATTGTCCTGACAATAGGCGTTGTTGTTGCCCTTCTGGCTGTTGCCGATTTCATCGCCAGCCAGCAGCATCGGTGTGCCCTGACTGAGAAACAGGGTGGCTAAAAAATTGCGTTGCCGCCGGGCGCGTCGGGCGCGGATGACCGGATCTCTGGTTTCTCCCTCGGCGCCGCAATTGTCGCTGTAATTGGCGCCATGGCCGTCCATGTTATTCTCGCCATTGGCCTGATTATGGCGATTATTATAGCGCGTGATATCGGCGATGGTGAAACCGTCATGGGCAGAGATGAAATTGACCGAAGACCATGCCCGCCGCCCTGCCCGGTCGAACTTGTCAGCCGAGCCCAGAAGACGGGAAGCAAGATCAGGCGTCGTTTGCGGATCGCCTTTCCAATATTTGCGCGTTGTATCGCGATAGCTGTCATTCCACTCGGAGAATTCGGGCGGGAAGCCGCCAAGGCGATAACCGCCGGGGCCGATATCCCATGGCTCGGCAATCAGGCGCACGGTGGACAGGATAGGATCCTGCCGGATGGCATCGAGAAAACCGCCGTAAAGGTCAAAGCCGTAATCTTCACGACACACCGTGGTGGCCAGATCGAAGCGGAAACCGTCTACCCCCATGCAGAGCACCCAATAGCGCAAGGAATCGAGCACAAGGCGCAAGACATAGGGGTGTGACACATTCACCGTATTGCCGCAGCCGGTATCATTGACATAATAGCGCGGCTGGCCGGAGATCAGGCGATAATAGACGGCATTGTCAAGCCCGCGGAAACAGAGCGTGGGGCCATTCTGATCCCCTTCGGCGGTGTGGTTGAAGACCACATCGAGATAAACCTGAATGCCCGCTGCCTTCAGCTTCTGCACCATGGCACGGAAACCGATAATCCCGTCCGGCCCGAGATATCTGGGTTCCAGAGCAAAGAAGCCGATGGAATTGTAGCCCCAGTAATTGACAAGATTCTTGTCGAGCAGAAACTCGTCATCAAGGAAATGATGCACCGGCATCAGCTCTACGGCGCGCACATTGAGGGAGAGCAGATGATCGATCATGGCATCGCTGGCCAAGCCCTCATAGGTGCCGCGCAGATTTTCCGGCACATCCGGGTGGAGCTTGGTCAAGCCCTTGGCATGGGCTTCATAAATCAGATCTCTGCCATCCAGAGCGGGTGCCGCGGTCTGAAGGAAATCATTCAGTGAAGGGTCCGATACGACGGATTTGGGCACACAGGCCGCGCTATCGGCTGCACCGAATGTCAAGTCGCCACCGCTGGCTCCCTTCTGATATCCGAACAGGGTGGCCGATGGGGTCCATTTGCCGAAAATCTCGCGGGTGTAGGGGTCCAACAACAATTTATTGGAATTGAAACGATGTCCCTGCTCAGGCGCATAGATACCATGGGCCCGATAGCCATAAAGCGTTCCGGGCTTTAGGCCATGCATATAGCCATGCCATACGGGACCGGTCCTTTCTGGCAAAGATATCCGGTCGATTTCCTTCTTTCCGTCTGCGGAAAAGAGACAGAGGTCAATCTGACTGGCATTGGCGGAAAAGACAGCAAAGTTGGTGCCCTCCCCGTCATAAAAGGCACCAAGTCTGTAAGGTGTTCCGTTGGATATCTTATATTTCATCAATGATCGGTCCTAAAGGGCACAAACATTTCAGACCAGAGCTTCATAAAGGTCTGCATAAAGTTCCGCGGAGAGATTCCAGCCGACTTCCTGCGTCATGGCGCGGCGCATCATGGTCTTCCATCTCTTGCTATCGAGGAAAAGATCACATGTGCGGTGGATCGCCAGTTCGAGAGCTTCCACAGTGGTCGGGGCGAACTGGATGCCGGTAGCGCATTTCGTTGCCAGAGCTGCCGCATTGGCATCAATAACCGTATCGGCCAAGCCGCCGGTATGGGCGACCACCGGAATTGTACCATAACGCAAACCATAGAGCTGGGTCAGCCCGCAAGGTTCAAAACGGGATGGCACCAGAATGGCATCCGCTCCGCCCTGAATGCTGTGCGCCAGATCTTCGCTATAGCCGATCTTGACGCCAATATGATCCGGCGAACTGTTGGCGGCCTGCGTGAAGGCTTCCTCGAATTTCCTGTCTCCCGCGCCAAGCACCACAAGACGGGCGCCTCTTTCGATGATTGTGGGGAGAATTTCCAGCAGAAGATCGACTCCTTTCTGGGTTGTCAATCGGGAAACCAGACCGAAAAGCGGTGCTTCGGGGTTGCTGACAAGACCGAATTCCTGCTCCAGCCATTGACGATTGGCGACTTTTCTCTTCAGGCTTTTCGGGCTGTAGGTCTTGCTAAGGGCTGGGTCTTCCTGCGGATCCCAGACAGACAGGTCGATGCCGTTGAGGATACCGATCAGATCGCTTTTGCGGCTCTTGAGCAATCCTTCCAGCCCCATGCCGAATTCCGGGGTCAGAAGCTCATGGGCATAAGTGGGGCTGACGGTGGTAATCTTGTCTGCATAGGCCAGCCCACCCTTGAGGAAGCCGGCATGTCCCCAATATTCAAACCCATCGGGATTGAACATGTCATGCGACAGACCAAGGGTCTCCACGACACTGCCGTCAAACAGTCCCTGAAAGGCGATATTGTGGATGGTCATGATGGATGGCGGAGCCTGACGGCCGGATTGCTTCATGTAAACAGGAACCAGACCGGCCTGCCAGTCATGGGCATGGACAATGTCGGGCTTCCAGCCGCCTATTCCATCAAGGCCAATCTTGGCACCGATAAGCGAAAGAGCGCCGAAACGAATGGGATTGTCTTCCCAATCAAATCCCTCTTCATCGAGATAGATCGAGCCGTTGCGGTCGTAAAGATGGGGGGCGTCCAGCAGCAGGAGATTGAGCCCCTTGGCCCGCACGGCCAGAACGCGCGCGGGACCACCAAAGAGCTCTTCCATTTCCAGAAGAACATCGCCGTGCTTTAACCAGCCCTTCAATTCGGGATAGGCTGGCAGCAAAATCTTGATCGTGTGATCAAGCTGTTCAAGAGCCTTCGGCACTGAACCGATTACATCAGCCAGGCCTCCGGTTTTCACGAATGGTGAGCATTCGGAAGCAACGAATAATATGTTCATCTACAGGTCCAGTTTGTCGATCATGGACTGGGTTATCAGGCAAATGCCCTTTTCAGAGCGGCGGAAACGCTTGGCGTCCAACTCGGGATCTTCGCCGACAACGAGGCCAGCCGGGATCTTCACATCGCGGTCGATGACGACATCCTTCAGCTGTGCCTTGCGGTTGATCTCGGCATAGGGCAGCGCGACAACGCCGCTCATCTTGGAGAAGGAATGCGCCTTGACGCCGGTAAACAGAAGGCATCGATTGAGCGAGGACCCCGAAATGATGCAGCCACCCGAAACCATGGAAGAAACAGCCTGCCCACGGCGGCCCTCTTCGTCATGGATGAATTTGGCAGGTGGTGTCAGTTCCTGATGGGTCCAGATCGGCCAGTCGTTGTCGTAGATATCCAGTTCCGGAATGAAGTCCGTCAGATCGATATTGGCTTCCCAGAAAGCGTCAATGGTGCCCACATCGCGCCAATAGGGCTTTGTTTCCAGACCGGATCTGATGCAGGAGCGACTGAAAGGATGAGCGATCGCCTTGCCGCCCTTGACCAGCTTGGGAATGATATCCTTGCCGAAATCGTGATGGGTATCGGGATTGCAGGCCTCCTCGCGCAAGATGTCATAGAGGAACTTGGCCTCAAAAACATAGATGCCCATCGATGCCAGCGCACGTTCGGGATCATTCGGCATGGCAGGCGGGTTGGCCGGTTTCTCGACAAATTCAAGAATGCGGTCGTTTTTGTCCACCTTCATGACGCCAAAAGCCTTGGCTTCTTCGAGTGGAACCTCGATGGACCCGACGGTCACATCGGCGCCGGTCTCCACATGCTGGCGCACCATCAAGGCGTAATCCTGCTTGTAAATATGGTCTCCAGCGAGGATCACGATATATTTCGGGCCATAGCTTTCGAGGATGTCGATATTCTGATAGATCGCATCCGATGTGCCCTGATACCAGGCCTCGTCATTCATGCGCTGAGAGGCGGGCAGGATATCGAGAAATTCGTTTCGCTCTTCACGCAGGAAGCTCCAGCCTCTTTGCAAATGGCGGATCAGGCTGTGGGCCTTATATTGTGTGGCTATGCCAATGCGTCGGATGCCGGAATTGACGGCATTGGAGAGAGCAAAGTCGATGATGCGGCTCTTGCCGCCGAAATACATGGCAGGCTTGGATCGGCGTTCAGTCAGCTCCTGAAGCCTGCTCCCCTTGCCGCCAGCCAGAATGAACGCCATGGACTGGTTGGCGAGTTTCGATGTTTCACGATCGAGTTTCATAAATTGCTCTCCCCACATTCGCTTGTTTGCATAATCTCACATCCGGTTCAGGCCTGCTCCAGTTTGAAATAGAGCGTAGAAAGCGGTGGTAAGGTGAGAGACAGGGAGACAGGTCTTTCATGAGATGCGATCTCTTCTGTCTCGGCAGCCCCCAGATTGCCGCGTCCTCCTCCTGCATAAAGGCTGGAATCGGTATTCAAAATTTCCACCCAACGCCCCGCCTTGGGAACCCCGAGCCTGTAATTCTGGCGCTCGACGGGCGTCATGTTGCAGACCACAAGAACCGGGGCGTCGCCCTCCTCGCCATGTCTGATCCAGGCAAAAACCGAGCTCTCGGCAGAATGGCATTCAACCCATTCGAACCCTTTTGGCTTGCAATCGAATTTGTGAAGCGCGGGTTCCTCGCGATAGAGACGGTTCAGATCGCGCACAAGCGACTGCACCCCACGCTGGAAATCATGTTGGAGCAAATGCCAGTCAAGGCTTTCATTGTGGTTCCATTCTTCCCCTTGCGCGAACTCACCGCCCATGAAGAGCAGCTTCTTGCCCGGGTGAGCCCACATGAAGCCGTAATAGGCTCTCAGGTTGGCAAACTGGTCAGCCGGATATCCCGGCATCCGGCTCAGCAGTGAGCCTTTGCCATGGACCACTTCGTCATGACTGAGCGGCAGAATGTAATTTTCCGAATAGGCATAATGCATGCCGAAGGTCATGTCGTGATGGTGATATTTGCGATGGACCGGCTCGTGAGACATGTAGCGCAGGGTGTCATTCATCCAGCCCATGTTCCATTTATAGCCGAAGCCCAGCCCGCCATAGTTGGTTGGTGCGCTGACGCCGGGAAAGGCCGTGGATTCTTCGGCAATCGTCATGATGCCGGGCACTTCCTGATAGGCCGTCAGGTTGGTGTTGCGCAGGAAGTTGATGGCTTCATAATTCTCGCGTCCGCCATCCTTGTTCGGGATCCATTCCCCTTCATTGCGGGAATAATCTCGATAGAGCATGGAGGCAACCGCATCGACACGCAGTCCGTCAACGTGATGCTCCTTGAGCCAATAAAGGGCATTGGCGGAAAGGAAATTGGCAACCTCGCGGCGGCCGTAATTATAAACCAGCGTGTTCCAGTCCGGATGGTAGCCTTCGCGGCGATCCTCATGCTCATAAAGCGCGGTGCCATCGAACTTGGCCAGACCATGGGCATCTTCGGGGAAATGTCCCGGCACCCAGTCGATCAGGACACCGATGCCTGCGGCATGAAAGGCATCGACCATCGAGCGGAATTCTTCCAGCGTGCCATGTCGGATGGTCGGAGCGAACAGGCCAACCGGTTGATAGCCCCATGATCCGTCAAACGGATATTCGGAGATGGGCATCAATTCCACGTGGGTAAAGCCCATATCCTTGACATAGGACACCAGTTGCTGGGAAAGCTCATAGTAGGACAAGGGACGGTTGCCCTCATCCTGAACACGGCGCCAGGAACCAAGATGCACTTCATAGATAGAGATTGGCTGATCGATCTTGGTGGTCTTTTCCCGGTTCTTCATCCAGTCATCGTCGCGCCATTCATGGCCATCCAGAGAGCGGACAATCGATGCGGTGCGTGGAGCATGTTCTGAACCAAAGCCGACGGGATCGGCCTTGAGGGGCAGCAACTGTCCCTGTCGATTGAGCAGCTCATATTTATAGGCGTGCCCTTCCCCGATCTGGGGAATAAAAATCTCCCAAACGCCGGTTACGCCCCTTTGACGCATGGCATGGCGGCGGCCATCCCAGTTGTTCCAGTTGCCAACGACAGAGGCGCGGCGGGCGTTGGGCGCCCAGACCGCAAAATGGGTCCCCTTCACACCTTCATGGGTGATGACATGCGCCCCCAGTATCTTCCAGAGCGCCTGATGTGTCCCTTCGCCAAGCAGATATTCGTCCAACTCGCCAATCACCGGGCCAAACCTGTATGGATCTTCCTGAATCCAGACATGATCACCAACCCGGGCCCGGATCTTGTATGGAAAACGGCCATTCTTGCCGGTGATGACCTTGGCGAACAGGTCCGGGGCGACATCATCGCGCTCCAGTTCCTCGATCAGAGCGCCCGTTTCGTGATCAATGACTTCAACTTCGACCGCGCCGGGAATAAAGACCCGGACAACAGGCTGGCCCTCCCATTCCTGAAGCCCCAAAACTGAAAATGGATTGCTATGGACACCATCCTGAATAGACTGAGCATCTCTTTTCGAAGTATATGACGTCATCGCTCTGCTCCCCCTTTGTTACTTTTACGCTAGAGCATGTGATCCGCAAATGGAACTGCCAGTTGGGTAGTATCCCTTTGTTTTTTTAACCTAGAATTTCATGCGAGCGAGGTGCCGCCATGGATGTTATTCTTCATAAAAAATCGGATTCTTGCTATGTTTAGAGATCAGCCAATGGCAGCCTCCTTCAAGACCGCCATTGGGCAACATTGATGATCAGCGTTCATAAAGGGACTTGGCGCCCCAGATATCCTTGGCATAGCCCTTGATGGTGCGGTCCGAGGAGAACCAGCCCATATTGGCCGTGTTGAGGATCGCTTTCCGGGTCCATTCCCTTGTATTGAGATAGGCCTTGTCGACCTGACGCTGTGTTTCGAAATAATCGTCAAAGTCACAGGTCACGAGGAAATAGTCGCTCTCATACATCATCTGCACGATGGAGCCGTAACGATGGGGCTCATCGGGAGAGAATGCACCGCTGGCGATCTGGTTCAGCACACGATAGAGCCGCGGGCTGGCCTCGATTGCCCGGCGCGAATATTCCGGCTGACTGCGTCTTTCAAACACCTCTTCGGCATTGAGGCCAAACAGGAAGAAATTGTCCGCGCCGACATGATCGCGGATTTCCACGTTGGCCCCATCCAGCGTACCAATCGTCAAGGCACCATTAAGGGCAAATTTCATATTGCCGGTACCGGACGCTTCCTTGCCGGCAGTGGAAATCTGCTCGGAGAGATCGGCAGCAGGCATCAGGATTTCGGCCATGGAAACATTGTAGTTTTCCGGGAACACGATCTGCAGATAGTCCTTGGTGACCGGATCTTTATTGACCACGGTGGCCACATCATTGATCAGATGAATGATCTTTTTGGCCACTTCGTAACCGGGGGCAGCCTTGCCGCCAAAAACCTTGACGCGCGGCGTCCAGTCCTTGGTCGGGTTTTCCTTGATTTCGTTCCAGTAGGCGACCGCTTCAAACAGGTTCATCAACTGACGCTTATATTCGTGAATGCGCTTGACCTGAATATCCAGCATCGCATTGGGATCGATCTGAATGTCGCGTTTTTCCGAAAGCCAGTTGATGAAATGCTTCTTGTTTTCCAGCTTGGCCTTGTGGAACTCCTCCTGGAAGGCGGCATCATCGGCATAGATATTGAGACGCTCCAACTGCTCCAAATCATCGGGCCATTCAATGCCAATGGTGGAATTGATCAGGCTGCGCAGCGGCTTGTTGCAGTCATAGAGCCAACGGCGCGGCGTAATACCATTGGTCTCGTTGATGATCCGCTTGGGATAGACCTTGTGCAGGTCACCAAAGACCGTTTCCTTGACCAGTTCCGTATGCAGGGCTGACACGCCGTTGACATGGGTTGCCATGATGAAGGCCAGTTCACCCATATTGACGTTGCCGTCCTTGATGATGCGAATATCCGAGCCCGTATCCTTCAGGTGCCTGTCCTGAATGATCTCGATGATGCGATGATGGCGCGGAAGGATGCGAGCAAAAAGATGCTCGGGCCAACGTTCCAGTGCCTCGGGCAGCAGGGTATGGTTGGTATAGCCGAGGCATTTGCGCGCTATGTCAATGGATTCATTGATTTCGATGCCATGAATGTCGGTGAGCAGGCGAACAAGCTCCGGACCGGCAATCGCCGGGTGGGTGTCGTTGAGCTGAATGGCTGCCTTTTTCGGCAACAGGCGCAAATCGTCATTGGTTGAACGATAACGGCGGATCAGGTCCTGTATCGAGGCCGAGGTAAAGAAATATTCCTGCTTGAGACGCAATTCCTTGCCGGTGTCGGTGGTGTCATCTGGATAGAGCACGCGGGAAATGGTTCGGGCCAGAGCCTCTGGCGCGCTGGCGGCGAGGAAATCACCGCGGTTGAAGCTTTCAAGGTCAAAGGCGCGGGTAGGCTTTGCAGCCCAGAGGCGCAAGGTATTGCACCATTTTGCCTGCCAGCCGAGCGCAGGCGCGTCATAGGCCTGCGCCTTGACGGTTTCCGATGGATACCAGACTGCGCGGCCGTCGGTTTCGCTTACATGGCCGCCAAAGCCGATGATATAGGCCACTTCGGGACGTTCGAATTCCCAGACGTTGCGCTGCACCAGCCAGCCTTCGGCGGTTTCCACCTGTGCGCCATTTTCGAAATGCTGCTCGAACAGACCATGCTCGTAGCGAATGCCATAGCCATGAGCCGGGATGCCGAGGGTTGCCAGTGAATCAAGGAAACAGGCTGCCAGTCGGCCAAGGCCGCCATTGCCGAGTGCTGCGTCAGGCTCATTGGCAACAATGGCATCATAATCCTGACCGAATTCGCGCATCGTTTCGCGGGCGACATCTTCAAAGCCCAGATTGATCGCGACATCTTCGATCAGACGTCCGATCAGAAATTCCATGGACAGGTAATAGACGCGCTTGGCGTTGCTGTCATAGGTCTTGCGGGTGCTGTCGAACCATGGGTCGACCACCATGTCGCGCAGGGCCAATGACAAGGACATGCGCCAGTCATATGGCGTTGCGTGACCCTGATCCTTTCCGAGAGAATATTTGAGGTGCCGGAGAACTTCTTGCTTAAGCTTGATTTGGAAAATCTTCGTGTTCATGAGCCCGAACGTCCAGTTGTTATATAGCCATTGGCAATGTCGAGGAATGACCCCCGGATATCAGAATGCAATCTGCGAATTTTATTGCTCACTCCTGCTTTAAAAATCGCAAACATGACGTTCCATACGATGTTGATGTGTCACAAAAGTATCCAGATTGCGTGTTTTCCACTAGTGCCACAATCAAAACCTGAATTTCATCGTTTATCGCTTCTGCGTAAAAATACAAGCGCTCCGAAAGATAGTTGGCAATTGTCGCAATTTTTAAGCATATGCCTTTGTATTGTGCGCATTGCTTGAGCAGAAATATAGGCAGTTTTCCCCAAACAGAAAATATTTCCACTTTCCAGAGAAAGGTTACCTGATCCGGTTTCCCTGTCGTTTCCCGCTTGTGGCAAAGCCTGCTGTCGCCGATATCAACCCGTTATAGTTACCTAACATACCAGATTCGGAAATTGCTCAGATAGATATCTTTTCGGTAACGAAAGGAGCGAGGCATTCGGGGCCGAGATCTTCATTATGCCACTCAACATGGCGAGAGTCGCGACCTGCTGATGCCGGTTGTCTCGACATCGGAAACAGAAGCTGACTGACATCGACGCTCTGCCCGACCGTGGCAAGTTTCGCGCGCAATGAGAAACTCTATAGCTCATCTCTCGGGACTGTTTCTGACGCCCCTTTCTGGACAACCAACGTGAAGCGCACGAACTGATAGCCTGCGAGCACAAGTAGGATAAGCCAGACCAGGGAAACAGGCCAACCGAGATATTCGTATGAAACAATAAAACCCGTCAGGTAAAGCACTGCGGCAACAATCATCCAAAACATGAACATCACTCTCGGCACGATCAAATATATCATTTACCATAATGCACACCGCAGGTAGGCACAATAGCATCTACACACCATAACCTCATGATATGTTTAAATTATTTTATCCTTTTCTGTACAATTCGGCCCCCTTGGCTAGGGCGAAATAAAAAAAGCGCGGTGGTAAACCGCGCTTTTGACTTTTATCTCTCTGCTTTGACTGGCCTGAAAGTTGACTGATCAAGCTGCCTTAACATTTGACAGTTTGGGCATCAGGTCGAGCAAATGTTGGGAATATTCATGCTGAGGATTTTCAAACAGCTGTTCGGTATCGGCAACCTCTAGCAATTGACCGTGCCGCATGACGCCGACCTTGTCGCACATCTGACGGATCACGGGCAAATCATGGCTGATGAACAGCATGGTCAGGCCAAGTTCTGCCTGTAGATCCTTCAGCAAATTCAGAATCTGGGCCTGAATGGACACGTCAAGCGCAGAAGTTGGTTCATCGCAGATCAGGAAACGCGGTCTTGTCGCAAGAGCGCGGGCGATGGAAATACGCTGACGCTGGCCACCTGAAAATTCATGCGGATATTTAAGCGCAGCCTTGTCGCCGAGCCCGACATGATCGAGCAAATCGCGAACGATGCTTTCCGTTTCCGCACGCGAGCTGGCCAATCCATGGAAGCGGATTGGTTCTGCGACAATATCCATGACCTTCTTGCGCGGATTGAGCGAAGAGAAGGGATCCTGAAAGATCATCTGCATCTGACGTCGAAAATGATCGCGCTTTTTCTCGGTGGTGATCTTGGTCAGATCTGTTCCGGCAAAGTAAATGCTGCCTTCTGCCGGGGTGTAAAGACCGGAGATCATCCGTGCGATGGTTGACTTGCCGCTGCCGCTCTCGCCCACAAGACCGAAAATCTCGCCGGAATTGATTTCGAAATTGGCGTCCTTCACGGCGTCAAAATATTGACGATTTTTCCGGAAGATCGAATTTCTGGTCAAAAACCGCATATAGAGATTTTCGACATGGATCAGCGGACCGGTATAGTGATCCCCAAAATCGCGCGCCTGTCCGAGCCAGTGATTGGCCACATCGAGGCTTTTTTTGGTTTCACCTGCGGATTCGATATATTCAACCAGCGGGAACCGCTCCAGCCTTTTGTCCGGGCGCGGCACGGCGCTGATCAGGCTCTGGGTGTAAGGATGGTCCGGGTCGCCAAGAATCTTGGATGTCGGCCCCTCCTCTACCAGACTGCCGTGATACATGACCGCGACACGGTCGGTAATATCGGCAATCACGCCCATGTCGTGGGTGATGATCATCATGCCGACATTCTTCTCGACGCAGAGCTTCTTGATCAGTTCCAGAATCTGGGCCTGAATGGATACGTCCAGAGCGGTGGTCGGTTCATCGGCGATGATGACTTCCGGCTCGGCACAAAGCGCCAGAGCGATGACCACACGCTGACGCATGCCGCCCGAGAATTGATGCGGATATTGCTTCACACGGTTTTCCGGGTCGGGAATGCCGACCTGCCGCAACATGTCCACTGCGCGTTGTCTGGCTTCCTCTTCATTCAGATCAAGATGCAGCATGATGGTTTCCACCAGCTGTTTCTCGATTGTCTGAAGCGGATCAAGCGAGGTCAGCGGATCCTGAAAGATCATGCCGATACGCTTGCCGCGCAATTTACGCTTCTCGCGGTCGCTAATATTGTCGATCCGCTCGCCTTGCAGATAGACCTCACCGGCAGCCATGCGACCGGGAGGCTCCAGCAGTCCGATGACGGCATTGCCGATGGTGGACTTGCCTGCGCCGGACTCGCCGACCACACCGAGCACTTCACCCGGATTGACCTTGAGCGAAACCTTGTCTACGGCGACCATGGTTCCCCGTCTGCTGGGGAATTCGATACGAAGATCCTTAACTTCCAGAAGAGTCATTTCTTCACCTCGCCTTATCGCAGTTTCGGGTTGAGTGCGTCGCGCAGCCAATCACCAAGAAGGTTGACGGCGAGGACGAGCAGAATGAGCGCGATACCGGGGAAAATCGTGATCCACCACTCTCCGGAGAAGAGATAGTCGTTGCCGATGCGGATCAGCGTGCCCAGCGAAGGCGTGGTAGGCGGAACGCCGACACCAAGGAAGCTCAGGGTTGCTTCGGTGATGATGGCCAGAGCCAGATGGATGGTGCCGATAACCAGAACGGGACCAGTCACATTGGGCAGAATATGACGGAACAGGATCGTGCCGGGGCGAATGCCGATGACGCGGGCCGCCTGCACATATTCCTTGCCCTTCTCGACCATGGTGGCACCACGAACAGTACGGGCATATTGCACCCAGCCGGAAATGCCGATGGCGAAAATGAGTACATAGACCGCGAGATCGTCATGCAGCTCGCGTGGGAAAATACCGCGGGCCACACCATCGATCAGCAGGGCGATCAGAATTGCCGGAAAGGACAGCTGCACATCCGCGATGCGCATGATGAAAGTATCCGTGCGACCACCAACATAGCCGCTGACGAGGCCAAGGCCGACACCAAGGATGACGGAGAAGGCAACGGAGGCAAAGCCGACAAGCAGCGAAATCCGGGCACCATAGAGAATGGTGGAGAGAATATCGCGGCCCTGATCGTCCGTTCCAAGCAGGAAGCGCATGTCGCCATCAAATTCATTCCATGCCGGTGGCAGGTTTGAATCCATGATGTCGATCGCAGCGAGATCGAAAGGATTGTGCGGAGCAATCCATGGGGCGAAAGTGGCGGCCAGAATGATGACCAGCGTCACCACAGCCGACAGAATGACGATAGGCGAATGGGAGAAGCTGTACCAAAGGTCGCCGTCAAAAAACCGTTTCAGGGCTTGTTTCATTGGAAATATTCCTGATTTACCATTGGGACATCTCTCAGTGACCGCCAGAGGCGCGGTCTACGCGCAGGCGCGGATCAACAAGAAAATACAACACATCGACCACGAGGTTGATCACCACGAAAAACAGCGCAATCATCACCAGATAGGCAGCCATGATCGGGATATCGACATCGTTGATAGCCTGAATGAACAGCAGCCCCATGCCTGGCCACTGAAACACGCTTTCGGTAATGATGGCGAAGGCAATGATCGAACCGATCTGAAGGCCCGTGATGGTAATCACCGGAACAAGAGTATTCTTCAGGGCGTGGCGATAATTGATCGAACGCTCCGGCAACCCGCGCGCTCTGGCGAATTTGACGAAATCAGTGCGCATCACTTCAAGCATTTCGGCGCGCACCAGACGCATGATCAGCGTCATCTGAAACAGCGCCAGCGTGAAGGCAGGCATAATGATGGATTGAAGGCCGGTCTTTGTAAGGAAGCCGGTCGACCACCAGCCAAGTTGGACAACGTCCCCTCGCCCGAATGTCGGCAAGATGCGCCAGACAACACCAAACAGCAGGATCATCAAAATGCCGATCAGGAAGGTTGGCAGGGAAACACCAATCAGCGATCCGGTCATGATGAGCTTGGTGATGATGCTTTCTCGATGCAGGGCCGTATAAATCCCCAAGGGGATACCCAAAACCAGAGACATCAGGGCCGAAATGAAGGACAGTTCCAGCGTTGCCGGCATACGTTCGGCAATCAGGTCACTGACCGGTTGTTTGTGGCGGTAGGATAGACCGAAGTCCCCCTGCACGGCATGGCCAACGAAACGACCAAACTGCACAAGGAACGGGTCATTCAGCCCAAGCTGCTCGCGCAATTGCTCGCGTTCTGCAACGGTCGTGTCCTGTCCAACCATATTGCTGATCGGATCGCCGACATAATTGAACAGTGCAAAAGCGACGAATGCCACAGTCAACATGACCATCACGCTCTGCAGCAGCCGTTTCACTATGAATGAAATCACGGAATTTGCTCCCTGAGATCGAGTTGTTTGCTTGCGGAAAATCCATCAAAGCAAAACCCGGGCATTCTGCGATGCCCGGGAGATGTTATTGTTTTTGTTATTCAGGAAGAACAACGTTGCGGAAGTCCAGAATATTGTCGGCGCGCTGGACAACAGAAACGCCTTCACGCACGCCCCAGGAAAGAGGCTGCTGGTGCAAAGGCAGATAACCGACTTCGTCTTTCACGATCTGGAATGCTTCATCGATCATGGCCTGACGTTTGGTCGGATCCGTTTCCTTGCCGATTTCGTCGGTCAGTTCATCGACGCGGGCATTGGAATAATGACCGAGGTTGAACATGCCCTTCTGTGCATCCTTGTCGAAAGAGTGCATCAGGTTAACGATAGCGTTGTGCGCATCGATGGAGCCCGGAGTCCAGCCAAGCAGATAGAAGCTGGTGTCAAAGCCGCCGGTAGGCAAAATCTTGGCAAAATATTTCGATTTTGGCTGAGCGTTGAGATCAATCTTGATGCCAACCTTGGCAAGCATCGAAGCAACGGCCTGACAGACCTTCTCGTCATTGACATAACGGTCGTTCGGGCAATCCATGCTGACTTCAAAACCATCTGGATAACCGGCTTCTTCGAGCAGTTTCTTGGAGAGCTTCGGATCATAATTATAGGGCTCTGCGATCTCGGCGTTGTAACCGTTGATCTGAGGCGCGATCAGGATACCGGCAGAAGTGGAAGAATCGCGCATGATCTTCTTCTTGATCGCATCAAGATTGATGGCATGAGCGAAGGCTTCACGGACTTTCTTGTCCTTGAACGGGTTCTTGCCCTTGATGTTGGAATAGAGCAGTTCGTCGCGGAACTGGTCCATGCCAAGGAAAATGGTACGGGCTTCAGGGCCGGTCAGAGGCTTTACGCCTTCAGCTTCGTCCAGACGTTTCCAGTCCTGCACGGCAACCGGGTAAACCAGATCCATCTCACCGGAAATCAGAGCGGCTACGCGCGTGGAAGCCTGCGTGATGGGGGTGAATTCGATATCCTTGACGTTGCTCTTGATGTCTTTCCAATAGCCATCAAAGCGAACCAGAGTGGTTTTCACATCAGGCTGACGCTCAACAACCATGAATGGGCCAGTGCCGTTCTCATGCAGGTTTGCATAGTTGTTGGTGTTGGTATCGCTCGGGCTGGTGGCTTCTACCGTGTCATGCTCTTCGCACCATTCCTTGTCCATGATGTAAAGCAGCGTAAGATCCTGCATGATGACAGCATTGGGCTGAGACGTGGTGGCCTCAATGGTGAAGTCATCGATTTTCTTCATGTCGGAGATCTGACCGGCACGGCCGCGAAGGTCAGACCCTTCGGTCTGGGCACGCTTCCAGGAGAAGATCACGTCATCGGCATTAAAATCGTTGCCATTATGGAACTTCACACCTTCACGCAGATGCAAGATCCATTTGTCCGGCGCCGGATTTTCCCAGGAAGTGGCTAGTCCCGGAATAAGTTTCAGATTTTCGTCATAGGCGGTCAAGGCATCATAGATATTACCCTGGAAACCGAGCGTAAATGTCTCATTGAGGCTGTATGGGTCCAGAGAGCCCAGATCGCCCTGAAATGCATATTTGAATGTTTGCGCTTGCGAAGGAGCGGCAAAAGCCATGGCCCCGATAGCTGCAGCCACCAACAGTGATTTTTTAGAAAGTGTCATTCTCTGTTCCCTTTTTGATACAAGATGACGTTTTATGCTCTTCACATTTCTTTTTGTTACGTGATCGCATATTTTTGTACAAGTCTGTTGACCACATATTCCCGTAATCCAGACCTGCTGCGATTCATTATTTTGTTTGGAAATCGATCACTTTGGAGATGAACTCCACGCCTTTATCGATTTCGGTAAGCTTGATGAACTCGTTGGCTTTATGGGCCTGATCGATGGAGCCGGGGCCACACACGATCGTGGAAATACCGGCTTCCTGATATTGCCCGCCCTCGGTTCCATATGGCACCACGCTGCCACTATTATGGCCCGTCAGATGGCGGCAGATGGCTTCTGCTGCGCCATTTTCCTCCGGAGCGAGCGGAGGCGCTGCGGCGATGATTTCCGTCACGATGTCCGCACCGGGCGCGACCGCCTGCATTTCCTTGCGCAAGGTCGCGCAATATTCCTCGAACCGGTCGGCAATATCGCTGATCCGGTCCCATGGCATGTCACGTACGTCCCAATAGAAAGTGCATTCTCTGGATACGATATTGGGTGCGGTGCCGCCTTCAATCATGCCGACATGAACCGTTGTATAAGGCGGCTCGAAACCGCTGTCGGGATAGTCATGTTGCTGATAATGCGCCAACTGCCCTTCAAGGAAACAAACGAGCTTTGCGGCTGTCATTACGGCACTGACGCCGAGATGGATTTTCGAGGAATGGGCTTCCTGCCCGATGACCGTGGTCTTGAAGACATTGATACCCTTGTGGGCATTGACCATCTTCATCAGGGTTGGCTCGCCGACAATGGCTGCGGCGGGTTTTGGAACCTGCTTGATGATCTCCTCGATCATGAATGGCGCACCAACGCAGCCCGTTTCCTCATCGTAGGAAAGAGCCAGAATGATCGGTTTCTTGAGGTTGGCCTTGAGCATTTCCGGCACGAGCGAGAGTGCAATGGCGGAGAAACTCTTCATGTCGGCGACCCCACGCCCATAAAGATTTCCATCCCTTTCCACCACAGTGAATGGATCACTGTCCCATGGCTGCCCTTCAACCGGCACGCAATCGGTATGACCGCTCAGAATGATACCCCCTTCCACTCTGGGCCCGATCACGGCAAACAGGTTGGCTTTGGTTTCGTCTTCGTTATAGACAAGGCTGCTCTCGATGCCAAAGCCGGACAAATAGTCTTTGACATAGCCGATCAGCTCAAGATTGGACTTTGCGGAGCTGGTATCAAACGAGACCAGTTTGGAAATGAATTCAATTGCCTTTTTCTGTGACACGTCTCTTTTCCTGTGGGGCTGGAATTATTGTTATTATTATACATATGGATAATTAGCAGCAGCATAATGTCAAATCGAATTTTTTTTGTGTTTTATGCGTAAATGCTATATACTGTAAAATATGCCATAAGCAGATAATGAAAAGCTCTTCCGACAATGCGATTAAGACAGATAGAAGCCTTCAGGGCCACGATGAATACCGGGACGATTACCGGCGCGGCAAACATGATGGCTGTTACGCAACCGTCCGTCAGTCGGCTCATTGCTGATCTGGAGGCAAATCTCGGCTTTCGCCTGTTTGAGAGGAAAGGCAGTCGCCTTCAGCCTACGGAAGAAGCGCTGCGCTTCTATCAGGAAGTCGAACGCACCTTTGCCGGCATCGACCAGCTGGAAGCGGTGGCAGATCGGATTCGGCAGGAGCAGATGGGGTTGCTCAGTGTGTTTTCCACCCCTGCCCTTGCCACCTCGCTCATGCCCAAGGTTCTCAAGCAGTTTCACGCTCTTTATCCAGACACCAAAGTGCGCCTCGAAGTCCGCATGCCGATGGAAATATTCAAACAGCTTCAGGCCAATGCCGGTGATGTTGCGGTTTCAAACCATGCGGCGGAACTGCCCGGCGTCATTCAGGAGCCCCTCTATGATGCCGCGTTCGTTTGTGTTTTGCCCAAAGGCCACGAACTGGCAAAGAAAGATGTGGTCACCCATGGTGATCTAGATGGCAAAACGCTCATCGGTCTGTCTTCGGATGGCCCTCTCAACTGGAACAAGATTTTCAAGAATTTCAGGGAAAAGGGCATCGAGAACAGCAACTGGATTTCCACTCAGCATGCAGAGGCAGGCTATGGATTCGTCGCCGAAGGAATGGCGATCGGAGTGCTGGAACCCTTCTCAGCGCGCCGTTGGGATGGCAATGGCGTTGTCATACGGCCGCTCAGACCCAAGATCTGCTTTTCTTATTCCATTTGCTTTTCAGCCAACAAGGCAAAGTCATCGGTTGCGCAGGATTTTGCCAAGCTGGTGCGTCAGCAACTGGCCGATGAGCCGCCGATGTATCAGGAATAAAGGATCAGTTCCCAAGCTCTGATCCTCTCTTATCTTATACAAAGCAAATGGGCGACCTCCGCCCCTTCAGCCGACTTGACGGCATGACAAGGGGCGGAAAATTGCAATCCATTCTGCTCCGGCGCTTTTTGTGGAGAGCCGTGATCAGGGAATTTGTGTCAACCACTCTTGGGTCGCAAATTTCTCTGCAACGAGCTTCTCGGCTGCGGCATATTCTTCGGGCGTGATCGCACCTTGCGTGCCGCCATTCAGATCCATGAAGGTCTTTTTCATATGGTCGATGACGGCGCGACGCTCCATGCCGGTCTGGCTTTTGACAGGGTCGACGCGTTTTGCCGCGCTTGCCGTGCCCTTGTCTGAGAGCTTCTCGCGACCGATCCGCAACACCTGCATCATTTTGGCGGCATCCATGTCATAGGCCATGGTGACGTGATGGAGCACCGTGTTGCGCTGATAGCGTTTCTGGGCGGCGCCACCAATTTTCCCCTTTGAACTGGTGATGTCATTGAGCGGCTTGTAGAAGGCGTCGATGCCGATTTCATTCAGTGCCTTGAGGACCCAGTTGTCGAGAAAGGCGTATGAATCGGCAAAGCTCATGTCGGCAACCAATTCGGTAGGAGCATAAAGGGAATAGGTAATGGCCGTTCCCTTCTCGACGAACATCGCACCACCACCGGTGACGCGCCGGATTACCTCGACCCCATGCTCTCTGGTGGCTTCCAGATCGACCTCATTTTTGAGCGACTGGAATTTTCCGATGATGATCGCTGCCCTGTCCCACTCCCAGAAGCGCAAGGTTGGCGCGCGACGACCGGCAGCCACTTCCTGCGCCAGAATATCATCCAGAGCCAGATGCATCGCTGGCGGCACGGCCTCGGAATCGATGATCTGCCATTCATAATCGCGCCATGTCTTGGCAACACCAAGCGCCCGCCTTACTGCAATTGCAACGGACTCCGGCGTAAAGCCGATCATGGCAACATCATTGTCGAGTTTGCCATTGATGGCCTTTGCGATTGTCTCGACAGAGGCGTCAGCCGGAAGCCCTTCAAGAGCTGCGCAAATATCATCCAGAGCCTCAGCCGGTTCGAGGAAAAAGTCGCCAGCAATCTGAATGTTGGTCATTGCGCCGTCCCTGACCTCAAGGTCGGCTACGACCAGCTTGCCGCCATGTACCTTATATTCGCCATGCATCTGATTGATATCTCCTGATAAATGTCGGGCTCTGTTTGGAAATTCGCAGGCAACCTAGGCCCAATCCTTAAGGCGGGCAACATATTTCGTCCTTTCGAGTAGAAAATCTGCAGCGCGGCCAAATACTAACCGTCGCATAGCTTTGGTTGCTTTTTTTGCCTGAAATTGCCGACATTACTTATTGAATTAAAGGAAGTCCGACATTAAATGTAGCGTGCTACATATTTTCAGGAAACGCAATGACCGAGTTTTCGACAGTCGGCTTCGTATTGAAGCAAATAAACGACAAGCTAAACCAGTATATGAATAACGAGCTTCAGCCTTTCGGGCTGACGATGACGCAAACGAAGTTTTTGCGTTTCCTGAATAGCCGCAAAGGAATGGATACCTCCCAAAAGGATATCGAAGACTATTTCGACATTGCTCATTCGACCGTGATCGGAGTCCTCAAGCGTCTCGAACAAAAGGGATTTATTTCTTTCGTCGCCGACCCTGAAGATGGCAGGAAAAAGCTGGTCATCCTCCAGCCAGCAGAAGAAGAACTGCATCTTCAGGTCGAGAGGTCAAAAAGACGGATTGATGAACAACTCATCAAGGGCATGACGGACGAACAGGTCGAAGAGCTGATCAAGAGCTTGAAACAGCTTCACGAAAATATCCTGGAGCTTACGCATAACAACAAATAAAAACGGACCGCGTATAATGACACCGCAAGAAGATTCACAATCCAACTATCTGTTTGAAAGGATGCCCGTAGCCAAGGCGATCCTGATCAATGCACTGCCGACTGTCGCCGGCATGATCGTTATTCTCGTTTACAATATTGCAGATACCTTTTTCGTCGGACAAACCAATGATCCCTATCAGGTGGCCGCTGTCTCACTGGCCACTCCCGTATTCCTCCTGTTCATGGCCACCGGTAACCTGATCGGGATCGGCGGCACGTCTGTCATTTCAAGGGCATTTGGTGAAAAGAAGCCCGGTTTTGCCAAGAGCGTCAGCTCATTTTGCTTTTATTCGGCCTGGATCGTCGGCATCTTTTTCGCCGCTATCTTCCTTCTGGGCATGCCCTATATCCTGCAAGCCATCGGCGTCAGCGGCAATACGATTGACCCGACGCGCGACTATCTGCTGTATGTTGCACCCAGCGCTCCCTTCGTGATCATGAGCGTGGCCTTTGGCAATATTATCCGTGCATCGGGCAAGGCCAAGCAAGCGATGGTCGGCATGATGCTGGGTGCGGGGCTCAATATCATTCTTGACCCGATTTTCATTGTCTATTTTGGCATGGGGGTTGCTGGCGCGGCCATTGCGACGCTCATCGGCAACATGGTTTCCGCCTATTATTTCTGGCGACAGGTTTCAGGCGACAGAACGCCCTCCCTTTCCATTCGCTGGGCCGACTTCCGGATCAAAGGCGTTATCGTTCCTGTCGTCGCCATCGGCATTCCGGCTGCGCTCAACAATATCCTGATGAGCACATCTGTCATCGTTCTCAACAATGTGTTGTCCAGTTATGGCGACATCGCGGTGGCGGCCATGGGGGTTGCGACCAAGGTTTCGATGATTGCGGTTCTGCTCCAGATCGGGCTTGGAGTCAGCATTCAGCCGCTGCTAGGCTATAATTATGGGGCCAAGAATGCGGAGCGCTTCCGTTCGATCCTGCAGACGACCATCATTTATGCCTTGGTAATGGGATCGACGCTGACTTTCGTCAGTTGGCTTGGTTCGGGCTATATCGTCAACGCCTTCATCGAGGATCATTCTGTTTATGATCAGGGCGTTCTGTTTGTCAAAGCGCTGCTTCTGACGGGGCCGGTCATCGGCATCATGTTTGTCTATATCAACACGCTGCAAGCCATGGGGGCGGCCAAGGAATCCCTTATTCTTTCCATCAGCCGTCAGGGTTTCATCTTCATTCCGATGATCTTCATTCTGAACTATCTCTTCGGACTGTCCGGTGTTGTATATGCCCAGCCAGTGGCTGACGTCATGTCCATTCTGATTTCAATCCTTCTCGTCTATCCGCATCTGGCCAAATATCTGCCCAAGAATAGCGCGCAGGACCAGACCACTTCTGGCTATGAAAACCAGCCGGCGCAATAAACAAGCCGATAGCCATGACTGACAAAGCCCCCTTGAATGCTCTATTCAAGGGGGCTTTGTTGTCTTTTGCATAGGGTTTTTCTGCCGGTATCAACTCTCTTTGCTGTTGGACCGCAAGGCGCGGATGATCCGGTCTATCTTTTCGTTCAGAATGGCGGCAGAGGTGGCAAAATTGAAGCGGACATGCTGTTCATAGCCGGGGCCGAAATTGGCGCCGTTGCCGCCAACGACACGCGCCTTGTCGCGCAGAAATTCAAACGGCATTGTCGGCAAGTCGCAACGGGAGAAATCGGCCCATGCGAGATAGGTTGCTTCGGGCTTGATCAGCTCGACTTCCGGCAATTCATCGGCAAACCGTCTTGCCATCAGATCACGATTGGCCTGCAACTGGACCATCAGATCCGCAAACCATGGCTCTCCCTCGTCCCATGCTGCGGTTGTTCCTACGATACCGGAGATGCCCGGATGGCCGAGAAGCATTGGTGGGACCTTGCCTGAAAAACGGTCCTTGACGCTGTAACTTCCAAAGATCATCAAGGCACAACCAAGTCCGGGAATGTTGAAGCTTTTTGAAGCAGATTGCAGCGTCACAGTCTGCTCGCAAAGCTCGGGGAACATTTTGGCGAAGGGCGTATGACTGCGACCATCAAACAAGATGTCACAATGTATTTCATCTGAAATGACAAGAAGCGCCCTCTCCTTTACCAACCTTGCAAGCGGTTCCAGCTCCTCTTTTGAAAATACGCGTCCAGTGGGATTGTGCGGATGGCAAAGCAACAGGATTTTTACTTCCGGTGTCAGTTGCGCTTCCAGTGCATCAATATCCAACGCGTAGCGCCCATCAAGTCGGAGCATGTCGTTGGCTTTTGCTTGTCTTCCGGTCTGCCTGATCGCTTCAAGAAACATCGGATAGGCTGGAAGCTGGAGTGAGACGCCCTCTCCTTCCTCGCTGAATGCTACGATCAAGCTTGCGACCGCCTGCACCAGATTGGTGACGGGCAGAATATGACCGGCCTCGACATCCCAGTCAAACTTGGCTTTCATCCTTGCCCGAAAGGAAGCCTTGAGCTTTGCGACGGGGCCACTGTCTCCTTGAGACGCGTATCCAAAGCGCTGGTGATCAATGGTCTCCTGCAGCGCTTTCAAGATCGGCGCGGCGATGGCAAAATCCATTTCAGCCGGATTGGAAGGCAAAATGTCGTCAGCAAAATCGATCCATTTGCCACTGGCACGTTTTCGCAAAAGGTCGGGTGTCAAACAAGAGATCATGAACAATTCTCGGAGCAGTCAAACGGAAGGGTATGGTATGGGATGGGATGGGATAATATAAGGCCAAATCGACCTGTCTATGGGTGAATTGTGAAGCTGACAGGAAGACGCTTAAGCGCAACTAAGCCACAGATCATGACTATTACCCCCAGCAACACCATATGACAAATGTTGAAATCACAGTTTTTTGGGCACAGACCAACATTTCTGCATTTTTGGAAATTCTGCCTAACAATCAAACAGCTGCACATATCCAATTCATTGCATATCTTAAATGCTACGTAAAAACAACTATTTGGAATATACAAGACTCCAAATCAACCAAAGGGCGATGCTCATGAATTATACATATGTCAAAATGCGGAGTTTGCGGGCTTTTTCGTCATGGTTCGGATGCTTGACAGATACCGTCCCTCGATATTCACTTGGCCTATATTAAGGCACTCTCCAAACATGAAATCGTTGCCCGCGGCTATTTTACAGTAACCAATTTATATCGTGCATTCATAAGGGCCAACATGTAGTTCCAGAGATTTTCTATTCTGCATGTTGGCTTTTTTGCGCCCATTACCGCAGCTTTCGAATTCTTCCGCTACAGACGAACATTCTGGCCAAAAAAATGGCAAGCCGCGGAGGAACAATTTCCCTTCCCAATTGATACAGGCTTGGCTCTCAAGGAAGGGAAATATAATGCAGCTTGCCATTCAAGTTGACGAGGTAGGGAGGTCCGACCTCGCCATAGGAAGTTCGTTGAAGCCAGCATCGCGCTTGGCTTGACCGGAAACTATCCGGATTCGCGCTGGCTTCCATATTCGCTAATTTACGGAGCTATTGTTTTTATTGCATTTTTGCTCTTCTTCACCTCAGTTGGTCAAGTCTCTGGAAAAGACAAATTTCATCCTGTTGCTGTATTTCTCGCCCGGCTTGAGGACAACGGAAGGAAAGTCGGGATGGTTGGGAGAATCCGGATAATGCTGGGTTTCCAGAGCAAATCCCGGATAGGTTTCATATAGCGCACCATCCTTGCCCTTTGTTGGCTGGCCCTTGAAATGGTTGGCGGTATAGAATTGCACGCCGGGCTGGTTGGAATAAAGCTCAAAGCTTCGCCCGCTTGCCGGATCTGCAGCTTTTGCCGTCAGGCGCATTTTGCCATCATATTGGGCATGGCAGAGATTGTGATCGTAGCCGCCATCAGGCCATGCCTCGGCAATCCTGTCGCCGATTTCATGCATGGTTGTGAAGTCAAAGGCCGTCCCCTCCACTGGCACGATTTCGCCGGTCGGAATCTTGTCCGGTGTTACCAGCGTGTAGCGGTCGGCGAGAATGCACAGTTTCTGATGTTCCACGCTGCCGCTCTGGTGACCGGCAAGGTTCCAGTAGCCGTGATAGATGATGTTGATGATCGTCGCCTTGTCAGTGGTGGCTTCCATGGTCAATTCGAGTGAGCCCATGCAGTCGACGCGGTAGGTCGCGGTCACATCCACAGTGCCGGGATAATTCTGATCACCATCCGGGCTATGCATATGGAAAGTCACCGAATTGTCTTCCGGGTTTGGCTCCGCTCTCCAGAAGCGCTTGCCAAAGCCGGGCAAGCCGCCATGCAAATGGTGCGGGCCGCTGTTGGTGGGCAGTTGGATTTCCTTGCCTTCCAGCGTGAATTTGCCGAGATTGATGCGGTTTGAAAAGCGGCCACAAATGGCACCGGCATTGCCCGGATTGTCAATATAGCTTGCCGGATCGTCATAGCCGAGCACGATGTCGTCCACTTCGCCATTGCGATCCGGGCGCAATACGCGCGTCAGAATGGCACCATAGGTCATGACTTCTATGGTCGTTTCCCCTCCGGTGATCCGGTAGGCATCGACATCCTTGCCATCAATCTTGCCGATCACGACATGTTCTATTGCTGAATTGGCCAAAACAAATCCTCCTGCTCCGGATCATTGGCAGGCGCACTCAAAGGCCGGGCCGTAGATCAGTTCGATCCACAGCACTGCGCCTCTTCAAGGCCTTGTATAGATCCGGAATTCCCGTCCCCGATCCATGGGACATTTCAAATCGTGCGCTTGCCTCTTGCGGACTTGCCGAGGCTGTTTTGTCTGATATCCGGAGGCCGTCAGAGGTCTGACGGTCGCCGGAATGGTTTTGCGTGCTCTTTTGGTTTCTGCGGAGACTGTTCCAGTTTCACCTGGCTATTGTAAAAGAGCCAACTCTCTAGAGTACGGACTTGACTGCCTTGGCGACGGCCTTGTCGGTGATGTTGAAATAGTCATAGAGCACAGCCGGAGGAGCAGACTCCCCAAAGCTGTCCAGACCGACGCAGGCCCCTTCCAGACCGACATATTTGCGCCAGTAATCCGTGTGGGCAGCCTCAACGGAGACGCGCGGAATGCCTGCTGGCAGGATGTCGGCCTTATAGGCCTTGTCCTGTTTGTCGAACAGGAAGGTGGAAGGCATGGAAACGACGCGGGCACCAATGCCTTCTGCTTCCAGAAGCGCCTGCCCTTTAAGCGCAATATCCATTTCACCGCCGGTTGCGATGATGACGGCCTTAAGCTCACCTTTCGCTTCGCTGATGACATAGCCACCGCGCTTGATGGCTTCCACCTGCGCGTCGCTGCGCTTGAAGGCGGGGCAAATCTGGCGGCTGAGAGACATCAGGGTCGGGGTTTCTTCATGGGCGATGGCGCATTCCCATGCCACAGCGGCCTCAGTTGCATCACATGGACGCCAGACGTCGAGATTTGGGATCATGCGCAGAGAGCCGAGTTGCTCAATCGGCTGATGGGTCGGCCCATCTTCACCCACGGCAATGGAATCGTGAGACAGCGCATAAATGACCCGCTGTTTCATCAGCGCGCCCATACGGATGGCATTTCGCTGATAGTCGGAGAAGGTTACATAGCCGCCGCCGAACGGGATAAGGCCACCATGCAGGGCGATACCATTCATGATGGCACCCATGCCGAATTCACGAATACCGGCATAGATGAAGTTGCCACCGTCTTTCGCGGTTACGGGCTTGCTGTCTTCCCAGTAGGAAAGGCAGGAAGCGGCAAGGTCGGCAGATGCGCCAATCAGTTCGGGCAGTTCCTTGGCAATCATGGTGATCGCCTTGTGGCTGGCCATGCGAACCGGCATTTCCTGCTGTGCCTTTGCGGTTTCGGCAATGAATGCCGTCATCTTGCTGGCAAAGTCGGCAGGCAGTTCACCGGACATGCGGCGCTTGTAGCATGCAGCTTCCTTGGGGAAGGCCTTTTCATAAGCAGCAAAGCTCTCGCTCCAAGCCGCTTCCGCCGCAGCGCCAGCTTCCAGAGCGCTCATTTCATCATAGACCTGTTGCGGAATATCAAAGGCGGGATAGCTCCAGCCCATCAATTCACGAGCCTTGGCGATTTCAGCATCGCCCAACAGGTTGCCATGGCAGGCTGCCGTGCCGCCAACAGTTGGGGCGCCCTTGCCGATGGTGGTTTTGCAGCAGATCAGGGTCGGCTTGTCATTCTGCTTTTTCGCCTCGGCAACAGCAGCTTCAACAGCTTCAATATCATGACCATCAATGTTGCGAATAACATTCCAGCCATAGGATTCGAAGCGCATTGGCGTGTCATCGGTGAACCAGCCCTTCACATCGCCGTCAATGGAAATGCCGTTATCGTCATAGAGTACGATCAGCTTGTTGAGGGCAAGCGTTCCGGCCAGCGAACAGGCTTCGTGGGAGACGCCTTCCATCATGCAGCCATCACCCATAAAGACATAGGTGTAATGGTCGACAATGTCGAAACCGGGACGGTTATAGTCGGCAGCCAGCACCTTTTCGGCGATTGCCATGCCAACGGCGTTGGCAATGCCCTGCCCGAGTGGGCCGGTGGTGGTTTCAATGCCCGGGGTTACACCATATTCCGGGTGTCCGGGCGTTTTTGAATGCAGCTGACGGAAGTCCTTGATGTCATCCATGCTCACATCATAGCCGGAGAAATGCAGCAGGCTATAGATGAGCATGGAGCCGTGACCATTGCTCAGAACAAAGCGGTCGCGGTTGTCCCATTTGGGATTTTTTGGATTGTGCTTGAGATGATTTTTCCAAAGCGCCACGCCCATTTCAGCCATGCCCATGGGCATGCCGGGGTGGCCAGATTTGGCATTCTGAACGGCATCGGCAGAGAGGAACCGAATGGCGTTCGATACAACAGTTGGGGCTTTATCTACCATTTTAAAACCTCGTGGGAGACTTATTTATATGCCGTAACAAAAATTTCGATCAGGGTGTCGCCACCCAGATCCGGAGAGCAGAGCGTTGCGCGCGCCGGGAGATGTTCAGCTTCGAACCATTCGCCCCAGACTTCGCTCATCTCCGCCTTGAGATCGAGGCTGGCAAGATAGATGGTTGCAAACAGAACCTTGTTCTTGTCCGAGCCTGCCTCATGCAGGTAGCCTTCCATCTTTTCGAGGGTCTCGAGGGTTTGCCCTTTGATATCCTTGCTGGTATCATCGCAAGCAGTACCGCCGACAAAGACAAATCCATCTTTCTCAACGACACGATGCAACACAGGGGTAGGAAGATATCGATTTACCATGGTGTGTTTCCTTTCCTTGTTTGTAGGGGAATTGTCGCAATGCTTGTGGAAGGGCGCGGCAATTCCCTTGATCCTTTCCGGCGTTATTTCTTTTGTTTCTTGAACTCTTGCTCGATCAAAACCGTCATGCGTTCGAGAGACGCCATCGCTACGACGCCATCGTGGATTTGGGGGGCTGCCGATGCCTCGCCCCTGAAGGCGGCTGCGGCATCGGCGATCAGAGCTGCGTAGCCTTTATGATCTTCATTGGCGGCAGCTGTGAAATTGGGTTCCCAGCACAGTGTGTCGGTATCCGGGCTGAGAGTGGCTTGGGCGTCATCGGCCTTGAAAGGCGGATGACGGAAATATTTGACATGAATGATATTCTGGATCTCGACCCGCTTGTGGTCGCCCATGATGGTGAGGCTTTCTGTCGGCGTGCCTCGGGACTGGGTGGTGCCCATGGCGACCGATCCGATCGTGCCATTTGCGCATTCGAAACCCAGATGCACGAGGATGTGCCCCGGTGTGGCAACATTCACCCGCACGGACAGGTCTGCAAAGGGCGCCCCCGCCAGCCATGGCAGAAGATCCATATAATGCACGCAGTGATGCAGATAGAAGCTGGTATAGTCAGGCTTTCCGGCAAAATAGGCAGGTTCATTCATATAGTAGCCCGAAAGCCCCATGACCGGCCCGAACTCGGTGTCCTTTACGATATTCCTTGCGATCCTGTTGCCGGTTGAATAGCGCTTCATGAAGCCCACGATCACCGGCTTGCCAGCACGTATGGAGGCTTCTGCGATTTCTTCGGTTGCCTTGAGGTCCTTTGCGGGCGGCTTTTCGATAAAGACCGGCAACCCGCTGGCCAGCGCGGCCAGTGCAGCATCGTGATGCACTTCCGGACCGACAGCCATGCCAATGGCATCCAGTCCCTTGTGATTGATAAGATCGCGATAATAGCCATAGGTTGCTTCCGCACCATATTGCCATGCAGCTCTGCTGGCGGCCTTGTCATCAAGATCACAAACCGCGGCGATATGCAGATCATTTCTTGCCAGTTGCGGCATCAGCATCTGTGAAGCGTGGCGACCGCAACCGATCCAGCCGATATTCAGTGTCATCTTTGAAACTCCGCCATTTGTGCGCAGGCGCGGATCAATGCAATTGCGGCCTTGAGCTTTTGGCTTTCATCTTCGTGCGGCGGACGCCATTGGGCGATTGGAAGACCGATGCGGTCATCGTTGCGGCGGAATGGTTCCAGCGTGATTGCTCCGCGATAATCGATGTCGCGAAGCGCCTTCATGATTTGCGGCCAATCCATGTTGCCAGTGCCTGGAAAACCGCGATGATTTTCATTTCCCTGGAAATAAAACAGCTTCTCCCCGGCCATTCGTATCGCGTCGGGAATGGAGCGTTCCTCGATATTGGCGTGGAAACTGTCCAGCAGCAGCCCGAGGGAAGGATGATCGACGGCCTCGATGACGCGCATGGCCTGCGAGACCGTCGAAATGACATCTGTCTCATAGCGATTGAGAGGTTCGAGAGCGAGCAGGCAATCTGCTGCCATTGCAAGGGGGGACAAACGGGACAATGCATCGATCACCCGCTGCTCTCTAGCTTTCATTTCCTCTTCAGCGACGGGCGCTGGTGCCCGCCCCGCAAAGACCATGGGCGCACCATATAATGGACCTCCGAGCGATATCGCGCCGACGGCCTGCGCCATATCGATGCAATATTTCAGATAGTCGGACCCGGCCTGCCGAATACCTGGATCGGCATCCGAAATGGAACGGGCAAGAGACACACGCGCTGCAAGTGCGATCTTGAGCCCGGCGTCCTGAAGCGCGCCTCTGATGTCTTCTGCATTCAACCCATCTTCAGGTTCCGGCACCAGCAGTTCGACCAGATCGAAACCGAGTTCCTTCATCCGGCCAAACAGGTCCAGATGCTGCCGCCCGAATGGGCGGGCAAATTGCATCGAGATGATACCGATCGGATTATCCATGTTCCTGTCTCCTCGGAGCCCTAGGGCCCCTAGCCTTTCACCGCGCCCTGTGTCATGCCGCTGATCAGGCGTTTCTGAACAATCAGGAACAGGATGGTCGCAGGCAGAGCACCAACGATGCCGCCAGAGGTCAAAAGGCCCCATTGCACTTCATATTCGCCAATGAGGGTCTGGATGGCGACCGTGATCGGGCGCACATTCGGGCCTCCAAGGGACAGCGCATAGAGATATTCGTTCCATGCGGTGATGAAGATATAGATGCCGGTTGCCACGATACCGGGCATGCAGAGCGGCAGAACCACCCGACGCAAGGCACCCAGACGCGAGCAACCATCTGTCATGGCGGCTTCATCAAGCGATTTGGGTATGCCGTTGATGTAGCTGGTCATCATCCAGACCGAAAAGGGAATGGCGACCGTCGAGTTTGCGATAATCAGTGCCAGATGGCTGTCCAGCAGACCCAATACGCGCATCAGGACGAACAGCGGCAGGATGAGCAGCACGATCGGAAACATATTGATGATCAGGAACTGCGTCAGCAGATATTTCTTGCCCATGAAGTTGAAGCGCGAGAAGGAATAGGCAGCAGTCACACTCAATGTCAGGCCAACAACCACCGTTCCGGCAGCGACAATGAAGGAAGTGATCATATTGTCGAGAAAACCAACCGTATTGAACAGACGGAAGTAGTTTTCAAAAGTCGCACCAATCAGGCTTGGTCCCTGAGTGAAAAGCTTGTCTTCCTCGGTCAGCGAAGTCAGAAGCATCCAGAGATACGGGCCCAAGGTGAAGAGCAGAATGACCACCATCGGCAGTTCGACCGTCAAAATGCGCCGCAATTTGCTTTTTCGGCTAACCATTATTCTGTGTCCTTTCCAACTTTGCGCATATAGACCACCACAAGCCCCAGAAGCATGATCGTGAAGAGCACTGCCAGAGAAGAGCCGTAGCCGAAATCAAGATTGGTACGCGCCTTGACGAAGGCGTAAAGCGGCAAGGTGTAGGTCGCATAGCCGGGGCCACCGCCGGTCATCACGTAGATGACGTCAATCGAGTTCGCCACCCAGATGGTTCTGAGCAATACAGCGGTCACCAGCACACCGGAGATGCCCGGCAGGGTGATGTGCCAGAATTGCCGCCATTTGCTTGCGCCGTCGATGGATGCGGCTTCATAATAGCTTTTGGGAATGGATTGCAGTCCGGCAAGGATCATGACCGCGAAGAAGGGGAAACCCTGCCATGTCAGCGTCAGGATGATGGCATAGAGAGCCGTATCCGGATCGGCCAACCATGGCACGGAATCCTGAATGATGTTGATGCGCAACAGGAAGTCATTGAGGATGCCATAGTTGGAATCATAGATCCAAACCCACATCAACCCGATAACCACGGAAGGCAATGCCCATGGAATGATGATCAGGGCGCGAGCCAGCGGACGCCACGGAAATTCCTGATTGAGCAGCAATGCGGTGACGAGACCAAGCAGCAGCTGGCTGGGAATGGTCAGGCCAATCCAGATAACCGTATGTTTGAGAGAGATCCAGAAGACCTCGTCATTGAAGGCGGCAAAGAAATTTTTCAGGCCGACAAAGCTGATCGCGTTCGGCTTCCACAATATATAGTCATGCAAGCTCATCCATGCAGCTTGCACCATGGGAAAGAAAACAATTGCCAAAGTAACAATCACGGCAGGTGATAAAAGCGCATAGGGCAGTACGCGCTTAGCGAGCGCCGCGCGGCTCGATGGCCACTCAGATGCAGTCATAGTCATAGTCATTTCACCGGATAGCGGGCCGGTGTCCTATGTGCCGCCATCATTCCATCTTCCCATCAGGAAGCTGGCAGACAGCGCAGAACCGGAGTCATGGGGGAGAGGTTCGGCCGAATTGGCACCGACCGAACCATTTTCTGTCAGCAATCAGTGATTGAACAATTTCTCGATTTTTGCGTTCATATCTGCTGCCGAGATTTCACCCGTCAGGGCGCGCTGCATGTTGACGGGCCATTCGGTGTTCACGAAGTCGGACGTTTCCGGCCGGTTCGGAAGCATATGTGCGAATGGCAAGCTTGCAACGGTCGCATCAACGAAGCGTTTTGGATGTAGGGTCCAGTTTGCCGAGTCAGACTTGGTGACTGGCAACTGACCGGTGGATTCGTTGAATTCCTTGTTGTTTCCTTCAGAGGAAAGGAAAGCAATCCACTTCCAGGCAGCGTCCTTGTTGGATGCGTCCGAGAAAACGGCCGTGGATTCATCGCCAAAGGACGTCCAGCGTCCACCGCCACATTCCGGAACGGTCGTGGCAGAGACATTGTCACCCAGAGCGGCAACCATGTCATTTGCCGAGCCAATGTGATGGATGGTCATCGCAGTGGTTCCGGCCTTGAATGCACCGGTCACTTCCTTGAAGCCATCATTGGGGGCAGAAGGCGGGAATACCTTGTCTTTCTGGAAGAGATCCACGACAAACTGGGTTCCGGCAATTGCTGCATCGTTGGTCATGCCGCCCTTGTCGAAGCTGGCGCCCTCACGCGAGAGCACCAGGCTACCCCAATGGTCATGGCCACCCTTACCGCCACGGAAACCGAACCCGTAGACGTCATTGCGACCGTCACCGTTGGTGTCCCGCGTCAGCTTGATCGCGGCATTACGGAAATCATCGCAGGTCTTTGGCGGTTCAAGCCCAAGTTCCTTGAACATGTCGGCGCGATAATAGAGATAAAGAACAACATATTGTACAGGCAAATAATATTGTTTTCCATCAGGACCCTTGGTGAGATCAAACAGATTGTCCTGAATGTCACTGGCTCCGTCCCAAGCAGCAATTCTGTCGTCAAGCGGTTCCAATGCACCCATTTCCACCAAGCGCGGCTGAGCGTGCATTTTCACCATGGCAGCATCGGGGGCGCTTCCGGCGATGATGGAAGTGTAAAGATTGTCGTAATAGCTATTCCAGGGAATATTCTCGGCTTCGACTTTGATGCCGGGATTCTTGGCTTCGAATTTGGCAACAAGGTCCGCCATCGGATTGTCGGCGTTATCGAAGTGATACCAGAATCTTACAGTATCTTGAGCGTTTGCAGCACCGCCGCAAAACAACATTGCCGCAGCGAGCGCTGCGACTGATAGAGATTTCTTCATCTTCTCCTCCGCTTTATACCGTTGAAACAACGGCAAAGTGGTTTCCTCAATGCCCGCAGTTTGACAAAAGAAGCCTCCCGCTCCTCCTGAGGCCGCTCGGGCAACGGCCATATCTTTCCCCGATCTTTCGATCTTCTTTCAACGAGGGCCCCTCTCCTGACCCTTTTTGAAATGCTCCTGCCCGGGAAATAAACTCCTAGTTCATGATCCCTCTTCTTCTGTAATATCCGGACCGAATTCCTCGATTGTTGTCACATGGTGAGACATGGCAGCGGTGGCCCTTTTGACATCACCGCTGGTCAGACCATCCAGAATGGCTTCGTGACGCACGGCAGTCTCATAAAGGTCGCGCTGGCTTCCTGAATTCAGGATCTTGAAACGATGGTTATGTATCAGGCAGCGCTGCAATACTGGCCGGACACTGGGCAGATCGGCCGCGTCAAACAGATTGAGATGGAAGGCCCGGTCATGAATTGTCACCTGATAGACATCGCCCTGCTGCGCGGCACTTTTCATCGCCTCGATGATTTCGATGAGCTCATTTCTGAGCAACGCACCAAAACGACGCAAAACCCGCGCCATGGCACGCGATTCAATATCGCGCCGAATGCGGATCAGTTCATGTGCATCATCTGCGCGCGCATCGGCAACAAAGGTGCCCCGGTGCGAGCGCCGCTCGACAAGGCCGTCATTGTTGAGCGCGATGAGCGCTTCACGCACCGTGCTCTGACTGCAAGCAAATCTCTCTGCAATCTCCATTTCCACAATCGTGGCCATTGGAGGCAGCACACCAAGCATGATCTCTCGCTGCAAATCCTCATACACGGTGCGGCTCCTCTTAACCCCGCGCCGCGCCGCAGCCGTTGATCCACTTGTCTGTTTATCAAGATTTCCGTTCGCCATTTTCTACCCAGAGCTTGCATCTCAATTACATTATCGATAATATAGCGATAATTAATCGATATGACAAGCCGACATTTTCAGTCACTATCGATTGTCCCCCTCATCGGCCCTATTGCGCACAATGGAGCCTTTTTTACACATGAATAGCCGGGGCTTCCGGGCCCTGCACGGTCATCTGGGAGGAACTGATGGCGAGTATTGAGCTTGAACGTCTCATCAAGGATTACGGGACGTTTCGCGCGATCAAAGGTATTGATCTGTCAATTGACGATGGAGCATTTGTGACGTTTGTCGGACCATCGGGGTGCGGCAAGTCGACGCTGTTACGGATGGTTGCCGGGCTGGAGGAAATTTCAGGTGGAACGCTCAAGATTGATGGCGACGTCGTCAATGAGCTTGAACCGCGAGACCGTGACATCGCGATGGTCTTTCAGGATTATGCCCTCTATCCGCATATGTCGGTCGCTGAAAATATCGGCTTTGGCCTGAAGATGCGGGGCATGGACGCTGGCGAAATTGACAAGCGCGTCAAGGAAGCGGCAAAGATCTTGCAAATCTCCCAGCTGCTTGAACGCAAACCCGGCCAGCTTTCCGGCGGTCAGCGCCAGCGTGTGGCCATGGGGCGCGCCATTGTTCGCCGCCCCAAGGTTTATCTGTTCGATGAGCCCCTCTCCAACCTCGACGCCAAATTGCGCGTCGATATGCGCACCCAGATCAAACGCCTGCATAATCTTCTCAAGACGACCACGATCTATGTGACGCATGATCAGGTCGAGGCCATGACGCTTGCCGATCATATCGTCATTCTGAAAGACGGCATGATCATGCAACAAGGCCGTCCGGTGCAGGTATATGAGCGCCCGATCAGCCGTTTCGTCGGCGAATTCATCGGCTCTCCCAAGATGAATATCATAACGGCAAATGTTGTGCGTGAAGCAGAGGCTGTCAAATTCCAGACAGAGGGCTTCGAATTGCAGGCGCTCGCCTGCGAGAAAGCCGATGGTCAGACCATCGAGGTGGGCATTCGCCCAGAGCATCTGGTTCCCTGCGATAAGGAAGACGCCCTGATCAGCGCCCGAATTGATGTTCTGGAACCATTGGGTTCAGACACCCACGCCATTTGCCTTGTCGGAGAACAGGAATTGACGGCGCGGCTTGATCCAAGTCTGGCACTCAATCCCGGTGACATGATCTATCTTCGCGCAGATCCGGAGAAAATCCATTTCTTCGACCCGGATAATGGTGCTCGAATGGAGATTAATGTTCCCCAGCAGTTGGCCGCATAAACGCAGCTTTTTTTGAAGTTGTTTCACCCTCTTCTCACTCCTCAATATTTGCTTATCAGAATCTGAGAGGCACTTAGAGCAACTTGAAAGTGGCCTGTTTCATCGGGTCACTTTTCTTTTTGCGTGAGATGGCCGAGGTTTGGTCGTGGCGAACTGACAGGTTGGAAGAGCCCAAACATTCCCTCTGAACACCCTGTTCCGTCTCAGCACCTATGGGACAGATTGGATTGATTTGACAAAGGAGGATTTTGGCTCATCGTAGCTCTATCAAAGGAAGCGAAGATGAGACAGAAATCCGGTCTGCAGAAGCCATCTGCAGAGATGACCATCAAAGACATCCGCCGAAAGACCCGAAAGAAATATTCGGCAGAAGAGAAGATCCGCATTGTGTTGGACGGTTTGCGTGGCGAAGACAGCATCGCCGCCCTGTGCCGCCGCGAAGGTATCTCCGAGAGCCTTTATTACACCTGGTCGAAGGAATTCCTTGAGGCTGGCAAGAAGCGTCTGGCCGGAGATACGGCTCGTGCAGCCACCAGCGATGAAGTGAAGTTGCTGCGCAAGGAGGCTAGGGATCTTAAGGAAGTTGTCGCAGAGCAAACACTTGAGCTCCGTCTGCTTAAAAAAAGCATGATCGAAGATGGGGGCGAAGAAGAGTGAGATATCCCGCATCCGAGAAGCATGAGATCATCCGCCTTGTCGAGGAATCCCATCTGCCGGTAACTCGAACATTGAAGATGTTGGGCATTCCTAAATCAACATTTTATCGTTGGTACGACCGTTTCCTGATCGATGGTGTTGAAGGGCTGGAAGATCACAGCTCTGCCCCGTCACGAGTCTGGAACCGGATTGAGGATGATGTCCGTGACAAGATCGTCGAACTGGCTCTGGAGCAAACCGAATTGTCTCCCCGGGAGCTGGCAGTGACCTTCACAGACACGGAAAGCTATTTTGTCTCAGAGGCTTCGGTCTATCGTCTTCTGAAAGCTCATGACTTGATCACGTCTCCGGCCTTCATCGTCATGAAAGCTGATAATGAATTCCGGGACAAGACAACCCGTCCCAACGAGATGTGGCAAACCGACTTCACCTACTTGAAGGTCATTGGCTGGGGTTGGCTTTACCTGTCCACCATTCTTGATGACTTTTCGCGCTATGTCGTGGCTTGGAAATTGTGCACTACCATGAAGGTCCATGATGTTACTGACACCCTCAATCTGGCCCTTGAGACTTCTGGCTGTGATAGCGTGAAGGTCGAACATAAACCGCGCCTGTTGTCAGACAATGGCCCATGTTACATCGCTGAGGATCTGGGAAATTGGCTGGAAGACCGGTCAATGAAACAGATACATGGTGCGCCAGGTCATCCGCAGACACAGGGTAAAATCGAGCGTTGGCATCAGACACTCAAGAACCGGATCCTGCTGGAGAACTACTTCTTCCCGGCGGATCTGGAAAATGAGATTGCTGCATTCATCAACCACTATAATCATCACCGGTACCATGAGAGCCTTGGAAATCTCACACCAGCCGATGTCTACTTCGGAAGAGGACAGGCAATTCTGGAACAAAGGGAAAGGATCAAACAGAAGACAATTCAACTGCGCCGCTTGCAACATCAATCACAAGCCGCTTAAATCGCAGACACTAATGAGCTGAACCCTCCAGTCATAACCACACACATCAGTCCCAAAGCATTCGACGATGGACAATGTTGCAAAGACGGCGTGCCGTACTGGATTCTTGGTCGCAGTTCCTGATGGGCAAAGAAGTTTCCGGCTCTGTCGTGCCTCTTCGTAGCCATCAACATTTGAATTAGGCGTAATCCTAACCTGCTAACAATAATGATTATAAAAACATTTCATTTCTTGAGAAACAACTACTCTCTCCAGATTCAGAAATTTGCGACGACTTATCAACCAACTGAAATCGTCCACTACCGTTCTCCTTGTTACATCACAAACCAAGGAGAAGCGGTTATGACCGAGAAGTTTCTACGACTGCCAGATGTTGAAATCAGGGTTGGTCTGCGCAGAAGCGCAATCTATGAAGCGATGAAGGAAAACCGGTTCCCGAAACCGGTCAAGCTGGGCATTCGCGCCGTCGCGTGGGCAGAAAGCGAAATTCATTCCTGGCAGCAGGCACAAATCGCAAAACGCGACGAAACTGCACCTAGCAGGAAGGGATGATCTTATGCCGAAACCGGGAAAAGAAACCAAATCAGAGCATTGGACAAAATTCATCCGTTCCATGATGGAGGAACCCGCCTGGCGGGCTCTTTCTCCCACTGCGCAAGCGCTTTATCCTTGGCTCAAGCTCGAATGGCGCGGCCCCAACAACAATAACAATGGGCGGATTTGCCTAAGCGTCCGGCAGGCAGCGCAGAGACTAGGCGTCAGCGACAACACGGCGGCAAGAGCTTTCCATGATCTGCAAGCCAAAGGCTTCATCGTCCAGACCGAAACACCCTGCCTTGGTGTCAATGGAGCAGCACGCGGGGCCATGTATGAACTGACCGAACTCGCCTGCAGCCAATATGAAGCACCCGTTGGCCGCAAACTCTACAGGGCATGGAAGAAGGGTGAGGATTTCCCGGTCAGAATCGCCAGGGCCAACAACCCCAAAGGCAGAAACGGGAAAAGCAGAATCCCTTCTTCATTGTGAAGACGTCTCATCTTTAAATATGGGACGTTGCCATTTTCCACGTCCCAGAATTGCAGATGGGCAATCTCAAAACTGATGACGTTCTGGGCCATATCTCCGGCTCGAACGTCATCATTTCAAAGACATCCTTAACTACCATACCCAAGAGAGCAAAGAAGCACCCTCACCCTGACGGGAGGGGGCATCCAATCTCTGGGACAATCCCAGCCGCGGACCGGTGGGGAAGTTGGATTTTTATGAGGGCGGAATTCAAAAGAGAAAACCCATTATTGCGTGCAGTGAAAAGCGGTATTTTTAAGTATGGAGAGATTACGATGATCGATAGAACTAAGCCACTGACTTTTCTTGAACTGAGAGAGCGCATTGCGGATCTAATTGAAGACCTCATTGATCTGCTCGATGCCATTGATGGAGACGCCGACCTTGAGCCTTCCATTTCAGGTGATGATAGGGAACTTGATATGAATTAGTCTGACAGAGGATGTCTACCCACAGACACAATGCTATTTCCATGACGCTCGAATCGATTGCTCCAACGGCGGCATGACAAAAACCCACACCAATTTTGCGCTCTACTGAGGAAATTGCTGGCAAGTTGGCAACTTGTCTCATTTTGCACCGGAAAGATCGCCTCTACGTTGAAGGGCCTTCCGATTGCCTGTAGCCTTGCGAAAAACAGACTTGAGGAACACACCACCAAAATACTATTTGATTGCAGACACTTCTGCTTCGAGTCTCTGACCTGGATCCGTTTTTGGAAGACAATGATAAATGGCAATTAAAAAAACTGAACTCTATTCCGCTCTCTGGGCCAGTTGCGATGAGTTGCGCGGCGGCATGGACGCCTCCCAGTACAAGAACTACATCCTGACGCTTCTCTTCATGAAATACGTCACGGACAAATACACCAATCTGCCCTTTGGAACGTTGGAAGTTCCAGAAGGCGGCTCCTTCAATGACATGGTGGCTTTGAAAGGCAAAACGGGTATTGGCGAAGGGATGAACGAAATCGTCTCCGCGTTTGCCAAAAAAAACGGCATGGACTGGCTATCCAACGCGGACAACGACTTTGACAATGAAGACAAGCTAGGCAAGGGCAAGGCGATGGTCGACACGCTCAGCAAGCTTGTCGGTATCTTTGAAGACCTCGATCTGGGCAAGAACCGTGCTGATGGTGATGACCTTCTCGGCGACGCCTATGAATATCTCATGCGTCACTTTGCAACCGAATCCGGCAAGAGCAAGGGGCAGTTCTACACCCCAGCAGAAGTTTCCCGCATCTTGGCCCGCGTCATGGGGATCGGCGATCAAACCCCGCAGGACATGACTGCCTATGACCCGACCTGTGGGTCAGGCTCTTTGCTACTGAAGGTGAATGATGAAGCGCCGAACGGGCTAACCCTTTACGGGCAGGAAAAAGAACAGGCCACCGCAGCGCTCGCAAAAATGAATATGGTTCTGCACAACTCAGCTTCAGCCGACATATGGCAGGGTGACACATTAGCGGAACCCCACTGGAAAGATGACGAAGGTAAATTGCGCACCTTCGATTATGCCGTTGCCAACCCGCCATTCTCTTTGAAATCCTGGAGCAATGGCATCAAGGTCGATGAAGACAAGTTCGAGCGCTTTGAATATGGCACGCCACCAGAAAAAAATGGCGACTATGCGTTTCTGTTGCACATCATCAAATCGCTGAAAAGCAAAGGCAAAGGCGCGGTCATTCTGCCCCATGGCGTGCTGTTCCGTGGCAATGCAGAGGCGGACATTCGCCGCAACATCATTCGCCAGGGCTATATCAAGGGCATCATCGGCCTGCCTGCCAACCTCTTTTACGGCACCGGCATTCCGGCCTGTATCATTGTCATCGACAAGGAATCCGCTGGCCACGAGCGCCCGATTTTCATGATCGACGCCAGCAAGGGCTTCATCAAGGACGGCAACAAGAACCGCCTGCGGTCGCAGGACATCCACCGCATCATCGATGTGTTTAACAATCAGCGCGAGATCGATGGCTATTCCCGTCTTGTGCCTTTTACCGAAATTTCCGGCAAGAACGAGTATAACCTCAACATTCCACGCTATATCGATTCCAGTGCGGCGGAAGATATTCACGATCTGGATGCCCATCTGAATGGCGGCATACCGAAGCGAGATATCGACGCATTGCAAAATTACTGGGATGTCTTCCCTACTCTGCGCACAACCTTGTTCGGCGAGGAAGCCCGCAAAGGCTATGCCTCAGCCCTGATCGATGGCCGCGAGGTGAAGGCAACCATTCTGGAGCATCCTGAATTTGCCACCTTCAAGCAAAGCGCACTTGAGCGTTTTGGGGCTTGGAAAGACGCGCATAAAGACGCGCTGGCCGCCATCAAACAAGGCGACAAACCCAAGAAAGTCATCTTCGATCTGTCCGAAGATTTGCTAGAGGCTTACGCAGGTTCGGACCTCATCAGCAAATACGACATCTATCAGATCCTGATGGATTATTGGGCTGAGGTGATGGAGGACGATGTTCATCTGATCGTGCAGGACGATTGGGCGGTTGCGAACAAGGTACGCAAGCTGGTGCCGGTCAAGGACAAGAACGGCAAACCGAAATACAAGGAAGAACACGACTTCGAATTTGGCAAAGCCAAGAGCAAAGAGCGCTATAAAAGCGACATCATCCCGCCCGCCCTTGTGATCGTGAAATATTTCGCCAAGGAGCAAGCCGAGATCGACGCCCTGCAGGCAAAGCTTGATGATGCAACGCAAGAGCTGGAGACGTTCACCGAAGAAAATACCGGCGAAGAAGGTCTGCTCGAAGCTGGCACCAATGATAAAGGTGCAGTGGCCGAGAAAGAAGTCAAAGCTGCCAAGAAGCAAAGCAATGACAAGGACGAAATCGCGGCGCTTAATAAATGGCTCCAGCTCAACAACGCGGTGAAATCCGCCAAAAGCGCCCATAAGGCAAAAGTCGATGCGCTCGACAAACTGGTCTTTGAAAGAATTCCGGCCTTGAGCCTTGAAGAGATCAAGGAGATTGTGCTGTTCGACAAATGGTTCGCCAGCGTCAAGGCGCAGATTGTTGAGGAAATTGAGCGCGTCACCCAACATCTTGCCACCCGCGTCAAGGTCCTTGAAGAGCGCTATCAGCACACCCTGCCAAGCCTCACCGACGACGTAAAAACCTACAGCGCCCGCGTTGAAGAACACCTCAAGAAAATGGGGCTGACATGGTAAAGGCAGGATACAAGCAGACTGAAATTGGCGTCATTCCAGAGGATTGGAAAGTGATGCCGGTAGGATCCGCTTACAAAATCGAAAATAATTTGCGACTCCCAATTAGCCAAGCGATACGGCTGACGATCCCCGGCCCCTATCCGTACTACGGTCCCACAAGAGTTCAAGATTTAATAAATGAGTTTAGAGTCCAAGGTGAATATGCACTAATCGGAGAAGATGGAGATCACTTCCTAAAATTTGCAACTTTCCCACAAACCCAATTCGCAACAGGGAAGTTTAACGTAAACAACCACGCTCATCTTGTGCGTGGAGACCTAAACTCGCCCGAATGGTTCTGCTGTTTTTTTAAGCATCGTGATATAACCGCTTATTTAACGCGGCAAGGCGCCAACCGCTACAAACTTAATAAAGCAAATCTAGAGTGTTTGCTGCTTTCGATCCCGCCACTTAACGAGCAAAAAGCCATTGCTGAAGCGCTGTCGGATGTGGATGGGTTGATTGGGGCGTTGGAGGCGTTGATTGACAAAAAGCGCCAGATCAAGACCGGCGCGATGCAACAACTCCTAACCGGCAAAACCCGCCTCCCAGGCTTCGGCCAAGGCAAGGGCTTCAAGCAAACCGAACTCGGCGAAATCCCAGAGGATTGGGATATTACTGAACTGGGAAAATGTACCACCTGGCTGTCAGGGGGTACGCCTAATCGATCTAATGAACTGTATTGGCGCGGAACCATTCCTTGGATTAGTGCAAGTACATTAAAGCAGTCTGAAATTTTTACATCTGACCAGTTCATCACTAAAGAAGCTGTGATATCAGGCAGTAAGCTTTGTCCAGTCGGAGCAACACTTTTATTGGTTCGTGGCAGCGCACTACATAATGAAATTAGAGCAGGTCTCGCCATAGATACAGTTGCTTTTAATCAAGATGTTAAGGCTCTGCTTCCAAACATCGAAATTTCTCCTAAATACTTAACGTACTATATACTTGGAAATTCGGAGGATCTATTAAAGCTAGTTACGTCAGCGGGAAATACAGCAGGTGTACTAGACACTAAAATAGTGCAAAATTTTCCATTCGTAAAACCGAAGAAAGAAGAGCAGGAAGCAATTGTCAAAGCCATCGATTTTTTTGACGGTGAAATTGTATCTCTTGAAAAGCGCCTCGCCAAAACCAAAGCCCTTAAGCAGGGCATGATGCAGGAATTGCTGACGGGGAGGAAACGGCTGATATGACGACCTCTCGCAATTATTATCGCATCATGCTGGGCCGCAAGAGCTGCTATGCCAAGGAATGCCATGCTGGCGGTTTCATCGGCGGCGATTGGGGGCTGAATTTTGATCTGTCCAATTCGTTGCCTGATGACTGGCGGCCCTTCAACAAGCAATTCATCCCGACATTTCTTGAAAAGAATCCGGAAAAAACCAAAGTGGCTGCTGGTTTGGCTTGTGGCATGCTGCACACCATCTGCAAGGGCAGCAAGATCGGCGATATTGTCCTCTGCCCAACCGGCAATGGAGACTATTATGTCGGTGAAATTGTCGGTGATTATTATTACGTTGATACGGACCTCCTGCCTCATCGTCGCAAGGTGAATTGGTTTGAAAAAACCATAGACCGCGCCGAGATGAGCCAGGCTCTACGCAACTCTGCCGGTTCCATCGGCACGGTATCCAACATTTCCAAACACGGCCCTGAAATCGAAAGCCTGATCGAAGGCAAGGCACCACCAACCCTGATTTCAACCGATGAGCTGGTCGAAGACCCAAGCGTCTTTGCGCTGGAAAAGCATCTCGAGGATTTCCTCGTCTCCAACTGGGCCCATACCGAGCTTGGGCAGGACTACGATATTGTCGAAGATGAAGGGGAAGTCGTCGGCCAACAATATCCATCAGATACGGGCAATATCGACATATTGGCCATCAGTAAGGACCGACGCGAATATCTGGTTATCGAGCTGAAAAAAGGCCGCGCCAGCGATGCCGTGGTCGGACAGATCCAACGTTATATGGGCTTTGTCCTTGATGATCTGGCCGATGAAGGCCAAAGCGTGCGTGGAGCAATCATTGCGCTGGAGGATGATCTGCGCCTGCGCCGCGCTTTGCGGGTGACCAACAATATTGATTTTTATCGTTACCAAGTGAGTTTCAAGCTGTTTAAGAATTAGGGGGAGAGCAAGATGGGGAAAGTCGGACAAAAGGAAAGAGAAACGCAGAACCGCGTCATCAAGCTGTTCCGTGAAGAGCTCGGTTATACCTATCTTGGCAATCGCCACGATCAAGACAATCTAAACATCGAAAAAGACCTGCTCAACGCCTGGCTAAAGAAGCGGGGCTATAGCGACGCTCTGATAACGCGCACCTTTCGCTCACTGGAACAAGCCTCTGCCCTTGGTGATGGTCGCCACCTCTATGATGCCAACTGCGAGGTTTACCGTCTCTTGCGGTATGGTGTGAAAGCCAAGGAAGGAGCAGGAGAGCAGAATAAAACCGTCTGGCTCGTTGATTGGGATAATTTCGAGAACAATGATTTCTATGTGGCCGAAGAGGTCACGGTGCGCGGCGAGAACAAAAAGCGCCCCGACGTCGTCCTCTATGTGAACGGCATTGCCTTGGGTGTGATCGAACTCAAGCGCTCCTGCGTTTCTGTGAGTGAAGGCATTCGACAAAATCTGGACAACCAGAAGAAAGAATTTATTCGCAACTTCTTCACCACCATGCAGCTTGTCATGGCGGGCAATGACAGCGAAGGCTTGCGCTACGGCACGATAGAAACGCCAGAAAAGCACTATTACCAATGGAAAGAAGAAGGCGAGCAGCCCGCGGGCGACTTGCTTCTGTTCCATTTGCGCAAGATGTGCGCGAAGAAACGTTTTCTAGACATCATTCACGACTTCATCGTTTTTGATGCGGGCATCAAAAAGACCTGCCGCCACAATCAATTCTTCGGTGTGAACGCGGCCCACGGCTATATCCAGCAGCGCCATAGCGGCATTATCTGGCACACGCAAGGATCGGGCAAAAGCCTCACCATGGTTTGGCTGGCCAAATGGATACGCGAACATGTCGCGAATGCCAGAGTTCTTGTCGTCACAGACCGAACTGAGCTTGATGAGCAGATCGAAGGCGTGTTCATGGGGGTGGATGAACAAATCTATCGCACCAAAAACGGGCAGGATTTGATCGGTACACTAAACGCTTCACAAGAATGGCTTATCTGCTCGCTTGTTCATAAATTCGGTAGCCGCTCAGAAGGTGATGATGACAAGGCAACAGAGGACTATATCAAGGATCTGAAAGCCAATTTGCCCTCCGACTTCTCAGCCAAGGGCGAGGCCTTTGTCTTTGTCGATGAGTGTCATCGCACGCAGTCTGGCAAACTGCACGAAGCCATGCGGGCGATTTTGCCCAAGGCAACCTTTATCGGTTTTACCGGTACGCCGCTTTTAAAAAGCGACCAGAAAACCACGATGGAAACCTTTGGCGATGGAAACCCGGACCGCGCCTTCATCCATACCTACAAATTTGATGAGGCCGTTGAAGACGGCGTGGTGCTGGATCTGCGTTATGAAGCCAGAGACATTGATCAGAACGTCACCTCTCAAGCGAAGGTCGATCAATGGTTTGATATCAAAACCAAAGGGCTATCAGACCTCGCAAAAACTCAGCTTAAGCAGAAATGGGGCACGCTAAAAAAGGTGCTCTCAAGCCAATCACGCCTTGAGCAGATTGTAAACGACATCCTTATGGACATGGAGATCAAGCCACGCCTGATGGACGGACGTGGCAACGCCATGTTGGTCTGTAGCTCGATTTATCAGGCATGCAAGGTCTATGAGCTTTTCAGCAAGACTGATTTGGCGGGAAAATGTGCCATCGTCACCAGTTACAAGCCTTCGCCTGCAGATATTAAGGGTGAAGACGGCGGTGCAGGTATGACAGAGAAGCTCCGTCAGTACGATATCTACCGCAAAATGCTCGCTGAATATTTCGAAAAACCAGAAGAAGAAGCCATGTATATGGCCGAAGAGTTCGAAAAGAAGGTCAAGGCCAAGTTTGTGAAAGAACCTGGCCAGATGCGTTTGTTGATTGTGGTCGACAAGCTTTTGACCGGCTTTGACGCACCGTCAGCGACCTATCTCTATATCGACAAGGAAATGCGTGACCATGGTTTGTTCCAGGCCATCTGTCGCGTGAACCGTCTGGATGGAGATGACAAGGAATACGGTTATATCATCGACTATAAAGACCTGTTCAACCGCCTTGAAGGGGCTATTGATGACTATACAAGCGGCGCTTTTGATAATTACGAGAAAGCTGACGTTGCGGGTCTGTTAAGCAACCGCCTCGAGAAAGCAAGGGAACGGCTTGAGGAAGCACGAGAACAAGTCAAAGCAATCTGCGAGCCTGTTCTCGAGCCGCGTGGCCAAAATGAATATCGTCGTTATTTCTGCGGTGATCCTGCGATTGAAGGCCAGCTACAAGAATGTGAGCCAAAGAGGATTGCGCTTTACAAATGCGTGGCTGGATTGTTGCGTGCATACGCCAATCTTGCGAATGAGTTTTCTGAGGCGGGATATACTGAGGACGATTTCAAGGAAATCAAAGCAGAGGTGGAACACTTCTCCAAAGTGCGGGATGAAGTGAAGCTTGCTAGTGGTGATTACGTGGATATGAAGATCTATGAGCCAGCCATGCGCCATTTGCTTGATACATACATTCGCGCCGAAGACAGTGAGGTTATTGCCGATTTTGAAGAGCTTGGCCTTGTTGATCTTATAGTGAAAAGAGGTGAGGAAGCGTTAGATAGCCCTGTGCTGGACGGAATGGATTCTGAAGAATCCATGGCAGAGACCATTGAAAACAATATTCGGAAGACAATCATCGATGAAAAAGACGTCAACCCGAAATATTATGAAAAGATGTCTGAGTTGCTAAATGCTCTAATCAAAGAGCGCCGTGAACAGGCAATGGACTATAAAACCTACCTGGAACGTGTGAAAGAGCTTTCGGCACAAGTCGTAAATCCAGGTGGCATTGATTCTAACCAATATCCAAAGGGCGTAAACACAGCAGCCAAAAAAGCTTTGTATGATAATATCAAGCAAGATGCACAGTGGGTGCTGGACGTCGATAACGCAATCAGATCATCGAAACGCGCTGACTGGATTGGCAACCAACAGAAAGAACGGGAAGTTATGTCCGCAGTTTATGCCGTGGTAAACGACGAAGAGCTTGTCTTTAGAATTGTCGAGTTGGCAAAGCAACAATATGAATACAAATAACATATCGGTAAATATTCTTGGTCTTGATGTCCAAGTAACACGGAAAAAAATCAAAAACCTCCATCTGTCGGTATGCCCTCCTGACGGAAGAATCAAGTTGTCCTGCCCAATTCATTTTGATGAAGAACGTGTCCGATTGGCAATTATTTCCCGATTGCCCTGGATAAGGCAAAGACAACAGGAATTCCAAAATCAGCCAAGGCAATCTGAGCGGAAATATGTTGATGGAGAAAGTCACTATTTTCGTGGGCAAAGATATAGACTGAAAGTGATTGAAAACTCGACCACCAACAGGATCCAGATAGTAAACAACTCGATTTTGAGAATGGAAATTCGGAAGTCAGTAGGCCTGAACAAAAAGGAACAGCTACTGCAAGACTGGTATCGCTGTTTTCTTAAGAAAGAAACCTCGGCTTTATTTGAAAAGTGGCAACCTAGGATTCAAAAAGAAGCCAGTGGCTGGCGCATTCAAAAAATGAAAACGAAATGGGGAAGTTGCAATACAACAACAGGTCATATTCTGATCAATTTGGAATTGGCAAAAAAGTCCCCCGAATGCTTGGAATATATCGTGGTTCATGAACTGGTGCATCTACACGAGCGCCATCATAATGACCGTTTCAAATCCCTTATGAATGAATTTCTTCCGTCATGGCAACTTGCCAGAGATAAGCTCAAAGCAGAACCGTTAGCTTACGAACATTGGGAATACTGATTGCCGGTAGAGTCTTTTTGAGCACATATCAGAGGAAAGCGAAATCGCTCAACCGTATCCCTACTCTACAAAAGAGAATTGACTCACTTAGTCGTACACGGCGGAAGAATTGTGGGAAGAACTTCCATACTCTGAAGAAAGTTATTTAATTTCAATTACTTATTAAGGGGAATGGCGGAGAGGAAGGGATTCGAACCCTCGAGACAGTTACCCGCCTACGCCCTTAGCAGGGGCGCGCCTTCAGCCACTCGGCCACCTCTCCGCGGACCTGTTTAAAGATCTGGAGGGGCTGAATCAATGTCTAATTTGTCATCAATCTGACATTTCCACATAAGGCTCGATAGTCTCGCGAAATCGGGCGGTTACAGGACGAGTGAAATAAGTTGAGCATTTTCCTTTGCATGTTCAATCATTTGCGGTTTCACTCTGAAAGACCCGCCATCCAGACCAAAGCAGATTGATGACATTCATTCATGCAACAAGACTTATGTTACTGCTTGAGAACGCTGTTGAGATGATGTTCGAAGACCGGATATCCGTCACGCTGAAAATCGAAGTCGCCAAAGGGCATCAGTGCCATATTGATCATGCCAATCAATATATAGAGAAATCCCAAGGCGGCATGCTCTGGATTGATACCACTTTTGAGCTGACCGGCATCCGAGAGCTTGTTGTAGGCGCAACAGAGAACATTCTCATAGAGCCGGTATTTGTCCTTCAGGAAACCGAGCAATCTCTCATCCTTGTCCGAAATTTCCATATTATGCATGATGATGAAGAAGGCTCGACCGACGATATTGTTGTCTTCAAACAGTTCCAACAGGTTGTTGATCTGCTGCCGAAAAGCCTGCGCCGGATTTTCATCAGGCAAATTCTGCAAGATTTCCCGGATCGGCTCAAAGAATGGCAAGGCCTGCTCTTCCCAGATCGCCTGAATGACTTCGGATTTATCGGAAAAATGGCCGTAGAAGGCGCCACGCGTCACCCCTGCCCGCTCCGCGATTTCATTCAGAGTGGTCGCGGTGAAGCCCTGACAGCGGAACAATTCTGCCGCAGCTTCGATCAAGGCCTGATATGTCTTTTCTTTTTCAGCTTTTGTTTTTCTGGCCATGCTCTTGTCCATCAGCAATATTATCAGTCTTGCACCTCCCCCGCAGAGGTGGATAGCAGTTTCAAAAGAGTTTTTCCACTTTACATTTAATCATACACGAATGTATATAAATTTCAGGCAAGCGTAGAATTATCAATGCGCAAAAAGTTCGCATTACCTCTTTTCCGGGTTAGCTCATGACCAAACACTTCATGCTGATCGGCCTGATGGCTATTTTGCTGTCTGGATGCAACAACTCTCTCTTTTCTTCGGCGGATGCAAATGAAGGCGTGGTTGAAGACCCAAATGCACGCCCGGCCAAGATCGCGACGGCCCAACGGGTCGCGCTTAGCTTGCCGAAAGCCTTCCCCGGCGTAACGAAAGCCTCTAAAAAGGCCATTCTATCCTTTCGGGTCGACGGGCAGATCGAAGATTTCCCCGTACATGCAGGCGAGAATTTGAAAGAGGGTGACCTGATTGCCCGGCTTGATGATGAGCCCTATCGCAACGTCGTTGCCTCACAGCAGGCGGCCTATGATCTGGCCAAGATCAGCCTTGAACGCACCCAGAAGCTGTTTGAAAAAGAGCATGTCGCCAAATCGACGCTGGATTCGGCGCAAAGCACCTTCACAGCCGCAGAGGCTGCTCTCAAGTCGGCGAAGGATAATGTAAAATATACAGAACTTTCCGCGCCTTTTGACGGGATTGTCGCCCAGACCTATGTCGAACGCTATCAGACGGTTTCAGCCGGGACACAGATTGTCCAGTTTCTCGGAACCAACGATATCAACGTGGAATTCAATGTGCCCGAAAAGCTGTTCTTGCGCTTCAACCCGAAAAAACTGGCCGTCTATCCCAATCTGGCGATCCAGTTTGATTCCCTGCCGGGCAAATCTTACGAGGCTTCCTACAAGGAAATCGACACCATTCCGGACAGTGTGACCCGCTCTTACGCTGTGACCGTTACAATGCCGCGCCCGGATGATCTCACTGTTTTTCCCGGCATGAGCGTCACCGCAAGCATCGATCTTGCCACCCTTCTGAGCAACAGCAATGACGGGGGCGTATTGGTGCCGCTGGAATCCGTGTTTGATCAGGATGGGAAACGCTGGGTCTGGAAACTGGATGAACAGAATGAGGCACACAAGACCGAGGTCAAGGTTTACGGGCTTCAGGATGGGCAATTGCGCATCTCCAATGGCCTCAGTGAGGGAGACCGTGTCATTGCCATTGGCGTTTCCTATGTCACGGAAGGCATGAAGGTACGTTCATTCAAAAAAGAAGGTGGGCTCTAGACACTCTCCAGGCCGCATTTTGCCAGCGTCTCAGCCCTCCCCAGCATCAATCGAGGCTGTTAATGGAGGATCAAGGAAGGCGCATATGGAGCGCAATCTCAGGGGCGGGTTGTTCGCAGGACGATAGTAATGACACTCACAGACTATGCCATCGAGAATAAGGTCGTTAGCTGGATGATGACCATCCTGCTGCTCGCTGGAGGTATCTATGCCTATATGAATTTGGGCCGTCTGGAAGACCCTGAATTCACCATCAAGGAAGCGGTCATCGCCACCTATTATCCCGGTGCCTCCTCGCTTGAGGTCGAGGAAGAGATCACGCTGCCCATCGAGACAGCCTTGCAGCAATTGCCTTATGTCGATCATATCACCTCGATTTCCTCTGCCGGTCTCAGTCAGGTTACCGTGGTGATGAAAGACAAATATCGCGACGCCGAGCTGAAGCAGATCTGGGACGAGATGCGGCGCAAGATCAATGACATGAGCTCTGATCTGCCGTCCGGCTCCTATTCGCCGGTCATCAATGATGATTTCGGTGATGTCTATGGCATCTATCTGGCGGTTACCGGCGATGGCTACAGCCATCAGGAACTGAGCGACTATGTCGATTTTCTCAGGCGCGATCTGGTGCTTGTTGATGGCGTTGGCAAGGTGGCCATTGGCGGCAGCTTGCAAAAGGAAATCATTCTGGAGATCAGCCGCTCCAAGCTGGCTGCGCATAATCTGTCCATCACATCCCTTCAGTCCCTTCTGCAAAATCAGAATGTTGTCACCAATGCAGGCAGCATTAAGGTGGGTAGTGAATATATCCGCATCAGCTCCACCGGCGATTACAGCAATGTCGACCAGATGAAGGATATTCTGCTGGGACAGACGGGCGACGATGTGGTCTATCTTTCCGATGTTGCCGATATCAAGGTGGATTACGCCGACCCGCCAAGCCATGTCTACCGCTTCAATGGCAGCCCGGCCATGACCATTGGCATCTCCTTTGCCGAAGGGGTGAATGTTACCAAGGTCGGCAATAATGTTTCTGAACGCCTCAAGGAGCTGGAAAGCAATCGACCGGTGGGCGTCGAGCTGCACACAATTTATAATCAGCCGCAACAGGTGACCGCCTCGATCGATGACTTCCTTGTCAATCTGGGCGAGTCCATTCTTATTGTCATTGTGGTGCTGCTGGTCACCATGGGGCTGAGATCCGGCATCCTGATGAGCTTCATTCTGCTGCTGACGATCTGTGGCACGCTGATGGTTATGGAGTTGATTGGCATGCCCCTGCACCGGGTCTCTCTTGGCTCGATGATCCTTGCGCTGGGGATGCTGGTGGACAATGCGATTGTGATTACCGATGGCATTCTGGTTGGCATGAAGCAGGGCTTGAGCAAGGTGAAAGCCGCACACAGGATCGTCACCCAGACGGTCTGGCCATTGTTCGGAGCCACGGCCATTTCCGTCGTAGCCTTTGCCCCTATCGGCCTTTCTCCGGACAAGACGGGCGAATATGCCGGTTCCCTCTTCTGGGTGCTGATGATTTCGCTTACGCTTTCCTGGATATTGGCCATTACCCTCACGCCATTTCTGGCATCCGTGATGTTCAAGGAAAGCCAGCTCGAAGAAGAGGACAAGTTCGGCGAGGCTATCGATCCCTACAAGGGCTTTGTCTATCAGATTTACAAATCCATGCTGCTCTTTTCCCTGCGCTGGCGCTGGGGTACCAGTCTCGTGATGATCGCAGGCATGGGTGCCGCCATTTACGGGTTCGGTTTTGTCGGACAATCCTTTTTCCCAACCTCGAAGCTGCCCATGCTGACGGTTGATTACTGGTTGCCGCAGGGCTCGGACATCCGGGCCACCATTGATGATATGGATCGTCTTGAGTCGATCCTGCAAAAGAATGACAAGATCAAGCAGGTAACAACCACAGTCGGAGCTGGCGCAGAGCGTTTCATGCTCACCTACAGCGCAGAGCGCACTTATGCCAATTACGGGCAATTCATCATCGAAGTGAAAGATTTCGACGATCTGGCAGACGTGCGCCAATGGGTCGACAAAAATCTCAAGGAAAACGCCCCTTACGCCTTCATCAAGACAAGCCGGTTTGAGCTTGGCACTGCCGCCGGCTCGAAAGTCGAGGCGCGCATTACGGGGTCGGATCCCGCCATTTTACGCCAGCTGGCCAACAAGGTGATTGATATCTACCGCACCGATCCGGATGCCGTGAATATTCGTCAGGATTGGCAGGAACGCACCAAGGTGTTGCGGCCGCAATTTGCCGAAGCAGAAGCACGTCGTCTGGGCATCACCAAAGCCGATATCGACAAGGCGATCCTGCTCAATGTCCATGGCCTGACCATCGCACAGGCTCGCGATGGTTCCGATATTATGCCGATCATCCTGCGCCCTCCTCTGGAAGAACGCAGCAAAGTCGATCAGTTGAGCGATATTCAGGTTTACAGCTCCGTGCTGGGCCAATATGTCAGCATTGATCAGGTTGTCCATTCCATCGATCTGGCCTGGGAAGACCCACTGATCATGCGCAGAGACCGCAAACGCACCATTCAGGTCTGGGCAGATGTTGCGCCGAATTCAGGCACATCCAGTCTGGAGCTGTTTGGACGCCTCAGAGGCAAGGTTGAAGCTCTGCAACTGCCTCAGGGCTATGAGCTGACATGGGGTGGCGAATATGACAATCAGTCGAAAGCGACGGCTGCCGTATTTGCCAACGTTCCCCTCGGTGTGCTGGTGATGTTCGCTATCACGGTGATGCTGTTCAACTCTTTCAAGCAAACCATCGTGGTCTGGTTGACGGTGCCTCTGGCGATCATCGGGGTTACGGCCGGTCTTCTGATCTTCAATCTGCCATTCAGCTTCACGGCATTGATCGGTTTTCTCTCCCTCTCAGGCATGTTGCTCAAGAATGGCATTGTGCTGATTGAGGAAATCAAGCGCCTGAATGAAGAGGATCACGTCACCATCCATGATGCCATAACACGCGCCGCCATTTCCCGCCTGCGCCCCGTTACCATGGCTGCGCTGACCACTGTCTTGGGGCTTATCCCCCTGATCACCGACATTTTCTTCGACTCACTTGCGGTCACCATCATGTTCGGGCTGGCAACGGCCACCGTTCTGACGCTGATCGTGGTTCCCGTATTGTTTGCGATTTTCTACGGGGTCAAGTTCAAACGTGGAGAAGTCATCTGATCCGATAAGTCTTTTTTCAGGCCGCGTAGCAAAATCTATGCGAGCCAATAATGGAATTTTCTGGACAGCAAGTCTGTTCAGGAAATAGCCCGACACCCACCTAGACCCATCACGTCGGGCTTTGCCAGCTGGAATTACCCGTTCCGCTGGGCAAGGTCGTGCCAGTGTTACTATCGTTGAAAAACGCAAAGTGACACTGGCACGGTCCAAATGGGCGCCCCGCTTCCCCCGCCTTGTTTGCGAAATTTTCTTTCTCTTCCATACTGATTGAAGCATCCTGATTTTTCAGCCATGCATTTTTAGTTTATCTGCTGATGCAACAATCCCGGTGCATTTATTGCTCGGTTTGGGTTAGTCAGGATCCATTCTCGTTCCGCAGCACGATATGTTAAGTTTGAAGCGCTCATTCTTGCCGATTGCGGCAGGGCGTGCGCAGAGAAGCTTTCGGAGAAGTTCTCACAAAAGTTCTTTGGGCAGCGCGGACGAGAACAAGCGATAACCGTTTCCAAGATCTGGGCACAACTTGGAATCAGCAAGCCCCAACAGATATCTTGACCCACTGCCGGACAGGCTTTGAAAGAGACCAGGAAATGACCGACATCGCAAGCAATCAGGACCAGATGCGCCTCAGACACAGGCATCTTGAAAAAATATCAATGTCAGCCCTCAATGTTGGCTGCATTCTCATGGAGTCCGGTGCCAAGGCGGAAGTGGTGCGCAATGGTATCGAAATGGTTGTGCAGGGACTGGGCGCCGAAACGATTGCCGTCCGTATCGGTTATGCATCTATCGGCCTGACGGTCAGAGACTTGGATGACGCAGGCAACACCATTAGCCGCTTGCTGCAAGTGGGACCGCATGGCGTCAATCTTCAGCTTAACAATGCTGCACGCGCCCTCGCTGTTCGCGCCTCTCAGGGCTCCATGTCTGCTGAAGACATTGTCACTGAAGTGGCTGGACTGAGGAAAAAGACGCCCAAGCATCATTGGGTCACGGTGGCGCTGGCGACGGGTCTTGCCTGCGCCTCTTTCGGCCAGTTGCTCGGCACTGATGCCATGGCGTTTCTGCCGATCTGGTTTGCCGGCTTCATCGGCCAGACCATTCGCCATTTCATGGTTCTGCACAAACAGAATGTGTTTGCCATGGTCACCATCGTCGCCTTTGTTTCTTCAGCCATTGGCGGGCTGATCTCGCAACTGATCGGCAGCCTGACGCCCGAGATGGCGATGTTTTCCTCGATTCTCCTTCTTGTTCCCGGCGTGCCCGCGATGAATGCGCAGACGGATATCATGGAGGGCTCCCCCACCCTTGGCAGCGCCAGAGCCATTTCGGTCTTCATGGCCCTGATTTTCCTCACTGTCGGCGTAGCGCTTTCCCGCTATATTCTGATGCGGTTTGGTTCTTATGACCAATTGCTCGACCACGGCATCCTGCATCATATGATTTTCGGTGCGATTGCCGCTTCCGGCTTCGGCATTCTGTTCAATTTCAGCTGGCGCACGGTCGGCTGGACAGCCATCGGCGGTGCTGTAGCACTTGGCGTTCGCACGGTGGGAATGGACGCAGAATGGGGGCTGGCGATGTCTTCAACCGTAGCGGCGGCGGCGGTTACCGTCTATGTGCGCCTGCTTTATCTGCTCCCTGTTTTCGTGCCCACCGGTGGCAGCATGCTGGCAATTGCCGGATGCATCCCGATGATCCCGGGTAGCGGTGCCGCCCATGGCCTTGTCGGCCTGATGACCTTCGCAAGCCAGCATGACAATTATGATGTCGCCTTGCTGGGCAGCTCTGTTGCGGCAATGCTCAGCGTTGTCTTCACGATAGGCGGTATCGCTGCGGCCATTACCCTGATAAACGAAATCATCAAGAGGCCGAGCTTTCCGACCTTGTAAGGGCGCGCTCACAAATCAGAAAACAGTCAAAGCGTGGAGCATTCATGGCTCCGCGCTTTTTGTTTGTCCGACAGTTTGTTGTTCCGATCAATGGGATTGCAACGGCAAACCCTGACAGTGCCGCAACTCAGGCTGCCCAACTGTCTTGCCAAGCAGGCCAGCTTACCAAAAAGCCAGACACAAAAAAGGCCCGCGCTTGCGGGCCTTTCGAATTCGTATCGGTGTAACGCGATATTAGCGTTTGGAGAACTGGAAGGAACGACGTGCTTTTGCACGGCCGTATTTCTTACGTTCAACAACACGAGAGTCGCGAGTAAGGAAGCCACCTTTTTTCAGGACGCCACGCAGCTCCGGCTCATAGTAGGTCAGAGCCTTGGAGATGCCATGACGAATGGCGCCAGCCTGACCAGACAATCCACCACCGGAAACGGTGCAGACGATGTCAAACTGACCATCGCGGTTGGCGGCAACGATTGGCTGTTTGACAACCATCTGCAGAACCGGACGACCGAAATAGGCGTTCATTTCTTTCTTGTTGACGATGATCTTGCCAGAGCCTGGTTTGACCCAAACGCGAGCAACAGCATCTTTACGTTTGCCGGTAGCATAGGCACGACCATGTGCGTCGAGCTTCTGTACATGTACCGGAGCGGAATCTTCAGCTTCTACGCCAACTGCGGAGCCGAGGTCTTCAAGAGACTGGACAGTATCGCTCATTCTTAGGCCTTCGCATTCTTGGAGTTCAAGGATTTGACGTCCAGCAATTCTGGGGACTGGGCTTCATGAGGATGCTCAGCGCCACCATAAACGCGCAGGTTGGACATCTGAACGCGGGACAGCGGGCCGCCTGGCAGCATGCGCTGTACAGCTTTCTGGATCACACGCTCAGGGAACTTGCCCTCGATGATCTGACGAGCGGTACGTTCCTTGATGCCGCCCGGATGACCGGTGTGCCAGTAGTATTTTTTGTTCTCGTATTTACGACCGGTCAGCTTGACCTTGTCAGCATTGATAACGATAACATTGTCGCCGCAGTCCATGTGCGGTGTGAAGGTAGCTTTGTGCTTGCCACGCAGGCGCATCGCGATAAGCGAAGCCAGACGACCCAGCACCAGACCTTCGGCATCGATCAGAATCCATTTCTTTTCGATGTTAGAAGGGTTTGCAGAAAAAGTTTTCATTGCACTTCCGTATTTCGGTGTCATGTTGACAACGTGAAACGGCGACCGTTTCTGGCCGCCGCAATGTCTGGCGCTTCTTTTATATAATCCAATATTTTTGTCAAGCGATTTCGTTCAAAATTCTCTATATAAAACAACGCTTTATTTTTGCGGTAATTAATTACCACAAAAAATGAGGCATTTCACACCCCTACCCGCCTCGCCGTAGATGAATGTTGTTGTGCGATGCAAATCCAAACAGGCCGCCCCGACATGATATCGGGGCGGCGGGCGCTTGATTTATACATTCCTGCTCAGCTTATTGTCTTCACAAAGCGCAGGAATAGTCATGTAGGCCGGAATCATCGAAATTATAGTCCGGACGTGGCGTTCTGGCGGCGCCGTTGACGGTTCCGAGGAATTTCGCGTCCTCTATGACCATCTTCTTCCAGCCCAGTTCGCCAGAGCGTGATCCACCAGAAGTCTGGTAGACATACATCAGCTCATTGCCCCGCAAGGTATTGCCAACCGCATGGACTTCAACGTCCCGATCATAGCCATGATAGTTGATCTTCAACACGTCATGATTCTTGAGGGCTTCACAGGCATATTTGCTTTCCATAACCGATCTCCTCACTGACCATTGCGTTATGGCTCCATTATCAGAAATCCGGGAAAAGCTGTAAATTCTCAAATAGTTCTGAACTGGCATACCAAGCCACTCAACAGCTTCAAAATAGAGGATATTTTGCCCGTTGCAGACCCTTAAACCCGTTGGCCACATGCGGCAATTTTTACAATCGAGACCTTTTTAAGAATATTTATAGTAAACTTGACTCACTCTTCGTTTAGCGGGCAAGGTCTGTATCATAATCTGGTAGCGATGAGACTCGGGAGGATATCATGACATCTGCAGGAACGGATCCGGAAGCAGCGATATTGATCGAACAGGTCGGCCCTGTGCGCCGCCTGATCATGAATCGTCCCAAAAACCGCAACGCTCTTTCGAGTGCGATGATCGAAGCGCTTGCCAGTGCCTTTGATCAGGCAGACGCCGATGAGCAGACGCGCGTTATTGTTCTGGCGGCCAACGGGTCGGTTTTTTCCGCCGGTCATGACCTTAAGGAATTCAAGACACATCGCAGCGATGCCGATAAGGGCGAGGCCTTCTTTTCGCATATTTTCAGCTCCTGCTCGGCATTGATGCAGAAGATCCAGTCTATTCGCAAGATTGTCATAGCCGAGATTCAGGGCACCGCGACCGCCGCAGGCTGCCAACTGGTCGCAACCTGCGATCTGGCCATTGCCGTCAATGAAGCGGATTTTGGCACGCCCGGCGTCAATATCGGTCTCTTCTGCAATGGACCGGGCGTGGCGATCACCCGTTCCGTACCGCGCAAGCAGGCCATGGAAATGCTCGTTACCGGAGAGATGGTCGACGCCCATACAGCCAAGGCCTATGGCATTGTCAACCGCGTGGTACCGAAGGAATATCTGCGCATTGTGGTCGATAAATATGCAACGGAAATCGCAGGCAAATCGGCTGAAGCCTTACAGTTCGGCAAATCCATGATCTACAGGCAGGACGAAATGTCACTTGCGGATGCCTATGATCTTGCAAGTAAAGTCATGACACACAATCTGCTGGGCGATGATGCGGTGGAAGGCATTGATGCCTTCATCGAGAAGCGCAAGGCAGACTGGCCAAGTCTGAAATAGGGAATGATTGATGGATCACAGGGATTATAGCTCAGACTATCTCAAGGATATTCTCTCCTCGGTCAAGCGGATAGCCCTTGTGGGGGCAAGCGACAGGCCGGAGCGCGCAAGCCACCGCGTCATGAGCTTTCTGCTGGATACGGGCTATGAGGTAATACCCGTCAATCCCGGCAAGGAAGGGCAGAAGATTCTCGGCCAAACCGTCGTTGCGCGCCTTGCCGATATTGCAGGCCCCGTCGATATGGTCGACATATTCCGCAATTCCGAAGCAGCGGCGGGCGTGACCGATGAGGCGATTGCCATCGGCGCAAAAGTCGTCTGGATGCAGCTCAATGTCTATACTGATGAAGCGGCACAAAGAGCCGAAGAGGCAGGACTGAAGGTCGTTATGGATCGCTGCCCGAAAATCGAGTATCCAAGCGTGATGTTCAGCTGATGCCTTCGGTCTGATTGCCCCTTCTTTTCAGGATAATAGCATGCAAAAACCAATCATGGTGGCGGGCTTCAAAGTTACCCTTCTTTTTGACGGACTGCACGATGATGAGCTCTCCACCATCTGCCATCTGTCCGGATCTGAAGCCGCCGCAGATGCGCGCGGCCGATATGGACGAGATAAAATCACGATTCCGGTCAATTGCTTTCTGCTCGAAAAGGACGGGAAGCGAAGCTTGGTCGATTGTGGTGCCGGTACAGGCTGGGGGAGCGGCTATGGACGCATGCGTGAAGAACTCGCATCTCTCGGCATAACGCCCGAAAGCATCGATGATGTGCTCATCACCCATCTGCATGGCGATCACGCCCTTGGACTGCTCGAAGATGGATGCGCCTATTTTCCCAAGGCGCGTATTGTCCTTAGCGATAAAGAATGGGCATTCTATCGCAATTCCAACAAGATTGATGATGTGGCCGAAGGCAAGAAGGGTGCCTTTGATGTCGCAGCCAAGATCGCTGCGGCCTATGGAGACAGGGTGCTTGCCGCGCCTGCTGGCATGGTCGGGGATGGCGTGGAATTGATCCCCCTGCCCGGTCATACCCATGGGCACTCCGGTTTTTTGATCGGCACAAGGGAAGATGGTCTGTTGTTATGGGGCGATGTCATGCATCTGCCGGAGCTTCAGGCCTCAGACCCGGAGGTCAGCATCATCTATGATCTGTATCCGGAACAAGCGGCCGAAACCCGCAAAACCGCACTTCGCGACTGCCTTGAGGCTGGCTTCATCATTGGTGGCGGTCACCTTGGGTGCTTTATGCGCGCAGAATGGAACGACAGCGCCTGCAGGTTGGTTCCCATTCTGTAAGGCATTCTACTATATAAGAGATATTCATTCTGCCACTTTGCGCGATTTCACATTTTTTAAGAATAGCTTTGCGCACTCCATCTAATTTATGAAATGAAGTTTTGAATTTTCATATAGAATCCCGTCCGGCTCTGGTCTAAAGTCCACCTCACATACCGGTTCTTTCGATACCGGCTCATCACCTCATTTGGTACGCTCGTACGACATTTCGCACGCCTATCAATGCAATCATCAAGAGGACTATCATGAGCGAAGAAACCACACCCGGCTTTTCCACTCTGGCCATTCACGCAGGCGCTCAGGCCGATCCGACGACAGGCGCTCGCTCCACTCCTATTTATCAGACGACCTCTTACCAGTTCCGCGATACCGAGCATGCAGCCAATCTGTTTGCCCTCAAGGAATTCGGCAATATTTATACGCGCCTGACCAACCCGACCACCGCAGTGCTCGATGAACGCATCGCGGCTATTGAAGGCGGTTCGGCTGGTGTTTCGGTTGCGTCCGGGCATGCAGCGCAGTTCATTACCTTCCATTCGCTTATGGGACCGGGTGACAATATCGTCGCAGCCAACAAGCTTTACGGCGGTACGTTCAACCAGTTCAACCACACATTCAAGAGCTTTGACTGGCATGTCAAATGGACGGATGCGCTCGATCCCGAGGCTGCCCGTGCCTTGATCGATGACAAGACCAAGGGCATCTATATCGAGAGCCTTGCCAATCCGGGCGGCGTAATCTGCGATATCGAGGGCTTTGCAAGGGTAGCAAAGGACGCCGGGGTTCCGCTTATCGTCGACAATACCATGGCCAGCCCCTATCTCTGCCGACCGATTGAATTTGGTGCCAACATTGTTTTGCATTCCATGACGAAATTCATTGGCGGACATGGCAACTCGATGGGTGGCATCATCGTCGATGGCGGCAATTTCGACTGGGGCCAGTCCGACAAGTTCCCGATGGTCAACACGCCTCGACCAGAATATAACGGCGTCAACTTCCACGACACATTCGGCCCCATGGCCTTTGCCATCACCTGCCGCGCGCTTGGTCTGCGCGACCTTGGCCCTACCCTGTCGCCATTTAATGCCTTCCAGATTCTGACCGGCGTAGAAACCCTGCCTTTGCGCATGGCAAAGCATTGCGAGAATGCTCTTGCGGTTGCCAAGTGGCTCGAGAGCAATGACAAGGTCAGCTGGGTCTCCTATGCAGGGCTGGAATCCAGTCCCCACAAGGCGGCGCAGGAAAAATATCTTCCCAATGGTGCCGGCTCGGTCTTCACCTTCGGCCTCAAGGGCGGTTATGACGCTGGCGTCAAATTCATCACCAGCCTGAAGATCCTCAGCCATGTTGCCAATATCGGCGACACGCGATCTCTGGCCATTCACCCGGCCTCGACCACCCATAGCCAGTTGACCGATGAACAGAAGACGGCTGCCGGCGCTGCACCTGATACCGTCCGTCTTTCTATCGGCATTGAAGATGTGAAAGACATCATCGCCGATATCGAGCAGGCAATGGCCTGATCGGCTTCGCTAGCCTAAAGAGCAATAGTATCGGATCAAGGCCGGGACATTCCCGGCCTTTTTCATGACAGATATCGCCACCAAGGCCCAGAAGTGAAGAAAGCCAATCAGCCTCTTGTTCTGGCTGGGCACAAACCTTAGGCTCGGCCTTAAGCACGGTCTTGAGTTTGGTCTCGAGTTTGGTTTTGGGTTCGATGTGGAACCGTCGCTTTTGCTGGAGCTGCTTGATGACATTTGATGAAAGATATGGTCTGGCCATAGCCGAATTGAAGCGCACCACTATTGTTGAGGGCAATTACGCGCCTCCGCTGCATCGATTTTTACGCAGACAGGGTGTCAGGGTCAGGCCTCCGCATTATTGCAGCATCGGCTTCAACATTTTCTCTACCGGCATTCCTTTTGCCATTCTGTGGGGCGCGATCATGTGGTTTGTCCTCTGGCAAAGTCAAAGACTGACGCCGGGCATGGCCGTTGGTGCGGCACTGGTTGCCGGTGCCATTTTCGGCTGTTTCATGTCGCTTTATTATCGTTGGTCTTTTAATCAGAATGATCTGACGAAATGGGATAAGCTTGAAGCTACCGCAGTCGACGAAGAGAGCAGCAAGAACGGGCATGACGAGAATGAGGATGAGGGGTAACAGGTTGATCGGGACGCCTGTGCATCCCGAATAACAGCTTCCCGGCATGTCTCAAACACATCATGTCTGTCGTTATCTGGCCCGCAATCATTTCAGATCCATAGATATAATCTGATCAGAATTTCCGTGCGTTATCATAAAGATCGCGCAATAGGATGGCTCCTGAAGCAAGGACCAGCATGGCACCGGCCTGATGGGCCAGCCCAAGCGCGAAGGGAACCGAGAAGAGCAAAGTCGCAATGCCGACGATGATCTGGAGCAGGATCAAAATGCCCAGAATATTGGCTGGCAGCATCATCCCTGTGGCATAGGCGTCACGCCACAGGCGCAGCCATGAGACCCCGGCGATAATCGCAAGCAGATAGGCCATCATGCGATGATTGAACTGAATGGTCGCGTGATCCTCGAACATCGAGAGGGCAATCGGGCTTGTATCGTAGATGCGCTCGGGTATGAAGCTTCCGTCCATCAATGGCCAGCTATTGAAGATGAGCCCGGCATGGGTGCCAGCCACCAGAGCGCCAAGGAATATCTGCAAAAAGATGCAGACCACCAGAATTCCGAAAGACCAGACATGCCGATCCGCACTGACGCATTCCCGAAATGGTGCGTTGCCGCGATAGCCACGCCCCACCCACAAGAGCGCAAAAAGAATCAGGGAGGCCAGCGTGAGATGGCTCGCCAGTCTATATTGGCTGACATCGACCCGATCCACCAGACCAGAGGCCACCATCCACCAGCCGACAACGCCTTGTAAGCCACCAAGCGCGAGCAGGATCAACAAACGCGGTTTGAGCGTCGGTGCGATCCTTTTGCCAAGCCAGAAATAAAGCATCGGCAGGAAGAAGGCGATGCCGATGAAGCGTCCCAACTGGCGATGGCCCCATTCCCACCAGAAGATCGTCTTGAATTCATCCAGCGTCATCCCCTTGTTAACACGCTCATATTCAGGGATTTGCTGATATTTCAGAAATTCCTCATTCCATTCAGCCAACGAAAGGGGAGGAATTGCACCGTGGATCGGCTTCCATTCCGTGATCGACAGGCCAGAATCAGTCATCCGGGTGATACCGCCCACCACCACCATGACGAAGACCAGAAAGGCTACCGCATAGAGCCAGAAGCGCACATAGGGGCGGGATCGCTCCACCTTGTCGCTTCCCTTATCTACATAATAAATTGCGCGCTCCAGCGCAGCCTCATTCTTATCCATCTTGCTCCCCTGCTCTCTTGCCCCATCATTGCTGGACAAACCGTTATTGTGGCCATCCAAACGGGTCAAGGCAATTGTCGCTTGTGATCGTGATACTCTGAATTTCCGGTCCAACCAATGGCTCCGTGATCAATAATAAGTAGGATCGGCCAAATTGCTTTTTTCCTTTTCGCCTCTCTTTCACTAGGTTATGAAACCACAGGACAGTCAGTTCATTACAACGCATCGGGAAAAGCATGACCTCTCGCACACGGAAATTCTTCGGTATGATCCTTCTGGTCTCATGGGTTGTTTTCTATGCCGCAGTGGGCATGACAATAGGTGCGGCTGTTGTTGCCAATGCCGGGGCGCTGGCGCAAATTCTGTTTTTCCTGATCACTGGCCTGATCTGGATCGTACCCGCCGGGCTGATTATCCGCTGGATGGAAAAACAAGCGAGCTGACGCCCCCTTGCGCAACTCATGCGTGGCTTCCCAAATGTTTGCCGAGAGCGTGATTTGCACCCAATTGCACCAAATATACTCAATATTAACGAGGTATTAACCATAGTAATCGTTATCTAGACTCACGTTTGTCAGAAGAGTCGCACCATGCTTCGTATATTGATCCTGCTCATTCTTGCTGTTGGCCTCGGCAGTTGTTCCAGCTACCGACCCGCAGGCGATGCATTTCATAAATCTCTTGTCGGCCCCTATCTTCTGGATTCAGGAGATCGTGTACGCGTTACCGTCTTCAACCAGAATGATCTCAACAAGGAATATGCGGTTGATCAATCCGGATATGTCAGCATTCCGCTGATCGGCAATGTTGCGGCCCGGGGCAAACAGACGAGCGAACTGGCAAAGGATATCGCCCAGAAACTGAGTGACGGTTATGTTCGCAATCCCGATGTTTCCGTCGAAATTGCGCAATATCGACCCTTCTTCATCATGGGAGAAGTGAATTCAGCAGGGCAATATTCCTATGTGAGCGGCATGACGGTGCAGACCGCCGTTGCCATCGCAGGCGGCTTCACGCCCCGTGCCCAGCAGCGTTATGTGGACATCACCCGACAGCTGAACGGAAAAATCGTCACCGGTCATGTGCATCTGACCTCTCCGGTCCGGCCGGGCGACACGATTTATATTCGCGAGCGCCTGTTCTAGATTGGCAGTCTTTGCGATCAATTCAGCTTGACTGGCAGAGCGGTTTATTCGGCGATTATACTTCTTTAACGATAATGTCCAAAATCCATTATGTTTAACGTCTGATCTCCAAGCCATTAAAACTTAGTCATACTTTCCCTGCTATTTTTCAGCTTGGGATAATATTATATTTTGTGGGTGACCTAGAATGCAGGCTCTTGATCCGAGAACGGCCTTCTCTTCGCGTGCTGTACTGGATGCCAATGCGTCAACCGTCGACAAGAATTCGGGGGCGCATATTACGGATCTGGCACGAGAAGTAGCAGCGGAGTTCTCTGAAACCACCTATGCACCCGTCATTGTACGGGGATTGATACAGATTACCGATTTTTTCCTTTTGACATTGCTCGGGATTGTTTCCTCTGCCGTCATGGGGGGCGCCATTGTGGCAGGAATAGAGATGCCTATTCTTCTATCCATTGCCGGAGCAATGCTATTCAGCCTTTTTACGCTTTCGGTTGACGGCTATTCAGTCCATGACATGAGCCATCTTGCGCCGCAAATCGGCCGGATAATCGGCGCCTGGACGATGGTGACCGTTTTGTTTCTTCTGGTCTGCTATCTGTCCGAAACTCCGATCAGCACCAATCGGAGTTGGCTTGGCCTGTGGTTTCTTCTGGGCATTTTTTGCGTAACTGCGCTCCGTGCGGTGCAGTCTTTCCTCATTCGGCGCTGGCAGGAAGATGGTCGTCTGGAACGTCGCGCTGTTATCGTTGGTGGCGGCAAACCAGCAGCGGAGATTATCACCGCGCTGGAATCTCTCGACAACAACGACATCCGCATATGCGGCATCTTTGATGACCGGGATGATGAACGCTCTCCTGCAATCGTGGCAGGCTATCCGAAGCTGGGCAATGTCGACGATCTTGTCGAATTTTCGCGCCTTTGCAAGATCGACATGCTGATCGTAACCATTCCGGTTTCTGCCGAAAAGCGCGTCCTGCAAATGCTGCATAAACTCTGGATCCTGCCGCTGGATATCCATCTCAGCGCGCATATGAACAAGATGCAGTTTCGCCGCCGCACCTATTCCTATGTCGGCAATCTTCCCACGGTGCCGGTTTTTGCCAAACCGATTGCCAATTGGGGCGGCCTGCTCAAACGGGTTTGCGATATCCTGCTTGCCACTCTGGCGCTACTGGTTCTCTCGCCCATTCTGATTGCAACGGCTATTGCCATCAAGTTCGATAGCAAGGGGCCTATCATTTTCAGGCAGAAGCGTCTGGGCTTTAACAATGAAGAAGTGATGATCTACAAGTTCCGCTCGCTTTATCACACCCAGAGCGATCTCATGGCCAAGAAGTCGGTCACCAAGAATGACAGCCGGGTAACACGCGTCGGTCGCTTCATTCGCAAGACATCCATTGATGAGCTGCCGCAATTGTTCAATGTGCTTTTGGGCACCCTGTCGCTGGTCGGACCGCGCCCACATGTAGCTCGTCAACAGACCAATGACCGTCTCTTTGAAGAAGTTGCCGACGGTTATATGGCCAGACACAAGGTCAAACCGGGAATCACCGGCTGGGCGCAAATTCATGGCTGGCGCGGCGAAATCGATGACGACGAGAAGCTGAAACAACGCGTGCAGCATGATATCTATTATATCGAGAACTGGTCGTTGGGGCTCGATCTCTATATCCTGATGATCACTCCGTTCAAGATTTTCTGTCAGGATAGCGCTTATTAGGCAGATCTGGCCGCATTTTTCAGACTGCAATGGCCAGATGCGCTGAAACTCCCCTTAAAAACGCATCTCATGCAGGGCTTTCCTGTATGAGATGCAATGACTTACTGGAAAGCTTGAGGATAATTAGCTTCTTGCGGTTTGAAAGATTGCAAGATGATGACATTGACATTATAAAGCCTCTTGTCGGAGCGTAGCGCAGTCTGGTAGCGCACTTCGCTGGGGGTGAAGGGGTCGTAGGTTCGAATCCTATCGCTCCGACCATTTAGCCTTCCCCTCTGCTTTCCTCAAATTTCAAGAGACTTTTGCGCGCGCCGCGCCATGTGGCAATTCGGGCGCGATTTCTCTGCCTCCGCCATAAGTGTTTTTTCATGCGTAATGACAGTCAATATTGTCATCTGCTTGCAACATCATGCCCTTAGTCATGTTGCACGAGAGCAATGAATCCCAGCGCTTTGGCGAAGGGCATTTTCGCCTTTGTGTTGCGACGAGATGCAAAAGTCAAAGCGGGAATATGGAGTTTTCCATCATTGCTATTTGACATACCAGAACGTCATGGCATCTGACCGTGCATGACGTATTTGATGGCCCTGTCGGATGGTGGGGCCATCTTTTTGTTGGCGAGAGCGATCATATGTTAAAATTTGAATGAATGAAGTAGGCGTATTTTAAAAGCTGCCATCTATCGTTATGGCATGATACCAGCCATATCCATATCCACTTCCGGCATGATTGCCGCTTCAGATCGTCTAGCAGACATCGCCGCTGGCATAGCCAACCCGGTGGCTGATAATGCTGAGCAGCCCGCAATCAAGGGCCAGCGAGACGTTCAGCCAGAGGAATCAATTGCTCCGGTATCGGCTTCCCCCGATCTTGATCCAACGCGCCTTGTTGAGCTCATTGAAACGGAAGCTGCGTTCAAAGCAAGCGCATTGGCAACAAAATCTGCGCTGCATGCATCTCAGGAACTGATGGACGCATTGCGCTGAGCCATTCCCAGAAATCTGTAAAGCCGGTCGATCAGTCCGAAGAAGAAGAAATGGTTTGATCCAGAATGCGTTTGCATTCGAGCAATTCAAACAGGGTTGACTGAAGACGGCGGACTTCATCACGCGACAGCGCGCCCGGTGTCGAGCCCGCAGGGCGTTGCTCGCCCTGTTCTGTGCGGGTTCCCATGATCCTTGAGAAGAAACCGGCCTTTTGCTCTTCATGCAAAAGCCTCAGGCGTTCTTCCTCAATAGACAGGCTGGCACTGCTTCCCCCTTGCAGGAATTTCGGATCGCCGGAGCGAAGATCTGGCGGCAGCGGCTGCTCTTCATCTGTATCGATCCGGCTTGCAGGATGCGGTTGAGAATGAGGCACTGGCGCTCTGTTGCTGACGCCTTGCTCTTCCAATTGCATCGCCGTTGCATGTGAGGGCTGATATGCCTCGGCACCAGCCCGAAAAGGCCCCACACCAGGCCCTCCCCTTGCGATCGTTGGATGAGCTGGATGACCGGGCGCTGGTTCGCTGCGCTTGGCACCGCTGCGGAAAGCGATCATGTTCGATGGACCGCCAGCCTCTCTCGGCAAAGGATGCTGGGCGGCGCGCTCCTGCGGTGCTTCAGCCTGATCCTCTATAGCCTGGTCAGGTGCGCCATGAAGGGCAAGCGAGCCTGCTTCATGATGCCCGGTGGTGGGCTGAGGCGGCACTGCATGTGTTTGCTGGGATGGATAGGCAGATTGCGGCGGCTGAGCCGCTGCGGGCTGCAAAGGAGCAACCTGTTGCGCCAGAACTCCGGCATCGCTTTCATAGCGAGGCCGATTGGACACGGGAACGCTGGCCGCATGCATTTCATGACCCGTTTCACGCTGAGGCTGTGGTGCCCGATCCGGGGAGCCTTGCATATGAGGCGGATTATGCGGCTGAGGCAGATGTGGCTGGCGTTGAGGCTGTCCATGGTCAGGCGCAAACTCCGCCCCCTGACCCGCATTATCCTCTATTTCGGCTGAGGCATCCGCCTCTTCACCCGCTTCGGCGCTGTCGATCACATGGCGAATGCCCTGCTCTTTCAGGATCTTCTGGACCCCTTTGATGGTGTATCCTTCATCGTAAAGCAGATGACGGATACCCTTGAGCAAATCGATATCGTCTGGGCGATAATAGCGGCGGCCACCGCCTCTTTTCATGGGCTTTATCTGAGAAAAGCGGGTTTCCCAAAAGCGCAGAACATGCTGCGGCAGGTCGAGATCCTGCGCGACCTCGCTAATTGTTCTGAATGCATCAGGACTTTTCCGCAAGATACCCACCTGTCACTTGCAACGTCTCGACTTGCTGAAATCGAAAAAACTCCCCCGCCCGAGATTTGACATACCCGAACATTTCTTCATCAGCGCTTAGCCGAGACGATATTAGCAGCAATAATTTTCCAACCGAAAAGCCGGTTTATTCAGCTTCCGGAGCCAAAGAATCGTTGATTTTCTTTTTCAGAACGTTGGACGGCTTGAAAACCATCACGCGCCGTGGAGAAATTGGAACTTCCTGTCCGGTCTTGGGATTTCGACCAATACGCTCGTTCTTGTCTCTGACAAAAAAAGTACCGAAAGACGAAAGCTTCACCTGTTGACCTTCAACAAGGCAATTGCTCATTTCATCCAGCACCATCTCGACAAGCTCGGCAGATTCCGTCCGTGACAGTCCAACTTTCTGATAGACCGCTTCGCACAAATCAGCACGCGTTACCGTTTTGCCCCCCATGTCGCAAACCTCACTCTGAAATAGATCTATATGACTCGTCTTGTTGAAGCAGGGTATTTCCGTTATTGACTTCCGTCAACTGTAAGTCTGCGCAATAATACACTCAAATGTAGAACTTTTTGAAACATTTGAACCTATAAATAGTGGCATTCCGTTCGTTGTAAAAGTCAAACACCCAAACTGGCTCTTTCTTAGCAAAAATAGTGGCAAAATACTCCCCTGCCATAGTCTAGTTTGGTTCAACAAGACTAATAGTTTGTTGTGTAAAAGCAATGCCTTCAGTGTTCTGAAACGCAAACAGGCACCATTTGCGAGTCAAATGGTGCCTGTTTTTTTATGATCTTACTGAAACACGGAAATTTGAAAGCAGGGAATTGATCCGGCTTACCAGCGCAGCAGAACGGATCCCCAGGTGAAACCGCCGCCCATTGCCTCGAGCAGAATGACGTCACCTTTCTTGATGCGGCCATCCTTGTTAGCAGTATCCAGAGCCAATGGAATGGAAGCAGCCGAAGTATTGCCGTGAAGATTGACCGTCATGACGACTTTCTCGGGCGCGATATTGAGCTTCTTGGCGCTGGCGTCGATGATCCGCCGATTGGCCTGATGCGGAACAAACCAATCCAGATCATCAGCATTAAGCCCTGTGGCGTCAAATGCGTCAGTGATCACATCGGTGATCATGCCAACGGCATGCTTGAAGACCTCTTTGCCTTCCATGCGCAGATAACCGCTGGTTTGAGTGGTCGAAGGCCCACCATCCACAAAGAGCTTGTCCTTGTGCTTGCCGTCAGAGCGGATATGGCTGGTCAGTATGCCGCGATCGGAAACATCGCCGGTGCCCTCTTCAGCCTTGAGAATAACAGCGCCAGCACCATCGCCAAAGAGAACACATGTTGTGCGATCTTCGAAATCAAGGATGCGGGAGAATGTTTCGGCACCGATGACCAGCGCGGTCTTGGCCTTGCCGCAGCGCAGATACATGTCAGCGGTCGACAGTGCAAAAACGAAGCCGGAGCATACGGCCTGAATGTCAAATGCCGCACCATGATGGATATCGAGCATATTCTGGATGGCAACCGACGTTGCCGGGAAGGTGTTGTCCGGCGTTGCGGTTGCACAGATGATCAAATCCACGTCCTGAGCATCGATACCGGCGCTCTTGATGGCTTCAAGTGCGGCCTTGTATCCCAACTCGGAGGTGAACTCGCCTTCGGCGGCGAAATGACGCTGTTCAATGCCTGTCCTTTGCCGGATCCATTCGTCGGAGGTATCAACGAATTTGGCAAGATCATCATTCGTAACAATTTTCTCGGGCAGATAGGATCCGGATCCTACAATAACAGACCTTGTGACGCTCACTTATGCGTTCTCCTCGTCAGGCACTATTCGATTCTTGTGATAAACAGACAGATCCTGTTCGATTTTTTCGGTCAAGCCATTCTTGACCATGTCATAGCCAAGGCTGATTGCCGAGGCAAAGCCCTCGCCATCCGTCCCGCCATGGCTTTTGATAACAATCCCGTTGAGGCCGAGGAAGACACCGCCATTGACCTTGCGCGGATCCATTTTCTCGCGCAGGCGCTGGAATGCCGAGCGGGCGAAAAGATAGCCGATCTTGGCCATCAGGGTCCGGCTCATGGCAGAATGCAGATATTCGGCCAGCTGCTTGGCGGTTCCTTCGGCGGTCTTGAGCGCGATGTTACCGGCAAACCCTTCGGTTACGACCACATCCACTGCGCCGGTGCCAAGATGATTGCCTTCCACAAAGCCCTTATACTGGAATTGGGGAAATTCGAAATCGCGCAGCATGCGTCCGGCTTCCTTGACTTCATCAAGGCCTTTCACATCTTCTTCGCCGATATTCAACAGGCCGATGGTCGGGCGATCAATACCGAAAAGCGCGCGCGCCATGGCGCCGCCCAACAAGGCAAAATCCACCAGTTGCTGTGCATCGGCACCAATGGTGGCACCAACATCGAGCACGATGCTCTCACCGCGCAAGGTTGGCCAGATGGCTGCGATCGCGGGGCGTTCGATATCGGCCATTGTGCGCAGGCAGAATTTGGACATTGCCATCAGGGCACCGGTATTGCCTGCCGAGACACAAACATGGGACTGCTTGTCGCGGGTTGCTTCGATGGAACGCCACATGCTGGACTTGCCGCGGCCACGGCGCAAGGCCTGACTTGGCCGTTCATCCATCTGGATGACAACTTCGCAGTGATGCAATGTGCTGGCTTGTTTCACGCGTGGATAGTCATCTAGCAGGCTCTCGACAATCTCCTGATCGCCATACAGATGGTAGCGCACATCGGGATGGCGAACCAACGCCAGATCTGCACCTTCTAGGATGACAGCGGGACCATTGTCTCCGCCCATGACATCCAGCGAAATGTTAATTACGTCAGACATTCCAGATATCTCTATCCCGCCTTCTTGTCCATTCCAGCCAACAGGATCGGAATGGTTACTATTCGAACCTGCCAGATACATTCTGTTGGCTCGACAACTCATGTTGTTGGGACAATATCCAAATTCTGCCAAGAAACAACCGCATTATTTGGAAAACCGCCCCATGGACCTTGCGCTACTCGTCTTTTGGCGTAGCATCCTTGAGAACAGCCAGCGCTGCGAAGGGGTTTTCCGAGCCATCAATTGCGGCCTTGTCTTCGATATGGCCGGAAAATTCGGCGCCCGGTGCACGCGGATAATCATCAAGGCTCAAGGCGAAAAACTCCTCGGCGTAGATGCCGACGTCGATTTCGTCACCTTCGAATTCTTCGGGTGGATCCTCGCCTTCCGGGTCAATGACCATTTCGCTCATGGTGCTGTTTTCGACAGCGCGTTTTACGAATTCGGATCCTTTGGGAACCAGCGTTATCGAAAAAGCCTCGTCAATATGCTCGGCGACCGGCTCCAGCGTGACCACGCAGGATTGCTCGACATCACCGCGCACATGACCTTCAATCTGAACGCCACGCTTTTTCCATGGAGTCACTTTGGCCTCAACGGAATAGGCCTTCACGGAAAGAATGCCCAAGCGCTCTTGCAGTTCCTGACAAGCCTGGGCATCGGCCTCACCCTTGACCATTTCACCGAGGCTTTTCAGGCGAGCGACATTGATCGGAAGAGAAATCACAGCTGCACGAGGTGCAAGCGCGGGTTCATTTGTCTTTTTCGACATGATGATGATCAGTTTCTATATGTCAGCATGCAGTGACATAATTTGGTTTGTGTCTGAACAGATTGGCGGCTCGGCAGCTCGGCCAATAATCCGGACAATGCGGCTTTCTATGCCCTTTCTGGCTCGATAGCCTGAAGGGCCGTAAGGTTTGCTCCCGGATCATTCAGCCTGAAAAGGCGCGATCGCGAGGAAAGTCAGCTCTCCTTTACTGAAATCTGCAACGGACTGCAATTTTAATTTCTCACTGCTGGCGACAACATATTGGGCCAGACCGGTCGCTTCGGGGCGCGCCTCGGCCTCTGTTCCGTATATGTTGCGCGAAAGGGCAATTGCAAGAGCGGCCGGGCTTTCATCCCGCGCAAGATCATAGGCCTGAATATGGCCATAGAAGGATTGCGCCATCTTCTTGATCTTCTTGGGGATCGAAAGATCTCCTACGCCCTGCTCGCGCAGAGAATCATCCATGTCCTGAAAAAAGCGGCCAAACACAGCCTGCCCCAACGCCCGCGCTTCTTCGTCTTCCTCCTTCAGCCGGTAGAAGAAAAGATAGGCATGCAGCATGATCAGCTCAAAACGACCGGTGACAGAATCTTCAACACCATAGCTGAGATAGAATTCCGGCTGCCTCGCCGCTGCCACGATTTGTCTATAAAGGTCATCTGCAATTGGTTCTATTTTGCGGCTTTTATTCTGAAACAGGTTGAAAATCATCTGCTCTTTTCCGTCGTCAGGTTCTGATCCTGCAAAGTGAAGCTTATTTGCAGCATAACCCGGCAGTCCTGATGCAATATAGGGCTTAATTGGGCGTACAAAGCTATAAATCAACGGCAATCAATTCACAATGATTGCATTTTGGGCGCAAACGAGATACCGACTAATGGAAATTTGGGTGAAAAGGCGCAGATATTTTCGTGTGGTTTCGAATGCATCCCTTTTCACCATCGATAGTGCCCTGCGCATGGCGGCAACAGCCAGCCAGTCGCGGCAGCTGTCGAACCAGTAATGACGAGGAGTTGCATACTCAATGCGTAAAGATCGTACAGCCCCAATTGGCCACAAGACGCTTCTGGCGAAGACCGTTTTTTCCCCAGCAAGAGCGGCCGGTTTCGCAGCTTGCCTCTGCACGGTTCTGCTTTCTGGCTGCGTCACGGAAACGACGACCATCCACGGATTTGTCCCGTCTGATTATACGCTGGATCAAATTGCCGAAGGCGCGAGCCGCGAGCAGGTCATGCTGACCCTTGGCACTCCGTCGACAACGGCAGATTTTGGTGGCGAGGTATTCTATTATATTTCCCAGACCCGCAAGCAGCCGGTCGCTTTCATGCGTTCCCGTCCGGTGGACCAGACCGTGGTCGCGGTCTATTTTGACGAAGAGCAGCGTGTTTCCCGCACCGCCCGCTATGGCTTGAAAGATGGCAAGCTGTTCGACTTCTCCCGTCAGGTTACACCAACCGGGGGCAAGGAAAGCCAGTTTCTCAGCCGTCTGGTCGAAGGTGTTGGCGCCGGATTTGGCACCTAGACGAATATATAGTCCAATTCAAAAAGGCCTGTTGCTCTTGGCAACGGGCCTTTTTGTTTTCAGCAACGCATGTTCCTGGATGAATGGAAAATCCAGACCAGCAAGCTATCAGGCTCAAAAATGCTCGTATGAGCCGCCATTGGTCAAGGCAAGCTCTTTGCCCGTCTGATCGAGCAGAAAGACGCCCTCTCCTTCAGTGACATGCCCTATGCGGGTAATATCAAGCTCCAGTTCCGCAGCACTCGCCACGATGGCGTCATGGCTCTGTTCTGATGCGCAGAACATCAATTCATAATCATCCCCGCCCGTCAGGGCCACATCTCTGGATATCCCGCACAGCCTGAGCATATTTTGTGCGGCCCGAGAGAGAGGAATTGCCGCATCATTGAAATGCAGGGCAACGCCTGCGGCGGCAGACATCTTTGCCGCATCGCCGAGCAAGCCATCGGAAATATCCATGGCAGCCGAGGCAAAGCGGCGCAACAGCGAGCGGTATTTCATGCGCGGTTGCGGCAGCAGGAAGCGATCCAGCAGGAAATGACGGTCCTCCGCCTCAAGCGCGCCATAGCGTTCAGCTTCTCTTCTGAGCAACAGCCCCAAGGCGCTGTCACCAATGGTGCCTGTAACATAGATCTGATCACCCGGGGCCGCGTTACGCCGCAGAATCACTTTGTCTCGTGGCACCTGTCCAAATGCCGTCACCGACAGCGTCAAGCGTTCGGGACTTTTGACCGTATCACCGCCGATAAGAGGGAAGGAAAAGGCTTGTTGATCAGAACCCAACCCTTCGCAGAAGCGCGCCAGCCAGTCTTCTGTCCAATCCAGCGGCAAACCGAGCCCGAGCAGATAGCCGAGCGGTTCAGCCCCCTTCGAGGCGAGATCGGAAAGATTGACCCTGAGTGCCTTTCGGGCAATCAGATCCGGCGCATCATTGGCAAAAAAATGCACGTCAGCGACCATCATATCCTTGGTCATGACGAGCCGCATATCATCTGGCAGATCGAGAAAGGCCGCGTCATCACTGAGGCCAAACGACATGTCGGGGTGACAAAGGGGAGCGAAATATCGCTTGATCAGTTCGCTTTCCCCGAGGCGTTCAGGCCCTTTGGCTTGCGCCATGGATCACTCCCGACCGGATTACCGGGTCTTAGCTTTGACTTCGTCCTGTCGGCTCTGGCGAGCCAGCGAGTCAAGAACACCGTTGACCATGCGTGGCTCGTCGCCTTCAAAGAAGGCATTGGCGACATCGATATATTCAGACAGGATAACCGGTGCGGGCACATCCTTGCGGAACAAGATTTCATAAAGGCCACAGCGCAGAATGGCGCGCATGGTCTGGTCGATACGCGCCAGCGGCCACCCTTTCAGCAAGGCACCATTGATCATGGGGTCCAGCGTGCGCTGCTCGCGCACAACACCGCTGACAACATCCTTGAAATAGGCATAGTCGGCAGGCAGATAAAGCTCGTCATCCACCTCTTTGCCCAAGCGGTAGAGCTCAAACTCCTGCAAGACTTCGGTCAAAGGCGTGCCGCCGACATCCATCTGATAGAGGGCCTGAACGGCCCCGAGACGGGCCGAACCACGTTTATTGGCTGGGCGGACAGTTTTTTCCTGTTCACTCATTCTTCAATTCCGAATTTTTCGCGTAGCTCGATCATGGTCAGGGCAGCACGGGCGGCGGCTCCGCCCTTGTCCTTCTCTTCAACACGGGCGCGCGCCCATGCCTGCTGACCATTCTCGACGGTCTGAATACCATTGCCAACCGCAATGCAGCCTTCAACGGCCAAATCCATGATGGCCCGGGCGCTTTCATTGGCAACGATATCATAATGGGTGGTTTCACCGCGGATCACGACGCCGAGTACAACATAGCCATCATAATCTGCAAAACCGTCTTCTACGGCAGCCATTGCCATGGACAAAGCGGCCGGAATTTCCAGAACGCCCGGAACAGCAACGCGTTCGAACGTCGCGCCAGCATCTTCGAGGGCTTCAACGGCGCCGCGGACCAACTCATCCGCAAGATCTTCGTAAAACCGGGCCTCGATGATTAGAATATTGGGTGTTTCCTTGGTCATGATTTCCATCCGAAGTCTTGTAGCATGGTTCGGCAAAGCCGAGGGGTTGCCTCTCAAACCATGTCCGCTGGCCGTTGTCCAGCACTTTGTTCAAAATTCACCTGCCAACATCAGGCCAGCAGAGCAAAGCGTCAAGCCTATATCGTCAAAGGCGATTTATTTTTGCGATAATTGCTAAATCAAGATGAGGGCAATCGCCCAGAAAAGCACAGGAAGGCAGAAGAAGGCACAGGAAGTCACCCTCCCGGCCTTATCTGACATTGGTCCCGTCACAAGGCTGGCCCCAGCAGCATGGGCGAACCATCACTGAAGCGCGAATAACGGAAACGGCTGATGTCATGAGCCGGCTTATTGCCCAGAATGAGATCCCTGACAATCATTGCCGCACCGGGCCCGAAACCGAAGCCATGGCCGCTAAAGCCGGTGGCCACCACAAGTCCGGGCAGCGCACTGATAGTGTCAATCAGAGGCACGACATCAGGCATAGCATCGACCATGCCGGCCCAGGAATCGAGAATCTGCGGCTTGCCCAGAGTTGGAAAGCGCTTCTCAAAGGCAGATATGGCCTTGCGGACATATTTCATGTTGGGCGCAGGTTCCAGAACGCGGCATTTCTCGAAAGGAGTGGTCTCATCGTCGGCCCATGTGCGCTTCGTTGTCCAGGCATCGGGGAAATTTTTTGGCGCCATGGGATTGAGATAGGTATGGTCCCAGCTTTCTTTCAGCAGAGGCACATACTTGAAGAAATTGCGGAAGGCGTCCGGGCCGATGAAAAAGTCGTTGCCGTCGCAAACGGCGAGCGTATAGCCGCCATCATTGCGCCGCCTGATTGCAAAATCCTCATCGGCGCTGTTATGCTCGGTAAAATTCTGCATCGGTGCGGTTTGCATAGCAGTGAGATTGACCGACAATTGCGGGAATGAAATTCCGTGCTTGCGTGCAAACAACAAGGACCATGCTCCGGCCGCCAGCACCACTTGCTGGCATTTGACAAGCCCCTGCTCGGTATGAAGTCCAGCAACCTGCCCCGCAACGATTTCCAGTGAACGGGCGGCACAATTCTCGATGATGGTCACGCCTTGCTGATGGGCCAACCGTGCAATGGCCGGGATCGCTTCCCATGGTTCGGCGCGTGCATCGTCAAGGGTAGAGGTGCCACCAACCCACTGACTGTTTGAGAGACCTCCAAACAGATCAGCAATCTGCTTCTTGCTCAGGCGCACGGAATTGACGCCATATTTCTCGGCAATCGCCATCCAGCCTTCAAGACCGGCGAGTTCCTTCTCGCTTGATGCCAGATAGTTGATGGGCGTGTTGACGAAACCTGTCGCTCCGCCCACCTCGCTATCGGCCTCTTTCCAAAGCCGCAAGGCCTCCATGGCAATAGGGACTTCAGCTTCATCGCGCTCATGCTGGCGGATCCAGCCCCAGTTGCGGGAGGATTGTTCGGCGGATATGCGTCCCTTTTCAAGCACACATACCTTCTTGCCCGCCCGGGCCAGATAAAGGCTAGCGAAGATGCCGATGACGCCGCCGCCGATAATGGCCACGTCTACCGCCTCAGGCAGAGGATCTGAAAACTGGACAGGTGTCTTGATGCTGATTTTCTCGACCATGGTTATTTCCTTTATTCGGCGAGAAGGGAGCCGCGGGTGGCTCCCGACTTGATTTCAGCTATCTAGTACCAGAATTTCATGATGGCGTATATTCATTCAGTCTTGCGACATAACGGGCCATCATATCCACTTCCAGATTGATCTTGTCACCGACCTGCTTTTCCTTCCATGCCGTATTTTCCAGCGTGTGCGGAATGAGGAATATGGTGAAGTCATCGCCATCGACATCATTGACCGTAAGGGAGGTTCCATCTAGAGAGACGGATCCTTTCTGGGGAATGAAACGCGCCAATTGGTTCGGAGCCCGCAGCTTGAAGAAAATGCTGTCGGGATGATCCTTGCGCTCGACAATTTCCGCGACACCATCGACATGCCCCAGCACCAGATGACCACCCAACTCGTCGCCCATCTTCAGGGAACGCTCCAGATTGATCGCAGAACCGACGATCCAGCCAGATGCGTTGGTAAGATCGAGCGTTTCCTTGCCCGACTCAACATCGAAATAGTTGCGTTCCTTGTCCAACTCTCCGGTAGCGACGACGGTATGGCATACGCCATTGCAAGCGATAGAGGCTCCCAGAGCGATTGTTTCGGGATCAAAATGAGTCGCGATCCGGATTCGTTGCCCGGCAGGAATCGCCTCTTGTTTGATCACTTCGCCAACATCGGTAATAATTCCGGTAAACATTCTTCTTAGCCTCCGTATAAATCTTGCAAACTTGCAGGAGAGACAAACTGTCTGAGCCTGTCTTCTCCTATTCTATAGCTTTTTTCAAACCGCAATCCCATGGAGCGCAGCCGTTCTTCGGGCTGGCCATCGAGGGCCGGTAAACCGCCCTCACCTATGATCTGCGGGCTTCTGTAGAGAAAAAATTCATCGACCAGCCCCAATCGCAACAACTGATCGGCAAGTGAAGCGCCGCATTCGGCGAAGAGCTTGTTGATGCCAGCCTGCGCCAATTTTTCCATGGCCGCAAGCAAATCCAGATGGCCTTCATCCGCGCTTGCAACGGGCACTATGCGACATCCCATGCTCTCCAGCGCCTTGCTCTTTGCTTCCCGCATGGCTTGACCGGTCACGACCCAGAGCGGCACCTTGTTGGCGGATTGGACGAGTTTTGACGTCAGAGGCAAGCGGCCCTTGCCATCGATGACAATGCGAATGGGTGATGTATGATCCAGCCCCGGCAGCCGCACCGTAAGGGTGGGATCATCAATCAGGGCCGTATCGCAGCCGATGAGAATGGCGTCGGCTCTTGAGCGCAAGGCATAGGTCCGGCTTTTTGCCTGCGGGCCGGTGACGGGATAATTCCCCTCCCCCTTGCGACCGATCATGCCATCGCGCGAGAACGCCATCTTGACCTGCAGCCACGGCCTGTTGCGCACCGTTCTTGAGAGAAAGCCAGCTAGATCACGATGAGCGCTGCTCTGAAACAGACCCAGCTCGACAGCAATACCGGCATTGCGCAATTTTTCAAACCCGCGCCCGGCAACGCGCGCATCGGGGTCAGGATGGGCGCAGACAACGCGTGCAATGCCAACCTCGATCAGCGCATCGGCGCAGGGGCCAGACTTACCGGTATGGGAACATGGCTCAAGCGTGACATAGGCGGTCGCTTCGCGTGCCTTCTCGCCTGCTTCGGCCAATGCCACGCGTTCGGCATGGGGGCGTCCACCCCTCTGGGTCCAGCCACGACCGACAATCTCCATGCGCCCTTGCTGTTGTCTGGCGATGACACAGCCGACAGCAGGATTTTCCGCCGTTGTGCCCGCGCATCGTCGCCCGAGCCTTAAGGCAAGGTCCATCAATTGTTCATCGGTCAGACTGTGCGCATAATCATCCATAACAAGGGGATCCTCGTGCGTGGACCGAAAGGTCCGAGATCTGGTGGTTTCAGCGGAAATCCGGGCAAGTATCCCCCAACCGGCCAGATCACGCAAGCTCACGCCAGATCGTCAGATCAGGTCAATCTTCGGCGTCGTCCTCTTCGGGGCGCTCGGAAGACATCTGGGTCAGCATATCGGTAAAGTCTTTCGCCTCGCGGAAATTCTTGTAAACGGAAGCAAAGCGAATATAGGCGATTTCATCCAGACCCTTGAGGCCATCCATCACCAGATTACCGATATGTTCGGCAGGCACCTCGGCATCACCGGCGCTTTCCAGCTGCCGCACGATGCCCGATACCATGCGCTCGACCTTTTCTTCCTCAACGGGACGTTTTCTGAGAGAAACCTGCACCGAACGCATGAGCTTGTCGCGGTCAAACGGCACCTTACGGCCGGTTCTCTTCACCACAGACAATTCGCGCAACTGGATGCGCTCGAATGTGGTAAAGCGCCCGCCGCATCCGCCGCAAACGCGACGACGGCGGATCGCCGTATTGTCTTCTGTGGGGCGAGAATCCTTGACCTGGGTGTCATCATAACCGCAATAGGGACATTTCATATCTCGACCTCACTTTTTCAAAGCACGGGGTCATGCAGGGCAGCCGATCCAATCCCGACTGCCCTGCCATAGTTCTCAAAGGTCAGGATAGATCGGGAAACGGTTGGTCAGCGCGATGACCTTTTCCTTCACAGCCGATTCTACGGCACCATTGCCTTCTTCCCCATTTGCAACGAGACCGTCAAGCACTTCGATAATCAATTTACCGATTAACTTGAATTCTTCGGTGCCGAAGCCACGAGAAGTTCCTGCCGGGGTTCCAAGACGGATGCCCGACGTGATGGCCGGCTTTTCCGGATCAAAAGGCACACCATTCTTGTTGCAGGTGATGTAGGCACGCCCGAGGGCAGCTTCAACAACCTTGCCGGTGAGGCCTTTCGGGCGCAGGTCTACGAGCAGCAGATGGTTGTCCGTACCACCGGCAGCCAGTTCGACACCGCCCTCATAGAGCGTATCGGCCAAAGCCTGCGCATTGTCCTTGACGGCCTTGGCATAGACCTTGAAATCGTCGGTCAGCGCTTCACCGAAGGCAACGGCCTTGGCGGCGATGACATGCATCAGAGGTCCGCCCTGAAGACCGGGGAAGACAGCCGAATTGACTTTTTTGGCAATGTCCGGATCGTTGGTCAGAATGAGACCGCCACGAGGACCACGCAGGGTCTTGTGGGTCGTGGATGTCACGATATGGGCATGCGGGAACGGATTCTCATGCAAGCCAGCGGCCACAAGCCCGGCAAAGTGCGCCATATCAACCATCAGGAAAGCACCGACGGAATCAGCGATTTCGCGGAATTTCTTGAAATCGAATTCGCGGCTATAAGCTGAACCACCTGCGATGATCAGTTTTGGCTGATGCTCTTTTGCCAGTTCTTCAATCTGGTCAAAATCGATGCGGCCATCCTGCTTGCGCACGCCATATTGAACGGAGTTGAACCATTTACCGGACTGGTTCGGCTTGGCACCATGGGTCAGGTGACCACCGGCATCAAGGCTCATGCCCAGAATGGTGTCGCCCGGCTTGATCAGCGACATGAAAGCAGCCTGGTTGGCCTGAGAGCCGGAATTTGGCTGCACGTTGGCAAACTCGCAGCCGAACAGCTTGGTAACCCGTTCGATCGCGAGATCCTCGACCACGTCAACATGCTGGCAACCGCCATAGTAACGACGACCCGAGTAACCTTCTGCATATTTGTTGGTCATGATGGAGCCCTGCGCCTGCAGGACTGCTTTGGACACGATATTCTCAGAAGCGATCAACTCGATCTCATGCTTCTGGCGACCAAGCTCGCTGTCAATTGCAGCGGCAACGGCCGGATCGGAAGCTTCGAGATCGCGGGTGAAGAATTCCGGGAAAATCGCTCCCGAATTGGCACCTTCGTTTGATGACATGGAACAATACCCCTTCGCGTTTGTTGGGCGATCATAAATCAGAGCTAGAGGCAATTGGCTATCACAAATGCCCTTCCGCGTCTGCCTTTAATATTTGACTGATCACGGCAATATTGAGCGCAAAACAGCAACACTATGAACACTATTTTGCACTCATGTTTCGTATGTGCCGTCGATTTAGCACACAAAGACCACAAACCCAAGATGGATTTGTGGTCGTTTCATGCTGATCACGGTCATTCGTGCAAGAATGCCTTTTTGCGATTTGTCAGGCGCTTAACCGTTGCCCAACTGCTCCAGCCGACGCTTCAACTTGCGCACGGCCAGATTTTGCAAATCCTGACGGGAAACGGAGGCCGGACCGAACACGCTGACCTCTACACCGGTGGATGCATCAACCGCAACGGCCTTGACCTGCTGGCCGATGGCTGTGAATTCAATGTAGATTTCACCGGGCTTCGGTTCGGACATGAAGCATTATCCCTGTACTGGCGTGTTTTCCGGGCTCATGGCGGTTAGGCCATCGCGGTCATAAATGTCTTCACGGAAGTGAATCATGCCTTCATTTGTCGCCCAGGCCGTAATGTAGGTCATATAGATGGGCACATTGCCCTTGACCTGAACATCTTCTCGCTCGCCTGACTTGATGACTTCGTCAATGGCGAAACGATCCCAACCGGGCGTATCTTCGAGAACCCAAACCACGAATTCGCGCACATTCTGCACGCGCACGCAGCCCGAGGAATGGAAACGGTAGCTGTTGCCAAACAGGGTCTTGGACGGCGTATCATGCAGATAGACAGAATATTTGTTGTGGAAGTTGATCTTGATCGACCCCATCGAATTCTTGGCACCCGGCTCCTGACGGAACTGGTAATTCAGCGCTTCGTTGGTCGTCCAGTCCACTTGCGATGCATCGAGCTCGATATTGTTCCTGAGATCGCGAATATGGATCTTGTTATCACGAAGATAGTTGGGATCCTTGAGCATTTTCGGGATCAGATCCTTGCGGATGATGCTCTCGGGCACATGCCAATATGGGTTAAAGTTGATCTCGTGAATCTTGCTCTTGAGCACAGGCGTCTGCCGGTCGATCTTGCCGACAACAGCGGTATGACGGGAATGGACGAGACCATCTTCGACGGTTTCGATTTCCGCCGCCGGGATATTGACCATCACGTAGCGCTGCCCGAGGAAGCCCGACATGGAACGCACGCGCACCAGATTGGTTTCAAGCTGACGCAAACGAACCTCGACCGGCACATTCATTGCGGCGAAGGTTTCCTTGCCAATGACGCCATCGGGCTGAATGCCATGGCGGGACTGAAAGCGCCGGACAGCCGCATCGACATAGGAATCGAAGACATCCCGGACGCCGTCATTCTGTGTCAGATCCCCTGACATGCTGAGGCGATCGCGCAAGATGACAACCGCTTCGGATTTGTGGCCAAGCGAAAGCGCTGCGTCATCAGGAACAATTGGCCAGCCACCACGCTGGACGATGCCATAATAGATCTGCATGGCATTTTCGATATTCGTGGCAGTAGAAGGCGACAATGTCGGCTCTGCTGTGCGGACCGCGGCGACGGTCTGACCGGGTGTATCGAAACGATCCCCCCATTCGACCGGGCTTTGGCTCAACACCTCATCAATCGGGTTGACCCCCTGTGCAAAAGCAGGTGCAGAAGCAACTGTTGCAAATCCAGCCAGGATCTGGGACCCCGTTGACAGGAATTTGCGGCGACTCATTTTCAGGTTTGTCACGATCTCAGTCAGCCCCGATTTGGTGTTTTTCATGGTTTCTTTCGCCATCAGTCTCTTTAAAGCCGAATCTTGCAGATAGCATCATGCTGATTCAAAATCAGTTTATAGTGTTTTTCAAACGGTTTAGGCAATTCATGCAATGATCTTAGAAGGAATTGCAGCCAACATCGGACAGTCTAGTGTTCCTATGGCGATGTTTGAAGACCCAATTGCGCCTTGCTGATCATTTTTTGCCGCAACGCTCTTGATTGCTACCGATTTTTCCTGATCCGGCTTGGCAACAGATTGTGGCAAATTCAGGATCTTGGTGATTTCACCCCACTTCTCATTTCGAATTGCCATCAGGGTGTTTCATTTTTGCCAACAAAAAAACCTCGCAAGGGCGAACCCTGCGAGGGAAACAAATACTGGTCGGGTATTGAACATCAAGGAACGAGCCTGTTGTCGCCAAGACTCGTCTGGCCATCGTTTCAGAAGGATCAGTGCACGCAAGGCTCACTGTTACTGCCCAATCCTGCCGCCTCTTGCCGGACGGCATTCCAGAGCAATTGCTTAAAGACGATAGAGAATCTGATCGGTCCAGAAGCGTTCAAGGCGTTGCAGAGACTTGTTCAGCAGCTCGAAATCTTCTGACGTGATGCCGCCGACCTGTTCGATGGTGGCGATATGCCGTTCATACAGCTCACTCACGATATGACGCACTTCCAACCCCTTGTCGGAAAGCGAAATGCGGACCGAACGACGATCGACGCGCGACCGCTCATGATTGACATATCCCATATCAACCAGTTTCTTCAGATTGTAGGAAACGTTGGAACCCTGATAATATCCGCGGGAGCGCAATTCGCCAGCAGTCACTTCAGAATCGCCAATGTTGAACAAAAGCAAAGCCTGAACGCTGTTGACGTCGGTTCTTCCACGACGTTCAAATTCATCCTTGATGACATCAAGGAGTCTGCGATGTAGGCGTTCGACGAGCCTGAGTGCGTCCATGTAGAGTGGTTTAAGCTCTACGTCGCCCTCAGCTTCACTAACTGTTTCCACTGCGCGTTGTGACGTAATCATGTGTTTGAGCCTCGTTTTGTTTTTGACTTTAGGTGACGGTTAGCCCGTCTTTGTTGAGACCAACTTATCTGCCGCGAAATAAAATCTGCTTAAGCAACACACTTAACAAAGCCCTAATTGGACCAATTGTAGGTAATTTACGTCGAGTTTTGCTCTATTGGTAAATATCTGGTTATAGAATTATATAAACATAGGTCATACTGCGTATATATACTTTGCCAATGGTTCAAAACGAGATATTTAAACGTATAAAGACTGTAATTCAGCATTTTTATTTTAACGGTTGAATAACAAAAACTTTCTTGAATATATGATTTTTTGCAGCATTTAAAAGCTGACAATTGCCTCGACGCAGCGCTCAGGCCAAATCGTCGTTAAAAACCGTCCTATTTGTCATTGGCATTTTTGGTGAGCAGAAACCTGCGGACATGTTTGTCCATAATTCTGCCAAATGCAGAAAAACCATTCGCAAACGGTGTCTTTTCAGATTTCCTGCTTTTTTGAGGTCTGATAGACCAGCCAGGCGCAGCAAACGGCAAGGGCGACGAGCCCGATCAGATGCACGATATTGATCAAGACTTCATAGCGGCTGAAATCATCCAGAAAAGAAATGGCAAAGGTTTGGGTTACCGCACTCAACACCCACATAACGACGCCCCAGAAACCCAGTTGCCAGACGCCGACTGATGCAATGAGGAAAGAACAGGCCAGCAGAACTCTTGCCGCCGGGGCGATCCATATCCCCCGCTCCAGCCCACTCACTCCCAGCATGCCGAAGATATCAAGCCAGTAGAACAGGCCGCTGCACATGAGAAACAGGCTACCGACGCGCGCCAACACCACCATCCAGAAAGGCACATTGTCGCCCCAGTATTTCGGGGAGCTATCGGTCAGTCTGAGTGTCATGGCAGTCGCAATTCATTTCTTGATTGTGAGCATTGTCACCCCGCCCTTTCGGAAACAAGGCAATAACAACAGCATCTGGCGCGGGGACCAAACGCTGAAACAAGTTATAGTCGTTGTTCAGCGTTTGGCAATTCACTTAACGGGCTTTGAACAGTTCCCGCTCGGCTTCGAGCGGCATGAAATGCGAAAGCACCGCCTCCTCGGCAACATCGCCAAAAGAAGATGGCTGCCAATCGGGAGCGCCATCCTTGTCAACGATCGTCGCCCGCACGCCCTCATAGAAATCACTGCCCTTGAGGATATGTTCCAGAATACGATATTCCATCTGCATGCAGTCTTCAAATTCCATTTCTCTGCCTCGCTTCATCTGTTCGAAGGCAATGTGAACAGACATGGGAGAGCGGGACAGCAGCATGTCAAGCGTCTGCTTTGCGAAGGGCTGGGCCATGGCTTGCAGTCTGGCAATGATCTCGCTGACAGAGTTCCCCGAAAAAGCCTCTTCAATGATATGGAGGGCTTCATCATCAAGCCCGGTTCCCTGAGGGTGCGATGTGTAAGCCTTAAGGGTCTCTTCCGGATCTCGGCCCTTGGCAATCTCTTCGATGATGGTGGGGAAATGGTCCGGTTCGATGCAATGGGTTGCCAGCCCTGACCTCAGGCAATCAGCCTGACCGAGCCGACCTCCGGTCAGGCCGCAATAGATACCGAGCTTTCCGGGCATGCGCGGCAGCAGATAGGCTCCGCCAACATCGGGGAAGAAACCAATGCCGGTTTCGGGCATGGCGAACATGGTCTTGCTGCCAACAGCAACATATTTTCCGTGAAAGGACAGCCCGACCCCTCCCCCCATCACGATACCGTCAATGAGTGAGATATAGGGTTTGGGATAGCGTTTCATGGCGCAATTCATCAGATATTCGACGCGAAAAAACTCATATGGCGGGTTGGCGCGATTGTTATAGACAAAGCGGATATCAGCTCCGGCTGAAAAGGCCCGCTCACTGGTTGAGGTCAGGATGACGGCTTTCACATCATCATCTGTCTTCCAAGCTTCCAGCTGCGCGGAAAGCGCCTTGATCATTTCAATCGTCAGCGCGTTCAGTGCTTTTGCCCGATTGAGAAGCACCAATCCGACAGAACCGCGTTTTTCAAAATCTATATCGCTCAAAATCATGTCTCACTATATTAGCCACTATATCTGGAAGCCATTGCCTGTCATTTGCCCGGCTTGGCTTGAGGGTAAAAGGCTCGCACCATGATGGGGCCGCGTTTACCTGCCTTGGCATATAGAGTGCGTACATGTCGATCAAGAGGGATGGCCAGAGCAGCGGACAACTCCCCTTTTGCCCCAGCCTCTTTCAACAGGCTTTCCATCATTACCAATTGGTCAGTTTTGTTAAGCGCTGAATATGATAAGCATTGTTCAGATTTTCTCATGATCATTTTCGGCACAAGACGCAATGACCATATCGCCCGCTGCCGATCGTTCATTTGCCAAGGACCAATCAAGATGACCCGTTCCTCCAAGCCCTCCATGGAAACCCCTGTCAGCACCATGTTTGATATTGGCACCATCACCGGAGGGCGCAGGATGCGCAGGAACAGGCATGCGGACTGGTCCCGGCGCCTGATCCGCGAGAACAGCCTCACCGTTGATGATCTGATCTGGCCGATTTTCGTCATGGATGGAGACAATGTTGTCGAGCCGATCAACGCCATGCCGGGCGTTGATCGATTGAGCATCGACAATGCAGTGCGGGCAGCCGAGAAAGCGGCAGGGCTCGGCATTCCGGTGATCGCCCTTTTCCCCTATACAGATCCCTCGCTCAGGGATGACGAAGGCAGCGAGGCGCTGAATGAGAATAACCTGATCTGCCGTGCCCTGCGTGCCATCAAGAAAGAAGTGCCGGAAATCGGACTGATGACCGATGTCGCGCTGGATCCCTATACCAGCCATGGTCATGACGGCCTTCTGCGCGATGGCATCATTCTCAATGACGAGACGGTTGAACAATTGACCCGGCAAGCACTGGTGCAGGCAGAATCGGGCTCGGACATCATTGGTCCTTCCGACATGATGGACGGACGCATCGGAGCCATTCGCGCCGTACTGGATCATCAGGGCTATCAGCATACCCAGATCATGGCCTATACGGCCAAATATGCATCGGCTTTCTATGGCCCCTTCCGCGAGGCAGTTGGCGCCAATGCGACCCTGAAGGGGGACAAGAAGAGCTATCAGATGGATCCGTCAAACAGCGATGAGGCCCTGATGGAGGCTGCGCTCGACATTCAGGAGGGAGCCGACATGCTGATGGTCAAGCCCGGCATGCCCTATCTGGACGTGCTGCGCCGGCTCAAGGACGAGTTTTCCATGCCGACCTTTGCCTATCAGGTGTCAGGCGAATATGCGATGCTCTGTGCCGCAGGTCAAAATGGTTGGCTTGATCAGGAGCGGGTCATGTGGGAGAGCCTGCTTGCCTTCAAACGCGCCGGTGCTGATGGCATTCTGACCTATTTTGCTCCAACCATTGCAGAAGCTCTCAAAAAATAAGGCACGCCCCCCAATGCCGGGCAAATGGCCGTCACTCCAAGACGGCCAGATCGAGCAATTTATACATATAGGTTGTTGAATCGAGCCGGTCGCTATCCGCTGCTCTGGCAAAATTGGGAATGCGTCCGGCGATCTTGTAATCAAGCAGGATATAAAGCGGTTCGGCCTGATCGCCAGAGCGGGTATCCAGCGTGATAAGGCTCTTGCCCAACCGACGCGCTTCTTGTTCAAGAATTTCCATAAGCGTGGTTGCAATGCCGCGCTTGCGATAATCCGGATGCACCAGCAATTTCGCCACTTCGCAACGATGGGCCTGATTGGGTGGCAATTTGGTCTTCAATTGAACCGTACCGACAATCCGGCAGTCAGACCGCGCAACCAGCAGCACCGTATCGCCGCTTTCCACTGACGGGAAGACTTCTGCTTGCCAGAATCTTCTGGCGTCATCTCTGGAAAATGGATGAATGAAGCTGACGCTGGCGCCATTCTCAACGCAAGCATGCAGAATGCTCGCTAGATCATCCAGTGTCTCGCCCAGCCGGTTCTGGCTGATGGTTTCATAGACTATTTCTGACACGCAGCTAATCCTTTGCGTTTTCTCTTCAAACCCGACATCTCGACTCATGCTGCCGCTCTGCTGCTTTTGCGGGCAGCATCCGCGCGGTGCAACATATGGTCATTTGAACGAAGTCTATATCAGACACCTTTTACCACAAACGGCTTTGCATGCTTCATCAACGTAAAAAGGGCAAAAACGCGCCAAATCGGCAGCCTCAATGAGCAAACCTGCCTTTGTTGTCTACTACATTTGCTCTATCGATCTGAATTTCGTTTGAAAGCCCTTTGGTGTTGGGGCATTGTCATTGAACCCATTCCCCGAACAGTGAGCTTTTATGATGTCGGATAATTCTGATTCCTCAAAACGCCCAACACTTTCAGACATCATGCAGGCGGCCGAGAAGATCAAGGGCGCGGTTTTGCGAACCCCGACCCTGCCAGCCAAGCAGCTTTCCGATATTCTCGGGGCAGACATTTTCGTCAAATATGACAATATGCAGATCACCAACGCCTTCAAGGAACGGGGCGCGCTGAACAAGCTGCTTTCCCTCACAGAGGAAGAATGCAAGCGCGGTGTGATCGCCATGTCGGCAGGCAACCATGCGCAGGCCGTGGCGTTGCATGCAACAAGGCTCGGCATTCCGTCCCTGATCGTGATGCCTGAATTCACGCCTTTTGTAAAAGTCGCAGCCACCAAGGGCTTTGGCGCGGACGTTCTGCTGGAAGGGGAAACCGTCGCGGAAGCTGGCGAGGCTGCCATACGCCTTGCCGAGAACAGGGGAATGACCTTTGTCCATCCCTATGATGATTACCAGATCATCGCAGGGCAAGGCACAATTGCACTGGAAATGCTTGCCGATGTGCCGGATCTTGACACGCTCATCGTTCCCATTGGTGGTGGTGGCATGATCGCTGGCATCGCCATCGCGGCCAAGGCCATCAATCCGGACATCGAGATTGTCGGCGTTGAGAGCGAGCTCTATCCCACCATGTATAACGAGTTCAAGCACAAGGATCTGTTTTGTGGAGGTCAGTCTCTGGCGGAGGGTATTGCGGTCAAGAAGGCCGGACATCTGACCGCCCCGATTGCCGCAGAGCTGGTTGACGACATCATGCTGGTAACCGAGCGCGACATCGAAAGAGCCATCAACGCATATGCGACCTATCTCAAGACGATGGCCGAGGGGGCTGGTGCCGTTCCTCTGGCAGCGGTCATAGCCGAGCCGATGCGTTTCGAGAAGAAAAAGGTCGGGCTTGTGCTGGGCGGTGGCAATATTGACCCTCGCCTGCTCTCTTCCATCATCGTGCGCCAGCTGGGACGCAAGCAACAGATTGTCGGCCTCAGGATCACCATCCCCGACAGGCCGGGCATTCTGGCCGAACTATCCAAGATCATCGGAGATCTGGGAGGCAATATTCTGGAGGTCGATCATCATCGCACCTTCCTGAATGTCCCGGTCAAGGGAGCCTCCATCGACATTACCATTGAAACCCGCGATGCAGCGCATGCCAAGGAGATCATCATGGCAGTCGAATCAGCCGGGCATAGCGTCGAGCATCTCAACAAACCGGATAATACTGACTAAAATTTTACGCAGTTACAGGGAGTTGTTCGCTTAAGTTAGCTGCAACTTTCCTGTGAATTGCTCAAGGATTTAAGATAAACAAGTATATCATTAACCTAATTCAAGCCGATCCGCTTCGATAATTGGTCCATAAATCTTAGTCACGAACAAGACCATGAGACCGATGTCGCAGCCAACATTTGAAAGTGAATATTCAGATCTCGAACGGATCTTTACATTCATCACCGCCGGAACGCAGAATAAGGCTTTCCAGCCAGTATCCTCCAAAGCAGAGAAAATCCTCCCCGCCTTCTCCGAGACGCTTCTAGCAAGCATGCCTCGGAATCCGGTCATGACCGCATTACTCCGGTCGCGCCGGTTGGAGAAGACCCTGACGGCCAGAGCAAATGCGCCAATCGGGCCGGATCGTGAGGATTTTGGTGAGGCCATCAGCGCGACAGACTGCAATCAGGCCGACATTGTCGCGGGCTATGCCAGATTATTTCTCGCGCTGATGCCAGCCATTGCCAAAAGCCACAAGTCGGCCAACAAAGCCTTCATTGCCGACATGCAATCGGCCATGGCCGCGCTCTTTGCCGACATGATCGTCAATCTTCAGTCTTTTGCCGCGCGATCGGATGAGGCGGCGGCTGGCGGGAATGCTTGCAATCTTGGCAATCTGCGCGGACTTTCCAATACGGTGGTCGAGATCAACGAAATTTGTGCCGACATGGCGCTGCTGTCTCGCAATACTCATACTGCAACATCCAATGTCCAGTCGATTTCATCGGCTGTAGCAGAATTGGCCGGTTCCATCAGCCAGATTTCCGAAACGTCAGACCTGACGGCAGATGGCGCCAGAGCCACTCATGAAACGGTGACCATGGGCCTGTCGACCATGCAGTCGGTTTCAACCGCCATTGCCAACATCGCCTCGGCCTCTTCGCAAACCGAGACCAGCCTCAATGAACTGGTTCAGGCGTCCGAGCAGATCGGGGCCTTCCTCACCGTCATCGACAAGATTGCCAATCAGACCAATTTGCTGGCTCTCAATGCGACCATTGAGGCCGCCAGAGCGGGAGATGCAGGCAAAGGTTTTGCTGTCGTTGCCAATGAAGTGAAAGCCCTTGCAGGCCAAACGACCAAGGCAACCGAGGATATCACCAACCGGATCAATGCCTTGAGTGAAGGCATGCGGACAATCCAGACCGCGGTTTCCTCCTCTCGGGATGCTATTGTCGATGGCGAATCCGCCATTGATGGTGCCAATCAACTGATGGAAGAGATCGGATCGCAGGTGAGCGATGTCAACCGCAACATGCAGGAGGTCTCCCAGATCATCCAGCAGCAAACCGTGGCGACGCAGGAGATCTCCGAAGCCGTCGAGGGGGTCGCCAAACTGAATGGTGAAAACGAGAAAATGCTTCAGGCGATGTCCGACACGTTGCAAAACAGCAATGATCATTTCTCCCAGAATGCCTCCAACTGGTTCCAGGATGGCCATGTCCTTTCCCTTTGCGAAATGGCAAAGATCGATCATGTGCTCTTTACCAAGCGGGTGGTCAATGTGCTGACGGGCAGAGAAGATGCCAAGGCGGCCCATCTGTCCAATCACCACGAATGCCGGTTTGGCAAATGGTATGACGGCATCAATGACCCGAAGGTGCGCCGCCTTCCTGCCTTCACAGCACTCGCAGCCCCGCATAAGCAGGTTCATGATCTGGCAATAGAGATTGTCAAAAACTGTTCTGAAAATCGCGTCGAGGCGGCTTTTGATCAGCTACGGGCTCTGGAGGAGGCCAGCAAGCGTGTCATTGAGAGCATAGACAGTCTGGCCGCGGTTCTTGAGCAGAAAGAACGCAGCTCAAAGGCTGCCTAGATCCTGTCTGCCAACTATTGCCAAGTAACATCAAGAGCGCATCGCTTTGCCGCATGCGCTCTTTTCTTGTGATTTCGCATAGCGGCATATACCACCCTCTCATTGCCTAGTTTAGCAACCAATCGCGGGTCCACATATTGAGCGCGGACGGGCGCTATTTCTTGTCGCCAGATCATGGTTTACGCCTGATGATTGGAAAGAATGCACGGGCAAAGCTTGAAAAAGACAATCCGCATCCTCACCTATTCTATAGTTAGCGTTCATTTAAACTAACGCGAACGCATTTCTCTGATTGGACCAGAAAGGATCCGCATTTCGATGAACGACGCCAATATGGCTTATGACACCACCAATGATCGACAGAATGCCTTTGACCCTCAGGCGCATCCTGCCCTGTTTGACGGTGTTCTTTCCCGGCGCATTCTGGCCTTTCTCATCGATGCCTTCCTTATCTTGATCCTGATGATGGCCGCATCGATGGTCATCGCGGTTTTCGGCGTCATTACCTTCGGATTGGGATGGCTTCTTTATGCGATTCTGATGCCGCTGGTCGCCCTGCCCTATATCGCGCTGACCCTTGGCGGATATAATGCTGCAACTCCGGGTATGCGCCTCATGGGGCTGGAAATGCGCCTCTGGTATGGGGCCAAACCCTATGCCATGCTCGCCATCATGCATAGCCTGCTCTATTGGTTCGGCAACACCATACTGACGCCCTTTATCATTCTGGTCGGACTGTTCACCAGCCGCAAACAATTGTTGCATGACATGATTCTGGGCACGGTGATCATGGACCGTGATTCCCTCAGAGAGCTGGAACAGTTCAAGCGAATCTAAGCAGCTGAAATCCTACCTTTTATTGCCAGTGCCCGCTTGCTGCGAGCATTGGCTTTTTTGTGCGGCACATTTCTCTGCCGGATAGGCCTTTGTGCGCAATTCCACACCATTATATAGAAATTGCCTTTGCAAATAGCACGATAATCTGATTTTCTTAGGCCCGAGGCACCGACAGAGCGCCTGCAAATTAACTATCAACTGGTCATGCATTTTCTTGGGAAATACCGCCTGCGCACAGCGACAGGCTGGTAAGGGCTGTCCTGCTTATGTACCTCACTGCTGAAGTGCAAATGTGGCTCACGTTTGCTGTAATTCTATTCTCGATTGTATCTTACAGTCTGGAATATTTCGCCATCGAGATTACAGCCTTAGGGTCACTGCTGCTTTTGATGATGATCTTCGTGGGACTGCCATCAGCCAGCGACGCGCAGGGGCTGGTTACGCTCGACGATTTGCTTGCGGGTTTCGCCAACCCGGCGCTTCTGGCTGTGCTTGCCCTGCTGATTATCGGTCAGGGCCTGTTCCAGACGGATGCGCTGGACAGACCGGCGCAATATATTACCCGCTTTGCCAAGCGACACCGCTATATCGCATTTGTTACGGTCTATATTTCCGCCGCCTTCATCAGCGCCTTTATCAACAATACCCCCGTGGTGGTCATGTTCATCCCCATCATGACGGTTGTTGCCGCCAATCTTCGTCTTTCCTCTTCCAAGGTTCTGATGCCCCTGTCCTTCATTTCGATTTTGGGCGGCATGACAACCCTGATCGGCTCTTCAACCAACCTGCTGGTTGCTGAAGCGGCGCGCAAGGCCGGGGTGCTGGAATTGAAATTCTTCGATTTCACCGAAATCGCCATTATGGTTTCAAGCATCGGTGCCGTCTATGCGCTGCTTGTCATGCCTAGAATTCTGCAAAATCGCAAGAGCATGGCCGATCAACTCAGCCAGACCACCGGCAAGCAGTTCATCGCGCAGATCCCCTTGAGCGAAGGCGACGCACTTGTTGGCAAAAAGGCCGTGGCGGGCATGTTTCCAGACCTCAAGGACATGACGGTGCGTCTTGTCCAGCGCGGTGAAACGCCCTATTTGCCCCCTTTCGACAATGTCACATTGCAGGCCGGTGACACGGTCGTCGTAGCAGCCACCAGACAGGCGCTGACGACAGCCCTCAAGGGTGGCCACAAGATGGCCAAGGTGGCCGAAAACCAGCGCCTGAAGGAAATCTCGCCCAAGACCGATGTCACGCTCGCCGAGGTGATCGTACCGCCTGCATCGCGCATGTCGGGCCAGACGATTGCGCAGGCCTCCTTCCGCTCCAAGACCAATTGTATCGTACTGGGCGTACAGCGCCGGTCCCGCATGCCCCGTATGGCCATGAGTGACATACGCCTTGAGCCCGGCGACGTATTGCTCGTCGGTGGTGCCCGTGACGATGTGGAGGCCTTGCGGCTGAACAAGGACTTGCTGCTGATCGAGCTTTCCAGCACCGATGTGCCGCAACGGCGCTATGCCCCCCGCGCCATACTGATTTTTCTGGCGACCGCCTTTGCCACAGCCTCCGGTCTTCTGCCGATCGCAACGGCAGCATTGGCTGGTGCCTTCTGCATGATTGTCTTCAAGTGCCTCAATCTGAGACAGGCCGTGCGCGCCCTTGACAGTCGCATCTATATGCTGGTCGGCGCATCGCTGGCGAGCGCTGTAGCGCTGCAAAATACCGGTGGTGCGCGCTTTATCGCCGGAGCCGTCGTCAATACCATGCAGGGTCAGGAAGGCTGGGTGCTTCTGTCCGGGCTGTTTTTGCTGGTCGCGGTCCTCACCAATATTCTGTCCAATAACGCAACCGCCGTGCTGTTTGCCCCCATTGCCATCTCGATTGCCACACAGACCGGGCTGCCTGTCGAACCATTCGTGGTATGCGTCATTCTGGCGGCCAACTGCTCCTTTGCGACGCCGATTGGCTATCAAACCAACCTACTGGTGATGGGTCCGGGGCACTATCGTTTTGCCGACTTTCTCTTTGCCGGCATCCCGCTGATGATCATCATTTGGCTGAGCTTTTCCTTCATTGCGCCATGGTACTATGGCCTATAATGCTTTAGGATAATTCTCTATAGACCTCAGTATTACTTTTCTTGGCCGATCAATCGTGGTTTGATGATTTCCAACCAGGAACCATTAACCCAAATGACTCGACACGCCTTCGACAGCCCTCAATTCTATCTGACATCACCACAAGCCTGTCCTTATCTGGAGGATCGGCAAGAGCGGAAAATTTTTACCTATCTTGTCGGGGCCGAAGCCAGAAATCTCAACGATCTTTTATCTGTTGGTGGATTTCGCCGAAGCCAGACCATTGCCTATCGGCCTGCTTGCCCGGATTGCAAGGCCTGTAAATCCGTTCGTGTCGTTGTGCCTCAATTCCAGTTTTCCAGAAATCAGCGAAAATTGCTCAAGCGCAATTCTGACATCGTTCGCATCATCAAGCCGGCATCGGCGACGTCAGAGCAATATGCGCTCTTTCACCGTTATCTGCGTTCGCGCCATGATGACGGCGGCATGGTCGAAATGTCTGAGGCCGACTATATTGCCATGATCGAGGAATCGCATATCGAGACCATGGTGGTCGAATATAGACGACGTGTTGAAGGGCATGGCATCACCGGCAGCGCAGACGGCGAATTGCTGGCTGTCACATTGACCGACATTCTCGATGATGCAACTTCGATGGTCTACAGCTTTTTCTCGCCCGAGATGGAGCGCCGCAGTCTGGGCACCTACATCATATTAGACCATATCCGGCAAGCAATAGAACTTGGCCTGTCTTATGTATATCTGGGCTATTGGGTCAAGGATTCCCATAAAATGTCCTACAAGACCCGCTTCAAACCGCTTGAAGTATTGGGCGCTGATGGTTGGATCTGCCTTGATTAATTCTCATTTCTGATGTTTTTGTCTTTCGCGACAGTTGATAGCTGCGAAAGACAAGACAAGCAACGGTAACGAGGATTGAATGTTCATCAAAATACGCAAACTACTCGATTTCTGCATCCTTGCGGGTATCGCCTCCGGTGCAGTCATTTCGGTCTTTGCGCTTCTGGGGGCCTTTATCCCTCTCTTTGATGTGATCAATCACTTCCAGCTTGTCATCATGGCGCTGGGTTTCATTGCCCTTGCTGCCAGTTTTATCTGGCCAACTTCCCTTTCGGCGCTGAAGATCTATGGCCGCAAGCTGGTTGTCTTCATCCTATTCTGCTCACTGATTGTTCTGGGGCCGGAAATTCTGGGCCGCCTCACCGAAGAGGATCCCGCTGATTATAAAGCTATTCAGGGCACAACAGAGCCTGTCAGGCTGATGAGCTTTAATATCTATATGGGTACGTGGGACAGGCAGGGCCTTGCCGACACGGTGATAAAGGCCAATCCCGATATCGTTACCTTGCAGGAATTCGCACCAAAACGGTTCCGAAACCAACCTGATCTCAAGAGGGCCTATCCGCATCAGGCCACCTGCCAGTCCTGGCGCGTCTGTTCTCTCGGCATTCTCTCCAAGCACCGGATCACGGATATCAAATCCTACCAGCTTGGATCATCAAGCCAGCGCAATCCGCTGCATGGCAAGCTTCTGGCTGCAACGGTCCATCCCAAGGGGGCGCAGCCATTTCGCCTTTATAATGTCCACCTGACCTGGCCATTGCCCCTCACAGAAAAACAGGGCCAATTGGAAAAGCTCACCCAGATCATTAAAAGTGAAAGAAAGAAATGGCCATTGCAGGTGCTTGCCGGTGACTTCAACTCGACCGGCTGGGCCTTTCGCCTGCGGGACTTTTCCCAAGAAACCGCCATGTGGCGCAGAGACAGATTGCTGCCAACCTTCCCCTCGCCCAATTCGGTTATCAAGCATCTGCAACTGCCAGCATTCCTGAGCCTTGATCACTTTTTCACCAGCCCGCAAATCGGGGTGGGTTATGTGGTCCGCATCTCGGCCCCCATCGGCGATCACTGGCCCATTGCCGGTACGCTGTATATACCCAAATTCCCTTGAATTCCCAGTCGACGAAGGCTCCGAAATGAAAACACCGGGCGATGCCCGGTGCTTTATTAATTCTCGAATTTGTTGCTTCTCGGGAAGCCATTTGGCGGCAACCTGCCGGCCTGCCCGCGCTCGCCGAGCCATTCGGCGAGATCATCCAGCGATCTCTGGTAGCTGCGGCCCGAGCTGTCTTTCCATGTCAGACCTTCATCGCCCTTGAAGACGATGGCATCGGAAATGCCGCCATCCTTGTAGCGCTGAAGCATGACGCCACGACCGCGCGCCATTTCCGGCAACTGCTCAAGATTGAAAATCAGCATCTTGCGGTTTTCACCAATCACGGCGATGCGGTCACCATCGGAAATCTTGCAAAGCTTGGCTTCTACGGGCGCGGAAACATTGAGCACCTGTTTGCCCTTGCGGGTGTTGGCAACGAGGCTTTCCTCGCTGGTTATAAAGCCGCGCCCGTCTGTTGCCACCACCAAGAGCTTGCGATCGGGCACATGCACAAACATGTCGACCACATCAACACCGGGCTCCATATCGATGATCACGCGGATCGGTTCGCCATGCCCGCGACCACCGGGCAACTTGTCCGCCTGAATGGTGAAGAAACGGCCATTCGTTCCCATCAGCAGCAGCTTGTCGGTGGTTTCGGCCTGAACGGCAAATTTAAGCTTGTCGCCATCCTTGAAATTCAGGCTGTCGAGATCGCTGATATGGCCCTTCATGGCGCGGATCCAGCCCTTCTCGGAGAGCACCAGCGTTACCGGCTCGCGCTCGACCATGGCCAGATTGATATCCTCGATATCGCGATCGCTGGCTTCGCCGAAATGCGACCGCCTGCGGCCAAGCTCGGTATCGGGCCCGAACAATTTGTAGATCTCGCGAATTTCCTGCGCAATCCGGTTCCACTGCAGCTCTTCGGAATCGAGCATGGCCAACAGTTCGGCGCGTTCCTTGCTCAGATTGTCATGCTCGGTGCGGATCTCGATTTCCTCAAGCTTGCGCAAGGAGCGCAAACGCATGTTGAGGATCGCTTCGGCCTGCACTTCAGACAGGCTGAAGCTCTTCATCAGCTCCGCTTTGGGCTCATCCTCATAGCGGATGATGCGGATCACTTCATCGAGATTGAGATAGGCAATCAGATAGCCGTCAAGCACTTCAAGGCGATGTTCGATCTTGCCCAGACGGAAACGTGAGCGGCGCTGAAGCACCTCGCGCCGATGATTGAGCCATTGCCGCAACACTTCTCGCACACCAAGCACGCGCGGCACGCCATGTTCGGTCAACACATTCATGTTGAGCGAAATCCGGCTTTCCAGATCCGTCAGCTTGAACAAAGCTTCCATCATCAGGTCCGGATCGACGGTGCGGCTCTTTGGCTCCAGCACCACTCGGATATCTTCAGCCGATTCATCGCGCACATCGACCAGAAGCGGCAGCTTGCGATTTTGAATGAGATCGGCAATGCGCTCGATCAGGCGTGATTTCTGCACCTGATAGGGAATTTCTGTAACGATGATCTGCCACGCCCCACGGGGCAACTGTTCGATCTGCCATTTGGCGCGCACACGAAAGCCGCCGCGGCCGGTCTTGTAGGCTTCCAGAATTTGCGCCTTGGGCTCAACGATCACACCGCCGGTTGGGAAATCCGGTCCGGGCATGAGATCGAGCAATTTTTCGTCGGTGCAATCGGGATATTTGATCAGATGCAGCGACGCTTCGCACAGCTCGGAAACATTGTGCGGCGGGATCGAAGTCGCCATGCCAACGGCAATGCCGCTGGAGCCATTTGCCAGCAAATTGGGAAAATTGGCGGGCATGACAACGGGTTCCTTATCCTCGTTGTCATAGGTCTCGCGGAAATCGACTGCGTCTTCGTCCAGCCCTTCCATCATCAGGCGGGCGACTTCGGTCATGCGGGCTTCGGTATAACGCATGGCAGCCGCGCTGTCGCCGTCGATATTGCCGAAGTTGCCCTGTCCATCCACCATCGGATAGCGGGAAGCAAATCCCTGCGCCAGACGCACCATGGCATCATAAACGGCCGTATCACCATGCGGGTGATATTTACCGATTACATCACCGACCACTCGGGCAGACTTTTTGAAGCCGCCAGAAGGGTCCATCTTGAGTTGCCGCATGGCATAGAGAATACGCCGATGCACCGGCTTGAGGCCATCGCGGACATCTGGCAGCGCGCGCTGCGTAATCGTTGACAAGGCGTAAGCCAGATATCGCTCTTCCAGCGCTTCGCGCAGGTTGATGCTTTCAAACTCGCCTGAAGTTACTAAATCTTTTCCCATGCAGGTTGGTTATAGAAAAAGGGCGATTCGTGCAATTGTTTGCATCTCGAATCACCCACATTCCTCAGGATTACCGCCGCTGTTGTTGTTTCCGCCCCTCCGCTTACGCCCGCAGGTGGCGATATGATCGCCAGCAAGGCGAAAGACGGAGCGATTGTCGGCCCTGATCTTGACAGCTGCCAGGCATCGGGCGGCATCGCGCAGGTCAGTCATCCAGAGACAAATCCTTACGCACCGCTTCTATGAAATTTTTGCGCAAGTCCGGTTCATGCCGCTCCAGTGGGCGATAGACATGGCGCTCCAGAAAATGGGAGGTCAGGGAGAAACCGTCTGCCAGTTCGTCAAAGGAAAGACGGTTCGACTGGGCCTTGCCATGCAGGAATGCTGGCAAGGGCAACAAACGATCATGATAGGGCTGCCCGGCCTCGCGACAAACCGCCCTGCCCGATTTGGGAGATACATAGATGAGGTCGGTCTCTTGCCCTGTTGCTGCGCAGCGGTCCAGATCCAGCCCGAAGCCCAGCTCCGCGAGCATCGCGAGTTCGTAGCGGATCATCAACTCGCCGGCGACATCACCCTCCTCAAAGGCATCGACAATGACACTAAGAGCCTGAAATATATAGGGATGAGGCATACGCTCGGGCAAAAGTCGGGTGAGATCGGCGATAAACTGGATGCCGTAGGTACCCATGGGCGTTGCCATCAGATTGGCAGCCCGCGAGGTGGTCAGCTCAATTGCCAATTGTCCAAGATGGTTTTCCAGCCTAGCCCGCCAAGTCAGTGTGAGGCTGTTTCCCAATTGCAAAACCGGCTGCATACGGCGCGAACGCCCACCTTTCACCAGCCCGAAAACGCGACCATGGTCACGCGTCATGACTTCCAGCAAAACGGAAGTTTCGCCATGTCTTTTCGTGCCTAGAATTATCGCTTCGTCGGTCCATTCCATGGCGACGAATGTGGCGTGATTTGTGGGAAAAGAAAAGGAATATTCGAGCATGCGCGCGCGTAATGATGAGCTATCACGCGCATGCCTCCTGCATGTAGTGAACCAATTGGTTCAGGCTCAGTTGCTGCGCTGAGCATTCTGCTTCTCGACAAGAAGTCTCAAGCGGCTATTTTCATGGCCATGTTCGCTCAGCCACTCGGTATAGTGCGCTTCAGACTGGCTGCTGAGAGATTCCATCTGCTCAAAGCTGATAAATCCGCTCATTGGCAGTTGATTGTCACGTTGCCAGGTAAAGATGGCACGACGTGTATGGCGCCCCAAAACACCATCAATGGAACCCGTGTCATAACCGATCGAGGTCAGCCTTGCCTGAATTTCAAGCGCTTCCATTTCAGTCATGAACATCGCTTCGTCGTCAGCTGATGCCTTTTTGGTAGGCTGTGCAGCAGAAGGCGTCGAAGATTCAAATTTCTTTGCAGTCAGCTGCTTGATACGTTCTTTGGCAATTTCTGCGAACTCACCGGTTGGGAACATGTGCAGATAGGCATTATACTCTTCAACAACATGGTCTTTTTCAACTTGTTGCCAAAGCGCGAAATCTCGCTCCCAACGTAGTTTTTCAGCTTCGATCGAATCGCTTGCGGCAACCTGCATAGTCCCCCCGCTTCTTTGAGGGGTGGCCGTATCAGTCATCTGCTGCGCATTTGCACTGTAAGAAAAACACAATACAAGGGCCGACAGCGAAACTCCTGCTATAGCGGCGGCTTTCAACATTATTTGCTCCTGTTGATTATCCGTTGTTCGGGCAGACATCAGACTTGAAGAGGAAGAACATCCGGTTTGCTTGCAGTCTGTTCAAGTGTGATCGCTAGTATTCTGCCAAACGCAGTTTCTTGGTGATTAGTTCGTTGATTGGGCTTCCATGATCTTCACTGAAGGATTGTCATTCCTCCATTGAATAAACTGTTCTTCAGTATTTCTGCATAGCAAATTATACTGTGTCCAGTTTAAGAAACCATTATTAGGAAGTCCGTTGGTTTCTTGCCAGTCTTTGATTGCATCCCGAGTGTTCTGCTTGAACTCTCCGTCGACCCGCCCAATATCATAACCAATGGCGGCGAGCCTGGCTTCGATCTCGATAGCCTCACTGGGTGTGATGAAAGCATCTTCATCCACTTCGCTTGCGCGCTGTACTCGCACAAGTCGCGAATGATCATCGGCCCTCTGCTCTGCCATCAGGATATCAATGCGCGATCTCGCAATATCGGCGAACTCACCATTCGGGAAGGCCCTGAGATAATATTTATATTCTTGAATGTTATCATGTTCCTGAACACGCTGCCAATGAGAGAAATCCTTTTCCCATTGGGTCAAATCATCTTCAGTTTCGCCTTGCTGCGCCGTGCTTCCCTCGCCTTCCCACTGCAATCTCGCCTGTTCGGCGGTTGCGACTTCTATCGTGTTGGATGCGGAAAATGCATAAGTGGCTACCAATGAAACAGGAACTAGGGTACTAAGCAAAATTGCGGTCTTTACTATGGTGCTGGTCATTATTTGGGTTCCATCCAGTGATTGGAATTAACTTGACAACTTTCTTGCTACTGTAAGTTCTGACCCTAGTAATATTGACCTGTCAGGTTTCAATCAATTCCTGACCAGTGAAATCTGTCCCACACAACCCTCTCGGCCCAATAAAAACCACAGCTATTTAGAATTAAGGTTAACTTTTATAGTTAACACTTTAACTTTTGTAGCATAATTATGGCCAAATACGGACAATTTGAAGTCTAAATACTTCTGTAAATACAAATATGGCCACGCAAACTTTCGTCTGCGCAGCCATTACTAAATCATTGCAATACAACACCTTATTGGTGCAATTTTCGTCGCATCAACGGCGAATCACAATCTAAACTGGAAAGTCAATACCCATTTCGCGGTATCGTTCAGGATCATCGACCCAACGCTCCCGAACCTTAACAAAAAGGAACAAATGCACATTGGTTTCCAGCAGTTCCATCAGCTCCTTGCGGGCCGCCGTGGAAATCGCCTTGATCGTGCTGCCGCCCTTGCCAAGAACGATCATTTTCTGATTTGCCCGCTCGACATAGAGCACCTGCTCGATACGGACAGAGCCGTCCGGCTTCTGCTCCCATTTCTCGGTCTCGACCGTGGATGCGTATGGCAGTTCCTGATGCAGACGCAGGAACACCTTCTCACGGGTGATTTCCGCAGCCAGCTGGCGCATGGGCAGATCCGAGATCATGTCTTCAGGATAGAGCCACGGCCCTTTCGGCATATGGTCGGCGAAATAATCCATCAGATCGTCGGTATGGTCGCCATTGAGCGCCGAAACCATGAAGGTCTGGTCAAAGTCAATGCGATCATTGAGCTGCTGGGCCAAGGCCAGCAGGCTGTCGCGTTTCACCAGATCGATCTTGTTGAGAATGAGCACCTTGGGCAGCTTGATGTCCTTCAGTCGGTCGAGAATATTCTCGATCTGCTCATTCACACCCTTGCGTGCATCAACGATCATACCGATCACATCGGCGTCTTTCGCCCCTCCCCATGCGGTATTGACCATGGCCGTCTCCAGACGGCGCTTGGGCGCGAAGATGCCGGGGGTATCTACAAAGATGACCTGCTTGTTTTCCTTGAGCGCAATGCCGCGAATGAGGGACCGGGTGGTCTGCACCTTATGCGTCACGATGGAGACCTTGGAGCCGACCAGTTCATTGACAAGGGTCGATTTACCCGCATTCGGAGCACCGATCAGGGCGACATAGCCGCATTGGGTTTCATTTTCCGGCATATCAGCGCCGGGCAATTGAGAGGATGTATCTGACATGAAAGTCCTTGTGTTGAAGAACGAGCTTTGCATCGTTCCGTATGAGGTGATCGGAGGGCGACGTTACTTGACGTCCGCGCTCCACTGTCCTTCTCTGATGAGCATGGTCCGGGCAGCATCCTGCTCGGCAATGCGTTTGGAGGGGCCTTTGCCCTGCGCCGGTTCCAGCGTGGGAACCTCGACATTCAAGGTGAATTCAGGCTCATGGTCAGGGCCGGTACGCTCGACCAGACGATAAGTCGGCGGCGGCAGCTTGTTGCCCTGAACCCATTCCTGCAAGGTGGTTTTGGCATCGCGCAACGGGCCGGACCATTCCAGCATGCGCCTTTCCCAATAGTGCCTTACGATAGAACGTGCCTTATCAAAACCGCCATCGATATAGATGGCGCCGATGACCGCTTCGCAAACGTCTCCAAGAATGGCTTCCTTCTTGCGACCGCCAGCCTGCGCTTCTCCCTCGCCAAGGCGGATATAGGGTCCCAAGCCGATTTCTCTGGCCACTTCGGCGCAAGTCTCATTGCGCACCAGACCATTGAAACGACGGGCCAGTTCCCCTTCATCTGCCTTGGGAAAGGCACTAAGCAACATTTCAGCAACAGTGACGGCCAGAACCCGGTCTCCAAGAAATTCATGGCGCTGATAGGTCTGATCAACCTGCAGACGCGGAGATGCAACAGTACTGGAATGGCTTAACGCCCGCTCCAGCTGGTTTTTGTCTTTGAACCTGTAGCCGAGATGCTCCTCAAGTTTACCGACATCCCTTTTTTTCATGTAAGTCTAACCTGTTTCCTTTCCTATCATGCTCTTTTGCGCCCGCATGACAGGACGCATGATATAGAGAATGCCACACAGAGATAAGCTGCGCGGCATCAAAACTCAAATTTGGGTGTTCTTCTTTGCCAGTCAAGGCTGATAGCGAAGCATCAGCGAGACATTCTCGTCTTTTTCTGGCAATAACGCTCTTTATACAGACTATCCGGAGCAACGCAACTGGATTGGTTGCATTGCGCCCCGGATAAAGCTTTCGTCAGAAGGATCGCCTATTTGCCTTCGGTATCAGGCTTCAAGCTCGTGAACCAGCGTTCCCAGCGCGCAGAACTCGGCCAGCTCCAGACTTCCCACGGTGCCTTGCCTTCTCCGATTGAGAAGAAGATGACCTGTGCCTTGCCGACCAGATTTTCAAAAGGCACATAGCCGACATTGCTCAACACGCGACTATCTGACGAATTATCCCGGTTATCACCCATCATGAAATAATGCCCTGCTGGCACTTCATAGACAGGCGTATTGTCGAGATAGTTATTGTCCGTCAGGTTCAGCGTGGTGTAGCTGACGCCGTTTGGCAATGTTTCGCGGAAGCGCTCAACGCGGGTCTTGCGGCCCTGCTCATCGGTATCGATGAAATCATCGATCCGTTCGTGCTTGACGGCCTGACCATTGATATAAAGCTGCCCCGCAATCATCTGGATCTTGTCGCCGGGCATTCCGATCACGCGTTTGATATAGTCAACGGACGGATCGCGCGGCAGTTTGAAGACCACGATATCGCCGCGGGTCGGCTCACTGGCCATAATGCGACCGGAGAAAAGCGGAATCCCGAAGGGTAGCGAATATTTGGAATAACCATAGCTGTATTTGGAGACAAACAGATAGTCGCCGATAAGCAATGTCGACTTCATGGAGCCGGAAGGGATCGAGAAAGGCTGGAACAGCAACGTTCGCACCACAAGCGCGAGAAGCAGGGCCTGAATAATGACCTTTATGGTTTCCCCAAGGCCACCCTCATTTTCTTTCATGCTATCGTCTGACACACTTATTCTCTTTTTCTCAATTCCTGACCGGTGCTTCTTTCGAAGAAATCGGGACGAATGCCCCCGCTGCGGGTCATTTCCATTCAGATTGTTTCATGTCTGGTAATAGCGGGACAGTCCCGCCGATACAATCAAGAAAATATCTTGACTGAAAAGTCTGGCATTCCTGTGTAAATATCGAGCCTTTTACACCGATAAACAGCTATTGATCTGCTCTTTGACCTGCGAATGTGGCGCTATTGTGCTGACGGCCAGCTTTTCGGCACCGCCGAGATGATCACATAGGCCTGCGCAATCGGATATTCATCGGTGATGGTGAGGTCGATCTGGGCAACGAAGCCTTCCGGGATCATGGATTGCATGCGCGCCAGTGCGCCGTTGGTCAACACCATGGTCGGTTTGCCACTGGCCAGATTGCTCACCCCCATATCGCGCCAGAATACACCGTGGGACAGTCCGGTCCCCAGAGCCTTGGAGCAGGCTTCCTTGGCGGCAAAGCGTTTGGCATAGGAGGCTGCCCGCTGGGATTTGCGCTCCGAACGCGCTATTTCCTTTTCAGTGAAAATGCGTTTGATGAAACGCTCACCGAAACGATCGAGTGATTTCTCGATCCGTCTGATATCGATCAGATCGTTGCCTGTGCCGATAATCATGATTGAGCCAATGCCTCTCTTTTTTCTCTTATATTTCTTTTCTTCCTGCCCTTCGCCACTGCCCTATCGGCCTGTTCCATCAAGCTGATGGCGAAAAGCACCATCAGTTTATGCGCCTTGCCTTGGATACGGTTTTCTTGGCCCTTATCTGTTCGATGATCCGGTTGAGATGATTGAGATTCCAGACCGACAGATCGATGGTCATCAAGTGGAAGTCATTGAGCTGATGCTCCATCTTGATATTTTCGATATTGCCGTCATTGCCAGCGATCACATTGGCAATCGCGGCCAGACTGCCGGGCTCGTTGAGAATGGAAACCTCGATGCGGGCAGGAAAACGCTCGGTATTTTCCTCGTCGATATCCCAACGCACATCAAGCCAGCGCTCGGGAGTATCTTCAAACTGGCTCAAGGCAGGCGAATGAATGGGATAGATGGTCACCCCCTTGCCGGGCGTGTGGATACCAACAATACGATCGCCGGGCACCGCCCCGCCTTCGGGCGCGAAGGTCACGGGAATATCGGCAGAGAGCCCGCGAATCGGGATTGATCGACCGCCGCCATTCTGCCCATTCTTGCCATTGCCCTTTTGGCTGGATCCCGGAATCCGGAATTTCATCGCCTGAGCATGAGGCAGACCAAACCAGCCCTCCCCGCGCTCGCCTTCGCTCTGGGCCGCGCGCTGATCCTGATAATCGGGGAACACCGCTTCGATCACCATGCGCGACTGCAACTCGCCACGACCAACGGCGGCCAGCGCTTCATCCAGGGCGTGGAAGCCCAGGCGAGACAGAGCAACCTTGATCTGCTCGGCAGAATATTCCTGATCTGCCCGCTTGAACGCATTCTGCAAGATCTGCTCGCCAAGACCGGCATATTGCTTGCGGACCGCAGCACGGGTTGCCTTGCGGATCGCGGCGCGCGCCTTGCCGGTTGCAGCGATATTTTCCCATGCGGGCGGAGGCGTTTGCGCCTTGGAGCAGATGATTTCGACTTCGTCACCATTATTAAGCTCGGTGACCAACGGCATGACAGCACCATTGATCTTGCAGCCGATGCAAGTGTCACCAATGTCGGTATGAACGGCATAGGCGAAATCGATCGGAATGGCGCCGCGCGGCAAAGCGATCACGCGCCCTTTTGGTGAGAAACAGAAAACCTGATCCTGAAACAGTTCCAGCTTGGTATGTTCGAGGAATTCCTCGGCCGAGTTGCCCGAAGACAACAGCTCGACGGTCTGTCGCAGCCATGAATAGGCGTTGCTGTCTCTGGCCAGCCGCCCAAGCGAGCGCCCGCCCTTGGTCTTGCCGGTTACATCCTTGTAGAGCGCATGGGCTGCAACACCATATTCAGCGAACTGATGCATCTCCCGAGTGCGGATCTGAAGCTCGACGCGCTGTCGCCCCGGCCCGATCACCGTTGTGTGGATCGAGCGATAATCGTTGGGTTTCGGGGTCGAGACATAGTCCTTGAAGCGTCCGGGCACACAGGGCCAGATGGTATGCACGATGCCGAGCGTTCTGTAACAGGCCTCGATATCATCCACCAGAACGCGGAAAGCATAGATGTCGGACAATTGTTCAAAGCCGATATTCTGCCGCTGCATCTTGCGGAAAATGGAGTAGGCCTTTTTTTCCCGGCCGCGCACGGTCGCTTTCAATCCCTTTTCAAGAAAGGTCTTTTCCAGCTCGCCCTCAATTTCGGAAATGATGGTCTTGTTGCGCTGGCGCACCTCTTCGAGGCGCAGATTTATCGCTTCATAGGCTTCGGGATTAACATATTTGAAGGACAGGCCCTCAAGTTCCTCGCGGATATCCTGCATGCCCATACGCTCGGCAAGCGGGGCGTAGATATCGATGGTTTCCTGAGCAATCCGATGGCGCTTGTGTTCGGGGACAAAATGCAGCGTGCGCATATTGTGCAAGCGGTCGGCCAGTTTGACGATCAGCACGCGCACATCATCGGAGATTGCCAGCAGCAGCTTGCGGATATTCTCGGCCTGCTTGGTCTTGCGCGAGACAAGGTCGAGCTGGCTGATCTTGGTCAGGCCTTCGACGAGCTTGCCGATTTCCGGGCCGAACATGGCGTCGATCTCGGCGCGCGTTGCATCGGTATCCTCAAGCGTGTCATGCAAGAGCCCCACCGCAATGGTACCATCATCCAGACGCAGGTCTGTCAGAATGCCAGCCACTTCCAGCGGATGAACGAAATAGGGATCGCCAGAGGCGCGCTTCTGCTTGCCATGCTTGCGCATGGAATAGACATAAGCCTTGTTCAACAGTGCTTCGTCAGCATTGGGATTATAGCTTACAACTCTTTCAACGAGTTCGTACTGACGCATCATGGCGAAGAAGAATCCTAGATTGTAAAGTGCCCGAAATGAATCGCGCACGTCGGGTTTGGAACCAAACCATAAACCGGAAAGCTAAACACATAAAAAATCCGGCAGCATTGCGCAACTGGCAAGATGGCGGCTACGGAATGGATCTCGCTTCCCTTTCCGTTGCGGATCTCCAGAATCGCAGAACAAAGTAAAAATGCCAATAAAAAAGGCGGACCAATATCGCCCGCCTTCCAGATTTCCGGCAATTGTGCCTTTTTCGCCTAGTCGTCGTTCCGATCTGGCGGAACAAGACTTTCCAGACCACGCAGAAGTTCTTCTTCCGACATCTGGTCGAAAACAACTTCATTCTTGTTTTCGCTGACGACATCTTCATATTCGGTGGTTGCAGCTTCATCGGCAGTGATCAGCTGGACCTCTTCGGTCTCAGGCTCATCCACTTCGACATATTTCTGCAAGGAATGGATCAGATCTTCTTTCAAATCGCCGGGAGAAACGGTTTCATCGGCGATTTCCCGCAGGGCGACAACCGGATTTTTGTCATTGTCGCGATCAACCGTAATCGAAGAGCCACTGGAAATCATGCGCGCACGATGACCGGAAAGCAGCACCAGCTCGAAACGATTCTCAACCTTATCAACGCAGTCCTCAACAGTGACGCGTGCCATAGACGTTCTCCTTTATGGGGGAATTTCCCCCTAGATAAAGCGATTTTTTTTATTTGACAAGGGCGAAGCTTGGCAAAAGCGTGATTGAAACCGATTTCATACGCATTTGTCAAAATTTTGGATACCATATACATGGTTATCACATTGTGTTTTCGTTTATAATCTGTTTTTCTTATTGGTTATTGAATATAAATCCGTATAAACTAAGAATCGATTTGATTTCGCGTGATTGCAATTCATTGTTTCGAATAATTTAAAGATTCAATAACGCTTTTTTAAATCTTGAGAAACTCTCCAGGGCTTAAAATAAACGTGTTAAATAACAGCTTTCATCCCGAAATTGTGTCCAACGAAAAACCAGCATAAAGGGTGACTCCGTGTTTGATCCTAGAGAAAAAGTTGCGCTATTTATAGACGGGGCCAATCTGTACGCAACGACTAAGACTCTTGGCTTCGATATCGACTATAAAAGGCTTCTAAAAGAGTTTCGCGGCAAAGGATATCTTCTTAGAACCTATTACTACACGGCTTTGGCTGAAGATCAGGAATATTCCTCGATCCGTCCCTTGATAGACTGGCTGGATTATAACGGATATCATGTCGTTACTAAGCCAACCAAAGAGTTTACTGACTCTGCCGGTCGTAGAAAGATCAAGGGCAACATGGATATCGAACTGACCATCGATGCCATGGAACTTGTGGATCATGTGGACCATTTTGTCATCTTCTCCGGAGACGGCGATTTCAGAAAACTGGTTGAAGCGCTGCAGCGTCGCGGTCGCAAGGTGAGTGTTGTATCGACAATGTCCACCCAGCCGCCGATGATTGCCGACGAGCTTCGCCGTCAGGCCGACCATTTCATAGATCTGGCTCATATTGCAGACCGCATTGGTCGCGATGCCGGAGAGCGTCCGCAAAGAATCCCGGCTCAGAATGACTATGAAGATGATGGCGACGAATATGACGATTGATCGGTCAGATCTTTAGTCAAAAAGCCCTGCAAGATTTGCAGGGCTTTTTTATTGCCAAAATGGTAGTTGCACGCAACAGAACGATAAGAAAACGGCATGTCGGGCCAACGCTCCAATCATGTATCCCTCCACGCAGGAAGTCTGGAGGGCTACAAGCATCGTGCCTGTCAGATACCGGATCGTTCGAGCATCGAAAGCCAGTTTTCATGGGCAATCTTGGCTATCAGTTCTTCGCCAAATTGCCGCGCCCTCATCCGCTCGATCAGCAGTGGATTGCCTGCGGCGTTGCCAATGCGTTGCGGAACCGTGGTCCCATCAAAATCAGAGCCAAGCCCGACGCCTTCCTCACCCAGTTTTTCAACCAGATAGGCCAGATGATCGACCATGATGTCGATATCCATATCCAGTTGCGACTTGTCCCCGTCAGAACGCAGGAAGCTGATAGAATAGTTGAGACCGACAAGCCCTTTGCTTTCGGCTATCGCATCCAGCTGCTTGTCTGTGAGATTGCGGCGAGACTTGCAAAGTGCATGAACGTTGGAATGTGTGGCCAGCATCGGTTTGTCCGTGATCGCATGCACATCCCAGAATCCTTTTTCATTGAGATGCGAAAGATCGATCATGATTTTCATGGCGTTGCAGCGTCGCACCAGTTCCTTGCCCAGATCGGTCAGGCCCGGACCGACATCGGGACTGCCGGGAAAATCAAAGGGCACGCCGTGGCCGAAAATATTGCTACGGCTCCAGACAGGACCAATCGAGCGAAGGCCCGCGGCATGCAGCACTTCCAGAGCGTTGAAATCCGCGTCGATCGCTTCGGCTCCCTCGATATGGAGCATAATGGCGAGTGCGCCCTCTTCCATGGCCTTGCGAATATCTGCGCTTGAGAGGCAAATCCGGATCTGATCTTCGGATTCACGAGCCAGAAGCATTGCCCGCGCCATCATCGCGTCGGTCAGTTCCAGCGCATAAGTCTGGTCAACCGGTTTGACCATAGTCTGAAAGTCAGGCTTGCTGCCAAGTTCCTGCACGGGCGGAATGAAAATGGCGAACAGTCCTCCGGCAAATCCTCCCTGTTTTGCCTTTGGCAGATCGATATGCAAATTCTCGTCACCTTCCATGAAGGAGAGAGGCTTTCCAGACCGTGCAGCCATTTCCAGCCGCAGCAAGGTGTCATTATGACCGTCAAAGACGGGTACAGTAGTATTTACCATTGTAATTCTCGTTTTTCTTCTTGTTACGAACTGATCCTGCTGAGTATTCATAGCCGTACCGAATGAATGCTATGATACTCACATATCTTTCTGGCGCAAAAAACGCACCATCCAGCCAGCAACGAGATCTGCATCCACAGGGTCATTGACCCTGTGCAGAGCCTCGTCGGCATCCTCATTGCTCATCGCATTTCCACGCCGATTATGAAGCATGGTTTCGATTATGCCGCTCGACAATTCCGGATGCAGCTGGATTGATAAACCCGAATTCCCGTAAGCTATCATACCGTTGGGGCAAAAATCATTGCCTGCGATAAGACAGCCGCTTTCCGGCAAAACTGTGACCTGATCCTGATGGCTTGCCTGAAGGGAAAAGGCGGTGACGTCTTTGTCCAGCCAACTGGGACGATTGGCCACATCTGCCGAAAGCTGATAGCGATGCACAGCGGCACCCCATTTGCCCGAAGGCGCCTTCTCAACCGTCCCTCCCATGGCTGTTGCCATGATCTGGTGGCCAAAGCAGATGCCGATGATCGGTTTACCGGAGGCAATCGCTGCGCGGATCAACTCTTCCAGCTTCAGCATCCACGGCAGCTTTTCATAGGCGCTGTGCAGCGAGCCCGTCACGATCCAGCCGTCGCATTCTTTTGCATCAGCAGGAAACTGGCCCTCATAAACCTGATAACTTTGAAATGTCAGACCCGGATCCTGTTTGACGAGCAATTGCTCGAACATGGAATCAAAAGTGCCGAATTTTGTAACAAGCTCTTCGGGCAAGGGCCCGGCGACCAGCAGACCGATCTTCATTGCTATTGCTGCTCCGAGTATTTGACCGCTCTCATCCAGCCCAGACCGGCCTTAGCCGGAAATCTGCCGAAGAATTGCGACAGCCACGGTTCCGATTATAACCATCCATATAATGGAGACCCTGAGGCCTGCAACCACCGCAATGACAAAAGCGGCCCATTCGTTAGGCCCACCTGCCACGACAGTCGGGGCAACGAGCGTTGTCAGAACGGCGGCCGGAACGGCATCAAGTCCGGCCTGTACCCGGGGATGGATCCTGTCAAACCGGGTCAGGATGAGATGCCCGCCGATGCGTGTCAGATAGGTAACGATCGCGCCGCCGATGATAATCCACAAGGTCACAGACACTAGCGCAATCCTTCCTTGTCTTCAGCAGCTTCACTTCTTTTCGGGATCGGAGCGAAAAAGGCTGCCGTCAGGATGCCGACGGCAGCTCCGATTGAAACATGCCATGGCGAACCGACAGTCTTGCTGGCCAGAATGGAGGCGGCAGCGCTAACGGCCACGATGGGCAGCCATAGCGGACGCTTTCTGAAACCCATCAGAAGGGCCATAAAATAGACCGGAAGCAGAAAATCAATGCCCCAGCGGTGGGAATCTTCAAGGAAATTGCCAAAGATCGTTCCCAGCCAGGTCATGACTACCCAGCCGACATAAACCACGAACGCCAGTCCCATATACCATGAGAACTGGATGTCTTCCCCCTGCTCTACCCGTCGTTCGGTTTCCGCATAGGCAGGATCGACCAGAAAGAAGAAACCGAAATACTGGCGCATGGCCGACCAGCCGGAAATATGTCGCCCCAGTGAAGCTGAATAAAGTATGTGGCGAAAATTCACTGCAAAGATGGAGAGGACGACGATCCATGCGGGGATATTATGTCCAAACAGATTAAGCCCGACCAACTGGCTCGCGCCGGCAAAAATGGTCGCGCTCATCAGGACAGCCTCATGGGTGGCCATGCCTCCATCCACAGCGAGAGCCCCAAAAAGCGCCCCGAAAGGCCCGGCGGTAATCACGATAGGCAAGCCGCGTTTCATTCCTTCCAGAAACAAAAGCCACGGCGTCATACTATCATCGGGTAATCTTTTTCCAGTCATAGGCCCTCTATAGGGCAAAGCTGCCCCGTCGTCTTATGAAATATTTTGCAAAAGCCATAACCGGAAATGATCAGTTGCTGGCTTGCCAATTTCGTCTGTGGCAGGCCTTGGCGGGCGTGTCATTCCTGTATCCTGTATGGTTCGGGCAGGATGCTTTTTTTAATGCTCATATAGGCAATGGCTATGATCGGCAAGGCTTTCTATGACGGAGCATTCAGCTACGCACTCCCCTTGGCAATGCGACATGCGCTCCAGCTCGCTTTCCAGCCGCCGTAGCCTTTCGATCCTGTCCCGCACATCAGCCAGATGATGGGAGAGTATTTTATCGGCCTTCTGACATGGGCTGGAAATATCTTCCTTGAGCGCCAGCAATGAGCGGACATCTTCAAGGGGAAATCCCAGATCGCGCGCATGCTTGATGAATGTCAGCCTCTTGAGATCATCTGTCTCATAACGACGCTGGTTACCCTCGCTGCGGTCTGCGGGTTCGATCAACCCGATTTTCTCATAATAGCGAATGGTCGGCACCTTTACGCCACTGGTTTTTGACAGATCCCCGATCGACAGCATGAAAAACTCCTGTTTCTTGCCATTGCACCCTTGAAGCTATAGTCGCTATAGCTATTATATTGTTGTTCATCTCATTCTTGCAATATCGAAGGAAGAAAGATGAGCGAAGTCCTCAAACGCCACCATGGGGCGTCAGAATGCGGTTGCCATGCGTCTGGCCCAGCACATGCGTCTGGCCAAGTAAATACGTCTGGGCAAGCATCAGAGAATGCGGTTCATCATGGATGCTGCGACCATGCGGCAGATAACGACGGCAATAATCAGGGACATTGTTGCAGCCATGATGGTCATACTCATGCGCATTCCCATCACCACGACCCTATGGAGGTACAGTCAGAATCCTGCGGAGATGCCTGCGGCTGCAAGGGCAATCCGGTTTTTGACGGAGTGGACAGGCGCTACAAGGCGATCCTGTGGACCGTTATCGCGATCAATGGCGCGATGTTTTTCGTCGAGATGATCGCAGGAAGGCTCGCCGGGTCTCAGGCACTACAGGCCGACGCTCTGGACTTTCTTGGTGATTTCCTCACCTATGGAATCAGTCTGGCGGTTATCGGCATGAGCCTGCGCGTCAGATCGACAGCAGCTCTGGTCAAGGGCTTCAGCCTTCTGGCGATGGGGCTCTGGATCTTCGGCTCTACTCTCTACCAGTTTCTCTATCTCGATGTCCCCAGAGCGGAGATCATGGGCGCAATCGGCGTGATGGCGCTCGCAGCCAATCTCGGCTCTGTGCTTCTGTTGGCCCGCTACAAGGATGGAGATGCCAATGTTCGTTCTGTCTGGCTTTGTTCGCGCAATGACGCCATTGGCAATGTTGCCGTTATGGTGGCCAGTCTTACGGTCCATTACACCAATTCGGCTCTGCCCGATATTGTAGTCGCACTCGTAATGGCGGGTCTGTTCCTGCGGTCCGCACAATTGATCATCACGCAATCGGTTCGTGAATTTCGACAGAGTCATACAAAATCTGTTTAATTCATCCCGAATTTTGCGAAATATGGCAAAAATAAGAAGCGCAGCAATGGATTTATCCCCTCTCTATATGTAGAAATTCAAACTAACGAAAAAAGGAAAGCATTTCACATAGCTGGAAGGATTAAAAAGATGCGCAATCTTCGGACACTGGCCATATTGCTTGCTCTGATGTTGATCCCTTCATATGGTCAGGCGAGCGCATTGACCGATCAGATTGATAAGGCAGAAGCTCTTCTTGCATCTGATCAGCCCAAGGCCGCTTTTGATCAACTAGATCAGGTCACCGATCACTTCTGGACGCAGTCTCCGATGTTTGTTCGCAAGTCGTTGTTCGTGAGCGAGATTGGCGGCTATGGCAATTTCAAAGAGAAAGAGCCGGTTTTCAAACCCAATGAAGCGCAGATGATCTATGTCGAGCCGGTTGCCTTTTCCTATGGCAAGGCGGAAGACGGCAGCAGCAATGCAAGCTGGAGCGTTGATTATTCGTTAATGGGCCCACAAGGCACGACGCTATTTGAAAAAGAGGATTTCGTGAAACTCGGCGTGCCGCTTACCCGGCATAATCGCGAGATCCATCTGAAGATGACGATTAATCTCAGCGGCCTCAAGCCCGGCGACTATGTCTCCAACTATCTTTTGAAGGACATGAATTCCGACAAGACGGCCAGCTTTAGCCTTCCCTTCACTGTCGTTGAATGATTATTGCAGCTCATAAAAAAAGCATCGTACCTTTGCGCGATGCTTTTTCATTTGATTGATCATCGTTGCTTTACTTGAGTGTCGGGCGCAGACTTGCGGTTTCCACGCCTTTGGGCAAATTGAGCTGAATGACATCCGTGGCCATTTCGCTCATTTCCTGATGCAGAAGGGTAAATAGCAGCTTGCCACCCAGCGCCGTGAAGCTCAATGTCAAAGCGATGACGACGCCGTAAAGACCCATTTGCATCGCCAATCGCCTCAGGCTGATCACCATCATGGTGCGCTGTAATGTCGCGCCAATATTTGCAACCAGACCTCTTGGCCACACAATGCTCGCAACGGCCCGCGCCAATATATCTAGGTTAATTTCAACCGTTACGCACTTATCCGGCGACCACTTGTCCTCATATATTGTCTTTAGTCTTTCGACTCCTGCCACCATCTTTTTCCCACCTTGCCCTCAACGATTTATTCTTTATTTTTTCGCGTCTTTGCTTGCTTTGCGAAAATCTGTCCCTCGTCAAAAATGGCAAGAAACGCTGTCCCAAACATAAACAGCGTCCGGAAAGATCAATATTTCCATGCATTTCAAGTCACATGGTTCCCCATTCATTAATTCATTCATTTAAATGTTATCGAAGTGTTTAACCGCCTTTCAAATCGAAAGGCCTCAGCTCCTGTTTGGTTAACCTGTCCTTTCAGCAAGGGGGAGCAAAGCGCGCTGATGCTCCGCAGCTCCCCCATCTATCAGACCTGTCTACAAGTCGCCTTTACGTGATTGCGCATTCGCCTCCCCCATGGCAGATTTCCGATGACGCTTTGTCGTCTCTCCATGCCCCTCTCTTTGATTACGAGTTGCCAGATGCCCTCACCGCGCGCTCCTTCCCTTGATGAAACCTCAGAATATAGCGGTTCCGATGTGGTCATTCGCCCCATATGCACGGCAGATCAAGCCGCCATTCTGGATATCTATCAGCAAGGCATAGAGAGCGGGAACGCGACCTTCACGGCGCAGGCCCCTGATTGGGCTGGCTGGGACAGAGGGCATCTTGAGCCCTGCAGACTGGTCGCCACGATCGCAGGTGACGTTGTGGGCTGGGCCGCTCTCTCGGCCTATTCAAGCCGGGAGGTCTATCGCGGCGTTGCCGAATTGAGCATCTATATCGCCAATCAAGCCAAAGGGCGCCATGTCGGCTCGCTATTGCTTGGCCATCTGGTTGATCTGTCTGAACAGGCGGGCTTCTGGCCCTTCAGGCGGGCATTTTTTCCGATAATGTTGCGAGCATCAAGCTGCATGAGAAATTCGGTTTTCGTCTGGTCGGGATCCGGGAAAGGATCGCGCAGATGTCCCATGGCCCGAACAAGGGGCGCTGGCGCGATGTTTCACTTTATGAAAGACGCAGCTTGATCACGGGACAATGAAGGCGGTTAGCCGTCATCCTTTGGCAGGCTCATCACAGCTGCCCCCATGGCAACGCTGCAAATGGTGATCAGCAAGCCGAAAAAGAGCAGTGCCAACGGCACAAGGGGATTCTCACTATTGAAAATCAGCTCCTGCAAGCCGGCGGCATTGGTTATCAGCAGCCCTGCGACGATCAACACCGTTGCAAGAAGGCCAATCAGCCAATTGATTGCAAGCAGCCGTATCAGAGGATTTTGAATGATTCCCCTGATGCCTGAAACCTGACGCCTCGAAGGCGGCACTAGATGGGTAATCGGCATTGGCTCGCGATCCCTCTTCCCTTCATTTCCAGACTTTTCCATCATTGGCCGGTCTGGCATTTACCTGCCCCAAAGCGCATTTCCGGCCTTTGCCAGAGCGCTTTAACAGGCATCCATTGCTGGACATCCCAATATATTCACCATCGCGCAATTATACAGGTTTTTGCGTAACAGTAAATCGAAATGACCCTGCCTTTTCCTTTGTCCAACTGTCTAGAATGACAAGTGCCCTGTCATAAAAACCTATGCTTATTTGATATATCCTCTGGACACATATATCAGTTCGTTATATAGACTTTAGACATATGCGGATGATTTGCTCGCCCTGATCCGCAGTCTCGGAATATGTGGATCCAGCAATGAATGTTCGCACCATTTGTCTCGCCATTCTCTTCTGCTCTGACAGAACCGGCTATGATATCCGTAAATTCTCGACGGAGGGCAGTTTCAGCTTTTTCATCGATGCGTCTTACGGCTCGATCTACCCGGCACTCAACAAGATGGAAGCCGAGGGGCTGGTAACCGGGCGTCATGTCTCTGAGGAAGGCAAGCCTGCCCGCAAGGTCTATTCGATCACTCAGGAAGGGCGGGATGTCTTTTTTCAGGAACTTTTGCAGCCACATCGACCAGATATTTTCAAATCCGAGTTTTTACTTATAACGCTCTTTGCAAGACTGGTCGGACCTGAAGCAATCGAGGCTGCGATTGAAAGGCAATTAAGCCGCCTATATCAGGAGCTTGAAGTTATTACTTCATGCAACGATCAGGACGAGTGTATTCACTCCGAACGCGGGAAATATGTGCTCACGGAAGAGGACCGTCAGGCCGCAGACTGGGCAAGAAACTACGGGGTGCATTGTGTTCAGGCGAGCATTGACTATCTAAAGATGCATGGAAACGCTCTGGTTGCAATCGCAAGTGCTGGCCAGACCGCTCCATCGACCGACTATTTGGAAGCAACCAACTCTTAACTACTCAAGGTGTCGCAGCGCGTTTCATTTGTTTGCGACAATTTTCTGATAATTGGATGGCCGTTCCAGCAATATGGAGCGACGATAGCGAGGGACTATTTCATGGCGTTGCGACTTAAGGGTTCATATGGCCTGGCGCTGCTATGTACGGCGGGAATCGTAGGATGGATGGCGACGGGCAAGGCCGTTTTCAGTGGGCAGGAAACAGAAAATACCACGCCTCCCCCGGCGGCTCGCAATCAGGCACAGGATACTGCTGACTTCCGTGTCGCAGTTCAGCATTTCTCTGCCAAAACCAAGGTAAACAGCCTGACCATTCGTGGCCGGACGGAAGCGGATAGCAAGGTTACGGTTCGCGCTGAAACATCGGCCACCATCCGCACCGTCGCCGTCAAGAAAGGTCAGTGGGTGAGCAAGGGCGATCTTTTGTGTGAGCTTGATATTGGCTCTCGCGAGGCCAGTCTCGCCAAGGCAAAAGCCGCCCTGGAACAGGCAGAATTTGATCTTTCAGCCAAGGAACAGCTGGCGACCAAGGGATTTGCCTCCAAGACGCAGCTGGCAGCCCTGCGCGCCTCCAAGGATGCGGCCATTGCCGATGTCAAGGAGGCGCGTCTCGAGCTGGAGCGGATTCGCATCGAGGCTCCAATTGACGGACTTGTGCAGAGTGATCTGGCCGAAGAGGGAGATCAGCTCAGCACTGGCGGGGCTTGCGCGGTTCTGATGAATCCAGATCCAATGCTGGCCGTTGGACAGGTTTCCGAGCGCGATATCGCCACGGTCGAAGTCGGCAACAAGGCCGCTGTCAGGCTGATTACCGGCGAAATGATCGAGGGGCGCGTGCGCTTCGTTGCATCGGCTTCAGATGTCGAAACCCGCACTTTTCTGGTGGAAATCGAAATCCCGAATCCGGATCGCTCTCTTCGCGATGGCGTAACGGCTGTGGCCCATCTGGAACTTCCCTCCATCAAGGCCCATCTGATTAGCCCGGCCTATCTGACCCTGTCGGATGACGGCATTGTTGGTGCCATGCAAGTCGTTGATGGATTGGCACAATTTACGCCAGTTCATATCATTTCCAATGATGCGCAAGGGGTCTGGATTTCCGGTCTGCCTGATGAAGCGGACCTGATCACGATCGGGCAGGAATATGTGCAGTCCGGCCAGAAGGTTGTTGCAGTCGCGGCTGATCCGGCCAGTCAGGCCAATGTTGCCGCAGGGGAGCTTAAGTGATGCACAGCACCCTTGAAACCATTCTGCGCGCCCGACGGGTCGTGATGACGCTGATGGTCGTGCTGCTGCTCGGCGGCATCATCAGCTATATCAATGTTCCCAAGGAAGCCAATCCGGATATCGACATCCCGATCTTCTATATCTCGGTTACCCAACAGGGTATTTCGCCCGAGGATTCGGTGCGCCTGCTGATCAAGCCGATGGAAAACAAGCTGCAAAGCCTTGATGGCCTCAAGGAAATGACCAGCTTTGCCTCGGAAGGACACGGCGGCGTTTTGCTGGAATTCTCTGTCGATTTCGACAAGGATGCTGCCCTTGCTGATGTCCGCGACAAGGTCGATCAGGCCAAGGCAGAAATGCCCGACGATGCGGACGAGCCGACCATTTCGGAAATGAACATGTCACAGCAGCCAACGCTGTATGTGACACTGTCGGGTGCCGTTCCAGAGCGTACGCTCTATCAGCATGCGCGTCAGCTCAAGGACGAGATCGAGGGCATTTCTTCGGTTCTGGAAGCCAATCTTTCTGGCAACCGGGATGAATTGCTTGAAGTCGAGATCGACCAGTTGCGCCTTGAATCCTACAATGTGACGCAGACCGAGCTGATCAACGCGGTCACGCTGAACAACCAGTTGGTGCCAGCCGGTTTTCTGGACAATGGCAAAGGACGCTTCAACCTCAAGGTACCCGGCCTCATAGAGAGCGCCGAGGATGTCTATTCCATTCCCATCAAGCAAAATGGCGAGGGTGTCGTTACCCTTGGTGACATCGCCACCATCAAGCGCACCTTCAAGGATCCGACGACCATCACGCGGGTCAATGGCAACACTGCCATCACCGTCGAAATTTCCAAGAGGCTGGGTACCAATATCATCGAGAATAACGATGCCGTGCGCGAAGTCGTCAAGCATGTGACTAGCGAATGGAACCCGGCCATCAAGGTCAGCTTCCTGCTTGATCAGGCCGAACCGGTCAATGATACGCTGGGTTCGCTGGAATCCTCGATCATGACGGCCATCTCGCTGGTGATGATGCTGGTGCTTGCGGCGCTCGGCTTCCGCTCGGCGCTGATGATCGGCATCGCCATTCCGACATCTTTCATGATGGGTTTTCTGATCCTGTCTCTGCTCGACATGACGCTCAATACCATGGTGATGTATGGTCTGGTGCTGACGGTCGGCATGCTGGTTGATGGCGCGATCGTGATCGTGGAATATGCGGACCGCAAGGTGGCCGAGGGCATGCATCGTCAGGAAGCCTATATTCGCGCCGCCAAGCTGATGTTCTGGCCAATCGCGGCCTCGACCGGCACGACGCTTGCCGCCTTCCTGCCCATGCTGCTATGGCCGGGCATCATTGGCGAATTCATGAGCTATCTGCCGATCATGGTCATCATCGTGCTGTCTTCTGCCTTGTTGACCGCCATGGTGTTCCTGCCGGTCATTGGTGGCTTCATCGGCAAGAAGGATGCAACCCAAGAGGAAGTGGACAATGCCAGACATCTTTCTGGCGGGCATCACTTCAATCCCAAGGAAGTGTCCGGCATGACAGGCGTCTATGCGCGTTTTCTGCATATGCTAGTGCGCCATCCGGCGGGCAACATCGCCGCAATCATCGGTGTTATCGCCATCATGGTGGCCATTGTCAGTCCTTTCTTTTTCTTCGGCAAGGAATTCAAGGCTGAATTGTTTGTCAATGAAGAGCCTCGCTATGCGATGGTCTATGTTTCTGCGCGCGGCAACATGTCAGCGCAGGAAAGCCGCGATATCGTCAAGAGCGTTGAAGATGAAATCCTTCAGGTCAAGGGCGTCAAGGATGTCGTTGCCACCTCGGCCCCTTCGGGCACAAGCAGTGGCGGCAACAGCCTCAGCTCCGACAGCAGCCGTCCATCGGACGCCATCGGATCGCTGGCGCTTGAACTTTCCGATTTCTGCTGTCGCCGACCGGCGGAGGAGATTTTCACCGAAATTCGCGAGAAGACCGCGCAATATCCCGGCATATTGGTAGCCGTTGCCAAAACGGAGGAAGGCCCTCCAACGGGTAAGGATATCAATCTGGAAATCACCTCGAACAATTATGATCAGGTGGCCCGGATCACCGGCGTCGTGCGCGACCATTTCGATGATGTGTCGAACCTTGTCGATATCGAGGATGGACGTCCCCTGCCCGGCATCGAATGGGAGCTCAAGATCGATCGGGAACAGGCCGGTCGCTATAATGCCTCCATCGCGACTGTCGGCTCCATGGTTCAGCTTCTGACCAATGGTGTTCTGATCGGCAAATATCGGCCTGATGATTCCGAAGATGAAGTGGATATCCGCGTGCGCCTGCCCGGCGATCAGCGCAATCTGGATCATCTGGACGAGTTGAAACTGCCGACCAGCAACGGGCTGGTGCCGATCAGCAATTTCGTCAAGGTCGAGGCCCGCCAGAAAGTTTCCTCGATCACGCGCAAGGATGGCTTCTACGCCATGAGCGTCAAGGCAACCGTCGATCAGAGCGATGGAACCACGGTGGATGCCAAAGTCCGCGAGATTGATGACTGGGTAAAGGCACAGGACTGGCCAAAGGGCGTGACCTTCAAATTCCGCGGTGCGGATGAAGATCAGAAGGAGTCGGGCGAGTTTCTGGCAAAGGCCGCCGTCGCCGCCCTGTTCATCATGGCGATGATCCTGATCACCCAGTTCAACAGCTTCTACCAGACAGCGCTAACGCTGATGACGGTGGTCTTCTCCATCTTCGGCGTGCTTCTGGGCATTGTGGTTACGGGGCAGACATTCTCGATCATCATGACTGGCACCGGTGTAATGGCGCTGGCTGGCATCGTGGTCAACAATGCGATCGTGCTGATCGATACCTATAACCGCTTCCGTTCGGAAAAAGTCGAGGTGGTGGAGGCTGTCATCAAGACTGCCGCGCAGCGGATCAGGCCGATCCTCTTGACGACGATTACCACCATTGCCGGTCTGGTGCCCATGGCGACAGGGGTCAATCTTGACTTCTTCAACCGGGTCATCGCGGTTGGCTCGATTACGGCGGCCTGGTGGATCCAGCTCTCGACGGCGGTTATCGCCGGGCTTGGCTTCTCCACCATCCTGACCCTGATCCTGATCCCGGTTCTGCTGGCATTCCCGACGGTTACATTATGGCCGATGTTCAGACGCATCGGGCGCCTGTTTGGCCTCAGACGCAGAAAGCATGGCGTTACTACCGCTGCCGAATAGTCAGGGGTCTACACCAACTGGGAAAAGATGATAGTCCACCGCTTGAGACAGGCGGTGGGCTTTTTTGTAAAATATATTTAAGATATATCTTGAAATTTCGCCTGCGTCGGTCTATTTAAGATATATCTTAGTTATATCAGCACAGGAGAAGACAATGATTGAACAAGATATCTACTCCTCGCGCCATGGGCGCCATCAACGCTCGGAACAAGCGCCGTTTGGCCCGCGCGGACATCACTTTGGCCATTTTGGCGATCATGACAGGCATGGCGAAGAGGAATCCCGGGATCACCACAAGAGAGGAAGAGGTCTGGGTCGAGGCCATGGTCGGCAAGAGAAATTTGCGTCAGACCAAGAGCCCTCCCGTTCCGGCTTCAGGGGTGGAGGACGCTCCGGCGGTGGCTTTGGCGGAGGCCGGGGGTCACGCTTTGGCAATGGCGGCGGCGGGCGTCGCAGAGGGCGGTTTCTCGGTCAGGGCGACATTCGTCTGCTGAGCCTCAAGCTCATCGAACAGGAGCCGCGCCATGGCTATGACATCATCAAGGAAGTGGAAGCCCTGACAAACAGCTTCTATGCCCCCAGTCCGGGTGTCATCTATCCGACCCTTACCTATCTGGAAGAAGCCGGATATTGCGCGGTGCATAGCGACGGCAACAAGAAGAGCTACGCGATAACGGCGGCAGGCATTGAATATCTGGATGAAAACCGCAAAGAAGCCGACCGGATCATCGAAAATCTGAAGGCTCTGGGTGCGCGGGCGGAAAAAGAGAATGAGGGGATCAAACCCCACGGTGAGCCGCTACCGCTCAGCGTTGAAACAGCCCTGCTCAATCTGCGCGAAGTGGCCGCTCGCAAGATCAAGGAAGATCCTTCCTCTTCAAGCAGGATCGTTCAGAAACTGCTCGCCTTGTCCGAAGAACTCTAATAACCAACACGCCATGGCCCGAGCATTAAGCTTGGGCGGGCAGATAAACAGGCTCTTTCCCGCACAACAATCGGGCGGAAAAGAGCCTGTTTTATGTGTGGAGCCCAACCCAGTGCTATTTTTCTTGGGATGTATCATCGTCAGCGGTGCCCGCAACCATGCCGTCGGCAATCGGGTTGTCTTCTGGCATTTGCCTATCATGCCGATACCAGGACCGGCGGGCAAAGGGGATCGAGGCAAGATAGATCAACACCAGCACCGTCATCGTTATCCATGGATAGGAAAAGAGGATGGCAACGAAAGCGACAACACCGAGTATCAAGGGCAGAACGTTGGCCCGGGGAATGCGCAGTCCAACGGTCTTGCCTGAGTAGGTCGGCACGGTAGAGACCACCAGCATGGCAATGAACAGGGTATAGACGAGCACGACCGGCGCGGCCAGATCGGAATGGGGCAGCCCGGACAATTCCAAATAGATCGGGGCAAGAACCGCCAGCGCTCCGGCGGGCGCAGGCATGCCAACAAAGAAATTCTTCTTCCAGGCAGGCTGGTGCTTGTCGTCAAGCGCGACATTGAAGCGGGCAAGACGCAAGACCATGGCAATGGCAAAGAGCAGCGAGCCAATCCAGCCGATCGACTGGAAGGCATGCAGGATCCAGACATGAAGCACCAAGGCCGGAGCGACGCCGAAATTGACAAAATCGGTCAGTGAATCCAGTTCCGCCCCGAAACGGGATGTGCCCTTGAGCATGCGCGCCACGCGCCCGTCGATACCATCCAGAAAGGCGGCGGCAGCTATTGCCAGAAGCGCTGTTTCAAAGCGCCCGTCAATGGCCATGCGTATGCCGGTCAGACCAGCACAGAGCGCCATCAGCGTTACCAGATTGGGCGCGATCAAGCGGAAGGGTACGGCCTTGAACCGCTGTCTGGGGCCGGTTTCTTCCGGATCAAAGGCCTGAAACGGATTGTTTAGTCCGTGATCTTCTTCATCTGCCATCGGCTTCTCGCATTGCTGCGTCCTGTTTGACTCAGCCCTGCCAGCTCTCTGAACCAAACAGGGCTTTGTCCCTATTTCTATTTCTATTGCTCTCTGTGAGCACCAACGGCCTCTTGCTGACCTTCCATATTGGCCAGAATGGATTCACCTGCGATCATGGTCTGACCTTCAACGACACTGGGCACGATGTTGGAAGGCAGATAGACATCAACGCGGCTGCCGAAGCGGATGAGACCGAAGCGTTCACCAACAGGCAGTTCCTCGCCTTCCTCAGCCCAGCAAACGATACGCCGGGCCACAAGGCCGGCAATTTGGGTAACGCCAACGGGACCATATTCCGTATCGAGAATCAAGCTGTTGCGTTCATTGTCTTCGCTGGCCTTGTCCAGTTCGGCATTGAGAAACTTGCCCGGCTTATAGGCAACCTTGAGCACCTTGCCCTTGATGGGAGCACGGTTCACATGCACGTTGAAAACATTCATGAAGACCGAAACGCGCATCATGGGTTCATTGCTCAGGCCCAGTTCCTTGGGGGGCGTTGCCAATCCGACGCCGGAGACGATGCCGTCGGCCGGTGAAATGACCAGACCCTTCTTGAGCGGCGTCACGCGAGCCGGATCGCGGAAGAAGTAGCAGCACCACAGCGTGAGGAACAAACCGATCCAGAAAAGTGCCGAGACGAACCAGCCAACAATGATGGTCGCGACGGCGAATATGGCAATGAATTTGTGCCCCTCGGGATGGATGGGAACAACGCTTTTGCGGATGGAGTCAATGATTGTCATCGGCTTCTACCTTTCTGCCCGATCTGGCGGCCTGCAAGCCGGAGGATGCGCATCTGGATGGCATCGGGAACTCTGTTTGAGGACAGCTTTTAGCGCACCTTTTTCGCCACGCCAAGTCACCTTACACAATCTGGGCAAGTTCCTGACGATAAACCATAGTTTTAGGTCCGATTGGCAGCGCCTCAAAGCGACTTTATCCTATATCGGGGGATAGCTGCTGCAACGTGACTTTTGGGGCGCCACTGGCTGTTACATATTGGTCCACCAGCTCCATTTCCGCGTCAGTGAGGCTGACATGGCGCGGATAGATGGGGCGCATCCGGTCGCTCAACACCGGAATGTGCCAGCCATCGGTTTCCTCGACAAAGCGCTTCACGCCCTCTTGCCCGAATTTATGCAGGAATCCCTGCATGACCGCATCAATATAGGATTGCAAAATCGGATATCTGGCATCAGCGTCGTTCATCAAAGGCGGCTGACCGACATAGATGTAGCAATCCAGCCCTTCAGGCAACGGCTGTGTGCTGGTCATGTCGCCATAATGGATGGGCGTACGCGTATAATGCGCTTCGCGCAAATCCACCTGCGGCAGATGCTCCTTGTGATCAAAGACCAGCAAGCCATCGCAAAAAGCGTTTGCGTTTGCAGTTACGGAAAGCGCAACGGCGCCCATCAGGCCAAGCGCCTTGCGCTCCGGGCTTGCTTCCCATACGGACCAATGACGCCGATAACCCCTCAGCCTTACCGGCAGACCAAAGCTTTCGGCGTTTCTTGTTTTGTCATTGACGAGTGAGCCATAGCCGAAATAGGCCACCCATTTTTCCGGCTTGGCGTAGACATCTTCAATTGTCACGTTCATTGTCCAGTTCTGAGGCGAGAGGGCGCGGCTTTCTGGCCAGATCAGCGATCCCTGAAGCTGCAAAGCGCGCCACTAGAGTTCCATTTGCATCCATATTTTCAGAAGCTTGCGCTTCAGGACCGGATCATATTTGACGCACCGGGCGGTTTCAACCAATCCATGTTTTTGATAAAAGGCAATGGCTCTGGCATTCTGCGCCAAGACTTCAAGCGCCATCATTTTCTGACCGGATAATCTAAGGGCGAGCAGTGCGGCCTTGAGCAATTGGGCGCCAACGGCCCTGCCCTGCCATTGTGGTGCGACCCAAAGGTCGGACAGATAGGCCTCTTTCATTTCATAGCCGCAAAAACCGGCAATGGCCCCATCACATTCGGCAATGACCAATCGCTCATTTCTGCCATTGTCCGTTTTTGGGTTGACGAATGAAGCAAGATAAAGAGCGAAGGCATTTTCCAGTTCGATCCATTGAGACGGACCGAAATCCTCCAGATAGCGACCGATGCTGCTCTGCCAGGCAAGCAGGCCACATTCGGTTGCCAGCCTGACATCGCCTTCTCCGATGGACCGCAATATGAGCCGCGCGGGCTCAGAAGGCCTTGGCTCGGAAGTGATCAGATCACTTTTGCTTTCTTCATGGTCCGACATCTTGATAACTTATGCGCGCACGCGCCTTGTTGGCTCCTTCATTGTCACCAGCTCTTCGGCTGCAGTGGGATGCACGGCGACGGTGGCGTCGAAATCCGCCTTGGTCGCGCCCATCTTGACCGCGATGCCCAGCAATTGCGACATTTCACCGGCATCAGGACCGAGGATATGGCAGCCGACGACTTTGCCGCTATCGGCTGCGACGATGATCTTCATGAGCATCTTTTCATCATTGCCAGCCAGCGTGTTTTTCATCGGACGGAATTTGGCCGAATAGATGTCGAGGTTGCCATAAGCCTTCGTTGCCTCGGCCTCGGTCATGCCAACGGTGCCGATTTCCGGCTGGGTGAAGACAGCTGTCGCGATATTCTCATAATCGGTAGTGGTCGGATTGTTGTTAAAGAGGGTTTCGGCCAGCGCCGCCCCTTCGCGAATGGCAACCGGAGTAAGATTGACCCGATCCGTCACATCGCCCACAGCGAATATGTGATCCACATTGGTGCGGTTATACTCATCCACCTTGATAGCGCCATTTCCGGCAAGCTCGACACCGACGGTATCAAGACCAAGTCCGTCGGTGTATGGCGAGCGCCCGATGGCACACAGAACCTGATCGGCCTGAAGCGTCCGTCCGGCGATTGTCCTGACTGTGAGCCCTTCTTCTTTCTTCTCGACAGAGGCGAGATTGTCTTGTGTCAGGATACGAATACCGCGCTTTTCCATTTCCTCATGCAGGCTTTCGCGAATGTCGTCATCAAAGCCCCTGAGGATTTCCTCGCCACGGTAGAGGACGGTGGTTTCCGCCCCCAGTCCGTTAAAAATGCAAGCAAATTCAAGCGCGATATAGCCCGCACCAACGACCACCACCCTATCGGGCATCTTGTCCAGATGAAACACTTCATTGGACGTGATCAGATGTTCGGCGCCGGGCAAATCTGTCGGCAGGTTCGGGCGACCACCCGTTGCGACGAGAATATAGCGGGCCGTCACATGACGCTCCTGTCCTGTCAGCCAGATACGATGTGGTGCCTGAATTTCAGCACGAGACTGGATGATTTCGACATTATGGCGCTCAAGATTTTTGATATAGAGACCGTTGAGGCGATCGATCTCGGCATCCTTGCGCGTGATGAGCGTTGACCAGTCGAAAGAAGTTTCTCCCACGGTCCAGCCGAAGCCGGCGGCGTCTTCAAAATCGTGAGCGAATTTGGATGCATAGACCATGAGCTTCTTGGGGACACAGCCACGAATGACACATGTTCCGCCGACGCGATATTCTTCGGCGATGGCAACTTTCGCACCATGAGTTGCCGCCATGCGCGCCGCGCGAACGCCCCCGGAGCCAGCCCCGATAACAAACAGATCATAATCGAATTCACTCATCTTCATGCCTCACATCTTATAAACTTACCCCATGCGTCCATGGCGCTGGACCTTTAAAGCCCGAATTTCTTGCAACAAGCTTTCAACATAATGACCAGCTTGCAGAATGAAAGGGGCATTTCCGGATTTAATGCGTTATTTGCGTAATCAATAAAATTGCAGCGCGATGTGACAGCAAGCCTTGCCCCATCGGCAGCACCTCGAAAAGCAAAAAGGCACAAATCCGAAAGGGACTCGTGCCTTCAAACCTTATCAGAATAGAGGCTCTCTCCTATTCGGAGAATTTATAGCCTTTTTTGTTCAGTTCTTCTTTTGCCGACTTGACGATCACGTTGGTCATGATGGCACCAAATTCCTGAACCCCGCGCACGGATTCCCCAAGAATGCGAGGCTGGTAGTTGGCAAATTTCTGACCGGCAGGCGTTTTGAAGAAGGCAAGAACTTCCTTGAGTTCTTCTTCTTTCAGATAGCGTGTCCATGCAATTGCAATGGAGCGCACCAGCTCCGGACGATCATTCTCATATTTCTTTGCGATTTCATCGACCGTTGCAATGATGTCTTTTTCAGCACTCGGATTTTCGCGGATCAGCCATCTCTTGGAATTGAGGGCGATGCCCTTCAGAGTATCGGCATAGGGCGGAACGGTGCCGGTCTGCTCGACGACATCAATCGCGACCTGCATGTGAGAATCGACCACCTGCGCAGCCTGATCCGTTGAGCTTCCTGCCTGAGCCTTTGCATCTTGGGCAAAAGCCGAAGCTGACATGCCTACGCAAATCACCAAGGCGGACAGCGTGGAGGCAAGGGCAGTTTTTTTCATGTTTCAGTCCTTTTGCGAAAATCTCATGATAATCAAATTCGGTGCAGCTTAGCTGACAGGGTCAATGATGGATACCCCGTCTTCGCCAGCAACAACTGCTTTTGTGGCGATGCCAACGAACAATCCGGTTTCTACAACCCCCGGAATCGCGCGCAATGCTGTGTCCAGTCCCTCTACATCAGAAATACGGCCAAATGTTGCATCAATGATATAATGCTTTCCATCAGTCACAAAATTCGTGCCGTCAGAGGCCTTGCGCTGGGTAAGGGTTCCCTGCATGCCATAGTGTTTGCACACATTCTCCAGCGCGATCATCGTCGAGCCAAGGCCGAATGGCATGACTTCGATTGGCAGCGGGAAAGCGCCGAGTGTATCGACGATTTTGCTCTTGTCTGCAATCACGATCATGTTTTTGGAGGCAGAAGCCACAATTTTCTCACGCAGCAGAGCGCCGCCGCCGCCTTTGATCAGGCGCATTTTCGGGTCAATCTCGTCCGCGCCATCCACCGTCAGGTCAAGCTGCGGGGTTTCTTCCAGAGTGGTCAGAGGCACGCCGTTGATCTTGCAAAGCTGGGCGGTACGCTCGGAGGTCGGAACGCCGATGACCGACATTCCGGCAGCCACCTTCTCTCCCAGAAGTTCAACAAAATGGAGGGCAGTCGAACCGGTTCCAATACCGAGTTTCATGCCGTCTTCCACAAATTCCAATGCAGCTGCCGCCGCTTGTCTTTTCAGCTGTTCGCTCATGATCTTACTGTCTAGTCTCTTCAAATTATCAGGCCCGCTGCCAAAATTCACCAGACAACGGCTTGGCTCCATCCCGGGCAGATGAACAAGCCTGCTCGTTCAATCCCTCTTGGCTGCCCTGCCCCGCTCATATCATGCCACCGGGTTGAAACCAAGTGCCACAAAGGGGCTTGCAGCTATGCCTTACGGAGCTTTTCAGGCTATCCTTAGGGTGTTTGCGCCATTTTGACAAATTGATTCGAAAGGCCCGATCCAATATGTCACACGCAGACCCGCCGCTGTTTCCTTTTTCCATATCAAACCAATGACACGGATTTTTCTTTATGACTTCTAGACGTTTTTCCTGCGTTCTGTTCGATCTTGACGGCACATTGGTGGATACCGCTCCTGATTTGACGGGGGCACTCAATCATGTATTGGCGCAATATCAGCTTGCTCCCTTTTCCGTTGAAAAGGTGCGCAACACTGTCGGCTTTGGCGCAAGGATCACAATCGAGCGCAGCATGTCCCATTATAACAAGACATTGTCCGAAGAGGCCCTAGATATTGCCCATGCGCAATTTCTGGCGCATTACAGCGAGAATATCTGCAAGAACAGCCAGCTGTTTCCCGGCGTAAAGGATGTGCTGGAGATGTTCAAGGCCAATGACATCCGCATGAGCGTTTGCACCAACAAGACCGAGCATCTGTCGATCGATCTGCTCGACCAGATCGGGATTGCGGATTATTTCGCCTCCATTTGCGGTTCAGACACCGTGCCGAACAAGAAGCCTCATCCCGATCATGTCTTCTCGGCAATCAATCGGGCCGGAGGCAAATGTGAGGAAGCCATCCTGATCGGAGACAGTCAGGCCGATGTCCAGTCCGCGCGTGCGGCAGGCATCCCCGTCATTGTCATGAGCTATGGCTATACGGCAGTTCCTTCCGCCGAATTGGGCGCAGATCTGGTGCTGGACAGTTTCCTCGACATTCCCAAAACCCTCGAAACCTGGCCCAAAGCCCTTGAGAACTGACCGCCAACCGGAGCTGGAGTAAAAGCCTCTCCGATCGGGTCAGTAATCTTTATCAGATGTCTTCTTCAAATAGAGCATTTTGAAAACATGGCCCTGCGGCCTGCCAAGGGGCTTTGCCCCTTGAGGAACAAACTCTGAGGATCGTCCTGAGGATCACCCCCTGATGATCGACCATTGAGGATCGCGCTCAGGCTTTGGTCCGGATGGTGGCGACAGAGGCAATCAATTGCGTCTTGATGCTATTGATATGCTCGGTCAACAGCCGGCTGGCCAGATATTTGTCTTTCATATGGGCTGCGTCAATCAGTGCCTGATGTTGGCGGTGTGCCCTCTCCTGCGCGTCTTTTGACAGGCGCAGCTGAAGCCGCACATAGCGGTCGGCATTGTCATGCACGCGCTTGAGCAGTTTGAGGGTGGTCGGCTTGTTGGCGGCTCGGTAAAGCGCCTCGTGGAACTGCCAGTTGAGCGGCCCCCAATCCTTGACCGGAGCGTGGCGCATGGCATCGAGGAATTTCTGAGCCTCAGCAAAATCCTCTTCGGTAATCGCGTCCATCGCATGCTCGATCAGCCAGACTTCGAGCATGGTTCTTATTTCGAACAATTCCTCGATCTCTGATGGCTCAAGCCGGGTGACTTCCGCCCCCTTGTGAGAGACAAGCGTGATCAGGCCTTCGGCTTCGAGCAGGCGCAATGCCTCACGAACCGGAATGCGGCTGACACCGAGTTCGTTGGCAACGGCTTCCTGCCGGACTTGCTCGCCTTCCTTGATGTCCCCGCGCAGAATGCGGTTTCTCAATTCATCGGCAACAATGCTTGTTGTGGTGCGTCTTGCTATCTGAGGCATCTGGCTGGTTCCAAATCCATTTTCACGGTTCTTTTTGCGGGGTGAACCATGTGCTTTGCAGGTCTCAATTCAAAACGCTATCATGAACAAATCTGTCAGGTCGAGAACAAATGAAATAAAATATCCAATTTACCGAATTTGATCATCAGCACTCCCGACATGCGCGGCCGCGGGGGCGAAAAACTGCACAAATATCGGGAGTTTGCCTGTTTTTTCAGCGAATTACAGAGATCCGACAAGAGCGCCGGATCTCATCTGGTGAAGATCACTCTGGCGCGATCATCTTCTCGGGGCGAACCCACTGGTCGTAATCCTGCTCCGAAACGAAGCCAAGATTGACGGCCTCTTGTCTGAGGGTCGTTCCATTCTTATGAGCGGTCTTGGCGATCTTGGTGGCATTGTCATAACCGATATGGGGGGCCAGCGCGGTTACCAACATCAGCGAACGCTGCATCAGGGCGCTGATCTGCTCTTCGTTGGCCGAAATGCCCAAAACGCATTTGTCGGTAAAGCTATGCGCAGCGTCTGTCAGCAGGCGAATGGACTGGATGGTATTATAGGCAATGATCGGCTTGAAGACATTGAGTTCGAAATGTCCCTGAGATCCGGCCATGGCGACTGCGGCATTGTTGCCCATGACTTGTGTGCAGACCATGGTCATGGCTTCGCACTGGGTCGGATTGACCTTGCCCGGCATGATGGATGAGCCGGGTTCATTTTCCGGCAGGGAGATTTCGCCCAGACCGGAGCGCGGACCGGAACCAAGCAGTCTTATATCATTGGCGATCTTGAAGAGCCCGGCGGCCAGCGTATTCAGCATTCCATGGGCTTCAACCATGGCATCATGTGTCGCAAGTGCCTCGAATTTGTTCGGCGCGGTGATGAATGGCAAACCGGTATAGGAAGCCACTTCTTCAGCGAATTTTTCAGCAAATCCGATCTTGGCATTCAGGCCGGTGCCGACTGCCGTGCCACCTTGCGCGAGGGCATAGAGCGCGGGCAGTGCACTGGTAACACGGCGAATCCCGTTTTCGACCATTGCGGCATAGCCGGAAAATTCCTGCCCCAGCGTCAAGGGCGTTGCATCCTGCAAATGGGTTCTGCCAATCTTGATGATATCCTTAAAGCTCTCGGATTTTTCGGCAAGTGCAGCATGCAGCTTTTCAAGCGCCGGAACGAGGCTGTTGCTGATCTCCTCAGCCGTGGCGATATGCATTGCCGTGGGGAATGTGTCATTGGAAGACTGGCTGCGGTTGCAGTGATCGTTGGGGTGAACCGGAGTCTTGGAGCCGAGCACGCCGCCGAGCAGTTCGATGGCCCGGTTCGAGATTACCTCATTGGCATTCATGTTGGATTGGGTTCCGGAACCGGTTTGCCAGACGGACAGCGGAAAATGATCATTCAGCTTGCCATTTGCCACTTCGTCCGCAGCGCTGATGATGGCGTTGCCGATTTCCGGCTCGATATTGTCGAGCGACAGATTGGCGCGCGCGGCAGACAGCTTGATGATGCCAAGGGCTCGCACGATCGGGGCTGGCATCTTTTCCTCTCCGATTGGAAAATTGATCAGGGAACGCGCAGTCTGTGCGCCATAATAGCGGTCTGCCGGTACTTCCAATGGACCAAAGGAATCTGTTTCAACGCGAACGTCACTCATGTTTCTACGTGCCTTTTTTAAGATGCCGGAACAGCAGGAAGTTATCCGCCCATAAAAGCCATCTGGTCGGGCCTCCCTTTCCGGTTTTGCAGAATTGCGCGGATATCGGTTTGATAGCATTGACCTTGAGCGCCATGGGCGCCGATGACTTTAATTTGAATATAAAACTCAAATTAAATCATTTCAACGATGCATTTCTTATGCATAATAATAAGTTGATATCGAGAATAGGCCATTGCCCTTGGCGAGGCCAACCTCTACGGCTACGCATTATTACTTAGTTGAACAAACGAAAGAGACCGACATGTCACAACCTGACATATTCAACAACAGCCGCGAGAGGCTGTTCATCCCCGCACTCGGCCCCTTCTATGACAAGTTTGCCCAACCTATCGGCTGGTCTGTGTTGCGCATCGCCATGGGGCTCAGCCTCGCCTATGCCGGATGGCCCAAAATACAGAATCCGTTCGCCATGACCGGCTTTGTAGAAAGCATTGGCTTTGCCCCCGGCTGGCTGTTTTCTCCGTTGCTCGCAGGCATTCTGTTCTTCGGTGGATTGCTACTGGCTGCCGGATTGTTCACCCGGCCTGTGGCCTTGGCCTGCGGCGTCGCGATCCTTGTGACCCTCTATTATCACGTCATCGCGCCCTATCCGTCTGTTTTCCTCACGGCTGAAGGCATTGCGGCACTGACCGCCAATCCGGAATATTTCACGCCCGGCGCGGCCTATCATCTCAAGGATGGTGGCGCGGCTTTCCTTGCCATGGCACAGAGCAAGGCCCTTAGCAATTCCTTCTATTGGGCAGGTGGCATTCTGCTTTTTGCCGCTTTTGGCGGCGGCTATTTCTCGCTTGATCAGTTGATCAAGAAAAAATTCTGAGCCCTGCTCGGCTATAGCGGATCAATCTGATCCAACATCCAGATCTTGTTAAAAGCCGATCGGTGCGTCCGGTCGGCTTTTTGCATTGGCGTCGCCCAAACGCACACGCCTTTGTCTTTTTACGCTGGGATGCTCCCTTCATCTTGCTTTCGTTCATTTTCATTTCGTTTATTTTGCAATTGCTTTGCCATAAGAAGGACTTGAAATTCCTCTCAAAGCCTTGCACTCATTAAATTGCGGATTTTCCTTTGCACATTGGTGATACCGATCAAAGACAGACTGTCCCAATGATGCAATCAGATCTCCATATTCTTGGAAGCGGGTGGGCCACCCGTAATCGGAACTGCAAACAAGGACCGAAAATGAGCACTAAAGCATATAAGCTCTTTCCTTTGGGAAAGGATGAAACCCGTTATCGCAAATTGACTTCCGACCATGTGTCCGTCGAAAGCTTCAAGGGCAAGGATGTCCTTGTGGTACAAGAAGAAGGCATCCGCCTTTTGTGCGAACAGGCTTTCATCGACATCGCCCATCTTCTCCGTCCGGATCATCTGGCTCAATTGCAGAAGATTCTGGAAGACGAAGAAGCAACCCAGAATGACAAGTTCGTAGCGCTCGACCTGCTCAAGAATGCCTGCATCTCGTCTGCCGGTGTGCTGCCGATGTGTCAGGATACCGGTACCGGCATCGTTGTCGGCAAGAAGGGCAAGAATGTCTGGGTTGAGGGCGACGAAGAAGGCGCACTCAGCCAGGGCGTGTTTGATGCCTATGACAAGAAGAATTTGCGCTACAGCCAGTTGGCTCCGCTGACCATGTTCGAGGAAAAGAACACCGCCAACAACCTGCCGGCACAGATCGACATTTTCTCCGAAGGGGAAGATGCCTACAAGTTCCTGTTCATGGCAAAGGGTGGCGGCTCTGCCAACAAGACCTTCCTTTATCAGGGCACTCCTTCCCTCTTGACCAAGGACCGCCTGCTGACCTTCCTCAATGAGAAGATCAAGACGCTGGGCACAGCAGCCTGCCCTCCTTACCATCTGGCGATCACTGTGGGCGGTCTTTCTGCCGAGCAGAATCTGAAGACCACCAAGCTCGCTTCCGGTCATTATTATGATGAACTTCCAACCGAAGGGTCCGAAATGGCAAACGCCTTCCGCGATCTTGAGATGGAAGAAGAAATCCTCAAGCTGGCCCGCAGCACTGGCATCGGCGCCCAGTTTGGCGGCAAATATTTCTGCCACGATGTTCGCGTCATTCGCCTGCCGCGGCATGGCGCTTCCCTGCCGATCTCGATCGGCGTGTCCTGCTCGGCTGACCGCCAGTGCAAGGGCAAGATCACCAAAGACGGCATCTTCATCGAAGAGCTGGAAACCAATCCGGCACAATATCTGCCGGAAGTGGACGAGGAAGCCTTGGGCGGCGAAGTGGTCAAGCTTGACCTTAACCTGCCGATGGCCGAGCAGCTTGCTGTGCTGACCAAATATCCGGTCAAGACCCGCCTCTCTCTCTCCGGCCCGCTGATCGTTGCCCGTGACCTTGCTCACGCCAAGATCCGTGCCCGCCTTGAGGCTGGTGAGCCAATGCCGGATTATCTCAAGAACCATCCGGTCTATTATGCCGGTCCAGCCAAGACTCCGGCCAACTATGCTTCCGGCTCCTTCGGGCCGACCACGGCAGGGCGCATGGATAGTTTCGTTGACCAGTTCCAGTCCTTTGGCGGTTCAATGATCATGCTGGCCAAGGGCAACCGTTCCAAGGCTGTCACCAATGCCTGCAAGGAGCATGGCGGCTTCTATCTCGGCTCCATCGGCGGCCCGGCTGCCCGTCTTGCCAAGGATTGCATCAAGAAGGTCGAGTGCATCGAATATCCCGAACTCGGCATGGAAGCTGTATGGCGCATTGAAGTGGAAGATTTCCCGGCCTTCATCGTTGTCGATGACAAGGGCAATGACTTCTTTGCCGAATTGAATCTGGGTTAGGTGTCGCATTTGTGACCCTGACAGATTGATACAAACAACAAGGTCCGTTCCCCTTTTGCGGGGGCGGGCCTTTTTGCCAGAATCAAAAGCGAAAGAATCAATCGCGCCAACAAGGGCGCAGAACACACACGAATCAGCAAAGACACACTCAGACTTTTGAACGCCTGTCTTTGCTTCTCTTGTTACCCTAACTAGAAGTACCAATAAATTTTACGCCGCAGCTTATGGTGTTTTTGTAGCAATAGACTGTTGCAAAAGCACAACATGTAGACATCTCTTTGCGAGAATAAACGAAATTGTGAAGGCAACATATTCAAAAAGCCTTGCGAAGATACGTCATATTTAGAAAATATCCTTAACGCTTTCATGGCAACAATTTCGTTGGACCTTGCTATCACTGGGGAAGCCATTAGGGCTGAACAAGCACGGTCTGACCAATATTTGATTCGGGACAAACTAATGCGAAAACTGATCACACTTGGTGCCAGTCTTCTGCTCGGCCTCGCCGTTGCAGTGACAACCGCCAATGCTTCCCAATATTACGATATGGCGTCTCAGTCTTGGAAAGACGTCAATGGCTATGCGCGTGGTGGCAAATCTCCCATCAAGCGCACGACGGTCAAATATGATGGCCCCTATGCCAAATCGCCTGCTGGCACCATCGTCATCAACACCAAAGAACGTCGCCTTTATTATTTAATGGGTGATGGCAAAGCCGTAAAATATGGCATTGGCGTCGGACGCCCCGGCTTCCAGTGGACCGGCACCCATCGCGTCAGCCGCAAGGCGGAATGGCCGGGCTGGACTCCTCCTCCTGCAATGCGCAAGCGCGTACCCAATCTTCCTGCCTATATGGAAGGTGGCCCGAACAACCCGCTGGGCGCTCGCGCCATGTATATCGGTTCCACGATCTATCGCATTCATGGTTCCAACGAACCATGGAGCATCGGTCAGGCCGTATCTTCAGGCTGCATCCGTCTGGCCAACGAAGACGTGATCGATCTTTATGAACGCGTCAAGATTGGTGCCAGCGTGCATGTCATTCAGGCCAATCAGAAATAAGGCCAAAAGGCTTTCTTTCTTTCGAAACAAAAAAGCCGATCCTTTTGGATCGGCTTTTTCTTTTCCGGCAATGCATCATTTTCAAAAATTGGCCGATGAATGTCTGGCGTTGATCATTCCGGGTTGCTTAAAACATGCCAATCAGCGGGCAAGGCCGAGCTTTTCGAGCTCCTGAAGATAGTCATTCCATATTTCGGCCATGCGCTCGCCGCTATTCTTGAAATAGTCCCAGGTGAAATATCCGGAGTCATGCAGATCGGTAAAATACAGGCGCACCGCGTAATTCCCAACCGGTTCGACCTTCATGATTTCGACATCGCGTTTGCCGCCGATGGTCTTTCTCTCTGAAGGGCTATGGCCCTGCACTTCAGCACTTGGAGAGGTCACGCGCAGGAATTCCGCTGTAAAGTCATAGGAGCTGCCATCGTCAAAGGCGACGAACAGGTTTCTCTTGTCTTTCCTCAAGCGGATTTCCGTTGGCCAGGCTTGGGTCATTCACTTTGTCCTTTGCTTTATGGTCTTTCATCACCATGGCACCGCTTGCGCAAGCGATACCGTCCCGGTCAAACAATGGATGATGAGCAGGTAATTCAAGTCTCTGGCTCTACTATAGACGCGATTGCATCCAGACAACCAGCCTGCGCGGTCTTTAGTCACTTGTTTGTGAGGCTTGAGGAAGACAAGCTGTCAGCATAATTCATCAATTGACTTGGTGAGGCTGATTGTTTCAACATTCAACAATTCTAAATCCAAATCACATCCGTCATGGAAATATGCAAGGAGCCATGAATGCGATCGAGCGATCATACCAGTCTTCAAGGTGGCTCCCTGATTGATCCATTCGCCCGCAAGATCGACTATTTGCGCCTGTCGGTGACGGATCGCTGTGATTTTCGCTGTGTTTATTGCATGGCCGAAAATATGCATTTTCTGCCCAAGGCCGAAATTCTGACGCTGGAAGAGCTGGATCGGCTGGCAACTGTCTTTGTCGATCATGGTATCAGGCGCTTGCGCCTGACAGGAGGTGAACCTCTGGTCCGCAAGGGAATCATGACGCTGGTCACTGCGCTTGCCCGCCATCTGGAAAGCGGGGCACTTGATGAATTGACCCTGACGACCAACGGCTCTCAGCTCACACGCTTTGCACCAGAGTTGGCCAATGTCGGCGTCAAGCGGATCAATGTTTCGCTGGACACCTTGCAAGAAGACCGCTTTCGCGCCATCACGCGCTGGGGGCGTTTCCAGCAGGTCATGGATGGTATCGAAACTGCCCTTTCCCATGGCATCAAAATCAAGCTCAACGTGGTTGCCCTCAAGGGCGTCAATGACGATGAATATGACGAGATGATCCGTTTTTGCCATCAGCGCGCGATGGATATCACCTTCATTGAAACCATGCCCATGGGCGAAATCGAAGAGGACCGCACCGACCGCTATCTGCCTCTGTCGCACGTCAAGGCGCAGCTGGCGCAAAGCTGGCGGCTGGAACCATCGCCGCATCGGACAGGTGGCCCGGCCAGCTATATGACGGTGGGTGAAACCGGCGGGCGCATCGGCTTCATCACCCCCCTCTCCCATAATTTTTGCGAAAGCTGCAATCGTGTCCGGGTGACATGCACCGGCACCATGTATATGTGTCTGGGGCAGGAAGATGCGGCTGATCTCAGGGCACCCTTGCGTGCTTCGGAGAGCAACGAGGCGATCATCGCAGCCCTGCATCAGGCAATTGCCAGAAAACCAAAGGGACATGATTTTATCATTGACAGGGAGCATAATCGTCCCTCTATTGGCAGGCACATGTCGGTAACCGGTGGCTAGAGGCCATCAGAAGGCGCATAAATTCGCCGTTTGCAGCCGGTTTTCATCAAAAAAGGTTTCTTAATGGCAATTGGTCTGAAAGGCGGGGCTGGAAGCAACGCCCACACGTCACCCCAGCGCATTGACAAGGGCAATTTCTACGGCATCCTGGTGATGCAAATATCTGTTTTCAGCTTCAGCACCAACGACATGTTCAACAAGCTGGTTGGAGATGGCATGTCGACGGGCCAGATGCTTTTCATTCGCGGCATCTGCGCGACCATTTTTGTGTTGATCCTGAGTGCTTTTCTCCGCCAGTTGCGCTATCTGCACCAAAGTCTGGATCCTATCCTGCTGTTACGGGGCCTTTGTGAAACGCTTTCCGCCATGGGTTGCCTTGTCGCGCTCAAATATATGCCGCTGGCCAATGTTTATGCCGTTTTGCAGGCAATTCCACTCGCGACCACAGCCGCCGCAGCGCTCTTTCTGGGAGAGACAGTCGGTCCGCGCCGCTGGATTGCGGTGATTGTCGGCTTCATTGGCGTGCTGGCCATTGTCCGGCCCGGCCTCGACAGTTTCAACGTCTTTTCGCTCTTTGCCGTGGCTGCTGTCATTTTCGCCGCAACCCGCGACCTTGTGACGCGCCAGATCCAACCGGGCATTTCGCTCTGGATCGTGACGCTGACAACAATGGTTGTCTCAACGATCGGCGGCGGCATTCTGGCCCTCATTCAATATTGGGTGGCAGGAGATCAGGGCTGGTTGCCACCAACCTCACTCAATGTCTTTTATCTTGCCATTGCCGCGCTGTTCCTGACCCTTGGGCAATATTATGTTTCCATTGCCATGCAGAATGGCGAGGTTTCGGTCGTCTCGTCTTTCCGCTATGTCTCCATGCCGATTGCCCTGATTTATGGTTATCTGATCTGGGGCGATATTCCCGATCTTCTGACATGGTTCGGCATTTTGCTCATTCTCGGTTCGGGCATTTACACGATCTTTCGCGAGCGAAAGGTCGCCCGGCTCAAGAGGCTGGAGCAACAGGAACTTGCAAAGGCGATCTGATGGCGGCCTGATCGGACGATTCGTCTATCAATAATGCGCGCCTATTCCCGTTCAAGCTGCGGGAACGGGCGCGTCTTTTTCTATTCGATGATGATGGCCGGAGCCGGTTTCATCGCACCATTGATACCCTTCATCATCTCGCTGGCAATCGAGAGATAGATCGCCGTATGGTCGCTTTCAGGCTCCGAAATGACCACCGGCTCTCCTGCATCGGACCGCTCACGGATATCCATATGCAGCGGGATTTCTCCAAGGAAGGGAACCCCGATTTCTTCCGCAGTTGCGCGGGCACCACCATGGCCGAAAATGTCATGGCGTGAACCGCAGGTCGGGCAGGAGAAATAGCTCATATTCTCGACGATCCCGAGGATCGGAATATTGACCTTGCGGAACATGGCGATCCCTTTGCGGGCATCGATCAGCGCCAGATCCTGCGGCGTTGAAACAATCACCGAGCCGGACAAGGGCACCTGCTGGGCCATGGTCAACTGGATATCGCCGGTCCCCGGAGGCATGTCGACGATCAGCACATCAAGCTCGCCTTCCATGTCCCAGTTGACATCCCGGATCATCTGGGAGAGCGCCGACACCGCCATAGGGCCACGCCAGACCATGGGGGTGTCCGGATCCACAAGCAGACCGATAGACATCGCCATGAGGCCATAGGCCTTGATCGGGTTCATCCGGCGCGAATTGGCCACCGCCGTCGGCTTGTCGGTAATTTTGAGAAGCCTCGGAATGGACGGTCCGTAAATATCGGCATCGAGAATGCCAACCTTCTTGCCATTGGCCTGAAGCGCCAGAGCGAGATTGACCGATGTGGTGGATTTGCCGACCCCGCCCTTTGCCGAAGATACGGCGATGATCTGCTTCACTCCCGCGATCTCGAGCTTGCCAGCCCCCTGCGGCTGGGCTGCTCTGGGAGCGGATGCCCCGCTTGCTGCCGCTCTGGTCCGGTCAGTTGCTCCATTGCCGGACTGGTTTGCGGAGCTTGAGGCGGTCGCTTGCGAGGAAGCTTTTCGCTCGGCCGTGAGCACCACGATTGCCTTCTCCACGCCCTGAAGCGCCGCGACGGTCTGTTCTGCCTGCGCGCGCAATGGCTCGAAAGCGGCTGCATTGTCAGCGGGCACAGAGATGGAAAACATCACCGAGCCGTCCTTGATGATAATGTCGGAAACCATGCCTGCCGAAACGATATCTTGCGCTTCCGGGCCCGGCTTCACCGATTTTAGTTTTTCAAGAATTTCGACTTCAGTCACAGCTTGACCACTCTTGTTTTTCCAAAACACAATATGCCATCTCACTTGATTTGCTATTCGTCTCTGCCCAATAGCTGAAACTCTTTGCGCCATCCGTCAAGGGTCATCCATGACAAATGCGCAAATATGTCGCCCTGCCCGGCATTAAAATGTATCGCCAGTGGGCCATCCTGCCTTTTCATTTGCTTGTATCTTGAAGGCTGGTTTGCTGTAATCTTGCCTTGAATGCAAAAGATCGAAAGCCAGAGCAGATTCCGCAGAATGCCGGAGGTAAAGTGGCAATGCATGTCAACATAAACACAATAGCAGCAGTCATTCTTGCGGGAGGACAATCAAGAAGAATGGAGGGTATTTCAAAGCCCTTTGCCCTTCTGGGAGGGAAAAGTCTGATCGAACATTCCATCGCAAGGCTGCGCCCGCAACTGGACCATATCTTGATCAGTGCCAATGCAGAGCCCCCCGTAGGCGCACGGGTTTCCTATCCATCGGGATATCCAATTCTTGCCGACACCATCAGCGGGTTTGCCGGACCGTTGGCGGGCATTCTTGCAGCCATGCGCTGGGCGCAAAAAGACGGCACGGTCGGGCAAATCCTCAGCGTTGCCGTTGATAGCCCTTTCTTTCCCGATGATCTGCTTTGCCGCTTTCTGTCTTCACAGCAGGGTAACCCATCGCGCCCGGTCATCGCCCGTACATCAGATGGCATTCATCCGACATTCGGACTTTGGCCCGTTTCGCTAGCCGACGAGTTGGAAGCCTTTCTGTTATCCGGCAACAGAAAGATGCGCTTCTGGGCGGAACAACAGGACTGTCTTTATTGCGATTACGCCGCAATCAGCATGGGCGAGGAAAAGCTGGACCCTTTCTTCAACATCAATCGGCTAATTGATCTTCAACGCGCCGAAGGCTATGCAAGCACATTATCTGCCCTTGATGAAAGCCGATAGTTTTTCGGCCGGACACCGTTTGAAACACGCCAGAGGAGAAAGCGATATGGAGATGCATGGTCACAAGATTTTCGGTGTCACCGGCTGGAAAAACTCCGGCAAGACGACGCTTGCGGTGCGCCTCATCGCGCTTCTGAGCGAGCGTGGCTACAGGATTTCATCGGTCAAGCATGCGCATCACAAATGCGACATCGACAAGGAAGGCACCGACAGCTATCGCCATCGACAAGCAGGATCAGGCGAAGTGGCGCTGGTTGCCGCAGGCACCCGATGGGCCATCATGCATGAATGTCGCAATGAAGAAGAGCCACTGCTGAGCGACGTTCTGGCGCGCCTTTCCCCTTGTGATCTGGTTCTGGTGGAAGGCTACAAGAAAGAGCCGTTCCCAAAGATCGAAGTGCGCCGAGCGGGAGCCGTCAATTCCGAGCCAATCGCAGCGCAAGATCATCACATCATGGCAATCGCCAGCGACGATCCGGACAAGTTGGAAGCAGCGGAAACCCTGCCACGATTTCATATTGATGATGTGGAAGCGATTGCCGACTTTATTGTCAACATGATGAAGCTTTAAGCTTTGTTGCGAAAACGACAATTTGTATGAATCTCGGCAAATCGACTGGTGTTTTGCCCACCAATCGGCAAATTGCCATTTTCGTCTCAAATGCGCTGATTTTGTAGAATTTTTTCGTTGTTCTCACGGCTTGATTGGTCGAAGACTAGCGCCGAGCGAGACAGACAAGCTGCGCCAAACTGCCGAGGTGGGGATCCTTCTGGCAACGGCCCTCTTGCGCTGCTTACATCTCGCCCATTCATTCGATATCGAAATGGGACTAGAATCATGAAACTCACAACCAAACTTGCAATTGCCGCAAGCGCCGCTCTGCTGGCCTGCGCGTCTGCCTCTGCGGCGGAAAAGATCCGTATTGGCATTGATGGTGCCTATCCTCCGTTCAACCAGCTTTCTGCCGCGGGTGAGCTGACCGGTTTTGACGTGGACATTTCCAATGCCCTTTGCGACGAGATGAAGGCGGATTGCGAGTTTGTCATTCAGGATTGGGACGGCATGATTCCGGCTCTGATTTCGGGCAAGATCGATGCTGTTGTGGCGTCCATGTCCATCACGCCAGAGCGTCTCAAGAAGATCGATTTCTCCAAGAAATATTACAACACGCCTCCGGGGGTTGCCGTTCTGAAAGACAGCGAACTGGAAGGCAAGAGCGTTGAGGAACTCAAAGGCATGGTCGTGGGCGCACAGGTTTCGTCAACCCACGCCGACTATGCCGAACAGAAAATTCCAGACATCGATCTGAAACTCTATCCGACCCCAGACGAATATAAGATGGAGCTGGAGGCTGGCCGCGTGGACGCAGTCATTGATGACAGCGTTGTTCTGTCTGAATGGGTCAAGTCCGAAGAAGGCGCCTGCTGCAAGCTTCTCATGCAGCTCACACCGGATCCCAAGATCAATGGCGAAGGTGCGGGTATTGCCGTCAAGAAGGGCAACACGGAACTGGCCGACAAATTGTCGGACGCCATTGCAGTCATCCGCAAGAATGGAAAATACAAGGAAATCAACGACAAATATTTTGATTTCGACGTATATGGTGGCGAATAATATCGTCAATCCCGATGCCGGAGGCGTTCCCGCCTCCGGCATTTTGCCATTACGATAAACCAGTTTGTCAATTTACCGACAAATAGTCTCTTCAACACTGGCTTTTTTCACTCATATCTGCCCAATTTTTATACTGCCCTGCAACCTTTGCTTTAATCTTCGCTTGGCATAACCAGTTTTGTTTGAAAATTTTCACCGATCAAGCCACATAACATTTCGCAAAATATATCATTTCAGTTCTTTTATTCCGCTCTAGTCTAATATTTGGGCAAAATCTGACTATGAACCGGTTTTGCCCGGATTGCCTGTTGTCAAATCCAGCAAAATAGTGGGAATATGCAACCCAAGCGGCAAGTCACCGCCCAATCCAGAGAAGCCTACCGATAGGCTCGATATTGTATGACTGCCGGTTGCATGCGGCTGGTCTTCATTGAATACAATATGCAAGAGGGAAAATATTATGCGTCTATTTAACAAAATTGCTATCGCAGCAACCGCACTCATGATGGTCGCTGGCGGAGCGCAGGCTGCAGACAAGATTTTGATCGGTACCGAGGGTGCCTATCCTCCGTTCAACGAACTCACCTCAGACGGCAAGCTGATCGGTTTCGATATCGACATGGCAAATGCCCTCTGCGACGAAATGAAAGTGGAATGCGAATTCGTCGTACAGGATTGGGACGGCATGATCCCTGCCCTGATCGCCGGCAAGTTCGATGCCGTCATCGCTTCCATGTCCATTACGCCTGATCGCCTGAAAAAGGTCGATTTCTCCAAGAAATATTACAACACACCGGGCGCTCTGGCTGTTCCCAAGGATTCCAAGCTGGCCGCGATCTCCCCTGAAGATCTGCCTGCCGCTGTAGAACAGCTCAAGGGCCTGACAATTGGTGCCCAGTCTTCCACGACTCACTCCAATTTCGCCGAACAGAAGCTGCCGGACACCGAGCTGAAACTCTACCCGACCTCTGACGAATATAAGCTCGATCTGGAAGCCGGTCGTCTTGATGGTGTCACCGATGACGTTGTCGTCCTCGACGAATGGGTGAAATCCGAAGCTGGCGCCTGCTGCAAGATCCTCGGCACCTTCCCTGCCATCGCTGAAATTTATGGTCAGGGCGCAGGCATTGCCGTCCGCAAGGGCGAAACCGAGCTTGCTGACAAATTCAGCGCTGCCATCAAGGCCATCCGCGCCAATGGCAAATACAAGGAAATCAACGACAAGTATTTCGACTTCGACGTCTATGGTGGCGACGAGTAATCGATACGGTTGAAAACAAGCCCGGCAGCCTCTGCCGGGCTCTTTAGTGAAGCTGGCAATTCATTATGGATTATTTACTGAAGCTCCTTTCCTTCGGAGCCACTGGTTGGGGCGACGAGATCGCTCATGGCGTTCTCTACACTGTCTCTCTTGGCATCTGCACCCTGCCGGTGGGCCTGTTTATGGGCTTTTTTCTTGCTTTGGGCATCAACGCCAGGGAGCCCAGCATTCAGAGGGCTGCCAAGCTCTTCACGATCATTTTTCGTGGTCTGCCCGAACTTCTGACCCTTTTCATCGTCTATTATGGCGGTCAGATTTTGCTGAATCTGCTGTTTCAGAAGGTTCTGGGCACCAGCATCGAGGTCAATTCCTTCATCGCAGGTATGATCGCTCTGGCCTTTGTTTTCTCATCCTATGCAAGTGAGGTTTTCCTCTCCGCCTTCAAGGGCATCCCGCAAGGGCAATATGAGGGAGCCTTTGCGCTCGGCTTGCCATGGCTCAAGACCATGCGTCTGGTCATCGTGCCGCAACTGATCAAGCTGGCGCTGCCGGGCCTTTCCAATCTCTGGCTGATCCTGCTCAAGGATACCTCGCTTGTTTCAGTGATCGGGCTGACCGACACCATGCATGCAACGGGCCTTGCGGCACGCAACACCAAGGAAGCCTTCTTCTTCTTTGCGCTGGCCTGCGTCATCTATCTGGTGCTGACCTTCATCTCCTCCATGGCTCTGGAAGCCATTGAAAAACGCGGCCGCCGCGGGGAGCTGCGCTGATGACGATGCAAACAAGTTACGTATCCCAATCCATTCTGGAAGCGCGGCCTCGTCCGGCGAGCATGAAGGACAAGCTCTTCAGCGCCAGCAAGATTACCGGCTTTCTGCTGCTGGCCATCTGGATCGCCTTCTTCATCGGCATCATCTGGTTTCTCTATGACAGTTACGATGCCGACTATGTTGCCCGTTACTGGCCCAAATATCTCAATGGCTTCCTGACATCGATCGAGCTGGTCGCACTGTCTGTTGTCCTTGGCGGCATACTTTCGCTCCCCGTCGCCTTCGGGCGCATGTCCAAGGTCAAGCTGTTTAACCGCATCGCTTTTGGCTATATCTATTTCTTCCGCGGCACGCCTCTGCTGGCACAGCTGTTCCTGCTCTATTACGGCTTTGGCCAGTTTCGCCATTTCTGGCAGGATCTGAATATGTGGTGGCTGTTCCGTGACAGCTGGTCCATTGCGCTGCTGTCCTTCACGCTCAACACGGCGGCCTATCAGGCAGAAATCCTGCGCGGTGCCATCATGAATGTGCCCAAGGGCCAGATAGAAGGGGCGCAGAGTCTGGGCCTGCCCAAATTCGTTACCTTCTTCAAGGTGATCCTGCCGCAGGCGCTGATCGTCGCGCTGCGCCCTTATGGCAATGAGTTCATTCTGATGATCAAGGGCTCTGCCGTTGTTTCGATCATCTCGGTCTATGACCTGATGGGTGAAACCCGCCGCGCCTTCTCCCAGACCTATGACTTTCAGGCCTATATCTATGCGGCGATTTTCTATCTCGTCTGCGTGGAAATCATCCGCAGGCTATGGGATGTCATCGAGCTTCGCCTGACGCGCCACTTACGGCGCGACAGCGATTGATCGAACAATCCGTCCATGAAGGCCCGTGCTTAGATCACGGGCCTTTGATTTCATCTTTTGACCTTTTGCCGCAATATCGGCAATTTATGGCCCTTTGGGTGCAATTGGCTTGTGCGCTTCGGGTAGCAGTTGCAGCAAAGCGTCATTTTATCAGTGACAAAGCCGCCCTGTCTTGCTAGGTCAAAATTCCAAAGACCTTTCCAATTATCGATGTAAATAGAGAAGACCATGCCAGACCTTCTGCTTGAGCTATTTTCCGAAGAAATCCCGGCCCGCATGCAGCGCCGGGCTGCTGAAGACTTGAAAAAACTGATCACCGGGGGTCTGGTGGATGCCGGTTTGACCTATGAGGGCGCTCGCGAGTTCGCCACCCCTCGCCGCCTTGCCCTGTCCATCACCGGACTGACCGCCTCCTCTCCGAACATTTCCGAAGAGCGCAAGGGGCCGCGCGTTGGTGCGCCCGAGAAGGCTCTGGAAGGCTTCCTGCGCGGTGCCGGGCTCTCTTCCATCGATGAGGCTATCATTCAGTCCGACCCCAAGAAGGGCGATTTCTATGTTGCCGTGATCAACAAGCCCGGTCGCAAGGCGGAAGACATCATCGCCGATCTGGTGCCCGATGTCGTGCGCAAATTCCCCTGGCCCAAGAGCCAGAAATGGGGTCAGGCTGGCGAAGGCGCTCTGCGCTGGGTCCGCCCGCTGCATTCGATCCTTTGTACCCTGTCGGTAGAAGGAGAAGGCTCGGAAATCGTTCCCTTCTCTGTCGAAGGCATCGAAAGCGGCAATCAGACCGAAGGCCATCGCTTCCATGCCAAGGAAAGCTTCACGGTCAAGCGCTTTGAGGATTATGTCGCCGCTCTCAAGGAGCGCAAGGTCGTGCTGGATCTGGACGAGCGCAAGGAAATCATCCTGAACGACGCCAGAACGCTTGCCTTTGCGCAGGGGCTGGAGCTGGTTGAAGATATGGGTCTGCTGGAAGAAGTCGGAGGTCTCGTCGAATGGCCCGTTGTTCTGATGGGCGAGTTCGAACAGGCTTTCCTCGACATGCCCGACGAAGTCATCCAGACCTCGATCCGCGAGCATCAGAAATGCTTTGTGCTCAAGGACGGCAAAACCGGCAAACTGGCCAACAAATTTATTCTGGTTTCCAACCTCGTTGCTCCCGATGGCGGCAAGACGATTGTTGCCGGGAACCAGAAGGTTGTCCGCGCGCGCCTGTCTGACGCCAAATTCTTCTGGGAAACCGACCTCAAGACCGGCCTTGAAACGCGCCTCTACAAGCTCGACAGCATGGTATTCCATGAAAAGCTCGGCACCCAGAGCGAGCGGGTTCAGCGCCTTGTGAACCTGTCCGAAGCTCTGGCGCCGCTGGTTGGCGCTGACACGGCGCTTGCAGGCCGGGCAGCCAAGCTGGCCAAGGCCGACCTTGTTTCCGACATGGTGTTCGAATTCACCGAGCTACAGGGGCTGATGGGCCGCTATTATGCTCTGGCACAGAATGAAGATCCCAAGGTGGCTGACGCCATCGAGATGCATTACAAGCCTCAGGGCCCCAGTGATGATGTGCCGACAGAGCCGGTATCCATCGCCGTTGCGCTGGCAGACAAGCTCGATCTTTTGACCGGTTTCTGGGCAATCGATGAAAAGCCGACCGGCTCGAAGGATCCATTTGCCTTGCGCCGCGCAGCACTCGGCGTCATCCGCATATTGGAAGAAAATGGCATTCGCCTTTCTCTGCTCGACATCTTCAAGAAGGCCCGCGCCGATTTTGCACAGGAAGACGACCTGCTCTCCTTCTTTGCGGATCGTCTCAGCGTCTATCTGAAAGACAAGGGAGCCCGTCATGATCTGCTTGATGCGGTCTTCGCGCTCGGCGGTCAGGACGATATCGTGATGATCTCCAAGCGCGTTGAAGCGTTGGGGTCCTTCCTTTCCAGCGATGATGGAGCCAATCTTCTTGCCGGTTATCGTCGCGCTGCCAACATTCTGCGCGCAGAGGAAAAGAAGTCCGGCACCAGCTTTGAAGGCATTGTCGAAGGGGCACATCTGCTCGAGGCAGCGGAAATCGCGCTGGCGGCAGCAATTGAGACGGCACGGGTTGCCGCTCAGGAAGCTGTAGCGGCCGAGGATTTCGAAGCCGCCATGTCGGCCCTTGCCAGCTTACGCGCTCCGGTCGATGATTTCTTTGACAAGGTGCTCGTCAATGACGAACGCGCCGAAGTCCGCGAAAACCGGTTGAGAATGTTGACCCAGATTCGCGAGACGACCCGCGCCGTGGCCGATTTCTCCAAAATTGCCGGTTGATCGAATGGAAATAATCAAGGGCGGCTTCTTCAGCCGCCCTATTTGTTTTTAGGAACAGCCTGTTCCGCTCTAACGATATGAGGTTATAGATATGGCCAAAGTTGCTTTTCTCGGTCTTGGTGTCATGGGCTATCCGATGGCAGCCCACCTTATGCATAAGGGCGGTCACGAGGTTACCGTTTACAATCGCACGGCACAAAAGGCCGAAAAATGGGTCGCCGAACATGGCGGAGCCATGGCCACCACTCCGGACAAGGCAGCAGAAGGTGCCGATTTCGTATTTTGCTGCGTGGGCAATGACGACGATTTGCGCGAGGTGACGATCGGCGAATATGGTGCGCTTTCCACCATGAAGGAAGGTGCCATTTTCATCGACAACACCACTGCCAGCGCCAAGGTTGCCCGCGAGCTTTATGAAGTCGCCAAGGCACAGGATGTCGGCTTCATTGACGCTCCGGTTTCTGGCGGTCAGGCTGGCGCAGAGAATGGCGTTCTCACGGTCATGTGCGGTGGCGATGCTGAGATTTTCGAAAAGGCCAAACCGGTCATCGAAGCCTATGCCAAGATGGTCGGTCTTATGGGGCCTTCCGGCTCAGGTCAGCTTACCAAGATGGTCAACCAGATCTGCATTGCCGGTCTTGTTCAGGCGCTTTCGGAAGGCGTCCATTTTGCCAAGCAGGCCGGTCTTGATGTGGAAGCCGTGGTCGATGTCATCTCAAAAGGCGCAGCTGGCTCATGGCAGATGGAAAACCGCGCGGCCACCATGGCCAAGGGCGCGTTCGAATTCGGCTTTGCGGTCGACTGGATGCGCAAGGATCTGGCGATTGTTCTGGACGAAGCCCGCAGCAACCAGTCCCATTTGCCGGTAACCGCAGCGGTTGACCAATTCTATTCTCAGGTACAGAGCCTTGGTGGCAGTCGCTGGGACACCTCCTCACTCATTGCCCTGCTTGACCGCAAGTAGGACGAACAGCCAAGCCAACAATTGGCCATGCAATTGAAAAGCCCGCGCCATCATCACGGCAGCGGGCTTTTTTCAGCTTGATCCCTTGTCCACGGACTGGACTGTCAACGAGCTTCCTTGTCCGGCAGATAGTTGAGCGGCAGTGCTGTTGTATATTTGATCTGCTCCATGGCAAAGGTGGTCGAAATGTCACCGACCTCGATGCGGGCAATCAGCTTTTTGTAAAAGGCATCATAGGCGTCGATATCGGGCACAACAACGCGCAGCAGATAATCCACCTGCCCGGCCATGCGGTAAAATTCCACCACCTCGGGAAAATCCCGAATGACATCGGCAAAGCGCTTGAGCCAGTCAGAAGAATGCTCGTTGGTGGTCACTGCGACAAAGGCTGTCACCTTGGTATTGACCTTGTTGGGATCGAGCAACACCACCCGACCGGTGATGACGCCCTCTTCCTCCATCTTCTGAATGCGACGCCAACAGGGCGTTGTGGACAGGCCAACACGGCGGCCAATTTCTGCAACTGGCATTGTGGCGTCTTCCTGCAATATTTGCAGAATACGACGGTCCAAACGGTCCAACATGACTATCTCCAATCTTTAAAGGAGCGATCTCCAATCCGGTCAACCGACAGAGCGCCCGACAAAGGCGATCAAATCGATGGATAAAATTCCTCCAAATCGCATCATTGAGAAAATGGTACAGAAAGAAAATTCTAAGAGCAATGAGTTTCTGCAACCAATACCAATCATCCTTTTGTAGAGCCCTTGCTTTGAGGAAAAATTTTCCCTGATCATGGGCAACAATATTTTTGCACCTCTCGCCTCAGCAGAGGCAGGACATCACTTTCAAACCATGGATTTTTTTTAAGCCACGCACTATTGCGCCATGAAGGATGGGGCAGCGGCAGGATGCGGGGGTTGGCCTGCTCCAGCCAAAGGCGGCGCGCCATTTGCACAGTCTGGGTCAACGTCTTGCCGCGCCGGGCACCCAGATGATAGCGCTGGGCATATTGCCCGATAACGAGAATGAGTTCCAACTGTGGCATTGTAGCAAAAACCCTGTCATGCCATCTCCCGACACACTCCTTGCGCGGCGGTAGATCCCCGCCCTTGGCATCATATCCGGGAAAGCAGAAGCCCATTGGGACGATGGCAACGCGGCGCTGATCATAAAAGACCTGCCGACTCACGCCCATCCAGTCGCGCAACCGGTCGCCGGATGGATCGTTGAAGGGGATACCGGTCTTGTGAACCCGCATCCCGGGTGCCTGCCCTGCAATGCATATCCTTGCACTTGCTGACAATCTGACCACCGGGCGTGGATCGTGCGGCAGACATTGACCATCAGGGCCATCACGACAAATACGGCACCTAGCGATCTCTTCTGCCAGCAAATCAATGTCTGAGACCATGGCCATCTGCCTTAAAGCCCTTTTGGGAAAAGGCCCTTCGCAATTGTTACGATAAAACGGGAAACCATTATATTTCCCGGAGACTTATCAAAACAAACTAACATTCGGATAAATCAATATTTACCCATTATTTACCATCTTTTTCAGGTGGATTTTAATACAAATGAGAAATGATGCCAATTGGAGCATTTTTATATAAATTTAAAGGGCATCGCGTATGGCCGGTGTTTTCCGCACTGATCGGTCAAAAGAGAATTCGCAGCAGGCAAATAGTGTGCGCGCAGCCAAGCGTCGCGCCGTTTTGCGGACTGTGCATGACGTGCGTGAACAACTCAACAACAAGAATGGCTATCGCCCCAGTTTCCGTCATGAGCTGATGCTGATGTATGCGGAAAACAGAAGCTCTGCGGCTTACGCCATCCCGGTTCTGTTCCTGATATCGGGCGCGATTTCTACGCTCTGGACGACGCCTCTCAATTCGCTGCTCTGGATCATTGCTGCCATATTGGTGCATGCTGCCAGCACCCTGTATGCGCTGCGTTTCAAGAGCCATGCTGAAAGCGATATCGAACTTGGCTCATGGCAAAGACGGTTTCTTGTCATGGAAGCGATGGGCGGCATTATCTGGGCCGCCATCCTGTTGCTGCCAACCACGAAGGAAGTCGGTTATCTTGAAGAATATCAGTTTGCCGTGATGCTGGTGGTCATCGCGGTGACCACGATGCTCAATTTTCCCATTCCTTCTGCGGTGTGGGCTGGCTCTCTTCCCATTGCGCTCGTCATCAATCACTCGATCCTGATCCATTCCACGGACACGGACCCGACCCTTTCGCTGATGTCGATCGGCGCGATAGTCTTTTTCATTCTACTGTCCAAACGCCTTTACAGCTCGACGCTGGCCATGCTGAATTTCCGTTTGGAGAAAGACTATCTGATCACCGAACTGGAGCAGGCCAAAGCGATATCCGACGAATCCCGGCGACAGGCAGAGGAAGCCAATACGGCAAAGAGCCGTTTTCTGGCGACCATGAGCCACGAATTGCGCACGCCACTCAATGCCATTCTCGGTTTTTCGGAAATGATGCAGAGCGAGGTTTTTGGTCCTCTGCCCAATGACAAATATCGCGAATATGCCAATGACATCCATTCCTCTGGTTCGCATCTGCTCAATCTGATCAACGAAATTCTCGATCTCTCCCGCATCGAGGCCGGGCGCTATCGGCTCAACGAAGAGGCGGTGACGCTGGCGCTGATTGCAGAAGATTGCGAGAATTTGCTCAGAATTCGTGCCAAGGCCAAAGATGTTACCATCTCGCTTGACGCGGACCAGACCTTGCCGAAGCTTTGGGCTGATGAACGCGCTGTTCGCCAGATCATCCTCAATCTGCTGACCAACGCGGTGAAATTCACCCCCAATGGTGGCAAGATCACCCTTACGGTCAAGGGACTTGAGGGTGGCGGACAAATGGTTTCGATCCAGGATACCGGCATGGGCATCCCCGAGCATGAAATCGAAACCGTGCTCAGCGCATTCGGTCAGGGCTCTGCGGCCATCCAGAGCGCCGAGGAAGGGTCCGGTCTGGGCCTCTCCATCGTGCAGGCCCTTGTCAGCATGCATGGCGGCAGCTTCGATTTGCAGTCCGAACTGCGCAAGGGAACGACCGTTACGGCGAAATTCCCTCCCAGTCGCGTCATGGATGTCATCCAGCCTTCCAAGCATCGTATCCGCCTGAAGAGAGCCGTCTAACAGCCTTACGGGCGATTGCTCGCAAGGTCCGAGGGACCAGAACAAGTCTCCCCACTGGGAAGACTTGTCATCATGGCTATATAGCTTCTTCTGCGCTTCCATCAGGCACTTGCCAGCAATGAGACACCGGCAAGTATGACGCAGGACCACAAGAGACGGGCTTTCAACTTCCCTTCTCCCAACAACAGGCTCCCCAGCAATACGGTCAGAACCACGCTGATTTCCCTGATCGGCGCGATATAGATCACCGGGGTGAAAGTCATGGCTATGAGAGCCAGAATATAGGCGAGCGGATTGAATATCGCGATGACGAAGAGCCCGAGCTTATGCTCGCGCCAAATACTGGCAATGGAGCCGGTGCGTCTGGCAGCCACTGGTGCCAGCAGAAAGGCTCGGCCAAGGCTTGAGCAATAATCGAGCAGCAAGGGAGGCAGCGCCAAAACAGAAACCGCGTAGGCATCCCAAACCGTATAGCTGCCAATCAGCGTTCCGGCTGCAACACCAAACAGCAATGAAGATGCCTGCTCAAGCGACCTGACCCTCAGACCGCCGGACAGATTAAGCACACCGAAGATAATCACCAAAGCCCCGGCTGCGCTTTGCAATGAGGCCTGTTCACCCAGGATCACTATCGCAAAAATGGTCGAGAGCATCGGGCCGGTTGCCCGTGCTGTGGGATAGACAACAGACAGATCGCCGGTGCGATAGCCCCGCTGCAACAGCAGGAAATAACCAAGATGCAGCACACAGCTGCCGATGATGAAGCCGGCATTGGTAATGGTGAATGCTGGCATCTGGAAGAAGAAATAGAGCGCCAGCGGAGCATAGATCACGACAGTGATAAGGGAAAAGGTCCAGACCAGCTCCGGTCCGGCATTGATCCGCTTTACAAAGAAATTCCATGTCGCATGGCAGACGGCAGCGGCCAACACCAGCAAAAAACCAAGGAGGGACATAATGATCACCTTTCAAAAAAAGACTTCAGAATGGGCGCACGCCTAGCGTGCCCTTTCCATCCCCCCTAGTCTTTTGATCTTTCAGGTGTCTGCCCACTTGGGCTCATAGCAGCGCTCGGTCCAGACCTGCATTTGCAGCGGAACCCTAGCTGAACATGGATAGGCTTTTTCCAATTTAGCAGCGCGGATCATGTCGGTAAAGAGCCCGGCATCATTCTTCGGCTACAAGATATGACAAAGCCGGCATTGCGCCGGCTTTGCATCATTGTTCAGTGCAATCCAATTCAGGTGAATTGGTCTTTTTGGCTCAAAGCCCGATGTCGGCGAATGTGGCCATGCCGTTATGCATCTGGCAGGCGGCCTTGGCGATACCGGCGGCAACAGCTGCCCCGGTCCCCTCGCCCAGACGGAAGCCCAGATCAAGAAGCGCGGTTTTGCCCATGGCATCCAGAGCGCGGCGATGGGCGCCTTCTGCAGAGCAATGGGAGAAGATGCAGTGATCCAGCGTGCGCGGATCGAGCTTGTGAAGCACGGCAACGGCGGCGGTGGTATTGAAACCATCGACGATCACCGGCACATGGTTGATGCGTGCAGCGAGCACCGCACCTGCCATTGCCGCGAACTCGCGACCACCAAGACGGGCCAGCACTTCCAGAGGCTTGTCGAGATAATCCTTGTGGGTTTCAAGCGCCTTGTTGACCACGTCCACCTTGCGCTTGACGCCTTCATCATCAACGCCCGAACCGCGACCACACCATTCTTCAGCCGAGCCACCAAACAGGGCTGCGAAAATGGCAGCGGAAATCGTGGTGTTACCAATACCCATTTCGCCAAGGCACAACAGATCCGTACCACCGGCAATCGCTTCCATGCCATAGGCCATGGTCGCCACGCAGTCTTTTTCAGACATAGCTGGCTCGACGGTAATGTCGCCGGTCGGATGTTCAATGGCCAGATCAAACACTTTCAAGCCCAGATCGAAGGCCGTGCAAAGCTGGTTGATCGCAGCGCCACCCTTGCTGAAATTCTCGACCATCAACTGGTTCAGCTCATTCGGGAAAGCGGAAACATTATGCTTGGCAACGCCATGCTGGCAGGCAAAGACTCCAACGAGCGGGCGCAGGATTTGCGGCTTGGCGTTATTCTGCCAAATGGCAACCCACTCGGCCAACTCTTCCAGCTTGCCCATGGAGCCAGCCGGTTTGGTCAGATTGGCATCACGCTCACGAACCTGGGCGCGGATCGCTTCGTCCGGCTCGGGCATTTTTTCCAGCAGGGCCAGAATGTCATCGAAAGGAAGAGCAGAGGAAGTCGAGATCATATTTTACTACCTTTTCAAATGTTTGCACGACAGACGACGCAAAGGTTCAGCGCCCGCCAGATATTTGCCAATCTGAATATAAAGGTGAGCAGGTCCACAAGTCACAGGCCTTTTGCGTGATGGTCATGCTCTTGCGAAAAGCGCTTGCCTTAGCTTGCCTAATTTGCTCATTTCAGATCATTGTCGCCACGAGATATACTGAGCCAAGCTTCGCTGAGCAATACGCAATAGCCACCAAAGCTCCAAAGGAGGAGCAAATGCCTGAAATGTCCACGCAAAATGAAAATCGCTCATTCTTCAATAGAGCCGTTCAATATGTGTCTGACTGGTGGCAGGATATTCTGGACTGCATGGCTTTCTTCACCCGTCTTCCCGTGCCTTCTTTTCTGGGCACAATCAGCGAAGGCATGCCCAAAATGAAGCGGACCGCGCGGGCGATGCCGCTTATCGGGCTCATTCTGGCCTTTCTGGCGCTGATCCCGGCGACCCTGTTCAATGCGCTGGCGATGACATCACCCCTTCCCTCCCTTCTGCTCGCGGCCATGACCATTGCTTCCATGGCCATCGTGACGGGCGGGCTGCATGAGGACGGCCTGTCGGATGTTGCCGACGGCTTCTGGGGTGGTCATACCATCACGCGCAAGCTTGAAATCATGAAGGACAGTCGGCTGGGCAGCTATGGCGCGACCGCGCTTTTCCTGTCTCTGACCATGCGCATCAGCATTGTCTATTATCTCTTTGAGAATTACGGGGTCATGACTGGCGGCATTGCCTATATGGCCGCAGGGGTGGCTTCCCGGGTGCCTCTCATGCATGTCTGGCACTCATTGCCCGCAGCGCGGCTTACGGGCCTTTCAGCAGGTCTTGGTCGCCCTTCGACCACATCCTACGGCATTTCCATCGCCATGGGGGCGCTGGCCACGGCCCTGATGATCGTTCCCAATTTTGGTCTGGCTGCCGGGATTTCTGCCTTTGTCATGCTCGTTCTTGCCAGCCTGCTGATGGTCTATCTGGCTCGATTGCATATCAAGGGCCAAACCGGCGACGTACTCGGAGCCTCACAACAGGTTGGAGAGATTTTCTTCGGCATCGGCTTGCTTCTCTTTGCCTCGATTGGCTAATGCGGGAATGTCTTGTTTCCAATTCCATGGAAATGACATCTTCTCCTGCCTATATCCTTGCTAGTTATGCTCATGTTGGAGAGTTGCCTTGCTCTATGCCCTTTTGGGAATTGTCGCCACCGCAGTCGCGGTCCTGATGTATAATCATCAGTCCGGTGAATTGTTCGGATATCCGATTGAAGCCATCGGCAGCGTTGCCCTGCTCTCGACCCTTCTGCTGTTTCTGCTGTCCGGTCGCAGAGCCAGAAGAGCTGGCTCGGCTTTCAAATCCCTCAAATATCTTCTGATGTGGGGGGCATTGGGCATATTGCTGGTGCTTGGCTACAGCTTCAAGGATGATGCCCGCTTGCTGGTGGACCGTGTAGCCGGAGAGCTGGTGCCCGGTACGGCGATGGTTTCAACGGACGGCAGCGTCTCTTTCCGTCGTTCTGCGGACGGGCATTTTCAGGTCCGCGCCACGATCAATGGCTCAACCGTTCCCATGCTGGTGGATAGCGGCGCAAGCGCTGTCGTTCTGACACAGCAAGACGCGGCTGCCATCGGTATTGATACCCGAAGTCTGTCCTTCCTGTCGCCGGTGAATACGGCAAACGGGCGCACTTTCACCGCCCCGATCATGCTGGAACGCATTTCCGTGGGCGGTATCGAGGCACGCAATGTCCGCGCCATGGTGGCGCAGGAAGGCGCCCTTGAGGAAAGCCTGCTTGGCATGAGCTATCTGGATCAGTTGAAGAGTTGGTCCGTTCAAGGGGACAGCATCACCTTTTCGCGCTGATCAGCGCAGGGCTGCAAGCGCATCCAGTATCAGGGAAGATGTCGCATCCGGCTTGACGGATTCGACCGTCAGGATTTGCCGCCAACGCTTTGCGCCGGGCCTGCTCTGGAACAGTCCGATCATGTGGCGGGTTACCTGACTGACGCGCCCGCCGCGCGCAACATGCCTATCGATATAGGGGATCATCGCCTCGGCCACGCCGAAGGGGTCGACGGCCTCTCCTTCTCCGAAAAGTGCGCTGTCGACATGGGCCAGCAATGCGGGATTCTGATAGGCAGCCCGACCGAGCATGACCCCATCGACATGCTGAAGATGAAGCTGGCAGTCTTCGATGGTCTTCACCCCGCCATTGATCGCGACATGAACGTCAGCCAACCGCTGTTTGAGGCGATAGACGCGATCATAATTGAGCGGTGGAATATCGCGATTTTCCTTCGGGCTAAGCCCCTGCAGCCAGGCCTTGCGAGCATGGACTGTCAGCCCGTCGCAACCGGCGGCCAGCACCTTGTCAACGAGGATATCGAGCGCCTGTTCTTCATCCTGCTCGTCAATCCCGATGCGGCATTTGACCGTTACAGGCAGACTCGTCGCCCCCTTCATCGCTTCGATGCAACGGGCGACCAGATCGGGCTCGGCCATCAGGCAGGCCCCGAACATGCCCGACTGCACCCTGTCGGACGGACAGCCGACATTGAGATTGATCTCGTCATAACCATAGTCAGCACATATCCGGGTCGCCTCGGCCAACTGTTCGGGGTCAGAACCACCCAATTGCTGCGCCACAGGATGCTCGGCGGCGTCAAACCCTATCAGATGATCGCGATCTCCATGAATGATGGCAGGTGCCGTTACCATCTCGGTATAAAGCAATGCCCTTGCGGACAGCAGCCGATGGAAGTAACGACAATGACGGTCTGTCCACTCCATCATGGGCGCAACCGAGAAGACCTTTGTCATTGATTTATATTGTTCTTTTATATTTTCCAATGACTTGCCGTGCCTTTCAATTCCAAATCGGGAGCCTGTCCGAGACGGCGCTCTATGCCGATATTATCGGGTCGCGCCAGTTGGTGCGGACCGTCTTAAAGAGAATGGGGCGGATTGTCCATAGATGTTCGGCTCACCCGAGACCGCGAAAGGCAGGGCAAGTCGTTTATTCTGGAGTGCGAACCTGATTGTTCGCAGATATCACAGATATTATAAAAAGCAGATCAAATACCCGCTTCGCGCAACAGAACCACCAGAACCGCGCGGTAGAACCGCCCAAGCAGGCTCTCTTTCTCGCCATAGATGACGACATCTCCGCGCATGCGAGAGCGGGCATAGGGCAACGCCTCGCCTGTCAGCCTGACCTGATAGAGAGCCCGTTCCGGGATCAGGGCATGCTCTTCTTTTCTGGTGTCGATATCCCCGCCATTGATCGAGGCCAGTTCAAGCACCGGCAGACTGCGGATGGCAAGCGGAGCAATGGCCGATACGGTCACCTTATATCGTTTGGCACTATCTTCAGGCATGAAAGTCGCATTGTCTGATGGCTTGATACGGGGCAGGTCTTCTTCCCTGACAAAGGCATCTAGAACGCTTTGCCCGGTGGAACGAATGATCATCAGCCTGTCACTGGAGCTGATCCATTGTCCGGGCTGATATTCCGGCGACAGATCGGCGACCGCTCCATCGAAGGGCGCGCGCAGGGTCAGGCGGGCTATGGTCTCCTCAGCCAGTCGCTTTTCTGCTTCCGCCGTTTTCATTTCTTCTTGCAGCGACTTGCTGCGCTTGCGGTAATCCGCATTGAAATGGGTGGCGGAAAGCTCATAAGACAGGGTTTCAATTTGCTGATTGGCACTTTGAAGCCGTTGGTCGATCACCGGACTTTCAAAACGGGCGAGAATATCGCCCTTCTTGACCTCTTGCCCTGCCGCAACATCGATGTCTTTCAGAACCGCAGAAAGCGGCACATAAACGTCATAAGCCTTTTCGGTTTTCTGGATTGCCGGAGCCAGAATTCTGCTGTTCCAGGGAATGGAGCCGATAGCAACCAGCACCACGAACACGCAGAACGTGAGCAGGCTTCGCCGTCTTTTTCTGATCACGGGCGCAAGACGGATCCATGTGCGGAGCTCGGAAAGAACAGGCATGATGACAAACCACCAGATTTCGATTGCGAATAGGAAAATGCCGACAATCTTGACCACAAAATGATAGACAATGAGTGCGATGCCGAGGAAAATCGCGAGACGATAGGCCCAAACGGCAAAGGCAAAGAGAGTCAGTCCGATGCGCCGCCGTCGGCTCATCTCTTCAGGGCAATCCTCTCCCAGATCAAACAGCAGCTCTCTGATTTGCCAACGGGCAATCGCGAAAGAACGCTGGTGCAAATTTGGCATATCGAGCAGATCCATCAGCAGGAAATAGCCGTCAAACCGCATGAAGGGAGACAGGTTGATGGCAACCGATGATATCCACGTTGTTGTGGCGAGTAGGAAAAGCGCCGTGCGTATTGGGGTTCCGTCCGGCAACCATGCCCAGAGGAATGTCGACCAGACAGCCAGCAACAATTCGCTGCCGACCCCTGCCCCACTGATCAAAAGCCGCTGTTTGTGATCGGGCAACTTCCATGAATCATTGACGTCTGTATATAGCACGGGCCAGGTCACAAGGAATGCAACCCCCATGGTGGGCACCTTGCAGCCATAGGCCTTCGCGGTATATGCGTGGCCAAATTCATGGAAAATCTTGGCGAACACCAGACAAGCGGCAAAAGAGAGAAAGCCGGAAAGGGACATGTTATCGACAAAGGTCCGCGAGAAAGTGCTCCATTGTCGTGCCGTCAGAATGAGCGCGAGGAAGAAAACCACCCCGCTGAGCAAAGAAAACCATCTTGACCCGATCCATCGGACATATTGGATCGTTGTATCAAGAAAACCATTGGGGTGAATGAGCGGTATCCTGAAAAAGAGATAATGGTGCAACAGCCAGTTCAACCAGCCGACGCGCCGTTTTCTGGCGCTCGTCAGCAAATGGTCGGTATAGGCATCTGTTGCGCTCTCAACCAGTTGGTTGCTCTGAAGAAACTGGGCGACTTCGACCACCATTTCCTCATCGCATTCCAGGCTGGTACCATTCTCGATATGCTGTGCGATCTTGCTCGCATATCCCATGCGCCAACGCAGGAGAATTTCGAATGCAGGCCACGTGATATAGAAAAACTGGTTTCTTACCGGGTCGTGGAGTGACCAGCATGGCGCCCCTCCCTTGTCGCGCGATCGTGGATAGAGAACCAGATCCTCGCGCATGGTTGGCAAATGCATTTCCGGATTTTCTTCCACCTCAGGCCCCGGCACGACAGTCTGGGTTACCTGAGTATGGAGAGTATCGCGCTCCATCGCCATTACAGGCCAGTCCGCTGGCGGATGAAAATAACCGGCTTGCGCAGCAACCACCAGCCAAGGGCAATATGGTCACCGCTAATCCGAGCGACACCCTTGAGACCCATGCGCTGGCTGGGCTGACCTTCCTGTGCTTTTGCCCTGATGCGATATTGCATCGAACCATCGGCCCTCGGCGTTGCCTCATAGGCGACAGTGGTGACTTCAGCCTTGAGTGGATTGAGCGGATCTGTATTGAGAAACAGCGACAGCGGCGCACCGGTTCTGACCGTTCCGATATCGGCCAGATCAACCCATGATTCAATTTCAGTATCCAGAGGCTCTGCCAGTTGCATGACCTTTTCGCCAACCCGCACCGGCCTTCCGATCCAGTCCGTGGCATCATCAAAGACAGCGACGCCATCCTGCGGAGCGAGCACCCGCCCCTTGGCGATAAGGTTTCTGAAATAATCAACCGTTGCTGCCTTTTCTGACACCTTGGCCTTGAGCAAAGCGACCTGCACTTTCGCCTTAGCGTCGAACAACTGGGCTTGCGCCATTTCCTTATATTGCGCTTCTGCCGTCGCCTGTTCCTGCAGGGCGACAGCGAGCTTGCCTGACAGATTTGTCAAATCGAGGCTGAAGAGCGGCTCGTCTTTCTTGACGGCCTCGTTTGGCTCAACCAGTATTTCGTCGATGACCCCTTCCATGGGGGAACGGATAACGGCCGGATTTCTGGCAACCATGGCCGAACTGGCCAGCACGGAATCGCGAATAGGGATCGCAAACAGCAATGCAATGGCGGCGCATGCGGCAAGCCATTTCCAGCGTCGCTTCCCTTGCCCTACAGCCATTGGGTAATGGCGTCTGCCAAGTGCCTTTTCAGTCACCGAAAGGGGCAGCCTTACCTGCTCGAGAATGACCTTCTCGGCATCACTGAGCGCCTCGCTGCGCGAGATCAGCAGAAAGCCCGTTGAAAGGGGCAGCAGATAAAGATTGGCAGCAAACCACTCGCCCCATTGATCGGCCAGTTTCTTTGGCAGCGTACCGGGCAAAATGGGCGCAACCTCGGCCCTTTCCCTGATCGGAAGGACTTTGAAGAAATCATTCAGAAACAGGATATAGGGCGATTGGGAGGCGATTTCGACAACACCGGAAATGGCCATGATGCCCTTGTCATGACGCCAGTAGATCGCCTGCCTGTAGGAAATCAGCCTGCGCAGATCATTCACCGCAATGAAACCGAACTCATCGAGAGCCTTGGCAGACATGACACGACGTTCAAACTCGACAAAGCCGAGCAACGGATTGGCAGACATGGACGCAGACTTAGACGCTGACATGGACATCGCGACGGTAACCTGATGCTGTTCTTGATTTTATTGTTGTTGCGAATGCTCGTTGTCGATTGCCGGCATGATGAAATAGCCTGACATTCCGACGATGAGCTCCTGATGTGCCTCGGTAAAGGTGGCCGCCATCTTTATCGACTGGCTGACAGGATCAATGCGCGCCCCAATACGGGAGATGCGGACCGGGTAAGTCTTGCCCGTTTCTTCCAGCACAACGCCAGCCAATGTGCCGACCGGCAGACGATTGATCCAGGCCGAAGGCGCGACAAATTCGACTTCGAGCACGCTTTCATCAAGCACATCCAACAGGGCATCGCCCGGCTTCACGAATTGCTCCGCATGGGCCTTCTGCTCCACGATCCTGCCATCAAAGGGCGCAAGGATCTGGCAGCGATCAACGACAACCTCTGCGGCTGCGACCTGAGCCTGAGACTTTTCGAGGTCGGCAAGAGACAATTGATATTCAAGATTTCCGATCGTGCGCAACTGAACCAGTCGTTCATTGGCCTTGACCGTCACTTCAGCGGCATGCTGGGAGGCCTTGGCTTCGGCCAGAGTTGCCTTTTGAGCGGCGCAGTCAAAGGTTACCAGCAGGTCGCCCTTGCTGAACCGTTCCCCCTCGCGCAAATCGAGCGCGTTGATCCTCGCCCCCAATTCAGAGGCCAGCGTGGTGCTGTCATGCGGGGTGACCTGCACACGCATGTCAGAGACTGCGGTACCGCTGATATCACCGGCCATCTCGTAAGCGCCTTCGGCCAAGGCCCCTGAGGAGCCTTGGCCGCCGGTCAAGATCGAGAAAGCCAATATCAAACCATATCGGCCTTGGCGCATCATTTGTCTGCCTTGGCAAGAAGAATGTTGCGGCTCAGATCAGTCGTCAGATCATTCGCCTTTGACGCAAGCACCGCAGTCTTTGCTGTAGCGGTCGTCTTTGCGCTCGCAGCGGTTGATACAGTCTTTACATCCTTATTGCGGGGCAAACTCGTAACGGCTGCGGCAACAACCTTGAAGTCTGCATCCTTGTCACCCTTGTCCCACTGGATGAGACGCGCTTCGACCGTATCGGTCAGACTATCAATCGAGTTTTTGCCATCAAAGCTTTTTGCTGGCAGCAAATCCCGCCCGAGAGTCTGCTGAAGACGACCATAGGCTTTCTGCATCTGCGCGTAGGTTTCAAATCGGCGCAATTGCGATGCGATGGCAGATGCCTTGGCGGAAATGCGCTCCAGATCGCCAGCAGCGTCAGCTGCTGCCTGCTGGTTCAGCACCCAGGAAAGGCGACTGTCGACGCGATAGAGCGAATCTGCCTGCTTATACATGTCGACAGAATCCTTGAAGCGACGCTCGGCGATATAAACCTGAGCCAGAACAGCCATGCGAACCGCCAGTCTGCGCGCCTTGACAGCCTCTTCATTCAGCTTGGATGTCTTCTGAATCTTCGGCAGATGAGCAAATTTGATCAGGTTCCATGAAAGTCTCGGCCCGATATCTGCCCAGTAATTGTCAACCATGAAGCTGTTGGAATCATAGTTTAGATTGGCGGCGAGCCCGACCCCCGGCAAAGCCTTGATCAATTCGGAATGGCTGTCATTGGATGCGATCCGCGACAGATAGGCCTGCTCGTGAATGTCCGGGTTATTTTCGAAGGCAATTGCCGTCATGCGCTCGGCAGGCATGGTCCAATGGGGAACAACGAGCCTATCGGGTGCAGCAAGCTTGAACTTGGTCGAAGGCTTGACATTGATCAGAGCTGCCAGTTCATAAGGCGCCGTTGAAAGCTGCTGCTCGACAGCACGCATCTGGCGCATGGTTTCCAGCAGTGACTTCTGGTAGCGCAGAGCCTCTGTCGGCGATTTCACATTCTCGCTTTCCACGGCCTTGGAAGCTGACAGCGCATTTTGTGCTTCAGCCAGAACAGATTTAATTTGTCCATGCAAGGTCTGATAGGCCACGGCACGCCAGTAGGTTGAACGCACCTGAGCGATCAGCTCATGCTCGGCCTTGCGGCGGCGCTCAACTGCGATCAGGGCGCGATCTGCCGCTGTCTTGGACTGATAGTAGGACAGGCCGAAATCCAGCACATTCCATGTCAGCCCCAGATCTGCGGTGCCATTCTCCTGATCCATACTGAAGGAAGGGCTGCCCGAAGAGCCTGTCGCCAGATCCTGCGAAGAAGAGGCCAGCTTCTTGTCGCGCATGACATATCCTGCGCTGGCCACAAAGTTTGGCAGCTCATCCATGGAAGACAGGTCCATGCGCTTGAACGCCAGAGCTTCTTCGATGGATTTGGCCTCTTTGTCCAAATTGTAATTCAGTGTACGTGCCACAGCTGATGCGAATGTCAACTTGGAATCAAGCTTCTCCGCATCCTTGAACATGTCATTACTGTCCGCAACCCACTGGGTTACCAGTTGCTCTGAAGTCAGCGGCTTGGGAGCCACCGCACAACCGGAAAGCAACGCGCCACATATCAGAATAAGGACTTTTCTGGATTTAATCTTTGTTACGCCGACCATCATTTCTATCCCGTGAATGCTGCCTGCAAGTCGGTACAACCGCGACAGTTCCTATTCATATTCAAACTCAATACTCAAATTACGTTTGTCTCGTTCAGCGCTTGCTGAAGTTGTTCTGCCTCGGAGAGGTGACTGCGTCCGCTCAGACCCTGCATTTGTTCAAAGAGCCCCGGCTGTGCCTGTGCGAGCGCATCCGAAAGAGAGCCATCGCCATCAGTGGAGCCCTGCTGATCCGGAGAGCGGATGAATGCCCCGTCACCGATAATCAAATGGAAAGACTGGGAGACTTCATAGCCATTATCGTCCTTGGCCGTGACCTTGAGCAGCAGATCACCATGGAAACCCTTTGGCGGTGTGCCATGGATGGTTCCAGTCTGAGGGTCGAACGCCAGCCAGGATGGCACTTGCGAGCCGTCCTGCATCTGCAAGCTCAGTGTGACGATGGCATTCTCATCGGTATGTGCGAATGCATCGTGGGAGATGTGGATCACGATGTCGGAATCCGCATCGAATGTCTGATCCTCGATAATCTCGTTGACCACAAGTTCACTGTTGCCTGCGGCTCGTTCAATGATTTTGACCTCGAACTGGGATGCCCTGACGCTTGAACCATCGCTCAAGGCGTCGCCATCACCGCTGCCTGATCCGTCACCATCAGAACCATCATCGGACTGGGTTGTACGCATCGGAGCACTGCTCGAAACGCCATTGCCCCCGTCACCATCGCCTGTGTCTCCATCACCGGCATCTCCGCCGTCGCCATCGCCACCATCGAGAATGGTTTCAGGCTCGGTATAGTCTTCCGGCTCATAGGGATCATCAGGCTCAGTGCCGGTTCCACCACCGTCCGGGGTCGGGTCAGGATCGTTCGTGGTTACTGTGGTTTTGTTTGCGTAATTCAGGGTCAGCTGGTAGCTGAGCGTGGCTCCGTCTTCGTCGGTCACATAAATGGTCACCGTAACCGTCCCGCTTGAGCCGTCAGGGATTGTCCCTTCCAGCACCCCATCTGGCGATATGGAAAGCCATGACGGAGTATCACTGGCGAGTGCATAATCCAGTTCGCTGCCGCTTTCCGCATCCGCGAAGTTATAGGCAATATCGGACTGCTGCTCGCTGCTGCCGGACCAAGAAATAGTCAGATTGTCATTGACGCTGTCAGGAGCATCATTCTGGCCATTGATGGTGATCACCAGCGTTGCTGTGGCGGTGGTGCCGTTGCTTTCAGTCACCGTGTAGGTGAAACTCTCGGTCAGGGTTTCCCCATCATTCAGCGCATCAACCGTGGCGTTGCTGTTATCGACGACATAGCTGTAACTGCCGTCAGAATTGAGGATCAGGGTGCCATAGCTTCCCGATGTCTCGCCATCGACCGTACCGCCATCAATGGCTGTTACGGCAAGCGTGTTGTCGCTATCGCTGGCACTGTCATTACTGAGCACATTGCCTGTTGCCTGCGTGCCGGCATTCTGTCCTGCTTCAGTCACTTCCGCAGCGTCATCGACGACAGTTGGCGTATCGCTATGCGCCTCGATGGTCACAGTCAATGTGGCCGTCGATGTCGCCCCTTCCTCGTCCGACACTGTATAGGTGAAGGTTTCAGTGAGGGTATCACTGCCCGAAAGCGCGATAACACTGGCATTGTCACTGTCGATCTCGTAGCTGTAGCTGCCATCGGCATTGAGCACCAGCGTGCCATAGCTTCCGCTGACATCCGAGCCAAGGCTTCCCCCGTCGATCGCACTCACCGTCAGGCTGCTGCCCTCTACATCGCTGTCATTCTCCAGCACGTTGCCTGTCGAGGTCTTGTCGGCGTCACCTCCAACCTCGATTGTGGCCACATCATTGACTGCATCCGGCGCGTCATTGCTGCCATAGATGGTGATGGTCAAGGTTGCGGTTGACGTCGCACCGGTGGAATCCGCCATGGTATAGCTGAAGGTTTCAACCAGTGTCTCACCATCACTCAATGCATCTACGGTGCTGTTGTCGTCGTCGACTACATAGCTGTAGGAGCCGTGACTATTGATGATCAGACTGCCATAGGTGCCTTCAACAGTTTCACCGACATCCCCTCCGGCAACAGCCGTGACCGTCTTGGTGTCGTTGGCATCCACATCCTTATCATTGACCAGAACATTGCCATAGAGTTCGGAGCCACTGACAACACCGCTTTCATAGACGCTATCCGCATCATCAACGGCGACCGGGTCATCATTGACAGGGATCACATCAACACTGATTTCGATCACATCCGTGCTGTAGCCGTCCGTGGTCGTCATGGTGATGGCGGTATAGTCGTCCCCTTCCCCATCGGCCTCAGGGGTATAGGAAATGCTGGCGATTGCAGCGTTGATCTGATCCTGCGTGCCGCTGATGGTGACCGTTCCGGTTCCATCGCCCGTTACCGTAGCTCCGGATCCGTCAACGACATCAATGGTACCGAGATCAACGCTGAGGGTCGTCGTCAGTGACAGGCCTTCACCATCGACGATGGTGATGCCGGACACCGTGGCGGTGGTATCTTCATACATCTCGAGATTGGTGTTGGACTCATCGATCACAGTCCAAGTCGTTCCCTCGGAGGTGGTCACATCGTCCAGATCTGTGCCGGATTCAGACACCGCAGTCGCGCCGAAGAAAGCGACATAGCCTGCGTCATTCTCGGTGATGTTGATGGTGATGCTGACCAGCGTCTTGGACTGATCGACATCGATCTTAAAGCCGAAGATGGCCGGGTCATTGGCGTTGGAATATTTGGTCTTGGACTCCATCCGGTCCATGCCATTGATCAGGTAATAGACATCCTCGCTCTGCGAGACCTCGCCATACCAGTCCTGCACCGTCATCTCGTCGGAAGTCGTTGTCGTACCGTCGCTATAAACCAGCGTTACCGAGAAGCTGGAACTGGTAGACGGGCTCACGCCACCAGCACTTAGGAACAAGTGCAGGCTGGAATAGTTACCGTCTTCCACATCGAAGCTGTAGGAGCCGGTTTCACCATTCTCCAGAACCCAGGCATTGTTTCCGGTATTGTCGTTTGTCGCCGCGATCTCGACATAGGGATGATATTCGTTGGCCTCATAGATACCATCATCAGCCATGCCATCCGGATCGGATGAATATTTATATTCTGCCCATGACTGGGTGACAAAAGCGCGCCCTGTCGCATCGAAGGAGGCGATTTCATCGGTGCCTGACGAGGTATCGTAAACGACGTCGGCGTTGAAATAGCTTGAAATGTCGATCTGGGTGATATCGAGCACCCCCTCAAAGGCGGTCGTTCCGTCTAGAATGGACTTGGCCTCGACCTGCCCCTTCGTCCATTCCAGCGTCCAGTCACCGCCCTGTTCGGCAGAACCGGTCAGATCGGTTGAGGCGGCGATATCCGCCCCCGTCAATATGGAGAGATTGGACAGGAACATCTGCCCTTTGGCCGAAGCGGCAACATCACAGCCATAGAGCACCAGATCGCCACCGGGCTGCAAGGAGCGCCCAATGGTGGCCAATTCCCGTGCATATCGACCGACATTCTGGCCGGACAGTTTGACCGAGCCCATATCAACGACACCATCGGAACCGTGCGAAATGATATAGGCGGCCTGATAACCGACATGCCTTGCCGCCCAGGTTGCCATCTGTCGCAAACCATCGGAATGGGAATCCAGCAGGACCACATCAACATCGCGCCCAAGGCTCTCGGTGAGGCGATGATATTGAGCGATATTATCCTGAACAAACACAACCGAGCGCGGCATCCCCTGGGACGCATCTTTTGCAACATGGCCACGTTCAGCCAGCTTCTCACGCTCGCTGTCGCGCACACCTTCGCGCACCTGTTTTTCACGAGCGACTTCCTGAAGTGGCAGCTTCTCACCACCGTTCAGATGATGCTCTACGGCAATCGGACCGTTGTTCTGGGCATCTCCAACATGGACAGCACCATGATCCGCTGGCAGATCAATCTGTGAAACATGCAAGTCTCCGGCAAGGGCGCCATCATAGACAATGCGCGGCTCCAACGGATAAAGCAATTTCCCACGTTGTTTCATTTCCAAAACCTCATTCACACCAAGACAGCAACGAACACTTCTGGATTGGCCAACATTAATTTCGACAAGTTCTAGTCGTAAGTTGATTCATTAAACAAAACGTATATATAGAAATTTTATACTTCTTCTATATTGCGCTTTTCGCTTATTCACAGTCGAGAAGCAAACCAAAATAATTGCCAAATGTTTCTATATCCGTATTATTGCGGCAATATTATATATTTTTATTTATTTTTGCGATTTACAGAAACTAAAATACTCAATTTAACATTGTCATTTTTGCTGTATTTATTTCTACAATTTTTAATCTGGTTACTTTTCTAAATATTCAATTATATTTATCTTCAATAAGATGTCATTTGTAAGTTTGATATTATGTTATTTGAATTTAACACTACGGAAATTATGAAATTTTCTTCGGATTTCAGCCATTACTGAACGATTGAGAAGCCAAAACACCACCATCAAAGCAGAATATTCTGCCATGCTGCCTAACAAAAAAGGCCGATGGAGCCATGCCCCATCGACCTTTTCCAGATTGTATAGTTTTATCCGTTTTGTGAAACAATCAGGACGTCCCTATCTTTGGCAATTTTCCCAATCCGGGTGAATCCAAGGTTGTGAATGATCGCGCTCGAGCATCGATCCGAGGATGTGATCTGCGGCTTTTTCGCCCACCAGTATCGATGGCGCATTGAGATTGCCGTTATTGATTCTCGGGAAAATCGAGCTGTCGGCCACGCGCAACCCATCTACTCCAATGACCTTGAGGTCCGGATCAACCACTGCCATGGGATCATCCTTGGCGCCCATCTTGCAAGTTCCGCATGGATGGAAGGCACTCTCGACATTGGCGCGAATGAAATCATTCAGATCCGCTTCGCTGGTCACATGCGAACCGGGCTGAATTTCCCTGCCACGATAGGGAGCAAAAGCCTCCTGCCCGAACAATTCTCGGGTAAGCTCGATGCAAATGCGGAAGTCGCGCCAGTCATCTTCATGAGACATGTAATTGAACAGGATGCGAGGGTCTTCCTTCGGATCGGCGGACTTCAGCGTGACCTCGCCGCGAGACTTGGACCGCATCGGGCCGACATGAGCCTGAAAACCATGACCTTCTGCGGCCACCTGACCATCATAACGCACGGCGATCGGCAGGAAATGGAACTGGATGTCGGGATATTGCACCCCGGCAGCCGAACGCACGAAGGCACCGCTTTCAAACTGGTTTGAGGCGCCAAGCCCGGTTCGGGTGAAGAGCCATTGAGCGCCAACCAGCCCTTTGCCAAAAAGGTTCCAATATTTGAAAAGCGTGATCGGCTGGGTACAGGCCTGCTGGATATAGAGTTCCAGATGGTCTTGCAGATTCTTTCCAACGCCCGGCCGGTCGGCGATTACGTCAATGCCATGTTGCTTCAATTCTTCAGCAGGTCCGATGCCTGACAGCATCAGCAGCTTGGGCGAATTGATGGATGAAGCTGCGACGATGACTTCGCAGTTGGCCGAGATGATCTCCCTGCGCCCCTTGCGCAAGACCTCGACACCTTTGGCGCGGCCCTCTTCGATAACGATCTTCTCGGCAAAAGCCTTGACGAGTTCGCAGCGCCCGCTTTTCATGGCAGGCTTGAGATAGGCCTTGACGCAGGACCAGCGGTCGCCTTTCCAGATGGTGGCTTCCAGCGGACCAAAGCCCTCCTGCTGCTCACCATTATAATCCGGGGTTTGATGATATCCGGCCTGCTTGCCAGCTTCTTCAAAGGCCTTGATCAACGGATTGGTGCGTGGCCCACGGGTCACGTGCAGCGGCCCTTCACCACCGCGCCATTCCTTATCACCACCATGACCACCTGAATGCCAGTTTTCCATGCGTTTGAAATAGGGCAGCACATCGGCATAGGACCAGCCCTTTGCGCCGCTCTCATGCCAATGATCATAGTCGCAGGCATGCCCGCGCACATAGACCATGCCATTGATGGATGAGGTTCCGCCAATCACCTTACCGCGCGGCGTTACCAGACTGCGCCCACCAAGATGTGGTTCCAGTTCGCTGGCAAAGCCCCAGTCATAGAGGGGCATATTCATGGGATAGGACAGCGCGGCCGGCATCTGGATGAAGGGGCCGATATCAGTACCGCCCTGCTCGATCACAATGACGCTTTTGCCTGCTTCAGCGAGACGGTATGCTGTTGCGCTGCCTGCGGAGCCTGACCCGATAATTACATAATCTGCTTGCATTAAAACGGCGCCTCCGTGTCGCCCATACATACATATACTGATTTTAACTGGCTATAATGTTCGATAGCCGCTTTGGAATTTTCCCTGCCAACGCCGGACATTTTCATGCCGCCGAACGGGGCTTCGACCGGCGTCAGATTGTAGCTATTGATGTAGCAGGTGCCTGCCTGGAACCCCGCTGCCACGCGATGGGCTCTGGTCAGATCGCTGGTAAAGACGCCCGCGGCCAAACCGAATGTCGTGTCGTTGGCGCGTGTAACAGCCTCTTCCTCATCACTGAAAGAAAGGACGGACATTACGGGGCCGAATATTTCTTCGCGGGCGATGGTCATATCATCGGTAACATCGGCAAAGACGGTCAGCTCCATGAAATAGCCCTCGCCAGCAATCTCATGGCCTCCGGCCACCAGACGCGCCCCTTCAGCAATGCCTTTTGCGATATAGTCCATCACGATGGCACGCTGCTTTTGCGAAATCATCGGACCGATGGTCGTGGCCTCGTCCATCGGATCGCCAATAGTGGCGTTTTTCATCCGCTCTGTGAGGCGCGCAAGGAATGCGTCCTTGATATTTTCCTGAACGAAAACGCGGGTGCCATTCGAGCAGATCTGGCCCGTCGAATAGAAATTGCCATTGATGGCAGCGGATACGGCATTTTCCAGATCGGCATCATCGAAAATGATAATGGGCGACTTGCCGCCCAGTTCCAGTGTCGCATGCTTGAGGCCTGCGGCGGCGCTTGCATAGACCTTTTGCCCGGTTGGTACCGAGCCCGTAAGGGAAATCTTGGCAATACGGGGATCAGCCACCAGCGCCGCACCAACATCGCCATAGCCCTGCACCACATTGAACAACCCCGCTGGCGCACCTGCTTCGATCAGGATTTCAGCCAGTTTGAGCGCGGATAGCGGCGTTTCCTCGGAGGGCTTGAAGATCATCGCATTACCGCAGGCCAGCGCCGGAGCGGCTTTCCATGAGGCAATCTGGATGGGATAGTTCCACGCTCCCAGCCCCACGCATATTCCGAGCGGCTCGCGGCGGGTATAGACAAAATCGCCTGCGGCTACAGGAATATATTCCCCGGCCAGGGTTCCGGCCAGACCGCCGAAATATTCCAGCGCATCAGCACCGGAGGCGGCATCAGCGATCAGGGTTTCGGAAAGCGGCTTGCCGGTATCATGGCTTTCCAGCTCGGATAGCTCGCGATTGCGCGCGCGCATGATATGAGCGGCGCGGGTCAATATCCGGCCTCGCTCGGTGCCTGTCATCGCCGCCCATTGCTTCTGCGCCCTGTCGGCCGAGGAGATGGCCTCTTCCAGAATCGCGTCTGTTGCACCATAGACGCAGGCGATCTCGCCTCCGGTGGCCGGATAGATGACCGGGATCGCCTTGCCACTCTCATCCTCGCGATATTGTCCATTGACGAAATGACTGGCGGATGGCTGATAGGACTTGCTCATGCGCTTTACTCCTGTGATTTGGCAATGGCATTCATCGGGCAAGCCCTGCCGCCCGAGATGATGGTTTCCGGATTTCCGCTTGATCGGGAACATTCTGCCGCCAAGGCATGCAGCACATGTTCGCTGGCCTCATGGCTGATATCGTCGGTCAGATCCAGTGCGTAGCGCAGGTAAAGACCATCGATCAGACCGGCAATGCGTCTGGCCACATCCGGGGCCCGATCGCCAACAAGGGTGCGAAGGTCATGCACTAGATTGCTGTGCAGCCGCTGCTGATAGACATGGAGCAACCGGCGGGCCTCAGCCGAGCGCAGCGCCAACGTGTAAAAATTGAGCCAGGCGGCAATGGTTTCGTGGCGGAAGTTCCGGCGCTCGAAACTGGCATGAATGACGGCCTTCAGCCGCTCCTCCGGCCCCTTGGCCTTGCGCAGCCCCTCTCTCACTTCCATGCCATAGCGCATGATGATATCGCGCATGGCAGCAAGGAACAGACTGTCCTTGTCCTTGAAATAATGAAAGGCCAGACCGGATGATACTCCGGCGCTTTTGGCTATTTGACTGGTTGTCACATCCAGAGACCCAACCGCAGCGATTTCACGAATGGTGGCGGCGATCAGTTCGGCGCGTCTCTCATGCTCTGCTTTTCTCACCATAATGAAGAATCCCGATAGCGCGTTACAGGCCATCATTAGCCTTTTATTTATTGACTAGTCAATCAATAACTGAACTGACCATCATCCTGCATCGCTTGAAATATTACGTAAATTGAATGAGTTGGAGCTTTCCTGAACGATATTGACCGCATTTTGAAGCCGGGTATAGTGTCCGCTATAATGCAATCTTGCACTAAAATGAGCCGCCTGAGAGGAGCGATCAAATTGGACTATTCAAGCTATCTGGATGCTGATCTTTGGGCTTACATCAAGAAGACGGAATCCTTTCATCCCGCAGATCTGCGCGCGGATGATTGGCCAGCCCAAAGAGCGGCCTATAACCGGATGGCGGCCCATTTTCGGGCCGAGCGCCCTGCTGGCCTGACCGTCAGAGACGATACAATCGGCAGTGTTGGCGTGCGCTATTATGGTGCCCCCTCCTCTTGCATCATCCTTTACGCCCATGGCGGCGGCTTCGTTTTGGGCGATCTGGACAGCCATGACGATGTCTGTGTCGATATGACCTTGGCGACCGGCTGTCAGGTGGTTTCGATTGACTATAGACTGGCCCCGGAACACCCACACCCTGCTGACTATGAAGACATGATGACCGTTGTGCAGCATCTCGCCAGCGACCATCAGATGGTTTTGTGCGGGGACAGCGCGGGGGCGACCCTTTGCGCCAGTCTTTGTGGCACATGGCATTCGCCCAACCTTCTGGGGCAGGTGCTGATCTATCCGTGTCTGGGTTATCCGATGAGCGGGGGCAGCTTTGACAAGCATGCCCATGCTCCACTGATGACGCTCGAAGAGCTTCTATCCTTTGCCAAGCTGCGCGACACAGAAACGGTCGATGGTTGCGCCATTCCACGTTATGGTGCTCTGGACCAATTGCCGACGACCCATCTTTTTCCAGCAGAATGCGATCCGCTCCATGATGATGCAGTCCGCTATCATACAGATTCAATCGCGGCGGGATCGTCCGTCTATCTACATTCACAACAAGGACTGGTTCATGGCTGGCTGCGGGCGCGCCACAGCTGCGTCAGAGCAAAGGCCGCCTTTGAGGATATTCTGGAGGCCCTAAAAGCGCTATCCCGTTGATGCCAAGTGAAACTCAGCAAGGATAATGATCAATCCATCAGGCAAGGAGTCGCCTGATGGATTGCCCATAGATCTTTCTGAAAGCCTTGCTGAGTGAAGCGCTATCCGCATAGCCACATCGCAGTGCGATTTCATGCAGGCCAAGTTCCGTGCCTTCAGCCAGCTCGCGCGCACGAGCCAGCCGCATATTCTGATAATAGCGCCCGGGTGACATATCCAGCTCGCCCTGAAATAGCCGGTTCAGCGATCTTGGAGACATACAGGCCCGCTCTGACAGAGCATCCATCGAAAGTGGGCTTTCCAGCGTTTCGGCCATGACGGCAATCACATCATGAAGCTTGCTGCTGCCCATGCCGGAGAGTGCCGTTTCCTGCTGTTGTCCGATCAGGGCCCCGCCCCCCTGCACGAAAAGAGATGAGGCCATAACCGCCTTATCCGCGCCGTAGCGCTCGGCGATCAGTTCCAGAACAAGATCGAAAGCGCTGGACGCAGCGCCGCAACTCCAGAAGCGCCCTTCCCTGACATAGCTCTCATTTGTCAGATTGATCTGCGGATATTGCTCCTGAAAGTCGCCATGAATTTGCCAGTGAACAGCGACATTTACATTATCCAACAGGCCGGTTGCCGCCAGAAGCCAGACTGCGGCATCGGCCCCGATGACAGTCTCACTCTGGCGCACCAGTTGCCCGAGAATACGCAGATTATCAGGCGTGACATGCTGGCGAAAATTGTTGCTGGCAATGATCACGAGGATATCGCCCCCGTCTGCGAGATCTATGGTAGTGGTCGGTAGGATCAGCAGGTCCGACGAGCTCAATACAGGACCATCCGTGGGGGTCAGCAGTTGCCATGAGATTGCCTCGCCATATTGTTCCCGGATCACCCGCAGGGGTTCCAGCAGGCAGGAAAAAACGAAATTCGAAAATCCATCAAAGAGAAGAAAGCTCAGCTTCATAAAGGCTATTGACCGTTTTGGACTAGTTATTGTCAATATAGGACAATTCTTCGTCTGCCTGCTACTCTATTCTTTGATTTGAAACACCCAAACCCTGCCAATCTGGATTTTTGTCACAAGATCCAACCGGCGGGTGACTGGATGATCCGGCCAGAACTCCCATTTCCGGAGTTATAATGTTTCCAATCTGTTAGGCCAGATCACCTGCCTTTTTGCAGGCTTTTGCGCAAAATTGCGCCTTTGAACCAGTCCTTCAATTTGCATGCGAAACGCCAGCACGGAGCGTTCAATCCGCGCAATGACAATTTATCTCCCTCTGCTCGTTGACGATCGGAGGGAACCGACAATCGACATGGGCCGCATTAATTGCTGCCGGTATTGAAGCGTTTTTCTTTGCCTGTTTCCAGCGATTGACTGCGACAGATGAAGAAATGCTATTTGCTCGTTTGATTTATCCATTCCGCCTCATCAGACCTGCGAGCGGTCGAAAATGCGGATGACACCAATTAAAGACGGAAGAACTATGAGAAAGCATTTTGAATTTCTTGCAAATCAAACCATTTCCGGCGGCATGTCCCGTCGCGAATTTCTGGGGCGCACAGCAGCGCTTGGCCTTGGCGCCGTTGCTGCCAACTCTCTTCTGGGCTCCGTCGCACTGGCCGCAGGGCCGATCAAGGGTGGGCTTGCAAAATTCGGTATTGGTGGCGGCCAGAGCACGGATTCGCTTGATCCGGCCCTGTCGCTCAACCAGATGACTTTCATGGTCCAGCGGACATGGGGCGAGACCCTTCTGGATGTCAATCCGGATGGTACGCTGGATATGCGTTTGGCCGAATCCTACGATTCCTCTGATGACGCCAAAAGCTGGTCCTTCAAGATTCGCAAGAATGTGACCTTCCATAATGGCAAGACTGTTACGCCCGATGATGTCATGCAGACGCTTCTGCGCCATTCGGACAAGGATTCCAAGTCCGGCGCGCTGGGTGTCATGCGCAATATTTCCGGCGTCAAGGTTGATGGCGACAATGTCATTGTCGAGCTGATCAATGCAAATGCCGATCTGCCCTATCTGATGTCTGACTTCCATTTGATGGTGCAACCAAATGGCGGACGCGACGAACCGGCAGCAGCCATCGGCACCAATGCCTACAAACTGGTAGAATCCGAGCCCGGCGTTCGTTTCGCCTTCGAACGGAACCCAGATTACTGGGATTCCTCACGGGGTCATTTCGATAGCATTGAAATGATGGTGATCAATGACGACACCGCCCGAAATGCCGCCTTGCAATCCGGCCAGTTGCATATCGTCAACAAGATCGCACCGAAGGTTGCCGGGCTACTCAGCCGCGCGCCAAACCTTTCCATCGAACGGGTGGCCGGACGGGGACATTATGTCTTCGTCATGATGTGTGATCGCGAACCATTCCAGACTAGGGAATTGCGCAACGCGCTGAAATATGCGGTCAACCGCGAGGAAATGGTCGACAAGATCCTGCGCGGATATGGCACCGTGGGCAATGATTTCCCGATCAATTCGGCTTATCCCTTCTTTGACGAGAGCATTCCGCAGCGCGAATATGATCCCGAGAAGGCAGCCAGCCTTTACAAACAATCAGGTCATGACGGCAGCCCGATCATCTTGCGCGTTTCGGACGGCGCCTTCCCCGGCGCGGTAGACGCAGCCCAGCTCTATATGGAAAGCGCCAAGGCGGCGGGTATTCCGCTGGAAATCAAGCGCGAACCGGCCGATGGCTATTGGTCCAATGTCTGGAACAAGCAGCCTTTCTGCGCAAGCTATTGGGAAGGTCGCACGGTTCAGGACCAGATGTATTCGACTGCCTATGTCTCCTCGGCGGACTGGAATGACACCCATTTCTACAATGATCATTTCGATGAGCTGCTCGTTCAGGCCAAGGGCGAGCTGGACGCGACCAAACGCAAGAAGCTCTATAGCGAAATGGCCTATCTGGTGCGGGATGAAGGCGGCCTGATCTGCCCGATGTTCAACGACTTCATCGAGGGCGTTTCCAAAAAGATCGGTGGTTGGGAGAAGAATGGCGTCTTCCAGTTGATGAACGGTCTGGCTCCGGTCAAATGCTGGCTTAACAGTTAAGGCGACGCCATCGCTTCACTTTGATTACAGAAAGGCCCGGCTTGCTGTCGGGCCTTTTCTTTCTCGAGCAGTCCTTACTGGAAGCAGCGATGCTGCCTTGCAAAGCGAGCGCGTCAAAGCCCCTGCTCTGCGACCTTGATCAGCCCGTTGACGTCCATATTGTGGGCGAAATGATCCGCCAGCGCATCAAGGGTCTGTTCCACCCCGCGCAGATAGCCTTGCCCGGAAGCGGCATGTCCCAGAGATTTCAGGAAGGCAGCGCGAAACTGGTCATGGTTGAACAGGCCATGGATATAGCTGCCCATGATGCGGCCATCGAGTGAGGTTGCCCCCTCCTGTTTGCCCTCGATCATGAAGATCGGCCGGGCTCGGTCCGGCCCTTCGCTACGACCCACATGGATCTCATAGCCATGCATCTGCGAGCCGCTTTCCAGATGTCTGCCGGTGATCTGTATCGTGCGCTTTTCTCCCGCCATCACCGTTTCGATATCGAGCAGACCAAGGCCTTCACAGACTGCGCCCTTTTCGGTTTCCACCCCTTCTGGGTCCATGATTTTCCTGCCGAGCATCTGATAGCCGCCACAGAGACCGAGAACGAAGCCGCCGCGTCGCGCAATGGCCTTGATGTCTACATCCCAGCCCTCGCTCTTCATTGCCTCAAGGTCGGCGATGGTGGATTTCGAACCGGGCAGGATGACCAGATCGCTGTCGAGCGGAATGGTCTGCCCTCGCTTCACCATGGTGAGCGAGACACCATCCTCGGATTTGAGGGCATCAAGATCATCGAAATTGGCAATGCGCGGCAGCACGGGTACGGCAATTTTCAAGGCCCTGCCGGAAGCTGTCATGGGCTTGTCGCGCCCCAGATCCTCGCTGTCTTCGGCAGGCAGGCGCGCCGCATCGTCGAACCATGGCAATATGCCGAAATCAGGCCAGCCGGTTTGCCCGGTTATGATGTCGAGACCGGATTTGAACAGGGTGGCATCGCCGCGGAACTTGTTGATGACATAGCCTTTGACCAGCGCCAGATCGGACGGCGGCAGCAACTGCTTGGTGCCGACCAGAGAGGCGATCACGCCGCCACGATCGATATCGCCAATCAGGATGACCGGCAGATTGGCAGCTTGCGCGAAGCCCATATTGGCGATATCACCCTTGCGCAGATTGACCTCGGAGGCGCTGCCCGCGCCTTCTACCACGATAAAATCGGCCTGCTCGCTGAGATTGCGGTAAGACTCCATGACCGCCTCTAGCAGCGTATGCTTGCTCTGGCTATAGGCGCGGGCCTGCATCTGACCGATGACCTTGCCCTGCACCACCACCTGACTGCCGACATTGCTTTGCGGCTTGAGCAGAACCGGGTTCATGTGCACGCTCGGCTCCAGCCCGCAAGCCAGCGCCTGCAAGGCTTGTGCCCGGCCGATTTCTCCCCCTTCAGGGGTGACAGCCGCATTGTTCGACATATTCTGCGGCTTGAAGGGGGCGACCTTGTAGCCCTGCCTTTTGAGATAGCGGCAGAAACCGGCGACCAACATGGACTTGCCCACATTCGACCCGGTACCCTGAAACATGATGGCTGGCATTGAAGGAGACTTCCTGATCTTTATTGAAGGGCCGAAGCGGGCCTAGGATGCGGCGGGGGCAGCCTCGATCCAGTCCAGAATCGGCGCAATTTCGCAGAATTCCGGACCATCCGGCATTTCGGGACGTTTAACCATGATGACGGGAATATGCAGCTCTCGCGCTGCCATGATCTTGTGCGAAGCCTTGCCGGAACCGGAATTTTTCGTCACCAGAAGATCGACGCCATATTGCTCGAACAGGGCCATTTCCTCTTCCATCGAGCGCCCCGGCATGCCCTGAATGAAAGTGGCTGAGTGGAACATATGCTCTTCGGCCTCGGCGATGGAGCGGATAACAAATTTGCAATCCTTGCGACTGGCAAAAGGCGCGATTGACTGCCGACCGACAGAAAGGAATACGGTCACATCGGAAGGCAATGCCGCAGCCGCATCGCTCAGAGTGTCGACCACGGTCCAGCTGTCGTCGGTTGTTTCGGTCCATTCATGCCGCACAAACCGGGCCAGCGGAATGGACGCCTCGCGGCTCGCCTCGATGGCGTTGCGCGAAATAGAGGTGGCGTAAGGATGGGTCGCATCGATGAGAAGATCGATGCCATGATCCTGCATGTATTTCTTCAGGCCCTCCGGCCCGCCAAAGCCCCCCATGCGAAACTGAAAATGCGTACTGTCTATGCCCATGCGGCTGCGCAACACCTCTTCAGCCTTGCTGCCAAGAACCCCGGCCAGAGAATAGGTAATGTCATGCTCGGTGACATTGATCAGGGTTTCCAGCAGTTCCCTTGCTTCGGCGGTTCCGCCCAGAAGGAGGATATGTCGCTGTTGCGTCATGACGCGGGCTCCAGTTGGTCATAAGTGAGAATCTCGGACTGCTTCAGCAGTGTACCATCCCTCGCAACGACCACAATGTCGAGGGCGATTTCTCCAGATCCCAGAATCTTGAGCGCTGTGCGCTGTGCCTCTTTTGCAACGTGGGAGACGATATCGAGATGTGCTTTCGTGCAAAGCTGCAAGACGGCGAGCGCCGTGTTGGCCTGCCTGACCTCTTGGGCGAGATCCGCAGAGCCGCCAATCTGTGCGACGCGCTTGGACAACCATTCAAAATCGACCTGACTGCGGCCGGAATGCAGATCCATGTGCCCCTGCGCCAGCTTGGTCAGCTTGGCAAAACCGCCGCCGATCGTGACGCGACCCACCGGATTGCGCCTTAGATATTTCAGCATGCCGCCTGCGAAATCCCCCATATCGAGCATGGCAAATTCCGGCAGATGATAAAGCGCCCGGACAGTCTTCTCCGAGGTCGAACCGGTGCAGCCTGCCACATGGGTTTGCCCTTCGGCGCGCGCCACATCAATGCCGCGCTGAATGGAATGGATCCAGGCAGAACAGGAAAAGGGAACCACCACCCCGGTGGTGCCCAATATGGAAATGCCACCTACAATGCCCAGTCGCGGATTCCAGGTGTGCTTTGCCAGTTTTTCGCCATTTCTGACCGAGATCGTTATATCGACATCGGGTGCAAAGCCATATTCTTGCGACAGTTCCTCAACGACCTGACGCATCAGCTGACGGGGCACTGGATTGATGGCAGGCTCGCCCACAGGGATAGGCAATCCGGGGCGCGTGACCATACCAACGCCCTCGCCCGCGAAATAGCGCACACCGGCCCCGGCCTCACCAAAACGCACCTTCGAGAGGATCTGCGCGCCGTGGGTTACATCGGGATCGTCGCCCGCATCCTTGATGATCCCGACCTCGGCGAAATCATCTTGCAGCCGTTCGCAATCAAGCGCGAAAGACGGCTCTTGCCCCTTGGGCAGGCGAATGGAAACAGGATCTGGAAAGCGTGAGGAAACAAGCGCCACAAGCGCCGCCTTGGTGGCCGCAGTGGCGCAGGCGCCGGTTGTCCAGCCGCGCCGCAATTTTTCCTCTTCCGGTGCTTTTTCAGTGCAATCTGTCATGCACTTAGGTATATAGTGGAGCCAATCCGGACGCCATATCTAAAAGAGCCAGAGACAAGAATTAAATGCCCAATTCCCCCACTCAAGATGCCTATAGCCAAATATTGTTTGATGGACTTCCCGAGTTTGAACCCGGCTGGGTCTGGCTTGTTGGTGGAGGTCCGGGGGATCGTGGCCTTTTGACTCTGCATGCGGTCAATGCGTTGCGGCAGGCGGACGCGATCATTTATGACGCGCTGGTGGACAAGACGATGCTTTCTTTCGCGCGGCCAGACATCATCGTCGAATTTGCCGGCAAGCGTGGCGGCCGTCCCTCTTCCAAGCAGAAAGACATCAATCTGCGCCTCATCGAACTGGCCAAGGAAGGCAAGCGCGTGCTGCGCTTCAAGGGTGGCGATCCGTTCATATTCGGGCGCGGTGGCGAAGAGGCATTGCAGCTGGTCGAGGCTGGCGTGCCTTTCCGCGTTGTGCCGGGCATCACGGCCGGTATTGGCGGTCTTTGCTATGCTGGCATTCCTGCCACCCATCGCGACGTCAACCAGTCGGTTACCTTCCTGACCGGGCATGATCACACCGGAGAAATGCCCACGGCCCTCAACTGGGACGGCATCGCCAAGGGCTCGCAGGTGATTGTGATGTATATGGCGATGAAGCATCTGCATGGCATCACCCGCAAACTTCTTGACGCGGGGCGCGACCCTGAAGAAGGCGCAGCCGTTATCTGCAACGCTTCCACGCCACGCCAGCAGGTACTGACATCCACCCTTGCCAATATCGCCGATGATGCCCACAATTCCAGCATGGAACCGCCCGCCATTGTCGTCATCGGCAATGTGGTGAAGTTGCGCGACGGGCTGGACTGGCTCGGATTTGCCACCAGTGGCAAGGTTCTGATCTCCGATCCGCTGGGCCTCCAGAACGGATCATCTGGCAATGAATAAGCCCCGCCACATGGCAAAAGGAATTATTCTGGCTGCGAGCAGCTCTAACGCTGGCAAGACGACGCTTTCTCTCGGTTTACAGCGGCTAATGAGGCGACAGGGGCACAGTGTTTCGCCTGCCAAATGCGGCCCCGATTATATCGATCCGGCCTTTCATGGCGTCGCCTCGGGGCTTTCTTCCATCAATCTTGATCCATGGGCCATGCCCGCCACGGAATTGCAGGCGCGTGCCCTGGCGCATGCAGCAGATGGCGATTTCCTCTTTGTCGAAGGCGTCATGGGCCTTTTTGATGGCGCAGCAAACGGGCAAGGCTCGACGGCCAGTCTGGCGCACGCCCTACGGCTGCCGGTCATACTGGTTCTTGATGTCAAGGGACAGGCGCAAACGGCGGCGGCAATTGCCAAGGGTATCTGCGCGTTTGACAGGGATCTGACGATTGGCGGCATATTGCTCAATCGTGTCGGCTCGAATGCCCATGAAATGCTTCTGCGCGAGGCCTTTGCCCCTCTTGGTCTGCCCATTGTCGGAGCGGTGCGCAAATCCGAACAATTGCAATTGCCCTCGCGCCATCTGGGGCTCGTTCAGGCTGGAGAGCATGAAGAGCTGGGCAGCATGATCGATCATATCGCCGACCATATGGCCGCAGATATCGATCTGGATCTGATCCTTGATATTGCCAACCGTCAGAATGAAATCAGGATCGCACAGGACGGAAACAACACGGCTTCTCGCCGCCTGCCTCCGCTGGGGCAGCGTATGGCGATTGCCCGTGACGAGGCTTTCAGTTTCATCTATCCGCATCTGTTGCAGGACTGGCGCGATCAGGGCGCGGAGATCCGTTTTTTCTCCCCCCTGAAGGATGAGGCCCCGGCGGCGGATGCCGATGCCATCTATCTGCCCGGAGGCTATCCCGAGTTGCATCTGGAAAGGCTTGGCCGCGCAGACAAATTCCGGCAGGCAATGCAGGCTGCGGCGAGCAACAATGTGCTGATTTTCGGCGAATGCGGTGGCTATATGACGCTTGGTCGCTCGATCATTTCATCTGAAGGGAACGAGGCACCCATGCTCGGCCTACTGCCGGTCAGCACCAGCTTTGCAAAAACCAAGCTATCACTTGGCTATCGCAAGCTGACGCATCATTCGGCGCTTCCATGGGCCTCCCGCCTTGCTGGCCATGAATTCCATTATGCTACCATGACAATTCTGGGCGATGCCGATCCGCTCTTTGCCGCGCAGAGCGCCACTGGCAGGGAATTGCCCGCCATGGGGCAACGGGCCGGATCCGTTCATGGTTCCTTTGCCCATATCATTGCGCCATTGCATGAATGAATGGGAGATGAGAGGCAGGCTGCCCCTCATTCCTGTCATCTACGCTGTTCGCCGACTGGCGGCACTATTGCCCCGGCTCTTTCTTGGCCTTCTTCGGCAACCTCAGAATATGCTCGAAGTTCGCGTCGTAAAGTTTTGATTCTTCGAAATTTTGCGCACCCAGCGCAGGGCCGACCAAAATCAGTGCTGTGCGGGTCAGCTTGGAGGCGCGGATTTTCTCGCGCAGGGTTCCAAGCGTCGCGTGGATGAAGAACTGATCGGGCCAGCCAACGCGATAGGCGATGATGGCGGGGCAATCCGCGCCATAATGCGGCGTCAGTTCCCGCTCGATATGGGCGGCATTGCGCACCGAGAGATGTATTGCCATGGTCGCGCCGGACTGCCCCAGAATATCGAGGCTTTCTCGCTCCGGCATGGACGAGGATTTCATCGCCGTGCGGGTGAGAATTATGCTCTGGGCGATACCGGGGATGGTCAGCTCCGTTCCCAAAGCCGCTGCAGCGGCAGCAAAGGCCGGAACACCGGGGACGACCTCATAGGGTATTTCCAACGCATTGAGCCGTCGCATCTGTTCGGCAATCGCGCCATAGATCGAAGGATCTCCTGAATGGACGCGGGCAACATCCTTGCCCTCGGCGTGAGCCTGCTGGATATCCTCGATGATTTCATCGAGATTCATGGCTGCGGTGTCCTTGACCAGAGCCCCCTGCGGCGCTTCGGCAACGGTTGCTTCTGGTACGAGAGAACCGGCATAGAGACAAACCGGGCAACGCTGGATGAGTTTGAGGCCGCGCACCGTGATGAGATCCGGTGCGCCGGGTCCGGCTCCGATAAAATAGACCGTCATTCCCTGTTTTCTCCATCAATTCTTTTTGCATAGCCGCGCGGGGTATAGGCCATCCAGCCATCATCTCCTGCGGTGTGATCGCCAGAGCGCCACATTCTGGATTGGGACGAGCCAACCAACACGACCGTCAACATGTCGACCTCTTCGATATCAAGCGTGGCGAGCGTGCGCATTTTCAATTCTTCGTCCGGTCGCCCGAGGTTTGAGGCCAGTAGAACCGGCGTCGTTTCCGGTCGCTGGGCCAGAAGAATTTCTCTTGCTCTGAGCAACTGGGTGCGGCGCTTTTTGGAGACCGGATTATAGAAGGCAATCACGAAGTCACCGTCTGCGGCAGCATGAATACGCTGTTCGATGGTTTCCCATGGGGTCAGCAGATCGGAAAGCGAAATGGTGCAGAAGTCATGACCGAGCAAGGCGCCGAAACGCGCCGATGCAGCCTGAAGCGCCGAAATGCCCGGCACATGGGTAAGCGCCACCCGCTTGGCATCATCGGAAACGCCGCCATTGTCCGCTTCGCGATCAAGAAGTTCCATAACCAGAGCACCCATGGCATAGATGCCGCCATCACCCGAGCAGATCAGGGCAACGTCATGGCCCTTGCCAGCCTCTTCCAGCGCATAGCGACAGCGATCCTTTTCGCTGCCCATGGGGAAGTCGCAACGGCGGGCGTCATCGGCCATCGGGCCGAGCAGGTCGAGATAGAATTTGTAGCCAACCAGCTTCTCGGCGCTGGCGATCAGGCTGGTTGCCTGAGGGCTGCGCCAATATGGGGTGCCCGGCCCAATACCGATGACGGCCAGAGAGCCGCGTTTCTTGCCGGGAAAATCGGACACGAAAGGTTGGGGTGCAAGACCGACAGCACAGGTGGCCTTGTCGGATTTGACCTTGGCGACCAGCAGCGACCCTTTTGCTCCGGCGGCGGCAAGCGCGGCCCCTTCGGCCACACCATGGCACCCCACTTCAGCAAAGACCACATCGGATGGTGTCTTGAGCCGTTCCTTCTGTGCTTCCAGTTCCTCAGCGGTGAAGAAACGGACCGGAACATCGAAATGACTGGCCGCCGCATGGATTGCCGCTTCATCCATTTTCACGTCGATGGAAGCCAGCATGCCAATGGCCTCGGGTGCCAGACTGTGGGTTTCGAGCACAGAGCGGATGTGACCGATCAGGCTTTCCGCATCAATGCCGCGCTCGCAGCCGACCCCGATTACCAGCTTTTGCGGGCAATAGGTCAGGCTGGTATCAAGCGTTGCATGCGGCACCGGCGCAAAACTTGCGTCCAATTTGATCGCGGCACTGTCTGAACGAGCCAAGGCGCTGTCATCAAGCCAGTCGAGATCGGAGGAAACATCCACCGCTTCGCCGTCTATGATACGGGCCATGAGAGGCGCCGCCTTTTTCGCATGCTGGAGCTTCCAGCCCTTCGGCGGATTGTCGAGCGCCAGCCGAAAGCGGCAATCGCCTGCCGTCGTTACAGCAGCATGCGCTTTCAGGGCGTCAGCCAGCAAATGCGCCAGATCATTGGCACCATGATGACCACCCAGCAGCGGCACCACAGAGGATCCATCGCGGGATACGGCCAACACCGGCGGCTCGTCAAACTTGCTGTCGAGCAACGGGGCGAGCGCCCGAATGATAATACCGCTGGCATAGAGGGCAACAATCGTGCGCCCTTCTGAGAAGAGCGAGCGCAAGTGAGCGAGACTATCGCTGAAGGAGACGTCAAAGCCTTCGATCTCGCCCTTGCCATGCAGTTCTACCGGATGACCGGCACCTTTCAGAATTTTGCTGATTGAGGCAGCCAGTTCGCCAGCTGCGGCGCTGGGGCAGACAATGGTGATGGGCTTCAGTTTTTCCATGCTTCTTCCCCGTCATAGATCAGGATCATAGAGAAATAAGGGGCGGACGGCTCTGCCAGTTCGGCGAGCGGGATGGCCTTTTCATTGGCAAGCGTTGCCCGCTCGACATAACCGGCGCGCTTCATGAGACCGAGCTTTTCGAGCAGGGCTTTCAGGCGCGGCAGATGCCGCCCGACCTTCATGATGGCAAAGGAGCCGCCAAGCTTCAGGCGGGCTTCAAGCTCTTCATCGGACATCGGACCGGCGAGCACCGTAAGCACGTCATTGCGGCTGACGAGCGGCTGTCTGAGGCGGCTGGCGCAAGCGACAATCGAGGTGACGCCGGGAATGATTTCCGTTGCGAAATCACCGGCCAACCGGTCATAGAGATACATGAAGGTGCCATAGAAAAAGGGATCCCCTTCGCAGAGGAAGACCACATCCCTGCCCGCTTCCAGTTCGGCACGCACAGCAACCGCGCCGACATCATAGGCATCTTGCGCAGCCTTGCGTTCGGGCCGCATCGGGATGGCGATGGAAATCTCTTCGGCCCCTTCAGCGATATGCGCCTTGGCGATCTCTCTGGCAAAGCTGTCGCCCCCTTCGGGTGCCGGATAGGCGATGACCTGAGCGGCGCTTATGAGACGGGCGGCCTTCAGCGTGATCAGTTCGGGATCCCCCGGACCGACGCCAACGCCATAGAGCGTGCCTTTTGTGCTGCTATTCATTGATCTTGTTTCTCATCTTGTTCTTTGAGAGCCTTGGTGAAGGCCCATTGTGTGACAGGCATGGAAGGTTTCCAGCCGAAATAGGGTCCGACAGGGGTTGCGCGGGAAATGGCCAGCCGGGTCAGATCTCCGCCATGCTCCTCGAACAGTTCAAGCAGCAGATGCTCGGAACCGAGGGTGACGGCATGGGCAACCAGACGCCCTCCGGGCTTCAGCGCATCGAGGCAGAAATCGACGACCGCACGGGAAAGACCTCCGCCGATAAAGACCGCATCGGGGGCTTCTTCCCCCTTCAGGCCTTCGGGTGCCGTATCGGCTATCAGTCGCAAGGAGGGAACGCCCAGACAATCGGCATTATGCCTTGCCAATATCCGGCGTTTTTCCTGCGGCTCGATGCCAATGGCACGACAGCTGGGATGGCTCCGCAGCCATTCGATGGCAACGGATCCGCACCCCGTGCCGACATCCCAGAGAAGCGCTCCGGGGTGAGGCATCAGCTTGGCCAATGCACTGGCGCGAATGTCGCGCTTGGTCATCTTGCCATCATGCTCGAAAGCCTCATCGGGCAATCCGGGCTGTAGCGGCAGCCAGAAGGAAAGAGTTTCCGGCAAGGCAATCGCCAACACATTGAGATCGGCGAAGCTTTGCGTCTCGCCGCTTTCCGCCAAAGCCTTCGCGCTCATGGTGACAATGCGTTCGGCCTTGCCTCCCAGATGCTCCAGAATGGTGAGCTCGGCGTCTTGGATACCGCGCCCCAGCAACTGGTAGGCAACCTCTCCGGGCGACTTTCCATCTCGGGAGAGCACCAGCAGACGCGCGCCGGGCAGATAGTGCGGCAGCAATGTCTCTATGCTGCGGCCATGGATCGTCAGCTTTGCCACTTTATCCAATGGCCAACCAAGCCGGCTTGCGGCCAGACTGAAAGAACCGGGATAGGACAGAATGCGCATTTCGTCCGGCGCGAAGTGACGGGCGAGCGTTCCGCCGATGCCGAAATACATCGGATCTCCGCTGGCCAACACCACAACGGGCGTTCCGCGCAGCGCGTCCAGCTCGTCAAAGGCATGAGAGAATGGTTGCGGCCATCCCCTTTTCTCGGCATCGCAGATCATAGCATCGGGCAGCATGGCCAGATGCCTTGCGCCACCATAGATCACCTTCGCCTGAGCAATCAGAGACCAAGCCAGATCACCAAGACCATCAAGGCCATCTTCTCCGATGCCGATGACGCTGAGCCATGGGGTTTGAGGCTGTTTCATGGTTCCCCCTTCCCTAGACCGGTTTGTCGCTTTGGCCAAGCGCGGCAATTGCCAGCGCATTGACCGCGGAACTGGCCATCGGCGTGCCGCCCCTGCGCCCGAGCAGCGCGATATAGTCAAGGCCCAATTCTTCGGCCTCATCAACCAGAGCCTGCTTGGATTCTGCCGCACCGACGAACCCGACGGGAAAGCCGAGAACAAGGGCCGGTTTGCCAGCTCCTTCCCGCACTATTTCCAGCAGCCGGAAGAGCGCCGTGGGCGCATTGCCGATTGCCACGATGGAGCCCTCTAGATGCGGTCGCCAAAGCTCCATGGCGGCAGCGGTTCTGGTCGTTGCAAGCTCTTTTGCAAGCGCGGCCACTTCGGGATCATTGAGCGTTACGCAAATGGCATTGTGTTCCAGTGCGCATCCCTTGGCAAAGAAACGGGGCGAGATCCCTCCGGCCACCATTTGCGTATCGACCAGAATGGTCGTTCCCTTTGCAAGCGCCGCCATTCCTGCTTCAGCGGCATGGTCCGAGAAGCGCAGATCGGGCACCAGATCGGTCATACCGACCGAATGCATCAAACGCACGGCAACCGGTTCAAGCGCGTCAGGCAGGCTGGCCAGCGCTTCGCCAGCCTCCTGCCTGATGATGTTGAAGGAACTGGCATAGATCGCTGCCGGATCCTTCTGATAGTCATGATGGGTCATCATTCATCCATCCGATCCATAGGCACCCCGCCTGAAGGCATTGGCGCATTGATGAGGATCAGTCCTTTTTATACATGCTTTTGGGGCCGAGCGGATGGTCCGCCTGAGGATATGGATGATGGTGGTGATCATGCCCATCGCCGTGAGAATGGCCATGAGAATGGCCGTGCCCATGATCGTAATGATGGTCGTGATCATGCCCGTGACTGTGCCCGTGACTGTGACCATGATGATCATGGTCATGATGGTGGTGACCGTGGTGGTCGTGATCATGATCGTGGTCATGCTGGTGAGAGTGACCATGATCATGGCCGTGACCTTGGGAGTGAGCGTGGTCGTGGCCATGATCATGGTGGTGATGCTCCGACGAAGGGTGATGCTTGAGACATTCGTTGGTGCATTTATTATCTTCACAATATTCGCAGTCCTTGGTGTCCACCCCTTCGACATGATGGTGGTGGCTCTCCTGCTGCAGACCGACTTCGGCCTCGAACCCCAGAACCTGCGCCCGATATTTGCACAGCTGGCAATTCATATTGTTGGTGCCATCGAGGATTTCCTGAACGCGGTCCTCGAAGGTTTCAATGACATAGTCCTGATCGTTGAGATAAGCCGCCTTGACAAACTGGATGTCTGGATGGCGGGCTGCGACCTCATCGGTGAAATTGTAGATGCGACGGACAAGAATGCCGGTGAAGAGAAAATAGGGGAAAACGATAATGCGCTTGTAGCCAAGCTTGGCGGCATGTTCGAGGCCCGGTTCGACCAGCGGGAACGTGACGCCCGAATAGCAGACCTCGCCCCAGCCAAAGCCCATGCCTTCCCAAAGCATGCGCATCAGCTTGTTGACGTTGGAGTTGGCATCTGGATCGGAAGCGCCGCGGCCGACCACCATCAGCAAGGTGTCGGTGATGGCAACTTCGCCATGCTCAATATTGGCTGCCTTCACGGCCTCCTCAATACGGGCTCCGGCTGCCTTGATCATCTTGAGATCAAGACCCAGCTCGCGGCCATATTCAATCGTTACGCCCGGCGTTTTGGCCTGATAGGAATTGAGCACCGAGGGGATGTCATTCTTGGCATGACCGGCAGCAAACAGCATGCCGGGAACGGCCAGAATGCGCGTGCATCCTTGCGCCACCAGATTGTCCAGCCCCTTGGAAAGCACAGGATTGGCGAATTCCAGATAGCCATAGTCAACTGGCCATTCGGGGAAACGGGGTCGCAGACGCTCCGCCAGCTTGGCGAACTGATCGACAGCCTCCTGATTGCGACTGCCGTGGCCGCAGATCATCAGGCCGAGTTTTTCTTGTTTGTCGGAACGTGTCATTCTGGTCCCCTGTGGTCCTTCATGGCGAGCCTTGTCGGCTCTTCGGTTGATATTCCGCAGGGTGGAAACGGGCGCAGGACCGGCATGATCCGCATAAGCCCTTTTCAAACCTGCAGGTCAGTCTTGGCCTCCGGATTGGATCTGCCGCACTGACTTGGTTTTCAGCTTCCATCGCGGGAAGCACTGCAAAGCAACTGGTCGGGCAGCGCTTGCTGCCCGCATGGTATCTGTCAGATGACCCGGCCATCCTCCATGGTAACAGTCCTCGTTATCACCTGCTCACGGAATGCCCTGTCATGACTGACGATGATCATGGCTTGCGGCAAGGATAACAGAATTTCGACCAGCCGACTGCGTGTCGCCTCGTCAAGATCGTTTGTCGGCTCATCCAGCAACAGAATGTCCGGCTTCATCGCAATGACGGTTGCCAGCGCAACGAGCCGCTTCTGACCACCGGAGAGACGATGCGTCACCCTGTCCTTGAGAGGCAGAAGCCCCAGCAGATCGAGGGTTTCTTCCACGATGACGCGGGCATCATTGCGGCTGTAGCCCAAATTAAGCGGGCCGAAGGCAATGTCTTCCTCTACCGTCGGGCAAAACAGCTGATCGTCCGGATCCTGAAAGACAAGACCGACCCGACGCCGCAGCAACATGAAATCCTCTTCGCTCGCATAGGTGCGCCCGAAGGCCGAGATGGCACCACTCTGAGCCTTGTAGAGACCGACAAGCAAATGCAGCAGCGTGCTCTTGCCTGCGCCATTGGAGCCGACCAGTCCAAGCCGCTCACCGGCAGACAGGGCCAATGTGGCACCATTCACGCAAGGTGCGCTGCCGTGATAGGCATAGCAAAGGTCGCTTGTTTCAAGCAGCAATGACATGCGAAACCTCAAGCATCATGAGCAGCAGCACAAAAAGGAAAGCCAACATCGAAAATGTGAGATCCCTTCTGGTGAAACTGAAATCCTTCAACAGATGAAACTGGCCATTGAAGCCACGACATTTCATCGCCATGAGAATGCGCTCGGATCTTTCGAACGAACGGATGAGCAGCATCCCAACCAGATAACCGATGCTCTTGTAGGTATGCAAACTGTTTCTTGGTGCAAAAACCCGGCTCTTCATCGCCGTTCTCAATCTGCCATATTCATCACGCAGCAGCTCGATATAGCGCACGGTGAATAATAACAGATGCACCAGACGCTCTGGCACCTTCAGGCTTGCCAGCGCATGGCCGAAGCTGACGGCATCTATCGTTGCCAGCAGCACCAGAGAGGCCAGCACGATCGCATTGGCCCGCAGCAATATGACGACGGCCTGCCTCAGGCCCTCGTAACTTGCCGAAAGACCATAGAGGGAGAAAAGCTCCCTGCCCGGCGTCGTGAATGGCAACATGACGAGAAGCAGAACGATAAAGCTGTCGACCGTGATCACCCGCTTGAGCGTCGCCGCCAAGGGCAAACGGGCATTGAAAAGCAGAAACAGCGAAGCACACAGGGCAGCGAGCAGAAGCGGCATTTTATCCAGTTGGACAACGCAGATGGAAAAGACGAAGACCGTTATGATCCTGACACGCGGGTCCAACTCGCGTATCCACATGCGGCGGTCAAACAGGCTGGTGTCGTCATAGACGGCACCATCTGTCAGTCCCTTGGCCCGGCCTGCCTCTTCCAGAAGATCACTCATGCAATGTCCTTTTCACTTCTGGCGCTGTCCTTTTCACTTCTGGCCAATTTGGCGCGCTCCTTGCGGGCCGCGACATAGAAGCCGATGCCGAACAGACCGCAAATATAGCCAACGCCGCCAAGGATCGCCTGCATGTCGTTCTTCTCCATATAGTCAGACAGCAGCTTGCGCAGTGGTTTGACTTCATTGCGAAGAGCGGATGCCACCTCGGGCTTGAAGGCCTCAAGCTGGGCATGCACTTCGGCCGCGATAAGCTTTTGCAGCGCTTCGGGATCGATGCCGGACGTTGCCGCAGCAGCTTGGGAAGGCGTTTCTTGCCTGAGTTCAGCCATGACCGCATCCAGCTCGGCAGTGGCGGCCTTGGCCCCTGCGTCTCCACCAATATCGCCGGGGAGTTCATCGACTTCCATATGGTAGGTGGCGATATGACCTGCGCCGAGATTGGCCTTGAAATTGAGCGGCATTCTGGCTGTCGGGTTATATTGGAAAATCCCGTCTTCATCGGTCGTTGTTTCGCCGATCTTGCTGCCTGCATCGTCGAAGATTTCGACCAGCGTGTCAGCGGCGACATCACCGTTGGAGAAGCCGATTTCCCCTTCAATGATGCTGCCTTCCGCGTAGGCGGAAATCACCACCTTGTGGGCCACTGCCGGAGAGGCAAAGGCGATAAGAAACAGAAGGAAGAGGCCAGAGACCAGTTTTCGCGGTTCGGTCATCGGACATCCCCCTTGTTCATGGCGTGAAGCAGCTCCGGCTTCACCTTGTGAATGAGATAGATGGCAGCGGCCGAGAGAAGCCCCTCGATGATCATGACCGGAATATGCGCGATGAAGACCAGCTTGGCCTGAAAGACAAAATTTTCACCCGAAAACCCCAGCGCCACGGCCACACACAGGGTCGTCAAGGCGATGGCCATGGCCCCGGCGATGCCGCCATATATGGCAGCAGACCGCGATGTCCGGGCCCGGATCAGAAACGGATTGGCGATCAGGCCAACCAATACGGCGGGCGCGGCGATGTTGAAACTGTTCACCCCCAGAACCGAAATTCCGCCAAAGGCAAAGAATACCGCTTGCAACAGCAACCCCACAAACAGCGCCGGAAAGGCAGCCCAGCCGAGAATGATCCCGGCCAGACCGTTCAGGATGAGATGAACGGAGGAAAAGCCCAATGGCACATGAATGAGCGAGGCAACGAAGAAAGTGGCGCTGAGCACCCCGGCTGCCGGAATGAGTTCCATATCCAGCTTGCGCAGCCCCAGCACCAGACCGATTGCGGTCAATGCAGTTCCCGTGATCAGAACTTCGTTTGACAATGCGCCATCAACGATATGCATGGCTCACCCTCCGCGCAACGCAAGTGATGCTACCTGATGTCATAAGCCCTGACCCAAATAACCGCATCCTGCGAAAGTTCCTTGCCTTCATGCTCCTTGTCCGGACCAGTCCCAAGGGCGGCAAAGCCCCAGAAGCCGGATTTGGGAATACCGTAGGTGAAATAGCCATTGTCATCGGAAATGGCCACCAGCGAACCACCCGGCGCAGGCTCTGCGGTTGCCGGCAATGGCGCATTGGCGGTCATGTCCGGTTCGGCGGCCATATATTCCACTTCGATCTCGGCACCGGCCACCGGTTTGCCTTCCGACATGACGCGACCGGTAAAAGTGGAACCGGCCAGAATGTTGGTTGGCTTGTTGAGCGGAATGATCTCGGTCTTGAGGCCAGCCGGTTCGTTCCAGTCAGTCGGTATGCCGTCCTTGTTGAGATAGCTTTTGGTGATCTGCTGGATATAGAGATCTTCGCTCTGCTCATAATAGGGTGCAGGCTGCAAAATCAGCGTATAGTCACCGCTGCGCTTGACCTTGAGCGTTGCGTCAAAGGCATCGGCCTCATTGCTCGCGCCCTTGAAACGCATCGGCTTGAGACTGTCCATCAGATCAATCTTCTTGCCCCTGAGGAGCGCATAAAAGGCTTCAGGCGCACCCATATCCATGACATGGCCATTCTCGAATGGATGCCAGAAAATGAGTTTCAAAGGAACGTCACCGGCCTTTTGCAGATTGACTTGAGGGGTATAGATCAGCTGAAAATGCGCATTGGCGCTGCTGGGAAGGATCAGAGCAGAGGCTAAAAGCGCTCCGGCCAGAAATTTATGCATAGGTCATCTCCCGTTGGCTCATTGCCAGATTGGAGACGCTTTGGGTTTGGAAGTATCGGCAAGGGATTGCTGGCATAAAGGCACCAGACATTCTCTCTACCAAACGCTCACCCCGGCGTCATGTTTAGAGGCGGCAGGGACTGAAAATCCAGTCCATACCAGTCTGATGGCAGGTCTCCTGGCTCGCGGGTCATGGCGATTGACGAACCTTCCCAACATCGGAATGTCAGTGGCATATGTCTGTCAATCGCTCGCCGCTTACAGTTGCGGGGGCAGCCATGGCTTCGGTCCCTGATGGGTAGGCCTCACCATGTTCCCTTTTCATTTTCTCGCCACGCCTGGACAAGAAAAACCATCGAACAATTCATGTCTAGGATTGTGCGTGAAATAAGTCAACTCGCCTAAAGAGCGCATCATCCTTTAGGCACAGAAAAGCTGAGATAAATCAGCACAATCCCTAATATTCGATCCCTTCCTGCGCCTTGATTCCGGAACGGAAAGGATGCTTGATCTGCGTCATTTCCGTGACCAGATCAGCGATCTCGATGAGCTCGTCTCGGGCATTGCGGCCGGTGATGACAACATGGGTGTCAGCGGGCTTTTCATCCTTGAGGAAAGCCACGATTTCCTCGATGGGCAAATAGTCATAGCGCAGGACGATATTCAGCTCATCAAGCAGGACGAAACGGATTTCCGGATCAAGAATTGCCTCTTTTGCCGCTTGCCATGCGGCGCGCGCATTTTCGATATCCTTGTTGCGGTCCTGCGTCTCCCATGTGAAGCCCTCCCCCATGGCCTTGATGGTGACCAGCTCGGGAAACTTTTCCAGCAGGCGCTTTTCGCCCGAATCCCATGCTCCCTTGACGAACTGGATCACAGCGATCGGATGCCCATGCCCGATCATGCGAAAGGCCATGCCGAAGGCTGCTGTCGATTTGCCCTTGCCCTTGCCGGTATGGACGATGATCAGTCCCTTTTCCTCGGTCTTGGTGGCAAGGATCTTGTCGCGTGCGGCCTTTTTCTTCTTCATCTTCTCCGCATGACGGGCATCCAGCTCTTCCTGCGACATTGTGTCGGTCTTTTTCATAGGAACTCCCCTTCCTTATGCTCGGTCTTCTGCTTTGTGGCGGATTTGTCGTTTTCTTCGAGATTGAAGCGAGCGCTGTTCGAGCGCGGGGTCCATAGCCCCCTGTCGAGCGCCTCAAGAAAGCGGTCGATCATATCATCATAGGCAGGACGGTTCTTTTCCTTGATGAAATCTGCGACCATCTCGTCTTCGATATAGGCCTCATAGAGCTGATCGAAATGATGATCGCCCACCGCATTGGTTGTTGCCGCAAAGGCGAAGAGATAATCAAGGGTCGCGGCCATCTCAAACGCGCCCTTGTAACCATGGCGCATGACACCGGCGATCCATTTGGGATTGGACGCCCTGCCCCGCACGACGCGGGCGATCTCTTCATCCAGCGTGCGAATGACCGGACGCTCGGCGCGGGAATGGTCGTTGTGATAGACCTTCGGCGCGCTGCCACGGAATGTTTCGACACTGGCAGCAAGCCCGCCCTCGAACTGGTAATAGTCGTCGGAATCAAGCAAATCATGCTCGCGATTGTCTTGATTCTGGATCACCGCGTCGACCTTGGACAGCCGCTTTTTGAGGCTGCCAGCGGCGCGGTCGCCATATTGTCCGGCACCATAGGCAAAGCCGCCCCAGGCGACAAAGGCCTCAGCGAAATCGGCGCGCTTGTCCCAGATCTTTTCATCGATCAGGGCCTGCAAGCCCGCGCCATAAGCCCCCGGCATGGAGCCGAAAATACGGAAGGTGGATTGACGTCTGGCGAGATCGGCGTCGACGCCTTGCGCTTCGGCCTCGGCCCTTTCCCTGCGCACCCTTGCGGCCAGCGGATTGGCATCCTCATCTTCGTCAAGCTCGGCCACCTGCCGCACGGCACTGTCGAACAATTCGATCTGATGGGGGAAGGCATCGCGGAAAAAGCCCGAGATTCGCAAGGTGACATCGACGCGCGGACGGCGCAGCTCTTCAAGCCGCAGGATTTCGACACCGGTGACGCGACCGGAAGCGGCCTCCCAGACGGGGCGCGCGCCAAGCAAAGCCAGCGCCTGGGCGATATCATCACCACCGGTGCGCATGTTCGATGTGCCCCAACAGGTCAGAACGATGGCCTGCAACCATTCGCCTTCATCCTGAAAATGACGTTCCATCAGCCGCTCGGCGGACAATTCGCCTATCGCCCAAGCTGTTTTTGACGGCACAGAGCGGACGTCGACGGCAAAGAAATTACGCCCCGTGGGCAGCACATCCGGCCGGCCTCTAGTTGGTGCGCCGGATGGTCCGGGCGGCACGAAGCGACCATCAAGACCGGCAAGCAAATGGCGCATTTCATCGGCACCACAGGCATCGATGGCAGCAGCCAGATCCGTTTTGATCCAGCCGAGCACGGCTTTGGTCTGCGCGCATTCTTCCGCGAGTACAATATCTCCGGCTACAAGCTCTTTGGCCAGCAGCTCTATCCGCTCGACGGTATCGCCACAATGGCGCCAGAGGGCTTCTGATCGCTCTGCCAGAATGGTCGGGCGCAGACCATCCCAGACTTTGGCAAAGTCGCAATCCAGCGGATCAAAGACCTCGCCCTCCAGCTGCAAGCCAAGATCGAGACTGATGGCGCGGTGGAGTGATTGTTGCTCCGGTTCTGATCCCCTCGGCACGCGGGCAATAGCGACCAGCAGATCGGTGCGATAGCCACCTTCAGGCGATGAGCCGAGAATATGCAGGCCATCGCGGATCTGCAATTCCTTGAGATCGCACAGATGGGTGTCAAGCTGTTGCAAGGCTGTGCGATTGTCATCCTCGGCGGCAATGCCTGCATCCTTGTCGAGGCCGGTGCGACTGGCGAGAAAACGGATTTCTTCAAGCAGCTTGTCCGAGCGGCGCGGGTCGACACCCTGCGCGGTGTAGAATTCATCAACCAGAGCCTCCAGTTCTTCCCCTGCCCCGTGGCTTTCTGCCCTTGTGAGCGGCGGGGTGAGATGGTCGATGATGACGGCGCTGGTGCGGCGCTTGGCCTGACAGCCTTCGCCGGGGTCATTGACAATGAAAGGATAGAGATGGGGAACTGGCCCCATTACTGCCTCGGGATAGCAGGCGTTGCTCAATGCCAGCGCCTTGCCCGGCAGCCATTCCAGATTGCCATGCTTTCCGGCATGGATAACCGCCTGCATGCCAAACTGGCTGCGAAGCCAGAAATAGAAGGCGAAATAATTATGCGGCGGCACCAGATCCGGGTCGTGATATGTGTCTTTGGGATCGACATTATAGCCACGGGCTGGCTGCACGCCGACGGCGAGATTGCCGAATGTGAGGATCGCCAGCTGAAAAGCGCCATCCCGAACCATGGGATCCTTATCAGCCGCCCCCCAACGCTTCTCCACACCCTGTTTGACCGCATCGGGCAACGCATCGAACATGGCCTTGTAGGCATCAAGCTCCAGTCGGCAGGCGCTCTGTCTGATCGCTTCCCCAAGCGCATTGGTTGGCCCTGCAAGGATCATTTCCATCAGCACATCAGAATCATCGGGAATAGCGTCTATCGCGTAGCCTTCTGCCTTCATGGCACGCATCAGGCTGACAACAGAGGCCGGACTATCCAAACCAACGCCATTGGCTATGCGGCTATCCTTGTTGGGATAGTTGGCAAGAATGACACCCAGCTTGCGGTTTTTTGCATCCGTGTGGCGCAGGGATACCCAGCCCTTTGCCAGAGCAGCAACAAATGTGGTCCGGTTTTCATCGGGTACCAGCTCGACCGGGCGATATTGGGTTGCCTCATCCAGAGCGCCTTCTTCCTTGAAGGCGATGGCACGGCTCAGAATGCGGCCATCAAGCTCGGGCAGCACCACATGCATGGCCAGATCGCGGGCCGAAAGACCGCGCTGACTGCCTTCCCATGCCTGTCGACTGGATCCGGACAGAATGACTTGAAGGACGGGACAATCATACTGGTCCAGAATGGTAGGCTCATAGGCCTGCCCCGCCTTGGATAGAGCAAAGGCAGTGCAGTTGAGCAGAAGCGAGGGAGGAAAGTGCCCCAGCAACTGCTTTAGGAATTCCTGCGCTTCAAAATCCTTGAGGCTGGGCAGGAAGATCGGCAAAGCATGCAGCCCCTGCGCTTCCAATGCGCTCGACAGTGCCTCGAAGGGTGCTGTCATGGCGCTTTGCACATAGGAGCGATAAAACAGGATCGGCACGACAGCCTTTTGCGGCTCGTTGGCAATCGTGGAAATGTAGCGGTCAATCCCCTCATCGCCGCTGAAACTCTGCCCCTGTTTCAATATGCCGACGCGCGGCAAGGGCAGCGGATGGGGCACCTCATTGGCATTCCCAGCCAGCAGACCTTGGGCAAATTGCAGCGCCAGCGCCATATTCTCGGCCCCGCCCTCAACGCAATAGCGCCAGAATTGTCGCGTTACAGCCGTTGGTTCGCTGGACCAGCCAGCAAGGCTGTCGTCCCATTTGTCATCGCCGGGCATAACAAGCAATTTGACGCCATAGCCACGGGACAGCTTCTTGAGCTGCTCCAGACCATAGCGCCAATATTCAACGCCCCCCAAAAGGCGCAATATGATCAGCTTGGCGTGACTGGCTGTCTGGTCGACATAGAGATCCACCGAATAGGGATGACCGAGTGCCATAAGATTGGCAAGACGCAGCGATGGACAGCCCCCTTTGCGCAGGCGCGCCGTCGTTGCAAAGGCGGACAGCTCGCTATCGGCAGAGGACAGAATGAGGATGTCTGCGGGGCTCTGCCCCAAATCGACAGCCTCTTGTCCATCATCAATCCGCCCCGCGTCAGGCGCCAGAATATGCATGTCGGCGCGTTCCTTCCTGCCGCTCAGGCCAGCTTGTTGGTGGCGCTTGCCAGATCAAAATCCTTAAGGCCGATGACAACCAGTCCCGTCGATTGCTGCTGCCCCGGATCAAACCAGCTTTCCACCCGACGCCCCACGGCCTGCACGACGACACGCGCCTTTTTGCCCTCGATGGCAGCATAGCCCTTGACGCGCAAGACGCCAGACTGGGCCAGCACGGCGGAAACAGCCTGCTTCAATTCATCCATCGAGGCGAAGCTGCGCGGCGTGACGACGGCAGAATGAAAATCATCGTGATCATGATGATGGTGGTGGTGGTGATCATGGTCATCATGGTCATCATGATCGTGATCGTCATCATCATGGTCGTGATGGTGATGGCCATGGGCTGCTTCGCGACTGTCGAGATCCTCTTCAGCGCCAGCTTCAAGCCCGAGCAACACGGCGGCAGAAACATTGCCATTGGCCGAGTGGATGACCTTGACGCCCTCGCGCTTATGTTCGGCCAGAATCTGCTCTACCTGCGCCATGGCGTCGGCATCAACCAGATCGGCCTTGGAGACAACAATCATATCGGCGCATTTGAGCTGGTCATTGAACAGCTCCTCGATGGGGCTTTCATGGTCAATGGAATCATCCTGCTCGCGCTGACGGGCAACGGCCTCTTCATCAACGCTGTAATGACCTTCACTGAGCGCCGATGCATCGGCGATGGTGATGACACCATCAACCGTAACCGAAGCGCGCACAGTTGGCCACTGGAAGGCCTGAACGAGTGGCTGGGGCAACGCCAGACCGGATGTCTCGATCACGATATGATCCGGGCGCGGTTCCCTGTTCAGCAGCATTTCCATGGTTGGCAGAAACTCGTCAGCAACCGTACAGCAGATGCAGCCATTTTTCAGTTCAACGACATCGTCTTCGGTGCAGTTCGGGTTGCCACAGCTGGCAATCAGTTCACCATCAAAGCCCATATCGCCAAATTCATTGACGATGAGCGCAATCTTCTTGTCGCCTGCCTGTTCGATCAGATGCCGGATGAGTGTCGTTTTGCCTGAGCCGAGAAAACCGGTAACAACCGTTGCCGGAATCTTGCGGGATGAGGAAGGAGCCTTGAAGGACATGCTGTGCCTCTAGTTCTCGTTGGAAATTTGTGATGGGAGCGGATGCAGACGGGCAATGGTATTCTTGCGGATATGCTCGGGGCGGTCACGCCATTGCGGCAGACCGTCATCAGCCTGAAGATAGCTTCTGGCAAAGGAGAGAAGATCATCCACACGCTCGGCACTGCTGTCGAGTTCCCCCAGAACGAACTGGTATTTTCCATCCGCCATAAGCGCCGCGACACAGCTGCGCTGGCAACCGCTCATGCAGCGGGCGGGCTGGACCAGCAAATTGCCATGCATCGCAGCATCCGAGGAAATGGCGGCCTCGATGGCAGTGAGCAGCTTTTCCCCTTCAGGGCATTCGGTCGTCAGTCTTTCCGGATTCTGTTTGACAGCGGCGCTGTTGCAGGTGCTGCAAATCTGTAAAATGGCCTTTTTATTCAACGCATAATCCTAACTTACCCCTAGCATTAAAGCATTGAGGGAGGTGAGTTTGTCGAAACACGCCGATTACAGGGAGGGAATTAGCAAAGAAGCAAAATGGCTTTTGCCCCATCTCCGATACACCCCGACCGGTTAGTGAGATTAATCTGGCTGGCAGGTCTCCTGGCTCACGGTTTTGCGCCTCATTTCCTTCCCAAACCATTCGGTTCAGTGGATCATTACGAGGCAATCCGCTTACAGTTGCGGGGGCAGCCATGGCATTGGCCCCGAGTTGGGTCGTCCGCACCATGTTCCCTTTTCATCTTCCCCGACATTCTTCGGGCAAGAACCATCCGCCATCTTTGTGCGCGATTGGTCCGGGCTTGTCAATCTGGATTAACAGCAAATTTCCCGGCAATCCGCCCCGGCAAGAATTGAGCCCAACATCATCTCCATGATGACAGACAAACAGAAAGCCCGACTGGTGACCGGTCGGGCTTGGCATGATTTGGAAAACTGAAGAATGAGAGGATCGGACGAGAGAGGCAATTGTCTCATCGTGGCGAACCCTAAAGCATGATGACGGCTTTAGCGGTTGCGCGCATCCAACTCGTCGATGGCTTTGACATTGCCTGCGGAACGGCCATTTACGTCAAAAAGCTCGGTATTTTCAAAGAAAGTATCTGCGATGGATTTGGCCAATTCGGCACCAATCACGCGCGCGCCCATGGTAATGATCTGGGCATTGTTGGACAGGGCCGCACGTTCGGCGGAATATGTATCATGACATTGCGCTGCGCGGATGCCGTGCACCTTGTTGGCTGACATGGCGACCCCGATGCCGGTACCACAGCAAAGAATGGCGCGATCATATTCGCCATGGACAACGGCTGTGGCGACGCGCTCTGCCATATTGGCATAAAAGGCGTCCGCCTCTCCTGCTACACGCGAGACTTCGCAGACTTCATATTTCCCCTTGCCTGCGAGATATTCAGCCAAGATGTGAGCCAGACCTTCGCCTGCGCTGTCACCGGCAACTGCAATTTTCATGATGGTTCTCCCTATTCTAACTGCGGGTCAAGAACAGCGGCGCACTCTCTCAAGATTTCGATTTTTTCGAAAATTTTCCAATCACCGAGACCACACACGGCCTCGATGTCATGTGGTCGCTGGATAGATTTCTGGCGCTTGCTGGCAATCGCGGAATTGCCTGCCAGAGAAAAGCTGATGCAAGGCAGCACATCTCGCGCCTCGCCTGTCGCGAAATCTGCCACTGCGAGCACTGATGCACGGGGCGGAGCCGAAGCAAGAAAAGCCATCATACGCCCTCCCCCTTTGCGCGATCTGCAATCGTCAGGGTCAGGCCTGCTCCTTCAATCACAGCCAGAGCGCGGGCAGATGGGGCCAGATCTGTGATAATGTGATCAAACTCGTCAAGATCTGCCAATTTGTGCAAGGCGGTGTGATCAAAGCGGGTATGATTGACAAGCAGACAACGGGTTGTGCCGGATTTCAGCATGGCGCGTTTTGTCTTCACCACCATATCGTCCATATGAAAGACCTCCAGCCCGGTAATGGCTGGCGTTGAAATGAACGAAATGTCGGCGCGCAGGCTGGAAAGAGCAGCTTCTGTCAAGCTGCCGAAATAGGCGTTGAACTTGCTCGAATAGCATCCTCCCAGCGAAATCAGGGTTATCCCGGATTCCGTCCGCAAGGCATCCATGATGGCGGCATTGTTGGTAATCACCGTGAGAGGCCTTTTTCTGGGCAGATATTTGCCCAGAAAGGCAGCCATTGAGCCATCATTGATCATGACTGTCATGCCAGGATCAATCAGCTTGAGCGCGGCTTCTGCCATGGCCATCTTGGCATCCTGACTCTGGCGCTCCCGATATCTGAAATCGCTTTCAAAGCGTGTGCCGGACTCAATGGTCGCGCCACCGCGGATCTTGCGTATCACCCCTTCTGTCTCCAGATCATCAAGATCCCGGTGAATGGTCATTTTGGATACGGCAAACTGTTCCGACAGCTTGTCGACCTCAACCTCACCATGGGTCACAAGAAGGTCCATGATCGCCTTTTGACGGTCCTCACGCTTCATTCGAACTCCTTTCGAATCCATCAGTTTCCACATAGGGGGCGACTATCGGATAGACTCGAGAAAATTTCAATATCACATATATTTCACAACATAAATCACATGACAAGTGTTATTTTGTGATTTTTTATTGCGTTTTTCGTAGCAAAAGTGTAGTTCGGAGACAACATGGAGGAAAAAACATGTCAGCTTATTCTTCAAAGACAGCACTTGAGCACGCGCGCCGTGACAAACTGAATTTTTCTCTGGCCAACTGCATCCGTGCCCTCAGCATTGATGCCGTAGAAGCAGCCAATTCGGGCCACCCCGGCGCCCCCATGGGCATGGCCGATGCCGCAACGGTGCTTTTTCGCAATCACCTGAAATTTGATGCCTCCGCCCCGGACTGGCCAGATCGTGACCGGCTTGTGCTGTCCAATGGCCATGCATCGGCGATGCTCTACAGCCTGCTGTATCTCACCGGCTATGAGGATATGACGAAGGATCAGTTGCGCAATTTCCGCCAGATGGGTTCGATCACGGCAGGACATCCCGAATTTGGCCATGCGAAGGGCGTTGAGACCACCACAGGGCCTCTGGGTCAGGGCATCGCCACGGCGGTTGGCATGACCCTTGCCGAGCAGATCATGGCCAGGGATTTCGGCGCTGATCTCGTCGATCATCACACCTATGTTTTCATGGGTGACGGTTGCCTAGAGGAAGGCATTGGACAGGAAGCCATTTCGCTCGCCGGACATCTGGGGCTTGGCAAACTGATCGTGCTTTATGACGATAACGGGATCACCATCGACGGCCCGACCTCGGTTTCCTTCTCTGATAATATCCCGCAGCGGCTCTCTGCCTGCGGCTGGCATGTTCAATCCTGCGATGGCCATGATGCGGCCTCTATCGATGCTGCGCTGACACTGGCCAAGGCAGTCACCGACAAGCCGTCTCTGATTGCCATGAAGACCGTTATCGGGCTTGGCTCCCCCAACAAGGCAGGCAAGGAATCCTCGCACGGCTCACCTCTGGGCGAGGAAGAAGCAGCCGCCGCCAAGGCCGCCCTTGGCTGGACAGCCGAGCCCTTTGAGATTCCTGACGATCTGCTCAAAGAGTGGCGCAGTATCGGCGTCAGCTGCAAGGATATGCGTCTGGCATGGGAAGACCGTCTGGCAAAATCCGATCAGGCGCTGCAGGCTGAATTTCTGCGCCGGATGGCTCATACATTGCCTGCCGAATTCAAGGGTGCCGTTGCTCAAGCGCGCAAAGCCCTGTTTGACGAACCGAAGAAAGTGGCAACGCGCAAGGCGAGCCAGATGGCTCTGGAAGCTCTTGCCCCGGCTCTGCCCGAACTGATCGGCGGCTCTGCCGACCTGACCGGGTCAAACCTCACGCGGGTCGCTGCGGTCGATACGCAGTTCAAACCCGGCGAGCCGGGACGTTATATCGGCTATGGCGTCAGGGAATTCGCGATGGCAGCAGCTATGAATGGCATGATGACCCATGGCGGGATCATCCCCTATGGCGGCACATTCCTCGTCTTCTCCGACTATGCACGCAACGGCATCCGCCTTTCTGCCCTGATGAATATCGGCTCCATCTATGTGATGACGCATGATTCCATCGGCCTTGGCGAAGATGGGCCGACCCACCAGCCGGTCGAACATCTCGCCTCTCTGCGCGCGATACCGAATCTTCTGACCTTCCGCCCGGCTGATGCGGTGGAGACCCTTGAATGCTGGGAACTTGCCATTCGTAACCGCAAGCGCCCTTCCCTGCTGGCGCTCTCCCGACAAGCCGTACCCCAATTGCGCCTTGAGGATAGTGGCGAGAATCTTTGTGCACGCGGCGCCTATATTCTGCGCGAATTTGGCAAGGGCGAGCGCCAGATCTCGCTGCTTGCTACCGGCACCGAAGTCAGCCTCGCGCTGGAATCCGCGGAAAAACTGTCAGCTGAGAAAGGCATCGCTGTGGCTGTGATTTCCATGCCAAGCTGGGAGCTTTTCAAGGAGCAGGACAAGGCCTACCGCCAATCCGTGCTTGGTGATTGCCCGCGTATCGCCATTGAAGCCGCAAGCAAGTTCGGCTGGGCAACCTTTGTTGGCGATGAAGACAATGTCATCGGCATGGACGGCTTTGGAGCCTCGGCCCCGGCTGAAGAGCTTTACGAGAAGTTCGGTATCACGAGCGAGGCAATCATCGCCCGCGCCTGCTGCCTTCTCGGGAAATAGAAACGGAAAACGGGTCAGGTGGCAGCAACACCCGACCCGCACGCAGTCTGAATGAATGCATGTCTTGTCCCCCGACATCAATTCCGGACCGGAGACATGCCTTAGGGAGTAATGATCATGAAATTTTTCGTTGATACCGCCATTATCGAAGATATCGTTGAACTGAACGACTTCGGTCTTCTGGATGGGGTTACCACAAACCCGAGCCTGATCGCAAAATCGGGACGGGACTTCAAGGAAGTGATTGGCGAAATCTGTGGCGTTGTGAGCGGGCCGGTTTCGGCAGAGGTCGCATCCATGGATTTCGACACCATGATGGCCGAAGCGGATTGCCTGAGCAAGATTGCGTCCAATGTGGTTATAAAACTGCCCCTCACGCTCGACGGCCTGAAAGCCTGTCGCAAGCTGACGGACAAAGGCATCAAGACCAATGTCACCCTCTGCTTTGCAGCCAATCAGGCCCTTCTGGCGGCCAAGGCAGGCGCGACCTATATTTCCCCATTCATCGGACGCCTTGATGACCTCAATCTGGATGGCATGGAGCTAATTCGCGATATCCGCCAGATCTATGACAATTACGATTACAAGACCGAAGTCCTTGCAGCATCCATCCGCACGGCAAATCATGTCAAGGAAGCCGCACTGGCAGGCGCTGACGTTGCAACCATTCCGCCAGCCGTCATCAAGAGCCTTGCCAGCCATACCCTGACTGACAAGGGGCTGGCACAATTTGCCAAGGATTGGGCAGCAACAGGTCAATCCATCCTGTAGCTTCAATGACTTCTGAATAATCCTCCAAGAAGAAGAGATGAAGCGGAGGAAAGCAGCCTCTCCCTTCGCTTTTATATTCCGGGCTCCTTCAATCCTACCCAGCAAGAGCCCCACCTCCCTCCTTAAGCAACCAAATCCAATTGTCCCTAACCACGGCAATTGGATTTTTTTTTGGCGATTGGTGTTGCGATCATGACATTGCAGAGCCCGTTCCGCTCTTGCGATCATGGGTATAAAAAAATCGGCGACACTTGCGAGAAGTGACGCCGATCAGGTTATCTGCCATGGCTAACAGATATCAGGGGGACATATGACCATTCAGGCTTGCATACGCTGCTTGATACCTTTGGCAAGGGTTTGCAGGATCAGACAGCAGGAGGTGGCACCGGCATCGAGAACACCGCGCGAGCGTTCGCCCAGACGGGAGGCCCGGCCGACCTTTGCCACCATATCCTTGGTGGCGTCACGGCCCTTCCCGGCAGCATCAGACATGATGTCGAGGCATTCTTCAAAGCTCTTGCCTTCCTTCAAGGCCTCATCAAAGGCCTGAGCAGCAGGAAAGAGCGCGTCAAGCAATGTCTTGTCGCCGACATCGGCCGAGCCGATTTCCTTCACCCCCTCAAAGGCTGCATGCATCATCCTGGCGAAGACAGCAGCATCCAGCTCGTCCGGTCCATCGAGTTCGTCGGCCATGCTGGAGAAGAGATAGCCGTAAAGCGGCCCCATCGAGCCACCCAGATCCTCGATCAGCGTGTCGCTGAGGGTGTTGAGGGCATCGGGCAAAGAGGGCAAGGGATTGCCCAGCTTTTCGCCTGCGGCGGTGAAACCCTTGCTCATGTTGATGCCATGGTCTCCGTCACCAATGGCGCCGTCAATTTCGGAGAGCCAGGCACGGTTGGCATTGATCGCTTCGATGAGTTCGACGACCAGACCACCGGAAGCCTTGATTGAAATGGATGCAGTCATGATCAAATCCTCGTCAGTCCGAGAGAGCGTGCAGGAGCGGACATCAGGCGGTCAAGCTCACTGTCGAGCCGCATCATGGTCAGCGTCACGCCCTGCATTTCCAGAGAAGTGAAATAGTTGCCAATGAACAGATGGCGGGTTTTCATGCCACGAGCCTCAATGACCTCGGCCAGACGATCATAGAGAATATAGAGCTCCATGATCGGAGTGGCACCAAGGCCGGAGACAAGCAAGGCAACGTCATCATCCTTTTCGAAGGGCAGATCCGGCAGGATATGATCCAACATCATGTCGGCGATTTCTCTGGCAGGCTTGATAGGCATGACAGCGACACCCGGTTCGCCATGATGTCCGATGCCCACTTCCATATGGCCGTCTTCGATGGAGAAATTCGGTTTGCCAACGGCCGGGATGGTGCAGGCCGACAGACCGATGCCGATGCTCCGGGTCGAGTCGATCGCCTTCTGTGCCGATGCGATCACTTCATCCAGATCGGCCCCTTCATCGGCGCGCGCTCCGCCTGCTTTCCACATCAGGATTTCGCCAGCCACACCGCGGCGTTTCTTGATTTCATCCTTGGGGGCCGAGGGTACATCGTCGTTGGCAACCACCGTCTTGACCGTCAGATCATGTTTTGCAGCCTGTTTGACTGCCAGTTTGACATTCATGTTGTCCCCGGCATAGTTGCCATAGAGGCAGGCAACGCCGCGCCCGCCGTCTGCTGCCACGAAGGCATCATGGAAGGCTTTTGCCGAAGGGGAAGAGAAGATTTCACCAACCGCGACGGCATCGACCATGCCATCGCCAACATAGCCCAGAAATGCAGGCTCATGACCCGAGCCACCACCGGTTACGATACCGACCTTGTCTTTCTGCGGGGCCAGAGGACGACGCAAAACGCGCGCATTATCGGTTGCGGCAAGAATATCCGGGTGTGCTTTCAGATAGCCGCGGACAGCATCCTCAACGACGAAATCGGGATTATTGAAGATCCGGTTCATTTATTTTCTCCATAGGACTGGTTCATGGGAGATTCTGACGTCGCAGACGCAGACACATTGGCAGGAAGAGACCCGAAAGCCTTCCGGCTATTGCTGGCTTCTGGTCACCCCATATTGCATCTGTTTCATTTGGTTCATTACGCGCCCCATCTCTTCTTCAGACAGGACAGGAGGCTCGCCCAGCTGGCGCGCGGTGATATACATGTGAGCCAGCGTTTCGACCTCGATTGCCAAGGCAAAGGCCTGTTTGATCGTTGCTCCAAGAGAAATCTGGCCGTGCTGGCCGAGCAGACAGGCCTTGCGGCCCTCAAGCGCCTTCAGGGCTGAATCCGAGAGCGCCTGCGTGCCGAAAGTGGCATAGGGTGCACAGCGAATATTGGTGCCTCCCGCGACGGCCACCATGTAGTGGAAGCTATTGATGTCCAGATGGTGGCAGGCCATGGCTGCGGCATTGGTTGAATGGCAATGCAGAACGGCGTTGACATCCAGACGATTGCTCAGGATATCATGATGGAAGCGCCATTCGGACGAAGGCTTGCGTCGCCCTTCAAAGTCACCATTGGCATCCATCGCCACGATATCTTCGGGCATCATCTCGTCATAGGGCAATGACGTCGGCGTGATCAGGATCTTGTCACCGCACCGCGCTGAGATATTTCCCGATGTTCCCTGATTGAGGCCTATGTCATTCATTCGACGGCATGCCGCAACCATCTCTTGCCGCAGCTCTGTTTCTTCCATCGTCCTTACTCCAGTTTGGACGGAGTGGCTGGTCTTCCTAAAAATCAGCACAGTTCTCCTGTTTCCGGCGCAAGAGCATTCCGAATGCCCCTGTTGCACCAGATTGAACATATTCACATTTGGTTATTTCGGAGCCGGTTTGATCCCGGCTCCGTGTGGCCTCTAGCCGCTAGTCGCTAGCCAGCCATAGGCAAGGTTTGTGCGGTGTTCATCAATTTTTCGGTTTCCTCGAAATTGACGATACCGGCATCAGAGCCAAGCCCGGTCGAGACAAGCGCACCGCAGGCGGATGCAAATCTTGCCGTTTTCTCGATGTCCCAGCCATGATTGAGGCCGGCAATGAGCCCTGCGGTGAAGGCATCGCCACAGCCGGTGGTATCCTTGACATCAATCTTGAAGGCAGGAAGACGGAACATGGTATCCTGTGTTGCCACGATACAGCCCTCTCCACCCATGGTCAGGCAGCAGTTTGTTGCCCCTGCATCAAGGAAGAATTTGGCGGCATCTTCCGGAACACTCAGCCCGGACATGGCTTCCGCATCCTCGATACTTGGAACAAAATAATCGACAAAGGGAAGCGAGGGCTTTAACACGTCGAGTGTTTCCGAGGTGGCCGAAAGCAGATCGAATGTGGTCTGGCAGCCCGCCTTTTTGGCAGCCTTGAGCAAGGCAGTTGTCGGCGCGCCATCTAGCTTGGCAAGCAGCGGCATACCACCCACATGCACGAATTTGGCGTCCAGAATGGCCGGATAGTCCTTGTCGGTAAGCGTCAGCTCATCAGAAGCGCCGCGGCGGTGCAAGGCCGGGCGATCACCATTGGGGCGCACATTCAGGATCGTTGAAGATGTTGGCACGCCAGTGAGCTTGCGCATCTCGGCGATATCGACGCCAAAACCGCTCAATGTATGGAGGATGAAATCCCCCTTCTCGTCATCACCAATGGCGCCTACGGCTCTGGTTTTAAGACCAAGCTTGGCACAATCAATGGCCGAGCCTCCGGCCGTTCCGGCGACGGTCAGGCGAATCTCGTCAATGAAGCGAAGCTGTCCTCCCGGCGGGATTTCTTCTACGGGACGTCCGAGGATATCCAGAATATATAGTCCAACCACACTTACATCAAAAGCCATGATTTTCCTCCTTGCAGTAGACTTTTCGGCACAGCCCCGATGCGATTAAATCAGCCTCCCGCTCAGCGGGCCGTGTCCTTGTTTTCAGGGTCCTGATATCAATCCCGCACTCTGACGGAATCTGATGTCAGGACAATTCAATGCGGGTTCAGACCCAACCTTATTCTTCTTCAGCGATTTGACGAGTTAGCGAAAAGAGCCCCGGCCAGAATGATGAAGCAACCGATAACGAAGGTCTGCCAGGTGCTTGGAATGCCCGCCAGAATGAGAACATTGTCGATCAGGGTAATCAGAATGACACCGAGGATCGCGCCAACAACCGTGCCGCCACCGCCAGTGATCCGGGCACCACCAAGCACGACGGCCGCAATGACGTTGAGTTCGTTGCCGGACAGATCGAACGGGTTGGCCAACCGGTTGCTGGCAACATGAATGACACCGGCAATACCGGCCAGAAGTCCGGCATAGGCAAAGACAAAGACCTGGACCTTGCGGTGGTCATAGCCGAGCCGCTCGGCGATATCTGCGCTGCCGCCGACGGCGAAGATCGCGCGGCCCATCAGGGTGCGGTTCAGGATCCACCATGTAACAAGGGCGGCAACCACCAGCACCAGAACATAGGCGGGCAAAATGGCTATTGAGCCGCTTTGCGCGCCGACCCGCATCAGTTCGGCCTTGCCGAAATTCTCCATCGAGAGCGGAATGTTGACGAAGAGTTCGGTGCCGATGAAGGTCAGCAGAAAGCCATGGATCACATATTGCGTACCGATGGTCACGATCAGCGCCGGAGCCTTGAGATAATGCACCAACAGGCCATTGCCGACGCCGATAATCGCCCCGCCCACGGCAGCCATCAGGATGATGACCGGGATCGGAAGTCCCGGTATATAGGCCGCAACGGCAGTGGTGATCCAATACATCATCAATCCGGCAATCGCGGCAAAGGACATGTCGATGCCACCAGCGGCCAGCACCACCAGAAAACCCAGACCGAACAATCCGGTGACGACTGAGGCGCGAGCGATGTCGAAAATATTGGAGATCTGCCAGAATTCCGGGGAGATGGTACCGATAACGACGCATACGATGACGATCAGCAGCAGGGTGAAAATCGGCGGATAGCGGATCATCCAGCTGGCAATGCGCGCGATCTGGCTCTCGCCCTTAGCGCCACCAACGCCGTCCAATGTAAAGTCACTCATGACAGTTTCCCCGTTATATTCTCCGCTACCATCGAATGGTAAAGGGTATTTTCTTCCAGATTTTCAGCGTCGAAGCTGTCCACGATCCGGCCACGTCGCATGACGAGGATGCGGTCACAATTCTGCAAAAGCTCGGGTAGATCATCACTGACAATGATGACGCCCATGCCCTCGCTGGCCAGCTTCTGGATAATGCGGAAAATCGTATCTTTTGAGCCGACATCGACACCAACGGTCGGGCCATGTAGCACATAGACCTTCGGGACAATCGTCAGGCCGCGCCCGATCAGAACGCGCTGCTGGTTGCCACCGGAAAGCGACTGCACCGGATCATTGAGATCGGCAATGACGATCTGTAGATCCTTGACGAGGCGTTCGGCCATTTTCCTGCTGCGCGGCTTGCTGATCATGCCGAACCTGTCGCGCAGGTCATCCAGTATCTCGGCAACGATATTTGACTGTATCGGTTTGGCCAGAAACAGCCCCTCGGAAAGGCGGTCTTCAGGCACATAGCCGATCTGCTCCCGGATGGCATCAACCGGACAGCGCAAATGCAGCGACTTGCCATCGAGAATGATCTGGCCCCCGTCGGCAGGCTCGACACCGGCCAGAGCGCGAGCCAGTTCGTTTCGGCCTGAGTCCAGCAACCCGGTAATGCCGACAATCTCGCCATGGGCGAGCGAGAAGGAGATGTCCGAGAATGCGTTCTTGCGCTTCAATCCATCGACAACCAGCAGATTTTCCGCGCCGATCTCGGTGGAACGATACCGGACCACGTCGATCTTGCGACCGGTCATCCAGTAGCTCAGATCGCTTTTCTGATATTGGGCGACATCACCTTCCTGAACCTTTTCACCATCGCGCATGATGATGAAATGCCCGCCGATGGACATGACCTCATCGAGCTTGTGGGTCACGAACAGAACCGCGACACCGCGGCTGCGCAACTGGTCAACGATCTCGATCAGATTGTCCACCTCGCGCTTGGTCAGCGCAGCGGTTGGCTCATCCATGATGACCAGCCTTGCGTCGGAGGCAATGGCACGGGCGATGGCAATCAACTGGCGGGTTGCTATGGGAAGCTTGGAAACTTCGGTCGAGCAGAAGCGGTTGTCTGTTGGCAGGTTGACCGATTTGAGCGCCCGTGTTGCCGTTTCTTTCAACTTGCCCAGATCAAGGCTCCGCGTCAGCTTGCCATCTGCCGCAACCAGTTGCTCGGAAAGCGCAATATTCTCGGTCACCGTCAGGTTGGGAAGCAAGGACAAATCCTGATAGACGGTCTCAATGCCATTGCGCAGCGCAGCAAGCGGATCAAGGGCTGCCACGGGTTCACCGTTAATGAGGATCTCTCCTTCATCAGCGGGCTGCGCACCGGAAATGATTTTGATGAGCGTGCTCTTGCCACAGCCATTCTCACCCATGAGGTGATAAATCTGTCCCGGCTGGATGCAAAGATCGATGCCGCGCAAGGCATGTACGCCCCCAAAGCGCTTGTGGATCCCGCGCACCTCCAGAAATGGTGTTTGAGACTGGGATGCCTGCGAAGCAGCTTGTGAAAATTTGGGAATGGTGCCTATGCTATTCATGCTATATCCCGCAAACCCTTGGTTCTTCCCGATCCGTTCCGGTTCGCCAGAAACTGGACCAGATCTGAACCGAGTGATGACCGTTCGACACAGACCGAGAGGGTTTCGTGTCGTCTTGAGTTGATCAAAGCGCCGCATCATGCGGCGTGGTGCCAATCAAAAGATGCAATCCGCCCGTCGTCTGCCCCGCCTACCCCGCCAGAGAAGGCCCATCAAAGAAGCCCGCCCATTGGAAGAAGTCGGAACATACAGCTCGCCTTGCCGCTGCTGATTGGCTTGGAGGGCGATTTCCGTTACCGGAGGCCGCCCTCCCGGGGGAGATTTTCACAATGGAGCCGCGCTATGCCGCTTTCTTGGGAAAAGAACTCCGTTTGACTTCAGGACAATCGCCTAGAACTGATACTGGTCGACATTATCCTTGTTGATGTCAAGCCATGCCTGACCAACCAGAAGCACGCCCTTGCCCGGGCCCTTCTTGAGCTGCATGTTGGTATAGCCGGGAACGCCCAGATCCATGCCGTCCTTGAGTTCTTCACCATTGAGAACGAGATGTGCGATCTTGTTCATGATGAAGCCAGCATCTTTCGGATCCCAAAGGCTGATACCGGTTACGGCACCGCTCTTGAGGTAACGGCTCGTATCGGTTGGCATGCCGATACCATAGACACAAACCTTACCGGTCAGGCCTGCTTCTTCGATGGCGCGACCGATACCGATCACGTCAACTGCAGAACCACCCTGAAAGCCCTTGATGTCGGGATATTTCTTGAGCAATTCCTTGGCCTTGTTATAGGCAGTGTTTGCATCGTTGAACGACTCATTCTTTGCGGAGACGAGTTTCATGTTCGGATATTTTTCCTTGGCATTGGCAGCGGATGCATCAGCCCACTGTACGTGAGTCAAGCTGCCAAGAGAGCCAACGAAAGAGGTCCATGTGCCTTCTTCGCCCATGCATTTTGCAATCTGGTCGTTGAAGTGCGCGCCGAAGGCGTCATTGTCGAAGGCCTCCATGTCAACCTGTGTGTTTTTCAGGTTGGAAGCTTCGTGGGTAATGACGGTGATGCCGCGATCCATGGCGCGTTTCAGGGCACCTTCCATCATCGGCGGATCGAAAGGCACAACTGCAATGGCATCAACGCCTTTTGCGATCAGATCTTCGACCAGACGAACCTGCTGGGCGGCGTCGCCCTTACCCGGTCCGATTTCCTTGGTGGTCACCCCTTCGGTAACATCACCATATTCCTTTACACCTACGTCCATGCGACGGAACCAGGTTTCGCCGAGCAGTTTGACGACAGTGACGATTTCCTGATCGTCCTGAGCAACTGCCTGACCTCCCGAGAACATGGTTCCCACCATCAGGGCGCACATTGCGAGTTTGTTTAGCTTGGACATTGCGGTAGTTCCTTTCTCTCCCAAAAACCGTAAAGAACTCCCTCTGTTTTTTAAGATTCGGCATCGAGGGTGCCTGCCGAACCGGACCGGGCCTTCCCTTTCACGATTTGGTCAGGCGCCAAACCCTGAGATCGACCTTGGAAACAGCAAGGAAGACCAGCAGAAGGACGCCCCAGGCGAAGTCCCGGAAAAAGTTCGAGATATTCAGGAAATTGAACATGCTCGAAAGAATTTGCAGCGCCGCAGCGGACAGGATGACACATGATATGCGGCCATAGCCCCCCTCCGGCTTGACGCCAGCCATCACCACGATAAGGATGGCGATCAGCACATATGAGGTTCCGTAATCCCATTTGACGCTGGAAATGCGCGCGGCGATGATGAAGCCCGCGACAGAAGCCAGCATGCCGGAGATGGTATAGGCGGTCAGAAACAGCCGCTTTTCATCAAACCCGGCAAATCGCGCCGCCTTGGGGTTGCTCCCCAGCAGGAACAGGCGGGTGCCGAAGGGCGTAAAGCGCAGTACAGCACCGATGATGATGGCAATCACCATGAACAGGGCAAAGCACATCGGGACGCCCATGATCGGGGAATGACCAAATGCATCCAGCGGCTCGATATAGCCAAGGCGAACGCCCGAACCATTTGTCAGAACAACGCTCACTCCGGTAAAGGCCAGTGACGTTCCCAATGTGGCGATAATCGGCGTCAGATTGGCGCGAGAAACCAGCAAGCCATTGATAATACCGCCGATAAAGCCGACGCACAGACAAACGAAACCGAAGACAAAGACATAGGTCATCGGACTGTCGTCTGGCGAAATAAACTGCGGCACCAGAAGAGCGGCCGAAATGCCGGAAAGATTGGCCAATGCAATGCCTGACAAATCGATACCGCCATTGCCGGAGATCATCGCCAGCGTCACGCCAATTGCAAGAAGCCCGAGTTCCGGGATCTGGATAGCCATAGACTGAAGGTTATAGGCGTTGACAAAGTCAATTCCAGATATGGAGACTGCAGCTGCGAGCACCAGCAGATTGACAACAACGAGAAAATTGAACTGGCGATCGGACGTGGCGGACTGCCACAAAGATCTGTTCGACACACTATTGGACATATATTCCTCCCTTATTGCGTCGCAGACACAGGAACATGCTGCGGCCCAATAATTTGGTTCAGACAGACCCTACTCTGCCCAAACATGCCCTTGCCGCCCCTCCCGGCACCTTCAGACCCCAAGGTCAAAAGCCAAACAAATCCCATCGACTGGCGAGCACAGAGCGCTCCCAACCGGTTTTGACTTGACCAAAACTGGGTAAAACACCTATTTGAAGTAGCAAAAGCATTCGCGACGTTATGGACAGGCATGTCCTAGCGTCAAAAGCAAGGTAACCTTTGTCAGAAGAAACTGTCAAGTGTCAAATTCTCAATAAGAACCGGATAAACTCCTTTGTTAATTAGGGATTGAAAGCTTCGTGACATTTGTTGTAATAATTTGACAATTGAAAAAATGACAAGTCCAGGAAGGCTCCAGGGAAATGAAATCGCCGACGAAAACGCTGTCTGGAAAAAATGCTGCGGTAGGAAAAACGCAGGCCTCAAATGGGGTTGCCACTCCGGCGATCTATCAGAATGATCCGCGGCTGTGGGCTGCCTGGCTCTATTATCATGATGAGCTCACTCAGAACCAGATAGCATCCCTATTAGGCGTATCGCGTGCGACGGTTGTCAACTATCTTCAGGAAGCCCGTGCCAATCATTATATCAAGATCTCGGTACGAAGCGATTTGCTGACCAGCATCAAACTGGCGCAGAAGCTGAAAGACACTTTTGGGCTTCGAGAATGCATGGTCATTCCCGACGATGGCGGCCTGCTCTCGCCCACCCAGAGAATCGGCAAGGCCGGAGCCAGCTTTGTGGAAGGTGCCCTTGCCCCAGATGACATTGTCGGTGTCGCCTGGGGGCGCACGGTGCAGGCGCTGGCCAACAATCTCACCGAGCAATCCATGCTCAATCTCTATGTGGTGCAGGTGGTTGGCAGCCAACGCGGAACAAGCGACGGCTTCAGTTCGGAAGAATGTGTTTCGCTCATTTCTCTTAAACTGCATGCCAAGACGGCCAATCTTCATGCTCCGGCCGCCCTCAGCACCAAGGAATTGCGTGATGCATTGCTGAATGAAACCATCATTCAGGAACAGCTGACACGCATTCGCTCCTGCAACAAGATCCTGTTCGGCGTCTGCTCTGTCAAAGACAATAGTCTGGTTTTCGCCAGCGGCCTGACCAATGCAGAAGAAAGCAAATATTACATAGCCAATGGGGCCGTCGGTGTGATTTCGGGTCGCTTTTTTGATGCGGAAGGCAACTGGATCAAAGGCCCTCTGGATGACCGGTTGATGGGCATCACGCTTGATGAAGTCCGCCAGATTCCGACAAGGATCGCGGTTGCCGGCGGCACAGACAAGACCGCCTCGATGCTCGGAGCCTTGCGCGGCAACTATGTCAATGTGCTGATCACGGACGAGCAGACAGCTCTCAGCATTCTGGCCAATGCCTGATCTGCTGCGGCCAGCATTGCATTCTTCCAAATGGCGCCGGGCAAGTGGCACTGGGTAAGAGACGCTGGGCAAGTAGCACCGGGCCTTGATCTTCTCAAGACATCAAGGCCCGCTCAGATGAATCAGAGAAATGTTCTTTCGCTCAGGGGAAGTGCGAATATCCGCTCCTGACAAAGGCGCAGGAATTCTGCTTCCGCCTCGGAGAAGCGCCGCTTGGGGTTTGAAACCAGATGCACATCCACCGCAGGCAGGTCATCATAAGGGGGCAGCTGGAACAATAGCCCCCGCTCCACTTCGCGCCGGGCCACATGAACAGGCAAGGCCCCGATGCCGATATTGGCCACGATCATGCGGCGGATTTCCACCAGATTGGAAGAGACCCCGTGCCATCGCGTAGCGGCCTGAATGCGGGCCCGCAGATTTGCCACCGGCTCAAGCGCCCCGCCCTCCACCTCGGTCTGGAATGACACGCTGGGCTCGCCGATCAATTCCGCCGGGTCGATATTCTTCTTGCGAAACAGGCGATGGTTCGGGCCGCAATAGAGCGCGAAATATTCGCGATAGAGGATCTCGGCATCGAGATTGACCGAACTGTTGTTGAACAGACAGACGCCGAAACTGGCCCTGTTCTGACTGACACGACCGACAATTTCCTCACTGTCGGCGACGGAAATGGAGAAGGTCACCTTGTTATGCTGGCGCGCATATTGGGCCAGCATTTCATCAAACTGGGGACAAACCACATGGCTGGCCACGACGAGCGTGATATGGCCGCGCAATTCATCTTCGCCCCGATCCAGCAATGAGGGCAATTGCGACACGCTGCCAAAAATAGTCGAGCATTCATAATAGAGAATTTCGCCCGATCTCGTCACTCTGAACTGGTTCGGTTTCCTGATGATCAGCCTGTGGCCGGTGATTTCTTCCAATCGTTTCAATGCCGCGCTGACGGTGGGTTGCTTTAGCCCCAGAAAGTCCGCTGCCTTGGTTATGCTCTTCTGCTCGACCACCACCATGAAGGTACGCAAAAGATTCCAGTCAAGGTTCCAGGGAAAGCGCTGTTCATAGGGCCGCATAATTGATCCAATCTATATTCATCATTGGAATTATTTATTTGCTTGATGATACATCCCGTGCAACCTTCAACACAAGGTGGCAAAAATTTAGTCACTGCTAAAAAATAGGCAAATACACACAAAACCACCAAACCACACCACACCAGGGAACAGCTTTCGCTTCAAACAGGAGAATCCCATGATCAACCGTCGCAGCTTGTTGAAGTTTGTCGCAGCAACCGGCTCGCTCGTGCTGGCCAGCCTTAGCATCTCGGCTCCGGTCCTCGCCGACGAACTGCAAACCATCAAGGAAAAAGGCGAAATCCGCATTGCCATGAGCGGCGCCTATCCTCCATTCAATTTCGTCAATGACGCCAACGAAGTCGTCGGCTTCGACCCTGCCATCGGCACCGAAATTGCCAAGCGCATGGGGCTTGAGGTCAAAATCATCACCACTGCATGGGACGGTATCATCGGCGGCCTTCTGGCCAACAAATATGACGCCATCGTCGGCTCGATGACCATCACGGAAGAACGCGACAAGGTCGTCGATTTCGTTGGCCCATATTATGCCACCAAGCGCGCCATCTTCACCAAGGAAGGCTCTGACATCACCAGCGTAAAACAGCTGGATAAGGCCACTCTGGGCGTCACCCTTGGTGAAACTCATGAAGAATGGGCGCGTGAACAGGGCTACAAGATCCGCACCTACAAGGGCTTGCCGGAGCTTCTGATGGAGCTTGAGAATGGCCGCGTTGATGCCATCGTCAACGACCGTATTGCCGCAATGCTCGCCATCAAGGAAAATGGCTATAAAATGGTTGAACTGCCTGATCTTGTGACCGAACAATTCGGTGCTGGTATCGCCATTCGGGAAGGCAATCCGGATCTGAAGGCAGCCATGCAAAAGGCTCTTGATGACCTGATGGCAGACGGCACCTATCTTGAAATCGCCAACAAGTGGGTTGGCGGCGATATTCGCTAATTCCAAGACCGGTCAATATTCCAAGGCACTCTGGCCCGCAGGATATCTGCGGGCCGATGCCCTCTGAAAGACTTTTCTCATGCAGACTGACTATGGCAAGCTCAGCTGGGAAGAGGTGCGCGATATCGACAAGGACCGCGTGGTCATTCTGAGCGTTTCGGCAACGGAAGATCACGGCCCGCACATGCCGCTGGATACCGATACGGTTCTGGGCATGGCGGTTGCTGAAGGTGTGGCCAAGGCCATTCCGGAAGAGGTTCTGGTGATGCCGCCCATTCCCTATGGCTTCAATGAACATCACAAGGATTTCCCCGGCGTCATCTGGATCCAACCGGAAACCCTGATCGCCTTCGTTACCGATGTGACGAAATCGCTGGCCCATCACGGTTTTCGCCGTGTTCTGCTGCTCAATTCCCACGGCTCCAACCATCCGGTACTGGATCTGGCAGCCCGCAAGACCGTGATCGAAACCGGTATCATCTGTGTTTCAGCATCCTACTGGAATCTCTGCGCCGACAAAATCAACGAGATCCGGGCGTCTGACATCGGCGGCATTGCCCATGCCGGTGAATTCGAAGCAGCGATCTATAAATATCTGCATCCCGATCTGGTGCATCTGGAAATGGCCCGCAACCAGAATCTGCATGATGGCAAGAGCAAGTTTTTCAATCTCGATCTGGCTCGCGGCGGCGGCAAGGCGATGCTGATGCGCTGGTGGTCTTCGGTATCACCAGACGGCACCATGGGCGACCCGGAACTGGCAACGGCGGAAAATGGCGAGGCCTTCCTGAAGGCTGCGATTGAAGAAACTGCCGATCTGGTGCGTGAAATCCGCAAGCTGCCGCTTCTGGCACGCAAGGATCATCATTGAGGATTGCACTATATGGATTTTGATCTCATCCTGCGGGTCTATCCCCATTTTCTCAAGGCGGCGCTGCTGACCATCGAGCTTTCGGTGCTCACAGCCATCCTTGGCCTCATTTGCGGCTCGCTGGGCGCGGCGGCGCGTCTTTCCCGCATTCAGGCCCTGCGCTTTATCGGCTCGGCCTATGTCAGCCTGTTTCGCGGCACCCCGGCCCTTATCCAGCTGTTTCTACTCTATTTCGGCGGCCCGCAGATCGGCATTCAGCTGGATGCCTTTCAGGCCGGTGTGATCGGACTTGGCGTCAATATCGGAGCCTATATGACCGAGACCATTCGCGGCGCGATCATTGCGGTAAACAAGGGCCAGACAGAAGCGGCCCGCACACTTGGCATGAGCCGCTGGCAGGCGATGCGCTATGTCATCCTGCCGCAAGCCTTTCGCCTAATGGTGCGCCCGCTCGGGGTCAATATCAACGCATTGATCAAGGGCACGGCGCTCGTTGCGGCCATTTCCGTGGTCGAGCTGACCTATACGGCGCAGCGCTATATCGGCTCGACCTACAAGCCTTTCGAAATGTTCATTCTGGCCGGCATTCTCTACATGATCATCATTTATGTGACCGGGCGCGGCATCAGCTGGCTCGACAAGAAGGTGCGGATCCAATGACCAGTTCCAGTATCAATGGAGGCCATTATGGGGCTTGATTTTTCTGTCGTGCCGGGCTTCTCCCACGTCATCCTGCAAGGGGTTTTCTGGACCGTCGCCATTACGGTGACCGCCGCCATCCTGAGCTTCTTTGGCGGCATCTTCTTTGCCGTGATCGCGCTTTATGCGCCGCGCGCCATCAGTTGGCCAATGAAGGCCTTCGAGTGGCTTTTCATGGGAACGCCGCTGCTGTTGCAGCTGTTTCTGATCTATTTCGGCCTCATCCAGATCGGCATCGACCTGCCCGCCTTTGTCGCCGGTTCGGTCGGGCTGGGGCTGCATTTCGCGGTCTATAATTCGGAACTGATCCAGACCAGCATTCTGGCGGTGGACAAGGGACAGATGGAAGCGGCCCGCACGCTCGGTCTCAGCCGAGGGCATGCCCTGCGTTATATCGTCATTCCGCAAGCGGTGCGCGATGTCATTCCGCCAATCGGCAACAATATGATCGCATTGCTCAAGGACTCCGCGCTTGTTTCCGTCATCGGCGTGACCGAACTGACGCTTTCGGCGCAACTGGCCATCGGCCGCACCTATCGTCCGTTCGAATTCTATGCCGTCGCTGCGGTCTGTTATTACATCATCAATCTGGGCATGGAAGCGGTGTTGCGTCGTCTCGAGCGCCGTGTTCAAGCCTCTCGTTAAGCCCTTGGGAAGGACCATTTCATGACGCATCACCGTCCCTTTGTCGATATCTGCCACGCCCAGAAATGCTTCGGAGAGCTTGAAGTTCTCAAGGATATCAGTCTGCAGGTGGACAAGCAGCAGATCGTTGCCATCATCGGTCCCAGCGGTTCGGGCAAATCGACCCTTCTGCGGGCCATCAATGATCTCGACCCGCTGACCTCGGGCGAGGTCTGGCTCGATGGGGTGCAGGTCAACAAGCTGTTGCCTCACGCCCAGTATGAGAAGCATATCAATCAGGTGCGCCAGCAGATCGGCATGGTGTTCCAGCATTTCAACCTGTTCCCGCATCTGACCGTGCGCGAGAATATCACGCTCGCCCCCAAATTGCTCAAGGGCGTCTCCGATGATGAAGCCAACGCGCTTGCCGAGAAGCAGCTTGAGCATGTGGGGCTGATCGACCGGATCGATTATCACCCCTCGCAATTGTCCGGCGGCCAGAAGCAACGCGTTGCCATTGCGCGTGCGCTGGCCATGAAACCCAAACTGATGCTGTTTGACGAAGCAACGTCAGCGCTTGACCCGGAACTGGTCGAAGAGGTCAACCAGGTCATGAAAATGTTGGCTGAGGAAGCCATGACCATGATTATCGTCACCCACGAAATGGGCTTTGCCGAAAGCGTTTGCGATCGGGTTCTGTTCATGGATGGCGGTGTCGTCGTCGAGGAAGGCGCTCCCGATGTGATCTTCCGCAACCCGACACAAGAAAGAACAAAGAATTTCCTTAGAAAACATCTCGAAGGCGTAAAATGAGCAAAGAAGCGTCTCATCTCTTCTATCAGTCCCGCGCTCCAAGACCATTTCTGGACCGCGCTGAAGGGATCTATATGTATGACCAGTCCGGCAAGCGCTATATAGACGGCTCTTCCGGTGCCATGGTCTCCAATATCGGCCATTCCAACCCGAATGTGCTTGCCGCCATGAAGGCCCAGATGGACAAGTCCACCTTCGGCTATCGGCTGCATTTCCGCACCGAACCGTCTGAAGATCTGGCGACGATGGTGGCTGAGCGGATGCCGGGCAATCTGGATCGGGTCTTTTTCGTCTCCGGTGGTTCCGAGGCCGTGGAAAGCGCCATAAAGCTCGCCCGCCAATATGCGATCACGCAGGGACAGGCCAGCCGCTGGAAGGTGATCTCCCGTTTCCCCTCCTATCATGGCAGCACTCTGGGCGCTCTGGCCCTGACCGGCTATGATCCCCTCGCCCGCCCGTTCGACCCGATGATGCGCGACATGCCAAAGATCGCCGCCCCGGCCTGCTATCTGGACAGGGACAATCTCAGCGACGAGCAGCGCGGTTTGAAATATGCCGAGCTGCTGCGCGACGAGATCATCAAACAGGGACCGGGAACGGTTTTGGCCTTCATCATGGAACCGATTGGTGGGGCTTCGACCGGCGCGCTGGTGGCTCCGGACAGCTATTACGGACGCATTGCGGAAATCTGCAAGGAATTCGGAATCCTGCTGATCTATGACGAGGTCATGACCGGCGTTGGCCGCACAGGTTCCTTTCTCGCCGCCAATCACTGGGATATCGAACCGGACATCGTGGCGATGTCGAAAGGCTTTGCCGCCGGCTATGCTCCGCTTGGTGCCGTGGTTGCCCGCGAAACCATGGTCGAGGCGCTGCTTGATGCCGGCGGCTTTCTGCATGGCTACACCTATGCCGGCAATCCCCTTGCCTGCGCGGCCGGTGTCGCCGTGCTGAAGGAAATCGACCGGCTCGATCTGATCGGCAACTGCGCCAGAATGGGTGATCTGCTCAAGTCCCGCCTTGAAGGGCTGATGGAGCGCTATCCCTTCATCGGAGATGTCCGCGGCAAGGGTCTGTTGCTGGCCTTCGAACTGGTCAGCGACAAGGAAAGCATGACGCCATTGCCCAAAGACTATAACTGCTATCTCGAACTGGTCGAGATGGCCTATGAGCGCGGTTTGATCATCTATTCACGCCGTACTCGCGGTGGCAAGGAAGGCGACCATTTTCTTGTGGCTCCGGCGATGATCGTCAATGAGGCACAGATCGAGGAAATCATGGCCATTCTCATCGACAGCCTTGATGCACTCGCGGCCAAGTTCAATCTGCCAGTGGTTGCCGCATGAAACTGCCGGACAAAACACGCTCGATAGAAGAAGCCGTCGCCCGCATCGGCGACGGCGCGTCCATCATGATTGGCGGCTTCGGGGTTCCCGGAACGCCCTTCAACCTGATTGCCGAACTGGTGCGGCAGGGTCAGAAGGATCTGACCCTCGTCAAGAATGACGCCAATGAGGCCGGGATGGGCATTGATCATCTGCTCGCCAATGGACAGGTCAAGAAACTGATCGTGACCCATTTGGGGCTGAACGCCCATGCCATCGAGTTGATGAATGGTGGCAAGATCGAGGTGGAATTCTGCGCACAGGGAATTCTGGCCGAAAGGATCCGGGCTGGTGGCTCCGGGCTCGCCGGTTTCATCTCGGATATCGGCATCGGGACCGAACTGGCCGAAGGCAAACAGATGGTCACTGTCGATGGCAAGGACTATGTGCTGGAAACCGCCCTGCGCACCGATGCCGCCTTCATTCATGCGCAATGCTGCGACGGCTTTGGCAATCTGGTTTTTGCCAAGACAGCGCGCAATTTCAATCCGCTGATGGCGATGGCAGCCGATTGTGTCATTGCGCAAAGCCTCAATTGTCTGCCCATCGGAGCCTTGGAGCCGGACAGCATTCATACACCGGGCCCCTTTGTCGACCATGTGGTCGCGCTTGAAAATCTGCACAAGGAATATGCCATTGTCCGACGCTAGAAACAGAATGATCGCCCGTGCCGCCCGCGCGATCGAGCCGGGCATGCTGGTCAATCTCGGGATCGGACTGCCGACCCGCGTGGTCAATTTTCTACCCTCAGGTATAGAAGTGGGCCTGCATACGGAAAATGGGCTGGTTGGCGTTGGCCCGACGCAGGATTATGACCATGCCGACCGCGATCTCATCGATGCAGGCGGGGCCTATATCAGTGCCCTGCCCGGCGGTGCCTTCATCGACAGCGCCACATCCTTTGCCATTGTCCGCTCAGGTCGCCTCAATCTCACCATGCTGGGGGCCTTCGAGGTGGCACAGAATGGCGATCTGGCCAACTGGAAGATTCCGGGCAAATTCTCTCCCGGTGTGGGCGGCGGCATCGAACTGGCGCAAAAGGCAGCCCATGTCATGGTGCTGACCACCCACACCGACCGCAAGGGCAATCCCAAGCTGCTGGAGCGCTGCACCCTGCCGTTGACAGCCAAGGGTGCCGTTGAGCGCATATTCACCGACATGGCGGTGGTCGATGTCACCGCGACAGGCTTTGCCCTTCGCGAATTGGCCGAGGGTGTGTCGGTTGACGATGTCATTGCAGCGACGGGTGCGCCGCTGATCATTCCTGAAGGCGATATTCCCACCTTCTGATCCATTCAACCCAATATGGGAGCTTGCAACGATGGACAAGGACATTGCAGACAAGATTCTGAGTGCTGTTGACGCCAATTTCGACAAGCAGACGGCGTTCCTTTCCGAACTGGTCAGCCACCCCTCGACCCGCGGGCAGGAACAGGCAGCACAGGGCTTCATGGCCAAAGCCCTGTTAGCCCGCGGTATGCTCGTTGATCGCTGGCAGATCAATCTCGATGACATTCGGCATCTGCCGGGCTTTTCTCCTGTCATCGGTTCCTATGACGATGCGGTCAATGTGGTCGGCACGCACAAGAGCCGGACGTCAACGGGCCGTTCCCTGATCCTCAACGGTCATATCGATGTTGTCCCGGCCGGTCCGCTGGACATGTGGGACACGCACCCCTTCTCGCCCAGAGTGGAAGGCGACTGGATGTATGGTCGCGGTGCGGGCGACATGAAAGCGGGGCTGGTGGCCAATCTGTTTGCCCTTGATGCTCTTCGCGCTGAAGGTTTTGTCCCTGCGGCTGATCTTTATTTCCAGTCTGTGGTGGAGGAAGAATGCACCGGCAACGGCGCTCTTGCCTGCCTGCAACGCGGCTATAAGGCCGATGCGGTTCTCATTCCCGAACCTTTTGATGAAACGCTGGTCAAGGCCCAGACCGGGGTCATCTGGTTTCAGGTGCACCTAAAAGGCCTGCCGACCCATGTGGCCTATGCAGGCGATGGCGCCAATGCCATTGAAGCAGCAATACCGCTGATCAATGCCCTGCATGGCCTTGAGAAACGCTGGAATGCAAAGGAATGCCGTCATCATGATTTTGCCCATCATGAGCATGCGCTCAATCTCAATGTCGGCAAGATTGTCGGCGGCGACTGGCCAAGCTCGGTTCCGGCCTGGTGCGTGTTTGACGTGCGCATGGGAGTCTTTCCCGGACAGAATCTGGACGCGGCGAGAAAGGACATCGAAGCCACGTTGCTGAAAGCGGCTGAGGAAAACAGCTTCCTGAAGGACAATAAACCGAAAATTGTTTACCACGGCTTCATGGCTGAAGGGTATGCCTTGTCCGATGATAAAAGCGAACCGGCTCTTAGCGCCATTCAGACCCTTGGCGAGGCCCACAAGGCCGTCAATGACAAGGCTCTGGAACAGATGGCAATCACCTGCACGACAGACACGCGCTTTTTTGGCCTTTATGCCAACACACCGGCGCTTGTTTATGGCCCGCATGCAGAAGCCATTCACGGCTTCAACGAGCGGGTGTCGCTGGAGAGCATGAAACGGGTCACCAAGACAACCGCCCTGTTCATAGCCAACTGGTGCGGACTGGAAGAAATTTAGGAGAATGAAATGCGCCAAGCCGTCATAGTTTCCACTGCCCGAACAGCGATCGGCAAGGCCTATAGAGGGGCGTTCAACAATCTGGAAGGCCCAAGTCTTGCGTCCCATGTTGTCAAGGCTGCCATGCAACGGGCATCCCTTGAAGGGGATGCTGTTGAGGAAGTGATTTTCGGCTCTGCGCTGACGCAAGGCAGCACTGGCATCAATGTCGGCCGCCATATCGCCATGGCTTCCGGCCTGCCCGACACGGTGGCCGGATCGACCATCGACAGGCAATGCGCGTCCGGGCTCAACGCCATCGCCATCGCAGCGCATATGATCATCAGCGAAGGGGTCGATGTGACCATTGCCGGCGGGCTCGAAAGCATCTCGCTGGTCCAGCTTTCCGACCATTGGAACAGCTACCGCTATCGCGATCCCAATGTGCGTGAAGGCTACTATATGTCGATGATCGAGACGGCAGAAGTCGTCGCCGAACGCTATGGCGTGACACGGCAAGCGCAGGATGCCTATGCCCTGCAAAGCCAGCAACGGACAGTGGCGGCTCAGGTGGCTGGCTATTTCGAAGATGAGATCATCCCTTTCGAGACCACCAGGCTCATTCATGACAAGATGACCGGTCACACAAGCGAAGAAACCATCATCCTCGACATGGATGAATGCAATCGCCCCCAGACAACGGCAGAGGGTCTGGCCAGACTGAAACCAATTCTGGGTGAGGATAAATGTGTGACGGCCGGTAATGCCAGTCAGCTTTCCGATGGTGCTTCAGCGCTGGTGCTGATGGAGGCAGACGAAGCCAAACGGCGCGGTCTTGCTCCATTGGGCATTTTCCGCGGCTTTGCCGTGGCAGGCTGTGCGGCTGAGGAAATGGGCATCGGCCCAACTCGCGCGATCCCCAAGCTTCTGGCCCGCAACGGGCTCAAGGTCGATGACATCGATCTTTGGGAAATCAACGAGGCCTTCGCTTCTCAGCTGCTTTATTGCCGCGACAGTCTGGGCATCGACAATGACAAGCTCAATGTCAATGGCGGTGCCATTTCCATCGGCCATCCCTATGGCATGTCGGGCGCGCGCATGAGCGGTCATATCCTGTTGGAAGGTCGCAGGCGCGGTGCCAAATATGGCGTCGTCAGCATGTGCATTGGCGGCGGTCAGGGGGCGGCAGGCCTGTTTGAAATCCTGCCCGAATAATTCCCCAAATCATTAGGCGGGCCAATCACTGGCCCGCTTTTCATTTGCGCAGCAACACCGCCCGTTCGATCATGAATTTCTCGGCCTCGATCATGTGAGCACGCATGATGCGGCCAGCCTCTTCCGGATCCCCCTGCTTGAGCGCTCTGAGGAGCCGAACCTGATATCCCACCCCCATTTCGCGCTTGCCCCACGGGGTCGGTTCCGAATAGATGGCGCGGCATTCGGACTTGTCCTGCAAAAGACTATGCAGAAACCGGCAGACAAAACCCAGCAGACGGTTTTCACTCAAGGCGGCAAGACCGGTATGGAAATCGAGTTCAGCCAACCGCTGGCGATATTCTTCCTCGGCTGATGTTGGTTCATCCTCATAAAGATAGATGAGCGATTGCAGGTGGCTGAATTGCGCATCCGTGAGTTTCCCGGCAAGCCCGGTGGCCAGTTCCGGTTCGAGTTGCCTGCGCAAGGCATAGATATCCGGAATAGAGGGCGGCTCGGAGAGAAACAGATTATCGAGAAAACGGATGGCGTCTTCCGGATCTATGGCCGAGACAAAAAGCCCGCCGCCCGGCCCTGTCTTGGTGATAATCAAACCCTCGATTTCGAGGATCTTTAAAGCCTCGCGCACGGTGCCCCTGGAGGCATTCAGCGTTTCGGGCAAAACCCAATCGGCGGGTATCCGATCCCCTACCCGCAAATCTGCCGTAACGATCTGGTCTCGCACCTTGTCTGCAATGACATCGGGACGCTTGCGTCGCCGTCTGGTCGGGCCATGACGGGGTGCAAGGTCTTTTTGTTCCAGATCGTCTTGGATGGACATCTAGCCTTCAATCTCCGGGTTAAAACAAGCGCTTAGGTGATCGGCCTTTTTGCCTGCGGCGTCAAGTTTTGGCAGCTGGTTTTTGCACATTTCCAGCCTGCGGGGACAACGGGCAAAAAAGGGACAGCCTTTTGGCGGATTATAGGGATCTGGCAACTCGGTATTGGCATCCTCCGGCAACAGGGACTTGCGCCCCGGAACCGGCGCCGACTGCAAAAGCAGGTTTGTATATGGGTGTGCCGCCCTTGCGAAGATGTCCGATGCATCCCCCAGTTCCACCATATGGCCGAAATACATCACCGCAACCCGGTCGCTGATGCTTTCGACAACGGACAGGTCATGGCTGATGAAAATATAGGTGAGGCCGAATTTTTGCTTGAGATCGTCAAGGATATTGAGCACCTGTGCCTGCACGGAAACATCCAGCGCCGAGACAGGCTCGTCCAACACGATCAGGTCTGGATCAGCCGCCAGCGCCCGCGCAATGCCGATCCTCTGGGCCTGCCCGCCGGAAAATTCATGCGGATAGCGATCAAGGAATTCCGGGGCAAGATTGACCGCCTCCATCAGTTCGACAAGACGCTTCTGGCGCTGGGCCCGATCCAGATGCAACAGGTGGATCAGCGGCGCTTCAAGAATTGTCCTTATCCTCTTGCGCGGATTGAGCGAGGCGACCGGATCCTGAAAGACATATTGCAGCTTGCGAGCGACATTGCGGCGATCCTTCTTCACCGCTGCCGCAAGATCCTCGCCAGCGAAGACAATTTTTCCCTCGCTGGGCAGATCCAGCCCGACAATCAGGCGCGCCAGCGTTGACTTGCCGCAGCCGGATTCTCCCACGATGCCGAGAGTCTCGCCCTTGCGCACGGAAATGGAGACATTCTGCACCGCATGCACTGCGGGCAAAAGCTTGCCAAACAGGTTCCGGCCACCACCAAACAGACGGCTGACATTGTTGATTTGCAGAAGCGGATCAGACATCTCGTCCTCCTTGCTCTGCTTGCACTGCTTGCTCTTTATTCGCGGACTTGTTACCGGACAGCGGATAAAGGCAACGGACCGCTCGCCCGCCACCCAGATCACGAAGCGCTAGGTCGCCTTGGCGACATTCATCACGCGCATGGGGGCACCGCTCGGCAAAGGCGCAACCATCGGGCAGTGCATTGACGAGCGGAGGCCTTCCCTCAATCGCGTCCAGCCGCCTGTCCGGTTGGCCAAGGACAGGCACGCATTCGATCAGTTTACGGGTATAAGGATGCGTCGGCGAGGAAAGAATCTCTCCTGTTGTTCCCGTCTCCACGATCTTGCCGCCATACATCACTGCGATACGGTCGCACATGGTGGAAACAACACCGAAATCATGAGTAATGAAAAGGATGCCGACATTGCGCTCCTGCCGCAGCTTGTTGAGCAGAGAGAGCACCTGCGCCTGTACGGTGACGTCGAGCGCTGTGGTCGGCTCATCGGCAATGATCAGCTTGACGTCATTGGCCAGTGCCATGGCGATGCAGACACGCTGGCGCATGCCGCCGGACAATTCATGCGGATAGCCCTTCAAACGCTCGGTGGGGTTCGGGATACGAACCGTCTTGAGCAACTCTTCGGCCTTGGCCATGGCATCTTTATGCGAGATCACCTGATGGGCGCAGATGGCTTCCACCAATTGATCACCGATGGTAAAGAGCGGATGCAGGGTGGAGAGCGGATCCTGAAAGACATGGCTGACAGCCAGCCCGCGCAACAGGCGGATCTCCTCATCGCTCTTGGCAAACAGATCATCCCCTTCGAGCAAGGCTACTCCGCCAACGATGCGGCCGGGTGGCGTAGGCACCAGCCCCATGATTGACATGGCGGTAACAGATTTGCCCGAACCGGATTCGCCGACGAGGCCAAGGCATTCACCTTGCCGCACTGTCAGATCAACGCCGCCGACCGCTTTATAGACCTCGGACCCGATATGGAATTCGGTCTTGAGCCCCTGCATGTCGAGCGTGGCCTCGCCTTTCGGGGTGATGGCGGGCACATCTTCGCGCATGACCGCGGTGCGCATCACGGGGCGAGCCAGCGCGCCGGATTTGAGGCGCGGGTCAAGGATATCGCGCACCCCGTCGCCCAGCAGGTTGATGCTCATTACGAGGATGAAGATCATCACGCCGGGAATGATGGAAACATGGGGAGCGGTGAAGAGGATCTTGCGCCCGTCCCCCAGCATGGACCCCAGATCGGCCTGCGGCGGCTGCGCGCCCAGACCTAGGAAGGAAAGACCAGCCGTTTCCAAGATCATCCAGCCAATGGTGGTGGACATGGTGATGATGATCACCGGTAACACATTGGGCAGGATCTCGCCAAACAGGATCGCCCCGTTGGACTTGCCCGACAGTCTGGCCGCATCAACAAATTCGCGGCGGGACAGCCCCACCGTTATGCCCCTGATATTGCGGGCGAAGAAAGGAATATTGACGATGGCAATGGCATAGAGCGCATTGATGAGGCCCGGCCCGAGCGCCGCCACGATGGCGAGCGCCAAGAGGATATAGGGAAAGGCCATGATCATGTCGATGCCGCGCATCAGGATATTGTCGATCCGCCCCCTGGCATAACCCGCGACCAGACCGATCAGCGATCCGATGAAAGCGGCAATCAGGGTGGCGGACAGGCCAACGGCAAGACTAACCCGTGTGCCCCAGATGAGGCGGGAGAGGATATCGCGCCCGAGCGCATCGGTACCGAACAGATGACCATCGGCGAAGATTGGCTGCAAACGGTTGGCCGGTTCGGTCACATCGGGATTGACCAATGGCAACAGGGGCGCGGCCAGCGCCAGCACAAAGACCAGAGCCAGCACGACCAGTCCGGCAGTTGCCAGCGTGTTGTTGAGCAGCAGGCGCAAGCTGCTCGGCCTGCCGCCGGACTTCTTCTTTGGTGTGGAATTTTCAATCGAGGCATCAGACATCAGCGCAACCTCGGATCAAGAATGGACTGAATGACATCGACCAGCAGATTGAACAGCACATAGGCAGCTGCGACAACGAGCACCCCCCCCTGCACCAGAAGAATGTCGCGCGTCGAAATGGCCTTGACCAGCATCGAGCCGATACCCGGCCACTGGAAGACCGTTTCAATATAGACCGCGCCGCCAAGCACGAAGCCTGCCTGAATGCCGATCACCGGAATGACGCTGACCATCGCCGCCTTGAACGCATGGACATAGATGACGCGCCGCTCCCTGATGCCTTTGGCCCGCGCGGTGCGGATATAATCCTGCCGGAGAACTTCCAGCATCGAGGTGCGCGTCAGGCGCGCGATGACCCCTGTCGCCACGATGGCAAGGGTTATGGCTGGCAGGGTCAGATGATGGATCAGATCGGGCAGATCACCGCCGCCATAGATCGCATACATGCCACTTGGCGGGAACAGGCGCCATTTGACGGCAAATGAAAAAATCAGCAGCAGGCCGAGCCAGAAGGACGGCATGGAAATGCCGATCAGCACCGTAAAGGTCAGCCCCTTGTCGGCCCAGCTATATTGTTTCACTGCCGATACGACCCCGGCCAGCAAGCCGAAAATGGAACAGAGCAGCAGCGCCGGGCCAGCCAGAATGAGGGTCGCGGAAAAACGCTCCAGCACCTCATCAATCACCGGTCGATTGAGCGTATAGGAGCGGCCGAAATCGCCGTGAAACATGTTGCCAAGCCAGATGAAATATTGCTGCAGCATCGGCTTGTCGAGCCCCAGATCCTGATTGAGTTTGGCAACATTCTCGGGCGTGGCAAAAGATCCAAGGATTGCCAAAGCCGGATCTCCGGGTATCAGCGCCATGATGACGTAGACAATGATGGACAATCCGAAAAGAACCGGAATCGCAGCAAGCAGTCTCTTTGCGATATAGGCAGTCATGGCCCTGCTCCGCCTTCTTGAAACAGCTGCCCCGCCATGCTGCCGGACGGGCAGTCATGGTTGGTGCGGGACAGCAAACCAGTTTGGTCAGATAGTCTGGGATTATGGCTTCCCCTTTACCATTTGCTGGCCTTTGCCATTTGCAGGCTAAGGGAAAACCGGAGCTCTCAAGGTTTGGTGACCTTTTGCAGCATCAGGAAGAAGGATGGCTGCAGCTTGAAATTCTCCACCGCAGCGCTGGTCACGGCATTCTGCTTCCAGTTGGCCACGAAAACCCAAGGGGCATCGTCATAGACGATCTGCTGCATTTCCTTATAGAGTTTGGCGCGTTCGTCCTGCGAGGTCGAAGTCCTTGCACTTTCAAGCAGCTCATCCACCTTGGGGTTGGAATAGTAACCGGAGTTGAAACCGCCCTTGTCCGGCCATGCTTCGGTGCGCAGCGCGAGGAATGGCAGGGTGTCGGGATCGTTGGTCATCCATGCCATTTCGGCCATATCCGCCTTGCCTTCAAGGCCGGGATTGACCTTGCCGAGGAAGGTGTTCCACTCGTAGGTCTCGATCTTCACCTTCATGCCGACGGCTTCCAGATCAGCCTGAATGGCGGTGCCCATGGCTGTCGGGTCCAGCATACCAGAGCCACCTTCAGTGACATAGAAGGTCACTTCCTTGCCATCATAGCCTGCCTCTTTCAGCATCGCCTTGGCCTTCTCGGGGTCATAGGGATATGGCTGGAGCGTTTCGTCATAGGCCCATGCAAAGGCCGGAGGGGTTGGCCCTGCGGCCACTTCAGCCGTGCCTTGAAGGATATTGTCGACCAGCGCAGTCTTGTTGATTGCATAGTTGGCGGCCTGACGGATTTCCTTATTGGCAAATGGGCCTTCCTTGGCATTGAGGATCAGGAACCACAGATGCGGGCCTGCCTGCTCATACACAGCAAAGGCGGCATTGTCGCGGAACTGGGCCAGGTTGTCAGGTGGCACCTCAACCATCACATCAAGACCACCGGCCAGCATTTCGGCCACTCGGGTGTTGGCATCGGTAATCGGGCGGTAGATCACCGCCTCAAGCGCCGGTGCTCCATCCCAGTAATCGGCATTCTTTTCCAGCACGACCTTGGCATTGGATTCCCATTCGGCAAATTTATAGGCGCCGGTCCCTGCCGGATGCCGCCCGACTTCCTTGCCATATTGCTTGACCGCCGCCGGGGAAATCATCAGCCCGGTCGGATAGGCAAGGTTGGAAAGGAAGGGCGCATAGGGCGCGTTCAGCTCGAAGGTTACGGTCAGCGGATCCACCACCGTTACGTCCTTGACGGAGGAAAAGAAGAAGGCCAGCGGGAACGGACCTGTATCATGATAGGGGTGATCGTCCTTGAGCATGCGATCGAAATTGAATTTGACCGCCTCGGCATCGAAGTCCGTTCCATCATGGAACTTGACCCCTTCGCGCAGCTTGAAACTGTAGCTCAGGCCATCATCGGAAATGGTCCAGCTGGTTGCCAGAGACGGTTCGACCTCAAGTGTGCCATCCTTGTAGCGAACCAGACCGTCATACATATTGACCAGAATGCGGAAGTCATTGACCGCAGTATCCGCCGCCGGGTCCAGAGATTTCGGCTCGGCAATTTGTCCCACAATCAGAATATTACTTGGCGTTTGTGCATAGCCCGGAGAGGCAAACAGCAATGAAGCCGCAGCAAAAACTGCGGAGAGCAATCTATTCATAACGTTCTCCCTCATTTATTATCAAAGCCAATTAGGGCGCAGAATTGTTTATTTTTCAAGCATTGATTATAATAAATTAGATCAAAACCCATGATTGATTATAATTTATGCAGACGCGCTCAAAATAGGCTGTCCAGCCAGCCAGAATGTCCAGTTTGCAAACAAATCCGAGGCCCGCATGTCCGACTTATCCCTCAAGATCAATGCCAAACGTCTCAAGCAGCTGTTTGACAGCATCAACAAGTTCGGACTCAATGTGGAAACCGGCGGCTATAACCGGATCGGATTTTCCGATCCGGACATGGCGCTGCGGCGCTGGTTCTTGCAAGAGATGAAAAAGGACGGCCTCTCGGTTCACGAAGATGCTGTTGGCAATGTCTTTGGCCGGTTGGGAGAAGCAGACAAGGCCTGCATCATGGCGGGTTCTCATCTCGATACAGTGCCCGAAGGCGGGGCATTTGATGGCGCGTTGGGTGTTGCCGTGGCGCTGGAATGTGCCCGCTGCCTGAAGGATGCCGATATCAAGCCAACGATCCCGCTGGTGGTTGTCGCGACATCTGAAGAAGAGGGTCGCTTTGGCGGCATGCTCGGCTCGCAGGCAATAAGCGGACAATGCCAGCCTGACGGGCTGGACAAAGCCACGGATGCCGACGGGATAAGGCTTGTTGACGCGATGAAGGCGCAAAAGCTTGATCCGGACAAGCTCGCCGATGCAGCTTGGACAAAGGACAGCATCAAGGCCTTTCTGGAAATGCATATTGAACAGGGGCCGGTGCTTGAAAGCGAACAGCATGCGGTTGGCATCGTCGAGGGCATTTCCGGCGTTCTGGTGCTCAATGTCACGCTGAAGGGAGAAGCGAACCATTCCGGCACCACGCCGATGCATTTGCGCGCGGATGCCTTTACAGGCCTTGCAACCATTGGCGCGGCGATTGCCGGAGTGATCGACCGGATTGGCTCTGACCAGTCGCGGATCACCATCGGCAAGGTCGAGATCAGGCCGAATTTTCCGCATACGATCCCCGGTGAGGCCGAATTCACCATCATCATCCGCGACACCTCGGCAGAGCTTATGTCAAGGCTCAGAACAGCGATGGAAACGGTGGTCGAGACCGTGGCGAACCGCAACAATCTTTCCTTTTCGATCAGTGAGCGCAGCTATCTTCCGCCTCAGGATCTGGATCAGGACATCAAGCAGGCCTTTGTCGAGGAAGCGGAGCAAAGCGCCCTCTCCTACAGGCTCATGCCTTCGGGCGCTGGCCATGACGCCCAGACGATGCAGGCCTTCTGCCCCTCCGGTCTGATTTTCGTACCAAGCCGCAAAGGCATAAGCCATGCACCGCAAGAATGGACCGAATGGGCGGATGTCAAGAAAGGGGCTCAATTGATGTTGGACATGATTGTCCGGCTGACTTGTGCCAAGGAATGACCCATGTGCCAATTCTGCCACCAATTCTGCGATTACACGATCCATTCTGCCCAACATCATTATGGCTGGGACAATTCCATTGCGCCGGTTGCGCGGATTGATCCGGGCCAGAGCGTGGAATTTGACTGTATGGATGCCTCCGCCGGACAGATCACACCGAACAGTAGCGTCGATGATCTGATGGCGCGCGATGCCTCAAAGGTCAATCCGGTTACCGGCCCCATTTATATTGAAAGTGCCCGCCCGGGAGACATTCTCAAGATAACGACCGAGAATTTCACCCCTTCCGGGTTCGGCTGGACGGCCAATATCCCCGGCTTTGGTCTTTTGGCCGATCAGTTCAGGGACCCCGCCCTGCATATTTGGGATTATGATGCACAAGGCCTGACACCTGCCCTTTATGGAACCTTAGCAAGGGTGCCGCTCAAACCCTTTGCCGGTACCATGGGCAATGCTCCGGCCAAGATGGGCCAGCATGGCATCATTCCGCCAACACGGGTCGGCGGCAATCTCGACATCAGGGATCTGAGCGCAGGCAGCGTGCTTTATCTGCCGGTAGAGGTGGAAGGCGCGCTATTCTCGGTCGGAGACACCCATGCTGCGCAAGGGGATGGCGAGGTTTGCGGCACGGCAATCGAGAGCCCGATGAAGGTGGCGCTGAGCTTCGATCTTGTCCGGCAGACCCCGCTCAGAATGCCGCGCTTTACCACACCCGGCCCGGTATCCGGCCATCTGGACAGCAAGGGTTATGAGGTCACGACCGGAATAGGCCCGGACCTGATGAGCGGTGCCCGCGATGCGGTATCCGGCATGATCGACCTTCTGTGCGCGGAAAATGGCATGGCGGCAGTGGACGCCTATATGCTCTGCTCGGTTTGTGGCGATTTGCGGATAAGCGAAGTGGTCGACGCCCCCAACTGGGTGGTGTCCTTCTATTTCCCGCGCATGGTGTTCGAGTGAACCGCAGCTTCAGGCCTGTGGCCCGAGTACCTCATTCTCGACATCCTTGGTCAATTTCTGCTCGGCTTCGTCAACGGGCTGATTGGTGAAACCGGCGATTCCTTCCATGGTCGGCTCGAAGTCGCGCAGGATTTCAACATCGCTTCCCACATAGGCGGTGATCAGTTCGGCAAGAGAGCGCAGGGCATGCATATGGATGCGCTCATAGCCGTGGGATGCATCAACGCCGAAGGTAATCAGCGCGGTGCGCACATCTGCCCCGGCCTCCACAGCACTGGCCGAATCCGAGCGATAATATTTGAAGATATCCTTCTGGTAGCGGATATCATTTTCCTTGCACAAAGCGACGAGCTTGCGATTGAGGTGATAATCGAACGGGCCGGTCTGGTCGGCCATGGCAATGGTGACGCCAAATTCGGAGGAATTCTGCCCCGGCGCCGATGTGCCATTGTCAACCGAGATCATGGAAGCGACGTCTGGCGTCAGCACCGATGACGCGCCCACGCCGACTTCCTCGGCGATGGTGAAGAGAAAATGGATATCAACGGGCGTCACCTGCCCGGCATCCTGCATCGCCTTGAGCGCGGTGAGCGCAACCGCCACACCGGCCTTGTTGTCCAGATGGCGCGAGACGATAAAGCCGTTATCGATGAACTCGGTCTGCGGATCAATGGCGACGATATCGCCGACCTCAATGCCGAGACGTTCAAAATCTTCAAAATTCCGCGCCAGTGCATCGACCCGCAACTCCACATGATCCCAGCCGACGGGAGCGGTATCCACCTCTTCATTGAAGGTGTGCCCTGATGCCTTCAGCGGCAGGATCGTTCCGCGATAGCTGCCCTCTTCGGAAAAGACGGTGGCGCGCGCCCCTTCGGCAAAACGGGCCGACCAGTTGCCGACCGGAACAAGAGACAGGCGGCCATTATCCTTGAGCGCCTTGACCTGCGCCCCCAGCGTATCAAGATGGGTCACAATGGCGCGGGCACCCTTGCGCCTTGATCCCTGGCGAATGGCACAGATGGCGCCACGGCGGGTGAGCGAAGCCTCAAGCCCCAGCGCCATCAGTTCATTGGTAACGAAGCGGACAATCTGGTCGGTAAAACCGGTCGGACTGGGGATGAAGAGAAGCTTGTCGAGTATTTTCTGAAGATATTCGGTGTCAATCGCCAGCATCACCATGGTTCGTTCTCTCCGCTCTACCTGCCATCGGGTCGGATTATTGTCCCGGTTTTCGAAGCTCCTGTCTGGCCGATGCTGGCATGGATCTTGGAAAGAGAAGATCGATGAACCGCTCGGCAGTCGGCTGAGGTTCATGATTGGCAAGCCCCGGCCTTTCATTGGCTTCAATGAATATATAGTCCGGTTTTCTGTGATCTTTGACCATAAAGTCAATACCCGTTACGGGGATATCTATCGCTTTTGCGGCCTTTATGGCGGCATGGACAAGCTGGGGATGCACTTCTTCGGTTACATCCACAATCGTGCCGCCAGTATGCAGATTGGCGGTCTTGCGCACCATGATTTCAACGCCGGACGGAGGAATCGCGTCCATGTCATAGCCAGCGAGCGCTACGCACCGTTCGGTTTCGGCATCCATCGGGATTGTGCTTTCCCCACCCGTTGCGGCCGCGCGCCTGCGGCTCTGCTTCTCGATCAGGGCGGCAACAGAAGAGCGTCCATCACCGATCACACGGGCGGGCAACCTGAGCGCAGCCGCGACCAGCTTGTCATCGATGATCACCAGCCGCAAATCGTGGCCCTGATAGCATTCTTCCAGCAGAACATCCTCGCAGACCAGCCGCGCCCGCTCGATTGCGTCCAGAACCTCGTCGGCCTTGCTCAACCCCACGGCAATGCCCTTGCCCTGCTCGCCGCGCGCTGGTTTGACCACAAGGGCGTCATGCTTTTGCAGAAAGTCCGCAAGCGATGCCTCGTCGGTATATTCAAGCTGTTCGGGCACGCGCACTCCAGCCGCCTCGACCACATTGCGCGTCATGCGCTTGTCATCGCAGATGGACATGGCCACAGCACTGGTGAGATCTGTCAGCGACTCCCGGCAGCGCACAGACCGCCCGCCATGACTGAGGCGGAAAAAGCCGTTGGCAGCGTCAGTCACCTCGACATGGATGCCGCGCCGCAGCGCTTCATTGACGATGATGCGGGCGTAGGGATTAAGCTCATTTTCCGACTGTTCACCGACAAACAGCTTCTCGTTGATCTGGTTCTTGCGCTTGACCGCAAAGACATTGACGCGGCGAAAGCCCAGCTTTTCGTAAAGGGCAATGGCCTGCTCATTGTCATGCAAAACCGAGAGATCCATGTAGGAAGCACCACGCGCCTTGAACTGCTCGGCAAGACGGCGAACGAGGGATTCGCCGAGGCCGGCATGGGGCGCGCTGGGCGAGACAGCCAGACACCAGAGCGAGGAGCCCTTGTCCGGATCATCAAAAGCCTTTGAATGATCGATGCCCATCACCGCGCCCAGAATATCACCGTTGGATGCGTCTTCGGCGACCAGCATGGTGACAGTGCCTGCATCCCGATGACGCCAGAAAAATTCCGGCGGCACGGTGACCATGCCCCTTTCGGCCAGAATGACATTGATCGCATCCGCATCGGCCTGCGTTGAAAGGCGACGAATGTGATAGGTCGTCTTGCGCTGGCGGGCCGGTCGATAGACCGACAGATCCAGCCGATAGGTGTGGGACGGATCAAGGAAATATTCCTGCGGCGCATGAGCCAGAACCACATGCGGATCACGGACATAGAAGGCGATATCGCGCTGATCGGGCCTTTCGTCCCGCATCACCGCAATCAGGTCTTCAGGCTTTTCAAATGTATTGCCAAAGATCAGCCGACCCCAGCCGCAATCGAGCACCACATTCTGCTCGGTCAGTTGGTGCGAGGAATAGAGCGTGCTCATGCCTTCCTGACGGATGCGGCGCAGGCGATGCTGCCCCAGAGGCTTGTTTTTCTCACGATCATTGGACATCGCTCTAATCCTCCAGTGCCTGCAACCACATTTCCAGAAGAGCAACCTGCCACAGCTCGGAACCGCGCAGAGGCGTGATATGATCGGACGGGGCCGCGAACAAATCCTCCAGATAAGACGCCTTGAAGATGCCGCGCTCTTTTGCCGCCTGCGAGCTGAGCGCATCCTTGACCATCTCCAGATATGGCCCCTCGATATATTTGAGCGCCGGAACCGGGAAATAGCCCTTCGGCCTGTCGATTACGGCGGCAGGAATGACCCTGCGGGCCGTTTCCTTCAGCACCCCCTTGCCATCATGAGCCAGTTTGTGGCGGCTTGGCATGCGTCCGGCCAGCTCTACCACCTCATGATCGAGAAATGGCACACGCGCCTCCAGTCCCCATGCCATGGTCATATTATCCACGCGCTTGACCGGGTCATCGACCAGCATCACGTTGGTATCAAGGCGTAGAGCCTTGTCGACGGGGTCGGACGCGCCGGAGCGGGCGAAATGCTCGGTAACGAAGGCAAGGCTTGCATCCTGATCGGCCAGATAGTCCGCCGAAAGATGCTGCGCCAGCCTGCCGTGATCGCGGTCAAAGAAGGAGGCTGCATAGGTCTCCACCGCATTTGCTGTTTGCTGCAAGGGTGGATACCAGTGATAGCCGCCAAAGACCTCGTCTGCCCCCTGCCCGGACTGAACCACCTTGATGGTCTTGGAGACTTCGCGACTGAGCAGATAGAAACCGATATTGTCATAGGAAACCATCGGTTCCGACATGGCCTTGATGGCACCGGGCAGATTTTCCATCATCTCGACCGAGGGGATATGGATCTTGTGATGATTGGTGCCGTAATGTTTGGCGATCAGGTCTGAATATTCAAATTCATTGCCCTTCTCGTTGTTGGCATCTTCAAAGCCGATCGAATAGGTGGCAAGGCCACTCTGACCCTGCTCGGCCAGCAGGCCGACAATCAGCGAGCTGTCAACACCACCGGACAGCAACACGCCAACCGGCACATCGCAGACCATGCGGCGCTTTACCGAAGTCCGCAGGCTGTCGAGCAGCAGATCGCACCATTCCTCTTCGCTCCGCTCTTCATCTTCACTGGAGCGCTCGAAGGTCGGCACCCAATATTGCCGCTCGCTCGAACGGCCATCGGCCTCAATGATGCGGATGGTCGCAGCTGGCAGCTTGCGCACACCTGCAAGGATCGTTCGCGGCGCAGGCACCACGGCGTGCCAGGTCATATAGTGGTGCAGCGCGACGCGGTCTATCGAACGGTCCACGTCGCCACCCGCCAGAATGGCTTGCAAAGAGGACGCAAAGCGGATGTGCCTTGCGCTCTCGTTGAGATAGAGCGGCTTGATGCCAAAGCGGTCGCGCACCAGAATGGTCCGCCCGCTTTTCTCTTCGTGAATGACAAAGGCAAACATGCCCTGAAGCCGCGGGATGGCATCCTCACCCCATTCGGCCCATGCCTTGAGGATGACTTCCGTATCGCCAGAGGATCTGAATTTGTGTCCCTTGCCTTCCAGTTCCTTGCGCAGTTCGGGGTAATTATAGATGCAGCCATTGAACACCATCGCCAGACCGGTCGCCTGATCGACAAATGGCTGGGCCGAAGCCTCAGACAGATCGATGATCTTCAGGCGTCTGTGCCCGAAGCCGATATTGTTTCTGAAATAGGTTCCCGAAGCGTCCGGTCCTCTGGAGGACAGGCGGTCTGTCATCGACTCGATCATTGCAACCTGAGGACTGGATCCATCGAATCTGACTTCGCCGCAAATTCCACACATAAGCTCTAACATTCTCCTACTGATTATTTGACTCATAATTATTAGTACACTAATCTTTAATATACAACAGTTTGACGACAATTTGGTTCCAATGAATAAAAGCAAACGAAAATGACACCAAACGAAGAGATGCGCGTCGTGCTGAAATCCATTCGCACGATTGCCAGAGCCCTTGATATTCACTCCCGCTTTCTGAACAAGCAAAGCGGGCTGACCCTGCCCCAGCTCATTGTGCTCAGATGTGTGCGCGATCTTGGCGAGCCGACGGGCAGCGCCATCTCCCGGCAGGTTGATCTCTCGCCGCCCACCGTCTTGGGGATTCTCGACAAGCTTGTCGCCAAAGGTCTCATCGAACGCATGCGTCCGGACACCAATCGGCGCATAGTCATTTCAAAACTGACAGAAGAAGGCACCGCTCTTCTCAAGCAGGCCCCCTCGCCGTTGGGCGACACCTTTGCCCGCCATTATTTCGAACTGCCCGATGGCGAACGCGAGCAGATCATGACAACCCTGTTGCATGTTGCCGAACTGACAAAAGACGATGGTTTCGAGCAGAAGGCCCAACTGGTCGAGGCGACCAAGCCCCATGAAAATCTGCTGGCCTGATCCCATCTCGACTTTCCTCACCGCCCTGTCTCAGAGCGCGGCAATCAGGCATAAAAAAGGGGCGGGTTCGAAAAGAACCGCCCCGTCAAGTTGAACCGGTTGATCAGCAACCGGTCCACGTCAACCGCTCCTTATCAGGCACCAAAGGCCGGAATGATGGTCTCGCCATATTCAGCGATAATCTGCTCTTCCTTGCCATTATCCAGATAGATGTTGAACTGGGTTACGCCAGCATCCTTGAGAATATTCAGCTTGGCGATATGCTGTTCGGCTGCGCCCAGAACGCTGAAACCCTCGATGATTTCATCGGTAATGAAATCGAGATAGGGGTTGTCGCTCTGGCCATGCTTGGAATAGTCATACCCCTTGCGATCCTTGATATAGGCGGTCAGAGCTGCGGGAATGTCGTCACGCTCGGTGCCGTATTTTTCGACGATATCGGCGACATGGTTGCCCACCATGGCTGGGAACCAGCGCGTGGCGGCAATGCATTCTTCCCGAGTGCCGAAATAGGCAGGCGCTGCGGACATGACCTTATAATTCGACATGTCACGGCCCGCTTTCTTGCCCTCTTCAATGGCGGTGCTGGCCAGCCATTTGACAATGCTCGGCTCGGCAATCTGAAGGATGAGACCATCCCCCACGCGCCCGGCAGAACTCAGCGCCTTTGGGCCATAGGCAGCAACCCAGACCGGCAACTCGTAGCCCTCGGCCCATGGAAATTTGACCGGCTCGGGGCATTCGCCATATTGGGCTTCATCGCCGCGCACCAGAGCCTTGACCACATGGGTGAATTCTTCAAGCCGCTTGAGCGGGGCTGGCTTGAGGCCCATGACGCGAACGGCGCTGTCACCGCGACCAAGGCCGATATCAAAGCGGCCTTCGGACTGTTTGGCCAGCGAGCCGAACATCGAGGCGGCCAGCGACCAGTCGCGGGTGTTGGGGTTGGTCACACAGGGGCCAAAGCGCATCTTGGTGGTATGTTCCATACACATGGCCATGGCCATATAGCTCTCGCGCCAAAGGATATGGCTGTCATAGAACCAGCAATAGGTGAAGCCAGCATTTTCGGCCTGTCGCACAAGGGCGCGGGCGCGTTTCGGCTCTACAAAGCCTTTAAAGCAAATACCGAATTCCATCTCTCTCTCCTGTCCTTGTTCTTCAAGTCTTGTCGTTGGTTAGTCGGTGATTGTTGTCAGACATCAATGGTCGGGCGCCCAGATCTTCAGCCCGGCATGGGTGAAAGGCACCTGCTTTGAAATATTGATGCGAATGAGAATGGGCGTGATGGCCTCGATGCAGCGTGCGGCTTCCGCGTCTCCGGCATTATAGGCCGTAACACCAAGCTTGCTGATCAGTTCCATGACCTTCTGGCGGGCGGCCAACGAGTTGCCGCAAACCAGAATGTCGCAATTGATGGCCCATTCAAGGGTCTTCAGGGTCGTAGCCGATACATTATGCAGCGCCCCCACGACCGGGATTTCCGGCCCGAGAAGAGCTTGCGCGGCTTCGGTTGCCGAACCTTCGGGCGGCATTTCCACCTTCTTTGGGTCGCCTTCCTTGAGGGGCACCACGATATCTATCAGGATCTTGCCCTCAAGATGGGGCTTGAGCGCGGACAAAGTGGCATTATGGCCCGAGAAAGGCACCGCCAGAATGACCATTTCATCGGCCGTTGCAACGGCCTCTTCGTTGCCAAGCCCGGTAATGGCAGCGCTGCCCTCTGCCAGCTCCTGTGCCAGAGTTTGGGCTATTTCGGCGGCGCGTGCAGCATCACGCGAGCCGAGAGCGACCGGAACACCGGCGCGCGCAAATCTGAGGGCCAATCCCTGCCCTTGCGGCCCGGTGCCGCCAATGATTGCGATCGTCATCTGAACATATCCTCTTGTTTCCCTCTCAACAAATCCTCGCCCCGGCTTTCACTCGGGCTCCATTCCAGCCCGCGAAACAGGACAAGGGGTGTTTTTGCTGCCTTTTTGACAACCAGCCCGGAGGCTGCGGCCACTTCATCGGCAAAGGCTGCCTCGGTCACCTTCATGGTGCGCCCCCAGGCATCCTTGTTTCCCTGCTCGCGGATCGTGGCAGGCACTCCGGCAAGCCCAATGGCCACATTGACCTGCGCAATCCGCCATGGTCTGCCGAAGGTGTCCGTCATGACCACGCCGATCTGGCAGCCAAAACGGGCTTCCAGCGCATCCCGCATGGCGCGCACGCTTGCGTCGGGATCTGGCGGCAGCGTCATGGCGGCATCCGTTTCGGCAATGTTGGATTCATCGACGGCGGCATTGGCGGAAATGAAGCCAAGCCGGTGGCGGCAGATCATGGTGCCTTCGCTCTGGCCCGGATGGCGGAAGGCGCGAATGACTTCGGCGCTCTCGCGCAGCACGATTTCCACCTTGCGCGGATCCTTGCCCAGCTCCTGCGCATAGCGCAGGGCCTCGTCGGACGGTGTGACGCCGGAAAGCGGATAGATACAACCCTCGGCTTTGGAGAAGACCTTTTGCGCCACGCAAAGGATATCGCCTCTCTTGGGTTGATAGCCGCTGGCCACAAGGCAATCGCCGAGGATTGCCGCCAGATCATCCCCTTTCTCGATGTCAGGCACGCCGGGAATGGCGATAATGGAAAGGCTCGACAGACTATCCATGCTCATGCCCTTTCGCCATTGCCGATGGCCATTTTCCAGCCGTCATCGAGATAGTCCAGATCAGCCAGCGTATCGACATCGCGGCGCAAGCTCTTGAGCGGCAGGATTACCGGCATCATCCCCGCATCAGCGGCCAGACTGAAATGGCGGGTGAAAGAATCCGGCCCGAAAGAAAATGCGACAGGACAAGGCAATGGCACGACAAGCGCATTGGTGCCCAGATCCTGCGACGGACAGAGAGCGACGGTTTGCCCGTCAACCGGATAGGACAACAGCCGGGCGATATCCTCGTGCGATGGATCGGCCAGATCTCCGGGCAGGATACAGAGTCGCTCATAACCAAGATCACATGCCGTTTTGGCGGCCTCAGTGACTGCGCTATTCAGTCCGGCATTGTCTTGCTCGTTGATATGGCCAATTTGCAGTTCCGCAGCCAAAGCCACGATTTCCGCGCTGTTTGAAACGACCGCAACATCGATCCTGCCCTCACCGGAGCCGCTTTGCTTGAGGCCCATGACAGCCTGCTGGATGCGCCGGACAACCGTTTTGAACAGGAGAAGCGCCAGTCGGGAGCGCTCTGCCTCACTCAAGGCCGGACTGAGGCGGGATTTCGCCTCGGCAGGGTCCTTCATGGGGATGAGAACCAGCATTCTTGTGCTCATGCAGCCTCTCCATTCAGCTTGCAGCCCATTGCAATTGAAATAACTTGCCGTGCAAGACGGGCCTTGTCTTGAGCGTCTTTCATCAGGATGTCGGAGCAAGTGGGCGTTATGCCCAGCGCTGCAATTTCCTGCGCCAGATCCGCATCCTGATGATCAATCAGCAGATGCTCGATCAATCCCTGATAATGATGAGCAACGCCGCAGGCGTCGGCACGCAGGCCGAGCGCGGCCATCATCCTGTCCGCGGGGCCCTTGACCACCTTGCCAGCAATGAGCGGGCTGACAGCGATCTTCTTTCCAGAGGCCGCCTTCACCGCATCCCGAATAGCGGGAATGGCGAGGATCGGCTCTATGCTGACCAATGGATTGGAGGGAGCGATCACGATCAGATCCGCATCGGCGATGGCAGCAAGCGCTTCGTCCGTTGGACGCGCCTCAGCTATACCGCAGAATTCCAGCGCTTCTACCTGTGGTGCACATTTCTCGCGGACGAAATATTCCTGAAAGGTGAGCCAGCCCTTCTGCGTTTTCACTCTCGTTTGCACCCTGTCATCGGTCGGCAAAAGGATGGCAGGCTTGACGCCGAAGGCGCGGGCAATGTCGCGCGCGATATCAGATGGCCGATGACCCTTTACCCGGCGCATGGTGCGATAGATATGCAGGCCGAAATCCTTATCGCCCAGCATCATCCATGTATCTTCTCCCAATGTTGTCAGGATATCGAGCGCACGGGTGCCCTCGTCAGCCAGCCCCCAGCCCTGCTGGCGGTTGATCCTTCCCGACAAGGTATAAGTCATGGTGTCGATATCGGGTGACACCCACAGACCGTGGAATTCCTCGTCATCGGCCACATTGCCGATGATTGTCAGATCGATATCCTCGAGCGCGGCAAGGCCTTCGGCCATTTTTGCGCCGCCGACACCACCAGCCAGCAATGTCACCCTTGGTTTATTTGCAAGCGTCATTCGGCGGCCTCCAGCTTCGGCCTTTTGACCGGGAACATCCTGAGGAAATCGAGCGGGTCCTTGCCGCCGCGCTCGATCAGCGGGGAAAGCGGTTTGGGATCGTGATCATCATAGATATCCAGAATGCGATAATCGCTCGAACGCCGCGCCGGCATGCGACCGGAAGCGCGAATGATCTGCGTCAGCTCATAGGCCGTGATCTCCTGCCCATGATCCGCACCGGCGGAGCGGGAGATGCTTTCCTCCATCAGGGTACCGCCCAGATCATTGGCTCCACGATCAAGCATCGCCAGAGCATGTTGCGGTCCAAGCTTGGTCCAGGAGACCTGAATATTGTCAATGAAGCCAGAAAGCATGATGCGCGAGACCGCATGCATCTTGTCGATTTCATCGATGCTCGGCCCCTTGCGCACCTTGCCGGGATTCTCGGCATAGAGTGCGGTGCCGACATGCTGATAGGAAAGCGGTACGAATTCGGTAAAGCCGCCAGTGTCCTTCTGGATCGAGCGGACAAGATCGATGTGAGCGGCCCAATGCTCGGGCGCATCAATATGGCCATACATGATGGTGGCTGTGGTGCGAATACCCACTTCATGGGCGGTGCGAACGATCTCGACCCATTTTTCGGTTTTCAGCTTGTCCTTGGTCAGCTGTTTGCGGATTTCGGTATCGAGAATTTCGGCGGCAGTTCCAGGCATCGTGCCCAATCCGGCATCCTTCAACTCTTGCAGAAACTCCCTGTAGGGCTTGCGGCTCTTGGATGCGCCATACCAGACCTCGAACGGCGAGAAGGCATGCAGATGCATGTCGGGCAGCTCCGCCTTGATGGCGCGGCACAGCTCTTCATAATAGGAGCCGGGCAATTTCGGATGCAGCCCACCCTGAATGCAGACCTCCGTCGCGCCGCGATCCCATGCCTCATGGCAGCGCCGCACCACTTCGGCAACGGAATGCCACTGGGCATCCTCATCTTCGGCCCGCTTGGCGAAATTGCAGAATTTGCAGCCCATATAGCAGATGTTGGTGAAATTGATGTTCCGGTTCACCGTGAAGGTGACCAGATCACCATTGGCCTTCTGGCGCAGAAGATCGGCTGTCTTGTAGATGGCCTGCTTGTCGGCTTCGCTTTCTGCCTTGAATAGCAACACTGCCTCATCTTGCGAAATCTCTCGCCCTTCCAGAGCCTTGTCGAGAACAGCCCCGACCGGCAAGGAAAGCCCTTTGGCAACCAGACCATCACTCGGATTCAGGATTTTTTCCATTTCATTGCACATGTTCTCATTCTCCTTGCGTCAGATGGCGCTGCTCGCGCGCAAGTCCGTTGTCTGCGGCCATGGCGGCAATGCGGCCTTGCAATTTGGGACTTAGATAATCACTGCCCCGTTGCAGATAGGCGGGATAGATCGGCAGGCGTTCCTTGAGCGCGAAACCGGATGTCTTGCAGCTCTCTGCCAGTGCCTCGATCTGCGGCCAGGCATGCTGGGGGTTGATGAAATCGATGGTTACTGGCGATATCCCGCCCCAGTCATTGATGCCTGCATCAAGATAGGCGATATGGCGGGCGCTAAGATTGGGCGGTGCCTGAAGACTGATATCGGGCGACAGGATGATCCGGGCCGCAGCAATGGTTCTGAGCATATCCTCAAGGCTCGGCTCGGGATGGCTGGCCATGGCGATATCCGGCTTGGTCTGGAAATTCTGGATGATGACTTCCTGAATGTGACCGTGGCGGGCGTGGCTGTCATTGATGGCGTGAAGAGCCTCGATGCGCTCGGCCCATGTTTCGCCAATGCCGATTAGCAGGCCGGTGGTAAAGGGCACCTTGCGCTGCCCTGCCCGCTCCAGCGTACGCAGCCTTTGCAGCGGCACCTTGTCCGGGCAGGCATGATGCGCCCCGCCCTTGCCGGTGAGGCGTCGGGAGGTGGTTTCCAGCATCATGCCCATGGAAACAGAAACCGGACGCAATTTTGCCAGCTCTTCGTCGCTGAGTGTCCCGGCATTGACATGGGGCAGCATGGATGTCTCGGCTAGCACCAGTGCGCACATGGCGGCGAGATAATCGGTCATGCTGTCATAACCGAGCAATGACAGCGCCTTGCGGGCCTTTTCATAGCGCAGCTCGGGTTTTTCGCCGAGACTGAAGAGCAGTTCCTTGCAGCCCTTTGCCTCGCCCTTGCGGGCCGTCGCCAGCACCTGATCGGGTGACATGATATTGGCATCTGGATGATCGGGATGCTTAACAAAGGTGCAATAGGCGCAGGTGTCACGGCACATATTTGTCAGCGGCACGAAAGCCTTGCGCGAATAGGTCACCGTGCGGCCCCAATGGCCATCACGAATATCCGCAGCACGCGCCATGAGGCTTTCCAGATCGGACTTGCGCAAATGACGGGCTTCATCAAAAAGCTCTCGCGAGCCAGTTGGAATGCCCGAAACCATCTCTGCCGATCGATTGTTGAGTTCACTCTGTATCAGCATGAATTTGCCTGTGCCTTCACATTGTCTTGTCTGAATTCCGCCGCCAACCAGCCCCGCCCCTGCCCGATGACACCTCGATTTCGAGACAAGGAGGGCCTGTTCGCGCAAAAGGCATCTGCGCGGCGACTGAATTTCCGTGTTGTTCGATTGCTTTGGGGACGGCACTGCCGGTCTGCCCGGCAGGCCGCAATCTTGCCTGCAGCCAGTAGAAGCCCGGCTGCAGGAGATGTCAGCGACCGGCTGTTATTTCAGAGCCAGATCGGTGATCTTGTGGGTCCATGCGCCTTCCGGCGCTGCGGAGATAACCGGAGCAGAGCCGCCGCTCATCAGCGTCTTGACGGTGCGCTCATAGTCGGCCGGATCCAGTGCGCCGTTGGAGCCTGCGGTCAGCTTGGCCACTTCGCTCATCATGCGCTTTTGGTGCTTTTCGGTCTGGGCGCCGGTTTCGTCATATTCCAGAACGATATCGGCAGCTTCATCCGGATTGGCTTCGGCATATTTCCAGCCCTTCATGGAAGCGCGAACGAAACGGACCAGCTTGTCGACTTCGGCATCGTCCGAGAGTTTCTCTTCCAGAACATAGAGGCCGTCTTCCAGCGTGGCCACGCCCTGATCTTCATATTTGAAGGTGATCAGATCGTCCGGCGAGATGCCAGCGTCGATAACCTGCCAATATTCGTTATAGGTCATGGTGGAGATACAGGCCGCCTGCTTCTGCAGCAGAGGATCCACGTTGAAGCCCTGCTTGAGAACGGTGACGCCATCGCTTCCGCCCTCGGTTGGAATGCCGAGAATGCTCATCCAGCTCAGGAACGGATATTCATTGCCAAAGAACCAGACGCCGAGGGTCTTGCCGGGGAAATCTTCAGGGGTCTTGACGCCGCTTTCCTTCAGGCAAGTCAGCATCATGCCCGAAGATTTGTATGGCTGGGCGATGTTGACCAGCGGCAGGCCCTTTTCGCGGGCAGCAAGGGCGGAAGGCATCCAGTCGACGACAACGTCAGCGCCGCCACCGGCCAAAATCTGCGTTGGCGCGATGTCCGGGCCGCCCGGCTTGATGGTGACGGCAAGGTCTTCTTCTTCATAGAAGCCTTTTTCCAGTGCAACATAATAGCCGGCAAACTGGGCCTGCGTGACCCATTTGAGCTGAAGGGTAAAGTCATCTGCCGCGTGGGCTCCGGTGGCTGCAAAGATCGAGGCAGCTGCACATGCGCCAATCGCAAAATTCTTCAATGTGTCTCTCATCTTCTATTCCCTTTGGTGTTCCATAAAGGAGTTGGTTAAGGTGTTGCTTGTTTTTTCTTTGGTTATTGAATGGGGTCTTTTAGCCCCTTTGAGATGGATGCCAGAAGGTCACCCCTTTTTCGATTGCGGCGACCGCCCCGTAAAACAGGGAACCGGCAATGGCCGCAACCGTAATTTCCGCCCAGACCATATCGAGCCCGAGCTTGCCCACCTCGGTGGAGATGCGAAAGCCCATGCCGACAATCGGCGAGCCGAAAAATTCCGCCACAATGGCCCCGATCAGCGCCGAGGTGGTAGAGATTTTCAGGCCATTGAAAATGAATGGCATCGCCGCAGGCAGACGCAATTTCAACAATGTATCCGAATAGCTGGCGGCATAGGTTTTCATCAGATCCCGCTGCATATGGTCGGTATCGGACAGGCCCTGCACGCAATTGACCAGCATGGGGAAGAAGACCATGACGACGACCACGGCAGCCTTTGACTGCCAGTCAAAGCCGAACCACATCACAAGGATCGGCGCGATGCCAACAATCGGCAGAGCCGCCACGAAATTGCCAACCGGCAGCAGACCCATTTGCAAAAAGGGTACCCTGTCGATCAGGATCGCGGTCAGGAAGGCAGCGCCGCAGCCCATGACATAGCCGGTCAGGGCTCCCTTGACGAAGGTCTGGAAGAAATCAAGCCAGAGAATATCCGTCGAGGCGGCAAAGCGGGTGGCGATCGCCGAAGGCGGCGGCAGGATCACGCCCGGAATTTCCAGCCCCCGAGCCAGCAATTCCCATGCTGCGATGATGGTTGCGCCGAAAATGAAGGGCACCAGAAAGCGCACCAGAAGCGTGTCATGTGCGCTCGAGCGGGATAGCCTGACATTGACCCAGGAGGCCAGAATCCAGATGACGAAAGCTGACAGAACCAAGATCATCGCACCATCCCCATTCTTTTCAGTACCGATTTTTCGGCCAGCCCCACCAGCGCGACCAGTCCGGCGGCCAGCAAGGCTGCGGCAAACAGCGCCGCCCACATCTGGATGGTCTGGCCATAATAAGAGCCGGTCAGCAGGCGCGCACCCAAGCCACGGATCGCACCGGTTGGCAATTCGCCAACGATGGTGCCGACCAGCGAGGCGGCAATGCCCACCTTCATCGAGGTGAAGAGATAGGGCACCGAAGATGGCAGGCGCAGCTTGTAGAAGGCATCACTTCTGGAGGCATTATAGGTCTTGAGGAGATCCATCTGCATATGGTCAGGCGCTCTCAGGCCCTTGACCATGCCGACCAGCACGGGGAAGAAACTGAGATAGGCCGAGATGATCGCCTTGGGGATCAGTCCCTGAATGCCGACAGAATTGAGCACCACGATGATCATCGGCGCGATGGCCAGAATGGGTATGGTCTGGGAGGCGATGGCCCACGGCATGACGCTCATGTCCATGGCACGAATATAGATGATGCCGACAGACAGGACGATGCCCAGCAACGTGCCGACCACAAAGCCCAAAAGGGTCGCTTCCAGCGTGATCCAGCCATGGAAGACCAGCGAACGCTTGGAGGTGATCTTCTTGCCAATGGTGGTATCCCAAAGCTCGGCGGCCACCTGATGGGGCGCTGGCAAAACGGGGCGTTCCTGCGCCCATGTATCCTTGACCAATTCGGAAAAGGACAGCTCGACCTTGGCGCGAGCGGCCTGATCATAGGCCCATTTGGCATTCATTTTCACCGCCGCGCCATACCAGAGCGCAACAATGACCAAAATAACAGTGCAAATGGCAAATAATTTACGCATCATCCGCTCCGTCACCATGTCCGGCGCGCAGACCCTCACGCACACGATGCGCGATATCGATGAATTCCTGACTGTCGCGAATGGAAAGCGGCCGCTCCTTGGGCAATGTGCTTTCGATCACGTCGGTGATGCGGCCCGGCCTCGGGCTCATGACGACAATCTTGGTCGACAGATAGACCGCCTCGGGGATCGAGTGGGTCACAAAGCCGATGGTCTTGCCGGTGCTTGACCAGAGATGCAGCAGCTGCTCGTTGAGATGATCGCGGACGATTTCATCGAGCGCCCCGAAGGGCTCATCCATCAAGAGGATATCGGCATCAAAAGACAGCGCCCGCGCAATGGAAGCGCGTTGTTGCATGCCACCGGACAATTGCCATGGAAACTTGTTGCCGAAGCCTTCCAGATCGACCAGCTTGAGAACCTTCTCGACGCGGGCATTCTGCTCGGCCTTGGTGAAACCCATAATTTCGAGCGGCAGCTTGATATTGCGGGCGATGGTGCGCCATGGATAAAGCCCGGCGGCCTGAAACACATAGCCGTAGGCGCGGTCCTTTCGCGCCAGTTCGGGCGTTGTACCATTGACCATCAATTCGCCCGAGGTGGGATTTTCCAGTGCAGCGATGGCTCTGAGGAAGGTTGTCTTGCCGCAACCGGACGGACCAATGAAGCTGACAAAGTCGCCCTTGTCGATCTGGAGATTGACATCCTTGAGCGCATGGACCGGCCCATCGTTGGTCTGAAAGGTCAGACAGAGGTCCTTGGCAGAGACCACATGGAAGTCGGAGTGCATCATCGTTGCTTGTTCCCGTTCGGATTATGCCTGTTTTAAAAAGCTTGCCCTGCGGATGCATGTCGCACCCGCAAGGATTTGTTCACCGGCTCGCATTCAAACACCGCTCGGTGGAATGCCTGCGCGCACGATCGGGCGCGGCGAGACCAGTTCCTTCCATGTCGACAGCGCCTTGTTGACCGCTCCGTAAGGCTGGCGGGCAACGAATTTGCCGTGGCCCTCTTCGGTCTTCAGGGTGCTTTCCTCAACCACGACCTTGCCGCGGGAGAGCGTGAAGCGCGGCAGGCCGGTCACTTCCTTGCCCTCGAAAACGCTGTAATCGATGGTCGAGACCTGAGTTGCGGCGGAAATGGTTTTCTTCAACTTGGGATCCCAAACCACGATATCGGCATCAGCCCCGACAAGGATCGCGCCCTTTTTCGGGTACATGTTGAGGATCTTGGCGATGTTGGTGGAGGTGACGGCGACAAATTCATTCATCGTCAGACGACCGGTGCCGACGCCGTAGGTCCAGAGCATCGGCATACGATCTTCAAGGCCGCCGGTGCCGTTCGGGATCTTGGTGAAATCGCCAACGCCATAGCGCTTCTGCTCGGTGGTGAAGGCGCAGTGATCGGTTGCCACGCAGGAGAGCGATCCCGCCTGAAGACCTGCCCACAGGCTGTCCTGATGCATCTTGTTGCGGAATGGCGGGCTCATCACCCGGCGGGCGGCGTGATCCCAGTCCTTGTCGAAATATTCGCTCTCATCAAGGGTCAGATGCTGGATCAGCGGCTCACCATAGACGCGCATGCCCTTCTGGCGGGCGCGGCGGATGGCCTCATGGCTCTGCTCACAGGAGGTATGGACGACATAGAGCGGCACGCCAGCCATATCGGCCAGCATGATGGCGCGGTTGGTGGCCTCGCCCTCCACTTCCGGCGGACGGGAATAGGCATGGGCTTCTGGGCCGACATTGCCCTGATCGAGCAACTTTGCCGACATGGAAGCCACGACATCGCCATTCTCGGCATGGACCAGCGGCATCGCCCCCAGCTCGGCGCAGCGCTGGAAGGAGGCGAACAGCTCGTCGTCATTGACCATCAGCGAGCCTTTATAGGCAAGGAAATGCTTGAAGGTGTTGATGCCCTTCTCGCGCACCACGGTTTCCATTTCATTGAAAACCTGTTCGCCCCACCAGGTGATGGCCATATGGAAAGAATAGTCGCAGGTGGCGCGGGTGGATTTGTTGTCCCAGCGCATCAGGGCGTCCATCAGGCTCTGGCCGGGATCGGGCAGGCAGAAGTCAACCACCATGGTGGTGCCGCCGGAAACGGCAGCTCGGGTGCCCGAGGAAAAGTCATCTGCCGAATAAGTGCCCATGAATGGCATTTCCAGATGCACATGCGGGTCAATGCCCCCCGGCATGACATAACATCCCGTGGCATCCAGAATTTCATCGCCGGAAAGATTTGAACCGATTTCGGTAATGATACCATCCTCGATTTTCACATCGGCTTCATAAGTCAGATCGGCGGTGACAATGGTGCCGCCCTTAATCACTTTGCTCATGTTGCTGTTCCCTTCAAGTTTCATGCCAAGAAGCCATGGGCGCTGGATACAGTTCGGGCGTTCCCGGTAAGCGAACCTTCTGCCTCTTGCCTTGGTCTGGTGAATGCTCCGGCAGTCTGTTGCGGATGCCGGAGCCCATTTGTCAGGTCATTGCATGGGCGGATTCCACCGGGCTTTGTGCCCTGTTCATGGATCGGGAATCCGCGCCTTTTGTCTCGCGCCATACATCATCATGGCGGCGAATATCAGCCCTGTTCCGGTGGGCCTATTCGACGATCTCGGCTGTTTCCAGAACCGCCTGCAAAAGCACGTCGGCCCCGGCTGTTGCCCATTCCTTGGAAATGTCTTCCGCTTCGTTATGGGAAAGCCCGTCAACGCATGGGCACATGATCATCGTGGCGGGGGCTACCTTGGCAGCCCAGCAGGCATCATGACCGGCACCTGAGACGATATCCATATGCGAATAGCCAAGATCAATGGCTGCATTGCGCACCCGGTCGACCAGCGTCGGATCAAAGGTCACAGGATCGAACTGCCCGACCTGTTCGACCGAACAGCCAACGCCAAGCTCCTCGCAGATAACGGCGGCTTTTTCCTTGATAGCATCACGCATGCCATTGAGCTTGTCGATGTCGACGGTGCGGATATCGACGGTAAAGGTCACCGTACCGGGCAGAACATTGCGCGAGTTGGGCGAGAAGGTCACCTGCCCGACACCGCCAACGGCATTTGGCTGGGCGGCCATAGTCACTTCCTGCACCATCTCGAAAATGCGGGCCATTGCAAGGCCGGCATTGACGCGCATCGCCATGGGGGTAGATCCGGTATGGGCTTCCTTGCCCGTCAGGGTGAATTCGAGCCACCAGAGACCCTGACAATGGGTAACGACGCCGATCTCCTTTTTCTCGACTTCAAGGATCGGCCCCTGCTCGATGTGATATTCGAAATAGGCGTGCATCTTGCGGGCGCCGACTTCCTCGTCGCCAACCCAGTCGATGCGCTTCAACTCATCGCCATAGGTCTTGCCTTCCAGATCCTTGCGGCCATAGGCATAATCGAGCGTATGGATACCGGCAAAGACACCGGACGCCAGCATTGGCGGCGAGAAACGACCGCCTTCCTCATTGGCCCAGTTGACCACGACAATCGGGTGTTTGGTCTTGATATCGGCATCATTGAGCATGCGCACCAGTTCGAGCGCAGAAAGCACGCCGAGTACGCCGTCATATTTACCGCCTGTGGGCTGGGTGTCGAGATGTGAGCCGACATAGACCGGCAGCGCATCGGGGTCGGTGCCCGGACGGGTCATGAACATGGAGCCCATCTTGTCGACCCCCATGGAGAGGCCCGCATCCTCGCACCATGTCTGGAACAGGGCGCGCCCTTCGGCGTCTTCATCGGTCAGGGTCTGGCGATTGTTGCCACCAGCGACGCCCGGACCGATTTTCGCCATGTCCATCAGAGACTGCCAAAGGCGGTCTCCATCCACTCGCAGATTCTTTTTCATGATCTGGTTCCCTGTCATATTAATTTTGCCCAATGGGCTATTCTGGAAGTGCGCCGCCGGTTTTCCGGTCTGTTTTCAGGCGCTTAAATATTATTGTTAAACCAGTTGCGCGGCCCCGCCGCTCTCCCTAGCTCGGGAAAGTGAATATGGCGCCCTCGGTCAGTCCCTCGGGCCAACGCGTCGTGGTGGTCTTCAATTTGGTATAGAAATGAACGGCTTCCGGCCCATAGATTCCATGCGAGCCGAAGCTGGAGCGTTTCCAGCCGCCAAAGGAATGGAAGGCGACGGGTACCGGAATGGGCACATTGATGCCGACCATGCCAACCTCGATCTGGCTGGAAAATTTGCGCGCTGCATCGCCATTGCGCGTAAAGATCGCGGTACCGTTGCCATATTCATGAATATTGATCAGCTCGACAGCGCTCTCGAAACTCTGCGGCTCCATAACAGAGAGCACCGGCCCGAAAATTTCGGTCTTGTAGATGTCCATAGCCGGGGTGACCTTGTCGAACAGGGTGCCGCCGACGAAGTAGCCGCCCTCATAGCCCTGAAGCTCGAAGCCGCGACCATCGACCACCAGTTCCGCCCCCTGCTGCACGCCGCTATCGATGAGCCCGACAATGCGCTCCTTGGCTGCGGCGGTGATCACGGGGCCCATTTCTGCCGTCTCATCGCTTGAAGGGCCGATCTTGAGCGCTTCGACCTTGGGCTTCAGGCTGGAAACGAGTCTGGCGGCGGTCTCCGCGCCAATGGGAACGGCGACAGAAACCGCCATGCAACGCTCACCAGCTGATCCGAATGCCGCCCCCATCAGGGCATCGGCGGCCTGATCCATATCAGCATCAGGCATGACGATCATGTGGTTCTTGGCCCCGCCCAGTGCCTGCACCCGCTTGGCGCTGTCCGTTCCGCGCTTGTAGACATATTCGGCAATCGGGGTCGAGCCAACAAAGCTCACCGCCTTGACATCCGGGTGATCAAGCAGCGCATCCACGGCCGCCTTGTCGCCATGCACCACATTGAGAACGCCTTGAGGCAAACCGGCCTCCATCAGCAGCTCGCATACAAAATTGGCAGCAGATGGATCGCGCTCGGAGGGTTTCAGAACAAAAGTGTTGCCGCAGGCGATGGCCATCGGGAGCATCCACATCGGCACCATGGCCGGGAAGTTGAACGGCGTGATACCCGCGACAACGCCAAGCGGCTGACGCTCGGAATGGGTGTCGATGCCAGTTCCGACATTGCGCGAGAATTCGCCCTTGAGCAATTCGGGAATGGCGCAGGCAAATTCGATAACCTCCAGAGCGCGGGCCACCTCGCCCAGCGCGTCATCGTGGGTCTTGCCATGTTCGCGACTAATCTCGTGGGCGATGTCGTCGGCTCGCTCACGCACCAGAGCCTGATAGGCAAACATCACACGCGCCCGTTTGGCAGGAGGCGTTGCGGCCCAGCCCGGCAGCGCGGTTTTGGCCGCTGCCACAGCGGCATTAACCTCAGCATCGGAAGAAAGCCCCAGCACTCCGATCTGCTCGCCAGTAGCCGGATTGTAAATGGCGCTCTTGCGCTCGGAAAGGGAAGCGACACTTGCCCCATTTATGATATTGTTGACCTGATACATCTTCCGTCCCCTCAACTCTGCAAGAGCCCCCGGCTCCCTGTGGTCGATTTGGCAGATTGCTGTTTTTTGCGATTTTTTTTGCCAAATGCCGCTTTCGTGATATGAACGCTTGCACTATCCGCACGATCGGTCAATATTTTTTCTGCACGATCGGTCAGCTTTTCATGTATTTGCGAAACATTCGTGCAGTTGCTCAAAATTCAACCATGGAAAGTCAAAAAAAGAAGCAGCGATTTTTGGACGGTTGAGAGTTTATCTACAGGCTATCAGAAAATTTCTTTGTAATTAAATAATCACGACATCGCCCGAGCAGACTAACAAAACAGGTAGAAGCATGAGACCCCAGAAACTCACGAAACAGAAAAAAAACCGGGCGCAGAATATTGAAAATATATTGACCGCAGCAGAAATAGTGTTCGCGCAATTCGGCTTTAAAGGCGCATCCATAAGTAAAATTGCCGAAGAGGCAGGATTACCCAAGTCCAACGTCGTTTATTACTTTTCTACCAAAGAGTTACTATACCGCACCGTTGTCGAGGACATCTTCAATGTTTGGCGGGCCGCTGCCGATGAAATCGTTGAAGATGCCGACCCTAAAAAAGCGCTCGGCAGCTATATCGACACCAAGATGGAGCTGGCCAGAACGCGCCCCTATGGCTCGATGGTCTGGGCCAACGAGATCATTCAGGGCGCTCCGATCGTGCAGGATTATCTGGAAACGGCCCTGCGCTCATGGACCGACGAGCGGGTCGGCGTCATTCACAAATGGATTGCTGCGGGCAAGATTCGCCAGATCAGCCCCAAGCATCTGCTTTTCACCATCTGGGCGACGACGCAGCATTACGCAGACTTCAAGCATCAGATTTCCACCCTCAATCAGGGCAGCGACATGAATGACGAGCAATGGGAGGAAACCAAACAGGCCGTCAAGGAACTGCTCCTGTTTGGTATCTGCAACTGATTCCGCGTCCGGCTTTACAGCCCTGTCATATGGGACGATATGCGCCTTTCGGCTTTATCTGCACCTGTCGCACCTATCTCTATCTGCGTTTGCCGCGTCTGGGGCCATAATCCAGCTCTGCGGTTTTGGGACCAAAGACCTTGAGCGGTTCGGGCGCATCGAAGGGATCAAGATGGATCTCGATGAATGAGGCGCAGTCCCGGCCCTCACATTGCTTGAGACTATCGGCCAGTTCCCCCTCGCTCTTCACAGAAGCGGTGAATGTTTCCACATTTGGTGCAACAATCTTGGGCAATCCGGTGTAGTCCCAGTTGGCAACATCGTTATAGGCGGCATGCATGCCCTGGATATAGCGCTCGATGGTATAGCCGCGATTGTTGATGAGGAAGATGATCGGCTTGAGGCCCTTGTTCAGTATCGTGGAGAGTTCCTGCGCGGTGAGCTGGAATGAACCGTCACCGATGAACAGGATATGACGCCGATCCGGTGCGGCCATCATCGTGCCCAGCAAGGCGGGCAAGGAATAGCCGATAGAGCCCCAAACCATTTGCGAGATATAGCTGACGCCTTCGGGCAGCCTGATATCGGTCAGCGCGATGTTGGAGGTGCCATTCTCAGCAAGGATCACATCGCCCTTAGCAAAGAACTCTGCCAGAATGGGCCAAAGCCGTTTCTGCGTCAGGGCCTGCTCCGGCTCGATGGCGGGCGCAAGCGAAGCGGCTGCCCCGACAGGCTGAAGAGGCGCCGGTTTTTCAGCGAGGCTATCCCTTAAGCCATTGATCAATTCTTCAGCCATCACCCCTTCAAACACCTCGCCACCGATGGTCGCACTATGGCCACGGATGGAAATGATCATTTCGGCAGGCATCTGGTCGATGAATTGAAGGGTGCTGGCCTCGACAAAGCTGGGTGCGGTTACGAAAAGGCAATCGGATTTTTCGATGATATCGCGGATTTCCGGCTGAGAGGCCGCGCCATGATACATTCCGGCGAACAGCCCGGATTGTTCGCTGAGAATGGCCTTGCCCGAGCGGAAGGATGCATAAGGGATCTTGTATTTCTCGATCAGTCCGACCAGCGCGTCCCTATAGCCGGTGCGGTCGACATCCATGTCGATCAATGCGGCTGGACGCTTGGCTCTTTCCAGATGCTGTCTGGCAAGCGCTATGGCCGCCTTCAGGCTTTCTCCATCGCTTTGCGGCGTGGAAAGGTCCAGCGGATGGTCTGGGGCATCAATCATCAGATAGGAAATGTTGGATGGGATCTGGATGAAGACCGGTTGCCGCTCTATCCAGCAGATGCGCAGGATACGGTCGATCTCGAAAGCGGCATTGGCCGGGGTCAGTCGGGTCTGGGCAACGGTAAATTCGCGCACGCTGTTCATGACATTGTCGAAGTCGCCTTCAGCGAGCGAATGATGAATGCGCAAATGGCCTTCCATGGCATAGAGCGGCGGCGCACCCGAGATGAACACAAGCGGCACATTTTCCGCGCAGGCTCCCGCCACGCCACACAGGGCTGAAAGGTCCCCCACCCCATAGGTGGTAATCATCGCCCCGATCCGGTTGAGCCGCGCATAACCATCGGCGGCATAGGCTGCATTGAGCTCATTGCAATTGCCCACAAAGGCGAGCCCCTCGACATCCTCGATTTGGTCCAGCATCTGAAGCGTAAAATCCCCCGGGACGCCGAACACATGTCCGATCCCCATTTGCTTCAGGCGCGTGAAAAGATAATTGCCGATGCTCGTCTTCATGTTGGTTCTGGCCTCTTTGGTGATTTGGACTATTTGGCAGGACGCCAATGACCTTTGGAAGCAATGGTCAATGGAGGGCCGTTTTTTTGCGTCTCTCTCCATTGATCGCTCCAATGCCGGTCTATACCAAAATCAAACCAATTCGAAGCCTTTTATTCAACCGGGTTCAGAAGCGCTTCCAGATGGGCCGGGCCGGTTGGGCGGATACCATTGGGGTTGAGCGCCTTGATAGAATAGTAACCGCGGGTGATATGATCCATATTGACCGTGTCCACGACACCGGGCAGACGCAAAACCCGTTCCAGATAGGCAGACAGGCGCGGATAGTCCTTGATCTGCTTTCTGTTGGTCTTGAACAGGCCGTGATAGGCCGCATCAAAGCGGATCAGGGTCACGAAGGTGCGAATATCAGTTTCGGTGAAGCGGTCTCCGAAGATGAAATCCCCCTCAAGGCGCTGCTCCAGACGATCGAGCATTTCGAACACGCCATCGACGGCTTCGTCATAGGCCTTCTGTGTCGTCGCAAAGCCTGCCTTGTAGACGCCGTTATTGAGCTTGTCGTAGATCTCGGGATTGAGAGCATCGATTGCCTCTTGCAGATCTTCCGGATAAAGGCGGATGTCGGAGGGCACCATATGTTCGAATGCCTTATCGAACATGCGCACGATATCGGCGCTTTCATTATTGACCATCACATTGCGCTTCATGTCCCACAGGACCGGCACGGTAGCCCGCCCGCTAAAATGCGGATCAGCGCGGCTATAAAGCTCGTGAATATAGGCGGAGCCGAACAAAGGATCTTCATCCGCACCGGGATAGCCACCGAAGGACCAGCCCTGATCACCCATGGTGGGATTGACAACGGTTACCGGGATGATCTCCTCCAGCCCCTTCAGCTTGCGCGCAATCAGGGTGCGGGATGCCCAGGGGCAGATGAGCGCGACATAGAGGCGGTAGCGTCCGGCTTCGGCTTCAAAGCCCCCTTCCCCGGTGGGTCCGGGCGCACCATCTGGCGTGATCCAGTTGCGGAAGCTCGATGTCTGGCGCACGAAGCGTCCATCCTTGTCCGATTTCTGAACCGGCTGCCAGTCTTTGGTCCATTTTCCATCGATCAACATAACGTTCTCCTCTGTTCTCTCTTCGTTGTTATTTTTATTTGTTTGCTGGTTGGTGATTGCTGTCGGGTGATTGGCTTTGACCGCTTATCACGCTCCGTGAAAGACGAAAGAGCGCATGGAAACGGATCCCAGATCGATCGACTCCGTCATGAAGGCCAGATCGTCTTTCTCATCGGAAGCGCCGGCGATGGTCAGCGCTGGCAGATAATGGTCTACGGTCGGATGCGCCATTCTGAGAAGGGTACCCAACTCCTTGGGATCGGCAAGTCCCCGATAGTCGCGGTTGGCAAGCTTGTCGGCGAAGAGTTTGTCAAACTCCAGCGCGAAATCCTGTGCCTTGCCTCCCCAGCGCATGGCTCTGAGATTATGCACCACATTGCCGGAACCAAGGATGAGAACACCCCTCTGGCGCAATTGGGCAAGGGTCTTGCCAATCTCCAGATGCCACTTGAGCGGTTTGGTCATATCAATGGAGAGCTGAAATACGGGCACATTGGCCTCAGGATACATTCTCTGCAAGACAGTCCATGCACCATGGTCAAGGCCCCAACGATCATCTTCCTGAGCATGATGGCTGGCCAGCAGCGCTACCACTTCCCGTGCCAGCTTTGGATCTCCATGGGCGGGATATTGTTGGGCGAAGAGTTCATCGGGAAAGCCATAAAAGTCATGAATGGTCTTTGGAAGATTGGAGACATCCACCAGCGTCGCCCCTTGGGTCATCCAATGGGCAGAGACTACAAGGATGGCCTGTGGCTGCGGCAGGGTTTCGCCCAGTTGGCTCCAGCTCTTGGAATAGACATTGTCTTCAATGGCATTCATCGGGTTGCCATGGCCGAGAAAGACCAACGGCATGCGGTCGGATGCCTTCAGGTTATCGCGAAGGCTTTGCAGGGAATGGGTCACGCTCATTGTCTTTCTCCTATGATCGGATTGCTTTTGTCTTTATTGAGAAGGAGCCGGATGCCCGGCTCGCTTCTTGCTGGTTTGTTTTTCTTGTTATTGGTTATTCTGGTTATTGTCCTTGCCGGCCGATACCGGTCTTTGCCGGACATCCGGGCAAGGTGTCCGATGTTATTCGGACTGCCATTTCGGAGCGATCTTGGTGCCATAGCCAAGGATGTAGCCGAAATTGATATTCAGGTAGCCAAGGGGCTCCAGATAACGGGCATTGGAAAGCGGGCCAGCATCCTTGGGTTCCAGACCGATTTCAGCGGCCAGATCCTTTACCACCGACTTTGCTGCTTCATCATCGGAAGCGACAAAGGTTTGCAGGGCTTCACCATTCAGTTTCAGGCCGGAAGCATAATGCTGGGCAAATACCGTGTTGAAAGCCTTGACCAGTTTGGCTGCGGGCGCCAATTTTGCCAATTCTTCCGCAGCAGAGCTGGAGAAACCGAGCTGAAGAGCGGAAAAGTCGTCGGTGATCGGGTTGGAGACATCCACCAGGATCTTGCCGGAAAAGTCTGCCTCTGCAACAACGGCCTTGGAGGCGGCGAACGGGGTGGACAGGATCACCAGATCAGCAGCGGCCACAGATGGCTTCAATGCACCCGCCTTGACCTCTACGCCCTGTTCTTTAAGACGGGCTGCGGCTGCAACACCGTTATCTGCGTCAACGACCGTGATGCTGTGGCTGGTTTTAGCCAATACGCTTGCCAGACCAGAACCGATGTTACCTGCGCCAACAATTACGATATTCATTTCATTCACTCCTTGTTTCGATGCCGTCTGTTTTCTGGTTTGGAAGGCGGCTTGTTTCGTCTGAAGTGAATATGGTCCTATTTATCTAAGAATGATATGGTCTTTATATTGAATGACTATCGTCAATTTGTTCTCAATAATATATCATCAGAACGGGCTGTTGGTCTTGATGTCTTCCAGCGCAAAATCGATGATGGCGCGGACCTTGCGCGGCAGGACTGTTCCATCGAGATAAACCGCACTGAGTGGTGTCGTCAGCCCCTGATAATCAGCCAGAAGCGGCACAAGGCGGCCTTCGGCCAGATCATCGGCAACAATGAATCGCGGGCAATAGGCAATGGCGTCTCCCGCCACGGCCCAGTCGCGGGCAACCTTGGCGCTGTTGACCACAAAGCGGCGCTTGATGACCACATCAATGCTCTTGCCGTCTTTGAGAAAGATCCATCGGGTGGGATCGCGCCGGTTGGCATCCACCATACAGATATGGTTGAGCAGGTCTTCCGGCTTTTTCGGTTCGCCATGGCGCTCGATATAGCTTTCAGAGGCGACGATTGCCGAGCCCATATCTCCCAGCTTGCGCGCCTTGAGCGAAGACACGCCGGGCGAGCCAATGCGAAAGGCCAGATCGATCCCGTCTCTGGCCAGATCGACATAGGAATCACTCAGGCGCAGATCGACATTCATTTGCGGATGGCGGGCAACAAAGCGCCGGATCATGTCGCCCACATAGATCTCACCAAAGGATACGGACGCCGATATCCGGACAAGACCGGAAAGCCCCTTGGATTCCTCGCGCACCGAACCGATCAGGTCATCAAGCTCGTCAAGCAGGGCCGGCGCGCGGGCAAGCAGATCTTCCCCTACCGGGGTGAGGCCAACCTTGCGCGTTGTTCTTTGCAGAAGGCGCGCGCCGATCCGGGCTTCCAGTTCCGCCACATATTTCGAGGTCAACCTGTTGGATATGCCCATGCGTTCGGCGGCATCGGTGAATGAACCGGTTTGAGCTGTGGCAACAAATGCCTTGAGGCCATCGACAAGATCCATAAGCGCAGTCTCCTTTTGGAACATTTCGGAGACAATAACGCCATAGTGTCGTTACAATAAAGGTAATAACCGCATTTTCCGGCATTTCTTACTCAGGAGAATGAGAATCTGGGGGGCCGCGCATCTGGCTGGCATTTTGCCTGTCAACCAGCCCTGCGATCAGCGCCATGGTGCTTTAACAGCTCCCCTATGAAGGCTTTCTGCCTTTCACTGCGCCTTTTCTTGTCCATCGCCGCACGTATCTTTTGGGCTGCGTCTTCGAACTGCGCCATTCTGGCCGGATGGATTGCCTCACAATAGAGGATATGAAACCCCGCCTCGCTTTCCAGAACAGAACTGATGCCGCCCGCATCCATTTCAAACAGGGCCTCGTCCAGCTCCGGATATAATTTGCCACGCGGCACCATACCGAGCGTTCCGCCATTCAGGGCGCTGGGGCATTCGGAATGACGCAAGGCCATATCGGCAAACTGTTCAAGAGACGCATCCAGTTCACGGGCAATTGCCATGATCCGAGCATAAGAAGCCTCACGGCGGTTCTCTTCGATATCATCATTGACGGTGATCAGAATATGGCGGGCTTCTCTTGTCTCATCCAGAGTGAAGCGCTCCGGATGGGCCTCATACCAGCTGCGCGCCTCTTCCTCCGTTGCCGCAGGCGCATTTTGGGCGACATGTTCCAATGTCGCATCGGCAGCCAATTCTTTGGCGAGGGCTTGTTTCAATCCGTCTTCCGTCAACCCGTTGCACTCAAGATCCGCTCTGAAGTCTTCAAGCGAGGCATAACGTGCCGTGATATTTGCCAAAGCCTCTTCAAGCAGTTTGTCGGGAATGACGACGGTCTGCGCAGGCTCGCTGGCCAGCACCAGACTTTCCATAAGGATCGCCCGTTCACACTGTGCTTTAATCGGCCTTTGCGCAAAGGGCGGCAATTCATCAAACCGGCAGCCATGAGCAGCAAGGGAGGCGCTCATCAGATGATAGGCGAGCAACATATCTTCTTTCATTCACGCCTCTCTGCCTCATTCGCCAAATCGTTCAAGGCTTCCAGCGCCGTTTCTGGCACCTGAAGGGTACGACCGGGAAAGCGCACATGATAGGCGACCGTGCCGTAAGTCTCGATGATATCCTGCTCGCGGATGACCTTGATAATTTCACCCGCATCGCCGACATCGGCCACGACCTCTCCGGCAATGCCAAGCAGAACCCTTGCCTTGACCTTGTCGCCATATTCAAACCGGTTGGGCAGCCATGGCGCGTCAGCGGGCACGAGTTCCCTGTCGCGGCAACCGACAATCAGATCATCTTCAGTGAAATGAACCGTATAGATCACCTGATCCTGCAGGAAGGTTCCCACGTCGCGCACCACTCCGACCGAGCCGCGCCGGACCAGCAGCGTTCCGGTGTCGCTGCCCGGATGGGTTCCGTCATTGCGCAGATTGCGCAAGACGCGCACTTCGGCGCCATAGTCAAAACGCGGCGGAGGCAAGCTGTCGAGCATCTATTTCAGCACCTCTTCGAGGGGAACGAAAGTCGGCTGGCCGGTCTTGAAGACCTTGAAGACCTTTTCGGTCAGGGCATCGGAACGGACGAAATCCTGATAGGCTTGCTTGAGCTGCCCGGTGTAGAAATCCCACCAGGATTGACCGGCATCGGGCTTGCGGCTCTTCATTTCCAGATAGTCGTGAAAGCGTTGCAGAATATGCAAGCGATTGACCATTACCACGCCGGGATCATAATCAATCTCGAAATAGTCCAGAAATTCCTCTGCGCTCGCCAGATCGGACAATTCTGCATCCAGTTCGTCATTTCTCATCGTCTTTTCCCTTGCCGTTGCAGCTCTTCAGCCAAGCTTCAATGTGCGGTTTCATGCGCCATGACCTGACGATGAAAATCCATCAGATCGCTGCGTGCCGGTGTCCGTTTATAGGTCTCGGCGAAGAGGCGCACTTTTTCCAGAATGTCCTTTGCCTGCAAAACGGTCAGGGCGATGCCCATGGCGCCGTAAATATGCAGCACGGCCTTGGTGCCGGAATGCTTGCCCAGAACCAGTTCATGCTGTCTGCCCAGCCACTCGGGATCAACGCCCTGATAGGTTTCCCTGTTCTTGACCAGTCCATCGACATGAATGCCGCTTTCATGGGTGAAGACACTTGCCCCCACTAGGCTCTTCTGTTGGGGGACGGGCCGCCCGGAGGCATGCGCCACCATTTGCGACAGGGCACTGAACTGGCGTTGATCAACACCGGTCTGGAAATGATAGAGCCGGTCAACCGCCAGCGCGAATTCTTCAAGCGAGGCATTGCCTGCCCGCTCGCCCAAGCCATTGACCGTGGTGTTGACATGGGTTGCGCCACCCATCACGGCAGCCAGCGTGTTTGCGGTTGCCAGCCCGTAATCATCATGGGCATGCATTTCCAGTTCCAGATCGGAATTGGCCCGTAACTGGCGAAAAATTTCTGCCGTTCCAAAAGGTTCCATAATGCCGACCGTATCGGCAAAGCGAAAACGGCGCGCTCCGGCTCTAGCGGCAACCTCCATCGCCTTCAGAACGAAGTCGAGATCCGCACGGGAGGAATCCTCGCCGCCGACCATCACATCCAAACCGGCATCAAGCGCCTTGGGCACCATGCTTGCGATCTGTCGCAACACATGATCCCGGTCCTGCCCCAGCTTATGCCGGATCTGACCGTCTGACATGGGAATGGACAAATCGATCATGTCAACGCCGAGATCTCGCGCGGCTTCCAGATCGAAATCGCACATGCGGCACCATACGATGAGACGCGCATTCAAATCCTGAGAGGCAATGGCGCGGATGGTTTCTTGCTCCGCCTCGCCCATGGCCGGAATACCGATTTCCAGCTCAGGCACGCCAGCGGCCACAAGGGCACGGGCAATGGCGCATTTCTCATCCCGCGTGAATGCAACACCGGCGCTCTGTTCTCCGTCGCGCAATGTCGTATCATCAATGGTGACTTGCCTTACCAAATTCATTCCGAAAAACCTTTCCCGACAATCGAGCCCTCCCCCAATCCAGACGACCGGGCGTCGCGCCCATGGCTTTTGCCTAGAGCGCAATCAGGCGGCAAAACTCTTGCCGCAGGCGCACATGCCAGCGGTATTGGGATTGTCGAATGTAAAGCCGGAGCCTTTTTCCGTTTCGGTGAAATCGATGGTCGTGCCAATGAGGATTTCGGCATTCTCGGGCACGACATAGAGCTTGATGGCGCCGCAATCGACTATGTGATCATCGGCTTGAGGTTCGGCCACCAGCGCCAGACGATATTTGACCCCGGCGCAGCCAGCCATGTCGGCGGCGATGCGCAGCCCCGTCAGAGGCTTTTCCGATTTGGCGATCAGGCCTTGCAGCATATCTTGCGCTTTGTCGGTCAATGTCAGCATTGTCATGGCTCCTGGCTCGGTTTCCAACTCTTCTCATGAAGTTGCAAAGGCCGTGCCAGCGCATCAACACCAAATTATCTTATTGATAATATTACACTTATCATCATTCTCCGCATTCCAACCGGTTGTCGCAAAAGCGACAATGTCAGCCAGACAGGCTTGCAAAGACAACAATGCCGCCCATCCTGTCACGATGATGGGCGGCAATGAACTGGCAAGTGATATTCGCCAAACGCTCTCGGAAGCGCTATCAGAAACACTCTCAGAAGCGCTCTCTGAAACAGCCTCAGGCGGCTTCCTTGGTCGTGTGGGAGAAGCAGCCTTTGGGACAGATTTTCGAGCAGGCCTCGCAGCCGATGCAATCGCCCTTATTCTTCAGCGACATGACCATGCTGGTATCATCGGAGAAACCGTCATCATCATCGTCATCACCAAAGGGATCATCATCATCGAGATCCTCGTCTTCTTCCTCCAGATCAAGGCTTTCCCGCTCGACCAGCTCAAGCACATCTCTGGCGCAGACGCGATAGCAGCGGCCACAGCCGATGCATTTTTTGGCGTCAAGCATTTCCACGAACTGAGGTGTCCACTCGGTCCCATCCAGTGTCAGTCCGACAATTGCAGTCATCTGTCATATTCCTCTCAAAGTGTCGCCTCAGCCGCCTTGCAGGCCCCTTCGGCTTCTTCCCATGCCTTGCAGGCAGCATAGGTTTCCTCTGCCAGTTGCGGCAGTTCTTCAAATGCGGCGGGTAATCGATCCTCCACCAGATCATGCAGTTCCATCGCCTTTTCAGAGGCTATACGCTTGGCCTTTCTGGCGGCTTTGGTCAGAGCTTTCAGTTCGGCATCATCCATCTTGGGTCCCCTTTTGCCTGATTACCATCTACTGCTGCGCGTCAAAGCTTTGCGACATCGCGGTGGTCTTCTATGAGCGCGGCGGCCCTTGCCACGATCTTTTCGGCTTCCTGCTGCATATGGTCCAGAGACTTGAAGCCGAAGCGATGGACATCGCGCAGATTCTTGTCAAAGACGATCAGCTTGCCCACCGCGATGATCACGCGGCCGAAACCCTCATAGGTGAGATTGATCAGCGGAACGGCCATCAGGCCGGTCTTGGCCTCAATACTGGTGGCCAGCGCGTTGTACCAGGACTTGATGCGGGCAACGACTTCTTCATCCGGATCGCCAATGACGGGCATCTGCCGCTTACGCTCCTTGGTCAGGATATAGGGATCGATGATTTCATACCCTTCTGACTTGTCCCAGATACCATAGGAATCAACGGCCCTGATCTGGCGCAGCATTTCTGTGATGAAAGGAGATGCCAGTGCAGGATCATCCTTTTCGACTACCATTTGGTCCCAATCGCTCATGTCATCCTCATTCGCTATTCGCTCCAACCTTCACTTTCCATCTCATCGAATCTGTGGGGGGCATCCCGCAGTCCCTGAGCCTTCTCCAATGCCCGCAAAATCCAGATTGCCGGCCCGCTTCTCAGCTCTTCCTGAAACAGGCCCAGCTGCATCTTGATGGAGGTGCCATCCGGTACTCTGATCGGCTGCACACCGGCCTGTTTGAGCTGGGCGATTGCGGATGCGCCAACGGCCCGGCAATAGATCGCGGCAACCCCTTCCAGTGCCCCGATGCGCGCCTTGAGCTTGTCTTCGCTGCCATCCTGTTCCGCTCTGGAAAAGGTGATTGTCTGGTGAAAATGCGCTTCATCGCGCGTGACCAGAAAAATCGAAAAGCGCTCGCAGGTTCCGAAATGCTGATCAACATGCTGCTGGTCGCTGGTCGCAAAGGCGATCTTCAAGGCGTTGTCTTCAAATCCGTCTTCAATGGTGCCGTCCACCAATGTGAGCATGCGGCTGATCTGGGCCATTGTGCTCCCCCTTCATGTCCTGAACCTGTGCATAGATGGATCTGTATGGCTCGACCGCTCCCTGCTCCGTTTCGATGAGCAGGTTGACAAGATCGAACAGCGTCTGTCTGGATCCGCGATAACCGATCCAGCAACGCGCTGGAGCGCCGATGCGATCATATTGCGGAAAACCGGCGCGCAGCAGCGGCAGTCCGAGCCGCTCGGCACTCGCCGCGCAATGGGAATTGCCGATCAGCAGGTCCGCGCCACCGCCAGATGCGAATTTCTCCAGTTCCTGCAAGTCGCCGATCTTGACTTCCCTTGCGGCAACATGCTTGAGGACCGCCGCGTTTGAAGGCGCAATCGCAGCGACCATTGCGCAGCCCATGCCTGCAAGCAGATCTCCAAAGGCCTTGAGCAGATCAGGGTCGGCGGCCACGGCAACCCGCCCCATACCCAGATTGAAATGACTGTCAAGCATGGCGTCCTGCAGTTGTTGCCTCTGCCGCTCCAGCCGCTTGGGAACCGGCTGGCCGGTCAGCTCATGCAACATGGTGATGAATTGATCCACGGCTTCCAGCCCCATCAGATGATCAAAGCGATAGTCGGGCACGCCGGTGCGTTCCTTCAGAAGGTCAGCTGCCGGGATCATGCTGGAGCCGATGACGAGGGTCGCGCGGGCCTTGTGCAGAATTTCAAAGTCACCAACGCAGGTTCCCCCGGTTGTCAGGGGATTGAAATCCCGCTCGTTGAGATGACCATCAAGGCTAGTGGAAAGGTCCGGCAGCACGAGAGGCAGCAGACCGAAGGCTTCGACGATATCCTTGATCTCATCGATATCGGCAGGTGTCAGCGACGCATTGACCAGAATATTGACCTGCCGATTGGTGGAAATACCCCCCTTTTGCTCGGCCTCCGGTACAAGGCGATTGATCATTTCATAAACGGCCTTGCCAAAACCGGTTTCAAGCGAGCCGACATAGTCAGGTGTCTCGACGGGCACGACAGCGGTCTTGAAACATTCCGGATGGCTCTTGCGGAAGGTGGCAACCGCACCATTCACATCCGAGCCTTGCGTTTCCGACAGGCCCGTTGTCGGAAGCCCAACAAGAGCAGGCTGGAATTTGTCACAAAGGGTCTTCAAACCCTCAACGACATTCTCATCCGATCCCATGATTGTGCTGACCTGATCCATCGCGGTGGTCTGAAGAGCGACCGGTTCGCGAAAATGCCCGATCAGGTAAATCTTGCCATAAGCGGTGCAGCCCTGCGCACCATGCAACATGGCAATCGCGTCGCGAATGCCAAGAAAGGCAAGAGATGCGCCAAGCGAGCTGCTCGCCTTGAGCGGACTGACGGAAAGGGCCTTGTTGCGTTTGATGATGTCTGCCATGGTCCCTACTCCGCTGCTGCAATCTGGATTGGCTTCTGCCATGGGGCGGGCTCTCGCACCGCTTTCCAGATCGGGCTTTCCACTGCTTGCAGGATCTGTTCTGCAAAGGTGATCATGCCCTCATAGCCCGCATAGGCGAGTTCACGCTCCTGATTGATATGCAGGAAGGGAATGCGGGCCTTGAGCGCGGTATACATGTTGCGGCCACCGGCAATAAGGATGTCGGTGTCGGTCTCGTTGACCATGTCGATCAGCGCCCGCGCGCCCTGGCTCTCATCGAGCATGACAGTCTTTTCGCCCATCAGTTCGCGAATCTTGGCCTTGTCCTGTTCGGTGGATTTGCGGGTCGAGGTCGCGACCACTTCCATGCCCAGATCCTGCAAGGCCGAGATGACCGACCATGCCTTGACGCCGCCGGTATAAAGCAGCACGCGCTTGCCCTTGAGCCGCGCCCTGAAGGGCTCAAGGCGGGCATATATGCTGGCCTCCTCCCGCGCGATCAGAGCGTCTGTACGCATCGTTAGCGAAGGGTCGCCGATGAGACGGGCAAATTCGCGCAAGGCTATGCTCATATCGCGGATGCCATAGAAACTGCCCTCGAACCATGGCGTGCCATAGCCATCCCTGAGCTTGCGGGCGACATTGATCATCGCCTTGGAACAAACCATCATGTTGACCTGCGAGCGATGCATGGTCTGCACTTCGCGGAACCGGGCATCACCGGACAGAGAGCCCAGCACGCGCAGTCCAAGTTCATCAAACAGCGGCAGCACATGCCATAGCTCACCGGCAATATTATATTCGCCGATCAGCGCGATATCATGGACCTTTATGCCCTCGCGCTGAAGATGTTCGGGCACAGGATCAGGCTCACGGGTACCGATCACATGGCGCACCATGGTTTCGCCGGCGATGCGGTTGCCGAGATTTTTCGTGCCATAGAAGCCGGCAGCATCCACCGGCACGACGGGTACGCCCCAGCGCTTTTGCGCGGCCTTGCACACTGCGCCGATATCATCACCGATAAGAGCCGGAACGCAGGTATTATAGACAAAAACCGCTTCCGGCTTCTGTTCGTCAATCGCCTGCTTGATGGAATGAAACAGCCGTTTTTCACCCCGCCCCATGATGACATCCTGCTCAGTAAGATCGGTGGTGAGCCCCATCTTGTAGAGTTTCGCCCCCGAAGAGCGGCTGCCGCGATTGTCCCATGCGCTGCCCGCGCAGGCGATCGAGCCATGCACGATATGGGCAACATCGGCGATCGGCAGCAAGGCGATCTGGGCACCATCAAAACAGCAGCCCCCTGCTGCGGCTCCCGGCTTTGGCCTTGCGCAGCCGGATTTTGATTTGTGGTTATGCTCGCAGGCTGGCTCGTCAAGCAGCTGGGCGATTTCACTTTGTTTCATTGGCCACAAACCTCGCTATATGAAATGGTCGAACTTCTATCTAGCAAGCACCGTGCCACACTCTAATTCATTGAAAATTCACTGATTTTCAAATTTCTGCTTTGTCGCAAAGGCGACAAAGGCTGCCTTGTCACAACAATGTCGGCAATGCTCCAGCCCCGAACACATAGGGGAAGCGGATCCAGTTTTCGAGCACTTCAAGATCCTTGTCGGGCAGATAGCGATAGTTGCGCTGATGGTCCATATAGACGGCGGTTGCGATCTGCGGCCAGATCTTCTGCTCGACCAGCATGTTGAAATACCAGGCCATGGGGAAACCGGCGTTCTTGTCATATTCCTTGAGGAAATGGGACAGATTGGTGCCGCTCATGCCCGCAACATTATCGCTGGGCAAAGGCAGTTTCCTGACCGGGACCGGCGTTGCCTCCGTCTTGCGCTCGCCGAAGCGATCCAGAAAGGGCAGAAGCTTGAGAACGAAGTGGTCGCTGAAGCGATCCTTGCTGGCAGCGGTGGTCTTGCCCCATTCTTCCAGAAAGCGGATATAGCGCAGGTCCGAACCTTCGGACGAGAGCTGCTTGCTCACCAGCGCACTGATGTCGGTGATGGAATGGAAGACATAGCGCGGCGGGGTCAGCTCTCTGGGTTCCACACGGGCGGCAAAGGCACCATGAGGATCAAGCAGGTCTTCCAGATCATCGGGCACCTGATCATTAACAAAGAGCGGTCGGTCGATGACCTCGGTCAGTTCCTCCACCTTCAACTGCACGAAGTCGGCGGCATCGGGACCAATGGGCGCAATGAAATAATGGCATTTGCCATCCAGCCGGGTGGTGAAATAGTCCGATGCCCCATATTTCTCATAAAGGGCGAACATGTCATGGTCGGATTCCGCCTCTGCCCATTCCCGCAGGCTGGTGGCAATCCGGTTGCCATCCTCATCAACAAGCCCACCGAGACGGTACCAGCCGGTCAATGTGGTGCGATAACGGAAATTGAGGTCAGGCAGGATCGTGCCGACAGCCTCGACCAGCGAAACATGATGTCTGCCCGGTTTGATCTTGGCGCAGATTTCCCTCAATTGCGCCGTGCGCGGCTCAAGCTTTCCTATAGGTTCACTCATGATCTCGTTCATGGTCTTTCCCGGTGTCCTTACCGGTCCTCCTCCCAGTCTTCTATTTCCGCCACCACGATGCCCGTCGCGCAGTCGCCGTCAGATGTGAAGCTGATGCAGCCCTCGCCACCGACGACGAGATAAAGATTGAAGCCTTCACGCTCCAGAACCGGCCGTGCGGTGGCGATATCGTCATCCTGACAATAGGTAAAATGCATGTCCGGCCATTTGCCGCGCAATTGCCGTGGCAAGGCCTCTCCAAGCCCTTTCACCGCCACTTCACCGGCGATATCATCAAGCAGCGCAGCATCGATCATTCCTCGATTTCCTCCAGAAATGGTGCAAGGCTCTTGGCCTCCTGCCCCATGACACGGGCAAGCCATGGCGGCGGGGTGTCTGCCAGCACCTTTTGCAGATTGACCAGAATGTCCCGCGCCTGACTGGCGCTGGCGAGCTTGATCGGATGGATACCGGCGCGCACGACCTTTGCCGCTGCCGGACCACCGATGGAAATGACATAAAGCACATCACAATCGGCAATCAGCGCGGCACGCCATTTGTTCTTCTCGTCAACATCATCAGGCTCGATCGCCGAGCGCACGGCGATGAGGCGGGTCTCGCTGGCAGAGACCTGATAGACGAGAAAGCGACGGCAGGACCCGAAATGCCCATCCATCTCTTCGGCTGCGTTGGAGGCGCAGGCAACGCGGATGGAACCGGGCATGTCGCCTTCCAGAAAGGCATCAAGGGTGAGATCATCAAGCGCCTCACCAACGCCGTCACCCTTGAGAATGCGCAAGGCAGCCTTCAGCTTTTCGGACGGGATCCTGAGAAAGGCCTCTCCGCCCACCTGTCGAAATTGTTTCATGCCAAGATTGGCGAATTTCTCTTCGGTCATCGGCACACCGACCACCGCGCCGAGAATGGAAATCAATGCCCCGGCGTCGATGCCGGGCAATTCATTTGCCGCCAGGCCTATGCGCAAGGCAAGCTCGCGCGACAGAGGAGCAGTCATGGCGAACCTCCGTTCCTATATTCAGTTGAAGAAAAAGGGACGCGCATCCAGTTTGGAACAACAGGCTGCAGGTGGCATGCGCGTCCCTCCCCTCGGGTCTCATTCGGCAGGAACGATGCAATCTTCCTCAAAGCATCCTTCCAGACATTTCGGGCTGTCGTGGATGCCTTCACATTCGTTGCAAAGCGCCGGATCGATATAATAGACGCCCTTTTTGGGGGAAATCGCGTTGGACGGACAAGTCGTTTCGCAATCACCACATGCGGTGCAAACATCTGCATTGATCATCATTGCCATGGTCTGTCTCCTTTTGGCGAAGCAAAAGCTGCGGGCGAGTCTGGCTGCCTTCATGCTTTTGCTTCTCACTCATATTGGCCAGTTCCGCTGAAGCTGCGCTCCCATGGGGCATGCATCACCGCATGTTGATTGCGAAAGCAGCCAAGGAATGGCTAACCGCGCTTGAAGCGCAGGGTCGTTGGGAAATCGGGTGGTGGGGAAATCGGATCAATGAAGAATTTGTCTCCATTGGAAAGCTCCACGGTGCCGCCCCATGACGCGCCATCGTCGGTCTCGATGGAGGTGATCACCTCCTCCAGATCCTTCTTGGCGACATAGAACAGCAGCTCGCCCTTGTCGTTATATCTGAGCATTACGTTTGGCATTTCGGTCTCCTCTTCACCTTGCGCGCCCTCCGCCATAGGCATGACGGAGGGGCGAAAGATGCGGTATATGGCCGATGCTTAGCGCACCAGATCGTAGTTGAAGTCGGTCACGCCCATTTCCATGGTATCCCGGTCCAACTTCTCCAGAACGGCGTTGGTCAGCGTCGTCAGGATGGTCATTGCGCCTTCGTAGCCCAGCGTCGTGGAACGGTGCAGATGATGGCGATCGAAGATCGGGAAGCCGATGCGCACCAATGGCACATGGAACTCGGCCCCTTTCTTGAGGGTATCGCGTTCAATGAACTTGCCGTAGGAGTTGCCGATCATGAAGTCGGGCTTGTTGGTGAAGACCAGCGAGCGCAGATGCCACAGATCCTTGCCGACATGCACTTCACAATTCTTGCCGTATGGGCTGTCGGCCAGCATCTTGTCCACGGCCTTCTTCCAGCGCTTGTTGGCATGGTTGCAGATGATGTGGGTCGGTTCCGCTCCCAACTCGAGCAGGAATGCGGCAAGCCCCATGACAAAATCGGCATCCCCCCAGAGGGCATATTTCTTGCCATGCAGCCAGGCGTGACTGTCCGTCATCATGTCGACCAGACGACCGCGCTCGATCTCCAGAGATGCCGGAATCTCCTTGCCGGAAATCTCGGCTACCTTCATCAGGAACTCGTCGGTCCATTTGAGCCCCATCGGAATATTGATGGCTGGCGTCTCATGGTTCCAGGTGCCCTTGGTGAATTTGCGGGTCTTGACCAGCTGCCATGGTTGCAGCAGCAGGGTATCCTTGGCGTTCGGCGCGTCTTTCACCTCATCCTGCGTGGTACCACCCGAATACATGCGATATTTACCATCGGCAGGGGTGTCCAGCACATCGGAAGGGTCGCAGAGCAGAGAGTAATCAACACCCATTTCCTTCATATAGCGATGCAGCACCCGATAGTTGCCCAGATAGGTTTCGAAGCCCGGCACGATATTGATCTTGCCATTGGAGCCGACTTCCTTGTCATCCATGCTATTGAGCGTGAAATAGCGGATGGTGCCTTCGAACATATTGTCCCAGCCGGTGGTGTGGGAGCCGACAAAGCTCGGCGTATGGGCAAAGGGAACCGGGAAATCTTCCGGAATATGCCCTTCCTTGCGCGAGTTGCCGATGAAGGCATTGAGGTCATCGCCGATGACCTCGGCCATGCAGGTGGTCGAAACCATGATCATGTCCGGCTTGTAGAGCGCACGGGCATTTTCCAGACCATCAAACATATTCTTCTGGCCGCCGAAAACGGCCGCATCCTCGATCATGGAGTCAGAGACACAAGCCACCGGTTCCTTGAAATGGCGGTTGAAATAGGTGCGGAAGTAAGCCACGCAGCCCTGTGAGCCATGCACATAAGGCAAGGTATTTTCAAAACCCAGAGAGCAGAGCACGGCCCCGAGGGGCTGGCAGGCTTTGGCCGGGTTGATGGTAAGAGCCTCTCGGGAGAAATTCAGCTCCTTATATTCCTCGGACGTTGTCCATTCAAAAATCTCGTCCACCTTGGAAGGGGCATGCTTTTCTTCAAACAGAGCCCACTTGTCGCCCAGCGTTTTCTGATATTCCTCTTCCCTGAAAAGCGGGTAGCTGGGTTTGATATTGTCAACGACTTGATTCATTTGGTCCTCCTTCGCGCCACCAATCTGTGAACTCACGAAGTTTCTGGCAAAATACCGGTGAAGATGCGGGCGACGCCTCCTGATGCTGCATCGCCTCGATTTGCCTGACTATTCGGCTGCGATGGCCGCCTCTTGACCCATCCGCTTCCATGGCGGGGTCATGCTGTCCCAGCAAGGATTATTGAGCGTCATGTCCATGTCGCGGGCGAAGATCGCAAAGCCGTCATAGCCATGGTAAGGGCCGGAATAATCCCAGGAATGCATCTGGCGGAAGGGAATGCCCATCTTCTGGAAGATGTATTTTTCCTTGATGCCGGAACCGATGAGATCGGGTTTGACGCGCTTGACGAATTCCTCGAACTCGTAGCCGGTCACGTCGTCATAGATCAGGGTCGCATTGCCCATTTCATTGATGGTACGGTCATAATCGTCATTATGAGCGAATTCATAGCCGGTGCCGACCACTTCCATACCGAGATCTTCATAGGCACCGATGATGTGGCGCGGGCGTAAGCCGCCGACATAGAGCATGACGCGCTTGCCTTCCAGACGCGGACGATATTTCTCGACCACAGCCTGCCATTGCGGCTTGTATTTCTCGATGACCTTTTCTGCGCCTTCCTTGATCTTGTCGTCGAACTGGGCGGCAATGGCGCGCAGGCTCTCTTCGATCTTGGTTGGACCAAAGAAGTTATATTCCATCCATGGAATACCGAACTTCTCTTCCATGTAACGGGAAATATAGTTCATGGAGCGATAGCAATGGAGCAGGTTCATCTTGGCTTTTGGCGTATTTTCCATTTCTGCCAAGGTGCCGTCGCCAGACCATTGGGCAATCACGCGCAGGCCCATTTCCTCCAGCAGAATACGGGACGCCCAGGCGTCGCCGCCGATATTATAGTCGCCGATGATGGTGACGTCATAATCGGTCGCCTCGAATTCCTTGCCAGTGGCCGGATCGATTACCCAGTCGCGGATGGCGTCGTTGGCGATATGGTGCCCAAGGGACTGGGAAACACCGCGAAAGCCCTCACAGCGCACCGGAACGATGGTCTTGTTCAGTTCCTTGCCCTTCTGCTTGGAAACGGCTTCGATGTCATCGCCAATCAGACCGATCGGGCATTCGGACTGGATGGTCATGCCTTTTGCCAGCGGGAACAGCATGTCGATTTCATCGACGATCTTGCTGAGCTTCTTGTCACCGCCAAAGACGATGTCCTTCTCCTGAAAGTCGGAGGTGAAATTCATCGTACCGAAAGTATCAACGCCGGTGTTGCCGACATAATAGTTGCGGCGTCCGGCGCGGGAATATTGGCCGCAACCGACGGGGCCATGGGACAGGTGGACCATGTCCTTGACCGGTCCCCAGACCACCCCTTTCGAGCCAGCATAGGCGCAGCCGCGAATGGTCATCACCCCGGGAAGGGATTTGCGGTTCGAAGTGATGCATTTGCTTGACTTTTCAATCGCCTGATCGTTGGTCGTCAAATGCTTTGCGCGGTCCTTTTGCGCTTTCTCAGGGTAGACTTCAAGCACCTCCTGAATGAGGGCTTCGGTCTCTTCTTTCGTCATATTCGACATAGTCTTTTCCCCGTAGTGAAGGTGAGGACCAATCCGTCCCACACCTTGAGCAACAGTTCAGATGGGAGGCCTGAATGGGATCAGGCAACAGCAGAGTCAGCGGTCTGACCGACGATGCTTTCGTCTTCCGGATCCATGATGCCGAATTCCATCAGCAACTCTTCCAGCTCATCCATCGAGCAAGGGGTCGGAATGACAAATTTCTCGTTTTCAATGATCTTTTGCGCCAGCGCCCGATATTCGTCGGCCTGTTTGGCCTTCGGATCATATTCAATGACCGTCATGCGGCGGATTTCTGCATGCTGGACCACATTGTCGCGCGGTACGAAATGGATCATCTGGGTGCCGAGCTTGGCGGCCAGCGCTTCAATCAATTCATCCTCGCGGTCGGTGTTGCGCGAGTTGCAGATAAGGCCTGCCAGACGCACGCTGCCCGAATTTGCATATTTCACGATGCCCTTGGAAATATTGTTGGCCGCATACATGGCCATCATTTCGCCAGAGCAGACAATGTAGATTTCCTGAGCCTTGTTTTCGCGAATGGGCATAGCAAAACCGCCGCAAACAACGTCGCCGAGCACGTCATAGAAAACGAAATCGAGATCATCTTCATAGGCCCCTTCTTCTTCAAGAAAGTTGATGGCGGTGATAACGCCGCGGCCAGCGCAGCCAACCCCGGGTTCCGGACCACCGGATTCAACGCATTTCACATCGCCGTAACCGACTTTGAGAACGTCTTCCAGCTCCAGATCCTCGACCGAGCCAGCTTCAGCGGCCAGATGCATGATGGTGGTCTGGGCCTTTGCATGCAGAATGAGGCGGGTGGAGTCGGCTTTCGGGTCACAGCCGACAATCATGACTTTCTTGCCAGCTTCTGCGAGGCCAGCAACGAGATTTTGCGTGGTGGTGGACTTACCGATGCCCCCCTTGCCGTAAATTGCGCATTGACGAAGTGCCATAGGTCTTCTCCTTGAGGCTTGTTGAGTTCCGTATGTCCCACAAACAAACGGGTTCGCGAAACGGTGTCTGCCAAAGGAATTTGCAAAGGGTGTGCCAGTTTGAAAATTTTGCACCAACTGATTGTTTTAATTATTTAATTTTTCTAAGATGCAGTTTTCTGGTTGGGTCAGGAGAGTGACATCAGAAAGGAGAAATTGTCGCATAGATGACAGTTTGTCGTTTGCCTTTGTCGCAAATGCTCAGTGTGCGGCCTCAGCGCAGCTCCCCGCCCGATTTGGAGGCAAAATTACCACCAGCGGGCGCATTTGTCACAATTGCGACAAATGAAGAATTTCATTTTTATTCGCCTATTCAATCACTTAAGGCAGAGAAGAAAGTTGGTTCGGTTTTTGCTTGTGTTTGGGGAGGATTATTGAACAGAGACGATCGGCAGGACCATCATGACAAGGCAACTTATCGAACAGATCATAGAAAAAGTCTCCCGAGGTGAGGTCGTGCCCTATCTCGGGCCGGGCGCTCTGTTTGATGCGCGTAACGTCATATCCGGCGAAGCTATGCCAGCCACCAGCGACGGCCTGATCCTTGCGATGAATAAAGGTCGCCCGATGGCGCCCAAGCTTATGTATGAGTTTCCGCGTGCGGCGATGAATCTGGAACTCAAGCGCGGCCGCCGTTTCATCGAACAGTTTCTGACCCGGCTCTATAAAGAGAATCAATGGACGCGCGCTGCTCTGCATGACTGGATCCAGTCGCTTTCACCCCGCTATGTGATCGACATCAACCGGGACTTGCAATTGCAAGAGAGCTTTGAAACCACACCCCACTATCTGGTCAGGGGTCTTGCGCGCATCGGCGGCACCGACTATCGCTTTGTCATCAACCGATATGATGGCACACGCTATAGCCCCATCGAGCCAGAAACCATGGGTGCGGATTTGCCCATCCTCTTCAAGCCACTCGGCTCACCGTCCCCCACCCCCAGCTATATTGCTTCCGACGCCGACTTCGTCGACTATCTCACTGAATTAATGGGCGGATTTGGTGTTCCTCCTTTTTTGAAAAACTATCGCAAGGGCAAGCAATATCTGTTTTTGGGCATGCGTTTCATCCGCGACACAGAGCGCATGGTGATGTCGGACCTGATCTATGATGCAGGTGATCCGGCGGGCTGGGCGCTGATCAAAGAGCCTTCAGAAAAAGAAATTCGCTATTGCGAAAAGAAAAAAATCATAATCATGAATATGGAGCTAACTGAATTTCTTGAGTTCGCAGCTATTCCAGAATCCTGTCCCACTATGCTATAAGTTGTAGAACTAAATGTGTGGGGACACAAAATGACTTTGATAGAGTGGGACGAAGGAAGGCACCTTTTGGGCGTCGATGAGATGGACTATGCCCATCAACAATTTACACTTATTGTGAACAGACTGGGAGAGACGATGGATCCTTCCATTTTCAGATCTCTCTTCATCCAGTTGCTTGATCATACGCAAGAGCAATTTGCATTTGAAAACCGGTTGATGGAAGAAACCAACTTTTCCGGGCAGGTGGAGCATATGGCCGAGCATGACAGCATGCTCAGACAGATGCACAATACCAATGAAAAAGTGCAATCGGGAAAGCTCGACTTCGGCCATGCCTTCGTTACAAGTCTGCCGCACTGGTTCAACAGCCACGCCGACAGCATGGACAGCCTGCTGGCACAACATATCAAGGCGACAAGCTGAGCGCTGATATGAGCAATGCGATGGTGCTTCTGAAAGCGCGTCGTCATGCTTCCTGCGGAGCAAAGCAGACAGCATATTCCGTGCAGGTTTCACAGCTTGGCGAGCGGCAAAGGATAAAGCCCTCCCTTGCGCAAAGCTGGCGGTAGAAGAATTTTTTCCAGCGCATGTTATTGTTGTTCTGCTCAGCCAGCGGGCGAAAATTATGCAGCAGCATTTGCCCCAGAACCCTGCGCTCAAACAAGCCCAGATCAGACCATAAATGATCCGAGCCCATACATCCGGTTGCGACGATCCGGGCAATCCAGACTTCTTCTTCGCCCTGATTGCTGCGATGATCCAGCAGAAGTTTTAGCACATCCTCCAGCTCGCTTGCCCGTTCCGGCTCGATGTCCCGTCGGGTGGCAAGGGCGATGTCACTGAATCCGGGGAAATAGACCGCCATCATTTCACGGAATTGCGGCTCATCCAGCCCCATATAGCGCGGCAAGGCGCTGTTGTCTGACAACCAGCTGGCAAGCATCTGGGCGAGAAACAGCGCATTGCTGCCCCTTCCCGTCGCGCATGCCATCAAGCGCTGATATAGCGCCTGATGGTCAATGCTGGTCCTGTTATCAGCAGGCCTGTCGTCCGTTCCGAGATACATCATTCGCGCTCATAGGTGATGCGGATATCTTCATCGCGGACGATCATCTGGCAGGCAAGGCGCCAGTCGCTGGGCATGTCATTGACAATGACCTTCTCCAACTCGTCTCTGGTCAGTTTGCCCAGCTCCTGCAACACAGTTTTTTCCTTGTCGGTCATGTGAACGCCCATATGGGTGGGGCCGCCCTCGATGTCGGTGACATGAATGACGCAGGAGCCGCATTCGCCATCACCACAGTCAAAATGGATCGGCACCTTATATTCCTTTGCCAATTCCAGAACGGTCTTCCTGTGGCTACCAGCTGGCGCATATATTTCGATTTCGTCGAATTCGGGATGTTGAAATATGATCTTTGGCATTCGATTGGTCCTTTATGGGTAAGAGAGCGAGCAAAGCGCCCCTGACTTCTGGTCTCCGCCTTGCGTCTTGCCATGATCTGGAGCCTGTCAGGCCGGTTTCACCTTGACTTCGCCTTCGCCGAGAATCTGGGCCTGGCAGGCGCAGCGCATATCCTTTCCGGCCATATTTTCCCTCAGCACCTTGTCTTCCAGCACCGAAGGCTCGGACAGATTTTCCATGCCCTCTTCCACCTTCATCAGACAGGTGCCGCAATCGCCTTCACGGCAGCCATAGATGATGCCTGCCCCCACCTTTTCGGAAACCTCGATAACCCGCGTTCCGGCTGGCACATTGACGGAAACATCAATATCCGAGAATGTCAGTTTTCCTTTTGCCATGATTGTCTCCTTGGTCCTTTACTAGTCAGAGTTCCGCAAAGTCGATGACCTTCGGCCTTGCCTTGCCAGAGAGAAGCTCGGCGATTGCCTGGCCATAGCTCCGGCATTCTTCGAGTTCCTGTTCTGTTAGATGAAATTTGATGCGCTTCCCCTTTTCCGGCACACGCATTTTCAGGCCGCGCATGCGATCTTCGATCATGGGAACGGCCTCGCCGGACCAACCATAGGAGCCGAAGGCAGCGCCGACCTTGCCGCGGGTATCGATGGCAATCAGGGAGGCAAGAAGGTCCCAGATCGGCTTGACCGCATCGCCATTGATGGTGGGCGAGCCAAACATCATGCCGTCAGCCCCCTCAATCAGATCAACAAAGGGCTCCACCTCGCCCCCCTGCAAATCATAGAGGGAGACACGCACGCCTTCGATTGCGCTCGCGCCTTCATAGACCGAGCGTGCCATATCTGCGGTTGCGCCATAGGCACTGAGATAGAAGATCAGCAGGCTTTTCTCCTTGCCTTCAACCTCGTTTGGCAGATGAGAGCCGGAAAGCAGCCGGTAGCTTTTGACATAGTCCATCGGGCGGGTTCGCAAGATGGGGCCATGGGAGGGAGCGATCATCTCCGGCGCGAGAGGTTCGATCTTATCCATCGCCTGCAGCACCCATTTTTTGAAGGGCCGCATGATATGCCTGAAGTAATATTCAAAGGAAAAGCGGAAGTCACCGACCAGATCGTTATAGAGGCGCGGATCGCAGAAATGCGCACCAAACACATCGCAGGAAAACAGGATCCGGTCGGGCAGCAGAAAACTGCACATGGTCTCGGGCCAGTGCAGATAGGGCGTCATGACAAATTGCAACACCCGCCCACCCAGATCCAGACTGTCGCCATCATCGGTCAGTGTATAGTGATAATGCGCCAACTCATCCTTGAGGGTCGCCTGCAACAGCTTGAGCCCTCGTTGGGAAACATAGATATGGGCGTGAGGGGCGCGGCGCATCAGCTCGGGCAAGGCGCCGGCATGATCAAGTTCGAGATGATTGAGCACCACGGCCCTGATCGCCTCATAGCTTGTCACCTGTTCCAGACGGTCGAAAAACTGCCCGGAAAACTCCTCCTTGACCGTATCGATGATCGCCACCCCTTCGGCACCCTGTACCGCATAGGCATTGTAGGTGGTGCCGTTGGCCGTCTTGAGGATCAGGTCAAAGGTTCGCAGGTCCGGATCAAAAGCACCGATCCAGTTCACTCCCGGCGCGATCTCTTCTGCCGGTTTGCTCGTGAGTGCGGGCACCATGCTTCAGAGCACTCCTTCCAGAACAAGCCGGGCAATGCGTTCGGGCGGAATGCCGGTAAGGCTTCCAGCCGGATTTACCGCCTGACCGAACTCATTGAGAATGGCCCCTTCAACCGGGCAGATGCTGGCGCATTGGGCCTCCAGATAGTCACCATCACAATGGGTGCAGGCTTTTGCCGAGATAACAAACTGTCTCTGGCCCTGTTGCTCTCCGGCACTGATCGCATCATTGGGACAGACATCCATGCAGGCGTGACAGTTGACGCAGAGATTCGTGATTTCATATGACATGATGCAATCCCCCTATGCGCTAACCGTCTGATTTGCTGTTGTTTCCAATGTTCCAGCCAAATGCATTTCACGATAAAATGCCATCAGGGACGGCACGATCGGCTTGTCGGCGAATTCGCCATTGGGAATGATCCCGGCGGCTTCGAGCTGGTCCCATGGCTTGAAACCGACCTTGGAGCAAAGAACCACTTCGCAGCCCTTCAGCAGCTCTATGGTCTCGGGCAAAGCCGCGTCGCCATCGCCGCAATTGACCGGTCCGGTGCAATATTGTGCGGTCTTGCGATGGCCGATCAGGCGCGCGCCCTTGGGGGAGACTTCGTAGATCATGAATTCTTTGGCCGAGCCGAAATGCTGATTGATCAGCCCCTGCCCGCTGCTGGCAACGGCCATCAGCACCGGGCGCAGACCCGCTGGAAGCGGTGCGCCGTTACCCATGCCCGAGGCGAGTTGGGATGCTGCCGGGGCCTGTTGTTCGATTGTGAGCCCATTGACCGTGAAGAGCGTTCTGCCATTGGCGGCCTTGAGCTGTTGCCTGAGACCTTGCTGCCGGAGCTTCTGCCTTTCCCGTTCGGCCTCAATGTCCGACTGCACCTTGGCACGCGTTTGCATGGCAGCGGCATAGTCGATATCGAGCGCGTCGATCTTGTCGAGGGTAAATTCCGCGCCGCGATCTTCGCCAAGCAAACCGACGGCATCGGCGCGACATTGACGGCAATGGCGCATCATGTTCATGTCGCCGCAGGCGTCCTGCAAATCGGTCAGTTCCTGCTGGGTGGGGGCGCGCTGTCCCATCACACCATAATAGGTGCCGTGGGCCGCTTCCGTGATCAGCGGCATGACATTATGCAAAAAGGCACCCTTTGCCTTGATAACACGGCTCACCTCCTTGAGATGTTCATCATTGACGCCGGGAATGAGCACCGAGTTGACCTTGACCAGAATGCCCCGCTCGATCAGCATCTCGAGCCCCTGCTGCTGGCGCTCGATCAGGATCTTGGCAGCCTTGACGCCACGCATGCGGCGATTGTTCCAATAGATCCATGGATAGATCTGCGCACCGACGTCCGGATCGACTGCATTGATGGTGATGGTCACATGATCGACATTGTATTTTGTCAGATCTTCGACGCAATCAGGCAGCGCCAGACCGTTGGTTGAGACACAAAGCTTGATATCGGGAGCCTGCTCGGACAGCATCCGGAAGGTCTCAAAGGTTCGCTTTGGATTGGCGAGCGGGTCTCCCGGTCCGGCGACGCCCAACACCGTCATCTGGGGAATGGTCGCGGCCACGGCAAGGGTCTTTTTGACGGCCTGTTCCGGCGTCAGAAGCTCGGAAACCACGCCGGGGCGGCTTTCATTGGCGCAATCATATTTGCGATTGCAATAATTGCACTGGATGTTGCAGGCAGGAGCGACGGCGACATGCATGCGGGCATAGTGATGATGCGCTTCTTCGGAATAGCAGGGATGGTTCCTGACGCGCTCCAGAATGGCCTTGGGCAAATGGTCGAGATGATCATTCGAGCTACCACAGGATATCTGGCTGCATCCGGTTGGTTCCCTTGCTTCTGTCAGTCCATCCAACATGGTGCCCGATCCTTTCATCCGCATTGGTCCATAGTCGAATGAATATTTGCAAGGGCTGTGCCAGAACCAACAAACCTTTCCAAGTCATTGTTATTGAATGCATATCACAGAAATTGGCAAAGCCGTCTGATTGTCGCAACTGCGACAATGGCGCATTCCTGTCGCCGTTGCTTTTGCGACATAGCAACCGGGTTGATGCAAAGAGAAAAGACATGGGAGCATAGGAGAATAAAGGGGCAAAGCATGCGCAGGGCGAGCCCTAGGCAGGGAAGAAATCCCGGTCAGATTCGTCTGACCGAGATTCCAAGTATCTTGATGCGGTAGGCAATCTGGCGCGGGGTCATGTCGAGCAGGCGTGCCGCCTTGGCCTGCACCCAACCGGCTTCCTCGAGCGCCGCGATGACCCTTTCGCGTTCATCCAGCTCTTCATTTTGCCATGCCTTTTCCGCCGAGTCCTGCTCACCCGCAGCAGGTGCCTTGAGCACTGGCGGTAAAGGTTGAGCGGGGACGCCTATGAGGGCTTTCTCCGGCAACCCCGAGAGAGAAACAACATCGCGGTCAAGCACCCCATCCGGGCTCATGACAGAGGCGCGCTCAAGACAATTTTCCAACTCGCGGACATTGCCCGGCCAGCTGTGGCGCATGAGCAAACGGATGGCGCTGTCCTTGAGCGTGAGTGGCCGCCCCTGCTGCTGACCGATCTTGCCGATCAGAAAGCGGGCCAGTTCGGGAATGTCATCCATCCGTTCGCGCAAGGACGGCATGTTGATTGCCATCACATTGAGACGATAATAGAGATCTTCCCTGAAATCGCCGGATTCAACTGCGGCTTCCAGATCCTTGTTGGTGGCCGCGATGATGCGGACATCGACCTTGTGGGTCCTGTTGCCACCGACCCGCTCGAATTCACCCTCCTGCAATACACGCAGAAGCTTTGACTGGAAGGCGGGGGTAATCTCGCCGATTTCATCCAGAAACAGCGTGCCGCCATCGGCCTGTTCGAACCGCCCCTTGCGCATTGAGGTCGCACCGGTAAAGGCCCCCTTCTCATGGCCGAACAGTTCGGATTCCAGCAGATTGTCCGGCAGGGCCGCGCAATTGAGCTTGAGATAGGGCTCGTTCGCACGAGGGGAATTATAATGGATGGCGTTGGCGATCAGTTCCTTGCCGGTTCCGCTTTCACCGCGAATGAGCACCGTCGTGTTCCATTTGGCAACCATGCGCACCTGATCGAAGACCAGCCGCATGGCGTCGGTTTCACCAATGATATTCTCGAAGCCGTGCTGACGCTTGACCCTGCGGCGCAGGCTGTCCCTTTCGGCACGCAGCTTTTCCTGCTCTTCCTGCACCGAACTGGAAAGCAGGATGGCCTGCCCGATCAGCGAGGCGATCATCTGCATCAGTTTTGCATTGTCTTCCAGAAACTTGTCGGCGAAATTCGGCTGCGCGGCAAAGACGCCTACCGGTTCGTTCGAGCCGAGAAATATCGGCGCACCGACGAATGGGCGCTGCGGATCATAGACTCCGAGCCGATCGAGAAAACGCGGCTCTTCGGCGATGCGTGGCACGACAATCAGTTTTTTCTCGCTCAGGATTGAACCGACAATGCCTTCGCCCGGAAGATAGCTGACATTCTTGGTAAAGGTCGCCTCGTCCTGATGAATGTCGATGATCCTCAGCAACCCGCTTTCCTTGTCCAGCAGGCAGATCATACCATAATGCAGGCGCCCCTCTTCATGCAGAAGGCGCAGGACTTCTCGCGCTGTATCATGCAAATCGAGAGAGCGCCCCAGTAATTGACTGACTTTGTAAAGGGTCTCCAGCTCCCTTCTATAAAAGGAACAGAAGACGGGCTTGGGGCATAATCCATCATCGTGAGTGATGACTTCATCCGACGTCGCTGGACACTGAATGCTCATGATGCTCGCAATCTTCTAGGGAGGTCTAACAGGCAGGCAGGCTCACACAAATCGTAGAACCGCGTACATTGCTTTCGCGGACTTCTATGTCTCCATGCAGGTCTGCCACGATCTGTCTGGCGATGGCCAACCCCAACCCCGCATGGTGTGGTCCGGCCTGCCAGGCTGTATAAAATGGTTCGAAAACCTTTGTTCTGGCGGCCCGGTCTATGCCCGGTCCGGTGTCCTGAATGCAGACTTCGACCATTCTGTCAGCACCAACGCGCGATATGACGCGAACCTCTCTGGCGGTTGCACCATTCTCCCCTATGGCGTTGATGGCATTATCAAGCAGCGTCCGCAGCAGAACGCGCACGGTGATATCATCACACAGGATCATCGGCAGGTCTGAGCTGGCCCGCCAGAAAACCTCGATGCCACAGGCATCAATGTGATCGGCTGAGATGATGAGACAGTCTCTTATCGCTTCATTGATATTGACCGGCGCGTGCGGAATATGCTTGTCGTTCGGTAGTGAGAGTTTCAGGGTGCGCGCTGCCTCATGTCCGGCATCCAGCGCTTCATCCAGTGCGCATCCCATGGGCATGCAGCCCGGCGTTCTGACGCTGCAGCCGCTGCGCTGGAGATTGTTGGAGAGCGCAGTCATCACATTGAGCGGCTTTTGCAGAAGATAGAGCGCACCGTCGATCACTTCGCGCGTGCGATATTCCATCTCGGTCTCGGCCATGCGGGCGCGGATCGCGTTCAGCCGGGCCTTCTCATATTCCTGCTTCTGGAACTCCACCAACTGGCAGCGCGAAGCGCATTCCACGGTGTAGAATGGGGCATGAGCCCGTTTGGCAAGTTGTTCTGTCATTGCGGCCTGTCGCTCTTTTGAAAATTCCATTTACAAGACAGATGCAACAAGCGTGCCGACTGGGGCTTTGCCATTTAAGGCCGTTTTGGGCGGTTTTTGCCGCTCAGGTTGTCGTGTTTGCTACAATGAAAATCGGCGCTCGCGCATTTTTGTAGCAAATGCTTCAGAAATGACCGAAAGGCGAGATATGCCGGTGGCGAGCGGAAATCAGCCTGTTCGGGCCAATTCTCTCCAGCCCTTCCGCCATTTGGCATGGTTGATGCAATCAGATCGACAAGACCGATTGTCTCGTCTGATTTTCAACCCGGCCAAATGGACTGCCCTCATGGAACATACTTTGCTGATCCTTCTGGAAACGGCGCTCGTCAACAATGTGGTGCTGGTCAAATTTCTCGGCCTGTGCCCCTTCATGGGCGTGTCGAACAAGCTGTCGGCAGCGATGGGCATGGGTTTTGCCACCACTTTCGTTTTGACATTGGCGGCAACGGCCGCATGGGCTATCGAGAAGCTTCTGCTGGAGCCCTTCGACTTGCAATATCTGCGCATCCTGACCCTTATCCTGCTGATTGCCGCCATCGTCCAGTTCACGGAAATGGCGATACACAAATTCTCGCCGGTTCTGCATCAGCGTCTTGGCATTTACCTGCCCCTGATCACCACCAACTGCGCCGTGCTCGGGGTGGCGCTGCTCAATATTCAGGAAGATCACACCCTGTTTGAGAGCGTGCTTTTCGGGCTGGGCTCGGCGCTCGGCTTCTCGCTGGTGCTGGTGCTGTTTGCCGGCCTTAGAGAACGCATCAAGCTGGCCGATGTTCCCGCACTGTTCAAGGGAACGCCGATTGCCTTTCTCACCGCCGGTTTTCTGTCCCTGTCCTTCATGGGCTTTGCAGGGCTGGTTTCCCACTAGCCGCGAGGCATTCATTCACATCTAGAGGAGTTTGAAATGTTGGCAGCGATGGGAGCGCTTTTGGCTCTGGGTCTGGTTCTTGGAGGAGGTCTTGGACTGGCGGCGCACTATCTGCGCGTCGAGGGCAATCCGATTGCTGGCGAAATCGCGGATCTTTTGCCCGGTTCCAATTGCGGCCAATGCGGATTTCTGGGCTGCGCCGATGCGGCCAATGCCCTTGCAGACCACAAGGCCGAGGTGACCCTCTGCCCTCCGGGTGGCAAGGATCTGGCCGCAGCGCTGGCCGACAAGCTGGGCGTTGAGGCGGATCTTTCCGGCATGAAGGATAGCGGGCCGATGATCGCCTTCGTCTTCGAGGATCTCTGCATCGGCTGCACCAAATGCTCCAAACGCTGCCCGACAGACGCCATCATTGGCGCGTCCAAACAGATACATGGTGTCGTGGACGATGCCTGCACCGGTTGCGAGAAATGCGCCGACGTCTGCCCGACAGGTGCGATTGCCATGCGCAAGGAAACCACCACGATACAAACCTGGCATTGGCCAAAACCAGAGCTTCCTCTGGCAAGCTGAGGGAATAACCCAATGAGACTTTTCAAGATCAGAGGGGGCATTCACCCCAACGGACGCAAGGAACTGGCCGAGAATGCGCGTATCGAGCAGATTCCGCTGCCCAGTCTCATGCGCATTCCGCTCAAGCAACATACGGGGGCTCCGGCAAATCCAATCGTTGAGAAAGGCGAGAGCGTCAAGAAAGGCCAACTGCTGGCCCTTTCGCGCGGGGCTGTCTCGGCCTCGATCCATGCGCCCACCTCCGGACGGATCATCGCCATCGGCCGCTTTGTTGCGCCGCATGCGTCCGGCCTGCCTGAGCCGACCATAACCCTGCGCCCGGATGGCAGGGATGAATGGTGCCAACTGCCGCCACCGCTCGATCCATTTGAAACGCCACCGGATGAAATCGCCAAGCGTATCGCCGAGGCTGGCGTTGTCGGCCTTGGCGGGGCGGCCTTTCCTGCTGCCGTCAAACTCAATCTGCGCAACCGGACCAATCTGCATACGCTGGTGATCAATGCCGCCGAGTGCGAGCCCTATATCACCTGCGATGATCGCCTGATGCGTGAGCGGGCCGAGGAAATTCTCGACGGTGTCGCCATCATCTGCCACACGATCGGTGTCACCAAGGCACTGATCGGCGTGGAGAAGAACAAACCCGAGGCGATAAGGGCCCTCAAGAGAGAAGTTGAGAAGCAGGATCGCTATGACATCAGGGTGGTGGAAGTTCCCACGCGCTACCCGACCGGCTTTGCCAAGCATCTGGTTCAGATCCTGACCGGACAGGAAGTGCCGGCCCGGGCACTGACCGCAGAAGTCGGCGTGATCGTTCAGAATGTGGCCACGACCTATGCCATTCAGCAGGCGGTTCGTTATGGAAGGCCGCTGATTTCGCGGATTGTGACCGTGAGCGGCGAGATGATCCGGCAAAAGGGCAATTTCGAAATCCCCATCGGCACGCCGATTTCGCACATCATCGAGCATTGCGGCGGCTTCATTGACGAGCCGGAAAAGCTGCTGCTGGGTGGCTCGATGATGGGGGATCCGGTTTCCAGCACGCGCGCGCCGATCATCAAGGGGTCGAACGGCATTCTGGCGTTGGGCCGCAAGGAAACATCACAAAAACCGATCATGCCCTGCATTCGCTGCACCTCCTGTGTAGCAGCCTGCCCTTGCGGCTTGATGCCCTATGAAATGGCTGCCCGCATCAAGGCGGATGAGCTGGAAAGCGCCGTCGATATCGGCCTCAGGGACTGTATTGCCTGCGGCTCCTGCTCCTTCGTCTGTCCGGCCAATATCCCGCTGGTACAATATTTCAACTATGCCAAGGGCAGCCTCACTGCCAAGCAGCGCGCCGCTCACAAGCAGGAAGAAACCAAACGGCTGGTCCAGTTTCATGACGCTCGCATGGAAAAGATCAAGCGAGAGAAACAGGAAGCCATGGCCCGCATGAAGGCCGAGCGGGAAGCCAAGAAGCGCCAGAAAGAGCAGGAAGAAACAGCCAAAGCCAAGGCTGAAGCTCCGGTAACAGAAGCCTTGCCGGACGCTGAAGAAGCAAGCACGCAAGAACAGAGAGCAAGAGCTGAAGCATGAGTGACGTCAATATCATAGCCGGACCCTATTCCCATTCCGGAGCCAGCGTGTCGCGCACCATGGGCCTTGTCATGCTGGCGCTGGTGCCGTCTACGGCCTTCGGCTTTGTCCAGTTTGGCTGGCCATCCATATTCCTGTTTCTGGTGACGATCCTCACCGCCATTCTGGCCGAAGCGCTTTGCCTGAAGATGGCCGGCAAGCCGGTGTTGATGCATCTGCTGGATGGATCCGGCATTCTGACCGGCTGGCTGTTGGCCATGACCCTGCCGCCATGGGCTCCATGGTGGATTGGAGCGGTCGGCTCCGTGATTGCCATCACGCTGGCAAAGCAGGCGTTTGGTGGGCTAGGGCAGAATGTCTTCAATCCGGCAATGGTCGCCCGCACGGTATTGCTGATTTCCTTCCCCATCCAGATGACCCAGTTTCTCGGGCCTCAGCCGATCTATGGCAGCGCAGCACCCGATTTCCTGCATGGCCTTGCCATCACCTTTGGCGGACATCCCGAAATCGACGCCATCACCAGCGCATCGCTGCTGGGAACGATCAAGACAGAGCTCGGGCGCGGTGAGGTGTTGCAACAGATCTTGGCCCAATCCTTTGATCTCAAGAAGATGATTATCGGCTTTGCGCCCGGCTCGATGGGGGAAACATCGGCGCTGCTGGCGCTTTTGGGTGGGCTGTTTCTGCTCGCCACGCGCATTATCAGCTGGCATATACCGGTCGCCATGATCGGGGCGATGTGTGCCCTCTCCGGCCTGGCGCATTTTCTCGATCCGGATCATTTTGCCAGCCCGCTGGTGCATCTGGTCTCGGGCACCTTCGCCTTTGCCGTCTTTTTCATTGCCACCGACTATGTCACCGCGCCCGGCTCGCCAGTCGGCAAGCTGATCTTTGGCGCGGGCGTTGGAACACTCACCTTCATCATCCGGACATGGGCGGCCTATCCGGAAGGGGTTGCCTTTGCGATCCTCTTGATGAATGCCACCGTTCCGCTGATCGATACTTACGTCAAACCGCGCATCTATGGGCGCACCCGCAAGGGTGATCCGATCAAGCTGAAGGAAGCCAAGAAGGGAGAGCCGCAATGAGCGAAGCTGATATCAACGCCGCTGAACTGCCCTCCCCCGATGGCTCCCCTTCCATCTGGAATAAGAAGCGGGACAAGCTGACACGTTTCTATGAGAAACACCGCAGCAATCCGGCCTATCTGGCGCTGCTGCTCGGCGCTTTCTGCTTCATCTGCGCGGTGATCCTCGCGTCAAGCCATATGGCAACCCTCGACCCGATTGCCTTGCGGCAGAAGGAAGATCTGCAAAGCTCTCTGGCCAGGGTGATACCATCCAGCCTGCATGACAATGATCTGGTTCGGGATGCCTATGAGATCAAGGATGCAGCCGGATCAAGCATGCAACTTTATCCGGCCTACAAGGATGGTGCCTTTGCCGCCGTTGCCTATCAGGTCAGCGCCGTTGGCTATGGCGGCCCAATTCTCTCGCTCATCGGCGTGGACAAGGATGGCACCCTGCTCGGCGTGGAAGTTCTCCAGCATACGGAAACGCCGGGCCTTGGCGACCGGATCGAATCCTCGCGCGGCAGCTGGATCAGCCAGTTCACGGGCCGATCATTGGGTGATCCGGCAGCCGAGCAATGGAAGGTCAAGAAAGACGGTGGCTATTTCGACCAACTCTCCGGAGCCACGATCACGCCGCGTGCCGTGGTACTTTCAGTGCGCAACGGGTTGCAATTTTTCAAGAAGCATCAAGAACAGATCATCCATTGCCCCAAAGGCATTTGCGCAGAAGGGAGCGGATCATAATGAAAAGCTATAGAGAGATTACGCTGGAAGGGCTATGGACCAATACCATTCTCTTCTCGCAGACATTGGCGCTCTGTCCGCTGCTGGCGGTTACCGGCACGGCGACCAATGGCCTCGGCCTCGGTTTGGCAACCACTGCGGTGCTTGTCGCATCGGGCTTGCTGATTTCGCTCATGCGCAATTTCATCGAGCCGGAAATCCGCATCCCGGCCTATGTCTTGATCATCGCCGGACTGGTCACGATCGTCGATCTTTATATGAATGCCTATCTGCATGATCTTTACAAGATTCTCGGCCTTTTCATTCCGCTGATCGTGACCAACTGCGCCATTCTGGGGCGGGCGGAAAGCTTTGCCTCCAAGGCGCGTATCCTGCCCTCTGTCCTTGATGGTTTGATGATGGGCATCGGCTTCACCTTCGCTCTTGTGCTTCTGGGGGCCGTGCGGGAAATTCTCGGCTCAGGCACCCTGTTCTCCGGCGCTTCGCTGCTGCTCGGTCCGGCCTTCAGCTTTCTGGAAGTGACGGTCATTCCCGACTATTCAGGCTTTCTCATCTTCATTCTGCCACCGGGAGGCTTCATCATGCTCAGCCTCATTCTCGTTGGCAAACGGCTGATCGATAATCAGTTCGAGAAGGCACGCCGCCCAGATGAGGCCCCGATTGAGACGGTCGGCAAGCAGATCACGATATAGGAGAAGCATCATGAATATCGGCGTTGCCTATGTCACCCCCACGCACAAGGTCTGGCTGCGGATGGAAATGCCAGAGGGTTGTACCATCGAGGAAGCGATCCAACGCTCCGGAATATTGACGCAATTTCCCGAAATTGATCTGAAGCAGCAGAAGGTGGGTATTTTCGGTCGTCTGGCAAAGCTCAACAAGGAGCTGGAAGATGGTGACAGGGTGGAGATCTACCGCCCGATCACTGCGGACCCGGATCAGGTGGAGCGCCGGGATCAATGAGAATACACATTGACACATGGAACAAACAGAAGCCGGTCGCACGCGCTGAAGCGACAGCCCCGGGCTTGAGCTAATCCCACCGGCCTTAAACGGTCATGGGTTGGCGAGGAGGCAATCTCCCTCTCATCTCCTCGCGCTAGCCCGCGGGCGTGGCGCAATAAGCCGTGCGACCGGCGACCCATGTGTGGCGAATGGCTGGCACATGGCCCCTTGGCCAGCCGACAAGAACCAGATCGGCCCTTTTGCCGATCTTGATTTCACCGCGATCATCAAGCTTCATCGCCTTGGCGGGATTGGTGGAGATGAGTTTCCAGAGCTTGAGACGCTCTGCCCTTTTGTCCGCATCCAGCCGCGCGATAGCGGCCAACATTGCCGGATAATAATAGTCTGAGGCCAGAATGTTGCACAGGCCAGCCTCCACCATGTCACCGGCATTGGGCGAATCCCCCAGATGGCTGCCGCCGCGCACCGCATTCGGGGCGCCAAACACCACCATATCGCCCCTTTCCTGCGCCACGGCTGCAACGGAAACCGACATCGGAAATTCGCAAATGGCCGCGCCGTGGCGACGGTAGAAATCGCGTGTTTCATCCTGCGTATCGTCGTGGCTGAGCATGGGCACATTGTTGCGGCGGCCCATCTGGCCAATCTGCGCAATTGCTTCCTTGACGCGGGGGCGCATCTGCCAGCGCTCCTCCAGCAGCGAGGCATATTCGGCAGGTGTCAACCCGGAGCGCTCTGCACGCCCAGCCAGCTTGGAGCGGAAATTGGGATGCTGCATATCGACAACGGGAAACTGGAGCGAATGCTCAAAGGGACGCTTCTGCATCGGCATATCGGGATGCAACATGGCCATGGATGTATGGTCATTGAACGCCAGAGACGGCATCAGCGGCCCCTCCAGCGCTTCTGCCAGAAGCGGTATCCCTTCCAGACAAAATGTCTCCCAGCGCAATTGAATACGGTTCTCGACCGTCAGGCGGCTTGACCATTTGCCAACGGCCTCGATCAACTCGCGGGCGCGATCGACGCTGCGCAGCCCCGGCTCCCAACTGATCGAGAGAGCATGATAGGCGGTGGCAATGCCATTCGCAGCCAATTGCCGGTCGGTCTCCAATATGGCCCCTTCCATGGGAAAGAAGACATTCGGGCGCGGCATCAACTGGCGCTCGAAGGCGTCCCCATGCACATCGACCAGAGCGGGTGCAAGAATGCGTCCCTGCCCGTCGATTTCAACACCACGGACCGCGCCGCCAATTTCGGTAATCATACCGTCGCTCACGGTGACGCTTGTCTTTGCTATCTGGTCGGGCAAATAGACCTCGGCTCCGGTGATTGTGAATTCGCGCATGGATTTTCCTTGATGACAAGACTGCGGAGCGGAGCGCAGCGAAAGAAGAGACCAGAGGCGAGTGCCAATTGCTGCCTTTGCATGGATTGCACCAGCATTTCAGGCGAGCGGGACAGGCCCGCATTTGGCATTTGACGTCGCATCTTGCCCTAAAAGCCTCCATTTTCATGTCACTATGATTACAAAAGATACAAATATTCAGCGCTTTAACCGGAGAATCCGGTTTCGGGCAAAAAGAGCAATGCTATTCCGATATCGGCCAATTGGCTGGTACTAACGGAAGATCACATCGCCCCGCGCCATTGCATCGCAAGTCGCCCTTCTTTATGTCTTGTAGGGACGTCAGCAAAGCCTGTCAGCGCATAAGACTTGCGCCTTCATATCCCGCCCGCATCCAGCTCAAAAGCCAACAAGGAAGAAACAGAATGAAAGCAATAATTTTCGATTTGGACGGAACGCTGGTTGATAGTGTGCCAGACCTTCACCTCGCGGCGAACATGCTTCTTGAGGCCCATCACTGCAAGGGGCTGGAGCAGGCGCAGGTGCGTTCATTCGTTGGCAATGGCATCCCCGTGCTGGTCGAGAAAATCTGCAAGGCGGCTGGCTTGCCATTCGATGACAACAACAAGGAGACGATCATTGCCGACTATCTCTCCTTTTATGATCAGGTGCTTGAAGGCAAGAATACGCAGCCCTTTGCCGGTGTGCGCGCCTGTCTGGAAGCCTTCAGGGCCAAAGGCATCCATATGGGGCTTTGCACCAACAAGCCAGAAGCACCGACCCGCATCATTCTGAAAGATCTCGGCTTCGACGCCTTTTTTGCCACAGTAATCGGCGGCGACAGCCTGCCACAGCGCAAACCATCACCGGAACCACTCTGGAAGAGCTTTGAAGGATTTGACCTCAAAGACTGCCTGTTTGTGGGAGACAGCGAGGTTGATGCCGCAACGGCGCATGCCGCAGGCGTTTCCTGCGCCCTCTATGCGCAAGGCTATCGCCAGACACCGCTCTCAGAACTGCCGCATGACTTCAGCTTCTCGGACTTTTCCGAACTGCTGGCCTATGTGGAAGCAAAACTCTGATATCTTATAAAAAACATCCGGCTGGCAGAGTTGTGCCAGCCGGATGGTGACGGCTAAAAGCCAGTCTATTCTGCGGCCTCCAGAGCGCGTTTGATCCGGCGCGCCAGTGCCTTGCGGGCTTTTTCGTCGGCCAGCTTGTCGAAGGCCTCCTTGAGATCGATCTGCAATTCGGCAAATTCGTTATGGGCATCCCAACTGGAAACTTCGCTCTGGATGATGCGATGCTTGATGTTGGGCGAGAATTCCGGCACGCCCTTGATGGAGAGACGCACTTCATCGTCAATGGCCGGAACGTTGATGAGCTTTTCCGGCAGGCCCTTCTCGATCAGTTCTGCCTTCAATGCTTCTGACGCTTCCTGCTCGCCATGGCACAAATAAAGCCCATGCCGAATGGGCTGCCGTTCCAATATCCATTCGACCAGTTCGTCGCCATCGGCATGGCCGGAATAGGTTTCGATCTGGCGCACCTTGCCGCGGATCCTGATTTCCTCGCCCTGAATGCGCACCTTCTGCGCACCATTGATCAAGAGACGCCCCAACGAGCCTTCCGCCTGATAGCCGACCAGCAGCAGCGTGGTATTGGTCCGCCACATATGATTCTTGATATGATGACGGATACGGCCAGCATCACACATGCCGCTGCCGGCCATGATGATGGCGCCGGACTTGATGCGGTTCAGTGCCTTGCTCTCCTCTACCGTTTCGGTAAAGCGGATGCGGGAAGTATCGAGCTTATTGACGAAGTCGCCGATATCTTCAAGATCTCCGGCATGCTTGACAAAAACCTCGGTTGCCTTGATGGCGAGAGGACTGTCCAGAAAGACCGGCACTTCATGCAACTGCCCCGTATGCTGCAAGATGAGAATGTCAGCGAGCAATTCCTGCGTTCGCTCCACCGCGAAAGACGGGATCAGCAGCAGACCATTATCCTTGAGCCCGATCTGGATTTCTTCCAGCAGGATCTGCCGCTTTTCTTCCGGCGTAACATCGGGGCGCTTGCGGCCGCCATAGGTGCTTTCGGAAATGACATAGTCATAGTCGCTCGACGCTGCCGGATCGGGATAAAAGAGTTTGTGATCCGGCCCCAGATCGCCAGAGAAGAGAAGCCGAAGGCTTTGCTCGTCCGGATCATCGGAAGGAATTTCCAGAGCGATGGAAGAAGAGCCCAGAATATGTCCGGCATTCCAGAATTTGGCCCTGATGCCCTCGATGGTGAGCCATTCCTCGAACGGGACGGACTGGAAATTCACCTGACAGGCAAAGGCGTCCTGTTGGGTATAAATGGGTTCAATCAGGGGCTTGCCACGCCGGGCATTGCGCCGATTGAGATTCATCACGTCCATTTCCTGAATATGTCCGCTATCTGGCAACATGGCCGCCAGCAGGTCTCTGGTCGGCTCGGTCATATAGACCGGCCCCGAAAAGCCCTGCTTGAAAAGCTTGGGCAACAGACCGGAATGGTCGATATGGGCGTGGGTCAGCAATACGAAGTCGATTTCAGCCGGATCGAAAGGAAAGCCGTCATAATTGAGCGCGCGGACCGACTTGGTGCCCTGAAACATGCCGCAATCGACGAGAAATTTATGCCCTGCGGTTTGCACCAGATAGCAAGAGCCGGTAACGATGCCCGCGGCTCCGCAAAATTTGAGTTTTACGTCCATATTGCCTATTTCCTCCTGAACTCACACTGAGGACCTTTTGTCTTGATGGTTTCTTGTGGCCCGGCAGTGATTTTACGCATGCTCCTCTTTTGCTATCCTTTCATGGCGCAGGCGGAATGCAACATCTCTTTGAAATAATTGTCCCATATTAACTTAAAAACACCCAATTGAGCGTTATCTATAATTTATGGCTTCGCCAGAAACACCAATCAGACCGGCAACCGAAAAAGAAATGGCACCAACCAATGCAATCCAACTCTCCCCAATCAGACAAAATGACCAATGCCGACTTGCTCGCCTATGAAGACAACGATTTTCTCCGAAGAGAGGAATTGCGGGGCGCACGCCTCGAGCTGGAATTCACCAAGGCAGATCTTGGCATGCGCGATCATGGCATCTTGTCAACGGTTGTGGTGTTTGGCAGTGCCCGTTTCAAGGAAGACCATCCCTTCTATCAGCAAGCACGCGAATTGGGACGCATCGTTTCCGAGCGCGGCGGAGCCCTCAATCCATCCAACGGCACCCATCGCAACGTCATTTGCACCGGCGGTGGACCGGGCATCATGGAAGCGGCCAATCGTGGCGCCTATGATGCCGGAGCCAAGAATATCGGCCTCAATATCGTGTTGCCGCATGAGCAGCATATCAACCCCTATGTGACCCCGGGACTGAGCTTCCAGTTTCAGTATTTTGCCTTGCGCAAGATGCATTTCGCCATGCGCGCCAATGCGCTCGTTGCCTGTCCGGGCGGCTTTGGAACGCTCGATGAATTGTTTGACATTCTGACCCTCAAACAGACAGGCAAGGCATCGGGCATGCCGATCATTCTGTTGGGCAAGGATTTCTGGAGCAATCTGATCAACTTCGACATTCTCATCCAGCATGGCACAATTTCGCCGACGGATGTGGAGCATTTCATTATCGTCGACACGCCAGAAGAAGCCTGGCAGGTCATGGTCGATAACGGCCTGCCGATTACTCACCCTGAATAAGCGGGTCGGCAACCATAGCATCAGCCCCTTTCCATGTAAGAAATGGACAAGGGGCTGGCAAATTGCTTTAGACGACAGCTGGCTGGCATTGCCTTGCGCTAGCAGGCAGGCAGCGTGATTTGCCCCTCTTCTGTCACCTCTATTGGTTCGGGATAAAGCACCGCCTGCGCAGCTTCCGACGATGGATCTGCGATATAGCCATAAGGCAGGATCAGCGACAGGCTCAACTCGCGCTCTTCATTGCGGCTGATGTCCGAGGCCAGCCATTCGCAATCCAGCTCATCAAGCGCCATTGTCTCCCCGGCCTCAATTTCGGAAAAATCCAGCGCCTTGCCATTGACGGTCAGAACATCGCCCGCAAGCGATAGGGTGAGCGCATCATCGCGCCTTTGTGGTGATAGATTGATCTTCATGTCGGCTCCTTAAAACCAGCGACCAAAGGCCGAAATAAGTACATTGGTTGCAACGCGCGAACCGGTCAGATCCCAAGCATTCACATTGACCGCAGAAGACGAGCCGCTGCTGTTGGTGTTGCCAAATAGGGCTTCTGTCGCAAAGGCATTGACTGCAATGCTGTCAGCAGCTGTAGCGAAAGAGGCCGGATAGGTCCATGTGACCGCGGCCGATGCACTGGTTGACACTTTGGCTGTGCAAATCTGGGTGCCATCGGCAAGGCGAACATACTCACCATTTGAATTGCTGCCCCGTTCAACAACCGCCCCAAGGCCACTATCGGAAACATTGCCAACCCAATTGTTGGCAGTAACGAGGCCGGTATCGCTGGCAACCTTCAACCCGGTAATCCATGAGGAACCATCGGCGCTGACTTTGATGGACCAGTCATCCTCGCCCGCGCAGCCCATTTCGGCCCGGCCCGACCAGTTGGTCTGGAACAACAGGCTGTTTGTGTCTGTTGCCGTGGCCTTGTTGACCTTGAGCTGATGGCCTGCCCCTTCATGATTGAACAGGCTTGCAGGCGAGCTGATGGCTAGCCGGTTGGTCTCGTCCGCTGTGGCGTTGACGCCGATCTTGTCGAAGCTTCCCGACAAAAGATCGACCCAGCTTTCACCGTCAAAACAGATCAATTTTGCTTCATCTTCAAGCCAGACGATCCATCCGACAGCGGGCTGGTATTCGGCCCATGCGCCATCCTGATAGGCAGCAACGCTGCCTTCCCATCCGGCCCATGCATCGGTTGCCCCATCGGCCACGATATAACGCGCCCCTTCATCAGGGGAATCGGGGGGAGCGGAGAGATCCTGATCGATCACGCAAAGCTGAACCAGAGCGTCCAGCATCCGCAAGGCTTCATTATGGGTGATATGCTTCTGATTTTGGCTGCTTGCGATGTAGGGCAAGGCAAGATTGGTTGTCTGTTCCATGTCTCCAATAGATCCACATAATTGTTTCTACTGGATCATTGATACAACGCCCCTCACCGGCTGCTGATAAGATCAAATTGCTTCTGAGCGCAATCTGACCAGTGATTGCGCATTGCAGCGCAACGGGTAACATTCCATGTGCCAAATCAGACAGATAGGATGGGAGTGATTTTCAGATCGGGAGATTTTTGCGATCTTCAAAGAAAATGCTACTCCCCTTATGCCCCTTATCAAGCGAGAATTGAGCCTCTCCATGGCGCAAGAGGGTTCTGTTGCGCCATGGACTGGTGTCAGACCCAGCCCTGAAGCTCATTCAAGGTGAGCAGGGTCAGCATTTCCATTCCTTCCTCGCTATCATTGAGGCATGGCAGATGGGCGAATTTCTCGCCACCATGTTCCATGAAAATCTCGCGATTTTCACCGTCAATCTCTTCAAGCGTTTCAAGGCAATCGGCGGAAAAGCCGGGATTGAATATCGCGATGCGCTTGACACCGGATTGGGCAAGGCTTTCCACGGTCTTGTCCGTATAGGGCTGGAGCCACTCTTCGGGCCCGAAACGCGACTGGAATGTGGTGCGCATATAATCCCCGGACCATCCCAAGGCCTCGCGCACCAGACGGGATGTCTTCATGCAATGGCAGTGATAGGGATCGCCATTCTCGAAATAGCGTTTCGGGATGCCATGATAGGAAGCGAGAATGACTTCCGGCTCGAAGTCGATGGCGGCCAGACTGTTTTTGAGCGAGGTCGCCAGCGCCTCGATATAGGCGGGATCATCATGATAGGGAGGCAATGTGCGCAGGGCCGGTTGCCAGCGCATTTGCTTGAGTATGTCGAACACCACATCATTGACTGTCGCCGTGGTGGCGGCGGCATATTGCGGATAGAGCGGCAAAACCAACAGGCGCTCGCAGCCCTTTTCGGCCAGCGTTGCAATTTTCGATCGGATCGAAGGATTGCCATAGCGCATGGCAAAATCGATCTCGACCGGGCGAGCCAGATCAAGCGTGGAGAAGCGCTCAGTCAGCTTTTCGCTCTGGCTGCGCGTGATGGTCAGCAACGGCCCTTCATTGCGCTCCTTGTTCCAGATAGAAGCATAGGCCTTGCCGGATTTTTGCGGTCTGGTCTGCAAAATGATGCCGTTTAGAATTGGCCACCATTTCCAGCGCGGCTCTTCAATGACCCGCTGATCCGAGAGAAATTCCTTCAGATATCGACGCATGGATTTGTAGTCCGTCCCGTCGGGTGTCCCGAGATTGACGAGCAGTATTCCAACTTTGCCATAAGCAACGGGAGGATGATTGTCGGGCCAGGTCTTTTGCATGATGTGGTCCTTGTCTCGGTCTGAATTCTAACAAATAGCGGTGACTGGGGTCATCATTCACCTGAAATTTCGCATCTGTTTGTCCATATTTCTATCAGGGCGTCTCGCAGGTTGCATCAACACTGCGTCGAAATACATGAATTTATCGCAATGCTTAATCCCCCCAACCGGAATCCGGCTCTCTGTAATATTGTCAAATTACGGACCGAACCGGATTGCGGATCACCTGAATCTGAAAGTTTGGGTCTGGGAAGCAATTTTTTTGAGAAGGAGACCCTCGCTCGAAAAAAAACTGGCCCGGAAAGCCTGTCACGGGCAACAGTGGCGTCTTATGGTGGAAACCGGTGCCTGCAATATGAGCGAGGGGACCGGATTGCCGGAGCCCATTTCATAGCTTTCTTCCGCGACCTGCCGGAAACCGAGCTTGTCATAGAAGCGTCTGGCCCTTTCGCTGGCGCGCAAAACGCTGACCTCGACAATCACGTCTTCGTGTCGGTCTGCCATGACATGGCAAAGCAGCGCCCGCCCGATGCCTTTGCGCTGATGCTGTCGGCCAACATAAAGCCCCCAGATATAAAGATAGCCATTTCTATAGGCGCAAATAATCGAGCCGACGATTTGCGAGCCGATAACCCCAAGGCAGGCCTCTTCGTCATTTCCCGGAAGAAGCGCATCAAGACCATCGCCCAGCACGGACTGTATCAGCCCGTTGGTGGCGCTACGTCCCACCTCGCCAATATAGGTGTCCAGCCAGCTCTGCTTCAGAAAGCCCAGAAGATCTCCCGCCCTTTCCGTTGCAAAGGGCATGATTTCCAGCTTCATGGCAGCTGCCTATTGCTCGTCGGACGCATCGTCATGGCCGCGAAACCCCTTGGCGAAAACATACATTTCCGGGCTTTCCTTGCGGCTTGCTGGCGGTTTGATGTGGGAGACGGACTGATAGTCTCTTTTCAGCTCTGCCAGCATTTCATGCTCGGTACCACCCTTGAAGACCTTGGAGAGAAAGACCCCTCCGGGGCGCAGATTTTCCCGCGCAAAAAGGGCCGCCACCTCAAACAGATGGACGGTGCGCAAATGGTCCGTTTGCTGGTGCCCCGTGGTTGGCGCGGCCATATCCGAGAGCACAATATCTGGCTTGTGCCCGCCAAGGGCATCCATCAGCATCTGCGGCGCATCATCATCGAGAAAATCCTTGAGCAGCACGGTCACGCCGGGCAGAGGATCCATGCCAAGATAGTCGATACCAACCACCAGCGGATTGTCACTGTTGGACTGCACCCTGCGGGCCGCGATGTCGCACCAGCCCCCCGGAGCGCAGCCAAGGTCGACCACGCGCATGCCCGGCTTTAGAAACTGGAAGCGGTCGTCCATTTCAATCAGCTTGAAGGTGGAGCGGGAGCGGAAGCCTTCCAGCTTGGCGCGTTGCACATAGGGATCATTCAACTGACGCTGAAGCCAGCGCGTCGAGGAACTCTTGCGCCCACGTGCCGTCTTGACCCGGACCTTTTCAACGCGGTGACCGCGGCTGTTGCGACCTTCACCGCCTGTGGTTTTTTTCGCCATTTTCTAGGCTCCGATCATTCATTGGGTCGAATTTGCGGTGAACTTGTCCCAAATGGCTCTTACCGCAGCATTCTGCCTGCATCCAGTTAATTCCAACGCCCCATATAGGCGCAAAAGGCGATGAGCAAAAGCCCCTTGCAGACAGGCGCTTTCTTTTGCGAGCGCATGCTCTAGAGCCGCCTGCCCTTCTTCTTCGTGCCTTCACGTGACCTTGCTGCGACCATGGCCGCCACGATGGCCCCGGCTGCCCCTGCGGCGAGAGCGCTTTTTCTTGCCAGCTGCTTTCTTTCCGGACTGATTGACCTGCGGGTTCCAGACACCGTCATCAATCATCATTTCCATAAGGATGCCTTCGCGCAACCCCCGGTCTGCGACACGGAGTTGCGAACATGGCCATTCTCTATGAAAGGCTTCCAGAATGGCGCATCCTGCAAGCACCAGATCGGCCCTGTCGGCACCGATGCAGGGATTGTTCATGCGCTCCTGAAAATTCATGTCCAGCACCCGGCCGATCATGTCGCGCAACTCGGTTGCTGTGAGCCAGGTGCCATCCACCTGCCGCCGGTCATAGCGCTCCAGCCCCAGATGAACACCGGCGAGCGTTGTCACTGTGCCCGAGGTGCCAAGCATATGGATATGTTTGGTCTTGATCGCCTTGGCAAGCGCGTCGCGCTCAGCGAAATCACCGAGCATTCCGCGGACTTCTTCCACCATGGTTTCGAAATGTTCGCGGGTGACGACCTTGCCGCCATGCTTTTCGGAAAGCGTGACGACGCCGACCTGAAGCGAAGCCCAGCAGCGGATCCGTTCGGAAAGATGGCGCATGGCCCGCCGCGTCTGTCTGTTGCGTTTTTCGCCCGGATGCACGGCGCCCTCTTCGGAGAGCGGATCAAGATCGAGCCAGACAATTTCCGAAGACCCACCGCCGATATCGAACAACACGACGCCATCGGCTTCGGGATGCACCAGCGAGGCGCAACCGGCGACGGCAAGCCGCGCCTCGGTTTCCCGATCGACAATTTCCAGACGCAAGCCGGTTTCCCGATGCACACGGTTCAGGAAGGCCGGGCCATTTGCCGCCCTGCGGCAGGCTTCGGTCGCAATAAGGCGAAAGCGTTTGACAGAACGGTAACTCAGTTTGGACTGACAGACCTTCAACGCCGCGATGGCCCGTTCCTGCGCCTCTTCGCTCAATCGCCCTGACTGGGACAGCCCTTCGCCCAGACGCACGATGCGCGAGAAGGCATCGACCACGCGAAAGCTCTGGCCATAGGGTTCGGCAACCAGCAAGCGGCAATTGTTCGTGCCCAGATCCAGCGCAGCATAGGATGAATAGCCATGACCCTGCGGGGTCTGAGCCGCTCCCTGTCCCTGAATCTGAGCCTGTCCGTGCCCGCTGTGTGTCTGTCGCGGTTGGGAAGACCTTGAATTGGGCTGTCTGGACTGCGCATTTGATGGCGACTGGGCGCTGGTCTGTGACTGGTTATCCTTTGCCACGCCTTGCGCTGATCCTGAGCCGCCCTTGCCTTTCGCAGAAGCCTTGCCCGCCTGATGCGCTCCATCGCCCCCAGCAGAAGCTGTAGCGGCCACAGGATTGCTTTCACGCGCTTCAGCTCTGCGCCCGCCGCGCTTTCTGCGTCGAGAAGATTTGCGGCCCTGATTTCCGTTCTGCTGCCCATGCTCGCTCTGCTCCCGCTCTTGCTGCAAGGCAGAATCGGTCGCTTCCGAAGCAGGAATGCCGGTCGCCTTCGCAGGCCGACGATCCGCATGGCCAGTATTCGCACGGCCTGTGTCAGAAACAGATACATCTTCGCCATGCACGGAACGGTCTGCGGCCGTTTCATGGGGTTGGTTCTGATGCGAAGGCTCATCCCGGCGCACCTGTCCGCCGGTCGATGCGGGGCCATTGTCCCGCTTCTTGCGCGATCGCGAACGACGCTTTTTGCGTCTGTTCTGCTGGCCATCGGTTCCCTCTGCCCGTTGCAAGGCAGATGTCCCCTTTTGCTCAGTATCCTGTGATGACCGAGATTTGCCTGATGTCTCAGACCGATCATCAATTATACCGACAGGTATCGTGTTTCTTTCCCCGGCAGACGCAGATCTGTTGCTTTCAGATCCACCCTTCCCCTTATGCACACGAGCAAGGCCAGCAGATGCACGTCCTCCTTCAGGAGGTACGCCACCATCTTGTGCCAATATCTGTCTCCTGCTGCGCTGCAATCATGAGGACAAGTCACGGCGCGCAGCTTGTGATTCAATTATGTTGTCCCCTACAGTCTAGCAGCATGGACCCAAAGGGCAAGCCACGAATTGCATTTAGCAGAAAGGGCAGTTTTTGCGCTCTTTCGTGCCAACGACCGGGGCTGAAACTTGTCTGCACGCGACTTGCAGGATTTGATCTGGCTTTTGCGTGAGAATGCATTTCTCATCTCGCCCCACGATGGATCTCAAATTGAGGAGGGCATTGATTGCCATTGGCAAATCAACGCTCAAATCAATTGGCAACTCGCAGAAATAACTGAGTCTCAAAACACGGGATCGTGAAAATTATCGTCAGTATGCGGCGGGCCGACGCGCGTCATATGGGAGTTGATGAACGCTCCTGTGGGAAAGAAGCAAAAACTGGCTGCTGTCACATCTTTTTCAAAAACCCCTCTTGACGCATCCGTATGACGGGGATAGAAACCCCGCACAACGTTTTAATACAACGTTCTACCGCTTCTTTAAGACTTTGGCGCAAGCCATTGATTGTACTGGGGATTAGTTTAATGGTAGAACAGCGGACTCTGACTCCGTCGGTCCTGGTTCGAGTCCAGGATCCCCAGCCAAATTTACTTTGACATGAGTGAATGACAAAGCGCTGCACCGCAGGTGCGTAGCGTTTTATTTTTATTCGGTCTGTGCCGTCTGGTGAAGGCAACTCGGGCGCGGTTCCAAGCAAGCTTGCAAGCTCAGTAAAGACTGCCCTCTTCTCCAACAGGCTATCAGTCAGATGCCTTTCGGATCGCGCCAGGCTCGGAGCGGAGCGAGTCGTGGCGTCTTCTTCATCTGATGGCGATCCATGCGCCGCAAGATCTGCGCCAGAAAGGCCACGGCTTCGACGGCATGAGGGCCCTTGTTAAGCATGACACATTCCGCTCTCTGACTCATGGCGGCGTCTGTCGTTTCGGCGCGGCTGGCAAATCCGCGCTTGGCCAGCCCTTCCAGCACTTGCGTCGCCCAGATGACCGGAACTTGCGCCGCTTCACAGAGCCAGAGGATTTCTTCCTGAATTTCGCTTAGTCGCTCAAGCCCCAGTTCGACCGCAAGATCGCCCCGCGCGATCATCACGGCTACTGGCATGATGCCGCCCGCCTGAACGATCAGCCTTGGCAGATTATGCAAGGCCAAATCTGTCTCGATCTTCAAGACGAGCGCCGGGGCCTTTGCGCCTTCAGGCAATCTTTTGGCGATCTCCCTTTGCAGATCGCGAATATCAGCGGTTGTCTGAACGAAAGAGAAGCCGATGATATCCGCATGACCAATCGCGAAATCGAGCGCATCCATGTCCGAACTGCAAAGCGCGGGAATATTGATGGCCGTGCCGGGCAGATTGACGCCCTTTTCTGGCCGCAACCTCGCGCCCTTGACCGGAGCCCGGCAGATTTCGAGTTGCGCCCAGCGCTCTGAAACGCTTTCAACACGGGCACCGATCTTGCCATCATCAATCCAAACCATGGCATCGGGTTTGAGTTGATCGAGAAGCTGGGAATGGCTGAGAGTGGCCGACAGATACGGACTGTCAAGCTCAAGCCTTTCAGACAGAATGATATGATCGCCCGGCATCAACAGTCCGAATGAGGAAGCCGGATCAATCCCCTCTTTTGCCAGTTTTTTGAGCTTCTTTTTCTTTTCCCTTGCCAGCACGCTCTTGGGTGCATGCATTGTGGCGATACGCACTTTCGGGCCGGCCAGATCCATCATGATGGCGATCTTGCGACCTGCCTCGTTGGCAGCGGCATGGGCGTGATTGACCATCTTGCCCCAAGCCTCACGATTGTCGTGGGCACAATTGATGCGCACGCTGGAAGCGCCAGCATGGACAAGGTCGGCAACGAGCTTTGGATCATCGGCGGCCTCAGAGGGCAAGGTCACCTGAATGCGTGTCGTGTTTCCCCTCGGATCGATGCCGAAAATTTCATCCCGCCTCGCCTCGATCTGGCGGCGGGGCATGGTCAGTCTGTTGTCAATGGCAGCATCCGTGATCCCCTCGCCCAGCATGTCTTCCAGCAGCGAGATGACAGCCTGTAGCGTCGCCTGCACGTGGCTTTCCGAGCGCCCCAGGGAAGAAAGCCCAAGCGCTGAAAGCGCCTTCTGCTCCTGTGTCAGATCGATGTTGCGGAGCGCAAGATAGAGCGCAAGATTTTCAGCCGATGGCATGAAATCGGGCCTTGTGACACAATCACGCCATGCCTCCATCGTGCGTTCGGCATTTATGAAAATCTCCGACCGTATTTCCTGCAATCGGCACAGCAATGCCTCAGCGAGGCTTCGTCTGGAGCCACCCTGGCTCAACAGCTCCTGAATCTGCATTCTTCCCCCGAAATGCCAGAATCTTTGCCATTCGACCCCACGAATGCCAAGGCGCCCTTGTGAGCCGCCCCAATCTGGACATTGCACGACAGGGTATCACAGAGTGGGATCAGACAGAATTGGAGGAAGGCCTATTCTATCTATCCATAGGTTGGAGCCTATAATCTATCCAGTAATCAATCCTGCGATCTATCTGGCGATTGGCAGGAGGCCTTTCGCCTCCTTGCCCCGATCACTGATCGTCATGCCTTGGCGAAAGGCGCGATCGAAATGCCCTCATTTTCAAACGCCTTGCGTAAATTGCGTGCGGTTTCCACCGCGCCGGGCGTATCACCATGCACACAAATGGAACCGGCATCCACAGGCAACTTTTCCCCGGTCGTCGTCGGGATATAGCCATCGCGAACCATGGCGAGAGCTTGATCGACCGACTGGTTCGGATCCTTGATCACAGCCCCTTCCTGTGAGCGCGGAGTCAGCATGCCATTGGCCGTATAGGTTCTGTCAGCATAGACCTCGCAAACCACAGGCAGACCGGCTTTTTCTGCGGCCTTCATGATCTGCGAATATGGCAATGCCACCACGACCAGTTCGGGATTGACAGCCGCTACTGCCCGGACACAAATCTCTGCCATTTCAGTATCTTCGGCAGCCATATTGCCGAGCGCACCATGGGTTTTCATGTGACTGATCGGCCAGCCCAGCGCACGGGCCATGCCATCGATTGCCGCAATCTGATAGATGAGCTGGGCTTCCAGATCTTCTGGTTTGTCGCCGATGATTTTGCGTCGGCCAAAGCCATAAAGATCCATGAATGAGGGATGCGCGCCAATGGAAACACCCTTGCCCTTTGCGGCAAGAATGGTGTTGCGCATCACCACAGGATCGCCAGCATGAAAGCCGCAAGCCACGTTTGCCGTAGAGATGATTTCCATCATCGCAGCATCATCACCGATCAAATAAGCGCCGTATGCCTCGCCCATGTCACAATTCAAATCTACGGTCTTGTTCATTCTACCAATCCTCTTGTCATTTGTACGTAAAGCAGATGGCAGTCCTTGCAGCTCTCCGAAAGTCATTGGTGATCTGTCCGTTCAATTTGAAAGGAGATGAATCATGAGCGTCTGAACTTGCCCTCAGCAAAAGGCATACATTCGGTATACCACTTTGACAAGACAAGATCGCTTCTGGAGCGATTTTCCCACCTTTCAACATTCGGGATCCATCTGGGTTGTTTTCCAGATGACCTTTTGCCAAATGATTTCAACCAGCATAAATGAATAATACAGTTTCTCTCAAGATTGTTCCCTTTGGCGATAGTGCGTTGCTCGTGCAGCTTGGAGACAGGATCGATGAGGCGATCAATGAGCGCATCATCATTCTGACCGCGTCCCTCGAGCAGAATCCTCTTCAGGGCATTTGCGAAATGGCACCGACCTATCGGTCGCTGCTTGTGCGCTATGACCCGGCTATCATTCGCGGCTCACAGCTCGTCCATTTGCTGACGGAGCGTGCATCCAATCTGGATTACCAGCAGACATGTGGGCGGAGTTGGCGCATCCCGGTTTATTATGGCGGCGATGAAGCGCTTGATCTCGATGCTCTGGCTGCGGAGAAGAATCTCGATATCGAGGATATCATCTCCCTGCATTCGGGCGCTCAATATCGCGTCTACATGATCGGATTTTCTCCCGGCTTTGCCTATCTGGGCGGCCTGCCAGCTGCCTTGCACACTCCCCGCCTTGAGACACCTCGCCAACGGGTTGCGCCGGGGTCGATTGGAATTGGCGGTGAACAGGCCAGCATAAATTCCCTCCCCGGCCCCAGTGGATGGCGCTTTGTTGGGCGTACTGCCGTGCGTCTGTTTGACTCGCGCCGACCAGACCCCATATTACTGAAAGCAGGTGACCACATCTCCTTCTTTGCAGTGAGCAGGGAGGAAATCATAGAGCTTGACGCGCGCGCTGCGGCTGGCGAGACGATCATAGAACCGAATATACAATGACTTATCTTTCAATCAAACAAAGCGGCATGATGGCAACAATACAAGACAGTGGCCGCCGCGGTTTGTTGAAAGATGGTGTATCCGGTTCCGGCGCTATTGATCCCTATGCCTTTCAGATCGCGCAGGCGCTGGTGGGCAATGACAGCGACAGCGCCGCCATCGAGTTTGCCCATATCGGCGGCAAATATCAGGTATCCGCCCCCACACGCATTGCCATTACGGGCGGGGCCGGAGATTTCAAGATCGATGGTCAAACGATCTATGCATGGCAAAGCTATTGGCTTCATCCGGGGCAAACGCTGGCCATCGGTGCAATGCGCAATGCCGTGTGGGGTTACATCGCCTTTTCCGGCGGGCTCGCCGTCGAGCCGGTGATGGGATCTCGCGCAACGCATGCGCGCACAGGGATCGGCGGACTTGATGGCAGACAGCTTGTGGCAGGCGACCAAATCCCGCTGGGCCATGCGTCTGACAATCCATGCCGGACGCTTGCCTCAGCCCGAACAAGAATGAAGTCGACGATCCGTGTCGTCCTCGGTCCGGACATCGATTATTTTTCCGAAAAGATCCTGACACTCTTCCAGACAGAAACCTTCAGCACGAGCATGAAGCGGGATCGCATGGCCTGTCTGCTGGATGGCCCTCTTCTGCCCGCAGCAAAGGGGCATGACCTGATCTCGGAAAGCGTGCTACCCGGTACGATACAGGTCCCCGGCTCAGGCCAGCCGATGGTGCTGGGCGTTGATTGTCAGACAACGGGGGGCTACCCCAAGATTGCGACGGTCATCTCCGCCGACTTACCGCGTCTGATGCAATTGCCCGCCGGGCAGTCTTTTCATTTCGCAGCGATTTCGCAGGATGAAGCAGAAGACCTTATGCTGGCGGAACGCGAAGCGCTGAAGTCGGCTCTGGCAAATCTGCATATCAAACCGCAATAAGATCCTCTCACATCATCAGGCCTTCAGCCGATGGCGCATCTAGAAAACTGCGCTTAACAGGGCTTTGCGCGTTTGCCACAATGGAGCAAAGCCGCGCAAAGTCTGCTTCCCGATGGAACGGGCCGAGTGCTCACATCTCTTCAAGTGGGTATTTCAGGCAGAAGGAAGAAAGAAGGTTGGTCGCAAGAGAGAAATCGGCCATTTCCATATGCTCTTCCGGATTGTGACTGCCATGCTCATTGCGGATGAAGATCATGCCAGTCGGCACCCCAGAGGCCGCGAAGATTGCGGCATCATGCCCTGCTCCGCAAGGCATTGTCAGACTCTGCAAATCCAGATCTTCAGCGCAGCGTTCCAACTGGCTTACGATTTCAGGTGCCATTTTGGCCGGTGAACTGGTGGAGATCGAGCCCAGATCGAAGCGGACATTCTGCGCCTTTTCGATCGCTTCGACCTTCTCGTGCAGAATTTTCAGCATCAGATCCAGCGTTTCGGGCTCTTCGCTGCGCACATCGAGGGAGAAATCCACCTCGCCAGCAATCTTGCTGAAAGCAGCCTCATCGGGATTGGTTGAAAACTGGCTGAAAGTAACCACCAGATCGCGCCCCTGCTTGGAAAGCTCGATCCATGCTTCATCAAGATGCACCACCAGCGTGGCCACTGCGCGCACGGCATCGGCGCGACAATCGCGCGGCGTTGCGCCGGAATGACCATATTCACCATGACAATGAGCGGCGCGATAGCGGAAGGAGCCTCGGATACCGGTGACGATACCCACAGGAATTTCCCTATCGACGAGAACCGGCCCCTGCTCGATATGCGGCTCGATAAACATGCCGACATTGCCCGCTGAGAGATAGGCGTTGCCATTTGCTATGGCCTTGGCATCACCGCCATTGGCATCAATGGCCGAGAGAAGCGTTACACCGTCAGAGGACCGTTTCAATGACGCCAACTCGTCGCCATCGAGCTTTCCGAAAGCCATGCGGCTACCGACATAGGAAGCACCGAACCAGACGCTTTCCTCGGCACGAATGGCCATCACCGTGATATCACGCTCAGGCGTGATACCGGCCTTGACAAAGCCGGACAGCACCGCCAGCCCCATCAAGACGCCCGCAGCACCATCGAAATTGCCACCACGAGGCACAGAATCAAGATGCGAGCCGATCATCAGGCCCGGTCCTTGCTGACGCCCGCGCAAGGTCATATACAGGTTGCAGCCAGCATCCACGGTGGTTTCAAGCCCCAGCTTCTTCGCCTCACGACGCACCATGTCATGAGCGATCTGCTCACCAAGGCCGAAGGAAGGTCGCGTAAAGCCAAAGGCGTTGCTCGTGCGCTGTTTCAGCTCATCAAAGAGTTTGCATGCAAGAGCAATATCGGCAGGCGGTGTATTGCGCCCGTCCAATTCGAGAGCAAGGCTGCTCTCTGGTATTGAAGTCATTGCGGCGTAAGTCTCCGTATAATACTTGCGCGCACATGGTCGAGATGCTCCCGCATCGCTTCTGCTGCCTCGTCGCTTTTGCCTTGTTCCAAAAGGTCAATGAGGGTCAGATGTTCCTGACAGGTGGAAGTCAGGCGCTCCGGCATGCTGCGCAGATCAAAAATCTGGGTTTGACGTCTGAGTGAGTGGATGATCTGAGCGAGATGCGCATTGCCTGCCATATTGGCGATTGCGCCGTGCAAGCCATCGTCGACGGCCCTGACCGTTTCGCGGTCCGGGCGCGCTGTGCCCTTTTGTGCGTCGGCAAGAATATCCTGCAGACGCTGACGCAGGTCTTCGAGAGTGTCCGCAGGAATATGCCCGGCGGCCAGTCGAGCGGCCTCGGGTTCAAGCATCAGACGAATCTGGAGAACTTCCATATAATCCTCGATCCGCATTTGCTTGACTTGCAGCCCGCGACTGCCATGACGCTTCAACAGACCTTCGCTTTCCAGCATCAGCAGGGCATCCCGAATCGGGGTGCGCGACACATCAAGCGTTTCGGCGAGCCGACGCTCGGTCAGCATTTCACCCGGTTCCGCCTCTCCGGAAAGAATGAGTTCCAGGATCTGTTCATAAGCCTGTTGGGCCAGCCGCTTACTGGTCTCGATCAGCATGCTTCTCTCGCTCTTCTTGTTCCACAGTCGTCTCCAGCTGCCGCCCTTCGGCAGGGATGAGCCTGTACCACTCTTCTTATACCCATCCCTTCACCACAATTCAAACAGCACAAAATGCATTTTGCATATTATCGGGAGACAACTTGAATTCCAGTGGTTGACCTACGGTATACCATACTTTAAGCTCAATGCAACGCAACGATCGAAAAAGGACAAACCACTCGTGGAAAGCCTTGTTCAACCAAACCTTCCCTTCACGCGTGAGGAACATCTCTCCCGCCAAAAGCGCCTTTGCCAGTCTGTTCAGGCGGCTGGATGCGATGCCATGCTGGTCTTCTCCCAAGAGAGCATGTATTGGCTAACCGGCTATGATTCTGGCGGTTTTGTCTTCTTTCAATGCCTTGTCGTCCCCGCAGACGGCCGCGCGCCAATCCTCCTGACCCGACGCCCGGATCTGGTTCAGGCAAAACAGACCAGCACCATTACAGACATAAGAATCTGGTGGGATTCAGAGGAAGCAGACCCGGCAAAGGATCTTAAAGAAATCCTTGCCGAGCTTGGTCTGGAAGGAAAAAATGTTGCCATCGAGCTGAATACACATGGCCTCACCGGCTGGAATCTATGGCGCGTACAGAATGCCCTGACCGGCGGGTGCAATTTGAAAAATGACGACCATCTGATTCGCCGTCTTCGTGTGATCAAGTCCCCCGCAGAAATCGCCTATGTCCGCAAGGCTGCCGAGATTCTCGACAAGTCCCTGCTCGCTGTTATCGATGCCGCCAAACCCGGTGTGCTGGACAGCGATTTGAAGGCGGCCTACCTGACATCGATCCTTGGTCAGGGAGCGGACATGCCCCCCAATGCGCCCATTTTCAATTCAGGCAATCGGGCCGTTTATGGCCGCGGCGTTTCAGACCCGCGCCGGATCGAAAAGCAGGATCAACTGCTGGTGGAATATCCGGTTGCCTATCGCCATTACAATGTGAAAACCGAATGGACCATTCTGTTCGGCGAAGTCTCTGACGCCCATCGCAAAATGTATGATGTAGGCATGGAAACCCTGCATAAAATGACCGAGATTGCCCGTCCCGGCACAACGCTTGGAGAGATATTCGATCTCTATGCCGAGGGGCTTGATGCGGGTGGATATCGCCGTGCGCGCTATGGGGCCACTGGCTATTCGGTTGGCATTTCCTATGCGCCGACCAGCATGGATGTTCCCCCCATGATCTATTCGGGCAATCCAACCCAATGCCAGCCGGGAATGACGCTTTTCTATCATGTCATGAATGGCGACAGCGATACCGGACTTGCCATGGGCGTAGGGCACACTTTGCTGGTCACCGATGGTGCGCCGGAAATTCTCACGGCACTTCCCGATGAATTGACCATTGTCCGCTGAAGGGCCTCTCACCTTAAGAAAAAACAATAAGCCTCTCAAAAACAACATCAAATCCAACCAAACCAAGACATCACCAACCCAAACAATAACTAGCAATCAACCTCATGAGGGTAAAATGAGCAAATTCACGATTTCCCGTCGTGGCGTCATGCTGGGCATGGCTGCCGCTGGCCTTATTCCGATGACCGGCATTGGCATCGCTTCCGCTGCAACACCAAAGGCAGGGGGCGTTCTGAAAGTCAGTCACTCCACGCGTATCGCCACGCTGAACCCCCTGACCCTTTCCGGCCCGGCCGAATATCCCTGCATCGACATGCTCTATTCCGGTCTGACCCGCATTGGCGTTGACAACAAGCCTATGGCTGATCTGGCGGAGAGCTGGGAAGGCAATGAAGGCGCAACCGAATTCACCTTCAAGCTAAGAAAAGGTGTCACCTTCCATGACGGCTCCCCTCTGACAGCAGATGACGTGGTCGCCACGTATGAAGCCATTCTCGATCCGGATCGCCCGGCCTCCGCACGTTCTGTCCTGACGATGATCGACAGCGTGGAAGCTGCCGATGATCTGACGGTCGTCTTCAAGCTCAACTCGCCATTTGCCGACCTGCCGACATCGGCAGCCCATGCCAATGCCCGCATTCTCTCCCGCAAGGCACTGGAAGCCGATCCGGCAACGCTGGAAACCACAGTCAACGGCACCGGCCCCTTCAAGCTGGAGACCTATGACAGTGCCCAGATGGTTCGTCTGGTCAAGAATGAGAATTACTTCATTCCCGGCAAGCCTTATCTTGATGCCGTTGAAATGCATCTGTTCCCGGATCTGGCCGCTGAAACCGCCAACTTCCTGTCTGGTCAGATGGATGTCATGCTGACGGTTCAGCAGGCAGACTATCAGCGCATCGCCGATTCCGCAGGCATCGACGCCAAGCGCGTTCCATCGGGTCGCTTCGTCAACGTCGTCATGCGTCACGACGCCAAGCCATGGAGCGATGTCCGCGTGCGCAAGGCGCTTGCCATGGCGGTTGATCGCCAGATGCTGGTCGATGTCATTCTGGAAGGCCTTGGCCGTCCTGCCTATGACAATATCCTGTCCCCTGAATATCAGTATGTGATCGATTCACCGGAAACCCCATATGATCCGGCTGCCGCCAAGGCGCTTTTGGCCGAAGCAGGCTATCCCGATGGCCTCAAGGTCACCATGGTTGCTTCTAACCGTCCGGCCATCCGTGCGCAGGTTGCCGTTGCCATCAAGCAGATGGCGCTGCCAGCCGGGTTCGACATTGACGTCGAGACGATGCCACATGACACCTATCTGGCCAATGTCTGGATGAAGGGTGACTTCTATATCGGTTATTGGGGCATGCAGCCAACCGCCGATGCCGCCTTCCGCCTGCTGATGACTTCGGATGCTTCCTATGAGGATTCCGCCTGGAAGAACAAGGAATTCGACGCACTGGTCGATCAGGGCCGCAAGACGCTCGACCCGGCAAAACGCGCCGAGATCTATGCCAAGGCACAGCAGATGATGCTCGATGATCAGGTCTATATCATCCCGTTCTGGGAAGACCTGCTGACGGCTGCCAGCGACAAGACCGAGGACTATAATCTCGCTCCGATCAACCGTTATTTCTATTTCGAGAATGTATGGCTCGACGCCTAAGCCTGAGACCTAGACTGACATGACAATTGGATATTTATTCCGCCGATTGCTGTCTATTTTCCTCGTTCTGATCATCGTCACATTCGCGGTCTTCGCGATTACGGCGGTGCTTCCGGGCAACGCCGCCATCATGATATTGGGCGAATATGCTACGCCTGATGCCGTGGCGGCGTTGGAAAAGCAGCTTCATCTCGACCTGCCCTGGTATATGCAATATCTGGATTGGGTGAGCGGCGTCATACAAGGTGACTTTGGCATGTCATTGCGTCTGTCCCTGCCGGTTTCCAGCGTGGTTGGCGAAGCTTTCGTCAACTCCGCTGTGCTGGCAGGCACAGCGCTTGTGCTCGTCACCATCATCGCCATTCCTCTGGGCGCCATCGCAGCGGTCAGCCGCGGCAAGCTGATGGATCTGCTGCTGGCTGTCTTCAGCTATATGGGATCCGCGCTGCCCGAATTTGTCACGGCAACCCTGTTGCTTGTCATTTTCGCGGCACCGAAAACCGGCATTTTTCCTGCTGGTGGCTATACCGCTCCGTGGATCAATCTTCCCGATTTCCTTGCCCATGTGGTTCTGCCTGCGGTCACGCTGGGCCTTGTGTTGATGGCGCATATTTCCCGTCAGGTACGCTCGGAAATGTCCGAGGTTCTGTCATCGGATTTCATTCGCGCTGCACGCCTCAAGGGGCTTGGCGAAAAACGGGTCATCTGGCGTCATGCGCTGCCAAACTCGCTGGCACCGGCTGTTGCCGTCATTTCGCTGGATATCGGCTATTTGCTTGGTGGCATCATCGTCGTTGAAGAGATCTTCGCCTGGCCGGGGCTGGGAAGGCTCTTGATCTATGCGCTTGAAAACCGCGATCTGCCGGTCATTCAGGCCGTGACCCTGCTGCTGGCCACCGTCTATGCGCTATCCAACTTCCTGTCGGATATCATCATCGCCATACTCGATCCAAGGGTTCGCTATGCCTAAAAGCTTTCTGGCGCCCAACGCTCTCGTTGGCATTTTTCTTCTGCTTTTCACGGCGACCATTGCCATTGCCGGCCCGTGGCTTGCCCCTTATGACCCGCAGGCATTTGATGCCCTTAATCGTCTTCAGGGCCCATCGACGCTGCATTGGCTGGGAACAGACCAGTTCGGCCGTGACCTGCTCTCACGCATTCTCAACGGTGCTCCGACCACGGTTCTGTTTGGCGTATTTGCCACCCTGCTCGGGGTCAGCATTGGTGCCATCATTGGCGTGGTTGCCGGTGTAGCCGGTGGCTGGGTCGACAATCTGATCATGCGCATCCTTGATGGTCTTCTGGCGGTTCCTGAATTGCTGTTCACCCTGCTGATCGTGACGATCCTTGGCGGCGGCACCGGACAGGCCATGCTGGCGGTTGCGGTTGCCTTTGCGCCCGGCATGGCTCGCATTTCACGCAGTGCCGTCCTCTCTGTCCGCACCCGCGACTATGTCAAGGCAGCCATCGCGCGCGGCGAGTCCGGCCTGTATATCGTTGTGCGCGAAGTGCTTCCCAATGCGCTCGGCCCGATCATCGTGGAATCCACCATCCGCGTATCCTTTGCCATCATGATCGGCGCAACGCTCGGCTTTCTCGGCCTTGGCGCCCAGCCTCCCAGCACCGAATGGGGACTGATGGTTGCCGAAGCCCGTCAGTTCATGTTCCGCAATCCATGGTGCGTGGCCATTCCCGGCATTTTCATTGCCATGTCAGCCCTTGGTTTCAACCTGTTTGGCGATGCCTTGCGCGACAGCCTTGACCCCAGAAGGAGCCATTGATGTCAGCATCTCATGTCAACACCCATCCGGCGCGGCAGAAGGCGGCCATTTTTGATGCCAAAGCCCCTCGCCTCGCCATCAGGAACTATTCGCTTTCCTATGCAACCAGCAACGGACCTGTCAAAGCGCTCAGCAATATCAATCTGGAAATTGCCGCAGGCGAGACCCATGGTCTTGTGGGCGAAAGCGGCTCGGGCAAATCCTCCATGGCCTGGTCGATCATGCGCTATCTGCCAAGCAACGCCATCGAGACCCATGGGGCGATCCGTCTGGCCGGGCAGGAACTGCTGGAAATGTCGCCAAAACAGATGATCGATATTCGCGGTCAGCGCATTTCGATGGTCTTTCAGGATCCGTCCACCTCGCTCAATCCGACCATGCGGATCGGTGACCAGATTACCGAAGTGTTGATGGCCCATCGCGGTCTCAGCAAGGCGCAGGCACGCCAAGAAGCCGAGGCGGCTCTGGCCCGCACCGGCATCACACGCCCCAGAGAAATGCTCGGGCGCTATCCGCATGAAGCATCGGGCGGCGAGAAGCAGCGCGTGGTCATCGCCACAGCCTTTGCCTGCGAGCCGGAACTGATCATTTTCGACGAGCCGACAACGGCGCTCGATATTCTCACGGCACGCCAGATCCTCGATCTGTTCAACCGCCTGCGGGAAGAAACGAAGGTTTCCGCGCTCTATATCTCCCATGATCTGGGGCTGGTTTCCCGCATTGCCGACAAGGTCTCTGTGCTGCATCATGGCGATCTGGTCGAACATGGTACGGTTGATGCGGTCTTCAACAATCCGCAACATGACTATACCAAGCGTCTGATCGGTGCTGTGCCGCATCCGGATCGCTGGCTTGGTGTGGCCAAACCGGACAAGACAGAGCCTCTGCTCTCGCTCGACAAGGTCTGCGTCCGCTATTCGCCACAGTCCCTCAAGGAAAAGCTGTTCAAGGTCGAACCCGATGAGAAGGATATCTTCTGGGGGGCCAAGGATGTTTCGCTTTCGGTCCGTCCGGGTGAATTGCTCGGGGTCGTTGGCGAAAGTGGCTCGGGCAAATCGACAATCGCCAAGGCCCTGACGGGGCTTAATGATTTCTCCGGTACGGTGAAATTCGGTGACATCGAGATTTCTGGCCGCAAGCAGATTACGCGCAACTATCGCCGCAAGATGCAGATTGTTTTCCAGCATCCCGATGCTTCGCTCAATCCGCGCCAGACCATCGGAACGATCCTATCGCGCCCGCTGCATCTTTATGATGTTGTCCCCGCCGATCAGATCAAGGCACGGATTGGCGAACTGCTTGAACTGGTGCGTTTGCCTGCCGATTATGCAGACCGTTATCCGCATCAGCTTTCCGGCGGCGAGAAGCAGCGCGTTGCCATTGCCCGCGCCTTTGCGGCCGAACCGGATCTGGTGATCTGCGATGAGGTGACGGCCGCGCTGGACGTATCCGTTCAGGCTTCGGTGACCGAACTGCTGGTCAAGCTGCAAAAGGATACCGGCACGGCCTGTATCTTCATCACTCATGATCTCAATCTGATCCGACAGATCGCCCATCGTATCGCAGTGATGCAGCATGGCAAGCTGGTCGATCTGTTTGATCGCGACGCAGCCGATGCTGAAGATCGCCATTCTTACACCAGAGCCCTACTCGACGCTGTGCCCGTTCAGGTTTCGCTCAATGCATATGAAACGGAACAAGAAAATGTCTGATGCCCTCAGCCTGACGCAGAATCTCGACAGCAAAGCCTGTCTGGATATCCTGTCCGACATTGTCAGCCACAAGAGCTATTCGGAAACCGAAGGTGAGCGCAAGCTCGCCGAACATGTCGCCTCGATCATGGAAAAGATGGGGCTGGAAGTGGAACTGATGCCTGTGGTGGGCGACCGTGTCAACGCCATCGGGCGTTGGCGCGGCACGGGTGGTGGCAAGAGCCTGCTGTTCAACGGCCATCTTGATACCAACCCGGTCACCGAAGGCTGGACGGTCGATCCATGGGGCGGGCTGGTCGATGACGAATTCATCTATGGCATCGGCGTCTCGAACATGAAGGCCGGTGACATGGCTTCGCTGTGCGCGGTCAAGACCCTCATAGACAATGGCAAGCGGCTCAAGGGTGACGTCATTCTCACCTATGTGATTGGCGAATTGCAGGGCGGGATCGGTACGCTGGCTGCAGTCAATTCCGGTCTGCGAGCGGATTATTTCATCAATTCCGAACCGTCAGATCTGCAAGCCATCACCATGCATGCGGCCGCCTTCACCTTTACTATCGAGCTGGAAGGCATCACCCGCCATCTCTCCAAGCGCGAAGCCGGGGTTGATGCCATCATGGCGGCCTGTGCCCTTATTCCCGAGCTTAACGAAATGACCTTCTCGGATGCGCCTTCCGAGGAGCATCGCTCGGTCAACCGGGTGCATGTGGGCGTGGTCCATGGGGCGCTTGGCAAGGATCTGCATGAATGGCGCCCGCCGCAGGTGGCCGATTATGTCCGCATCAAGGGATCGGGCCGTTATGGCCCCGGACAGAGCCGCGATAATGCTGTCATGGACATGCGCAGAAAGCTTGACGAGCTTGAGGCCCGCTTTCCCGGCCTCAAGGCAACCGTTACGCCGGAAACGCGCAAGGGCCAGCCGACCATGCCCGCCTTTGAAGTGGCCAAGGATGCCCGCATCGTCACAGCACTCAACGCAGCCTACAAGGCCGTGCGCGGTGAGGAGCAGCCAACCGGCGCGATTGCCCCGCCAGCCTATTTCGGCACCGATGCCGGACATCTCTGGGCCGTCGGCGGCATGGAAGGCGTCGTCTGCGGACCGGGTGGAAAATTCAATACCATGCCGGATGAGCGCGTAGAGATTGTCGATTATCTCGACATGATCCGCGTCTATCTGATGACCATGGCCGATATTTGCGAGATGGAGTAAGTCACGTGACAGAAATGTTTGTGCCAAAGGAATATAAGGCAAAAACCCCGGCAGGGCGCGATGTCCTGCTCAGATTTCCGCCAGAGGAATATGCTGCCCGTCTGGCTGCGGCCCGCAAGCGGATGCGCGAGGAAGGGCTCGACGCCCTTCTCGTCTTTTCACAGGAAAGCCACTATTGGCTGACCGGCTTTGATACGGCGGGTTTTGTCTTCTTTCAGGCAGGAGTGATCACCGCCGATGAAAGCCCGACTGTGATCCTCACCCGTACACCGGACAAGCGGCAGGCCGAGGTGGCCTCGCTCTATGACGAGGTCCGCATCTGGCTGAATGCCGAGGATGCCAACCCTGCCATGGATTTGCGCGGGATTCTGGAAGAAAAGGGCCTCAAAGGCAAAAAGGTCGGCATCGAATATGCCAGCTATGGTCTCACGGCCTTTCATGGCAAAATGGTCGACAAGGCTCTTGAAGGTTTCTGCGAAACCGCTGACGGCTCATGGATCATTCGTGGCCTGCGCCTGATCAAGTCTCCGGCAGAGCTGGAGCATGTGCGCATTGCCGGTAAACTGGCCGACGCAGCGGTGCGTGCCACCATCGAACGCGTCAAGCCGGGCATCCCCGACAGCGCCCTGATCGGTGCAGCCTTTGACGCGATGGTCACCCGTGGCGGTGACACCCCTTCTGGTGGACCGATGATCAATGCGGGCGCGGCGGCTCTGTTCGGCAGGGATTCCGGCATTGCCCATATCATCGAGGAACAAGATCAGGTGCTGGTGGAGCTGGCAGGGTCCCATTGCCGCTATCATGTCTGCATTGAAAATACCCTGACCCTCGGCCCGGTCGATCCGCGACAGGAGCGCCAGATGGGCGTCGCGCGCGATGCGATCGAGGAAATCAAGGCCAATGCCCTGCCCGGCCGCGAGCTTGGCACGCTGGACGACATTCACCGCCGGGTGCTGGACAAGGGCGGCTTTGCCAAGGCCCGCTATGCGGCCTGCGGCTATGCGCTGGGTTGCACCTTCAAGCCGACATGGATGGATGTGCCGCCGATGATCTATTCGGGCAATCCGCTCGTGATGCAGCCGGGTATGGTGTTCTTTGTCCATATCATGATCCCTGACACGGATACGGGCCTTGTTGCCGGTATCGGCCAGACCTTCGCCATTCGCGAAAATGGCGAGCCGGAGGTCTTCTCCGATCTGCCCATCGAGCTGTTCCGCTGCTGAGCCAGACACCGCTATTGAGAGCAAGGACTGCCCGAGCCGTTACAGGCTCAGGCAAGCCCTGCCATAACAAAAGGAATATCCTCTGACATGGGGAAAAGACTTCTCTATCTGGGCAATGGCCGCTCCTTGCAGTCTGTTGCCAAACTCGATGACCGGTTTGAAACATGGGGCCTCAATGTCGATCGCTTCTGGGCCTATGACGGCCAGTTCCCACTGACGCTTGATGGCTATGACGGCATCTTCCTGTCCGGCAGCCCGCATGGTGCTTATGAGGATATCGACTTCATCCATCGCGAACATGACCTGATCCGGCAGGCTGCGGAACTGAAAATCCCGATGCTCGGCGTCTGTTTCGGACATCAGATTCTGGCTTCTGCCCTCTGTGGCAAGGATCAGGTTTTCCGGCGCACCAGCTGCGAGATCGGCTACAAGGATTTGCCGGTGACCGAGGCGGCCCGCACGGACAAGATTGCCAAGGATCTGCATGAAACGGTGCATATGTTTGTCTGGCATAATGACGAGGTGCTCGGTTCCCATCCGGACATGACCATTCTGGCCTATTCGGATGATTGCGCCAATCATGTCTGGCGCTACAAGGATGAAGATATCTGGGGCATTCAGGGCCATCCTGAAGTCACGCTGGCGCAGGCTCCTCTCTGGTTCGAGCAGAACCGGAAAACCATGGAGAAGGACGGTGCCGATATCGAGGAACTGAAAGCCTCCGCCCATGAAGCCGATGAAGCCAAGACCATGCTGACCCGTTTTACAGAACTTGTTCTTCATGGCTGAGGGTCTGCTCAATCAACCTATTTGACCAGCCCCGCTCGTTCGGGGCCCTTTCCTGCATGATTTTGAGAAAAGCCTTCGCATCCGGCATGGCCCATGCGCGGACTTTCTCAAGGAGAATAGAAATGCCAACACCAGCTTATTGGTTTGAGCGCGAGGAATATCTCGCCCGCCTGTCACGCATACAGGCTGAATTAAAGAAACGGGATCTGGATGGGCTAATTGCCTTTTTGCCGGAGACGGTTACCTGGGTTACCGGCTATTTCACCCGCGCCTATGGCACCTTGCAGTTTGCCATCATTCCGGCCAGTGGTGAGCCCACCCTCTTTTGCCGCGATGTCGAGGAATATTATCTCGACAGCACATGCGTCTTTGCCGACCGTGTCATGTGGACGGATAGCGACGACCGGATGAAGGTGGCAGCCGAAGCGATACGCAGCCGTATGGGCGCAAGCGCCAAACTGGGTATCGAGCTTTCGGCATGGCCGCTCTCGGCCGGACGGTTCGAATATCTCAAATCCACGCTTCCGGGCATCAGTTGGCAGGATGAAAGCAACATGGCGCCAACCATGCGCCTGATCAAGACACCGGCCGAGATCGCCTATCAGCGCCGCGCAGCCAAGGCCGCCGAAGCAGGCATGCAGGCGGCGATTGACGCCTCGGAAGTTGGTGTCAGCGAGCGGGAAATGGCAGCCCAGATCTGCGCCGCCATGATCCGCGCCGGTTCCGACCTGCCCGGCCCGGGCGTGATGTCTTCGGGCGAACGCGCCTTCCATCTGCATGGTGGCTATTCGGACCGCATTCTGGAAGAAGGCGATATCGTGCAGATTGAGGTGACACCGAATGTGCGCCATTATCACGCCCGTTTCATGCGCCCGATCCGCATTGCTCCGGCCCGTGATGACGATCACAGAATCGTTGAAAAGCTGATCGCCATTCAGGATGCCGCCCTTGCCGAAGTGCGCCCGGGCGTTGCGGCGACGGTGCCAGACAGCATCTATCGCGATGGTATCCTCTCGGCTGGCCTGCGCGAAACCTACACCAACAAGACATTCTATTCTGTCGGCCTTCTGCTTCAGCCCAATGGCGGCGAACCACTGGAGGCAGAACCAAGCTGCACTTGGTCTTTCGAGCCGGGTCAAACCTTCCACACCTACCTTCTGGCGAGTGGATACGGCATGTCCGAGACCATCGCCATTACCGAATCGGGCTATGAAAGACTGACCAATTTCCCCCGCAAGCTCTTTGTCAAATAATGGTCAGAAAGGACTGAACATGACGCTGCTCACCAGTGACACCAAGGGTGTTTTCGCCATTTCGGTAACACCATTCAACGAACAGGGTGCCATAGATTTCGATAGTCTGGATCGCGCAACCGATTTCTATCTGGAAAAGGGTTCGACCGGCATCACCGTGCTTGGCATGATGGGGGAAGCCCCCAAGATGACGCAGGCCGAAGCGGTCACCATCGCCGAACGCGTGATCAAGCGCGCCAATGGTGCCCCGATTGTGGTCGGCGTTTCCGCGCCGGGTCTCGCGGCCATTGGCGAATTGTCCAAAAAGGCAATGGATCTGGGTGCTGCCGGGGTCATGATTGCCCCTCCGGGCAACCTGAAGACCAATGAGCAGATCATCACCTATTATGCCAATGCCTGTGACGCGGCTGGTGCTGGCGTGCCTGTGGTCCTGCAGGACTTCCCGCTGACAACCGGCGTCAATATCTCCACCGATACTCTGGGCAGCATCATCGAGCAGAATGAGCAGATCGTCATGCTCAAGCATGAAGACTGGCCGGGCCTTGAAAAAGTCACCGCCGTGCGCGCAGCCGAGAAGGCCGGGCGTCGTCCGATCTCCATTCTTTGCGGTAACGGTGCGCTCTTCCTGCCCGAAGCCATGGCACGCGGTGCAAATGGCGCGATGACCGGCTTTGCCTATATCGAAATGCTCAGAGACGTGGTCGCATTTGCCGAGAAAGGCGAGCTGGATCGCGCACAGGATGTTTATGATGCCTATCTCCCTCTGGTATGCTACGAACAACAGCCGGGTCTTGGCCTTGCTGTTCGCAAATATGTCTTGCAGAAACGCGGCGTCATCGCCTCGGAAGCCATGCGCAAACCGGGCAAGGGACTGACCGCTGCCGCAAAGGTCGAGGTTGATCGCATCATCGCTCGGCAGGAAAAAAGATTGAAGGAGCTTGGCTGATGGATTTCGGTTTGAAAGGAAAACGTGCGCTCGTACTGGGCGCAAGTCGCGGTCTGGGTGCCGCTTCTGCCATTTTGCTGGCCGAAGAAGGAGCGCAGGTTGTTGCCGCATCACGCTCGGGCACGCTGCCAGCGGGATTGCCCGATGGTCTCAAGGACAGGGTGAGCGCGGTCAAGCTTGATCTGGCCGATGCGGCCTCAGTCAATGAGGTGATCGCACTGCTGGACAAGGAACCGGTGGACATATTGGTCAATAACTGCGGTGGACCTGCAGCCGGTCCGGCCAAGGGGCAAAGCGTGGCCGCCTGGCAGGCTGCCTTTGACGCCATGGCGACACCGATTTTTGCCATCACCGACAAGGCACTTGAGGCCATGACGGCAAAAGGCTGGGGCCGCGTTGTGACCATCGGTTCGTCCGGTATCGTCAACCCGATCCCCAATCTGGCGCTGTCCAACGGGGTGCGCGGCGCCATTGCGGGCTGGTCCAAGACCTTGGCCAGCGAAGTGGCCTCCAGCGGTATCACCGTCAATATGGTTCTGCCCGGCCGCATCGCTACCGATCGCGTGGCCGAACTGGATGCGGGCAAGGCAAAGAAAAGCGGTCAGTCGGTTGAAGATGTGAAGGCTGCATCCCGCGCGACCATTCCGGCAGGACGTTATGGCAAACCGGAAGAATTCGGTGCGGTGGTGACCTTCCTGTGCTCGGAGCAGGCCAGTTTCGTCACCGGCTCCATGCTCCGCGTTGACGGTGGCATGATCAAGGGTATGTAAGCCCCTGCCCCTCGCCCTGATCGGGGCAAATGATAAAATGACACAGCCCCGAAGTGATGACAATTCGGGGCTGTTCTTATTTGATCGCTATAGCCACCGGACATAACCACCGGACAGCCGACAACCAGTCTAGGCCGAGATGTCGCTCGTCAGGCTTTCCCGCAGCATGTTCCTGTAGCGCGAGAGGGCACCTTCGAGATGGGTTTTCATTGCGGCTTCAGCGGCCTCGGAGTCGCCATCGACAATTGCCTGCAAAATAATCGCATGCTCGCGATGCAGGTGCGGGTTCGGATGGATCTTGCGGCGGTCATTGCCGACCGAGAGATCCTTGCGCGGAATGATGCCGGGCCGGATCATGGCAAGAAATTGCGGAAATCTCTTGTTCTGGGTGGCGACGGCGATCTCGTAATGAAACTGGAAATCCGCTTCATAGGGCCATTCTTCGGCCACCATGGCTTCACCAACCACGGCGTGGGCCTTGAGAATATTCTCAAGTTGGGCTGATGACCGCCGGGCTGCGGCCAGACTGGCCGAGCGGATTTCAAAGGCGGAGCGCATTTCAAGCAACTCGATCACCTCGGAAATGCGGTCCGATGACAGATCGGCGAAGGGATGCTTCTGCCTCGCCTCGCGCGGATCAAGAATGAAGACACCGGCCCCCTTGCGCGCCTCGACCAGACCATCAGAGCGCAGAATGGCAATGGCTTCCCTGACGACAGTACGGCTGACCTCGAAACGTCGCCCAAGTTCTGCCTCGCTGGGCAGCCGATCGCCGGGCACATATTTCGCCGTTGCAATCTCGCGCCTCAGGTGATCACTGATCTGACTGACCAATGTCTGGGCCTTGCCATTATTCTGTCTGGTCTCTGAAAGTCCTGCTTCCATTGTCTGCCTTTCCCCTGGTCAGTCCAGCTCTGGTCCGATCACATATGCTTCAAGGGCATGTGCTTCCCATTTGCAGGCTGACCGTCATTCCATTCGCCATCAATATGCTGGCAGTTGCACCATGCGATCCACTGGCAGCATCAGCCGCGCGATATATGCTATCTGCGGACCACGCAGTGCAGAGCTGGCACTTTATTTGTATGCCTGATTTGCAATCAATATGACTATTTATCATATTTTTCGCCAGATTCAACAGAACCGCACGCTCTAACCGGCTCATTCCTATGCCTTCTTAAGCCGGTCAAAACCTCGCCTGAGCCTTACCAGCCCCCAGCTAGTGCAATTCGGCAACCATATTGCGCTTCATGAATTCAATCAAATTGGCCAAAATCCGCAATTTTTATTCTGCAACCAATATAGCAGGCAAAACCTATATGAACAATTTAAATAATCTGTATGACAAATATTGACGAGCGCGCAAATTCTCCGTAACAATATGTCATATAGAATAATGGCCCCACTGGGCTATGGGAAGGTCTTTCAATATGATTATAACCGATGTCTCAGCCACGGTCTTTTTGACCACCACACGCCGCCATTCAGACAGCGCCGGTCATGGACATCCCGGCCCAGCGCATCAGGTTCAGCAGGCCATGCTGGCAATCAGCACCGAAGACGGCCACAAAGGCTACTCCTTTTGTCCCCCGGAAATCGTCCGCCCGCATGTGTTGGAGAAATTCGTCAAGAAGGTTCTGATCGGTCAGGACCATCGTGATCGCGAACGGCTCTGGCATGATCTGGCACACTGGCAGCGTGGTTCAGCCGCCCAGCTGACAGACAGAACCCTCGCAGTGGTCGATTGTGCCCTGTGGGATCTGGCTGGCAGAGTGCTGAACCAGCCTGTCTACAAGTTGCTCGGCGGCTATCGCGATACGATGCCGGCTTATGGCTCCATCATGTGCGGGGACGAATTGGAGGGTGGTCTCGCCACGCCCGAGGATTATGCCAATTTCGCCGAAACGCTGGTTAAGCGCGGCTATAAGGGCATCAAGCTGCATACATGGATGCCACCGGTCAGCTGGGCACCGGACGTCAAGATGGATCTGAAAGCCTGCGCTGCTGTGCGCGAGGCGGTCGGGCCGGATATCAGCCTGATGATCGATGCCTTCCACTGGTATTCCCGCACCGACGCCCTTGCGCTTGGACGCGGACTGGAAAAACTCGGCTTCGACTGGATCGAGGAGCCGCTCGATGAGCAGTCCCTGTCTTCCTACAAATGGCTGAGTGAGAATCTCGACATTCCGGTTCTGGGACCCGAAAGCGCCGCTGGCAAGCATTGGCATCGGGCCGAATGGGTCCGGTTTGGTGCTTGCGATATCCTGCGCACCGGCGTCAATGACGTCGGCGGCATCACGCCTGCCATCAAGACCATGCGGATGGCTGAATGCTTCGGCATGAATTGCGAAGTGCATGGCAATACGGCGATGAATCTGCATGTGGTCGCAGCCTCGAAAAATTGCCGCTGGTATGAGCGCGGCCTGCTGCATCCTTTCCTCGAATATGATGACGGCTTTGACTATCTTAAGTCGCTTTCCGATCCGATGGACGAGAATGGTCTGGTGCATGTGCCCGATCGTCCCGGACTTGGAGAGGATATTGACCTCGATTTCATCGAGAATAATCGCGTTCGATAAATGCGCTTGGAGGGGTTGCCTGTCGCCGCCCCTCCCCGATCTTTTCGCCCCCGAACAGGGGTGAGCCAGAAACCTCGCGGGAAGATCACCTAATGGAGGAGAAGAGGTTTCTGCATCCGGTTTCTTGTATGGCCCTGTCTATTGTCTTGCAGTAATTGTCAGACACATATCCAACCGGTCGTACAGAGCATGAGTAATTCATGGTTACTATTGGGAGGAAACATGAAAAAACTACTCGCTACCGTTGCTTTCAGCGCCATGCTTCTGGCTGGCACCGCAAGCTTCAATTCTGCCGCGCTGGCAGAAACGCCAAAAGACCAGCTCATTGTTGCATTCAACATGAATAATGTGCTGACGATGGATCCCGCAGCGATCACAGGAGGCGAAGCTGTTCAGATCCTGAACAATGTCTATGACAGCCTTGCGCAGCTTGACCCGGAAAGCCGTCAGCTCAAGCCTCGCCTTGCCGAGAGCTGGGAGATTGCACCGGACAATATGTCCGTTACCTTCAAGCTGCGTCAGGATGCCAAATTCGCATCAGGCAATCCGGTCACGGCGGAAGATGTGGCCTTCAGCTTCAAGCGTCTGCTGACCCTCAATCTGGCACAGGCTTCCTATCTGAAATCACGTGGTTTCACATCGGAAGATGTCGACAAATATTTCGTCGCCAAGGACGAGCATACCTTTGTTCTGACATTGCCCCAACAGGATGACCCCAAGCTCATCATCATGGTGCTGACGCAGGCCGGCCCAGGCTCCATTCTTGATTCCAAACTTGTCATGAGCCACGAGAAGGATGGCGACATGGGCAAGGATTGGCTGACCAACAATTCGGCCGGATCGGGCGCTTTTTCGCTGACAAAATGGCGTGCGAATGAATATGTCATCCTCGGGCGCAATGACAATTTCTGGGGCGGTGCACCGGAAATGAAGCGCGTGCTGATGCGCCATCTGCCGGAATCCCAGACCCAGCGCCTCGGCCTTGAACAGGGCGATCTGGATGTCGGTTTCTCTCTTGCGGCTGCCGATCTCAAGGCCCTCAAGGAAAAATCCGATCTGACCATCACCACGGTGCCAAGCGCCGGTTTCTACTATCTTGCCGTCTCCATGAAAGACGAGCGCTTTGCCAATCCGAAGGTGCGTGAAGCCCTGCGCTACATGATCGACTATGATGGCATCAATGCGACCATCATGCCCTTCTTCGGCGTCAAACGGCAGCGCCCGATCAATTCCGGTGCCTTCTCGGCCATGGAAGATCCCGGCTATGAGCTGAATATCGAGAAGGCCAAGGCGCTGCTTGCCGAGGCTGGTTATCCTGATGGCTTTGACACCACCATCCGCGTGATCTCGACCCAGCAGTTCCTCGATTCCGCCACGGCGATCCAGTCCACTCTGGCGCAGGCTGGCATCAATGCGGAAATCATCACCGGTGGCGGCAGCCAGATTTATGGCGCAATGCGCAATCGCGAATTCGAGTTGCTGGTTGGGCGCGGCGGTGGTGGCCAGTTCCCGCATCCGGACAGCAACCTCAGGGCGCTGGTCTATAATCCGGACAATGCCGACGAAGCAAAGCTCACCAACTATCAGGGTTGGCGCACCAGCTTCTTCAGCGAAGAGCTGAACGATATTATCGAAAAGGCTCTGGTTGAACCTGATCAGGAAAAACAGAGCGCATTCTACAAGGAGGTACAGGTCAAGATGGACAAGGAGATCATTCCGTCCATTCAGCCATTCTCCGAACGCGTTGTTACTGCGGCCTATCAGGCGAATGTCAAGAATGTGATCGTCGATCCATGGGTTTGCCGTTTCGAGAATGTCACCAAATCTCAATAGCTCCTCTCAAGGCAGCAATAATTAAAGAGCGAAAACTGAAAGGGCGCATTTTCAATGCGCTCTTTTTTGTTTGTGTCCTATCTTCTCAGACCGTGCGCTATTCTCCGTTGTCTCGGGTCTGTCATCTTCGCGCTTTACCCTTTATCCTCCATGCGACAATGATCAACAGGAGGGGTGAATGATTGCCGAACGATATGAGAGATTTGCCCGAAGCGAGGCTGCCGGTCGCTCGCCACTTTATGAAAAGCTCGCCCTTCACATCGCCAACTCGCCGCCATGCCTTTCCTTTCTGGCCCGATTGCCTGAGGAAAGACAGCAGCCCAATCTTCTTTTCGCAGCGGTTCGCATGGCCGCCGGGCTTCCCACGTCTGGGGACATGCTGGAGGCCATGCTTGACCAGCATCAGGAAGCCATCGCTGCAATCATGCTCTCGCGAACCACGCAAACCAACGAGCCGGGCCGTTGTGCGGCCCTGATGCCCGCGCTTTGCCAACTGGAAGGTCCGATTGCACTGATCGAGGTTGGAGCTTCAGCCGGGCTTTGCCTGCTGCCCGATTGCTATGGATATGACTGGACCTCTCATCGCCTTGCAGCGCCTGAGGCCTTCGGCCAATCCGCGCCGGTCTTTCCCTGCAAGGCCACCCAGAACACTCCGCGCCCCATGCGTCACCCGGACATTGTCTGGCGCGCGGGACTGGATCTCAATCCGCTGGACATATCAAAGGAGGAGGATGTCAACTGGCTGCAAGCGCTTGTCTGGCCAGAGCATGAAGATCGCCTTGAAAGGCTGAAGCAGGCATTGATTATCGCGCGTCAACAAAAGCCACCCGTCTTTGAGGGAAATCTTTTGAAGGATCTGCCCGCTTTGATCGAAGAAGCCCCGAAGGACGCGCGGCTGGTTGTCTTCCATACTGCGGTTTTGAGCTATGTTGGGGAGCAATCACAGCGTGACGCCTTCGCCCGTCAGATGATGGCGTCGGATGCGGTTTGGCTTTGCAATGAGTCGCCCCGTGTCTTTCCGCAATTCTCGTCCGGGCTTGTATCTGACGGAGCGGGCCGCTTTCTCCTCACTCGAAATGGAGAGGCGCTGGCCTGGACTGGCCCACATGGGCAAAGCGTGGACTGGATCGGTTCCCTCTCGCAAATGACGGAAAACCGCCCATAAAAAGGCCCCTGCCAAAGGCAAGGGCCTTTTATCAGACGTCGGTTAGTCATTTTCGACCGTTATTCCACGGTCCGCTCATATTTGAGGCTCGCTCCGATCAGCTCGCGGGCATAGGGCATGCTGGCATCATTACCGGGAATGGCCTCCCGCGGCAGAATTTCGACAATCTGTCCGCCCTGCATCACCGCGAAACGGTCACACATATGGTCGACGACGGCCAGATCATGACTGACGATAATATAGGTGAAGCCCTTTTCTTCACGCAACCGCACCAGCAGATTGAGGATCTCGGCCTGAACGGAAACATCCAGCGCCGAGGTTGGTTCATCAAGCAGCAGAATATCCGGATCAAGAATGAGAGACCGTGCGATGGCGACCCTCTGCCGCTGTCCGCCCGAAAGCTGATGCGGATAGCGATCGAGAAAATCAACCGGCAGGCCCACATCAATCAGCGCCTGCTCCATGCGCTCGATGTGGTTGTCGAGCTTGTGGATCTTCAACGGCTCGGATAATGTTGTACGCACAGAGTGGCGCGGATGAAGAGAACCGTAGGGATCCTGAAACACCATCTGGAATGTTCGGCAGCGTTCAAACGGGCTCATCTCACGCACGGATTTTCCATCGATGCGAATGGTGCCGCTCCATGAATTGAAGAGCAAGGACATGCAGCGCAGAACGGTCGACTTGCCCGAGCCGCTTTCGCCGACAAGACCAAAGCATTCCCCCGCCTTCACGTCAAAACTGACATCGGGCAGGATGAGCGCAGAACCAAGCTTGATTCTGAGAGATTCAATCGAAATTGGTTTCATCAGACTACCTTCACATCTTCAAGCCATTCGGAGCGCCGTTCGAGCACTGGCAAAGGCTGGCGCGGACCGCCAATATGGGGCTGGGCGGCCAGAAGTCCCTTGGTATAGGGATGCTGGGCCATATGCATTTCGCTGGCATTGAGCGATTCCACCACCTGCCCGGCATACATGATCAGCACGCGGTCGCAGAAATTGCGCACCAGATTGAGATCGTGCGAAATCATGATCAGGCCAATGCCCTTGTCGCGCACCAAGGCGTCGAGAATATCAAGCACCTGAAGGCGAACCGTAACGTCGAGCGCCGACGTCGGCTCATCTGCGATCACGACATCGGGATCGGTGAGCAGCATCATGGCAATCATGATACGCTGCCCCATGCCGCCGGAAACCTCGTGCGGATAAAGCCCGTAGACCCGTTCGGGATCGCGGATCTGCACGGCTTCCAGCATGGTCAGGGTCCGCTCTTTTGCCTCCCGCTTGCTGCAACGCATATGATTGCTGTAAGCCTCGGCCACCTGCGGACCGCATTTTAGGATCGGATTGAGCGAGAATTTCGGGTCTTGCAGGATCATGGAAATCCGCTTGCCGCGAACCTTGAGCATTTCCCTTTCCGGTGTGTTGAGCAGATCGATATCACGAAACTGCATGCGGTCGGCCTTGATGTCCGCCGTTGGCAGCAGCTTGAGCAAGGCGCGACCGACCGTGGATTTGCCCGAGCCGCTCTCGCCGACGATGCCAAGTCGTTCCTTGCCGAGATTGAAACTCACATTGCGCACCGCATCTGCCGGGGTGCCGCGATATCGGATCGACAGATTCTCGACCGATAGAATGGTGTCGGAATTCATCTGTTGCATCCTGTTACCTCCGGTTCAGCTGTTTTGGATCAAGCGCATCGCGCAGGCCGTCGCCCAGCAGGTTGAAGCCAAGGGAAACGCAGAAGATTGCGATGCCGGGGAAGGTCACGACCCACCAGCTATCGATCATATAGCGCCGCCCCGTGGCGATCATCGCCCCCCATTCAGGCAGCGGCGGCTGGGCACCCAGACCCAGAAAGCCAAGCCCGGCGGCGGTCAGGATCACCACGGCCATATTCAGCGTCAGGCGGATGATCACCGATGGCAGACACATCGGCACGATGGAACGCCAGATGATGCGGAAGCTTGATGCCCCCTGCAAACGCGCCGCCGCGATATAGTCTGTCTGGCGGAAGGTCAGCGTTTCGGCGCGCGCCAGACGCGCAATTGGCGGCCAGGCGGTAAGCGAAATCGCGATGATGGCGTTATAAAGACTTGGCCCCAGCGCGGCAACAAAGGCCAGCGACAGGATGAGCGAGGGGAAAGAGAGGAAAATGTCGGTGATCCGCATCAGGACCGTATCGACCCTGCCCCCGAGATAGCCCGAGACAGTTCCGATCGTCAGGCCTATCGGGCCAACGATGACAGAGACGATGCCGATGATGGTCAGCGAGATACGCGTTCCGTAAAGCAGGCGACTATAGATATCCCGCCCCAGTTCGTCTGTGCCGAAATAATGCTCTGCACTGGGGGCCTGCAAGGCATTCTGCAAATCCTGAATATAGGGATCATGCGTTGCCAGCAGCGGTCCGATCATCGCCAGAATGATCAGGAGCGCCAGAACCAGAAGACCATAGGCAGAGGTCGGATTCTTGAGGAGAAACAGGATGAGATTCTGTGCGGAGATGAGCCATTGCGGCTTCGTGGCATCCTGCTTGATGTCCGGTGTCAGGTTGAGATCTGTCATGATTAGCGGGTCCTCGGGTCGAACACACGATAGAGAATGTCGGAAATCAGGTTCAGCGTGGTGAAGATGAGACCGACGATCAGCACACAGGTCATCAGGGAATTCATGTCCCCGATCATCAGGTTGCCAACCAGATAGGAGCCGAAACCGGGCCATGCGAAAACCGTCTCGATCAGGATCGAGCCTTCCAGCAGGGTTCCGAAGGCGAGAGCCACAATCGTGATCAGCTGAACACGGATATTAATGAAGGCGTGGAACCAGATGGTCTGGCACTGGCTCAGCCCCTTTACGCGGGCTGTGGTGATATATTCCTGATTGATCTGATCAAGCATGAAACTGCGGGTCATGCGGGTGATGAAAGCGGCGGACGAATAGCCCAGAAGCGATGCCGGCAGAATGATATGCTGCAGGGCGCTGCGGAATATCTCCCACTCTCCGGTGATGGCACTATCGATTAGCAGGAAGCCCGTTACATTGGGTTCAAGCCCGATATAGAATTGGCTCATGCGACCAGAGCCGCCGACCCAGCCCAGTTTGGCATAGAATACGATCAGGGCGATCATGCCGGTCCAGAAAATCGGCATGGAATGGCCCATCAGGCTGAAGACACGGATAAGATGATCGGGCCAGCGGTCCTTGTTGACGGCCGCAATCATGCCGAGCGTCACCCCAAGGGTCGCGCTGATGATGATGGCAAACAGCGCCAGCTCGATGGTTGCCGGCATGACGTGAATGATATCTTCCAGAACAGGCTGCCCTGTGCGCACCGAATTGCCCAGATCCAGCGTGATCACGTCATGTAGATACATATAGAACTGCTCCCACATGGGGCGATCAAGGCCGAGTTGCCGATAGACATTCTCATAAACTTCGCGCGTGGCTTCCTCTCCCACAATAGCGCGCACCGGGTCGTTAGGCATGACCCTGCCAATGATGAATGTGAGCGTAAGTAGACCCAATAGGGTAACAGCGATTGTGCCGATTTTGGACACAGCCGCTCTTACCTGGCTCCTGTAGGCGATCATGTGGCTCCTCCCATGATGCAAACCGCCGAGCTTCAGGCATAGGCTTGCTTTCTGTCATATTAATTTCAATTTCTGTCATACAGATAACTGGATGTCAAGAAAGAAGCCTTGCTGTTCTAGCGGTAAAGCCTGCATTCCAGACACAGGCTTTTGAAAGCCGCTTTCGAGCGGCAAAATGATGGGCCAGACCTCGACATTGAACCGCGCCAAACCGGGAAAATGATAGAAAGAACTGATGGAATGATCAGAATATTGCTTTCATCGCAACCGCCGACACTCCATGACGAAATGTGGAAAGCTTGTTTACCTGCTGGCTTCCCCCCTTCTCACCGCGAAGCATTCGAAGGCCTTCTTGGATGAAACACAGAATAGAAGGATCACCTTAGTCTCAAAATATTTTTCTGCGATTTGTCAGATAGGTTTCAATTCTGGTCAAAATTGCGCCAGAATAACCATGCCAGATGACAGTTGGCGGAATCACTGGAAATTTCGAGGTCTGCCCAGCTTCAGTTCAGATCGCTCTGTGAAAGTGGGCATATAACGGGCGAAAACAGCCAACAGGAGCGAAAAGCCGTTGCCCCTTACAACTATTTTACCTTGTAAAGCAGAGACTTACTCACAGGAGGAGAATTATCACTTAACTTGGAATTCTAATATTTGCATAATTTGCATCGCTTTGTGAGCAGGCGTGGACAAATTCGCCCTCCCCGGTTTCACCATTGTAAAAATTACTATATCCGTAACAGGTTCACGCCGTTTCAAGCTGAATGACATCAGCAAAATCCTGACGCAGGCTTCATGAAGCAGACTGCTGCTATATGTCGTCCAAATAGCAGCGAGCCACCGTTCACCATCGAGAGGAAAATGACAAGCACACATTACAGAGACCCGATACAGGCCAGTCTCTCCGGAGATGAGCATCTGGAATGGCGCGGGTCTCCCAATTGGGAACTGGCCGAATTTCCCCGCTGCAAGCGTGTATTTCGGTTTCTCCTGCTTCTGACCATTCTCTCCAGCCTCGGCTCTATCCTGCTTGTCATCGGGAGCCCCGCTCTCAGAGACGGTGCGACTGATCGCCCATTTGCTGTCGCCTTGATGGTCATCGCCTTCTGGATCACTGGCTATATATGGCTCCGCTTGACGCGCAAATATTTCGAGATTCTGGTTCATAGCGACAATTCCCGCCAGATCTGTTATGCGCTGACCAACAAGAAGCTGATCGTCATACCTGACTATTCAAAGCGCCTGCTGGTGAACAAGGCCGACTATCGGCTCTCCAACATCTCGCTGCATCCCAACGGATTGGTGCATGATATGGAATTGACATTCGAGCATAAGGAATTGCTTGATAGCATGGATCCCGTGGGGACCATCATTCTGCGCGCGCTCGACAACGCCGAGACGATCAAGGCTGCCATTATCGAGCAATTTTCGTCTGAAGTATGGACTTGCCAGACGGCACAATAGCCCCCTCATCGGCACAGGAGCGCAACAGCGCGACCAACGCCGCCCCTGCCCTCGACAGATCGCCGGAATTGTCCAGATGGATGGTGTCCTCGCCGAAAAGCCCATCAGAGGATATTTCCCTCGTGCGGGCAAGGCGCAGTTCAATTTCCTCGGCGCTTTCCCGGCCGCGCTTTGCCAGTCGCCGGGCAAGTATCTCCGGCTCAACGGTCAGATTGATGACCTTGAGGCGCGCAAAGCGTTCTTTTAGTAGCGGTATTGTCTTGCGAGAGCCATTGGCTATGGCCACGCCTCCACCTTGCAAATGATCGAGCATGCTGGCGGGAAGACCATAATAAAGACCGTGCGCACCCCATGAAATGACAAACTGCCCCTGCATTTCGGCTCTCTGGAAATCGGTAACGGACATGCTTAGGTGATCCTCGCTCGGATCCCCAGCCTCGCGCGTGATGCAGCGGCGCACGAAGAGAATGCGCCTGTCTTGCGCAAGTTGCTCGCGCGCATAGGCCAACAGGCTGTCCTTGCCGGAACCACTTGGCCCGACAAGCAGAATGAAAGTCCCCATTGCGACACCTGCCTGCTCATTGCTGCCGCTTGTGATCATTCTTCATTCCCCCGATATTATGCCCACGCAAGAGCAAGTGAACAGCCTTGTACCTTCAGGCCACCCGTGCCCCGCAGCGCCAGACCTGACGGATCACCGGCGTGTTGCGCGATTTGCGCACCTGTACCAGATCGGCTCTGCGCCCGACCTCGATGATGCCGCGATCATCCAGCCCGACAGCATGCGCCGGTGTTGCCGAAATCAGCCTGACCGCTTGCGGCAGGCTCAGTTTGTGATCCTGATCTGCCAGCCTGAAAACGGCCTGCACCAGCGAGAATGGAATATAGTCCGAGGAAAGGATGTCCAGCACACCCAGATCGACCAGATCGCTGGCGGCAATATTGCCAGAATGAGAACCACCGCGCACAATATTCGGCGCTCCCATCAATACGGCAAGTCCGGCCTTATGAGAAGCCTTGGCTGCCTCGATGGTGGTTGGAAACTCGGCGACATGGACATCATGACGGACGGATTCCTCGACATGGGCGATGGTGGCATCATCATGAGAGGCCAGAATGACGCCGCGCTCACGGCAGATATTGGCAATTTCCGTGCGGTGCCGGTCCGAATTGCGGGCTGACGCGGCAAGCCGTCGCTCACACATGGTGCGAAAATCCTGATCGGACATTTTCAGCTTGCCCTTGTAATAGATCGCATATTGATCGATATCGACAAACTGGCGCTGACCGGGCGCATGGTCCATGACGGAGACCAGCTTGACCAGATCATATTTGTCAAACTGGTGAAAGGCGGTCAGGCAATCGTCGGCAGAGACTTCGCAGCGCAGATGAATGAAATGGTCGGCGCGCAGGGTTTCTTCCTCCACCCCACGCTGGAACGCATCGGCCATGGTTTTCATGTCGTCATAGGTCAGATCCGCGTCATGATCGATGCCGACACGCAAGGCGTCAAATACGGTGGTGATACCCGATGTGGCGATCTGGGCATCATGGGAAAGAACCGCCGCCATGGCGCTCCCGCGCACCTTTGGTCGCGGCGCATAATGGCCCTCGACATGATCGGTATGCAGCTCGACAAATCCGGGCAGCAGATAGTCGCCGTCCATATCTTCGGCAATGCGCTCCAGCGCCGCACTTGGCGCCCCCGCAGTGATATCGTCAATCATGCCATCCTTGACATGAATGCAGCCATCCACGATCTCGTCATGCATCACGATACAGGCATTTTTCAAAAGCAGGTTCTTTTTCATATGTCTTGGTAATCCTTCGTTGCCGCCGGGCAGCCCTTTAACCCAGCCGGAATTGTTGGCGCACCACAAAGGGCCCGCCAGCGTCTGCTTCTTCATATAGGCAAAGCGATCTGACCTCCTGCGGCTCCATGATGGCTTGCGCAAAATGGACCTCCAGTGCGGCCTGAAAGGCGCTAGCCAGCGGATCCGGCACCGGATTGGTCAAGGTCATGTGGAAACGAAAATCCTCGAAAATATATGGATAGCCCCAGTCGAACAGATTCTGCCTTTGGCGCTCGGTGAGTTTTTCGGGATTGCGCCGGACAATGTCTTTCTCTTCCAGTGGCGCACGGAAATCGTCAAAGGTGCGGACCAGATCGGATGCCAGTGCCTTGAGCGGCGCAGACGGCTCGCTCGGGCGCAGCGCAAAGAATGATCCCAATTGGCCAATGGTGAAACGAGGCAATGAAAAGGACGTGGCCTGTTCGGCATAGGCCTTGAGTGCCTGTTCCAGTTCTTCGATGCTTTTTCCCTCGGCCAGCGCAAAGGGAGCTTTCAAAGTGCCGTGAAAACCATAGCGCCGGGCCGATGATGTCAGTTCGTCAAATTGTTGCAGCGAAAGCCCTTCCACCAGCGAAGCACGGTCCACCCGAGCGCCGGTGAAGACATCCCGTCCCAGCCATTGGGCAGCAAGCTTGTTCAGCGGGTCATTGGCAAGGGGGGCGAAAAAGATGGCGTAACGGGGCACGGAGAGTTTCCTTTGAAGGGGGCTTGAAACAGAGCATCTACTCTGCTGGCCATTTGGGGCAATTTTCAAGCTGTCCCAAATGGCTCTTTATGGAATTTGTCAGGGCAATCAGCCCTTGGTCAGTTTGGTGCGCAACTTGTTCGAAATCGTATCAAAGACATAGACGACGATCAGAATGAGGATCACCATATAGAAGACATTTTCCCAATCCTGATTGGTGCGCATGGCTTCCCACAATTTCAGACCGATACCGCCAGCGCCGACTGCACCGATGATCGTGGCCGAGCGGGTGTTGGATTCCCAGAAATAGAGCGACTGGGAGAGGAAAACCGGCAGCACTTGCGGCACAACACCATAGCGCTGGACCAGAACCGGACCGGCCCCCAGAGATTTGACGCCTTCGCGCTGCTTGTCATCAATATTTTCCAGCGTCTCGGCATTCAGTTTGCCCAGAGTTCCGGTATCGGTGAAAAAGATCGCCGAAATACCGGCCAGCGGCCCCGGACCGAAAGCACGGGTGAAGAACAGCGCCCAGATCAGCATATCGACAGAGCGCTGAAAATCAAAGAAGCGTTTGACGAACTGGTTCACGAGGCGGTTTGGCGTCACATTACGGGCAGCAAGGAAGGACAAGGGAAAGGCAATCAGCGAGGCAAAAAGGGTACCGACAAAGGCCATGACAATGGTCTGCATCAGCTTTATCCAGACATCGCCATGCTGCCATTCGGCGTTATTGAGGATATTATCCAGCGCCAGCATGAAGTTGGACCGCTCTGGATCGATGCGATCGCCAGCGACAATCATATGCCACACCTCGCCCGCACTCTTGTTCCAGAAGGGAGAATTGGTATCGAAGATGAAATTCTCCCAGCCAAGAAAGCGGTGATGGATCTTGACCTTGTAATTCTGAACCTCGACGCGACCGTCAAATCCGAACCGGGCGACGACCTTTTCATTCTCGTATTTCTGCTGCGCCCAACTGGGCAGTGCACCGCGCGGATGAACGGCCTTGTCGCGCTCGACATCGATCACCAGCGTTTCATGTCCCTTCGTGATCGTCACGAGGCCGGGTTCCACGCTCACATGGCCAGAGCCGATTGAAATCTCTGCCTTCGTGGTCACGGTCTTGATTTCCGACTTTGTCACACTTTCCGCTTTGCCGACATCGGCAGGATTGTCCGCTGTAGGCGCATCGGGGGCCATGAAGCTGAAGCTTGAAGATGGTTTTGCCTCTTTGGCAGGCGTCTCTGCGGGCTTCTCAGCGGTTGGGGCATCCGGTGCCATGAAGGAGAAAGTCTGAGCTGGTGCCGCAGACTGATATTGCTCCAGCTCGGGAGTGATTTCCTTCGTCTCCATGCTTTCCACGATCCAGTCGGGATGCGGATCATTGCCCAGCGGCGAGAAGCGCGGAAACTCGATGGTCAGATATTCATTCTGGAATTTGACATCCGGGCGGGCTTCATAGGAGATCCAGTCAGCGAGATAGGCACCCGCGATATCCCAGTTGCCATTGGAAAATGTCTTGCCGATATGCAGGAAACTGGAACCGAAGAAGGCATAGACAATCACCGCGACAAAAATGATCAGACCGCGAAACCGCTTGAAGAAGCTCGGCTTGAAGACAGCCGGATAGCGGGCGATCATGTCCTCCATGTCAACCTGCATGGCGCTTTGCATATTTGGAGCAGCAATCGTGTTCATGATGGTTCTCCCCTTATGCACTTGCGCCAAAGGCAAAGGCCTGATTGCCGACGATTTTCTTGCGCAGCCAGGCCGAGAGTTGATCGATGGCGATGATGGTCACGAACAGCAGCAGCACAATGGCAAGGGTCTTGGCTTCATGACCGCGCGAGATGGAAAGACGCAAGGCTTCGCCGATCCCGCCGCCGCCAACGGCACCGATGATGGTTGAGGCGCGCACATTGATTTCAAGGCGCAGCAGGGCGTAGGAAAGGAAATTTGGCAACACCTGCGGCACAATGCCGAACCATACCCGCTCGACCCAATTGGCGCCCACGGCCTGTAGCCCCTCGTCGGCTTTCATGTCGGCATTCTCGACGACTTCGAAAAACATTTTGCCAAGCGAGCCAATGGTGTGAATGGCCACAGCGATCATGGCAGGCACCGCACCGATGGTGAGTACAGCCACAAAGAAACCGGCAATCACGATTTCCGGAAAGGCGCGCAGGATTTCCAGAATGCGGCGCACGGTGAAGCGAAGCCATTTTCTGGTGGTCATGTTACTCGCTGCCAGAAAGCAGAGCACGAAGCCAAGTCCGAAACCGATGAGCGTAGAGAAGATCGCGATATTGATCGTTTCCAGCATCTTGTAGACATATTCGGGCATATAGAGCGAGCCGATCAGATAGACCCGGCCATCGGGATAATTGAATTTCAGGCTGCCATCGAAATAGGGCGATGGCAAATCAAACAGCGCCCGCCAGATTTCCCAACCATCGCGCGGGATCATGTCGCCGAAAAAGTCAAAGAAATAGGGAAGTCGATCAAAGAATTTCCCGGCATTGGTCTCATTGGCGAACCAGAGCGAGCCGAACAGAGTAATGAGCAAAATGGCAATTGAAAGAAGGCTGTAGAAGCGTCTCTTGCGGCTCAGCTCCTGCCAGTGCCGCTCCGTTGCCTCGCAAGCGGGAGACAGTTCAACGGGTGTTTTCATCATATTCCTCTTTCTTCCCAAAACAGCTGTTCCATTGCCATTGAGATGACCATCGCGGAGCAGACGCCGACATGATCAGGTCGATAGCAAGAGAAGGGTTGGGCTTTGCTGGTTTCAATGATGAGATGACCCGGCAAGGCCGGGCCATCTGTGGCAAGCATTTATAAAAGCGCGGACGGATCAGGAGCCGATTTTTGCCTTGCGGGCAGCAATGATGGCTTTGTAGAAATCGGCGTTGACTTCAACGAAGCCTTTGTAATCGCCGCCCTGAATGGCAGAGAAGCAGGCCGGATCGGATTCTGGCAGCTTCATCATGAAGTCCTTGAACTTAGCCTTCACTTCAGGATCCAGCGTGGAGCGGACCACGACCGGGCCGTTCGGGATCAGCGGAGAAATCCAGAGCTGAACCAGATCATTCATGTCGAGAATGCCCTTGTCGACCATCTTGCGCAGGTTGCCGGAAGAATAGCCGTCTTCAAATTTGCCAACGCCTGAAGCCCAGGTGGTTCCGGCATCGAAGGTGCCTTTGACAACTTCCAGAACGAGATTCTCGTGGCCGCCGCCAAAGCCGGTGGAACCGAAGAATTCTTCAACCGGTGCGCCAACGGCTTCCGGCAGGGTAACGGAAGGAACGAGAAAACCGGATGTGGAGTCAGGATCGGCAAAGCCCAGTTTCTTGCCCTTCATTTCCTTGACGTCGGTCATGCCGGAATCCTTGCGGGCAACCATGACGGAATGGTAGCCGGTGGAGCCGTCCATCTGAACGGTGGTCAGGATCGGCTCGACAGCTTCAGGATTGGTCAGGTAGGTTTTGGCATAGCCCGAAGCGCCCAGCTCGGCATAATCCAGCGTACCGCCAAGCAGGCCCTGAATGGTGCCATCATAGTCTGCGGACGGGAACAGGGATACTTTCTCAACGCCCAGAGCGGCTGGCAGCTGATCGACCATGCACTGGAAGTTACGCAGACGGTCAGCTTCATTTTCGCCGCCTAGAATGCCGATGCGGAATTCTTTTTCAGCCGCGAAAGACGGAGCAGCAGCACCGGCAACGAGGGCTGCCACAGACACTGCGGCGAGAACAATTTTCTTGAACATGTAACGTCTCCTGATATCAGCCGGTCTTTGCCAGCCTCATTCAATTTGAGATTTGACTAGATTTTGGTTAGGTGGTCTTCAAAAGGGGGCCATTTACGCTGGCTGAGCGATCTCTGCGGAAGCCAAAGGCATTGCCGAGTCTGGGGCCGGGGCCGAGGTTGGGGCTGCTTCCGTCTCAGATGATTGCCGGATTGCGGTCGAGGTGATGGATTCTGAAATCTCGTTTTCCGCCGTCGAGCCGTAGATCATTTTCACTGCGTCACTGGTCAGCTCGGATGCTGGCCCGTCAAAGACGACCTTGCCGTGATACATGCCGATGACCCGTTCGCAATAGGCCCGGGCAGTGTCCAATGTATGCAGGTTGGTGACGACGGTGATGCCGTCGCGCTCATTGATATCCTTGAGGCTGTCCATCACGATCTTGGCATTGAGCGGATCCAGCGAGGCAATCGGCTCGTCAGCCAGAATGACCTTCGGGCTCTGCATCAGAGCGCGGGCAATCGCCACACGCTGCTGCTGGCCACCGGACAAGGTCCCTGCCCGCTGCAAGGCAGTCTGTTCGATGCCGAGGCGCTCCAGCGCCATCAGCGCCTGAGCGCGTTCCTGAGCCGAGAAAATATTGAGCAGATTGAGAATGGTATTGCGATGATTGAGACGACCAAGCAAGACATTGGTCAAGACATCGAGGCGCGGCACGAGATTGAATTGCTGGAATATCATGGCGCAATCGCGCTGCCAGTCGCGCAATTCCCGCCCCCTGATGGTGGAGACCTTCTTGTCGCCAAAGCCGATGGCGCCATCTGACGGATCGATCAGTCTGTTGATCATGCGCAAGAGGGTCGATTTGCCTGCGCCGGAACGGCCGATGATGCCGACCATCTGGCCTTGAGGAATAGAGAGAGTGACCGAGTCCACGGCAGTGTTACCGCCAAAGCGGCGCGTCACATTCATCAATTCCAACATCAGGCTTTCTCCTTCGCGGCTCAATCTGCTTGAACCCGCATTGCTTGATCGGCCTATTTATGGCCAGCTCCGGGCATCAATTTCTGCTCCGCGAAGGATTACGCATCTTATGTGACATGTGCTTGTCCGCGTTATTTCAGTTCTGTGACAAACACTGTTTTTCAGAGAAAAAATGTAATCTTGTTACAAGCTGCAATTTTTCTTCAAAATATTGAAATTACTTGCCTTTATACTTTTCAACGAAGGCTTCCACCTGAAGATGACGAAAATCATCCAGCGCAGAGCGCAAGGCTTCATGGGACCAGTCCCACCAGGCCAGCTCCTTGAGATCCTGCGCAATTTGGGGAGAAAAGCGTGACCGGATGGGACGGGCCGGCACGCCACCAACGATCATGTAATCGGGCACATCGCGACTGACCACCGCTCCGGAGCCGATGATGGCTCCGTCTCCTATGGTGACGCCGGGAAGGATGGTCGCACCATGCCCTATCCAGACATCATGGCCGATGACCACCCGGTGATCGCGGCGCCAGTCGATGAATTCCTCTTCCTGTTCGCAATCATCGAAATAATTGTTCGCCCGATAGGTGAAGTGATGCAGGGTGGCGCGCCAGTGGGGATGGTTCGGCGCGTTGATGCGAACCGATTGGGCGATATTGGCGAATTTTCCAATCGTCGAGCACCAGATATTGCCATCACGCTCGATATAGGAATAGTCGCCCATGGAGCTTTCCACGATCAGTGTCCTGTCACCGACTTCGGTATATCTGCCCATTTCGGAGTCTGTCACGGTCGCGCTGGGGTGGATGGTCGGTGCAATCCCCAGCTTGCATGGACCTTTGCTATTCTCGGCCCCTCCGGATGCAGAGGCTTGCTGTTCCTTGCTCATGCTCTATGCCTGCTAATTTGGTTCTGGTGATGAAATGTGAATGATTGGCTTCATTATGCCGTCAGGTTCATCCTGTGGCCATGGCATTCATGCGGGCCTGCCGCTCGCTCTTCTGGCGGGCAGACTGGGCGAAGTGGGCAACATCGATGATGCTATCGGCGATCTCTTCGCGCACATCTTCATCATGGAAGATTCCCAGCATGGCTGTGCCGTTTTTCTTTTTCTCCCGAATGAGATCGATCACGACAGCGCGATTGGCCGCATCGAGAGAAGCGGTTGGTTCATCGAGCAGAAGGATGGGATGATCGGTCAGAAAGCCTCTGGCGATGTTGACCCTCTGCTGCTCGCCACCCGAAAAGGTGGCGGGTGGCAATTGCCAGAGCTTTTCCGGCAGATTGAGGCGTGCGAACATCGCTCCGGCCTTTTCTCTTGCAGCCGCCACCGCTTCGCCCTGCTCGACCAGCACTTCGGCGGCAACATCGAGCGCGGGAACGCGGGGCATGGCGCGCAGAAACTGGCTGACATAGCCCACCGCTTCGCGGCGCACGGCGAGAATGGTGCGCGGATCTGCTGTGGCAATATCCACCATGGTGCCGCGATGGGCCACCATGATCTGTCCGCAGTTGGCGCTGTAATTGCCGTAGATCATTTTGAGAATGGAGCTTTTGCCGACGCCTGACGGCCCACCCAGCACGGCGCATTCTCCTGCACGCAGGGCAAAATTGACTCCGGCAACGACTGGAATGGTCACCGAGCCGCGCAAATGCATGACGAAGCTCTTGGCGACATCGGTGAGGATGACGGGTGTGGTTTCTACAATGGAAGACAAAGTATCTGGCATCACGATAGCCCTAAACCTGAAGAATGGATGAGATAAGGAGTTGGGTATAGGGTGCCTGCGGATCATCCAGTACTCGATCCGTCAGGCCCGTCTCGATGACCCTGCCCTCCTTCATGACGACCATGCGATGGGACAGCAACCGGGCAACAGCCAGATCATGGGTAACGACGATCGCCGCAAGTCCCAGCTCGGCCACCAGCCCGCGCAACAGGTCGAGCAGGCGCGCCTGAACAGAGACATCCAGCCCGCCGGTCGGCTCGTCCATGAAGACCAGACGCGGACCAGTCACCAGATTGCGCGCAATCTGCAGGCGCTGCCGCATGCCGCCGGAAAAGGCGCGGGGCTGATCGTCAATGCGGTCTTTGGCAATCTCCACCTGCTCAAGCCAGTCGGAAGCGGTTTGGCGGATATCGCCATAATGGCGCTGGCCAATCGCCATCAGCCGTTCGCCGACATTGGCGCCAGCGGAAACCGTCATGCGCAATCCATCGGCGGGATTCTGATGCACGAAGCCCCAGTCGGTGCGCATCAGGAAGCGCTTCTCTGCCTCGCCCAGCCGGAAAACCTCACGCATGGAGCCATCACGCATGCGGTAATTGACCATGCCGGAGGTCGGGGTCATGCGCGTCGAGATGCAATCGAGCAGCGTTGTCTTACCAGATCCGGATTCTCCAACGATGGCCAGAACCTCTCCGGGCCAGAGATCAAAACTGATATCCTCGCAGCCCACACGGCGGCCGTAATATTTGCTGACCGAACGAACCTGAAGCAACGGCTTGTCTGCCAAGTCCATTGGACGGGGCGGAACGAGAGATGAATCCGGCAGCTGATTGCGCGCCATCGGCTTGTCCATAATCCTGTTCATGCGCCGGTTCCTTCCTCGGTTACGGATTTTGTTGCGCCTTGATAGATATCTGCGGACATTGCTCCGCTATGTCCTTTCGCGCGGCGGTCTTCGCAATAATCGCTATCGGAGCAGACGAACATCCGTCCGCCCTGATCATCGAGAATGACTTCGTCGAGAAAAACGCCGGTCCCGCCGCAAAGCGCGCAAGGCTCTTCGAATTGCTGCACTTCGAAGGGATAGTCTTCGAAATCAAGGCTCACGACGTCGGTATGGGGCGGGATGGCATAGATGCGCATTTCACGTCCGGCACCGTAAAGCTGCAAGGCTTCCGAGCGGTGCATTTTCGGATTGTCGAATTTCGGGGTCGGCGACGGATCCATGATATAGCGCCCCTTGACCTTGACCGGATAGGCATAGTTGGTGGCGATATGGCCCTTCTGGGCGATATCCTCATAGAGCTTTACATGCATCAGGCCGTAATCTTCTACGGCATGCATCTTGCGGGTTTCGGTCTCGCGTGGCTCAAGAAAACGCAAGGGTTCGGGGATCGGCACCTGAAAGACGATCACCTGCCCTTCATGCAGCGGCTCTTCCGGGATGCGGTGACGCGTCTGGATGACGGTGGCATCTGAGGTGTGGGTCGTTGTCTTCACTCTGGCCATTCTGGCAAAGAAGGCGCGAATGGAGACCGCATTGGTGGTGTCATCCGCCCCCTGATCGATGACCTTGAGCGTGTCGTCGGGGCCGATGATGCTTGCCGTGACCTGAACGCCGCCGGTGCCCCAGCCATAGGGCATGGGCATTTCACGGCTGGCAAAGGGCACCTGATAGCCGGGAATGGCGATCCCCTTGAGGATCGCCCGGCGAATCATGCGCTTGGTCTGTTCATCCAGATAGGCGAAGTTATAGTCGGCAATCGGGCTCTCTTGAGCCTCGATATTCTTGAGGGATGCCTGCGTCATTGAGCCGCCTCCTGTTGCTGATCTTTAGCTTTCTCTTGCGGATGATTGGCATGGAATTCCGCCTGCATGCGGCGCACCAGCTTGAGCTCGGCCTGAAAATCGACATAGTGGGGCAGCTTGAGATGCTCTACGAAGCCGGTGGCCTGAACATTGTCGGCATGGGAAATGACGAATTCCTCGTCCTGTGCCGGTGCGGTGATATCTTCTTCCAATTCTCTGGCACGCAAAGCCCGGTCGCACAGGGCCATCGACATGGATTTGCGCTCAGACTGGCCAAAGACCAGACCGTAGCCACGGGTGAATTGCGGCGGAACGCTTTTGGAGCCCTTGAACTGGTTGACCATCTGGCACTCGCTGACCTGAATATGCCCGACCGAGACATCAAAGCCCAATTCGGGCACTTCCATTCTGACATCCACCTCGCCTATGCGAATTTCTCCGGCGAAGGGATGACTGCGGCCAAAACCGCGCTGGGTGGAATAGCCAAGGGAGAGCAGGAAGCCCTCGTCTCCGCGCGAAAGAGCCTGTAGGCGCAAGTCCCGGCTCATGGGAAATTGCATCGGCTTGCGGGTCAGATCTCCCGGCTCCTGCCAATCCCCCTCGGCATCGGGCGGGGCACTGTCCGGCTCCATGAGCCCTTCCCCTGCGATCAGATCGGAAACACGGGGCATGGTTTGCTTTTCGCCCGAGAGGTCATGCTCACAGCTTTGCGGCGCAGGCACCTCTTCATCTTTGGCCAGAGAAGGATCGAGCAAGCGGTGGGTGTAATCGAAGGTGGGGCCAAGAATCTGTCCGCCGGGCAGATCCTTGAACGTGGCTGATATGCGACGCTGGATCTTCATCTCGCCGGTATCGACCGGTTCGGAATAGCCCATGCGGGGCAGCGTCGTGCGGTAGGCACGCATCAGGAAGATCGCTTCGATCATGTCGCCCCTTGCCTGCTTGATGGCAAGCGCCGCCAGTTCCCTGTCATAGAGCGCCCCCTCGCTCATCACCCGATCCACGGCAAGCGCCATTTGCTCGGAAATCTGATCCAGCGAAATGGCTGGCAGGGTGCGGTCTCCCCTGCGGCGGTCTGCGAGCAATTCATGCGCGGCGCGAATGGCGGCTTCTCCGCCCTTAACGGCAACATACATATCAACGCTCCTCGTCTTTGGCGCAATCGGGGGCAGATAAGGTAATGGCCGTTGTGCGCGGCAGGCAGGCAATGGCCCCTTCCTCGACGAAAATGACATCCACACCGCGCGGGAACAGTTTCTGGTTCTCCTGCCATTGGGAGAGAAACAGTGGCGACAATCCAGAAACGGAAAGGGCTTGATGATGCCTGATACCCGGCCCGGACAGAAACCAGTCGGCCTTGTTGCTGAGGCTCTCCACCTCGATAATCAGCGTGGCTGACCGGTCCGGATAGTCCTGCACCCCTTTTGAGAATATATCGAGCGCCAGCCTGCCAGCATCGCCGGGCAGAATGGCAAAAGCGGCATCAAGCGGCTCGGCGGCAAAGGGGGTGCCGACATGAAATGTCAACCAGTCGGTGAGCGCCTTACTGGCGGACATTTGCTCGCCCAGCCAGAGCGGCGAGTCCGCATCTGCCAATGTTGCCAGCAGGCCAGCAGTGAGCGGCATCATCGGGGCTGGCGGTTGCGCATCCACGGCAAGAGCGTGAATTGTACCGGGCCGTGCCATGGCATTCATGACGGCGCGAAAAATCGTCTGACTTTGAAAGACCGGATTGCTCAAGCCACCCATCATCGCTCGATTTGCGTTTTCCGAGTGGGAAATTCCATTTGTCTGTGCTGGCATCAGTCGTCTCCCCTGACCATAGTGAAGAAATTGACGCGGGTGGCTTGTGTTTCTGCGCCTTGTTTGCGTGCTTCCCTTTCCGCCAGTTCATGAAGTGGCGCAATTATCGATGTCTCGACCCGTTCGGACATGGCCGGATCACTGGCCATCGCATCAATGACGGCGGCAAGCTTGGCCTTGCCATGGTCGCGGCCCAGCATGAGAGCATGGCCAATCACGCCATTTTCCATCCGCACCGTCGCCCGGGTAATCGTGGCTTCACCGAAATTGAAGGGCGCACCGCCACCGCCAATGCGTCCCCTTAGGGCAACCAAACCGGTTTCCGGTCCGCGCAGCAGCTCGCAGCCGGGATCAAGATCAAGATCGTTCCAGAGCCTGATCAGTTCGGCTTTGGGCGCATTGGCCAGAACAGACATTCGGTGCTGTCGCACCTGTTGCTGAGGAGACAGAGCTGAGGCAGCATCCGTCTGTTGTGAATATGTATCTTGCATAGGGACCATCCCGGTTTGCATTCGCCTTCGCAGTGCGGTCTTGCCTGCAACATTCTAGAGGCAGGAACTGACTTGCTAATATATTTGTATAGTTATATAGACAACTAAACTTAGCAATCCTCTATCTGCAAAGCATGACGCCCTTGTGACAGGCAGGTGAATTTCAAAGGTTCAAATGTGAAATCTGAAAAGAGCAAACCGAACCCGCCAGACGCATCGGAACGAGCAAGCAACAAAGCACTGAAGGCGCAAGAGAATGGCGATCTCAAAGCGAATCAGGCAAGCATATGCGAAATGAAGGTTGATCGGCTCAATCGCTCGAAGGAGTGTCGCCCCATGGCTTCAGACATCATAAGAAGTGACATCGGACGTCGCACCGGAATTGCCCTTTGGCGACAGATTGCAGATGCCATCCGGGCCGGCATTTCCTCCGGGCTCGGAGACGAGAATGGCAAATTGCCACCGGAAACAGAACTGGCCGAACAATTTGGCGTCAACCGGCATACGGTCCGCTCGGCCATTTCCGCTCTGGTCAGCGATGGCATCCTGCGCGCCGAACAGGGGCGCGGAACGTTCATTATTCGCCCCGAGCGCCTCACCTATCCGATTTCCAAGCGCACGCGCTTTTCAGCCAGTCTCGCCGAGCAGGGCCAGAAGGGCGAGGCCCGCATCATGTCCAGTGATATCATTCCAGCCTCGGCAGAAGTCGCCAAGGCACTGGCGCTTGAGACTGAGGCTCCGGTGTTGCAGATCCGCTCCGTTGGCATTGGCGGCGAAACTCCCATCAGCCGAACGACAGCCTGGTTCGATTGTCATCGGTTTCCCCAAATGGCCGATAATCTTGCGCGTTTCGGCTCGGTTACAAAGGCATTTGCGGCCTGCGGACTGGATGATTATTTGCGCAAATCGACGATGGTGGAGGCCTATCACGCCACGCTGGATGACATAGAGATCCTGCGCCTCTCTCCCGGCTCCATTGTCCTTGTGACACTGGCGATCAATGCCGATCTGCAAGGCCGCCCGGTGCAATTTTCCAAGACCCGCTTTGCAGCGGACAGGGTGAGCCTGCAAATCGAACTGGATCCGTTCAAGCAGGATTGATCCCTGTCGCTCGACTGTCCACAATGGCAGAGATAAAGCTGATCATTACAGAGCCGTTTGGTCGCGACTGGTTCTGAAATCCTTGAATTCCGGCTCAATCCGCCTAGTCTGGAAGGTGACCTTGCGGTTCTTTCCATCAAGGTCCACGACTGGCATTATAAAGGCTCGGAAACAAGCTCCGTTTGTATTTCATAATAAGCAGGTGCGCGTCTTCTGGTTTGCGCGCACAAGGCATTATTCAGGAGGATTTATTCATGCAACTTATCAGTCCCGATTTCAAAGACGGCGATCTCCTGCCCAACAAATGCGTATCCAGGGGTCTGGGTGGAGAAGATCTTTCTCCCCTTCTGCAATGGAGCGACGTGCCAGCAGAGGCCAAGAGCCTTGCCCTGACATGCTATGACCCCGACGCCCCCACCGGCTCGGGCTTCTGGCACATGATCATTACCAATATCCCGGTCTCCGAGACGGGCGAAATTTCCAGCGCCACCCTGCCCGCCAGCGCCAAGAGCGCTCTCAATGATGCAGGAACAGAAAATTACACCGGCGCCTACCCGCCAGCAGATGATCCGGCCCATCGTTATATCTTCACCCTGCATGCGCTCAGTTTGGATGCAATCGAGCCTGAAGGCATGACCGGGGCCTATGTGCGCTTCAATATCATGCGCAATCAGATCGCTTCGGCCAGCATTACCGGCCATTTCAAAAACAACGGCTAGCAAAGCCAGCAATGGCGTTTACGCTTCTCTCTGGTTTTGATAAGACATAGAAATTCTGGCCGGGCCCTGCATGTCCGGCCATATTTGCCCCAGCGGCAATCCTCCGCGAGCAGGTTCTCCTGCGACCGGCGTTTTTCTGAAAGGTTACCCAATGGCGCGTGCCAATCCGCTCAAACTCAATAATCTGCAATTAAAAACTCTTGTCCTGACCCAGATTCTGGCGCGGTCGCAGCCCGATGAAGCATGGAACAAGGATGGCACCATTACGATACTGCGTCTGCCGCATGCCCATGGTGATCATCTCCATGTGGGCGAATATGTGGTTAGCAGCGCTGACGCAACCGGCTTTAATAACCGTGGCGTCTGGGCCGCGCTTGCGCGCAAGGGACTGGTTGCGGACAAGAATGTTCCGCCGATTGTGCTGACGCGTGAAGGGCTTGAGTATGATACCGGCCTTGATCATCATTTCGCAACGAAATCAGATCATTAACGGTAATTCTTACAGCTTGTACAGATGTAGCTCTGGACAGTTTGATGCCAGCATAAGACACTTTCGGGTGTAACTTCTTTTTGTCCCCCAGCGCAGACAGCAACCCAAATGATTCTCGGGGAGATCTCCAGATGCGGATAATTTTGGCAGACGACCATCCCTTGTATCGCACCGGCATGAAACAGATGCTTTTGGGGCTGTATCCGGATGCGACAATTGATGAAGCCGGAGATGCGCGGGCGCTCGATGCTCAGATCTCAGCTCAACCCGGGCCGGATCTGATCATCTCCGATTTGCTCTTCCCCGGCTTCGACTATATGCGCGACCTTAAAAGGCTGAGACAGACCTTTTCCCTGTGTCCGATCATCGCGGTGTCGATGATGAATGATCCAAACGAGGTGGATCATATCATGGCTCTGGGGGTCAATGGCTATGTCTCCAAGTCGGTGCCATCCGATCAGATGCTGGAGGCTGTGCAGAATGTGATGCAGGGCCATATCGAAGTGCGCCTGAGCGAGGAGGGTTTTTCTCCGGAAATTCAGGGATTGATCAAGCCTGCTCTGAGCGAATTGACGCCGCGTCAGATTGAGATACTCAAACTGCTCCGCCACGGCCTTTCCAACAAGGAAATCGCCAGAGAGCTGGATCTTTCGCCCTTCACCGTGCGCAGTCATGTTTCGGCCCTGATGAAGAATCTGGGCGTATCAAACCGGGCGGCGGCATCTGCCATTGCGGCAAGCTATGGGCTGAATTGACGCCAAGAAAGCACACGCAACCATCGATACCAGAAAATTGCGCTTAGTCAGGAGATGACCTGAGCATTGTCGGCGCTTGAAAACAGCCCCAGCATGGCAGATCGCAGTTGCACCGGCTGAACAGGCTTGTGGATCAGCAACAGCTTTGCCTGACTGACCCGCTGCTGCACATCTTCGGTCAAGTCTCCCGAAATGATCAGTGCCTTGAGATCCTTGCCATAACGCTTGCGCGCCGTGTCGATAATTTCGAGCCCGGTATAGTTGGCTGGAAATGAGTAGTCGGAAATGATGAGATCAATCGGGGCGTCGATCTGTTCCATTTCCTCAAGGCTTTCGGCGGATGATAGCTTGCAGCCCCATGTCTGAAGGAGGCTGGCAGTAGCCTGCCGTGTTTCTTCGTCATCATCAACGACAAGGACATGCTTCTGATCAAACAGGGAGGCAATCCGGTCAAATGACCGGCTGGAGACTTCCGGCTGTTTGGCCAGAGGTGCAACGGCGAAACCGCAGATGCTGATATTCGTGCCCGATGGACCGGTATCCAGCTTCAGGGTGAGATTTTGCAAATCGGCCAGACGTCTGACAATGGCAAGCCCCAGTCCGAGACCTTTCTCCACCCGGTCGGTATTGTCGATATTCGGCATCACGCGATTGGAACGTTGCTTGATCTGGGTGAATTCCTCAAAAATGATCGATTGATGCTCTTCGGGAATCCCCGGCCCGTCATCACAGACCGATATGCTCAATTCTCCGTCCTGTGTCTCCACCACGATCCGGGCGAAACCGCCACCAGAATGGCGGATTGCATTGGAGAGCAGATTCTGAACCATCCGCCGGACCAGAATTGCATCCCCCATGATACCAACCTTGGGGCACTCGATCATCAAGGTGACATGGGCTATTTCAGCCAGTGGTTCATAATCATCCAGCACATGGTTGAGCATGTTTTCCAGATCAAAAACCATGGGCCGAACCTGAACCTTGCCACTGTCGAGAAGACTGACATCAAGAAGTGAATTGAACAGCTTGGAAAGGGTCTGGAGTGATGTCCGGATCCGGTTCAGGGTCTCCCTGCTCTTCTCGCTCATTTCCTTCAATGGCAGGGTCTCGATATGCAGGCCAATCGCATGCAACGGTTGGCGCAAATCATGACTGGCAGCAGCCAGCAGGCGTGTTTTCTCGCGATTGGCGTGTCGGGCCGCTTCAGCGGCATCCCGATATCGCTGCGCCAACTCAAGATTTTCGTTGCTCATCTGGATATATTGCGACACCGATTCCAGCGTATCATGCCCAAAACGAAGCATCATCGACAGGAAAATAAGGACCAGCCCGCCCAGCAATATGAATTCATTTCCCATCAACATCAGCCGCAAGGCGAGCAGACCGAGATAGGGAACGGCATAGAGAGCAAAGGAGCGCGGAAAAACGGCAAGAGAGCGAACGGCCGCCGCCGTGGCGCCTGCTGCAATCGACATCTGAATGGCAAAATGGGCCACATTGTCGGCATTGAGGCTGACATAGGTCATCACCCCCCAACTGGCACCGACGAGAAAACTCAGATAATCCATCAGCCGGATCCAGAGATAGGGAGCCTTGCGCTCGGGCGACAGCCTTATATAGCTTCGGCGCCAGACTTCCATCAGCAAGGGATAGAAAATGATTTCCAATATGCCCCAGAGAACAAGAAACCATGTATAGACATGAGGGTTACTGCTGGCGATATATATGAGCACAGAGGCGCTGGTGATGTGCCCGAGATAAATGGAGTCCGGCGTCTTCAAAAACACATTCACATGTTCATGAACGGAATGCTTCGGCAGAGGCTTCCTGAATGCATCGAGAAGGTACATAATACTCACATATTCATGCCAAGGGTCTGTGTCGCCAACCCCGGATTGATGGTCTTGCAATATACAGAGATCTGCATATTCGCACGAAATATGCAAATATTTCAATGAATTATACAGTAAAACTGCTAAGTAAAATTTCGTATTTTGCAAGAAATTTGCTTATAAACGACTTTATCTCCGGTTTGAAAATGCCATATCGAACAGCTTTTCTTTATAGTTTTTCTCAATTCGAACAGAATCAAGCAATCCACAATCCGCCTCTTTCCATTCCAATCAACGGAAGCAACCATGGCCACGCTCGACGAAATTCTGGAAATCATTGACCAGTTGAATGCGCAGGATCCCCGGATGATCGCACCGCAAGGCACTGCGGCGGTGCCAGCAGACCTGCTCAGAGGCTTCCGCATGAGCCTTGCCTGTCAGGATTTTGCCCCCATGGCCGATGATCTCGTCAAGATTGCAGCCCGTGGTCAGCAGCTTGAAAGCTGGTTATTTGTAGAAAGAGAAGAGGATCCGGCAGCCCAGCAAGATCCTATTTTGCTCGCAGATAACCAACGCAGGCATAGCGCTGACAAGCTTTGCAAGATCTTGGCCGCCAATGGTTATGATGAAAAGGACTGCACCACGGTCCGCTATCTTCTGGAAGGCCGGGCAAATAGCCGCGATGGTCGGGCGCAATTGCTCGAAGATCTCAATGGTCTGGTTTTCATCCGCTTTCACGCTATCGAGTTGCGCGACAAATGCTCGGAAGAGACATTTGTCTCTCTTTTGCAAGAGATCCTCTCTGGCATGAGTGACGAAGCGCTTTACCATGTGATCGACCAGATCGACGATCAGCTTCTGATCGAAGCCATTCAGTCCATCAGGTCCGACATGAGCCTTGAAAAGAAGTCGGTCGTCTATCTCGATTAGTTCCGGCTCATTTGCGGCTGCCCTAGCCACCGTACCAGGCGGTGAGCATGTATTCTTGCTGCACCACCTGCTCTGGTTGCCGAATTGATGTCCTTTATTCACTATTTCGGCCAAAGCAACCAAATCCATAGGTGTTTTTTCATTATGGAATTTTATTTAGACCAAAAGTAGTGTAGCAACGCATCTGGATAGCTTTTGGTTCGCTCGGTCGGCAAGCCGCATCGGCAGAACCTGAAGCCCCCGCAGACGAGCCGCAGAGAGGTCCCTTTTGGCTGGAGCAGATTTGAATATGGCCGGGCAATTTGGCAAGAAGGCCAGTCGGTCTTCCATTTGGTTGACCGCGATGCGTCCCAAGACGCTTCTGCTTTCTCTCAGTCCAGTCCTGCTCGCCGGTCTCATTGTATTTGGAATGGATTTCAGTGCCGACTGGCTCGTCTTTCCCATTATCATTCTCTCGTCCGTGAGCATCCAGATTGCAACCAATCTGTGGAATGATGCCGCCGACGCCTCATCCGGTCTCGATCAGGCCTCCGAGCGGCTGGGGCCGCCAAGGGCTACCAGCCTTGGCCTGCTCAAGGCTTGGCACGTGCGCCTTGCGGCGTTTCTTTTCCTGCTGCTGGCCGCGCTCTGCGGGCTGTATCTCGTCTATGTTGGCGGCTGGCCCATTCTGCTCATCGGCATTGTGGGCATTATCTGCGCCTTTGGCTATTCTTCCGGCCCCTACCCGATATCGGGTTCTCCCTATGGCGAAGTCTTCGTCATCATCTTCTTCGGTATCATGGCCGTCATGGGCAGCGCCTATCTGCTGACCGGCACATGGTCGGAGGTGAGCTTCTGGGCTGGCTTCTATATCGGATTGCCCGCCGCTGCGGTTCTGGTGGTCAATAATTACCGGGATCGGGTGGGCGATGAAAAGGGTGGACGCCGCACGCTGGTAATCCAGATCGGCCCCAAGGCCGCCAAGCGCCTCTATGCCATTTTGATGCTGTTTTCCTGCGTCGGGCTGGTGCATGTGAACAGTCTTCTGCATCCCGGTACACTCAGCATGGCCAGCCTCATCGTTACCGCCATCGTGATGGTCTTTGCGTTGGCTTTGCCGATCAGACGTTTCTTTCTGGCAGACACCGCCACACTGCAAAATCGCTGTCTGCTGGGAACCTCGGTGTTTCAGCTGCAATGGCTGGTCGCCTTCGTGATCATCATGCTGCTGAGCTGAAGACATGGCCCATGGCGGGCCCCTGCGGAAGCTGGATCCGGTTCCGTCCGATCTTGCGCTCGGCGCTGCACCGGACCTTTGATCCGGCGCAGCATTTTGGTTTCCCAAGACTACATTTTGGGGGCGTTCATCGCTCCGACACCGGCGACAGGCATCTCAATCGTCACTTTGCCGGCATGCTCGAATGTCAGTTCGAGCGGAAAGCTCTCCCCTTCCTTGAGCGGTGCCTTCAGCTTCATGAACATCACATGAAAGCTTCCCGGTTTAAGCGCCACTTCGCCATTGGCAGGCACATCGATGGCTTCGACAGCCCGCATGCGCATGACATCACCTTCCTTGATGTGGGTATGCAATTCGGTCATATGGCCGACATCAGCGCTTGCCGCGATCAACCGGTCTGCCTCGCCTTCATTGCTGATCTGCATGAAGCCACCACCGGCATTGGCCATGCCCGCCGAAGCTCTGGCAAAAGGAGCCGATATGGTGATGGATCCCACTTTCCATTCTTCAGCCTGAGCGGCCACCAACGACATGCCCAGAAAAATCACCCCTGCAAGAATTTTCTTCATGATATCCCCTCCCCACTAAAGTCCTAATTTGGCTTGTGTTTTCATAAAATGCACTCACGAGAGCCCTGAGCTACCGCGAAATCGCGAAATTAGCCACTCTCACCTACTTTATTATTGCTGCCTTGTTCATTAAACTATCAATCTAAGTGAGACAACTTAGGTCATTATGATTATTTCCAAAGTCGAAAAATGCAAACCAGAAGGGACGATCTTTCGCCAATAGCGCCAGATGCTGCTCCTAGTCGACTTTTCCTCATTGGCCGAAATAATGAAAAGGTCCATCTGTGAATACACCCCTTATCCCTATTGGTCTGGCTCTCATCATGATGACAGTCGGCCTTTCCGTTCGTCTTTCTGATTTCAAGGCTCTGCCGAAGCAATGGAATGCTGTTGGGGCCGGTCTGCTGGCCCAGTTGGTCTTCCTGCCGTTGATCGCCCTGTGCGTTGCACTGATTACCCGCCTTGATACGGTTTATGCCATCGGCCTTATCATTCTGGCCTCTGCTCCGGGCGGGATTTCTTCCAACCTGCTCACGGTTCTGGCGCGCGGCAAGACGGCGCTGTCGATCTCGCTGACCATTGTCACCAATCTGGTTGCCTTCATCACCATCCCGACGGTGCTTTCCATCGCCTTTGTCATTTTCAGCGGATCCGGCCTTGAGGGGCCAAGCAGCAGCGAGCTTTATGCTCTGCCATTTGGTGAAACCGCCATGAAGGTTCTGGCGATCTCGGCACTGCCGCTTGCCATCGGCATGCTGATCTGCCGCTTCCTGCCCCGCTTCGCGATGCGCATTGAAAAGCCGGCAAAATTCATCGCCTCCGCCATTTTTGCCGCGATCGTTGTGAATTCCTTCTACAGCGAGTGGAACAGCATCATGTCGCACTGGAGCACGGTTGGCCCGGCTGTCGTTCTGCTTAACCTCGCCGCCATCGGCTCGGCGTTGCTCTTTAGCCGTATGTTTGGCCTCAATGCCCAGCAGGCACTGACGATTGCCATTGAGTGCGGATTGCAGAATGTGGCGCTGGCGCTGGTCATTTCGCAATTCATGGGTGAAGGCCGTTTCATGGTGCCATCTTCTATCTATGCGCTGGTCATGAATGTGTCGGTTCTGATCCTGATTGCGGCGGGTAACAAGCTCTCCGAAGCCAAGAGCGAAGCGCACGACAATCAATAAGTTCGGGCAATTGGTCTGGGGCGTAGCCCCGGACAACAAATCCCGGCCATCGCATCAGCCGATGATGAAATCAGAGAAAGGGAATGGCATTCTATGCCCTTCCCATGACTGTCTGAAAGGCTCTCGACCTGCCTCTGGTCGCCTCTCAGCCTTGAGCAAATCAGCCCTTTTCAGATTGGCGCATCAACCTTCGCCATGCGAGCCGATCTCCCTCTTGCCAGACACTAGAAGGTAGGCGGCGAGCAGGCACTGATGCAGATGCAGGCCTCGGCTCCGGTATTGCGGAATCTGTGCGGCAGAGCGCTTTCAAAATACCATGCGTCGCCCGGACGCAAGATCTGACGCTCTTCCCCGATGGTGACCTCCAGACTGCCGGAAATAACGATCCCGCATTCCTCCCCCTTGTGGCTAAGGGCCACGCGACCTGTATCTGCGCCGGGCATGAGGGTTTCGTGCAGCATCTGAATGCTCTTTTCCGGCCTGTCTGCCCCGACCAACCGGAAGGACAATTTGCCTCGTCCGATCTCCTTGAGGTCGCTGGCCTTGTAGAAATAGCGCTCTTCCTGAGACAGCTCGAAGGAGAAGAAACGGGCAAGGTCCATATCAAGGCCATCAAGGATCCTTTTCAGGGCGCCAACGGAGGGATTGGACTGACCGCTCTCGATCTGCGAAATGGTGGCATTTGCCACGCCGGTCTTCTTGGCCAGAGCACGCTGCGACAGACCATAGGCCAGACGCACCTGACGCAGACGTTCGCCGATATCGGCTCCGATTTCCGCGTCATTCCCTCCGATTTTGGGCAAATCGGAATGAGGATTGTTGGACATCACCATGCTCTTTCCTCTCCAGCTTCAAAGCGCGGCTGTTCAGCCGTTCAATATTCCAAACACTTTACTATCGATCTACGTATTTTCAATAGGTTATGGCGAGCAAAATAAAGACTTGTTCAATTTTCACTGGCGCAGCAAACTTGCCCGATAAATATAATCACTTTCCCCAAAGAGGTCCTCATGAACTCCCAAAGCAAAATGCCAAATGACTTATCCAGTTTCTGGATGCCCTTCACCCATAATCGCGGCTTCAAGGAAGATCCGCGCATGGTGGTCTCTGCGGACGGCATGTTCTACAAGAGCGCGGATGGGCGCGATATTCTCGATGGGACAGCCGGTCTTTGGTGCGTCAATGCGGGCCATAATGTGCCGCGGATCGTCGAAGCTGTTCAGAAGCAGGTCGCGGAAATGGACTATGCGCCGAACTTCCAGTTCGGCCACCCCAAGGCCTTCGAATTTGCCTCACGCGTAGCGGAACTTTTCCCCGAGGGGATGGATCATGTCTTCTTCACCAACTCCGGCTCGGAATCTGTCGATACGGCCCTGAAGATCGCGCTGCATTATCATCGCGCGCGCGGGGATGCCGCCCGGACACGCCTCATCGGTCGCGAACGCGGCTATCACGGCACGGGCTTTGGCGGCATTTCGGTTGGTGGCATTTCCAAAAACCGGATGCATTTCGGCTCCCTGCTGACCGGCGTTGACCACCTGCCCCACACCCACGATCTTTCAAAGAATGCCTATTCGCGCGGCTGCCCGGAGCATGGCGGTCTGGAGAAGGCCAACGCGCTGCTAGACATCATCGCGCTGCATGATCCTTCCACCATTGCGGCGGTCATCGTGGAGCCGATGGCTGGCTCTACCGGCGTCCTGATGCCTCCCAAGGGCTATCTGCAGCGCCTGCGCGAGATCTGCACGCAATATGGCATCCTGCTGATCTTTGACGAAGTTATCACCGGCTATGGCCGTCTGGGCAAGGCCAGTGCGTCGGAATATTTCGGCGTCACACCGGATATCATCACCACCGCCAAGGGGTTGACCAATGCGGTCATTCCGGCCGGTGCCGTGATCGTTTCCAATGCGATCTATCAGTCCGCGATGGATCATGCCGACGCTGCCATCGAGCTGTTCCACGGCTATACCTATTCCGGCCACCCGATGGCTGCCGCTGCGGGCCTTGCCACGCTGGACACCTATGCGCAGGATGGCCTGTTCGAGAATGCGGCTGCGCTCTCATCCTATTGGGAAGACGCCGTGCACAGCCTCAAGGGCGGACGCAATGTCATCGATTTGCGCAATCTTGGCCTTGTCGCAGGCATCGAGCTGGCACCGCGCGAAGGCGCACCGGGGGCCAGAGGCATGCAGGCCATGATCAAGGCCTGGGAGAAAGGCGCAATGATCCGCGTGACCGGAGATATCATCGCGCTTTCGCCACCATTATGCATCGAGAAAAGCCATATCGATCAGCTCTTCAGCGTGGTTGCCGAGGTTATCGCCGAGATCGACTAGGCCCTTACCGGCTTTGCTCAACGCGAGACAATGAGGCCAGCAAAATTCGCTGGCCTTTTTCATGCGCGCAGACCCGGTTTCACGTCTGAAAAGCAAAAACAAAAAAGGCCCGAATGCGAGGGGCATTCAGGCCTTCCGAGCTGCCAGTCTGGAAGGTGTTATTCCTTGCCAATCCAGCGATAGGAGATGTCTTCCTCATTGAAGAGATGGCGCTTGTCGTCATCTGCGGTCAGGGTGACTTTCTCACCACGGACGAAATCATGGGTGCCGGGAATCTTGGCGATCAGGGGTTCCTCGCCCTGATGTGGTGGCTCAAGATAAAGCAGGGTAACTTCGCCGAGCTTCTCAACGATGCGTACTTCGCAATTATAGAGCGGCTCTTCCCCTTCCTCACACAAACGCAGATCTTCTGGCCGCACGCCAAATTTGGCGGTCTTGCCGAGATGCTCGGCGGTAGACGCCACATTGACCGTGAAGCTATGCCCACCCTCTTCGAAGGCTACACGGGTCGCATCACCCGTTTCCATGACCTTGCATTCGTAAACATTCATGGCAGGCGAGCCGATGAAGCGGGCTACGAAAACATTCTTGGGATCTTCGTAGAGCTCCATGGGAGCCCCGCACTGCTCGATGATGCCCTTTGTTGAAAGCACGACAATCCGGTCTGCCAATGTCATGGCCTCGACCTGATCGTGGGTCACATAGATCATCGTCGTGTCCGGCATGCTTTCATTGAGCTGGGCAATCTCGATGCGGGTTGCCACGCGCAGGGCGGCATCAAGGTTCGACAGCGGTTCATCGAACAGGAAGACCTTGGGATTGCGCACGATGGCGCGACCGATGGCAACGCGCTGGCGCTGGCCACCCGAGAGCGCCTTTGGCAAGCGCTCCAGATAGGGCGTCAGTTGCAGGATTTCAGCAGCCTTGGAAACGCGCTCATGGATCTCCGCCTTGGAAGCCTTGGCGATTTTCATGCCGAAGGCCATATTGTCGTAAACCGACATATGCGGATAAAGGGCATAGGTCTGGAAAACCATTGCGATGCCGCGCTTGGATGGCGGCACTTCATTCATGCGCTGGCCATCAATCTGCAAATCGCCGCCGGAAATGTCTTCCAGTCCGGCAATCATGCGCAGAAGGGTTGATTTGCCGCATCCAGAGGGGCCAACGAAAACGATGAATTCGCCCTGCTCGATTTCAAGATTGATATTCTTGAGAACCTTGGTAGCGCCATAGGCCTTTTCAATATTGGTGAGCTTCAGGCTTGCCATCCTGTCCTCCCGAGAAATATGTTACTTGTTCTTTCACTCAAACTTGTAATCATCACTTCATCGCCCCGAAATATGCACCATATGGGGGCAAATGCAGCTCTCCGTCCTTCAAGACGCTGTCAAATGCAGCCAGTTCAAGCTGCTCGACATTCTCATAGCTGAATGGCACGGTGCGTTCCTGGTCACAAAGATTGAAGATGCAGAGAATGCGGTCACCATCGCTCTCGCGAATGAAGACCAGAACATCGCCCTCTTCTTCCCTGGTAACAAAGTCGATCGCTCCCTTTGAAAGGGCTGGATGCATCTTTCTGAATGCCAGCATGTCGCGATAGTGATTGAGCAGGGAAGCATTATTCTGCTCTTCGACATCGACAGTGGTCGCTGCATGATCGGACGGGATCGGTAGCCATGGCTTGCCTGAGGAGAAGCCGGCATTGACGGCTCCGGCTTGCCAGACCATCGGTGTGCGGCAGCCATCGCGGCCCTTGAAATCAGGCCAGAATTCCTTGCCATAAGGATCCTGCAAATCCTCGTAAGGAACGTCGGCCTCCTGCAATCCTAGCTCTTCGCCCTGATAGAGGCAGGCAGAGCCTCGCATGGAAAGGAGAAGAGCGGCATGCTGACGGTTGGCGCTATCCTGAAGAGCAGGCTTGACCGGCCAGCGGCTGGCATACCGAACCACATCATGGTTTGAAAAGGCCCAGCAGGCCCATGCATCCGGAGCTTCGCTTTGCAGATCGGAGAAGGCCTTGAAGACATTTTGAGGCGTCGGCGCGTTTGGTCCGAGAAAATCGAAGGCATAACACATATGCATCTTGTCCCCGCCGGAGGTATAGTCGGCAAGGATCTTGAGGCCTTTTTCCTCGTCGCCCACCTCACCAACGGCAGCGGCTGCGGGATATTCATCCAGCAACGCCCGGAAGCGCTTCAGGAAGGCCAGATTTTCCGGTTGGCTCTTGTCATAGAGATGAGACTGATAGCTGTAGGGATTGACGCTCGGTGCCGTATTGTATTTCTGCTCTTCGGGCGGCAGCGCCGGATTGTCCTTGAGGCTCTGGCTATGGAAATAGAAATTGATGGTATCCAGACGGAAACCGTCAACGCCGCGATCGAGCCAGAAGCGGGTCACATCCAGCAGAGCGTCCTGAACATCCCGATTGTGGAAATTGAGGTCAGGCTGGGTCTTGAGGAAGTTGTGCAGATAATATTGTCTGCGCCGGCTATCCCACTGCCATGAGGAGCCGCCAAAGATCGAAAGCCAGTTGTTGGGCGGTGTGCCATCCGGTTTGGCATCGGCCCAGACATACCAGTCAGACTTGGGATTGGTATGATCTTTACGGCTTTCTGCAAACCATGGATGCTGATCCGAGGTGTGCGAGAGAACAAGGTCGATCATCACCTTCAGCCCCAACTCATGGGCGACGGAAATCAGCTTGTCAAAATCAGCCAATGTGCCGAACATGGGGTCGACATCGCAATAATCGGAGACGTCGTAGCCGAAATCCAGCATGGGCGAAGTAAAGAATGGAGAAATCCAGATCGCGTCCACACCGAGGGAAGCGATATAGGGCAAGCGGCTGGTGATCCCGTTGAGATCACCCACGCCATCGCCATTTGTGTCCTGATAAGACCGGGGATAGATCTGGTAGATTACGCCACCACGCCACCAGTCCTTGTCGATTTTTTTCTCTATCATAGAGTATCCAGTTCTATTGCTTGGAGGTCAAAGTTCGGGCTGGCGGATGAACGCCTTAGCCGCCCTTGACCGAACCGGCCAGAAGACCACGTACCAGATAGCGCTGCAGGGTGAAGAAGACACCCAGAGGCACAATAATTGTAATGAAGGCGGATGCCGTCAGGATTTCCCAGTTGCCACCACGGGAGCCGAGCATTTCACGCAAGCGCCCGGTAAGCACCAGTTGATCCTCCGTGTTGCCAAGGAACACCATGGCGACGAGCAGATCGTTCCAGACCCAGAGGAACTGGAAAATCGCAAAGGATGCCAGAGCCGGGAAAGACAGGGGCAGAATGATCTTCATGAAGATATCAAAATGGCTGGCCCCGTCCACGCGGGCAGACTCGATGATTTCTCTTGGCAGCTCGGAAATATAGTTGCGCAGCAGATAGACCGCCAGCGGGAGACCAAAGCCGGTATGCGCCAGCCAAATGCCCAGATAGGTCTTGGCGGGCACACCAAAGGCCGTGCCGACACCGTTGTAAAGTCGCAGCAACGGAATGAGTGACATTTGCAGCGGCACAACGAGCAGACCAACGACCACCGCGATCAACACCGCCCTGCCCGGAAACTGCATCCATGCCAGCGCATAGGCGGCGAAGGCCGCAATCAGGATCGGGATGATGGTCGAGGGAATGGTGACCGTCAGCGAGTTGATGAAGGATTGGCCGATGCCTTCCGCCGTCAGCACCTCGCGATAGTTGTCGAGAGTGAAGATTGGCGGGGTCTCAATGGTGTAGAAAATGCGTACACCGCGTTTTCCGGTCCATTCTTCCGGCTGGGTGATCTCATAACTGCCATCGCTGTTGACGGTCATGGTGCGGTCATTTTTCAGATCCGCCTTTTCCCCGGCCTTGAAGGCATCGGGCTCCTGAGCGCGCCAGCCAAAGGCCAGCAAGGTACCCTTGGTTCCATCCTGCTCCATGACATTGCCTTGCAGGATATAGAGACCATCCCTGACAATCTGGGCTTCAGGATCAACAGAGCGACCAATCACATTCTGTTCGGAAGAAAAGAGAGCAGTCCACCAGCCGGATACGGCCAACTGGTCCTTGTCCCTGATGGAAGATACAAACAGACCGATGGTTGGCATGGTCCATAACAGGACCAGCATGAAGACAGACAGATGTACAACCCACAGCAAGGGCGATTTTGTTTTGGATCCAGCGATCATTTCTAGTGCCCTTTAGAATCTTTGGTAGCCGAACGAATGTTCCAGATCATGATCGGAACGACGAGCAACATGATGATGACGGCGATGGTGGCACCGCGCCCAAAGTCTCCGCCACCGCGGAACATCCAGTCATACATGTAGTTGGCGAGCACCTGCGTATCCCATTGACCGTTCGTCATGGCAAAGACGATATCGAACACCTTGAGAACGGTGATCGTGATGGTCGTCCAGACAACGGCGATGGTTTTCCAGATCTGCGGCACCATGATCAGGAAAAAGATCTGGACGCCGTTGGCGCCATCGATCGTTGCCGCTTCAATCGTTTCTTCGGGAATACCACGCAAGGCCGCTGAAAGGATCACCATGGCAAAGCCGGTCTGGATCCAGATCAGGATGATCATCAGAAAGAAATTGTTCCAGAAAGGAATGGTGATCCATGCCTGCGGCGTTCCGCCCAACGCTTCAACGACCGCATTGACGATACCAATCTGGGCAGACCCCTCACCGCGATATTCGTAAACGAATTTCCAGATGATCGAAGCACCGATGAAGGAAATCGCCATCGGCATGAAAATCAGGGACTTTGCGATATTCCCCCACCAGATCCGGTCGGTCAGGGCTGCAATGATCAGACCGAAGAAGGTCGACATGGCAGGAACGAAAATGAGCCAGAGCATGTTGTTGAACATGGACTGGCGGAAGCCTTCGTCAAACCAGAGCCAGACATAATTGTCCAAACCGACGAAGCGGCTGCTGTCACCATTGTAAAAGGACAGCCTGATTGAATCGATAGCGGGATAAACCAGATAAAGACCCAACGCCAGAAGTGCCGGTCCAAGAAACAGCCATGGCCGCACGGCGTGTGCGATCTGTAGATTCTTGATCCCTTTTTCGGCAGTTGCAGCATTTGCTGGAAAAATACGATCCAGGAGCCAGTTCGAGCCATAGAAATAAGCCACGCAGGCAAGAACCCCGACAACCACGGTTCCCACTGCAGATACTAGTTGCTCCATTTAGTCACGCTCCACCTTATATTATCCGGAAATCGGTAGAATTTTCGTGCTGAAAGCTTGTCCCCTCAGCGTGGAGGCTACCAGTCTCCGGTCTCGGTTTGAGTTTTCGATCCTTGCAGACATTGAGCAAACAGCAGCAAGATGACTTGCAAGCTCTCGCACCAGACAACGTCTTGAGGCCCATCCATGTTGGCCCATTCTGTTATCAATTTGTGCTTTCAGACATTCGCTTTAGGTCTAAGCAAGCCTGATCGAAAGATTTTAGTTTGCGATTTCATCGCGATCATTCATTCGCCAGCTTCAGGCCAATGCGTAACTTTTAGACCGCCCAGACTTTACCGGTCCCCGACAATCGGGAACCGGCTTGGTCACTTTCGAAATGCATCTGAACTTATTTCAGAGCATCCCAGGATTTCTGAATTTCGCTTGCGACATCCTTGGCGTCCTTGCCACCAGCATAGTCAACCATGCCGGTCCAGAAGGAGCCTGCACCGATCTTGCCGGGCATCAGGTCGGAACCATCAAAGCGGAAGGTCGTTGCGTTGAGCAGGATTTCGCCCTGTTTATGCAGGGTGCTGTTTGCATAGGCATCGAGATTGACGCCCTTATATGCAGTCAGCAGACCAGACTGAGCCATCCAGATTTCATGAGAAATCGGGGTTTCGAGGAACTGGATGAAGGCCTGTGCAGCTTTGGAATCCTTGGTGATGGCAAAGAGTGTGCCTGCACCCAGAACCGGCTTACCAAGATCCTTGCCTGCATAAGCGGGGAAGTAGAAGAAGTCAGCATCGACACCAAGCTCGGTCCCTTCCGGGAAGAAGGAAGGAATGAAGCTTGCCATTTTATGCAGATAGCATTTTGGCGGAGAGGTGAAGAGGCCTTTCGGAGCATCGCGGAAGTCAGTGGTGGCAACAGCACCTGCGCCGCCATCAACGAAAGCATCGTTGCGTGCGAACCAGCCGAATTCTTCGATAGCGGTCACAACAGCAGGATCATTGAACGGAATTTCGTTGGTGACCCATTTGTCATAGGTGTCAGGAGATGCGGTACGCAGCATCATGTCTTCAACCCAGTCGGTTGCTGGCCAGCCGGTTGCGGCACCGGACCCCAGACCAATGCACCATGGCGTGCCACCGTCGGCAACGATCTGCTCTGTCAGAGCTTTCAGATCTTCCATGGTTTCGGGCACTTCATAACCGGCATCTTCAAAGTTTTCAGGCACATACCATACCAGAGACTTCAGGTCGGCCTTGTATGGGAAGCCATAGAATGTGGGTTCGCCGTCCTTGCTCTTGTAAGTTCCAAGATCTACCCAGGACTGTCCGGCAGCATAATTTTCCTTCAGCCAATCCCGTGTCTCATCCCCCAGAGGCACCAGATAGCCCTTGCTTGCCAGATCGGCAGCAAGACCGGGCTGCGGGAAGACAGCAACGTTCGGTGCGGAACCTGCGCCGGTGTCAATAACGATCTGTTGTTCGAAGGAGTCCGAACCGGCATATTGAACCTTGGCACCGGTTGCGTCTTCAAAATAGGCCACAACACTCATAAAGAGATCTTTGTCAACGCCAAGCCATGGACCGGAAATGGTCAAGGTTTCCCCGCTCAGATCGACATTTTTCTTAAATTCTTCATATGAAGCCCAGTTGAATTTGGCATCTTCACCTGGCTTGAACTTAAGCTCTGCGGCCTGAAGACTCCCGACGGAGAGAGCGGCAAGGGCAGCACCGAGCATGAGTTTTTTCAACATTTGCGAACCTCCCAAGAATGCCGACTTCGCTGGCGGCACCCTGTCGTTATTAAACAATAGTCGCGCTTTATCCAAAGCGCTTTGAATGTGACGAGCATGCTTTGGTTGCATACAAGAGTCAAGGATGAATTTGATGCAAACCGGTTAAATCCGGCAGTTTTTCTATATTTCCAAGCATAAATCATAAGCATCCAATTTTGAAAAATGACGCTTGATGATATAACAGGATTGCGGTTTAACTTGGTTTGTGCCTAAGATGCAGCCAGACTTTCAAAGGGCTTTGGCTTGCGGAGGACCGTCCTCGGCCTATAGTAGCACAGGCGGAGCAAGCGCATAAAGTTGAATAAGCTCATACTATCGACTGTAGGTAGCTTGAGCTCGAGGTGACGACTGTGAATCTTAAGGAACTTTCCAACAAGCTGAATCTGTCTCAAACTACGGTCAGCCGGGCTCTGAACGGGTATCCCGAGGTTGGAGAGAAAACGCGCGCCCGCGTCATTGAAGCGGCGCGAAAATATAATTACCACCCCTCCTATTCGGCCAAGCGGCTTGCCATGGGCAAGTCTCATGCCGTGGCGCATGTTGTCCCGCAAAGCCCGAAACACTCGATGATCAACCCGCATTTCTCGGATTTCATCGCCGGGGCTGGTTCCACCTATGCCCGTTTCGGTTTCGAGATGCTGATTTCCGTCGTTCCCCATGACGAGCAGGAAAAATGCTATCGTGAGCTGGCACGTTCAAAGCGCGTTGACGGCGTCATCGTCCACGGCCCCTACAAGGAAGACACCCGCATAGAATTGTTGCAGAGCCTGGAAATGCCCTTCGTCGTTCACGGGCGCACGGAGACCGATTATTCAGGCTATTCATGGCTCGATGTCAACAACCGCAGCAGCTTCAAACGGGCCACCAATTTTCTGCTTGATCTCGGGCATGAACGGATTGCGCTTCTGAACGGTGTCGAGGAAATGGATTTTGCCTATCGCAGACGGCTTGGTTATGAAGCGGCCCTCTCCCAGCATGGCATCGAGGTGGATCCGGAGCTGATCTTCTCTTCCGACATGATCGAGCCATATGGGTATGATGTCACCAAGAGCCTGCTCAAGATGGAGAATGCCCCAACCGCCCTCGTCACCTCTTCGGTTCTTACCGCTTTGGGGGTGGTGCGCGCGGCGCAGGAATGTGGCCTGCAGATTGGCAAGGACCTCTCTGTGATCACATTTGACGATGAGCTGTCCTTCCTGCAATATCCGGGTGTGCCGCTTTTTACATCCGTGCGCTCTTCAATCATGAATGCCGGACGGCGACTGGCAGAAATCCTGCTTGAGCAGATTGACAATCCCGGCCAACCTCCTGTGCAGGAACTTTGGGAAACCGATCTGGTCGTCGGGCAATCAACAGGACCACGCCGCAGCTGATTGCGGCCAACCATAACAATTTCAAGCTTCGTTCACTGGATGGGCCCTGCCCCGCTTAAAACAAAACCACACATAACCTCACGAGATCGAGCCATGCCAGCACTTTCAAGACAGCCCCATTTCACTGTCAAACGGTCTGATTTCCCGCAAGACTTCGTTTTCGGCACATCCACGTCGGCCTATCAGATCGAGGGCAGCTCCTTTGGCGGCTGCGGTCCTTGTCACTGGGACAGCTTTTCGGCCACAGAAGGCAATGTGGTGCGCTGCGAGAATGGCTCCATTGCCTGCGATCATATCCATCACTGGCAGCAGGATCTGGACCTCATGCAGTCGCTTGGCGTCTCGGCCTATCGCTTCTCCACGTCCTGGGCACGCATTCAGCCGGAAGGGCGTGGTCAGGTCAACGAGGAAGGCCTCGATTTTTATGACAAGCTGGTCGATGGCATGCTGGAGCGTGGCCTTCAGCCCAATCTGACCCTCTATCATTGGGAATTGCCTAATGCCCTTTCCGATATTGGCGGTTGGCGCAACAAGGATGTCACCGACCTGTTTGCCGATTATGCAGAAATCGTGGTCAAGCGACTGGGCGACCGGCTCTCAAGCGTGGTCACCTTCAATGAACCATGGTGCATCACCTGGTATAGCCATTTTCACGGTGCCCATGCGCCCGGCCTCAGAGACATTCGGGCCGTCAGCCGCGCCGCTCATCTGGTGCCCCTCGCCCATGGCAAGGCACTGGCGGCGCTGCGCGCATTGGGGCAGAAGAATCTCGGCATCGTTCTCAATTTCGAGCATGTCAGCCCATTTGATGAAACAGAGGAATCCGCCAAGGCAGCCAAGCTGACCGAAGGCATTTATAATCGCTGGTTTCTGGGTGGACTATTCAAGGGGGCCTATCCAGACGACGTCTTGAGCCATCTTGAGCCACATATGCCCAAGGGCTGGCAACAGGATATGGAAGCGATCAGCGCTCCGCTCGACTGGCTCGGCATCAATTACTATACCCGTAATCTGGTTTCCGCTGGAAAAACCGACAAGGGCGCCGGTTTGCCTGCCATGATCGGCAACAAGGGACCACTGCCGCGCACCGAGATGGATTGGGAAGTCTATCCTGAAGGGCTCGGCTATCTGCTCAACTGGATCAAGGATAATTACACCGGCGAGCTGCCACTTGCCATCACGGAAAATGGCATGGCCAACAAGGATTTCGTGGTTGATGGAAAAGTGGATGATCAGGAGCGCATTGCCTATCTGGACGCCCATTTCAAGCAAGCGCTGTCAGCCATTGAAAATGGAGTGCCGCTCAAGGCCTATTTCGTCTGGTCGCTGATGGATAATTTTGAATGGGCATTGGGTTTTGACAAGCGCTTCGGGCTCGTCCATGTCGATTTCGAAACGCTGGCCCGCACCCCCAAAGCCTCCTTCCATGCCCTGAAGGCGATGCTTGCGGGGGCATAGATCTAGCCCTGACAACAAAGAAAAAGAGGCAGCCATCAAGGCTGCCTCATACAGTTTGCGCAAAGCGCAGAGCAACATGGCACGGGGGTGCCTTTTGCCAGAATGGTCGTCGCTGCGGGGGACAACGACGACCAAATGTAGATCATGCGATCTACGGTTGGCCCGAGGGCCGACGCACAGGGAATGTCGCTTTTTCAGCTGCGACTCTATATGTGGGGGACTGGCCGCACTTCATTCACTGTCCGCTCTTATTGCCTCAATTCAGGGTACAGTTGCCGCATCACAAATACGCACACCCTCATAAAGGCAAACTCAAGGTTTCTTTGAGTGTCTCCAACGATATCAGTGTTTCGGTCCGTTTGACTGCCGGCAACCGCTTCAAGCGGGTTGCCATGAACATATTCAGGTCCTGATTGGTGCGCTCGCGCACCTTAAGCAGATATGAATGTGTCCCTGTCACGTGATGAACTTCAAGCACCTGGTCGATTGCCGTCACTTCAGAAACAAACGCATCTTCACTACTCGCATAGTCGAGATCCACATAGATGAATGCTGTCACCCCAAAGCCGACTGTCGCTGGTTCAACAATGGCCTCGATCGATTTGACAGCACCGGAGTCGAGCAACTTTCGCACGCGGTCATTGGTTGCCGAAACCGACAGGCCAATCTCCCTGGCAAGGTCTGCACTCGCTCTGCGTCCATCCTTCTGAAGCAGTGCCAACAGGCGTCTATCTGTTTCATCTACCATAGGGATGCTCACGTCATGAATCTGTCATGATGGGTATTCAATTTAACTATCTTTATCAATAGCACCTATCAAAAGTTTTATACTTTCGAATAAACAAAACACAAAAAATTTCAATTCCCAAGCGTTACACTAGGTAATTGTAACAAGTAAATTTCGTATGAGCCACCAAAAGCAGGCAAAAGAAACGCAAAGCTTCTCTCATATAGCAAAATATTTCGAGATGTACTCATTCTACTATTCTGTGGATAGTGGTAAACGTTTACACCACCAGAAAATGGCAGACTTTTATTTTAGTCTGCGATAAACAATATCAGTTAATTTTACTGCCAGAAACATCCGTAAGAGCAATTTTTACTGTAATTTCCGGCATTTATTGTCAGAAGCCTTCCAAAGAAGAATACTTGCCCGCAGAGTTGTTATAACAAAATTTGCATATTTTCGTATATATGTTAGATAATTTATACGATATCGTACTAACTTTACATCTCTGCGAAGCAGTTTCTTTTCATCAGCGCCTGATTCATTCTCGGCTGGACCGAATGCAGATATCGATGGATTCCGCGAGGTCCTGAACGGCGGCATCCGCCCCGATCTCGCCAACAATCATGAGCCCGACTGGAGGCCCATTTTTCGCGCCAACTGGAATGGTTGCAGCAGGCCGCCCGAGCAGATTGACCAGCACAGTGTTGCGCAGGGATTTGACATTGGCTTCGGCATAGAGCGTATCGGATTCCTGAAGCGGCTTGATCTCCGGCGGGACGATCGCCACCGTCGGCATCAGAATGGCATCATAATTGCGCGTGGCCAGATGAGACTGCTCCATCATTTCCTTACGCAGAGCCAACATCTCGATATAGTCAGCAGCGGAAATATCGGCAGCAGCCTCAATCCGCGACAGCACGCGCGGATCCATCCGGCTTCCACGGAAAGCGACAAAATGGCGATGCAGATGATAGGCCTCCGGTCCGGCCAGACTACCCAGCTTGGCAATCTGATCGTAATTTTTCATGACATCGACCTTGATCCGCTCCAGACGGGCTCCGGCCTTGGCGATATTCTCAAGAGCGCGAACAAATGCGCCGGCAACTTCCATATCGAGCCCATCAAGAGCAACCGTCTCCAATATGCCGAAGCGCAAGCCGTTCATGGACCTGATATTGGGTTCGGGAACCGGCTCCCCTGCCATGATATGATCGATGATCCGGCAGCAATTCATTGAGCGCGCCAGAGGACCGGGTGTGTCGAGCGTGGAGGAAAGCGGGAAAACACCATCCATCGGATGACGCCCGGTTGTCGGCTTGAAGCCATAAATGCCGTTGAAGGCCGCAGGAATGCGCACAGAGCCGCCGGTATCGCTGCCAATGGCCACAACAGCCATATTCTCCACGACAGACAGCGCCGCTCCGGATGATGATCCGCCGGGCACTCGCCCCACTTCACGGTCCCACACATTGAGTGGCGTACCGAAATGGGGATTGATGCCAAGACCAGAATAGGCAAACTCAGTCATGTTGGTGTGGCCGATGAAAATGCCCCCAGCGGCGCGCAGGCGCTCGATCACGATGGCATCGTGCGCTGCCGGTTCGGCACTTTCGGCCAGCGCGGCAGAGCCTGCGGTCGTCATGGCGCCTTCCACATCGAACAGATCCTTGACCGAAATGGGAATGCCAGACAAAGGCCCGAGCGGGATACCCATTTTTCGCATGGCATCGGCCGCTGCGGCTTGCGTGATGGCGCTATTCTTGAAGGTGCGGACGAAAATGCTGTCGCCTTCGCCCTCCTCCCTTTCAATTTCGCTGAAGGCCTCGCTGACAAGCTCGACAGACGTCGTCTCACCACTTTCCAGAGCCTGTTTTGTTGCTGCGATCGTTCCGGTTACGGCCATGGTCAACTCCGATTGACGCAAAGAGGGATAGCATATCATTCATCGGTCAATCAGACGGCGAGATCGATATGATCAGATTTTTCGCGGCTATGTTAACGGCAAAAATCTGTCTTGTCGCCCATTCGTCGCAGGCGGAAAAACAGAGTATAGGGGACTGGGGAAAAATGTCAGAGGGGCAGATGAGCCGCCCCTCTGAAGGTTCCATAAAGGACTTATTTTCTGCGCGTTTTGACGCTTTCGATCACATTCTCGATCATGGTCATTCCGGCATTGCCTCCCAGCGTCATGATCGATTCCGGATGGAACTGAACGGCACTGATCGGCTCGGAGGAATGCTCGATTGCCATAATCACGCCATCTTCTGTATCGGCGGTGATCTCGAAATCCTTTGGCAGGGTCACCGGATCGGCAAAGAGCGAATGATAGCGACCTACAACCACTTGTTTTGGCAGCCCTTTAAAGAGACGTCCCTGTTGCAGGCGAATACGAGAAGGCTTGCCATGCATCGGCACGCCAAGCTGTCGCAAGGAACCGCCGAAAGCTTCGGCAAGAGCCTGCAACCCCAGACAGACACCGAAGATGGCAATACCACGCTTGCGTGCCTGGGCGATGGTCGCCTTGGTGTTGAAATGCTCGGGCGAGCCCGGTCCGGGCGACATGACCATCAGGTCCGGTTTGACCTTGTCGAAAATCTCATCGGCGACCGGCGTGCGGACGGTGAGCACCTCGGCACCGGTCTGGCGGAAATAGTTGGCCAATGTATGCACAAAGCTGTCCTGATGATCGACCAGCAGGATCTTGATGCCCTCTCCGGGCTTTTTCACCTCGGCGCTCTCGGCGAGTATTTCCGGATTGGCCGCATCGCGCACAGCAGCCCGCAAGGCCGATGCCTTCAGTTCGGTTTCCGCCTCTTCCGCCTCCGGGTCGGAATCATAGAGCAATGTTGCCCCTGCCCTCACTTCGGCAATGCCATTCTTGATGCGGATCGTGCGCAGGGTCAGGCCGGTATTCATGTTGCCATCAAAACCGATGGCCCCGATAGCGCCGCCATACCATGCGCGCGGAGATTTCTCGTGCTTCTCGATGAAATCCATGGCCCACAATTTGGGCGCACCGGTCACCGTTACGGCCCATGCGTGCGACAGGAACGCATCCATGGCGTCCAGCCCTTCTCTCAGGCGGCCTTCGATGTGATCGACCGTGTGGATCAGTCTGGAGTAGAGTTCGATCTGGCGACGTCCCTTGACCCGTACAGAGCCGGGAACACAGACACGGCTCTTGTCGTTTCGGTCAACGTCGGAGCACATGGTCAGCTCGCTCTCGTCCTTCTTGGAGTTGAGCAGCTTGAGGATCTGGGCGCTATCCTCGATCGGATCAGCCCCGCGCTTGATGGTGCCTGAAATCGGACAGGTCTCAACCAGATCGCCATTGCTGACCTTGACGAACATTTCCGGGCTGGCCCCGATCAGATATTCCTGCTGGCCCAGATTGATGAAAAAGCCGTAGGGAGACGGGTTCACCTGTTGCAGACGCTGGGAAATGGCGGAGGGTTCACTTTTTACGGTTTCATAGAAAGTCTGGCCGGGCACACATTCGAACAGATCGCCGCGTTTGAAATAATCAACTGCCTGCCGCACGATGCCGGCATATTCCCCCTTCTTGTGGTCACCGGCTGGCGGTGTCACATCGGATCGTTTGAAGGGATCGATATTGGGCACGCGCTCCATGCCCTCGGTGGTGTTGCCCTCAAAGGCGAAATCATAGCGATAACGGATGGTTTCCTGCGCATAGAGGTCGTTGACGATGATTTCGTCCGGCAGGTAAAGCACCATATCGCGCTGGTCTTCAGGGCGCTCCAGCTTCAGATCAATCGCATCGAACTGGAAGGCGAGATCATAGCCAAAGGCACCATAAAGCCCCAAAGTGCTGTCCTGCCCCGATTTGAAGAGGCCGACAATTTCACGCACAACGGAGAAAACGCTCGGTACCCGGCTACGCTCTTCTTCGGTGAAGCTGCCATGAGGTTCTTTCACCTCAAGGCGGATGCTCGTTTCATCGGCCTCGTAATGCTTGAGAATGAAAAGATCTTTCAATCTCTTGTGAAGGGCGGGAATGAGCACGACACCACGATCGTTGAGCGCTTCGATGGCCATCGCCCTGCCGCGGGCAGTCACCACAAGCGGTGGATTGACGAAGCCGAGTTCCCAGCGGGTATAGCGACCGGGATATTCGTAATTGGACGAGAGAACGACACCGCGCTGGCTGTCCAGCTGTTTGAGGCAGGTCTTCATGGCCGTCGCGAAATCATCTTCGCCAGACTGACGCACAATTTCGATGCCGCCTTCGGTTATGTAATCTTCATCGGGAATAAAATCGATTTCGGCGTTGCCAGGGTAAAAATCTTCTTTGCTCATCTTGTTCCTCACTGTCATGGCTCGTGATCGCTTGTGAAGCCTTGACCTGTTGGTTGCTCATTCCGCCTTCTTTCGGGCGGGTCCTGTGCAAAGCCTATCGGATACACAAAAGCCGCCGGAAGACCGACGGCTTGTTCCCAATTCTGTTGCACATAGTTCAGGGGTCAGCCGCCGTTATCGCGTCTGCCACCACCAACCAGAATTTTGTGCAGCAAATATCAACATGGTTTCGGTTTAGCTCATTTCTGATGCCGCGACAAGGGGGAATATGGTCAGAGGCGACAACAGCCGAGCAAAGCTGAAAATCTCTCCTACAAATGAAAACAGGGCCCAGCGGGCCCTGTCATCGTCGATTGCTTTTTCACCGGATCAGGCGCTTGCAACATTTCTGAGGAAAGTATCAACCTCGTTGCGAAGCTGCACGGTGCGCTGGGCCACGTCGGAAGAGCTCTTCTCGACTTCATCAACAGACTGGGTCGTCTGGGTGATGGAGACCGAGAGGTCGGACATGTTGCCAGCCACTTCCTGAGTTCCGCTTGCGGCCTGAGCCACATTGCGGCTGATCTCATAGGTAGCACTGCCCTGCTCATCAACGGCGAGAGAAATGGTCGAGGTATATTCGTTGACCTTTTCCATCGTATCCGCGATGCCCTGAATGGCCGAGACGGCCTGATCTGTTGCGGCCTGAATGCCCTGGATCTGGGAAGAGATCTCTTCGGTTGCCTTTGAGGTCTGGTTTGCCAGTTCCTTGACCTCAGCGGCAACAACCGCAAAGCCCTTGCCATGTTCACCAGCGCGCGCAGCCTCGATGGTGGCGTTGAGCGCAAGCAGGTTGGTCTGTTCGGCAATGGCCTGAATAAGGGAGACGACATCCCCGATTTTCTGGGCCGAATGAGACAGGCCGGAAACGGTTTCCGTGGTTTCGCGCGTGGCCGCAGTGGCCTTGTGCACGACCTGCGAGGTTTCATCCACCTGACGCTTGATTTCCTCAATGGAAGCGGAAAGCTCTTCTGCTGCCGATGCCACGGTCTGGACATTGCCGGATGCGACTTCGGACGCGGCGGCGGAGCTGCCTGCCTTGTCGGCGGTCTGATCTGCCACTTCAGACAGGATCTTGGCCGCACGCTGCATATTTTCCATATTGCCGGAAACCGTATTGAGCAGATCGGTAGACGATGTTCTGAAGCCATCGATCATGCCTTCAATCGCCTTCTGACGGGCTTCTCGCTCGGTATGTTCGCGCTGGCTCTGCTCTTGTAGCTGACGACGTTCCAGAGCGTTGCTGCGCAGGACTTCGACCGAACGGGTCAATTCTCCAATTTCATCCTGACGTTCCGCGCTCGGAAGCTCGACATCCAGATTCTGGTTGGCGATTTCCATCACGCCCTGATTAAGCTGCTGCAATGGCGCAAGAGAATGACGGATGAACCAGATCACGGCGCCGCCCATCAAAACAAGGCTGACAACGCCCAGAATGAGCAGACTGTTGGTCAGTTTGTTTGCAGGCTCGAGAAGCTCGCTATAGGCCTGATGGGTATAGACGGCCCAATGCTTGCCGAACACTTCAACAGGAACCGAAATGGCAAGAGTCTTTTTGCCATTCATATCGACATCACCGGTAGCAACCTCACCGGCCAGTGTCTTGGCGACCAGCTCGCTCTGGGTTCCGGACAGCTGTCCGGTGCTGTGATGAGTGAAGTCGACCTGTTCCATGTCAGATGACACGATCTCGACACCGCCAGTTTCACCCAACCCGCTTCGATCGCTCAGGATGGAAGAAAAACGGCTTGTATCGATCTCAAGCGCAATCGCGCCCAGAGTAAGGCCCCACTTTGATGCAGGCCCGACCAGATAGCCGGAAATCTTGCCGTCATGCAGCAGAAAGCCTGTGAAGTTGACCCCTTCGATGGGTTTCTTCGGATCTTGCTTGGCGGATTCCAGAATGGGATTGACCGCCTCTACAAGCTTGGACTGGAAATTTCCGCCGGCATTGATATTCCGCCCGAATTCATCCGATTTTCTGTAGGAATAATAGAGATTGCCTTCCTTGTCGAAAATCATCATGTCGCGGAAGATATCGCCATCAAGCAATTTTCCAATTTCGTTCTGATATTTCGCGTGAGCCGAAATATAGCGATTGAACTCTTTCGACTCTGGCAGATATTTATAGCGTTCGTCAGCAGAATTGGGATTGTTCTTGATGAAGATATCACGCGCCGTGCCTGTGGCATCTTCACCGAGGGTTTTCCAACCACTCAGCATTTCAGTTGCGGCATCCGCTGTCGTGGTATGGGACAACAGCGATCCCATTTTTTCCTGAATTTGTTGAAAATAGACCTCTACGGTGCTTGTTTTGCCCCTTGCCGCATTCAGCAATGCATTCTCGGTCAGCTTCCTGGAGGTTTCTCCCCCCATCCAGGATGCAACCACAACGAATAAAGCAACAAGTAATGTTACCGAAACAACCATAATTGCAGGAATTTTGGTAGCGAGACGCTTAGGCAGTATCTGCATGTTATTCCTTGAACCTCCGAATAGTTGATCAAATTTTCAAGCAACAAACTTATTTATTCGTAAACCGAGAATAAAATAGACAATCTTTGCGCGAAATAATCTACAATTGCAGATCCGCGAAATGAGATTTCAAAATTGCACGAAAAATCGTAAATTTTATACGGGTGCGACAGTTTTGACCAAGCAATCAGACGCAAGTAATCTTTCCGAATATAAAAACGGGGCCACGAAGGCCCCGTTCTCAGTTTGAATTTTCAGCAAATCAGGCTTGAGCAACATTTTGCAGGAAGCGATCCACTTCCACTTTGAGTTGCTCGGCCTGTTCCATGACAGACTGCGCGCTGATCTTGACCTGTCCGACGGACTGTGTGGTCTCCGATACGGAGTGGGACAGATCTGACATATTGCCAGCCACATGTTGAGTACCATTGGCAGCTTGGGCCACATTCTCACTGATCTCGTAAGTGGCGCTGCCCTGCTCTTCTACAGCCTGAGAGATGGTTGCCGTATATTGATTGACCTTTTCCATGGTTGCTGCGATGTCCTCAATCGCCTGCACGGCGTCCTGCGTCGATGACTGGATCCCCGCAATCTGGCCACTGATATCTTCTGTGGCCTTGGATGTCTGGGTTGCCAGCTCCTTGACTTCAGCAGCAACCACAGCAAAGCCTCGCCCATGTTCGCCAGCGCGCGCCGCTTCGATGGTCGCGTTGAGCGCCAGCAGGTTTGTCTGCTCTGCAATGGCCTGAATGAGCGAGACGACATCTCCAATTTTCTGTGCAGCTTGCGAAAGGCCGGAAATGGTTTCCGTGGTCTGATGGGTTGCTTTCGTCGCCTGAGAAACAACCCCGGTTGTTTCAGAAACCTGCCGCTTGATCTCCTGAATGGATGTTGCCAGTTCTTCTGCAGCGGAAGCAACCGTCTGGACATTGCCGGACGCAACTTCGGAGGCGGAGGCAGAGCTGTTTGCCTTAACCGCTGTCTGCTCAGCAATTTCCGAAAGCACTTCGGCGGTTTGTTGCATATTGTCCATATTGACGAAAACTTCGCTCAGGAGCTGCGAAGAGGACGCCCTGAAGCTTTCGATCAATTCTTCAACAAGTTGCTGGCGTCTTTCTCTGTTTTCCTGTTCTTGCGCGCTCTCCTGCTGAAGAAGCAGACGCTCCAGAGCGCTATCACGCAATATTTCAACAGACTGGGTCAGTTCGCCGATCTCGTCCTTATGATTGGCGCTGGGCAGATCTACATCGTAATTGCCCTGAGCAATTTCCATGACGCTGCCATTGAGTTTCTGCAACGGAGCCATGGAAGAACGCACGAAGAGAAAGCCTGCACCGCCCATCAGCAGCAACAGGATCACACCTGCCAGCAACATGGTATTGGCCTGATCACGGGACGGAGCCAGAAGCTCTTCATAGCTCTGCCTTGCGATAACAACCCACTTTGTGCCCAACACCGTCATGGGCACAGCGATCGCCCGGTTTTCTTCACCATTCTCAGTAATGTCACCCGAAGAGACGCTGCCTGTGAGCGCCTTCTCAGCGATTGCGGCAACGGAAGGTGGAAGATCGGCCACCGTATCCTGCCCCAGACTGATCTCCTTGAGATCAGAGGAGACAAGCTCAATCGAGCCCGTCTTGCCCAAGCCTGACGGGTCGGACATGATTTCTGTAAGTGTCTTGGTATTCACTTCAAATGCAACAGCACCCAGTATCTTCCCCCATTTGAGGACAGGCGCCACCATATAGGCTGTTACGCGGCCATTGCTTTCGATGAAGCCGGTGAAATTTTCACCCTCGAAATTCGCTTTGGGATCTTCACTGGCCAGTTTGACGATGGGCAACAGCTCTGCCTGCAGGGTTTGTGGCAATACACCGGGCTCAGCAATATTGCGTCCGAACTCGTCACCCTTAAGATAGCTGTAATAGATATTTCCCTCTTTATTGACGAGGATCATGTCACTGAACAGATCACCAGCCAGAAGTGCTTGCACGCGCTCCTGATGCTTGCCATGGATCTTGTTATAATAAATCGAGCTGTCTTCGCCCGCCGCCAGCTTGAAACGCTCGTCTTTATTGTTTGGATTCTTTTCGACGTAAATTTCGCGCAAGGTTCGTGCGGCATCATCCTTGAGAACGCCCCAGCCACCATTCAATTCGGTTGCGGCATCGGCCGTTGTTGTGTGGGATGCCATGTCCTGAAGCTTGTTTCCCAGTTGGGTCATATAGACAGTGACCGTACTGGCGCGCCCCTTGGCGGCGTTCATCAGGGCAGTCTCCGTCAGTTTCACTGATGTAGATTCCCCTTTCCACATCGCAAGAGAAACCAGAACGGCAACCGTCACGGTTATTGAAGAAACCAAGATAATTGGTATTTTTAACGATAATCGTTTTGGAAAAAGTCGCATATCGATACCCAAAAATATGAATTTGTATCAATAGTCGACTTATTCGCGTTTCAGAAACGTAAATCTGATCCGTAAAATTCGATAGAGAAGAGCGGTAATACTGAACCAACTTTGTGCAATTGTTCAATTTTTTATCAAAATCACTTAAAACACCCCAAATAACAAAAATGGGGCGCACAAGGCACACCCCATTTTGGCAAACAATGAAAAATATCTGAATATATACTTCACATTGCTTCGATCTATCTCGAAAGCGGGCTGGCGATTACATCATCCGGTTTGCAATTGCCACAGCCTGTGTCCGTCTGTAGCAGTTAAGCTTCTTCAGGATCAGGGAGATATGGTGTTTGACGGTGGCTTCGGTCAGCCCCAACTCATAGGCTATCTGCTTGTTGAGAAGGCCATCACGCAAATAACGTAGAATGGTCATCTGCTTTGGCGTTAGATTGGCGAGCTTTGAATAGAGGCCTGAGCGTTCCAGCACCTCGTCGCTCTCCACAACGACATATTCATCGGAAATGCCGGATTTGATGCGTTTGGAAATGGAGCGAAGTTCGGTAACGGAAGCGGTTTTGTAGATCACCCAGTCAGCGCCGTTGCCCAAGGCATAATGAGCAAGCCCGTCGTCGGTATGATCACAAATCAGAACAAGTCGCGCATGCTTGTAGGATTTGCGGACATCATTCAGAGCGGCTGAACCTCGACTGCTTGTTGAGTCAAGATTGAGAACCAGCAAGGTGTCTTCTCTGTCCGGTGCTGCACTGAGGAGCTGTTCAAGTCCAGCGCAGTCCAGTACCGGAGTATATTCGCGTTTGATGCCGAGCATATTGAGCAGGCATTCTGTAAAGATGGGATGCGGTTCGGCCAAGACGACCGTGCGGTATGTGACAGAGCCCTGTTCGGCTGAATGTCCCAATCCGCGACGTACCTCGCCTCCAATATCGTCGAGCAGCAGCATGATCTCTCCCCCTTGTGTCGGTCCTTTGAGAATTGAATCGCTTTGCCGACACCAGCCATCTCGCCAATGAATACAGGGGAAAACCTGTCTGGAAACATTCTGGTGGTTCAGCCTCCCTGCTAGAACACATCCTGCTTCCGAATGAGTAATATTGCCCAATTTTGACAACTTTACCCCGAAAAAGACTACTCAGTCACATCAGTTCTTTTTCGCCGCCCCTTTGGACCTATACCAAAGGGGTTGATTTCATTGAGATTTTCCTCCGTTTCCTAGCCGAAAGGCCAGTGACTGAACCGCATTTGAATGGAGATACACAAGTTTGTCAATGAAAGGCTTGATTCTATTGAGTAAATTTGCGAATGTTTTTGCAAATATTTTTTTGCAAATTGCAAATCTTGCAAACATCGGGAGAACGGCATGGCTGAAAAATTATTTGTCGGCCCAAAGGTGCGAACTCTGCGCGAAAGCCATGGCCTGACGCAGGCTACATTTGCCGAACGCATTGGCATATCAACGTCTTATCTCAACCAGATCGAGAATAACCAACGCCCCCTGACCGCGCCGGTGCTGCTTTCGCTCAGCCATAATTTCAATCTCTCGCTCAATGATTTCGCCTCGGCCGATACCAGCAGAGTACTTGCCGACATGAAGGAAGCTCTGGCTGAACCTCTTTTTCGCGACACCAATCCGGGCTTGCAGGAATTGAAGATGGCTGCGTCCAACTCTCCCTGGCTCACACAAGCATTTCTGACACTGCATCAGGCACACAGGCGCGCCAATGAACGCCTTATGGTAATGGATGACGCCCTCACTGCACAGTCCTACGAAGGGGCGGCTCGGGCCATTTTGCCCTATGAGGAAGTCCGCGACTATTTCCACTATCACGACAATTATATCGATGAACTGGATGTCGCGGCGGAAGATCTGGCACGGCGCCACGGAATGCAGGAGGGAAACCGGATTTCCCAGCTCCAGTCCTATCTGGAGAACCGGCATGCCGTCCGCATTCGCCTGACTGAAAATCCTGCAAATGATCAGACTTTGCGCCGCTTTGACGAGAATAATCGCATCCTAAATCTGAACGGGTCGCTGGATTCCGCTTCCCTGTCCTTTCTTCTCGCCCACCAGATCGCAATCATGGAATATAAGGATCTGATCGATGCGCGGGTCAGCAAGGCCAATTTGCGCTCCGAGGCCGCTGAAGCCATTGCAAGGCTGGGGCTCGCCAACTATTTCGCAGGCGCATTATGCCTGCCATATCAACGCTTTCTGGAAGTTGCCCGGGAGACCAGACATGATATCGACCGGATGCGGCATCATTTTGGCGCATCACAGGAACAGGTCTGCCACCGCCTCTCGTCCATGCAGCGGCCCGGCGCGCGTGGGGTGCCCTTCTATTTTCTGCGCGTGGACAGGGCGGGCAATGTCACCAAGCGCCATTCGGCAACGCGGTTCCAGTTTGCCCGTTTCGGCGGGGCCTGCCCGCTATGGAATGTGCATGAAGCCTTTGAAGCGCCGGGGCGCTTTCTGGTTCAGGTCGCAGAAATGCCTGACGGTATCCGCTATTTGTGCGTGGCAACAAGTATCACCAAGCTCGGTTCCGGCTATCACGCACCAGTGCGCCGCTATGCCATCGGGCTGGGTTGCGAAATTTCCTATGCGGATGAAGTCATCTATTCGGATGGTCTCAACCTGAAAAGCGATGCCGGTGTTACGGAAATCGGGGTTTCCTGCCGCATTTGCGAACGCCAGAAATGCCATCAGCGCGCCGCTCCGCCCGTTGACCGTCGCCTCATCGTCAACCCGCATTTCCGCCAGTTTGTGCCCTTTGAATTGGCGAACAACAATTGGGACGAATGATCCCCTTCCTTCCGGCAAGATGGAGGAATGCGCATTTATCCCGAAAATACAGTGCCATTTTCGTCAATGATTGCATCACATTATGCACTTCAATCATGGCTGCCTTGCACGAAAGTTTAATCCACAGTAATCTTGTAAAGTTTGCAAAAGCTGCCTTCTCATGGCTGCATGCAATCCTGCCCACATCCTGAGGACACAAAGATGCTATCGCTGCAGTTGCGAGAAGGACTGCACCATGTATCTAACTTGCTTTTGCAACAGTGTCGCAGATAGGCTCTGAACAACCATTTCTCTTCTCTACTAAGAAGTCCGGACATGCCCCAAGATAATAACCTCGTAAGACTGGAAGATTATAAAGCCACTCCCTACTCGATTGATCATGTCGCACTGAATGTGCGGCTCGATCCTCTGGAGACCATCGTGACGTCGACATTGTCGATCGCGCCGAGAGAGGGAAGCGAACAGGACGAGGCGCTTATATTGGATGGAGATGAACTCGTGTTTGTCTCGGCCCGTCTTGATGGGGTCGTTCTGGATGGCTCACTCTATGCTGTTTGCGGCAACAGTTTCACGTTGAAGCAGCCCCCCCGGCAAGCTTTCACGCTGGAAATCGTCACCAAACTCGCTCCGCAAGAGAATACCCAACTGATGGGTCTTTATCGCTCCAATGGCGCCTATTGCACCCAGTGCGAGGCGGAAGGTTTCCGCCGGATCACCTATTTCTATGACCGACCGGACATTCTATGCGTCTATGATGTGCGCATCGAAGCACCTCAGGAAGTGAAGCATCTGCTGGCCAACGGCAATCTGATAGAGAGTGGCGCAATGCCAACACCAGAGGGTTATCCGGCCGAACAGCCCTGGCACTATGCCTGCTGGCAGGACCCCTTCCCCAAACCCTCCTATCTGTTTGCTCTGGTCGCAGGCGATCTGGCCCGCGTTGAAGATCATTTCACCACCCGCTCGGGGCGCGACATCCTGCTGCATATATATGTAGAACATGGCAAGGAGGATCGTGTCGATCACGCCATGGATTCGCTCAAGCGTTCGATGAAATGGGATGAAGAGGTGTTTGATCGCGAATATGACCTCGATATCTTCATGATCGTGGCGGTATCCGACTTCAATATGGGCGCCATGGAGAATAAGGGGCTCAATGTCTTCAATGACAAATATGTGCTGGCCAAACCCGAAACGGCGACCGATACGGATTATGGACTGATCGAGGGCGTGATCGCGCACGAATATTTCCATAACTGGACCGGCAATCGCATCACCTGTCGCGACTGGTTCCAGCTTTGCCTGAAGGAAGGGCTGACGGTTTATCGCGATCAGGAATTTTCCTCCGACATGCGCTCGCGTCCGGTCAAGCGCATCTCCGATGTGCAGCAGTTGCGCGCCCGGCAGTTCCCCGAGGACAGCGGCCCCCTCGCCCATCAGGTTCGCCCCGAGGTCTACTCGGAAATCAACAATTTCTATACCTCGACCGTCTATGAGAAAGGCGCTGAAGTTTGCCGGATGCTGGAAACCCTGCTCGGCAAGGAGGGCTTCAAATCGGGGCTCGATCTCTATTTCGACCGTTTCGATGGTCAGGCCGTAACGATTGAAGATTTCGTCAAGTCGTTCGAGGACGCCTGCAAGGTCGATCTTTCGCAATTCTCTCTGTGGTATAGGCAGGCCGGAACGCCAAATCTGGTCGCGACCTATAGCTATGACGCAGCCCGGCATCAGCTTTCCCTGTCCATTGAGCAATCCTGCCCGCCAACACCGGGACAGCCGACCAAGCAGGTGATGCATATTCCCGTCCGCTTCGGACTTGTGGGCCGAGATGGCCAGCCGGTCAGCTTCAGCGCGGTAAAGGACGAGACGATTGGCAAGCAGATCGGCGGGGCCGATTGCACGGTGCTGGAAATCCGGGAGCGTCAGCACAAGTTTCTGCTGACCGGCGTTGAGAAGGACGCCATTCCCTCCCTGTTGCGCGGCTTCTCGGCTCCAGTGCATCTGCGCACCAATCTGACCCGTGACGATTATCTTTGTCTGATGGGCCATGACACCGATCCGTTCAATCGCTGGGAAGCGGCCCAATTCATTCTGATGGATCATCTGGTGCAGCAGACAAAGGCGATTCAATCCGGCTCCAATGAGGCAACCAACGGCCTTGACGGCAGCATCCTGGAGGCTCTCAAAGCCTGCCTGATGGATGATAGTCTGGAGCATGCCTTCAGGGCGCAGCTGCTGCAATTGCCAATCGAATCCGATGTGGCGCGTGAGATTGGAACCAATGTGGACCCGGATGCGATCCATCAGGCTCGCGAGGAGATGCGGATTGCCCTCTCGAAAGGTCTGGGTGACAGCCTTGTCGCGCTTTACAAGAAGCTGGATGATAGCGGCGAGCCATTCAAGGCAGATGCAGCCTCAGCGGGTCGACGTGCCTTGCGCAATGGTCTTCTGGATTTGGCTCTGGCAAGAAAAGAAGAGGCCATATCCGAACTTGCGGTCAGTCATTATAGACATGCAACCAACATGACGGACCGCTTCGCGGCGCTTGCCAGCCTCACCCGCAATGAAATGCCGGCAGCAAATGCGCTGCTGGAAGATTTCCACGCAGAATTCACAAATGATGCACTGGTTATCGACAAGTGGCTGTCACTGCAGGCATCCGCACCGCAGGATACCTGTCTTCAGCGGGTCAAGGAACTGCTCAAGCATCCCTCTTTCTCGATGAACAACCCCAATCGCGTCCGTTCGCTCATCGGGGCCTTTGCCATGAATAATCAGGTGCAGTTCAATCGCAAGGATGGTGAAGGCTTCAGGCTGGTTGCCGATATCATCATTGAACTGGACAGGAAAAACCCGCAAACGGCTGCGCGTCTGGCGAACAATTTCCGGTCGTGGAAAGCGCTTGAACCGGTCAGGCAGGCTTTGGCACAAAGAGAACTGAAGAGAATCGCCGCAACCGAGCGCCTCTCAAAAGATGTTGCTGATATCGCCAATCGGTGCTTGCAATGACGATAAAGGCCTGAGTCTTTAACAGAATCATTCATTCGTTAAAGCGAATATAGGCTCGTTAACCTCTCGTTAACCAAAAAATTCCTCAGAGACTCTAGACAAACACCCTGATGTCGATTCAAATGAAGTCGACATCGGAGATGCGGCAAACTACCTCCGAAATTTGACAAAAGGATATTAAGGAGGTCGGGCATGTCGCAGGCGGACATAGCCAGCGCGCCCAAAGAAGCAAGATTCAGGTTATTCGGCACATCGTCGCATAACGTGGAGCCTCATGTGACCGGTCCTGCGCGCCTTTTGGCCGATCCCTCCTATTTCCAGCTCGTAAGAGAAGAGCCTTGGCTACGGCGCATCATACCTGCCGTTATTCTGGTGTTTATCACAGCTGTGGGTATTATGCGTGCTGCCAACATGATCGGCGAACGCGAAACGATTCAATCCACGACCAGTCAGCAATTGCAGCTTGTCGCTTCGCTGGTAACCGAGCGCGTTGCTCATCAGCTCGATCAGATTGATCGGGACGCCGCGGCAAAGGCTGCCAAACCGGATAGCATTGCCCCGACAGCAGGCTCTGCCTCTGGCGACATTCAGACATCCGATGCTGCAACGCCTTCCGAAGCGGACGTGGAATATGCCAAAGACGGGACATATTGGCCTCAGACCACATCCCGCCCGAGCAGAGAAGAAATGCAGGACTGGCTTCTGGCTGCGATGCCCGCAACAGATCTGCTCTCGCACTATCAGATTTATCAGACTGACAGCACAGGAATGATCATCGCCTCCATTCCGGCCATCACCAATGATATGCGCAAGACGCAAATTGATCTGCTGGGAAGGGCTCAGGCCTTTTCGGCCATTGGAGCCAGCGCAGGCGTCTTTGATGTCACCACCAGCGACAACAAGGACGCTTTGGCGACGGTTCATCATCTGGGTGGAGGTCGTGGCGCGATCACTATTCTGGTGCCGACGGATGCCTTGTTCAAAAGCTGGCGGGCTGATGTGGCGCTGAATGCGATCATTTTCGTTGCGATGAGCGCCATCATACTCCTGATCGTCTATGCCTTCTTCAGTCAGGGCGCGCGGGCACGTGAAGCCGACAGCATCTTCGAAGCCACAGTACAGCGCATGGATGCTGCCTTGCGTCATTCCCGCTCGGGTCTTTGGGACTGGGATCTTGCAAATGGCCATATTTATTGGTCGCCCTCGATGTTCGAGCTGCTGGGCATGGCCGATTCCGATGAATTGCTCAGTTTCGCCGCGATCAATGAGCGCATGCATCCCGATGATGGCAATCTGCATGAGCATGTGCAGGAACTCCTCAATTCAGAACAATCCATGATGGATCGACGGTTCCGCATGCGTCATCAGGATGGACGCTGGATATGGATCCAGATCCGGGCGGAGCTCACTGTCACGCCCAAGGAGCGCCTGCATCTGATGGGCGTGGTGATGGATGTCACGCAACAGATCGAACAGGCCGAGCAGGACAAGATGGCCGATATCCGGCTGCGCGATGCCGTGGACACGATTTCCGAAGCCTTTGTCCTTTGGGACAAGGAAAGCAGACTGGTATTGTGCAACCGTCCCTATCGCACGCTGCACAATCTGCCAGAAGACGACGAGATCATCGGTCGCAGCTACAGTGAGATCATGGATTGCGGTCAGCCGCATGTGGTCGACATCGAGGATGACAACAATATAGACGAGAGCCAGTTGCTACTGGACCGGGTCAGCAGTTCGCCCAAGGCTGCACGCAGCTACAAGGTTCGCCTCGCCGATGGCCGCTGGCTGCAAATCAGCGAACGGCGCACACGGGACGGCGGCTTCGTTTCTGTTGGTACGGACATTTCCAATCTCAAGCAGCAGGAACATCGTCTTCTGGAAAGCGAACAACAGCTGATCGCTTCCATCTCCGACTTGCGCAAGTCTCGCCAAACGCTTGAAATGCAGGCTCAGCAGCTAGTTGTTCTGACCGAACAATATGCCAAGGAAAAAGAGAATGCCGAGATAGCCAACCGTGCCAAATCGCAATTCCTTGCCAATATTTCTCATGAATTGCGGACCCCGCTCAATGCCATCATCGGCTTCTCGGAAGTCATGAAGCAGGAAATTTTCGGCGAGCATTCAACCCAGAAATACAAGGACTATTCAAAGGATATCCACTCAAGCGGTTCCTATCTGCTCGGGCTGATCGACGACATTTTGAATATGTCCCGTCTGGAAGATGGCGAAGTTGATCTCAAGCCATCCGATCTCGATCTGGTCTCGCTGATCAGACAAACCTATTCCAACGGCATCGACACATTGGCTGAAGAACGCCACCTCACTCTCAAGGATGAGCTTCCTGACAGCCTCAGTGCCTATGCCGATTCCAACCTCATCGAGCAGGTTCTGCTCAACCTGCTCGACAATGCTGTCAAATTCACGCTGGAAGGTGGCCAGATTGCCCTTCGTGGCGAGATCAAGGATGGTTACAGCTATCTGACCATTTCCGATACAGGCGTCGGCATTCCTCAGGATGCAATCGATCGTGTCGGCAGCCCATTTGAGCAGGTTCAGAACCAGTTCACCAAGAGCCACAAGGGCTCGGGCCTCGGATTGTCCATCTCGCGTACCATCATCTGCCTGTCCGGTGGAACGATGAAAATCCGCTCAAGAATTGGTCAGGGCACGCGCATCACCATTTGCCTGCCCAGCAAGATGCGCGGCAGCACGCCAGACCTTCCTCATGCTGATAACGAACTTTCAGCCCAACAGATAAGCGCCACCGCGCACTAGTCGCGAGCAAGCTCTATATGGGACGGCAAGGGAGAAATGGCCACCATTCCATTTGATTTTCAAATAGATTTTTGTTTTTCAAAATAGATCGATATTGACTTGCATTTGAGAGGAGCTGGCGCTCCTCCCAACAGGACCACTGGCAACGCTTTATGCCTTGTCGCCATTATCGCCCTTGTCGCCTTTATCTTCTTCCCTCACCGGGCCGATCAAACGCTCGAAACAGGCGCGGGCCTGAGACTGATATTCGGTCAGCTTTTCCTCAAGGCTCCTCATGTCGATCTCTTCGGACGCACGCACGACAACCGCCTTGAGCGCATGAGCCGCCTGATTGGGATCAAAGCTCTCGGACAGGCATACGCGTAATATCTGGGTGACGTCATGATAGAGCCGGATTGCCGGTTGCAGGATCTCGGCATCGGATTTGCCAATCAAACCGCGATCAACGCATAGCCTCAGGCATTGGGAGGTATTTGTATGCAGGATCTCGGGATGAGCGTGGGCATGCATAAGCTGAAGCCCCTGCGCGATGAATTCAACATCGACCAAGCCGCCCGGTATCTGCTTGATATTCCAGATGTCGCTGGTGCGTTTCTCGCGCTCGATGCGGGCGCGCATTTGAGCAATATCGCTCTTGATGCTGGCTTCATCTCTGTCGCGAGAGAGTATGGAAACGATCTCTTCGCGGATCTGGGTGCAAAAACCGTCTTCGCCGGCAATGATCCGGGCTCGGGTCAGGGCCATATGCTCCCATGTCCAGGATTCGGAAGCGTGGTAACTCTTGAAGGAATTGAAGGATGTTGCCAGAGGACCTGAATTACCGGATGGGCGCAGACGGAAATCCACCTCATACAACTCCCCTTCAGCGGTTGGTGCGGACAGGGCTGTGATGAGGCGTTGGGTCAGGCGCGCATAATATTGACTGGCAGCCAGAGGCTTCTTGCCGTCGGAGAATTTGGCTTCCTCGTCATAGTCATAGATCAACATCAGATCCAGATCCGAGGAGGCGGTCATTTCGCGCCCGCCGAGTTTGCCCATGGCAATCACGGCCACCTTGCCTCCCGGCATTTTGCCGTGGCGTTCTTCCAGTTCCTTTTTGGAATGGAGCAACATGTGACGGATGATGACGCCCGCCAGCATTGCATAGGCGGCTCCCGCCTGAGAAGCCGAGATGACACCCATCAAAATGCGCACACCGATCAGGAAGAGCTGTTCCTGCCCGAAGACGCGGGCAATATCCAGAGCATCTTCAAAGCAGGTTGCTTCTGTCAGCACCTTTGTCAATTGGGCGTCGAGATAGTCCCGCTCCAGAATATCGCCCAGAAAAGCAGGATCGAGCAGCGCGTCGATCACTCGGGGGCGGCGGCCCATGGTGCGAGCCAGCCGTGGCGCAGCACCCAGAATGATGATCAGCGTTTCAAACAATTGCGGATTGTTGCGCAACAGCGAAAAGACCTGCACGCCGGATGGCAGCGCCTTCAAAAATGCATGAAAAGACAGGAAGGATGTGTCGGGATTGTCTGTCTTGCCCAGAGCGGCCAGCAGATCCGGGGTGAACTCCGTCAGACGCTCCCGCGCCTTGGTCGAACGCATGGCGGGATAACGACCAAAATGCCAACTACGGACCGTATTGATCACTTCCTTGGGATTCTGAAAGCCCATATCGGTCAGGGTTTCAATCGTGCTGGGGTCATAGTCCTCGCCGGTGAAGACGAGATTGCCGCCGCCCTCTGCCCCAAGAGCCTGCTCTTCCTTGAACAGGTTGGAGTAATGGGACTGGACACATTCAAGGGTATCGCGCAAATCCTTCTTGAAGGAGATTACGGAAGCATATCCCATCATCCGGCCGATTTCAGCCACGCCCTCCTCGCTTTGAGGCAGCATATGGGTCTGCTCGTCGCGCTGCATCTGGATGCGATGTTCCACCTTGCGCAGAAATTCGTATGAGCGGGTCAGGTCTTTTTGTGCCTGTTCGGAAATCCAGGTCAGGCCGACCAGTTCACCGAGCATCGGGATGGTTTCCCTGCCGCGCAAATCCGGATTGCGCCCGCCCGCAATCAATTGCTGGGTCTGAACGAAAAACTCGATTTCCCGGATACCGCCGCGCCCCAGCTTCACATTGTGACCATTAATGGCAATCGATCCATGGCCTTTATGGGCATGGATCTGTCGCTTGATGGAATGTACATCGGCGAGCGCGGCATAGTCGAAATATTTCCGCCAGATGAAGGGAATGATTTCCTGCAGGAATGAATCTCCGGCAGCGATGTCTCCGGCACAGGGCCGCGCCTTGATCAGAGCGGCCCGTTCCCAATTCTGTCCCATGCTCTCGTAATATTGCAGAGCCGCCAGAATCGACACTGCCGGAGGAGTCGACCCCGGATCCGGACGCAGGCGCAGATCGGTACGGAAGACATAGCCGTCGGCTGTGCGCTCCTGCATGATCTTGACGAGCTGCCGGGTGAAGCGGACATAGGTTCGGTTCATTTCATAGGGATCATCGCAACAGCCATTTGCGGAATCATAAAGGATGATCAAGTCGATATCGGATGAGTAATTCAACTCTCCGGCCCCATGCTTGCCCATGGCGAGAGCGACATAGCCGCAGTCTCTCTCCGGATCATCGGGATGGGGTAGTGTCACCTTGCCGCGCTGGTGGTAATCGCGCAAAACATGGCGCAATGCGCCGCGCAGGGTCGCATCCGCGATGGTGGTGAGAGCATTGGTAACCTGCTTGACGTTCCAGAGCCCGGCCAGATCGGCCAGTGCGATCGTCAGGGCAGCATCCTGCTTGATCAGGCGCAGATGCCGCATAATGGCAGCTTCGCTCTCCTGCGCCTCCTCAATGGCGCTATTGGCCAGCGCCTCAATGCGCGCCTCGGGCCTCTCTGCCAGAATTTCCGAGAGCCTCTGCGGCTTCTGCACCATCAGATCGCGCAGGTAGGAAGAGGTGTTGAAAATGCCGGCGAGCAATCCTTTCAAGGGGTCCGAGCTGAGGGCTAAATGCAGATTGGCGAGCTTCTCGGCAGCTTGCTCGTCCTTTTCCTGCAATTTCTGGCAGCTCTCGAACAGAGGAGCGAGTTGTTCATCGGGATCTGCGGTGAGAGGCAAGGCTTCGCCATTCTGCCAGAATTCATCCACGGCGCCCCTGTTCGTTGCCACACTCATTCTCTCTCCCCTTCTTCAATCGTCTTTGCTGGCCATTTCAGCCAATATCAGGACGTTTCATCCCGCTCATCATGAGCAATGGTCGTTCTTTCAACCGATGGAAATTGGATAGAAAAAACCAGACCCGGCTCATTGTCTCCCAGCTCAATCTTTGCCTCATGCAAGCTTGCCACTGCGTTAACCAGACTGAGGCCGAGCCCCGAACCCGGTTGACTACGGCTTTTATCGAGACGCACAAAGCGCTGCAAGACCCGCGCGCGATCTTCCTTGGCGATACCCTGCCCGTTATCACAGACCGAAAGGATAATCGGGCGCGGATCATAGCCAGCCCCCGCTTTTTCCTCTTTGCCGCTTCGCTTGACCGAAATATGGATTCGCGCCACATCGGGCAGATCCCCCTCACCCTGCCTGTCCGCTTGCGCTCTTTGTTCCGCAACATGCCGCACGGCATATTTGAGGGCATTGTCTATAAGATTGGCAACCGCCTGACTGATCAGTTCCCGGTTGCCTGAAATGACATGGCCCGGTTCGGCATCCCAGGTGAGGATCGCCCCTTCATCTTCAGCGACCGGTTCATAGAGTTCTGCCATGTCGGCAGCAATGGCACCAATATCCAGCGCGCTCTTTTCGATCTGGGTCGATTTGGCCTCGACGCGGGCAATGCGAAGCAAGGCGTCGAATGTGCGGATAAGGGTATCGGATTCTTCCAACGTCTTTTCGAGCGCTTCACGATAGCTATCGGCATCTCCCTGACCGGATGCCAGCGTCACTTCCACCCGATTGCGCAGTCTTGTCAGCGGTGTCTTTAGATCATGGGCGATATTGTCGGAGACTTCCTTGAGGCCCTGCATCAGCATCTCTATCCGCGACAGCATGGTGTTGAGATTTTCCGACAGTCGGTCAAATTCATCCCCCGCCTGCGTTACGGGAAGTCGCTCATCCAACCGCCCGCGCATGATATTGCTGGATGCGCCCGCTATCGCGTCGATGCGTTTGAGCACTTTTCTGGAGACAAACATCCATGACAACAGCGCCAGAACGATCATCAGAATGGCAGAAACAAGAAAGGCCTGCTCGACGACCTTGCGGAAAATTTCGCGTTCGCCCACATCCCGGCCGACCAGCAACCGATATCCGCCGAACATTTCATAGACGCTGACGACCGCGTTATATTCCTTTCGTTCGGTTTCGCCGAGCCTCTGGTAGGTGACCGACTGCTCCAGCGCACCCCGCTCATCAAGCACCCATTTGGGAAGGGCGGCAACGTTGCCCGCAACATAGTGCCCACGGCTATCGGTGACCAGATAGAGACTGGCACCGGGACGACGCGACCGGTCCTCAATGATCTTGACCAGACCGGGCATGCCGCCGGAGCGATATTGTTCGACCAGCCCGCGCACCTCCGCCTCAATGGTGGAATTGAGCTGTCTTGTCATCAGAAGCTGGGTATTGATCGAAATATAGACGATCAGGAAAATCGCGAAGATGGAAAAAATGATCAAATAGATGGCGCTCAGCTTGAAAGCTGTCGTGCGCATAATCTTGTTGATCGATCCAAGCGACATTCACACTCCTGAAAGACAGTCGAAAACTTGAAAAAGTGAAAAGCCCCGGCCCCATTCCACCAAGGGCGGCAAGGCGAGCTTTCAGCAAAGCCTAGTCTGGCTCACGCAGACTATAGCCGGAGCCACGCACAGTTTGCAGCAATGCAGGATCGAAGCCCTTGTCAATCTTGGACCGGAGCCGCGAAATATGCACGTCGATAACATTTGTCTGCGGATCGAAATGATAATCCCAGACATTTTCGAGCAGCATGGTTCGGGTCACAACCTGCCCGGCATTCTTCATGAGATATTCCAGAAGGCGAAATTCTCGCGGCTGAAGCAGAATGGTCTCGCCTGCGCGCTTGACACTATGGGAGAGGCGATCCAGTTCAAGATCCGCAACACGATAGACGGTTTCCACCTCACCGGGATTGCGCCTTCTTGCCATGACCTCAATACGGGCCAGAAGCTCGGTAAAGGCATAAGGCTTGGTGAGATAATCATCGCCTCCAGCTCGCAGCCCGGTCACGCGATCATCCACCTCGCCCAGCGCCGACAGGATCAGGACCGGGGTTTCATCGCCCTCCTTGCGCCGCTGTTCGATAACGGAAAGGCCATCGCGTTTGGGCAACATGCGGTCAATGATCATAACGTCATAGCCGCTTCTTGCGGCCATGTCATAGCCCTGATCGCCATCGGCGGCATGTTCACAATGGTGCCCGGCTTCCTTTAGTCCCTTGGCAAGATAGGCGGCTGCCTCAATGTCGTCTTCAATGATCAGGATGCGCATAATCAGCCTCTTTGTGTTTGGCCCATCCATCTTCGATGCGGTCCGGGATGGAAGGTCAAAACCACGTCTCATGGTTGGTCTAGGGGATTATAGCGGTCTTTGCCATTCAGCAAAGGTCGTTTACGGGGAAAAGTCTGCCAAATCACAGGCTTGCAGAAGCATTTGCGAAAAAGGGGGCACGCAGGCCCCCTTCGTCGATTTTCACGAAATAATCGAGTGAAACAGGCGCAGACTATTTCTTTACTGGCAGACCAACAAAGCGAATGCCGCCATCGGTCTTGATACGCATAAGGATGGTCTTGCGACCGTTGTCCTTGGCTGCGGCAACACCCTTATTGATATCCTCAATCGTCTTGACATCCTTGCCGCCGACAGACTGGATGATATCACCACGGGTAAGGCCCTTTTCAGCGGCCACGCCATCCGGGTCAATGTTGGTGATGACCAATCCCTCTTCGCCAGCCTGCAAGGTCATGCCGAAATCATCAAAGGCGGCCGGTTCGCCCGGCTGCTGGCTGTCGTCATCGGATCCGTCGCTGGAAGCGGTCTGATCTGGATAGGTGCCCAGATGAACCGTAACCTTGATTTCCTTGTCTTCACGCCAGATGGTCAGTTCAACGTCGGACTCAGGATCTGCACGGCCGATATGACGGGCCAGTTCGCGAGTATTCTTGACCTCGTCCCCATCAACCGCGAGGATCACGTCACCGACCTTGACCCCGGATTTGAACGCCGGAGCGGTTTCATCGGTGCTGGTTACCATGGCGCCGGATGCTTCGGCGAGCCCGAGACTATCGGCAATATCTTCGGTGACATTCTGAATATGGACGCCGAGCCAGCCGCGTTTCACCTTGCCGCCATGTTGGAGATCGTTGATGACATCCTGCGCCACTTCGGCCGGAATGGCGAAGGCGATGCCTACGTTGCCACCGGACGGGGAGTAGATCGCGGTGTTGATACCGATCACTTCACCATTGAGGTTGAAGGTCGGGCCACCAGAGTTGCCCTTGTTCACGGCAGCGTCAATCTGAATGAAGCTTTCATAATTCTGGGCGCTGATATCACGGCCATCAGCCGAAACGATACCGGCTGTTACCGTTCCACCCAGACCAAACGGATTACCCACGGCAAGAACCCATGAACCAACAGCGGGCACGCTGTCTGCGAATTTCACATATTGGAACTTGCGATCCGTATCCTTGACCTTGAGCAGAGCCAGATCGGATTTTTCATCCGAGCCGACGAGATCTGCATCCAGCTTGGTGCCATCATCCATGACCAGAACGAATTCAACGCCCTTGTCGACCACGTGATGGTTGGTCACGACATAGCCGTCCTCGGAAATGAAGAAACCGGAGCCCTGAGCCTGCGCATAATGCGGCACTGGCTTCTTGTTGCCCTGATCGCCCTCTTGTTCCTGCTCGCCAAAGCGACGGAAGAAGCGATTGAACGGGTGATCTTTTGGCAGATCACGGAATTCGGGAAAGCCCGGAATCGAGAAATTCTGAATGGTCTGCGGCTCGATTTCGGTTTTTACCTGAACCGAAACAACGGCAGGTTTGACCGCCTTCACCACATTGGTAAAGTCAACCGGCTGGGCTGGAGCCGTCACTTCCACTGGCTGAGCCTGAGCTGCAGGCTGCCCGGTAATCAGGGTCGGCACAGTGGCTCCGGCAACGACGCCCAGGCACAGGGCGGACGCCAACAAGGTGGTCTTTACCGAGACATGTTTAAACTTGGACTTCATCATCAAGGGTCTCCGCTCATTTTCTGCTCTGGCGCCCGTCAAGGCAGGGGTCAGAGTATCCTAGTGAACTATTTTATTCAAAGGCGCAAAGCGCTGGCAATCCATCAGAATGATGCCGCGCTTCTAGCGCTTGATTGCGATGACTTATTTTATATGGGGTAAAATTGGCCAGATGCGAGCCATTTGAATTAAAGATGCGTAATGTTGAAGAAAGACGGTTTCCCATTTAACATCAGATACTTAAATTAGTTTTCGACAATCGCTCGCAAATATGGTGCGATCATGCTGGTGGGCGGGAGGCGAATTCGGGCATGCTTTCGCCACAATTCTTAACGATTTGCAGCCTGAAAGCTGCTACTGGAAGCGCCTTTGAGCCTCGAGTGCCAACCCGATTCCCACCGAACCGAAAGCATCGCCCTCGATGACTTTTGCATTTGGAACCATGCCGGTAAGGCTCTGACGGATATAGGGAACCTTGGTTGACCCTCCGGTGAGGAAAACCGCGGTGATCGCCTCGCCGGAGACAGAAGCCATCGCAAGCGCCTCTGCAATCGTACGCTTGATGCGCTCGGTCCCATCCTCAAGGCTTGAGATCAGATCGTCGCGCGAGATGCCTGCCCGCAATCCCTGTTCAATGAAAGAAAGCAGCAGTTCGGTCTCTTGCTGATCAGACAGGGTAACCTTGCTTTGCTCTACAGACAGGGCAAGACGGTGCCCTTCACGCAATTCGAGCAGCTTGATCAGGCGATCAAGCAGCATAGGCTCGCGCGCTTCCTTGCGCAGATAGCGCAGCTCGCTATGGGTCTTGTGGTCATAAAGGAAGTTAATTTTCTGCCAGGTGGCCAGATCGTGATAATAGCCGACCGGCATCAGGCGGCCTTCCTTGCTCATGGGGCTTTGATAGCCAAGCAAGGGCATGACGCTGGCCAGAGACAACCAGCGGTCAAAATCCGTCCCGCCAATATGAATGCCAGTATTGGCAAGAATCTGATCGCGGGAATTGCCCGGATGTTCCAGCAAATCTGATGGAGAGACCTTGAGTATGGTGAAATCCGAAGTACCGCCGCCAATATCGATGATGAGCGCGATTTCTTCCTGCGTGGCAAGCTGCTGGAAGTCCCGAGCGGCGGCGACAGGTTCAAACTCGAACTCGATCTCGGTAAAGCCGACATCCTGCGCGATTGCTCGCATCGTCTGTTCAGCTTCTCTGTCGGCTCCGGGATTGTTGTCGACGAACTGAACCGGACGCCCCATGACAACATGCGTCAGCTCTTCACCAATCCGAGCCTCTGCCCGTGCCTTCATCTGCTGAAGAAACAGGCCCAGCACTGCGGTGAAAGGTTTGCGTTCACTTCCCACCATGGTGAATTCCTGCATGGTAGGCGTTCCCAGAATGGATTTGAGGGCACGCATCATGCGCCCTTCCCCGCCCTCCAGATAAGTCTGAATGGCATCACGACCATAATGGACAGCATGCTCTTCGAAATCGAAGAATAATGCTGAAGGGATGGTCACTTCCTCACCTTCCATGGGAACGAGCGTAGCCTTTCCCTTCTCCATGAGGCCCAGTGTCGAGTTTGATGTTCCAAAATCCAGCCCGCAACAAATCGCTTCCGCCATCGCCTCATCCTTCCTCATGCATTATCCGAACAGACATCCAAACAAACAGGCACCCGTGAATGACCTACGGGTGCCGGAGCTGGCGGGATTAGCATGAAGTCGAAGAATTGAAAAGCGCGAATTGCCATAAAGGCAAGACCGACATGCAATGGGCGGAGTATGCGTAGAGTGTGCACAAACTGAACGGAGAGAACCGGCATCGGATGTCTTTTGTCAGTAAAAGCCGAACCGGGTTCGCCTATTCCTTGCTTTCGTCGGAGAGAATGCGCTCCAGCCGTTCCTTTTCGTCTGCGCTGAGATGTGTCTCTCCCTGCGCTTCCGCCTTCTGGGCGATGATCCGGTTGCGCTGATAAAAGAGAAATATCCCCATCACGCCCAAGATCAGGACCAATGGACCAAATGCCCAAAGCAGGATGTTCTTTGTCGAAAATGTAGGCTTGAGCAGCACAAATTCGCCATAGCGATCCACAAGGAAGTCTTTGACCTGCTTGTCACTATCCCCTTTGGAGAGGCGTTCTCGCACCAGTATCCGCAAGTCCCGCGCCAATGGTGCATCGGAATCGTCGATGGACTGGTTCTGACAAACCAGACAGCGCAGCCCTTCAGAAATGTCTCTGGCCCGCGATTCCAGCTTGGGATCCTTGAGCATTTCATCAGGCTTGACGGCATAGGCCGGCGCCATCACAAACTGTGCGGACAGGAGCAGCAGAAAGACAGCGAGCAAACGCGAAATAGTGCGAGGCTGTATAGACATTTTCTTTATCCTGTTTCAAATGCAGGGTGGCAAAACCATCAAGCCGTACCGGCAGCTTGTTTTGCGCGCCCTTTGCGCGCTGGGGCACCAATGCGCAATCGCCGATCCGAGAGGGAGAGGCATCCACCAATAAACATCACGACGCAACCAAGCCAGATGAAGGTCACCCATGGTTTGTAATAGATCCGCACACCAATTCCATCTTCATTCTGTGCATCACCCAAAGAAATATAAAGCTGTGTCACGCCGCCAATTGTGTGAATGGCGGTTTCTGTGGTGGGCATATTGCGGGATGTGTAGACGCGTTTGGCCGGATGCAGAATAGCGATGTCCTGATCACCTTTGGTGACTTTGAAGGACCCAATTAGATCAACATAGTTGAACTCGCCATGCTCACGAAAACCGTTGAGATGAAAGCTATATCCGGCAACCGTGGTCTGATCTCCCGGCTTCATCACCAATATCTGCTCGGTCTGATAGGCGCTGGCGACAATCAGCCCGAGCAATGTCATGCCAAGACCGAAATGCCCAAGAGCTGCGCCGAAAACGGTACGCGGCAGCCCGACAAACCGCGAAAAGGACTTGCTCAACGGCATTTTGAAAAGGCCAATACGCAGATGGATTTCAGCCAACGCCCCAACCATGACCCAGACAGCAAGGCCGATGCCGAGCGGCGCCAGAGCGCTGCCTCCATGGATGAAGGCATAACAGAGCAGGGTAACGAATATGGCAGCTCCCAAAGCAATGAAGAGCCGTTGCAGGGCTGCAAAAAGATCTCCTCTTTTCCAGGCGAGCAAAGGCCCCAGAGGGACAGCAACGAGCAGCGGGATCATCATCGGACCGAAGGTGGCATTGAAGAAGGGTGCGCCAACGGAAATCTTGGCGCCTGTGGTGGCCTCAAGCGCCAGTGGGTAGAGCGTGCCCACCAGCACAGCTGCCGTTGCGGCCGAAAGGAACAGATTGTTCAGCACCAAGGAGCCTTCGCGCGAGATGGGCGAGAATATCCCTCCCTGTTTGAGCATCGGTGCGCGCCACGCAAAAAGCGACAAGCCTCCTCCGATGAAGGCGACAAGCAGCACCAGAATGAACACACCACGGGAAGGATCCGTTGCGAAGGCATGAACGGATGTGAGCACCCCCGAACGGACAAGGAATGTGCCCAGCAGCGACAGGGAGAATGTCAGGATGGACAAAAGAATGGTCCAGACCTTCAGCGCGCCCCGCTTTTCCATAACGATAGCGGAATGCAGCAACGCAGTTCCGCTAAGCCATGGCATGAAGGAAGCATTCTCCACCGGATCCCAGAACCAGTATCCGCCCCAGCCCAATTCATAATAGGCCCAGTAAGATCCCATTGCGATGCCAAGGGTCAACAGCCCCCAGGCAGCGAGCACCCAAGGCCGCACCCAACGGGCCCAGGCAGCATCGATCCGCCCCTCCAGCAACGCTGCAATGGAAAAGGCAAAGGCGATCGAGAAGCCGACATAGCCAAGATATAAAAGCGGCGGATGAATAGCGAGGCCGACATCCTGAAGAATGGGATTGAGATCCCGGCCTTCAATGGGCGCATTGGCGATGCGGTGGAAGGGATTGGAAGTGAATAGCACGAAGAGCAGGAAAGCAACCGTGATCCATCCCTGAACCGCAAGAGTATTGGCCTTGAGCTTGGGAGGAAGATTGCGCCCGAAGGCTCCGACCATGGCGCTGAAGATCACCAGAATGAAGACCCAAAGCAACATCGAGCCTTCATGGTTGCCCCACACAGAGGTGAATTTATACAATAGCGGCATGGTGGAATGGCTGTTTTCCCAGACATTCTGCACGGAGAAATCCGACGTCACATAGGCCTGTGTCAGTGCAGCAAAAGCAAGTCCGACAAACAGAAACTGCAAAATGGCCAGCGGGCTGGCAACCGCCATAAGACGGCTGTCATTGACCTGAGCGCCCCAGATTGGAACGACAGACTGAATCAATGCCAAGACGAGCGCCAACACGAGCATAAAATGGCCCAGCTCTATGATCATCTATTCTTTCCCCTTACGTGAGCGCCTCGCGCTTTTGATGCAAAAGCATCATCTGAATGTCTTCTGATATTGCATTTGCTGGAAGCGGTCAGTTTGATTGCACCTTGCCATAGCTATCCTGCCAATGCCCCTGCTCCTTTAGCGCATCAGCCACTTCACGCGGCATGTAATTCTCGTCATGCTTTGCAAGAACGGTATCTGCCTGAAAGGAACCGTCCGGATTGAGTGCCCCTTCGGTAACCACCCCCTGCCCTTCACGAAACAGATCTGGCAGAATGCCTGCATAGGCAACCTTGATTTCTGCGCCACCATCGGTCACCACAAAAGACACATGTGCTGTATCGGATCGGATGACAGATTCTTCCTTGACCAGCCCGCCAAGGCGGATGCGTTGCCCCGGAGCGACACCCTTTTCCGCAATCTCCGAAGGGCTCATAAAGAAGGTGATCTGATTTTGCAAAGCAAACAATATCAGGCCGACAGCGGCAAAAAGGACGAAACCGGCGGCTCCGATCAACATCATCCTCTTTTGTTTTCTTGACATTCACAGATCCTCTCAGGTCTTCAGTCAAATATGTTGCTTGTATATTGCTGGCACTCCAGCACCCCGGCCGCGCGCTGGCCTGTGTCTACCCTCTACTGATCGATAGAGACACCCAGAGAGCGCGCCGCAGCCTTCACCTTCTCCAATCCATCGATATCTGACTGGAGCGCATCAAGGGCACGGGTTACTGTCTTGGCGGCCATGTCGGGACGATTGAGCACAAGCTCCGCCCTGATCAGACGCACCCATTCATCTGCGGTGCCGCCTTCGGTTTTCAAACGCTCGGCCAGATTGGCGACCATGCCTGCGATCATTTGCTGCCGATCTTCGGCAGACATCTCAGAGGCACTATCAACATCTTCCTTGCTTGGATTGGGAAGGGCCGCCCCCTCTGTTTGCGGGGCGTTGCTCGGGTTGGCATCTGCAACAGATTTCGAAGCGATGCGCTTTTGCAAGGCAGCAATCTGTTCATTTGCAAATGGAATCCAGGGAGCTCCTTCGGCGGAATCATCAACCAGCGCCTGCCATCTGAGGATAGCCTCGCGCTCCTCTCCGGTTTGCCCCAGCGCAATGGCGATAAAGAAGCGCGGTTTGGGAGCCGTCGCGTCGAGCATATTGGCGCGTTGGAACAAAGCTCTGGCTTCGTCCTTGACCACGCCAGCATCGCGAATGACCAGCACCTCTCCAAGATCGGAAAGAGCATCAACGCTCTCTCCCTCAAGGCGCAGAATATTTCTATAGGCAAGAATGGCATCTTCTGTTCGGCGCATTCTTGCATAGACCGGTGCCATCTTTTTCCAGCCTTCCAGATCATCTGGATTGGCTGCCAGTTTTCTCTCGGCTGAGGCGACCAGTTCGGTGAGACTCTGCTGCTCGGGTGGTTTGGAGAGACGGGCCTGCAATGGCTGGCCCTCCAGATCGGGAGACCCGAGAGCGAAATAAATGCCCAGTGATAAAAGCGGGATAAAAAGCGCGATTGTTGTGACGGCGACACGCAAACTGACCCGATCCCTCTCAGGCTGACTTCCCACGCCAGATGAACCGTCACTGCGTGTGGCAGTGCGCTCCTTGTCGAGGGCGTCCTGCGCACCAATGACCCGTCGGGCAACCTCGGCACGAGCCGATTCCGCCTCGGCCTCATCGATTAATCCCCGCTCGACATCCCCATCGATTTCCTTCAACTGGGATTTGTAAATCGTCAGATCATAGGCGCTCGCACTCTCCAGCTTGCGCTCTTTGCGCATGAGCGGGTAGATCGCGAACACAATGGTTACGAGCGTCAAAACAACAGCGATAGTCCAAAACATACAGGTCCAACTCTCACACTAGTCCAAGCATGAGCATTTCTGATTTCACCAAGATGTCAAATTAACTCATGTTCATCTAACGATAGGATGAGGCTGTATCCCCGAACCATTTTTCGGACACGGACACATATTGAACCATATAATTGGAGGGATAGATTGGGGAAAGGGAAAGGAGGGAGACGAACAGAACGAACCCAAGTTCAGGCTTCAGCGGCCTGAAGTTCCTTGACAGTAGAAGCAGCTTTCAATTGACGCCGGAAGGCCTCGGAGAAATCTTCGTCAAAAATGCTCTTGGCAATATCAATGGCGGCCGTATGAAGCTTCTTTATATTCTCATCTTCCAGACCAGCAGCCTGTCTGGTTCGATCAACAAGTGACTTCGTCAGAATTTCAAATGCCTGATCAAGCTCCTTGCGCACATCACTAATCGGGCCGTTCATCGCAAGGCTGTCTTTGGCAAGCTCTGTTTTCTCGAAAATTTTGGCAGCCCGAATGGCGTCAGCCACCAGATTTTCGTCAAAGACTTCCTTCTCACCATTCTTGGGAGCGCGCAATGCCTTGCGGACAAGGCCCGGAGTTGGCTCGATCTCGCGCTTCAGAATATCTGTCATTTTCTTTTTCATTTCGGCGAGAGATTTGCCCCAGGCACATTGTGTTGGCAATTCGAGTTCGACTTTCAGGGCTTTTGCCATCATATGCCAGGTCCAGATATGCTCCAGCGCCACGTTAAGACCGGAATATTCTCTCAACCGCGCATCAACGATACCAGCATGCGCTTCCATCTCTGCAAGTATCTGATGGATGGCAGGTGCATAGACCGTAGCGGCCACCTGCACCGCATCGTCAGATCCTGAAAGCTTGGTCGAGAGTTGTATCAGGGTGCGCGCAGATGTCAGATTTTTCGAGACCGCAGAGAATAGCCATGAAGTGCGCAAGGGAGCCTGCTGCACATAACGCGAGATGAGCTTGTAGCTCTCCTCTCCTTCCGGTGTAGCCCAACTGGCCAGCTCCTTGGGCATCCTCGTCAGAATCGGCTTGAACGGCATCAGTCTTTCAGCGCTGATAAGCACATCCAGCAGATCATTATAGACGACCTCACCGCCCAGATGATTGGAAAGCTTCTGTTCGCCTCCGAAATCTCGCAGAACCAGTTTGAGATTCTTCTTGATTGCAGCCACCAGTTCTGCACAAATTTCGCTTGAATGCTTGGAGATTTCCCGTTTCTCGAGTTGGGCACAATCCATGGCAAGCTTTTGAAGCAACTCTGGCGAGGCAACATCACGCTTTATCCATGTCCAAATGGCATCAAATGAGGACGGGCTGATTCTTCCTTCGACCTTGCGAAGCAAATCAATATCGGATGCAAAAAAGCGCGCTTCGCGGAAGAAATCCTTTTTTACGAATTCTTCCAGAGGGACAATCTTTTCTTCGACTTTGAGGATATCGCGCAAGACAGCAAGAATCAGCTCTGACGCGGCGTCGCTATTGCCCTCCTTCAATGCCTTTTCGAGATTTCGATGCAGCAGATTTTGGGCATTTTCAGACAACGTCGACAGATAAAGCTTCAATTTATCCTTAAGCTTTTCCATGTTGTCCATACGGACACTCCGACCTGATTCATAGGTTCTAAATACAATTTCAATTTAAACCTATCAAACTGTTAACATCCCCTGCCAATCACAAAGTTTTTTAGAAATATTCAGATACAAAAAGAGGAAGCTGAATAGTTCAGCTTCCTCTCCAATCCCACATGAATGCGAGAATTAATAGTCTCAGAACAATCCGGCGACCAAATTAGTCAACCGGACGCCAGGTCCCATCACCCTGACGGCAAGCGCGTCCACGGGCTGTCTGCGGCTGACCATCAATGTAAATCGTGTGCGTATAGTCACGACAATTCAGGTCATTGACAGTGTAAGGTTGGGTTGGAACAATCTGTCCATGATGGCCCGAATCCGGGTTTGTCCAGGATACAGGAGCACCTGAGCGACCATATTCCAGCGCACGATATTGTGCTTCAGCGGCCATTCTCTGATCATTCTGGTCAAGCATACGGCCAATGGAAGATCAGCCAGAGCGCCAAGAGCGGCACCGGCGGCTGTTGCCACCAAACGGCCTTCTCCACTACCAATCTGGGAACCAATGACGCCACCGGCCACTGCACCCGTCAATCCGCCAAATGTCTCTTTTGGTCCACCCTGACATCCGGCCAGCGCTGCGCCCATGACTGCAACAATCGCGACTGATTTGAAATTCATTTTTTAGCCCCTATTCAATATGGCAATCCCCAAAGGATAGCCTGCGTGTTTCCTGCGATTTGCTTTTCGGCATCGAGTTTGTAAGCCGTCTTCAAACAACGTGTGTGCCCTTGCTGAATTCCGTCCCGGATCCCGTCTATCAAATTCAATCAAGTCACACATGCATACACAACGCTTCAGATAGCTTTTATGTTTCGAAAATGTCGAAATTTTGGCGAAAAACCTGAGTCGTCATGCCTTTTTATCCTAACAAGATCCAGAGCATCGGACCAAAGCGTTAATTTACTCTTTTAGTGCTGGCAGGATCAGTTGTGCCTTTAATCCCCCCAGCTCTGACCGCCCCAGAGTAAAGCTTCCCTGATAAAGGCTCGCCATCTCCGAAACGATGGAGAGGCCCAAACCAGACCCCGGTTTACTTTCATCAAGGCGGTGTCCTCTCTTGAGGGCCTCAACCATCTCTTTTTCAGAAAGCCCCGGGCCGTCATCCTCGATGCTGATCGTCAACCAGATGCGACTTAATCCCCGGGAACTGAAATCAGCGGGAGCCGCAGCTTCAGGAAGGCCGTCAAATAGCTTAAGTACCACACGGTCACGGGCCCATTTGCAAGCGTTGTCAACGAGGTTGCCTACCATTTCTTCCAGATCCTGCTCTTCCCCGCGAAAACAGACGTCATGCGTTGTTTCGGTTTGATAATCGACAGTCTTGTCCGGATGGATCTTGCGCATGACACTGGCCAGCTTGTTCAGAACCGGGTCGATTTTTGTCACGGTTCCGATTGTGTTGTGTCTGGCTGCAAATCTCGCCCTGTCAAGATAAAGCTGGATCTGATCGCGCATGGTGTCCACTTGCTGTATCAGCATGTCGGCATTTTTAGCGTCTGACGATCTCACTTCATTAGTGATGACAGACAAGGGAGTTTTCAGGGCGTGGGCCAAATTGCCGAGCTGGGTACGCGCGCGTTCGAGCGTTTCCTTATTTGAGGCGATCAGGATATTTGCCTCTTCGACGAGGCCGGAGACTTCTACCGGATAATCGCCAGCAATCGATGTGCTAGTGCCTATAGCAACCTCCCGAACCCTGCGTTGCAATAGACCAAGCGGTCGCAACGCCGTGCGCACGAGATACAGGGAGACAACAAGCAAAATAACCCCGAAGGCTACCACTAGCAACCAGGCTTTATTCTCGAAACCATCTATCTGCGCTTTGAGTTCGGCTGCATTGCCGGTCACTCTGAAATGATAATTCTGATCTGGTCCAAAGGAGATTTCGCGTTCGAGAATTCTAATCTCTTTGCCATCTGGGCCTTGGCCTAACAGATAGCGGCCTATGCCACCCCGATATTGCTTATCGATCTCGGACAGGACAGAAAAATCGTCACCAGCCAACGAGAGAGAGGAAAAGATGACTTCATCAGTGTCATCTCGGCTGACAGTCCAATACCACCCCGATAGAGGCAGTTCAAATCGCGGTTGACCAAGATTTCCCGGCTTTGCGAGTGTTTCCGAGCTAAAAAGCTCAGTGGCCAGTTCCCCGACAAGCATCTTCAGAACCATATCAAGCTGGTCATCAAAAGAATCTTCGGCCGAAACGCGGAAAAGAGAGGTCAGAACGATGCCCGCGCCCAACGCAGACAAGAGCGCCCAAATCGATATATTGACAACAAGATACCGGGTGATCGACTTCATTGTTTCGTCGCTTCAGGGGCAAGCATATTGTAGCCCAAGCCTCTGACCGTCTGAATAACGTCAACGCCGAGTTTCTTGCGCAGACGCCCGACAAAGACTTCGATCGTATTGGAATCTCGATCAAAATCCTGATCATAAAGATGCTCGACAAGCTCGGTGCGCGAGATGACCTTGCCCTGATGATGCATCAAATAGGAAAGCAGGCGAAATTCATGCGAGGTCAGTTTGACAGTAAGGCCATCGACGGTGACGCGGCCGGAGCGCGCATCGAGACGAACGGGGCCGCATGTGATTTCGTTTGAAGCCAATCCTGCTGATCGTCTGACGAGGGCACGAATACGGGCTACCACTTCCTCCATGTGAAATGGCTTTGCGACATAGTCATCTGCACCAGCATCTATGCCCTGCACCTTGTCGCTCCACCGGTCACGTGCAGTCAGAATCAAAACGGGCATCGTTCGCCCATCCTGCCGCCAGTTTTCCAGCACCCGGATGCCATCCATCTTGGGCAGGCCGATATCCAGAATGACTGCATCGTAAGGCTCGGTATCACCCAGAAAATGGCCCTCTTCCCCGTCGAATGCGCAATCGACGACAAAGCCGTTTTCTTCCATTTCTTCCTTGAGCTGACGGTTAAGCTCTTTCTCGTCTTCAACCACCAAGATGCGCATATAGATCCTCGTTCCGTTTTTGCGGGTATACCCTAGGATGACTCCATTGAGAGCCTATTCATAGGCGGATGGCTTTGCAACCACCACTCACCCTTTGACGGACAGTACCTTACCGCTTTTTGCATCCAGCGTGACACGAGAAACCTTGCCTTGTCTGGAGAGGACGACCAAATCATAGACAAGCCGCCCCCCATCAAGACACAGGTTGGACTTGATGACATCACCAGCGACGACAGCAGTTGCCGCCTGCGTGATTGCCACCAGACTTTGAGCCCGACCAGCGGAAATAGCCTCCCTCATCTCGCCTGAACCAAGACATTGCGCAGAAAGCGCTGTGTGACTTGGCAACATGTAGGCCAGTGTTACGAGAGCCAATAACCGTAGGGCATGTATGTTGAGATGTTTTTTCATGGCGACAATCTAACCAATCGTCGCTGAACGAAAACTGAACGGCTGCATTTTTTACAATGAATTTGCGAAAGCAGAACGATGCTTCAGCTTTTACTATCCGCTGCAATATCGCACAATCTTGCGATTATGCTCCTTGACTTCTGCAATCGTCTGATCGGTATCTTTTTCGGACCAGCTGATAGGATCGAATAGCAGACATGCCGTCATACTGGCTCCAGTCGGTGTTTCATCCTGCTTGCGGTCAAAAGAACCGGTCGCCTTTGCGTCAATCCCTTTTGAAGCCGTCTGTATAGCGCAGCCGTTCAGACAGAGCGCCATCAGCACCGTCAGCAGAAGACTGATGCGATTGTGGGTCCGATTCTTTTCGCGCATTTTGTTCCCATTTCGCTGCGTGGGCTGCTTGAAGAAGCTTACGAAATGCATCGCCTGCATCGCTTTGCGTTTGTGTGCGCCCCTTCTTTTGGCCAATCACCTTTGCTGAAGCATTCGATAATTGGGCCAGAAGTGAAGCCAGCACAGGGGCCAGCTTCACCAGAAGAGCAATCGATTTCAAAATGAAGGTCATCATGCAGCTCAGACAATCTTCTTTGATGTGTACCAGGTTCTCCAGATGATCGTGATCGCTGCGGCAAGGCTTGAGATCGTAACAGCCAGCCGCTGCTGGATGTCCGGATCAAGATCAATTCCGAACATGGTCAATCCCATGGCCAAAACGGCGACGATCTGGGTCCAGTTGATCTTGGATTCCCATGCCTGTTTCGGCTCATTGTCAGAAAGGCTCATGGCTTTCTCCTTTTATCGAGGTTGATGGTCTAGATGGATTTGTTTCAGATGAGGCAATCCGTGTTTTGCGCTCAGGCTTGAATGCGCAGACTGTCGAGCAAGACCTGTCGGCTCAGCGTTGCGCCGCTTCCATATCGGCGGCTCACCTGTTCTATTTCGATTTGCACTTTGGAAATTTGTGATATTCCATCATTGGCCTGTTCTTCGAGAGAGTAGAGCCAGTACGGAGCGCTCACGTCTTCGCTCCGCAAGGTGCTTCCCGACTGAGGATCAACAATCCTAATTTGATAGAGTTCTTCGGCCTCACTCAGCGGAATGGTGCTATCAACCCAGCTATCGGCTTCCAGACGGTCTCGCCTGATCCAGCTAAATTGCAGGCTGGCATCTTCTTTATTTCGGACAGCCTTGAGATGGACAGGTGCCAGCGGCCTCAATCCGCGCCCGACAATATCAATCGAAATATCGATATTGTTGGCGTCAGAAATGGCCGCTCCATTGGCGACAACACGAAATGGCAAGGACTTTTGCAGTTGTCCGCCATCCACTTTTAGCGGCACGATTGCCTCATCAAGAAGAACAAATCTTGCACCAGCCAGAGCCCCATTCTGAGCAGCTTCTTCGGTTCCCAATTGCCCTCGCAATAGCAGGCTCAGTCGCCAAAGATTGGTTCCAATCAGTTCGGCATTGGCAAACTGGATGATCTCCCATTCGCCATTTTCCGTTTGCACGGCTGCAGCATTGGATCCGGACAGAAGACTGCTTTTTTCAATTGATGACAGATCGCCTTTGTTGAGCTTGACTTCCAGCGAGGAACCTCTGTCCCAGCTGTAGCACTCGATGGCGGCAAGTTCGGTTTGCAACGTCCCCATGATTGCAGGAACATCCAGACTTTGCCGATGCACAAAACCAACATCACTGCTACCCTGATACAGCTCAAAACTTCCAGGCCATGGCGAAGAATAGCTCGCCAGATAAGGGGCGTGAGGATATTCGGATTTACTTGGGATCAATGGCAAATCCATAGCGAAGCAAACGGGCCTCACAACCTGCGGCAATGCAGATTTCACCAATCGGGTTGTTTGTGCCAATGGCGCGCTATTGCGCGGAGCTATAAGGCTCGCCGAGACCTCTCGCATTGTTCCATCTTCGATTTCATCAATGCGGTAGCTTTTGTCATATTCTCCTTCCTGCAAGGTAACCAGATCTCCCGCCTCAAGTGAAAGCATTGACAATGGGAGATTGAACTTGATCGTATGACGGGAGTAATTGCGTTGACGCAGCCAGTTTCTGGCGGCATCAACCATGATGGGTTCGGAAGAAATAACCGAAAGCGATTTGGAACTCTCCTGCCGGGTGCGGCTGCTCGGCTGGTCATAACGGGCCACCGACTGGCGGTAGTCCTGAAACAACTCGTTGAATGAGAAGGTCACGCTGGAAGGCTCTTCTTCCCAAGGATCGAGTTGCTTGCTCAGCAGAGCTTCATCCTCTTCATCAACCAGTTGACCTTCTTCGATTTCAGCGACAGTCCTGCGTCCCTGCAACTCGAACAGCAACCGGTTCTGGCTTGCGACAAAAGAGATATTGAATGCATCGCAAAGGCTTTCCAAGGCCGAACGAACCGACGTGCGCTGATCGATAACAAAACCATCGATGACCGCAGGAACTGACGTGAATAGTGGCGCATCAAGACCGAAATCACTCATCACCGTGCGCACGATATCCTGCAGAGGTGCATTTCCGAGACGACCATTGAGCCAATGTCCGGTGTGCCAGGCATCACCATCCGACCATATGTCACTGGATAGGGGAAATGCGGGAAACGGTCTTGCATCCCATGCCCAGAGGTAGATCTGATCGTCGGCAACCATTCTATCGTCATAAATTGGCGATGTCGGATTTAGGCTCTCATCACCGCTTTGCCAATAGTCGAGGCTGGCAGTGAGCATGGCACGCTGGGCCGCATCGCAGCGGGCTCCCGAGGAGTGATATGGTAAAGCGCTTTCCGATGACTTGGCGTCGGGAAAGACATTCGGCTGATTAGGCCCCAAATGCACCGCGGGACAACCGATCTCGGTAAACCAGATGGGTTTGGAACATGGCTCCCAACTTGTCGGCGTATCACTTTCGCCTGAAACATCGCGATTATAGTGCTCATTGGACCACCAACTGACCAGATCCTTATAGCGGAAAACCCAGGGTTTTCCTGCCAATCCATCGGTTATGGCTGTCCTTGTCTGGCTGTCCCGATCCTCATCAGAAGCATAATACCAGTCAAAGCCCTCACCTCCGGCGATATTGGCCTGAAGATAGTCCGCTTCCAAGCCGGTATCGGCAAGGTTGGCATCGAGATGATCCTCACCAGCCCGCCAGTCGGATTGCGGCATGTAATTGTCGATGCCGATTGCATCGATATTGCTGTCTGACCACAGGGGATCGAGATGAAAAGTCACCGAACCATCTTGCGGGTGATGACCGAAATATTCGCTCCAGTCCGCCCCATAGGTCAGTTTTGTTGCATCTCCAACAAGCGCTCGGACCTCTGAAGCGAGGCTTTGCAGACAGGTCACAAAGGGATAGTCACCTGATGCATCGCGCAGACAGGTCATGCCGCGCAATTCAGATCCAAGAAGAAAGCCATCGACCCCGCCAGCATCGCTTGCCAATTGCGCATAATGCATGATGAAACGGCGATAACTCCAGTCCCCTCCGGTGTAGAAACTGTTCACCTGAGAGGCGGCGTCAGAGGACAGATCCGCAGTATCCTCTTCATCTGGCCCCGGATAACAGGTGATCCGCCCGCGCCATGGGAAAGCGGCCTGCTCTTCTTCTCCATACGGATCAGGCAAGGCATTGCCGGATGCGATATCCATCATGATGAATGGATAAAGGACCACCTTCAGCCCCCGCTCCCGTATGGCTGCAATGGCCCTGAGAACAGAAGCGTCCGAGGGGGTGCCTCCATATGACGCCCGTCCGTCCAGCAAAGTGACGCACTGCGCCTCAGACCGCGCCAGTCCTGCCACGGCCCAGCTATCCCCGGTCGTCACCTTTTCGCTATTGTCAGTCTTGGGACGAATGGAGCATTCACCGGCGCGCAGGTCTGAGCCGAACCATGAGACAACGAGCGCAATCGTGCTCAAATTCGGGCACAATGAGATAAGGTGATCCAGCGAGACTTCAAAATCGGTTCCCGACTCATAGGAGTGCCTGTTTTCCGAACTCCACTCTCCTTCGCTGTCCTTGCGTGAAATCTCGGTGCTATCATAGCCGAATTCCGTTGCTCCGGGGATCATGACGACTGATTGGATCTGCTTTTCCAGGCGCCCGATCGGGCGCACCACTTCAAAGGACAATTGCGGAATCCGGTTACCAAAATCCTCAAGCGGCAGATCTTCAAAAACCACATAGGCCAGACCACGATAGGCTGGTGCTTTGCCTGTGCCCTGCTTGGCCTCGATCAAGCTATCGGGTGTTTGATCCTCCGTTCCGCAATAAACCCGATAGGTGATGTCCTCCATGTCGAGGATCGAGCCATTGGCCCAGACGCGACCGATATAAGCGATTTCGCCTTCACACAGCCCAACCGCAAAATTGGCAAAATAGCTATAAGTCGTTGTCGTGGTTGATGAGCCTGATCCACCTTTTGAAGCCCCTGTGCGCTGTTTGCGCGTGGTAACTTCCTCCACCAGATTGGTCGACCAGATAACCTGCCCGGTCAGGCGCGCGCGCCCATAGAGGCGTGGAATGGCGGTGCCTTCGGTTGAGGTTTGAACTGTCAGATCGGAAAGGCTGGAGCCCTCGACAGATTGGGAGCTGCCAAACAGCTGCTGATCGACATAGTAGCCACCGACAGCACCAAGTGCGCCACCGACTGCGGCCCCCAACGGCCCGAACAACGCCCCGCCGATGACGCTGCCAGCTGTTTTCAAGACAAGTGTAGTCATGGGTTTATTATTCCGTTGATACTATGCGGGGAAGTGATGGAAAGGCGAAAACATGGGAGAGATGCCGCAGCCACCAAGGGCTGAGGAAAACCAGACTTGCCGTCCCTCCCGCCTGAGCGTGCAAAAAGCGGGCATCATCAATCAGGATGCCGGCATGCTTGGCAGGAAAGCCTCTTTTATAGCGAAACAGAAGTATGTTGGCAGGCTGGCGATCCTTCAGATCAACGGGCAGAAGGTGACGCATTGCCGCATCAACCAGATTTTCCTGCCCATTAGCGTCAGCCCAATCCGGATTATAGGATGGAGGCTGTTCTGGCTCGGGCCAGAAGGCGCTGTAAACACCGCGGATCAGGCCCAGACAATCGCATCCGACGCCTTTGCAACAGGCCTGATGCTTATAAGGCGTTCCGATCCAACCAAGGGCCTCAGAGATTATCATTTCGCTGGAAACAACTTTTTTGTGTGCAATATCCATGCCCTAGTCCTCGAACAACGCCGAGCCATCGCAATTTTGCGTAAGCTCGGGATAGGTGAGCAGAAAGTCATTGCCCGGCATATGGGGGAAGCCACGAAAGTTCAGCTGATTGGCAAAAATCTTGCGGCAGGTTGAAAAGCACTTGTCGCAACCAACCGAAACCTTGACTGCGTCTCCTTCAGCAATTTCCTCATGCAAGGGCAGCCACAGTTCGATTTCGTCTGTCTGGCTCAATGACTGATGGGACAGAATATCGAAGGCCATTCCTTCGGCTGCCCCACTCGTCATTTCCAGCCGCCCCATAGCCAATCGGCCCGCTTCCGGTCGGCTGGTCAAGGAGACTGCGAGCCAATTCTTCGATTTTATGGCGCTCACAGATCCTTCACAGGTCAGGCCTGCGGTCTCCAGATCCAGTCCGCAGCGACTGTCGCCCAGATTGGCATCACAACGATATTGGTAAACCCGTCCCTGATCCTGCTCCATGTCGATGGACAGAGAACGGATTTCGGCCTGAAAATTCTGCTTGTCACGTTTGATTTCCCCCAAATAGCCCGTGCGCAACAGCAGCGACTGGTCCGGGTCTTGCCAATTGACACACCAGGTTTCAATGGTCGCGGCATCATATCGCCCGCTTGTCAGGTCCGTTTCCTTGATACGGTCCGAAGCAAGGACGCCCGAAATATCCTGATCATCGCTGGCAAAGCTGTCACTCTGGCGGATTTCTGATCCGGTAAAGCCGGTATTTGGTTCACAGCTCACACCGTTAAGGTCAATTGCACGGTCATGATCGGTGAAACCAAAACTCACACCATCGGCGCGTTTCAAGATCCAGCAGGTGGCAAGCGTTGTCACTCCTTGCGCCAGATGGGTAGCAAATGCATCGGAAAGTGTTCTCACAGTCTGATCTCCACCAATGGAATGGATGGCAAGTCTCCGGCTTCAAATGCGCTGATCGAGAATTCCAGCTTGTCGGTATCAAAGCGTACCGGCACGTCAAACTGGAAACCGGCGGTGATGCTCGTTCCCGCATCGGGAGCCTCGTCAAAGGTCACTTGCCCTGTTGACCAATCCATTTGGAAGCTTGTTGTCTCTTCGCCATCCAGAGCGAGTATCACCGTCTCCTCAACGGGTTTGACAATCGCGCGGCTGTAGGGAGCAAAGTCGTCACCATAGGTTTTCTTCAGAGCGAAGACCGTTGTTTCACCATCCCCCGTGCCAATAAGCTGGTCTGTCGCTACTATTTTGCTTCCGGTGTTGCAGGAGGCATGATCGAAGGGATCGCGAAAGCGAAAGCCGTAAAGGCGTCCCCGTCGTTCTTCGAAGAAACGCAGCACCCTTTGCAAATCAGCAAATGAGCGGACACCGAGCCCGGCATCATAACTGCGTCGTGAATCCGACCAGCGGGCGTTACGCTCTTCAAATCCAGAAGCCAGCGTCACGATGTCCGTGCGTCTTTCGGGGCCTCCGGTTGCCCCAAAGCCAACATCGAGCGGAAAACGTATTTCATGGAATCCATTCATTGACTTGTCCTGATTATTCATTTGAAAAAAGCTGCATTTCGGCATGGAAATGCAGCTCTGCACATTCTTCGTTGCACGGAGCCAAAAGGCGAAGTCAGATCAACTGACTAAGACGGCCTTCACCCACCCAATGGCTGCGATCAGCATCAGAGCCCGCGACGCCCCCGCCCGACTGCGCGAGCAAGTTTGGTGGCAATCTGGTTTTCCGATTTCGAAAAGGATTTTGCGTCCGGGGTGCTCACATTCATTACGATGCTGACCGGTTGCCCCGTCGCTCCGGGCATCGATACCCCCAGACTGCCATCCGATCCGCGCTGCAGTGGCAAAATCGCCTCTGCCCCCGCTTCTCCCATCAATCCGGTTCCGGATCCGGTGGAGAAAAGAGAGGGAGAAGAAACCACGCCACCCTTGGCAAAAGGGGTCAATCCGCTCAGCAATGACGAGAGGCCAGAGCTACTTGAAGATGCCAGCGACGAAAACAATCCTGAAGCGAGACTGGAAACCGACCCCGACAAAAGGCTCTTGAGCGGTTCCAGCCCGGAAGACAACGCATTCTTGCTCAGATCCAGAGCCAGATTGCTGAAAATATCTTCAAGGCTCTTGCCACCCAAGATCGCATCCTCGAAAGCGTCGGACACCTTGTCACCTAGGCGTTCGGCCTGTTTGCTTGCGGCTGACAGATCCTTTGTGAAAGCCTTCATGTCCGCTTCCACCTTGACCACCGCCGTCTCTACGACTTCATCAGCCATGTCTTTCCCTTTCCAATTTGATTTGCTTTGCAGGCACAAAAGTCGTGCCAATGACGCGATGGCCATGCGGAGCTTTGAGATCCGGAAATGCTTCACAAAGAAGATCAAAATCCTTGCGGTTCATTTTCGGCTCTCGCGCAATGGGCAAAAACAATGCCATGACAATTTCCTTGGGGGTTGCAGCCCAAATGGTCTGCGGCGACCAGCCGAGCCGTTGGCTCGTCAGCGCGAACAGCAGATGCCAGGGAAACCGTTTCTGCAAAAAGGCCGATCCGCTATCAGCAGATCGGCCTAAATGGGGTTTGCCGTAGCAGTATCCTGCTCTGGCGTTGCCGCCTGTCTGGTTGACGAGGCATCCGCTTCCGGTTCTTCGGGGTTGAATGTTTCGCGCAGCAATTCAACGAGTGCATGCGTGAGCGCCACTGCCCCACCCTTGCATCGCATGGCAGCCGCTTCCTGATCGGAAATATCCGCGCCGCCAGCTCTCAGCGCAGTTCCCAGAATTTTTACGAGATCCTTGCTTCTGACCTTGCCGTCAGAGAAGCGCCCGGCGAGCGCTCCGATATCATCAAGCTCCATGCTGTCTTCAAGTTCAGCAAGAGCCGCAAGGGTCAGACAAAGCCTGTAGGGCCTGTCATTCAGGCAAATCGATATCTCGCCCCGTCTTTTATTCGCCATTGCCCATGCTCCCTCAGGATGCGGTGAAGGTCAGAATACCGGCGGATTCCAGAGCCATCTCAAATGACAGCTCATTGTCATGCTGACCGGAATATTCCAGCGCCGTTATCTGGAAGCGTCCCTCCAACGTGCCGAAATTGGGTATGACGATCTGCCAGCTCGCAATGGTTCCGTCAAAAAAGAGAGCCCGGATACGCTCGTCACTCTCACCATCCTTGAACAGACCACTGCCCGAAAGACTGGCGCGGCGGCTGCCAGCCCCTTCCAGCAGTTCGCGCCAGCGGCCGTCGGATTCGGCATGGCTGATATCGACGCTCTCGGCATTGAAAGAGAGCGAACGGGCACGCAATCCTGCGACCGTGATAAAACTGTCGTCATCTGTATTGCGTACTTTGAGCAGAAGGTCCTTGCCTTTCTGTGCAGTCATGAATTTATCTCCTTGGAGTCAAAAGGATATCGGCGTGCCTTGTTGCGCACCGCTTCAGCTGGTTTGTACTTCGGTAACAGCCCTTATCTGCATGACACCTTGCAGCAGATGGTTCTTGCGATCAGGGCGCAATTCGATCCGCTCAGTTTGCAGATTGACCAGAATATGGTCCGCCAGAACGAGAGCCGGATCGGTGAGCAGTTCCTGAAGACGGGCAAAGATGCTCTGTTGCCGGGCCTTGTCCTCAGAAGCAGTCCATGCGGTGATGATGATGCGATGCTCCTCTCCCACCTCGGTCCCGGTACTCCAGTCGCGTGAATAGCTGGTGATCACAGTCAGATAGGGGAAGCGTGCATTTCTGCTAGGTTCGTCATAGAGTCTGAGCCCGCCAAGCAGCGCGATCAGGGTCGCATCGCTCTTGAGATAATCCAGCAGAGACTGTTCAAGAGCTCTTGATGCCAATTCCGTCATGCTCTCTTCCTCTCTTGAGCCAAATCCTGCAGAAGTCTGGCGACGATTGCGGATGGCGCGGTTGTCTGATCGCCATAATGCGCTCGTATGAGCCCCTCGCCGGAGAGATGAAGGCTGCCAGTATTACCGGAAAGCCCGGAGGTAACGGTCAAGTTCACTCCCTGAGCAGAAGCTGTTTTGGCGAGTGTTTCGGCATATTGATCCAGACGAGCCGAAAGAATGCGCTTGGCCAGCGCTTGGAGGCGATTGCTCATGCCGAGGCTCCCAATTTGGTGCGCGCTTCGACCATCAGCCATCGTTCCGTGCAATCGGGATCCCAATGTCTCAGGCAGTCATATGTCGCTCCCTTGAAACTCAGCGCAGTAACCTGCTCGAGATCATCGCGATGGCGAATGACGAACCGCAGCAACTGGCTATTGGCGCTTTGTTCTGCTTCAGAGCGGTTGCTGGCATCGCTCGCCACCACACCAGCCCAGACCTCGGCCAGTATTTCGAAATCTGTAGCGCCCAGCCAGGGGGCTTCATCGTCAAGAACCGGCACAAGCAAGGCTATCTGGTGGCGCAAGCCTGCCGGATCGAATTGAAAGGGGTCGAGCCCTGATTGTGTCAAGGAACCCTCCTCTGGTTTGGAAATGACAGGATCGTTTCCTTTGAGACGATCTATAGATGGATCGATCTGTAGGGAGCGATCATCGGCTGAAGGGCCTTGTTCAGGGTGGCGATCTGGGCTGGGTCGGCGATAAGGCGCCGCTCATACCATTCCGCCACGATCATCTTCATGGCCAGCCGCAATGGCTCGGGAACATCTTCCTCAGCGGGGCCAAAGCCGGTTTCGACATCGATCTGAAGGCGTTGCCTGTAGGACAGGAGAAAACCATCGAGATTGGCAATGATGGCCGGATTGCCGGTCTGGAAGATGGAAAGTCCCGCAATATCAATCTCGGTTGATGTTCCGTCGACTTCGAGAATGTGAAGCGCCAGCAGCTCGGATACCGGTTGCAAAGGCAGACGGAATGTCTCCCCCAACGGACCTTCCAGAAGAATCCGCCAGCTTTGTGTAATCAGGTGACAACCGGTTATATGTTCGAGATGAACTCTGGCCGCACTGATAAAGGCACGCAGCAGATCGTCTTCCGCGTCCTGATCGATTTTCAGATAGGCCTTGATTTCGGAAAGGCTGACCGGCTCGATGGCCGGTGCTGTCAAAAGGATCGCAGGCATAGCTATACCATTGCATATGAAACAACTGCACATCCCTGGATGCCGTTGCTTTTATGAATAAAAAGCCTTTGCCGGCGGGAGAAAGCCGACAAAGGCGCAAGGTGGGGTGGAGCTTGCTCCACCCGTGGGGTCAGATCATCGATCAGGCTGAGAACTGCAACAGCTTGATGGCGTCATAATCCTGCACGCCACCACCAACACGTTTGGTGACATAGAACAGGACATAGGGTTTGGAGGAATAGGGATCGCGCAGGATGCTGAGGCCAAGGCGGTCGACAATCAGGTAACCGCGCTTGAAGTCACCAAAGGCAATGGCACATGCGTCGGCATCGATATCCGGCATGTCTTCGGCTTCGGTGATGGCATAATTCAGCAAGGATGCCTTGGCACCAATGGCTGCCGGTGGCTGCCAGAGATAATTGCCATCGCTATCCTTGAGCTTGCGGATTTCTGCCTGCGTGGTGCGGTTCATCACGAATTGCGCATTCTGGCGATAACCTGCCTTGAGGCTATAGACCAACTCAATCAGCGGATCGCCCGGATTGGTGGATCCGAACCCACCGGCAGTGCCGGTCACGACCGCACCGAGATTGCCCCACGCCCAGCTGTCTTCTGTGACCACTGTCTCGGCCATGAAGCCCTTCGGTTTGTTGACACCATCACCATTGACGAAGGCTGCCCCTTCCTGCTCGGCAAAGGCGGTTTCCACTTCCGAGGCGATCCATTCATCGACATTGATGGCGGCATCTTCGAGCAGGCTCGGCGTAGCCGCTGGCATCGCATAGAGTTCCATCGCCGTGTAGGACAATTCGGCCAGAGAGGAAGCGCTGGTCTGGGGACGAGACGCCGTTTCACCCACCCAGCCGACTTCCGGGCCGGATTTGGCAAAAGGCTTTTTCAGGGTCGAACCGGAAATCTCCCGAACATCGGCAATGGCACGAATGGGAGAAATGGCAGCAAGGCGCTTGCCCACTTCAGCCTCAACCAGCTCAGGCACCAGATAGCCGCCGTCAGGGTCGGAGCTGATGGACATGGCCTTGGCTTCCAGATCGCGCAAGTCCTGCTCCACACCAGAGCGGATATAGCGATCAAATGCGGCCTTGTGTTCCATGGCCCGCATGGACATGGGTGCCGAGTGGCGAATTGAGGCCAGATCACCGGCCAGAGAAGGACGGCGAGCCTTGAGGATCAGGTTATCAAGTGCGGACTTCTGTTCATCCAGAGCCTTGGAAATACGGTCCACCTTATGCTCGGTCAGCACATCGGCAGAGCGCTTTTCGATCTCGTCCAGACGGTCATCATTGGCGCGCTTGAAGGCTTCGAAGGAAACCAGAAAATCATCAAAGGCAGAGCCGAGCTCACCGCTGACAAGGGATTTCGTCTCAGGGGACGGAATGGTCATTTCTTTCATGAGATAACTCTTTTCGTTTGAAATGAGTAAGGTGTGATGGAGCAGTCAGCCTAGTTATTTGCTGCCCGAAGCATGGCTCGGGTCAGTTGGCGCAGGCTGGAAAGCTCGTATGAAGGCTCAAAAAAGGCAGCGTCCTGCTTGCCGCTGAGACCGGATAGACCATGGGCCATGAGAGCCCGGGCCTGGGAACGACTGAGCCCAGCGTCCTGCATGAGCTTGCGTTCCAATTCTCTTTTGCTGAAGGGTGCCTCATCTTGCTGAAGGCAAGCAATGAGGCCCTGCTCGGACTTGACCGAGGATATGCGTGCGTCCGGCTGCATCGGGAATGTCACAACGGAGATTTCCCACAAATCAAGTTCCATAAGATAGCGGATGCCGCTCTTTGCATCCTTCTGTCCACGAATGGTGCGAAAGCCGATAGAAAGGCCATCAAGTATTCCGGCCTTCATCATCGAGAGGATCTCTCGCGCCTTGGCAACTTCGGTTGCCAGCTTGCCGCGGACGAACAGCCCCTTTTCATCCTCGCGGATGGTCAGCCATTGTCCGATGGGTTGGGCAGGATCATGCTGATAGAGCAGCTTGATGCCATCAAGGCCGCGCTTGCCCAGACTGTTCGAGAAGGCCCCCGAGCGGATGACATCATGACCGAGATCCTCCTTGCCAAACAGGCAGGCATACCCCTCGAAGAGCCCGTCATCCCCCACGGCTTCCAGCGCCGAAGGCAATGCCTTTTTTTCAGTCTCGTGAATATCGCAGTTTTTTGAAGCGGTATGATAATGCAAATTTTTCATGATCTTACATCTGTTTCTTCACATTGAAGTCGAAATAAGGCGGATGCGAGCAACGCTCTCATGTCCGATGTGGGACTGGAGGGTGCGGGAGAAACGGGCAAAGACCTCTTTATGCTTCAGGCTTTCCCTTCCCACCCCGGATAAACCGAAATCCGGTTGATCACTCAAACAGACTGGTGAGCCGGGCGATCTCTTCGACGAAATCCTGAAAGCGCTTGTTGGAAGCGGCCTGCTCTCGCAGGCTCCAAACCAAGAGGCCACTGGCGGCACTAGCCCACAAGAAGAGAGCCACATGGGCAAGGTCCCCTTTCGAGGCAAAAATCTGCAAAGCATCTGCCACATCATTTTCCCTCTTCTTTTCGGCTCGGCATCTCATTGGCGGGTTCTGCGAGCGGGCTGTAGCCGACTGCCATGCGCTTTTCATTTTCCGTCAGGAAGGATGCATTGCCGACGCGGTTCCAGAGCGCTTCGCGTTCACCTGCCAACGCGGTGACGAGGTCAAGGTCGATCCTGAGGTCGAATGCTTCATTGAAAGCAGGCGACAACCAGCGCGCCAGATTTTGCAGACAACGGCTCGCCAGCGGCAGAACGGTTTGCCGCCAGAAGGCACGGTTTGCCTCGGCATAGTTGGAATAGGTGTTATCGCCGGGAATGCCGAGCAGCATCGGCGGCACCCCGAATGCAAGAGCGATTTCTCTGGCAGCGCTGTTCTTGGCATCGATGAAATCCATGTCGCGCGGCGACAGGCTCATACTCTTCCAGTCAAGCCCCCCTTCCAGCAGCAGCGGTCGGCCTGCATTCATTGCACCCTGATAGCCTTCTTCAAGTTCCCTCTTGAGGCGCTCGAACTGCTCTTCGCTCAGATTCCCTGCCTCTGAGGCGGCATAGACAAGGGCGCCGGACGGGCGGGCGGAATTGTCGAGCAGTGCCTTGTTCCAGCTGGCTGCGGCGTTATGCACGTCAAGACTGACTTGGGCTGCTTCAAGAGGGCTGAGACCATAATGATCGTCATGAGGATGAAACAGCGTTATATGCAGAACGGGCGGCAGAGGCGATGCATCGTCATTCTGGAGAAAGCGCACCGACTTGTTGCCAATTGTATAATCATAGGCATCGGGCCACCCTTCGGGGCCGGGAACGACCTTCATCCGGTCGGGTCTCAGGCAATGCAGCTCCTTCAGGCTGCTAGTCCCATATACCGCCTCGATATAGGCATTGCCGGAAACCAGCAGATGCCCGTAGAGATTTTCAAGCCAGCTGGCTGCATCCTGTCGCGGATTGGGCTGGCGCAACAGATCAAGCACAGGATGGTCGCTCAGGCGCGCACCATCCACGAGGCAATAGAAGGAAGCAGAAGCGGCCGCTTCCGAGATCATCCTGATCGAGCGATAGACAATCGGATTGCGGGCATAGCCCTGCATGGCCAGCGCGGCGTAATCTCTCGGGGTCCAGCGCGGGCGGCCGGTTTGGTGCATGGCGATCAATGCCCCCGTGCGTGAGGCCTTGCCTTCCAGATCCGGATTGGCATGGGATTGTTTTTGTGAGTTCGTCTGGGGCGAGCGCGAGCGCACCGGCCCTTTCAAGGTCCAGCGAAGCATGTGCTTCTTCCTTCCTTTCTTGATATGTCAGATTGCCCGAACTTTCGGTTGCGACCGATCGCCAAGACACAGATGGGTCACGGCCCAGACCATGGCGTCGAGCCTGTCAGGACTTTTACCGGACGTCAGACCATCCAGCCCGAAGTCACACATTTCATCTTCCAGTTCGGCCATGTTGCCGACATGGCGAACCCTGCCCTGCTCATAAAGAGCGCTGACGGGTTCGGCGCGCAGATATTTGCCGCGTGTCGCGCGGACCGGCCGAACCGGAACGGTGGCATCGATATTGCCGAGAATGGTGGTGACCATCTCGCCGCCCTGATTGACTTCGGCCACCACGCAATCTGCTTCAAAGCGATTGTAAAGCGCGATTGCCTTGTTGGCCCAGGCTGTGGGGCTTGCACTGGCAAGCGAGCTGTCACGCAGGATAAAACACAGTCCGTCCCCGTCAATTCCGGCAACAATCAATCCGCAAGCATCGGCATTCTTGCCTGATGTGGCGGGCGGATCGATGGCGACCACAATCCGGCTGAGGGTTGCGGGAGGATCATCAACCCTCAGCCGGTCGAGCTGATCGCGCTTCCAAAGCGCGTCGGCCCTGTCTTCAATAAGCTCACCGTCAAGCTCCTGTCGTCCCAGACGAGAGCCTTCGTAACGGCGCACGATGGTATCGAGGAACCCCGGAGCCAGATTGGCCAGATTGGCACGGGTCGGCGCATGGCTGATGGCTGTCGAAGGTTCGGCCATCAAACGCTTGAGCAACGCCGTAGGCTTGGGCGTAGTTGTCACGATCTGGCGGGGCAGCTGGCCCAGACGCAAACCGAATTGCAGCATGTCCCAGGTCGCTTCGGCCTGCCGCCATTTCGCCAGTTCATCGCCCCATGCCGCATCAAATTGCGGACCGCGCAGGCTCTCGGGATCCTCGGCGGAAAAGATCTGGGCGACGGCCCCATTGGGCCATTCCAGCCTCCGGCGCGAGGGTTGCCAAATCGGGCGGTCCTGTTTGGCATGAATGGCCAACAGCCCCGAAACACCTTCAACCATCACGTCGCGGGCATCCTGCAAGGTTTCTCCAATCAGTGCGATGCGACCATACGGCCTTACTGCGAAGGATGACCGCCCCTCGACCAGAGCCTTGACCCATTCTGCACCGGTGCGGGTTTTGCCCGCTCCGCGCCCCCCCATGACCAGCCATGTGGTCCAGTTGCCCGCTGGGGGCAGTTGGTCGGGCCTTGCCCAGAGTTCCCAGTCATAGAAAAGCCTGTGCAGTTCATTGTGGCTCAGGCTCGCCAGAAACTGGGCCTGATTTTCCTTGCTTGAGCCCATCAAGGCGGCGCGCAAGTTCTTCGCGGAGGAGGTCAAGGGAGCCGCAGTCTTCGCTGCCATGTTCACCATTGTCATTGCCGTCGCTCGCCTCTTTGTTGTCGCCGCCGTCATCCGATATCTGCGGGGTGAGTTCCATGATCTTGTCGAGTGTTCGGGCGATGGTGCCCAGCATGCGCGCTTCCTTTTCATCAAAGGCCGCGCTGCCATTTTGCAACTGCTGTTCAAGATGGCGGATCTGCTGATCCGTGGCATGATAGAGGCGCTGCACCAGCGCCAGATGATCGATGCCCATGTCCGGGGTTGAGCAAGGATCGTCGATCGAGGGCTGTCCTTCAGCGCAGCCACCTTGCGGCGCTGTTGCCCCTCGCCTGTTCGACAGCCCCTCCCAGACCTTGCGCTTCTTGCCAAGCGTGCTGACACTGATGCCATGGGCTGCTGCAATTGCCTTGAAGGTTTTGCCTCCCCGCTCACAATCCCGCCGAACTGCGCTCCAGTCCGGTTGCCTTGACCGTTTCTTTGGCATGCGATTTCCTGATTTGTTATCTAGATGGATCTTGCGACATGCTGTCCAAAAGCGTTCTTCCCAGTGTTTACCCAAGAGAAGCAATTGAACCGAAGCAGGGCCGCTTTTTTCAAAGGCATAAAAAAAGCCGCTTCGGCAAACCGAGCGGCAGATCACTTGAAAGGGCCATCAAGCCCAAATAGAACATAAAACGGTCGTCAGGAGCCAAAGTTGCTCACATCTTTCCGACTGTAGCTAATATGTAGCCCAGAACCGTTCGGTGGTCAATATATTTTCTATTTTAAGTTGTATTTTTCTATCTTAAATTATTTTTCTGTTCGATTTTTCAGTCACTTGCGCTTGGGGAAATCATCATCCCTCAGTCCCGTTTAAGCAGAACGGGCTCGTCATCGGCATCTTCTCCGGGCCAGCTTGCCAGATGATTCTCATAATCTTCCACTTCCATACCGTCCTCGGAGACAACGCGCCCGCGTACTGAAATACCGGCCTGATGGATTGTATCAGGATCTCCGGACACCAGAGGATGCCACCAGTAAAGATCATAGCCCTCGTCCAGCAGCCGGTAGGCACAAGTGGGGGGCAACCAGGAAAGAGAGGATACGGTTTCCGGGTCCAGAGGAACACAATCGGGAACAGTGGCAAGCCGGTTGTCATAATCCTTGCAGCGACAACTACCCGAATCCAACAGGCTACAGGCCACATTGGTCCAGATGATCTCCCCGGTATCCCAGTCTTCCAGCTTGTTGAGACAACAGCGCGCGCAGCCATCGCACAGGGATTCCCATTCTGCTCTGGTCATTTCGTCCAGTCGCTTGGTGCGCCAGAATGGTTTATCATCGGAGGCGGTTGCATCGAGCGTGGCGATAGCATCGGGGGTCTTGTCGGTCATGTGTCTGGCCCTTGAAGAGATCAAGCTGGTCCTTGCGGCATCGATCATTTCGTGCCGGGCTTGGTTCTCAGTAAATATTCTGTCCTGCCAAAGGGCAGTTGATGCGATCTGTCGACCATAAGCGAATGCTTCGTCAAGCCCCCTGATGCGACAAAAGGGATTAATCACCGCAGCAAAGAGCCTCAGGACCTAATAAATTAAATTTTATGGCTGCATCGGGACTTGCGGCTTGAAGCAACGGAATTAACAAAGTATTGCTAATCGCATCTGTTTGGAAGTCAAAGTGTCAGAGCCGTGAAAGATCCGTTTCAAAATAACACAAAAAACAAATGGAAATACCGATTCCTGGCGTTTGATGCGGCGGTCGATACCGGCATGTATCAGTTGCGGGAAGGCCTGCTGCGCGCGCTGGAAAGCGTCAACGCGGTCATGCGCCATTTGCGCGTGACAGGATGGCGCTACTGGCTGGTGCAGATGCTTTCCGGTGGTTTGACCATGGGGGTGTTCGGTGCGCTTTTCGCCCTTTCCTGGGCGTTGAACGATATGGATCGCACCGTTGGCGGACTGCCCGAACAGGAAGATTATGCGGTTACCTTTCTGGATCGCTTTGGCAACGAGATCGGCAAGCGCGGTATTCTTCAGGATGATTCCTTTGAACTGCAGGACCTGCCGGACAATTTCATCAAGGCTGTCCTTGCGACCGAAGACCGGCGCTTTTTTGAACATTTCGGGATCGATTTCCTCGGTCTGGGCCGCGCAATCGTGGAGAATGCCCGAGCGGGTGGCGTTGTGCAGGGGGGGTCTACCCTCACCCAGCAGCTGGCCAAGAATCTGTTTCTGACCAACGAGCGCACATTGACGCGAAAAATCGACGAGGCCTTTCTCTCTCTATGGCTGGAAGCCCGTCTTACCAAACGGCAGATTCTCAAGCTCTATCTCGACCGCGCCTATATGGGCGGGGGCACATATGGCATTGCAGCTGCGGCTGAATATTATTTTGGCAAATCGGCGAAAAATCTGACACTGGCCGAATCCGCCATGCTGGCGGGTCTGTTCAAGGCGCCGACCAAATATGCCCCCCATGTCAACCTGCCCCGCGCTCGTGCGCGCGCCAAGGAAGTGCTGATCAACATGGTTCAGGCCGGTTTTCTGACCGAAGGACAGATTGTCGGAGCCCTGCGCAATCCGGCCACTCCGGTGGATCAGGCCGAAAAGGATACGCCAAACTTCTTCCTTGACTGGGCCTTTGAGGAGGTCAAGCGCATTGTGGGCGGCAAGCATCGGGTTTTGACGGTGAAAACCTCCATCGACATGACCGTGCAGCGCCAGTCAGAGCAGGCAATCGACAGCATTCTGCGCGAGAATGGCAAGCAATATGATGTCAGTGAAGCGGCGGCTGTTCTGATGGAGCCGGACGGTGCGGTGGTAGCGATCATCGGCGGCAGCGATTATGGCAAGAGCCAGTTCAACCGGGCGACAGACGCCCTGCGCCAGCCGGGTTCTTCCTTCAAACCCTTTGTCTATACGACTGCCTTGATGAATGGTTATACGCCGCAGTCGGTCATACAGGATGCGCCAATCACCATTGGCAACTGGTCGCCGAAAAATTATGGCCGCTCCTATTCCGGCCCGGTAACCCTGCTCAATGCCTTGCGTCGCTCGATCAACACGGTTCCCGTGCGTCTGGCTCAGGCCATCGGTCGCGACAAGATCGTCGAAGTGGCCCACAAAATGGGTATCCATTCAGAGCTCAAAATCACGCGCTCTCTCCCTCTTGGTGCGGCAGAAGTGTCGGTCATGGATATGGCAACCGGCTATGCGGTTTTTGCGTCTGGTGGCAAAGAAGCCATTGCGCATGGTGTCACTCAGATCCTCGATTCCAAGGGGCAAGTCATTTATGACTTCAAACGCGCCCACCAGCCGGAACAGATCATACCGCCGGAAACCATAGCCGGCATGAATGAGATGATGGTATCGGTCGTTGAAGCAGGAACGGGGCGGCGGGCCCAATTGGAAGGCATCAAGGCAGCAGGCAAGACCGGCACGACCTCCTCCTACAAGGATGCATGGTTCTGCGGCTTTACGGGCAATTATTCGGCTGCCGTCTGGTTCGGCAATGACGACAATCACGATACCCGCCGCGTTACAGGTGGCACCCTGCCAGCCATGGCCTGGCAAAAGATCATGACTGCGGCCCATCAGCAGGTCGAGCTCAAGCCGATGCCCTATATCGAGGATCCGATTCTTTTCGAGAAAAGTCATGCAGCCATTCAAATGGCGGCCGCAGGGCGCATAAAGGATATAAAGGATCAACGCTCATCCCAGCGACTGGCGCCTAATGTCGTCAAACAGCTTGATGAAATGTCGGCCCTGTTTCAGTCGGCCAAGAGCCCAGCCAGATCAGCCCCGTTGGCGCCGCAATTGCTTCCTATTCCAGAAGCACCGGACAGTCGCGACGGGAATGCTCCCGGCTTGACGAAACTGGAACGTCCGAAGGCGAGAGGTATTCAGGAGCTTAAAACCGCATGGCAAAGAGGACAGACCACGATTATCAGTCGCTAGATCGCGCGAGATAGGGGTGGCAGGGATCTATTCATCCAGGGGTCAAATATTTCTCGATCATTTTGAAGACATACTGTCTCTGGCATCGGGCCTACTGAAGATTTGAAACGAATGAATTGCCTCCTGATTTGCTGGCAAAAGGTTGAATTTTGGGGGAGAGAAGCAAAAATCTTGTCTCAATATGCTGGACATGGGCAGCGGTTCCCGCTTCTTTATTCATCGAGCGAAAGCCAGATCGATTCCATGCCGAAGTCGCTTGAGCTATATTTGAGCGAAACAAACGAAAGCAAAGACGCGTGCGCCTGATCGCTGACATATTTCTTTTTGCCATCGTAGCCATCGGTCTGGGCATTGGCAGCGCATATTTTGGCGTCAATCACGCCGATCATCTCGATATTTTCCGGATTGGCCCATGGAGCGCGTGGCCGGATGCCGCTGGCCCCGATGTCAATCCCTATTCCAAGGCAGATCAGGCAAGGCGTGTGTCTTTGAAGCTGGCCTCCGGCGAAGGCATCGCCTTTATCGCCACGACCGATGACGAGGGCACTCCGCTGGACGGGGCCTGTCAATATCGCATCGTCGGCGGTGAACTGCCCTCCCGGATCTGGACATTGACCCTGACGACTGACAAGGGTGAGCTTATCGACAATCCGTCACGCCGTTACAGCCTGCAAAGCCAGAATATTTCGCGCGTTGGAGGCAACCGGTTTGAAGTGGTAACCGGGCCTGATGTCATGGGTGGAGACTGGCTCAAGAGCGCCGCGGATGTTCCATTCCGGCTGATCCTTCGGCTTTATGAAACGCCGCACACCAGTGGCGGGGGTTATTCCGAAATCAACCTCCCTTCTATTGCATGGATGAGTTGCCAATGATCCGTGAAGCTCTGGTATTCTGTGCAGCCCTTATTGTCGCCGCGATCATTCACATCGCCACGATTTTCGCCCTGCCCTATTTTGCTGAGAATGACCTCTGGCACAAATTGCTGGCTCTTGGTCCGATGCACAAGATCCACATCATTTCAGATCCCGATAAAGCGCTATCCTTCTCGAAGGATCTGGATCCCGGCTTTGCCTATGGCCTGTGCCGAACCGATGTGTCTAATGCCCCGGTGCTTTTCAAGGGCACGTTGCCAAGCAGTTTCTGGAGCCTTGATTATATCGACAGGAATGGACGCAGCCAATTCAGCCTGACCAACCAGATTTCAGGCTCCAAACTGAATGTGGTGCTGGCAACCACAGGCCAGCAGCGCCTTCTGGCAGAACGTCCAGACCTGACGGATGAGACCGCTATTGTCGTTACGGCCAAGCAGAATAAGGGAATTCTGGCAGTGCGGGCGCTTGTCAATTCCGAGCGGGATCGGGGCAATATTGCAGAAGCACTCGGGCAGCTTTCTTGCGGTCCGCTCTGGAATGAAGAAACCTTCCGATAGTCCGATAGAATGCCCCCCTTCTTCGTGGTTTCTTTCTGCGATCCTTGAGGAATTTTCGAACGCTTTTGCCCTCTAGAGCTGGAGCGTTACTTGATCAATGTGCGATCCACCTCATCCCACTGGCGGCGGGTGTAGCGCGAGGGTAACGGGGTGTTGGCCATCGCGCCCGCATTCGAACTGACGATATCGCCATTCTGCTCCTGAAAGTCTCTTAACAGCATTTGCAGGGCATCATTTGCATCCTTGACCAGAGGTGATGGCGTTTCCACTTCGAGCTTCTTGATCGCATAGGCATAAGCTGTCATGCGATATTGCAAAGACCGCCAGACCCAGGCGATATATCGCTTATTCTCATCCACACGAGCATAGGCATTCTTCATCTCTCTGGGGTCGAGATCGGCCTTTCGCTCCAGCGCCGCCATGCGTTCGCGATCCATGGCGACCACCCGTTCGGCCACCGGCACGAATGCAGCCAGCGCTTCCCTGTCTTGTCGCGTGTCTTCGATGATCCTCTCATAGCGCACATGATGGGAGGCATATTTGTCTGACCGCAAAACCCAATAGTAGCGTTTCGGATCAAAGCCCATGTCGATCAAGGGCGTCAGCCTTGCTGCCTGGGTTTCAGTCAGAAGATGTAGCCCGGTATTCTGGAAGGACTGGAAGACCCGCCAGAGATCATCAGACATCCAATCCTGAGCATGCGGTGGGCGGATCAGGTTCCACGCCGCATCGCGCATGGTCGTTTCTTCATCCGTGAAGTTGAAGTCAGAGACCAGTTCACCGGTCATTTTCGCTTTCAGGCGTCCGGTGCCCAGCATCAGGCCCTCGGTGAAGCTGTTGCTTTCGGGCCGGCCCAGATCTCCCACTCGCGAACTGCATCCGGCAAGGGCAAATACCAGCGCGCAGCCAAGCAACAGCCCAGCCTTGCTGTCACGTCTGACTGATGCAAGTAAGTCTGTGAAATAATGTCTCTTTTTCAACGGTCTTGCAGTCCTGAAGCGGCTGGTGAGTGTTGATCACGAACCATCATGATATTACTATTCTTCGATATCTCTCGAATCGATTTGGTCCATTGTTCAGCATAAGAATGCAGAAGCCAAGAGTTCGATAAGCAAACAGCGCACCTGTTGCCAGACTCAAAGCCTCAAGCTTCATTCTGTCCATGATAATCCGGGTCAGAATGTCTATGGTTAACAGGATGTTAAAGAATAGAAACGAAGATGTAGGCAAACAGTTGGGATGTGGGTTTAAACAAGAGGTCGACTGGATGGAAACGCCTGTTTCCAATGCTCTAGCCGCAAATATGGCAAGGGGTTTCTGACGTGAAATCGCCTGTTGCACAATCGCGTCTGGCAAAAGAAACGGACAATTATCTACTATCCGGTCAGTTTGATCGTCCTGCACAAGTTCGATTTGTCAAAATTTTCAATTGTTTTTATGGATCCACACCTCTCGCAGACCGCATCGATATCGCGCAAAAGCTCGGATCCATGCGGACAGTTCCGCGCGATGTCGTGTTGTCGCTTTGTTGTGATGTGGATGCGGTTGCCGCACCTGTCTTTGCCAGATCTCCGCTGTTGATTGCGGCAGACCTGACAATTCAGATCATGCAGGGCAGCTGCGCCAAGCGGGAAGCCATAGCCAGCCGTAGCGATTTGACTGCGATGCTGATTTCCCAGTTGATGCTGTTTGGCGAGGCATCCGTTGCGCGCAGACTGGCGGAGAATTGCGAGATAAGGGATCAGATTTCCGAGCCCTTGCGAAGAAAGATTGAACATGTTGGCGCGGTAGATTTCGAACAGGCGGAGTCCAAGGGAATGTCTCAAGACAAAGATATGCTTGATGCGCTGGTTTCTTCCATGGAACAAGATTGGTGCGCACATTACAAACCCGAAGTGTTTGAGCCTGCTCGCCCTCATGTTGCCGCCACTATTGCCATGCAGAAGGATGAAAGTTCCAATGCATGTGATTCTCTTCCAGCGCTGGAAACAGACCATTCCATTATCGACCCTGTGACGCAGCAAGACCCGATGACTTTTGATTCTGAAACGCCCGTTCCCTCTCTTTCCTCCCCCAAAGATGAAACGCTCCTGCTCAATGATGAAGACATGAAGATTCTAGATCAGCTTTCCGAAGCGGATTGGGATGCTCTTGATGATGATGCCATTGAAGCGCTTGCGAGACAGCTGGCGGAAGTGGACCGCCAGACACTGGATCAGGACCTTGTGGGCGACGTGGCCGATGAAACGGTTTACGGTTTGCCTCAAATCGAGACAAACGAGGCCTCTGTCAGTTTTGCGCCGTCGGTTGAAATTGTTCCTGCCATGTCAGAACAAGCTTATGATGAGGTGGCAACGACACAGCCTGAGGCTTTGGCATTGACGCCGTCACTGATGGAGCCTTCCGACTTGCCAGAAATGCAGGCAGATGAGCCCGTCTCTGACAGTCCGGCGATTGATGCTCCTTCTGCCTTTGAATTTGAAGAGGAGACCGGCCCCGCCTCATTTCTGATCGGTGCTCTGGATGGTGCCAATGCGCCTATTCCTCCGCTTGAGATCGATCTGGCTGCCAATGAACGGCAAGCACGGGTGGTCTTTGGCTCAGACCAAATCTCCAGCGATGACACAATCGAAGCAATTGCTGAGCTGGACATCCAAACGGATGATGCTCATTTTGTCTCAGGCAAGATTGAAGCAGAAAGCGAGCCCGAAGCGACGGTTGACACTCCTTCACCTTTGCCGCAAGCAACCGGGGAGGAAGAAAGCGCTTCACGCTCGGCAGGCTCCTTTACGATTTCAGCAACGGAGCCAGCGCAATACGACTTGCCAGAGCCATATGACATGTCTTTGCAATCGGACTGCAACGCTGATTTTGCTGCCGGAATAGCGATTAATGTTGCTTCATCAGAGCCGTTGCCTTCCTTTGACAGCTCATCACTTGAACCATTTCAAGCCGCCCTCAAACGCCCTCTTGACGAGCAGGAAGCTCAGCTTCTTTCCCAGACGAGCAGAAAACTTGAGGCCGGGGCAGCAAGCGAAGAAAGCGTCTGGGCGACCGATAGTCAGTCTCAGTCTCAGGCCGAGCGCAAGCCCAAGATTACCCTTACCATTCGCAAGTCGTCCGGCGAGGACATAACCGAGCAAAGCGATACGGATCGGCGCCCAGATGCGCCGATCCATTCTGAGCCTCAGCCCGATGCTGTAGCGACAGCAAGGCCCGAACCGGAAACTGCCAGAACCAACATTCACATGACCTCGGCCACAGAGGATGACTGGAAACGGGCGCTGGCGCATCTGAATGGAGACCTTCCCTTCGCTGACAGCGCAGATGCAAGCTCGCGTCTGTTTACGGTGCCTCGCTCGGACAACGCAGTCCGGCCAGAGGACAAACAGGGCGATAAGGGGATAGCCGCAGCCAATCCATTTGCCAATATGGAGTCTGACGGTTTGAACAAGGTGGTCGAAGCGATCGAGAATGAGTTGGATTTCGATCCCATTCCAACCGATGGCGAAGATACTTTTGCTCCCGAGCCAAGTGACGCAAAGCCTGATTTGCCTCTCGCCTTCGATGAAACGGCAGAGGATGGAGCAAGCACAGAGGAACCCCTCGATCCGCCGTCCGTCACGCCGCTTGAGCTGCCGGTCTTTGCCGAAGCATTGCCAATTCCGCGCGGCGAGCCCGATGCTACATCCGCCCAGACTGGTGATGAATCCGAGCCCCTCATTCACGCCCATGTCCCCTTGGGTTTCATGCCCGACATGATCGGCTTCAAGGGGCTGGAGCTGGTTGAAGCGCTGCCCGACATGCCGTCAGCCTCAGACCTTCTGCTGCGTCAGGCTGGCCATGCGCTCCCGCATGTTGAACTGGTCGAGCCCGTCGAGATCGACATTCTGGAGAATGGCAAGATTACCGCGCTGGAAGATCTCGAAGCAACACCGATGCAGGTGATTACAAGGCAGCTCGAGGCCCAACGCGAGGCACTGAATGCCTTGCGCCAAAAAATGCGGGACTATGAAGACGCCAGCAGGCTGGCGGCAAAGCCTCTCTCTGATTTGAATGCCCCTGCCCCGTTCGAGCATTCCCCTGTTGATGAGATCGAGGATATTTCCAGCTTGCCCGAACTTTCGGAACACAAGCTGGTTGATGTCGAGGACTATCAGGCGCTGAAAGAAGCCGAGGTTGAGGTGTTGGCCGAGCCTGCCGCAGCCCAGAGCGAGATGCTTTCCCAGCCTGATGCCGTTGCGAGCGAAGCAGGATCCGCCATAGGCCTTGCGCATAGTCTGCTGCACGCTGCGGGCGATCACGGTATCGCGGAGAGTTTTTATGCCTATGACGCAGCAACCAGACTGGCAATCCTGCAATCCATCCTCGCAGAGACCATCAAGGATGTGGCGCAGCAGGCGGAAGAAGATGCCAACCGCAAGCTTCTGAATGAAAGCCAGATCAGACAGCTGGTCGCTGCCCGTTTCAGCAATGATCGCATTGGGGCAGCTGATCTTATGCATGACATTTCAGGCCATCGACGCCTCGACATGACGCAGCTATTGCAGGATAGAGGTGGCGAAGCACTGGTTGTCTATCTCTATTCAATCGGCGTGGACGAGAGCAGTACCCTGTCCATTCTTCTGCATGGCCCGGATGCAATCGCCCATGATTATGAAAAAATCACGCAATTGATAACCCTCTATCACCAGCTCTATCCTGCGGCAGCGAGGACAATCGTCAGCCAGCTGTTCGGAGAGCCGCGCAGTACCACATCGCATCAGCATCTGTCCCAGCATGATGATGGGGCCGGCCTTGCCTCGCCACGCCTGAGGGGCAACAAGCCGCATCCGAGCACTGGCACAGGCCGTTTCAAGGAAGCCGAGCGTATCACCATAGAGTTTGGCCGCAGAAATCCCGGCCCGGAAAAGAGCTGATTGTACCTTTGCCAATTTGACATCAAAAACCCCGCAAGATCTTGAATGATCTGCGGGGTTTTCTTTGGTTCCTGCCATGCTCTGGCATTTTATGTTCAGTCATCTGCCAGCATGATATCGCTACTTGCCTGCGCGCATTCTGTTTCAACCACCCAGAAATCGCTGTCAAATTTGGCTTCTTTTTCCAGCCGATCCATGATGTCGAATGTCGATACCGCCTCCAGACTGCGATGGAAGAGACGGTCTCCAAGCCTTTCATGCTCCTCGGAATAGGATAGCTGGCTGGCCGGTTCATAAAGATCGTGCGTTCCGTCCAGCCTGTCGACGCGAATGAAAATGGCCCCGGCCTCTTTCGCACCACGACGAATGAGAAACGACGGCTTGCCCTTGGCATTGCGGCGACGCAGATAGGTTGAGACCCAAAGGTCAGATGTTAGGCGCATTGATAATCTACTTGAAAGAATTGTTGTTATCCCAGATCGAGATAACCCATTACCATCATTTCCTGAAGAAGGCGATCATTCACCTGTCCGGTAACAGGATGCCCTCTGCTGCGCTGGAAACTTGCAATGGCGGAACTGGTTTGCCTGCCCATGACACCATCAACAGACAGATTCTGATATCCAATATTTTTCAATGCCCGTTGTACCTTGGCAAGAACCGGATCTCCGGAGGCGTTGGCCAGAGTTGTGGCAGCCGGAATGCTTTCCGGCGGCACTGGCCCGCTGAGATCCACATTGCTCGAGGCTGGCATCGGAGCGACCGCGAGCCGCTCTGACTTGCGCGGCGTAAGACTTACCGGCGCAGGCATGGTCGCTGGTTTGATACGCGGCAGGGCGTCCAGTTCGGCTTGAGCTTGAGCCTGCTCCATTGCCCCGGCAGACTGTTCCGGCTGCGGTTGCGGTGTTGCCTGCAAGATCTCACCCGGCATGACATTCTGAATGGAAGGGCTCACCCTTACGCTGTGCACGCTGGCCACGCTTCCTGTCGGCAAATCCTTGCGACGGGTCAGGATATCATAAAGCTCCTGAGACACTTTGCCGGTCACCGGCAAGCCGATATAGTCCTGATAGGCAGAGATGGCTTCCTTGGTCTGGTTTCCTTCAAGGCCATCAATCGGGCCGGCATAATATCCCGCTATGGTCAGGGCATTCTGAATGGTCAGCGTCATGGCAATCCTGTTTGCCTGAACCGCAGAAAGGCCATCTCTGGCCGTGCCATTCTGAAGCTTCAGATGGTCATTGCGCACGCTGTTCATCATTTCGATTTCGGCAGACTTGGGCTGCCTCCACAGGGCATTGCCAATAATGGAGGCGCTCGTAAGCGTCATGACCAGAATGCCAACCAGGGTGAGCGGGCTTACCTTCCGCTCCTCTTCCCAGTTTTCATAATCGTCATATGTCTCTGACATTATTCTTGCCTCTTATACGGTTGCACTGCATCCGAACCTGTTTTCGGTCTTGCTGATTTTCAATCGCTGAAAATCGATCTCAGGCGACCCTGTTCGCCTTGTTGTTTCCAGATTTCCTGTCTTGCTCGGAGACCGCATTTGCGACCCCTTCTGCTATCTCCCCTAAAGCCGTTTCCGGCGCGTGTTTGTTGATTGCAATCACGGGTTCCGAGGCGATGTCTCGCGACTTGGTGCCCCCCTTGAGCATATCAACGGGCAACGTAACCTTGACGGTTGTTCCTATACCCAGTTCGCTATCGATGGACAGTTGGCCATTTTGAAGGTTCGCCAGACCGTGCACGATGGACAGCCCGATCCCGGTTCCTTCGAAGCGGCGCTGCAAGCTATTCTCAGCCTGAACGAATGGCTTTCCTAATTTGGGAATATCCTCTTTGTCAATGCCTATCCCATTGTCGGACACAATCAGATCAATCATATCGTCAAGCTTGATGCCGCGCTTGTCGCGGGCCCATTTGACCGACACCATGACCTTGTCGCCCTTATCGCTGAATTTCAGCGCATTGCTGATGAGGTTGAGCAGAATCTGACGACAGGCGCGCGGATCCAGACAGGTTTCCGCAATGCTTTCTTCATTCTTGCTAAAGAGCGCAATGCCACGCGATGCGGCGTCCGCCTGCATCATTTTGCAGCAGCTTTCAGACAGATCCACAATATCGAATTTCTGCGGTACGACCTCGAAATTTCCGGACTCGATGCGGGACATGTCCAGCAGCGCATTCACAAGCTGAAGAAGGTGATTGCCGCCTTTGTGGATCAACTCGGCATATTCAACGCTTTTATCCTGATTATTCTGAATGAGCTCGGGATGACAGAGAATTTCAGAAAATCCGATAATGGTGTTCAATGGTGTGCGCAGCTCGTGGGTAACATTGGCCAAAAAGCGGGTCTTGCTCTCATTTGCCTGCTCGGCTTCGCTGCGTGCATCTTCCATCGCAAATTGCTGCTGCTTGCGCTTGCTGATGTCTCGGGTGGCCGCGATTGCGCCAATGACCATGCCCTGTTCATCCCGCTCCGGAGCGCATTTCATCTCGCACCAGCACAGGCTTGTGCCTTTTGTTCCGTTGCCGCCCTGCCCGTCGATTTCGTCAGCCTCCGCCATGATGCGCACTTCCACGGTCACAGGTTTCTGATCCTCGTCGGCCCGGTTCATGCAATCGGACAGCGCCTGAAGGAATTTTGGCCTATCCGGAATGTGAATCATCTGGAAAAGCCCGCTGCCGAGCAGTGCTTCCTGTTGAACATTGAGCAAACAGGAAGCAGTCGCGGAGGCAAATGTGACATCGCCGCTACGATCATGTCTGGTAATCATGTCAGAAATGGTATCGGCGATGGAGCGATAGCGCATTTCCTCGGCTTGCAGCATGCAAAGACGCTCGCGATGCAGCAGGTCGATGCGGACAGCCAGCGCACCTCCATAGACAATCGCAGCCATTATGGAGAAAGCACCAATCATTGAGATGCCCTCTTCGCCCATCGCAGCGTGATCGAGAATTTGCGCAGCTTCCATAGCGCCAAGCGCTGCCAAAGCCGCAAGGCAGACAAGCAGGGCCTGCTTGATGATCTTCTGATTGCCGGAAAGAGCGACTTCGAGCGGGATAACACCCAGCCAGATCAGATGCGGCGACTTTATGCCGCCGGTCATTGTCGCAACCCAGATCACAAATGCGGCCGTCGTTGCTGCAGTCAACAGAAACGCATTGCCCAGATTGCCGGTCTTGGACAAATACAAGACCGAAATGAGCGGTGCCAGCATCCAGACGGGAAGCAAAGCCAAACCGGGAACCGACGCATTGAAGCCCCCACCGGAGGCGAGGACGACCAATGGCAAAGTTGCCAGAGCCAGAAGCCCGACGGCCAGATGGACCCCGATGAACAAGGCGTGCCGTGCCCTGTCCTTTTCACAAAGCTTGCCGGGTTCATGTAGAAAGCCGTCGATAACTGACCGAAGGGGCGATTTGTCCCAAAAGGCGTCGAGCACGATTTAACCTCACCTGGTTTATGGCCCTCCGACTTCAGAGAGTCCATAAAGTTACGCAATACAAACACAGGTTGTCGACCTTCTGGCCGGCAGGCAGCGTTGGGACCAGATTGCCACGCAGACTTTTAAGGAACGCTAAAAAACACGGGCTCTGGACACACCTTCTTATGATGAACAATTGGTTTTCGTGATTTCACGGCCAGAAATGATCGTTATGGTTAACACTTTGCCAATAAAACCCTTTTGCCAAGTCGAATACCCTCATGATTTCATAGCCTTATGCAATGTCCACAGCTGTTCATAGAAGCCTTTCGGGTACCATTTCCGACATTTTCCGCCCTGCATTCCACCGCTGCGGTTAAGGTTAAAGGCGCAGAATTCTGCGGCTGAGCGGCATGGTAAAGAAAGGCTTTTTGGATAGCTCAAATTTGAATCTATTTTGACTCTTTCTTTCAAACTGCTTTTGACACCATAGGGATATATTGCAGTTATCAGCTCAGGCAATTGATTGAAAATCCAATGATCCGACAAGAGATTGCGCCTGATATTGATGAATGGACGGAAGCCGCCGTGGAAATTTCGGGGCGTAAGTGGGAATTGAAAGGGCACGGGAATGTCATTTCTTATCAGAGCAGCTTTTTGGCTATCGCTGGTCATTCTGATTTTGCCAGCCGATCAGGAAAGTCAATCTGACTCAGCCAATGGAGCTAGATTGTCGACCACAGAAGCTCTGGTTGCAGCGCAGGCAACATTGAAGGATTTCACTTCATTCTGCTCGCGACAGCCAGATGTTTGCGCTGCGGGAGAAGTTGCGATCGACAATTTTTCGGCAAAAGCCCGCTACGGCGCAAAGCAGCTTTATCTTTATCTCGATAGAGACAGCGACGGCTCCGCGCCACAGGAAAACGCCATTCAGGAAAGCACACCTGCTGATGAAAAGCTGGCCATGAATGACCCCACGGTCAGCCAACTGCAGCAGGAACGTCAGGTCTTGGCAGAGATCGTCCGCAGTGCGGAATGAGACGCAAGGCATGACAAAGCAAGAACAGTGAAAGGTATGTGAATTTCGGTCTTGTCCTTCCCCAGGGGCGGTCCGAACTCCAGGTCGGAAGCTTGATGCGGTCTCAATTGTTAGTCACTGACAACGGCCTCATCACCCGCGATTGCATCAAGCAACTGACCATACTCGTCCCCACTGGGCCAGTGGCCGCGCCGAAATGAACAGCACTTCATTTCGGCGCTTTCTTTCGTCCATACCTCACCCCCCCAAATCAGCCTCTGTCAATCGGGCTTGGCCTTTGGCGATAAACAGTTTGAACAGAATGCTTGCTCCGGATGTTTGCCTTGATTACTGTAGCCACATACAAAATGGACTACTCAATAAATCGAGACTCAAATGCCTTTGACCATTGATGAAATCATCGAGAATTTTTCCTTTATTGACGACTGGGAAGAGCGTTACCGCTATGTCATTGAACTTGGGCGCGAGCTGGAAGAGCTGCCCGCCGACGCGATGAATGCGCAAAACAAGGTCGAAGGTTGCGTTTCTCAAGTCTGGCTCACGACTGAAGTCAGCGGAGACAGCGATAACCCGGTCCTCACCTTCAAGGGTGATAGTGATGCTCATATCGTCAAGGGGCTGGTGGCCGTCGCACTGGCAACCTTTTCGGGCAAAGCGGCCAAAGAGATTCTCGCGACAGATGCAGATGCCATTTTTGACCAGATCGGCCTGCGGGACCATTTGACGCCTCAGCGTTCAAACGGTTTGTCCGCAATGATCGGCCGCATCAAGGCAGATGCCCGCAAAGCTTTGGATCAAGCCTGAAGGCCTTCGTTGCATCCGTGATGCTTTGCCTCATGACGGTGCAGCATCCGATTTTACGCGCCATATCACAGCATTCATTACGAAGAGGAGAAATCTGGCCGATAGTCTTCCGTACCCCAATGGCGCATGGAATTTTTTTCCGGACCATTGGCGACATTGGACAAACCATAATATCGAGCCAGCCTTTTCAGCGCCAGCGACATGACCAGCTTTGCTGATCGTGCCGGCCAGCTTCGCGTCCGCTCCAACTCCTCCAGTCCTTTCAGGAAACAACAGAAGTCAATCAATGGATCGGCGAATTCTTCGCCGACATATTTGATTGCGGCGCGGAACCGATCCTGTGCATCAAGTGCCGCTTCACTATGCCCTTCCCTGGCCCTTGAACCTCTGGCATTTTTTGAAATGGCACCTTCGCGTTGCCCAAGACGCTGCCAGTTTATGCCTAGCGCGCGGACCAATTGGCCCCTTTCGAAATCGCGATAGAGCCTTTCTCCGGCTTCAACCTCGCTTGCTCCCAGATAGGGCTTGCCGTCACTTTTCTTGCGTTTTGCCAGTTGCTGCAAAGGGCTTGCTTCTCCTTGTGGCGCATCATATGTGTGTTTCGCTTTCGACACGCGCGCACCTTGCCTTGCCCGTAATGGATGATCACAAGAAGATATACGGATGGCTTCCTCTTCCAGTCTGGAACGCCGCAATCTGCCCTTTCCGCTGGTTGTCAGCATCAGCCGCTCCCCTTCTTGGCGAAGCCAGCCACGCTGAATGAGTTCGCGAATATGAGAAGCCGGCCAACGATCCAAGCTCTTGCCTGCGGATCTGGCAACTGCCAATAGCGTCTCATCAATGTCTGGTCCCTGCTCGTCAGGATTTGAGGGATTTCCATTCTCGTTCTTCATCTTGCCCTCATTCGGGTTAGCGGCGTAACCAGCATCATTGTTTCCAATGCGCTTTCGAGGCTGTTGATCAACAATTCGGTTTCTTCTTCCTCGCGACGATCCTCCACGACCCGGCAGGCATAAGCGACGGTGGTCCGATCCCTCTGATAATATTCGGCAATGTCTTTCAATGGGTAGCTCAGGCAAACATGGCACAAATACATTGCGACCTGACGGGCAAAGGCAACGCTCTTTCTGCAACGGGTTCCTGCATGCAATGCGCTGCGCGGCAGCCTATATGTTCGAGACACCAATTCATCAACCAGTGCGAGAGCATTCAAATCATTTTGCATCACCACATGTGGCGCTTTATTTCCCGCCCAGGCTAGGTGGCAGGCCCCATCTCTTTCAATAATTTCAGCAGTTTCCATTATTCACTCCATGAGCCAAGCTTTATGGTTGCATTTTGTTGTATTTGCAACTTATACAACCTTTGCGTGAATCAGGAATAAATTCCTCACAAAAAATCTACTCCGGTTTTTAGTGACGGATGACCTAAGGCTACCAAATTTCAGTCTTTTTCCCAGCAAAGAAAAGTCTTCAACAGCCCGCTGACCCGTTCCAGAAACTCCCCTTATGCTCGTTACTCAGCCATGCGCGAACTGGCGGAGAATATATCCATGACAGCGACCATGCATCGGCCGAGACAGGCCGGGCGCTCGGGGTATTTCGCGTTAGGCGAAGCTGGGCAGCGCCACAGAACCAATCAGCTTTTCAAAATGAAGGATGATCCTGCACATGCAAAGGATGGTCAGCCACAGCCATCACAGCTGTTGCAGAGCCCGGCATTTTTGCGCGAAATGATACGCTGCGGGGAAAGAGACTATGAACGCATGCGGGACTTGCCCGGCCTGCTTCACATCTTCCCCTCGGAATTGCAAAGAATGGAACGAGATGATGCGGCAATCATCGTCAAAAAGCTGTCTGCGGCGTTACGCGCGGAAAGGCGTCGGGGACGCTCGGGACATTACCGTTATTCCTTGCAGCGTCATATAGGCCTTATGCAGGCTCTGGCAGCCGAGAAAAGCAGATCAGCGCAACTCTCTCATTGCCCAGCATGGAAAAGAACACGACAAGCAAGATGCAAGTGATTCGCATTTCATTCCTGTAACCCGCGAGCCCCTATCCGACACAAAAAAGGCAGCCATCAAGGCTGCCTTTCTGTTTGCGAGACACACCGCTGGCGTGCCCTCACCTTACGATAAGCGCAAGGCATTATTTTTTGCGGCGCTGCTGGCCCAGACCCATTTTCTTGGCAAGGCTGGAACGAGCTTCAGCATAGCTTGGCGCAACCATCGGATAATCGGCTGGCAGGCCCCATTTCTCGCGATATTCTTCAGGCGAGAGATTGTAATGGGTCCGCAGATGGCGCTTAAGCGATTTGAATTTCTTCCCATCTTCCAGACAGATAATATAGTCTGATGTGATCGATTTCTTGACCGAGACTGCTGGTTTCGGAGCTTCTACGACTTCTTCAGAGACAGGAGTTCTGGTATCTTCCAAAGCCTTGTAGATATCGCCGATGAGGCCTGAAAGATCATTTACAGGCACGGCATTGTTGCTAACATAAGCGGAAACGATATCAGCGGTAAGCTCAATCAGTACGTTGTTTTCTGTGTTTTCTGACATAATCCGGACATTCTTTCCAATTGAGGTTCAAGATGATTGGGGATCACCTGAACAATCTGGCACCCAACTGTTGGATTCTAGAGTCACCAGTTTCAAAATCCATTGACGACATTGGTAATGTATCTGTGTTTTTACTTCAAGAAATAATATATTTTTCTCTATTTGCTTGTGGGAAACGAATTGATGACGCCCAAATGTCGTAGTAAAGCAAGATTATGTATGCGCGCAGAAACAAAAATAAGAAAAGGGAGTTTCACTAAGAAACTCCCTGGTTAACATTCACTGAACGGTCAGATATAGAAAAATCACTTATTTTTCGAATTCTTTTCCATACTTTCCGCATATTCGTCAATTACTGTACCTTTCCAGGGTTTTGTTCCGGTAGAGTAAGCAGCTTTTGCAACCAGATGGGCTGTGACCGGCGTGGTCAACAGGAAGAAGATAATACCCGCAATAGCGCGGGAGAAGACATCAAATTCAGCCGAATGCAGCGCCAATGCAAGAAGAGCGATGCCCGATCCCAGCGTTCCGGCCTTGGAGGCAGAATGCATCCGGGTATAGACATCTGGAAAGCGAAGCATTCCGATGGAAGCTGTAAGCACAAAAACCGCTCCAAGCAAGAGCAAAAGCCCAACAAACACATCTGAAATCATTGTTAGGGTCATACCGATCATTTCAGTCCCTCCAGTGCCTTCTGGGCATCAGCCTCTGCTCTGGCCTTTTCTTCCTCATCAAAAAACTCAGAACTGTCACCGTGATGGAGTATGAAGCGGGCAAAAGCCAGAGTTGACAGGAAGCCCACCAGTCCAAGCGCAATCGCGATATCCGTGTAGAGATAGAAATCCGTTTTCACGCCGATCACCGCGATGAAACCGATCCCGACCGCCACCAGCATATCAAGGCCGATGATGCGGTCTCCCAATGTTGGCCCCTTGATGATGCGATAGGCCGTAAAAAGGAAGGACAGCGACAGAATCATCAATGTCAGCAAGACGGCGACATCCAGAAAGGAATATATGTTCATCAGTGGCTCCATCAGCGGAAGGCCTCCATGATCTTGCGTTCAAAGCCGGTTTCGATGTCTTCACGCATATCTTCCAGATCATCGATGGTAATGGCGTGAATATAGAGATATTTCTTGTCGTCGGACACATCGACGGACAAGGTCCCCGGTGTCAGCGTGATGAGATTTGCCAGAATGGTGATTTCCAGATCCCGATCCGTTTTCAGCTCATAGGCAAAAAAGCCGGGTTTGAGCTTGATATTGGGGCAAACGGCAAGAATGGCCACTTTGGCAGCTGACTTGATCAGCTCGAAGATAAACAGGAACAACAGCGCGACAATCCGTTTGACGCGCTGAAAATAGCGCAACGTACCTGCTTTCTCCCTGATGATGAACAGCACGATGGTGCCAAGCGCAAAGCCGAACAGCAGGTTGGGCACCGTGAAGGTGCCGCCAACAGCGGCCCAGATGATGGCGAGAAGAACGTTGATCAGAAAAAGATATTTCATCAGTGCGCTCCTTCCGGTTTCTCAGCGGCATGCGGCATTTCGGCGCTGCCGGTATTTGTTTGCTGCCCCGCCTTCTCTGCGGCGCGCGCCTGTTCCTGCTCGCGCACCGGTCCGAAGACTGCATCGAAATATTCATCCGGTTGAAGCAGCGTTGCCGCACCATATTGTGAAACAGAGTAGACCGGAGCGGGGTTGATCCCGATATAGACGATCAGCGCCACAAGTGCGAGAACCGGCACAAAGACACGCTGGCGCACAATCTCGGACAATTGGTGCAGCGGCGCACCGTCTCGCCCATCCTGCGTACCGATCGGGCCGCCGCGCCAGAAGGCGTGGGTCCAGATGCGCCCCATGGCGATGGTGGTGATGAAGCCGGAGAGCAAAAGCGCAAAGGCGAGCCAGCCATAGCCTTCCTTGAGGCTGGATTCCACCAGCACCATCTTGGGCCAGAAGCCGGAGAATGGTGGCAGCCCGGAGGCGGCAAAGACCAGCGCAAGAAACAGGATGGAAAGCCAGCTGGAGGCCCTGTAGCCACCACCAAGCTCGGCAAGATTATACTTGCCGCCATTTTTGCGCATCAGGATACCGAAGGCCAGATAAAGGGCGGTCATCACCAATATGGAATTGACCGCATACAGAATGGCTCCCGTGATGGCACTTTCCGTTCCAACGGCGACACCAACCATGGAAGACCCAATGCCACCAACCACCAGAAAGCCGAATGAACGACGCACATCATTCTGGGCCAGAGCGCCAAGGGCACCAACGATCATGGTGAGCGCTGCGATCCATGCAATCAGGTCGCTCAACAGGTCGCGCCCTTCCGGCATCACCATCACCAGCGTGCGAATGAGGGCGTAAACGCCAACCTTGGTTAGCAGTCCGGCGAAAATGGCGGACACCACAATCTTGGGCGTATGATAGGAGGCGGGAAGCCAGAAATTGACCGGGAAAGCCGCAGCTTTCATAGAGAATGCCAACAGATAGAGCGTTGCGATGGTGCCCATCGGCGCAGCTCCCTGAGGCATTTCGCGCAGGCGCATGGCAATATCAGCCATGTTCAGCGTACCGACCGCACCATACAGATAGCCTGTGGTGACGAGGAAAAGCGTCGTCGCCATCAGGTTGAGAACGGCATATTTCATCGCGCCGTCCATCTGGATGCGTTCACCATCAACGATGAGAAGGCCGAAGGATGAAATCAGCATCACCTCAAACCAGACATAGAGGTTGAAGATGTCACCAGTCAGGAATGAGCCCGTGATCCCCGCCATCATCCACAGCAGCGAGGGATAGAAGCCGAAGCGACGGGATGTCACAGATATATCGGCCAGTGAATAGATGCAGACCGCCAGCGCCACGATAGCGGATATCAGCGCCATCAGCGCACCGAGCGCATCAACCACCAGCGTGATGCCAAAGGGCGGCAGCCAGCGGCCCATGGTCATGGTCAGGGGACCACCTTCCATCACCCGCGAGAGCAGAATTGCATTGATGACAACCAGAGCCGCCAGATACAGACAGGCAAGATAGCCATGCCATTTGGTCTGATAGCGCAACATCACCAGCGAGGCACCACCGACAATCGTGATCAGGGACGGCGCCACGATCAGCCAGTCGGCGGCTGAGGTCGGCGTCATCAGCATGCCTGCCCCAAAGTCTATCGCATGATCAGCATTTCCAGCCATAGCCTACTCTCCTTAATAGCTGACAGGAGGCAGATCTTCATCTGCCGGTTCCGCGACACGCATTTTTACGATGTCGTCGGTTCCCAACTCCTGATAGGCCCGATAGGCAAGCACGAGGAGAAAGGCCAGAAACGAGAATGAAATCACGATTGCCGTCAGAATCAGAGCCTGCGGCAGAGGGTTTGCCGTCGGGATCTCGGGCACCGATGCGCCTTCGGGAATGATCGGCGGCACCTCGCGCATCAAGCGACCTGCGGTGAATATCAGCAGATTGACGGCGTTGCCCAGCGCTGCCACCCCAAGCATGATGCGGATGGTATAGCGCGACATCATCAGATAGATAGAGACGGCGAAGAAGATGCCAACGAGAATAGAAAGAACTCCTTCCATGGTCGCTTTATTCCTCTTCCAGTTTCAGAGCGATTGACGTCAGGGCACCCATGACCACGAAATACACACCGATATCGAAGAACATCGGCGTGGAGATCGCCACTTCGACCCCCATGATGGTGGGGAAAGTCCATTGACTGGTCATGAAGGGCTGAGCTTCGAATATAGAAAGAATGCCGGAGCCAGCAGAAAGCATCAGGCCGAAGGCAGCCAGTGAAATCGGATGGAAATACAGCGCCCTGCGGACATATTCCACGCCAGCGGCGATACCATACATCATGAAAGCCGAGGCTGCGATCAGCCCGCCGATGAAGCCACCGCCCGGATCGTTATGGCCGCGCAAGGTCACGAAGATGGAAAAAAGGATCATCAGGGCCGCAAGGAACGGGGCCGTTGTCCTGAAAATCAGAGTTTGCATCACTCGGCTCCTTTCTGACCGGAGGTCGTTTCATCCATGCGGTCGGTCTTGCTTGTAAGGAATTTGCCCTGAAGGGCAGACCGCCCGGTGCCCAATGTCAATGTATGCACGCAGAGCGCAGTGATCGTGACCACGGCAATTTCACCCAGCGTATCAAAGCCGCGGAAGTCGACAATGATGACATTGACGATGTTGCGCCCGTGGGCAATCACGCGGCTATAGTCGGTGAAGAAGTCGCTGAGATGGCGATCAAACGTCCCTTGCGTCACAGACAGTAGCAGCAGGCAGAAGCCGAGCCCGACCAGAATGGACAGGCTTGCATCGGTCAGCAATTGCGGCATCGGACGCTTGTCATGTTCCTTGAGCGAGAGCCGGTTCATGATCAGAGCAATGATGACAACGGCCAGCGTTTCGACCATGAATTGGGTAAAGCTCAGATCCGGCGCACCGAACAGCAGAAAAATGAGCGCTACCGCAAAGCCCTGAATGCCCAGCGACACGATAGCGGTCAGGCGCGTCTTGGCAACGAGCAAGGCATAGAGCCCGACCACGGCCAATCCAAGTGTGGACCATTCATAGATGAAGAGATTGGGTATCTCGGGCCAGTCGGGCAGTTCGTCAAAGACCACCATCGGCACCAGCAGGGCTACGGCGATGGTCGCAAAGGTCGCTGCCAGATAGACTTCCATATTGCCGCTTTGCAGCAGGCGCATGGTGCGGGCCGAGAAGCGGACGAGCCCGGCAATGAAGATATCAAAGAAGCTGTCTGGCCCCTCCCCCATGAAGCGGATCAGAACACCTCTGGTGGAGCGGATCGCTTCATATCTGAAATAGAAGCCAACACCCAAAGCAACGGTGATCAGAGACAGCATGAAGGCGAAGTTGAGATGAACAGCTCCGACACCGATTAACAGATGACCATGATGGCCATGGACTGCATCGGCCATCGGGCGCAGGAGTGCTGCGCCAACGAAATCGCCAAACAGCATCGACAGCAAACCAAGGCTTGCCAGCGTTACCGGACCGGCGATCAGCAGCACCGGCCCCTCATGGGCGTGTTTTGGCATATTGCCCTTTTCACCAAGAAACGGCTTCAGCGCGACCACGAAGGCGGCACCGAACATCATCGCATTGCCCAATACGGCGGTCAGCGTCAACAGCAAGGCGGAAAGAGACGTGCCAAGCAGGCCAAGATAAAGCTCTTCCTTGGCGATGAAGCCAATGAAGGGCCAGATCCCGCCCATGGACAGGGCACAGGCAATGGCCGCATAGAAAGAAACCGGCATCGCCTTGCGCAAGCCGCCAAGGCGGGTGACATCACGGGTTCCGGCCTCATGGTCGATGGTGCCGACAATCATGAAGAAGCCGCCCTTGAACAGGGCATGGGCAAACAGATAGACAACGGCGCCGGTAATGGCCGTTTCATTGGAAGTGCCGACCAGCATGACCAGCAATCCCAGCGAGGCAATCGTGGTATAGGCCAGCGTCAGCTTGAGGTCGGTCTGGCGCAGGCTCATCCATGTTCCCATCAGCAGCGTTACGCCACCAAAGATCGGCAGGATCGTCATCCAGAGCGTCGTGTCCCCCATAATAGGCTGCACGCGCATCAACAGATAGACCCCGGCCTTAACCATGGTGGCCGAATGCAGATAGGCGGAAACCGGCGTCGGGGCCTCCATGGCATTGCGCAGCCAGTAATGGAACGGGAACTGGGCAGACTTGGTGAATGCTCCACCAAGCAGCAAAAGCAGAATGGCGATATAGTGCGGATTGTCTCTGAGAAGGTCGCCTTTTGTCAGCAAGCTGCTCATTTCCATGCTGCCACCGGCGTGGGACATCATCAAAAGACCGGCAAGCAGGGCAAGACCGCCTCCGCCCGTCACGATCAGAGCCTGAAGCGCTGCACGGCGAGAGCGTTCCTCCCTGTGATTGAAGCCAATCAGAAGGAAGGAGGTGATCGATGTCAGTTCCCAATAGATGAACAGGGTCATCAGGTTATCAGCCAGCACGACCCCGATCATGGATCCCATGAACAGGAACATGAAGCTGAGAAAACGGCCCTGATCGGCATGCCCTTTCAGATAGCCACCGGAATAGAGAATGATGAGCGTACCGATGCCGGAAATCAGCAAGGCAAAGACCAAGCTCAGCCCATCGACAAAGAGCGAATATTGAATGCCATATTGCGGCAACCAGTCGATCGGCGTGATATGGACGCCATGGCCACTCGTCGCAACAGTACCAATGAAACGGCAGAGATAGACAAAAATCCCGGCGGGCACCAAAGCGAGCAGCCAGGCAACATTATGCCCCATGGCCCTTTTGAGATAGGGCGCCACCACTGCCGCAGCAAAGGGGGTTGCCAAAGCCCAATTGAGACCGCCACCGAATTCCAACGCCATGCGCCACCTCTCCAAGCTATTCAAATGGCCAGTTCACCCTTGAGGTAACTTGACCTGATCTTAACTATCGGACTTACAGGTTCTTTTTATATAAATAACCCATAAACTTTCTGTTTTCTGTGGAAAGTTGCGCAAGCAAACCATTTTGCGTTTCTTTATTGCGCCCCACATCGATCTCCCGTCATTCCCTGACAAGACAATATAGTGGTCCTATTGAGTTTTTCCACCGCCCTAATACCACCATACGAAACAACCGCACCGCAATGCGGCATTTTCCCCTTCTCAAGACTCTTCAACGACCGAATGCGTGGGTCACAAAAGAAAGATGGTGTTTCAGCTGCGATGAAAAACCTGCATCAAACTAGCCATTCGGCTAAGCTTGCGGATACCTATATGATTCAGCGCTGTAGAACCATATAGTGAAAACCCGGATAGACAAGAATTACGCAAAAGTTTAACCAGCCATTTTTACAAGATTTAAGTGTCTTGATCTGAGGCCATGCTATGACGAAAGAATTAAAGAAAGAAGAAGACTGGAAAAAACTACTTAGCGATGAACAATATCGCGTTATGAGACAGCATGGAACAGAGCGCCCCGGCTCGTCTCCGCTCAATTTCGAGAATAGGACAGGTAAATATTTCTGCGTTGCTTGCGGAAACCACCTATTTACATCCGATTCGAAGTTTGATGCCGGCTGCGGATGGCCCAGCTTTTACCAGACTGCCGCCGCGGAGGCGGTCAGCGAGCATGTCGATCACAGTTATTTTATGAAGAGAACCGAAATTCGCTGTGCAAATTGTGGTTCCCATCTCGGCCATGTGTTTGACGATGGCCCCATGCCCACCGGCCTTCGCTATTGCATGAATGGTGTCGCGCTGCAATTCGAGCCCGAAGAGGATTGAGCCCGAGGACAGATCTTCCTCAAGGCCGTTTGATTAAGCTTGCCGACAAGACTGATGGGCAGCTTGCAATTTTCATAGACAGCCTTAAGCTCGCCAGGGCCAATCCGAATGGAGTGTTCGATGAGTGAAACTGTATCCTGTCAAAAATCTTCCCCCTGCATTCTGAGCTATTTCATGCTGGCCATTTCGCTCGGCGGCTTTGTTTATGCCGGGCTCGGTTGGATGGGCTTGCAGGAGGCACAGATCCCCAAAGCGTGGAAAGATGCCCCGGGCCAGATATTGGAGAGTCGCGTCGAACCGCAAATAGAAACCAAGGCCAATGGATCGCCGAGGGAAATGTTTCTGCCGCAGGTTCGCTATCGCTATGAGGTCGATGGGCAATTTATCATAGGGAACCAAATCAGCGCGCATCATCCGGCCCGCACCTTGCGCGGTGTCGCTGAAACGGAAATTGAGGATTTGCGGCAAGGCACCAATGTCACGGTGCATTATAACCCTGAAAATCCGCAAGAAGCAGTCTTGCGCAAGGCCGACACCATAGGCCCCATTCAGGCCCTTTCGGCCGGTCTGGTCATTGCCCTGACGACGCTGGCCATTGCGGTCATTTCATTTCGCCGAAACCGTGCAGAGAGCACAAGTGCTCAGGCCTGAAATCCTGAAGGGCCGACTTCAGTTAGCATCAACCGGCTCTCGCTGGCCTGCTGCTTCTCCAGATTAAACCAGAGACCATTTGCCAAAAGGTCTGGCTGCGCCTTTTTGCGCGCTGCCAGAGGCCTTCTTGACTGTTTGGGACTGGCGCAGACAATCAGTGAGCGTCCGCTAGGATTTGGTGTAGCTTTCCTTGTCCATATCAATCGCCTCGACACTGACGGCGACTTGCGAACCAACCATGGCGGTGATGGCATCAAAGAGGCTTTTGGTCAGGGCCTTTTTCTGCTCGGTGGTGCGGCCAGCAAACATCTTGGCTTCCACATGAACAAAGAGCTTGTCGCTTCCACCGGTGACAAAATGCTCGACAGGCAAAGCGCGCGACTTGATGGCGGCTGGCGTAAACAGGCCAGACTTTTCTGCGACATTCCAGACCGTCTCGACAAGCGGCTTGATTTCCATTTCAGCTTCGAGAGGTTTGGCATAGCTGATAACCATATGCGGCATGGGAAGGCTCCATTTCTTTTGTGACAAGAGGCCGGGATTGCATGTCTTGCCGTTGCTTGTTGCTCATTGCTATCACTTGCCATCCGATTTGCAAACAAGCTCCGGCGGGAAATTAGGGTCGAAAAATGACCAAAGCGCATTGAGATCATATCGGGGAAGAGTCTCACCTCCCCTTTTGTGACCAATCAGACAATGAAAAGCCAAAGACTGCTGTTATGAGTTTCAAATGCAAGAAACGCCGGCCTTGCACATTGCCCCTGAAAATCATAGGTGTAATGGAAAATATCGCCGTTTAACAAGGTCACACAATGTCACCACAGAACCAGACCGCTTTTAACAAGGCTGCCTTTGCTTCTCGCGCACCGCGTGCGAGAAAGCACGATCATCGCGTTTCCCATCATGGTATCGAGCTCAGCGACGATTATGCGTGGCTTCGAGCCGATAACTGGCAGCAAGTCATGCAACAGGGCAGCGATGTTCTGGATGATGAAATCAAGGCCTATCTGGAAGCAGAGAATGCCTATACAAGCGAAGAGATGGCCGACACCGAAGCGCTTCAGGGCAGACTTTTCGACGAGATGAAGGGCCGAATCAAGGAAGATGACAGCTCGGTGCCTGCGCCGGACGGCCCGTTCGCCTATGCGACCCGCTATGTGCTGGACGGACAATATCCGCTCTATGTGCGCACACCGCGCGAGGGTGGAGAAGAAACGGTTCTTCTGGACGGCAACAAGGAAGCGGAAGGCGAGGCCTTTTTCCGGCTGGCCTCCCTCTCCCACAGCCCCGACCATGATAAAATGGCGTGGTCAGTGGATACCAAGGGCTCTGAATTCTTCACCATCCGCATCCGCGATCTGGCAACAGGCGAAGAAATGGCGGATCATCTGGAGCGGACCACCGGTGGCGTCGTCTGGAGCGAAGACAGCACGCATATCTATTATACCCTTCAGGATGAAAATCATCGCCCCTGCCGCGTCTTCCGCCACAAGCTGGGAACCGTGCAGGAAGAGGATGAACTGCTTTATGAAGAAACCGATCCTGGCTTCTTTGTCGGGCTTGGCAAGAGCCAGTCGGGCAATCTGATCTTCATCGATTGTCATGATCATGAAACCAGTGAAACCTATCTGCTCAGCGCAAAAGACAATGCCAGCAAGCCACGGCTGATTGCCGAACGTGAAACCGGCATCGAATATAGCGTCGATGAGGGACAGGGTATTCTCTATATTCTGACCAACGCCGACGATGCGGAGGATTTCAAGCTTGTCACCGCCGCGCCGACCATGTCCGGACGCATCCACTGGAAGGATCTGATCCCGCATCAGGCTGGTCGGCTGATTTTGAGCCACAGCATCTACAAGGATTTTCTTGTCTGGATGGAGCGGGAAAACGGCTTGCCGCGCATTCAGATCCGCTCTCTGCGCAACGGTGCCCAGCATGCCATTGCCTTTGAAGAGGAAGCCTATTCTCTCGGTTTTCAGGGCTCCATGGAATTTGATACGGACATCGTCCGCTTTTCCTATTCATCCATGACCACGCCGAGCCGCGTCTATGACTATAATATGTCCAGCCGCTCGCGCACTTTGCGCAAGGAACAGGAAGTCCCCTCAGGGCACAATCCGGAAGATTATGTCACCCGCCGCCTGATGGCTCCGGCTCATGATGGCGAAACGGTTCCGGTCACCCTGCTCTATCGCAAGGACACGGCGCTGGATGGCTCTGCCCCCTGCCTGCTCTATGGCTATGGTTCCTATGGCATTTCCATTCCGGCAAGTTTCTCGACCACCGCGCTTTCGCTTGTCGATCGCGGCTTTGTCTACGCCATCGCCCATATCAGGGGTGGCAAGGATAAGGGCTTTGCCTGGTACACGAATGGCAAAAGGGGAACCAAGACCAACACCTTCAAGGATTTCATTTCCGCAGGCGAGTTTCTGGCGGCGGAGGGCTATACTTCCCGCGGCAAGATCGTGGCCGAAGGCGGTTCTGCTGGCGGCATGCTGATGGGGGCTGTTACCAACATGGCCCCTTCCCTGTTCTCGGGCATTCTGGCCATCGTGCCCTTTGTTGATGTGCTCAACACGATGCTCGACGGCAGCTTGCCACTGACGCCACCCGAATGGCCCGAATGGGGCAATCCGATCACATCGGAAGAGGACTTCCGCTTCATTGCCTCCTACAGCCCCTATGACAATATCTCCGAGCAGGCCTATCCGGCCATTCTCGCCGTGGGTGGTCTGACAGATCCGCGCGTCACCTATTGGGAGCCGGCCAAATGGGTTGCCAAGCTGAGAGAGAAGCGCACGGATGACAATCTGCTGCTGCTGCGGATCAATATGGAGAGCGGCCACGCCGGTGCCTCGGGCCGGTTCGACCGCCTCAAGGAAACAGCGCTGGAATATGCTTTTGCCATCAAGGTCAGCGGCAAGCTTTAGGCGTCGATGTCTGGCCTTTTGAGGCATGAAAAACAAGACCGCCGTCAGTTTTCTGACAGGCGGTCTTTGTTTATGCATTGGCATTGTTTGACAGGCGAAGAGTGACAGCCTTGCTAATCTTTATTTGAGCAATCAGCGCTTTGTCATCGAGACGATGCGCTTGGCAAAGGCCTTGACTGGCCCGCCCTGCATATAGGCCTTGAGCGCCAATGAGCCGAACAGCGACATCGGGCGCGCCATGAGGCGCAATTGGGTCGCCTTTGCACCGAAGCTGGCCTTATAGTCTTCATCACCGATGGTGAAATCGATCCGCGTATCTCCCAGTTCAACACGATGGGCGAGAATATAGTCGATCAGATGCAGGCCCGGCGACAATTTGTAATATTGCCCGCCCTGCATGCCCGAGAGGATGAAATGATAGCAATGATCATGAATGAAGCCCAGCTCGATGCCGACAATCTCGTCGCCGACATACAAGGCCGACAGCTCTGACAGACCGGTTTCAACACCCTCCAGCGCAACCGCGCAATAGAAGTCGAAATAGCGCTCTTCAAGAAACAAATCGTCAGGATAGCGTTCACGCCGCTGCTCCTGCAAGGCGCGCATCACCGTTCTGATGTCATTTTCTTCAGTGCAGATCCTGAGGGAAACATCACCAAACTTGACGAGCTTCTTGTGCTTTTGCCGCAGGCGCGTTCTGAGCTTGTTGGACAGGATTTCCTGCCGCCAATCCTCATAGGGAGCCCAGATTGCCATGTCATGGCCGGAGGAAACCATGTCCCCCGTCTTCACCTTGCCCCGCGTCTGGCCCCGTGTCTGGTCCTTTTTCTGGCCCAGAACATGCGCCAAAACGGCATCGTCACCCTGCATCTTGCGAAAGAAGATCAACTGACAGGGCTTGAGCAGGCCAATGATCACGTCGCTCAACCGATCGTCACTGAGCAATCTCTCTGTCGAGGCGGGATCATAGATGATGGCATTATAGTCCGCAGCCCCCAGATCGGCAGGTTCAACGCAGGACAGGCCCAGATAGGATGTGCGCAGAAGCGGCAGGAGAAGACAGAGCCGGCCATCATTCTTGTCGCGCACCGACAGGATCAGCGGCCTCGCATCGGTGGTAGGAACCAGCCGCGAATAGAGCAGATCAAGCCATTGGGGCTTTTGAAATATAGTGGCATTACTTGTATCGAATAGGGCGCGATAGTCGGTTCCTAAGAAATCAAACTCGTCGTGGGCTTGGATTTCGAAGTCCTTGCTGAGAGGCACGTCCTGTCTCCTTCGGAATGCGTAAGTGCAATCAATGTCGCCATCTAGGGCTGAAGATCAAAATCTTGAACAGAAACTCAAGCACATTCCTTGTAGAAAATACCGATTTCCGCCATTCTTCTTGGAAAACTAAATCAATTTGTTTCTTGCTGGTTTTAATCTTCATTCTAGCGCTTTGCTCTTCTTATAGGAGAGCAAAGTTCACATAGGTTTAAAACTTCAGGGAAAGTGAGATTCTACTGAAAAATTCTTGAGACTGGCAATCTTCAGAAACAAAAACGCCAGAATCTCGCGGATTTTTGCATTTCAAGACAAGATAGACTTAGTTGGGAAAAGCAATTTGCGTTAAAACCAGAATGTAACAGGCGAGAATTAGATCCCCGCCTGCCAAAATTGCAATAAATCTTAGCTCATGCGCCGATATTCAATCATCCGGGCGCGCGAAAGCGCCAATTCGAAGCGGTTCTCATCCAGAATATTGAGACAGACACGCTTGGTCCAAAGACTGTCAACCAGAGTGAACAGATAGCGGCCGCCGCCAAGGGACTGCAAAGCAACTGTCTGGCGAACAGGCCCGGCGCCGATCGTCAGCGCGCCATTGCCGATTTCCAGCACGGCACCCTCATCGCTGCGCCACATGCCATCAAGGGTAGTGGCAACAGCTTCCGGCTGAGCGGGTGACAGGCGACGGGGCACATAGCCAACGCTTCCCACCAGCGCCTCACCATTCCATTCAAGATCAAGCTCAGAGGTAGCCGAGCGCGTCGATACCCTGTTTGCACCCTCTTCATAAAGGGAACAGGCATCATCCATCCATGTTGCGGTGCTGCCAGCAATATCCAGCCAGAAAGGCCCTTCATCGGCAACATAAACACCGTCCGGAATGCGCCCTGACGCCAGCTTGGGCATGGGCAGATCCAACAGCGCGGCCATGACTTGCGAAGCGGTGCCACGAGAATCGACATCATCGCGGTTGGAGAGAAACACGGTGCCGGTACCGCTTGCACGATCCATCATGATATAGGCCTTATAGCCGGGATGGCTGCCTCCATGGCCGATCAGTGTGCGATTGCCCAGAATTGTGTCTGTGATGCCAAGGCCATAGCCGGTTCTGGTGCCATTTTGCAAGTCTCGCGCTGCGGAAAGCTGATCCAGAATGCCAGCCCACTTGCCTTCACCTGCCATCAGGGCACGCAGCCATTTGCTCATGGAACTGGCGGAGGTGGTCACGCTACCCGATGCGGAAATCTGCAAGCCAGCGGCAGACTGCAACCAGCGCTCGCCATCGAACCAATAGCCGGGGCAAAGATCAGTGACCGGCTCGGCCCAGACATGGGGCGCATCGAAATTGGTTCCCAGTTCATCATTCAGGCTGTTGCGCAAATAGTCGCGAAGCAGAATGCCCTTGCGCTTGAGGATAATCTCGACCAGACGATAGCCTGTGTTGGAATAGGATACTTCCGTTCCCGCCTTGAAATTGAGACGGGTCTGGCGGGCCATGAAATCGTGGTTGGCCTCTTCGCTGGTGTCGGTATAGACCGACAATCCCAGCAGACTGAGGCATTCGCGCATGTCCGGCAAGCCGCCGCTCATATCAAGCGCCTGCTCGACGGTCACGCTCGCCACCGGCTCGGAAAGCTCGGGCAGATGTTTGCCCAGCCTGTCATCAAGGCCGACCAGATCGAGATGCCGAAGCAGCAGCGAACAGAAAAGATGTTTGGTGATGGAAGCAAATCGCCCCACAGTCCGGTCAGAAAAGGCTTTTCCCGTGTTCAGATTCTCCAGTCCGGCAGCAATGGAGAGCTGATCGCCTTTTGCATCGAAAACAAGGATGACACCACCGGGCTCTTTTGCCCCCCAGGCCTTGCTGATTTCTTTTGCGACATGTTCGGCTGCTTGCCAATTTGGAACAATGGTCATGATTTTGTCTTCTTTTTGGATGAATAGCGGGATCTTGGAGGGATAACTGCAAATGCCGCCTGAATAGGGCTTTTTCGCAGATGTAGAAGCTCTGGTTTGCGTCTTGCTTCAGGCCCTTCCCTTTTGGCCAATCACTGGCCGGAAATCAAGCCATCTTGGGTTTTCCAAACCATTATGGCACTGCTTTCCTCTTCGCGGTCCCCCATTGTTGCAGTGCGTCGGGATTTCTGTCATAGACTCAAAGGGTGGTGCGGGTTGCAAGATTTGTGATTTCCTTGTCAACTCTGCAAATGAATGACCACCGGAGACTTTTAGAAATGCAGACGATGGATAGTCACGTCACTTTCGAGCAGCCGCGCAAAACCCTGCTGTTTTTCGCGCCTGAGGTCAAGGATGGGGCCATTCTGGAAGCCTATGACATCTATCTGCATCATCTCACCCACAGCAATTGCTTTGACATGACCATCATGGCGCCAAATGGCTCGCCCTTTGCCGAGGAAGCGCGCTCCATGGGCTATCGCATGTATCCCATGTCGGACTTTGCCCGCAAGCTTCTGACGCGGACACCGCAGCTTTGGCCCATCCTTACGGCCACGCGACGGTTCCGGTTTGATTTTGCCCTCAGTCATGAGGCATTTGCCTGCCGCGGGCTGGGCCAGATCGCGCGCAAGGTTATCGGCGTCTGCCATGATGACAATCTAGCCGGTTTCAAGCATGCGCAGCGGCTGGTGACCCTCACATCCAGCATTGCCGAAGAAGCCGATCATCTGTTTGAGGGCAACATTCCGGTGGATGTGATGCCCCATCCCTATGAATGCCAGTTTAGCGAGATTGCCCCTCTGCCCGAGGATGAGAAAGCCCCGCTTACCATTGGTGCAAGTGGTCCCTTTCTGGAAGGCGATGGCCTTGGCACCTTCATTCATGCTGCCCAGTTGCTGCATCAGAGCAGCCCGGATGTCAAATTCATCATTGCCGGGCAAGGCCCGATGGAGCATGAGCTCAAGGAGCTTTCTGACCAAATCGCACCTTTCGTGGATTTTATCGGTCCGATGGATGCTGGCGAAATGGCCGAGGCTTTCGACATCTATTGTCTGGCAGCGACGAATGCCCCCTATTCTTTTGCCCTGTGCCAGATGATGGATGCGGGAATTGCCTGCGTTTCCACCTGCGCCAGCGGTCCGATGGATATTCTGAAGGGAGGCATGGTCGCCCCGCTGGTGCCGATTGGCGACGCCTTTCTGCTCGCGGTCAAGCTTCAGGAATTGCTGGAAGATCGCCCCCAGATCGAAAGAATCAAGAAAGCCTGTTTCGAGCGCATCAGGGAAGAAGATTTTTCACCCAAGATTTTCGAAGAGAAGCTCGTTTCCCTGTTCGGCATGGAACAAAAGGCTTTCTCGCGCATTGATTGAGAAAATGATAGATTTTTGAATCAGTCGGAAATGGGGTTTTCGGCATCGAAATTCGGAAAGCTTGTGAATTTAGAAGCATTTTAAAAAAAAGATTGAAGCCTACCCTTGTGGGAAGGAGCAACAATCATTATTTTTGATGCAGATCAATTATTCGCCGACTTTTTCCGCCGGTGCCTTTCTTTTAAATGGAGATTTTTCAATGGCTTTTGAACTTCCCGAACTTCCATATGCCTATGACGCACTGGGCGATTTCATGTCTGCAGAGACGTTGGAATACCATCATGACAAGCATCATCTCGCCTATGTCACCAATGGCAACAATCTTCTCAAAGACTCCGGCCTTGAAGGCAAAAGCCTCGAAGACGTGGTGAAAGAAAGCTTCGGCAAGAATGCCGGCCTGTTCAACAACGCAGCACAGCATTACAACCACCTGCATTTCTGGAAATGGATGAAGCCTGTTGCCAAGCAAGGCAGCGTTCCGGGTGCGCTTGCTGCGAAAATTGATGCTGACCTTGGTGGTATGGACAAGTTCCGCACCGATTTCATCAATGCGGGCATCACGCAGTTTGGTTCCGGCTGGGCATGGCTGGCGCTGGTTGACGGCAAGCTGGTTGTCACCAAGACCCCGAATGGCGAAAACCCGCTGGTTCATGGCGGCGTGCCTCTTCTGGGCTGCGACGTGTGGGAGCATTCTTACTATATCGACTATCGCAATGCCCGCCCGAAATATCTGGAAAGCTGGTTCGACAATCTGGTCAACTGGGAATATGTGGCTGAGCTTCTGGAAGCCGCTTCCTGATCAATCTTGCGAGAGGCGTGGTTGTTACCGCTTATCACGTCAAACAAGCGAGCAAAAGAAACCCCATCTCGATGAGATGGGGTTTTCTTTTTGTCTTCTGATCAAGCTTCAAGTCTGGAGCGCTGTGCAAGTCTTGCTGTTGCAATCATCAGACAGCACCTTTGCTGGCCAGATGGCAGACAGTCAGAGCCCTCTTCGGCAAGGGCTGATAGAGGCGAAGATCGGATATTCGGTGCGTTTCCAATAGAGCCAATTCTGGCAGTCTTTCTTGGTTCGGAAACAGCCAATATCATCAAACTCGACCCGGCGTGGCCCGAAGGAGAAGAGAAGATCGTTGTCATCGATCTCCTTGGCTCCGACATGGCGCCCCCACCAGACCCGCGACGCTCCTATTTCCCTTGCGAGCATCAGGCATTTGGAGGGTGTCGGATTGGGGCGAATATTGTGGGCATTGCCGGTGGTCACTGGTTTGGATGGACGCGAGGACGCCGCCATCATGAAACCGGGATCTGTCAGCATCGGAGACATTGATGCGGCCGGATCTTCCGGCATGGAAGGCGCAGGCCCTCCCGGTGCCCCCGGGGGCTGAAAGGCGTTGGCAACATCAAGAACTGGCAGCACCAACCCAATCGACAGGCTTGCAACAATCAGAAACGATAAGGGTCGTTTGCTTTTCATCATTTTGCTCCTGGCGGTGATTTCGTGGCTGAGACGCAAAATAGGATCACAATCACATTTCTGGACCTTGATGCACATATTTCACATATACGCCTAGACGTTCCAGTCCTCCAGAGGGAAACCGAACTGTCCAGAATTTCGTCAAGGCGCAATCCTCAATAGGCATCTTCTCTCCACCATTACTAGGTAAACTTGCAAAATGTCAAAAGCAGGGCAACCTGCAATCCATGCTCTGATATCAAACCAAAGACTTAACGCAAAATTAAAGGAGAGAGCTTGCGCCCTCTCCTTTTGATCAGACTCATTTGTGGATGAATCCCACCGGATTATTTCTTGAAGGCAAATTCCCAATAAAGCTCGCGGGCTTTCTTGGCAATCGGGCCATGATCATATTCGCGTTCGTCAAAGGCGAAAATCGGCACGACCTTGGAATAGTTACCAGTGGAGAACATTTCATCCGCCTGACGGCAATCATCAAGAGTCAGCGTGCATTCGACAACGGTTTCTCCAGCGTCGCGCAGCAGCTGGATGGTCCGCTGGCGCGTGATGCCATTGAGGAAGCTGCCGTTTGGCACGGAGGTCTTGACGATACCATCCTTGACGATGAAGAAGTTGGCAGTTGCCAGTTCCGCAACATTGCCCAGCATGTCGCAAACGATGGCATTATCAAAGCCTTTGGCCATGGCTTCTTTCAAACAACGCGCATTGTTGATGTAGAGACCGGACGCCTTGGCATTGGTCGGCATGGTTTCCAGAGTTGGACGACGGAACTTGGTCGTGGTGACTTTCATGCCGTTGTTTGGATCCGGCATCGGCGCATCAAACAGGGTCAGGCAGAATTCAATGTCATCAGGGTCAACATTGATAACGGAATTGAGACTGCCAACGCCCCAATAGGTGGGACGAATATAAACCGCCTTGCCGCCAAACTTCTGGCAGCCTTCTGCGGCCAGTTCCATGATTTCACCAGCTTTCATGGTCGGCTTCATGGCAAGGGTTTCGCAAGAGCGATTGATACGGTCGCAGTGGCGATCAAGATCGGGCATGACACCTTCGAAATAACGGGCACCGTCAAATACGGTCGATCCCTGCCAGAATGCATGAGAACGCGGGCCCATGATTGCCGGGTTGCCTTCAAGCCATTCGCCTTTGTACCAAGTCCATGTTTGTGAGTATTCTGCCATTGCAATATTCCTTGTTTTTTATTCCTCTCGCACGCTTCCCATATCCTTACCGGAAAACCAGCAATCTGAGAGAAAAGTCTCGTGAGGCAAACTGTCTCATTTGATTTGGGCTGAATGAACCGGTCTCAAGAAGGCTGGAAGCAAGATGACTGTGATGGCTAGATGGAAACCATTCTGCGCGCCAAGGTCAAGCTATTCCTTGAAAGGAGTTCAAATAGATGAGGTTCATTCTTATACACTCGATTTTTGCAAAAAGCGATGCGTTTCATTTAAAAAATTGATGGGATTCTTCCCTATTTCACTGAAACTTATCCATTGATCACACATTGCATTCTCGTAAAGCTTATGCAAATTATAGGCCTCACTTCATTCGCAGGATTTGCGATACTTCGCGAAGATCATTCGCGGCCTATCCAAGCTATCCAAGAGATATTTCTAAGGAGAAAAAGGCATGGCTGGTTCAGACTCATGCTCAATCTACGTATTTGATGCATATGGAACCCTTTTTGATGTGCATGCTGCCGTGCGTCGCCATTCGGACAAACTCGGTCCCAATGCCGCTCATTTTTCCGAAATCTGGCGCTCCAAACAGCTTGAATATAGCTGGGTTCGGGCGCTGACTGGTCGTTACGTGGATTTCTGGACACTTACCGAAAGAGCGCTTGATTTTGCCTATGAGCGGTTCCCCGATTGCGATCGCTCCCTGCGTCAGGCGCTACTGGATACCTATCATGAAGCCGATGCCTTTGAGGATGTCCGTACGGTTCTGGAAGAATTGAAGAATCGCGATGCGCAGCTGGCCATTCTTTCCAATGGCACACGCAATATGCTGGAAGCTGCCGTAGAGAAGAACGGCCTCGGCTCGCTTTTCGATCACATTCTGAGTGCGGACGAGGTGCAGAGCTACAAGACGAAATCGGCGGTCTATGATCTGGCTATGACAGCCTTCCGCTGCTTCCCGGAAGCCATTTCCTTCCAGTCGTCCAACCGCTGGGATGTGGCTGGCGCCACCGCCTACGGCTTCCGCACTGTCTGGATCAACCGGACCGGCGATCTGGACGAATATCGCGATCTTTCCCCGGTAGCCCAGTTCAAGGATCTCAAGGGCCTGCTGACACTCTGATATTCAGCAAGGCCTGATTTTCAGGCAACGATACGAGACCATCATTCAAGGCCCTGCCCATTTGAGACAGGGCCTTGTCTATATCCCCCTTTGCAGCCGCGCCTTGGCAAGCGGCCTTTCAGAGCGCCTTGCCCAGAATATGGAAGAGCGCATCATCTACATGATGCTGTTCAACATCCTGATAGCCGTTGGAATGATAGGGTTGCGGCGACCTTGTATAGATGAACAAGGCCTCATGGCCGAATTCACGCGCAAGATTTTCCACCTCCCCAATCAGGCGACCGGACAGGCCCTGCTTTCTGTAAGCCGGGGCGACAATCAGGCTTGCAAGCCAAGGCCCCAGATCGGGAAATTCGGGCAAGTCATTTTCGATCAGCAGCGCCATTCCCGCCAGATCCCCATTGCCCGCCAGACAGAGGATGGCGTCTTCCTCCTCCGCCGCAAGTGCCAGCCGACGGAAAGCTGCGCGGCGCATTTCCCGCGAGTCGTCAGAGCCATCACCCCATTCGGTGTCATTCATCTGCGCACATGCCTCGATCATCTCGGGCAAATCCGACAAGCGCACAAATTCAAATGTCTGGTCAGAGGACGGTCCGCTCATATGGCATCTCCATCTTTCGGGATCCATTTGCCGACCTTTGGCGCTTCATAGGCTTCCATGCGTTCGAAAAGGCGATCCATATCTGTCTCGACGATCAGCATGTCACGGTGGGCCTGCCTGAGGAAAGCGTCTGAGGCCGTGCGATCAAGAAAGCGCACCAGATCATCATAATAGCCGTCAACATTGAACAGCGCCGAGGGCTTGTCGTGCCAGCCCAGCATGCCCCAGGTCCACATCTCGAACAGTTCGTCCATGGTTCCGATGCCGCCGGGCAGCGATATGAAACCATCCGAGAGCTGCTCCATCATGCTCTTGCGTTCATGCATGCTATCCACCAGATGCAGCTCGGTCAGCCCCCTGTGGTCAATTTCCTTTTCCTTGAGGGAATGCGGCAATATGCCAATCACCTTGCCGCCCTCGGCAAGGGCCGCATCGGCGCAAGCGCCCATCAATCCGGCGGAGGAGCCGCCATAAACCAGCCCATATCCACGCCTTGCAATCTGGCGCGAAATCACGGTGGCGGCCGCTTCATATTCTTTTCTGTTGCCCCAGCTGGAGCCACAAAATACGCAAATATTTTTCATCTGATCTACTCATTGGCGGGATCTCTGCATGCAGGCTTGCCAAGGAAGGCACTCGCGCAGAAACCATCAAAGCCCCGAACAGACAAGCCTGTCCGAGGTGAATTGCAATCAGATTATCGGCGATTCGTTACTCGATGACGACAGCGGTTCCGGAAGCTGCGACCATGAGCATGGAGCCGCGTTCGCCCACGGTTTCATAATCGACATCCACACCGATGATCGCATTGGCCCCAAGCCGCTGCGCATGTTGCGTCATTTCATCAAGTGCGATCTCGCGGGCGCGTTGCAGCTCGGACTCGTAAGCGCCAGCGCGACCGCCGACGATATCCCTGATACCGGCGAAGAAATCCTTGAAGACATTGGCTCCCAGAATGGCCTCGCCATTGACGATGCCTTTATAGTCGGTGATGACGCGACCCTGAACGCTGGAAGTGGTGGTAATGAGCATGGCGTGAAATCCTCTTTATCGAAATACCCTCTGAACAGGTGGGGCTGCTTACTTCATATTCAAGGATCACCATGCCTTTTATGACAGACCGAGCAAGTGGCAGAAGCGGGAAAGCAGGCCTCCCTCCTGCTCTCCTGCTCCCTCCCCCTTTTTTCGGTCCCCTCTACCCTTGCTCGCAAGATTGACGACTTGAATGACGTCTCAGCACGCGGCCTCAACGCGTTTCGTAGCGCGGCGTGGAGCGGGACATAGAACGGGACAGGGCGCCCTGAATGAACTTCGGTGCAGGTAGCCCCAAAACCAGCCAGCGCGACAGTGACATCTGCATCACGAACCAGCTCAACACGATCGGACCGATGACCCCGGCGGCCAGAAACAGCGGGAAGCCGAAATGAATGTCGATGGACGGGAACAATTTACGCCAGACGATTTCGGATGCGCTGGCAAAGAAGATGTGAAAGAGGAAAATGGCGTAGGATTTGTCGCCGACCCAGGCAAGCAGTCTCATGCGCGGCGCGATGATGAATATCGAGAGCGCCGCAAGGATTCCTACCGGCACACAGATGGCGCGCTTGGCAATGGTTTCAAAACCGGTTCCGCCATCCACCATGGACCAACCCAGCAGGAAAAAATCAAAGATCAGAGCGAATGCGATCCACTTGCGCGTCGGATCTGCCCAGCGATGGACCGCACCAGCCACCTGACCGAACAGATAGCCCGCCATGAAAAATGGCATGAGGAAAAAGCTTTTATGAATGGAGAACAGCATTGGCGCTGCGTGAAACTGGAAAACAAAGACGATTGTTCCCAGAATGGCCAGTCCCAATGCGTTCATATTGGCAATGCTCTGATAGTCTTCCGGCTTTGCCCCTCGCATGGCGAAATAGTTGACCGTGAGAAACAGGGTCATCATCAGGAAGGTCGACTGAAGATACCAGTAGACATTATAGGGGATGAAATAGATCTGGTAGAGAGGTACGTCCTCCAGCCCCATTATGGTGCGCGCCAGCCAGCAGAATGTCGCCACGACGATGAGTGGCAGCAGCAATCTGCGGGCTTTCTTCCCGAACAGGCGGCCAAAGCCGACACCGCTCAAGGGAAATGAGAGAAAGACTATTCCGGAAATAAAACTGAACAGCGGCATACGCATGTTACCGAAAGACGTCTGGAACTTATAGAGCCAGTCTTCCGCTCCAAGTGCCATGCCCTGATCTGGTGCTCCACCGACAACATGATAGGAAACCAGTGCGATACAGGCCAAACCGCGGATCGTGTCGACGGTCAGGTCTCGGCCAGTTCTGAGAGAAAAGAAGGGGGAGTTGAAAAAACGAAACATGACAAAATCTTTCCCATGGTTGCATTTTTGTAAAAATAACCCCCTTAATTGCAAATAAAAGCTATAGTTGCATTTCTAATACTTCTTTTCAGAAACAATGTTAAGCGATGCGGTTAATCTGCACAGCCTGCAACCGCCATAAAAAAAGGCTGCCGATGGGCAGCCTTTTCCTTGCATTTCTCAGTAGCTGAAAATCAGCCTGATTATTCAGCAGCATCCTTGGAATAGCCAAGGCGTTTGTTCAACTGATGGATCAGGTCGATTGCGGATTCAGCAATAACCGTTCCCGGAGGATAGATCGCGGATGCACCCGCAGCATAGAGAGCCTCATAATCCTGCGGCGGAATAACGCCACCGGCAACGATCATGATATCAGGGCGACCTTCAGCAGCCAGAGCATCACGCAGGGCCGGGACGAGTGTCAGGTGACCGGCTGCCAGCGAGGAGGCAGCAACCACATGAACGTCGTTCTCGACAGCCTGACGGCCAGCTTCTTCAGGGGTCTGGAAGAGCGGTCCGATATCAACGTCGAAGCCAAGATCCGCAAAGCCGGAAGCGATAACCTTCTGACCGCGGTCATGACCGTCCTGACCCATTTTAGCAATGAGAATACGAGGACGACGACCGTCATTGGCCTCGAATTCGTCAACCAGTTTCTGGACTTTCTGAACGACGTCAGACATTGCACCAACCTCTTTGCGATAGACACCGGAGATGGATTTGATCTCGGCCCGATGGCGACCATAGACTTTTTCAAGTGCGTAGCTGATTTCGCCGACAGTCGCCTTGACGCGTGCTGCCTTGACGGAGAGATCAAGCAGGTTGCCATTGCCCTGTTCGGCTGCTGCGGTCAGATCGGCAAGAGCCTTGTCGACTTCGCCCTGATCACGCTCGGCCTTGAGGCGGGCCAGCTTGTCGAGCTGCTGCTGACGCACGGCGGTGTTGTCAACCTGCAGCACTTCGATGTCTTCCTCGAAGTCAGGCTTGAACTTGTTCACGCCAACAACGGTCTGGGAACCACTGTCGATGCGCGCCTGGGTCTTCGCGGCAGCTTCCTCGATGCGCAGTTTCGGAATACCGGCTTCGATGGCTTTTGCCATGCCGCCAAGGCTTTCGACTTCCTTGATGTGAGCGAGGGCCTTTTCAGCCAGTTCGGCGGTGAGTTTCTCAACATAGTGAGAACCGCCCCAAGGATCGATGACTTTGGTGGTCTGGCTTTCCTGCTGCAGGAACAGCTGGGTGTTACGGGCAATACGGGCAGAGAAGTCGGTCGGCAGAGCCAGCGCTTCGTCAAGAGCGTTGGTATGCAGAGACTGGGTATGCCCTTGCGTTGCGCCCATGGCTTCAATCGCGGTACGGCCGATATTGTTGTAAACGTCCTGAGCGGTCAGCGACCAGCCAGATGTCTGGGAGTGGGTACGCAGGGAGTAGGACTTCGGATTTTTCGGATTGAACTTCTCTTTGACCAGTTTGGCCCAGACCAGACGGGCTGCACGCATCTTGGCCACTTCCATGAAGAAGTTCATGCCAATCGACCAGAAGAAGCTGAGGCGCGGAGCGAAGGCATCCACATCCAGACCCGTTTCCACGCCAGCACCGATATATTCCAGACCGTCAGCGATCGTATAGGCCAGCTCAAGGTCAGCCGTCGCACCGGCTTCCTGCATGTGATAGCCGGAGATCGAGATGGAGTTGAATTTCGGCATATTCTGGGACGTATAGGCAAAGATGTCCGAGATGATGCGCATGGAAGGATGCGGAGGATAGATGTAGGTGTTGCGGACCATGAACTCTTTCAGAATATCATTCTGAATGGTACCGGCCAGCAGTTCCTGCTTAACGCCCTGCTCTTCCGCAGCAATGATATAGAGAGCCATGACGGGCAGAACAGCGCCGTTCATGGTCATGGACACGGACATCTTGTCGAGCGGGATACCGTCAAACAGGGTGCGCATGTCATAGATGCTGTCAATCGCCACACCGGCCATGCCGACGTCGCCGACAACGCGCGGATGATCGGAATCGTAACCGCGGTGGGTTGCAAGGTCGAATGCGATGGACAGGCCTTTCTGACCAGCGGCAAGGTTGCGGCGGTAGAAGGCGTTGGAGTCTTCAGCAGTGGAGAAACCGGCATACTGACGGATCGTCCATGGGCGCTGCGCATACATGGTCGGATAAGGGCCACGCACAAACGGAGCCAGGCCCGGCCAGCTGTTGAGGAAATCATATTTGGAGATTTCGCTTTCAACATAGGCGTCTTTTACGTCGATACCTTCCGGCGTGTGCCAGAGTGCATCACCAGCGGTGACCGAAGGGCTGGCCGCCTTGAATGCAATGTCGGCAAAGTTAGGGATCTTACTCATAATTCCAGTTCCTTATGCTTCTGCCTTGGCGACCGGGGCAATGCCCAGAACGTCATGAATCTTGATGAGCTCTGCAAGCACATCGCAGCTTTCGAATGCGAAAGAATCAACACCGGCAGCTGAAAGAGCTTCCATGATGTCTTTCGGGCGACCTGCGATGTAAACCATCTTCGCACCGGCTTCCTTGAGAGCCTTTGCGAAATCGGCGCCTTTTTCCTCATAGAGGCCATCAGGGCCGACAATCGCTGCGATGCTGGCTCCAGATGCCTTGAAATCGGCAACCGCTTCAGCGGCATCATTATAGCCCTTGTCGGACAGAGAGCGGATACCACCTGCTTCGAAGAAGTTCTTTGTCCAGGTTGCGCGCGCCGTAAAGTCGGCGATGCGGCCCATATTGGCAAAGAAGATCGGCGGATTGCCAGCAGCCTTGGCAGCAGCGCGCAAAGCCTCGTAAGGCTCGGAAACACGCATCGCTTTGAGAGGCGTGCAGCTTTCGCCAGCAGCGGGAACCGCCAGAGCAATCGGAGCAACGGCTTCGACTTCAACATCCTTTTCATCGATATTCGGGAATGCGGAAGCGCCGGTCAAAGCTGCGCGACGGGTTGCAACCAGTTTGCCACGAACCTCGTTGGACTTGGCAATGGCGTCAACAAGAAGGCCTTTCTTCAAGGCTTCCAAGGCACCGCCGGCCTTTTCCACTTGCTGGAACAGAGCCCATGCGATGGAACCGGTCTCTTCGGTCAGGCTTTCGACGTAGCCAGAACCGGCTGCGGGGTCGGTCACGCGATAGAGGTTTGATTCTTCGAGAAGCATGGTCTGCAGGTTGCGGGAGATGCGGCGATCATGCGAGGTCGGAAGCCCAAGAGCGATGGTATGCGGTACGATGCATACGCTGTCTGCACCGCCAACACCGGCAGCAAAGCAGGCCGTGGTTTCACGCAGAATATTCACATAGGGGTCCAGGCGCGTCATCATTGCCCAGGAGCTTTCTGCATGAATGGTCAGTGGCAGGAAGTCGACACCGGCCGATTCAAGCAACAGCGCCCAGAGGTGACGCATGGCGCGCATCTTTGCCAGAGAAGCAAACTGGTCTGCCTCAACGCAAAGAACCACGTCAATCATGCCAAGGGCTTCAGAAGCTTCGAAACCGGCATCTTCCAAAGCGCGCCAGTAGGCGACAATGGTTGCCAATACGGCGCCCAGTTCCTGCGCGTCGGTAGCACCTGCATCATGGTAAGGCCGTGCATCAACGGTGATGAATGGTCCCTTGAAACCCTTTGCCTTCAGATCCTTGATCGTGGAAACCAGCGTTGCTGCCCAATCTGCGGGCAATGCACCGGTGCTGGCAAAGCAGCCGATCGGATCAAGACCGAAAGAAACCTTGACGGAAGCGGCATCTGCGCCCTTGTCTGCAACAACATCCGCAAAAGCCTTGGCAGCAGCATCACCAGCAGCCCCGGCTTCCAGACGGAATGCAATCAGATCCATCAAAACTTCGTTCAAGGCCTTTGCCAGAACATCCTTTTCAGCAGCAAGGCCGAAGCCACGTGCTGCGGCGCTGCCAGCAAAAGAAATGCTGATCATGTTGACGCCATTCATAAGGTCGTTCAGCACCTGATCATTTGCCTTGGCAGCATCAGGATGGTCCATACGCTGGCAAACTGCCCAGGTGGTATCTTGTGGTCGCATCGCCAAAGGCGCCTTCCCCACGGCTCGTTCGAAAATCGGGCTAATTTCCGTGCCGTCCACTGTTTTCGTTGTGAGGCGAGAAATCGGTTGGCCCTTGAGTGCCTTTTCGACCATCGCGGCCCAGTCCTCACGGGAATAGCCTGGAAATGTCTCGGCTATCCTCAACGCTTCGCTCATCATATTCACTCCCAATTATAGAAGAAAGATTCCGAAAGGGCGGTCTGCCCCTGCGCACAATCTTCAAATCGTCTTCATAAGTGCATCTCTTCCTTATCGATAATTTGATACACTTCACTTTGTTCTGCATCAGATCGCAAGGATATACACTTTGCTTTGCCAATCTTTGTCCTATCTCATTATCCTAAGCCAATAATTAAGCTGGTTTTCCGACATGTGGCTTTCTACAGAATATATCCTTGCAAAAGGGCCGCGGAGTTTCGGCCATGCGAAGGACTGATAGAAGCGCCCATGAAGGATTCGGATTTTTGACCAGGCCAGAAGAATGGCGCAGAAAGTGCAGCTAAGTCACTCCATTGCTTAGACTAAAGCCTAAACCGACTGTTTCGCAAGCTCTCCGAATGGCGCTGTTGATCGAAATTTTCTGCCCGCATCAGCAATCTCGTCTTTTTTGTTTTTGATGCGGCATTGGCCCTGCCACATTGTTTCTGCATAGCTGATACCGCAGAGAATCATGTTCGCTTTTCTACATCCTATAATTGCGTACAAAATCTCCTAAGTCGTTTCTTATTCAGAATTTTTGGGGAAAATTTACCTATCTTTTGAACCCTACTGCCAAAAAACAACAATGACAAACCTACCTGATTGCTTTTTCGCTTGCCCACTTTTGTACAATAGTCCAAAATCTTTTCGGGTCTAAGTGGGAAGGCGATAGTTGATCAGGAAATACCAATTCGAACCTGATTTACCATTGCTTGATTTTTTTGTCGGTCAGACAATCTTGTCTGGCTTTATAACAACGTCAAAGCAGCAGTTTATATTCATGACTGATTCCCGTTGGGGTCCCGCAGACAAGGCCATTTCCGTGTCTCAGCCGGGCAGAAATCCTGATGCTTTCTTTGAAAGCGTCGTATCCCGCTTCAGGTCGTTTGGTGCCGAGCATATTCTGATCACAGGTCTTCCGCTTCCGGGCAGAGATCTTGGCAAGCTCGTTCTTTACCAACACTGGGGCGACACCATTTTGTCGAGTGCACATCTTGCGCAAGTTCGTGGCAGTGATGGGCTGCTGCGACGCATTGCCGTGCTTTCCAAGCCGACATCATGGAATCTCGAAGAAAAAGAAAATAGCTGGATCAAGGATTCTTCTTTGATCAGTCTTCTTCAAAGAAGCGGTGCCAGCCCTCGTTCCTATAGAACATTGCTTGGTATCCATGTTCATCATTTCAACGTCATGCAGGTTGCCATCTGCGTTGCCGGTGCTGAATTGAATGTCTCTGAAAGAGAATTGACGGCACTGACAACAACGATCCAGCATGAGCTGGCTGAAATGCATTCAGTTCATCCGATTCTCGCAAGCCGCCCCGGAGAGCTTTCAACGCGCGAAAAGCTTGTTCTGAGCATGACAGCTGAAGGCAAGACTGCCGGCGATATCGCCGATGAGCTGCATATTTCGCAAAGAACCGTGCATGCCCATCTGCAAAATGCTTCTGAAAAGATGCAGGCCGCCAATAAAACGCAAACGGTCGTAGAAGCCATGCGTTATGGACAAATCCAGCTTCGCTAATGTGAAGCAACAAGAATATGCTGACAAAAACAAAGCCTCAAATAAGAACTTAAGGGTTGCAATAAAGATTTATGCTTGCCTTGCGCAAGAGAAATCAAAAAAACAAGAACCCGGATCTAGAGCCAATAGTAATCGCTCAATTTATTTGTAACTGACTGTAGCAAGCCTCACTTTCGATATATTGAATATTCTAAAAGTGGGGTTTCACTGTCTTGTCTTGCTCGCTCGCAGTCTATAGCAGGCTCGAGACTGATGAGTTTTGCTCATTTCTTGCAAGAGCATGACGGGACCTCGTGAAATTTGCTGCAAAAACCGCCGTCATTGCAACTCTGGCAATGACATCGGCAGCCCTTCCATCGGCAACGAAACTGGTATGGGGCAGACAGATGGTCCGTTCAACAAAACTGGCGCCCGGTCTCAAGCTCAACAGCTGCGGATCCGGGCTCCCTCCATGTCCAGATGCCTGAGCAAGGCAGTTGGAGCAGCCTTAGCCGGACATGAAATGGCGCCCAATGCTGATTCAAGGCTGAAAATCTGATTGAAAGCCCCTCCCCCCTCAACTCATCCAGCTTTGCAGGAATAGCTTGAGTGAAAATCTGTAAAAAAGCCAGCGACGCGATGCGCTGGCTTTCGAAATATATCCCGCCAGAGCCGCATTGGCCGTCGGGACACACACTGCGATACGCCTGCAGAAATGAAGGATCAGTAGGTCATCATTGGTGGCAACTGCTTGGCCTGCGCAATCCAGTTTTCGACATTGCTCAGAGCTGGCACCTGCCGAACCAGCTTTTTCTCTGCATTTGCTTGCTTCATGGCCCCGGTCAGATTGGCAGCATTTCGGTTGCGCAATTCCTTGACCGTGTCGACGCCTGCCGCTTCCAGCAGTTCGGAATATTCTTCCCCCACGCCCTTGATGCGCATCAGGTCGGCCATATTGGCCCATTTCAGAATGCGGGCATGATCAATGCCGGTTTCTTCCTCAATGGCCTTGCGTCCTGCGGCATCCTTGGCTTTGTCGAGATATTTGTTTGTGTTGGTAATGCCAACCAGTTTCAGTTTTTCAGCATAGGTTGGTCCGATACCCTCTATTTTTGCAATCGGATAAGATGTCATATCTTGCCTCCACGATAATGAATAGTGACCGAGCCATAGTCTCTGCTCTACCGTCAGCATTCACCCCGATTGTCGGCGGTGAGCACAGGACCGGATCACCACCAACACAGTGTAGTATAAATATGGAGGCTGCAAGTATGACATGTATCGACCTAGAGGATTTGGCTAAGCGCCGGAACGGAATTGATCACATCATCCACAAGGCTGGCATCGGCCTGTTCCTTGGCCGCAGAAATCAGCTCGGAGGCAACGGTCTGAACCTCGCCCATGCTGAGCCCTTCGCTGGTCAACTGATTGAGAGCGGCCATGGCACCTCCCATGCCCCCCAGTCCGCCCATAGCGCCCATCAGACCACCAAGCAACCCGCCACCGCTTTCTGCTTCACCGACGCTTTCCATCAGCTCTTGCGCGCCCAATGCCTCAATCAGCATGGTCATTTTGTCTTCAGGTGCTTCCTTTGACAGAAAATCGAGAATGATCCTGATGGCGGTTTCCGCCAGCTCTTCGGAAATGCCTGCAGCTGAAGCAATCCGCGCAATGATTTGATCCATAATAGTCTCCTGAATTTGCCTGCTCAAAGAATGGGTCGTCACGTTAGAGACATAGCCCGGAAGTGCCCGCGAAAGATAGATCGCTTTGCCATTCATCCCGCGCAATTGGTAAAAATATCCAAATTCGGGCAATAACCATTGTGATAATGACCAATCGGGTTGCAGCTAGAGAGCAACCAACGTAAAAGATTCCATGCAGGCAGATTCAGTCATCTTGAAAATTAATTGCTGGAACCAATAGTGTTTTACTGAGTGAATCCATAGCCATGCGGACTTATATTTCATTTTGAGAGAACCGTCTGGGAACAAGGCTGAATAAGCTCGTCTCAGGTCTCAGGTTTCAGGGAACAGGATCCGGTATCATCATGCTGCAAGACGGGGAAATTTATCTTGGCACGTCTTTTCTTTCCTCAGAAGACGGCACGCAATCCAGTCAGGGAGAATATCTCAATCTTGGGCTGGCCAACAGACATGGCCTGATCACAGGTGCAACGGGCACAGGCAAAACCGTTTCCCTGCAAATTCTGGCGGAGGGTTTTTCCAACGCTGGCGTTCCCGTATTCTGTGCAGACGTCAAGGGCGATCTTTCCGGCCTTGCCGCTGAGGGAGAAGCCAAGGACTTTCTGGCCAAGCGCGCCGAGATTATCGGTTTTGCCGAAGAATATGGTTTCGCTTCCGTGCCGACCATATTCTGGGACCTGTTTGGCGAACAGGGGCATCCGGTGCGGACAACCATCACCGATATGGGACCACTGTTGCTGTCTCGCCTCATGGGGCTTAATGACACTCAGGAAGGGGTTCTCAACATTGCCTTCAAATTGGCTGATGACGAGGGCATGCTGCTGCTGGATCTGAAGGACCTGCGCGCCCTGCTGATCAATATGGAGGAACGCCGCAAGGAATTGTCATCGGTCTATGGCAATATTTCCAGCACGTCCATCGGCGCCATTCAGCGCGATTTGCTGGTGCTGGAACAGCAAGGGGCAGAGAAATTCTTCGGAGAAACAGCGCTCGACATTCTTGATCTGATGCGCACCACGCGTGATGGGCGCGGCGTTGTTTCCATTTTGGCTGCGGACAAGCTGATGCAGTCCCCGCGCCTCTATGCTACCTTCCTTCTATGGCTGTTGTCGGAATTGTTCGAGGAACTTCCCGAAGTCGGCGACAGGGATCTGCCGCGTCTGGTCTTCTTCTTTGATGAAGCCCATCTTTTGTTTGAAGATGCGCCCAAGGCGCTCGTGGACAAGGTGGAACAAGTGGTCAAGCTCATCCGTTCCAAAGGGGTCGGCGTCTATTTCGTGACGCAAAATCCCCTTGATGTGCCAGACGATGTGCTTTCTCAATTGGGCAACCGCGTGCAACATGCCCTGCGCGCCTTTACCCCTCGGGATCAGAAGGCAGTGCAGGTCGCAGCAGATACGTTCCGCCCCAATCCCGCTCTTGATACCCGCCAGGTCATCATGGAACTCGGGGTCGGCGAAGCGCTGGTCTCCACCCTGATGAAAAAGGGTGTACCCTCAATGGTGCAGCGAACCCTTATCCGCCCTCCGAGTTCGCGCATTGGCCCGCTCAGCGAGGGCGAGCGCAAAGCGATTATCGACAACAGCCCGATATTGGGTATCTATGACCGTGTTGTTGATCGCGAGAGCGCCTATGAGGTTTTGCAGAAGCGGGCTGAGGATAAAATCAAGCGCGAGGAAGAGCAAAGGCAGGAAGAGGAAAAGCTGGAGCAACAATCGGGCGGCAGCAAAAGGGGCCGCACCGGCTTCACGCTGCCGGATTTCAACAGGGACGACCGACCGGCCAGCAGTTCGCGCACCAGAAGCGCCCCCCGCCGCTCCAATCGACAGACCGTGGCGGAAGCTGCCATGAAATCGGTCGCCCGTTCGGTTGCCTCATCGCTTGGCAGAGCCCTTGTGAGAGGCATTCTGGGCAGCCTGAAAAGCGGCCGATGACAGCTCTGTACTATTGGCGAAAGTCTTTGTTAACTGCACCTTATGCAATTATTTGAATTTTTACTAATTGCAAGGGAATATTGGAGAAAATAGGCCATTCCGATTGAGGACTGGCCTTTTTTGTGCGACCAGTACAAATCAACAACCATCAATACCCGGCTCGGACAATCGGGGTTCCACAAAGCCGGACCAATTATCAAATTCAGGTAAAGCAAAATTGTCGCGTCGCTTGATACCAGTTAAGAACCTTTCGGTGATGATCCTCGCCCCTCGACGTCATGATCGTCAATTATGGGCAGATCTATTGAGGAATTGCGGAATAGACCACCCGCTCTCTCTGGACGATATTACTCAGGCCACTTCGATTGTCAGCTTGGGACAGGCTGACATCGTTTTTGTCGATGAAAGCTACGGCCCGCAGGATATTGCCAAGATACTCATCCCGGCCAGACAAGTGGAATTTGCCGGCGGTCGTGGTGTCTGTCTCATTCTCTGCTCGAAAAAGGCCACCGCACAAGATGTGCTGAATGCGCGCAAGCTCGGCTTTGCATCGCTCGTCATTCTGCCCGCTTCCATCGATACTGTGCGCAAGCATCTCGAACTTGCCGCGCGCTATATTCCCCAGACGGACGAAGAATTGGGCTGGTCCAAACCCAAGGTCAAGGCACCTGCCAAGAAACCGACAGAGCATGCAGCCAGAGAGGATGCCTCTTCCGATGGCTTTCATGCCCGGCAAGCCTCTCAGCCCCGCCATGCCTCGGGGAACAATGAGGCCACGGCAAATGGAGAGAGGGTCAAGGCTGATGCTGCGAGGGGAGATGACCAGGTGGTTCCCCTCGCCCGGCAACCTTCTTTCGAAGCTGATGAAAGTCCATTGCGCGAGGAAGATGCCCAGTTTGTCCGGGGGCCGCATGTTTCTGAGCAAGCCCACGCCTCGCAAGGCTCTTCGCCAGCACTCGCCAACAGCCTTCCTGAAGAAAGACAGGTGCAAGCGGACAACAAGATACCGCCGTTGCGACCCAAGCAAAATCCCATTTCAGATCTGGATGAAGATCTGCCAAAGCTGACCGCACCGGGGCGTTCTGGCCGCTCGGCCGATGAAGAAGTCGTTTTTCTCTGACGCCATCTCAAAGCCATTTGCGGGCTTGAGCGAATTGTCAGCCGCATAAGCCCCCTCCCCACAACGCGGCTCAGGCTTGTTACCAGAACACTTGTGAAAGATATTTGCCCAAGGCTGGCGTCACCTTTCGTAAGCTGGTAGCGTTCCTGACAATAACAATGCGCAGCCGCGCATGGTCCTTCCGTTCCGATAAGGTTATTTCATGACAAAGCTTGATTCAGTTCTGGCGCAGGTCGACGCCAATTTCGACGATTCCCTTAAACGCCTTTTCACACTGGTCGGTTTCAAATCCATTTCCACCGATCCTGCCTATAAAGAGGAATGCAAGAAAGCGGCGGAATGGATTGCCAATGAGCTGAACAGCATTGGCATTGAAGCAAGGGTTCATGAAACGCCGGGCCATCCGATGGTCGTTGGCCATGACAGTGACAAATCCCCCAAACCGGGCCCTCATGTGCTCTTTTATGCCCATTATGATGTGCAGCCGGTTGACCCGCTCGCACTCTGGGATGCCGATCCGTTTGAAGCCAAACTGTTTGAGAAAGACGGCGTCAAAATGATTTTCGGGCGCGGGTCTTCAGACGACAAGGGCCAGATGCTGACCTTTGTTGAAGCCTGTCGCGCCTATAAGGAAGTCAATGGCGCACTGCCGATTGCCGTTTCCATTCTGTTTGAAGGCGAAGAGGAAAGCGGCTCACCCAGTCTGCTGCCATTCCTCAATGCCCACAAGGAAGAACTCTCCAAGGATCTGGCGCTGGTTTGCGACACCACCATGTTTGATGCCCAGACACCGGCAATCACCACGATGCTGCGCGGCCTGATGGGCGAGGAAATCACCATCACCGCTGCCAATCGCGATCTGCATTCGGGGGCTTATGGTGGCCCGGCAGCAAACCCGATCAGAGTTCTTTCCCGCATCCTCGCCGATCTGCATGACGACAATGGCAGGGTTCAGATTCCGGACTTCTATGATGGCGTGGAAGAGTTGGCACCCGAGGTGAAAGCCCAGTGGGATGCGCTGCCATTTGACGATGAGGAATTTCTCAAGGATGTCGGCCTTTCCATTCCGGCTGGCGAGACAGGTTATAGCATTTACGAACAGCTCAATGCGCGACCGACCTGCGAATTCAACGGCATCACGGGCGGCTATACCGGTTCCGGCTTCAAAACCGTGATTGCCTCACAGGCCTCAGCCAAGATCTCCTGCCGTCTGGTTGGCAAACAGGATCCTGAAGCCATTCGCAAAAACCTGCGGGCCTTTGTCGAAGCGCGTCTTCCGGCAGACTGCTCTGTCAGCTATATCGAGCATGGTTCTTCTCCCGGCCACAGCCTGTCTGCCGATTTCCCGCCCCTTCAGAAAGGCGCGGCCGCCCTCAAGGATGAATGGGGCAAGGATACCATCATGATGGGCATGGGTGGCTCCATTCCGATTGTCGGCGAATTCAAGGATATTCTGGGCATGGATTCGATGCTCATCGGCTATGCGCTTGAAAGCGACAATATCCATTCGCCCAACGAGAAATACAATCTGGAGAGCTACCATAAGGGCATCCGCTCCTGGGTACGCGTATTGGCAGCTCTGGCAGATTAAACCTCCTCACCTTGCGGCCCCGAAGCTTGAAGCTTGCGGGGCCGCGTTGCCTTCGGGAATGCCTTGAGAGCGGCAATCCGGACTGCTTGCAAGTCTCTGACTTTTCGCGGCCCTTTTTGATATATTTCGATATTGCCCAACTAATGCCTTCATGTAGACTTAGCCACGTTGCTCAGCTCGGCAGGAAAGCGGAATCCGGCAAGACTGCGAGAAGACAAAAAGGCGCATTTGGGCTGGAAAACTACACCATACAGGGCACTTGAACGATTTGCTCACACATATACACTTTTACCGAAATGTCTTAGCTGCTACTGTGATCCGGTTCCCCCAAAGGGCTAAAGGTTATTTGGCTTCGCCAACTGGCCTTTGCTGTCGAATCTGCTATGCATTCCACGGGTTGTTTTCTGCCGCCCGCCGGGAGTTCTATCGCTCCATCACTCTTAAAGCGGTATCTTTGATGCACACCAAATTGCTCAAACCAATTTTGCGTTCTCTCTCAGGCCTTGCCATTCTTGCAGCCCTTGTCGGTTGCAGCGTGCCAATGGGCACCATGGGGTCCATGACCGATTCCGCCGGAGCCCCTCCTCCGCGCGCCCTTCTTGCTGTAACCGATGCTGGTATCAGTGGTCTGACCCCGGAAACAGGCTATGGACCGAAATCGATCGGGGCTGCTCTGCCCGGTTTTACCATCGAAACGATCCAGACGGCTGGCGAGAATGACACCCAATGGACTTATGCGGCCTTTCGCGATGGAATGCAGATGGTGCAGATTTTCAAGGGCACCAATGGCAAGATCGGCACCGTGCATGGCGTCGGCGATGCGGTTGCCGGCCCCAATGGCGAGCGCCTTGGCATGACCTTTGCTCAGGCCCGCTTGCCCAGAAGAGCCTGCCGGGTTGGCAAGAATCTCTGGCGCGGCATGGCCATTTGCAAGGCGGCAAACACCGAAAAGGTGTTGCTGGTATTTGCGATTTCGGAATATCGCGGCCCATTTGATCGCCTGCCCGATGCCAAGGAATTGCAAGGGGCAACCTTGCAGCGCATTCTCTGGGAGCCGTGATCTTTCCATCTTACGGATCTGACCCTTTTCCTTGCGTCAGCTTTCTTGACAATTCAGGCATTGTTCCCCACGGGCGAAAGCCTTATTAAAGACCGGAACAGATTTATAGGTAATTTTCTCTACCCATCCTCCGCAATGATTCGTTTGCGAAACGAGTGATCGACATGACGATGCAGACTGGCAAACATAACCCGAGTGTTCGGGGCAATGACAGCAAGAAAAAGGAAACAGTCGCGTGGCTGTTGGCCTTTTCTCTGGTCAGCCTTGCAAGTCACGACACAGCCGCACAGACCCTGCTCTATCAGCAAGGAGCGGCATTGAATCGGCCGGTCCTCAACATGCAGGATCCGGGAGGCGATGAAAGCGCATCAGCAGGGCAAAATGCCGGGGCGCAATGGCTGCTGCAATCGGAACGTCAGGCAACGCCGCTGGTGATTGAGGCGGGACGCGAGACAATGGCCCCTTCCCTTCTCGCTGCCGACACATCCGGGCAAAAAGAAGGTGAGACCAGTTCCGAGGCAGCCCCAGCGGCAGGAACAAGCATGCCGCCATCCATGACCAGCCCGTTGTTGCCCAATGTTCCCTCATCGCTCAATCAGGATCAACTGACGATTCCGGCCCAGACCGGAGAGGCAAAGATAGGCGAGCCGATCATAGAGGTGGCCCCTTCAGATGTTTCCCCCGCCACGGACAAAGAGGCGACTGCGGCTGACATGTTCGAAGGAGCGGAAGCTAATTCCGAAGCTCTGAGCCCGGAAGAGAAGACTGCAGTTGACATCGAAGAAGCCGCCCATGCCGGGCCCGCCCTGCGCAAGCGCTTTTCCGCTCTTTTCACCGAGCAACGCCCGTTCCTGCTCTATTCTCAGGATGCCTCGATCACCTATCTGATGCCGAATGCTCTGGTTGATCACCCCAAGCTCAGCCGTTATTTGCGCACCATCCTTGAAGAGCGCGCGCTCAGTCAGTGGCAGACACAGCGACAGAAGCAGCTGGACATGGCCGCCGATGCCAATGCCAGCACCGCTCCCAGCGATGAAGTGCTCGCGGAGGAACGCCCTGCGCTCGTCATCACCGGGCGGGTTGAGGACCGCTTCTACTCGCAGGAATTCAGCTCTCTTTATCTTGAGGAAGACAAGAGCGTTGACGGGCAGAAGCAGCTCGGCCAGATCATGAGCGTCAATTTCAACAATGTCACCAACCAGCCCTTTGGTTTGCAGGATCTGTTTCAGGCCAAGGATAGCAAGGAGCTGGACGGGACAATCAAGCTGATCGACACCTATATCCAGACCGACATCGTGCGGCAAAAATCCATTCGTCTTGGAACCTTGGTGCGTCCGGATCAGGATGCATGGCTCAAGGATCTGAAGCCGAGCCTGACGCTTTTGCAGAATTTTACCCTTGTGCCATCGCGCGATGCAGGCAAGATCGCCGGTCTGGCCTTTCATTTCAATCCCGGCATTTTGGGCGCCGAGGCTGACGGTCAGTATGATGTCTATGTTCCGGCTGCCATTTTCAGCGCGGCCATTTCCGAGCAGTTTGCTCCCTATTTCGGTGGTGAAGCGCTGCGCATCAGCCGCCACAATGCCAAGGGCTTTTCATCTGCCAGCGTCAATATCGAAGGGCTGAAGTCTGGCGCCGAGCTGGGCGGAGACATGCTGATTGAAGGCGAGGTTCCGGGCAACTGGTGCGATGGCTTCCACCTCACATTGATCGACAAGGGCACGGAGCAGATCATCACCGAGGGTGTGGTGAAACTCTTGCCGGATCTGCCAACCTATGGCCTTGCGAGCCACATGATGCGCTTCCGGGCAGAACTTTCCGTTTCCGGCGATGGCGAAAAACCCGGCACGCTGTTTTTCGAACCCTATGACGTTGAAGTCAGAGATGACCATGTCATCTTACGGCCGGACAGCGCCTGCGATCCTCAGAAACCGATCACCAGCCCCAATCCTCTCAAGGATCAGATCTCGCTGGACGTAAATTACTAGCCCGGCATTCTGACTTGGGAGCATTTTCCGGCGCGGGAGCAGTCCTCGCTCATGAAGCAGTCAAGCAAAATGGAAATCAACAGCCCATTTTGGCAGGCAGACATTGTCGCCCCAATGCGCTAGGCATGGTTCTGGCCTTGCCGTCATGCGACTCACATGGCAAAAAGGCGCGTGAATTCTGATTGTATGATCCAAAGACACAAGACAAGAGAGCGCCCAAACCTGCGGGCGAAGGAAAGACGTTATGGTACCTGCTCATTTGAATGCTGATCTTCTGGCCAAACAAATTCTGGAGGGGAACAGGGCATCCCTCGCCAGAGCCATAACGCTCGTTGAAAGCCGCAAGCCCGCGCATCGGGCGATTGCCCGCGAATTGCTAACCCAGCTTCTGCCCCATTCGGGCAAGGCCCATCGGGTTGGCATCACTGGCGTTCCCGGCGTTGGCAAGTCAACAACCATCGATCAACTGGGCAAGAATCTGACCGAAGCAGGCAAAAAGGTCGCAGTTCTGGCGGTGGATCCGTCATCGACGCGCACCGGTGGTTCCATTCTGGGTGACAAGACCCGCATGGAGCAGCTTTGCACCGACCCCAATGCCTTCATTCGCCCCTCCCCGTCTGCGGGCACGCTGGGCGGTGTTGCCGCACGCACGCGCGAAACCATGTTTCTTTGCGAAGCGGCAGGATATGACGTCATTCTGGTGGAAACGGTGGGCATCGGGCAATCCGAAACCACGGTCGCAGACATGGTCGATTTCTTCCTTGTCCTGATGCTGCCCGGAGCTGGCGACGAATTGCAGGGCATCAAGAAGGGTGTTCTGGAAATTGCCGACATGATTGCCGTGAACAAGGCCGACGGCGACGGCTGGGCGCGGGCGCGCAAGGCTGCTGCGCAATATCGGGCGGCTCTGCATATCATGACACCGGTCAGCCAGAACTGGACGCCACCAGTCATGACGATCTCCGGCCTTGCCAACGAAAGCCTCGACAAGATGTGGAAGCAGGTGGAGCTGCATCAACAGAAGCTTTCGGCCACGGGCGAGCTTCAGGAAAAACGCAGCGGCCAGCAAGTTCGCTGGATGTGGTCCATGCTGGAAGACCGGATGAAATCTCTTTTGAAAGAGAATGAGAGCGTTACCAGACTGCTCGAACAGGTGGAAGGACGCGTTGAAAGCGGCACCCTGCCTGCCTCCGTTGCCGTCGAGGACGTGATGCATCAGCTCCTTACCAGCCTCAAGGAAGATCGGACAAACTAACGGGACTTGTTGGCGTGCTTTGTCAGTCAGAGCGTCTGCAGGCGACATATCCTGTTGCCGGTCCTGTTCCAGATGGCTTCTGATTGATCTGGCGAGACGTCCTGTTCCTGAGCGGTGCATGCAATTTTCGTCAAAGCGTGACCAATTTGATCCGGTTTCTTTCAGAATTTGGCAAGTGATGGAGCAAAATCGTCTGGAGCGCCGCAAAATTTGCAATGAAACTCTCTTTATTTCAGACCGGAAATATGTTTTTTAACCACTTCTATCTAAAGTAGAGCCAATTGGGCTTGAAATTGGGGGCAAGTTTCAATGCGAAAAGGCAAAGGCTTCATTCTCGTAGCGGCCTCGACATCGAAAGAGCGCCGTTCCGTGAGTCAGGCATTGCGCAAGCTGGATCCTGACATACCGATCACGGAAGTTAATTCCGCAGCAGCATTAAGGGACGCTTTGGCTGAACGACCCGTCGACGTCCTGTTTCTGAGTGAAGAATTTTCAAATGGTGACGGGCTCGATGTGATTGAACAATTGGGTCAGGCCAGTCGGGGCATCTTCACCATCTTGATGGCGGACTATTTCAGCCCCGAGAGCCTTGCCCGGGCCAGCAAGGCTGGTCTTTATGACTGCATCCAGACGCCTTTAAGCGAAGATGATCTCAAGCGCATATTGAAGCGAAGGGAAATGCAGTCCAATCGTCTTTCTGCGCTGGTCGTAGACTCCCAGCCAGCGGCCCGTCATATCATCTTCAAGCTGATGTCGGAAAGCCGCTTCGATCTGATGACGTCGGAAGCGGCTACGGGATTGCTTGCCATTTCCCTGTGCAGATCCATTCCCTATCATATCCTGCTTGTCGATGCGGATACGAAAGACTGGAATGGCCCGGAAATGGTGAAGTTTATCCAGAAACGTCAGGCCCATTGCCGCATTATTCTCATGAGCAGCAAAGAAAAAGAGATGCTGGCTGATCAGTATGAGGCGGTCGGGCTGTCCGGATTCCTGAAAAAGCCTTTCTACGCAAAAGATCTGGATCGCCTTCTCCATAGCATTCTCGGAATCCCTGTCAGCAATTTGCTCAAGCGTAATTTCTTTGAAGAGCAACGGCCTCTCGCGCAAGAAGAGGACGAAGATCCCGCAATTGCTTCGGATCCCGATCAGCCTGCAAACCAGCAGGAAGCAGACCGGGAAGTCTTCTGGCTTTGACGCTCAAAACACTGGCAAGAGCCCGGTCGCTCGGAATCAGGCCTTCCGTTTCTGCATGAGATGGGAAAGGGCTCCGTCGACCAGCTTGACTGTGCCAACATGCATGCCGTTCCAGTTGACCAGCCTGTTTTCGCGCCAATCCTGCATGGCAACAGCCTCCCCTTCACTCATTGGCAAAAAGGCATCGATAACCGCTGCCATCATGATTTCGGCAGCGCGGTTTGCCCCGTCCCAGCATTTGAGCGCCACGCCCAGCCCCTGATCGGGCAAGCTGGCACAGAAGACGCCCTCCGCCCCCGTTTTGACAAAGGCACGCTCGCCGAAAATCTCCATCACCGAGGTGCAAAAACGATCATGCCCTGCGACCATATAGGGCGCTTTGGCAACGGCCTGCCTCAGTCTTTGCGCGGCTTTGGCTCGTTCTGGAGCCAGATCCTTGCCGGTTCCGAACCGGGCAAAGGCATGGGCCAGATTCTTGAGCGGAATGGCATAGGTTGGAATGGAACAGCCGTCCACACCGCAAAGATCCATCCCGGCCTCACCGGAGATCGCAAAGCCGGTTGTCTGCTCCAGCACCGAACGCACCTCTCTCTGCACCGGATGCTCCGGCTTGATATAGCCGCGATGATCAAAACCGGCCTCCTGCGCGAAACAGAGAAAACCGGCATGCTTGCCCGAGCAATTGTTGTTGGCAGCCGTTGGTGTCGCGCCGCGCAGATGCAGAATGGCCTGATCCTTTTCATGGCGCGGGCTATGGGCGCCGCATTCAAGATCATGCTCGGCCAAACCGCAGGCCTGCAACATGGCCTTGACCGTCTCGACATGGATCTCTTCGCCATTATGAGAGGCGCAGGCAATGGACAGGGCTTCCGCAGGCAGATGAAAATGATCTGCCGCGCCCGACTCGATCAGAGGCAGGGCCTGCAGGCCCTTGATTGCCGATCTGGGAAAAACCGGGCTCTCGATATCGCCAATCGAGGAAACAAGATTGCCGCTCGCATCGACAACGGCGATCGCTCCCATATGCCAGCTTTCGACACGAACACCACGCGTAACTTCAACCAGAACACTCATCAGCGCCTCAATCCAAATTGCATTTCGCGATCCTTGAGGCGGCCTTGCGGGCGGCCCCATTTTTGCCAGAACCTAGCCTTGGACGCAAAAGAGCACAAGTGCCTAGTTTGTGCTGCGAATTGTCAGAATGGCTTGAGATGGCGGAGGCATTTGTCTAGGCTCCGCTTAAGAACAGAACCCATAACAAAAGTGGCTGACCATGAATTCTGCAAGAGATTTCGGCATCAAGATCGGCAAATTGCCGACAGGAGCAACAAACAGCATCGCCGATATAGAGGGCCTTTCCTTTGGTCAGGTCACATTGTCGGAGGGCGAGGTGCAGACCGGGGTGAGCGTCATTCACCCCACGCCGGATTCGGTCTTCGAGAATAAGTGCGTCGCGGCCTGCCATGTCATCAACGGCTTTGGCAAAAGTGTTGGCCTGATGCAGCTCAAGGAACTTGGCCAGTTGGAAACCCCTATCGTGCTGACCAATACCCTTTCGGTCGGAACAGCCTCTACGGCTCTGGTCAGACACATGCTCGCCGGACATGAAGCCATTGGCGAAACAACGGGGACCGTCAATCCGGTCGTCATGGAATGCAATGACGGGGCCTATCTCAACGACATTCGTGGTCTGCATGTGAGCGAAGCGGATATTCTGGATGCTCTGGGCCAGCATGATGCGCAATTGGCACAAGGCGCAAAGGGCGCGGGAACCGGCATGAGCTGCTATGGCCTGAAAGGCGGCATAGGTTCGTCTTCGCGCCAAGTCCAGATCAAGCAACATTGTTTCACCCTCGGTGCCGCAACTCTTTGCAATATGGGGCGATTGCCGGACCTGCTGATCGCGGGACGCAAGGTGGGCGCTGAAATTGCTGCTTTGCAGGAGGCTGACCAGACTTCGGAGCTGGGATCGATCATCATCATTCTGGCGACCGATGCCCCCCTCACCGCCCGTCAGCTGGAGCGCATTTGCAAACGGGCGACTGCGGGTCTGGCGCGCACGGGTACGCAATTCGGCTCGGGCAGTGGCGATGTTGTGCTGGGCTTTTCAACCTCTGGCCGCCTGCCTCATGATGCGGGTTCGGACGCAATCCTGCAAAGGCAAATGCTGCATGAAGACCATCTGGACAGCTTGTTTGCTGCGACCATTGAAGCGGTGGAAGAATCCATTCTGAACGCGCTTTTTGCAGCCGAAACCACAAGCGGCAAGCATGGCCGCACGCGCGTCAGCCTTTCCGACTGGTGGCCGGGATTGTCATAGTGGCCCCAGCCTCCGGGCATCGACGGTCAATTTACGGAATAAAGGATCTGGCAAGAAGGCGCTTTAGCGACTGCCCAGCAGGGCTCTCGTCACCAAAGCAAGCATCATCGCCGGAATTGCCTTGAGCAAGGCTCCGGCCGGATCCATCCAGAGCGCAGGCACCAGAATGCTTGCAGAAACCAGATAGATCACGGTCATGACCACCATGGCCAGACAGATCTGATAGGCCAGCCTGCGGATCAGGATTGCAATCCCCAAAGCGATGTCGATGAAGGCTGCACTGGCGAGCAGAAACTGCATCTGAAGCAGGGTCGCCCCAGATCCGGCCAGATTTTTGGAAGCCAGCGGCATGTCAAACAATGTCAGCACGCCGGTAAGAATCCAGAAGAGCGACAATGTCGTGACCAGAACCGGCAGCAGAAGCGCCAGCTTGGAGAACCAGCGTTCCTGTGTCGTGCTAGGCATCATGGCCAGCGTTTCTTCATAGGATCGGCAGTAGCGGCCCGAAATGGAATGCCAAAGGGACGGATCACCATTGACATGCCCCTCAAGCACCTGAATGGCCGTCGTGCGCATCGGAGAACGCCAGCCAAGCCGTCCAAGACCATTGGCCAGACTGGTGATCAACGCGGCCATGCTCCCTGAAAAGCGGAAGCTTTTGACGGCAGGAGAAAAGCCCAGCCAGTTGCGCATGCCCTCGACCAGTTCCTCGAAAGTGTGGCTCTCGGCTTCGACCAGATCAATGTCGGCCTGCGCGGGGATACGGCCCTCGACTGCCATCAGAGCGGCTTCTGTCAATTCATCAATATGAATGGTCTGGATGCGCCTGTCCGCCATCATCAATGGCTGGATATAGGGGAAGCCGGCCAGCATGCGCAGCAACGCGGTGCCGCTATAGGCCGAAGGGGCCAGAACGAGGCCGGGCCGAAGCACAACCCATTCGATGGAGGAATCCATCACCACGTCATCGCCAATGGCCTTTGTGCGCATGAAGGCGGTGGGGGCGTTCGGTTCTGCTCCGGTTGATGAGATCTGGACAAAACGCAGGATTCCCCGCTGCACGCAGGCATCAAGGCAGGCCTTGACGGAGAGATGATGCACCGCTTCCAGATCCGCCATCAGACCATCCTGCAAGGCGCTCGCGGCATTGACAACAGCGTCTACATCATCGAGCAAATGCACCCATTCGGAGGAATCGAGCATGCGACGCATATCGCCGGTATGCCATTCCACTTGTGGCAGCAGACGGGCCGCTTCCCTTGGCGTACGAGACAGGCTGACAACCTCATGCTCGGCACGAAGCAAGGTTCGGCATATTTCCGATCCGATCAGGCCAAAACCACCGAGAACCAGAATACGCATGATTGTCCCTGTCCACCCCTTCACACAAAACAAGTCAGCTGAAACAACAGCAACACTCGGGTCTAAACGATCTTATGGCAAATCGGCCATATGAATCTGATCCTAAGTCAGAGCGCGCGAAAATTCGTGCAGACTTTAGTCGCCCTCTTCCATGAGGTCATCTTCGCAATTAGCATTACATATTTGTACCGAAATGTATCAAATAACTATCACAGGACAAACACGGTATACTAGCATATTCGTGCGACCTTCCCCAAAACTTGTCGTGATGACATCGAACGAATAGGACGCTCAATCACCGCTCCATTGCATCGGCGCCGCAACAATCCCGCTTGTTATGAAATGTCTTTTGAACCGGCATGCGGCCTGGCACAAGGGTCCATTTCCCGGCTCCGGTATTTCTGCGCCGAAAAGGCGGGGCCAGAGAGGCACTGATATGGAAAAGGCCCCACCCAAACGGTGAAGCCCCCCTCTTCAAGACAGCGATGATCGCCGAGGTCAATCAGGCACAGTTTGGCCGATGTATCTCGCTGAGTGTGCTTATCTGTTCATTCATGCCAAGCAGCGGCCTCAGGCAATCGGGGTGGGCAACCATATCCTCCAGCGTGTAGGCATCCAGAACCTTGAGGAAGGCTTCCAGCGCATCTTGCAACAAGATGCGGAACTTGCAGTGCGAAATAAGCGGGCAGGTGTTGGTTTGTTCGGAGAAGCACTCGACAATGATCATATTCTCTTCGGTCTGTCGAATGATCTCGCCCACATTCAGGTCTCTGGGGTCTTTGGCAAGCCGTATGCCGCCATTGCGCCCACGGATGGCCTGAATGGCACCGACATGCACCAGACGCTGTGCGATCTTGTTGAGATGATGTCCGGAAATATCGTAGGATTCTGCGATCTCAGCCAAGCGAACAGTCTGGTCAGGCTTAAGAGCACAATACATAAGCAGGCGCATCGCATAGTTGGAATGCTGAGTAAGACGCATGAAACCTCCGAAGCTTGTCCCTGAAAACAAAGCCGCTGTTACGATCTCGAATCACAATTGTCGGTATCGCCCGAGAATTTATACCTTAGTATAGCATCTTGGGTCGCATAGCCAACAATGACAGATTCATATTCAATCGAACATAAAAAATGCACTGCTGCCCATATCGATTAGAGACCGGGGTGATCGATACAGGCAGCAGTGCCATCGACTCTCCTTGTCGGAAAGCGATGAATAGAAGAACCCAAACCCAAATGTTCTTAATTTCGAAATAAATGAATTTTGTGGTTTCTCGGAGATCAAATGTTGGTTATGTTGTAACACTCAAAATAACAAGCATCAAGTATACTTGTTTAAAATTGGGTCGTTATAGGGAGAGACAGAATGACGCAGACTAGCAATTTATCGGAGGCAGGATCGCCCTCCTCTCATGCGCTCCAAAATAATGAAACTATCGCAGGCGCTGAAAATAAACTCTCAAGGCTTGAGCATTTTCCCAATGCTTTTTTTGCCATGGTCATGGGGCTGGCAGGCTTCACTCTGGCGACCGAGAGACTGGAAAAAACGCTCGGCACGGCACATGTTAGCAGTTTGATTTTACTTATTTTTACCGGGATAGTCTTTGCGGTTCTGCTCGGCCTCTATCTGACCAAGGCGATCAAATTTCCGCAAGCCATCTCATGGGAGTGGAATCATCCGGTGCGGATGTGTTTCTTCCCCGCCGCTTCCATTGGCCTCATCTTGATGGGCACTGCCATCGGACCTTTTTCCCAACCCCTTTCGCTTGGCTTCTGGGCTATCGGCAGCCTGTTGCATCTGGTCGGAACATTGGCCGTTTTGTCGACATGGATCGGTCATCGCAATTTTGAATTGATGCATCTCAATCCCGCATGGTTCATACCGGTGGTTGGCAATATCCTCGTTCCGATTGCGGGTGCACGCCTTGGTTTTGGCGAAATTTCATGGTTCTTTTTTGCAATCGGAATCATCTTCTGGATCGTGCTGCTGACCCTCGTTTTCAATCGGCTGGTTTTCCACAATCCACTGCCGGAGCGCCTTCTGCCGACCCTGATGATTCTCATTGCGCCACCAGCCATCGGCTTTGTTTCCTTTGTCACGATGACCGGTGCAGTGGACCCCTTCTCCCGCATTCTTTACTATACGGGGGTTTTCTTTTTCCTGATCATCCTGCTTCAGGTTCCCAAATTGTCCCGCATTTCCTTTGCCATGTCATGGTGGGCCTATAGTTTCCCATTGGCGGCTTTGACGATTTCCACCCTGCTCTATTCAGAGCTGATCCAGTCGGGCATGCATGAAGGCATCGGCTTTGCGCTCTATGGCCTTCTGCTGCTTGTGATCGTTGGGCTGCTTGTCAGAACGGCCAAGGCAATTCTGGCCGGACAGGTCTGCCAGCCAGAGTAAAGCAAAACTGGTGCGCCACTGGCTCACAACCATTTTCTTATAGCGACAAGCCCACTCGGAGCGCGAACTCGTCAAATGCGATTCGCGCTCTTTGATGTCGTCATTCAGCGTTAGGAAAAGACGGACGCGGGCGAACATCCTGAATGAAAAATTAAGCCGGAATCCCTGACTTTCCGCCCATTGCCGGTCCCTTCTGCTCCAGATCATTGACTCAGAACAAACTGGGAAACAAATCGGTGTTTTTCCTCATATTTATTGTCTGAAAATTTACAAATTTTCGTCAATAGTTCACCCTTGGTCCGAATTCCCGCTACCCTTTGTCGGTGTTACACTTTAGGATGAATAGAGCCAATAGATATGCGGTTCTTAATCAGGGAATACCCTCAAGACAATGCATGACAACCTGTCTCAGGCAATAAAGCGGTCAACCATCTCCGGCGTGGTAAAGAGTCCGGCCCGTCTTTCTTCCTTCGTAAGCACAGCTTCGCGTCGCCCGTCAGCCTGTCTGGCGGACCGCTTCGGTGTGTCTGGAAGAAATGCAGGCTCCTCCTTTTCCGGAGCGCGACCTTCGGCTTTCCGGTTGCATCTTATCAAGAGTTGTTTTTCTGAAATGCGCCCCCTGACTGACCTCCCGCCGGTCGGACGGGCTGACCCGAAACATTAAAAACAGATCCTCACAGGAGAAAACAAGAATGGGTATGTATGGAACACTGGAAGACCGAGTCCGCTGTCCATTCCTCATGAACAGAGTCATGAAGGTGGAAGACACCATCGACATGTTCAAGGATGGCATGAATCTGGGCTGGTCCGGTTTTACACCCGCAGGGTATCCAAAGGCTGTTCCGATTGCGCTGGCTGAGCATGTTGAGAAAAACAATCTTCAGGGCAAACTGAAATTCAACCTCTTTATCGGCGCTTCCGTTGGTGCGGAAACCGAGGGTCGTTGGGCCGACAATGACATGATCGACCGTCGCTGGCCCTATCAGACAGGCAAGAATATCGCCAAGGCCATCAACGAAGGCCGCATCCGCATGGGCGACAAGCATCTCTCGCTGTTCGCTCAGGATCTGGCCTACGGTTTCTACACCAAGGATTCCAAGTCCGGCAAACTCGACCTCGCGATCATCGAGGTGTCCGCAGTGACCGAGGATGGCTGCCTGGTTCCTTCCGCATCCGTTGGCGTGATCCCGGAAATCATCCAGACCTGCGACAAGATCATTCTTGAAGTCAACACCGCGATGCCATCTTACGAAGGCATGCATGACATCATGGTTCTGCATGCGCCGCCGCACCGTGAGATCATCGGCATCACCAAGGCAAACAGCCGCATCGGCATGCCTTGCATCCCATGTGACCCGAGCAAGATCGTTGCCATCGTCGAATCCGAATATACCGACAAGGGCCGTGCGCTGGCTGATCCGGACGAAGGCTCCGTTGCAATTGCCAGCCATCTGCTCGACTTCTTCCAGAATGAAGTGAAGCAGCATCGTCTGCCCGAGAACCTGCTGCCGCTGCAATCCGGTGTGGGTTCGATTGCCAATGCGGTTGTCGGCGGTTTGGCCAACGGTCCCTTCTATAACCTCAGCGTCTATACCGAAGTGCTGCAGGACGGCATGCTGGATCTGTTCGACTCCGGACGTCTGGACTATGCCTCTTCCTGCTCGCTGTCGCTATCGCAGGACAATGGCATGCCGCGCTTCATCGAACGGCGTGAATTCTATCAGGACAAGATCATCCTGCGGCCGCTGTCGATCTCCAACAACCCCGAGGTTGCCCGTCGTCTTGGCGTTATCGCCATGAACACGCCAATCGAGATTGACATGTATGGTCACGCCAACTCGACGCTGATCAGCGGCACGCGCATCGTCAACGGCATTGGCGGCTCGGGTGACTTCCTGCGCTCCGGCTTCCTGAAGATCATGCATACGCCATCGGTGCGCCCGTCCAAGACCGACCCGACCGGCATCAGCTGCGTTGTTCCGCACGCCCAGCATATTGACCATACCGAGCATGACCTCGATGTGGTGGTTACCGAGCAGGGCCTTGCCGACTTGCGCGGACTGGCTCCGCGCGACCGTGCCCATTGCATCATCAACAACTGCGTCCATCCTGACTATAAGGATATCATGAACGAATATTTCGACATGGCAGAGAAGGACTGCATTGCCCGCAAGGTTGGCCACGAGCCGCAACTGTGGGATCGGGTCTTCAAGATGCAGTTGAACCTTGCCCAGAATGGCACGATGAAAATCAAGAACTGGGATATCAAAGTGGATCTGTGCGAATAGATCCCGCAGCAGGCTTCGGTGCCCGGTGGTCAGCTACGCCGGGAACCCAGTCGCGCCTGAACCGTCCCGGTTCGATCTGGAGCGATGGTTTCGACCATCGCTCTTTTTTTGCGCGCAGCAGAAGGCCCGGCCAAAGGGCCCCGTAACAGGAGCAAGGCAGGAGCTTGGCAGGAACATGATTTCATTTCCATCAGCCACTTTAAGAAGCTCCTATCAATGAGTCTTTTCAGAATCTTGCCGCTGCTTGCTGAGAAATTGATTCCTCATCTTCACAAACAGATTCAGCTTTGTTGAGAGATTGATTCAAGGCGTTGAGAAACTGATTCAAGCAAGTTCAAAGATTGAATCAGCCAGACCGCCGGAAGCATTCCGGCTACGATTTAAAATGCCGACATATCTAAAATTTTAGGCATCCGTTTAAAGGCATCTCAACGGCAATATGCTAGTCTTTCTACATACGAACAATAACCGCTAGCAGCCCGATCTGGGTTGCTATATTCGGGCAGAAGACAATGAAGTTCACCATTTCAATGAAGGCACTGGCGGGATTGCTATTCACCGCGCTCCTCTTCTGGGAGACGCTTTCCCTGCTTGGCAGCCATGGTGAATTCAGCAGCTTCCATTTTGAAGCCAACAGTGAACGCTTCCTGCTTTTCGTCCCGGCGGCGATCATTATATGGCTGTTCCGTCACCTGCTTCCCGGCAAGGAAGATTTCATCGATACGCCTTGGCAAGGTGACTGAGCTCTGGGTCTCAAGCCTCCGCTCAACCGCTCCCTCCTACCTGCTGCAATATCACTGATATTCGACTGACGTCGCTGTGCGCTTTTGTCACTTGCGCATGCTTGACATTTATTATATTTGTTATTTCGAATATAAGTATCTTCTAATTCTCAATCGATGATTCTTTGATCCGTCACGGGCGCATGAGGCAAAGGCCACAGCTTCGCGCCACCGTTACGCAGGGTCAAGATGCAAGATCGTATCCGAGCGCAGTCTCGATTCTCATCGGGCATACAGACAAGGAGAACAAGATGGCTTATCGCAAGGATCTCAAGGACAGCTACAGCCCCCTGCTCTTTCTGGCCTCCCTTGGAGCTGGTGGTGCCATGGTTTCCATGTATATGTTCCTGATGTTCATGTTGCCGCATAAAGGCCGCCCTCTGGCGATTTATGATGACTGGCTCGCCGCCTTCAGCACTGGTCACGTCGCCTACAGGATCATGATTCCCATCGTACTGCTCGGCATCCTCGTTTTTGCCTATATCCATGTCCGGACGTTGATCTGGAATATTGTCGAGTTCAGGAAGTTCAGGGCCAGTGCGGCCTATGACGGCTTTGTGAAGTCCAACAATGGCATCCAGCTGATGGCGATACCGCTTACCCTTGCCATGACGATGAATGGCGGTTTCATTGCCGGCGCCACTTTCGTGCCCGGCCTCTGGAGCCTGTCGGAATATCTCCTGCCGGCCGCGCTCGTCGGCTTTGGCATTATCGGCTTTTTCGCACTGAAGATTTTCTCGAACTTCATGGTCAATGCGCTGGTTCACGGACATTTTGACTGCGAGAAGAATAACAGCCTTGCCCAGATGCTGTCGGTCTTTTCTCTGGCCATGGTCGGCGTCGGCTTCTCGGCGGCAGCGGCGATGAGTCATGTCAAGGCGACGTCTGCGATTGGCTATATCGGCGCCAGTTTCTTTTTCGCTGCTGTGATCATTTTCGGCACGATCAAGCTGGTGCTCGGTTTCCGCTCGATGATGAGCAATGGCGTCAATCAGGAAACCACCCCGACGCTCTGGATTGTGATCCCGATCCTGACGGTATTGGGCATTGGGCTATTTCGCATGACGAAGGGGCTGGAGCATAATTTCGGCGCCCATGTGGAACCAGCCAGCCTGTTTGCCCTGCTCACCTCCCTGATGACGGTTCAGGCTGTATTCGGGCTGATCGGATATGCGATCATGAAAAAGGTTGGCTATTTTGAGCGCTTTGTCTCCGGACCAGACAAGTCTCCCGGCTCTCTTGCCCTGATCTGCCCGGGCATTGCGGCGGTGGTGATGGCCAATTTCTTTATCAATTGGGGGCTGGTCGGCACAGAGGTCGTTGGCAAATTCTCGATTGCCTATTTCATCCTCTATCTGCCGGTGATCTGGCTGCAAATCAAAACCTATCTGGTCATGTTCAAGCTGTTGGGCAAATTGCTGCTTGAAGACAAAGACGCTCATATTGCAGGCGCGGCATCGGCTTCCTAGCGCTTCCCCTCTCCTAGCGTCCTGCGTTTCCTCCCTCAGGACCTATCAAAAACCCTGTCTCAGTCCCTTACTGGCACAGGGTTTTTGTTTTGTTCAAATCCCTTCGATTCAACACGCATAAAATCATAAGCAATTTTTACAGGGTTCCATTCAACTCTGGTAAGGCTGTGGAGAAAAGTCCTGCATTATCAAACAGTTTTTTCAATGCAGATTTTCATGCCTGCCTTGCTTGTCTGGCAAGCGTCATGGTTATCAATGACTTAAGCCGATAGAATAGCGGTTCTGAAAAGCCTTTTCCGTCAATGAGGCGCAAGTTGTCTTTCCGCCCCGACTACAGCCATAAAACGAATCGCGAAAAAGTCAAAAATCAAGGTTAATTTTTCGTTTATAAATTGCTCAAAATCCCCCATAGTTTCATACGCCTTGTTTAAGCGCCCTGCGTAGGCTGAAGGCATCAGATTAACCTAGGGGGTTGTTGTGACTCGGCATTTTCAACTGACATTCTTTGCAAAAAGACGTCTGTTGGCCTGCGCGATTGCGATCGGTTCGATCGTCAGTCTCGTGCCAGGCATAGCCGTGGCCGAAGTCCCCGGAACGATGCGCGTTAATGAACGCACCAATCCGCCCGCCGGGCATGTCTATTATTGCGCAGGGCACCCCTCGGCTTGCAATCGCCATGGCCAAGGCGCGGTAACGCTCTCCCAGCAAAGCTGGGATCAGCTTCTCGAAGTGAATGCATCCGTCAATCGATCCATTCAAGCCAAGCCTGACGGGCAGATCGACGAATGGTCGGCCTATGTGCCGGAAGGTGACTGCGAAGATTATGCCCTGACCAAACAGCAGGAATTGCTGCGGAAGGGCTGGCCCTCCGATGCGTTGCTGCTGACAACCGCTTTTCTTGAAGATGGCACTTATCATGCCGTGCTTCTGGTCAGAACGGATCGCGGCGAGTTTATTCTGGACAATCTCAAGCCGACCATCCTGCCATGGCAGGAAGTGCATTATCGCTGGAACAAGCGGCAAGCTGTCGGCAATCCGCAGATTTGGCAGCGCGTAGCAGGCGCACCCGAGCCCGGCACGCAGCTTCCGGCAGCGGGCCTCAGACTGCGACGAATCCAGTAAATCAGATTTCTAGAGCTAAACGCGGACAACCGCGGCCTCCCACTCCCGGAGGTGCAAGGCACCAAATCCCCTGAAAGGTGCTTGCAGAACATGGTCCCAAGCCATTCAAAGCGGAGGAAAGACGCTAGTATCATGTTCAGGGAGACCATTTGTTACCAACTTGAGCCCGGACGGCCCACTCACACTGCTGTCCCACCTGGCCTCGAAACATTGTTTCGAGGCCTTTTTCTGTCTGTTTTTTGTCGAATTGCACTGGCCACAACGCGCCGGGAGATGTAGGTCTGGCAATCAAGAGGTCTGACACATCAGATCCGGGATGATGACGATCAGGATTTCCCCATGCAGAAAAGACAAAAATCCGTAGCAATCATTGGTGCCGGAGCGGCAGGCCTTATGGCGGCGGACAGGCTTTCGCAATGCTGTCCCGATCTTGTCATTCAAATATTTGACGCAATGCCCAGCCCGGCGCGCAAATTTCTCATGGCGGGCAAAAGCGGCCTGAATATTTCCCACCAGTCCGGCGTCAGCGACCCGGAGGGGTTCGCTGCACATTATGGCAAGGCCGCAGACTGGATGCGCCCGATGCTTCAAGCCTTCGGCGCGCCTGACATATTGCGCTGGATGGAAAGTCTCGGACAGGAATATTTTGTCGGCTCATCAAACAGGATCTTTCCCAAGGCGATGAAAGCTTCCCCCTTGCTGCGGGCGCTGATGAAGCGACTGGAAGCACGCGGCGTGACACTCGCCCCGCGCCATCGCTGGATCGGCTGGAGAGAAGATGGTCAGATGCTTTTCGCAACAGCGCAAGGGGAATGCTCGATAGCAGCCGATGCGTGCCTGCTCTCGCTCGGCGGGCCGAGCTGGCCACGGTTGGGGACGGACGGAGCCTTTCTGCCACTTCTGGCAGAAAGGGGCATGATCTGTCATCCCTATCGCCCAGCCAACTGCGGCTTCACTATTCGCATGCCCGAAAGTTTTGACACCAACTGGGCCGGAGAGCCACTGCAGTCGGTGGGTCTCAGCTTTGCCGATCAGGCGGCTCAAGGTGGCTTTGTCCTTTCTTTGCGCGCTGGAGAAAGTCACCAGGAAGCCAGTTGGAGCATGGAGGGAGGCGCGATCTATGCGCTTTCTGCCCGGCTGCGAGATGCCATCGAAATGGAAGGCTCAGCAACCCTATCTATCGACCTGCGGCCGAATATGAGCATGGAACAGATAAGGGAGCGCCTCAACCGCCCACGCGGCAAGCAGTCGATCTCCAACCATCTGCGCCGGAGCCTCAAGCTCCAGGGTGTTCAGGCCGCATTGCTCAAGGCCTTGACCGACAAGCATGTGATGAATGACATTGATCAACTGGCCACAGCCATCAAGGCCCTGCCAATAACGCTCACAAGCCCGCGCCCGATTGCCGAAGCGATCAGCACGGCGGGGGGCGTCGCCCTTGAAGAGCTGAATGAGAATATGATGGTGAAGCGCATGCCGGGCCTGTTCATGGCCGGAGAAATGCTCGACTGGGAAGCCCCGACGGGCGGCTATCTGCTCACCGGCTGCCTGTCGCAGGGCCATCGGGCGGCCCTTGGCATGGCATCCTATCTGGAGACGCTTGGCTGAAACTCAGCTCAGGGAGGTCCAGAAACCTGCCTTGGCGGCCAGAGCGACCAGCACGAAAAGGATGATCGCAGACGGGCTTAACCAGCGCTTCCAGTTTTGGTCTTTCTGCTTGCAGGTCATCTGCTGTCTTTATCCTTTCGCCATTAAGGAAATGGAGGGAGGGGGTTAACGGCTTGAAAAAGGAAAGGCAGGCGGAAGGAAAGTTTACGGCAATCTGCCGCCTTGTTCCTTGCCACCTGCCCGGCTGTTTCTGCCACGGACCTAGAAGCTTTGCATCAGGTTGCTCGCCAGCATCGTGAGCAGCACGATGCCAGAAAGCCCATAGACCAGATATTTGAGCCAGCCACGGCGACCGCTCATGCGATCTTTCAAATAAACATGGTCCTGACCGGTTGCCTTTTCAGCCATTTTCATTTCCTGTCCGAAAGTCATCCCGGCTTTTTTTAGGGATGTCTGAAATCCATCTGTGTCTGATCTCTTGCAGCTTGCTCTTCTGTATCGAGCAAGACTTTCAGAGTGTCCAGACCAGTATCATCGCAGCTACGATCGTCAGGCCGACGAGCAAGCTCATGACCGGCTCGTAAGACGGTTTATTGAGGTTCCTCATGATGTAGACCCTTTTCCCTACGTCAAAGTTGCTAGATCGAAATGGGGATGCGGGCCGGTTCATTCAAGAGGAAACAGATCTAGCTCAGCGAATTTTTGGCAAAGGCGATATAGAGATCTCTCAAACGTCTTGTGTGCGGGCCGGGCTTGCCATCGCCGATTTTGGCACCGTCAAACGATACCACCGGAGCGACAAACATCGTGGCTGACGTTACGAAGGCCTCGGCGGCATTCTTGACTTCGTCAGGAGTAAAACTGCGTTCTTCCACGACCAGACCAGCCTCCTCGGCGAGGGCCAGAACGGCCTTGCGGGTGATGCCATGTAGGATCTTGTTGGAGAGTGCGCGAGTGATCAGTTTGCCATCACGAGTGATGATATAGGCGTTGTTCGAGGTGCCCTCGGTGACAAAACCATCTTCCACCATCCAGGCATCGTTTGCACCGGCGGCCACAGCTTCCCGCTTGGCCATCGAAGCGGGCAAGAGCGCCACTGTCTTGATGTCGCGCCGCTGCCAGCGAATGTCCGGTCGCGAGATAACATCAAGCCCCACATCGGCCACCTTGTCCATCTTGGCACCACGGGTCTGGGTGAACATGATCAGCGAAGGCTGGAGATCTTCCGACCAGAGAAAATTGCGATCCTCGGCACCGCGGGTCACCTGCAAATAGATGCTACCGGCGGAAATGGCGTTGCGCTGGATCAGTTCATGCTGGATCCGCTCGATCTCTTCCATGGAGCAAGGCGCTGGAATTGCCAATTCACCAAGAGAGCGCTGAAGCCGCGCCAGATGGGCAGCGTTATCAACTAGCTTGCCGTCCAGAATCGTCGAAACCTCATATACCCCGTCAGCGAACAGAAAGCCGCGATCGAAGATCGAGATCTTGGCATCTTCCTCGGGCAGAAATTCTCCGTTGACATAGACAATGCGGGACATGGGAGAGCCTTTCTTTACGTTTATTTTTCTTGATATTGCTATTGCTATCGGGAGCAAGCGTGCCGTTAAAGCCTGATGGCGCGGTGCTCTCGAACTGAGGCGACCAAAAGGCGCCCGGTGCAAAGGGAAGCAAGGATGACATTAGAACGGTCGGGCAGCCATTACAATTGCCCTACCAAGGAGACCAACAGTCAAAGTCAGTTATGCACGGTAAAGCCGGTAGGACAATTTCTCATATGGCATTTCACATACGGCCATGCGAGAAGCCATCAGGATTTTTCCGACGCACAGTTGACAGCCCCGGCCCTTCCGTTGCATCAGTCTGCCCCCGACATCAAAAACGGCACAAACAGATCATGACCGAAAATGCATCCAACAAAACCAAGACAGTGCGCTTGTCCTCACGACAACTCGCAATCGGCTCGGTGCTTGTGGCCATTGTCGTGCTGGCGCTCAAATATGCGGCCTACGCGATGACCAATTCGGTCGGTCTCTATTCGGATGCGCTGGAAACGCTGATCAATCTGGCTGCGGCCTTTGCCGTGCTCATCGCGCTTCGACTGGGCGAAAAGCCGGCGGACCAGAATCACCAGTTCGGCCACCACAAGGCAGAATATCTTTCCGCTGTTGCCGAAGGGGTGCTGGTTGTTCTGGCGGCCATTGCGATTTTCATGGAAGCCTATGAAGCCCTGATGCATCCCCGCGATTTGTCGGTTCCCATCATCGGGCTTGTGCTCAATGGCCTTGCCGGGGTGGGCAATGCCCTGTGGGCCTTCACGCTGGTGCATTTCGGCCGAAAATTGCGCTCCCCTGCCCTGGTGGCGGATGGCAAGCATCTTTATACAGATGTGGTAACATCCATTGGCGTTCTGGCCGGTGTCGGGCTGGCCAAAGTCACCGGCTTGATCTGGCTTGATCCGCTTCTGGCGATGTGCGTCGGCGTGTCCATTCTGTTTACCGGCTGGCAATTGATCCGCGGCTCTCTGAGCGGCCTGATGGACGAGGCGATCGATCAGGAAGAGCTGCAACAGTTGCGCGAAACCATCATGGCCAATGCCGAAGGTGCCATCGAAGCCCACGATATCCGCACCCGCCATGCAGGTCGCGTCATCTTCGTCGAGTTCCATCTGGTGGTACCAAGCAAAATGACCGTCTATGCAGCGCATGCCATTTGCGACCGGATCGAGGAAGCCTTTCAGCAAGAGATGCCGCATGCGGTGGTCACGATCCATATCGAACCGGAATATATGGCAAATGAATCCGAGTTCGACGACAATCTGCCACTGGATTGACCTGCCAGCGAGAGCCTCTGCGCGCTCCTGCCTGAGGTGAAATCGCCGCACCAAATGCCCGAACAAGACGGCCCGCAGCCAATGGACAACAGGCACAAAATCAGCGCCGTACCGCTGTATGGCCAAAATGCACTAGCATCTTGAAAACCACCAGAATATCAGGCAGATCACAGATATTTATCGAATGGGGAAAATGGCTTTGAATGGTCGGAGCGAGAGGATTCGAACCTCCGACCCCCTGATCCCAAATCAGGTGCGCTACCAGGCTGCGCTACGCTCCGTACCTCTGGTGGAGGGGCTTATAGCCTCCCCATTCCATAATGGCAAGAGGCTAAAGGACAATTTTCTTTTTGTTGGATAGATTTCCACGTTCGATAGCTCCTGAGAGACAGAAAGCACTCGGCTATCGTATCGCTTTTGCGGCGCATAGCAGTTTGTGACAAACCATCGATCCAGCAAGGTCTTCACTTGTGAAAAATTTGGATTAGGGCATTGCACGACTTACCGGGCTTCTGTATAGAAGGCCTACTCTAAGCCTGAGCGCTAGTTTGGGCTTGCTGGGGTGTGGCCAAGTGGTAAGGCATCGGTTTTTGGTATCGTGTATCGTAGGTTCGAATCCTACCACCCCAGCCAATCAATCTTCCTGATATTCTTTCTCTTGGTTTCGTTTGGCATATGGCCATTTTGGCGGCGTTGCCGTCTGCCTTGACACCAGGCATCTTGCAAGATGGCATCAGCTCCCTTCCCTCCCCCAAAAATAAAGGCGTTTGAATCGGTCTTGATGATATTGAAACCGGACAAAGCTCCTCCATATCTCCTCAGTGATTAAATTCCAAAGCTTGCAATCAGCCTTTAGCGCGTTCCGCTCTCTAGCCCGGTTTGCCGCTTTGCTTGAGCGTTCCGTCAGGAGAATCCATGGAATATCTCTTCCTTTTGGCTGGTCTTGTTTTTCTTTTCTTTGGCGGCGAATGGCTGGTCAAGGGTGCAATCGGGGTTTCCAGAAAGCTCGGACTGCCCGCTTTTCTGATCTCTCTGACGGTGGTAGGCTTCGGCACATCGATGCCTGAACTGCTGGTTTCCCTGAAAGCTGCCATCGGCGATCTGCCCGGCATCGCGCTTGGCAACGTGGTCGGCTCGAATATAGCCAATATTCTGCTGATCGTCGGCCTGTCCGCCGTAATCTCGCCCATGTATGTGACCCGCGACATTTCACGACGAGATACCGTGGTTATGCTCGTAACAACCGCAATTCTTGCAATTGCGCTTGCTTTTCAAGCCATTCCCGCTTGGTTTGGTGGCCTTATGCTGCTGGCGCTGTTTGGCTATCTTACAGTCTCCTATATTCAGGGCAGGAAAAGCGGCTGCTGCGAATTGGACATGATGACCGATTGCCTTGCCACCTGGAAAATTCTGGGCTTTCTGATCCTGGGATTGGCAACGCTTGTTGCCGGTGCGGAGCTTCTGGTGCGCGGGGCCACTGCCGTGGCAACAGATCTGGGCGTATCCAATGCGGTGATCGGCCTAACGATCGTGGCTGTCGGCACCAGCCTGCCGGAGCTGGCAACATCGGTAGTCGCCGCCATGCATCGCAGGTCGGACATCGCAATCGGCAATATTGTCGGCTCCAACATCTTCAACATTCTGGGCATTCTTGGCCTGACTTCGATTGTCTCGCCGATTCCCGTTGCAGACCGCTTTGCTCAAATAGATGGCTGGGTCATGCTCGGCGCCACGCTGGCATTGGCGATCCTGCTGCTTTTCTTTCGCCATATCGGGCGGCCATTGGGCGCGATGTTCCTTGTGGCCTATGCTGTCTACGTGATCTCCATGGCATAAGGTCTGGCAGCATTCCCAGAAGATTGAAGCACCAAGAACAGAGCCATCGTCAACTGCGACCGTTGAAAACGGATTTCGTTACCATCCGACATGAAATAAGGGGCAATTTGACATTGCCCCTTATTTGTTTGATGCCCGACATTTGATGCCCTTCCAGTCTCTCCATCGGGTTGCCTTCGTAAATTCTGCGGAAAAGCAAAGTCTCAAACCCAATCCACCTCTTTTTCGCGCACTAATTCTTAGAATATACTGCATGTAAAATTTACCCAAATCAGAATACTGCTTAAAGTTGTACAAAGAATTTCTATATCGAATCACTTTCAAATCCAACACAAACAACGCAAAATTACGATTTTCAACTTTAGATTTCATACCAAACAAAGATAATTTAGGACAATTCTGGAATATTCAGAAGATGGTAACTCCCACACCTCAGACATATTGTGCAAAGACTAGCGAATCTGTAGCCTCAAAATGCAGTTCATTGGAAAAATATATTGAGATTTTGACCAGCATAAATAAATCCCTTCACAAGCTATTGCTTCAGGCCACCGGTTTTGGCTTGATATCCCTCGCGACCGCGCCTGCATTCGCGACCGGTCTTATTACGTCTACTTTCACGGTCACTGAGGATGATGCAAGCGTCAATCAGGCAAACTTGGGAAATCCTAGTCAAGGCTGGTCTACAGCTGGAACAGCGGGCAGTTACAGCTACAATTACGTAGCGATCGACTTCACCGCTGACACCACTGGCACCTATACCTTTGGTCAAACAGCAGGCCCGATTGATACCGACATGGCAGTCTATTACGACAGCAGTTTTGACGCGGACAATCTGGTTAATCCCGACGCCTATAATGATGATAGCGCTCTTAGCGGCGATCTGTGTGGCGGCTACGGCTGTCCTGCGGTTCAGGCCACCCTTAACGCGGATCTGGTCAATACGCTCGTCATCTCAACCTTTAGCAACGGTGCTTTGGTGACTTTGCCACTCAGCTTCTATGCTTCGGGTGTGGGCAATATCACCTTTACGGTCAACCCAAGCAGCGGCACAGAATTTTTTGTACCGGTTTCGGAAGCCAACCGGACCGATGATATGGCGGCCATCATGGACAGCATCGCGTCGGGCTCGACTTCGGCCTCCACGGCGCTCACCAACAGTCTGACCAGTCTTGCCGTGGGCAGCGAAGCAAGCCGCACCAGCGCCCTGCAAAATATCTCTCCCAATGCCAGCCTTGCGGTAAGCACTGTGACGACACAGGTCATGCAGACCGGTTTCTCACGCATCGACAGCCGCATGGCAAGCGTTCGCGCCTCGGCCTCCAACTCGGTTGGCACATCCACATCGACACATGGTTCGGACTATGTCACCGCTTATGCCGAAGATGATTCCGATCAGGATTCCCGTTTTGAAGCCTTCAGCCTATTCGACAAGCAGTCTGAGCCGGACATCTTGAAAAACAATATCTGGGGTGAATTCAGCGTCTTCCAGAGCCAGCAGGATGCGGATGATGGCTATGCCGGTTTCGAGAGCACCAGCCAGAGCTTCATGTTCGGCTTCGACTCTGCGATCACCGAACGGATTTTCGCCGGTATCGCCCTGAGCTATACCGCGACAGATGTCAACATGAAGGATTTCCGCGAGGGAGACAGCGTTGATAGCGACAGCTATCAGGCAACCCTTTATGGCAGCTATGAATTCGCAGAAGATTGGCTGCTCGGCGGCAAATTCTCCTATGCCCGTCATGAGATGGACTCGAGCCGCAATACAGTCACAAGCACGGCCTATGGCAGCTACGGGGTCAACCAGTTTGGCGTTCAGGCCGACATTTCCCGCTCATTTGCCTTTTCCAATGGTCTTACATTGTTGCCCAAGGTTGGGCTTTCCTACATCAACCTGCAACAGGAAGCCTATAGCGAAACTGGCAGCGCCCTCGCCCTCAGCTATGATTCACTCAGTTCCGACCAGCTCTATAGTTCGGTTTCGCTGGAAGTGAGCAAGAGCTTCGATCTTGGCGAGAAGGCACTGATCACTCCCAACGTTGCCGTTGGCTGGAACCATAATTATCTCACCGACGGCACCGATATGGTTGCTCGCTTTGTTGGTGGTGGCGGCGATTTCACCTCGCCGGGACAGGCACTTGAAGAAGACAGCCTCAGCCTGAATGCCGGTTTGTCGATCAATTATGACAGAAATCTCACGATTGATGTCGATGCGACCGGGGCATTCGCACCCAATTATAACGAATATGGAGCCAAGGCTCGCCTGACCTACAGCTTCTAGATTTGTCAAAATGCTGAACAGTAAAAACCTCCGTTATGAGCGGAGGTTTTTTTGTGGCTGAAGGCATTTCCAGCATGCCTTTTGCGCCGCTTCAAGCTTCAGCGGTCCTCGTCGACCTTCAACGAAGAGGCGCACTAGCGACCGATCTTTGCGGAACATTTGGAGAGAATATTCAGATATCCCTCAACATTCCAAGCTGCGCGGCCAATGAAGAGACCGTCAATATTGGGGCAAGCAATCAATTCTTCGCAATTGTCGGCATTGACCGAACCGCCATAGAGACATAATGGCCGTTGGCCCAATATCTCCTCGGCGACCGAGAGAATTTCACTCTGGCGCGCATCGGCATAATCCGACGTTGCCGGCACACCATCATCGCCAATGGCCCATACAGGTTCATAGGCAAAAAGGATCTTTACCTGCTTCTGCCTGTCTGACAATTTGCTCAGGGCGCCGCGCACTTCCTCTTCAAGCACTTCAGATGCCCGCCCTGCCTCTTTCTGGGCAAGCGTCTCGCCAATGCAAATCAGAGGCGTCAGGCCGTGGCGAATGGCAGCTTCGGTCTTGAGGCCAACCGTTTCGTTGGTTTCTCCGAAAAATTCGCGACGCTCGGAATGTCCCAGTTCCACCAGATCCAGATTGCAGTCGACCAGCATGGATGGCGATATTTCGCCGGTCCACGCCCCCTCATCCGCCCAATGCATATTCTGGGCACCGACTTTTACCGATGTCAAAGCCAGCATGGCCTTCACTTCCCTTGCTGAGGTGAAGGGAGGAACGACAAAACGCTGAATATTCCTGTTTCTTTCCCTATCAATCTCGGCCAGTCCTTTTGCAAAGGCCTGCGCTTCCCCAAGGGTCTTGTTCATCTTCCAACTGGTACCAATCCAGATTTGGGGATTTTCAATCATCTTCCAGTCCTCGCAAAGCACCTGATTTTCAGTTCCGTCCTGTCACCATCAAAGGCGGATTGACATCCAAAGCCCCATCATCCGTCAGGGCCTTTCGACAGTCCTGTATTGAGCCGGATCATGAAGGGATCAAGGATAAAGATCTTCGCCTCACACGCAACAGGTGCCCGTTCCAACATGATTGGCGATACCCATTTGTAACACAAATTAACATCAATATATAGATAATATTGTTATTTTGATGTGTTTTTTCTTCCGATTTTCACATATCTAAAGACTGTTTGATGCCATTTCAGCGGTTTGGAAAAATGGCTCGCAGCCGAAGTGCCATATGGTCAAAGGATGCGGCGGACCATGATCAAACTAATTGAACAAGAAGGGGAAACTTGCATTTGGCCTGTTGAAGCGTCTACAAATAGGTTGGACATTATACTCTATTGATATCATCTATCTCAGGATTACATTGCCGTCTCTGCCAAGAGCATAGCAGGCGCCACTCGCGCACTTGAGACCATATTAAGCGGAAGGACCCGTTTCCAGATGGCCGAAACGACAGGTTTGATCGATGAAGAGCTGGAGAAGGCGCGTATTGCGTGGCTTTATTTTATCGGCGGTCAGACCCAGCAGGAAATTGCCCAACGCATGAATGTGACGCGACTGAAGGTCAACAAGATCATCGGTCAGGTGCGCCAGCAGGGCAATGTGCAGATCAATGTCAATCTTCCCCTGACCGATTGCATCGAGCTCGCTGACAAGGTCTCCTCTCGCTATGATCTCATTGAAACGATCGTGGTGCCGGATCTGGATGACTTCATGGAGCAGAAGCGGGTTATTGGCGAGGCGGCCGGTTCCCTTGCCAGTGGTCTTATCGAAGGACGGGATCTTGGTGTTGGCGTCGGTTCGGGGCGCACGCTCAGCTTTGTGGTGCGCACGGTCTCGGCCAAACCGAAATTCGACAGCTGGGTCGTGGGGCTGACCGGTGGCGTCACCAGCGGTTCAACGAGCAATTCTTTTGCGGTCGCCACAACCTTTGCCCATATTCTCGGGGTCCAGTGCCATTATCTGACCGCCCCCATCTATTGCGCCAACCCCGAAAGCCGCAATGCGCTGTTGCTCAATGACGAGTTGACAGACGTACTCGCACGCACAGAGATTGCCGATGTCGGCATTGTTTCATGCGGCAATCTGCAAATGGATACATCGCTGACCCAGATCCGGGTGGTGAAGGACAATTACGATGCTCTGGTCAAGCTGGGCGCCGTGGGCGAGTTCATGGGCTGTTTTCTGGACTCCTTTGGCAATCCGATCAGCCATTTTCTCAATGAATCCGTCATCGCCCTGCCGCCAGACAAAATGAAGCTCAAGCCTATTTCCATTCTGGTATCGGGAGGCCTCAACAAGATACCGATCATCCGGGCGATCCTGCGGGCCGGTTATGTCAACCGTCTGGTGACAAATGAAAGTGTCGCTCACGCCTTGCTGCAGGGGCCACGCTAAGCCCCTGCCCCTGACAAAACAAAGGGCCATGCATTGCACGGCCCTTGGCGTTTCATCCAAGACTATTTGGCGATCTTGTCGCCCATCAAGCGACGGGAAGATCAGGCAAGAGCCTTGTCAAGCGCCTCCCGCATGGCGCGTAGCGTGACAAAGGTCGAGGCTGCGCCGGGGTCGATATGACCAACGGCCCGTTCACCGAGCTTGGCTGAACGCCCACGGCGGGAGGTCATGGGAGCGGTTGCATTCATGCCCTCTTCCCCGCCCTTCTGGGCTGCGGCCATGACATCACAGGCCGAGCCGCCTTGTTCGGCGCATTTCAAGGCCGCCTCCACGGCAGGCACCCATGCATCAATCATGGTCTTGTCGCCAAGATTGGCCCGGCCCCTGTCCTGAATGCCCTTGCAGGCCGCATCAAGCCATTGTGCCATCGCCTTGCCATCCAGATTGAGCCTGTTGCTGACAGCCGTTCCGGCCCTGAGAAATGCGGTGGCATAGAGCGGCCCGGAGGAAGCACCGACAGCATCGAGGAATGCCTTGGCCATGCGCTTGCACATGCTTTCGATGGTCTCATCTGTTTCGGGCGCCTCTTCAAGAGCGCGCTGGACGGCTTTCCATCCGATTTCCATGGTCATGCCATGGTCGCCATCGCCGATGATGCCATCCAGCTCGGAGAGCCAGTCTTTTTCCGCAATGACCTGCGCACCGACATTATGCATCATCGCCTTGAAGATCGTCGGCGTCACCTCACCCTCGCGGATCAGGTCAGCAGGGCTTTTCTGGGCGGAAACTGCCTTCTGTACCGGAACCATCACGCGCTGGCTGCGGGTAGCGGCTTCGCCATCCTGCTCAAGGGAGCCAACCATCAAGGCCGGTGTTTTGCAAGGATGATCCAGCAGGCGCTTGAGCGTCTCATCCAGCTTGAAGAGCGTAACCGACGCGCCAGCCATTTCAAGCGATGTGGCATATTCCCCGACCCAGGAAGCATGGATTTTGATACCAAGCGCGTCAAGACGCTGCTTGACCCGGCGGAAGAGAATATAGAGTTCGATCTGGGATGTTGCGCCCAAGCCATTGACGAGAATGGCAGTTTCATCACCAGCCTTCAGGTTGGCTTCCTTCATGATGGTGTCGAGCAATTCGTCGGTAACCGCATCGGCCGAGGCCAGTTTGTGACGCCGGATGCCCGGCTCGCCATGCAGGCCCATGCCGATTTCCATATCACTGTCATTGATGACGAAATTCGGCTTGCCGGTCTGCGGCAGGGAACAGGGGCTGAGGGCAACGCCCATGGAAAAGGTTGCCTCATTGGCCGCCCGTGCCAGAGCTTCGACGCGCGCCAGAGGCTCGCCCAGATCCGCAGCCGCTCCGGCCACCTTGAAGACGAAAAAGTCACCGGCAATGCCGCGCCTTTCACTGCGACGATCAAGGGGAGCGGAGGCCACATCATCGGTCACGGCAACATGGCGAACAGCAACGCCGGCCTGTTCGATCTCTTCTGCCGCCATTGTGAAATTCATGACGTCGCCGGTATAGTTGCCATAGAGCATGAGGATACCGGCACCACCATCTGCCGCCTGAACGGCCTCCACGATATGGGCTGGCGATGGAGAGGCAAAGACATTGCCGACGGCAGCGGCATCTGCGAGCCCCCGCCCGACATAACCAGCAAAGGCCGGTTCATGACCGGAGCCGCCACCGACAACAATGCCCACCTTGCCATCGCGAGGGCCATCAAGGGCAACAACCGCCCGCCCCGTTTCACCCTGCACCGTCAACATGTCCGGATGCGCCGCAACCATTCCCTCGATCATTTCCTCGATGATATTTTCAGGATCATTGATCAGCTTTTTGGTTTTGATTTCTTCAGTCATAGCTTTTTCTTTCGTCAAATCCATTCGAGGGCCGCTCAGGCATCTGCCCGAAGATAACGGCGGGAGACAGCGTCAAAGGAGATCGCGAGAACAACAATTGCGCCCGATACGATGCCTTGCCAATAGGGAGACACACCGAAAAGAACGATGATATTCTCAATGATTGCGATGATACCAGCGCCAAATATTGCGCCGATGGGACTGCCTATGCCGCCAGTGGTGGCAACGCCGCCGATGACAGAGGCCGCGATGGGTGCCAGCACCCATGTGTTGCCGATGGAAGGCTGTGCCGTACCCAGACGGGCAACCATCAGCACACCGGCAAGAGCGGCAAGAGCACCAGCGGAGATGAAGACCAGCACGCGGATATAGTCGACGCGGATGCCCAGCATCCTCGCACCTGCGGGATTGTTGCCGATGGCATACATATAGCGGCCCATCGGTGTCTTGAGCATGAGAAAGGAAGCCGCGATCAGGGCGACCAGCATGATCAGGAAGGGAACCGGAATACCCATCAGATCACCGCGCCCCAGAAACTGCACTTCTCTTGGAACACCGGTGATGGCCACGCCGCGTGTCAGCACCAGATTGGTACCTCCAAAGACACCAGCCATACCAATGGTCAGCACCAGAGAATGCAGTCGCAATGCGGTTACCAGAATGCCGTTGAGGAAGCCCATGAAGGCACCAAGCATGACGGCGACGAGCATGGAGAGATAAGGATTGAAGCCATAGCGGACCATCAGGATACCGGATATGACACCGCAAAGCCCGCCGATGGCACCGAGGGAAAGGTCGAGTTCACCGAGCACCATCAACGAGGATTGCGCGATGGTGATCAGCCCGACAAAAGCCAGACCGCGGGCAATCACCGAGAGGTTATAGCCGCTCAGAAAATAGGGAGAAACCAGAGCCGAAAGCACGAAGATGATGACCAGGGCAATGAAGACGCCCGCGATCGGACTGCGAAGCTTGATCATCAGGTTACTGGATTGAGCATTCATCGGTCTTCGCCTCCGTGCCGAAGATGGCCCCAACTAGGGTCTCGTTGTTTGTATCTGTTGAATCGAACTCTCCGGTAATCGCGCCACTATGCATCGTGATGATCCGGTTGGCGCATTTCTTGAGTTCATTGAGCTCGGACGAAACGAGAATGACGCCGACGCCCTCCTCTGCGAGATTGCACATGATGCGATAGATCTCGGACTTGGTTCGAATATCGATGCCCTTGGTCGGTTCATCGAAAATGATGATGCGCGGCCGGGTGGCCATGGCTCGGCCGATGATGGCCTTCTGCTGGTTTCCGCCAGACAGCTGGGAAATGCGCTTGGCCATGCTGGCGGCCTTGATGTCGTAATCATCAATGACCTTCTGAACGGCATCGCGTTCCGCTGTGCTGTTGATACCAGCCGGACCGCATGTCAGCGAGAAGAGAGACAGGCCGATATTCTCGCGCAGGGAAAGCAGCGGGAAAATGCCGTGCAGCTTACGCTCTTCAGAGAGATAGAGCATTCCTCCCTTGACCGAGAGAGACGTATCGCCGAGCGCCCAGGCCTGCCCTTCTACGGATATCTGGCCTTCCTTTGCCTTCAGAAAGCCGAATATAGCTTGCATGACCTCTGAGCGGCCAGCGCCGACCAGTCCGGCAAAGCCGAGTATCTCGCCGCGATAAAGATCAAAATTGATGTCACCAAAGCGCTTGCCGGTCAGGCCGCGCACTTCCATGATCTTGTCACGGGTCGGAGCCTGCGGGCGAAAATGCTCCTGAAAGGAGAGATCCCTGCCCGACATGGCGCGGATCAGGTCACTTTCCTCAATATCACTGATCAAGCCGCTTTCGACCCACTCGCCATTGCGCAGCACCGTATAGTCATCACCGATCTGGAGCACTTCTTCCATCTTGTGACTGATGAAGACGATGGCCAGACCCTGCTTGAGCAGATCATCAATGACCCTGAAGACCCGATCCACCTCTACCCGTGTCAGGGATGACGTGGGTTCGTCGAGAATGAGAACCTTCATATTCCTGTTGGTACAGGCACGGGCAATCTGCAGCAATTGCTGATCGGATACGGAAATATGTTTCACCAGCGCGCGCGGGTCCGCCTCGATGCCGAAGCGGTCAAGATAGGCTCTTGCCTCCTTGACAAGAATGGAACTATTTACAATCCGTCCGGCAAAGCCTGTCCTGTGAAAGGGCATGAACAGATTTTCGGCAACACTCATTTCCTGAAAGAGGTTCAGCTCCTGAGGAACATAGGAGACCTGATCAAACAGCGCCGGATCTTCTAGGGGATCGCGGCCATCAATCAGCACCTGACCGCGCGATTGCTGATCGGTGCCGGTCAGGATTTTAACGAGCGTTGATTTTCCGGCCCCGTTTTCACCGGCAAGAATATGCGTCCGCCCAAGCTCCAGTTTCAGGTCGACATCATTGAGCGCGGTCACACCGGGGAAGTCGCGGCCCAGGCCGCTTGCTTCAAGAAAAGCCATGGTGGAATTACCTTCTGGGGAGTTCTGTATGAACGGGAGCGCGAAAGGGCAAACCGCCGCGCTCCCCGATGAGCTATCCCGGAAGCATTAGCCGTCGACATTTTCCTTGGTCAGGAAGGCATTGCCGGTATCCAGATATCCGGGAACCGGAGCGCCGGTTGCCTGTGCCCACAGCAACATGACAGACCAATAGCCCTGCAATTCCGGCTGGGATGCCGACGAGCTGTCTGCAACACCGTTACGGATCATGTCGAGCATTTCGGGCAGGTTATCGAGGCCAACGAGCGTGACGTCACCTTCCTTGCCTGCTTCCACGATTGCCTGACCGACACCGATTGGACCGGCAGCATCGCATGCAACCCAGCCATCCAGATCCGGATTGGCCTGCATGATGGCGGCAGCCTGCTGCTGTGCAATCTCGATACTGTCGTTGTCGATGCCTTCTGCTACGACCTTGATGTCGGGATATTCAGCAAAAACCTGACGGTGGCATTCGGCGCGAATGGCATGGTTTGGTGCGGTGGGAACCCCCATCATGATCGCCACTTCGCCCTTACCACCCAGCACTTCAGCCAGACGACGAGATGCGATTTTTGCCTGTTCGCAGAAATCGGAGCCGATATAGGGGATTTTCATGCCTTCTGGCGGGACAGAGTCGAAAATGGCAAGCGGGATATCCTGAGCCTGCGCTTCTTCAAGCGAAGCACGGTTGCCGGACGGATCGAGCAGATCGAGAGCCAGACCATCCGGACGGGTGGCAAGAGCGCTATCAATGATCTGGTTCTGTTGTACCACGTCGGCAGTCTGAGGCGCAGAATAGATCACTTCGACCTTGGCCCCGGTTTGGGCCTCAAGCGCTGCTGCGGCAGCCTTGGCACCATCATTGACCTTGTCAAACCATGGATGAACGACCTTCGGCACCACGACGAAGCGGTAGCTGTCTTTCTTGACCGTACCCTGATCCTGAGCAATGGCGGTGATGGGCAGTGAAATGGCGGCACATGCCACCAGAGTAGCAATAATCTTCATGATTTTCCTCCCAGAAAAAACGGACGACATCACCCGCCCGCTGAAAATTACCGCCCCGAAGCGAAATTCCTCCATTTCGCATTTCCGGGATCGGCAATCAAAAATTACATATGTATTTTTAAATTTACAAGAGTATTTTCTTCAGCGCTGTCTGAAATTCACGCGCTGGAAAACCGCCCCATCAGGATGCGAGCCGGTAGTATCTCCCGATTTAAACAACCGGAGAAATATGTCATTCATCTTCGCGAAAGGGTGGCAACAAGGCTTGGATCAAGGAAGTAGCGCTTTGCTCTATCTCATTGTTATATAATTTTAAATTTCTATTGATGAAAGAGGAGGAGACGGCCGTCCATTGCCTTTCAGGAATGCCAGTTACCGCAGTGCGTCATGTAGGCAGGCGTTGCTCCTGCCGGAGCGAATTTGTCCTAGAAGATGCCCATGCTTGCCGCAGCAATTATCCACCGACCTGATCAAAACAGCCTTTTCAAGCCTCTCTTGCCAGCGCAAATGAAGCCAATCGGAAAGGTAAAATAGTAGACTTTTGGATGATATTTTCCCGTCTCGCTCGACACCATAAGGACTCAGCCCGGCTGGCTGCGAAGGCCTTTCCCCTCAATCTGAAGGGGCGGATTGCTCGATATGGGCGCGGATAACGGATTTGAGGCGTTCCCCATCTTTTTCCGCCAAGGCATCAACCATTTCAAAATGCTCCCTGCCGGATTGCTTGATCCGGGCAAGGTGGGCCCATTGGGAGGCCGTAGCCGGCGGGGTCCGCAGCCGCAATTCAGCGACCAGATCAACCAGACTGCCATTGCCCGAGGTCGCCAGCAGCGCCGCATGAAAGGCAATATTGGTCTCGTAGATCTCTGTCATCCGGTCGGTCTGGATCTGGTCGACGAATTTCTGCGCCAGCGCATGAAGCTCGTGCAATTGCTTTTGCTGAACATTCCTGACCATGAATTCCACCGCCGATGTTTCCAGCATGATGCGAATGTCGCGGATTTCATCGGTAGAGGCCCCGTCTTCATGATGCACATAATAGCCCCGGTTCTGCTCGTAGCGAATGATGCGCTTGTTGAAGAGCGTGACCAGTGTCTTGCGGATTTCAGAGCGACTGGCGTCATATCGGCGTTGCAGCTCGATCTGCTTTAGCCAGCTTCCCGGAGAGAAGACTCCGGCCCTGATATCTGCCGCCAACAGGTCCGTCAGGTCTTTGCTGGGCTTCCTTCTCCTCAAAGCTTTCCACCGCTCCCATGTCGTTAAATGGCGAAATATGCATCAGAAATCAGTTTGCCTCATTTTTCACCATGCACAGAGATTGCGCAACCCCCAAAATTATGTTCAATATTGGTACCAATTTCGTAAAGGCGTTTAATCTCATTATTTTAGTAGATTTATACTTGCGAAACAAAATGATTTAAATTTCAAGTGGCAACTCGAAGGATGTTACCCCATGCAGAATAGCGATGAAATCTGGTCTCGCATTGATGAATTGTCCGAAGACTTTCGTGGTCTCGCGGACCGGGTCTGGGATACGCCCGAGTTGAATTTTCACGAATTCAGTTCCTCGGCCGAGCATCTGGCCATGCTGGAAAAACACGGTTTCAAGGCGCAAGCCGGTGTTGCTGGCATCCCGACGGCCGTGATGGGAGAAGCGGGCAGCGAAGGCCCTGTCATTGCCATTCTTGGTGAATATGACGCCCTGCCCGGCCTCAGTCAGGAACATGGCGTTGCCGAGCGCCGCGAGATCGTTGCCGGTGGCAGCGGCCATGGCTGCGGTCACAATCTGCTCGGCGCCGGTTCCATGCTGGCGGCGGCAGCCGTCAAGGACTGGCTCAAGGAAAAGGGTATCAAGGGGCGCGTGCGCTATTATGGTTGTCCTGCCGAAGAAGGCGGTTCTGCCAAGGGCTTCATGGTGCGGGAGGGTCTTTTTGATGACGTGGATATTGCCATCTGCTGGCATCCGGCTCCCTTTGCCGGCGTCAACAAACCCATTTCTCTGGCCTGCAATGAACTGATCTTCACCTTCACCGGACGGGCCTCCCATGCTGCCGCCTCGCCGGAGCTGGGCCGCAGCGCGCTTGATGCCGTGGAGCTGATGAATGTCGGCGTCAACTATATGCGCGAACATATGCCCTCGACGGCACGCATTCATTATGCGGTGATCGACACCGGCGGGATCGCCCCCAATGTGGTGCAGCCACGCGCCGTGGTGCGCTATCTGGTGCGCGACCGCGAATTGCCTGACATGCAGGATCTGGTCAAGCGCGTCCGCAAGATTGCCGATGGTGCAGCGCTGATGACCGAAACCTCTGTTGAAAGCAAGATCGTTTCCGGCGACGGCAATCTCATTGGCAATGATCCGCTGGAAGCCCTGATGCACCAGATGCTGGAGCGCCTCGGCCCGCCGCAATATTCCGATGAAGACAAGGCCTTTGCCCGCGAAATTCAGGCAACCCTTTCGCGCGAGGATATCGAAGCGGCCTATAAGCGCTTTGGCATGAAACCGCGCTTTGACGAGCCGCTTTGCGAAGGCATCACGCCGCTCGGCGCGGGAGATGGCACCCATGTCGGCTCGACCGATGTTGGCACCGTCAGCTGGGTGGTTCCGACCGTGCAAATGCGTGGGGCAACCTATGCCGTCGGTACGCCGGGCCATTCATGGCAGCTGGTCGCGCAAGGCAAGACCCCTGCTGCGCACAAGGGCATGGAGCACACCGCCAAGGTGCTGGCAGCCACTGCCTGCGAGCTGTTTCTTGATCCGGCAAAGATCGAAGCTGCCAAGGCCGACTTTGCCGACAAGCTTGATGGCCGCCCCTTCATCAATCCCATCCCGGATGATTGCGACCCGGAACTGCCGGAAACCAAAGGCTGATCAACTGACACGGAATAGATGGACCCACTGAATAGACAAGGCTCCGGCCAGCATCCGTTCAATCCTGAATTCCCGATTGCGCAAATACGCAATCCCGACAAGGAGAAAGCAAGCAGTGAGTTTTTTTCAACTGATGGGCTTTGGCGAAGGTGGCTGGGGAGCCTTCATGCTGATGGGGGCGCTGGTCACCATGGCGCTGGCCCTGTGCGGCTTCAGCATCGGGGCCTTCTTTGGTGCCTTCGCTGCGTGGGCAAAGATCTCGGGCAACCGCTTCACGCGCACCATGGCGGATATCTATACCACCGTGTTGCGCGGTATCCCCGATCTGCTGGTGATCTATCTGTTCTATTTTGGCGGCAGCGCCTTCCTGACATGGCTGGGACGGCTGTTTGGCTCGGAAGGCTTCATCGGCCTGCCGGGCTTCCTTGCCGGAGCGATGGCCATCGGCATCACCTCGGGAGCCCAGCATACGGAAGTTTTCCGCGGTGCCTATCGTGCGGTCGCCAAGGGTGAGATCGAGGCTGCGGTGGCCTGTGGTATGCCGCGCTTCATGCGGTTTCGCCGCATCATTGCGCCGCTGGTTCTGCGCCATGCGCTACCCGGCCTTGGCAATGTCTGGCAGATCGTGCTCAAGGAATCCGCTCTGGTCTCGGTTACTGGCGTTGTCGAACTCTTGCGCCAGAGTCAGGTAGGAGCCGGATCGATCCGCCAGCCCTTCGACTTCTATTTCGCTGCCGCCATTCTCTATCTCTGCATCACGACGATTTCGAGCATCAGTTTTCACACCGCCGAGAAACGGTTCAATAAAGGGGTGAGAAGAAGCTGATGGATATGCAATTTTTCTGGGAGTCGCTGGTCACCCTGATCCCCGGCATTCCGCTCACGTTGCTACTGGCCTTTCTGTCCACCTTTCTGGGGGCCTTCATTGCGCTGCTGCTGGCCATGATGCGGCTTTCTGGCGTTCGCCCGCTGGACTGGTTCGCACAGGGCTATCTGTTCGTGTTTCGCGGCTCGCCGCTGCTGGTGCAGTTGTTCCTCATCTATTATGGCCTCAGCCAATTTCCGGCGGTACGCCATTCCTTTGCCTGGACTTTCCTGCGTGATCCCTATTGGTGCGCCATCATCGCGTTGACGCTGAATACGGCTGCCTATGCCAGCGAGGTCATTCGCGGCGGGCTCCTTTCCGTTCCGCATGGTCAGGTGGAGGCCGCGCGCGCTTCGGGCATGTCCGGCATGAAGCTGTTTCGCCGCATCGTGTTGCCGCTCGCCATTCGGCAGGCCCTGCCAGCCTATGGCACGGAACTGATCCTGATGGTCAAGGCCACCTCGCTGGCCTCCATTATCACCATCATGGAAATCACCGGCCTTGCCGCCAAGCTGGTTTCCGAGACCTATCGGGTGATCGAGGTCTTTGTCGTGGCCGGGGCCATCTATCTGGTGATCAACTTCCTGCTCACCCGCATCATCATGGCGCTCGAATATAAGCTCACCCCGCATCTGCGCGAGCCGCGCATCACCAAAGCGCTCGCCCTTGAAAATGAATCTGTTGGAGAAATCTCGTGACCAGCTCTGCCTCCCAAAACAGCTCAATCGCTGTCAGTCTGACCGATCTGCACAAGTATTTCGGCGATCTCGAAGTGCTCAAGGGCGTCACCATGAAGGCGCATGAAGGTGAAGTGGTTTCCATTCTCGGCTCTTCAGGGTCGGGCAAATCCACCATGCTGCGCTGTATCAACATGCTGGAAGTGCCGACCTCGGGCACCGTTACCGTCGGGGACGAGACCATCAAGCTGGTGACCGACCGCAAGGGTGTCGTCAAACCGGCAGATCGCAAGCAGATCGATCGTCTACGCACCCGCGTCGGCATGGTGTTCCAGTCTTTCAATCTGTGGTCCCACAAGACGGTACTTGAGAATGTCATCGAGGCTCCCATCCATGTGCAGGGGCGCGACCGCAAGGACTGCATTGAGGAAGCCAAGGATATCCTTGCCAAGGTGGGAATTGCGGACAAGCTTGATTTCTATCCCTCCCATCTGTCGGGCGGACAGCAGCAGCGCGCCGCCATCGCCCGTGCCCTCGCCCAGCATCCCGACGTATTGCTGTTTGACGAGCCGACCTCGGCGCTTGACCCGGAACTGGTCGGCGAGGTGCTGCGCGTGATGCGCGGTCTGGCCGAGGAAGGCCGTACCATGCTCGTCGTCACCCATGAGATGGGCTTTGCGCGCGATGTTTCCAACCGCGTGGTCTTTCTGCATCAGGGGCAGATTGATGCCGAGGGCAGCCCGCAAGAGCTCTTCAACGATAAAAATAACGAGCGCTTTCAGAAATTCATCGCCGGTTGACGGCGCAAATGCATCACTCCGGCCAAGCCATCCCGGTCGGCCGGTCAATCACCAAAGAAGGGAAAGTAATATGAAAGTCTGGACCCGACTTCTCGGGGTGGCCATGACAGCAGCAATGCTGGTGGCAGGCCCTGCGATGGCAAAAGAATGGAAAACCGTCAAACTGGGCACCGAGGGTGCCTTCCCTCCGTGGAACTCCACCAATGCCGATGGCACGCTGGAAGGCTTTGAAATCGACCTTGGCAAGATCCTGTGCGAGCGCATGAAAGTAGAATGCGAATGGGTTGTTCAGGACTGGAAAGGCATCATTCCCGCCCTCAACGCAGGCAAATTCGACGTCATCATGTCCGGCATGTCGGCTACGGCAAAACGCGCTGAAGTGATCGACTTCTCTATTCCTTACGGCTCCACCGGCCAGACCTTCGGCGTGCTGTCCGATTCCGATCTTGCCAACCTGCCGCTGAAGGGCGATGTCTTCCCGCTGGAATCCAAACCGGAAGAAGCCAAGAAGGCCATCGAAGAGATCAAGCCTCTCTTCAAGGGCAAGATCATCGGCGTACAGTCCTCGGCCATTGCAGAACGCTTCCTGCAGGAAAATCTGGCTGACGTTGCCGAGATCCGCGAATATGGCAAGACACAGGAACATGATCTTGATCTGATGTCCGGTCGCGTCGATGCCATCATGGCGTCCACCGCCTATATTTCCACGGCCATCAAGGACCCAGCCAACGAAGGCATGGTTCTGGCTGGACCGCGCTTCCAGGGCGGCATTCTGGGCAAAGGCAGCTCCATCGGCATGCGCAAGGGCTCTGACGATCTCAAGGCCATGTTCGATGAAGCCATCGCCTCGGCCCGCGATGATGGCACCATCAAGGAACTGTCCATCAAATGGTTCGGCTTTGACGTAACCGTCTACTAAGCCACAAAAGCTATGCGAACCATAGCCTGACAAACCAATATACACCCGGCAGCGTGCAATTGCTTCCGGGTGTTTTTTTGTGCGGCAAGCAAGGGCTCCCCCCCCCCCCACCAACAGCGGCAATATAACGAGCGAGGCCCTGCCAATGGGACATTGGCAGGGCCTTTTCCTCAACATAAAGCAAACCGTGCTGCTGTTATTGCACTACTTCAGGTTCAGGAGGATGTTCTGTGCATTCTTGGAGCAGACCTTCTCTTTTACCGCATCCGGAATATCGGCCTTCTCGATCCATTTGCCTGCTTCGGCGGCAGCCTCGAAAGGATAGTCGATCGAATACATCACATTGTCTTCGCCAAATCCCTCCAGAGCGCAACGCAGCGGGGTATCGTCAAAGACGCCAGAGGTGGTGCAGGTTACATTCTTTTTCAGATAATAGGATGGTGCATGAGGCAATGGCGGTTCGGGGTGATAGGAAACCGGCAGGCGACTGTCAAAGCGCCAGGTCATGAAGGGCAGCGTTTCCCCCATATGGCCAAGGATGAGGCGAGCATCGGGATGACGCTCAAAAACACCCGCCAGAATAAGCCGCAGGGCGTGGGTTGCGGTTTCAACACCCCAGCTCCAGAATGGTCCCCAAAGGCCCGGATGCCCTTCGAAACAGCTCGGCATGGCCACCGGATTGCCCGGATGAATATAAACCGGAGCCTTGAGCGCGGCCGCTCTTTCCCAGAAGACCTCATTCTCGGGCGCATCGAGATAGACACCCAGCGTCTGACCATTGACCATGGCTCCCTGAAAGCCCAGATCGGTTACGCAGCGCTCCAGCTCATCGGCGGCGCGGCGCGGATCCTGCATGGCGAGATGGGCCAGTCCGCCATAACGGTCAGGCCTTTTGGCCATGATGTCAGCCAGATCATCATTGGCTTGTGCGGCGAGCTTGCAGGCCAGTTCCACATCCGGCTCAATCTGCACGCCCGGACCAGCAATCGACAAGACCGCAAAATCGAGGCCGCAGCCGTCCATGACATCAAGGCGCTCCTGCCCGACATCAAGCAGGCGCGGCACGGCCATTGAAGCCAGATCCTTGTTCACATTCTGGTATGTCTCTTCGATATAGCCAGCAAGTTCCGGCGTCAGGAAATGCTCTTCAAGGGCGATTCTTTTCATTGTTAGCTCCATTCTTGCTATTCATGCCCTTGCCAAGCGGAAGGTCTTGGGAAGCTCTTCGGGGTGATGGAAAGGGCAAGGCAGGACCATGTGGCGGCCCTGAAATTGACAAAGGGGGACTGTTGCCAGCCGACTGTTTGATCGGCTGGCTGCTGGTTTGTTGATTTGAAGGTGGGAAATTCCGCTCGGGCTTTATTCCGCAGGCTGGCCCAGAGTGGCCTTTTCAGCCCCCTTGGAAGGCAGGCTTTCTTCTGGCGGGAAGCGATAGGGCTTCATGCGCAGCATGATGATGACGGACACCACCAGACCGACGCTCAACGCCATCATGATTTCCGAATAGCCGCCGAAGTGATCAAAGGAGACGCCCATGATCATTGGCCCCAGCCCCGAGCCGAGCATGAAGACAAGGAAGAGATAGCCATAGATCTCGCCGAAGGAGCGATTGCCAAGATAGCGGGTGAGCAGGAAGGCGATCAGATCCACCTCGGCACCAAGGCCGATACCAATCAGCACGGTACCAACTGCGCCCAGAGATGCGTCATGCGCCTGCATCAGGACCAGAAGCCCGGCCAGCGGCGCAAGGAAGAAGGCTGCGGCCACATAGGGAGCGAAAATGCGATCCAGCAAATAGCCAGAAATGAGCCGACCGCCAATCAGGGCCATGCCAGCAACAGAGAGAGCCGAAATGGCAACGCCGGGGGCAACGCCTCGGTCTGTCAGCATCGGCACCACATGGGCAATCGCCCCATTGGCCGCAAGCGCGACAAAGAAGAAGGATGTTGCCAGAAGCCAGAAGTCAGCTGTGCGCAGCGCCTCACCCGTCGTCAGTCCTTTCTGAACGATCAGCTTGGCCTTGCCCTCAGCCCCGGTCTCAACTCTCCGATCCCGAATGAAGAATAAAACGGCCGGAAAAGCGAGAATGAAGGTAAGCAGACCAAGTCCGATATAGGCCTCTCTCCAGCCATAGCTCTGAATGAGGGACATGGCGAATTTCGGCACAAGCGCGGTTCCCAGTCCAACGCCGGAAATGGCAATGCCAAGCGCCAAACCGCGCTTCTTGTCAAACCATGTTGCAATGGCCTTGGAATAAGGCATTGGTGTTTGACCGGCAGCGGCAAGACCCATGATCGAATAAAGCGCGACGAAGAAAGCGGCAGAGCTGGAAACCAGACTGACAGAAGCGGTGGCAAGGGCAAAAATGGTGATCGCTGGCAGCGCGATCGTGCGAATGCCATATCGGTCCATCAGACGGCCAGCGATGGGGGTTGCCAGACCGGTCAGAACCAGCCCTGCATTCAGCGCCAGCGAGATGGTACCGCGATCCCAGCCCATATCCTGCGAGATCGGTTTGAGAAATACCCCAAATGTAAACTGCATGACAGGGCCGTTACCAACGAGCAGACCAATAACAGCACCAAAGACAACCCACCATGGGTTTCTGAATATTTCCTTCACGGTTGCATTTCCTCCCGCATACAAGCACCCCACCGTCGGTTTCCTCCCGCGAAAAGGTGCTCAAGTTTGATTATATAGCAAACGTGACGGTATTTTTGTAACGGATATTTTGGAAATACTTATTTTAACAATATTCAAAACCAAATTGGCATCACAAATTCACACCAATACTTTAAAAGAACCAAGTTGATACTCATTTGGCATAACCAAAGCAAAATAAGCAAAACAACCTAGTCCGCTTCATCTTCTTCTTTCCCCAACTTGAAAAATATATATCGAGCGCTCTTCTTGTCTGATATAAACTCTGCTCGAAGTCGGGAGGCTTGGAAGGGAAGAGCCAAGAGGGGTATCAGGTGGCAATCGAACAGGAAAAAGCATGGCAAGGCAGCCGCTCCCTGTTCGCAGACGGGCGCATCTACAGGGAAGATGATGCAGCCATGAGAAAGATCCAACTCACCAGATACTCGCCATAGCCCTTCGGTCAGACCAGACATGAGCCCTTTGCATTCGGGAGGATATAATGCATCTGCGCTATATAAAATTCTTCATGGCAGTGGCTGAAACAAAAAGCTTTACGCAGGCAGCGCAAAAGATGAATACGGCCCAGCCCTCGCTCAGCCGTCAGATCAAAAAGCTGGAGGAGATTGTCGGAACTGCGCTGGTCATCCGAAATACCCATGAAGTCCGCCTGACCGACGCCGGTCAGATTTTCTATGAACAGAGCCGATCCATTCTCGATCAGGTCGACAGGGCAATTTCGGCGGCTCAGAATGTCGCCAGCAAGAAAGCCAGCAGCACGACCATCGGATTTGTTTCCGGCACCGAGGCCCCCTTCCTCATCGACATTTTCTCTGACATCGTCGAGCGCTGCAAGACGCTGCATATTTCATTTCGCGGCCAAAGAGAACGGCATTTGCTGGAAAGTCTTTATGAGGGCGATGTGGATGCAGCAGTTCTGGCCGGGCCGATAACCGATCCGGACCTGCTGTCACAGGTGATCGTCAGCCAGCCGCTGCTTGCAGCCATTCCGGCCAACCATCCCATTGCCAATGAAAAGATCGTTTCCTTCACTCAATTGCTCAGCCTGCCCTTTGTCGCTCCGGATCCGGACTTTGCCCCCAATTATCATGCGGTCATCCAGTCCTTTGCGCGTCGGCAGCAAATAACCTTCCTGCCGACGAAAACCGCTTGTGACAGCATTCTCATGCGGCTGCAATTGGTGGGCAGCGGCGTCGGCTTTGCGCTTATCACGCAATATCAGACCCGCTTCCTGCCTGAAAAAGTGGTGGCGCGACCGCTGGATCTGGATACATCCTTCGATCTGGTTCTTGCCTGGCGCAAGGACAACCAGTCCAAGGCCTTGTGGGAAGTTATCGAGAATATTCAAACCAGCCTGATTGACGAGGATCTTGATATGAAAATAGACCGGCATGCATCCGGTCTGGAAGAGCTGGCCGACTTCAGATTGCCGCTTTAGTCCCGCCTTCCCCCGCATTATGGCCCGAGCCAGCGCTCTGCCCGGCAAAAGCTGAAAAAGAGCGCTGATTGAGCAAGGGTACGGATGATGAAAAAAAACGCGGCTATTCAGGCAAATCAGGAGAATAGCCGCGTCTTTTATTTTGCATCGCTTCCGCGCATCATGTCTCAAGGCTTGAGAATGGTGGCACCAGTGGTCTTTCTGCCTTCCAGCGCCATGTGGGCCTTAGCTGCGTCTTTAAGTGGCATGGAGGCGAAAATGTCTGCCTTCACATCGCCACTGACGAGCCGGTTGAACAGGTCGGCGGCACGCCTTTCCAGATCACAACGCTTGGCCACATAGTCGAACAGAACGGGACGGCTTGCAGCCTTTGAGCCTGCGGCCAGATCGGAGAGCTTGAAATCGGTGATCATGCCGGAAGACTGGCCGAAATTGGCGAACATGCCGAAAGGCTTGAGGCAAGCGATTGAGCCGCGCCATGTGTCCTTGCCGACGCTGTCATAGACCACTTCACAACCCTCACCTCCGGTCAGCTCCATGACCCGCTCGGCGAAATCCTCCTCGCGATAGTTGATCACGTCGCCATAGCCATGCTTTTTGGCCAGAGCGACCTTTTCAGCCGTACCGGCGGTACCGATGGCGCGAGCTCCAAGGGCCTTGAGCCATTGGCCGAGAATGAGCCCTACCCCACCAGCTGCGGCATGCACCAGAACGGTGTCTCCGGCCTTGACGGCATAGGTCGAGGTGACGAGATATTGCGCTGTCAGGCCCTTCAGCATGACGGAAGCGGCAAGATCATCGGACACGCCGTCTGGCAGAACAACCAGCCGGTCTGCGGGCAACACCCGACGCTCGCGATAGGCACCGAATTTGAGGACATAGGCAACCCTGTCTCCGACCTTCAATCCGGTTACATCTTCACCAACAGCTTCGACCACTCCGGCCGCCTCGGCACCCGGAATCATGGTGTCTTCTGGCCAGGGATAAAGGCCTGTTCTGTTATAGACATCGATAAAGTTGACGCCAATTGCGGTGTGGCGCACCAAGGCCTCGTTCGGGCCGGGAACAGCTGTTTCCAGAGCGCACCACTCCATGACTTCCGGACCACCCGGTCTGGAAGCGACAAGTGCCATATCCATTTTCTTCTCCGATTTTTGCATTGGCGCGGCCCAACTGAGCGGCGACAATGCCAAAGTCATTTCATCAGGTCAGGCACTCAGGCCATGAATTCCGGATCGACAGGAACCTGCAAAGCCGTCACCAGATGGTTGGTCTGGGCGGCCAGACCGATAATGGAAAGCAGCTCGGCATAGGTGTCCTCGCCCATACCCTTGGCGCGGGCCTGAGCCGTGTGCGAATGAATGCAGTAAGAGCAGGAATTCGCCGCAGACACCGCGATATAGATCATTTCCCGTGTCATGGGATCAATATTGCCCGGCACCAGCATGACGGCCTTCAGGCCTTCCCATGTGCGCTTGAGCAAGGCCGGATCTGCAGCGCCCAACACGCGCCAGAAATTGTTGATGAAGTCCGTCTTGCGAAGCTCGCGGATTTCATCAAAGACTTCCTTCACGGCCGGAATTTTCTCGGCTTCTTCATCGCTCAGCAATTTTACAGTTGCCATTTTGGTTTCCTCCTGGGCATACGCCATTCGAGATAGAAAGAACGGACCGTCTTGCGTCGCTATTGGTCCGCTTGTGCGTTCCCGGTCTTCACTACTGACTACCGGGATCCCCTTTTGAAAGCGTCCCGGTCGATTATTTATCCGCGTCCATGACGCTCCGAATGGTCCGGATCCATCATGGACGCGGTAGCCTGCCTGACAGAATGACGGCAGAGGGCTGTCAGACCCTCACCCCAGTCCCCTTGGGGATCGCCGCATTTTGCCTGCGCAGACCATTGAAAGCACCTTGTTCATATCCGGCAATCCTAATGGACCGCCGCATACATGATTTTTTCTTCCGTCGCCTCGGCGGGCGAGAATTCTTCCACGATGCGCCCCTGCCGACAGACGAGAATACGATCTGACAGATTCATGATTTCCGGCAGATAGGACGAGATCACCACCACAGCGAGGCCCTGATCGGCCAGTCCATTGATGATCTGATGAATTTCGGCAATGGCGCCGACATCCACCCCGCGGGTGGGTTCATCGAAGATCACCAGTTTTGGCTGCTGCACCAGTCCCTTGCCGATCACCACCTTCTGCTGGTTACCACCGGAAAGCTCGACCACGCGGGCATTGTCGTTGATCGCCCGGATATTGAGCTTTTCCGACCAGGCGGCGGAAACATCTTTCATCTCTTTCTGGCTGATATACCAGGCCTTGTCATGCCCGGCGGCGATCAGGCCAGCATAGATATTCTCTGCAATCGACATGGTCTCGAAAAAGCCCTCGCTTTTTCTGTCCTCGGTGACATAGACGATGCCGTCATTGACCGCTTCTCGCGGGACATAATAGCGGGTCGGCTTTTCATTCAGCACCACGGTTCCGCCACGCAGAAAATCGCGCTTGTAGATGCCGGATATGATCTTGAAGGTTTCCGTCCGGCCCGAGCCGATCAGGCCGAACACGCCGGTGATCTGACCGGCAAAGATGGAGAAGGAATTGTTGCGGACCATGGCTCCCATGGAGATATCCTGCACGGACAATACCTTCTTGCCAGCTTTGCGCACGCCGCTTGCACCACGATCACGATAAAGCTCACCGGAAAGGGTGCGTCCGACCATGGCGGCAATCACCGTGTCGCGGGTGAAATTTTCGGTCTTGTCGCTGGCCACCAGTTCACCGTCGCGCAGAATGGTGATGCGATCAGAAATCTGCAAAGCCTCTTCCAGTGCGTGGCTGATAAAGATGATGGAGACGCCGCTTTTCTTCAGACGATCCACCAACGCGAAGAAATGGCGTTTTTCTTCCGGTGTCAGGGTCGCGGTCGGCTCGTCGAAAATGATCACCTCGGCCTTGTGATGGACGGCGCGGGCAATCTCGACCATCTGCCGCTTGGCAGCCCCTAGGGTGGCGACCAGCGCGGTGGGATCGACAGAGAAATTGAGCGACTGCAGGAATTGCTGGGCCGAGATGAAGGTGCCGCGCAGGCGATTGAGGAAATTCTCCGAACCCAGATAGAGATTTTGCGCCACCGTCATAGACGGGACCAGACTGGTTTCCTGAAACACCATGGCAATGCCAGCTTCCAGCGCTTCGTTCGGGTTGGCAAAAACGGTCTCCTTGCCATGATGGAACATCTTGCCTGCGGTGGGTTCGACCACCCCGGCCATCATCTTGGTAAGGGTCGATTTGCCCGCTCCATTCTCGCCCAGAAGCGCGTGAACCTCGCCCTTGTGCAGCTCGAAATCCACCTCCCTGATGGCGGGAACGCCGCGATAGGCCTTGGTGATTTTTTCCATGCGAATGATGGGTTCCATATCCTCAGCCCTCCGCCTTGATGTCTTCGATGCCGAGCAGAACATCACCGCCCTTGGAGGCAACGATGAGTTTGCCATTATGCTCCATCGCGCAGCAGACGCCGTGGCGGTTGCCGTTGGCGCGGCTATGCATGCTGGTCAGCGGGTTCATGGCCTTGCCCAGACGCACCACCATGCCGTAGGAACGGGCCGGAGCCCAAGCCTTGTAGACGCCCATGGTGCGAATGCCACCGCATTGCAGCGGCTCAAGGAAGCTGCGGTTGGAATAGAGCGCCGGCGCGATCCAGTAATCGCGCGGAACCGTCTCCATCATATCATAGCGATAGTGTTTCTCCTGCAGCACCAGCTCCACCAGCCGGTTGCGCGGCGCAAAGACCGACAGCACAGCACCGCCATCCGCCGTCGGCATGATGCGGGCCGGATAGCCGGGGATCTGATCGATCAGGGTGGAAATATTGCCATCAGCATCAAGCTGCATCACACGATGCCGCCAGCTTTCGGAGAAGACGACGCGCCCACCGCTCAAGGGGCAAAGGCCATAAGGATAGGCCAGACCATCGGCGATCTTCTCGAAGGCATCTTTGGGCGTATGACGCACCCAGATGGAGCCGCAAGACTTCTTGCTCATCAGGTCGGCAGCCCAGTCCGAACAGAGATGTTCGGATGAACCATTGGCCAGCCACAGCGCACCATCATGAGAATAGGCAAGCGCGGTGATTGCCTTGATTTCCTCAAGCAGATGCACCGGTTCACCCTCGATGAACAACTGCCCGGTTTCCAGAGCGACGGCCAGTTTCTCGTCGGAAGAGACGGTCAGCGCCGTTATCGGCGCTTCGAAGGATCTGAGCAATCTGGGCTCGGTCCCCTTGTTGATGGCATAGATCGCATTGCCTGAGGTGGCGATCAGCTCACCCTTGAAGAGGGCCAGATTGTCCGGCTCGGACAGGTGGGCCATGATATCGGCATCGTCCAGCACGGTGTTGGGGCGGAAAGCACCATCCATGGGAGGGATGGTCACGGCCTTGCCGCGGAAAATATCGAGGATGGGATCGAGGATCATGCTTTTTCTCCCCAATAGGAATTCATGCCCGTCCAGTTCGGGTCGGCCCCTTCAATGTCGAACAGGCCGATACGATTGTTCAGAATGCCGCCGATAAAGAGCTTGCCCTTATGCTCGCGCATGGAAGTTACCATCGGGTGGCTCTGGCCGGTGAGATCGCCCATAGTCTGGATGATCTTGCCATTATCGTCGAACTTGACGATGCCGCCGGTGTTGATGTTGGGGAACAGCCAGTCATCCTGCGGTAGACGACGGGTCATGCGCTTGCGCATATCCGGATGACGCAGCGAAAGATCGAAACTCGGCGTGCGCATGCCCAGCCATGCCATCCAGTAGGTGCCATCGGAGGCACGGTTGATATTGTCGGTATATCCCGGCATATCCTTGATGACGCATTCCACAGAACCTGCCTTCGGACCGGCAATCCAGTAGCGATGGATACGGCTTCTCCAGCTTTCCGAGAAATAGAGCGACTGGCCGTCATGGGCCATGCAGACGCCGTTGGTATAGCGATAGCCATCCAAGAGGGTCTTGGTAGAACCATCCTCGGGATCATAGACCAAGAGGCGACCGGTGCCGCGGTTCTCGATGGAATCGAGCATCCATTCATGAGCATCATAGCGCTTGGTGCTATCGGTGAAATAGATCTTGCCGTCCGGCGCGATGTCCAGATCGTTGGGGTCGCGCATGCGGGCGTCATCGACGATGGATGTCAGCGAACGGCGGGTTTCGGCAGAAAGCCTTGTCACTTCGCGATCGGGTGAGATCTTGTAAAGGCCCATGGCTCCGACGCAGGAAATGAGATTCTCGTCCTTGTCAAAAGCCAGCCCAAGCGGGAAACCTCCGACATGGGCAAAGACTTCAGAGCGCTTATAGTCGGGCGCGAAGTAGCGAACGATCTCGCCATGGCGCGTACCGCAATAGAGATGATCATTGCGGTCCAAAATGACGTCTTCTGGCCCTTCCAACTCGCCAAGGCCGATATGTTGTGCCGATGAAAGCTTGTTGTTGAGGGAATAGGCAGAACCGGAGCCGGGTTCGGCGGATTCCGACTTGCCCATTTTCAGATAGACCGGCGCGACATAGACCTCATTGAGCACCTTGTGGCGGTTTTTCAGCCAGCGGATATCGATGGTCACCGCCAGCGCCAGCATGATGCCGAGCACCATCTGGTTGGTGCCCGTGCCGAAGCCAAGGCGAATGAGACCGTTGGTCATCACCAGCACGATCACCGCGCCCATGATGCCCTTGACGACGGAGCCGCGCCCACCACCAAGGGAGTTGCCCCCCACCACGGCAGCGGTCAGGGCCAGAATCTCAAGGCCATTGCCGGTGCCCGGCCCGGCACTGGAGAGACGGGTCGCCATCAGAAAGCCGGAGATACCGGCACAAAAGCCGGAAAAGACATAGGTCATGAAAACAGTGCGCCGCACGCGGATACCGGCATTATGCGCCGAGCGGCGAGACCCACCAACCGCCTGGACATGCCAGCCGGGGCGGGATCTGGTAAGAGCAATATGTGTGACCAGCGCAAAAATGATCGCTGTCAGGACAGGAACGGAGAAGCCGAAAATGGTGCCGTCGCCGATGAAGTCCCACAGATCGGAAGACATGAAAGACATCTGCGTTTCGGCACCATATTGCACCACCAGAATGTCAAACAGGGCCCGTCCGATGATGAAGGTCACCAGAGTGGTCAGGAAGGCGCGCAGGCGCAGGAAGCCGATGAGATAGCCATTGATCGCACCGCAGGCAACGCCCGTCGCGATCGCCGCCAGAAGGCAGACCCATACAGGTGCTTCGAAGATGAAGAAGGTTCCGACCGAGGCAAAAGTCGCCAGCGCGAAAATGGAGCCGACCGACAAATCGATGCCGCCACCGAGCATAACCACGGTCAGGCCGGTGACAACCAGCGAGAATTCGCCCAACTGCCGGGTGGATTCCTGCAAGGAGTAAGGTTTGAAAAAGCCCGGAATCGCGGTTCCGAAGGCGGCCACTGTGATGATCAGGGCAATAAAGGGAATGGCGTTATCCGTCCAACGCTTGGTCAGGATTTCCCCGATGAGATGATCGGGAATATTGTTGTAACGCCAGGCTTGCAGTCTTTCACGAAAGGCCATCTATCAAATTTCCGACGACTTGAGCCACCCGCCTCGCAAGGGAGCATTCCCGAATGAGACGGATTGGGAGAATAAAATCATTTGCCATCTCGCTTCTTGCCTTTTGGGGGCTGGCCTTTCGGCTTTGGCCTTTTGGCTCTGGCTTTTGAAGGCTTGCGAGAGGGGAAGGCTACGGGCGAGCGCAAGAAGACCCGCCCGAAACCAAAGGGGCAGCAGAGCCGCTAGGCTCTGCCCGATCCCTTAATTACATGCCGGCTTTGGCCTGAAGGGCTGACAGATCCCAGCAGCTATCGGGCTTCATGCTGTCCTTGGTGGTTGCTTCCATCAGCGTGTAGATATAGGTCGCAGCGCTACCGGCAGGCTGGCCGCTCTGGAGCAGATATTTGATGATCGCCACCATATTGTGGGTTTCCTGAGCCAGATCGGTCATAACCACGGCGCCATAGGTGCCATCTGCGATACGGTCGCAATCGGCGGTTTTCTCGCCGCCACCAGTGGTAACCAGAAAGACCTTATCCTGAAGATTGGCGTCACGAATGGCGGCAGCGGCACCGGTTGCATCGCCATCCCAGAAATCAATGATGCCGCACACGTCGGGATTCTGCTGCAGCATGGTGGTGGTCACGTTACGAGAGGTGGTGGCATCCCAGTTGGAATCGGGCTTTGCAACCACTTCGAAATCAGGATATTTGGCCAGCACTTCCATGATGCCCTGATACTGGAACAGGCTGGTGGCGTTGACCTGATCGCCCTGCACCAGACCGATCTTCTTCGAAGAATCCGGTCCGCAGCCCTTGACCACGGCTTCTGCTTCCAGTCGACCAAGCTCGGTCCAGTCGCTACCGACATAGGCGTCTGCGGCGAAGTTGGCGGGGTTGTCAACGAGAATGACATAGATGCCGGCTTTCTGGGCGCGCTTCATCAGCTTGGAATAGGAGTTCATATCAGGAGACTGGATGATCAGAACGTCCGGTTTGGTTTCCGATGCGATTGCTTCTGTGATGGCCTGCGCGCCGGATTCCACGCTCCAGTTCGGATCACGGGTCTCGAAGATGCCGCCGAAGGCCTCCACTTCACGCTTCACGATGGCAGCCCAGCCCTGAGCGAGGTCGAACCCCATCGTCATCGGAACGAGCATGATGCGTTTGCCTGTGAGGGCCTTGGAATAGATCTGGGGTGCCGGATCACCGGCGGCAGAGACCTGGCTGACGAGCGCGCCAGAGCTGATGGTGAGCGCCGCCGTTGCGGCCATAAGGGTCTTGATGATGTTCATGACTGTCCCTCTCTGGAAAGGTTTCTTGATTGCGCGATTATTCGGATCTTGTTTTTGGAATTCGGGATTTTTCGAATTGGGCTTGCTTGATCTTTTCTGGTTTGGAAGTCTTGCTTTGTGCGGTGCTTTGTGCGGTGCGACTTGTTTCGCCGACTGTTGGGGTCTTTGCGGGACTTCTCTTGTCAGATATCCCCCTGCTGTGCGGTCTGCTCATCGCGCGGATTGAGAATGCCGTCCACGATGATGGCGCCAAGCAGGATGCCTGCCTTGATCAGATTCTGATAAAGCAGAGGAATGTCGATGATCGTCATGGCGTTGAGCATGATACCGATGAGCGCGGCACCAAACAGCACGTTACGCACCCCGCCCTTGCCTCCGGAAAGCCCGATCCCGCCGATCACCGTGATCAGCACAATGTCATAAAGCAGGTTGGAGTTGACGATACGGGTATTGATGGAATGAAGGCTGGCGGCGGTCAGAATACCGGCGATGAAGGCAATCAGTGCCGAAAGCACATAGCGCAGCACCATCATCGGGCGCACGGGCATACCCGAATTGCGGGCCGCCTCGGGATTGTCGCCAGCATAATAGACATAGCGCCCCCATTTGCTGTAGCGCAAAAAGAGGAAGGTCGCAAAAGCCAGACCGGCAAAGAGGAAGACCTCGACCGGAATGGAGAAAAGGCGCAGACCTCCGAGTATCTCGACCCAATGGCCGGTCGGCACGGGCACCGCGTCGGTATTGATCAACTGCGAGCGCACGAAGCCGAAAACGAAGGAGGAACTGGCCAGCGTGACAAAGATGGCAGGCACATCGGCATAGGCAACAAGGAAACCGTTGATCAGGCCCATGACAATGACCCCACCCAGCGTCAGGGCAAGCGCGGCACCCTCGCCCATGCCGCCATTAAGCATCTGGAGATAGCAGGCGACGGACATGGCCATGATGGCCACCATGGAGAGATCAATGCCGCGACCGATGATGATCATGGCCATTCCGAGCGCCAGAATGCCGAGCACCGAAACGGAACGCACGATGGAAACGATATTATCAGCAGCGAAGAAGCCGGGCAAAAACAGCGACGCCAACGCAAAGATCGCGATGGTAATCACCAGCACGATGCTCTCCTGATTGAGATTTTTGATGAAGCTCATTTGCGCTACTCCACTCATGCCATTTACTGCATAATATTGATGCAGAGACACTCCTTGCCTAAACAATGAGCAGCGTAGCGTCAGTCCGTTCGACGCGTCCAATGAATATTTTTATCGAAAATCCATGCGCAATTGGCATGGATAAAAGTTTCGCGCAAAAAACAACAGATTATATGACCTGAAGGCGACCATATTGTGCGGGGTGGGTCAAAAATTCTTCCTGTTGTTGCTCGGCGCAAATGTGATTCTCAAGTGAATCAATAAATCGCTGCCCATAGGCAGGCAACGGCTGACGTATGTTCCACATGGCGCAAATGCCGAATCTGATCAGCTCTCCCTTGAGCGCAATGGGACGAGACCGCAGGGATGCTTCCTGCGGCTGCGTGGAGGATGGCACCACCGCGACGCCATTGCCGCCGATGGACATGGCGAGCAATGTGTGGGGGGAATTGCTTTCCAGAACCACGCGCGGCACTGTGCCGCTGACCCGGCAGGCGGCATCGAAAACTTCACGCGAGACATGCTTCTTGTTGAGGGTCAGAATGGGCAGGCTGAGCAGTTGCTCGATTTCGATCGGATCTTCCTTGTGCCCCAGGAACTCGGCCGTACCGACAGCCAGAAAGCCAAGATGGCCCAGTGGACGACTTTCCAGAATCTCGATGGGCGCGGAAGGTTCGGCGCTGATTGTCAGGTGAAAGGCACCATCGGCCAGCTTGGCCGCCAGTTCCGGCCCGCCGCCATCTTCCAGCCTGATCTCGATATCGGGATTGTCCTCGGTCCATTTTTTCAGGAAGGAAGGCATGTAGCGCTCGATCAATTGCGAACAGGCACCGATTTTGAGAAGGCCGGACTCGCCCTCGGTCAGATCTCCCGCAAAGGTGCGCAATTCCCTGTCGGCGACCAGAACATTGTTGATCTTGGCCAACAGCGCCTCGCCCTGCGGCGTGAAGCGGATATTGCGCCCGGTCTTCTCGAACAGTTTGACGCCGAGATAATCCTCCAGCGCCTTGACCTGACGGGACAAGGCCGACTGGGTGATATTCAGCCGCTCGGCAGCCTTTGTAAAATTCATCAATTCGGCAACAGCGACGAAGCTGGTGTAATTGCGAATATCCATCAATAAGAACCTGTCGTGGGAGTGCGATCCTGAATACCTTTTAAAAAAGCTAAATCGATATTTGGAATTTTGTCAAATCATGCAGCGGTCACAAAGCGCAGATTTTCGCGCCTTCCCCGCATTTTTAGTCAGACCCACTCAAAAATAAACTGGCAGAAAATATACTGCCTTTTCCTGATAGGAAATGTTTATAGACAGATGACACCGTGTTGATAGTGCAAGTGGTTAGCCTGCCCTCAGCGGCAATCCAATGCTAATAGTAGAAATCACAAGGCAAGGCTTTCTGACTAGTTTTCGATGTGCTATTGAATCACTTCAGAAAATGGCCATCTGTGGTAGATACGATTTCTTTGCAAAGTTTGGTTAAGCTATAGTTAGCTGTGATTGGCTATTCCGGGCTGAACGGGTTAAAGTGCCTCAAAATGCCATTGAGTATGGAGTATGAATTTTGCTGTCTCGGAAGACATATCAGACAGCGCGGGAAATCAGCGCGCGATCAGGAGGCAACCGCTCGGTTGGGGCCTCAATGGTCGCATTTTGCCTTGCGACAACGATGCTGTCGACTGTCTGGGCAACTAGCGCTGATGCGTTTGAACTGTTTGGCTACCGTTTCAGCACCAGCGGCATTGAGGCTGTCTCCAAGACCGAAGCAACCGCCGACATTCCCGATCCGATCCGCTATGAAGTAAGCTTGAGCAGCAAGGATGAAGAACTGACCGAAATGCTCGAAGCAGCGTCCCTGCTGATCGAGAAGAAAGAAGAGCCAGCCTCGGGTACCACCGGGTTACTGATGTGTGCCCGCAGCGATCAAAAGCGCCTGCTTGCCGCGCTGTATCAGAAAGGCCTTTATGGCGGCACCATCGACATCACCATCAATGGCACACGCTATGACCGCGTTCCGCTGGATGAAGACCTGTCGGCTAGCCAGCCGGTCAAGGTGGCCATTGCCGTTTCTCCCGGTCGCGTCTTCACCTTTGCCCAGCCGGATGCCCGCTCAAACGACGGGGCAGCCATAGATCTTGGGCAATATGGTGTCAGCGCCGGAGCACCCGCCTATTCCCAATTGGTTATCGATGCAGAACAGGCCATCGTTGATGACTATCAGAAACGCGGCTATGCGCTTGCCAAAATAGAACAGCGCTCGCTGGAAGCAGACCATGATACGGGCAAGCTTGATGTCACCTTGCGCGTTTCCCCCGGAGTTCAGGCCCGGCTGGGTCAGGTCTCTGTGACCGGTAACAAGGATGTCAGCAGCAGCTTCATCATCCAGCAGGCGGCCATTCCAGTTGGTACGGCCTATTCACCGGACGCCATCAAACGGGCCGGACGGAACCTGCGGGCGCTCGGCGTCTTTGACAGCGTCATCGTCCAGACAGCAGATGCCGTGCTGGAAGATGGCAGCCTGCCCATTGAAATCGCCGTCAAGGAGCGCAAATTCCGCACCATCGGTGCCGGTGTAACCGTCGGCAACCTTGATGGTGTCGGGCTTGAGGGCTATTGGGTTCATCGCAATCTTTTCGGCAATGGCGAAAGCCTGCGCATTCAGGGCGGTATTGCCAATATCGGGCGGGATGATGTCAAGGATCTGGATTATAACGCCGACATCATTTTCAAGAAGCCCGGCGCAATCGGCCCGGCCAGCACTTTTGATGCCAAGCTTTCTGTCGATTTCAGCAATCCTGAGGCCTATCAGAAACGGTCTGTCAGTGGTGAAGTCGGGCTGAGCTATCAATGGACCGACGCACTTTCCGGCCGCGCCGCCTTCAAGACCGAATATGCCCGCATTACAGACGGCACCGGTTCCGAGACCAACCTGCTGTTCTCGACACCGCTTGAACTGGCCTATGACAAACGCGACAGCAAGCTTGATCCGACCGAGGGTTTCTATGCCCTGATCGATAGCGAGCCGACCATCAACAGCGATGGTTCGATCAGCTTCCTGAAGACGAGCGCTACCCTGTCGGCCTATCAGGCGCTGGACGATGCCAAACGGTTTGTGCTTGCAGGCAAGATTTCCGCGGGCTCCATCGTTGGCGCTTCCAAGAGCGACATTCCAACCGACCGCCGTTTCTTCACTGGCGGTGGCGGCAGCATACGCGGCTATTCCTATCAGATGGCAGGCCCCAGAGACGGCAGCAACGATCCAACCGGCGGGCGCTCCTATCTCACCGGCTCGCTTGAAGCGCGCATGCGGGTGACCGACACCATCGGTCTTGCCGCATTCGTGGATTCGGGCAACAGCTTCAACAGCTCGCTGCCGAAATTCGAGGATGAATGGTATACCGGCGTCGGCGCTGGCCTGCGCTATCTGACGCCAATCGGGCCCTTGCGCCTTGATGTTGCCGTTCCGCTCAAGAAAATCAAGGATGAGCCCAAATTTGGTGTATATTTGGGGCTAGGTCAGGCTTTCTAGTTGTAGTCATCTGTTGAACTGATTCTCCAGACAAGAGGCCATCATGACGTCAGCTCGCACCCTGCTTTTCCGGGGTCTTTATATCCTGCTCTTTTCGATTTTGGCGTTGCTGCTGATTGGCTACATGATGCTGGCCAGCAGCTTTGGCTTGTCCATGACGGCGTCGCTGACCAGCCGCCTTGCCAGCAATGATGCGCAGCGGGTCGAGATATCTGGCGTTGAAAGCCTTCTGGGTCATGTGGAGATCGGCCAGATTGCACTCTCGGACAAGGATGGACAATGGCTGGTGGCCAGAAAGCTTTCGGGCCATTACGCACTGGCCGATCTTTTCAGCCTTGCCCTGACGATTGACGATCTCACGCTGGCTGAGCTGGATGTCATCCGGCAACCCGCCGCTGAAACAAGCAGCACAGATGCAAGCAGCGGCGATGGCTCGCTCATTCCGAACCTGCCTGCTGTCAGCGCTCGTATCGGCTCCGTTGCCATCGACCGGATATCACTGGGCGAAGCTGTGCTGGGCAAGGCTGCCGATTTGACCCTCTCGGGCAATATGGCCCTTGATGGCCTGCCTTTCCGCACCGAAGGCACGCTGGATATTCATTATCTTGATGCGCCGCAGAATGGCCTCAGCACGCGTTGGGATCTGGCACCGGATGCAAACCGCCGTCTGCTTGATCTGGATTTTTCCGAGCCGCGCGGCGGTTTGGCAGCCCGCCTGATTGCCATTGCCGACCTGCCCGCAATTGATGTGTCGCTCAAGGGCGATGGCCCCGGAGACAATTGGGCATCGACACTTGCCGTCAAGCTTGATGGCAAGACGACGATCAGCGGTCAGGTGATTGTCGCGATTGCAGATGGCACCTCGCGCGTCAATGCCAAGCTGCTTGGCAAGCTCTCTCCCTTCCTGCCCAAATCGATCCTGCCGCTGGTCGCCGGAACGAGCAATGTCGACTTGCAGATCGAGCAAAGCCCTGACGATGTGATCAGCCTCAAGCAACTGACCTTTTCCTCCGGTCTGGCGCGTCTTTCAGCAAGCGGCTATCTGAATAATCGCGACAAGAGCCTTGATATGGCCATGCAGTTTGATCTCGGCTCCGAGGGCACGGAAATCGAAATGCAGCAGGATAATGCGGTCTCGCTGATGATCGGCCACACAGGCCTTACGGGCCGGTTGCAAGGCACGCTTGCCAAGGCGGCTCTGGCCGTTGACGGCTCTGTTTCCAGCCTGTCGCAGGATGCTCTTTCGCTTGAGGGGTTGACGCTTCTGGTCTCGGCGCCAGAACTCGATCTTGAAAATCGGCAAGGCGCAATCAATGCCGAAATCGCCCTTGCCAGCCTTTCCACCGGATCAGGCCAGCTTGACGCTCTGGTCAAGGGCAACAAGACCCTGCGCATCGAGAGCGTACTTGATGGCGACAGCCTGCGCCTCGACAATGCCAATCTGGTCGCAGGCCTTGCGTCCCTGCAGGCACAGGGACGCTATGGCGCTGATGCTCTTGCGATTGAGGGTAGTCTGTCTGTTGCCGACCTCAAACCGATTGATGAAGGGCTTGAAGGATCGCTCTCCGGCACATTCTCCGTTGAAGGCACTCCGGCCAATCCGCGCCTTGCGCTCAACATGGGCGGGCAGTCGCTTTCGGTCTATGACAAGGCTGTCGAAAATCTCAAGATTGACCTGACATCGACCGCAGCGCCGGATGCCCAATTGGCACTCTCGGCCAGCTATGACGGCTCGCCGCTTGAGAGCGCAATCGAGCTCGTCACCAATGGCGATGGCAGCCGATCGATCAATCACCTTTCGGTAACGGCACCCGGCACCGAGATCTCTGGCTCGGTTTCCATCTCGCCCGAGGGGCTGGCCACTGGCGATCTTGCCGCGTCCATATCCGATCTTGCGGCCCTTGGGCCGTTGCTGCTGCAACCGGATCTGAAAGGCTCGCTCAAGGCCGATATCGCTCTGGCCGTAAGTGAAGGCAAGCAATCCGTAACAGTGGACGCCACGTCGCCAGAACTTGCGGTGAAAGACATTGCCTTGTCAGCCCTCCAGCTCGATGCGCAAATCAGCGATGCCACGGGCATGATGAGCATGAATAGCGCCCTCGCTGTCGACCGGATCGTAGTTCAAGGTGAGACCATCCGCACGCTCAAGGCAGAGATGAGCGGCGGCAATGGTACCCTTCCCTTCGCAGCGACTGCCAGCATTTCCCGTGCGCCTTTCTCGCTGAAGGGCAAGCTGTTGCAGCAGAATGGGCAAACAGCCATCGCACTAGACCAGTTCCAAGGCAGCTGGAAAAGCGTTGCACTGGCGCTCGCCGATCCTGTCAATATCGATCTGACAAACGGGGCCGCGCTTCAGTCTGCCCTCAAGCTTAAGCTGGATAGCGGTCTCGTCACAGTCTCGGGCTCGGCGGGTGAGCAACTCGCTCTGGACGTCGCGCTCTCCGCCCTGCCGCTGGCCATTGCCGAGAAGATTTCTCCAACCGGGGAAACGCCAACCGGCCAACTGGATCTGACGGCCAAGATTAGCGGCTCTTCCACCAGTCCGGTGGCCCATTGGCAAGGCAAGATCAGCGATCTGTCCGTGCGCTCAACCCGCGATGCCGGCCTGCCGCGCATGGCGATTGACAGTTCGGGACAATTCGAGAATGACACGATCAGGATGAAAAACCATCTGACTGGTGGCGGAGCCGATCTTGACGTCAATGGCAGCGTTGCGCTCAAACAGCAGAGCATGAATATCTCCGCAGGTGGTTCGGTGCCCTTCTCGCTGGCAGCGCGCAGTCTGGCCAATGCGGGGCTGCAACTGGATGGCAGTGCCAATGTGCAGGCCTCTATTACCGGTCGCTTCGCCTCCCCTGATATCAACGGCACGATCACCACAAAGGGCGCGCGCTTCTCCGAATTTTCCTCCGGCATTGTCTTACGCGATCTGGGCGGAACGATAAGGCTTGAAGGGCAGCAGGCACTGATTGACAATGTGACCGGGCGTCTCGGGCAGAAAGGCACCCTTGCGGTTAATGGCAAGGTGGGGATTGATCCCAATGCCGGGTTGCCAGCGGATATCAGCGTCAGCATTCAGAATGGCAGCTTCAAATATGAGGAAATGCTGACCAGCCTATTCAATGCCAGCATGAATTTGAAAGGCGAATTGACCGGCACTTCGACGATTTCCGGTGACGTCGATCTCAAGACAACGGAAATCATGATTCCGGAAAAGCTGCCCTCCAGCCTGTCGCCGGTTGATGTCACACACAAGAATGCCCAGGGCCGCGTTGCCGAGCAGGCCAAGAAATTCGCCCCGGCAGAGGTTTCCCAGAGCAGTGATGCCGGTCCGGCCATGCTGCTGGATCTGAATATTCGTGCGCCACGCAGCATCTATGTGCGTGGACGCGGTATGGATGCTGAACTGGGCGGCACCATCCGCATTGGCGGCACCACGGCAGCTCCCCGCCCGCTGGGAACAATCACCATGCAGCGGGGACGGCTTGAAATCCTGACCAAACGGCTGGATTTTGACAGCGGCGATGTCACCTTCACGGGCACACTCGATCCGGCGCTGGATTTCTCGGCGACCACCACAAACAGCGGCACCACCTACACAGTGGCCGTGACGGGCTATGCTTCGGCACCGGAAATCTCGCTGACATCCTCCCCGACCCTGCCGGAGGATGAAATATTGGCGCATTTGTTCTTCGACAAGGAGCTTTCCGAACTCTCTGCCATCCAGTTGGCCCAACTGGCCAATGCGGTGGCGACACTGAGTGGCGTCAATTCCGGTCCCGGCGTGCTCGATCGTCTCAGAAGTATGGCCGGAATCGACAATATCGACATCAAGTCTGATGCGGACACGAATGAAACCACGGTTGGTGTCGGGCGCTATATCAATGACCGCACCTATATCAATGTGGAAAAGAGCACGGCCAGTGATGCGGGCAAGGTGAGTATCGATCTCGACATCACCGATCAGATCAAGGCCCATGGCGAGGCCAGCTCGGACGGAGAAACCAAGGCCGGTATATTCTTCGAACGGGACTATTAGGCCATTCAGCGGGCGAGATGTCTGCCCGCATGAAGATCACGACCATTGGCAAGGCGGCGGCAGATCAGGGCTCGCCGCCTTTCTTCTTTGCCTTGCGTACCAACCAACCCAATGATTGCGGCTTATGCCCTTTTGCCATCGCACTGACTTGCCCCCGCTTGCTGGTCTTCTGCCAGACTCTCCACCTGTTCGTCAGCCAAATCTTCCGGGCGTGTAGCATCTTCGCGATAGACTGACCGCAGACTGGAAACCTGCTGATTGGCTTCCATGTCGGGTTTCTGGCTAAGGATAGCGGCGCGGACATCATATGGCACTTCGCGCAGGATCTCGCTTACCGGCAAGGGACGACTGACGAGATAACCTTGCAGCTGATCACAGTCATTTTCCCGCAAGAAGGCCGCTTCCTCCACGGTCTCGACGCCCTCGGCGACGATATCCATGCCAAGCCCCTTGCCCAGCCCGATAATGACTTTCATGATGGCAACCGCACTCTTCTCCTGACTGAGAGCGACAACGAAATTGCGATCAATCTTGATGGTGTCAAAGGGATATTTGGACAGGTAGGACAGAGACGAGTAACCGGTTCCGAAATCGTCCAGAGCCAGAGACAGGCCGAGCCGCTTGAGCTGCTTCAAAATGGCCAGACCACGTTCGTCATCCTCGATCAGCATGCTCTCTGTCAGTTCCAGCTCGATCTGGGCCGGGTCGGTGCCCGTTTCCTTCAGGATCTGCTCGATCTTTCTGACGAAATCACGCTGCTGGAATCCGAGCGGGCTGACATTGATGCTGATCGGTTTGCCAATCGCCCCTTGGGCAACATCCATGCAGGCCCTGTTGAAGACCCATTTATCGATCTCGACAATCAATCCGCTGGCCTCGGCAACGGGAATGAATTCGCCGGGGCTCACAATGCCCCTCTGGGGATGGTTCCAGCGCAGCAGGGCTTCATAGGAGCTGATTTCAAGGGACTTGGCGTCGATGCGCGGCTGGTAATAAAGCTCAAGCTCATCATTGACCAACGCCTTTTCGAGGCTGGCCTGAAGCGCCCGCCGCTTTTCCATCAGCTTGTTTAGGCCCGAGCGATAGATATTCGACATGTTGCGCCCGGTATTCTTGGAATGATAAAGGGCAATGTCGGCGCGGGAGAACAGGGTTTCAGCATCCTTGGCATGTTCCGGGCTCAGGGAGATGCCAACACTGGCTCCAATCAACACGGACTTCTTGTCATCAATCTGGATCGGGCGGGACAGCGCATTGATGATCCGGTGACCGGTGTCCGCCGCCTGATTGGTGAACATCAGATTGCGCTGGATGATCGCGAATTCGTCGCCACCAAGACGGGCAACGGTGTCATTGACCCCGGCGATGGCATTGAGCCGTGCTGCCGTTTCTCGGATGACAATGTCGCCAGCCTGATGGCCGTAAACGTCATTGACATTCTTGAAGCGGTCTAGATCAATCAGCAGCAGCGCGACAACCCTTTGCGGCGTTGCCGTGCGCACGGCATTTTCCAGCTGCGAGTTGAAGAGTGAGCGATTGGCAAGGCCTGTCAGCGCGTCATGCTGGGCCATGAGGCGAATATGTTCTTCGGCGGCCTTGCGCTCCCTGAGATCAACAAAGCAGGAAATGCGCACTTCCTTGCCTTTGTAATTGATGTTGCGCCCGCGAATGGCAACGGGAATCTGCTCGCCGGACTTGGAAAGCAAAACCGCCTCATAAGGATCGGCACATTGTTCCGAGATTGCCCGTTCGATACGGCCATGATGGCGCGCATCGGCAAATTGCAGGATCGGCCTGCCGATGACTTCATCCAGATGATATTCCAGCAGTTCGGCGATCTGCGGATTGCCATCGATTACCACTCCATTTTGATGAATGGCAATGCCTTCAAAGGTGGCCTTGGACAGAGCTTCGATGCGTTCGGCTTCCTCTGCCTGTGCCTTGAGCAATTCCAGTTCGCTGAGCTTTCTGTGCTCTGTTTCCAGATTGCCCATCAGCTGGTTGAACAGGTCGGTCAGATTCTCCGCCTCGTCACCTGCAACGCTTGGCAGCCTTTGCGAGAAACCACTCTGACCAGAGAGCAGCTTTTCCATGGCATCTTCGACATGGCCCACGCCAATACGGGTCGCATGCTCGGCAATATTCAGGCCGACCAGTTCTTCTTCGGGGCTGGCACGCAGCCGGAAGAAGCGCTTCAAAACCCAGAAGCAGAGAAAACCCAGCCCGAAGCTGAGAATGAAGTTGAGCCCTGCCCCATAGGTCTGGATCAGAATCTGATCGGATCGCCCCATTTCAAAGGCATCCGCAGGCGCAAGAAAGGCCAGCCCGATTGTGCCGGCGACACCGGCAACCCCATGAGCCCCGATCGCTCCGACGGCGTCATCGATCTTGAACCTCTCCTCCAATATCGTATTGGCATAAACCGCCAGACAACCGCCAACAGCGCCAATGACAATGGAGCCAAGCGGGGTCAGAACCGAGCAGCCAGCCGTCACCGCGACAAGCCCGCCAATCAGGCCAGCAAGCGATTTCTCGGGCAGATAATGTCCATCCTGATAATAGCCAAGGAGAAAGCCGGCCACCGTGCCGAAGCCTCCGGCCAGAACCGTATTGAGAATGATGAAAGCGACGCTCTCGTCTGCCTTCAGCGTTGAACCGCCATTGAAACCCAGCCAGCCGATAAAAAGTAGAAGACCGCCCGTGGTCGCCAGAACCGGGCTGTGCCCGGCCAGCCTTATGGGCTTTCCGCTTTCGGTAAAGCGGCCATCACGGGGGCCAAGCAGCATGCAGCCAGCCAGCGCCACCCAGCCACCAGTGCCATGCACGACAGAGGAGCCAGCAAAATCGATAAAGCCCATATTGGCCAGAAAGGCGCTGTCATTATGTTGCAGGGCATTGCCCCAAGCCCAATGGGCAAACAGGGGGAAGATGATTGCAGACAGGAAAATCGAGGTGACAACATAGGATGACAGACGAATACGCTCGGCAATCGCACCCGATACAATCGTGGCTGCGGTACCGCAGAACATCACCTGAAAGACAAAGAATCCGGCCTCATGAGAGGTGATATGTTGCAGACCGAAATAGCGCCAGTCCAGCCCGATAAAGCCAAAAGACCGGCCAAAGGCGAACATGAAGCCGATCACGGTGAAGGCGGCGACGGAAAAGACGAAATCAAGCAGATTCTTCTGGGCGACATTGATGGAGTTCTTGGAGCGCACCATCCCGGCTTCAAGCATGAGGAAACCGGCTTGCATGAACATGACCAGCGCTGCGGCGGCCATCACCCATGTCAGATCAATATTTGCTTCCAACCCGGCCAGATCGGTCGCATAGGCGCGGTCCGGCAAGAATAGAGGCAAGAGCAACACTGTAAAAATTACCAATATAATACGCATATTCATCAAACAACATTGGAATGCAAATACTAACCAGAAACAATATTATACGATCACCGCTAAATTTAGCCTTAACGCTCGGATGTTGAATATTTTCTTTGAATCTCAGGTGTTTGTTGCTGCGTTTTTACCTTTCAGGCCGAGACTTCAGCATAGTTTGCAGAAAAATGGACGGCGCATTGATTCCTAACAATATTTTCCATAGTCACTATCCTTTCAAAGGCTAGTCATATTGACCCTGTCGGGAGAGAAAACTAAGCTCGTCTCGAACTGGACAGACAAAAGCGGGATTCACACTGTTCAGCGGGAGGAGGATCTGGGATCCAGCTTTTTCAATGCGGGTTTTATTTGTCGAAGATAATATGGCGTTGGCAGAAACGGTCGTCGAACGCTTCAGGAAAGAAGGGCATGTCATCGATCATGAAAGCGATGGCGAACAGGCCGACTATATCTTGCGCCACAAGCAGTTTGATCTGATCCTGCTTGACATCAATCTGCCGGGTCGAAACGGTTTCGAGCTGCTTCGCGCGATCCGGGCAAGGCAGTTGGATACGCCTGTACTCGTTCTCTCCGCGCGCTCGGAGATTGATGATCGTGTCGTCGGGCTGGACGCCGGTGCTGACGACTATATGACCAAACCCTTCGACTTCCGCGAATTGATCGCCCGCTGCCGTGCTCTTGCCCGGCGCAAGACGGGTCTTGCCAGCAATCTGTTTTCGGCAGGCAATTTCACCTTCGACTGGGGCACCAAGCTGGCCAATGTCGAGGGCAAGGATGTCGAATTGCGCAATAAGGAAGTGCAATTGCTTGAATTGTTCCTGACCAGTCTCGACCGGGTTCTGACCAAGGAGGAAATTGCCGACAAGATCTATAATTTCGACGAGACTCCGAGCCTTAATGCCATTGAACAGACGATTACGCGGCTGCGCAAGAAGCTCGATGGCTCCCCCTTTCTCATCAAGACCATTCGTGGCCTGGGCTATATCGGGCATATGGATGAAAGCTGAGCCTGTTTTGGCGCGAGCAAGGGCGCAAGGATGAGACAATCTTCAAAACGCATCACGCAGAAGTCAATCCGCCACCGCCTCATTCTGGGCATGGGGGCAGGATTTCTGGCGATCCTTACCGCAATCTGCATCGGCCTTTGGGGCTATGCCCAACAGGCGGCCAATGAATCCTATGACCGGCTGCTGCATGGTGCGGCGCTGGCGGTTCTGGAGCGCGCCAATATGGCCTCGGGCGAGGTGCGCATCGACATACCCTATTCCGCATTCGAAATTCTCGGACTGGCCAAGGAAGACCGCGTTTTCTACCGCATTTTCACTCAGAATGGCGACACCATCACCGCCTCGCACAATCTGCTTCCGGCGGCCAATTACAAGCCCAGCGAAAGCCCTGTCTATTGGGATGATGCCTATAGCGGGGAAACGGTTCGCTTCATGCAGCAAGCCCGACTGCTGACCGGTGATACCCGTTCGCTCTGGGTGATCGTGCAATTCGGGCAGACATGCATCGCGCGGCAGGACATGATCGCAGACCTGTTCTGGCGCGGCTTCGCGGTGGCCTCCTTCATCACGATTGTCGGACTTCTGTTTGTCTGGATTGCGATCAACCGGGCGCTCCACCCGCTGATCGATGTCGAGCAGAATTTGCGCCAGCGGGATATTTCCGATTTCACGCCGTTGCCGGTTGCCCCTCCTCGCGAGGTGGCCAGCCTGATCCTGTCGATCAATGGCTTCATATCGCGACTGAAGAATAATCTCGATCATTCGCAAATCTTCATTGCCGATGTGACCCACCAGATCAGAACAGCCCTTTCGGCCTTGCAGGGGCAGCTGGAACTGGCCAGCAAGGAGCAGGACCCGATTGAGCGCCTCAATCGCATCGAGAAGGCCGAACGACAGAACCGCCAGACGATCCATCTGACCAACCAGTTGCTGGCTCACGCCATGGTGATTCACCGTGCCGACCAGAAGATCAGCTCCGACATTCATCTGAAAGCCCTGCTGACCACTGTGCTGCAGACCCTGCTGCGCGAACATGTGAAATCCAAAATCGATTTCTCCGTATCCATAGCGCCGGAAATCGAGGAAGGCGGCGAGGATGCCGACCTTATCGCCGGAGACAGCATCTCGATCCGCGAGGCGATCAGCAATGTCATTGACAATGCGATCAAGCACGGGCCAGCCAACAACAGGATCGACATTTCCCTTTATGAGAAGAGCCTCAAGAGGCGCGGCATAATCAGACGGCAGATCATCCTGCAAGTGGATGATGCCGGCCCCGGCATTCCCGAAAGCAAACGCGAGAAAGTGCTTGAACGCTTCTATCGCACCGACCGCGCGGCGGAAGGATCCGGGCTTGGCCTGAGCATTGTCGATGAGGTCATGCGCAGCCACGGCGCCTATCTAAAACTCTCATCCTCTGCACTGGGCGGCTTGAGCGTTCGCATGATATTCAATCACAAACAGGGAGATGTGACATGATGCCATTCTCTCACCGGACTATCACGACAGCTCTCTGGCTCAGGATCATCGCCCTTCTTGCCTTGGCGCTGCTATTGACCTTTGTCGTGGTGCGGCACGCCTCGGCGCAGGACAAGACCCAACTCGATATCTGGGGCACCACTGATACAAGCGCTTTCGAAAGGCTGGTTGCCGCCTTCGAGCAGGCCAATCAGGATATCTCCGTTGCCTATCATGAAATCACGACCAACGCCTTGTATGAGCATGTTCTGAGTGCCCGTGACCGGCGCGACACAGACATTGATCTGGTGATCAGTTCGGCTATGGATTTGCAGGTCAAGCTGGTCAATGAAGGGCTGGCGGCTCCCTTCAGCAAGGACAGGGCCGGGTCGACCCCAAGCTGGGCGCAATGGCGCAACGAGCTTTACGGTTTCACCTACGAACCCATCGTGCTGGTCTATAACAAGAAGCTGTTTCAGGGCTATCCGCTGCCCAATACCCACGCTGATCTGGCCGACCTGCTGGTCAACAACCTTCCCACTTTCGAAGGTAAGGTCGGCACCTATGATGCGGTTTCTTCGGGGGCTGGTTATCTGTTCTTCACGCAGGATGCGATCCAGAGCGACAGGATCTTCCGCGTCATCGAATCCCTGAGCCGCGCCAAGATGCGCACCTATGATTATACCTCTGCCATATTGGATGCGGTTGCGTCCGGCGATCTCATCCTTGGCTATAATGTCATAGGCACCTATGCTCTGGAGCGGGCGTCGCAGGACCCCAATCTGGGCATTTTCCAGTTCAAGGATTACACCATCGTGATGTCGCGCACCGCCTTTATCTATAAATATTCGGTCAAGAAGAGTGAGGCTGAGCGTTTTATGGAGTTTTTGCTGTCGGATGCTGGGCAGGAAAGAATGGCGGAGGTTTCCTCGCTGATCCCCATTTCGCCGGATATGCGGCGTCTCAATCTGCCGCAGGACCCCACCAATGCCTATTTGCCGATCAAGATGGGGGTTGGGCTATTGACCTATCAGGATGCGCTGAAAAAGAGGAATTTCCTCGAGGTCTGGCAAAATATGTTTGAACAGCCCGAGGAGCAGTGATCAGGCATCGCCCTTCTGCGCGACAATGCGATCGGCAAGATCCTTGAGGATCGTCAGGCCATAGGGCCAGCGGCCAAAGCCAGCCTCGGAATTGATGTGCCCGGCCTCTCCCACATCAATGAAATCGGACGCCCAGTCATCGGCCAGTCCCTTGGCGCGCGGAAAGGAAATAAGCTTGTCATTGTGGCTTGCAACCACAACTGTCGGAATGTCCAGAGGGTCGCGGGGGACCCGCTCTTCAACAGCAAAGCGCATGGGCTCGGCGGGAGCCACAAACATGCCGCCCACCACATTCAACTCGCCCTTGGCGATGACGCAGGCGGAGGCGAGCGCTCCGAGCGAATGGCCAATGAGAATGGCCGGGCGCTTCCTGTTGGTCAGCATCCTGCCAATGGCGTCGATCCAGAGGACAATATCGCGCTGATCCCAGCGCCTTTGTTCGATCCGGTGGAAGATCTCGACCTCCCGCTCCCAGAAGCTCTGCCAATGCTCCGGGCCGCTATTTTTGAAACCGGGAACCAGAATGAAATCGATCTCTTCCGCGTGTGTTTCAAGAGCCGCAAGAACCTCAGGATCTGTCAATTTTCTAATCAAAAGGCGACTCCATGAAAAACCGTTTCAAATAATGCATCGGTAATCTAGTCCCAATGCTGCCAATCTTCAACTCCCGCTTGAGGGATCGAACTCATGCTTGATGTACAATCACCTCTCGGGCTCCTCCCGGGCACCTCCCGGGCAAGCTGGCATCGCGCCGATATTCCATAACGCATTGCCATCACAATCACTTTTCTCCGGCACTTTTCTCCGGCACTTTTCTCCGGCTGATCCAGAGCGCTCCGCTATTCATCCCCCCGGAAGCTGCGGACAGTATGTTCCATGACCGTGAGAATTTCGGTCAGTTGATGCGCGCGTGATCTGGCGCAGGCATGAGCCGGCTCATCGCAGACAAGGCAAGAACGCGGTGGCAGATCCAGATCCTTGCGGGAAATCCCCTTGCCATCGCAGGCATGCACATCCAGATCCCAAAGTCGCCCCAGCTTGTGACCTTCCTCCAACTCGACCATCGCCCGTTTGAGCTGGTCAGGCGGACATGCCACCGTATAGAGTGCTTCCAGCCCGGAAATCTCTTCTGCCGACCAGAGCTGACGATAATCCCAGCCAGTATCTCGGAGTTTTAAGCTGATGGCGCGATTGGCCTCGGCGGCAATTGCTCTGGTCATCGCGCTCAGTTTGACCGCGCCGGGCATGACGACGCTAAGCGTTATCGTGGGCTGGCAATAGCGGTCCAGAGCCTCCTGACGACGCCTTACACGCATCTCTCTGGCGGCAAGCATTTGCCCAAGGCTCACCTCCTGCCCCTCGCTCCATCGGCTATCGGTCATGGAGCCTCTCCGCTGTCGGGTTGCCCGATTTCGTCAATGCGCGAGAGAAACAGGGTCACGGCCAATAGATCGGCGCTGCCTCCCGGGCTGAGATTGCGGGCGATGAGAGCCTCATCCATGGCGCTTAGACGGGCGAGAAAATCCGGAGCGAAGGCCCCGCCCAACTGCTTGAGCTGCTGGGCTTCCCTGCGAACGAAAAACAGCCCCTCCATGCCTCCACGGGCAACGAGATTTGTGTCGCGGTTGCGTATGAGCAGCTCCAGCAAAGCGGCCAGCAGTGCGGTCTCCCTGTCCAGACCCGCCTGCCTTGCGGCCAGAAAGGCAGGAAGAGAATATTGGCGCACCAGAGCAAAGCCGCTTTCGGCCTCTCCCCTTGCACCGGTCAGGCCATAGCGGCGGAAAATATATTCCCCGGCGGTGTTGGCGGTTTTCGGCTTGCCAGCCAGTTCGCTTTTGACAAGCCCTTGCACCAAAGAGGCAGCCTCTCCACAAAGGGATGAAACCGTGAGCGCATCCTTACGCGCAAGCAGGCGACCGGCGGCACCGAGCAGCAGGCCAAAGGCGAAAATCCCCCCCTTGTGGGTATTGACCCCGCCGGTTGCCTCATGCATGGCCTGTTCGCAGATCAGACCATGACTGCGCAGAGGCAGCAGCGCCATGGGGGCAGCATCATCGGCCGCTTGCATCCCGGCCTTGACGAAGCCGGGAAAAAGCGGGCGAAGCGCCTTGGCACTGGCAATGAAAGTCGCCAGCGACATATCCTTGTGAGAGCCGCTGTTGCTGGCATCGACCAGCCCGGGCTTTGGCGTCAGGGTGGCCTCGCAGACGAGCGCTTCATGAACGAGATCGCCAAGCCAGATGGCTTGCGCGGCAGGCTCCAGGCGATCAAGCGCCTGCTTCTCGGGCGCGGAGCCTGTCGCTTCGGGCAGGAAAGGAAAGGCATCCCCCTGCCCGACAGACAGATCGGCCGAGGGCCGGGAAGCCTCCGGCTCATTCCTGCCCTCACTGCCATTCTCATCCATGCAAGGCCCTGTCGTCATTTGGCGACCTGACGGACGGTGTCGATCACTGTGCCATCTCGATAGCGCACGATGCCCACCACCTTGTCGAGAAACTCGATAGGTTTGGGTTCACCGGTGATCGAAATGGCCCGCTGATACAGTTCCTCGATGGAACGGACCGGCAGATTGGCCGCTTTCAGGCGTTCGGCAACGTCAGGGCGGTTCGGATTGACGGCGATGCCGTGATCGGTCACCAGCACACCGACCGTCTCACCCGGCGTTACCCGCGTGGTGACATTCTTGACCACAGTGGGAATGCGCGAGCGGATGAGCGGTGCAGCAACGATGGAGAGCTTGGCACCTGCGGCGGTATCGCAATGACCACCGGACGCACCGCGCATGACCCCATCAGAACCGGTCAGCACATTGACGTTGAAATCAAGGTCGATCTCCAGAGCCGACAGAATGACCATGTCGAGCCGATCCACCACGGCCCCCTTGGACATCGGGCTGGCATAATAATGGGCGGAAATTTCGACATGATTGGGCGAGGATTCCAGCGAACGGGCAGCGACTGCATCAAAGCTCTGGGTGTCGAGCAAGGTGCCGATCAAGCCCTTGTTGTGCAGATCGACCATGCCACCGGTCTGGCCGCCAAGTGCCCATTTGGCCTTGATGTCGAGATGCCGCATGCGGTCTTCAAGAAAGCGCACCGTTGCCGTGGACGAGCCGCCGGTTCCGGTCTGCATGGAAAATCCATCCTTGAAATAGCCGCCATATTCCATCACTTCGGCGGACAGGCGGGCGATCAGCAATTCGCGCGGGTTGGTCGTGGCGCGGGCAGCACCAACCGAAATCTTGGCCGGATCGCCAACTTCGTCAACCTGAACGATCCAGTCGACCTGATCCTGCCGGATGCTGGCCGGTGCGTTCGGATAATCGACGATTTCCTCGGTCAGCATGATGACATTCTTCGCGAAGTGGGCATCCACCATGGCATAGCCGAGCGAGCCGCAACGGGAGCGCCCGGAAAAGCCGTTGGCATTGCCATAGGCATCACAGGCCGACACACCGATGAAGGCAACGTCGATGTTGATTTCGCCCGTTTCGATGAGCGCACAGCGACCGCCATGGGAATGGACGGTGATCGGCTCATCCATCAGGCCGTGGGAAATCGCATCGGCCAGCTTGCCGCGCATGCCGGAGGTGTAGATTTTCCGGATCACGCCATTCCTGATATGCTCGATCAGCGGCGCATTGGCCGAAACCAGCGAAGAAGAAGCCAGCGTCAGATCCCTGAAGCCCATATCGGCCAGAATCTCGACGACCATATTGATGACCTTGTCACCCTCACGATAGGCGTGATGGAAGGAAATGGTCATGCCATCCTTGAGGCCCACGCGGCGCACGGCTTCCTGAACCGTGTCGACCAGCTTGCGGTCCAGCTTTGCCACCGGATCGGCCAGATAGGGATTTTTGGCTGCAAAGCCCTGAAACAGTTCCGGTTCAGTCACCTTCTCGCTCCTCCCTGGAGCCGATTGATTGTTCTTGTCCATCTCTCGCGCTCCCTATCGTCTGACGCCGGAGGCCTGAGCACGGCTCAGAACCCGCTTGGCGCTGTCCACGATTGGCGCGTCGATCATCTTGCCATTGAGCGAAATGACGCCCAGCCCTTCGGACTCGGCCTTTTCGGCGGCAGCGACCACGCGGTTTGCATAATCGACATCTTCCTGCGTCGGCGCATAGGCATTGTGCAGCAGCTCGATCTGGCGCGGGTTGATCAGTGACTTGCCGTTGAAACCAAGCCGCTTGATGACATCCACTTCCTTGAGGAAGCCTTCCTCATTGTTGATGTCGGAAAAGACCACGTCGAAGGCGTCGATCTTGGCGGCGCGGGCAGCATGAAGCACGGCACAGCGGGCATAGAAAAGCTCGGAGCCATCACCGCGCTCGGTCTGCATATCAACGACATAGTCAAAGCCAGCCAGAGCGATGCCCATCAGCCGTTCAGATGCATTGGCAATCGCCACCGCATTGATGACACCGGATGCGGATTCAATGGCCGCCATCAGCAGGGTCGAGCCGACTTCACGGCCGCATTTGCGCTCTATTTCCTCAACGCAGGCTTCCAGCTCCCTGACATCATCGGCGGTCTCGGTCTTGGGCAGACGAATGACGTCGGCGCCGCCACGCACGGCGGCCTCGAGATCATCCCTGCCGAAAGGCGTGGACAGCGGATTGATACGCACCACGCGCTCGATGCCATCATAGAGCGAGGATCGGAGCGTGTGATAAACGAGCAGCCGGGCAGCATCCTTTTCACGCAGGGACACGGCATCTTCAAGGTCAAACATGACCGAATCCGGCTTGAAGACGAAGGCGGTTGAAATCATTGCCGCATTCGAGCCGGGAATGAACAACATGGAACGACGCAAGGTCATGACAGGGCCTCCCACTTAACAGCCTGATCTCCGGCGGCTCTGAGCAGAGCAGCTTCAACGCGGGCTTCAATGACGCAATCCAGCGCGCCCTTGTCTTCGATGATGACGGTCGCACCTTCCGTAACGCCGAGTTTCTCGAAGGTCTCCTGAACGACCTTTCTGATCTGGTCGCCAAACTGATTCTGAACTTCACTGTTCAGGATCAATTCAAGCGGCCCTTCTGAGGGAGAGACCCTGACGAAGAGATCGCTCGATTCGAGTGTCCCCGCCAACGCCTCCTGTATGATCTGCATGTTTCGCTCCTTTGATTTCATATCGCTGGCACGCTTGGCGGCGACAGGCCGTCAGCTGTCAAACTGATGTGGCATATTTATTCATGATGAGTTCGAAGGTCGGCTTCGGCACGAATTCCTTGATTTTCTCGAAATTGCCGGCCGCCAGCAGTCGGCGTACCTGCGAGGCAGAAACCGCGATGCCGCTGCGCTGGGTCCGCTCCAGTTCGACCACATCGATCGGATGGGCGAACGAGCTTGGCTCCTGCAGCCAGAATTTCATGTCATTGTTATATTTGCGCGTCGTGTCACAGAAGGGTTCCGTGCCGACGAAACGGTGGGTCACCCCGAGTGCGGGGGCGATATATTTGCGGAACAGCAACAGGTCGACGGCGGTTCGGCATTGCCCGACCATGCCCTTGTCCTTGAAGAAATAGGCGGGAAAGGTTGCCCGCGAAACCATATATTTCGAGCCTTCATGCAGGGTCAGATTGGGAATGTCTTTCGTCATTTCCCGGGCCAGCCTGAAGCGGTCATGATAGGAAAAGAGAGAGGCATCTTCCTTGACGATGAACAGATGCAGCCAGTCGCAGGCCTTGGCAGCTTCCGTGATCAGATAGAGATGACCCAATGTGAAGGGATTGGCGTTGGCCACCACACAGCCGATCTTGTCGCCCTCAACCTTCTGTCGCGCCAGCGAGGCGCAATAATTCTTGATACCGACTGGTGTATTTTCCAGAAGAGCCGTCTGCCCGGGCACCTCGACCAGCGGATAGAAGCCACAGCCCAGAAAGAAATCCGCATTATGGGGCTCGGTATATACGAAGAGAATTTGATATCCCTGACTGTGGGCGAGATAGGTCACCTCGCTGACCAGCCGGAGACTGATTGAACTGCCTCTCAGCGTTTGACATATGGCAACATCCTTGATGATGCCCTTCTCGAAACCGGCACAGGCGACCAGTCGCCCTTCCTGTCGGGCCGTCACGAAGAATTCGATATGCTTCTCGTAATCAAGGCCGCATCGGGCCAACAGATCAACGATTTCTCTTCGCGCCACGGGGTCAGAGGCCGGTTCAACCGTCAAGAATTCCAATCCGTCGCTCACTAGCACATTCCTCTAGCCGTTTGAGCAATCAGAATTTACACCGTCATGAATTCATAAAGCGACACAAGCCAGACCTTTCCGGCGCAGGGCTATACCAGCTTTCAGAAAACTGCCACATATTGAGAGATGCGGGCCATGACAATGGATATTCTCATTCCTTGTTGATTGCGGTTTTATCCACCCTCTTTGATTGCTGGTTTTTCACTTCTGCCCGCAAAAGGCTTTGAAGTGGCAATCATTTTAATCGCTCTTTTTATCCGACTTTTCTGTCATGTCGCTGACCAAAGTCATAAACCCGTCAATTAGGGTAAAAAAACTGTGATTTTATCGGACAATCGGAGAGATTGCAGTCTCGGGATTGTTACGGCTGGGCCAGCTTGCAAAGGGCTGGTCCATCCGATGTTTGAAACATAACCCGGTTCGCTCTTATGGAACTTTTCTTGCTTTATGAGCGAACCGGGTTATGCGGCTTGATCCTAATTGGACACTTCCTCTGCTGCGGCATCCGAAACCGGCTTTGGTTTCTTGGGCATGAAGCGGCTCACGAAGATCGGCAATACGAAGCCGATGATCGAAATCGCCCAGAGGGTGATCGCCAGCGGGCTGGCAAACAGGACCGACCAGTCACCATCGGAAATGGTGATGGCGCGGCGCAGGTTGCTTTCCATATTGTTGCCCAGCAGCACGCCCAGAATGACCGGAACAAGCGGTACATCAAGTTTTCTGAACAGCCAGCCAACAGCACCGAAGGCCACCATGATCAGCAGATCGAAGCTGGAACCGGCAATACCGTAAATCCCAACGAAGCTGACCATCGCCACGATTGGCATCAGGATGCGCGGCGGCACCAGCAGCACGCGAATGAAGATGCCAACGAAGGGAATGTTGAGCAGCAGCAGGATAAAGTTGCCGATGAACAGGGCAGCGATCAGGCCCCAGACCACATCCGGATTGTTGGCAAAGAGCAACGGACCGGGAGTGATATTGAGCGCAAGCAACACGGCCAGCAGCACGGCAGTTGTACCCGAGCCGGGAACACCGAGCGCCAGCATGGGCACCAGCGCACCACCGGCGGCGGCATTGTTGCCAGCTTCAGGAGCGGCAACACCGCGCGGATCCCCCTTGCCGAAGGTGCCATTCTTGTCCAGCAGGCGCTTTTCCATGGAATAGGAAATGAAGGACCCCAGAGAGGCACCGGCACCGGGCAGGACACCGGCGATGAAGCCGACGATACTGGTCCGGATGATTGAGGGGAAACTGCCCCAGAAGGTTTTCATCGTTGGCGTCAGACGGCCAAGCTCAACCTTGTGGTTGCTCGCATCGGCATCGCCATGGCGATTTTCGATGAAGATGAAGACTTCTGAAATCGCAAACAGACCGACAATGGCAACGAGGAAGTCGATACCGTCATAGAAATGCACGATACCGAATGTGAAGCGCGGCACGCCGGTCTGGGTATCCACGCCGACCATGGCAAGGCCAAGACCGATCATTGCGGCAAAAGCGGATTTTGCCTGATTGGTCGACGACACCCCACCCAACGTGGCAAAGGCCAGCGCGAAGAGTGCGAAATATTCGGCCGGTCCGAAGGCCAGCGCGATCTTGACCAGCTGTGGTGCCAGCAGCACCAGCCCCCAGGTGGCAAGGAAAGAACCGATGAAGGAAGCAAAGCCGGACAGCGCCAGAGCTTCACCACCACGACCATTGCGCGCCATGGGATAGCCATCAAGACAGGTCATCAGGGCGGGAGCATCACCGGGGATGTTCAGCAGGATGGAGGAAATACGTCCACCATACATCGCCCCATAATAGACCGATGTCAGCAGGATGAGCGATGGCGTTGCACCCAGCCCCAGTGAAAAGGCCAGAGGAATGAGGATCGCGACCCCGTTTGACGGGCCAAGGCCGGGCAAGGCGCCCATGATGGTTCCCAGAAAACACCCAAGCAGCGCAAGGATGAGATTCTGAAAGGTCATCGCAATCACGAAGCCGTCTGCAAGAGACGAAAGAGTATCCATAATCCGATCTCCTTAGAAACCAAGCGGGCCCTTGGCCAGCGACAGGCCGAAGAGAAGGTGAAAGATGACATAGATGCCGACGGAGATGGATATGCCAACCACAACGGACTGGATAGCAGAAGTGCCCAGACGCCAGGTGAGATAGGCCGACGCAATTGCTGTTGCGATCACAAAGCCGACAATTGGCAGAAATTCTGCATAAAGCACCATCACGACAATGGAAGCGACAAGTTCAACAAACCGGGGAAGCGCTGGCCATTTTGGTGCTGCATCCGGTTTGAGAAAGATTGTCAGTGAAGAAATTGCCAGGATCGCTGCGATAATCAGCGGAAAGGCCTTGGGGCCGACCGCGTCCGAGAGAAAGCTTTCCTCGATTATCATGGATGAATAGGCAAAGAGAGCGGCCAGTAGGAGCCCTATAGCTCCGAAGATACGATCACTCATGATCATCCCCTCGTTAGACGAAGGTCGTGGCGGCTGGTCTGCACCGCCACAACTTGAGTTTGATTATTGTTATTTGATGATCCCGATATCACGGGAGATCTGCTGGATCTTGCCAACGGATTCAGAAACAAAGTTCTGGAACTCTTCACCCTGCAGGTTCAGAGGAGCAAGACCGTTGTTTTTCATGACAGTCTTCCATTCCGGAGTATCATACAGCGTGTCGATCTTGGATACCCAGAAATCGTAAGCTTCATCGCTCATGCCCTTAGGAGCGTAGAAACCGCGCCAGTTTGCACCCAGGGCATCGATGCCCTGCTCTTTTGCCGTCGGGAATGCGGCATATTCGCCTTCCAGACGCTCTGGAGACAGCACGGCGACCACACGGATATCGCCGGAATCCACGAAGCCTTTTGCTTCGGAAATGTCACCGGAGAAGGCCTGAACGGAACCGGCCAGCAGCTGGGTTACAGCTTCGCCACCGCCATTGAAGGCGATATATTTGACCTTGCGGACATCGCTGATGCCAGCAGCATTGGCAGCAATCAGCACCTTGAGATGGTCCCAGCCACCAACAGCAGAGCCACCAGCCACCGCGATGGAGCTTGGTTTCTCTTTCATCTGTGCCATCAGTTCTTTAAGATCTTTGATCGGGCTCTTTGCAGCCACTGCAATCACGCCATAGTCGGCGCCGATTGCACCAACCCAGCGCACCTGATCCATGGTATTGCCCGGATAGGCACCCTGTGCAAGACGGGTAGCCGTAGCCGAAGAGGCTGCAACGATGAGGTCGTTGTCATCACCGCGTTTGTTGACCACGGCTGCATAAGCAACACCGCCGCCACCACCGGCCAGGTTCGTTACCTGCATGGTAGACGTGATGAGACCGAGATCCTGAAGGGTCTTGCCGACCTGACGGCAGGTAAAGTCCCAGCCACCGCCCGGGTTGGCAGGAGCAATACATTCCGGGTTTTCCGGTTCGAACGCCTGAGCTGCGACGGGGGCGAGAGACATTGCTGCGACAGCGAGCGCTGCGCGGACGACTTTGGAAATCATGATTTCTCCTCCACAATTGAGCCCGTCATTTTTTGCTTTTGGCGGGCTATCGGAAGGCGATACTAGTCTGTTTGTCTGACAGGAAGCTGTCACAGAGAAATGATTATTGTGATTTCACTATTATCCCAATTGATAAGAAGCATCACAAAGATGAAACAAGAAAAGCCCGCAAAGGATGCGCAGCTATTCTTGCTTTGCCATTTGATTTTTCAATGCTTTTTCTTCACTTCCGGATTTTGTAATGCCCCGCGCAAAGAGGGTAAGAGCTTACCCTTTGCCCCACCATGGACGATGAGTGACCTGTTGGCAAAAAGAGTTCCCAAGCTTTTGTCTGCTGCAAGACAACTTGGTTGTGCGTCACTCTTTGAACACAGAATTAAGAATCAGGAATGAAGAATCAGAAAGAGCGGCCAATTGGCCGCCCCCTTGCACCTCCACAATGAAGAGGGATCGACGAAGCCCATGCGGGCCAGACAAAAAGCTGCACCCAAGCGAAACAGGCTTCGCCGACTTTGGCGCTCCTCACTGAAGGCCTTAACCTCAAGGCATCACATCAATCAGAGATTTCCAAGCAGATCGTTGACGCGTTCTTCTATTCTCTTGAGCGCATCCTCAACCGACTTGTTGCCATTGATCGCGGCGGCCAATTCTTCGCCAACAATATCTTGCAGGGCAAACTGGCGCATGACACCATCCGGCAGGGTCTGACCGATCTGGGAAATCTTCTCGATATTGTCCCTGTGAGGCAGAGCCTTGAATTCGGGCATGTCGAACACAGCCTTTACCGCAGGCAAATGGCCGGTGCGAGCCCATTCGAAGTCATTCACTTCGAGGAACTTGAAGAGCTTGCCGATGGCCGCCATTTTCTCGTCATCACGATCACCGCGCGGCACAGCCCAGCCATGACCATCCACATAGGTGGCATCCTTGCCAGCATAGAATTGCGGCACCGGATAGACGGTATAGCCTGCGGACAGGGCGTTGCCCTCTTCCTTGGATTGCGCATCCAGATCGCCGATCAGCCATGTGCCATTGACCTCAATGCCGCCTTCACCGGACGAGAAGCCGGCAACAGCTGCCGAATAGTCCATATCCAGCGTCGAAAGGCCGTCGTCATGGATTTTCTTCATGAATTCAAGCGCCGCCTTGGCTTCCGGACCAGACAGATCGATCTTCATCGGATCTTTGAAGAAATCATAATTCTGCTGCATCATCAGCGTGTAGAAAATGCGCATATAGGCAGCGGTTTCATTGGCATAGATCTGCACCAGATATGGCTTGCCGGTGGCGTCCTTGAATTTCTTGCCCTGCTCGAAAAACTCGTCAACCGAGGTTGGCAGGACAGGCGTGCCGTCGGCATTGACCAGTCCGGCTTGTTTCATCAGATTGAGATTGACATGGAACAGCATGGTCCAGTTGTCGAATGGCAGAGCATACATCTTGCCGTCCTTGGTCACACCGCCCCGTGCGGCTTCGGAGAAGTCATCGGGATTGATGCCAGCCGAGGCGAGCAGTTCATCCAGCGGCATGAAGAGACCGCGGGTGGAATAGTCGGAAATGGCGGAATAATGCACGGAAACCACATCCGGCGCAGCGTTGGAGGCCAGCTGGGCATTGAGCTGATTATAGCCGGGCCATTCCACCGTGGTCACATTGACCTTGATGCCGGGATTTTCCGCTTCGAACTTGTTGACCAGCGAGGTGATGATGCCGCATTCACCGACGGCCTTGGAGACATCCGTCACGGTGCCATAATCGGCCTCGCAGGCACCAAAGAAGCGTTGCAATTCGATTGTCGTATCGGCCTGAGCCATAGTGGCCATGCCGAGCAGAGCGGCAGAGGCCGTTGCCATTAGAATGGATTTCATTTCTCTCTCCCTTTGATGGGGACTTGCCCCCTAAAATGACCGGCCTGCCTTCCATTATCCCTCTTGTCGAAGACTGCCGACTTTCAGCCGCCCCTATTTGACGGCTCCTCCCGAAACAGCGGTCACGATATTCCGCTGGAAAAAGATATAGACGATGATGACCGGCAACGAGGCGAACACCGCCTGCGCGGCCAGAAAGCCCAAGCCTTCGGTCTGGGCGAAATTGCGCTGCGAAGATGCGATACCGATGGTCAGGGTATACATGTCCTTTTTGGTCGCCGAGATCAGCGGCCACCAATAGTCGTTCCATGCCAGAAGGAAGGTGAAGATGCCTAGGGTTGCCTGTGCAGGCATGGTCAGGGGCAGCAGGACTTTCCAGAAGATGCGAAAGCGCGGGGTATTGTCCAGCAGCGCGGCTTCATCGATCTCTTTGGGAATGGCGCGGAAAAACTGCGTCATCAGAAAGACGCCAAAGGCGGAGGACATGCCCGGCAGCATCAGCCCGAGGTAACTGTTATGCAGATCAAGCCAGCTGAACATCTGGTGGCGAGCGATGATGACGGCTTGTTCCGGCACGGCAAGGCCGAACAATACGATGACAAAGATCGTCCGCCGGAACGGGAATTCCAGCCTCGCAAAGGCATAACCGGCAAGAGACGACAGCAGCAAGACGCCAACCGTCTGCCCCACGGCGACCACCATGGAATTGAAGAACCAGCGAAAGACCAGACTGGAATGGAACAGGTCGCTGTAATTCTTGAGGGTATAAGGGGCAGAGAAGACCGCCTCCGAGCCGCGCATCAGCAGCGTATTGTCCTTGAAGGAGAGCCCGAGTACCCAGAGCACCGGTGCGATCATGACGATCGCGAAAATGGTAGCAATCCAGAAAAGGGTCTTGTTGGATGTCAGCTTCTCTGGCGAGAAGCTCTTGTTCCCTCTCTTTTTCACTCGGTTTGCTGTTGCCATGGCTCAAGCCTCCCCTTTGCGCGATGTCACCCAATATTGCACCATCGCGGCGAGCAGAATGATGAGGAACAGTATCTCGGAAGCTGCCGTGCCCATACCGACATCCCAGCGGATGAAACTGGTATCGAAAATATAGAGCACGATGGGCCGCGAGGAGCCCGCCGGGCCACCATTGGTCATTAACTGGGCCTGACCGAATAGCTGGAACTGCATGACAATCTGAACGATGGCCACCAGAACGATGGTGGATTTGATGGATGGCAGCGTAATGCGGGTCAGTACCCGCCAGCGGCTGGCATTGTCGAGCGCTGCCGCCTCATAGAGATCGGCCGGGATCTGCTGCAGCGCGGCAAGGAACAGCATCATCGGCAGACCAAGGCACCACCAGACTGTTGCCACGCCGATGGAGAAGAGCGACCAGCCTTCGGTCGAGAGAAAGCCGATCTGTTCCCAGCCCATCTTGTCAAACACCAGAGACAGCAACCCGTCGCCGGGAATGAAGACAAAGCGCCAGATCAGCGTTACAATGGTGACCGAGAGCACGGTGGAGGAGAAAAACAGGCCACGCAACAGCGAAGAAGCGCGCGTTGTCCGGTTGAGCGCCAGCGACAGAAACAGCCCCAGCGCCACCAGCGTCGGCACAGAGATCAGAACGAAGATGATCGTATTCCAGACCGCCTGCCCGAAAACGGGATCACTGAAGACGCGGGCATAATTCTTGAGGCCGATGAAACGGGCTCCGCCGAACAGGTCTGTCTTGTTGAGCGAAAGCCACATGCCCCAGAACAGCGGAAAGACCAGCAGACTGAGGAAAACCGTCATATAGGGTAGAATGAACAGGGCGTTGGACCAGCGCGAGCGGCGATAGGACTGAGCCATGTCACGCCCCCTCTGCCGCATGATAGGCAAGGCCATCGCCATCAAACAGATGCAGCGCCGAGCGGTCGAAATCGAATGTGACCTTCTCCCCTGCCCTGACGGTTGAGCGACCGCTATCCTCGACGATCATGTCATGCCCATTCTTCAGCTTGCCATAAAGCAGCGTGCGCTCTCCGAGACGCTCCACAACGGTGACCGTAAGTTCCAGCCCGTCCTCATTGGGAGACACCACATGGGTATCTTCCGAGCGGATGCCCATGGCAGCGCCATCTATTCTGAAACCGGTCGGCAGGGTGACATTTGTCGAAACGGCCCCCGCGCCCTCAACCTCAAGCATGGCACCCGCCTGCCCGGCAGAATGATTGCTGGTGACGCTGTTGATCGGCAGCATCGACATGGCTGGCGAGCCGACAAATTCGGCAACAAAGCGGGTTGCCGGGCGCTGATAGATTTCCATCGGCGTGCCGATCTGCTCGATCTTCTTGTCATGCATCACGACGATCCGGTGGGCCAGCGTCATGGCCTCCACCTGATCATGGGTGACAAAAATCATGGTGGAACCGAGGCGCTGATGCAATTGGGCCAACTCCAGACGGGTGCGGCTTCTGAGCGCTGCATCAAGATTGGAAAGGGGTTCATCAAACAGAAAGGCCTTTGGCTCCTTGACGATGGCGCGCCCGATGGCCACGCGCTGGCGCTGGCCGCCGGAAAGCTTGGCCGGTCTGCGATCAAGCAAATGGGCCATTTCAAGGGTTTCTGCGGCAGCCATGACCCGCCTGTCGATCTCGACCCTGTCGAATTTCAGATTCTCAAGTCCGAAAGCCATATTTTGCGCCACAGTCATATGCGGATAGAGCGCATAGGTCTGGAACACCATGGCGACGCCGCGCTTGCCCGGCGGCAGGGTATCGATCCGCTCGCCACCGATGTCAATCGTGCCCTTGTCGACGGATTCAAGCCCCGCGATCATGCGCAAGAGAGTGGATTTGCCACAGCCGGAAGGCCCGAGAAAGACAATGAACTCACCGGCCTCGATGCTCAGGGAGATATCATCAAGCACCGTCAGGGCACCGTAGGCCTTGGTTACATGGTTGATGTCGATGGTCGCGGACATTGGTCTCTCTCTTTGCGAAACATGACGAAAGGTATATTTGCACTCGAATACGCCGGTATCGGGCGCTGCGCTTTTCTCAAGGCAGCCCACCGGCGGCAGCCTTGCTCCCTATTTCAGCCGGATCATGCGATAACTGAGCGGTGCCAGCGTGACCGAGAGCTTGCCACCGGCCACCGATGCGCCCTCACCATCGACAGGAGCCACAAGCTCCCCGTCAGGGCCATTGACCTTGTCAAGCGCATAACCGGCAATCACCTTGTCCATGGCGACATCGGACTGGGCAAAGCCCTCAAGAGACAATTCCACATCCAGAGCTTCGCTTTCATGACGGTTGACCATGAAGAAGCTCAAGCCGCCGTCACTCTCGGAGAGCACACCGGCAATATCGAGGAAAGGCACCTTTTCGGCAAAGCTGCTTTCATAGCCCTCCACGTCGACCGCCAAATTGAGCGCGGTGCCGCGCCCATATCTCGAGGCGAAGAGATAGGGATAGAATGTGGTCTGACGCCAGGCCGGGCCGCCTTCGACGGTCATGATGGGAGCGATCACATTGACCAACTGGGCGAGACAGCCGATCTTGACCATATCGGCATGGCGAATGAAGGTGTTGAGTATGCAGCCAACCACCAGCACATCGGCAAAGTCATAAATATCTTCCAGAACGGCCGGAGCATGGGGCCAGCCGAGCTTGCCTTCAAGCACGGGCTTGTCCTGCTCGGCGGAGTGATACCAGACATTCCATTCATCAAAGGAAATATAGACATCCTTTTTGGATCGCTTCTTGGCCTTGATGGTCTTGATTACGCTGGAAATCGTCTCGATATAGGTTTCCAGCTCCATCGAGCGGGCCAGAAACTGCTTGAGATCCTTGGCGTGATTATCGAAATACATATGCAGCGAAATATAATCGACACTGTCATAGGTATAGTCGAGCACGGTATATTCCCATTCGGGATAGGTGGGCATGCGAGGCGTTGAAGATCCGCAAACGACAAGCTCGATATTCTTGTCAAAGGCGCGCATCGCCTTGGCTGTCTCGAATGCGGTGCGACCATATTCGGCGGCCGTTTTCTGGCCGATCTGCCATGGCCCATCCATTTCGTTGCCCAGACACCAGAGCTTGACGCCCCATGGCTCTTCCCGTCCATTCTGTCGCCTGAGGTCCGACCAGTAGGAGCCGCCGGGATGGTTGACATATTCAAGGAAGGCACGGGCCTCATCCAGCCCGCGAGAGCCGAGATTGACCGCCAGCATCATTTCCGTTTCCGCCTTTGCAGCCCAGTCGGCAAATTCATGAATACCGATCTGGTTGCTTTCGGACGTGTGCCAGGCGAGATCAAGCCTTACGGGGCGTTCTTCCTTCGGGCCGATGCCGTCTTCCCAGTTATAGGCAGAGACGAAATTTCCGCCCGGATAGCGCACCACCGGAACATCCAGTTCCCGGACCAGATCGAGCACATCCTGTCGGAAGCCCTGATCGTCGGCGCTGGCATGGCCGGGTTCATAGATGCCGCTATAAACAGCCCGCCCCAAATGCTCGATAAAGGAGCCATATAAGCGTGGATCAATTTTGGCGACGATAAAATCTTTGTGCGCAGTGACGGATGCACGCATGCTGACCCCCAATTCATATCATAAATACTGATATATTTCAGCTTTCATGATGCTAACAGAGGGGTCGCAATACCGTCAATAGGTTGTTTATGAGAGTTTTAAAACCAGAATTCGGATACAAATCACTCCGCCAGCAGCATCCTTTGGCGGAAAGGCGAGTATCTTCTTGATATTTCGTCCTGATTATCCAAAATTTTGATCAATTCGCCCATCACTTGGAAGCGCACTAACAGTCTAGGTCCTTAGTCTAAGCACGATATCCTGATCATAATTTCCAAAACCACGACCGAAAATATTCAGACCACCGGGATGCTTGGCACCATCAGGCACGGCGATGCGGACACGAATGGAGCGATGGTCATTGAGCTCAAGATCTGACAAGGTGATGTCGGACACCCGGATACCGTCGACATAAGTGCCGTCGCCGGTCACCCGGAAGCTCTTGAGATGACCATATTGCGACCCGGCCAGCTTCCACCAGTCGGGCGTATATTTACCCCGCTGGTCGCCATAATCCCCCGGCGCGGTCCAGACCGCTATCAGCTTGTCATTGATGGAAATATTGATATCAGATGGCCAGTCTTCCGATGTTCCGGGCACTTCGGAAGACAATTCCAGCACCAGCTCCAGTTCCTTTATTTCCTTGCCGGCAATGCGGGCATTGTTTGGAAACTGGTAGCGGACATAGCCCTTGGTGAACCATAACAAGCCAGCTTTCATGCGTTCGGGCGAATGGAAAGTATCGGGGCTATCAAGAAAGCCGATAATGCCCTCACTGGAGCATAGCCCGCAAGGCGCGGTGGTGTTGCAGCCGGAATAAAGCCCGACGGGCATGGCCACCTCGATCAGATTTTGATCCGTCTGGCTGGGTTCCTTGAAAGACAGAACCACCTCGTCATAAGCGGTTCGGCAGATCTTCTGGCTGCCCTTTTTCGCCTTCTGACTTTCGGTCTCTATGAGACCAGCCTTTTCAAGGAAATTGACATGGGTGGAGGTGGATGATTGCGGCAAGCCGAGTATTTCGGCAATGTCGTTGACATTCATCGGTCCCTGCTTATGAAGCAATGTCAGGATCGAAAGGCGCGCCGGAGCCGCAAGGCTCTTGAGAATATCAATGCCGTTTTCCGGCGTAATCAGCATATATCGTTTACTCATACCATTCCCCTCAGTATTTCGATATATATCTGATTTTCTGATTTTTCAATCTGCTGAAGCGGTATTTCCCTATTCTGGATGCAATCGCGGCATCATTACGCATTCCGGCCATATGGGCATATAGCGGAAGCCCTCACCGTGTTTCAGGAGCAAGGGCGCAGGTTGATGATTACGGCTTGTCACTTTTTTGAGGTGGCACGACATGGCAGCTTGAACATCCGGCGCCACTGCTGGGGCATGCGTGGCAGCTTTTACGCCCCCGCCAGAGCCTGATATAGAGATAACAAATGGCAATGGCGATCACGACACCAAGCCCGAGAGAATCCCAGCTTGCCGAAAAAATGGAAGCAGCATCTGCCGCCGACTGTGTGAATTGATTGTCCATGGCTGGTCTCCATTTCATAATGGATGAATCCAGAGCCGCATTGCGGCCTGAAAGCGACTATTCTGGCTCAACCGAGCCTGATCATCGCCAACACCAAGCTTACAACGGCTTGCGGTGAATGTCTGCCCGTAGAGAAACGGACCGCTCCCGGCGATCAGGTCGCAGACAGAGCGCCCGGCATATAACGAGAATCACCGAGATCGAGCGTCGCATCAAGCCAGTGCCGCCCCGTGATTGTCCGGCAAACAAAAACTGTTGAAAACATCCATCTCCCTCGCGAAATCCGACAATATCCACCAAGAAATAGACCTACAGACGAGCCTTGCTCATTCCGTATAATGGTAAATATCGCCTGTGGTGAGGAATTTGCGTCGATCTGCAGACACGCGATAATAGGATGGGCTGACACCCATATATTGCTTGAACATGCGGGAGAAGAAATAAACGTCGTTATACCCGACTGCAAGGGCCGTTGCGTTGACGCTTTTGCCTGTCAGGAGAATATTCATCGCCTTTTCCATCCTCTTGAATTCCATATATTTTCTTGGGGTGTAACCAATCTTGGCCTTGAATGCGCGGCGGAAGTAATCATCGTTATAGGGAACCGAGCAGATCAGGCGTTCGGCTTCATCCTTGTCCAACGGGTCGCGCGATATCTGAGCCGCGATCAGCATGACATGAAGCGACAGGGCATCTTGCCCTCCAAGGTTCTGCAAGGAGTCCTCGCTCCAGCGCACGAAGGCGCAATCGAGATAGGCCAGCAGGATCACCATGAACAGGTGAACTTGCTGCAGGGTTGTAGAGGAAGCCGGCGCGATGGATCGGTAATAACGTACTAACGACTCCAGTTGCTCCCAGTTGGGAAGCTGGACCACGGGCTTGAGTTCCATCTGCTGGATCAGGTCGACATTGTCAAACAGGGTCAGGGTAAAATGCTGAGCAACTCCAGTATATTGATCGCCGTGATCGAGGCGCCCCTCAAAATGCGACCCCGCAGGAATCAGCATCGCCTCGCCTCTTTGCTGATGCACCTCGACTCCGTCGAGAAAATATTGCGCCCCACCAGTCAAACAGACGACAAGGTCATGTACGTCATTTGACTTATGAACACTCCAGGTTGAGGAATGGCGCATCTTGATCGTTGATCTGGACAGATTCAGGTTCAACGAGGTGGCAGGAATTCCCTCCAAAATCGAATGTTCGGTTTTATCCATGATTTTGTTCACAATCCTTCATTCCATTCGCTTCAGTGTCATGATCATATGCACAAAACAAGAATACTGGAGGAAATCAGAAGACGTCGCCTGCTTCTGATGGTAAAATCGAAAGTGTGACACTTCGAATTCGCACCAACGATCTGCACTAAAATGAACATCTCACATATCCATGTCAATATGCAGACGTCTTTTAGTGTCTCGACCTTTAGTAAAGCTACAAGATTTCATGCGGAATTCCCGGCCTTGGCGGGCATTCCGGATCGATTGACTGTCAGACGGGATTTGGAGTTCCTGTCACGGGCAGCTCATTTCACGGTGATGAGCCGCGATTGCAGCCATCATCCTTGTGTTAAACCACTAACGGGAGGATAGAGCCTTGGGCGGCGAAAATCGCTATCTCGGTCTTGCCTACCTGTCACCCTACATCATAGGGTTGCTGGTCTTTACGGCTTTTCCCTTTGCTTACTCATTCTATCTGAGTTTCACGGACTACTCTCTGATGAGCTCGCCGGAATGGATTGGCCTGGACAACTATACCAAGTTGTTCACCCGGGACCGGACCTTTGACAAGTCACTCAAAGTGACCTTGATCTATGTGTTCTCAACGGTCCCGCTCAAACTGGTCTTTGCACTGTTTATCGCAGTGATCCTGAACTACAAGCTGAAGGCCATCAACTTTTTCCGCACAGCCTATTATGTTCCTTCCATTCTTGGCGGATCCATCGCGATCGCAGTGCTCTGGCGCTATGTCTTCGCTGACACAGGTCTGGTCAACATGGTTCTGGGCGCTGTCGGTATCGATCCCATCAACTGGTTCGGTGATCCAACCAACGCTCTCTTCACCATCACGCTGCTGCGCTGCTGGCAGTTTGGCTCGGCCATGGTGATCTTCCTTGCCGCGCTGCAGGGCGTCGACAAGTCGCTCTATGAAGCCGCTGCGGTGGATGATGCCAACCAGTGGCAGGTCTTTCGCCATATCACGCTGCCGCTGATCACGCCGGTGATCTTCTTCAACCTGATCATGCAGAGCGTGCAGGCGTTTCAGGAATTCAACGGCCCTTACATCATCACCAATGGTGGACCGCTGAAATCGACCTATCTGTTGCCGCTCTATATTTATGACAAGGCCTTCAGGAACTTTGAAATGGGCTACGCCTCGGCGATTGCCTGGATCCTGTTCACCATGATCATGGTCCTGACTGTTGTCGCTTTCTGGTCTTCCAAAAAGTGGGTCTATTACGCTGGCGACAAAAGGAGTTGATACCATGTCATATGAAGTAGCTCATTCCTCGGTTGTCGAGGATATGGAACGCGTCAACCGCCAGATCGCAAGACGCCAGAAGATCAACTCTCTGGTTCGCTATGTGCTGTTGGTGGTCGTTGGTTTCATCATGCTCTATCCGCTGATCTGGCTGGTGGGGGCATCCTTCAAAACCAACTCCGAGATCTTCTCCAATCCGGGCTTCTGGCCAAAGGAGCCGACGGTCAGCGGTTATGTCAAGGGCTGGCAGACATCGACGCCATATAGTTTCGGGCATTTCTTCTGGAACACCTTCCTGATCATTCTGCCAAAGACGATCGGGACATGCATCAGCGCCTCGCTTGTGGCCTATGGCTTTGCCCGCTTCGAGTTTCCGATGAAGAAAATCTTCTTCTCGCTTCTCATTGCAACATTGCTGCTGCCAAACGTGGTCACCCGCATTCCGCAATATCTGCTGTTCCGCGACATGGGCTGGCTTGATACCTTCCTGCCGCTGTGGGTTCCTTCCGCACTTGCCGGTGATGCATTCTTCACCTTCATGCTGGTGCAGTTCCTGCGCGGCATTCCCCGCGACATGGAAGAAGCGGCCCGCGTTGACGGTGCCAACAGTCTGCAGACCCTGTGGTATATCGTGACCCCACTGCTGGCCCCGGCGCTCATCTCGGTTGCCCTGTTCCAGTTCATGTGGACCATGAACGACTTCCTTGGTCCTCTTATCTATCTGTCCTCGGTTGACAAATTCCCTGTCTCCCTGGCTCTCAAACTATCCATCGACACGACGGAAGCCTTCGACTGGAACCAGATCCTGGCAATGTCCGTGCTCGCAATCACGCCTGCGTTGGTCGTCTTCTTCATGGCGCAGAAATACTTCATCGAAGGCATCTCAACAGGCGGTGTTAAAGGGTAAATCATGGCACACCTTCAACTTAAAAAACTCGTAAAACGCTATCCTAACGGCTTCGAGGCTGTCCACGGCATCGACCTTGATGTTCAGGACGGTGAGTTCATGGTGCTGGTCGGCCCATCGGGCTGCGCTAAATCCACCACCCTTCGCATGGTTGCCGGGCTGGAAACCGTTACCGGCGGCGAAATCCGCATCGGTGAACAGGTCGTCAACACGCTGGCTCCGGGCCGTCGCGGCATTGCCATGGTGTTCCAGAATTATGCGCTTTATCCGCATATGAAAGTGAAGAACAACCTGTCATTCGGCCTGCGTCTGGCTGGTCGTCCGAAAGATGAAATCACGGCTGCAACCAACGAAGTTGCCGAGATCCTCGAAATCGAGCAACTGCTTGACCGCCTGCCGAAAGAACTTTCCGGTGGCCAGGCCCAGCGTGTGGCACTCGGCCGTGCGCTGATCAAGAAGCCGGAAGTGTTCCTGTTTGACGAACCTCTCTCCAACCTCGATGCCAAGCTGCGCGCCTCAATGCGTGTCCGCATCACGGATCTGCATCGTCGCCTGAAGGAAGAAGGGCGTCCGGCCACGGTTATCTATGTGACCCACGACCAGACTGAAGCCATGACCATGGGCGATCGCATCTGCGTTATGAAAGACGGCCACATCATGCAGGTTGCCGATCCGGTAACCCTCTATGACAAGCCGGCAAATGCCTTCGTGGCAGGTTTCATCGGCACACCGGAAATGAACCTGATCCCGGCCAATCTGAGCATTGCCGGCTCGCATAGTCTGAAGATCGGCAACCAGACCATTGGTCTTCAGGAGACCCTTGCTGCCCGCATCAAGGCAGCGGCAGACAATAGCGAAGTGACGCTGGGCATTCGTCCGCAGCATTTCCATCTGGTTGATGACGGCACACCAGACTCCCTGACCGGTGAAGTCTCTGCGCTCGAATTCATGGGCCATGAGGTCTATCTGCATGTGAAGGTGGAAGGCCACGCACTTATCGTGGTTGTTCCGGGCGAAGAATATGATCCTTCCAAGGTCCGTGGCTCGAAGGTCACCCTGAAGGTCAATGAAACACGCGCCCATATCTTTGATCAGGCAAGCGGCAAGAATATTTCGCTTGTCTGACACCTCCCCTGCTGACGGGCTTCTCCGCCAGCAGTCAACACCAGTCTGCGCCCGGGATTTCCTCCTCCTCCTCCAACCCGGGCGCGGACAATCTCCAGAGCGGCATCGCCTGATCGGAGCAGGTGTGAAGCTTTTGCAATCTTGTGGCAATTCCCTATCGGCACAGGCCGTTGGATTGACATCAGGATATTCGCCTGAGGCGATTGAACGCTACGGCAGCCATTGACACGATCGATATTGATGTCGGCGGCATCCGGACATGACACGACCCCTTATAAGGTCAAACAAGCTTGCGTCTGGCGGGCCTCCCCCCTGCCCGATGTCGACCCCAATATGAGTGAGAAACCATGATGACCATAACCGCGTCGGCCATTACCGCGCGAACAGTAGCCCTTTGCCTGAACCCGGATGGAAAAGCCAAATTCTTCCTTCCCGAAAAGAGCCGCTGGTCGCTTCACAAGACTGGAGAGATCGTACGGACCGGTGAAACGGATCGGGTCATCACTTTCCTCGATTGTCTCGAACCTGCAACGCACTATGTCTTCGAGCTGGAGAGTGGCGAGCAATGTGCCTTTACCACGGCAGAATGTGCAGGCCGGGTTGATATCAGGGATTTTGGCGCACGCACCGATGCTGCCAACAATGGCCCAGCCATCGCCGCAGCGCTGGCCACGGTTCCCATCGGCGGAACTCTGGCCATTCCCGAAGGTCGCTGGCAGACCGCGCCGCTGTTCCTCAAGAGCGATATGACGCTGCATCTGGAACCGGGCGCCACTCTTGTTTTCATCACCGATCGAGACCAGATCCCCATTCTTCCGGCACGCAACGCGCAGGGCGAAATGCTTGGCTCATGGGAAGGGTTGCCGGACGCATGTTACGCGTCTGTTGTAACCGCCATCGGCTGCACCAATCTAGAAATTACCGGCTCCGGCACGCTGGATGGCGCGGGCGCTGAGGGTGATTGGTGGAGCTGGCCAAAGGAAAGCCGCAATGGCGCTCGCCGGGCCAGAACCCTGTTTCTGAACAATTGCGAGGCGGTGACCGTCTCGGGCATCACGGTGCAGAATTCCCCTTCATGGACCATCCATCCGCTCTATTGTCGCGACATCGAGTTTGTTGGCCTTTCGATCAAAAACCCTGCCAATTCTCCCAATACTGACGGCCTTGATCCCGAATGCTGCACCAACGTGCTGCTGGAAGGCATCCATTTCACGGTGGGAGACGATTGCATTGCCATTAAGGCCTGCAAGCGGGCCGATGACGGCTCGGCTGATCATATCCGCCCTTGCGAGCATATCACCGTGCGCCATTGCTTCATGGAGCGCGGGCATGGTGCGGTTGTCATCGGCTCTGAAATGAGCGGTTCGGTGCGCTATGTGACCATCGAGCATTGCGAATTTCTTGGCACGGACCGAGGCCTGCGCCTGAAGACGCGCCGCGGGCGCGGCGGCGAAATTGCCCATGTCCGCTGCTTCAATCTATCGATGCAGCAGGTTCATTCGGCCATCGTGGCCAACTGTTTCTATTTCTGCGACCATGACGGTCGTTCCGAGTGGGTTCAATCCCGCAACCCCTATCCGGTCGATGCATCGACCCCTTCCATCCACGACATCGATATAAACGATCTCGTTATCCGGGACGTTCGCGTTGCGATTGGCGCATTCTACGGCTTGCCGGAAATGCCCATTCGTTCCGTTTCCATCAAAAATATCCATGCGAGCTTCGACGACAGCACGACGGGGGATGTACCGGTTATGGCACTCCATGTCCCGATTTGTCATCATGTTGGTTTTTCTACGGAATTTGCCGAATTGAATTTCAAAGATGAGCATGAGTATTTTCCACTTTCCTCTGAGAATGAATAGGCAGACACATGTTGACTTCTTATTTCCGCCACTACGCAGAGACTTACAGCGCCTATAAAAGTGGTCCCATTTGCTATGAAGATGGCTGCCTTTACCGTGGTCTGATCACCCTTTATGAAGCCACCGGCGAGAAGAGCTGGCTCGACATTCTGATTTCTTTTGCCCAAAAGCAGGTTGCCCCGGACGGAACGATGACCGGCTATGTGCTGGAAGAATATAATATCGATAACATTCTTTCGGGCCGCGCCTTTCTCTTTCTCTATAAAGAGACCAAAGACGAACGCTATCTGAAGGCCTGCCAGACACTGGCAAGTCAGCTGGATAGCCACCCTAGAACCAATGCAGGCAATTACTGGCACAAGAAGCGCTATCCCTATCAGGTCTGGCTGGATGGCCTTTATATGGGGCTGCCATTCCAGATCGAATATGGCCAGTTCACCGGCAATGATGCGCTGGTAGACGATGCGCTGGTGCAGCTTGAGCGGGCGCTTGATATCATGGGCGAAGGACAGAATGGCCTCTATGCCCATGGCTATGATGAATCGCGCGAGCAAGCATGGTCTGACAAGGAAACCGGCCTCTCCCCTGCCCATTGGGGCCGCGCCATTGGCTGGCTGAGCGTTGCTCTGGTCGATATCTGCGCATTGATCGGTGCCGATAAAATGGGACCGATCCATGGGCGGACCGTCAGGCTGCTCGGCGAAATCCTGAAGCTGCAAAGCAAGGAAGGTGCATGGCTGCAGGTGATCGATCAACCTGATCTGGAAGGCAACTATCTGGAAAGCTCGGCTTCGGCCATGTTCAGCTATGCATTCCTGAAAGGCGCGCGTCTGGGGCTTGGAGACATGTTTGTTCAGCCGGGCATCAAAGGGCAGGCCTATCTGGAACAGTTGGTGGCCAACAGCGACCCCAAGGTGCTGCCCAATATCGTCTGCGTCGCAGGTCTTGGCGGCTTTGACGGCAATTACCGCGATGGCTCACCTCAATATTACGTCTCCGAAACAATCAAGGCTGATGATGTCAAGGGCGTCGGCCCCTTCATGATGGCTTCGGCAGAAAAGATCTTGCTTGGTAAGCAATGATGAGCGCTGCGCCAATCGGTGCAGCGGTGTATATAGACATCTGCTTTTTTACCAATCCAACTGGAGCGGTCGGTTTTCCGGCCGCTTTTTTGTTTTCACCTCCTTTGGGAAGGGAAATCCTTCTGCTGCGGCGCAGATGCGGTCCGTTAATTTACATATCGACGATAAAGTGAAGCAACAAGAAGCACTGATTACAACTTGCAATAATTAACTAGATATTATGTATATCTATTGTATTTTCTACTTATATATTGTCAAAATTCATACATAATTTATCCTTTTTGTGCGATTTAATCTTATGTAACAGCCATGTAGATCTTTTTGTTTCACAAGGTCAGATCATCGTTACGGTTTTTGCAGGTTCGTATCAATTAGGCGCGAGAATTTTGATGCCAGTTCAAACGGAAGAAGCTACCGCTCGCCAGGTTGTACATAATCTTACGCGCGTAATGATCGCAGACGACAGTTCGTTGGCGCGTGAGATCATGAAGAAGGGTGTGAAGAGTCAACACAGCATCCGCTACCTCGAGGTCTGCTTTGCCAAGGACGGCATGGAGGCTCTTTCCATGCTTAAGGAAAATGAGATCCATCTCGCTTTTCTTGACATCAACATGCCCGGCATGGGCGCCAAGGAACTGATCGCAGCGCTTCAGGATACGCGGTCAAAGGATTGTATGGTTGTCGCCGTTTCTTCGAATCTGGACCACAAGTCCGAAAAGGTTCTGGCCAATTATCAAGCCTACCATTTCATGCAGAAGCCTTTCAAATCCGATGAAATCGCCGATGTCTACCATACCTATCTGGCGATCACGCGGACCTATTCGGTGCTGATTGTAGACGATTCCGCGACCATGCGAAAACTGGCTCAAAAGGTGTTTGAAAAGAGCCGCTTCAACTTTGAAATCCGCGATGCAGGCGGTGCGGAAGAGGCGATCAAGAAGATAAAGGAACGCCCGCCGCACATCGTGATTACCGACTTCAACATGCCCAATATCGACGGGCTGGAACTGGCCGGCGCTATCCATCATGCGTCTGACAAGATCGCCATCTATATGATGTCGACCAACAAGACCAGTTATCTGGAGCGATCGGCGGCCTTTGTCGGCGTGACCGGGTTTCTGGGCAAGCCCTTCTTTCCTGAAGATATCGAGAGCATCATGCATAATCTGCTGGGACTGGACACCCCCCGTTTCGGCAAGACGCGCAACATGTTCAGCTTTCTTGATCGCAATGCGGCTGCCAAGGAAACGGCCTGACACATCTTCCGAGTGCTGCGTCCCTCCTCCTTTCGGCGTCCAGCCAGAAGTCCGGCCTCATTCATCTTTTTGCCAATTCCTATCACCATCAAGAAAAAAGCCCCGTCATGACCTACGGGGCTTTCAGTTTGCTTCTCAGTTTTGCTTATGGCCCAACCGCCTGCCCCTTTCGCTCTGACCATCTACCGACCATGACCTGTCGGTGAGCTAATGAGAGCAGACTGATTGGAACCTGGCTGACCGGATGTGCCCCTCGCCCATGCGGGTGGAAGTGACAGGCACGAGAAGCCCATCCGGCCAACGCCTTTTTCTTATTCTTATGCCTGTTTCTTCTTCTCCGCTTTCAGAGGAACCACGCTGGCGCCCTTGTCAGTTGCCCCTTTGCTATCCTGTTTGGCTTCCGTCTCTTTGACTTCATCGCGCTCATAGGCTTCGATGAAAGGACGTCCGTAGAAGCTGTCCATCATGATCTGCTTGAGTTCGGAAATCAGCGGGAAGCGCGGGTTCGCGCCGGTGCACTGATCATCAAAGGCAGCCACGGCAACTTCATCGATCTTGGCAAGGAAATCGGCTTCCGAAACGCCCGCCGCCTGAATGGAGGACGGAATTTCCAGATCTGCCTTGAGTTCCTCGACCCATGCAATCAGATTTTCGACCTTGTTCTGCGTGCGCTCACCGCCCAGCCCAAGATGATGGGCAATTTCGGCGTAACGCGCCCGGGCTTTCGGACGGTCATACTGAGAGAAGGCCGTCTGCTTGGTCGGGTTGTTGGTGGCGTTGTAGCGGATCACGTTGGAAATCAGCAACGCATTGGCCAGACCGTGCGGCAAATGGAAGGCCGCCCCAAGCTTATGCGCCATGGAGTGGCAGACCCCGAGGAAGGCATTGGCAAAAGCGATACCGGCAATGGTCGCTCCACTATGCACATGTTCGCGTGCCGCCGGATCATTGGCACCATTCTTGTAGGCCGAAGGCAGATTTTCCTTGAGCAGCTTGAGCGCCATCAACGCCTGACCGTCAGAGAATTCATTCGCCATCACCGAGACATAGGCTTCCAGCGCATGGGTTACCGCGTCGATGCCGCCGAAAGCAGTGAGGGATTTCGGCATATTCATGACGAGGTTGGCATCCACGATTGCCATATCAGGCGTCAGCTCATAGTCGGCAAGCGGATATTTCTGCCCGCTGACATCGTCCGTCACCACAGCAAAAGGCGTGGCTTCCGAGCCGGTCCCCGAAGTGGTCGGGATGGCGATCATCATCGCCTTTGCACCCATTTTCGGGAATTTGTAGATGCGCTTGCGAATATCCATGAAGCGCAGGGCCAGATCCTTGAAGCTGACCTCTGGATGCTCATACATAACCCACATGATCTTGGCTGCGTCCATGGGAGAACCGCCGCCAATGGCGATGATCAGATCGGGGTTGAAAGCACGGCATTTTTCGGTGCCCTTGCGAACAATCGAAAGGGTCGGATCGGCCTCGACATCGGCGAAGATATCGACATCGATTCCTTGTGCCTTGAGCAGGCGCACCGCCTCATCGATATAACCGTTGGTAAAGAGGAAGCGATCCGTTACGATCAGGGCGCGCTGCTTGCCCTTCAGATCCTTGAAGGCTTCGACCAGACATCCGCGACGGAAGTAGATAGATTTGGGAACCTTGTGCCAAAGCATGTTTTCCTCGCGTTTCGCCACGATCTTCTTGTTGATCAGATGCTTTGGTCCGACATTCTCGGAGATCGAGTTACCACCCCATGAGCCACAGCCAAGAGTGAGGGACGGCGCGACATTGAAGTTGTAAAGATCGCCGATCCCGCCCTGAGAAGACGGCATGTTGACCAGAATGCGGGCGGTTTTCATCTTCTTGCCGAAATCCTCCACGCGATCAGAGCAACGGTCCTGATCGGTATAGATAACGGAGGTGTGGCCGATACCACCAAGAGCAACCAGCCGGGCTGCCGTATCGGCGGCATCGTTATAATCCTTGCGGCGATAGAGGGCGAGCGTTGGAGACAGCTTTTCATGTGCGAAGGCTTCATCTTCCACGCGATCCACCTCGGCCATGAGAACCTTGGTTTCGGGTGGTACGCTGAAGCCTGCCAGTTGGGCAATCTTGAAGGCGGACTGCCCGACGATTTCGCTATTGAGGCGGCCTTCCGGGAAGACGGTCTTGCGCAATGCGTCGGTTTCTTTTGGCGACAGGATATAGCCGCCATATTTGGAGAAGCGATCAAGCACCGCCTCATAAACGGCGTCCACGATGACCACGGCCTGCTCGGACGCACAGATCATGCCGTTATCGAAGGTCTTGGACATCAGGATCGAGGAAACAGCGCGCTTGATGTCGGCATGTTCGTCAATCAGCACAGGCGCATTGCCAGCGCCCACGCCGATGGCTGGCTTGCCGGAGGAATAGGCAGCCTTGACCATGCCCGGACCACCGGTGGCCAGAATGAGATTGATATCCGGATGGCGCATCAGGGCATTGGAGAGATCCAGCGTCGGCTCATCAATCCAGCCAATGATATCCTTGGGCGCACCGGCAGCGACTGCGGCTTCCAGCACCAGCCTTGCAGCTTCGCAGGTTGCCTTCTTGGCGCGCGGATGCGGGCTGAAGATGATGCCATTACGGGTCTTGAGAGAAATCAGCGCCTTGAAAATGGCGGTAGAGGTCGGGTTGGTGGTCGGCACGATGCCGCAAATGACACCAACAGGCTCGGCGATGGTGATCGTGCCACCAGCCTCGTCCTCTTCAAGGATACCGCAGGTGGGGGTGTCCTTGTATTTGTTGTAGATATATTCGGAAGCAAAGTGGTTCTTGATCACCTTGTCTTCGACAACGCCCATGCCGGTTTCTTCAGCAGCCATCATCGCAAGCGGGATGCGTGCGTTGGCTGCGGCAAAAGCGGCCTGACGGAAAATGCGGTCAACTTGTTCCTGGGAATAGCTTGCAAATTTGGCCTGCGCTTCTTTCACGCGAGCAATTTGATTGTCAAGCTCTGCGGCATTGGTAACAGACATTTGTTACTCCGTATATAAGGCGCACGAACCCGTTCCGAGGCTTTGCGCGCCCGGCCATTTCATGCGCTATTAGCTGATTTTCGCGTGCCCTGACGGGTGCCACGCGCCCTGCTCCAGCGAAGATGCTCCCCTACATGCCATACAGGGCAACCTCTCTCTGCCGGGCTTTGTTCGTTCCCCTTTGCGTGAAACGATCCTGGCCGCCTTAACAGTGATTGCAGTTTATAACAGTCTGATCTGCAACGAATTACGGAGCTTTACGTAAACGGTCCATTCGGGTGCAAATCGGCTTCATACGCGCAGTCCGACCCCGCGCAACTGGCGGCATTCCTTGACAAAAAACAAATTTTTCCTAATTTAAAAATTCTGTGACTAATTTTTCCTAGCGGTGCATTTCCTGAAATTTCCTGCTTTTTCCTAGTCCTTATCAATCCAAACGCATAGCTGCCATGTGTAATTTGCATTCCTCATGGACACTATCGAACCTATTCGGCTCTTATCCTTTCAAACTGTCCACCTCGGCCTCAATCGGAGGCAAATGGGAGCGGCGCTGACGCTCGATGGTCAGCAATTTGGGGCGACCGGGAATGAGCGTAAAGCAATTGTCGGAGTAAAGCCGGTCACCTCCATGATGATAGGTCACGAAGAATGCCGGCTTGTCCGTCTGCAACGTAATCTCCGTGTCCCCTGCCGGATTGGTCGTCTCTTTTGCCATGATCGAGGATCGCGGCAGAACATAATCCTTGGGGCGTTTCGGCCAATAGTCATTTTCCCCCGCAATGGCTCCGTCTTCACTTTGCCATGACAGATAGAGGATCGCATCCTCACCAATGTTACCTCGCGGAATTGCGCTCACTTGAACAGCGCGATCCGTCGGCACCTCAAGGGAGAAGGAGCCTAGCGGCACAATGGTGCCCGACATGGAAACCGCCTCGCACCTGACGGTCAGAGCCACCGGTTCGGGGCCGTCATTGATGGCCCAAATGGTGACCTCGCCGCTTTTCGGGTTTGGTTCGGCAGCGACCAAAACAGGCGCATAGAAGCGGCGGGCCATATAGTGAACCAGCTTCCAGCCGCCGCCATATTCAAGGCTCGACCAACTGGCCACCGGCCAGGTGTCATTGAGTTGCCAATAGAGGGTGCCCATGGTGCGCGGCTTGTTGATGCGCCAGAATTCGATGGCGGTTTTCATGGCCACCCCCTGCCCGATCTGGCTGAGATAGGCCATTTCTCTGAAATTGTCGGGAAAACGGAAATAGCGGGCAATCGTCTCGACGATGCGGCTGTTACCGCCCTCATTGCGCTGATGCACATCCATGACGGGGGAAGACACATTGCGATCTTCCGGCGCGGTAAAGCTCTCGATCACCCGCATGGAGGGGAAGGACTGGAAGCCGAATTCGGAGCAGAAGCGCGGGCGCACAGATCGGTAATGCTCGAAATCCTTGGCCGAGTGCCAGACATCCCAGAAATGCATGTCCCCGGCGGTATCATCATGCCAGCCATCGCCGAAATTGAACGGCCCTACCGAAGGCGAGGATGGCCAGAAAGGAATGTCGGGTTTCTCTTCCCGCCAGCAGCTTTCCAGCGTGAAATTCAGCCGCTCATACATGGCGAGATAGCGGTCGCGATCCTTTTTGCTCTCGTCAAACCAGCTGATGGCGCCGACCAGTTCATTGTCGCCACACCAGAGCGTCATGCAGGGATGACCGGACAGGCGACGCAACTGCATGCGAGCTTCCTGTCGCACAAGATCAAGCCAATGGGGATCGGCTGCGGGATAGAGATTGCAGGCAAACATGAAGTCATGCCAGACCATCAGCCCCAACTCGGAGCAGAGTTCATAGAACCAGTCTTCCTCATATTGCCCTCCGCCCCAAATGCGGATCATGTTCATGTTGGCCTCGAGGGCGGAAGTCAACAGATCGCGCACAGCCTGCGGTGTGGCCCGTTGCGGCAAGGCGTCGGCGGGGATCCAGTTTGCCCCGCGCGCAAAGATCTCCCGGCCATTGATGCGAAAGGCGAAACGGGAGCCAACCTCATCCCGATCGGTCACCAGCTCCACTGCGCGCAGGCCGATCCGGCGATCAAGGCTTTGCCCGTCGAGCATGACAGACAGATCATAGAGCGGCTGGTCGCCATGGCCTGCGGGCCACCAGAGTTTCGGCGCCTCGACCTCAAACTGCAATTGTGCCTCTCCCGCGCCGGGCCAGACTTCGATCAGATCGCTGATGACCCGGCCATCAAAATTGGCAGCAAGAGTCAGTTCGGCAGGCTCGAAGGCTTCATAAAAGACGGTCAGCTCAAGAAAGACGCGCCCCTGTTCATGGCGCTGGCGCACGATGAGATCATCAAGGCGCAGCATGTTGGCGCGCCTCAGGGTGATGCCGCCATAAATGCCAACCGGCGAGAGGGCAATATTCCAGTCCCAGCCAGCATGGCATTGCGCCTTGCGCAGAAAATTATAATGCGGCAGACGGCAGTTCCAGAAAATATAGGGAACGGCAAAGGGGAAAGCCTCTTTGGCGGCGACGGCCTGTCTGCTGTTGGAGAGAAAGCGGATCGAGAGATGGTTCTGCCCTCTCTTGAGCAATGCGGCGAGGGCAAAATCATAGCGCAGGAACTGGCTTTCACAGCGCCCGATCTCGACATTGTTGAGCATCACGATGGCATGGCAATCAACATGGGTCAGACTGAGGATATGGCGCTCGGCCGGATCGCCGTCGAACATAAAAGTCGTCTCTGCCAGCCACTCCCCCTGATGGATCCAGTCGAGACTGGCCTCATTATCACGCCAGTATGGATCGGCAATCAGCCCCTCTTCCAGCAGTGCCGAATGCAGATCTCCGGGGATGGCAAATGGGATCTTCTGACTGTGAGCGCGTGGATTTCCCGATTGCCGGATGGTCCAGTCTGCATTGAGGGGCTGCTCGGCACTGCGCGCAGGGACATGGGTTATCATCGCTCATTCCTTCTCAATCTGATGTCACGCCGAGGCGCGGAACCTGCCATCAGAATAGAACGGAACGATTGGATTGGCCATGAGGCTTGAAGACCACTCGCCAAATGGACGAGATCGGCAAGTGCAACGTCTCCCCAGCCTTGCTGAAGAGCAAAAATGAAACATTGCGGTCATGAGAAAGGAAAAGATCTGGCAGGAAGGACGGGACTATACGCCGCCAGATGCGGGCTTTGCCCTGAGCGGGCCTTGTCAACTTCGCTACCGAAAGCGAGAGGACCCTTGATTTGAGATCGTCACCGCAGGCGTTGCCTTGAAGGGCTCATCTCGATAAAGGGCTTCTCGGGTCTGCTGTCCGATCCCTGTGACCGGGCAGATTTTCTTGTCGCCTTGTCAAAGGCAGGAAGACTTACTGGTGAAAGTTGTCTCTGATGCCGAGAATGAACAGATCCTGTTCGCTTGGGCTACGGCCCTGCTGAACGTCGTTGGATACGCGGGACGCTGCCGGAATTGCCATCAACACGCTACCAACTGCACCTGCTACGCCTTTAATGCTATCAAACATCTTGTAATCCTCTGTTGGGTTTTTATAAGTATTTCAACTGGGATCACAATAACGCCAAATCAGATAAGCAAAAAGTGCTTATCTGAGAATCCTGTATTGCATTAAATGCATGGCTATGATTTTTGAAATAAAAATCAGCCTCTTACCCTTCATATCCATTTGCAGAACGGCTCGTATAAAAGCTACAAATCTACGAAATTGGGCTGTTTCGAGATGGAAAGCGGCGGCAGTGGCTTGTCCCATGGCTCAACGAAAACAAGCGCGGTATGGCCGATATTGCCCTGCGCCAATCGGGATGTTCCCTTATCGATGGTGAGTGCATTGGGGTTGCCATGGACATCCATGCGCCCCCCTTCCACCATGCGCGCATCAAACCAGGCACCGGTTTGCAGAGCCACGACATCGCCTCGCAGATCAGCATCGAAGGCCACTCCGGCCAGCGTTGCCCCACGCTTGTTATGGATACGCACGATGGAGCCTTCTGCGATGCCCAGTCTGGCAGCCGTGTCCGGATGCAGACGACAGACTTCGCGGCCCTCGATCTTGCTATCAAGGGATTCCGAGCCCTGATCATTCTGGCTGTGCAATCGTGTATCCGACTGGGCCGAGATCATATGCAATGCCCCCTCGGGCGCGTCAAGCAGGCTTTCAACCGGCTGCAGCCAAGCCGGATGTCCGGGGCAATCGTCCAGCGCGAAAGAGGCGATTTTTTCATTATAGAGCGTGATCCTGCCACTTTCCGAGCCGAGTGGATGGGCCTCTGGATCTGAGATGAAATCGGCAAGGGCAATACGGGTTTCCTCGTCGCCTTCAACGCGATAGCGCCCCATGGCCTTGAAGGTCTCGAAATCGGGCAATTCCTTCATGCCCTTGTTTCTGACCAGCTGGCTTGACTGATCCCAGAGCCAGCGCAGCCAGTCTTCCTGCGAGCGCCCTTCTGTGAAGGCCTCTTCAAGCCCCATTCTGGCAGCGATCAGACGCAGGATTTCATGATCATCCTTTGCTTCGCCAACGGGGGCATGCACCGGAGACATATAGATCAAAGAAGGCTCGGTCTTGGAGAGCATGATGTCGGTGCGTTCGAGCGGCGTGGTGGCGGGCAACACGATATCGGCCCGGCGGGCCGTTGCGGTCCAGCCCTGCTCGAACACCACCACGGTTTCGGGCTTTTGCCAGCCCTTCTCCAGACGCAGCAGATCCTGATGATGGTGATAGGGATTGCCACCCGACCAGAAGATCATGCGGATATCGGGATAGGTCCGCGTGGTGCCGTTATATTGGTAGCGCTCGCCCGGATGCAGCAGCATGTCGGTAACACGGGCGACGGGGATAAAATCCGCGACCGGGTTCTTCCCCTGCGGCACAGATGGCCAATAAAGATTCTTCGTTGGCCGTCCGATGGAAGCAACACAGCCATAGCCAAAGCCATAGCCGGTTCCCGGTTGCCCGATCTGGCCGAGCATGGCAGCAAGGGCCAACCCTGCCCAGATGGGCTGTTCGCCATGATCGGTGCGCTGCACGCCCCAGGCGACATTGATCATGGTGCGGCTGCTGGCCATGTCGCGGGCAAACTGGCGAATGGCCTCAGCCTCGACATCGCAGATGGGGGCTGCCCAGTCGGCACTTCTGGCCTCGCCGCCCGCCTCGCCCAGCAGATAGGCGCGCAGCTTTGACCAGCCGGAGGTGTATTTCTGCAAAAAGGCCTCGTCATGCAGATCTTCGACCAGCAATGTGTGACAGAGCGCCAGCATCAGGGCAGCATCGGTTCCCGGCCGGATGGAAAACCATTCCGCATTTGGCATGTCGCTCTTCTGCGGCGAGACATTGATCATACGCCCCTTCATCCGGCCAAGCCAATGCTCGGTTTCATGCCTTGCTGTGCCGGAAGAGGCAACCTGAGCGGGGCGAGCGGAAATGCCGCCGAAGGCGACCAGCATGGTGCAATGTTCGATGATATGTTCCCAACTGGTCATCTGATCCTGAAAGTCGCCTTGCGACATGCCCAGAATATGGGGGATGAGCACCTCGCCTGCGGCATGGGAATAGGTTTCCCGTGCGCTGACATAGCCTCCGGCCAGATTGAGAAATCGCTTGAGCTGGCTCTGGGCATGATGGAAACGCCCCGCACTTGCCCAGCCATAGGAGCCACCATAAATCGCCCCGTTGCCATAAGTCTTGCTGATCCGGATCAATTCCTCGGCAACACGGGTTGCCGCTTCGTCCCAGCTCACTTGCACATAGACATCATCGCAACGATTGGCCCCGCCATCGCCTTCCAGCCAGCCCTTGCGGATCGCCGGTCTGAGGATGCGACTGTCGAGATTGCGCGAGGCGCTGAGCCAGCCCTTGCCGATGCGCGAGGGTTCGGGATCATCCGCGACTGGTTTGAGCCCATTGTCGTGAATTTCATAGGTACCCCAATGCGCGGCAGTATATTTCATGGCTGATTGTCCGTATCGGCAGGATTGGTCTGAAGCGACGAGTGATGTCTTACATACTCGCTAGCATTTTGCGTTGCAGCTGTGCAAGAGATTGTCATTGCAACCCCGTAGCGCTTATATTGCAATAAAGGAAAACCCTTAGATTCGTTTCAAACCGGATTGCTTCATGACCGCGTCATCCTCTACAGCGCCACCAGCATTTGCCTTTGACAACAGCTTCGCGCGAACGCTTGAAGGCCTCTATGTGCCGTGGCAGGGTGAAAAAGTGCCCTCGCCCCGGATTGTTCTTCTGAATGAGGCGCTGGCGGATCAGCTGGATCTGTCGCTGGATGCAACAGACGGGAAGCTGGCGGCGATTTTTGCCGGCAGCGAAAAGGCGGAAGGTTCCGAGCCGATTGCGCAGGCTTATGCCGGGCATCAGTTTGGCGGTTTCTCTCCCCAATTGGGCGATGGCCGAGCCCTGCTTCTGGGCGAGTTGCTGGACCGGGAGGGGCAACGGTTTGACATCCAGCTGAAGGGCTCGGGCCGCACGCCCTTTTCCCGTGGCGGCGATGGCAAGGCAGTGCTTGGCCCGGTGTTGCGGGAATATATCATGGGTGAAGCCATGCATGCGCTGGGCATTCCGACCACGCGGGCGTTGGCTGCGGTCACGACGGGAGAAGAGATCCGGCGTCAGGGGCTCAAGCCCGGTGCCGTTCTGGTGCGCGTGGCGGCCAGTCATATTCGCGTCGGAACATTCCAGTTCTTTGCCGCCCGAGGTGCTTGGGACGAAGTCAGCAAGCTGGCGGATTATACCATTGCGCGTCATTATCCCGAGGTCATGACTGCCGAAAACCGTTATCTGGCTCTGTTCGAGGCGGTGGCCAGACGTCAGGCCGAGCTGATCGCCCGATGGATGCAGATCGGCTTTGTTCATGGCGTGATGAATACGGACAATATGGCACTCTCTGGCGAAACCATCGACTATGGCCCCTGCGCCTTTATGGATCGCTATGATGCGGCCACAGTCTTCAGTTCCATCGATCGCAACGGGCGCTATGCCTATAGCAATCAGCCCCAGATCGGGCAGTGGAATCTGGCCCGCTTCGCCGAAACGCTGGTACCGCTGATCGGGGCGGAGGATGAGGATCATGCTGCCGGATTGCTGACAGATCGTCTCACCGACTATATGCGCATCTATAAGGAGGCATGGCTCGCGGGCATGGGGCGCAAGATTGGCCTCAGAGAAGCAAAAGGCCAGGATACGGCCTTGATCCAGATCCTGCTGGGCAGTCTGCAGGGAGAGAATGTCGATTTCACGCTGTTTTTCCGTCGCTTGGGCGAAAGCCTTGTCAGCGAAGAAGGCCAGAGCGCTCTGCTGGCATTGTTCGAGGATCCGGACGCGATAGCAGGATGGCTCAAGGACTGGCGCATAAGACTGGCCGAAGAGGCCCTCCCACTCCATGATATTGCAAGGGCAATGGCCAAGGTGAATCCGGTCTATATTCCACGCAACCATATGGTGGAGGCTGCCTTGCAGAAGGCGGAGGATTTTGCCGATCTGCGCGAAGTCAGACAATTGCTCGATGTGCTCGCCCATCCATTCGATGAGCAGAAGGGGCTGGAGGACTATGCGCGCCCTGCCCCCAGCGGCTTCGGCCCCTTCGTGACCTATTGTGGCACCTGATATTGCCTGATGGGGATCAGGAAAGCGGGCCTTCGAAAATGCGGCGGCGCGCATTGCGAATATGTTCCTGCATGCGCATTCTGGCGGCATCCATGTCGCGGGCACGGATGGCATTGAAGATGCGATGATGCTCTTCCTGCACGATGACCCTTCGGGCCTGCTTGCTGCGCGAAGACAGATTGCGGGAAATATCCATAGCCTGAAGCGACACTTCTGTCAGGGCCTGAAAGGAGCTGACGAAAAAGTGGTTGTCCGCCGCTTCGCAGATCGCCAGATGGAAGCGATAGTCTTCGCCCGTGCCCATGTCGCCGGTCTCGATGGCGTCATCCATGCGTTTCAGCTCAATCGACATCTTGTCCAGATGCTCCACCCCTGCCCGCTCGGCGGCAAAATAGGCGGCCTCACCTTCCAGCATGATCCGATATTCGTAAGAACGCTGGATGTCGGCAATGGACTCGATGGGCGCGAATTGAAGAAAGCTGTCGTCGGGGCGCTTGAGCACGAAGCTGCCAGATCCGCGGCGAGACGCCACAAGGCCGCTTTCCCTCAAGCGCGCAATGGCGGCGCGAACGGTGGGGCGGGAAGCGCCCAGATCTTCGGCCAGTTCTGCTTCGGTTGGCAGTTTGCTGTTTTCGGGATAAACGCCGGTCACAATTCGGCTCAGAAGCGCCTCATATACGGTGTCGGCAAGGCTGGGAGCTTTCTGATTGTTGCTGCTGCTGGGCTGCGTCACGGATATTTCACCAATTGTGCAAACGCGCTGTCGGTCCAGCGGCGCCGCTTGACTTGAATTTCTCTATTTTTGAATCGGATGACCATTCGATTACAGGCTGACGGTAGCACCGTTTGTCCGGCTGATCAATCTTGGCAACTCATGCTTAAGTATGCGTCACATGCATACAAAACAACTTATTAATGAATTTCGACTCATGATTTAGATGAATAGTTTCCATTTTTCAAATGCGCTACCGGCTATTACCTAGTTAGTCAGACGAAACGCCCATGCGCCGGAAATGCCTGCAATAGAGGCTGCTGCGACTGGGAGAGAATGGAACCGAATTTTCCGGGCATGCACCGCTGCCCGTGATGGAGAAATGGAATGTCGATCAGGCCGATTGTTTCTACCGCTCAAGCTCTGGAAACCATGGAAGGGGCCGGCGTGCGCCTGCACCGCGCCTTTGGCTTTCATGACCCCAAGCAATGCGATCCGTTTTTGCTGTTTGACGATTTTCGCGGTGATGATCCGGAGGATTATATCCGCGGCTTTCCATGGCACCCGCACCGGGGCATCGAAACCATCACCTATGTGCTGAATGGCACGGTGGAACATGGCGACAGCCTTGGCAACCATGGCAGCCTTGGCGCTGGTGACATCCAGTGGATGACCGCAGGCTCGGGCATTATGCATCAGGAAATGCCCAGAGGCAACGATAAGGGCCAGATGCATGGCTTCCAGCTCTGGGCCAACCTGCCAGCAAGCCTGAAGATGACAGCGCCCCGCTATCAGGATGTCGGCGCAAGAGAAATTCCGCAAATCATCGATGATGACGGCACCAGCGTGAAGGTCGTTGTCGGGGAATTCTGGGGCAAACGCGGCCCTGTCGACGGCATCGCCGCCGATCCGCTCTATCTGGACATCTTTGTTCCCGCCGGTCTGCGCAAGCGTTTCAAGATCGATACCTATCGCAATGCTTTTGCCTATGTCTTCGAGGGCGCTGGCAAATTCGACAATTCCTCCAAGCCGCGCGGCATCCTTCTTGAGAAGGAACTGATGGGCGAAGAGGTCAATATCCGGGACATGTCGGGCAACCGGACGCTGATCAATTTCGGCACCGGTGACGAGGTCGAGGTTCTGGCCGGTCCGCAAGGGGTGCGTTTTCTGCTCATCTCCGGGGCTCCCCTTCAGGAGCCTGTGGCATGGCATGGTCCGATCGTGATGAATACCAAGGAAGAAATACATCAGGCCATTCGCGAATTGCGCAATGGCACCTTCATCAAGCCTGCCCATTAAGTCGGCGGGAAAAGCTGCAATCACCTTCATTTGCAAAACAGAGGTCAAATCAATGGCAAAAGTGCTCGTACTCTACTATTCATCCTATGGCCATATCGAAACCATGGCGAAAGCCGTTGCCGAAGGCGCGAAAGCCGAAGGCGCAGACGTTGTCATCAAACGGGTTCCCGAACTGGTACCCGCTGAAGTGGCCAAGGCATCCTATTATAAAATGGATCAGGAAGCCCCCATCGCGGATCCGCATGAACTGGATCAGTATGACGCGATCATCGTTGGCTCCGGCACCCGCTTCGGCACAGTGACCTCCCAGATGCGCAATTTCTGGGACCAGACCGGCGGCCTGTGGGCTGCAGGCAAGCTGACCGGCAAGGTCGGCTCCGTTTTCACCTCCACCGCAACCCAGCATGGCGGTCAGGAAACAACCATCATGGGCTTCATCCCAACTCTTCTGCATCATGGCATGGTCGTGGTCGGGCTGCCCTATGCCTTCCAGGGCCAGATGGGCATTGAAGAAATGAAGGGCGGCTCGCCTTATGGCGCAACCACCATCACGGATGGTGACGGCTCTCGCCAGCCTTCTGCAATCGAGTTGGAAGGCGCACGGTTCCAGGGCGCTCATGTTGCCAAAATCGCAGCCAAAATCGCAGGCTAATCAAGCAAACGCGATAAAATAACAGCAATAAGAAAAACAAGACAAAGAAGATCCGGTCTGGAGAAAGAAACCAGCCTCCAGACCGGAGACAATCAAGCCGATATAGGAAGGAAGGAAACAGTATGGGACTGCTCGTAGATGGCCAATGGCATGACCAATGGTATGACACCAAATCCACCGGCGGGCGTTTCGTGCGTAAGGATGCCGCTTTTCGCAATTGGGTAACCGCCGACGGGTCTGCAGGCCCAACCGGAGAAGCCGGTTTCAAGGCGGAAGCCGGGCGCTATCATCTTTATGTTTCCTATGCCTGTCCGTGGGCACATCGTACCCTGATCTTTCGCGCGCTCAAGGGGCTGGAAGACAGGATTTCGGTCTCGGTGGTCAACAGCTTCATGGGCGAATATGGCTGGACCTTCAATGAAGAGGATGGCGTTGTGCCAGACCCGCTGTTCGGTGCATCCTACCTGCATGAAATCTACACCAAAGCCGATCCGACCTATAGCGGACGGGTAACCGTACCGGTGCTGTGGGACAAGAAAAGCGGCACGATCGTCTCTAACGAGTCCTCGGAAATCATCCGCATGCTCAATTCTGCCTTCGATGGCATTGGAGCAAAGCCGGGGGACTATTGGCCACAAGCCCACCGCGCGGAAATAGAACAGCTGAATGAACGCATCTATCACACGGTCAATAACGGGGTTTACAAGGCTGGCTTTGCGACTACGCAATCGGCCTATGAGGAAGCCGTCGCTCCCTTGTTTGAAACACTGGACTGGCTGGAAGACAGGCTATCGCGCTCCCGCTATCTGCTTGGCTATGGCCAGACAGAGGCCGACTGGCGCCTGTTTACCACGCTTATTCGCTTTGATCCGGTCTATTACGGCCATTTCAAATGCAACATCCGGTCAATCGAGTCCTATCCGAACCTATCCAATTATGTGCGCGATCTTTATCAGCAGCCGGGCGTGGCCAGAACCGTGCGCATGGATCACATCAAGAACCATTATTATGCCAGCCATGACATGATCAATCCGACGCGGATTGTTCCCGTCGGCCCCGAGATCGATTATGGCCGCCCCCACAACAGGTCGACGCTCAAGGCAGCCTGATAAAGGCGCTTCACAATCGACGGCAAGGTCATCGGCCACGAACCTCAGGATCAAGCCTCAAGGGAATGGCGCGAGAGGATTTATATCACGCCCCCTCGCGTCCCCTCTGATGACCGAGTGGCTCAGATCGGGGCGCAAGATTTCCGCTCGACCAGTTCGCATTTGATCAGATTGACGAAATTGGACTGGGGAACGCCCCTGACAATTTCGGCCACAGCCCGTTGTCCCATTTGAAAATAGGGCAGACTTACAGTGGTCAGTTGCGGGCGCACATGCTCTGAAATGGTCTTGAAATCATCAAAACCGATCACCGAAAGATCGGACGGAATCTTCAGCCCCAAATCGACAGCGGCATTCATAACCATCAAGGCGATACGGTCATTGCCGCAAATGATCGCCGTGGGCCGATCTGGAGCCGTAAGCACCTCCCTTGCCTTCTCATAGGCAATATAGGTCTCCCCGACATCGAAATAGCCGGAAACGCCCAGATGGCACTTTTCCGCATCCAGTGACAGGCCCTGCTTGGCCATTGCCTTAGAAATACCCTTCAGCCGCAAGGATGTGGCCGGGTCTTCATGGGGCAGCGAAATGACCGCGATATTTCGGTGCCCCAGCTTGAGCAAATGGGACGCCTGAAGAAAGCCGCCCTCTTCATCGTCGGGCAGAATGATCTTGCCATTGCTGTTTACCGGCGTGCAATTCATATAGACAACGCTCTCATCACCGAAGCATTCGGCATGATTGACATATTGCCTGTAGCGCGAAGCATAGATAAAGCCCGATGCCTTGTAGGTCCGAAACATCCGGCAGATGCCTGCCAGATTCTGCATCTCGCTTTCCAGTGATCCGACAAGAAGAATCCTGCCACAGGAAAGCGCTTCAGCTTGAGCCCCACGCAGCAATTCGACTGCATAGGGCGATGTTGCAACGTGATCGGCAATGAAACCGATGAAAGAAAATTGCTCAAGATTGTTCACACGCGCTGTGTATTTCTCGAGATAGCCGGTCTTTTCTGCCACCTCATAAATGCGCTTTGCCGTCTCTTCACTAGAGCATCTCTTACCGCGCAATGTCAGAGATACAGTTTTATTAGAGACGCCAACTTCTCTAGCAATGTCTGCTAAAGTTGCCATTGCCCACCCCACGGAAATATTTAGAACGCTCTATTGCCCAGTCCCCAAATACAGTCAAACGAGCGTGGTCGTAATTTCAGCATATCTGCTGCAATCACACGAGTATCTTTAAGCAAAATACAGAAGGATATAAGCAGATACGCTGACCCCAGATAAGAATCAACGCGTAAAGGTTGAACCTCCCACTTATTGTCAAAATTATGCTATTTTTGCAAATAGAAATTTACATTAACCGTTGTTTTAAATCAGATTTATTAATACAGGCACAGTTGTACAAATTTTATTTTTTCAATCTATTGGTTTGACGCATATAACTGTGACTTTGAACAATTCAGTTATTTGAATTATTTATACAAGATACGAAATTGGCAATTTTAAATTGAAGTGCAACTCTCGATATCGCTTAACGATACATGGAAAGACACTTGTTCTGTCCAAAAGTCTCGTCTATTGATGAAATGGCCCGCCCCTTCTCGATAAGCGAAATATCCCGCAAGGTGCCGACGTCAATTGACACAATCACTCCAGCCTTGTCCCATTGCGCTCTAGCGAAAGCTCCATTGCATGTCAGTTCTCAGTTCTCCAAGAAATCTTGGCATTTTCTTTGCTATACTGGCCTCGATTATTTTCTCCATGCATGATGCAGTCTCCAAACTGCTTGTCGTGGACCATTCTGTCTGGTTCATCATGATGGTGCGTTACTGGTTTCATCTGTTGGTCGCGATCATCTGGGCATTGATGAGCAAGCAGGGGCTGAGTGCGGCGATCAGAACCCCTCGCCCCTTCCTGCAGATCCTCAGAGGCATATTGCTGGTAACGGAAATTGCGCTGATCATCTATGCCTACAGCATGCTGGGGCTGGCCGAGGTCACCACCATCATCATGGTTCATCCGCTGATTGTCACAGGACTTGCCGCGCTGTTTCTCGGCGAGCAGGTGGGCTGGCACCGTATCGGCGCATTATGCGTGGGACTTTTCGGGTTGGCCGTGATCATGCAACCGAGCGGCAATATCTGGGGTTATGGAGGCTTTATTGCACTGGCTGCGACGACAGCCTTTGCCCTCTACCAGCTCTTCACGCGCATGGCGAGCCGATATGACAGCACGCTGACCTCCTTTTTCTATGCCGGGCTGATTGGCGTCATTCTGACCACCTGGCCCGGCCTGCAAATGGCTCCGGCCTGGCAGGACATGAACTGGCCCTTGCTGCTCGGCGCCTGCGTCTTCAGCACAGCGGCCCATTTCAGCGTCATGAAGGCATTGACCCTGACCGAGGCGAGCGCCATTCAGCCCTTTACCTACATGCAGATCGTCTGGTCCATTCCGATCGGCTTTCTCGTCTTCGGGGCTCTGCCGATCTGGTCAACCATTCTTGGCGCCATCATGATTGTCGGGGCTGGTCTTTACGCCATCCATCGCGGCAATCGCTAAAGCAGGCGTTCGCCGGAGGTGCAGGTCACTCAAGATACGAACCCGCATCAAACAGATCTTCCAACGAAGGTCTATAGACCTGTGCGTGAGATTTCCAGCGCAAGGGGAGCTTGCCCCTTGCTTCCGAATTATGACTATATTCCATATTGTTAGACACGCCCCGCTTTTCTAGAATGCGAGAAGAGGGTTCACTGGTGGATTGGCATTGCATGGTGATCATGCCGTTGCGTCTCTCCGGTCTCGCACATCCCGATTGTGCCTCAGTCACGGTCTTCGCAGCGCGCCTCGTTCGCCCCGGCGAGAAAGCCATTTTGGCGTGAAATCCGTCGCACCATCATGCGCCGGGTTCCTGTTCTCGAAACGGACGCAGATTGCAATGATCCGGCAAAAGCTTCAGGCCCCGCAGGTTCCCTTTCTGAATTGCCCTGTTCGGCTGAAATCGCCATTGATGCACTGTATCTGAGGCTTCTTCTCTCCGGACCGGGCAGGCTGAGAAGGAGGAAGCATCATGACCATCAAGAGCATTCTACATGCCTATAGTGGCGAGCAGGATGAGGGCAGCAGCCTTGATTTCGCTATCAAAGCGGCTCAGCATTATGATGCCTGGATCGCGGGCATCGTGCGCCACGGCTATTCCAAAATGGAAAGGCGGATTGCCACCATCGTCTCGGAAGAAGTCCATCAGGCCGTGCAGTCTGCCGAACAGAAGCGGATCCGCGAGATTACCAGCCGATTTCATGAAACAGTCAATGCTGCCGGTCTTGGCGCACGGTCCAGTTTCATCGATATTGAACCTCACATGATGATGTCCATATCGGAAATCGCCCGTTGCTATGACCTCGTCATCACAGGCAATCACCCGGAAGATGAGCAATATGAATTTCTGGCCGCCTATCCGGACAGGATCGCCCTGCAAAGCGGCAGGCCAGTGATCGTGGTTCCCGATGGCTTCAAGGCCAAGGGCCCGGCCAGAAAGGTGCTTGTTGCATGGGATGGCAAACGCACCATCGCCCGCGCCGTTGGCGATGCCATGGCAATGCTGGAGCTGGGGGTACAGGTCACGCTGTTGACGGTCGGCGCATCCCATACGGTCGATCAGCATCCGGACGGCGGCATCATGGGGCTGCTGGCGCGCCATGATGTGGAGGCCAATCACCTGCATGATCGGGGCACTGGCCGTTCTGTTGCAGAAACCATCGTCCAGACAGCGGATGAACTGGCAGTGGACCTGATCATCATGGGCGCCTACGAACATTCCAAATTCTCGCAGGACATTTTCGGCGGTGTCACCACTGAAATGCTGCGGTCGGTCCATGTTCCGGTGTTCATGGCCCACTGAACCCCATTGTCGTTTGACAATGGCGAAGTGCCAATCGGGTCAGGAGATCACTTGCAGTCTGGCCCGCGAGGCTTCAAAGAGCGACATGAAGGACCGATTCCAGCTCTGCTCTGGACAGGGCGACAGGATTGCCCTTCATCGATGAAGAGGTCGCAGAAGCTTCGGCGACATACGGGATGCGGGCCACCTCCAGCCCGAGCCCCCCGAGACCGGGTAACGCGTTGGCACGTGACCAATTCGCCAATTGATCAAACGCCTGATCAGCGGAGCATCCCAAGGCTCCGCTGATCCAGTTTTTGACATCGGTAAAACGGATCAAAAGATTCTGACATTCGGCTTCCGAGATCTCGTCGCTGGTCATCACCGCCTTTTCATTCACCTTGAGGACATGGGGCAACAAAGCGCCACACAAGGCTCCATGGGCTCCCCTCGTCTCGCCACCAAGCACACCGGCCAGCCCATGCACAGCGCCCAATCCGGCATTGGCCAGCGCCAGACCACCGCAAAGGCTGGTCCAGGCCATTGCATCCCTCGCCTCTTTGACTTCGCCAGCCATCAATTGCACAAGCGCCTGCATTCCCTTTGCGATGGCATCGCGGCAGAGAAGATCCGTGAGGATATTGGCCTTGCAGGAAAGATAGGGTTCGATAACCTGCGTTACAGCATCAAGCCCGCTTGCCAGCGTGATGGCCTTGGGCAGACCATCTGTCAGGGCAGGATCCACGATTGCCATGGCGGGAAGCATGCGCGGATCACGCAAAGACACCTTGCGCGCCGCCTCAGGCACCGTCAGCACCGCATTTTTGGTCACCTCGGCCCCGGTACCGGCGGTGGTCGGCAAAGCCGCAAATGGCAACGGATCTTTCTCCAGAGGGAGCCCCTTGCCAACCACCTCAAGATGGTCCAGCACTGGCCTTGTAGCTGGCACCAGCGCGGCAAGAGCCTTGCCCGCATCGATCACCGCACCGCCACCTATGGCTACGACACTTCTTATCCGTGTTGCCCGCGCGCGGCTGACACCTTCTTCTATAAGCGCGATATCCGGCTCGCGAGGCACGGAAAAGCACACCACTTCGACGCCCCGTTCCATGAGGGCTTCCAGCAACCAGCCCGCCCTCTTTCCATCTTGCCCATGTACAAGCAATAGCGGGCTCCCCAATGAGGCCATCGCAGGCACCGCCTTGACGGCTTCATTGCGTCCGAACTGGATCGAGGCAGCGGTCATGAACTGAAAAATGGAAGAAGAAGGCATGAAAGGTCTCCAAATAACAATGGACGGTGCGCGACATAAGAAAATGAGCAGCCAGCAAAGGCCCGGAAGCTGAAGTCTGATCCCTCAAGTGTGGGCTCTCAAGTATGGGACGCTTGGTTCGCCACATTGCATAGAATGATGAGCGGTACACGATCCCGGCGGGCGTTCTGACCGGTCGCAGACCATAGCGTTATCAAAAGACGGCGGGAACCATCCGTCAAGATGCCATCCGCATAGCGGCATCAGGATTTCAGGTGCAGCGCAACATAAATTGTAGGTACAAATCCTTATTTTTGTTCAATTTTCTGCTCTTGCGCTATCTCGTTACCTCATAAGAATCTCCCACGCTCCATGCGCTCAGCGCATAGCTGATTGCCGCTCACGAAAAATTGCCTAAAACCAAAGGATTAGACCTAAATATTTATCACCACCCACTTAACAACATTTGCGTTGCAGTGCAAAAACTCTATCAATATAAGTGTTTTTACGGAATTATTTGCCCTTAACCGGCATTTTTTGAGCACATCTTTTTTCGCCAACTGTACCGCGCGAGCTATGCATTTAATGCAAATCGATCATTACAGCTATTATCATATTGTTTTTAAATGATTTTTTAAATCGATTTTGAAACCATTCAGTTTGCGTAGCTATAGGGCTTTGTTATATACTGTGCTCGAAAGTCAAGGAGGGAGTTCGAACTAGAACAAGGCTGCAATCTCTAAACTCTCCTCTTTGCGTAAAATACCCTGGCTACCTCCCCAGATTGGTCGAGCAGTTGGCGCTGCCCGGAACGGGAGAGCTATGCCCAAATGATGGTTATCAAGGCCATCACAAGTGACGGAAACCGAAATTATCTGTTTCAACAGTGAGGATACCAATTATGAATTATATGAGTGACAAACCCGTTGTTGCCGATCCTTGGCAGGGTTACTCGGATGGCGAATGGCGCAACAAGATTGATGTGCGCAGCTTCATCCAGGAAAACTACACTCCATATGATGGTGATGACAGCTTCCTCGCAGACGCTACCGACCGCACGAAACAGCTCTGGGAAGAGCTCGGCGTACTGCTGAAAAAAGAACGCGAAGCTGGTGTCCTCGACGTTTCCGCGATCCCGACCTCCATTGCAGCGCATGATGCTGGCTATATCAACAAGGATCTGGAAGTCATTGTTGGTCTGCAGACCGATGCCCCTCTCAAACGCGCCATCATGCCAAATGGTGGCCTGCGCATGGTTGAAGGCGGCATGGAAGCATTCGGCTTCAAGCCCGATCCGCAGGTTCATGAAATCTGGACCAAATATCGCAAGGACCATAATCAGGGCGTCTTTGACGTATACAGCCCCGACATTCTGGCTTGCCGCAAGTCCGGCGTGATCACCGGCCTTCCCGATGCTTATGGCCGTGGCCGTATCATCGGCGACTATCGCCGCGTTGCCCTTTATGGCATCGACTTCCTGAAAGCTGCCAAGCAGGCTGAATTCAACGAACTGAATGATGCCGTGTTCGACATGGACACCCTGCGCCTGCGTGAGGAGCTTTCCGAACAGTTCCGCGCCCTTGAAGAGCTGCGCGAGATGGGCCTGAAATACGGCGTCGACATGTCCAAGCCTGCCACCAACGCTCGCGAAGCCATCCAGTTCACCTATATGGGCTATCTGGCTGCCGTGAAGGAGCAGAATGGCGCTGCCATGTCCTTCGGCCGTACATCGACCTTCCTTGACATCTATATCAAGCGCGACATGGATGCTGGCCTGATCACTGAAGAACAGGCTCAGGAAATGATCGACGACATGGTCATCAAGCTGCGCATCGTGCGCTTCCTGCGTACGCCGGAATATGATGAGCTGTTCTCTGGCGATCCGACCTGGGTTACCGAATCCATCGGTGGTATCGGCCTTGATGGTCGCTCGCTGGTTACCAAGAACTCCTTCCGCGTTCTGAACACCCTGTTCAACCTTGGCCCGGCTCCGGAACCGAACCTCACGGTTCTGTGGTCTTCCAAGCTGCCACGCGGCTTCAAGGATTTCTGCGCCAAAGTTTCCAAGGAAACCTCTGCCATCCAGTATGAAAATGATGACCTGATGCGTCCGAAATGGGGCGACGATTATGGTATCGCATGCTGCGTGTCTGCCATGGCCATTGGCAAGCAGATGCAGTTCTTCGGCGCCCGCGCCAACCTTGCAAAGGCCCTGCTCTATGCGATCAACGGTGGCGTTGACGAAAAATCCGGCAAGAAGGTTGCTGAAGGTCTGGAACCGATCAAGGGCGATATTCTGGACTATGATGAAGTCATGGCAAAATATGACGTTGCCATGGAATGGCTGGCCAAGACCTACGTCAAGGCTCTGAACGCCATCCATTACATGCATGACAAATATGCCTATGAGCGCATCGAGATGGCTCTGCATGACCGCGACATTCTGCGCACCATGGCTTGCGGCATCGCCGGCCTGTCGATCGCAGCGGACTCCCTGTCTGCCATCAAATATTCCAAGGTGCATGTCGTGCGCAACGAAGCTGGCCTTGCCGTCGATTACAAGATCGAAGGCGACTATCCTGCATTCGGCAACAATGACGACCGTGTTGACGAGATCGCATGCTACCTGACCGAAACCTTCATGAAGAAAGTTGCCGGTCAGCCTTACTTCTATCGCGATGCGATGCCTACCCAGTCCATCCTGACCATCACTTCCAACGTGGTCTATGGCAAGAAAACCGGCAACACCCCTGATGGCCGCCGCGCTGGCGAACCATTCGCTCCGGGTGCCAACCCGATGAACGGCCGCGACAAGAAAGGCTTTGTTGCTGCTGGTGCTTCGGTTGCCAAATTGCCTTATGACTTCGCACAGGACGGCATCAGCTGGACCGCTTCGGCAACCCCGACATCCATGGGCCACAATGACAATGAGCAGATCCGCAACCTGGCAAACTGCCTCGACGGCTTCTGCGATGCTGGCGGCTTCCATGTGAATGTGAACATGCTTCGCCGCGAAACACTGGAAGACGCAATGGAACATCCTGAGAAATATCCTCAGCTGACCGTCCGTGTTTCCGGTTATGCCGTGAACTTCATCAAGCTGACACGCGAACAGCAGCTCGATGTTCTCAGCCGCACCTTCCATGACCACATGTAAGGTTAAGCGTCTGGTGCTTATCTGACCTGAAATGAGACGAGCCGGAAAGCCATCGCTTTTCGGCTCTTCTTTTAGGCAGTTCGGTTAGACTTTCGCTTGTTTGCCGCATCCTGCCCGAACCGGCCCTAAAGGGCCCGCGGCAGCGAGCAAAGTCTGACAAAACATCCATTTTCAGTGGCTTGCGACCGCCTATATAGGTAGTAAGAACTAGGCAAAGATGCTATGCAGAAGCGGAATATAATCTGCTCCGCCATGGCAGGCAGACATGTCAAAAAGACCAACTGTTCCCCCAAAGGAGGACCAGCCTTGAGCACAGAAGCAATCGACACCCACGCACTGGAACGCAAAGACCCGTCCGAATATGGCTTTCTGCATTCGATGGAATCCGGCGCCGCCGTAGATGGCCCCGGCATGCGCTTTGTCTTCTTCATGTCTGGGTGCCAGTTCAAATGCCTCTATTGCCACAATCCCGATACATGGAAGCTTCATAACGGCACCTATATCGACGTCGATGCCGTGTTGAAGGAAGTCAAGGGCTATGCCCGTTTCCTCAAATTCGCCGGAGGGGTCACCTTCTCGGGTGGCGAGCCGATGATGCAAGCGCCCTTTGTCGGAGCCGCTGCGCGTGCGATCAAGGAGAAGTTTGATCTGCATATCGCGCTGGATACTCAGGGCTTCCTGCATGGCAATGTTGAGGATGACTGGTTTGATGCCTTCGACCTGATCATGCTCGACATCAAGCATATCAACCCGGACACCTATCTCAAGCTCACCGCCCAGCCGCTGCAACCGACCCTCGATTTTGCCCAGCGCATGGTCCGGCTCAAAAAGCAGATGCGCATCCGCTATGTGCTGGTGCCCGATTGGTCTGACGCGAAAGAAGATATCGAGAAGATGGCCGACTATGTCGCCAGCCTCGGCGATCTGGTGGAGTTGGTGGAGGTCCTGCCCTTCCATCAGCTGGGCGCTTCCAAATGGGAGAAGCTGGGCCTTGATTACAAACTCAAGGATCTGCGCACCCCGACACCGCAGGAAGCGGAAGCTGCGCGCGACATTTTCCGCGTGCGCGGTCTGGAAGCAACCTGACCAGTTGCAAGACGCCAGTGGAAACGCTGGCGGAAACGCAGGCAGAAAAGCCGCACAAATATCAAAAGCCCCCACTCAAGATAATTGAGTGGGGGCTTTTGATTATATGAAAGCGATGAGCCTAACCCGCCAACAGCCTTCATTCCCTCAGCAATGGCTCCGTCTTTCGCGGGACACTCGCTGCTCTCTTGGCTCGGCTAGAAGGAATCGAGATCAATGCGCAGGCCGGCTTCTGCGTTGGAGCGTTCCATGGCCTCGATCAGGCGCTGCACCAAGAGCCCGTCGCGCCCCTCGGCCACCAGCTTTTGCGTTTTGCCTTCAACGACATCGGCGAAATTCTCGATGATCTGCATGTGCCAGTCAGAGGGAAAGGCCATCGGGTCGGCACCCGCTCCGGAGTGACTTTTCTCCTCGAAATTTTCCTCGGTATGGTCCCGCCACAACACCTTGAGACTACCGCCCTCAAGGATTGCGGATCCCTTGGTGCCGTCAATGCGAATGGATTCAGAGCTTCCGGGAAAGCTGGCGGTGGTCGCGCAGATGGAGCCCACGGCACCGGACTCGAACAGCACGCCAGCGCTTGCGAAATCCTCCGCCTCCATGTCATGCAGCTGGGTTGTTGCCAGCATTGCCTGAACAGAGCGGACCGGCCCCAGAAGATACAGCATCAGGTCAAGCACATGTATCGCCTGCGTGATCAAAACGCCCCCGCCGTCCTGATCATAGGTACCTCTACCGGGCTGGTCATAATAATCCTGCGGTCGCCACCATGGCACATCGACGCGGACCATGGCGATGTCGCCCAACTGCTTTTCCTCAAGCAGTCTTTTCAGACGGCGCGACCCGGCTCTGACCCGATGCTGAAACACCAGCCCCAAGTGAATGCCGCCCTTCTCGGCGCATTCCACCAGTTCCGTGGCAGCGGGCAACGTTCTTTCCAGAGGCTTTTCCATCAGAATATGCTTGCCGGAAGCAGCAAGGCGCGAGACGATTTCCATGCGGCTGTCTGGCGGGGTCAACAGCAGAACAGCATCGGTATCCGCATCCTCGGCGATCGCATCGACCGATTGGAATGCCTTGGTCTGCATGGCTTCGGCGGCGGAATCCAGCCGCTTCTTGTTGCGCATATAGAGCCCGGTCAGTTCGACCCGGTCATGCAGCGATTCAAGTGCGGCAACATGCGCGCGCGCAGCCATGCCCAGTCCGATGATAGCAAGTTTCATGGTCCCTCCTTTATCCGACAGCCAGCTTGGCCTCTCAAGCCAGCCCAGCTCGCCCCTGTCGGAATTGTCTTTTTTTATATTCCAACGATGATTGAAACAGGCCGGTTTGGCAAGCCATGACTTGTCATGGCGGCCAAGCATCTGATGCAATTAAAGCAATTGCGATGGTCGGCGGGACCGGGCAACTTGAAACAAAATGGGGCAGGATGACGGGAAACCGATCCCTTGTCACCCTGCCCCATATTTCTGTTGGGCAAACCGGCTTCACCCAAGAGGCCGGTCTGTTTGCTTGATTTCGCCTACTCGAATTCGATCAGAAGATCTTTTGCATCGATCTTGCCGCCCGGAGAGACATGGACTTCCTTGATGACGGCGTCGCGCTCGGCGTGAATGCCAGTTTCCATCTTCATCGCCTCGATGGTCAGCAACAGATCGCCGGTGCGGACCTTCTGACCGGCCTTGACGCCGATGGTAGCAACAACGCCGGGCATCGGCGCACCGATGTGATTGGGATTGTTGCTCTCGGCTTTGGGGCGCATCGCCGTGGTCGACTTGACCATGCGATTGGGCACCGTAACCGACCGTGGCTGGCCGTTGAGTTCGAAATAGACCTTGACGTCGCCTTCATCATTGGTCTCGGAAATGGCCTGCATGCGGATCTCAAGGGTCTTGCCCGGAGAGATTTCAGCCGAGATTTCCTCGCCCTGCTCCATGCCATAGAAGAAGGTCTTGGTTGGCAGGGTGCGCACCGGACCATAGCTGCGGTGACGGCCCATATAGTCGAGAAACACCTTCGGATACATCAAATAGCCGTTGAGATCCTCATCATCAACCTCGAAGCCTTCCAGCTCCTCGGACAGCTTCTTGCGCACATCTTCCAGCTCGACAGCAGGCAGATGCTTGCCCGGACGCTCGGTGTTGGGCTTCTCGCCCTTGAGTACCTTGTCGATGATATTCTGAGGGAAGCCGCCTTCCGGCTGCCCCAGATTGCCGCGCATCATGTCGATGACGGAATCGGGGAAGGACAGATCCACCGTGGGGTCTTCCACCTGTTTGCGGGTTAGCCCCTGGGAGACCATCATCAGCGCCATATCGCCAACCACCTTGGAAGACGGGGTCACCTTCGGAATGTCTCCGAACATCAGGTTCACATCGGCATAGGTCTGGGCGACCTCGTGCCAGCGTTCTTCCAGCCCTAGGCTGCGGGCCTGTGCCTTGAGGTTGGTATATTGACCACCGGGCATTTCATGCAGATAGACCTCGGAGGCCGGAGCGCTGGTGCCGCTTTCAAAGGCAGCATACTGGCCGCGCACCGCTTCCCAATATTCCGAGATGTCGCGAATGGCTTCGACATCGAGGCCGGTATCGCGCTCGGTATTGCGTAAGGCTTCGACGATCGAGCCAAGGCATGGCTGGGAGGTGGAGCCGGAGAAGGCATCCATGGCAGCATCCACCGCATCAACCCCGGCTTCGCATGCGGCCAGAATGGTCGCTGCAGAAATGCCCGAGGTATCATGGGTATGCAGATGGATCGGCAGGCCGACCTCTTCCTTCAGAGCCTTGACCAGCACCCGAGCCTGCGCCGGCTTGAGCAATCCGGCCATGTCCTTGAGGCCGAGAATATGGGCGCCAGCCTCGCGCAGCTCCTTGCCCATCTTGACATAATAGTTGAGGTCATATTTGGCCCGGTTCGGATCGAAAATGTCGCCGGTATAGCAAATGGTGCCTTCACAGAGCTTGTTGTTGTCCAGCACCGCATCCATCGCCACGCGCATATTCTCGACCCAGTTGAGAGAGTCAAAGACGCGGAAGATGTCAACGCCGCTCAATGCAGCCTGCTTGACGAAGCTCTGGACCACATTGTCCGGATAATTGGTATAGCCTACACCATTCGAGCCGCGCAGCAGCATCTGGATCATGATGTTGGGCATGGCGGAGCGAATGTCGCGCAGGCGCTGCCACGGGCATTCCTGCAAGAAGCGATAGGCCACATCGAAGGTCGCCCCGCCCCATGCTTCCACCGAGAAGAGCTGCGGCAGATTGAGCGCATAGCTTGGCGCCACCTTGATCATGTCGATGGAGCGCATGCGGGTTGCCAGCAGCGACTGGTGTCCGTCGCGCATGGTGGTGTCGGTGACGAGCACCTGCTTCTGCTCTGCTATCCAGTCGGCAACGGCCTTGGGGCCCTTCTCGTCGAGCAGATTGCGCGTACCAGAGGCAGGCTTTTCAGCGCGCGGGGCGGGCATAATCGGTGAGCGCAGCCCTTCGGCCGGACGCGGACGGTCCTTGGCTTCGGGATGCCCGTTCACCGTGATGTCGGCGATATAGGTCAGCACCTTGGTGCCGCGGTCGCGGCGCTTCTTGAAGGTGAAGAGCTCGGGCGTGGTATCGATGAATTTCGTCGTGTAGCTGTTGTCAAGGAAGGTCGGATGCTTGAGCAGATTCTCGACAAAGCGAATGTTGGTCGAGACACCACGCACGCGGAATTCGCGCAGGGCACGATCCATGCGGGCAATCGCCTGCTCGGGCGTTGGTGCCCAAGCAGTTACCTTGGTCAGCAGACTGTCATAATAGCGGGTAATCACACCGCCGGTATAGGCCGTACCGCCATCAAGACGCACACCCATGCCGGTGGCTGAACGATAGGCATTGAGACGGCCATAATCGGGAATGAAATTATTCTGCGGATCTTCGGTGGTTACACGACACTGCAGCGCATGGCCATGCAGCTGCACCTCGGCCTGAGAGGAGACGCCGGTGGCCTCTTCAATGGTCTTGCCTTCGGCAATCTTGATCTGGGCCTGCACGATGTCGATACCGGTCACCTCTTCGGTCACCGTATGCTCGACCTGAACGCGCGGGTTCACCTCGATGAAATAGAAATTGCCGCTGTCCATATCCATCAGGAATTCGACCGTACCGGCGCATTCATAATTCACATGTTTGCAGATCTTGTAACCCAGCTCGCAGATTTCCTTGCGCTGGGCCTCGCTCAGATAGGGAGCCGGTGCGCGCTCGACAACCTTCTGGTTGCGACGCTGGACCGAGCAGTCGCGTTCATACAGATGATACATGCCACCATGGCTGTCACCCAGAATCTGCACCTCGACATGACGGGCGCGGATGATCATCTTTTCCAGATAGCCCTCGCCGTTGCCAAAGGCATTTTCTGCTTCGCGCCGCCCTTCGCGGATCTTGCTTTCCAGCTCATTGGGACCATGGATCGGGCGCATGCCGCGACCTCCGCCGCCCCAGCTGGCTTTCAGCATCAGCGGATAGCCGATCTTCTCGGCTTCACGGGCAATTTCTTCCATGTCATCACCCAGAACCTCGGTTGCCGGGATCACCGGAACGCCCGCCTCGATGGCCACCTTGCGCGCCGAGGCCTTGTCGCCCAGCTTGCGCATGGTCTCGGCCTTGGGGCCAATGAAGGTGATACCGGCAGCGCTGCAGGCATCCACGAAGGCGGGATTTTCCGACAACAGACCATAGCCGGGATGGATCGCATCGGCGCCGCATTCCTTGGCCACGCGGATGATTTCGGAAATGGACAGATAGGCCGCAACAGGCCCCATACCAGCGCCAACACGATATGCTTCATCGGCCTTGAACCGGTGCAAGCTCAGTTTGTCCTCTTCGGCATAGATGGCAACTGTTCGCTTGCCCAGCTCGTTTGCTGCGCGCATGACTCGAATGGCGATCTCGCCACGGTTAGCAATCAGAATTTTCTTGAAGTCAGCCATAACTAGTCCCGTTTTCTGTCCTTAAGCGGGCTTGATCTATTCACTCGGCATAAGGAAAAGGATGATCGAAAAGGATGGGTTGGTCCTACCAGACACTTGCTGTTGAAATACTGGCGCACAATTGTCCATAAAGCCGCATTATCACGCCTTACCTGTATTTCTACCAAGTATTTTTCTCAAAACACACCGATTCTCACACGAATATGCAGGCCTTGTGGACATTGAAATAATTGATATATATCAAAATTTTCAAGAAGAACAATAGGCTTGTCGGAGGTGGTGGATCATGCGGTTCAATGCCTGTTGCAGAAACCCCGATGGAGGTCAGTCTGCGCTCTTGAAAATACGGGCGAACAGCTCTCGCAGGGTCGGATGCATCGGTTCGGGGCTGCGGGTCTTCTCATTGACATAGACATGGACAAAATGCCCGCGCGCCGATGTGACCTCATCCTCATTGCGAAACAGACCGATTTCATAGCGCACCGAAGTGGTGCCGATATGCGTGATCCGCAAACCGACGGTCACCACATCGGGGAAGGAAATCTCCTCGAAATAATTGCAGCCATTTTCCACCACGACACATATCTGGTCGTCATTGCCAGTATCCAGCGATGTATTCTGCATCAACCAGCTCGCGATCGCCGTATCGAACAGCGAATAGTGAACCGCATTGTTCAAATGACCAAAGTTGTCATTGTCATTCCATCTGGTGGGAACGACCTGAAAAGTCTTGTAATCGGCTCTTCTATCAGGACCAATACGCATCCGGATTTCCTTCTTGTGACTTGACGAAAGGTCGCCCATATGGTGCGGCTTTATTGACACGGGGCCATATGGAACTATTTCTCATGGCGGGGCTAAACGGCTGATAAAATTGCAAGTTTCCGAGCCCTGATCAATTGGCAAACTTCCTTACGACATTGGTCATAGGGGCGCCAATGCGACAGCAGCACAATGGAATGAACCAGCCGGGCAAAAGAGCAACGAAAGCGCGCGGGCCAAAGGCCACGCCGCCCCCGCTCAATTCTTCCTGCTTTTTTTGTAAAGCATCAAGGCCCGCCGGGTACCGGAGCCGAAATCGGCATCGATCACGCTTTTGTAGAAACCGGCATCCTTGAGACGGGTCTGGACGGCCTTGCGGGTCTCCTCGGAAATCACACCGGGGGCTTCAAAGAAAAGCTGACGGGTATCTGCGTCATCAGCCAGATAGGCCTTGAGCAGCAAGTCGGCGGCCTTTTGCGGGTCTCGTGCAACGCCCTGCCCCCGATCATAAAAGATGCCCAGATCGGATGCGGCTTCGGCAACCTCCATGTCGCTGGCCATCTTGTAGAGTTCGGCTGCGCGTTTGTAATTGCGGGTGGTGCCAACGCCATCACGATACATGGCAGCCGCAAACAGCATTCCGCCCGGATTGCCCTTCTGTGCGGCTTTTTCAAACCATGAAAGCGCTTCGGGCTGACTCTTGCCGACCATTTCGCCATTTTTGTAGAGGACACCGAGATAGGCCATGGATTGCCCGCTGCCCAGTTCGACCCCTCGTCTGGTGGCCGCCAATGCAAGAGAAGGTTTGCCCGCCTTATATTGCCCGCGCGTCAGTTGGGTGTAGAACCGTGATTCATGCGGATAGGCGGCAATGGCGTCCTGACAGGCAACAATGATCTTTTCGGCGTCGAGATCCTCGTAATAGATCCCTTTGGTTACGGCGTCCGGGTCAAAGGGGTGCGCGGCCAGACGATCACATTCCATTTCCGGTGCTGGCGCGGCATCGGAGGCGGGCTCCATATCAGGTGAAGGCGCAACGGGCTTGTCTGTGGCGAGATCCTTCTGGACAGCATCCGCTTCCTTGGCTTCTGCTGCTTCCTTGGCTTGAGTTGGTTCTTGCGGAGCGGTTGGCTTTTGCGCTTCAGCGTCCGCCCCTGTCGGCGCGGCTTCGACGAGCTTTGCAGGCTCTGCTTCTGCCTCAGGCTCGGTCTTCTCTTTGGGTTCGGCCGCTTCCGGCATCTCTTCAGCTGCGGATTTGGCAGTTGCGGCAGTTACGGCAGTAACAGAGGCAGTATCTGGCAGCTCGGCCTTTGCAGGAGGCTCTGAAGTTTCCGCTTCACCGGTTGAACTTTCAACTGGTGCGTCTGGCCCGGAGGCCTCACTGGCCATTGTTGGCGCTGACGTCTCTGACTCAGGCGTCACGGGCTCGGACGCTTCTGGGCTGGATGCATCAGAGGAGACAGCCTCGGCTGCATTCATCTCTGCCGCCTTGATCCTGGCTTCGCTGGCGGTAACAAGCGTTGGCTGGTTTGCAAATGTGTTGATCGTCGCAGAATAACCCGGTTTGGGCATTGCCTGCGGTTCAGCACTTGGCTCGACAATAATGACACCGTCTTTGAGTGCGATAACGCGCCATTCCAGTGCGGGCTTTTCAACCGCAGCCGGAGCGGAAAGATCGACTTTGAACTGCACCTTGTCACCAATGGCAACCATGCTGTCTTTGGGCAGAGTCAGCTCGACTGTTCCTGTGTCACTGATGGCCTTGACACTTGTATTGATTGCAACAGTCTGGCCTGACGCGATCATCGTCGTAAGCAGCAGGGGCACGCTTGCCAGTCCGACCGTCTTCAAAGCCGCCCATCCAAATCCATTCCTGCTGCCAGCCATGGCCAAACACCTCTTCTTTATCAATTCAACGCGAATCTCAGACCTTACGAAATATAACAGCGTTAGCATTTTATGTGGGCATTTGCATGACTTTGCGACTGGCTATCAATTCCTTTTGATTATTCTTTCCGGCAATATTTCACATCGGGTCTTCTTTCTGCGGCAGCAAGACGCACAAATCAAAAAAGATTTATTTCCCCCGAGACATATTTGCTCTCACAATCGTCTTATTGTTGCGGCATAATGTGCAAATCTGATTTGTTGCACACAGTTTATAAGAGCCGAAGGTCTTGCGCTGATGTCGTTTCCCGTTGCGGGGATCATGCTGCCGTCGCCAAGATCAAGGACTGCAAGTTGATAACCGGAGGGGACCATGGCCCGGATTCTATCTGCATTACTCGCGCTTATTCTCATTTCACTATCGGCGCCCCAGAGCAGTTGGGCTCTTGATGGTCGTTACCGTGAAGAGGTGATCCTTTCCCAGAACACCGATTATTATGGCTTCGACTTCAAGACGCTTAAAAATGTCACTCTGGATCAATGTCAGAATAGTTGCATGAAGACTCGGGACTGCAAGGCTTTCACCTATAATGTGAAAGCCCGTTTCTGTTTTCTGAAGTCTGATTTTACCAAGCCAACGCCCTTCAAGGGGGCCATTTCCGGGCGGATTGCCACACGCTTTGAAGAAGAGGATATTGGCAAGGCCGCTCCTATCTCCAGCCTTTCCCAGAGCCTTTACCGCGCAGCAGACAAGATGAGCAGGGATTTTGCCAACCGCAGCACCAGCCAAGGGGAAATGGGCTTCGAAGAGTTGGTGCAGCGCGGCTATGGTGCAATGGATTTCAATGATCCGGCCCGCGCCATGGATTTTTTCCGCGATGCGCTGGGGCTATATCCTGAAAATAGCGAGCTCTGGCACGCCTACTCGCAGGCAGCAATCAAACTCGCTGGCACGACGAAAGATTGGCAGGAAGCGCGCAATGCGCGGGCTTCCTCCATCAGCGCGGCCCTCAACGCCTATAGTCAATCGCGCAGCCGTCTGGCTCGTGCCGTTGCCCTCTCCCAGCTTGCCCGCAGTCTGGAAGACAGCGCGCGCTACCGGGAAGCCATAGACAGCTTCCGGCTGGCCTTGGCACTGGACGAGAATCCCGCCGATCGCGCCGATTATCGGCGCCTTCTGGAAAGCCACGGCTTTCGCATGATCAACCATACGATTGATGCAGATCTGCAAGTCCCGCGGGTCTGTTTTCAATTCTCCGAAGACCTGAAGAAAGGCTTTGGCGATTATGCCTCCTTTATCCGGGTCAACCAGCAGGAGCCCAAGGCTCTGGATGTCAGCAAGCGGCAGATCTGTGTCGAGGGGCTTTCCCATGGCAACAATTATCAACTGGATCTGCGCGAAGGGTTGCCTGCGGATAATGGCGAGCAGCTGCTCTCCAATCTGCAACTTGATCTCTATGTGCGCGACCGCAAGCCCGGCATGCGCTTCAGCGGCAACAATTATGTGCTGCCTGCCAGCAACCGGCGGGGCATTCCTCTGGTGTCAGTCAATGCCGATATCGCTGAGCTGGCGCTTTATCGCATCAATGATCGTTCTCTGGCGCAGCTGGTGCGCGGCTCCAGTTTCCTCAGCCAGATCGAGGACTGGCAGCTTTCCGATCTGACCGCAGACATGGGAGAGCCGATCTGGAAAGGATCGATGGACATCACACCGGAGAAGAATCGCGAAGTGGTGACGGCCATTCCCATTGATGAGGCCTTGCCGGATCGCAAGCCGGGCGTCTATCTGATGACGGCAGCGGCCAAGACAGTCGAGTTGAGCGACTATCCCTCCATGGCCAGCCAGTGGTTCGTGATATCCGACATTGGCCTGACAACCTTCTCCAGCCCCAAATCCGCCCCCGCACAGGATGCATCCGCCAAGGGCTCCGGCACGGATCTTGGCGGTCTTCAGGTCTTCGCCCGTTCGCTCCAGAGCGCCGAGCCGCTAAGCCATGTCAGCGTTGAGCTGATTGCCCGCAACAATGAAATATTGGGCAGCGGCATCAGCGATGAAACGGGCATGGTAACATTTGACGCCGGCTTGTTGCGCCGGAGCGATGGCATGGCTCCGGCGCTTTTGACGGCCAGCAACGGGGACAAGGATGATTTCGTCTTTCTCGACCTTTCCCGCGCCGGATTTGATCTGTCCGACCGAGGGGTTACCGGTCGCCCGTCACCGGAGGCCATCGATGTCTATGCCTGGACGGAACGCGGGGTCTATCGCCCCGGCGAGGAAGTGCATGTAACGGCACTGGCCCGCGATGACAGCGCCCGCGCGGTCGATGACCTGCCACTGACTTTCGTCTTTCTTCGCCCTGACGGGGTGGAAAGCCAGCGCCTGATCGGCTCGGGCAAAGCCCTTGGCGGCTATTCGGTGGATCTGCCCCTTGTCAGCAATGCCAAACGCGGCGGCTGGCGCGTGCAGATCTTTGCCGATCCGGATGAGGCCGCCCTTGGTGAAGTCAGTTTCCTTGTCGAGGATTTCATTCCCGATCGCACCGACATGACCCTGACGGCGGACAGCGATGTGGTCGCTCCGGGCGAGATGGCGGGTGGCTCGGTGGAAGGGCGCTATCTCTATGGCGCTCCGGCGGCTGGCCTTGGGCTCTCTGCCGACCTGCTGGTCAAGCAGAGCCGCAGCCTCAAGGGCCATGACGGCTATGTCTTCGGCCTTGATGAAGAAGAGAATATGGGCGTGCAACTGATGCAGGTCGATGCCCTCAAACCGCTTGATACGGATGGCAAGGGGACATATCAATTCACTCTTGGCGAACTGGCGGCGACGACGCAGCCGCAGGTGGCCGATCTAGTGGTGCGCATGCAGGAAGGCTCCGGGCGGGCCATTGAGCGGCGCGTGCATTATCGCATCGAGCCTCAGGACACTATGCTCGGCATCAAGCCGCAATTCGAGGGGCGTCAGGTCAGCGAGAATAGCGAGGCACAATTCCAGCTGATTGCCGTTGCGCCCGATAACAGCCGCGTCAGCCTATCCGGCCTGGATTGGTCGCTGGTCAGGATCGAGCGGCAATATCAATGGTATCGCGACGGCTCGCGCTGGTATTCAGAAGCGGTGGATCTGGAAAGCAAGGTGGCCGATGGAGAGATCGATCTGGGCACAGGCGATCCTGCCAAATTGTCGCTGCCGGTGGAATGGGGCCGCTATCGCCTGACCCTTGGAGATAGCACCAGCGTTGAATTCCGCGCCGGTTGGGCCAGCGCTGGCTCAAGCGATACGCCGGACGGGCTGGAACTGGCTCTGGACAAGCCAAGCTACAAGGCGGGTGACATTGCCAAGCTGAAAATCGCGCCGCGCTTTGCCGGCAAGCTGCTGCTGGCGATTGGCACAGATCGGATCACCAAGACACTTGCGGTCGATATTCCGGCCGAGGGTACAACAATTGATATTCCGGTCGAGAAGGACTGGGGCGCTGGAGCCTATCTGCTGGCCAATCTCTACCGCCCCTCGGACAAGGGCGCTTCGCGCAATCCGATGCGGGCCATTGGCGTTTCATGGCTGAGCCTATCGCCGCAAGAGCGGGCGCTATCGATCAGCATGGATGCACCGCAAACCAACCGCCCGCGCGGGCAGATGGTGGTGCCGGTCAAGGTGGACGGCATCAAGGCTGGACAGGAGGCCTATATCAAGGTTGCTCTGGTCGATGAGGGCATTCTCAATCTCACCGGCTACAAGACGCCAGACCCCGTTGCTCGCTATTTCGGTCAACGGCGCCTTGGCGTGGAAATCCGCGATCTGTATGGCCAGTTGATTGACGGCTCCAACGGTGCTTTCGGAGCCCTGCGCACCGGCGGCGATGGCGGCGGACCTCAGATGGATGCTGGCGGTGAAGTTCCGACACAGGAACTGGTGGCCTTCGTCTCCGGGATCGTGCGCCTTGATGCCGATGGCAAGGCAGAGGTTGCCTTCGACATACCCCAATTCAACGGCACGGGCCGTCTGATGGCAGCGGCATGGACAAAGGATGCCATGGGCAGCAGCGAGAAGGATGCGATCATCCGCGATCCGATCGTCGTTCATGTCAGCCTGCCCAAGCTGCTCGCTCCGGGGGATCAATCCCGCGCCATAATCGAGCTGACCAATCTGGAAGCACCTGAAGGTGACTATCTGCTCGAGCTGATCACCAGCGACACCCTGTCAATCGATCTAGCCAAGGCACCCGAAACGGTCAGCCTGAAGCGGGACAAGATGGTCTCGCTTTCCGTTCCGATCAGCGGCTGGAAGGAAGGCACGGGCGATGTCACCGTCAAGCTGACCTCTGCAGCGGGTGACGGGCTGGGCATTCTCTATGACACCCAGATGCCGGTCCGTTCGGGCATTCTTCCGCTAACGCGCGTCGCGCGCCTTCCTCTGGACGCGAATGGCGGGACATTGAAACTCGACGCCGCATGGCTCACCGATCTGCAAAAGCACGGGGCCAGTCTATCGGTTTCGGTCTCCAAGCCGGGCAGCTATGATGTTGCATCGCTTCTGATGCAACTGGACCGCTATCCCTATGGCTGCGCCGAGCAGATCACCAGTCGCGCTCTGCCGCTGCTCTATGCCAAGGAGCTGGCCTTCAACCTTCCCGATGAACTTGCCAGCCTTTCGGGCAAGGCCATGCAGGAACGCATCCATAAGGCCATCGACAAGCTGCTTTCCTATCAGAATGATATGGGGGGCTTCAGCCTCTGGGGCGGCGGCTATGTCGATGATCCATGGCTGACCGCCTATGCCACAGATTTTCTGACACGGGCCAGCGAACACGGCTTTGCCGTTCCTGAAGCTGCCATGAAACAGGCTCTTCAGAATATCAAGAACCGCCTCGCCTATCAGAGCAATCTGGAGACGGATTCGGCCAGCGTGGCCTATGGCCTCTATGATCTGGCGCGCAACCGCATGGCCTCGGCCGGTGACCTGCGTTATTATCTGGAGACCAAGCTGGAGAGCTTTGACACGCCTTTGGGACGGGCACAATTGGGGGCCGCGCTGGCGCTTTATGGTGACAGGACAAGAGCCGAACGGGCTTTCAACTCCGCCCTTGCGCTGGCCGAGAAATGGCAAGGCAGTGGCGAGGCCAGTGCGTCTGGCTCGGCCTATAGCTTCTCCAGTTTGCAGCGTGATGTGGCAGGGATGCTGGCGCTGGCCTCGGAAGTCAGCCCCGCTCCCGGCAGTCTTGAAGGCATGAAGGCACTGGCCGAGCGCATCCATGATCCGGAAAGACCGCTCAACACGCAGGAGCAGGCCTGGATGGTGCTTGCCGCCCGCTCTCAACCGAGGGCCGATACGGATCTGGGCATCTCGGTCAATGGTGTTGCGACATCCGGTCCGCTGGTGGCAAGCTATGATGGCCAGAGCATCGATGAAAACCCGGTCACGATAGTGAATGGCGGCGACAAGCCACTGGAAGCGATCGTTACGACAGTCGCCTCACCTGTTGAGCCTCTGCCAGCCGGGGGCAACGGTCTTGTCATTGCGCGCAGCTATCACAAACCAGATGGCAGCCCGATCAGCATAGCCGAGGTCAAACAGAATGAGCGCCTCGTGGTGGTCATCAAGGCCAGTCAGCAAGATGACATCCCCTCGCGCCTGATGATCAGCGATCTGCTGCCGGCAGGCTTCGAGGTGGAGAATCCGCATTTGATCAAAAGCGCGGAACAACAGAATTACAGCTGGCTACCCCAGCCTACTGTCGATCATGTTGAATTCCGCAATGATCGGGTTCTGGCCGCGATCAACCGTGAACAGGGAGGGCCGAAGGACTTTACCATTGCCTATATCGTGCGTGCGGTTTCACCGGGCAGCTTCATGCATCCCGCCGCCGTGATCGAGGACATGTATCGTCCTGAAAAGGTGGCCCGAACAGCAAGCGGCTGGGTGAATGTCATCCGCTAGAATGAGTTAAACAGTCCTTGTCAAGCTTGCACGATAAAATCAAAGCCATGCCGAAGCCGCTTTTCGGCATGGCAGTTGCCTTTGGCCTGCTGCTCTTCATCCTGTTGACGGCTATTGGCGCTTTTGTGCTTTTCGACCGGCTCGATCCACCGCCGCTGGACAAGCTTTCCGATCTTTCGGTGGAAGTGATCGACAGGGATGGAGCGCTGTTGCGCGCCTATACCAACAAGGCCGGGCAATGGCGGCTCGGGGTTGATCTTGACCAGATCGATCCAGAATTCATCGAGATTCTGCTCACCTATGAGGACAAGCGCTTTAGCAGCCATGGTGGTATCGATGCCCGCGCCATTCTGCGCGCCAGCTGGCAGTTGCTTTCCAACGGGCGGATCATTTCGGGCGCATCCACCATTTCCATGCAATTGGCCCGCCTGCTGGAGCCGCGCCAGAAGCGGACATTCAAAGCCAAATTCTGGCAAATGCTGCGCGCCTTGCAGCTGGAAGCGCGCATGAGCAAGCGGGAGATCCTGACCGCCTATCTGACCCTCGCCCCTTATGGCGGCAATCTTGAGGGCATCCGCGCTGCATCGCTGGCCTATTTCGCCAAGGAGCCGAAGGAATTGAGCCTTGGAGAGGCGGCCTTGCTGGTGGCATTGCCGCAATCGCCCGAGGCCCGCCGTCCGGATATTGCGCCCAGACGCGCCCTTGCTGCCCGCAACAAGGTGCTTGAACGCATGGCAACGGCTGGCATCATGCCGCAGAGCGAGGTGATGCGGGCCACGTCCAAACCGCTGGCCGCTGTTCGCCACGCCATGCCGCAACTGGCAGCCCATGCGGCGGATCGCCTGACAAGGGAAAATCCGGGCGCACATGTGCTGGAGACAATGCTTGACCGCGCTTTGCAGGAAAAGATGGAGGCCGTGCTGCGCGATGCCAGCAGCAAGCTTGCCTCCGATCTTTCAGTCGCCCTCATTCTGGCCGATGGCAAAAGCGGCGAGATTCTCGCAGAGGTCGGCTCACCGGATTATCTCAGCGTGCCACGCGCAGGCTGGATCGACATGACGCGGCGACAGCGCTCGCCCGGCTCGGCGCTCAAGCCCTTCATCTATGGCCTTGCCTTCGAGGAAGGCTTGATCAGGGAGCAGACGCGGATCACGGACAGCCCGGTGGATTTTGGCGGCTATCAACCGAAGAATTTCGACATGGGCTATCAGGGCGACGTGACCATTCGCGATGCGCTGCTGATGTCTCTCAATGTGCCTGCGGTAGCGCTGCTTGATGCTGTCGGCCCTGCCCGGCTGATGGAACGGCTCAAGCGCGCGGACGTGACGGTTGCCATGCCTGAGGGCAGCGATGTCGGACTGGCTATCGGCCTTGGCGGGCTAGGCATTACGCTGAGGGATCTCACCCAGCTATATACCGGCTTTGTCAATGGCGGATACGTCAAGACATTAAGAGATGCGCCAGCAGAAGCATCTGCGCTGGCGCAAGCAACCAGCAACATGGGTGCACCCATTCTGGACAGGGACGCCATCTGGCATATCACCAACATCCTGAAGGATGCCGCCCCGCCGCAAGGCGCTGCCAAAATGGCCATCGCCTACAAGACCGGCACATCCTATGGCTATCGCGATGCATGGTCGGTGGGCTTTGACGGACGTTATGTGATCGGTGTCTGGGTGGGCAAGGCAGACAATAGCGCCGTGCCGGGCATAACAGGCAGGAGCGCGGCTGCGCCGATTCTGTATGATGCCTTCGCCCGCTCGGGCCTGACGCTTGCGCCCTTTTCCAAGCCACCGCTCGGCGTTCAGGAACAGGATTTTGCCGACCTGCCCCCGACCCTCAAGCAATTCAAGCTGACCGGTCTGTGGGCCTCATCTTCCCCTGTGCCGGAAGAAGCCCCCCGCATCAGCTATCCGCCCGATGGTGCCAGAATTGAACTCAGCCGCACAGCGCTTGGGCGTCAAATGCCGCTGATCGTCAAGTTGCAAAATGGCAGGCCGCCCTTCCGCTGGCTGGGCAATGGCCGGGTTTTTGCCGCCAACGGTCGCAGGCGTTCGATCAGTTGGACGCCCGATGGTCAGGGCCAGTCCACCCTGACGGTGATTGATGCAGCCGGACGGGCCGATAGCGTCAGCGTCTTTCTGCAAATGCCGCCGTCTGCCCCCTGAACTCGCGCCAGACGGCTGACGGCGATACTCTCGTTGATACCCAACCCCTAAAGATTGCAGGCGACAGGCAAATCTCAAGGCTGGCTATAGTCATGAACGAGTGTGGCTGACAGCTGGCTGCGCATTTCCTGAAGCTTTTTTTCCTCTTCAACGAACTGGAGCACCCATTGCATTGGCAGAGGATTATTCTGCACCCTGCCAAGCAGCCAGCCCCCTTCGAGCATAAGCATCGCCTTGCGCAGGGGCATGTAGGATTCTTCTTCTGAGAGGCCGAATTTGGCACCTTCGGCAATGGCTTTCAGCTTTATCTTCTCGCCAAGCTTGCGCGCTTCCCTGGAGAATAACTCATTTCTTTTGCCGCCATCCTGCAAGGTGGCCGACACTGTCATGAAGCGCCAGTTTACGTTCGACTCGTAGATTTCATAGATTTTTTTGCATAGCTCGATCATCGCATCCTGATAATCGCCGCCCGCAGCATGGGCCTTTTTACAAGCCACCTCGATATGCCTGAGAAGCTGATCTGCCGAATAGTGCGCTGCAGCAATGGCAAGATCGCTCTTGCCTCCGGGGAAATGATGATATAGCGAACCGCGCGTCACATCCGCATTTTTAAGAATGTCAGAAATGCCAGTACCCGCATAGCCTTTTTGCCGCAATAGGTTAGCTGCTGCGATCACCAGTTTATGATATGTGGAATGTTCCATCATTATGTCTTTACAGCACTAGACCATTCGGTCTACACAAAGGCTGGCCTTCGCTTATTAGGGAATTTGTTCTTGCCTTTTTTGGGCGATCCCGGAGGAATGACCAAAATGCATAGCTCTATGCATGAGGGCTTTTATAGCAAGATTCGTCGGAGAGTTTATTCTTTCTGCATGTAAGGCATATGAGCTTAAAATATGGCCATCCATTGTTTTCTCCCCGGGATTGTCTAATCAGAAATGGCATAAGTTTCCTGTTTTAGTCCCCACTAGACCCACGGAAATATGCCATAGACCATACCGCACCTCCCCCAGATTTGGTGCGGTATGGTCGCTGGGGCCTTGAAACGTTTCAATCTGCCTATATTTGAAGAAAACAAAATAAAACCGGCCATCAGACAATGTCTGAAAGCCGGTCTTATAATTGTCTCAAAGCGGCCCGGGACTATTGTCCAAGGCTGCCAGGCGTGGCTATTTGCTGAACACGACCGTGCGGTTGCCGTCGATAAAGACACGCCCCTCAGCATGCAGCCGCAAGGCGCGGGAGAGTACACGCGCTTCGATATCGCGACCGCGGCTGACCAGTTCATCGGGATTGTAAGCGTGGTTCACCCGCTCGGTATCCTGCTCGATGATCGGGCCTTCATCCAGATCCGGTGTCACATAATGGGCCGTGGCACCGATCAGCTTGACGCCCCGCTCCCAAGCGCGATGATATGGCTTGGCTCCCTTGAAGGCTGGCAGGAAGGAATGGTGAATGTTGATGATCTTGCCGAAATGCCGTCGGGAGAGATCATCAGACAGAATCTGCATATAACGCGCCAGTACGATGAGTTCAGCACCGGTTCGCTCGACCAGTTCATTCATCTTGGCTTCCTGCTCGGCCTTGTTTTCCTTGGTCACAGGCCAGAGATAGAAAGGAATACCGAGGCGTTCGACCGTGTTGCGGCTGTCGGCATGGTTGGAAACCACGGCCTTGATGTCCAGCGGCAGGGTCCCCTTCTGCACACGATAGAGAATATCCTGCAGGCAGTGATCGAATTTGGAAACCATCAGGATGGTTGCGACCTGCTTCTCCGCAGGCTGCAGGGAGATATTGGCATCGAATTTCTCGGCAAACTGATCAATCGAATTTTGCAGCGATGCCAGATCGAGCCCTTTCGGAGTTGCCAGAACAACGCGCATGAAGAAAGAACCAAGACCGTCTTCCCGATTTGAATCCGCAGCTGGCTGAAAAAACTGGTTGCTCTCCAGAATGTTGCATCCGAAGGACAGGAGACGTGCGCTCAGATCAGCCACGACACCGGGCTGATCGGGGCATGTCATTTTCAAAATCATGCTCATGGGTCTGTTTCTTTTCACTCGAACAAATATTGTCCGCCCGCGATCCCTTTTTGGTTGCGAGCGGTACAATCGATAAAGATTGAGCCGGACATTAGCCAACTGAAACGCGATAGGAAAGACTAGCAAGGCGCAAGAATGGGCGCTTTGAGGGGTTTTGCCGTGAAAAATTCGTAATTTTGCCCTCTGCTGTCCATCTGCCGCCATTTCGGGCACGGCGCGGAGCGTGATATCGCCGATGGCATCACAAGAGATCGGGTATGCTATAGCGCATTTCCCTTGGCCTGAATTGGGCGAATGCAATTTGATACAGAGAAAGCGTTGACTTGATCCAAGGACAGCGCTAGCCAGCTAACCTATAGGTCAAAGACAGGATCCATAGCCCGGGGAATGATGAAATGAGCGAGATGAAGAGCGTTGTGGTGGTGGGAGCCGGACAGGCAGGAGCCACGCTGGTTCAGAGATTGCGCGAGCTTGGCTATGAAGGTGCCCTGACGCTGATCGGTGCGGAACCCTATCTGCCCTACCAGCGCCCGCCACTCTCCAAGGCCTATCTTTTGGGAGACATGGATCTGGACGGATTGACCCTGCGTCCGCAAAGCTTTTATGACGAGCAGCAGATCAGCCTCAAGCTGGGCAGCCCCGTAACCGCTATTGATGCCAGCCAGCAAACGGTCACACTGGGTGGCGAGACCATCGCCTATGATCATCTGGTTCTGGCTACCGGCGGGGATGCTGCCTGCCTGCCCGCCAATATGGGCGGAAATCTGGATGGCATCTATGCCATTCGCGGCATCGCTGATATCAACCGGCTGGAGCCGCAAATCGTGGCTGGGCGCAAGGTCTTGATCGTTGGCGGCGGCTATATCGGGCTGGAAGCGGCCGCAGTTTGTGCCAAGCGCGGCCTTGATGTGAGCCTCGTTGTTGCGTCCGAGCGCATTCTGCGCCGGGTAGCTGCGCCCCAGACGGCCGACTATTTCCGCGCCCTGCATGAAAGCCACGGGGTGCGCATCATTGAAGGGGCGCAATCGGTTCATCTGCTGGGCGATCAGGACAGTGGAAAGGCAGGCCATGTTTGCCATGCCCGGCTGGGCAATGGCGTGGCGCTGGATTTCGATTTTGCGATCTGCGGTATCGGCCTTACCCCCTCGATCGAACTGGCCGAGATGGCTGGTCTGGCGCTGGAGAATGGCATCTGGACCGATGAATTCAGCGGCACGTCCGATCCCCATATCTGGGCGGCAGGTGACTGCGCCAGCTTCCCCTATCGCGGCGGGCGCATACGCCTTGAAAGCGTCGGCAATGCAATCGATCAGGCAAAGGCGGTTGCCAGCAATATCGTGGCCAGCCTGAAGGGAACGGAGAAGAAGCCCTATCTTGCCAAGCCCTGGTTCTGGTCCGATCAATATGACGTCAAATTCCAGATCGCTGGCCTTAACAGCGGCTATGACCATGTGGTCAAGCGCGAGGGAAGCGACGGGGCCACTTCCCTTTGGTATTTCAAGGGGGATGAACTGCTTGCAGTCGACGCCATGAATGATGGCCGCGCCTATATGGTCGGCAAACGCCTGATCGAAAGCGGCAAGAGCGCCGATCAGGCGATTATCGCCAATCCGGATGCGGACCTCAAACAATTGATGAAGCGCTAGCCCCTATTACGCCTTCATCGGTTTGCCCGCGACATAGGTCTGGGCCACCGAGCGATCATCGGACATGATTTGCAGGATGAACAGCTCTTCGGCAAGGCTCTTGCAGCTTTCCATGCGCAGGGCCATGGCACTGGTCGCCGAGCTGTCTAGGACCACTAGATCAGCCTCGGTGCCAACTTCAAGGGTGCCGATCCTGTCTTCCAGCCCAAGGGCGAGCGCATTGCCCAGAGTTGCCCAGTAGAAAGCGCGCATGGGATGCATCTTGGTGCCATCGCGGGTGGCGAGCGCCTTGTAGCCCTCATGCAGGGTCCGCAGCATGGAATAGGAGGTACCGCCGCCGATATCCGTGGCGATGGCGCATTTCGCGCCCCGCGCCCTGAGGCCCTCATAATCAAACAGGCCAGAACCCAGAAACAGGTTGGAGGTGGGGCAGAAAACCGGTCTGGCCTCACTCTCGATCAGGATATCAATTTCGCGCGGCTGCATGTGAATGCAATGCCCCAGCAGCGCGTTGCTTCGCAATAGCCCGTAATGCTCATAGATGCCGAGATAATCGGGCACATCGGGATAGAGCGCCATGGTCTGGGCAATCTCGTCGTGATTTTCATCCAGATGGGTCTGGATGTAACAATCGGGATGCTCTGAAGCGAGCGCCCCTGCGCTCTCCAGCTGCGCAGGCGTTGAGGTGATGGCAAAGCGCGGTGTAATGGCATAATGCGCCCTGCCCTTGCCATGCCAGCTTTCAATAAGCGCCTTTGAATCATCATAACCCGATTGTGGCGTGTCTCGGACGCTTTCGGGGGCATTGCGGTCCATCAGCACCTTGCCTCCGATGACGCGCATGTTGCGCCGGGCCGCTTCGGCAAAATAGGCATCCGCCGAGCTTTTGTGCGAAGAACAATAGGCAACGGTGGTGGTGGTGCCATTGGCGATGATTTCGTCAAAGAAGCGCGTTGCCATGTTGGCGCAATGGTCCGGATCCGCATAAAGCGCTTCTGCCGGAAAGGTGTAATTTTCCAGCCAGTCCAGAAGCTGGGCACCCCAGCTGGCGATAACCTGCACCTGCGGGAAATGCAGATGGGTATCGATGAAGCCGGGCACCAGCAGATGGGGCCGGTGATCAATGACTTTCACGCCTTCACCCGCCAGCCCTGCCAGCTCATCAAACTGGCCTCTGGCCTTGATCTTGCCATTCTCGATCAGCAGCGCGCCATCTTCGATATAGAGATGGGCCGCATCATCCTGCGGCGTCATCGGCTCTCTGAGAAAGGTCAGCAATCTTCCACGAAGGATCATATCAGCCATTATTTTTCCTGTAGTCATTTATGTCGGAGCCGCCGGGCAACAGCGCGCCCTGAGCGGCACACTATGCCTTAGCAGAAGGTGGGTGGCCAGTAAAAATCCATAGCTGACCACTCTCGCGCATGATGCAAAGCCGCACATATTATCTGCGGATCGGCTATTTGCGCTATTTTGTCCCGTTCAAAAGCAAATAGACCACCTCAATACCAATCTGATCGGCATTTTGTCATCATCCAGCCAATACTTATGAGATAACTCATTAATCCGGAAGACGAATTGAAATTGGTTCTGATTGGTTTTCTACTCAGAGAAGATGGGATGGGTTGGCTTGCCTTAAGCCTCATCTGGCCAGTCCGTTGCGAAGAGGACAGGCGCAAATTCTGCGCCCAGTGAGGAGATTCTGCAATGGCAAATTCTGAAATGCTTTTCATGGGAATTGACGGGGGCGGCGCCGATTGCCGCGGGCGCCTCAGAGACGGGAATGGGGACCTTCTGGGCGAAGCGATCAGCGGCCCGACCAAGAATTGCAGCGGCATGCTGGCGGCGCAGGATCAGGTTGCCTGCGTGGCACGAAAAACCCTCGAAGCGGCGGGGTTTGGTGAGGAGGTCCTCAACAGGACCCATGTCGGCATCGGATTGGCAGATCTGCATCTGAGCACCGACAAGGAATTTTTCTGCAATTGGGAACATCCCTTCGCCTCGCTTCAGGTTTCCAGCGACGCCCATATCGCTTGCCTCGGAGGACATGGCGGCTCTCGCGATGGAGGCATTCTGATCTTGGGCACCGGCAGCTGCGGCTATGGCCTGCTCAAGGGACATTCAATCAATGTCGGCGGTTGGGGATTTGCCCTTTCCGATATGGCGAGCGCGGCGCAAGTGGGCGTATTGGCCCTGCGCACGGCAATCGCGGCGCTGGATGGCATTTATGAAGTCAGCACGATGACGGATCACATCATGGCGATGTTTGGCGACAGTCAGGAAGAAATGGTGCTGTGGGCCAACACGGCCACGCCACCGGATTTTGCGACCTATGGCCATATCGTGGTGACATTTGCCGAAAAAGACGACCCGGTCGCGGTCAAGCTGATGTCCGATTGTGGCACTCAGGCCAGTGCCATGATGCGGGCACTGGCATGGCGGGGCATCAATCAGATTGCGTTGATGGGCAACTTTGCCGAATCTGTCGAACCGTGGCTGGAGGCGGAGACCACATCGCTGCTGGTCCCCCGCCTCTATGATGCCCGCGACGGTGCCATTCTGATGGCTGGCGGCACATTGCCCGCTCTCGAACCCGGCCATGAGCAGGATATGGGCTATAAACAACGCTACGGTCATGGTTGAGCTTGGCCGCCTGATCGACCATGTGAAAGAGGTATCCGATCTGGAAGCGCCAAGTGCCACTCCCCTTTATCTCCGGCTGGAGCGTGGCATTGAAAATTTGATCGAGGTTGGTCTGGTAAGCGTCAATGACGCCCTTCCTGCGGAACGGGAACTCGCCCATGCTCTGGGGGTCTCCCGCGTGACCGTGCGCAATGCGGTGCGGGTGCTCGTGGACAAGGGCATTCTGGTACAGCGCCACGGCGCGGGAACCTTTGTCGCCGCGCTTGTCAGCCATCGGCCGCGCCAGATCTCCGGCTTCAGCGAAGACATGCTGACACGCGGCCATTCGACTTCGGCCCTGTGGCTGGAACGTTCCAAGGGCAAGCCGACACCGGAGGAATGCGAAGCGCTGGAACTCCCTCCCGACTGCGCAGTCAGTCGCCTCTATCGTTTGCGCACAATCGATGACAGGCCGGTATGCATCGAACATGCCGTGTTGCCCGATAGCGTGTTGCCTGATCCGATGGCGATCACCAGCTCTCTCTATTCCTGGCTGGAAGAGCATCATCAGCGTCCGACCCGCTGTCAGCAGACCCTTTCAGCCCGCCTTTTCGATGTCGGCCAGGCCCATCTGCTCGGGGTCCCTACCGGCTCGGCCTGTCTTTATGTGGAACGGCGATCCTATCTCAGGCAAAAAGGCCCAAAGGCCCTGCCCGACCATCTCGGCAAAGCGACGAACAGAATCACGCCATGTCAGGAATGTGATCGCCCGATCGAATTTGTACGCGCCTATTACCGCGGCGACCTTTATGAGTTTGTCTCCGAGTCGGCAATCTGACCCCTCTGTTGCTGCCGATCTCCGGGCCATGCTCAGGGATCTGTGAATTTTGCCAAGAGCTGGAAGCAAAATAGCCCTTCGGCATGGAGGCCCGACCGTCTGATGATATGATGGCGCTCACCCATATTGCTGTATGCTGCATGCCTGTTGATGCCGCAGCCAACCGGACTGATGCCATGAGACAAATCCTGATGCATGCCCGCCTGTTTGATGGCCGACAATTTCATGCCGGCAAGGCCGTGACGCTTGAAGACGGGCGGATCGGTTCGATCATCGACAGCCCCAATGCATTGGGAGGTTATGAGACTCACGATCTCACCGGCCTCGTTCTGGCCCCCGGTTTTATCGACACGCAGGTCAATGGCGGTGGCGGCGTCATGATCAATGGCCATACCAGCCTGTCGGACATGGAAATCATGGCGGATGCCCATCGCGCCTTTGGCACCACCTCGATGCTACCCACCCTGATCAGCGATGAATGGAGCGCCATGGAACATGTCGCAACCATCATTCGGCAGGCACACCGGCATTGGGGGGAAGACAGCTCCCTTTCAGCGATCAAGGGCGTTCATTTTGAGGGGCCCTATCTCAACCCGGCACGCAAGGGCGTGCATCCGGAACATCATCTGCGTGCGCCTGAAGAAAGCGCAATCGATCTGATCACCCATCCCGATCTTGGCGTGCGCCTCGTCACTCTGGCACCGGAAAAGGTCGGACCGGGTTTCATCCGCGACTGCGTAAGCCACGGCGCTCTGGTATCGGCCGGACACACCGCGGGCAATTATCAGGATATGGCGGCAGCGATCCGGGCGGGCCTGCATGGCTTCACCCATCTGTTCAATGCCATGACGCCGATGGGCAGTCGCGAGCCCGGTGTGGTGGGCGCAGCGCTTGACGATCCGGACACATGGTGCGGGCTGATCGCAGATGGATTTCATGTCCATCCCGCGTCCATGCGCAATGCCATCAAGATCAAACCCCGGGGCAAGATCATGCTGGTGACCGACGCCATGGCCACCGTGGGCTCAAGCGAGACCGGCTTAACCCTGCATGGCCAGAAGGTGAGTGTCAGCAATGGTCGCTGCGAACTGGCCGACGGTACTCTGGCAGGCTCGGCTCTCACCATGATAGGGGCGGTGCGCAATGTGGTCGAATTGATCGGCCTGCCGCTCTCGGAGGCCTTGCGCATGGCCTCCCGCTATCCGGCAAGCTTCATGCGACTGGACACATCGTTGGGTCTGATCGCGCCGGAATATGCCGCCGATCTCGTCGCCTTCGATCCGGCGACATGGACCGTCAAGCACACATGGATCAACGGTTTCCATCGGGCACACTGAAGCTGGCCAGCCCTTTCGCTTTTGAGATTTTGATTCAAGCTGGTAGCGCCTTTGTTGAGAAGTTGATTCAAGAGTCGCATTGCAACCGGCCTCTCTGCACGATCTAAAATTCGATTTTATTCATTAATTTCAACATGATACTTGGAATTTCTAAAAGACTGATTCATCGACTTCATGTAGATGACAATTTGATTCAAGGCGCGTCTGCGCAGCCAGAATATGCAGCCTGAACACGCTCCGGCAAATAGGCACAGAAAAACCGGGGCGGTTAGACCTGCCCCGGTCGATATCCGGTCTGCGGCCTTAAAAGGCCATCTTATGTGCCTAGAGCACAGCCTCGATGCTTTTGGCAATCGGGGTCGTGGGACGCCCGATCAGGGCGGCAAGAGCACCAGAGCTGTCTTCCAGCCAGCCGCCTTTGACATTGTCGCTGGAATCGCCCAGCACCTGTGCGAAGCCTTCTGGAATACCTGCCCCTGTCAGGGCGTTGACATAGTCTTCCTTGCTCATGTCCACATAGGCAATTTGCTTGCCCGATGCCTTGGCGACCTTGTCGGCATAGGCGTTCATGTCATAGGCCTCATCACCAGCCAGCTCGTGGATTTTGCCAGCCTGAGTTTCGATCGGCGCGGTGAGCACCACGGCAGCGGCCTCAGCATAATCGGCGCGGGACGCAGACGAGACGCGGCCCTCGGCAGAGCTTCCGATCACCGCCCCTGTTGCCAGAACCGGAGCCAGATTTTCGGTGTAATTCTCGTTATACCAGCCATTGCGCAGCAGGGCATGAGGGATGCCGGACTGTTTGAGCAGCGCTTCGGTTGCCACATGCTCGCTGGCCAGAATCATGGGCGATTTTTCAGCCTTGAGCAGCGATGTATAGGCAATGAATTTCACGTCATTGGCCTTGGCCGCTTCAATGACCACGGTGTGCTGAGGCACACGCTGACCGACGGCATTGCCCGAGATCAGCAACAGCTTTTCGACGCCTTTCAAGGCTGCGCGATAGCTTTCTGGCTGATCATAGTCGGCCTTGCGCACGGTCACTCCCGCAGCGGCCAGATCGGACACGGCGTCCGGATTTCGCACCAGAGCGACGATCTCGCTGGCGGCGGTTCTTTCAAGCAGGGCCTTGATCACAAGGCGGCCAAGATGGCCAGAGGCACCAGTTACTGCAATCATTTCATTTTTCCTTTCCCCGCCTTTTTGCCGGTGGCTGGCGGCTTGTCATTTCTGTTGACCTCAATATGACCTTTCGGCATTGTTATCACTAGAGTTGATTTTCAGAATGGATGGTTCGGAAAATGAGTACAATTGGATATCAGCATCTGCGCCCTCTGGCGATCTTTGTCTGTGTGGTGGATGAAGGCAGCTTTGCCGGTGCGGCCAGACATCTCAAATCGAGCCGTTCTCGCGTCTCCGAACAGATCACCCAGTTGGAAGATGATCTCGGCATTCGCCTGTTGCAGCGCTCCACCCGCAAGCTCTCGCTGACGGGAGAAGGCAAGGCGGTCTATGAGAAGGTGCGGCAGCTGCCTCGCCTGTTGGAAGAAACGCTCGAAATTGCGACGCAGGAACTTCCCGCAGGGCGCGTTTCCATTACCGCGACCAATGACGTCGGCGTTTCCCAATTGCTGCCTGCGCTCAAGAGTTTCAGGGCTCTCTATCCGGAGGTGGAGCTGGATATCATTCTCAGCGATGCGCGCCTTGATCTGGTGGCCGAGGGAATAGACATGGGGGTGAGGATCGGCCTGCCCCGCGATGACAGCCTGATCGGTCGCGTGCTCTATGAAGACCGGTTCCGGCTTTATGCCACACCGGCCTATCTGGAGAAGCATGGCACTCCAAACGGCATTGGAGATCTGGCGGCACATAGCTGGATCTGTCTTGCCAATGTCAGCCCGGCAGGCGTGCATCGCCTTTATCACGGCGAGCGGCTTCTAACGCTGCAAAGCCAAAGCTATGAGCTTTGCAATTCCCCTCAGATGGTCATTGCCATGTGCCTTGCCGATATGGGCATTGCCCAGCTCTTTCCCTCCACTGTCCGTAAGGAGGTTGCAGCCGGTCGTCTGGTTCCGCTGCTGCCGGAGCTGTGCGGCGAGATGATGATCTTTTCTCTGGTCTATCCCTCGCGCAAGCATCTGCCCTTGCGCACCAGAGCGCTGATCGATCATCTATTGGCCTTCAAGCTGTTCAAGGGGGACGGCGATGACTGTCGCTATGCCTGATACTGAACTGGAGAACTGAGCTAAAGAAATGAGCGGCAACACCCTATGCCCCATTTGCCGGTAATCGCGCCGGGCGTCGGGCATGCCCTGATTATGTAACAAAAAAGCGCCGGACCTTGCGGACCGGCGCCTTGATTTTTGCTCTCGCAAGCGAGCTTACTGGATCTGCTGAAGCAGGGTGTCCAGAGAAGCCTTGGCATCGCCATAGAACATGCGGGTATTCTCTTTATAGAAGAGCGGGTTCTCGATACCGGAATAACCGGTTCCCTGACCGCGCTTGGAGACGAATACCTGCTTGGCTTTCCAGACTTCCAGAACCGGCATGCCGGCGATTGGAGAGTTCGGATCTTCCTGAGCGGCGGGGTTCACGATGTCGTTGGAACCGATCACGATGACAACATCCGTATTGGGGAAGTCTTCGTTGATCTCGTCCATTTCCAGCACGATATCGTAAGGCACCTTGGCTTCAGCCAGCAGCACGTTCATGTGGCCAGGCAGACGACCAGCCACCGGATGGATGGCGAAGCGGACTTCCTTGCCCTTGGCGCGCAGGCGGCGGGTCAGTTCAGCCACATTCTGCTGAGCCTGAGCAACGGCCATGCCATAGCCCGGAACAATGATGACGCTATCGGCATCTTCAAGGCTGGAAGCAACGCCGTCGGCGTCGATCGCGATCATCTCGCCATCGATTTCCATGGCCGGGCCGGAGCTGTTGCCGAAGCCGCCAAGGATAACCGAAACGAAGTGACGGTTCATAGCCTTACACATGATGTAGGACAGGATGGCACCTGAGGAACCAACCAGAGCACCAGTCACGATCAACAGGTCGTTGCCAAGCAGGAAGCCGGTAGCGGCTGCCGCCCAACCCGAATAGGAGTTAAGCATGGAAACAACAACCGGCATGTCGGCGCCGCCGATAGCCATGACCATGTGAACACCGATGACGAAGGCAATCAGCGTCATCAGATAGAGGGTCCATGCACCTGCGCCATTCATATACATGATGAGCAGCAGGAATGAGACGACCACCATCACAAGGTTCCAGACGTGACGACCCGGCAGCAGCAGGGCCTTGCCATCGATGCGACCAGCCAGTTTGCCATATGCAATGAGCGAACCGGTGAAGGTGATTGCACCAATGAAGACGCCAAGGAAGATCTCGATCTCGTGGATGACTTCTTCAGCCGGGGTCGGGAATGCATGGGCAGTCATATCGGAGTTGAGGCCGATGAAGACGGCAGCCAGACCGACAAAGCTGTGCAGCATGGCAACCAGCTGAGGCATGCCGGTCATTTCAACGCGCTTGGCTACAACAGCACCGATAACGGCGCCGATAACCACTGCGATGAGCAGAACGACAGGGCTGGCAGCAAGCACGGTGCCCAGAGTGATGTCATGGGGATCGATAGGGCCAAAGATGGTGGCGATCACAGCAATCGCCATACCGACGATGCCATACCAAACACCACGCTTGGCGCTTTCCTGATCCTTCAGTCCACCCAGAGACAGGATGAACAGCACGGTAGCCGCGATATAGGCGGCGGTTTGCAATTCAGCGTTCATAATACCCTCCGCCTATCAGGATTTCTGGAACATCTGCAGCATGCGACGGGTAACCATGAAGCCACCGACGATGTTGATTGTGGCAATCAAGATGGAAATGCCTGCCAGAAGCAGAACGATCCATGAGCTTGAGCCCAACTGCAGGAGTGAACCGAGGATGATGATCCCCGAAATGGCGTTCGTCACAGCCATCAGAGGCGTGTGCAGGGAGTGGCTGACGCCCCAAATGACCTGGAAGCCGATGAACACGGCCAGAACGAACACGATGAAGTGGCCCATGAAGGCGGCAGGAGCATAAAGACCGATCAGGCCCATGATCGCTGCGCCGACCACCAGAAGGGTGATCTGCTGACGGCCAGCCTTGCGAGCGGCAGCCTCTTCTTCGGCTTTCTTCTCTTCAGGAGTCTTTTCCTTGACTTCCGGCTTCTTCTGGGCAGCGATTGCCTTGATCTTGGGAGGTGGAGGCGGGAAGGTAATTTCACCTTCAAAGGTTACCGTTGCCCCACGGATCACATCGTCTTCCATGTCATGCTTGATCTGACCGTCTTTTTCAGGGGTCAGGTCGGTCATCATGTGACGGATGTTGGTGGAGTAGAGTTCGGAAGACTGGGTCGCCATGCGGGACGGGAAGTCGGTATAGCCGATGATGGTCACGCCATTGTCGGTAACAACCTTCTCGTCGGCCACGGTGCCTTCAACGTTGCCGCCGCGCTCGGCAGCAAGGTCAATGATGACGGAGCCGGGCTTCATGGCTGCGACCATGTCTTCAAGCCAGAGCTTGGGAGCCGGACGGTTCGGGATCAGCGCAGTGGTGATCACGATGTCCATGTCGCCAGCGATTTCGCGGAATTTTGCGAGCTGGGCGTTGCGGAATTCTTCAGACTGAACGGAAGCGTAACCACCGGTAGCGGCTCCGTCCTGCTGTTCTTCCTCGAAATCCAAATAGACAAATTCGGCGCCCATTGATTCGACCTGTTCGGCCACTTCGGGACGCACGTCAAATGCATAGGTCACGGCACCAAGAGCAACAGAGGTACCAATCGCGGCCAGACCGGCAACACCGGCACCAACGATGAGAACCTTTGCAGGTGGCACCTTACCGGCAGCTGTGATCTGACCGGTGAAGAAACGACCAAAATTATTACCAGCTTCAATGACGGCACGATAACCGGCAATGTTCGCCATGGAGGACAGAGCGTCCATTTTCTGGGCACGGGAAATACGTGGCACCATTTCCATTGCGATGACATTGGCGCCAGATTTCTTGGCAGCTTCCATGCCGTCTTCGTTGCCCGCCGGGTTGAAGAAGGAAATCAGGGTCTTGCCCTTGGCAAGCGATTTCAGTTCTTCAGACTGTGGCTGTCGCACCTTGGCAACAATATCAGCAGCCTCCCAAAGCGCAGCAGCGTTCGGGACAATTTCCACGCCCGCTTCTGCATAGGCTGCGTCGGAAAAGCCAGCCAGCGCACCGGCACCGCTTTCCAGGACACAGTCATATCCCAATTTCTGAAGCTGTTTTGCCGAAGACGGCGTCATGGCAACGCGCGCCTCTCCCTCGAACAGCTCCTTAGGTGTACCTATCTTCACGACAGACTCCCTTCTAACAAAATGTTAATGCCCCGCGCCAGGTCGCCCTGAACATGAAGCAATTTACCCTCCGGCTCTTATAGTGCAGACGAAAGTCAAATTGCCAAGTCTTCAATGTGGATCAGTTGCGCGTTATCCGATGCGATTTGCCAGAATTTGTCCCGCATCGTGGTAATTTTTCCTGATTTACGCAAATTCACATAGATAGAACAGACTATTCGACATTCTCCCGACAGCCGGACAAAGAAAAGATGGGCACCCGGCTTCTGTCTCCATTTCGCTTGCACGACATTCATCCTTGCGAATGCAAGGAAGGACATTATCCATACGAGCCAGCATGGAAAATCTCCCTCTATGCCACAATGCTTTCCCAGCAAGATGAATCTCGCCCTGTACTGCACTGCCTGCACATTAGATGATTGTAGCGCTTTGTGAAAGAGATGGAAGTGATCCGAGAGGACAGCTTTTCTGTACCGAATTGCATAATTTTACAATTGTTTTGACAAGAATCGCCATTTGTCCACGAAAAATTGCGTTCATTATCGATAAGGGCGGACCGAGAGGACGACCTGAGCGTTGTGTTCAGCTAGTCAGCATAATGAATGGTTGTAGCCCTTGCGCGGTTCAGAATGACTCGGACAGGCGCCTCCTCGACCAGCCCGATTTTCTGCGCTTCGCGCAGGCTGTGTTTCTTTTCTTCACCAACGATAAGGATATGGGCCTTGCGTGCGCGCTCAAGCACCGGAGCTGTCAATGTGAAGCGCGGAAGGCCATCTTCATGATCTCGCATGACCATGATCGGCGGTGCCCAGAGGCCAAGCGCCTCTTCCAGATTGTCAGCATTGGGGAAAAGTCCCGCAATGCGGGTATCGGCTCCCATTCCCAGAATGCAGACATCGATGGGCAGGATATCGCGAAGCTCCCCCGTAATGAGCGGAACAGCCTCTTCGGGGGAAGGAACATCATGCTCATAGGGGTAGAAATGGGCCTTCTTTGCCTGCTTGCGCAACAGATCGGTGCGCAGCATATGCCCGTGTGCCCGCTCTGGCGATGCTGGCGCGAAATGCTCATCGGTCAAGATGATCGAGACGCAGTCCCACTCCAATTTATGCTGGCTCAGTTCCCTGAAAAAGGCTTGTGGCGTTTCCCCGCCCGGTACAGCAAGAGTGGCTCGGCCTCTTTTGCGAATGGCCTTGTTCAGCTCGGATGCCACCTGTTCAGCAAGGCCAGCCGCCAGACTGCCGCGATCGGGGTAAACTCGGGTTTCCGTCACCTTTTTCTCCTGCATTCAGAACCAACTGCAAAGCGATAGCGAAAGCGACACCCATGCGATTCGCACCATGCCCTGTCACAGCCCGCTTATTAGGGGTGCCATATTGCAGTTTTATGATTGCCCTTGATCGACGTGAGATGAAAAAAGGCAGCGCCTTTTCCAAGCGCCGCCTTTTTGCGAAACAGGAAGAATTGCAGGATACGCCCCGCCCTATTGCATATCAGGGTCGAATCGCATGGCGTTGATTGCGCCTTCCAGACCAAAATTGGAGTTGCGATAGAGATAGATCGGCATATTGACGCGGAATTTGGTGTGGCGCCCGCCCTGATTAAAGCCCCTCAGGAAATGCGGATTCTGGAAGATCCACTCATTCTTCTGCAAAACGCCGCCGGTGAGGAAAACGCCGCCATAGGCGGAAATATAGAGCGCCAGATCTCCGGCTACGGCCCCCAGATGATGGGAGAACATGTCGATGGCGCGCACGGCCAGTGGATTGCCTTCGGTGCGGGCAACATCAAAGATATCACGCGCGGACATTTCCGAGGGCTCCTGCCCGTTGAGCAGCTCCAGAGCCTTCATCAGATAGGGAATGCCGGTCCCCGACAGAATTGCTTCTGCTTCCAACGCCAGACAGGGAGAATTGTCCATTTGCGTTTCAGGCCATAATTGGGAAAGCTTGGCAAAGACCTCCACCTCTTCGAGGGAATGAGGCGCAACGCGCACATGCCCGCCCTCGCCCTGAAGCACCTCGGGCTGATGTCCGGCCCAGACCTGGGTGCCGACACCAAGCCCCGTGCCCGGTCCGATGATCAGGCGTGGCGGTGTGGGTTCGGGAGGTGTTTGCAAGGCTGGTGGCAGCTTGCCCTGTATCAGGGTGAGATCATCGGGATCGGCGGTTACAAGAGACCATGCAGCAGCCTCGAAATCATTGAGGATCTTCGCCCCTTCGGCGCCTGCGGCCACGACGAGATCGGCTTGCGAGAATTGCTGATTGCCTGCGTTGGTCAGGGTCACATAGCCATTCTGGATGACCCCGGCAGCGGCAACCACGACGTGGCGCGGACTGGAACCTATCTTGTCGACAAAACTTCTGATCGCATCGGTCAAATGCATATTGCCCGTGGTATCGAATGTATGCTGTTCCTTGATGCGGCCATCTACGGCAGCAGCCAAACGCATATTTGTACCACCGACATCGGCAACCAGTTCCCAAATCATTGCGCTTCCCTCACAATTACCCTGTCTGACAAGTTTGTTTCACTAAAAATCAAGCGTCTGACGCTCTGCAAACCAAGCCTGCAACCATTCCAGACCCTTCGACCTGCCCGCCCGAACCAAGCTCTGCATACAGGGAATCGCCTTTATTTTCATCCCCCAAATTAATTTTCCTCTTCTATGGGACCAGCTTTGTGGGCCAGAAAAGCGGATTTGAGACGGGGTAGTCCCGGACTGAGCGTAATTTCACGACAGATCCATTTGCAGCAGATGGAGTTCTCCGCGCTCTGAGAAACTGGTCAACCCCATTTCCCGCCATCCGGCCTTTTGCAGCAGGGAGCGGGCACCATCGGTTGCGGCATAGATGGCTGGAAGGGAAAGATCTCTGGCGGCCTCCTCGATTGCATGGATCAGGGAGAGCCCGATTCCCTGCCTGCGATATGCAGGAGGAACATAAAAGGCAGACAGAAATGGCCCAACTCCGTGTTCCGCCCCCTGCCCGGTTTCCTTGAGCGCCGCTATCCCCATTGGCTCCCCTTGCCCGGTCAAGGCAACGCAAGCCAGCGGCAAACCGCCATTCTCTGCCCAGCTTGCAAGATCGGCAAGAGCGTCGCCCGGTCCGGAATTGCCGTACCAGTCTGGCCATTGGTAACAAAACCATTGGGCAATCACCGGAATTGCATTTCTGGCATTTTCCAGAGATACAACTCGCAAAGATTGAGTCATTTAAAACTCCTACAAACCAGCTTCTAGGAAGGTCAAACCATGAGTGAAGACTTTCTGTTTGTCTATGGCAAATTGCGCCAGCGTTCCGACCGTGAAATTGCCTTGCTCTTTCTTCAGAATGCAAGAATTCTGGGGCCGGCGCGCGTCAATGGGCAACTTTATAATGTAGGCGGCTATCCCGGAGCGATTCTGTCGGATGATCCGCAGGATCAGGTTTTGGGGCAATTGCTGGCGCTTCCGGATGAAGAAGCACTCTGGCGCATACTGGATGACTATGAAGGCATTGGCCCGATTTTCTCCGCTCCATTCGAATATGAGCGCTGCCGGGTGCCTGTGCAGCTGGAAGATGGCTCCCGGTTTCAGGCCTGGATGTTTCTCTACCGGCATGATCTGGCAGAAGCGCGCCGTATTGATCACGGCGACTATCTCAAATATCTGCAATCCGAGATGCAAAAGAACGTGGGTTAGGCCTGCACATTGCCTGTAGCGCAAGGTGCGTGCGAAAACTGCTCCTGTAAAAAGGGCCAGTCCCTTAAAGGACCGGCCCCTGTTCATTCTCTTGTCATATCATCCAGAAGCGCATTCTGGTGACCGGCTGGCTGGTGTCGGCTTGATCAGCTGCGAGACAGCACAGCGCCCGGACGGGCTCTGGCGACAGCCTGCAGAACAAAACCGGCAACCACTGCCTTGATCAGGTCGCCCGGAATGAAAACCAGCACCATGGTTGTGGCTTCCAGAATGGATTTGTCGAGGCGAACAGCCATGCCGAGGATACCAAGAGCATAGAGCACGAAGACACCGCCCACGATGGAAGCGAATGTGCCAACGAGCAGCAGATTGCCCTTGCCCCATTTCTCCACGATCAGGCCGGTTGCGAAGGCAGCAAAGGGCCAGCCAAGGAAAAAGCCAACCGACGGTCCGGCCAATACGCCCAGACCACCACGGCCACCGGCCAGCAAAGGCAGACCGGCCAGTACCAGCACCACAAACAGGATCATGGAGAGCGCCCCGCGGCGGGCTCCCAAAATAACACCGGCCATCATAACCCCGAGGCTCTGTGCGCTTACCGGCACGCCGAATGGCAGCATGAATTGTGGCATCAGCCCCAAAGCGGCAACAAGCGCGGCAAACAGAGCAATATAGGTAAGTTGGCGTTCCATAGGATCAGTCTCCCTTGTATCCTTATATTCGGCTATCCAGCGCAGATTATTTATGCGCTTTCCGACAGAGATTTCGTTGTTTTCTTCTTGTGAAGCCCACCGCGTGCGCTCAAGGCTTCGGCGACGCGGTCAGCATCATCAATTGCACTCAGGGCCAGAGGCACCAGAAGGCGCGGACTGGTCCGCTTGGCGCTGCGTGCGCGCCAGGCCTGATTAAGCTGCATGCCCCTTTGCAGGAAAAGCGGCGTGAAACGGATAACCAGCCCCATGGCAAAGCCAAGCGCCCGAGGGGGAAGCCCAAGGAAATAAAAGGGCTTTGCCAATGTTTCGATCACGGCCATCATATCATCGAGTCGCGAGGTCATGGTGACCAAATTTGCAAGGCTGACAGTCCCGATAATCTTGAAACAGATCGCCAAGCCTTCCTCAACCCGGCCGGTAACAACCTGATAGATGAAAATGATGGCGATGAGATAGAGAAGCGGCTTGAGGCGCTGGCCTCCCAGCTTCACGAAGGTGCGACCCGCCGAAAGATACAGGATCAGAACGGGGATATTGGCAGCCAGCAACAGGCGCCAGTCATGCAGAGGCCAGACAAGCAGCGTGAAAAGGCAAAGCAGGCCGAGCTTGAGCCAAACAGGCAAGCCATGCATCCAGCTTTTCTGCTCAACGGTCAATGACAGCATTCACTTTATCCTTCCTTGGCGGGTTTGGACACGGCGTTGAAAGACAATCCGGTCCCCAAAATTTCATCTTCGGCAAAGACCAGTCGTTCCATCTGTTCCCTGTAGGCAGGCAGAATGTCGGCGGGCGCTCCATCGGCAATCAGCTGCCCCTTCTCGAGCCAGAGAATCCGGTCATAGCTTTCCAGATGATCAATATCGTGGGTGACCAATATCACCTGTTGCTCCAATTCATCAAGCCAGTGATAAAGGCGCTTGGTGGTCGGCCAGTCGAGGCCGGCGAAAGGTTCGTCCAGCAGCACCGCCTTTGGCTGCATGGCCAGAACCGCCATCAGGCACACCAGATGCCTTTGGCCTTGGGATAGGGAAAATGTACTGCGTTCGGCCCAATCCAGCCGCCCGAAGCCATCCAGAAAGGCCCGCGCGTCCGAGCGCGCCTGCTTGCGATCTCCCGAGAGATTTTCAAGCCCGAAGGCGATTTCCTCTTCCACTGTCGGAAAGATGATCTGGTGGTCGGGATTTTGAAAAATCAGCCCGATGGTTTCAATCGCCCGCTTTCGATCCTTGGCAATCGCCACCCCATGGACGTGAATGCGGCCTGCAGCCGGTTCGATGAGACCGGAGATCATGCGCGCCAATGTGGATTTGCCCGAACCGTTGCGTCCGATCAGGCCGATGCGCCTTTCGGAGAGGCAAACAGACAGATCCCGGAAAAAGGGCTTGTCATCCAGATCGTGTCTTACCCCGTCCAGCACGATGGCATGGTCCATTGCATCGCCTGCAACGGCACCGGACAGGAGGCCGGAGCGATCAGGCTCAGGGGATTTTACGAGATCAGCGATAGGTCAACTCCAGATCACACGAGCCAAGGGCTCCAAATCTGTATGCCGGGGTGGTGTGCGGGGATAGTGCGACAGAACTCTGCAGCATACTGGTTGGAGTAGGTCATAGCCAAGATTGCAAGATATGACCAGTCAACAGACTAGCCCCGATGGCTCAGCTTGTGGAGAAACTGGACATAATTGTCGCAGATGATGGTAGAAGGCCTTGTCATCAATGGGTAAATTTGTTTCTGCACATTTCTTGGACACAGGACGCCGTTCACCTTAAGATTTACGCCTTTTGGTTAAGAAAAAGGGCGATGTGTGACTCACATCGCCCTAATTTCCGCGTCAAGAAGCCAAAGCCCCTCGGCTTACTGGGCCAGCCCCATGGCTTCGAGGCGTTTGACCGTTTGAGGCAACAGCTGTTTGCGGTCGCGGGCTTCGATGATCAGGCGCGGTGCGGCATGTATCTCCGACAAGGCCTTGAAGACCCCACCCCAGGGAATGGAACCCTCACCGGGATGCCAATGCCGGTCGGCATAGCCATCGGCATCCTGAAGATGAACATGACCAAGCAGCGAACCGGCCACGGTGACATAATCAGGCACCGGAGGAGCCTTATACTGGCCATGAGCCAGTTGGGCATGACCGGTATCGATGGAGACCTGAAGCATCGGGCTATTGATCATCTCGACCAGCTCGCAGCGCAGGGCCGGATCGGCATCATCGATATTTTCCAGCATCAGGCAACAGCCGATCTGCTCGGCGCGCTGGACGACCGGCTCCAGAATCTTTTGTGCCGCTTCAAAGATCGCTGGCTTGAGAAAGCCGTAATTGGTGAAATTGAGGCTGTGCCAGAAGGTGAAGGGGCTATGCACCACCATATGGGTTGCACCCAGCTTCTCGCATTTGTTGAGCGCATCCAGAAGCCGCACGGTCACCACCTGCTGGATCAGCGGGTCGGTTGCAGCCAGATCGAGGCTGAAAAAGGGGCCATGAATGCCATGCAGACCGCGAAAACCGTCGAGCAGATCCCGATAGGCTCCGATCAGGTCGTCCTGATCATCGTCGAGCACGTCGACCATGCAGAAATCCTGCAATTCGATGGTCCGGTTCTTCTCGAAAATCCAGTCTTTCAGAGAGACGAGTTCATCATAATTGAGCGAAGCGCCCAGCACTGGCAATGAGGCCATGATTGTATTTCCTTGTTGTCTGGCCCTTGTTGGCTGATCGCGAAAAGGCCGACTCGTTTGTTTGTCCTATTTAATACCAGCTCGCATGAAACTTTGTACAAACTGTCGCTGGAAAAGCAGAAAGCCCACAAGAAGCGGCCCGGAGGTCATCAGGGTCGCGGCGTTGATCACGGACCATTCCACGCCGGACTCGGTCATGGAGAAAACCGAGAGGCCGACGGTCAGCGGGCGGGTCTCTACCGAATTGGTGACAATCAGGGGCCAGAGAAAGTCGTTCCAGTGAGCGGAAACGGAAACCAGACCGAAGGCCAGATAAGTCGGTTTGGCCAGCGGAATATAGACCCGCCAGAGCGTGCCAAGCAGCCCTTCGCCCTCGATCCGGGCGGCATCGTCAAGTTCCTTGGGGATGGTCATGAAGGTCTGGCGCAGAAGAAAGATGCAGAAGCCGGAGGCGAAATATGGCAGCCCGACCGCCAGAATGGTATCCACCAGCCCCAGCATGGCCATGGTCTCATAGTTCTTGACCAGCAGAATGTCGGGCGTGACCATCAATTGCAGCAACACCAGCGTGAAGAGGATATTCTTGCCGGGAAATTTCAGTCGCGCGAATGCATAAGCGGCCAAAGTGCTCAGAACCAGCTGAGCAATAAGCGTCATGGCGACCAGCATCATGGTATTGAGGAAATAGCGGGCAAAGGGTGCCTGCGCCCAGGCCTTGGGGAAATTCTCAAGGGTCAGTGGCGCGGTGAGCGTGAAATTGGTTTCATAGGCTGAAGGATGGAAGGCCGTCCAGACCGCATAGGCCAGCGGCAAGATCCACAACAGCGCCAGCAGCCAGGCACCAAAGCTCAACAGGGCCCGGTCCAGCCGGGCAGCAAGGGTATAATCCTGAGCAGTCATTTATAATGCACCTTACGATCAAGCCAGAAGAATTGACCAATGGCCAGCAGAGAGAGAACAAGCAGGATGACCACGGTCATCGCGCTGGCCGAAGCGGTGTCCCAATATTCAAAGGCCGTTTCATAGATATGGAAGAGCAGCAATCTGGACGCATTGTTCGGGCCGCCAAGGGTCATGATGAAAATATGGTCGATCAGACGAACCGAATTGATGATGGCATTGACCAGAATGAACAGGGTCGTCGGCATGATCAGTGGCAGGGTTACGCGACGGAAAAAGGTCCAGCGCCCTGCCCCTTCCAGCCTCGCGGCCTCGCGCAATTGCTCGGGAATGGTCTGAAGCGCGGCGAGATAGAAAATCATGAAGAAACCGGCATTCTTCCAGACCGTGACAACCAGCACCGTATAGAGCACCGTATCGGTGTTGCCCATCCAGTTTTGCGCGGGAAGATCAAACAGGGAGCGGATCTGGTCGATAAGACCGAAGCTCGGGGTGAAGAAGAAAAGCCAGATATTGCCCACCGCTATCATCGGCAGCACGGTTGGGGTGAAATAGGCCATGCGCAGGAAGGAAAGCCCCATCATGCGGCTATGGACAAACAGCGCCATGACCAGCGCAATCAGGATCGAGGCCGGGATGGTGATGGCGGAATAGATCAGATTGTTCCAGCATGAACGGATAAAGACATCATCTTCAAGCAGATAGCGGTAATTCTCGATCCCGACAAAATGGGCCGGTCGGCGTCCATGGGGGGTGGAGAAGAAGCTGCTGATGACGGTTTCTATCGCTGGAATATGGGTAAAGCCCATGAGCAGCACCATCGCCGGCAACAATAGCAGCAGTGCATATATCCAGTCGCGTCTCATCCTTGAACCTCGCATGCGATCAATCGCAAAATAAAACAGGAAGCGAGGGGAACTGGCCCCCTCGCAATAGCCGGTCCCGAGCGGGATCAGCGATAGTTTTTCAGAACGCGCTCAGCTTTGTCCTGCGCTTCCTTGAGGGCATCCTCAGGCGTTTTCTCGCCAGCGAGGGCGGCGTGAATGGCGTCATTGAGGAAGTTGGTCACCTTCTGGTTCTCATAGGTGGAAAGCTCGGCGACTGCATATTCGAGCTGATCGCGGGCAACGGCGGCCTGCGGCACTTCCTTGGCGTAGGATTTCATGGCTTCGGTTTCCCAAGCCGCCGGGCTTGGCGCGACATAGCCGGTAGCGATCGACCATTTGGCGGCCTGTTCGGGCGCGGAAATCCATTTCACGAAATCAACGGCGGCCTTCTTCTGTTCTTCGGACGCATCCTTGAAGATGACGAAGTTGCCACCACCGGTCGGTGCGCCGAAACGCTCATGCTTGGGCAGGAAACCGACACCGAAATCAAATGGCGCATTGGTGCGGATGTTGGTCAGGTTGCCGGTGGTGGTCCAGATCATCGCAGCTTGACGCTCGAAGAATGCCTTGGGTGTTGCCGACCATGAGGTCACGCCCTCTTCCATGATCTTTTCTTCCTTGGCCATCTTGACGAGGAAGGAAAGAGCCTCGACCACTTTCGGGTTGGCAAAGTCGGTCTGGTTGCCATCAGCGTTGGCAAGGATTGCACCGGCTGGCGTGGACAGACCCTGAAACAGCCAGTATGGGAAGCCATCGAGCGGAATGCGCAGGCCCCACTGGGTGACGTTGCCATTGGCGTCCTTCTTGGTCAGCTTGTGGCCATATTCGACCATTTCGTCCCAGCTGGCAGGCGCTTTTTCGGGGTCAAGACCGGCTTCCTTGAAGGCTTCCTTGTTCCAATACATGACCGGCGTCGAACGCTGGAAGGGAATACCCCAGGTCTTGCCGCCGGTCTGGCTGTTCAGCATGAAGGCCGGATAGAAAGACCCGAACCATTCCTTGCCTTCCGCTTCGGAGACAAAATCGTCAAACGGCTCGATCAGGTCCTGATCGATCAGGGTGAACATGTCGGTGGAGAGCAGAACCGAAAGCTGGGGCGCATTGCCACCACGGGCGGCGGTCATGGCTTTGGTCAGCGCATCGGTGTAGGAACCGGCATAGATCGCGTCGATCTTCACATCTTCATGGGAAGCGACGTAATCTTCAGTCAGGGACTGAATGGTGTCGGCAGCCTTGCCACCAACAGAAACCGGGAAATAGAACTGCAGATCAACAGCGAAAGCAGGCATTGCGACGGCGCACAGCATCGTTGCTGCCAGAGTGGATTTCAGAAAGCTGGAAGCCATGGATATGGTCCTTTTCATCCTGTTTGACGGTAAAATATGAATTTGGTTATCGATCAGGACCGCAGGGTCTCGACCAGTTTTTGCGACTTCAAGAGACGTGCCCCTGTTGCCTTGTCGAACAAGGCCAACTCCTCAGGAGCGAAGGAAAGGGAAACCGCGCTGCCAGCGACAAATGCGCTTCGGCCAGAGGCGCGCACGGTGATCTGTTCATTGCCGATCTGGCAATCAAGCATGGTGTCGGCGCCCTGAAATTCGGCTGCCGCGATGGTGGCTTTCAAAAGGCCATCCTCTGCCGGGCTGACGGCCTCCGGGCGCAAGCCAAGCAGAAGACTGGTGCCTGCGTTCTTTTCGAGCTGTTGCCCCATGGGGCCCAGAGCGGAGGCTTCAAACAGGCTCATGGGAGGCGTGCCGATGAAACGGGCGGCAAAGGTGGTGCGTGGGCGCTCATAAAGGGCGCGAGGGCCATCAATCTGCTCGACCTGCCCGGCTCTTAGCAGCACCACCTGATCGGCCATGGTGATGGCTTCGGCCTGATCATGGGTGACATAGACCATGGTAAAGCCGAGCTTTTGTTGCAGCGCGCGCAACTCGACACGCATTTCATGGCGCAATTTGGCGTCAAGATTGGAAAGCGGTTCATCCATCAGGCAAATGGACCTCTCGGCAATGACAGCGCGTGCCAGCGCCACCCGTTGCTGCTGTCCGCCTGACAGCTCGCCCGGCTTGCGATGGAGCAGTTGCTCAAGCCCCATCAATTCGGCCACGGCCTGCAGTTTTTCGGTGCGCAGATTTTTCGGTTCCCTGCGGGTTTTGAGACCGAAAATGATATTCTCGGCGACATCAAGATGGGGGAACAACGCATAGGACTGGAACACCATCGACAAATCGCGCTTGTCGGGCGGGCGGCGGGTGACATCTTCATCCCCGATCATAACCTTGCCCTGCGAAGCCACTTCGAGCCCCGCAATGATGCGCAACAGGGTGGACTTGCCGCAGCCCGAAGGCCCCAGCAATGCGGTGAAGGAACCCGCCGGGATGGAAATATTGACGCCATCGAGAGCCTTGACGCTATCCCATTGCTTGGAAATGGCCATAAGCTCGATGGATCGCCCGTGATGGGCCGGATGTGCAGCACTCATCGCTTGCCTCGTTGACTATTGGATTGTCCGGCTTCGGGCATTTCCTCGCCCTTTGCCTGATTGGCGATGATCAGATCGGTTTGACCGATACCGCCCTTGATCGGATGGGGCAGCGGCTCATCGCAGAAAATGCAGGACACATCGGAAAGATGTCCGCCGCGCACATGGGCGACGCGCCCGAATTTGCTATGGTCCATGACCAGAAAGGATTTGCGGCAATTTTTCAAAATGGCGCGGCGACTGCCGACTTCGGCTTCGGAGAAATCTAAAAGCCCCCCATCGGGGGTTACTCCGGCGACGCCGAAAATGCCGAAATCGACCTCGAAGCGATCAAAGAAGGCCTCGACCTCAGGGCCGAGAATGTCCTTGTCGCCGGGACGCACCGAGCCGCCCGCAATGGTCACGGACCAGTCATGGCGCTCACTCGCCTGCATGGCGACATTGAGATTGTTGGTGAAGACCTTGAGATTTGCCCGCTCCTGCAAGGCCTCGATGACCATTTCCGGCGTGGTGCCGATGGAAAGGGCGATGGAACTGCCATCGGGAATATGTCTGGCCACTTCAATGGCGATCTGCCGTTTGGCCGTCACATTCATGATCTTGCGCTTGGCATAGAGCAGATTGCCGCTGACCGGTGGTGGCTCCACCCCACCCCAGACCCGACGCAATTCACCAAGCTCGCACAGGGCGTTGACATCGCGGCGAATGGTCTGGGTGGAGACATTGAATTGTTCGGACAGCGCGTCAATTGCCGAGAAGCCACGGTCTGTCACCGTGCGGATGATCTCCAGTTGCCGTTCGCTATATTGTTTCATCTCGCCGGAACCGCTTTCGCGCCTCTTTCTTGGCCAACACGACATCCCTGCCCCTTTTTCGGTCCGGGATGCGCCCCCACGGTTTGCACCAAGGCACGCATCCCTTTGCCCGGAGAGGCAGAATGAGCCAGTTTGCTGTTTGTTGGAGGGGACGTTAGGCGAGGATTATTTCAGCTATTTGAACCTTATGTGACATTCAAATGAAATTGGATTTGAAAGCAAAATTGAAAAGGCAATGCGTCATACTGTTGATTTTACGTTGTAATTTTTCATCGTGACATTTTCATTTGATGTTCATTTGATCAACAAAATCCGACAGAGATGACTGGAGTGTGACAGGCAAACTGGCCGATTTTCGCGCAAAAATGCCTCTCTGGCAGGCTCAATGAAAGCCCCTTTCAAGGGCCCCAATGCAGCCATGGACATGGTCTGAAGACCGCGCGAAGCATCTCCCTTTGGCATTCTTGGACAGACCTGAGCGATAAAATTACGCAGCCGTCAGCAAAGAGTCGTCAATCCATAATCAGATTGTCATGAAAGCAGGAGATAGTCGGGCCACTTTGAGAATTGGGCTTGAGAGAAAACAGCAAGCCGACACATGCCAAGCCGATCCCCGCCGCTCCAGCCCAATCGAAGCATCTTCGCAAGGGTGAAGGCGGCGCTTTGATTCCCGGCGCGGCGCTTCTCCCGTCACAAGGCAAATGGACATCGGGGCTTTTGATATGATCAAGAATATGGACATGCTGAAATTCATCCATCTGACCGACCCGCATATCACAGGTGACGACATCCCTCTTTATGGTCACAGGCCCGCCGCGCGACTGCGGGCGGCCATCGACAGCATCAACAGCGAGCATCATGACGCTGATTTCGTCGTCATCACGGGCGATCTCACCCATCATGGCGATGATGCCGGTTATGAGCTGTTTGCCCGCGAGTTGCGTCGCCTTGCGGTTCCATCCCACCTGCTGGTTGGCAATCATGATGATGTGCGCAGCTTTCGCTTTCACTTTCCCGATGCCCAGCGGTGTGATTGCGGTTTCATCCAGAGTTCCAAACGCACGCCGTTCGGTCTGTGCCTGTTTCTCGATACCAGCCAGCAGGGCAGCTCCATAGGGCATTATTGCGAGCAACGCAGGGACTGGCTGGAAGGCGTTCTGAAGGAAACATCAGGCCCGGTGATGCTGTTCATGCACCATCCACCCTTTGCCATCGGCATTCCGGACACCGATGCAAGCCGCCTTCAGGAGGCGGAAATGTTCTGGCAGATACTGGCACCGCATCACCAGCGCATTCGCCACCTTTTCGTTGGCCATGCGCACCGCATTCTATATGGCAACTGGCGCGGACTGTCCGTCTCCTGCATGCGCGGGCTTAATCATCAGGTCGCGCTTGAACTTGCCCCTTCAGCCAAGGGCCAGATGGGCAATTTCGAACCGCCTGCCTATGGGGTGGTGCTGGTCAATGAAGAGCAGGTCATGATCCATATGCATGATTTCATGAATAATTCCGAGCGCTTCCTGTTCTGATGGCCCCGATCTTTGTCTATTCGGTCACCACGGCCCCTTGCTGCCCGACGAGATAGCGCGCCAATGTTTCATCCATATGCCGCGCTCTCAGATCAAGCAGCTTTTCGGCATAGGCAAGGCGGGTTCTGATATAGTCCGGTTCCTCGGCCATATTGATCAGGCAATGGGGATCCACTTCGAGATCGAACAGCAAGGGCGCAAAGCCGGGAATATGGACATAATGGTATTTCTCATCCCTTAGCACAGCCAGCGAACATTCCTCCTGACGCATCCGCGCCTTGAGATCTGAGCGGCTTGCGCGCTGGGTGCGAAAATCATATTCGTAGAAAGCAGCATCCCGCCAGCCCGAAACCGCATTGCCGCAGACATGCTCCATCAGCGATGTTCCATCAAGCGCATTTGTGGCTTCATCGCCGAGCAGTTCGAGCAGCGTGGGGAAAATATCGGCGCTTGAGGTAAAGGCGCTGACGCTCTCGCCGCGCCCGCCATCGGGGGTGCGAATGATCAGGGGAACATGATAGCTGGAAGCGTGAAAACCACCCTTACCCAGCATCCAGTGGTCACCCATCATTTCGCCATGGTCCGAGGTGAAGATAAAGACCGTATTCTCCCATAGCCCCCGCGCCTTGAGGCTGGCAATCAGACGACCGATGACGGCATCAACCTCGGAAATCATGCCATAATAAAGCGCTCGCAGCCGGCTGATGTCATGAGCCGAGAGATCCTTGACCCTGCCGCCTTTCTCCGGATTGCCCTCTTCATCATAGCAGACATAGCTGGACAATCTGTTGGTCTCGATCATCAGCTCAGAGAATGGGTGGCTTGCTGCCTCGCTGGTGGCGCAATTATGGCGAGCATAGTCTGGCCCCTCTTGAGGGTCATACAAGCTGTTGTAGGGCTCCGGCACCACGAATGGTGGATGAGGGCGAATGAAGGAGAGATGGGCGAAGAATGGAGCATCCTCCCCTTGTCTTTCATCAAGCCAGTCTTGCATTTTTTCCAAGAGGAAGGCGGTCGGCGTCTCATCGGCACCATAGGGAGGCGATTGCAGCGACACCCGTTCGCCGGGCTCCATGGCTGGCGTATGCGCTTCATGCCGTGTTGCAATCGCGTGCCCACGCTTGCTGAGCCATGTCAGCCAGGGCTTGTAATCCTCCAGCAGCAGTTGCCCCACTTCCATGCCCGGCAGAACCCCTTCATAGCTGGTCAGCGCGGGATCTTCCGGCGCAAGCAGGCGCGGATCAAGGCAGGTATCGGTATAGCCGAAAAGAGTCGGCCTGTAGCCTGCCCGCCGTGCCGCCTTGGCGATGGTATCGAAGCCATCGGCCAGCGGAGCGCCATTGCGCACCACCCGGTGGTTCATCTGGTAAAGGCCGGTATAGAGGCTGGCCCGAGCCGGAGAACAGGGCGCTGTGGCGCAATAATGATTGCGGAACAGCACCGCGTCATTGGCAAGAGCATCCAGATTGGGCGTCCGGAGCGTCGGATGCCCGGCAGCCCCGAGACAATCGCCGCGCCACTGGTCTGCGGTGATAAGAAGGATATTCGGTCTGGACATGACAAGCCTCTTTGCGAATGGCAATCAAACGGCCTTGATACCTCAGGTTACAGTGTTTCGATCAAGGCGGGAAGATCGGCCACCGTGTCAATCACATGATCAGCCCCTCCCTGTTTGAGCAATTTGCTGGCAGCGTCTCTCAGTTTGACAACCTCGTGCGCGGGCATGGCAGCGAGTTCCTCTGGTGTCTTGCCGACGAAATTGCCAGATAGCGCCAGCCCGACGGAGATACAACCGGCGGCCACCCCTTCCTGCAAGCCGGGCACCGTGTCGTCCACCTTGATGACGGCAGAAGGCGGATAGACCGCCAGATCGACGAAGCTCTGATACATGCCGAGGGGACCGGGGCGACCTTCGGCCAGATCATCAGCGCAGACGAGATTGTCAGGCACGAAGCCCTGTGCTTTCACCACCGGCAAGACATGCTCCATGATCGAGCGAGTATAGCCGGTGGTTGAACCGATCTTTATGCCGCGAGCGCGCAGCCATGCGATGGTCTCCAGTGCGCCGGGCACCAGATCGGCATGGTCGGCGGCGACCTTTTCATTCATCGGCACGAAGATCTTGTAGATTTCGTCGACGTCGGCATCGGTTGGTGTATGGCCATATTTTGCCTGCCACTGGGCGGCGATGTCCTCGTCATCCATCATGGCGCGGATATGGTGCCATTTTGGCAGTCCCATCGGGGCGCGCGCCTGCTCGATGGTCGCCGTGATGCCAAACTGTTCGAAACATTTCACAAACACGCCCATCGGCGCAAAGCTGCCGAAATCAACCAGCGTTCCGGCCCAGTCGAATATAACGGCTTTAATCTTGGTCATGGTCATGGACATCTCTCTTTGCTTTGCGTCTCAGGCATTCAGTTTCTTGCGCTCTTCAAGCGCAGCTGCGGGCGGGGCGGCCGATGTCACGCCCATCTCTTCAAGGCTCTCCCTTGCCGCGCCAACCACGCGCCGCATGATGGCTTCATCCATCTGACCAATGCAGCCGATGCGGAAACTGTCCACCACGGTCAGCTTGCCCGGATAGATGATGAAGCCTTTGGCTTTCATATGCTCATAGAAATGGCCGAAGTCGAAACGCTCGTCAGCCGGGCAGAAAAAGGTGACGATAATGGGAGAGAGCCAGCGCTCATCGAGCAGGGTTTCAAAGCCCAGCTCGCGCATGCCCTTGACCATGACATCGCGATTGTTGGCATAGCGGGCACCGCGCGCAGCAACACCGCCCTCGGCTTCATGGGCCTTGAGGGCTTCCAGAAAGGCCGCGACCACATGGGTTGGCGGCGTGAAGCGCCATTGGCCGCTTTTCTCCATTGTCTCCCACTGGGCGTTCAGATCAAGGCTGAGGGAATGGCAATTGCCCTTGGCGGCAACAAGCGCGCTGCGCCGGACCATGGCAAAGCCGAAACCGGGCACCCCTTCAATGCATTTGTTGGCCGAAGAGACCAGCGCCTCATAGCGGATCTGATGCGGCTCCATCGGCACGGCGCCAAAGGCAGACATGGAATCCACCAGCAGCTTGCGACCAGCTCCATAGGTGGCCTCGGAAATTTCGGCGACCGGATTGAGAATGCCCGAGCTGGTTTCGCAATGAATGGCAAGCACATGGGTGATGGCGGGATCATCGGCAAGGATCGCGGCGACTTCTGCCCCACGCGGCGGCAGATAATCGCCCTTGTCGAGCAGATGACAGGCCCTGCCGATCACTTCCATCGTTCTGGCCGCTCTCAGACCATAGGCACCGTTGACCAGAACCAGCAATTTGCCATCTCTTGGAACCAGTGTTCCAAGCATGGCTTCAACCAGATAGGAACCCGACCCCTGCATGGGAACGCACTCGAACTGATCCTTCTGCGGCCCAAGCAGGTCCAGCAAACGGGATCGCATGTCTGCGGTCATCGCCCTGAAGTCACCATCCCAGCTGCCCCAGTCCTTAAGCATCGCCTGCTTGACGGCAAATGATGTGGTGAGCGGCCCGGGCGTGAGCAGGAAGGGCTCGCCCATTTCCGGATCAGGCAGCAAATTGCTGTTCAGACTGCCGGTGCGTTCTTTATGCAATACTGACATCTGAGCTTCCTTTTCTTCATGTCTCTTCTGGTTTGATTAGGACAGCAAGCTTGCGGGGGCTTGTCTGCCGCGTTTCTTTTGCTTTTCGATTGGCTTTCGCGTTTCATTTTCTGCCGCGAGAGAAATCAAACTCGGCGACCCTGTGGCAGGAGACGAAATGCTCGGGTGCCACCTGTTGCCATTGCGGCGGCTCGCTTGCGCATTGCTCTGCGGCATAGGGGCAGCGGGTGTGAAAGCGGCAGCCGGAAGGGGCGGCCAGCGGGTTCGGGATCTCCCCTTCCAGCCTGATCGGGTCGAAATCCTCGTCAGGATCGATGGTCGGGATGGCCGACATCAGGGCGTGGGTATAGGGGTGGCGCGGATGATAAAAGAGGCTTTCGGTGGGTGCATATTCCACAAATTTGCCGACATACATCACCGCCACCCTGTGGGACATCTGGGCCACCACGGACAGATCATGGGCAATGAACAGGAAAGCCACGCCCATTTCCTGCTGCAGATCCTTGAGCAGATTGACAATCTCGGCCTGAATGGAAACATCCAGCGCAGACACGCTCTCGTCGCAGACCACGAAATCGGGTCTCGTCACCAGCGCGCGGGCGATGCAGATGCGCTGGCGCTGACCGCCCGAGAAGGCATGGGGAAAACGGCGCAGATGCTCCAGATCAAGCTTGCAACGGCTGGCTATGTCGCGCACTCGCTCGTCGATCTTGTCGCGATCCTTCATCATGCCCGAGGCAACCAGCGGTTCGGCAATGATGTCGCGCACGGTCATGCGCGGATTGAGCGAGGAATAGGGATCCTGAAAGACAAGGCTCATGCGCGGCCGGAAGGCTCTGAGAATGTCACTGGCCATATTGGCGATGGAGTGCGGACCTTCGGAGAAAACCATGCCCATTTTCTTGCGAAAGCGGCGCAGCTCCTCCCCTTCCAGCTCATCGAGATAGACATCATGCTCGCGGGTATGGAAGATCACATCGCCCGCCGTTGGATCGATGGCGCGCAGGATGGCCCGTCCGACAGTAGTCTTGCCCGATCCGGATTCGCCCACAAGCCCGACGGTCTCGCCGCGACGGATGTCGAAGCTGACGTCATCAACGGCGCGCAAATAGGAGATTTCGGAAGAGAAGAGTTTCTTCTTGCGGATCGGAAACTGTACCTCGAGATTCTTGACCTCGATGAGCAGCGCATTGCTGCTCTCGCGGTCATTCTCTCTCTTCGCCCTGTCCAGCATCATGCCGAGGCCCTCATCTGTTTTTCATGCAGGAAGCAGCGGACCGTATGATCCTCCCCCACCTGCAGGATTTCGGGTTGATGGCGATCACACAGACCGGAAATGACCCTGGCGCAGCGGGTATGGAAGGGGCAGCCCGCTGGCCGATCCGTGGGGCTGGGAATATCGCCGGGTATCGGGGTCAGGCGGTCATGCAGCCGATCAACGCTCGGGAGCGCCTTGATCAGGCCTTGCGTATAGGGATGGGCCGGTTCATGGATGACCTTTTGTGTCGGCCCCCGCTCGACAATCGTGCCCAGATACATCACCGCGACATCGTCGGCGACGTGGGAAATGACGCCCAGATCATGGGTGATGAAGATCATGCCCATCGCCAGTTCACGCTGCAATTGCTTCATCAATTCGAGCACCTGCGCCTGAATGGTCACGTCCAGCGCGGTTGTCGGTTCATCGGCGATCAGCAAGGCAGGGCCTGCGGAAAGCGCCAGTGCGATCATTGCCCGCTGGCGCATGCCGCCGGACATTTCATGCGGATATTGATCGATACGGGCTTGCGGGTTCGAGATGCCAACACGCTCCAGCATTTGCACCGCAATCAGGCGGGCTTCCTTGCGGCCGACATTGCGATGCAAGCGGATGGTTTCAACCATCTGGTTGCCAATGGTGTAGACGGGCGAGAAGGAAGCCATCGGCTCCTGAAAGATCATGCCGATCTCACCGCCACGGATATGGCGAATGGCCCGCCCCTTCTTGCCCAGCTTGTTAATGTCGACCATCCTGCCGGTCTTGTCGGAATAGATGATCTTCGTTTCAGGGGAAATGATGCCATTGCCCGGCAGCAGTTGCATCAATGCCTTGGTCGAGATGGATTTGCCCGAACCGGATTCCCCGACGATGCCCAGCGTATGACCGGGCCGGACTTCAAAGGAAATATTCTGCACCGGCGTGATCAGGCCTTCGTCCGTGCGGAAGGAAATGGTGAGATTTTCAACTTTCAGCATGGTTGGTCTTTCCCTTCGCTAACGGACATCGGAATAGGGATCGGCAGCATCGCGCAGGCCGTCCCCCACCACCGTGAAGGCCAGAACGGCAAGCACGACAAAGATGGCCGGAATGAACAGCCATGGCGTCTGCTCGATGACCCGCACAGACTGGGCCTGTTGCAGCAAAACTCCCCACGAGACCGTCGGCGGTCGCAGGCCGAGCCCGACGAAGGAGAGCGCCGTTTCCGAGAGGATCATGTAGGGAAAGGAAATCACCAGATCGACGATGATGAAGCTGGTGAAGCTTGGCAGCATATGCTGGGAAATGATGCGCAACGGGCGCGCCCCAGCCAGTCGTGCGGCGACGACATAATCCTCCGAGCGGATAGAAAGCAACTGCGAGCGGATGCGGCGGGCCAGTGTCGGCCAGCCGAACAGCCCCAGAATGAGGGTCATGGCGAAATAGACCTCGGTGGTGGACCATTCCTTGGGCATGGCTGCGGCAAGGCCCATATAGAGCGGAATGATCGGCACCACGCGAATGACCTCGGTCACGCGCTGGATGATATTGTCCACCCAGCCCCCGGCATATCCGGCCACGCCACCGATGATCAGGGCCAGCACGAAGGAAATCAGCACACCGATGACGCCGATGGACAGCGAGGTTCGGGTTGCATAGATGGTGCGCGAGAAGACATCCCGCCCCAGATCATCCGTCCCCCAGATATGGAGTCTGGCGCGCTTGTCATCGAGCTGAAAGAGATGGATTTCGGTCGGAATGAAGCCCAGCAGCTCGGTCTTCTCGCCCGGAGCAAAGAAGGTGAGATAGACGCGCTTGTCAGGATCTGGCACGGAAATGGCCCGCAGGGTGACCGGATCGCGTTTGGTGGAAACGCCATGGATGAAGGGCTGCAAAGAGCAGCCATTGAGGTCGCAGAAGAGCGGCAATTGGGGCGCACCGTCGAGATATTTGGTGTCGCGACTGGTCGGGCCGTAAGGGGCGACCAGTTCGGCGAAGGCGCCGAGCAGTGCCATGAATATGAGGACGGTTGCGGCAATCATCGCCGCGCGATGGCGGCGAAAGCGCCACCAGATCAGTGTCCACTGGCTGGCGGAATAATATTTGAGCCGCTTCTTCTCATCCCTTTCGCTCTCTTTGCGTTGACGGGCCGAGGCCGCGACAGGGATTGCCTTTTGCATGATATCGGTCATGGTCAGTTCGCCCCCAGTTTGATGCGCGGATCGAGCCAAGCCAGCAGAATGTCCGAAATGAAATTCATGATCACGATCATGAAAGTGAGCATCAGCAGGATGGCTCCGGCGACATACATGTCGAGATCGAGATAGGCGTTGAGCAGCAATTCGCCCAATTCGGTCAGTCCGAGCACGACAGCCACGATCGGCAGTTCGGAAAAGATGCGGTTGACGTCAAAGCCGATGGTGGAGACCACCGGATTGATGGCAAGACGAGCAGGATATTTGATCAGCAGTTTGGTTTCGGGTACACCGCGGGCGCGGGCCGCGGTCACCGACAGCTTGTTCAACTCATCGGACATGGTGGCCCTGATGGTCTGGATCTGATAGGCCACCGCCGACCAGGCCAGAACGAAGGCTGGCAGCCAGAGATGCTTCATTAAGTCCCAGCCCTTGGCAAAGGACCATGGCGCATCTTCCATATGGGTCGAGAAGAGACCGCCAATATCGGCGCCAAACCACAGATTGGCAAAATAGAGCATGATCAGCGCCAGCAGAAAATTGGGTAAGGCTAACCCGAGATAGGAAAAGACCGTCAATCCGTAATCGGCGGCCGACGCGCGCCTGACGGCGGCATAGATGCCTATGGGAATGGAGACCAGATAGGTCAGCAGCAGGGTGCCGAACAGGATGGCCATGGTCAGCCAGATCTTGTTGCCGATGACCTTGGTCACGTCGGTCTCGAAGGCGAAGGCCTGACCGAAATCTCCATGCAGCACGATGTTGCCGATCCAGTCGGCATAGCGCAGCGCCATGGGCTTATCGAGACCGAAATCATGACGTATGGCTTCGATATCCGCTTCGGATATGGCAATGCCGGTGCCGGAATATTTCCGGAAGGCATAGCGATCGGCATAGTCTCCGGGCGGAATTTCCATGATCAGGAAAACCATCATGGAGACAAGCACCATCGTAACGATCATGCCCACCAGTCGCTCAAGCGTAAATCGAAGCATTTTCAAGATCCCTGAAACAAAACCCATCGGCCCTAGAGGCCTGCCACCGGTGCGGGGGCACTCCCCGCACCGGCCTTTCAGCCAATGGTCCAAAGCGTTATTTGGACATGAACCACTGTTGCGGGCGGTATGGGTAGGTCCAGTAGAAGTCGTAGGACTTGGCCTTGATCGGTTTGACGTTTTTCAGGTCGTTGCGATACATGAACGGAGCCACGATATCGCCGACGGTGCCGATCTTGAGCAGATTGTCGACATGGATCTTGACGATCTCGGCGCCCAGCTTGTTGGACTCATCAGAGCCCATGGAAACCTGAAGGAACTTCTCGGACAGGTCATAGAGATCCTTGACATAGGCCGGTGGCTCGACGCCTTCCTTGCCATCGGAATCCTTCCACTGTGCCCATGCGAAGCCGGTGCCCGGATTGAAGACATCTCCGAATGGCGGGATGAAGGCCGTCACATCCTGCGAGATGGCCGGACCGGAGGTGCCGTCATATTTCCAGGTGGTCAGATCCAGATCATTATTGTTGGCACCGGCGCGATATTCGTCCGAGGTGACTTCCTTGAGATCGATGCGCACACCGACAGCAGACCAATAGTCACGCACCAGTTCCATCAACTTCACCGGCACGCCCTGAGAGGAATAAATGAGGCGAATTACCAGCGGCTTGCCATCGGGACGTTCCAGAGTGCCGTCACCATCGGCATCCTTGAGGCCGATCTCGGCCAGAAGCGCCTTGGCCTGATCCGGATCAAAGGCAATATCCTGATTGAGGATGTCTTCGGAGACGAAGGATACGGTTTTCGGCTCGGCCGGAACGCCCTGCGCCGGGGTCCCCTGCCCCAGATAGACGATCTCGTTGATTTCCTCGCGATCCAGCGCAATGGACATGGCGCGTTCAAAGCGGATGTCATTGAACAGTTCGGCCAGTACCGCGTCCTTGTGGGTGCGGTTGAAGGAGAAGAAGATATTCTCTCCGAAGGTAGGCGCATAGGAGACGGTGTAATTGCCCTTGGCTTCATTTTCCTTGAGCAGCGGGAAGTCTTCAAGGAACACTGCCTGCTGTTTCCAGACCACTTCGCCATTCATGATCTTGAGATTCTGAACTTCCTTGTCCTTGACATAGCTTTCGTCAATTTCCGGGATGTAAGGCAGCTGATTGCCTGCGGTGTCGACCATATGGAAATAGGGGTTGGCGACCAGCTTGCGGCCTTCGGCATTTTCTTCAACCACGATGTGGGATTCCAGCGTCGGAACCACGGCACGACCGAATTTTTCGGCCAGTTCGGCGTCCTTGAGCAGCGGGCTCGGCACGTCTTTCCAGTCAGACCCACCATAATACATCTTGATGGCAGCAGCGCCATTCTCAAGCCCCATATCCTTGGCCAGCTTGTCGGCATCCTTGTTATATTGCGGCATGAACTGGGCAAGGAAATGTTTCGGCTGGAAGGCCTGACCATAGTCGACGGCGAAGCGGTTGAGAATGCCCGGCGTCGGAACCGGAAAGGTGAAGGAAACGGTCACATCATCCTCGGCCTTGACAACGGCCGGTTTGCCCGCAAACAGCCAGCGGCCCGGTGTCTTTTCATAGACATCCTTGTTGAGGATCAGGTCATTATACCAAAATTCGATATCGGCGGCGGTGAAAGGCTCGCCGTCGGACCATTTATGGCCCTTGCGCAGAGTGAAGGTCAGCTTGGTATAGTCGTCATTCCACTGCCAGCTTTTGGCGATGTTGGGGACGACTGTCTGGAGATCATCGGCATAGCGGACAAGATTGACATGGCGGATGGAGAGAAGATCGGATGTGCCAGACTCGGTGCCCTTGGACAGGCCGGTGATGACACCGCCATAGGTGCCGACGGCATCATAGGGAGCAACAACAAGCGGCTCGGCAGGCAGGCGATCAGCAAGAGCAGGCAGCTCCTTGTTGCCGAAAATCTGGCTGTTGAATTTGGCAATGTCCGGATTTTGAGCAAAGGCCAATGCGCAGTTGCCAGCCTTTTCAAATTCGGCCAACTCAAACTGCTCAGGATAGGCAGAGGTCAGGCCTTTCAAGTCTGCAACAGTTGCCACCGGACAGGCCGCAAAGGCAGAGACGCTCAGCGCAATATAGGCAGCACCGGCGAGAAAAACGGATTTGGGGCTCATTGGAAGGTCTCCCTGTTTGGATCGAGCAGGACCTTCCTAGACGCACTATTTAACAGTTTGATGAATAATAAACATCTATAGTTTTTAGCTATAGTATTAACGCTGACACAGATTATTCACAATCTCAGCTTGTGCCTATATTACACAACACTCCTTATGATGCCGCCCTTGTCAAAGACAGAATCAAACATTGCCCGGATTGCGGATACATGCTGCATTTCCGGCAAGCAGGCGACATAATGCGAGACATAGAGGGCATCATCTTCGATGGGAATCGTCACGAGATTATTGGACGGGAGCACCTCCCCTTCCATTGCCACCCCTATGCCCATTCCGGCATTGATGGTGGTTACAATTGCCCCCCAGGAGCCCAAAGCCAGAACCGTATTAAGCTCATAGCCAGCTCTTCTTGCCGCTTTCTCAAAAAGCCGTCTTGTTCCGGAGCTATTCTCACGCTGGACCAGAGCATGGTTGGCGACATCGCGCCAGCTGGCTGTGCCCTTCTCACATAACGGGTGATCAGGCGGCACAACAAGCACGATCGGTTCCGTGCGGATTTTCTCGAAATGCAACCCCAGAGGGGCTTCCTCTGCGGTAATGAAGACGACATCAAATTTGCCATCCTCCAGCAGGGGCAGCAGATCATTGGAGGCCATTGACCGCGCCTCGATTTCAACATCGGGAAACTTCATCATGAAATCAGACAGGATCGGCATAGCAAACTGATAGGTAGAATAGCCGAGACGCAAAGATCCTGCCTGCATGCGCCTGCGCCCTTCAAGGGCATGTTCAATTTCATCGGTCATGGCAAGCACAGAGCGAATGCGCGAGAGGATCTCCCGGCAGGTCTCGGTGGCTTCCGCCTGTCGGCCATTTCGATGAATCAATTGCGTGCGATAGTGCTTTTCCAATGCAGACAGATGGTTCGAAACCGATGGCTGGGAAATGCCCAACTCCTTGGCTGCAGCGGAAAAGCTGCCAGTGCGCACAACGGCTTCAACGGCACGCATCTGATTAATCGACAATTTCATTTCCCGTCACCCACTATTTTCTTCTTTAACTTAGTGGATCACAAGTGACCTGAGGATGACAAGATTTGAGCAATTCAAACCGGGACATTCGTTTCTGATGCAAAACGAACAAGACGCAACAAGATCATGATTGTTTAGTCTTTCCAGTTCGGTCAGACCAAATAGTTTTCCCGGCCTTTGCGACAGGAGTCTCAATATTTCCAATCATGGCCGTAGTATACAAGAGCAAGTAAAAATAATTTGATTAAAATTTTAATCATTCTCAAGAGGATAAGAGAATTAGCTCTTTGCCCTGAGCCATTCTCTCATGTTAAACAAAAAATCAACCCAGAATTGGTGTCGGAAAAACTTCTTTCGTGTCCTTCAATAGTTTCGACAAGAAAATTGCTGTTGAGCACGATTTATCGACGAAAGCCCCGACTCATCCACAGCTTGATATGGGTAAATTTTACCTTTAAAATCAACTATCAAGCTCCTTGTATATTTTTCGCATGCAAAAAATACAGATGTTTGAGAATCACATTTGTGTGAAACGGGGTCATTTTGCCCAATCCACGATAGGTTGCATTCACTTGTCAGCCGCCTTTGACACCAGCCCCTGCCGCACCAGTTTGATCACCAGCAAGAGCCATGGAAATCCATGCATTAGCAAATCGAACATGTCGATGGGACGCACAAGCGATCTGTCAACCAGCATCTTGAGCTTCTGCCAGACATGAGGTTCTGGTGTAAAGGGAGCAAGCCCCAGCGTCAGGGCAACGACCACCAAGGCACCAACTGATATTTTATCGATAAACTTCAGCATATTACGACAACCCGTCTCTGTCTTTGGCGTTTCATCCGGCCCAGATATGCCCTTGCGCGGGAACAAGCCGGCTTGATAGGCGATGGCTAACCCTATTTGGCAACAATCGCAAGAAGGCTTTCGTTTGAGCCTCTAGTTCATGCCGTTGAGCGATGAGCGATGCCGCCCCGACTTGTCATGGCCAAAAGGGCTCCTATATCCAATAGACACTTGAGAAATGGGACAATCATCAGCGAGGTCTTTCATGTTTGATGCATCTAAACTGATCAATGAATTTCTGGGCGCGAGCGGCGCGCCGGGTACCGGTGCGCAGCCGGGCACCAGTGCGCAAAAGGCAGAAATGCAATCTGGAGATTGGATGCAACGGGGCAAGGATTATCTCTCGCAGAATGCCGGTGGCATCGGTGGTGGCGCCCTTGCGGGCGGTCTGGCAGGCTATATGATGGGGTCCAAGAAAGGGCGCAAAATGGCCAAGAAGGCGGCCACCTATGGCGGCTTGGCCTTGGTGGCTGGCCTCGCCTACAAGGCCTATTCTGATTACAAGGGAAAACAGGCGGGAGTGCCCGTTGTTGATGGTCAGGTGGGATCGGGCGAGAAAACCATCCCGGCCCATTTGCATAGACCGGCGGGCGACACACGGCAATTGTCCCATGTGCCTGTCGTCCCCATGGGATCCGGTTTTGAAATCAATGAAATGACTGAGCGTGCAACCGGCTTCGGGGCTACGCTCGTCAGTGCCATGATTGCGGCCGCCAAGGCCGACGGCACCATCGACGCCAGGGAACAGCGGGCGATTTTCGACAAGATCGGACAGGAGGATCTGAGCGCCGAGGAAAAGGGCTTTCTGCTGGACCAGATCAACAAACCGCTTGATATCGACAGCCTCGTCTCTCAGGTCCAAAGCACCGAGCAAGCCATGGAGGTCTATGTGGCTTCCCTGATGGCGATCGAACCGGATACGCCCTCCGAGCAGGCCTATCTGTCGCTGCTCGCGGCCCGGCTCGGGCTGGAACCGGTTTTGATCGAGCAGATCCATCAAACCCTGCTGGAAACCGAAGACTAGGCTTTTGCGGTAAACAGCAAGCAAAACGAAAAAATCCCGGCGCTGACATATCGCCGGGATTTTTTATTTCAAATCACCCTCTGATCAGGCGGAATAACTGATCCCTGAGGAACTGCCCGACGCCTGCGCGGATTGCTGATAGAGCTGTTCCATCATGCGGGCCAGAAGCCTGTCGCTGGCAGAAGGCGCCTGCTCGCTCGACTGGCTCGACAATGCATCAGACAATGCATCAATTGCACTATCCTCGTCTTCGTCCTCGTCCGTTGCACTACCGGAAGCTCCTGTTCCCGATGATGGCGGCGGAGGCGGTGGAGGTGGCGGAGAACCAGCTTCTGCGCGACGGCTCGCATCGGCACCGTCAGCATCAGAGAGAGCATCCTGCACCAGATCCCGCAGCGCCTTGGCACTGTCTGCCTCGGACGCTTCGTCAATTCCCAATCCGGCCTGAAGTTCTTCAAGCGAAATAGAGCCATCACCGTCGGTATCGAGGCTGGCGAAGATATCCTCAATGGTGCTTTCCTCTTCCGAAGAAGCGCTCTCTTCATCAGATGGAGGCGGTGGTGGAGGCGGTGGGGGTGGTGGCGGAGGCAACTCCTGAAGGCTCAGATAGTCACCGGATAGATTGGATCCTCCGACAGCCGCATTGAACTCTTCTGCGCTCAAGGCTCCATCGGCATCGCTGTCGAGATCTTCAATGATGGCTGAAGCCTGACTTGTGCTGTCTTCTCCGCCAATCAATTCGGCGAGTTCGGAAGCATCAACCGCTTCATCGCCATTCGCGTCGGTCTTGCTTTAGAATTGCTGCCTTAACTGGCCGGTGCTCGTTGAGCCACCAATTCCATTCATCACATTCCCCCATTTTCTAGAGAGGAAAAATCAAGGCATGTTCTATGCCACACATTTTAAACATATGTCAGAATTACTTAATGATTGATTTTTCATCTGAAGCATTTTCAATAAATGAGAATATATTTAAACAATCATCAATTAATTCATCCAATAACCAAACCATCACATCAGATTCTTTTAAGTATTTTCAAAATTTCAATCCCATCACAAGTGAGTTTAGTTATTTTGTACTTATCCAACCGAAATAGATTGACGAGTATCTTTGCAATACAGCTATAGCGAATGAAAGCCGGCTTGAAGGCAAAGACAAAGCACCTCCCCTGCCAGATCTGCGACAGAGTGCTACAGGATGACGAATGGTGCCCGTCATGCTGTTTGGCTAAACTTGCAACATTGCCTAGTCGCTCTTTCCTGTTTGCGAGGACACAATGCGCCAACGACCAAACTTTACCCCTGCCCGCGCTCTGGCGGGACGCTTCATGATCGCCCATGTAACCCAGCCAAGTCGTTTAACACTGGCGGCTCTTGCCGCGCTGGCCCTGACATTTGCCATCAGCCTCTCCTGCTCTCGCGCTCTGGCCAATGATTCAACCGCAATGATCGACGCCACTGGCATTCGCCTGATCGAAACCCATGCCATTTCGCTCGATGTGGAAGATCTCTATCTCAGCCCGCAGCAGGTGCAGATCCATTATGAGTTCGTCAACAATTCCGACCAGAACCAGCATATGCTGGTGGCCTTTCCGGTTCCGGAAATCGACTCCCATCCGGAAACCAACTATGCCATATCGCCGGTCAGCCCGCTCAATTTCCTAGATTTCCACGTTTCATCAAACGGGCAGGACATCATGCCCGGCATCGAAATCAAGTTGACGCTGAATGGTGTCGATTTTACCAGCGACATCCTCAAGACCGGCATTCCGCTCAGCCGCTTTGATCCAACCTATTATGACAAGCTGGAAGCGCTGGCCGAGCCGGATCGGATGCATCTAGCCTCACTGGGCCTGATCGACTGGCAGCCAGGCGAGGAATATATCGAACCAAAATGGAAGATGCAGACCATCTATTACTGGTATCAGGATTTTCCCGCCAACAGCCGCACGGTGATTGACCACAGCTACAGCCCGGTTGTCGGTGGAGGCATCATCAGTGAGGAATATGGCGTTCAGGACAATGTCGACCGCTTCTGCATTGATGATGGTTTCATTCGCGGCTTCCGACGTCTGCTGGCCAAGGGAGGTCACGCCGAAACCCTCAGCAAGGAAGTGCGCTATATTCTCAAGACAGCCAACAACTGGCTCGGGCCGATCGGGGATTTCCGCCTTGTCATCGACAAGGAGAAACCGGAAAATCTGGTCACCCTGTGCATCAATGGCATCCGCAAGATCGCTCCGACCCAATTTGAGTTTCGCGCCCGCAATTATGTCCCCGATCAGGATATCGACTTGATGGTGGTCGAAATGCCGGATTGGTAATGGGCTGGATGCCGGAATGGCAAGGCGAGTTGCCGCTCTTCCGAACGGCGAAATGTCGAGCTATGCAAGCGTGAGCTGAAGAAAGGCTAGGTCAAGCCATTTGCCGAATTTGGTGCCAACTTCGCGCAAGGTGCCCGCATCCTTGAAACCGAGCTTGCGGTGCAGGCGGATCGATGCCTCGTTGCTCGCTTCGATGCCCGCCACCATGACATGAATGTCAGTCTGCTGCGCCTTGCCGATAAGGGTTTTCATCAGGGCCTGTCCCGTGCCTCTGCCGCGTTGGTCCTTTGCCACATAGACCGAATGTTCGACGGTGTGGCGATAGCCATCCCACGCGCGCCACGGGCCATAGGTGGCGTAGCCGAGCAAGGAGCCCAGTTCATCTTCGGCCACCAGCAGCGGCCAGCCATCGACCTTTTTGGCGGCAATCCAGTCCATTCTGTTTTGCACGCTAACCGTCTCGTCATTCCATATCGCCGTGCTGTTGCGCACCGCATCATTGTAGATTTCGGTTATCGCTTCCGCGTCGGCGCTGGTTGCATATCTTATTATCATGGCAGTGCCCGTTGCTTCGGAGGCTGTAGGGAAAGGTTTGAAACCGACCCATCGTGCCTGATATTGTTTACCGATTCAACATGGTGCTTTTCAGTGCTGACAAGTTTCGCAAAACACAAGCTCTATCCGTTCTTCCATCGACGTCTACAGCCGCTGTCCAACCTCGGTCCTCAGCCATTCGGCAAAGCGCTTCATCGCCATGGTCGGTTTGCGCGAGGATAGATGCGTCAGCCAATAGCTGCCCATTGATATCTCAAGCTCAAATGGCTTGACCAGACGACCGGAATTCATTTCGTTCCGGAACATGCAGACGGGCAATATCGCCACTCCGGTTCCGGCAGCGGCCAGCATGGCCATGGCGGGGGAGGAATCAAGCCGTGGCCCCTCAATGACTGGAGGAACCAGCCCCTGAAAGGCGAACCAGGCCTCCCATTCGCCTGCGCGATATGACCGCAAAAGCGTTTCGCGCAACAGGTCGGCCGGCTGCCGCAGACGCGACGCCGTCAGCGGACAGCAAAGCGGAGAGATGGGCGCATCGAACAGCAGCTGCCTGACCTCCCCGGCCCAGCCGCCATCTCCAAAGCGGATCGCCATATCCAGACGCTCACCGGCCAGATCGACCCGGTTGTTGTTCGTCGACAGGCGCAGATCGATATGCGGATTGGCACTTCTGAAGCGCGGCAGTTTTTCGATAAGCCAGCCAGCGGCAAAAGTGGTGACAGCTCCCACATTGAGCACCTCGAAATATTGTCGATCAATAAAGCGATCCAGCACACCGGAGATGCCGTCCAAAGCATCTTCCATTACGGGCAGCAATGTCTTGCCCTCTTCGGTCAGCCGAAGTCCCTTTGGACTGCGCTCGAACAGTTGCACATTGAGACGCTTCTCCAGCGCCGTAATCTGGTGACTGATGGCTGCCTGTGTGACGCATAACTCAATCGCTGCCCGTGTAAAACTGCCTTGCCGGGCGGCAACTTCGAACGCACGCAGCGCATTGAGAGGAAGCTGAGGTCTATCCATGACATTAGATTTTCTAATATTAAGAGCGAGTTCTTATCGTTTGCGAGCCGAGATTTCGGCTGATATCCAATAAGCATAAGATTATTTTTTCTCACAGATCAATTGGAGATTTCACGCATGTTCATGAAACTGCCCATGCTTTGTGCCCCCATTGTAAGCTTGGTTCTCATTACCGGACCAGTTAGCTCTGCAATTGCCTCTCCCCTTCCTGCCCCGGTGCTGGATACGGTGGCGAAGGCTGAGAAATCTATTGGCGGACGCATCGGAATTGCTCTTCTGGACAACGAATCCGGCACCAGTTGGACCCACCGGGGTGATGAGCGCTTTGCGATGAATAGCACGTTCAAGAGTTTTGCCTGTGGTGCCCTGCTGGCAAAGGTCGACCGGCAGGAGGCAAAGCTGGAAACAGCGGTTGCCATCAAGGCAGAAGACATCCTGTCATGGGCCCCGGTGTCTGAGGAGCATGTAGGCGGAACGCTTACGCAGGGCGAGCTGTGCGCGGCCGCCATCACCATGAGTGACAACACCGCAGCCAACAAGATTCTAGAAGCCATCGGCGGTCCGTCCGGTCTCACCGCCTTCATGCGGTCCATCGGAGATAATGTAACAAGGCTCGACCGAACGGAGCCCGACCTCAACGTGACCGGGCCGGGGGAAGAGCGTGACACGACTTCTCCAACTGCGGCACTCGCCAGCCTAAAGAAGTTACTTCATGGCGATGTCCTGACAGACACATCACAGGCACAACTCAACAAATGGATGGAAGATGGCAAGGTCACGGGCAACCTGATCCGCAAGACACTGCCGAAGGGGTGGAAAGTCGCCGACAAAAGCGGCTCAGGCAGCCTTGGCTCTCGCGGCATCATCGCCATGTTGACGCCTCCGGAACGCAAGCCGATCTACATGGTCATCTATCTCTCGAAAAGCCAAACCGACGCGACAACCCGCGACGCGCTGATTGCCGACCTGTCAGATGCCATGTTGAAGGCGCTTTCAGCTCAGTAGAATTGGGGCGGCTGTCACCGCTCCAGACTGACCCAGAGCACCACCGCGTCTTCATCTCCGGTGGTAACACAGCAATGGCCCATGGAACTGTCATAATAGACGCTGTCCCCCGCTTTCATGGCAAGGGGGCGGTAATGCTCGGTATGCAGTTCCAGCTCGCCGGAAAGGACATACATGAATTCCTCGCCGCGATGACGGATCCAGTCGCCGAAATCGGAGATGTCGCGCGCCTTGATGGTGCTGACATAGGGCAGCATCGCCTTGCTGGTCAGTTCATTGCACAGGAGTTCATGGGAATAGGTGGCGGTGAGTTTGGTTTCCCCCTGCCCCTTGCGGGTGACATCGCGGCGGCCCGTGATGTCACTCTTGCCGCTTTGCAGGAAGAGATTGGGCGTTTCCAGCTCAAGGGCCTGCGTCAGGCGGCGGACGATGTCAAAGCCGGGGCTGGTCTGGCCATTCTCGATCTTGGAGAGAGTGGACCGGCCAATGCCTGCATGGCGTCCGGTTTCCTCCAGCGTCCAGCCTTTTTTCTTGCGCGCTTCCCGCACCATCTGCCCCAGCTCATCCATGCCGGGGGCGATGGGTTGGGACGCTCCGGCAGGCGCGAGCACTCCGGGTATGGCTTCAGTGACCGAGGTGTCATCCTGCAAACTCTCGATGGCGCCGAATTCGCCGCGTTCCAGATCACCCATCATTGTCTCCTGTCACCAAGGGCCGGTTTGACCCAAATTCGCATAAATCTCGCTTGGGGTCAAAATCCTTCTCGCAATAGATTTTGACAAGCCCATGCATCAATATTGCATATAAGGGAAAAATCCCCTATAAGAAACTTAATAATGACAATGCGCAAGAATCGGCAGCTTTCCGGGCGTGACGTCTGTTTCCTGAAAGGCCATAGCCGATTGTTTCCCTTGAATTTCATGCTGTAGCTGTCACGATCATGGTGCTGACAGACATGGTCATGGACAAGAGCCATGAACAAGGATTGAGGAGCAGGCGATGACCTTCAAACTGACCGATTACGAAGCTTATGATTTTGCCAACCGGCGCCATATCGGCCCATCGCCTTCGGAGATAGCCGAGATGCTCAAGGTGATCGGCTTCACCACCCTTGACGAGTTGATCGATGCCACGGTGCCAGCCTCCATTCGCCAGAAGGAACCTCTGCGCTGGGGCGGTGCCCTGACCGAAGGCGATACGCTGCACCATATGCGCAAGGTTGCTTCCAAGAACAAGCTGCTCACCTCGCTGATCGGACAGGGCTATTACGGCACCACCACGCCGCCGGTGATCCTTCGCAACATCCTTGAAAATCCGGCATGGTATACGGCCTACACCCCCTATCAGCCGGAGATCAGTCAGGGTCGGCTCGAGGCTCTGCTCAACTTCCAGACCATGATTTCCGATCTTACCGGTCTTGAGATCGCCAATGCGTCGCTGCTCGATGAGGCAACCGCAGCTGCCGAGGCCATGACCATGGCCAAGCGGGCTGCCAAGTCCAAATCTGATATCTTCTTTGTTGACGAGAACTGCCATCCGCAAAATATTGCCGTGATCGAAACCCGCGCCGAGCCGCTTGGCATCACCATCAAGATCGGTGCACCGGAAGATCTCGACCCCTCGGAAGTGTTCGGTGCCATCTTCCAGTATCCCGGCACCCATGGCCATGTGCGCGACTTTACCGGGCTGATGAAGGCACTGCATGACAACAAGGCGCTCGGCATCGTGATTGCAGACCCGCTGGCCCTTGCCCTGCTCAAGTCGCCGGGTGAGATGGAGGCAGACATTGCCGTCGGCTCCACCCAGCGCTTCGGTGTACCGCTCGGCTATGGTGGCCCGCATGCCGCCTACATGTCCTGCCGCGATGATTTCAAACGCTCCATGCCGGGGCGTATCATCGGCGTAACCATCGACAGCCATGGCCGCAAGGCCTATCGCCTCGCCCTTCAGACCCGCGAGCAGCATATCCGCCGCGAGAAGGCCAATTCCAACGTCTGCACCGCGCAGGCCCTTCTGGCTGTCATCGCCTCGATGTATGCGGTCTATCATGGCCCGGACGGCATCAAGGCAATTGCGCAATATGTCCATCGCAAGACCGTGCGTCTGGTCGACGGCCTCGAAAAACTTGGCTTCAAACCAGAACCGGACGTGTTCTTCGATACCGTGACTGTCGAGGTTGGCGCGCTTCAGGGCGTGATCATGAATGCAGCTGTCGCCAACGGCATCAACCTGCGCAAGGTGGGCAGCACAAAGATCGGCATCAGCCTTGACGAGCAGACCCGCCCCGAGACCGTGGAAGCGGTCTGGAAGAGCTTTGGCGGCGATCTCTCCTATGGCGCATTCGAGCATGAGCGTGAGCAGGACATCCCCTATCGCCTGCCCACTACCAACCTGCGCACCACCGACTATCTGACGCATCCGATCTTCCATCTCAACCGTGCCGAAGCCGAGATCACCCGCTATATGCGCCGCCTCGCCGACCGCGATCTGGCGCTCGACCGGGCGATGATCCCGCTCGGCTCCTGCACGATGAAGCTCAACGCGACCATCGAGATGATCCCCATCACCTGGCCGGAATTTGCCAATCTGCACCCCTTCGTGCCGGATGATCAGGCGCTCGGCTACAAGGAAATGATCGAGGATCTTAACAAGAAGCTCTGTCTGGTCACCGGCTATGACGCCATTTCCCAGCAGCCCAATTCCGGGGCGCAGGGCGAATATGCCGGTCTACTGACCATCCGCAACTATCACATTGCCCGGGGCGAAGCCCATCGCGATGTCTGCCTCATCCCGACCTCGGCCCACGGCACCAACCCGGCGTCGGCCCATATGGCGGGCTGGAAGGTGATTGTCGTCAAGTCTGCCGAGAATGGCGATATCGATCTGAAGGATTTCCGGGAAAAGGCCGAGAAATATAGCGACAATCTCGCCGCCTGCATGATCACCTATCCCTCCACCCATGGCGTGTTCGAGGAGACGGTGCAGGAGGTCTGCGCCATCACGCACAAACATGGTGGTCAGGTCTATATCGACGGGGCCAACATGAATGCCATGGTCGGGCTTTCCCGCCCCGGCGACATCGGCGGCGACGTCAGCCATCTCAACCTGCACAAAACTTTCTGCATTCCCCATGGCGGTGGCGGACCGGGCATGGGCCCGATCGGCGTCAAGGCCCATCTGGCCCCCTATCTGCCCGGCCATCCGGAACGGAATGCAGCCATCGGTCCGGTCTCTGCCGCTCCGTTCGGCTCGCCCTCGATCCTGCCGGTCAGCTGGGCCTATTGCCTGCTGATGGGTGGTGCAGGGCTTACCCAATCCACCAAGGTGGCCATTCTCAACGCCAACTATATCGCGGCCAGCCTCAAGGGAGCCTATGAGGTGCTCTACCACTCCCCGACCGGTCGGGTAGCGCATGAATGCATTCTCGACACCCGCCCCTTGAAGGACAGCTGCGAGGTGACGGTAGACGACATTGCCAAACGCCTGATGGACAACGGCTTCCATGCGCCCACCATGAGCTTCCCGGTGCCGGGCACGCTGATGGTGGAGCCGACCGAATCCGAGCCCAAGGCCGAGCTTGACCGCTTCATCGCCGCCATGCTCGACATCCGCCGCGAGGCACAGGACATCGAGGACGGCAAGATCGACAAGGAGAACAATCCGCTCAAGAACGCCCCGCACACGGTGCGTGATCTTGTCGGCGAGTGGGATCGCCCCTACTCCCGCAAGCAGGGATGTTTCCCGGCAGGTGCCTTCGAGGTCGACAAATACTGGCCGCCGGTCAACCGGATCGACAATGTCTATGGTGACCGCCACCTCATCTGCACCTGCCCGCCGGTCGATGCCTATGAGGCAGACGGGGAGTAACACGCCACCGTATCGCAACTGAGAAACAGGAAAATGGCAGGAATGACAGTTTGTTTTCCTGCCATTTGCTTTTACACCGTCTCCGGTCAACTCTCGCCAAGGCAGCGCCATGTTCCTCTCCATCTTCGATATCTTCAAGATCGGCATCGGGCCGTCCTCGTCGCATACCATGGGGCCGATGAATGCGGCGGTGCGCTTCATGGACGATCTCAGGGCCGGACACTTCATGGGTGTCAGTGCGGAAGACGTCCGGCGGTTGGGCTGTTCGCTGCATGGCTCGCTGGCCTTCACCGGTCGGGGGCATGCAACAGACAGGGCGGTCATTCTGGGCCTTCTTGGCTACACACCCGACCGGCTTGATCCGGACGAGGCGGAAACCCGCGAGGCGGAGGTTCGGCGCGAGAAATTCATCGCCCCGGCAGGCTTTCCGCGCCTGCGCTTCAATCCGGAAGAGGATCTCGTCTTCGACTATGGCCCACCCCTGCCGGGACACGCCAACGGGCTTCGTTTCTTTGCCTATGGCGAGGGCAACCGGCAGATGGCGAGTGCGACCTATTATTCGCTCGGCGGCGGCTTCATTGTTACAGCAAGCGAGCTTGAAGAGAAGATCAGCCGCAAGCCGGACGCTCTCGCCAAGGAGAAGCGGGAGGCGGGCTATCCCTACCCCTTCGGCTCGGCCGCCGAAATGCTGGCGATGGGTCAGCGGTCGGGGCTTTCCATCGCGGCGATGAAACGGGCCAACGAACAGGTCAGCATGAGCCGCGAAGCGCTCGATCAGGGCATGGAGCTGATCTGGCAGGCGATGCTGTCTGCCATCGAGCGCGGGCTCTCAAGGGATGGCATCCTGCCCGGTGGCCTCAAGGTCAAGCGGCGGGCGAAACACATCCATGACCAGCTCATCGCCTCGCACGGCAACAACCAGCAGATGCCGCATCAGGTCAATGACTGGCTCAGCACCTATGCCATGGCGGTGAATGAGGAGAATGCTGCCGGTGGACGGGTTGTCACTGCCCCGACCAATGGCGCGGCGGGCGTCGTCCCTTCGGTGTTGCGCTATTATCGCGATCACTGCCCCGGCTCGTCTGATGAAGGCATTCAGACCTTCCTGCTCACGGCAGCGGCGATTGGTGGCCTCATCAAGCATAATGCCTCCATATCGGGCGCTGAAGCGGGATGTCAGGCCGAAGTGGGCTCCGCAGCGGCGATGGCCGCAAGCGGGCTGTGCGCGGCTTTGGGGGGAAGCAACGAGCAGATCGAGAATGCTGCCGAGATTGCGCTTGAACATCATCTCGGAATGACGTGCGACCCGGTGAAGGGGCTTGTGCAAGTTCCCTGCATCGAGCGCAACGGACTTGGTGCCATCAAGGCTGTCTCCGCCGCCTCTCTCGCCCTCTATGGCGACGGCTCTCATTTCATGCCGCTCGACAATTGCATCCGCACCATGCGGGAGACCGGCCGCGACATGGACGCCAAATACAAGGAGACGGCGCTCGGCGGGCTGGCCGTCAATCTGCCAGAGTGCTAGCGCAGCACCCTGCCCGCCTCGCTCCTTTTCTGTCGATACGCTTTCCCCGCCCAATCAGGGCGGGGCGTATCTTGGCGGCGGACTGACCGTCAATCTGCCCGAATGCTAGCCTAGTGCCTGCCCACCTCGCTTCCTCTTTGCCGATACGCTTCTCCCGCCCATCAGGGCGGGGCGTATCTTGACGGCGGGCGGGCCGTCAATCTGCCAGAGTGCTAGCGCAGCACCCTACCCGCCTCGCTCCTTTTCTGTCGATACGCTTTCCCCGCCCAATCAGGGCGGGGCGTATCTTGGCGGCGGACTGACCGTCAATCTGCCAGAGTGCTAGCGCAGCACCCTACCCGCCTCGCTCCTTTTCTGTCGATACGCTTTCCCCGCCCAATCAGGGCGGGGCGTATCTTGGCGGCGGGCGGGCCGTCAATCTGCCAGAGTGCTAGCGCAGCACCCTACCCGCCTCGCTCCTTTTCTGTCGATACGCTTTCCCCGCCCAATCAGGGCGGGGCGTATCTTGACGGCGGGCGGGCGGTGAATTTACCTAAATCCTTTACCAAGCTTGTTCTGATTCATTCAAACGCGGGCATTTTGCAGTGCAAAAACAGCCAAATACGATGATTTACGGATGCCCAACTCCGTAAAACTTAGTAAGTATTCTCATACAAAAGTAGGAGAATACCATGGTTGGCGTAAAAGAAGACACTGAACTATTTGAAGTCGCCCGTGCCATTGCACTTGAAGCTGAAGCCATTTCACCAGCTACCGGATTTGCTGACATTGAGCCCGCATTCGCGGCGCTGGACAGCCAGCTGCTTGCCTATAGCATTGGCCGCGACCGCGTGCGCACAGGCTCCGTCGCGTATGATTATCCCGTCCTCATGCAAGCCATTGAAAAGGTGATTGCACAGGACAAGGCCCTGAGCGCCAATCTGTAAAATGCTGCAGCGCACTAGAAGGCGCTGGCGATGCTATAGTCCGGCTTATAGCGAAGTTGCATCAGGGCCACCGGCGTGCCTCCCACGCCATCGGTGAGGATATATTCCTTGTTGAGCAGCGGTTCTCCCGTGCGCAGCCCCAGATATCGCGCCTCACCTTGTGTGGCCTTTGAAACAGTAATCCTGATGCTCCCATGATAGAATGGGTTTTTCTGCAATAGAGTGAGGCACGGAGCAACGGCTCTTCCATCGTCAATAGACAGGGAGGGAAACAAGTCCTTGCGGATCCACGCTTCCTCATATTGGAAGGGCTCTTCGTCAGCATAGTGAATGCCGGCCAGTTGGACACAATCCTGCGATCCGTCCGTGGAATCAGGACCAAGCAAAAGCGTTGGCAAGGCGCATACCTCTCGGGAGAGAGAAACATAGCGATGCCTCATGCCCATCGCCTCCACTTCACGACATGGAAACAGGATTTTCAGGTTGGCCTTGCGCTCGCGACCATCGCGCACGCGGCTTCCGGCCTTGCGTCGCCGGTCAATGATCTGCTCTTCGGCCAATTCTCCAAGAGCGCGATTGACAGTAGCCCTTGCACAGTCAAATTGCGTGGCCAGCTCTGTTTCTGTTGGCAGCAAATGTCCGGGGGGCCATTGCCTGCTGCGGATCTTGTCGGAGATATAATCCTTTATGTTCTGATAGCCATTCTTCTGCACGTTTTTCTTGCCGCCTCTGCCGTTGGATTGTTCGGTCGGCCGGTTTGTTTCTGTCATTTTCTTTTTATATTAAAATTTTTCTGAATCATAACTTAAGTCTGGGCTTATTGCCACTCTAAGTTTTAATTTTGTCTATCTCAATGCAATTTGTTTATAACTAACCTCATCTGGATTTTTCCGATACCTTTTGCCGGAATTCGTCCCTTATATCCACAATCAGAAGATCCCTGCCGTTTTCAGGCTGCGCCATCAGGGCCAGACCAAGCGATTGAGCGACCATAACCTGATGGCTCATTTTTGCGCCGAATGGCACCAGCGCTGTTACAAAGCCAGCTTGCGGGCAAACTTAACAAAAGGTAAACTCTCCTTTCGGTTGTTAACGAAAGGTTTGCATTTCATGTTAGAGCCCGGACATACCTATAATGCCGCATGCCATTGCGGATCTGTTCAGTTTCGTGTCACCTTGTCAGAAGGGAAGCAGTCGCCGCGCCGCTGCACCTGCTCCATATGCCGCATGCGCGGGGCTGCTGCCGTATCCGCCCCACAGGAAGGCATCACATTCCTCAAGGGTGAGGATATGCTGACCAAATATCAGTTCGGCACAATGACTGCGGCACATTATTTCTGCTCCAAATGCGGCATCTACACCCACCATACGCGCCGTTCGAACCCGAATGAATATGGTATCAATATTGCCTGCATTGAGGGCGTCAGCCCGTTTGACTTCGAGGAAATCGTGGTTTTTGACGGGATCAACCACCCTCAGGACAATGACGGGGTTTCAAACATTGCCGGATATTTGCGCTACAGCAAGGAATAGCAGCGAGCTACAGCCAGCTATCGCCACTGCCGTAAAGAGCTGAAAGCCTAGCTTCTCAATCTTCCCGGTCTTTCAAAGGCACAAAGCGCCCTTCCCAATTAAAAAAGGGCCGGAGCATACAAGCTCCGGCCCTTTTATTTGTCTGCAAAATTGTCTTTTGATCCGTGCCTTAGCCACCAAAGTCATCAAGCATAATGTCTTCGCGGTCAACGCCCAAATCAAGCAGCATGTTGATCACGGACTGGTTCATGATCGGAGGACCGCACATATAATATTCGCAGTCTTCCGGAGCCTCATGGTCACGCAGATACTGTTCATACAGCACATTGTGAATGAAGCCGGTATAGCCGGTCCAGTTGTCGTCAGGCAGCGCATCAGACAGGGCCACATGCCAGGTGAAATTCGGATTGTCCTTGGCCAGCTGGTCGAAATCTTCAACGAAGAACATTTCGCGCTTGGAACGGGCGCCATACCAGAAGGTGATCTTGCGATCTGTGCCGATCCGTTTGAGCTGGTCAAAGATGTGCGAGCGCATTGGCGCCATACCGGCACCACCACCGACAAAGACCATTTCCTTTTTGGTATCGCGGGCAAAGAACTCGCCAAACGGACCGGAAATGGTGACCTTGTCACCGGGCTTGAGATTGAAGATGTAGGAAGACATCTTGCCCGGAGGCACGTTCGGCATGCCCGGAGGGGGGCTGGCGATACGCACATTGAGCATGATGAGGCCTTTTTCTTCAGGATAGTTGGCCATCGAATAGGCGCGCTCGACCGGCTCGTCACATGTGGAGACATATTGCCAGAGATTGAACTTGTCCCAATCCTCGCGATATTCCTCCGCAACCTCGAAATCGGAATATTTCACGGTATGAGCAGGTGCTTCGATCTGGATATAGCCACCGGCGCGGAACTTCACGTCCTCCCCTTCTGGCAATTCCAGAACGAGATTCTTGATGAAGGTCGCAACATTGTCGTTGGACTTGACGGTGCATTCCCATTTCTTGACGCCAAAGACTTCTTCGGGCACCTCGATCTTCATGTCCTGTTTGACGGCAACCTGACAGGATAGGCGGTCGCCACTGCGGGCTTCACGCTTGGTGATGTGGGTTTCTTCGGTTGGCAGGATCGACCCGCCACCTTCGAACACCTTGCATCGACACTGGGCGCAGGTACCACCACCGCCACAGGCGGAGGGCACGAAGATTTTCTGACTTGCCAGCACACCGAGCAGCTTGCCACCAGCGGGAACGGAAATGGTCCGCTCGCCGTTGATGGTGATATTCACGTTGCCGGTGGAAACCAGACGGCTACGGGCGAACAGGATGATCGCCACCAGCGCCAGAACGATCAGGATAAAGAACGTGATGCCAAGGGCAAACTCTTCCATTTTACAGCCTCCCTTACAGCTTCACGCCGGAGAAAGCCATGAAGCCCATGGCCATCAACCCTGCGGTGATGAATGTCACGCCGAGGCCCTGAAGACCTGCTGGCACGTCTGAATATTTCAGCTTCTCGCGCACCCCTGCCATGGCAGTGATTGCCAAGGCCCAGCCAAGACCGGAAGCAACGCCGTAAACGGAGCTTTCGGTAAAGGTATAGTCGCGTTCCACCATGAAGAGCGAACCACCCATGATGGCGCAGTTCACCGTGATCAGCGGCAGGAAGATACCCAGAGCGTTATAGAGCGCGGGGAAGAAGCGATCGAGGATCATTTCAAGGATCTGCACCATAGCGGCAATGACGCCGATATAGGAAATCAGACCGATGAAGGTCAGATCCACATCTTCAAGACCAAGCCAGGACAGCGCGCCCTTGGCGAGGAAGAAATGCAGGATCAGGTTGTTGGCAGGCACCGTAATGGCCTGAACAACCGTCACGGAGATCCCCAGACCGATTGCAGTTTCAACCTTCTTGGACACGGCAAGGAAGGTACACATGCCCAGGAAGAAGGAAAGCGCAAGGTTCTCGATGAAGATCGCCTTGACCGCAAGAGAAATAAGACCTTCCATTCTTAGTGGCCTCCCTCTTGTTCGATGATTGAGAAGTCACGCGCCTCAACCTGATCAGGCTTCCATGTGCGGAAGATCCAGATGATCATACCGATAATGAAGAAGGCACTTGGCGGCAGCAGCAGCAGCCCGTTGGGCACATACCAACCACCGTTATTGACGGTTTTGAGGATGGTAATACCAAACAGCGACCCCGAACCGAACAGCTCGCGCACAACGCCGACCAGCATCAGAATGAGAGAATAACCCAGACCGTTGCCGATACCATCAAGGAAACTCGCCATCGGCGGGTTCTTCATGGCGTAGGCTTCTGCACGCCCCATCACGATACAGTTGGTAATGATCAGACCGACGAAAACCGAAAGGGTTTTTGAGATCTCGAAGGCATAGGCCTTGAGAACCTGATCAACAAGGATCACCAGCGAGGCGATGATCACCATCTGCGCAATGATGCGGATGTTGTTTGGAATATGGTTGCGGATGATCGAAATGAACAGGTTGGAGAAGGCCGTCACCAGCGTCACCGAAATGGCCATCACGAACGCAACCTTGAGGGATGAGGTCACAGCAAGAGCCGAACAAATGCCCAGCACCTGCAAAGTGATCGGGTTGTTATCGACCAACGGGTCGACCAACATGCTATTCTTGTGCTCAGACATTAGACCGTCCCTTCTTTGAGGTTATCAAGGAAGCGCTTGAAGCCCTGCTCGCCCATCCAGAAATGGATGAGGTTGTCAACGCCGCGGCTGGTCAGCGTGGCACCGGCCAGACTGTCGATATGATAGCTCTGGGTGGCAGGTGTTGCTGGGGTCTTGGTAACCGAAATTTCGACTTTGCCATCGTCACCATAGATCTTCTTGCCCGGCCACTGGGCGCGCCAGCGAGGATTGTCGACCTCGGCGCCGAGGCCCGGTGTTTCGCCCTGTTCATAGAACTGGAACCCGGCAACCTCGTTGCCATCGGATTTCAGAGCCACAAAGCCATACATCGTGGACCACAGGCCATAGCCATGAACCGGCAGAATGATCTTGTCGATTTCACCGGCTTCATTGCGGATCAGATAGATCGATGCCAGCTTTGCCTGACGGCCGATACCGGCGATATCGTCGGCTGGCTTGACAGACTGGGCAGGATCCTTTGAAGCGGAACGCTGGTCATAGGTTGCCGGATCGGCTGCATCGGAGAATTTGCCGCTTTCGATATCGACGAGACGCGGTTCGATCTTCTCCTTGAAGGTCTTGTTGACATTGATGCCGGGTTGATAAAGGCCGGCAACTTCAAGAATGTTGCGGCGTTTATCCAGCACCTTGTTTTCCGCCTGTACCGGTCTGAGCGCCACAGCGGCTGCAGACACGATCATGGAACAGAACAGACACAGGGCGACGGCAACAATGACCGTTTTGACGGGATTGTCTGCTGGCATCGCCAGAAAACGCCCCCAAAGACCAAGTTTCTTATCCGTTGCCTCAGGCATTGCGAGCAGCCCTCCGCTTGATGTTGGCACGCACGACGAAATAGTCGATGAGCGGCGCAAAGATATTGCCGAACAGGATCGCGAGCATCATGCCTTCGGGGAAGGCAGGGTTGATGACGCGGATCATGATGACCATGAAGCCAATCAGGAAGCCATACCAGAAGCGGCCCGGATTGGTCTGTGCTGCGGAAACCGGCTCGGTGACCATGAAGATCAGACCGAAGGCCCAGCCACCCAGCACCATGTGCCACCAGAATGGCATTCCGAACATCGGGTTGGTGTCGGAGCCGATCAGATTGAGCAGAGCCGAGAAAGCGACCGTGCCAGCCACACAACCGGCAATCAGACGCCAGTTCGCGATACGGGTATAGACAAGGAACACACCACCGATCAGGCAGGCCAGAGCCGAGGTTTCACCCATGGAACCCTGCATGATACCGATGAAGGCATCCCACCAGCTCAGCCCCATGTCGGAGAGAGCCTGCGTGCCGTGCAGAGCGGTTGCGCCCAGAGCGGTTGCGCCGGTGAAGCCGTCGACCGGTGTCCAGATCGCATCACCGGACATGGCTGCCGGATAGGCGAAATAGAGGAAGGCACGACCGACCAGAGCCGGGTTGAGAAAGTTCTTGCCGGTGCCGCCGAAGACTTCCTTGCCCATCAGAACGCCGAAGATGATGCCAAGGGCAACCATCCAGAGCGGGGTGGAGGCAGGAACAATCAGAGCATAGAGCATGGAGGTCACGAAGAAGCCTTCGTTGATCTCATGCCCGCGCACGATGGCGAAGATCACTTCCACAATGCCGCCGATTGCCAGCGTGACGACATAGATTGGCAGGAAGTAGAGCGCACCATGCACCAGATTGGCGAAGATATTGTCCGGATTGAAGCCGATGCCCAAACCGGAAAGGATCATCGCACGCCAGCCGGGAACATCGGAGAGACCCAGGCTCGCAATGGCGGCATTTGTCTGATAGCCGGTATTGTAAAGAGCCATCAGGATGCAGGGGAATGTGGCGATAACCACATAGGACATAACACGCTTGAGATCGATGTCGTCGCGCGCATGCGGAGCAGCGCGTGTCACCATCTTTGGCGTATAGATGAAGGATTCCACCATTTCGTAAAGGGCGAAATACCGATGCAGCTTGCCGCCTTTATGGAAATGCGGCTCAATGCTGTCGAAGAAATTGCGCAGACCCAAGGCTTAGCCCTCTTTTTCGATTTTGACGAGATTGGCTCGCAGTGCTTCGCCATACTCATATTTCGAGTGACAGATGAAGGTGCAGAGTGCCAGATCCTCTTCATCCAGTTCCAGAGCGCCCAGCTTCTGGGCCAGATCCGTATCCAGCGTCAGCAAGGCCTTGAGCAGCTGCGTGGGCAGAACGTCCAGAGGAACCACTTCTTCATAGCTGCCGAACGGAACCATGGCACGACGACCGCCGCGCTGGTTGGTACCGAAAGCGAATTTCTTGCCAGTCCCGAACATCGAGGAAAGATGAACCTTGGTGAAAGACCAGTAGTTCATCGATGGGTAACCCCAGCCAAGAATGCGCTGTTTGGTATCTTCTTCCATCAGGGTCAGCTGGGTGGCCGAGCGGGTAAGATAGGCAAACTGCTCTTCGACCGTCTTGCCCGAAAGCACCGAACCGGAAACGACGCGGGCATCGATGCCGATTTCAATTTCACCAGCGGTCAGCTCATCAGTCGAGGCACCCACGCGGGTCTTCACCAGACGCGGATTGGAGGCCAGAGGGCCGCAAAGCGCGATGGTGCGATCCGTGTCGATCTTGCCGGTCAGGAAGAGATTGCCGATGGCGATCACATCTGCATAGCAAATGGACCATACGGACTTCTCTGCATTGACGGGGTCGAGGAAATGAATGTGCGTTCCGGCCAGACCGGCGGGATGCGGCCCTGCGAAGGTTTCAAAGACAACCTTCTCGGAGGTTACGCCGGGCATCGTTGTGTCCGGTGCATGGCAGACATAGACGTGACCATCGGTCAGATTGGTCAGAACATCAACGCCGGCACTGAAGGCTGCGGCATTCTCACCGATGACGACGGCGGGGTCCGCGGCCAGCGGGTTCGTGTCCATTGCTGTGACAAAGATGGAATGGGGGACCTTACCCTGCTCAGGCACATAGGAATATGGCCTTGTCTTGAAATAGGTCCACTGCCCACTTTCATAGAGTCGCTTCTGGACATTCTCGCGCGGGAGGGCGCTCAGCTGTTCTGCAGGTGTCGACTCGAAGGTGATTTCTTCTTCCACCTCATCCAGCGCGATCACAATGGTCTCGAGCACTCGACGCGCCCCGCGATTGATCGCTGTAACGGTTCCGCCTCCCGGAGCCACATAGAGTACTTCTTCGGAAGCTTTGTGCAAGAAGAGTGGTTGACCCTTCTTGACCTTGTCCCCTTCCGCGACCAGCATCTTGGGCTTCAGGCCGATGAAGTCCCGACCATTCACAGCCACCTTCGTTATCTTTGGCCCCTCATGAATGGTCTGGACAGGAGCGCCTGTTATGGGCAGATCCAATCCTTTTTTTAGCTTCATAGCATACCTTGACTGAATGAGTTTTTCCGGCGCCCCTCGCGCCTACATACGGTGTTGTCCTAACAACCCCTCCCCTTTGCTAACGAGGGAAATCAAACAATTCAAGTTAATTTGCGCCCAGATAGATGGCTTTTGCCATTGGTAGCAATTTGAATGGATAAAAGGAAATAAATTTCCCCCGTTCACCCCCATCCTCTTGGGTCAAACTGATTAAAAAGACCTTGACTTCAGTCAAAGAAGAGCCCAACTAACGCGGGATGCCGCTTATTTAGGCGGATACCGCAAGTTCAGTCCCGGTGTCTGCTGCACGTTGAAACTGCATTGAGGCCTTCCATTGCGTTCGCTTTTCCGGATCCTTCCATTTGTTATTGGTCTATTCGCTCTTGCCGGATGCGACCTTTTCTCCGAGCAAACTGACGAATATGTGCTGCGTGGCAACACGATGGGCACCAGTTACACCATCAAAGCGCTGCATGCGCGCGGAAAAGTGAGCGATGAGGAGCTTTATAACGACATCAAGGCAACATTGGACGAAGCCAATGAAGCCCTGTCAAACTGGAAGGACGAGTCGGAAATCTCCATCTTTAATGCGAGTTCTTCGACTAATTGGGTAAGTACTTCTAGTGAGTTTCACGAGGTTCTACAGGAAGCCCAATCAATCCACGCGCTCAGCGGTGGGCGATTCGACATAACGGTTTCGCCACTTGTCGACCTTTGGGGATTTGGTCCGGCAGACAATGAAAATCCGCCAACAGATGCACAAATCAGCGATGCGATGACCAATGTCGGTCAGACCGATTTGTTGAATGTCAAGTCAGACCCGCCCATGGTGCGCAAGAACAAACCGGGCGTCACCATCACGCTTGGGGCGATTGCCAAGGGATATAGCGCAGATTTGATCGGCCGCACCCTTGCGAAGCATGGCATTACCAATTATCTCGTAGAGATAGGCGGGGACCTGATGGTCCATGGCCTGAACAGTTTGGGCGAGCCCTGGCAGATCGGCATCGAGAAGCCCGATGAAGCCGGACGCTCGGTGCAACTGGTCCTTCCCGTGCGCGACATGGGCATCGCGACATCGGGAGACTATCGCAATTTCTACTTCAATGATGCGGGGCAACGCATGTCTCACATCATGGATCCACTGACCGGAAGACCGGTTACACATAATCTCGCTTCGGTCACGGTGCTGGCTCCAGACGGCATGCGGGCCGATGGCATGGCAACCGCCTTGCTGGTTTTGGGCGAGAAAGACGGGCGCGCTTTGGCTGACAAGCTGGATATTCCCGCCTATTTCATTCGCCGCGAAGAAAGCGGATTTGTGACGTCGAGCAGCAAGGCTTTCGATGCCTTGATGGCGGCGCAAGAGAAGTAAAGGCTGACCTGTTTCACAAATGCGACCAGGCAGCATGGAGGGTATTTGAATGGCAACCTATCTCATTGTTTTTGCGGTCTTTATGGTCGTGGTCGTCGGCATGTCGATTGGCGTCATGTTCAAGCGCAAGCCGATTGCCGGTTCCTGCGGTGGCCTCAACGCGATCTCCGATGCCGACCATTGCCTGATTTGCGGCGCTGCGGTTGACAAGGACAGCCCGCTCAAGGATCGCCTGCATGGAGAATGCCCTCGCAAGAAAGCGGCGCGCGAAAAGGCCGAACGGGAAGCGGCCATGCAGGCCGCAGAATAGATGCCTCTCACAAGAGGCCACGCTCTTCTGAATGGCGGCTTTTGATTGGTTGCTTTCGAACCCGTTGGTGATATCCATGGTTTTTCTCGGTTCCATTCTCGTTATCTGGGCTCTGGCGGTTGTCTCGCCGGGGCCCAATCTGTTTCTGGTCCTGCGCTACAGTCTTTCGGGGCAAAGACCTTCAGGGCTGGCGGCAGCGGCGGGCATTGCCTGCGGCACATTCCTGTGGGGGCTCGCCGGGCTACTTGGTCTGGCATCGCTGTTTCAGGCCGCCCCTGCCCTTTTCCTCGTCATGAAGATATGTGGCGCGAGTTACCTTGCCTATTGCGGCGTGAAGATGCTCAAGGCCGCGTGGGCCAACCGCTATGAAGAGACCATCACCGACGGCACTTCGCAGCGCTCCCTTGCCAAGGCCTTCCGCTCCGGTCTGGTGACCAATCTAAGCAATCCCAAGACCGCCATTTTCGTGACAGCGCTGTTTGCTGCCGCGATGCCGCAGTCGCTGCCGTTGCCCTATGGGCTGGGTGGGGTTGTTCTGATGATGGTCATTTCCATAGCCTGGTATGGGCTGGTTGCGCTGCTCTTCAGCTCGCGCCGCGTCTCCGCCATGGCAAAATCCATCCATCGGAGCATTGATGCGATTGCCGGGGTGGCCTTCCTGTTATTTGCCAGCAAACTGGTTCTGTCTCAGAAATAGCCAGATTGACCAGCGAGAGAGCCAGAGTGCGGCCCTGCGCGCAGCGCGGATTGATACGCATCAATCAGCGCGGGACAAAGGGAACAAAAGCCAGCGCGAGGAAGCAGAGGGCTGCGACTATTCCTGCAAACCAGCAATTGCGTTTCCAGTGCGGCCCCTGTGCTTTCCAATTGTCGCGAAACAGCTTCCCCGCCAAAACGAAAATGACAAGAACGATGATTCCCATGGTGGGGCTGACGATGGCGACATTGGACACGGGCATTTGCTTTCGGGCTTGATGGTTCTTGATTGGCAATGGGGTCAATTTATCCTAATGTCCGGCCAACGCCAACCATTCGCCAATGGAAGAAGTCATTATCCCCGTGTCAGCCCATCCTTCGCCCAAGCCTGTCTTGCTCGATCGTGAAACGCCTTCCATCCTGAAGCTGGCGGGGTTCCTCTCCCTCTCCGGGCTGTTTTCCACCTCGGCCATTCTGATCGACGCCAACATGGTGGGGCCGATTGGCGATGAAACGCTGGCAGGTCTGGGGCTGTGTGCCGGTTTGTATGGAATCTTCATGGCGCTGCTTTTCGGGCTTGGGTCCGGCGCGCAAATCCTGCTGACCCGCGCTTTCGGGGCGGGTGACATGGGGCTTTTCTACAAAAGACTTCAGCGCATGATGGTGCTGGGCCTCGCCATGAGCCTCATTCTGGTGCTGCTGTTTCGCTTCAACATCAATTTTCTGGTGGACTGGCTGGCGACGACCTCGGGCATCGGCTTTGCTGCCAAGCGCTATCTGGCGCTGATGGTCTATGCGCCGCCCTTGAGCTTTGCCGCCTATCTGTTGACCATCAGCTTTGATGTTCGCCGTCAGGCACCGCGCGAATTGAAGGGCTTTGCCATCGAAATTCCGCTCAATGTCATCCTCAATGCCTTGCTGATCTATGGCTGGCTTGGTGCGCCGGAACTGGGCATCAGAGGAGCGGCCATTGCCACGCTGATCAGTCAGGGTGCCCGTCTTCTCTATCTCGTGATCTTGACAATGGGCGACATGAGAGCTGAGCTGACCACCTCAGGCCCCGGCCCTGCTGCTGCGCGGGATGCCGCTCAAAACACTGAAGGGCAAGAGGATGAGCCCCTGCTGCCCCGATCGGTACTGTTGCCGGTCACGCTGAATGTGGCGGCACTCATCGTGGGGGCGCAGGCCTATCAGTTGCTGTTTGCCCAGCAACCCTATCTGACCTTTGCGGCCCTTGCCCTGATGACGCCGTGGCTTTCGGTTGCCAATGTGCTGGGGCGGGCCGTTGCCATGTCTGCGACTCTCACCTGCGCGGATCTGGCGCCGGGTAGCGCAGATCTTCGCAAGGCCATCGGCTCCGTCCTGGCCGCCCTCAGGCTGCTTGCACCGCGCCTTGCCCTGCTCTTTGTCGGCGTGACGCTGCTTGCGGATGCCCTCTCATGGCATATTTCAGACTGGGTGAGGATCAATTTCCTGCTGCTCATTCCCTATGGCGGCGTGCTGGTTCTGGTGCGCACGGTGTCGGTCACCATTGGTGCCATATTGCGCGCAACCGACCGTCCCAAATGGGTATTCTGGGTTCAGGTCGGGCTGCAATGGGGCTTCGGCGTTCCGGTCCTTCTTGTCTGCACCTATGCCTTTGATCTGTCGCTCTATATCGTTTATGGCATCCTCATTCTTGAGGAAATGCTGCGGCTCGGCATCATGGCCCTGCGACTCAGAAACCACATGAAACCTCAGGTCAGCGCCGAATAGGGCGGTGCGGGATCATATTGCATGCCCTTTTGCACGGCGCGGGCAAAGTCCGGCCCCTGCCATTCGCCAACAAGCCACAGGCTCATGTCTATTCCGGCTGAAACTCCGGCGCTGGTGACCAGATTGCCATCACGAATATAACGGTAGTCTGCCAGAACCTCCGGCTGCTCGGGCCTCTGCCTGACCAGATCCAGCGCTGCATGATGCGTCGTGATCTTTCTGCCGCGGGTCAGCCCCGCAGCGGTCAGCAACAGGGAGCCGGTGCAGACGCTGGTCACCCATTGTGCCTTTTGCCCGATTTGCGCGATCCAGTCGATCATGACCGGATTGTCAACCTCGCGCCGGGTGCCCATGCCGCCGGGCACCAGCAGCACATCCAGCGCGGACACCTCGGCCATGGTCCTGTCAGGCAGCACACGCATGCCCTTGGCGCAGGTGACAGGCTCCTTGTCCGGCGCGATGAGAAAGGGATGGAAGGGATTTTCCCTGCCCTGCCATTCTGCCACCTTGTTGGCCATGGAGAAGACTTCCCAAGGCCCTACAAAGTCGAGTTCTTCAACATCCTCAAATATCAAAATTCCGATTTCCATAGCTCGGCCCCCTTTTCTGCCAGCTTCCCCGCCTGCATTATGTGCCCATATGCCAGTTGGTTTTTGCTTTCGCGCAGCCAAAAAATATGCGAAGGAAAAAGTCTTCTTTGCTTCCTACCATTATTTTTTAAAGCTGCCTTCATGAAAAACAACAATTTTGTCGCCTATGGTTTGCTCGCTCTGGCAACATTGTGCTGGGGTGGAAATGTCGTGATCGGTCGTGCGGTCCGGGGTGATTTGCCTCCGCTTGGCCTGTCTTTCTGGCGCTGGTTTTTCTGCTGCCTCATCCTGCTGTTTTTCACCGCCCGCAAGCTGCCCGCCAACTGGCCTGTCATTCGGACACACTGGAAGCTTCTGCTGGCCATGTCCGCCACCGGCATTGCCGCCTTCAATCCTTTGCAATATCAGGCATTGCACAGCACAACGGCGATCAACTCGACCCTGATTCTGGCCACCTGCCCCGCCATCATGGCGTTGCTTTCGGTTTTCATTCTCAAGGACAAACTCGGCCTTGCCCAGATTGCGGGTATCCTGATTTCCTTTTTCGGGGTCACATTCGTGATCACAGCAGGCGACCTCAAGACCCTGTTCCATCTCAAATTCACCATCGGTGATATTTGGATGGTGGGGGCAGCGATCGTCTGGGCGCTCTATTCGATTACGGTCAAGCTGCGCCCCGTTGATCTCGATCCGCTGGTGATGCTGATGGTGATTACAGGCATTGGAGCGCTTATCCTGCTGCCGCTCTATATCTGGGAGAGCCTTACCTATCAGACCGTTACCATCACGCCGACCAATCTGGCAGCCATTGTCTATGTCACCTTCATCGCATCATTGCTGGCCTATTTCAGCTGGAACAAGGGCGTGGGGCTGATCGGCCCTTCCAAAGCAGGTGTCTTCATCCATCTGATGCCGGTCTGGGTGGCAATATTGGCCTTTTTCCTGCTGGGAGAAAAGATACAGGGCTATCATCTGGCGGGCGTTGCCTTCATTGCCATTGGCATCATATTAAACAGCCGCCGCGCTCGGGTGTGAATTTGCGCCCAGATCCTGACAGACCGCTGGACAGCCCTATTCCGCATAATATATAGTCAACTCAACACAAAACAAAATATCCGTTTGTTTTGATCGGGTCGAGTGGACATCACCTTACCTTCGTGCGTCGGCTCCCCCTCCTTTAATCTTAAACTTTCAGGAGACGGACCAGGTCGGAACCTTTGGCGTGGCATCCGAATTCTGACCAATTGCATATGGAGATCCATTCAAAAGTCGAGCGCCCTTTTTTCTCAAGCAAAAGTTGTGCTAGGGTTACCACCAGCCAACAGAGTTGGCAGGATCAGGGAGGCTCTCGACTAAAGAAGTGTTTATTCTTTCGATATCGACCCAATTTTCGGACTTCGTGAAAAAGACGTTATATTAAATAGTTAAACAATTTAGCTGAGTCCATTTTCACGACACAAAACTTTAAATGCAGATATCTAGTCCGCATTTGATCCATGTCTATGTTTATTGGTCATCGACACCAGTAATCTTCTGGTAACTTTGACCTGGAGGCTTCAATATGAAAATATCGACCATTTCCTGCGAACCCATTTCAGGCCAGAAGCCGGGGACATCTGGACTTAGAAAGAAAACACGGGTCTTCATGGAGCCCGGTTATCTAGAAAATTTCATTCAATCCGTTTTCAATGCAATTGGTGGGGCCGAAGGAAAGACTTTTGTCGTTGGTGGTGACGGTCGTTACTTTAACCGCAAAGCAATTCAGACCATTCTTTGCATGGCTGCTGCCAATGGTGCTACCAAAGTCATCGTCGGACAGCATGGACTGCTTTCCACGCCAGCAGCATCCAACCTGATCCGCAAATACAAGACCGATGGTGGCCTCATCCTTTCTGCCAGCCACAATCCGGGCGGAATCGATGCCGATTTCGGGGTGAAATATAATGTCGCCAACGGCGGACCGGCCCCTGAAAATGTAACAGAGGCAATCTATCAGCAGACCTGCTCGCTGACCTCTTACAAGATCCTGCAAAATGCCATGATCGACCTTGGCTCCGTGGGCAACAAGAAGCTCGGCGAGATGGATGTTGCGGTGATCGATCCTGTCAAGGATTACAAGGATCTGATGGCGTCCCTGTTTGATTTTGTGGCCATCCGCAATCTGATCCATGGCGGCTTTACCATCGTTTTTGACGCCATGCATGCGGTGACCGGCCCTTATGCCAAGGCCATTTTCGAAGATGCACTGGGCGCGCCGGAAGGCACGGTTCTCAATGCCGAACCGAGCGAGGATTTCGGCGGTGGGCATCCGGATCCGAACCCGGTCTGGGCCAAGAGCCTGATGGACCTGATGATGTCTGAAAAAGCCCCCTGCCTCGGCGCGGCTTCAGATGGTGACGGCGATCGCAACATGATTGTTGGCCGCGGCATCTATGTGACGCCGTCGGACAGTCTGGCCGTTCTGGTTGCCAACGCCCACATGGCTCCGGCCTATCGCAACGGTCTGGCAGGGGTGGCCCGCTCGATGCCGACCAGCGCAGCCTGTGACCGCGTTGCGGCCAAGCAGGGCATCAAATGCTTTGAAACGCCGACAGGATGGAAATTCTTCGGCAATCTTCTCGATGCCAACATGGCCACCATCTGTGGCGAGGAAAGCGCCGGGACCGGCTCCAACCATGTGCGCGAGAAAGACGGGCTCTGGGCCGTTCTGCTCTGGCTGAATATTCTGGCCGAACGCCGTCAGCCGGTCAAAACCATTCTCGAGGCCCATTGGGCCAAATATGGTCGCGACTATTACAGCCGCTATGATTATGAAGCCATTCCGATGGACGCTGCCAACAAGCTGATCGATGATCTTCGCGGCCAGTTGGACAAGCTGGCAGGCAAGAGCTTCGGCTCGCTCACAGTCAAGGCAGCAGACGAATTTTCCTATAATGATCCGGTGGATGGCTCGGTCAGCAGCGGTCAGGGCATTCGCGTCTGGTTTGAAGGCAAGGCACGGGCTGTCTTCCGCCTGTCCGGCACGGGCACAGACGGCGCCACATTGCGTGTCTATCTGGAACAATATGTCGATACCCATGGCAAGCATAATCTGGCTCCAAAAGCCGCCCTTGCTCCTGTGGTTGCGGCCATGCTGGAGTTGACCGACCTCAAAGGCAGGATCGGTCGCACAGAGCCGGATGTGATCACCTGATTGCTTCTTTCTGACATTGCTTACCCCATCGCAAGCGCTTCATTCCAATCAAAAAGGCGGCCCGGTAAAGGAGCCGCCTTTTTTCAAAGACAATATCTGTGTCTGATAGATGCAGCTCACCCCACCTTGCGTACTTCGGTCATGAAGCGAACCAGTTCCTGACGCAGTTTGGCAAGGCTTGCTTCCTGCGTATCGAGCTGCACGGAAACGGAAAGCACTTCCTTGGCGGTCTGCTCGGTGATGGTGGTTGCTTCCTTGACCTCGGAGACACCGCGGCTGACATCGCGTGTGCCGACGGCGGCTTCCTCGATGTTGGAGGAAATTTCTCTGGTGGCCGCGCTCTGTTCCTCAACGGCAGCAGCGATGGCGTTGGAGATATCGCTCACTTTCTCGATGGTCTTGGAGATTTCATCATTGGCGCGTACCGCACGCTCGGTTGCCTGTTGCAATCCGTTGATCTGGCCGGAAATCTGGTCTGTTGCCTGAGCCGTCTGGGCGGACAGATTCTTCACTTCCTGGGCAACGATGGCAAAGCCCTTGCCCGCCTCTCCGGCACGCGCGGCTTCGATGGTGGCATTGAGGGCGAGAAGATTGGTCTGGGCAGCAATATCGGAAATGAGCGAGACAACCTCGCTGATCTGATGGGAGGCGTTGGCAAGGCTGGCGATTTCTCCGCTCATATCATGAGACTTTTCAACCGACTGGCGCGCAATGCCGCTGCTATTGACCACCTGGCTGTTGATTTCAGCGATGGATTCCGTGAGCTGTTCAACCGCCTCAGAAACCGATTGCATGTTGGTGGAGGCCTGTTCGGCCCCGGCGGCGACAAGCAGGGATTGCTCCTGTGCGCCATGGGAGGCGTTGGATACCTTCTGGGAGGCACCCTGAAGATTGCTGATCATGCCGGTCATGCTCTCGACGATATGGTCTAGTTCGGTCTCGAACCGGGTTCCCATTTCATCAAACTGATCATGACGCTGCTTGATTTTCCAAGTGGCGCGGTTGATGCTCTCGGCCGCGCGCTTGAAATCGCCGACCATGCCTTTCTCTGCAATCAGACGGAAATGCTGGTTGCGCGAGACATAGTCCAGACAGGCCTTGGATTCGCGAATATAGGCGTCCGAGCGGTCGATCATCTGGTTGATCGCATGCATCAGCTGGCCCATTTCGCCCCTGTCGTTGATATTGGTGATACGAGCGGAAAAATCGCCATCCGCGACCGCCTTGCATACTTCCATCGCCTTGCGAATTGAAGCGGATTTATTAACGAATACCATCATTTTCCTCCTTCGGAACACCCTCTTTGCGCGACAGCGTTGCCATCATCACTCAACGATAGCCCCGCCTTCTTTGCTGCCCCAAAGTTGCGATAAACTCGTCATAGGCGACCCCATTCTCTGCCAGCAGTGACTCAATGACCTGCATTCCGGCCTTCAGTCCGTCCTTGCGATTGGCAACCGACTTTTCGGCTGACCGGATTTTCTCGTAAAGCGGAATGACATGCTGCTTGAGAATATTTGGATCTGGCACCCGGCGGTTCGAATGGAAACCGCTTACCTTGCCTTCCTTGTTCCAACTGGGCGTAACATGGGCATAGACCCAGTAGTGATCGCCATTCTTGCAACGATTATTGACATAGGCGAAGATCTCCTTGCCATTCTCGATATGATCCCAGAGCAGTTTGAAGATGCTGCGCGGCATATAGGGATGGCGAATGATATTGTGCGGTTGGCCCAGCACTTCCTTTTCCTTATATCCAGAGATATCAAGAAAAATCTTGTTCGCATAAGTCAGACGACCAGACAGATCAGTCTTGCTAACGATGATATCATTCTCACCAAAGAATCTTTCAACACCAGTTACAGGCTGTTCGACAGACATGGACCAGAAGCCTTTTTACTATGCTAATACTGTACTAAACCGACATTATCGCCAAACCATCAAAGCAATCGCTCATTGATACTTTTGACAGGGCCAGTTTCCGTGAATTTAGGTTAATTTTGGCTAAACGGCGGAAATCTAAATATTTTTTGGCTAATCCGATTAGGAAATCACTCAAGGCCTGACAAAATATAGGGTTTTTACGCAGTGAAGACTGTTTGCCGTTATCTTCATCATCCCAATTTACTACTTTGGAAAATTCATTTTTCCACGCTTTTGTGTATTATTTTCTTTACCAAAATCACTAATATTCATTCTTGATTAAAAAAATCATCCTTTTACTGCTTCGATATTCTTCCTTTTGAAGCAAACATATCGCCCGGACATCAGGCTTTCACTCGCCAAAAAATGCAACCACTGCTTTGTCAAACCTGTTGCATTTCATAAGGCGGCATTTTAATCCTTTTCCTTTCCGTCTCCTACAGACCTCCCCCATCAGGATCAGACAGAATGGCAGACCTTCAATTCGACAGGGAATTTTCTCCCGAATATGGCCACGCAGTTTCTCTTGCCGCAAAGGTCCGGCGTGTGACTTGCAACAATCCCGGCCCCTTCACCTTTACAGGGACGAACAGCTATATTGTGGGCAATGGCCGCGTTGCCATCATTGATCCCGGTCCGAATGATCCGGCTCATATCGAAGCCTTGATGCGGGCGACGGAGCATGAGAGCATCAGCCATATCCTGATCACGCATACCCATGCAGACCATTCGGCAGGCGCCAGACTGCTCAAGGCGCGCTGCGATGCGCCGATTTATGCCGAGGGAATGCACAGACCAACCCGAGCGCTTCACTCCGATGAGGCAAATCCGCTTGATGCAAGTGCGGATACCGAGCTTGAGATTGATCATTTTCTTGAAGACGGCGCACTTGTGGAGGGAGAAGACTGGGCACTGGACGTCATCCATACGCCGGGGCACACGGTCAATCATCTCTCTTTCGGCTTTACCGATGGTAGCGGGCTTTTCTGCGGCGATCATGCGATGGCATGGTCAACATCCATCGTCGCCCCGCCCGATGGCTCCATGGCATCCTATATGACCAGCCTTGAGAAGCTGATGCTCCGGCAGGATCAGGTCTATTGGCCCGGCCATGGCGGCATCATTGCCAATCCGCAGGCATTTCTCGCCGGGCTCAAGACCCATAGACAGAAGCGGGAGGAAACCCTGATTGCCCGCCTTCGGGCCGGCGATCAGACCATCGCCGATATGGTGGCTTCGGTTTACAAGGATGTCGACCCCAGCCTGCATGGCGCTGCGCAATTATCGATGTTTGCCCAGATGGAATATCTTGTTGCGCGCGGGGTTGTGCTCTGCCTCGACAAGGAAGCCACCCTTGGAGCGCGTTACCAATTGGCCTAGCCCGGGAGCGATGCGGCAATGACGCCTATCCCGCTTCGCTTTCCGTGAGATTTTTGGGCTTGGGTCGGGGAAGCGGTCCCATCTGCAGGCGACGCATCCGCTCGATCTCTTCGAGCTGCAGCTCATAGCGCTGTTCACTGGTGCCAACGCGCGCTTCCAGATCCTCAAGGAAGCTCCGAATTCTGCGGGCATTCATTCCGAAATCAGCTGTGCCCCAAAGCGATGCAGAGCGCATGTCAACCTGCGTTTCCTCATCACTCAAAGGTTGCAGCCTTATGGAAATGACAGAGCGCATGCCGGTGAAGAACGAACGGGTATAAGCCTCGAAATAGGCGCTGTCGTCTTCGCTCTGCTGTTCCTCAGTGCGCAAGAGCTGCCATTTCTTGCTCTTGAGTTCGTCTGCCAGAGCCAACTGCAACAACGCGACCGGCTGCTCGTAGGTCTGACTTTTCAGCGACGGATAGGCCAGCGCCTGCCTCTCTCTTTCTGTCAGGCTGGCAACGTCGAGGCTGTTGTCTGCATCTTCCCGCATCTGCCAGCTAGCGACGAATTCAGGCGGCTCAAGCGGATTGGTGGAAAGATCGGAAAAATGGGGCAGACTATAATAAAAATAGGCAAAGACCAGCGCTGGCAACAGAACCACAAGGCTGCGCAAAAAGGCGCCCCAGAGTCTGCTTCCCCCTTTCTGGCCATCAAACCAGATGGCATGAAAGGCAGCCCAGCTTGTCAGAATTGACAGAAGCGCAAGGCAAACCGCGCTGGCAAAGCAGTAAATCGCGATAGAGGGATGAAGCCCGCCGAAACGCATCAGCAGGAAGGACAGGATTGCCACGGGAATGGACAATCTGGCAAACCAGAAAGCCCATTGGGCCAGCCGGGATGTTTTGAAATTGTAGATTCCTGCCATGGCCCCGCTTTGCCCATATCCGCTTCAGTCAGCACTATAGTGCGGGAAACAGCAAAAAACCGGACAAGCCCCCTAACCGCCTGTCTGACCCTGTCACCATACTCATCCGCAATTGTGCCAAGTTACTATATCGGCCAGCAGCTTAGAGCCGATTGATCACAATCTCAATCGCCGCCTTGATCAATCACACAAAAAAGCAGGGCGCCGGTGGCATCCTGCTTGTGTTTTTTCACTTTTCCAGCTTCAAGGCCGAAAAGAGAGTATTGGCTGCTCAGGCAAGACCATTCCAGCGCTTGGCTGCTTCGGCAATGCGGGTGCCAAACAGTTCAGCGGTGCGGTGGTCGGTTGCCGGAGGGGCAACATCAGCGCCCTGATCGGCGTTGGCCTGAGCCATCAGACCGAGGGTGGAGCCCAGACGGTTGACATCTTCAACAGAGCCCTGAGAGCTGTTGTTGCCCGGCAGGGTGCCCGTGGAAACCCACTGCATGCCATGCTGGGAAGCGAAAATGGAAAGCTGGATCAGGGTGTTCAACTTGTCTCCAGACTGGGAGGCGGAAACGGTGAAACCGCCTGCGAGCTTGTCTTTCCAGCCCATGGAAGCCCAAACCTTGGAGCTGGCATCCATGAAGCCTTTGAACTGTGCGGAGACGGATCCCATATAGGTTGGGCTGCCAAAGATGATGGCGTCGGCATTGGCCAATGCTTCCCAGTTCAGATTTTCATCATCAGCCTTGATCTGGGTAACGGCAACGCCTTTTACAGCTTCTGCGCCCTTGGCTACAGATTTGGCAATTGCTTCAGTGTGTCCATATCCACTGTGATAGAGCACGACGACAGACGCTGCGCGGACATCGGTCATTTTGAATTCCTTGTATTTGCGCCCACTTTATTCGGGCCTTTTTCTCAATTTTTCATCACGTCAAATGAATAGACGAATTGTTCTTCAGCGCCGAAAATATGGATTGTTAAAATGAATTCAAATGCATTATATTAATAGCTATGATGAAAAATATCGATTACTTATCTCTCGACGGGCGCTCACTCTATATGATCAAGCTGATCCATGAGCACCGTTCGGTGACGGAAGCCGCCAGACTGCTGGGTGTGACGCAATCCTCCGTCAGTCATTCTCTCGACCGCTTGCGCAGCATGCTGGGCGATCCGCTGTTTCTCAAGGTGGGGCGCGCGATGGTGCCCACCGAACGGGTCGAGACCATGATGGGCGATATCGAGAATGTCCTCAAAGGCATCGAGTCTCTTTATAGTCAGGCCGTTTTCGAACCGACCAAATCGAGTGATCGCTTTTCGATTGTCTGCAATGATTATGAACATGACCTGCTGGTGCCTGCCATTTTCAAAAGGCTGAAACAGGAAGCGCCCCATTGCTCTCTGAAAACCTATCAGCTCAATATGGCGGTCCGCAATCCGCTGGAAAAGGGCTTTGCCGACTTGGAGCTTTGCCCTTATGCCCCGGAGGATTCAACGGATCTGGTGGTGAGCAAGCTTTGCGGCGATCGCATGTTGACCTATTACGACCCCAATGAGCGCGACGCCCCAACCTGCCTTGATGACTATTGCGATGCAGAACATGCAATCCTGTCCTGGGACAGCAATGAAAGCACGGCGATAGACAAGGCCCTTGCGACCATGGGCCGTGCGCGCAAGGTTTCCTATCTTGGGCCGAATTTCTCGTCAGGAGCGATGGTGGTGCGCGGCACGAAGATGCTGGCAACAGCTCCCTCGCGACTGGCCGATTCCATTTTCCGCGGGCTGGCTTGGATCAATACACCACTTGAGCTGGAGCCAAGCGAGTTCTTCATGGTCTGGCATATTCGCAATCGCCATTCGCCACGTCACAAATGGTTTCGTGAATTGATCAAGACCGTGGCGCGTGAGCTGCCCGAGAAAAGCGAAGCCTGCCAAAGAGCGCTTTTGAAGTCAAAAGAAGAGACAGAAGAACAAACCGACATGGATCTACAGGCATAGATCATAAGGCGATTGGCCAGAATGCTATCGGCGAGAGCGCTATTGGCCAATCTTCTTCACCCCCAGAGGCATTTTCATGCAACCCGAGATCGCGATCCACCCGGCCAACCGATCAGACTTTGCCGCCATTGCCCAACTGCAAGCCGATAGCTGGGCCAGCAGCTACCGCTGTTTTCTGCCTCCGGCCTATATGCGCGAACGAATGCATGCCGATATTGCGGACTGTTGGCAAAGGCACAAAATCGACAAGCGGGATCTGGTGCTTCAGGCCAGACTGGTGGCGACCGGAGAGCTTGTCGGCTTTATTTCCCTCCTCTGTCGCCCCCTCCCCTTTATTGACAAGCTGCATTGTGCCCCTTCTTTCACCGGCCTCGGCATCGGCGCCCGTTTGCTGTCTTGCGCCTTCTCAGCACTGGTCAAACGCGGAGAAAATACCGCATCCCTTACTGTTGTCGTAGGCAATGAAGGAGCGCGTCGTTTCTATCTTCGCCATGGGGCACATCTGGCAGGAAAGCAGCGGGAACTCCTGAACGGCTACCCGGTTGAGGTGGAGGTCATGGAATGGTCGGCGCTAAATGCAACAAAATGGCATTTTGAATAATTCTTTTCCATTTATTGCTAACAAGATACTAACTTCGCCGAAGCGCGACATAATTTGATACAGTATTGATCAATATAAACACTTCGATAACCATGACAAGAAACGCGCGCCAGTTTAGTATTGTTATTTTTTACAGGTACAAAAACATCGGAAAACAATCCTGCCCAGCTCTTTGAAGCAGTTATGTTATTTGTCAATTGCAACTTAAATTATTATTTACTTATGATACCGTTTAATTGTGTCAAGCAATATAGGGTGGAGGATTGCGTGTAAATTAACTTTGGTTGAAAACTTCAACCAAGAACATTCTCCGCAACAAACAGTGCAACTATTCGTTCGTGCGCGTACAAATATAAACAAAAGAGCCATTGGATAATACTCATGAAGCGAGTCTCTCCAAATACCCGCGAAAAAGAAATATTCAGTACGTCTGATATGCTTACGTTATCGATGCCACTTTGGGTATTTGATCTTGACTCGACACAGCTTGTTTGGGCAAACGAAGCTGCTTGCAAGCTTTGGCAAGCCAAATCCATAGAGGAATTGCTATCTCGCGATCTGAGCGAGGATATCAGCAGTTCCGTTGCCGAGCGCATGAAGAAATATCGGGACGCAGCAAAAGAAAATGGCCAGACTTTCCGTGAACTCTGGACCCTTTATCCCGAAGGCAAGCCCTGCCCCTATCATATCCATATTTCGGGCCATGAATTGCCCGACGGGCGTTATGGCCTGAGATTCGAGGCCACAGCCGACTTTGATCGCATGCCCGAACAGATCAGAAGCGCTGAAGCGCTCAATCACATCCCGGTCTGCGTTTCTCTCTTCAACATGCGCGGCAAACCTCTTTACAACAATCCGGCAGCGCTTGAGACCTATGGTGATACGTCACTGGAAATGCGCGACCGTTTTGCCAGAAAGTCCGACCACGACAAATTCCTACGCAATATTGCCAAGGGCCGCACGATTTCGAAGATCTGTGAAGTCCATACCAAGGATGGCAAGCGCTGGCATGAAATCACCGGTATGCGCGGCTTCGACGGCCTGACAGGGCAAAATGCCTGCATCATCACCGAAACCGATGTTACCGAGCTCAAGGAAAAGGAAAGCCGGGTGCGCTATCTGGCGCATTATGACATGCTGACCGGCTTGCATAACCGCAATTATGTCAATTCCCATTATCCAGAGCGGATCCAGAGCGCTTTTCAGGAAAATGAGCGGCTGGTGCTGATGATTGTCGGTCTTGATCATTTCAAGGCCATCAACGAGACGCTCGGCCATCCATCAGGCGATGCACTGCTCAAGCATGTTGCTTCCCAGCTTGAAATGTCGTTGCAAGAAACAGAACAGATTGCGCGCCTTGGCGGCGATGAGTTCGTGATTCTGGCGCCTTATCGCTCGACGACAGATCTTGATATCCGCTGCCAGACCATTCTGGCCAGCATCAATGAGGAATGCACGGTCGGCGATCATATTCTAAGCGCCAATGCCAGTATCGGGCTGGTATTGTTCCCCGAGCATGGCCGAGACCTTCCGACATTGCTGCGCCATTGCGATTTGGCATTACACGATGCCAAGGATAGCGGACGCAACACCTATCGTTTCTATCGCCCGGCCTTACAGCAAGCGGCTCTGGCCAAGCGTGCTCTTGAGAAAGATCTCGTGCGGGCGGTCGAGAATGAAGAATTCTGCCTTTTCTATCAACCGCGCGTTGACTGCCAGACGCAGGAGATTGTCAGCGCCGAAGCCCTGATGCGCTGGCAGCATCCGGAGAAGGGTCTGGTTTTTCCGGGCGATTTCATCGGTGCGCTGGAGGATACCGGGCTTATCCATCGGGTTGGCGACTGGATTGCGGATCGGGCCGGCAAGGACCAACGCACCATTGCGCGCCTGGGATATAACATTCCGATTTCCATCAATATCTCTCCCAAGCAGTTCGAGCGCCCTGACTTCGTTCATCGCCTCAAATGTGCGCTTGCCAAAAGCGGATGTCCGGCAGACAAGATCGAGATCGAAATCACTGAAAGCATGCTGATGGGCGTTGGTTTTGATGCGAAAGCCATCCTGATGGATCTGTGTCGCGCCGGCTTTTCGATCGCCGTTGACGATTTCGGAACAGGATATTCAAACCTCGCCTATATTCAGGATTATCCGATCTCAAGTCTCAAGGTTGATCGTTCCTTCGTGAATATGATCGAGGACCAGAGTTCGGTGATCAACCTGATTCTCTCCCTTTGCCGGCTGATTGGCATTTCTGCTGTCGCCGAAGGTGTCGAAACGGTTGATCAACTGGCATGGCTGCGGATGAACCATTGTGATCAGTATCAGGGCTATCTCTATTCGCGCCCTGTCCCGCTGGACAATCTGATTGAGCTGATGACGACAAGCCATCAGCGCCTGATGAGTTCGCGGTTGCCGGAAAGTCTGGATGCCGAGGTAATCTGGGCCTGAATTATCGCTCTAGGACGGATTGAAAAGTCCGTCCGGGCTGCCAATCCGGGCAAATCGGGCCTCTCATCTACGCTTTATCACAAAAACAAGCGCTCTACAGCCCCAAAGGACGCCGGGTCTCAGCGGCAGAAACGGTTGCAGGTCAAGGACTTTTCGTCATAGTAGTGTAAAATCTCAACGCGCGCTTTCAAGCGGGCAGTGAAATCGCACTGATCTGGCGCAGATGATCTTCGCTCTCATCAATGGCGGCGCGACTTACGCTCGACCATTTTCTGCAAATAGCGATCCCAATAATGCTCAACAAAAATGGCAGCGCCAGAATAACCAGACATCAGGAAATCAGCCAAAGGGGCTCAAAGGCACGCCTTTACCCGTTGTTTTATTTGGCAAACTAAGATCACTGACGAATTTTCAGGTTTTTATCTATCAAATCCGTCCGGATGTTGCCGCTAACTTGCTACATCGCTTGAAAGAAAGCCCCTCTTTTCGTTTGATATCTTGGAAATCCCACCTACGGCCTTTGCCACAGGCCGATTCAGCCCTGCCCAAAACGCCCTGTTTCTTGGCCTAACCTTATCTTCCCTCACTCATTAACAGTCTGACGGGAATAATCGCAGGCCTGTTTCGAGCTTTTCCGCCATTTCAGTCTGATCATCTTCAAAGAAGCAAATGACGCCATGTGCATGGAGAGAATCGTAGATTTTCGACCCTGCGAAATTACAGGTTTATCCATGTTCATGGGCCATATATTTTGTATAATCATATCATATATTTGAATAAGGGTTGGGGCCAGGCTCACAGCCCAGCGTGAGGAAGTGCATAGCGGGACGAAAACGCCTTGGGATTGTAATCCAATCTCCATTCAGGCGTGATATCGAATGAATGACGGCTGGAAATGCTCTTTGGCATTTCGCACATCATCCGAATTTGTCGCGCTATCGAGAAACGGATCACTGAAGTGAATAGTTTGCCGACGGAATGCTGCTCAATCTCAATCATGTGACTTCAGCTTTTGTCAGCTCATAAATGCATCTTAGCTGTATACCCAAGGGAGGTTCCTGTGAAACTTAAGATGACGATTTTGGCCACTCTGATGGCCGCTACCAGTCTTTCTGTCGCCAATGCTGCTGATCTGCGCATGTCCTGGTGGGGTGGCAACAGCCGCCATGAAGCCACTCAGGAAGCACTGAAATATTGCGGTGAAAAACTGGGTCACTCGATTGCACCTGAGTTCACCAGCTGGAACGGCCATCTGGCCAAAATCACCGTGCAGCTTGCCGGCAGCACCGAAGCCGACATCATGCAGATCAACTGGCCTTGGCTGCCCCTCTTTACCAAAGAAGGCACCGGTTTTGCCGATCTGAATGATTATAAAGACATTATCGACCTGAGCCAGTGGGCTGACAGCGAACTGGAATCCGCATCCGTCAAGGGTCATCTGCAGGGCCTGCCGCTTTCCATCACCGGTCGCGTGCCTTGGTTCAACAAGACCACTTTCGACAAGGCTGGGCTGCCTCTGCCGAAATCCTGGGATGATCTGATTGCGGCTGCAAAAGTCTTCCAGGAAAAACTCGGTGAAGATTACTATCCATATGAAGCAACCGGCCTCACCTCTCATGGTCTTGACGCTCGCGGTCTGATCCGCGCCTATATCGTTCAGAAAAAAGGCGTCACGATGATCGATCCTGACACCTTGGCTCTGAACTTCACCAAGGAAGACTTTATTGATGGTTTGAATCTCTACAAGAAATTCACCGACGAAAAAGTCATCGTGCCTTGGAAGACCGTTGCTGCTGCTGGTGCCAACGTTCCGCTTCACGAAGATCCGAAATGGGCCGACGGCCGCATCGCCGGTACCTATCAGTGGGATACCACCTATCACAAGATTGCCGATCCTATGAAGGAAGGTCAGGAACTGGTTCCTGCTCCGATCCTGAAGAATGCTGACGCAACCAACGACGGCGTATTCCGTAAACCTTCCATGCTGTTCTCGATCTCCAAGAATTCGAAGAATCCGAAAGCAGCTGCTGAAGTCGTCAACTGCCTGCTGAATGATAAAGGCGCAGCCGACATCCTCGGCACCACCCGCGGTATCCCGGCTTCCAAGGTTTCCTTCAAGCATCTGATGGACAAAGGCGCTATTGAGCCGGTTCTGCTGAAAGCCCACAATCTGGTTCTGGAAGCCACCGGTCCTGCCATTTCCGCATATTTCGACTATCCGAAGGTAGAGGAAGCCTTTGGTGATACGATCGAAATGTTTGCTTATGGCGAAATGACCGCTGAAGAAGCTGCAGAAGAGATCGTTAACGGCATCAACGAAGCTCTTGAAAAAGAGAGAAATTAACGAGGGGAAAAGGGCGGGGTGTTCAAAGCACCCTGCCTTTTGACGCTGAACGGAAAGGCTCGGAGCTTTATGCTTCGAGCCTTTTCTTTGCTGTCATTGCTCGCATGGGCATTGTATGAACGGCTATTGCTTGCATGGGGAGAAAAGAGTTCCGTGGCGCAATATCCGCGATCAAGAGCGCGGTGGCACTTGAGGAAGCCCATCACAGGTGGTTCCGGATAACAACGCGCCTAGCCAAGCAGGCGACTGCGCACCCGTCTTGAGCGCGCCTTTCGCCCCTTGTTGTCATTGAGGGGCCGGTTGGTGATTTTATAGTCCTGCTTTTGCATAAACTCGATGCTGGAGGTCAGGAGGCTGCGCGAAATCTTGCTGACCGCGCGAAAATCGGCAATCGTGCGCGTGATCGGCAGCAGGTCCCGGCGGGTGGTCAGGGCCGAAAAGATGGTCTCATCACGGTTCATGACCAGAGACGAGAACAGATTGATATCCTCTGGCCGATGGGCGTCAGAACCATAGCTGCGGCCGACTCCGACGGGAAGCAGTTCCTCAGGGAATTGCGTCGTCTTCTCCACCTGATCCCTGAATTTCGTGCGCGGCAGAGCCTCTAGTGGCACTTCCAGAAAGGAGCCGTTCGACATTTCGATATAGTCGAAATGGGAGAGCATGCCGGATGCTCGTTCCAGACCGATTCCGCTGACGATACCCGTTGTGCTGGGAGAGAAAGGATGCGGCAGGATGGTCACGCAGTCTGAAGACTGCATAGCCATCGCGTCATCTATGGACCATGAGAAAGCCGGATATTGCTTCAGGGCGCTCACCAGCGCGGCCCGACTTTCAAACAGCTGGATCACCTCCACCCCTTCTCTGGAAATATTTTCAACGGCTGCAATGATCGTCAGGTCGAGATGATGATGGGCGGCCATATCGCAAAGAAAATCATAAGCTTCCAGCGGATTCTTGTAGGCATGTTCGGTGGAGCAAAGACCATCCAGATGCCTGACCCGACGCGCAAGCTGCTCGGCTATTCGTCTGCGTCTGGCATGAGGACGCCGAAAGACATTGGCATGAAAATGCGTATCAATCGCAAGGGTCTTATATGGCTCACAGATCCCCATCAAGAAATGTCCTCTCCACGGCGCCCATCGGAACAGGTCAGCGCCTTGTCACAATTGTATCAACTGGCTCACTCGCAAGCCAGCCTTTTACTGCATCGCCTGCAAAAAAGCAGCTCAAAGCTTTGCGATCCATGCCAAAGGATAAGCTCTACCACGCGCCGCTGGGTCCCTCATCCGGCCAGCGCCAGTTTTCTCACCGATCCCGCTTGAGTATGATCCGGAACAACAGCGCAAAATAGACCAGATAATAGGCCAGAAACACCATGGCAAACAGGTTGACCGGCTGGCTGTTCTCAAAATAGAGCGAGCTGATATAGACGATGAAATACAGATATTTAACCCTGATCACATAGGGCATGCGCAGGGAAAAAAGATTGCAGATCACCATCAGATAGACGGTGTGACTGTAGAAAAAGGCAAACAGCACATTGGCCAGAATATCGGCGTCCAGCCAGAGGATTGCTGCCAGTGCGACGAGGACGACACCAAACTGGTCGGCAAAGATATCGACCAGCGAGCCAGCCTCGCTCTCAGCCTTTGTCCAGCGGGCCAGCGGGCCATCCAAACCATCCATCAGCACATAGAGGATAAAGCCTGCAGCTGAAAACTCCCAAAGGCTGGCGGGCATCGCAACAGCAAAGGCAGCGAAAAACACTCCGACGAAGCTTATCGCTGTCGGCGTTACTCCCTTGGCAGCCAGATATCGAATGAGCGGGCGCAAAATCAGGTCTCTTTTTGCAGCAAAAGCGGCCTGTTTTTCACCTTCCCCCTTATTGAAATAATCCAAATTGTTTACACCCGGTATTGTTCTACATTTCTTCTTTATAGCAAATGCCCACTAGATCCACACCGATTAGGCTTTTCGCTGCCAAAAAGGTGAGGAATATAACCCTCGACATCGATTTATTCACCATTTGCCTGTCTCTTACCTAAAATAGATTGCAAGCGCTCTAAGACCGGAATAAACCCATATCCAAGGGTGCAGCACTGTGACGTTGACCTCTTGAAAAGGCCCTGTTCAAAAGACATATGGCTTGTTGTATCGACAGATAAAAGGTGTCCCTTCTTAAAACCGAGAAACACAGAGAAATTGTGTTTGTCTGTTAAGGAAAATAGTGACTTTGTGTGCTATGTTCTGTCCTGCTGGCTAAGGTGGACCGGCAATTGGTGCCATTTGGCACATCGGTTTTGCTAAAAAAAGAAGAAAGAGACTGGAAACCGTGATATTTGGTCGGAAGAATAAACCCAATTTCGCTGAACGCGTCAGGGTTCTGCTGTGGCCGCGCCGCAGCTGGAAGCGCTCTGGAATCTATTATATCAAGCGGGTTTTACGCCTGACCGGTTCGCCCTATGCGATTGCAGCAGGAGTTGCGGCGGGGGTATTCACGTCCTTCACGCCCTTTCTCGGCTTCCATTTCATCATAGCCTGGACCATAGCCTTCGCGATTGGCGGCAATTTGCTGGCCGCAGCCGTTGGAACGGCGGTGGGCAATCCTCTGACCTTCCCCTTCATCTGGAGCGCCACCTACTCCACCGGATGCATGATCCTGGGCCAGCCGATTCTGCATCACAAGATCCATGCCTTGCAACATGGTTTGCTGTCGCAGTCTCTCTCGGCCATCCTGCCGACGATCAAGATCATGGCGGTGGGTGCGGTTCCTGTCGGTTTTGCTGTCGCGCTGATCTTCTATTATCTGACCCGTCAGGCTGCCCGTTCCTATCAGCATCGCCGCAAGGCCTATCTGGCGCAGAAGGCCTTCGAGGCCGGACGCTGGCGCAAGGAACTGGCCGAGCATGCCGAAATCGCCTCCAAGGCAACGAGCGGCTAGACCGCTCCTCAGCAACATTCTGTTTTCAAAGCAAGTTGCGCGGGTGCCGTTGGCTAAGGGCCTTTTCTGAGGCGCCCTGATCTGCGGCAAGCTTATCAATTGCCGCAGATTTTGTTTACTGCCATGAGCCGCCATGGGTTGTCATGAGTTGCCGGTAGCTTCACTTGACCTTGTCAGGGCCGGTTTTGGCGTCCTGCATGGTGGCCTTTATGAAGGCAATCGACTCATGGAGCTTTTTCTCTTCCCATTCATTGAGGGCAACGGGCAATTGCTTCAGGATCCCTTCCCGGCCAATGATGCAGGGCATGCTGAGGGCGACATCGCCGTCATGACCATATTGCCCGTGCAAGGTGGTTGAAGCAGGATAGATGCTGCGCTCATCCAACAGAACCGCCCGTGCCATGGTGATGGCCGACTGGGCAACGCCGGCGTTGGTCCAGCCCTTGCCGTTAAACACTTCGTAAGCGGCTGAAATAATGCGGCTCTTGACAATTTCCGGATCCCGAATGTCCGCCTTGGCCTCGAGGAATTTGTCGATCTCGGCAAAGGCAATACCACCGATCGAAACATGGCTGAGAACCGGGAATGCGGTGCTGCCATGTTCGCCCATCATATAGCCGGAGACGGATTTGGGATCGACCTGATAGGTATCGGCGATCAGCTTGCGCAGGCGGGCTGAATCCAGCATCGTTCCGGTGCCGAACACGCGCCCCTTGGGATATCCGAATTCATTTTCGGCAATATACACCATGGTATCGAGCGGATTGGTGATAAGGATCACAATCGCCTCTTTGGTATATCGGATGATGCCGGTCATGACTTCGCGAATGACCTCGCAGTTGGTTTTGGTCAGCAGGGTGCGGTCCGGTTCGGCCTTGGGATTGTCCGGATCGGGAATGACGCTCGGCCCGGCGGCCACGACAATCACATCCGCATCGGCGCATTGCTCGTAGCCACCGGATTTGACATCGACATTATTCATGTAGGTCAGTGCGGTCGCCTGTGCCTGATCCAGCGCTTCGCCATAGGCGACATTCTCCAAAATGTCGATAAGGCCGATTTCGGCAAACAGACCTGTCTTCATCGCATCGGCCAGAACATAGGAGCCAACATGGCCCACGCCGACAACAACCAGTTTATTCTTATTCATCATTCAACTCTTCTATTTGGCGCAATGGCTGCAATGGTTCCGCTATGGAACCGGTAAGGGGGGCGGCACATAACGCTTGTCAGCCTGCTTGCAGTTCCACTTTCCGGGCCGCGCTCTGGCCAAGGGCTTCACGCTGCTGACTTGAAAGGGAAAGGGCGTAAGGTCACTGCGCATCCCGCAAAGGAAGCCAGAAAGGCAGGGCCTGCCCCAAAGGCAGACGAGGCTCCCGCTAGGGAAATGGAACCTGATCAACGAGGGATCGATCAGAGTTTAGCTGATAATGGCTATTGTCTCCAGCCCTTTGCGACCATCCTGCACCGGTTAGAGCCTCTCATCGGCTCGATGAAAATGCCCGCGCGTCGCATCAGGCAAGCTCAGACATGCTGGCCGCCATTGACGTGAATTTCCGCACCCGAGACATAGGAGCTGGCATCCGAGCAGAGATAGAAGATCGTCTCGGCCACTTCCTTAGGCAGCCCCAACCGGCGCAGGGGAATGTTGGCCACGATCTTCTCGGTGCCCGGCGACAGGATCGAGGTGTCGATTTCACCCGGCGCAATGGCATTGACGCGAATGCCATGCGGTCCGAAATCGGCGGCCATTTCGCGCGTCAAGGCAGAAAGAGCCGCCTTGGATGTGGCATAGGCTGTTCCGGCGAATGGGTGAACCCGCATGCCCGCGATGGAGGTGACATTGACAATCGAGCCCTGAGCGGTGTTGAGTTCTTCAATGAGGCCACGCGCAAGCATGATGGGGGCCACGAAATTGACGGTGAAAACCGTGTGCCACATCATTGTCGGAGTGGAGAGGCTGTCGAGCCTCTGGCCCTTCTCGTCCTTGGGACTGATGGCGGCATTGTTGACCAGCGCATGCAGCTTGCCACCCTCTGATTTCAGCCGTTGCTTGACGAGGCCAATCGCCTTGCCAATGCTGGCATGATCGCTGAGGTCAACCTGAATATGGTTCTCCTTGCCCATCGGCCATGGGCATTTTTCGTCAAATGGCTGGCGGGAACAGCTCAGCACCCGCCAGCCTGCATCTGAAAAGCGCTTGACGGTGGCGTGGCCTATTCCGCGCGAAGCACCCGTGATCAATAATGTCTTTCTCTCATCTGCAGTCATGGTTGACACTTTCCAATGGAGGCTGCGCATCAAATGCGTCATTTTATTGCAATGAAACCGGGGCTCGGCCTCGGAGAAGGCTAGATGTCTTTCAGCACCTCATCAAAACCGGTCATGAAGAAATCCAGCGCCCGGGTATCGAAGACAAGGGGTGGCCGGATTTTCAGAACATCTCCATCAGGCCCCGACGCGCTGATCAGAATGCGCTTTTTCTTCAGGCCATTGACCAGACGGGAGGTGCGTGCTCTTGGGTCTTCTCCGGCGATCTGCACGCCAATGAAAAGCCCGCTGCCTCGGATGTCGCAAATGACATCGCCTCCCTTGGCGACCCCTTCCAGCTCGGCGCGGAATGCCTTGCCGATTTGAAGCGTTTTCTGCAAGAGCCCATCTTCCCGGATGATGGACCAGACGGCCGTTGCCGTGGCGATCGCGGTTGTGTTGCCGCCGAAGGTATTGAAATAGCGCGTCTGATTGCCAAAATCGGCGATGACATCTGGTCTGATGACGAGCGCCGCCACCGGATAGCCATTGCCCATGGGTTTGCCCATGGAAACCATGTCCGGCACGACACCATGGCGGGCAAAGCCCCACATTTCCTCGCCAGTACGGGCGAAACCGGGCTGCACCTCGTCGGCAACAAACAGCCCCCCTGCGACGTGGATTGCTTCGACTGCCGGTTTGAGAAACCCTTTCGGATGGCTGAAGATGCCATCTGAGGAGAAGATCGTATCGATGAACAAAGCCGCCGGACGGATGCCCCTTGCAGCCATTTCATTGAGTGCCTTCTCAACATTGGCCCTGAAGATTTCGGCCTCATCGACCTCTTTTCGCCCCGTTGGGGCTGGTATCTTGAAGATATTCTCATTATTCGGTGCCCCGGCGCCGAGTGATGGCGACATGGCGGCGGCGGCCAGCGTCACGCCGTGATAGGCATTCTCGGTCACGATGATGCCGGTGCCTCCGGTCTTGACCTGCGCAATGCGCAAGGCCAGATCATTGGCTTCCGAGCCGGTACAGGTAAACATGATCTGGGACAGCTCGCCCGGAAAGCTGGATAGCAAATCCTCGGCGAAATCAACGATATTGTTCTGCAAATAGCGGGTATGGGTGGTGAGTAGAGAGGCCTGCGCGGCCATCGCCTCGACAACGCGGGGGTGGCAATGGCCAACGCAGGCCACATTGTTATAGGCGTCGAGATAGGCATTGCCCTCTTGATCATAGAGCCATACCCCCTCACCGCGAATCGGATGGAAGGGCTCTTCATAAAAGAGCCGATAGGCAGGCCCGAGGGCGCGGGTGCGGCGTTTGAGGAGTGCCTCATCCGTCGGCGACAGGACGGCCTTGCCCGGCACGAAGGCATTCGCCATGGACTGATCTTGAGACATGTTCAAATCTCCTTTTGCAATTCGGGCAAGGACCGGAACAGACCTCGGGTATCGAGGTCCGCCAGATGACGGATGCCATCCGAGGCCAGCGCCAGATTGCGGGTGATGTAGCTTTTATTTTCCGGATACCGTTTGGCGCGCCAGCTCGCGACGGTGATGATGGTGGCAAAGCGCGTGGCGATCAGGCTCGCAGCAAGCTCGACCTCTTGCTGCGTAAGGGGCGAAATCCGGTGCCATGTGGCCAGAAAATCACCAAGCGACTGATGGATATCGGTAAAATCGAGCTGATAGCCGGCAGCAATCGCCAATTCGCAAATTCTCGGGCTGCGCACCATGTCGCCAAAATCGAGCACGCCGATTTTTATATCCGGGCCGCAACCCGTCACCAGATTTTGCGGATTCATGTCGCCATGGATGACCTGCCAAGGCAGCGAGGCAAGCTGCGGGGCGACTTTGTCATCGAAGAGATCAATGACCTGCTCAACCTGCGCCCTTTGACCGGCGTCGTCGATCAGCTCCAGCATTGGGCGCAGGCTGGCTGCATTCTTGATATCCCAGATCAGATAGTGATCGGCACCGGGATGCTCAAAGCCCGCCAGAGCATTGACCAGTTGCGCCCCGGCAATGGCCACCGCTTGCACCAGCTGTGGCGATCTGGCCATCATGGAACTCAGATCACCTTCCACATAAGAGAGCATGCGAACCCGCGATCCATTGGCAAGCGGCAACCAGTAAGCGCCGGACAGCGTCGGGATGACACGCGGGATGGTGAGGCCGGATGCTGTCTTTTCCAGATGCAACAAGGCTTTGGTCTGGAAATCGGTCTGCTCTTCGGGTTCCATTTCATTGGTGAATTTGAGGACATAGCCCTCCCCCTTCTCCGTGCGGAGAAGAAAATTGGCATCGCGCTCGGAACTGAGCCGCCGCAGATCGCCATCGAGGCCGAATGTATCACGGGCAATGGCGCGTGCTTCTTTGTCGCAAATCTGCGGCGGTGGCGTCGTCAGAAGCAATCCGATATCTGGTTCCGAAATGGTCATGGGCCAGTGCCCCTCTTTTCTTGCTTTTCTTGTTATTCTTGCTTTTAAAGAGCCCCATCTGCACAACCCGCCAGTTTCGGCGGTTTGAGTTGCGCTCTTTGTCATCTTTTCATCAGGCTGGCGGATGTGCGCCATCCGCAAGCTTGTCCAGCATACGCACCAGTGGTGCGCCCCCCAGCGTCAGATCGCGCTCAATGGCGATGGCTGCTGCCTCGACATCCTTGTTGCGTATGGCATCGAGCACTTCATAATGATGATCGATCATTGCGCGTCCGGCCTCGAGATAGCCATGGGCAATCAACGGGCCGGTTTGCAGCCAGAGGCGGCGCAAAACGCCATAGAGCACCGGCATGGCAGACATTTCCACCAGCTTGAAATGGAATTGCTGGTTGAGCGCGGCCCCCCTGATCCCGTCGCCCTTTATAATCACGTCTTCATTCTCGGCGATCAGCGCTTCCAGTGCGCCGATGTCGGACATGGTGGCATATTGGGCGGCGGCTCTGGCGCTCATCACTTCCAGCGGCAAACGGATCTTGCGAATTTCCTCATAGCGTGCCTTGGTCAAGGACGTCACATGGATGGAGCGCGGCGAATTATAGATAACGGCCTCGTCATAATGCAGGCGCAGAATGGCATCGCGCACCGGCGTGACACTGGTCTGCATTTCCTCGGCCAGTTCGCGAATCTTGAGCCGCTTTCCCGGCAGATAGCGGCCCTTGAGCAAAGCATCGCACAGCTTGTCATAAACCATGTCCGACAGCTTCTTGATTTCTTGTTGCGCTTGCATTTTGTTACCCGGTCCAGATTTCGTGTTTGACTGTCAGAGCGGGCATTGCCCGATCATTGATGCATCATAATCACAATTTGATGCATCATATTGTTCAAACACAATTATTGATGCCTTAGAGCTGTTATCCTCCAGCTCTTGTTCTCACTTGTATCCACGCTTACGAGATCGCTATTCAGGCTGCGGTTCGCTGCCCGCAACGCCTCTCCCCTTTTAAGCGTCCAACCAGATCATGGCTTGAGACCGACAGCCATGCCCCCTCCGGTTCTCTTGCGCACAAGGATGATAAGAGACGCGATCAATATGGTCCCGACGATGAAGACGAATGCGGCCGCAGCGATGGCTGGCGACACATTTTCGCGGATCGTGGAGAACATCTGTCTGGCGAGCGTGCGCTGATGTGGCCCGGCGATAAACAAGGTCAGGATCACTTCATCCAGCGAGGTGGCAAATGCCATGACGGCACCGGAGAGGATGCCCGAAAGGCTCAGAGGCAAGGTGGTGGTCAGCAGCACCGTGGAGGGTGCCGCGCCCAGACTGGCGGCGGCGAGTTCGACGCGCGGGTCGATCCCGGCCAGAGACCCCGACACGCTGACATAAACGAAAGGCATTGCCAGCACCGTGTGCGCCACGATCACCCCCAGATAGGAGTTGGCGATACCGACATGAACAAAAAAGACCTGCATGCCAACACCAAGCACCACAGCGGGCACGACCATGGGCAACAGAAAGAAGGTTTTCAGCACACTGGCAACAATCGAGGAATAGCGGCGCAGGCCGAGGGCAGCCATGGTTCCAAGGGCGGTGGCGAGCAGCGTTGTGCCACCGCCAATGATCAGGCTGTTGGCGATGGAGCGTCGCCAGACCGGCTCGGTTACCAGTTCGCTCAGCCAGCGCATGGACCATTCCGGAACCGGATAAGTCAGCAGCGCGCTGGAGGTGAAGGCCAGCGGCAGAATGGCCGCCAGTGGTGCGATCAGGAACAGCATTACCAGAATGCCAAAGGTCTTTTTGACAAGTGGAAACATCATGCAGCTCCCGGTTTTTCTGATGAAAGGCGGCCATAGACAACATAGAGGAGCATGGTGATGGACAGAAGAACCAGACCAAGCGCACCGGCCATGCCCCAGTTTGCCGACTCTGTGGCATAGAAAGCGATGACCGATGAGATCATCTGATCCGATGGTCCACCAATAAGAGCGGGCGTGATGTAGTAGCCAATTGAGGACATGAAGACCAGCAGCGAGCCGGAGGCAATGCCGCGCGCCGAGAGTGGCAGCATGACCTTGAGAAAGGCGATCACGGGATGGGCCCCCAGCGAGGAAGCGGCCTGCATCAGATTTTTCGGCATCGACAAGAGCACGCTATAGATCGGCAGAACCATGAAAGGCAGCAGCACATGGGTCATGGCAATGATGACGCCGCTGCGCTCGAAAATCAGCGGGATTGGCTGATCGGTGATCCCCAGTGCCTGAAGAGCGGAATTGATCAGGCCGTTATTCTGTAAAATGATGAACCATGCGGTGGTGCGTACCAGCAGCGAGGTCCAGAGCGGCAGGAGGACAGCAGCCAGCAGGATATTGCGCAACCAGCCGGTGCTTGAGGCTATGATCATGGCAAAAGGCAAACCGATTGCCAGACAGGACAGCATGACCGACAGGCTGATGACAAAGGTGCGGGACAGGATGGTCTTGTTTGCCGATGCGCTTTCGGGCAGCGCAATGATATTGCTGTGCTTGTCGCGGCCATAGTCAAGAGCAGCCAGCAGATAGCGGTCGGTATAAGGCGAGGATGCCTGCGCAATCACATGCCACCATTCGGGGTCGTCCCAACGCTTGTCCAGCTTGCCCAGATCGACCGGCCCGTCCGTCTTGTTGGCAGCGCTGGTGGTCTTTCGCATCAGGGTGCGGAAGCCGGATTTGGCGCTGTTAAGGCGACGCACGACCGCGCCCATTTCCTGCCGGTCCGTCGTAGCCCGGATATCGGCGACAAGTGCCTGCTGCAATTCGACCGGCACAGGGGCCTTGCCATTCCATTTGGCAACCGCCGCACTGGTCTGGCTCAGGGTGTCATGCACGACAGGATCGGAGATGGACTGCTTGAGCATGGCAACAATCGGCCAGACGAAGAAGAGCGCCAGAAACAGCACCAGCGGCAAAACCAGAGCCGACGCCCTCAGATGGTGGAGCATTCTGGAAGTCATGGCAGGATCACCCTTGCATTTTGCGGGCGAAAGCCGACAAAGACATTCTCGCCTGCGCTGCGCGGGGGCAGATGACGCCCAAGCCGCGCCACCAGTGGCGTGCCGTCAACATCGATATCCGCCCGCAAATGATCACCCTGATAGACGATATCCCTGATTTTGGCGGGCATGGCATTGTCCAGCCCTTCGGCGCTGTCGCCCAACTCGATATGTTCCGGCCTCAGAGAAAGCAACACTTCGGTGCCCCGGAACAGGGTCACAGGACTGGTCACTTCCAGCGTCTTGCCATTTTTTGTAGAAACCGAACAGCGGTTGCGGTCGCCTTCGCGATATTGCACGGGAATGAGATTGGTCTCGCCGATGAATTCGGCAACGAAGCGGGTCTTGGGCCGGTCGTAAATATCCTCTGGCGAACCGATCTGCTCGATCTTGCCATGATTAAACACGGCGATGCGATCGCTCATGGTCAGGGCCTCGGACTGATCATGCGTGACAAAGACTATGGTCAGCCCCAGATCCCTGTGCAGGCGGCGAATATCATATTGCATTTGCTCGCGCAGATTCTTGTCCAGCGCTCCGAGCGGTTCATCCATCAACACCACATTGGGCTCGAAGACCAGCGTGCGGGCCAGTGCCACGCGCTGCTGCTGGCCACCGGAAAGCTGGCTGGGCAGTTTTTGCGACTGATCGGGCAATTGCACCATATCCAGCGCCTTGCCGACACGCTCGGCTATTTCCGCCTTGCCCACGCCGCGCCGTCTCAAGGGAAAAGCAATATTTTCGGCGACCGACAAATGAGGGAAAAGCGCGTAATTCTGAAACACGACCCCCATATTGCGTTTGTAGGGCGGTGTGCGGTTCAGCACAGCCCCATCAAGCAGGATGTCTCCGGCCGTTGGTTCTTCAAAGCCGGCAAGCATCATGAGCAAAGTCGTCTTGCCAGATCCGGACGGACCGAGAAGCGACACAAACTCACCTTTTCTGATGGTCAGATCCAGTTCGTCAACAACGGTCAGGGAACCGAAGACTTTGCTGACTTTACGAAATTCAATATAGGGCTGCTCGGTCATTTTTCTTCCCGCAGCGCATGATTGATACAGCCGAAAAACAGGGGCGTATGAATCTGCGCCTCAGATCTCAAGTCAAAGATACCCAGCCGAGACGATGCATGCATCGCTCAGTCAGAACTGATGAGAATGATTGGTGAGCGGAGCGCATGGATGAAAGGGATTTCATGCGCTCCAGTCTTTGGCCAAACTGGGCCTTACTCACCCTTTACTGGGCTAGCCAGGCATTGAAACGCTGGTTCAACGCTTCGGAATTGTCGATCCAGAAATCGACATCCAGAGACACGGCATCTTCAAGGTTTTTCGGCGTTGTCGGAATATCCTCAGCCAATTCTGCAGGCACCATTTCCGAGGCCTTCTTGTTGGTCAGGCCATAGGCGATATAGGACGGCAGCTTGGACATATTTTCCGGCTGGCTGGCGAAGGCGATGAAATCCTCGGCCAGATCCTTGTTTTCGGCATCCTTGAGGATCACCCAACTGTCGATGGCATAGATGGAACCGGGCCAAACCAGCTTGAAATTCTTGCCTTCGGATTTGTTGATGCCGGTGATACGGCCATTATAGGAAGCGGCCATGGTCACTTCGCCGGAGGCAAGGAACTGCAGTGGCTGGGCTCCGGATTCCCACCAGATCAGATCAGGCTTCAGCTCATCAAGCTTGGCAAAGGCGCGCTCGATACCCTCTTCGGTGGAAAGGGTATCATAGAGTTCATCGGCAGGCACACCATCGGCCAGCAGAGCAAATTCAAGGGTGTATTTTGCCCCCTTGCGCAGGGCGCGTTTGCCCGGGAATTTCTTTACATCCCAGAAGTCGGCCCAGTCTTTCGGCCCTTCCGAGAGTTTGCTGCCATCATAGGCAATGGCCAGAGACCAGACGATGGTGCCAACACCACAATCGCTGACAGCGGCAGGCATAAAGGCATCCTGTCCGCCCATCTTGTCCCAGTCGATGGTTTCGAAAATGCCATCATCGCAGCCAAGCGCCAGCTCTTCAGCTTCGACCTGAACGGCATCCCAGTTCGGAGACCCGGCTTTCACCTTGGCCTGAAGCACGCCATAACCACCATCCCAGCTTTCATCAAGGACCGGTTTTCCGACCTTCTCGGAAAATGGCTTGAAGTAGATTTCCTGCTGCGCAGTCTGGTAGCTGCCACCCCAGCTGGTGATCGTCAGGTCGCGGGCCTGAGATGCGCTCGACATGGCGCCAAGTGCGAGAACAGAGGCCAAAAGTGCCCATTTTTTCATGATGTTATAACTCCGGTAGGTTGATTGCTTTTTTGAAATGCCGGGTTTTCCCGATCTATTTGAAAGGCTTAAGTCTGTGGAATTGAGAAAGGGTCGCTATCTGGTTGCGGCAACCTTATCGAGGGCGCGTTTGGTGATGGCGAACATTTCCGAGATCTGCTCTGCCGTGATGATCAGCGGCGGGCAGAAGCAGATTGCCTCACCGATATTGCGGATGATGCAGCCTTCTTCCTGCATCGCCTCGGCAATGGCGAGAGCTGCGGCACCGCTTGGCAGATTCTCCCATGGGATGATTTCGATGGCGCCGAGCAGGCCAACCCCGCGGGAGGAATCGACCAGAGGATGTGTGGCCAGTTCCGCCAATCCATCAAGGAACTGCTTCTCAAGGCGGGCAGCATTGCCGACCAGATCGCGCTCGATGATGATCTTGACATTCTCAAGGCCGACAGCGGTGGCAACCGGATGGCCCGAGGCAGTAAAGCCATGGGCGAAAACGCCGATCTTGTCGGATTCATCGGCGATCGGCTGGTAGAAATCGTCATTCATCAGAATGGCTGACAGCGGCATGTAGGACGATGACAGCTGCTTGGAAATCACCAGCACATCGGGTTTGATGTCGAAGGTCTCGCAGGCAAACATCTTGCCGGTACGGCCAAAGCCGCAGATCACTTCATCGGCCACCAGCAGAATGTCATATTTCTTCAGGATTGCCTGCACGCCAGCCCAATAACCGGTTGGCGGAACCAGAACACCGCCAGCTCCCATAACGGGTTCACCCCAGAAAGCGGCGATGGTTTCCGGCCCTTCCCTGATGATCAGATCTTCCAGATCCTTCAGCATGCGGGCGGTGAAAGCCTCTTCGCTTTCGCCATCCTGCGCAAAATGGGTGTAGGACGGACAGGATGTATGCAGCATGCGCTCCAGCGGCAAATCAAAGCTCTTGTGATTGGCCGGAATGCCGGTGATCGACCCGGCGGCAATCGTCACACCGTGATAGCCCTTGATGCGACCGATGATCTTTTTCTTCTCGGGCTTGCCCAGCGCGTTGGAGCGATACCAGACCATTTTGGCCGTGAGATCGTTGGCCTCGGAACCGGATGAGGTGAAATGCACCTTGGACATGGGCACCGGCGCAATCTTGATCAACAATTCGGCCAGATCGACTGAGGGGCCATTGGTCTTGTAATTGAAGGAATGGTAATAGGGCAGTTTCTGCAACTGGGCTGTCGCGGCCTCCACCAGACGTTTCTCGCCAAAACCAACGGCGACAGACCACAGTCCGGCAAGCCCTTCAAGATAACGTTTGCCATTGTTATCATAGACATAAACGCCTTCACCGCGTTCGATGACCAGTCCGCCCTTCTCTTCGAATTTGCGAAGATTGACCGCTGGATGCATGTGGTAGGCGATATCGCGCCCCTCGACAGAATTGGGCATAATGCTCATGGTGCTGGTTCCTAAAAGCTCTTGTTCGACAGATTGTACGAGGGAATCGCAAGGCAGCCGTCTCATGGTTCCGCTCGGTACATCATCCAATCCGGATGTCCGCTAACGCGCCAATTGCATGCCCGAAAGGTTGAATTTTCTCCCGGCTCATTCGGGGCCATGTTCATTTTGCTGCGATATATTCAACTGGAATTATGATGCATCATAACTATGATTTGATGCATTCCGCTTTTCAAGATCAAATAACCACCGGTTTTCGAAAGCCGCAGCGGATTTGTTTTGAATCATTTTTTTCGCTTATTATCAATAGCTTATAAAATTTTTCTCCATTCAGTCAGAGCGATGAATGATGAAAAAGCGTCGTAATCCTGACTAATTATTGATCAGATCCGTTCAGAACCTGAAGGCATGAAATGAAGGCGCTGCCGGGTGCCTTGCCTGCCGTGCCCCCTGCCCCACGCTCTGGGCGCACCGCTCTTCATTCGCTTCACAGATGCTTCCCATGATCGCGCTGGACACTTTGCCTTGCATGCAGCCGCAAACGAACGGCTTGTCGCCCCGCCCGGTACAAGCGCTTTATTCAGCACAGGGCTCACTGACTCACCCGATTTTGACAAAAAGTGAGGGAAAAGCTTGGAAAAACGCCTCTAGTGGACAGACAGCAACCCAAGGTTTCTACACGGATACCAAAAAATTAGCTCAAATATTGTGCACCCTCTTGCGCTGCCTAATTTTCCATCGTATGGTCGCATTCGTTTGACATACAGCTGGAATACCGAAAATCAAATTCGCTTCCAGCCAATAAAAATACGCAACCACCATATCGAACGATGAGGGTAATTTACCGATGAAATCAGCACTCCGCGCAGTTCTCGCAGCAGGCACGATTGCCTTTGCCGCACAAGCCTATGCTGAAACCAACTGGGACATGTCCGTTGTCTGGCCAGAAGGCAACTTCCACACTCAGGACGCCATGCAGTTTGCTCAAACGGTCAAAGAGGTTACCGACGGTGAAGTCGTGATCACCGTACATGCCGGTGGATCGCTCGGCATCAAGGGGCCTGAAGGCATGGCGGCCGTTCGTGACGGCCTCGTTCCGATCGCCGACATCCTGATGAGCCAGCAGGTCGGTGAAGCCCCTGTTCTGGGCATTGAAAGCCTGCCATTCCTGGCACCAACCATGTCCGACCTTGCGCTGCTGCACAAATATTTCCGCCCGAAAGTGGAAGAAGTGGCCGAGTCGATGAACCAGAAACTGCTTTACATGGTGCCATGGCCCGGTCAGGCGGTTTACACCAAGAATCCGGTCAAGACGATTGACGATCTGGCGGGCGTAAAGCTGCGCGTGGTTGACGCAAACGGCCAGAATTTCTTCAACGCACTTGGCGCAGCCCCGCTTCAGATGCCTTGGGGTGAGGTGGTTCCCTCCCTTGCTGCTGGTACCATCGAGGGGGTTACGACGTCTTCCTCCTCCGGCGTTGACGGCTCCTTCTGGGAATTCATGGGCAACATGAGCACCTTCAACTGGCAGGCATCAAGCAACATCGTGACCGTCAATCTCGACGCATGGAATGATCTGACCGAAGAGCAGCAGGATGCCATCGAAACGGCAGCGATCAAGCTTGAAGGGGATTTCTGGAAAGCAAGCCGCGCTGAAGACCAGAAGAAAATCGCCATTCTGGAAGAAAATGGCATGACGGTTACCGCGCCATCTGCAGAGCTGAAGGCCGAACTGATCAAACGCGCCCAGCCGCTCTGGGAAGAGTTCAAGACCCGCGTTCCGGAAGCTGCCGATTATATCGACGCCTATCTGGCAGTTCGCAACTGATGCAGCAAGCCGCCCGGCCCCGTTTGTCCGGGCGGCTTTCAATCGGCTTTTCAAGGCCAAATGAAGCCGGAATAATCCGCATTTTCAAGATCATTTCCTTGGCTTAACACCATTTGCAGGTCCCTCCCATGTCAGAGTCCGAAGATCGGAAATTTTCGGCAATCACAAACCCGATCGATCAAATCAGCAGCCTTTCCTGCATTCTCGGGGGTGTTTGTCTGGTTGCCATTTTCCTGCTCATCGCAGCAGAAATTCTTGCGCGCAACTTCATCAATACCAGCCTGCCCTTCAGTTGGGATTTTGCAGCCTATATGATGGGGGCCTGCATCTTTCTTTCGGCAGGCGCAACCCTCAAGGCCGGCGGCCATGTCCGTGTCACCGCGCTGAATGACTATTTGCCCCCCAGAGGCAAGCAGATACTCGACATCGCAGCCTGCCTGATCGGCTTTATCATCGCCCTTGCCATCCTTCATGCCGTCAGCGACATGGCCTTCCTCTCCTTCAAGAGAGGCTCGACCTCTTCTTCCGTGGTCCGAACCCCCTTGTGGATCCCGCAGGCATTCATGGTGCTGGGAGCTGTCGTCTTCGCGCTTCAGATGGTGGCGCAACTGATCCGGACCGCAACCGGACAGGCTCTGACCAACGAAGCCCAGATAGAGGATCAGCTGTAATGGGAAAACTGACGCTTTCACTTGTTGGCCTTCTGGCCCTGCTTCTTGGTGCCGGGGTCTGGGTCGGGCTCGGTCTTATCGGAACGGGCATGTTGACCATGTCCATTTTCAAATCGAATTTCCCGATTTCCAAACTGTTGGCCCAGCAGATCTGGAACTCTGCGGTCAGCATGGAATTGCTGGCGCTGCCTCTCTTCATCCTGATGGCGGAAATCCTGTTCCGCACCCGTCTTTCCGAAGCCCTCTTTTCGGGCCTTGCCCCCTGGACGCGCCGCCTGCCCGGCAGAATGAGCCACATCACTGTGCTGGCCTGCACATTGTTTGCTGCAGTCTCGGGCTCATCGGCTGCCACAACAGCCACAGTCGGCCGTATCACGGCAACAGAATTGCTGGGGCGCGGCTATGATCGCAAGATGGTCATCGGAAGTCTGGCCGGTGCCGGAACGCTGGGATTTCTCATCCCGCCCTCCACGATCATGATCATTTATGGCGTTCTGGCCGAGGAATCGATCCTCAAGCTTTTCATGGCCGGTATCGTTCCGGGCGTCTGTCTGGCGGGCACCTATATGGGCTATCTGGCCATTCGCTCCAGTCTCAATCCGTCTCTGGTTGGAGAAGCCACCCCTTCAACGAGCTGGGGGGAGAAGTTTGAAGCGCTGATGGGGCTAGGGCCCGTTCTGTTGCTCATCATCGCCGTTATCGGCTCGATGTATGGCGGCATCGCTTCACCGACCGAAGCGGCCGGGGTCGGGGTTGCCGGATCCATTCTGATCGGGCTGTTCCAACGCTCCATCAATCTGCGGAATCTGGCCGAAGCGGTCTATCACGCCGCCCAGACCGTCTCGATGATCGGGTTCATCATCGTAGGTGCCATGTTCCTCTCGGTCACGCTGGGCTATCTGGGTCTGCCGTCCTTCATCGCAGGCTATATCCAGTCACTGCAGCTCTCGCCTTTGGTGCTCATTCTGGTTCTGCTGCTATTCTATGCGATCCTCGGCTGCATCATGGAAGGCATGTCAGCGATCGTCATGACGCTGCCAATTACCCTGCCTTTGGTTCTGGCTGCCGGATATGACAAGGTGTGGTATGGTGTCTTTTTGGTTTTAGTTGTGGAAATGGCGCAAATCACTCCGCCGGTAGGGTTCAACCTGATTGTGATCCAGCGCCTGACAGGCGACAAAATCGGAAGCATCGCACGGGCTGCCTTGCCATTTTTCATGATCATGGCGGCATTTGTTTGCGCAATTGCGGTATTCCCGGAGATTGTAACCTGGTTGCCGGACAGTCTGTCGGCGAAGAACTAACATTTCGATCACAAGCGGTTGGCGGAGATCTCATCTCTTCGCTGACCGTTTTACGTTTCAAGAAAATCCTTCAGATCCCGACCGGGACCTGAAGGACAGGGGAAGAGGAAAAGTCGGGCCTTCATGAGCGAACCATTGGCAAAGCGTGCCTATACGCAAATTATCGAGATGATATTCGCCGGGACGCTCAAGGTCGGGGATGCCCTGCAGGAAGCCAAGCTGGGTGCGTTGCTGGACATGTCGCGCACGCCGGTGCGAGAGGCAATCAACCGTATTCAAGCCGAGGGACTGGCCAAGAAGAGCGGCCGCTTTCTGCGTGTGCGCCTGCTTGCTCCGGAAGAAGTGGAAGAGATTTTCTTTCTGCGCCGAGAGTTGGAAGTCTATTCGGCCCGCATGGCGTTAAAGCTGCCTCAGCAGACGATCGAGGCAATGCAGACACGGATAGAGGCCCTTTTGCAGGCCGGGCCGGGTCAGGGAGAAGAGCATTGGCTGGTGGATGAAGATTTCCATGGCATGCTCACCGGGGCTACCCATAACCAGACCCTGATCAACACGGTCAATGACCTGCGTCTGCGTACCTGCATTTTCGACCATACGCGGGTCAAGGGACGCTTTGTCAAAGGCAATCAGGAGCATCTGCTCATTCTTGAGGCGCTTGCGGCGGGCAACGAAGAAGAGGTTGCTCTTCGCATGGCACAGCATATCGACAATGCCAAGGCGGCCATTCTGGAGAAACTTGCCAGCTTTGAGGCGGCAAACTCCTGATCCTACCCCGACCGGCAGGACAAAAGACCACAGCATCAGGCGAGGAAATGGTGGAAAAAGAAACACTGGCGCAACAGGCCTATAACGCGATCAAGCAGAAGATATTGTCGCAGCAGTATCAGCCGGAGACTGTATTGACCGAGCGCGGGCTCGCCGCCGAGCTTGGCATTTCCCGCACACCGCTGCGCTCAGCCATTTCCCGCATAGAGAAGGAAGGCGTTGTCTACCGGCTTGATAATGGCGCCTTGCTGGTGCGGCGAGTGTCGATCGAGCAGCTTCTGGAGATCGTCCAGATCCGCCGCATTCTGGAAGGCGCCGCAGCTTCCCGCGCCGCTGAGAATGGCATGACCCAAGCCCTTGCGGCTTCACGCAAGGTCATGGAGAGCTGTCTCGACATTGACAATAACATGGCCTTTGACGATTTCTGGCTGCTGGATGATGCCTTTCACAATGCGGTCATCGATGCAGCTCATTTGCCCATTCTTGGCGGCATGATCCAGAAATTCCGCGTTACGGCAAGGCGCTGCACGATTACCCGCGTTCATGACAAGTTCGACGCGCAGGCGCGGGACCATCTGACCGTTATCAGCGCGATCGAAGCAGGCGATGGGGAAGCAGCCCGCGGCGCGATGGAACATCATTTCGACAATGTCCGCACGCGCTTTCTGGATTGGCTCGCACAGGCCTGATCATCATCGGACAGCGATTTGCCGTGGCAGGTCCGAGAGAATGTCGATGCCATGCTCGGTCACGATCACCGTCTCGGATGCGCCCACGGTCCAGACGCCATAGGAGCGCAGGGTTGCTGGCAAATGAAACACCATACCGGGACGGATTTCCTGCTCGATGCCACTGAACAGACTCAGAATGCCCCCCTCGCCCCAATCGGGTGCGAAGGCTACCCCCATGGAATAGCCGATCCTTTTGCGAAAGGCGGCGGTGTAGCCAAGATCGTCAATCACCTTCTGGGCCGCCAGATGGGGCTCGGCGCAGGATATTCCGGGCCTGATGGCTTCCAGCGCCTTCTCAAGCGCCTTGAGCGCACAATCCATCATCGCCTGCCCCTCATCGCAGGGTTTGCCGATCCAGACGGTGCGCATCAGGGCCGAATGATAGCGCAAGTGGCTACCCGCCAGTTCAAGGAAAACCGGATCGCCCTGCTCCAGCGCTCGCCTGCGCCATGTCATGTGAGGCAGGCCACTGCGCGGACCGGAAGAGACGAGCGGCTCCATGGCCATGGTTTCTGATCCGGCACGCACTGCCCCTGACAACATCGCCGCCGCAATGGCATTCTCGTCCACGCCTTCGGCTGCCGCTTCGATACCAGCGGCAAGGCCAAGCTCGGCATAACGGGCAGCATGGCGGATCGCCTCCAGCTCAGCCTCAGACTTGATCATGCGTAGGGGCGCAATGAGGCCGGAGCCATCGCAAAGCCTGCCCGAAGGCAAGGCCGTCTCGATCTGCTGCGCCATTTTGGGCGAGACGAACCAGCCATCAAGCTCCATGGCGATTGCCTTGAACCCGGCCTTGGCCAGCAGGCTGGCAAGCAGGGCTACCGGGTCTTCGCCATCCTGATAGGCAACGATACTCTCAAGCCAGCAATTGGCAACCGAGCCAGCCAGTTCCAGTTGGCGAACCAGCAGGATCGGGGCTCCGTTGGCGGGCAGGATCAGCGTCTGGAAAGCAAAATAGCCCGCAGTTTGGCGACCGGTCAGCCAATAGATATTTTCCGGGCTGGTAACCAGCAGGACCTCATGACCAGCCGCGGCAATGGCAGCCTGAGCGCGGGCCTGACGCTCGGCAAATTCCTCACTTGAAAATGCGGCTTCGCGTCCGCGCATGTCTGTAAACTGGTCCATCTGGTCTCTTGCCTGTTGGTCTTTGTTGAAAGGGGCTTTTATGATTGGAATGCATTGGCTGTACAGGCGACCGGCCCTTGCCGCTCGCCCATGCTGGTGCAGTCAGATCCGGTTATGATTGCTCAGCTCCACGCCTTGTGAATGACGCGCACCGCGGTGATGAGATCTTCCGGATCCATGGCTTCGTCGGGATTATGGCTGCCGTTCCAGTTGCGGATGAAAACCATCAGAGATTCCCAACCAGCCAGCGCGAAGGCCGCCGCATCATGTCCACCACCGGAGAGCATCCGCCTCGGCTCGATATCGAGCGCTTTGGCAGCCTTTTCCACCTTGTCGCCAAGATTGCTCGAGAGCGCTGTGGGGGTGCTGCGCGATTGGGGACCCAGTTTGAAGCGCACGCCGCGCTTTGCCTCGACCTTTGCAATTTCCTGCTTGAGCAAGGCATCCATGCGGTCGAGCGCTGTGTCATCGACGCTGCGCAGATCGATGCAGAATTCGAGGCGCCCCGGTACCTTGGCAAAGGCATGTTCAGGGGTTGCCGCATCGATACGGCCCACCGTCACAGCGATGTCCTTGCCCTCATCAAGCATCTGGCCCCACAATTCATCGAGGCGAACGACAAGCTCGGAAAGCGCGAAGACCACGTCGGAGCGCGCGTCTCTTGGAGCCCCGCCCGAATGGGCCCATGTTCCCTCGATGATCGCATTGCGATAGCGCAGGCCGCCCCGGATGGCCGAGACAATGCCAAAGGCTTCGCCTGCATCATCAAGAACCGGTCCCTGCTCGATGTGAAACTCGATGAAATTGGCAGGCGCAAAACCGGCCCCATCTGGCACGGCTTCAGGATTGCCACCCAGCTCGCGCATGTGATCGGCCAGTGTGCGCCCCGTATCCGCGCGACGGGCTTCAAGATCCTGCGGCTCCAGACGCCCGAGCAAACCACGCGAGCCGATGAAGGAAACCGGAAACCAGACACTTTCCTCAGCCCGTGTCACGGTGAGAATGATGTCGGTTTTGGGCTTTCTGCCCGATTTGACAAAGGCCGCCACAAGAGCAACAGCTCCGGCAACACCGGCCTGCCCGTCATAGGCGCCGCCCATGGGAACCGTATCCAGATGAGAGCCGATAAAGAGCGGTGTTGCGTCCCTGTCTTCTCCGGGCAAGCGGGCGAACAGGTTGAGACCGGCATCGCGGGTCACCGTCATTCCGAGCGCCTCGGCCTCTTCGGCTACGATATCATGGGCCTTGCTCTCCAGAGCGCTATAGGACGGCCGTGTGAAACCGGGACCCGGATCGGAAATGGCGTTGATCCGGGCCAGAAGACGGTTGACGGTTTCTCGAATGACATCACTCATTGGGCTTCTCTTCTGAGCTTTCTTTTGGGCTTCTCTTTAGGGCTTTGCTTCCAGTCTGGACTGCAAATCAATGCTCGGCGCGACCTATTGCGGATCGTTGAGGGCGGTTTCCGGCCGTTCTCCGGACAGGGCCTTGAGCAGATGGGTAACGGCTCCTGTGGCCGTTCGCTTCATCGCTTCAGTGGTCGAACCACCCAGATGGGGGGTAAAGATCACATGGCCGGTCTCAGCCAGAGGTCCGGTTGGCGCCTCATGGGAATAGACATCGAGCGCGGCGGCAGCAATCTGGCCGGACTGGATGGCTTTAGCCAGATCAGCCTCATTGACCAGCCCTGCGCGAGCGGTGTTGATCAGAACCGCGCCCCGCTTTGCCTTGGCCAGCGTTTCGTGGCAGATCATGTTGGCGGTCTCAGGGCGCATCGGTGTATGCAGCGAAATGATGTCTGCCCTTGCCAGCCCCTCCTCCAGCGAGGAGACGCGCTCAAAGCCATTGACCTCGGGCGCACGAGGCGAATAGACCAGAATATTCATGTCGAAAGCCGCCTTGAGCATGTGGCCCAATCCGCGACCGATGACACCCCAGCCGACAATCAGGGCGGTCTTGCCGGTCAGTTCGGTATAGACCTCGCGCTCCCGAATGCCCGTCTCGCCAGCCCGTTCGGCGCGGTTGGCTTCGGGGATGTGACGCAAGGCGGACAGGATCAGCCCCACCGCCAATTCGGATACGGAGCGGGAATTCTGCCCCGGCGTATTGCAGACAAGAATGCCCTTGGCGCTCGCGGCCTCCTTGTCGACGGCGTCATGACCGGCACCATGTACAACAATGACCTTGAGCTTGTCGCTGGCAGCAGAGGCTTGGGCAGAGAAGCCCGCATCGCGTGTGATAACCGCATCAAAGCCCGGAATCATCTTGATGACGGTTGCCATGTCGGGCGATGGGCACATAACGGGCTCGATGCCAGCCTCTCGCAGCATGGCATGGCCGACTTCATGAATCGGCTGAATGATCAGGCATTTCATTTTCTTTTCTTTCCATCTGGCGCGGTTGGCGTCTTTTGCTGGTTTGCTCAACCGTGGCGGTGGTGTGTAAGGGGTGATTGCTGTCGGATCTATGCAGGATCCGGTTTTCTGGAGAGAGACGCCAGACTGGCCTTGATGGCCTGCCGTTCGGTGATCAGCAGGTCTTCGGCTTCTTGCGGCGAAATGGAGACAAAGCGGACGGGCGCTCCAGTCGGGGTCTGGGCGAATTTCGGCAGATCGACCGTAGCGATGGTGGCGATTTTCGGATAGCCGCCAGTGGTCTGCCGCTCGGCCATCAGCACCAGAGGCAAGCCCGAGCCGGGCACCTGAATGGAGCCGAAAACGGTACCATCGGAAACGATATCATGGCCGCCGGCTGCTGAAAGTTGCGGGCCTTCCAGAGCCTGCGCCATGCGGTCACGCTTGGCCGAAACACGGTAAGACTGACCGAGAAATGTCTGCCAGTTGGCATCATCGAAATAGTCGGCCTGCGGGCCGGGTACGATGCGGATAACATCGCCATTGAAGATGCGCGGTTGGCTCTGCACCATAAGCGGAGAGGAAGAAGCCTCACCGATTTCGATAATGTCATCCTTCTGCAGGCAGCGCCCTTCCAGCCCACCAAGGCCGGTGCGGATATGGGTGGAGCGCGAGCGGAGTGTTGCGGGCACTTCCAGACCACCCGAGATGGCCAGATAGCCCCAGACGGCTCCCTTGACAATGCCGATTGACAAAATTGCGCCGGGCATCAGCCAGTGGCTTTCCCATGGCGCAACCGGCACATTGTCGATCTTCACCTCAACAGCGCCGCCCGTTACGGCAATGCGGACCGGTGCAGAAGCTGCGAAGCTGCCACCAAGCATGGCAAATTCAATGGCGGCGCTTTCTTGCGGGTTGCCGACAAGCGCATTGGCCAGCCGGAATGACGGCGCATCCATCGGCCCCGAGCGAGAAACGCCAGCATGCAGCATGCCCGAGCGTCCGAGATCCTGAATGGTCATCATCGGACCGGGATTCTTGATCTGGATTACATTCATTGTGCATTGACCTCCAGACATGTTTCCCCGCGCGCAACGGCAGCATCCAGTGCCTGCGCTTCATCCGGCTCGATTGGTCGGAAGGAGACCCTGTCTCCGGCCTGCAAAAGGAAAGGTTCCGAGCGGTTCGCATCAAACAGCTTCAAGGGGGTACGGCCCAGAAAGCGCCAGCCACTCGGCGAGGAGACCGAATTGATATTGCCCTGTTTGCCTCCGATGCCGATAGAACCTGCCTCGATATGCTGGCGGGGCACCTTGAGGCGCGGAGTATGCAAAATTTCAGGCACGCCGCCCAGATAGGCAAAGCCGGGGGCAAAGCCGATCATATAGACGCGATATTCCGCCGATGAATGGATGGAGATCACGTCCTGAGGCGTCAGCCCCTTCATTTGCGCCATCTCTTCAAGGTCAAGCCCGGCCTCATGGCCATACAGCACCGGGATGGTGAAGCTGCGTGTCGCCTTTGCGCTATCGACCAGCGCTTCAAGCCGTTTCGTTACAGCCTCGATCAGCCCCTGCCCGCGAATGATTTCGGGATCATATAGCAGCAGCAGCGAGCGATAGGTCGGCACCACTTCCTCGATGCCCATGATGGGGCGTTTTGCAAGATCCTCGGCCAGCATGATCACGCGCTGATTTGCCTTCTCGTCAATCTCGCTCGCCAATTCAACAGCAATGGCGCTGTCGCCGCAATGCAGGAACCGCGCCGGTATCGGCTCCCGTGGCCCCGAGCGCGAAGAGCCTTTGCGCAATATGTCAAACAGTTTCAAATTCATTTTCCATGTCATTATGGTCTTGCCATTTCAGTATACCAATTGTATGTCAGGAGTAAATAATAAAAAACAGGCCTCAAGGATTGACCCTCCCCATGTTGATTACGCCTCTCTGTTGCCTAAGACGAAAGACATGGGTAAAACTGCCAAGGATAAGGGGACGGGACATTACTGGACAAGGCCCGGATTTCCTTGCAGAAGGCGAAAGGACTATCTCATGACAATGATCGATCTCAACTGCGATATGGGAGAGAGCTTCGGTGCCTATACAGTGGGCGACGACAGTTCGATGCTCGAATTGATCAACACGGCCAATATCGCTTGCGGTTTCCACGCCGGTGACCCGGTCGTGGTTCGCGATACCATTCTGGCGGCAAAGGCAAAGGGCGTCTCCATCGGTGCGCATCCCTCCTTCATGGATCTCTATGGCTTCGGTCGCCGCCGGATTTATGGCGAAAAGCCTGAGGATGTGGAAGCGCAGCTGATCTATCAGATTGCCGCCGTACAGGGCATGGCGAAGGCTTTGGGATGGCCGATCACCCATGTCAAAACCCATGGCTCGCTGGGCAATATCGCGGCTGAAGATGCCAGACTGGCAGAAGTCTGCGCATCAGCGATCAAGGCTGTGGATTCTTCGCTGACTTTCGTCACCCTGCCCTATTCGGAAACCATGAAAGCGGCTGAAGCGGCGGGTCTGGAAGTGGCCTGCGAAGTCTTTGCCGACCGGACCTATGATGACAATGGCATGCTGACCTCGCGTCAGGAGGAAGGCTCTGTCATTCATGACTTGCAGAAAAGCACGGATCAGGTGCTCAGCATGGTCAAAGATGGCTTCATTCCAACGGTTGGCGGCAAGAAGTTGCCTGTCAAGGCAACCACCGTCTGTATTCATGGCGACACCCCCGGCGCAGTGGATGTGGCCCGTGCCTTGCGCGAAGCGCTTTCAAAGGAAGGCATCACCTTCGCCCCGTTCAAATCCCCACAATTATAAAACCAGTTCTGCAAAGGAAATACGCCTTGTCCCGCACTGTCTATCTCAATGGCGAGTGGCTTGATGAAGCCGATGCCAAAATTTCCATTTTCGACCGTGGCTACACATTTGCCGACGCGATTTATGAAGTGACCGCTGTTGTCGGCGGCAAACTAATCGATTATCACGGCCATGCGGCCCGCCTGCAGCGCTCGCTGGGCGAGTTGGGCATGAAATGCCCTTATGAAGGCGAAGACCTTCTTGCCATTCATCGCGAGATTGTTGCCCGCAACAATGTCGAGGAAGGCATGATCTATCTGCAGATTTCCCGCGGCGTAGACGATCGTGACTTTATCATGCCGGACAAGCCGGCCCCGACATTCTCGATGTTTACCCAGACCAAGAAGGTGCTGGAGAATCCTTACGCGAAATCCGGAATTTCTGTCATTTCCCTGCCAGACTGGCGCTGGGAGCGGCGCGATATCAAGACTGTGCAATTGCTCTATCCGACATGGGCCAAGACGCAGGCACACCAGCAGGGTGCGGATGACGCATGGCTCATTGAAGAGGGATTGGTGACCGAGGCCAGCTCTGCTACGGCTCATATCGTCAAGAAAGATGGCACGCTGGTCACCCGCGATCTCTCCCATGTCATCTTGCCGGGCATCACCCGAGCCAGCACTCTTGATCTGGCCCGAGAGGCTGGCATCAAGGTGGAAGAACGCCCCTTCACTCTTGAAGAAGCCAAACAGGCTGCGGAGGCCTTCAACACATCGGCGACCAATTTCGTGCTGCCGGTGGTCAATATCGATGGCGAGCAGATTGGCGACGGCACACCGGGGCCGATCACCAGAAAACTGCGCGAAATCTATGTGGAAAGCCGTCTGGCAACCGCCATCTGATCTCTGCCTTCACGGCATCGACAACGCGATCGACAACAAGGCCAGTCCGGTTGATACGGACTGGCCTTTTGCTTTTGAAGTGCGTCACTTGTCGCTATTTCCGGCAGCCCTGATCGCCGCGAGGATCTCGGGCAGGATCAGCTTCACCCCCTGCTCGCTGAGATGATCATCATCGATATAGAGAGGGGTCTGGCCCGCCACTGTCCGGCATTGATCCTCATCGCACAAATGCCTGTGAGGATAGACCAGCGTTACCGACCTGTTTGCCGAGAAGCGTTGCAGAGCGGCCATCGTCTGGCGCTGACGGGCATCGAATTCAGCGCGCGATGCCTTGGGAAGCGGGAAGCCCAGATTGACCGAGCGGATGAGCATCTCCGGCACATTGAAGTCGATCTCGGGCACCGGCCCGACCAGCACCACGCGCGCACCCAAACCGGTGAAATACTCCACCGTGCGCGACAGGGCCTTCAGGAACGGGATTGGCGCACCGCCATCGTCGTCGTCATAAAGCGTCTTGGGCAAGGCACCGTCTCCCGGCGCTCTCAGGGATGAGGAATAGTTGCCCCAGCGGGTGGCAAGCACCACAACTGGTACGCCTCGCTCTTTCACGATCTGCTGCAGATACTGGCCCAATTGGCTGCACTCCGCCCGGTTTTTCAATTTGGATGTGTAAACATCAAGCAGGGGCGCGCAATCGGGCATGACAGCCAGAATGCCGCTCATGGCGACCTCATCCATATGCAGGCGCATCTGATGCCAGAGCATGCCCGCATGGGAATCGCCCCACAGAACGAATTCAACATGAGCCTTAGTTCCCTTACCGGAATAGAGGCAGGAGGAAATCGAGGCCTTGCGAATGCCATGCAAACCGGAAACGGGTTCGCAGTCGATCACTTCAGACCGAGATGGCTTCGGGTTGATCAATTGGTTATAGATCTGCCGCGCCTCGGGATTAAGACGAGCGGGCAGCCCGCTGGACATGATCACCTGCAGGCAAATGAGACAGAGCAGCAGCACGCCGCCTCCCATAGTGCTTAAGGCAATCTGTCGCTTGCGCCCCTGACGGGCCCTTCGGATCGGGGTTTCGACAAATTTCCAGCTCACATAGGAAAGCACTGTTGCAGCAACAAAGATCAGGGCTTTCTCCGGCAAGGCAAGCTCTCGCCCCAGATACAGGGACGGAAAGACGATCATTGGCCAGTGAAAGAGATAAAGGGAATAGGAAATGCGGCCAAAGAAAAGCGCCGGGCCGGAGGTGACGAGACGGTGATAAAAACTCCCCTCACCTGGCAGAAGCATCACCAGAATTGCACTCGCCAGCACGGGCAGAAGCGCTATCACACCAGGGAAGGCGACGGTCTGATCAATCAGGATAACCGAGGCAACCAGTCCGGCAATCGCCAGCCATGTCAGGAAAAGGGACAGGCCACGGCCGACCCGAAAGCGGCCATCCCAAAAGGCAATCAAACCGCCAAGCCCGATTTCCCAGAAGCGTGTCATCGGCATATAGAAGGCCAACTTGCTGTCCAGAAGCAGATAGATCGTGACGAGATTGGCGAGAAAGGAAAGCCCGACCAGAGCCAGCAGCGCAATCAGGATCGCCCGCCCATTGTTGCCAAACAGGCGAACAACGACCAGCAGCAGCAACGGGACAAGGAGATAGAACTGAAACTCGACACCCAGCGACCATGTGTGCAGCAACGGAATGGTCTTGGCGGCGGCAGCAAAATAGCCAAGCCGGTCATTGAAATAGATGTTCGAGCCGGAAAGGAGCGAGGCTGCGGCAGAACCGCCAAGGGATTCAAATTCTTTGGGTGTGGCGATGAAATATCCCACGACAATGGAGAGCAAGACCGCAAGGATCAGGGCGGGATAGATCCTGCGCACTCGCCGGTCATAAAAGGACATCAGCGAGAATTGCCCTGCCTTGAGATCGGGCACGACGCTGCGCAGGATGACATAGCCGGAGATCACGTAGAAGACGTCAACGCCGACAAAGCCACCGGGAATGAAAGCAAAATCGAGATGAAACAGAAAGACGGCAAGTACGGCAAACGCCCTGATACCATCGACATCGGGGCGATAGCCAATTTGTCTGTCTTGTTGCTTCATGATTGCCTATGCCTGCAATTTCTGGCCATTTCCATGTGATGTCGGCGCAGACATTATTGGAAACACCAAAGCAAGTAAAGCAATTGCAACCACCTATTGCGCGCCTTTTTAAGGGATTCCTCCCCTTGGCCCACATTGGTGTTTAACGCCCGTAAAGCGCGGTTACTGAGGGCCCAACACTCGGGAGAGAAAATCGCGCGTGCGCTCTTCTTTCGGGTGCGAAAAGATCTCCGCTGGTGCCCCCTGCTCCAGAATCCGCCCCTTGTCGAGGAAACAAACCTTGTCGGCGACATCGCGGGCAAAGGCCATTTCATGAGTTGCCAGCACCATGGTCATGCCATCGAGCTTGAGAGACTTGAGAACCTGTAGCACCTCGCCCACCAGTTCGGGATCAAGAGCCGATGTGATCTCGTCAAACAGCATGATCTCCGGCTTCATCGCCAGCGCCCGCACGATGGCAACGCGCTGCTGCTGACCGCCGGAAAGCTGGTCGGGATAGTGATGCATCCGGTCTCCGAGGCCAAAGCGCTCGAACAATTCTTCCACTTCGGGGCGCAGCGCATCGCGGCTCTTCTTGAAGATCCGGCGCGGGGCGAGCATGACATTCTCCTCTGCATTCATGTGCGGGAAGAGATTGAAGGACTGGAAGACAATGCCGATGCGCTGGCGAATGGGTTGCGGATCAAGCGCCGGATCGGCGATCTCGGCTCCATCGAGCCAGATTTCACCATCATCGACCGGCTCAAGCAGGTTTATGCAGCGCAGCAGCGTCGATTTGCCAGAACCGGAAGCACCGATCAGGCAGGTCATTTCACCCTCGGCCACATCCAGCGAAATATCGTTGAGCACCTTGGTCGGCCCAAAGGATTTATGCACATTCTTGACTTGAAGTTTCATGAGCGGGCCCGATTTTGCTTGGCGAGCAGATGGTCAGCCAGACGTGTCGCCGGAATGGTGACGACCAGAAAGATGGCGGCGGCGACCACATAGGGGGTGAAGCTGGCCAACAGGGATTTGAACACGCCTGCCTGCCGGAAGATCTCCACCGGTCCGATGAAGGACAGAAGAGCGACATCCTTCTGCAGGGCGATGAGAATATTCATCTGCGCCGGGATCACGCGCCGGATGGCCTGCGGCAGGATGACGAAGCGCATTGCATCCGCTCCCGATATGCCAAGGGAAAGGGCGGCATTGCGCTGGGAGGCATGAATGCTCTCGATACCGGAGCGGAAAATCTCGGCCACATAGGCGGCATAGGTCAGCACCAGTGCCACGGTGCCCCACAAATAGGGAGAATTGAAGGGGCGCTGAAGCCCGAGGCCCGGAATGCCAAAGCCGATGAGATAGACCACCAGCACCACCGGCACCCCGCGGAAGATGTCGGTATAGACAATGCCAAACAGGCGCAACGGATAGAAGACCGGATCGCGCACATCGCGCGCCAATGCAATGGCAAGGCCAAGGGCAGCGATCAGCGGCACCGACCAGGCGAAAATTGCCACATCGAGAAGGAAGGCATCAAGCAGCTTGGGGAAGGTCCGAACCACGATCTCCCAATTGAAAAAGCTCTGCTTGACCCGCTCCCAGCCCGGGGTCAGCGGAATGAGGATCACCAGCGCCGCAAAGACGACGCTGGTGGAGATGGCGGCAAGAAACATCGAGCGGCGTCTGAGCTTGCGTTCATACGCCTGCCGACGGGTTAGTCCCATTTTGCTTTCAGACATTATTTGATAACCGGCACGCCAGTGCTTTCTGCAAGCCAGCTATTTTCGAGTTTGGCAAGCGTGCCGTCTTCCTTGAGCGCATTGATGGCCTCATCAATGCAGGGTTTGAGCGGACTTCCCTCTTCCATCAGCATGCCGAACTGATCGGGGTTGGTTGACCGCTCTGCCGGAAACTGCCCCAGCACCACGCCGTCATTGACCGTCACAGCCGCCAAAAACAGCGCTGTTGGCAGATCAAACAGGGCAGCATCGATCTGGCCGGCCTGAAGGGCGGCGGAGACGTCGGCATTGTCATTGTAAAGCATCGGATCGCTCTCCGGATCGACCAGCCCCACCAGCATCGGCACTGCGGTGGTGGTCGCGTGTGCGCCCCATTTCAGCTTCTTGAGCGAATCCAGCGTCGGTTTGGCACCAGCCTCGATGATAGGCTTGGTGGTCAGGACCGCCATGGCAGAGGTGTAATATGGAGCGGAGAAATCGACGACCTTGTCGCGATCTGGAGTGATGGAGAATTGCTGCATATTGACATCGAAACTCTTTGCGCCGGGCTGGATCGATTCATCAAAGGAAGCACGCACCCAACTAACGTGATCAGCGTCAAATCCCATCCGGTCGGCAACAGCGTAGGCGACGGCAGCTTCAAAGCCCTTGCCGCTTTCAGGCGCATCATCAATGACCCATGGGAAATAGGCCGGATTGCCCGTTGCGATGGTCAACTTGCCTGCTTCAAGTGTCTTGCCAGCAGCACATTGCTCAGCCGCTTGCGCAATACCAGCCCCAAAAGTCACAGCTGCGGTTAAGGCGATGAATGTCAACGACGGTTTCATGAGAGCGTCCCTCTTTCTCCAGTTGGGAAGATCCGGATATTTCACGCGCTGGAAATCAGCAATTCATGGCGAAAGGACAGTTCCAGCCCGTCATGGCAATCTCATGCAAAAGTGGAAACGGTCCTCGAAATTAAAAGATACAATTTGAGGCGCCATGTCCAGTATGGAAAAAGAGAAATATGCATTTCGCCGACATTGGAAGGACGAAAAGCGGCATAAGCCTCAGGATCTACTGCCCTGTTCGCCATGGCGGGGATGTTTTGGCGAAAAAGGCTTCAATTCCCGCCTGCGCCTCACATGTTTCCCAGCGATCAGCGAGCGCATTGGCTGTCATCTCTTTCATCTCCCCGGGATCCGCCCCGGCCAGCTTTCGGCACAGAGCCTTGGCATCTGCCACAGCCCCCGGAGCGCATTCAAGAAAATAGCCAGCTTCCTTCCTTGCGGCATCGTCAAGCTCTGCGGCCGCGCAGACACGGGCAACAAGCCCTGCCCTCATGAGGAAGTCCGCGTCAAAGGATCGCGCATTGAAAAAGACCTGACGAGCAAATGATCCGCCCAGCCTCGCCACCACGAAAGGGCCAATTGTCGCGGGCACGAGCCCGAGACGGGTTTCGGTAAGGGCGAAACGGCAATCATCAGCCGCAACGACCACATCACAGATGGCAACCAGCCCCATGCCACCGCCATAAACGGCGCCGTGAATACGGCCCACGACAGGCTTTGGCAGGCTGTTCCATCTGGCCAGCATGGCGGCAAGCTTGCTTGCCTGTTCGATCTTGCCGTCCCTGTCCTTGCCCGCCTGCTGCTGCATCCAGCCCAGATCGCCCCCGGCGCAAAAGCTCTTGCCTTCTCCGGCAAGAAGAATGACGCGCACGCGCTCATCGCCGCCAAGCGATGCCGCCGCCTGCGTGAGTTCCATGATCATTTCTTCATTCATGGCATTATGCCTGTCGGGCCGGTTGAGCGTTACGCTGGCAATGCCCTGTTCGTCCTGCTCGATGCGAATGGTCTGATAGCTCATCTGGTTGCTTCCTTTTGTCATTCATCTCAAGGGTGTGTGAAAGCTGGTGATCAGCTTCTCCGCTGCCGCCAACCGGTCCAGATCGATGCCCGTTGCGAAGCCTTCTTCTTCCAGCATGGTGACCAGAGCGCGCGAGGAAATATTGCCCTTGGCTCCGGGGGCATAGGGACAGCCGCCCAGTCCGCCTGCGGCGCTGTCAAAGCTCAGCAGGCCAAGCCGCAATGCGGCCTTCACATTGGCAAGCGCCTTGTCATTGGTGTCGTGAAAATGCCCCGCCAGATTGTCAGCGCTGACATGAGCCAAAACCGCTTCCAGCGCTCGGGAGATGCTCTCCGGCGTTCCCGCACCAATGGTGTCACCCAGCGAGATTTCATGACAACCCATCCCGAAAAGAGCCTTTGCGACATGGCCCACAGCTTCCGGCTCGACGGGGCCATCATAGGGGCAGGCCACAATGCAGGAGACATAGCCACGCACGGGAATGGAATGCTCTCTGGCCAATGCCAACACGGGCTCGAAGCGAACAAGGCTCTCGGCAATGGAGCAATTGATATTCTTCTGGCAAAAGCCTTCCGAGGCCGAGGTAAAGATCGCGAATTCACTCGCCCCGGCAGCAAGAGCCATTTGTGCTCCTTTCAGATTGGGCGTAAGCACACCATAAGTGACCCCTTGCACCCGTGAGATGCCGGCCATAACCTCTTTTGCGTCGGCCAGTTGCGGCACCCATTTGGGGGAAACAAAGCTGGTGGCCTCTATTCTGGCAAAACCGGCCTCGGTGAGCAGATCAATCAGGGCGATCTTCTGCGCGGTTGGAATGATCGCGGTCTCATTTTGCAAGCCATCGCGCGGCCCGACCTCGTAGATGCTGACATGCTTGGTCATCCGGCCAGCTCCACGAATGATACAAGCACAGCGCCTCCCTCGACCGCAGCACCGACAGCACAGCAGACATCGGCCACGACGCCGTCACGGGGTGCGGTGAAGCTGGTTTCCATCTTCATCGCTTCCATGATGCCCAGACTGTCACCCTTGCGCACCACATCGCCGGGAGAAACGGAAAGCTCGATGACGATGCCGGTCATGGGGGCCATCACCGCATCGCTCTTGTCGCTGTGGGCATGGCTGCCGGACCTTGCATCCTGACAATGGAACGCGTGGCAGATACCATCGCAGAGAACCGAAAGATGCATCTTGTCACCCTGCACGGTCCGGCTGACATGGGCTTTGATCAGGCGGCGCGTCGGCCCGTAGCGGGCTATCAGCCAAGCGCCATCCCGTTCCAGTTCCTGCAAGTCGGCAGGTTCGTCTCCCCCCGCAAGGGAAAGCGAATTATCTGCATGATAGATGACTGAGCGCTCGTATGTTTCACCCCCGGCGAGAAGCTTGACATCCGATTTTGCCTCTCCCCAAAGACGCCAGCCGCGATGCGCCGCAAGCGGCGGATCGGGGCGAATATCCAATGCGGCAATGGCCGCGAAGGCGAGATGCAATTCGCTGACCGCAGGCGTCTGGCACAATCCTTTCAGATCGCGCTCGATGAGGCCGGTGTCAAACTGTTCATTGCAAAAGCCTTCGTGGGAGGCGAGCCTTGCCAGAAAGGCAGCATTGGTCACCGTTCCTGCCACATGGGTGGCGGCAAGCGCCTTGCGCAATCGCGCCAACGCCTGAGAGCGGGTTTCACCTCTGGTGATGATCTTGGCAATCATCGGGTCATACCATGGCGAGATCACATCTCCGCTTCTGACGCCGGTATCATTGCGGGCATTCTCATCAAAGGTGAGTGCATGCAACTGCCCTGTGGCGGGCAGAAAATCATTGGCAGGATTCTCCGCATAGAGCCGGGCCTCGAAGGCATGACCGCTCATTGATATCTCTTCCTGCCGACGAGGCAAGAGCTCTCCTGCGGCAATGCGCAATTGCCATTCCACCAGATCCAGACCGGTGATGGCCTCTGTTACCGGATGCTCCACTTGCAGGCGGGTGTTCATCTCCATGAACCAGAAGCCGTCAGGCCTGAGCGGACCGGAGCCATCAACGATGAACTCGATGGTTCCCGCACCGCGATAACGGATCGCTCTTGCGGCTGTGATAGCAGCTTCCGTCAGTGCCTTGCGGACTTCTGCGCTCATGCCCGGAGCTGGAGCCTCCTCGATCACCTTCTGGTGCCGCCGCTGCAAGGAACAATCCCGCTCGAACAGGTGAACCACATTGCCGTGGCTGTCGCCAAAGATCTGAACCTCGATATGGCGCGGGGTGGTGATATATTTCTCGACCAATACATGATCATCCCCAAAGGCGGCTTTCCCCTCGCGTCTGGCAGAAGCAAGTGCGGCCCTGAAACTGGCGGGATCATCAACCTTGCGCATGCCCTTGCCACCGCCACCGGCGCGGGCCTTGATCAGAACCGGATAGCCGATCCTGTCAGCACATTCGGCGAGGAAATCTTCTCCCTGTTCAGCGCCCTGATATCCGGGCACAACGGGAACGCCAGCCTTCTCCATCAAGAGCTTGGCTTCATCCTTGAGGCCCATCGCCCTGATCGATTGCGCCGAGGGTCCGATGAAGACCAGCCCGGCGGCTTCGACCACCTCGACAAAGTCGGGATTTTCCGAGAGGAACCCATAGCCGGGATGAATGGCTCCGGCCCCCGTTCGGCGCGCTGCATCAAGGATCGCCTCGAGGCGCAAATAGCTTTCCGCCGGGCTGGAGCCGCCGATATATACCGCTTCATCGGCAAGAGACACATGGCGGGCGGATGCATCGGCATCGGAATAAACCGCGACCGTGCGCAGCCCCAGCCGTTTGGCCGTTTGCATGATGCGGCAGGCGATCTCGCCCCGATTGGCAACAAGTATCTTGTCAAAAAGCTGTTTCATCATCACATCCTGAAGAGACCGAATTGGGTGTCGGCGATGGGCATGTTCAGTGTTGCACGCAGGGACAGGGCAACAACCTCGCGGGTCTTGCGCGGATCAATGATGCCGTCATCCCAGAGCCGGGCAGAGGCATAAAGCGGCTGAGACTGGCGCTCGAACATTTCCAGCGTCGGGCGCTTGAACTCCGCTTCTTCTTCGCTGGACCAGCGACCGCCTCCGGCTTCAATGCCTGCCCGGCGGACATCGGCCAGAACACCGGCGGCCTGTGCCCCACCCATCACCGAGATGCGGGCATTGGGCCACATCCAGACAAAGCGCGGCCCGAATGCACGGCCACACATGCCATAGTTGCCAGCACCATAGGAGCCGCCAATGATCACGGTGATCTTGGGCACGGCCGCGGTGGATACGGCTGTGACCAGCTTGGCTCCATCCTTGGCTATGCCTGCGGCCTCATATTTGGAACCGACCATGAAGCCGGTAATATTCTGCAGAAAGAGGATCGGTATCTTGCGCTGACAGCAAAGCTCAATGAAATGCGCCCCCTTCAGCGAGCTTTCCGAAAACAGGACGCCGTTATTGGCAAGGATACCCACCGGCACCCCGTCGATATGGGCAAAGCCGGTCACCAGCGTCGTGCCATAGCGCGGTTTGAATTCGGCAAAGTCCGAAGCATCCACCAACCGGGCAATGATTTCGCGCACATCATAAGGCGTCTTGTCATTGGCCGGAACGATGCCCATCACCTCATCCATGCAAAGAAGGGGAGCTTTGGCCTCGATCAGGTCGATATTGGGACGGGGGGCCGGTCCCAGATGTCTGACGATTTCCCGAGCAAGGGCAAGCGCGTGCCGGTCGTCATCCGCCAGATAATCCGCCACCCCCGAGAGGCGTGTATGGGTGTCCCCTCCTCCCAGTGTCTCGGCATCGATCTCCTCGCCTGTTGCGACTTTCACCAGCGGTGGTCCGGCAAGAAATATGGTGCCCTGCTCGCGCACGATGATGGTCTGATCGCTCATGGCTGGGACATAGGCACCGCCTGCGGTGCAGGAGCCCATGACCACAGCGATCTGACAAATACCCTTTGCGCTCATGCGGGCCTGATTGTAGAAAATGCGACCGAAATGGTCTCTGTCGGGGAAGACCTCGTCCTGATTGTTGAGGTTGGCCCCGCCTGAATCCACCAGATAGATGCAAGGCAGGCCATTTTGCTCGGCTATCTCCTGCGCCCGCAAATGCTTCTTGACCGTCATGGGGAAATAGGTTCCCCCCTTCACGGTGGCATCGTTGCAAAGGATCATGCAGTCGCGTCCCTCAACCCTGCCTATTCCGGCAATGGCTCCGGCTGCGGGGATTTCATCGCCATAAAGACCGGAAGCGGCAAACAGACCAACCTCCAGAAAGGGCGAACCGGGGTCAAGCAGTCCGGCAATCCTGTCGCGTGGCAGCAATTTGCCCCGCGCGACATGGCGGGCACGGGCAGCATCCGACCCACCCGTCATGATGCGTTGCGCTTCCTTTTCAATCCGCAGCAACTGGCCTTCCATTGCCAGTCTATTCTCCTCAAATCGAGGGGAACCGGGCGATATTGCGCTGTGCAATATGGTCATCTGTCTTTCTCCACTTGCCATGCAGCTCCCCCGTTCGGAGGCGTTCAGGCACTCCGCGAAAAGAGATTTCATGGCTATTTCAATGGTCTTGTAGTTCCTGCCCGCGCGTTACTTGAGCATCAGAGCAGGAAGCCAAAGGGTTATTTGCGGAAAGGCCAGCAGGATCAGCAACACCAGCATCTCCATTGCCAAGAAGGGCAAGATTCCGCGGAAAATCACTTTCAGGGGCACGCCGGTCTGGGCTGCAGCAACATAGGCATTCAATCCCAGAGGCGGTGTCAGAAGGCCGATCTCCACCGTCTTCGTCACCACGATTCCAAACCAGACCGGATTGTAATCAAGGGCCATGGCCATGGGAAAGGCGAGCGGCATGGCCAGCGACAGGATCGCCAACTGGTCCATGAACATGCCCAAAATCAGCAGGATCAGGATGATGATGCCCATGATGACTTCGCGGGAGAGATCCGTGCTCGACACAAATTCCAGCAATTCCTGCGTGATGCGCGTGAAGGCGAGATAGTTCGAGAAGATCGCCGAGCAAACGACGATGGTCACGATCATCACGGTGGCACGAATGGCGCCGCTGACTGAGCGATTGAAAGCCTGAAAGCTCAAGGTGCGTTGCAGGATAACGATGATCAGCGCCCCCATGACACCGAGCGCGGCTGCTTCGGACGGGGATGTGAGGCCACCATAGATCGCCCCGATCACGGTCAGCAGCAGCAGGGTCATGGGAATGATATGACGGCTGGTACGCACGGCCTTGCCCAGATCAAAGGGATCGCCCTTGGGAGCCTGATCGGTGCTGTGGGCGATGATCTTGATAACCAGCGCCAGACCGGCTGCGGTCATCAGCCCGGGCACAATACCCGCAATAAAAAGCTTGCCAATCGAGGTTTCGGTCAGGACACCATAGACCACAAGAACAATCGACGGGGGCACGACGACAGCCAAAGTGCCACCAACGCTGACCACGGCTGCGGACAGACGGTCGGCATATTTATGGGCGCGCATTTCAGGAAAGGCCGAGGCGGCCATTGCGGCGGTGGAAGCGGTTGAGCTGCCGACAAGAGCCGCCAGAATAACCGAAGCGGCAACGGTTGCCATGGCAAGACCGCCCTTGGCATGACCGATCCAGGACTGACAGGCAACGATGGCTCGGCGGGTCACATCCCCTGCTGTCAGCACTTCCGCCATCAGGATAAACAGCGGAATGGCCACCAGAATGAAGGAGGACGAACTGTCATAGAAGACCCGTTCAAGCACGGCAAGAGCCGGGCCATATCCCAGTTGGATGCTCAAGCCTGCAAAGCCGGCAATGCCCATTGCGAAGGCGATCGGCAAGCGCAAAGCCATCAGCAAGGCGAGCAGGATTAGTATGAAAAGAAAAGTCAGCATCGAGTGAACGCGCGCTCCCTGGATATGGGTGGCCAAAGGCGGCCACCCGTTCAATGCTCATGTCCGATGCAGACTATTGGTTGCCCGTCAGTTGCTTGTAGCTTTCCAGAACCGCCTCAGCCTTGTCGCTATTGATGCGTTCGGCCCAATCTGTGCTCACCGCCTCCATCGCCTTGCGCAGCGCGGCCAGTTCCTCATCGGAGAAACTGTAGGTATCGATGCCCTCTGACTGCCATTGCGCAATCAGACCGGTGACGGAATCATCCTGTGCCTTGGCAACGTGGGCGGCGGATTCGGCACCAAGGCGCAGCAGGGTTTGCTGTATCTCCTTGGCCAGACCCTCGAACACGGATGTCTTGAGCACCATGATGAAACTGTAGCCACCAAAGGAGCCATTGGTGGAAATATGGCTGACAACCTCGTTGAGCTTGTAGCCCGGCACGGAAGCCAGAGGGAACAGCACCGCATCAAGACGGCCACGCTCAACCGCCGTATAGACTTCCGGTCCGGGAATGGAAATGCCTACGGCCCCGACGGCGCGCGCCGTCATGGCTTGGGTGGAGCCGGATGTTCGCACGTCAAGTGCCTCCCAGTCGGCGGGCATGCCAAGTCTTTTCTTGGCCAGAACCTGATAGGGTGGCAACACGAAGCCGAAGATCGGCGTCACACCGGCGGCAAGCAATTCATCCCGCAAGGGGCCTTGTGCCAACATGGTCTGCAGGGCTTTGGTGCCTTGAACCGCGCTGCCGTAAAAGCCGGGCAGACCGACCACCGAATTCATCGGCAGGCTGTCGGCATGATAGATCGCCCCGAGCAGGGCCGCATCCAGAATGCCGCTATTGACCGCATCAAGCTGCGCCTTGGATTTGGCGGCCTGCTGGGCGGGGAAATGCTGAAACTTGACTGATCCGTTGGTTTCCTTCTCGACAGCCGCCATCCATTTTGCCGTTCCCTCCACAGACACGATATGGCTGGTTGACTGGAAATCACCAAGGCGCAAGGTCTCGGCTTCGGCGCCGGAAAGACCAAGCGTCACAAGGGTTACGAAAGCGATTGCATAGCTTTTTCTATTGTTCATTTTCTCTCCTCCAAAGAAAATTCGCATTTATTTCAAGACATTTATGTCATGACGACCTTTTTCAGAAAGTCGTGGACCAGCCGCAGGCACAGCACACCGCATCCCAGCGGGATCAGGGCATAGGCCCAGCCCATCGGCCAATCGATGACGCCATATTCAATCTCGCCGCCAAGAATGGCCCGAATGGCAAACTTGCCGGACATGAAGGTGACTGCGGCAAAGAAGACCGCAGGCAGAAACAGCTGCACGACCTTGATGAACAGCCCCATATCTCCAGCGAAATATTTCGGGACAAGATCAATCGACAGATGCCCTCCCTCGCGATAGACGCGAGAAAGGGACAATGTGGCCAACGCAGGCATAAGAAACAGCTCGGTCAGTTCGAACTGGATCTGAACCGGTTCATTGAAAAAGAACCGCAGCAGAATGTCCGCGTTGATGAGTGCCGCCACGGCGACAAGACCCAAACACCCTCCCAGATGCAGGGCGTCTTCCAGTTTGTTCAGGATTGTTCCGAAAGCGTTCAACCAAACCTCCCAAAGGCTGAAACAGGAATCCCTTATCGTTTGGGCAATTCCACAATCGCCGAGCCGATCGCAGAAAGCTCGCCATCCTGCTGTTCTGCGCGTTGCTCGATCTCGACCAGATAGCGGCCATTTTCCTCGAATTTGCGGGCCACCCTACCATGGATAAGAATGATGTCGCCTTCGGGATTGTGCCGCCGGACCTGACAATTGGCCTTAAACAGAAAGCCGTCATCGCCCATCCAGTTGGTGACCTGATGGGTGAGCCAGGAGGTGCGTTCCGGTCCATAGTCATAGGCTCCCGGAGCGCCCACCTCGAGCGCGAACTCCTCCTCCCAATGCACCCGTTCGGGGCAGTCGGGAATACCGAAGCGGTTCTTGATACCGGCAGACGGATGCTTCTGCTGGAGTTGCCATGCCAGCTTGTTGGCCCGGATATAGAGACCGCCCCAGCCCTGCGCATAGGCAATGAAGCCGGTCGCCGTCATCGGTCCCTTGACCATGGTTGGCAATGCATCGCCTTCATTGACATCATCCCAATAGCGCGTCTCGGCACCGCGAATGGTTTCCTGCTCGTAATATTTATAGAAGCTGTCGAGTTCTTGCTGCGTGTAGACCCGGCGGCCCTTCTCCTTGGCAGCGGTATATTTGGTGCCATTCTCGCGGGCCTGATCGCGATCCGTGCGGAAGCACCAGCTGTCTGCCTCGGCGAGCAGATCGCCATTTTTGGCATCATAGAAATCGACATGATAGATCTGCTGGATGGCCTTGCCGGCAAAGCGGGTATCATGCTCGATCAGGTCTTTGAGGAAGGCTTCGGTGCGGAATTCGGTATTGCGCAGGATTGGCTTGTGCCATGTCCAATTGGCCCCCGACCACATGGCATGCACGCCCGGCAGCCCGCCGACATAGCCGGAAATGATACGGCTGGTGGCAAACAGGAAACTCGGCAGAGCAATCACATCGCCATATCTGGTCGCCTTGGCATAATCGGGATCACACCAGAGCGGATTGTCATCACCGATGCCGTGGGCATAGTGGCGAATATTGTCTCTTGTGGCCTCGTAGCACCATGGCTCGACGGTCTTTTCAATCTTGACGCCGATGCGCTTGCGCAATTCATCAAGCCCCTCGGGTGTTATTTTCGGAAATTTCCGATGCAGGGTCTCATTCATGTCTTTCTCCTCCAGAATTCAAACGGCACTATTGAGCAGTCGCCGCGGATTTCGCTTCCTGATCACGCAGGATTTTCCGGTTCACCTTGCCTGCGGGGGTCTTTGGCAAGGAGGTGACAAATTCAATCTGTCTTGGATATTCATGGCGGCTGAGATTGGAGCGCACCAGCTCCTGTATCTCTTCATCAAGGCCATCGCTGCCCTTGCCCTTGAGCAGAATGAAAGCCTTGACCACCTGCCCGCGCAATTCATCGGGCACGCCAATCGCCGCGCATTCGGCCACCTTGGGGTGACGCAGGATCGCGTCTTCGATCTCGACGGCACTCATGGTCCAGCCTGCCGAAATGATCACGTCATCGGCGCGGCCTGCATGATAGAAATAGCCGTCTTCATCGACGCGTCCGAGATCCTTGGTGGGGAACCATTCCCCTCTCTTGCGCACCATCAATTCACCGGTTTCGCCGGGGGCTGCCGGCGTGCCATCGGCTTTCTGCACCTCGACCTCGACGCCCGGCACCGCCTTGCCCATGGCACCGTCACGCACTTCCAGATCGCCCGCTCCGGGATAATTGGAAATGATGACGCCGATCTCGGTGGTGCCATACATGGAGCGGACCTTGGAGCCGAAAACCTGCTCGACATATTTTGCGGTTTCGGAATCAATCGGCTCGCCGGTGAAGCTGAGCTTTTCGAGGCAATAGCGGTATTTCCCGGCCTCGCCGCAATTGCGCATCATGCGGTAGTGGGTGGCCGCCGCCGTCAGATTGGTTATTTTGAAATCCTGTAGTGCCTTGAGCAGGCGCACCGGATCAAAGCGACCGCTGAAGGTACCCGTCGAGACGCCCATGGCAAGCGGAGCCAATGTGCCGTGCCACAAGCCATGCCCCCATGCCGGAGAGGACGGGCAGAAAAAGCGGTCTCCGGGACGGATGCCTGTACCATAAAGAGCGGCAACCATCAGGGTGACGATCGAGCGATGGCTATGATGAACCGCAGCAGGCAACAGGCGCGTCGTGCCCGAGGTATATTGCAACACCGCCAGATCATCCCCGGTCGTATCCCACTGATAGGTTTCAGGATAGCCATCGAGACCGTCAAGAAACTCCTTGTCGGCAACGATCACGTTTTTTGCACCGCCCACCAGCGCGTCCTGAAACTTGTCGTCATTGGTGAAAAAAACCTCCGGCTCACAATCGCCGACACGCAACTGGATGCCGTCGGGGCCGAATAGTGTGAACATCGGAACGGCGACCGCACCGGCCTTCATCGCTCCGTAAAGGCAGCAGTAGAATGGCAGGGTCGGCTCGATCATCACCGCGATGCGGTCTCCCTTGCGAATGCCACGCTCCTTCAGATAATGGGCAATCTGAGATGACCGTCTGGAAATCTCTGCAAAGGAAATGATCTCGTCGCGCCCGTCGGCATGGGCAATGCTGATCGCGGTTTCCGCCACATCGCGATAGCGGTCGATGCATTCATGCGCAATGTTGAAACGTTCGCGACTGCCTTCAAACAAATCCCAAAGCGCGTCCTTTGAATAATGCCTCTGCGCATCCGAATAGGACGTATATTCCGTTAGGCGCTTCATGCCCGACTGCCTCCCCACCTCTTTTTCTCAAGTCAGCCTTCCCGTGCTGCTTGTTCCGTTGACAACGATAGGTAGATTGCTATGCTATTGTCAATATGATTTTTTCATTGTATATATACAATAAAATCAGAGAAATCAGATGGATAGAGGTGCCCTGAAGATGGTCGAGAAAGAAGCGAAGCAACAAAGCAAAAGGCAGGTTCCGGCGGTAACGCGTGCGCTGGCAATCCTGAGACAGCTGGCCCGGTCCGATGACCCCGTAGGGGTCAATCCTCTGGCGAGAAATCTCGGACTGGTGCCCAGTACCTGCCTTCACATCCTCCGGGTTCTGCAGGATGAGGGGCTGGTGGACTTTGATCCGGACACCAAGCGCTACTCCATCGGCATCGGTATCCTGCCGCTGGCGCGATCCGCGCTGCAAAAGAATTCCTTCTCCACTCTGGTACAGCCTCGCCTGTCGGAATTGTCGAATCGATTCGGCGTCACCGCGATTGCGACGCAACTGGCGGAACCGGCGCAGATGGTGGTGATTGCCCTGTCACAATCCACACTGCCCTTTCGCCTGCAGGTCGATTTCGGCAGCCGCTTTCCGCCGCTAATCAGCGCCACGGGGCGTCTGTTTGCCGCCTATAACAAGCTGGAGCCTCTGTTATTGCGCAAGGAATTCGACAAGCTGGTCTGGGATCATCCCCCGCGATTCGACGATTGGCTGAAGCAGGTCGAAGCGGCGCGCAAGCTGGGCTATGGGGTCGATCAGGGGGTCTATATTTCCGGGGTGACAGTGGTGGCTGTCCCGGTTTTCAATAGAGAGGGAAAGATGGTGCGCTCCCTCGTCAGCATCGGCATTTCGGAACGATTGCAGTCCGAGGATATCCCGAAGCTGGCCAAGGCCATGATGGAAATAAGGAACGAAATACAAGAATTACAAATCTGAAAAAGGATCGGGAGGGGAAATTGACCAAGTCACTTACGGGGAATGAGGACTGGCAGGCCATGACTATCGATGGCTTTGTCGGTCTTATCGGGCCATTGCTGCGGCGCAGGGAAGAGGATGGTTCCAAGCGTTATGCCTTGCGTGTCGGGCCTGCGCATCTCAATCATATCGGCAGTTTGCATGGTGGCGTGATTACAAGTCTGCTCGATCAGACCATCGCGCTTGAAGCCTGGAATGCGGCAGGCCGCAAGCCCACAGTCACAATCCAGATGGACACCCGCTTTCTGGGTGCGGCTCGGGAAGGAGAGCTGATAACGGCGCGGGCGAAGATCCGCAAGGCAACGCGCTCAATGATATTCGTCGATGCCGATGTCACCTCACAGGAGGATGACCTGCTTGCCAGCGCCACGGCCGTCATGAAAATCATGCAAAGGGAGGCCCCACATGGCTGACACGCAAAACAGCAGCAGACGCGGTCCGCTCGATGGCATCAAGGTGCTCGATTTCTCGCGCATTCTTTCCGGTCCCTACGCCTCCATGGTGCTGGCAGATCTGGGCGCGGAAGTGATCAAGGTGGAGCCGATTAGCGGTGGTGATGACACCCGCAATTTCCCACCCTTCCAGAATGGACTAAGCCATTATTACATCGCTCTTAACCGCAACAAACAGAGCATCAGCCTCGACCTAAAATCGCCTGAAGGCATCGATATTGCCAAAAGGCTGGCGGCGAAATGCGACATTCTGATCGAGAATTTCCGCCCCGGCGTGATGGAGCGTCTGGGGCTGGGCCATGAGACTCTCAAGGCCGAGAATGAAAAGCTGATCTATTGCTCGATTACCGGTTTTGGCAATGACAGCCCCCATAGTGACAAACCGGCATTCGACATTGTGGTGCAGGCCCTTTCCGGCGTGATGCATCTGAACAGGGAACCGGACCAGCCACCCAACCGCCTCAGCCTGCCGCTCGGAGATATGGCGGGTAGCATCTTCTCGATGTTCGGCATTCTGGCCGCCTTGCATGAGAGAAGCGTTACCGGACGGGGAAGTCGGGTTGAAATTCCGATGCTGGACAGCCTCATCGCCATGCTGGGATATCTTTCCCAGATCTATTTCATCACCGGCCAAAGCCCGCAACCGGTTGGCACGCGACATCCAAGCATTGTGCCCTACGGATCTTTTCCCACCTCGGACGGCTATGTCATCGTTGCCTGCCTGACGGACCGCTTCTGGCAGAATTTTGCCAAATGTCTCGGCAAGCCAGAATGGCTCAGCGATATCCGCTTCTCGCTCTATGAGAACAGGCTGGCCAACCGCGACCAGCTGGAAGCCATGATTTTCGAGCGCATGCGAGAGGACAGCACCGCTTACTGGCTGGCGCAACTGACGGAATATGACGTACCCCATGCACCCATTCTTGATGTGGCCGAGGCGCTTGATCAGGAACATGTGACCCGCCGCGGACTGATCGAGACCGTGCATCATGACAAGGTCGGGGATCTGAAGCTGGTCAAAAGCCCGATGCGGTTTGATGGCTCGGGGCCTCAGGCCGCAAGGGCTCCTTCCCTTCTGGGCGAGGACAGCGGGTCTGTCTTGTCCCGCGAGCTGGGGCTGCAACAGGGCGAGATTGAAGCCCTGATTGCCAAGGGGGTCGTCAATATAGGCTGATGATGGCGAGCGGTAGCAAACGGTGCTGAATGGTGGCCAGAGGGGGGGCCAGTGGGGGCCAAAGCGGTCCCTATCGGGCCGCTTTGCCTTCCAGCAGGCAACTTTCCAGCTTGATGCCGTCGAAAACCTCGACCAGCCCGACATCGGTCAGCCGTGGGCCCTTGTTGCAGACGAGAGAGGCGCCGAAAAGGGCCTTGAAAACCAGATAGGGAGGCTGCCAGTCAACCAGACTGTCGGTCGCTGCGCGTACGGCGGCAAAATCGGCGGCAACAGCATCAAGATCCTGATCACTGAGCAGTCCGGCCACCGGCAGGGCAACGGATGCGATCACGGCACCGTCTCGCACGGCGACAAGCCCGCCATCCATTGCCTTGAGCGCATTGGCGGCAACGGCCATGTCCAGAGGATCACGACCAAACAGGGTCAGATTGTGGCTGTCGTGGGAGACGGTCGAGGCGAAGCTTCCGCGCCAGTTGCCCCAATTTTCCATGAAGGCCACGCGCACCGGCGTGTTCTGGCCATGACGATTGACCACCGCCATGCGGATCATGTCATCGGGTAGCTGCAAATGGCCATTCTCGATTGTCACCTCGCGCTCGCCCCATTCAGGGAATCGCGGTTTGGACAGGGTGGCAATGCGGGCCTTGCTGCCATTGGACGCGATCTCGAAATCATCAGGCACGAAGTCCCTGGTCCTGACGCTGGCCGACAGTGCAGCAGGCCGCTCTGTCACCGCGCTTGGCGTGCAGATCTGCCCCTCGCTGGCAACCAAGGCACCATTCATGACGACCATACTGGCGCGCACATCTTCGATGTCAGACAGAATGACGATATCGGCGCGCTTGCCCGGCGCGATGAGGCCAAGATCTGGCCGACCGATGCGGCTGGCGCCATTAAGCGTGGCCGCCTGATAGACCCAGAATGGGGGCAGTCCTTCCCTGATAAGGGTGCGCATCAGCTGATCAAGCGCGCCCTTGTTGAGCAGATCATCGGCAAAGACGTCATCGGTGCAAAGGGTTAGTGTTTGCGGCATCAGCCCGAGCGCCAGAATGGCCTTGGCAAATTCTGGCAGCAAATGCTCATGGGAGCCGCGCAATTCGACCGTCATGCCCGCTTCTAGCCGGGCGATGAGATCATCGGCGGATGTCAATTCGTGATCGGTCTCGACACCGGCCGCTACATAGGCGGAAAGTTCGCGGCCCACCAGCCCGCGACCATGACCGCAGACCCGCTTGCCAGCGGCAAGTCCGGCATTGACGATGCCTGTCACGCGGTCTTCGCCAGCCAGCAGCGGCTGCATCGTCATCAGTTCGGCGGCACCATGAATATCATCGCGCGCCATCAGATCGGCAATGACATCGGCATCGAAATCTCCCCCGCTCAGCTCGTAGCCGGGGGCAGAAGGTACGCATGTGGGCGCCAGCGTGAGGAAGCGCAAGGTCGCAGCCCGCGCCGCTTCAAGGGCATAGTCTACTCCGGCAAGCCCTGCCACATTGGCCAGTTCATGCGGATCCCAGAGAGCGGTTGTCACCCCTTTGGGCAAGACCCGATCCGAATAGGTCGCTGGGGTGATCATCGAGCTTTCGACATGCATATGGGTGTCGATCAATCCGGGCACCACCATTGCCCCTGCGGCATCGATGCGGTGGCTTGCTTCGGCCTTTCCATCAGGCGCATGCACCGAAGCGATCAGCGCTCCGACGATGCCGATATCGGCCTTGCGTTGCCGTCCCGTGACCATATCAAGGATCCGGGCATTCTCGATCAGCAGATCAAAGGGGCGACGACCACAGGCGGCATCAACGGCGGCGCGTCTGAGGGTCGGGTCGGAGAGATTGGGGTCCAGAGCCATGTTACATTTCATTCTTCTTGTGCATCTTCCGTGAGGCATCAGTTAGAGCGCGCCTGCGCGGATGCTTGATCAAATATTCATTTTGTCGGCGCTTCAAAGAGCGCAGAGTTCGCCCTTGAGCACATCAAGGCAGCGTCTGGCGGCATCAGCCGGAGCCTTGACCAGCAATCTTCCCCGGGCGGAAGGATTGCGGCGGAACTCCGTTGCGCCATAGCGCTCGCCAGCCTCGGTGACCGTCACCATATCGACCGCTGAAGCCGCAAAGCCCCCCGGATCGACGACGGCCAGCGCGGCGACCGGATCATAAATCGACATTTGCTGGCGTCCGCGCCGCAGGGCAATGTCGAAATAGCCGCCCAGCAAATCCGCAGTCAGAGGATCGCTATCAGGCATATCCGCCTCCGAAAAAGATACGCTGCGGCAGAGGGTCAGGTCTGCGATTTCGAGCGGCAGGTCTGCCTGCATCACGATGGCGGCGGCTTCGGGATCGGCAAAGGCGTTATATTCCGCATGTGGCGTGTGGTTGCCCTGACAATTGCCACCGCCCATCCAGACGAGCCGTGATATATGGGTGATGGCTTGGGGATGCTCTTGCACGAGCCGGGCGATGTTGGTCAGGGGGCCAAGCGCAAGAATGTCGCGCGCCTCGCCCTCTTTGGCAGACATTAGCCAGGAGGCAAGAGCAGACACCGCGGCAGGCATGGGTGCGTCTGCGGGGACAAAAGGCAATGTCCTGCCGCGGGTCTGCATTCCGGAGGAACCAAGGATGGATTGCGCCGTCTCGGGCTGGCGTTTCAGGGGACGGTCTGCGCCTTCGTAAAGCGGCATGGCAAGGCCATAGGCCTTGTTGGCACCAAGAGCATTGGCCTTGACCTGTGGCAGCGGCGCATTGCCTGCGACCAGAGACACGCCAGCCATGGCAACATCATGGTGACGGAGCAACAGCAGCGCCCAAAGGTCATCAAAACCGAAATCCGTATCCACCCAGATCATGATCAGGCTTCCAGTGCGCGGGCGGTTTCGAGCGGCAGATCAAACGCGACCTCTGCTCCGATCAAGACAGGATCTGTCCCGATTGCGCCGTTGGCCTTGATCGTTCCGATCGGGCTTTTAATGACATATTCGCGATGCTCTCCGGCAAAGCTGGTAGCCAGAACCGTGCCCTTGTGCGGACCATTTCCGATGGTTACGCCACTGGGGCGCCAAGCCAGCAGAGCGGCATCTGTGGCTTTTGTCAGCGGCAGCGAAGCGCCCTCGCCCACCAAGGCTCCATCGGCCTGCGGAAAGATATTCTCGAAGCCGACAAATTCAGCGGCGAACTGGGTGCGTGGACGATAATAGAGATCCTCGGGAGTACCCACCTGTTCGATCTTGCCATCCTTCATCAGCACGATGCGGTCTGCCATGGCCAGAGCTTCGGCCTGATCATGGGTGACGAAGATCATCGTCACACCGGTTTCCTTCTGAACACGCTGCAATTCGGTGCGCATTTCGAGGCGCAGGCGGGCATCGAGGTTGGAAAGCGGCTCATCGAGCAGCAGAACCTTGGGTTCCATCACCAGCGACCGGGCCAGCGACAGGCGCTGCTGCTGACCGCCGGACATCTCGGCCGGTTTGCGCTTTTCAAAACCCTTGAGGCCGACTTTCTCGATGCCTTCCTGCGTCCGCGCCTCGATTTCTCTTGCAGGCAGCTTCTTAAGGCGCAGGCCGAAGGCCACATTCTCGAAGGCACTGAGATGGGGGAACAGCGCATAGGACTGGAACACCAGCCCGATGCCGCGCTTGTTTGGCGCCAGAGTGGTCACATCCTTGCCGTCAATGAGGATCTGCCCCGAGGTGGGGGGCAGCAGTCCGGCGATGGCCCGCATGGTGGTGGACTTGCCGCAGCCGGAAGGGCCGAGCAGAGCGATCAACTCACCCTTGGCGATGGCAAGATCGAGTTCCGGCACGGCAACGCTCTTGCCGTATGACAGGGTGAGCTTGGAGAGCTGGACGTAATTTTCAGACATAGCGAGAAAATCCCAAAAGCTTTTCGGCAGCAAAGACAATGGCAAGCGACATGAAGGCGAGCAGCGCCGAGAGGGCGGCAACGGAGGGATCATAGGTGATCTCCATATAGCTCAGCATGTCGATGGGCAGCGTGCGCACACCGGGTCCGGACAGAAACAGCGAGACCGGCACCTGATTGAAGCTGGTCACGAAACCGAGAATGAAAGCGGCCAGAACACCGCCGCGAATATTGGGCAGCACCACCTTGAAGAAAGCCTGAAGGCGGGTGCAGCCGAGCAGCACGGCAGCCTCTTCCATGTCGGAGCGCAGATTGTTGAGGCTTGAAGACACCACGCGCACGGCATAGGGCAGCACCAGAGCGGTGTGGGCCATGAACAGAGCCAGCGTGATGCCGAAATTGAGCGGCACCACCAGATAGCGCAGCAGGGCAAGGCCGACAATGATTGCCGGCACGATGATCGGCGCGGCCACGATGGTGCGGATGGTCTCCGAGCCGGGCAGCTTGTAGCGATTGAGCGCATAGGCCGCCGGAATTCCCAGAATCAGGGCAAAGATCGTTCCGAACACCGCCAGAAAGATCGACAGCATGAAGCTGGCGCGGAAGCTCTCGACGGTAAAGACCTTGGCATACCATTTGAGCGACAGCCCGTCGGGCGGGAAAGCAAGGCTCTCCCCGGCCGATGCTCCGGCGAAGATGATGATGAAGAAGGGGCCGATCAGAAACAGCAGGATGATGCCGAGCGTTGCCCAAATCGTAAGGTTTTTCATGGCTCAGCCCCTCGCCGTTGCAATGCGCTTCAAAAGCAGATTGGTGGAAAAGGCCATCACGATGAGGATCATGGCAATGACACTGGCGGCGACGAAATCATTGGAGACATTCACCCGCTGATAGAGCAGCGTTTCCAGCATCAGCACCTTGGAGCCGCCCAGAATGGCGGGGGTGATATAGGCCGTCAGCGAGCCGGTGAAAACCAGCGTCCCGCCGATCACGATGCCTTCTTTGGTCAACGGAAGGATGACTTTCCAGAAGATCTGGAACCAGTTGGCCCCGAGCACCCTTGCGGCGGGAATAACATCCTGGGGAATATTTTCCATGGCAGAGACCAGCGAGATGATCATCAGCGGCAGGAAGAGCTGCAACAGGCCGATGAAGACCGCGGTTTCGGTAAAGAGAATGCGCAAGGGGCTGTCGACGATGCCAAGCCCCACAAGGGCGTCATTGACGATGCCCGTGCGCCCGAGAATTACGATCCATGCATAGGTGCGGGCAACCGGCGAAATCATCAGCGGTAAAACCACCATGCCAAACACCTGCCCGCGCCCGCGCTTGCCCAGATTGACGATACAGAAGGCAGCCGCATAGCCGAGCACAGCAGCAGCGCCAGCGACCATCAGTCCCAGCTTCAGCGAGCGGAAGAATACCGTCCTGTAGAGCGGCTTTGAAAAGAATTCGACATAGGCACCCAGTCCCCAGCTTCCATTGTGATGGAAGGCCTCGGACAGCAGAATGCCGACGGGAACCAGAAAAACCACCAGAGCAAACAGGGCCGCAGGCAGAGCCAGCGCCAACCCTTGCCGGGTATCTCGAAACATGGATCAAACTCCATTGAAGACGGGAGGGGCAGCGGTCCACCCCTCCCCCAAATGCAGGTTACTTGATGACCTCGGCATTCCACTGTTCAACCCACTTGTCGCGCTGGTCGATAATGTCAGCGGCTGGCATGATGGAGAGCGAGTTGATTACATCGGCACCATAGGTGAGATTCTCGGCCACTTCGTCGGAAACCTTGACTTCCTTGTTGGCCGGGCTGTCAATGAGCGCCTCGGCAATGCGGGTCTGGACTTCGGTGGACAGCCAGTAATCCATGAACTGGTAGGCCAGTTCCTCGTTGCCGTTACCCTTGGTCATGACCATGACATTCATGCCACCGGCCTGACCTTCCTTCGGCTCGGCCCATGCGAATGGCAGCGGTGAGCTCTTGAAGCGGCTCCATGCGAAACGCCCGACCGGAGCGGCGATCACTTCTTCCTGATTCATCAGCTGCGCCAGCTCGGAAGAACGGGAATAGAAGGTGACGATCTTTTCGGCAGACTTGCCGATCTTGCTGATTGTCTTGGCATAATCGCCATTGTCGCCGTCGGCCTTGTTCAGCATCATCAGCGTGAGCGGGCCCTGAGTGCCGGTGATGTTCGGCAGGGCAACATTGCCAGCCAGCTTCTCATTATTCAGCAGATCACCCCAGCTTTCGATATTGACCAGATCCTTGCGATAGACAATCGAGCTGGCATAGAAGGTGTAGCCGATTGCCATGTGATCGCCGATCGGATCCTTGGCGGACTCATAAAGCTTGTCGAAATTGGTCAGCTTGGCAGCATCGAGCGGAGCAACCAGATCCTTGCGGGCAAGCGCCAGCGCATCATGGGAGGAAATCACGGCCATATCGATCACCGGGTTGGCGGCATTGGCCTCGATCTTGGCCATGCGCTCGACGCTGTTGCCGGTTTCGACAACCAGTTCGCAGCCGCAGATTTCTTCAAAAGGATCATACAGAGCCTTCTTATATTCATCCTGAGCGAAGGAATAGACGGATATGGTCAGCTTCTTGTCCGCTGCCTGAGCCGCGCTCAGGGCAGTGGTGGCCATGATGGCGGCCATGGCCGCAGTCGAGAGAGCTTTTGTCACGCGATTTGCTCCTTGTTGGAAGGTGAAATGTAGTTTTTTGGGGCTTTGGTCGATTGGCGCAGGACCAGATCCATCGGAACGGTTTGGCCTTCATGGGGGCTTTTTTCGCCCATGATCTGCTTGGTGATGGCATCAAGAATATAGAGCGCGAGGGTTCCCATATCCTGCGAGACCGTTGTCAGCGGCGGATGCATCACGCGGGAAAATGACATGTCATCAAAGCCAGTGAGGCTGGCATCATCGGGAACCGTCAGACCGGCTCGCGACAGATGGGAATGCACATTGATGGCAACCAGATCGGAGGTGCAGAGAATGGCGCTGACACCATCCCGAACCCGATCCGGCGTGGCGGCAAACCCTTCATCCCCCCACAGGACATCATATTCGACCTCTGGTGGCAGGACAGACTTCATGCCGGCAATACGCTGCTGCTGCACCCCAGAGACGGGATCGGCACCCACCAGCAGGATATGGGTGTGGCCTAGCGCGAGAATGTGATCGGCGATGAGTACCCCGCCCCCGAAATGATCCGCCGAAGAGGTGTTGGCGGGGTCGGAGGAGGTGTTGATGATGGCTCTGGGAACGGCTGTCTGGGGCACCGAGGTGCCTCTTTGCGGCAGGATCAGCAACCCGTCCACGCCACGGCTGACCAGCCGCAGGATGGCCTGCTCCTGCTCTTTGGCGCTGTCGCGGGAATCGGCAATCAGAGTGGCATAGCCGAGCCTGTCCGCTTCAATGGAGAGCGCCTGCGCGATATGGGGAAAGAGCGGGTTGGTCAGATCGGGCATCACCAGACCAAGCACCTTGCTGCGCCCGCTCTTGAGCGCAACGGCGGCAGAACTGGGCCGGTATCCAAGAGCATCGGCGCGCGCCTTGATGCGCCGGGCCAAAGCTTCCGACACACGCCCCTTGCCATTGAGCGCGTTGGAAACAGTGGCGGCAGTAACGCCCAGATCCGATGCGATATCCTTGATGCTGACCATGTCTCACTTTCCGTTCTTTTGCCTCCATATCCGGCTTTTGCCTTCAATCCAAGCAAAAAATTAAACGTTTAAGCAAATCGGGCCCATTTGGTTAAAATTTGTTCATATTTTCAAATTCTGGGCTCGGGTCTCTGGGGAAATAAGCATATTTACCGATCGTTCGAATTGGCTTGGAAATGACATCCCTGATCACATTTTGAAGGCGGATTGAAGGAGGAATAATCCGGATCGGCACAGCCGCTTTGCGCTTGAGGCAAGGAGTGAGAAGGCATCTGACGGGCTGCAAGTGGCTTATCTCTAGTGGCAATCACACCCGGCAACACCCAAGCCCCATCCCTGTGCGCTGGCAATCTCTACGATATTTCAGTGCGTTGATCCGGTCGTTTGACCCATCCCCACCATGCAGGTGCGCCATTTTGTCTCTGGTAGGCAAAATCGATTGGCCCCACTGGTATAACAGGGTAACAGTTATACCATGAAAATGTCATTACGCAGAAAATTGTCGGACGAGGTCCGTATCAAGCTTGAAGAGCTCATCCGGGATGATGTCTATCCCGAGGGAAGCTCCCTGCCGTCTGAACGGGAACTGATGGAAATGTTCGATGTCGGGCGCCCATCCATTCGCGAAGCGCTGTTCGGGCTGGAGAAAATGGGTCTCATCAAGATCAAGATGGGCGAGAAGGCGCGTGTGACGCGCCCCACTCCGCAGGCGCTTCTGGCGTCGCTGTCGGGGGTGGCAAACATTCTGCTAGATTCTTCCGAAGGGGTGCAGAATTTCGAGCAGGCCCGCATTTTCCTTGAAGGAGCCGTGGCGCGCTATGCGGCGGAAAATGCCACGCCCACCCAGATCGAGGCGCTGGAAGAAGCCTTGCGGCAGAATGAGCAGACGATCATGAAGCCCCGCGCCTTTGCGATCACCGACGTGGCCTTCCACCGCTTGCTGACCAGCATTCCGGACAATCCCATTTTCATGGCGATGCATGATGCGCTGGTCGACTGGATGATCAATCAGCGCCCGCTGCCCAAGGATGAAGGCATTTCCAACACCAAGAGTTTCGAAGGCCATGTCGCCATTTTCAATGCGATCAGGGATCACAAACCGATCGAGGCAATGATGGCGATGGAAGAGCATCTCAAGGATGTTCAAAAACGATATCGGGGGATCGGTTAGGAGGCCTCCCCCTGCCCGCCTTCTCAAGCCAAGGCGGGCGATATCGAACAAGACCCGATAAAGGCCGAACCAACGGTCCGACCTCAAGGAAAGCAGGAGATATTCAAATGCGGGCCGGATAGGCATTCCGGTCACGCGACCCGCAAGGGAAAATTCAGACATGATTAAGGGAGGAACCTATGAAACATGTACTGACTTGCCTGGCTGTTGCCGGAATGCTCGTGGCTGGCCCGGCGCTGGCTGGGGACACGCGCACACTCTCATTCGGTATGCAGGGCACACCGGGTGATCCGCAATATCAAGGCGTCATGGAAGCGGCCAAAGTTCTGGAGGAAGAATCGAATGGCCGCCTTAAACTGGAAGTATTTCCCAATTCGCAGCTCGGCACCTTCACCGAAATGATGGAACAGGTCACGATGGGGGACCTGGATTTCACGCTCAATCCCTTCGGCGGCATGGACCCATGGGTGCCCCGCGCCGTGATTGCCAGCACCGCCTATGTGGTCAAGGATTTTGCCCATCTGCAAAAGATCCTCAATTCGGAATGGGGTCAGGGCGTGCTGGATGAAATGCGCACCGGCAACGGCTGGCGGACTGTCGATTCATGGTATTTCGGCACCCGCGAAACCACCTCGAACAAGCCGATCACCAAGCTTGAAGATTTCGCGGGCATGAAGCTGCGCGTGCCGAATTCCGCACCACAGCTCCAGTGGGCCAAGGCCATGGGAGCCAGCCCGACCCCGGTCGCCTTTGCCGAAGTCTATCTGGCCCTGCAGACCAATCAGGTCGATGGTCAGGAAAATCCGCTGCCGATCATCGACGCGATGAAATTCATGGAAGTGCAGAGCAACATCACCCTGACCAACCATCTGGTGCAGGACCAGCTGGTGCTGATGTCTGAAGAGACATGGAAAGACCTTTCCCAAGACGACCAGAAGATTGTCATGGACGCCTTCAAGGCCGGAGGGCTCGTCAATAACAAGGTGGTCACGGACAATGAAGCCGCCCTGCTGGGCAAATTCGAGAAGAATGGCGCCAAGGTCAATCGCCCCGATCTGACACCCTTCAGAGCAGCGATGGAGCCATCCTACAAGGAACTGGACGGGAAATTCGGCGAGGGTATCGTCGAACAGCTCGTCGGTCTGGCTGACTGATCAATGCTTCACCCCTGCATCCCGCGAGAGCCTTTGCGGGATGCTCTTTGGAAGGCTTTGTCCATGAAATCGTCATTTCTCTATCAGCGTCTGCTCAGATTTGAGGAGACTGTCGGCATCCTGTTGTCCGTTCTCGTCTTCGGGGCGATTGCCCTTCAGGTGATCACCCGCTTTGTCTTTCGCGCTCCGCTTTTCTGGACCGAGGAAGCGGCCCGCTATCTGTTTGTCTGGATGGTCGCCATGGGGTCTGCCGAATGCGTGCGCAGCCGTTCGCACATCTCCATGGATGTGTTTGTTCTGATGCTGCCGGATCGCCTGCGCATCATGCTGCGCACCGCCCTGAACATGATTGTGGTCGTCGCGCTCTTGATGCTGGTCTGGTATGGCTATTTCGGCATGCTGCGCGCCAATCGGGTGGTATCCGTCACACTCGGCGTTTCCGAGGCCTTCCTTTATGGCGCCCTGCCCGTTGGGGCGGCGCTGATGGCCTTGCGCATGATCATCGTCATCATCGAGAATATCCGTTTCCTGATCACCGGCCAGATTAGCCTTGAAAACAGGGACACCGTCCAGGTGCAGGACTCGCGGGAAAGGTCACTATAATGCTTTATGTCTTTGGTGGCTGGTTCGGCCTGCTCTTTGCCGGGATGCCCGTCGGCTTTACGCTGATCGTCGCCTCTCTCGCCTATATGCTGATGGAAGGGCGCGGTCTCAATTTCGCCGCCCAGCGGATGGTGGCCGGGCTTAACAGTTTTCCGCTGCTGGCCATTCCCTTCTTCATCCTGACGGCGCAACTGATGAACACCGCAGGGGTTACGGAGCGGATTTTCCGCTTTGCCAAGGCCCTCGTCGGCCATGTCTCGGGCGGGCTCGGACATGTCAATATTCTGGCCTCCCTGCTCTTTTCGGGCATGTCCGGCTCGGCTGTGGCCGATGCGGCCGGTCTTGGCCAGCTGGAAATCAAGGCCATGCGCGATGCCGGTTATGATTCCCAGTTTGCCGGCTCGGTAACAGCAGCCTCGGCCATCATCGGGCCGCTGGTGCCGCCATCCGTACCGCTGGTCGTGTATGGCGTGATTTCCAACACCTCGATCGGCGGTCTGTTTCTGGGCGGCATCATCCCCGGCGTGCTCTGTGCGCTGGTGTTGATGATCATGGTCTATGTCATTGCCAAGATCCGTCATTATCCCAAGGACCGCAAGGCGTCCTGCCGGGAAGTGGCCATCAGCTTCAGCCGTGCGGTCATCCCGCTGCTGACACCCTTGATCATCGTGGGTGGCATTTTCGCAGGCATCTTCTCGCCAACGGAAGCTGCCGTTGTGGCGGCCAGCTATGCGCTGATACTGGGAACCCTTGTCTATCGCGAACTCACATGGGCCAAACTGTTCGCGGTCTTGCGCGACACGCTCAATCACACCGCATCGGTCGGGCTGTTGATGATGGGGGTCAATCTGTTCGGCTATGTGCTGGCCAAGGAGCAGATCCCGCAGCATGTCGCCCAGTTTTTCCTCGACTTTTCCAGCAATCCCCTGACCTTCCTGCTGATCGTCAATCTGTTGCTGCTCTTCCTTGGAACCTTCATCGAGGTGCTTGCCATTCTGTTGCTGATTGTTCCGGTGCTGGTCACCGCCTCAATGAGCTATGGCATTGATCCGATCCATTTTGGCGTGCTCGTCATTCTCAATCTGATGATCGGCATTCTGACTCCGCCCATGGGGGTGGCGCTGTTTGTGGTCTCCAAGGTTGGCGACATTCCGTTCGGCAAGCTGGCGGTGGGCATTCTTCCCTTCCTCATTCCGCTGTTCGGACTGCTGGCCCTGCTCACGCTCGTTCCCTCGCTGGTCACCTTCATACCCAACCTGCTCATGGGGTGAATCTGTGGGTGATCGGGTGGGCTGATCGGGTGGCTGATCCGGTTTGGCTTAGGGGATCGGAGGCCAGCCTCTCAAAGATATCCAGCCGGGCAGCCCAGCCATTGCCTGTCCGGTTCCCAAGACAACAATCTAGACAATGAATCGATATGATCATGGACACATTCAAAGGAATTTTCGCCGCCCTCCTGACGCCCTTCAATGAAGATGAAAGCGTCAATTATGAAGCGCTAGAACAGCTTGTCGGTTTCATCCGCAAGCAGGGGCTGCAAGGGCTCTATGTGGGAGGCAGTTCGGGCGAAGCGATGTTGCAGCCCTTTGCCGAGCGGGTCGAATGTCTGCAAAGAGCGGCCGATGCCGCCGAGGGCCGTCTCTCCCTCATCGCGCATGTGGGCACCATCGCCACGGCAGAAGCGATTGCACTGGCCGAGGCTGCCGACAAGGTGGGGTATCAGGCGATATCAGCCATAACGCCCTATTATTACGGCTTCTCGCGCAAGGAGGTGCTTGACCATTATCTGGCGCTGGCCAATGCCTCAAGCCTGCCGCTGATCATCTATAATTTTCCTGCGCGCACGGCGAGCTTTTCCACGCGGGAACTGGTCGAGCTGATGGCACACCCCAATATCATCGGGATCAAGCATACCTCGTCAGACATGTATCAGCTTGAACGGCTCAAGAGCCTTGCACCAAAAACACTGATCTTCAACGGCTATGACGAGATGTGCCTTGCGGGATTGGCCAGCGGTGCCGATGGGGCGATCGGCACCACCTATAATTTCATGGGCGATCTGTTTGTTGCACTCCGGGATCTGGCCCAGAAGGGCAAGATCGAGCAAGCCCGCAAGCTGCAATCCATCGCCAATGGTGTCATCGATGCGCTGATTGAGGTCGGAGTCATGCCCGGCTCGAAGCTTGCCCTTGAGATCATGGGGGTTCAGGCGGGCATTTCCCGACGGCCCTTCAGGGCAACGACGGGCGAGGACCGCGCCCTGATGGAACTGGCGCTGGCGCCGGTGCTCGACTGGAGAAAGGCGCAAGAGGATGACTAGCCGCATAGAAGAGCTCTTCTCGCTGGCGGGCAAAAGCGCCATCGTCACAGGGGGCGCAGCCAATATCGGGTTTGCGGCGGCAGACATTCTGGCAGCAGCAGGGGCATCTCTGGCCATCACCTCGCGAAGCATGGCGAAAGCGCAAGAGGCCTGCGACAGGCTGGCAAACCAACATGGCAGCCCTTGTCTGGCGCTGGAACTCGACCATACCCGTCAATCTTCCATCGATGCGGCGCTTGAAGCCTTTCTGGATTGGCGTCCGGCCTGTGACATCCTGATCAACAATGCGGGCGGAGGGTCTGGGGCATCGGTTGCCAAGCTGTTTGAACGGGAGCCGGACGACATTCGCGCGATGATCGAGAGCAATCTTGTCGGGCCGCTGCTTTGCTGCCGCAGCTTCGGCAAGAGCATGGCGGATCAGGGCCACGGCAAGATCATCAATTTCGGATCGATTGCCGCCATCGTTGGCCGCGACAGGCGCATTTATGAGCCCGCCGGCATGCTTGGCCAACCCATAGACTATGCGGCGGCCAAGGGGGGGATTGTTGCCATGACCCGAGATCTGGCGGGCTATCTCGGCCCGATGGGGATCAATGTCAATGCCATCTCCCCCGGCGGCATCGAACGCAATCATCATCCGGCCTTTGTCTCAGGCTATAGCGATCTGACGCCGCTTGGCAGAATGGGACACGAACCGACCGATCTGGAAGGCGCCATTCTCTTTCTGGCCTCCTCGGCATCGGATTATGTGCATGGCCACAATCTGGTGGTGGATGGCGGCTTTTCTGTCTGGAAATAAGGCTGGGCAAATGGAACAGGGGCTCAACGGGCTGCGGGTGGCGCCAAATTCAGCGTCACCTTGCCCCTCTATTCCTGAGCTTCTGCACTCCCCGCCCGTAATGCCTCAATCCTGATTGATGCAGACCAGTCTCGTATCGATAAATTGTTTTTCTTCGATTTTCTTCTTCTGCTTCATTTGCGCCTGAAGGATAGCGAAGACCGATTGCGCCAGCCTTTCCTCGTCCTGCTGAATGGCGAAGACATAATTGGGCAGCAATTCCAGCAGGCCGTCATAGTCGAAGGTACCGATGACCAGATCGGCAGGAAATTTGCCATTCCTGATCTTGATCTGCTGTAACGCCCCCTCAAGAATGAGCAGCGAGGAACAGAGGATGGCCGAGGGCAGATTGTCCGACTTCTCCATCAGTTCCGTTGCCAGCTCCTTGCCCGCAGCGATGCTATCGGATGGAGCGGACAGGATATAGGCATCTTCCTCGCTCATTCCCGCTTCTCTGGTGATGGCACCAAAGCTGTGAATACGGTCGGCGATACTGGGATTTTCCGGATGACCGCAAAGAAAGGCAATCCTCGAGCAGCCTTTTTCGACAATCTTGCGGGTCAACATCGAAGCGCTTTGTCGATGGTCACTGGAAATCAGGGGCACATTCAGGGACGGATAGTGTCGGTCAACGGCGACCAGCGGAATATCCGGCAAGGACTTGATGCCCTCCTTGAGGCTTTCCGAGGAACAGGGGGCGATGATCAGTCCGTCTACTCCGCGGGCCAGCATGCGCTGAATGGCAATGATCTCAAGGCGCGGATCTTCCGTGCTTGATGTCGAGATCAGCACCAGATCCTCCGAGCGGCAAAGATCTTCCAGATAGGCGATCAGATGGGCGAAAAAGGCGTTCGACAGATCAGGCACAACAAAGCCGATGGTATGGCTTTTGTTGGTTTTCAGGCTACGCGCTGTCTGGTTGATGGTGTAGCCGCCATTTTCCTCGACATAGTCAAGAATTGCCTGCTGGGCCTGATTGCTGATCCGGTATTTTTCGGCCCGTCCTTTCAGAACCATCGTAATGGTCGTTCGTGAATATCCGGTCGCTTGGGCAATTTCTGATATTGTCTTTGGCATAATTCTTGAGAAGTCCGCTATGCGTCTTGGAAAAATGTAGAAACCATTATGGAAACTTCAATAACACGGTTGAGATTGCAAGTGGCATCGCAACAGGCCGAGAAAACATCCCTACGGTAGCCTCAAGGGCATTTGCCATGAGGCTACCGCAATTGGTCAACTCGAGAGTTGCTCACCATCCAATTCAGTCATCAAGATCATATCTGCATGTCTTCATGGATTCACGAATGCTCCGGTTGCAAGATTGCAACGTGCGAAATGCTTCGAATTTGGCGATATGCAGATCTGACCTTACGTCGAAATTCGGCTCGATCATCTCCTTGATGCGCGACATTGACCGGGCTCCGGACACCAGATCTCCATATTGCCCCGAAGCGACCGCACCGATGATCGCTCCGCCCAGCAAAACGGGCTCTGCCGCTGACGGCAGGGCCACCCTGAGACCCGTGATGTCTGCTAGAATATGCCGAAACAATGCGCTTTGGGCAGCTCCTCCGCTCAGCACCAATGTTTCCAACTCAACTCCCTCAGCCTTGATTGCCTCCACAATCTGCAGGCTACCGTAGCACAGCCCACAAAGCCCCGCAACGTAGAGGCGCAGCAGATTGGCTTGGCTATTATCAAGTGTCAGGCCGCTGATCACAGCGCTGGCTTCCGGATCGGCATAAGGGGCGCGGTTGCCGAGAAATTCAGGGACCACATGGATGTCTCTGGCAAGATAGGCGACCTTGTCGATTGATCCGGCCAGCGCTATGGCCCTTTTCTCAAGCAGGCTGAGAATGGGCTCGTGCGCCTCGTCTGCCATGGTTTTCATCTCGTCATAGGCCGGGTGAAGCGCGATGAGATAGTCAAGCGCTGCGCCATAGGCAGACTGACCGCCTTCAAGCAGCCAGTAACCGGGCACCATGGCCCCATGATAGGGGCCCCAGACACCATCCACGAAGGAAGGCTCGCTTGTCAGCGTCATGGCGCAGGCTGAGGTGCCCATAATGAGGGCCATCTGCCTGTCCGGCTCCAGCGTGGAGCCATCAGGGAGACGTCCGGCAAAGGTACCTACACCACCGCAATGAGCGTCAATCAGCGAAGCCCCGACCGGGGTTCCGGTCACAAGCCCCAATTCAGCGGCGGCCTGCTCGGTCAGGCCATCGCCGAGCGGCGTGGCAATATCGACCACTTCACGGCCGATACGGGAAAAATCATTCAAGGCCAGTTCGCCAAGGCCAATGGAGCGGAAATAGTCTCCATCCCATTTCTTCTCATGGGCCAGATAGGTCCATTTGCAGGTGACCGTGCAGACGGAACGGGCCTCGGAACCGGTGGCACGCCATGACAGGAAATCGGCCAAATCGAAGAAATGCCCGGCAGCGGAGAAGACATCGGGCCGCTTCTCCTTGAGCCAGAGCAGCTTTGGCGTTTCCATCTCGGGAGAAATCGTGCCGCCAACATATTTCAGCACGTCATAATGCCCCGCATTGATGCGGTTCGCCTGCCCTACGGCGCGGTGATCCATCCAGACAATGACATTGCGCTCGGGATCTTCTGACGGTCCGACCGGCAGCGGCGTTCCCTTGGGGTCGAGAACCACCAGCGAGCATGTTGCATCAAAGCCGATGCCCTTGACGGCAGCCGGTTCGATGGCGCTTTCCTTCAAGACAGAGTTGGTGCATTCGCAAATGGCCTGCCAGATATCATCGGAAGACTGCTCGACGATATTTCCTTCTTCGCGCCACATCCGGATGGCCTTCTTGGCAACGGCCAGCATCGTGCCCTGCTCATCAAACAGGCCCGCTCTGGCGCTGCCTGTTCCCACGTCGATACCGATGAAATAACTGCTCATGCAAATTTCTCCACTTTCGCAGAAGGATGAACCGGCTCTTCTGCCTTGTCTTTGGATTTCAGGCTCTGTCTTCCTACTTCGGCAGATGCCAATGCTGGCGCTTGCCGACAAGCCGCATCAAAGCACAGCGCATCTGCGATCAGGCCCCCGATCCTCCAATCTGACATTGCCGGACCGGGAGCCATTGTTATTGTAACGTCAGGCTTTCAGAGGCGTACCGTCGGCGGCGGTGCCGCACAGGCAGACTTCCATGCCCATCTCTTTTGCAAGAGCAGCCTTTGTTGCCATGGCCAGATCGGCGGCCTCGGCATCATTGGCATAGACGACCTGAATATGATTGGCCTTGTGGCGCGCCATCATCTGATCGCGACTGACGCCATAAAGCACGCCATGCATCATCGGCCAGGCATAATCTGTCTGGGTCCAGCGACGCTCTGTTTCCGCCTCGGGCAGATCGATCGCCTTGCCGCGGCCCAGATCCATCTTCAGCTTGCCATCTTCAACAAAGATGCGTGACCAGACGATTTCTCCGGCCTTGGCGATGCCTCGCAGGGTGCCACCACCTGCGGGGAAGAACATGGCAGGCTGACGCATGGAGGAACATTTGTCATAGCCACCGTGATGGGCTGCCGGTGCTGCGCCGGAGATTTCAAAGACCCAGACATAGTCGTCCGTGGTTCCGGACTGGTCAAAATCTCCCCAGCGAATGTCATGCAGGGTGGTTTCCACGGGCTGTCCCAGCGCGCGATGAACACGGTTGGTCATCAGGGCATCAAGGCCCGCGCATTCGTCCACTTCATTGAAATGAACGATTGCCTTGCCTTCCCTGATGATGTTGCCGTTTTCATCGCGAACCGGGGGACGCTCGTCATTGTTCAAAAGCCCCTCGACAAGATCGGAGGCGGGCAGCAGATCCTTGAGGCCCTGCTGATACTGGATTCCGATGGTCTCGCAGCCGAAGGCATCCGCAGTGCGCACGGCCGCGATATACATCTTGCACTGGATGAGCACCTGCTCTTCGATCAGTTCGGTTGCGCCATCCTTGCCGAAATGGAACTTGATGCCACTGTTGATCAGCCAGTCGAAGACTTCGCGGGCGTCTTCATCGGAAATCTGCGTGGTGGCGTAATAGAGCGCGGACTGGGACAAACGCTCCTTGAAGACACCAAGCGGGAAGAGCAATTCATCAGGAATGAGGGCGTTATACATGCCCATGCAACCTTCATCGAAGATGCCCATGATCGAGCGTTTTTCGCGCAGGTCGCGGCAGATTGCTTCGGCCAGTTTTTTGGCCTTTGCATTGCTCGTGCCCGGATAGGGCTGAACATGGCTGGTATCATGATCAATGGAACCGGTTTCGAGCCACTGGGTCAGATGCTCGATGAACCATTCGTCGGTGAAGTCGACGCTCCAGAGCGAAGAATAGGCAACACCTGCCTTGGTCAGCGATCCGTTCATGTTGAGCAGACCAACCAGTCCCGGATAGGTCGGAGACCAGTTGCCAACAGTCAGGATCGGCCCTTCATGGGCCAGCAGTCCTGCCAGCAGATGCTGGGAATATTGCCAGACGGCTTCGGCGACGATCAGCGGCGCTTTCTTGTCAATCGTGGCGAAGACTTCCAGCCCTTCCTTCTGGCTGGCAATGAAGCCGTGTTTCAGGTCTTCCTTGTAGGGATGGGCCCGGATAATGTTGCAGCCGAGGCGGGCGAAGACAGCGCCCAGCTGGTCTTCCATATTCTTTTGCGCAGACCAACAGGTTTCATTGGCACTTGGGCGCAAGTCACCGCTTGCGACAAGATAGGCAGATTTGATCTTAGACATGAATTCACTTTCCATTGCGGAGGATCCGGACGGGCTTCCATGGACCGGAAGGGAGGAGGATAGTCGTCCGCCAATTTGCGTTGCCGCCGAAGAAAACGGCGACAACCTTGTTTGTCTTTTCTTGTTTGAAATCAGATTATCTGGAGATTTCCGACATCAGGGTGTCGACGATCTGATCACCAGCCTTCTCACGAACCAGTTCGGCCACATCAGCCGTCTTTTCCTGGAATTCCTTCATTTCAGCCGGGGTCGGGTCAATGATGGTCATATGCTTGGAAAGCTCTTCGCGCTGGGAATCTTCAAGCTTGGCCTGCAGCTCCCACTGGAAATCGGTTGCTTCCTTGAAGCTGTCGTCAACGACCTTCTGAAGATCTTCCGGCAGGCTCTCATACCAGTCCTTGTTGATCAGGGAGATGTTGGCAAGGAAGATGTGACGGGTGTTGGTCAGATATTTCTGCACTTCATAGAAGCGCTGGGACAGAATGTGACCATAGGGGTTTTCCTGTCCGTCAACCACGCCCTGCTGCAGAGCCCCATAAAGTTCGGGGAAGGAAATCGGGGTTGGAGCAGCACCGAGATCTTTCCAGATCTTGATGTGAACCGGGTTTTCCTGAACCCGAATGCGCAGGCCTGCCTTGGCAAGATCCTCTGGCGAATGCACTTCGGTCTTGGCCGTTGTCAGGTTGCGGAAGCCGCCATTCATGATGCCTTCATAACGCAGGCCCTTGGCATCAAGAGCGTCGGCAATGCCTTTGGCCAATGCGCTTTCATTGACCAGCTTGCGGCGTTCTTCATCATTGACCGGCATGACGTAAGGAATGTCGAACACCGACAGTTCTGGGATGAACTGGGTCGCTGCGGACGTGGACATCGGGCCGAACTGGATGTCTCCAAACATGGTGCCTTCCATGATTTCGCGGTCTCCTCCCAAAGCGCCGCCGCCCTGATCAAGCACTTCGATGCGACCGCCAGAGCGCTCCTCAATCAGGGTCTTCAGCTTGAGGAAGGCCTGATAGATCGGATGCTGGGTGTCCGACAAGGTGTGGGCCATGATCATGGTATAATCGGCGGACCATGCCGGGCTGGTTACGGATACAGCGGCGAAGACTGCACCTGCGAGCAGTGATTTGATCACCTTCATTGGTTTCACTCCCTTTATACTATTTCAGTTTCGATTACTTGGTTTGAGGTTCAGATTGGACTATCCAACGGCTGCTGCCAGCCAGAGAGACAGATCGGGGACATAGGTGATGATGGCCAGCCCGATGAGAAGCAGGCCAAGCGGAACGGGTAATCCCTTGCAGAGATCGACAACGCTCATCTTGGTCAAGCCGGTGGCGATGAAGATGTTCGCTCCCACCGGAGGGGTCACAAAGCCGATGGCAAGGTTTGTCGTCATGACCAGACCGAAATGCAGCGGATCAATGCCGAATGGCGTGATGATCGGCAGCAGGATCGGGGTCAGCACGATGATTGCCGACAGGGTTTCCATGAACATGCCAAGAATGAGCAGAATGCCGTTGATCAGCAGCAGCAGCATGATCTGGTCGCTGATGGCACCGTTGATCAGGTCACCGAGCATCGCCGGCACGCGCAACAGGTTGAAAACGCGCCCAAGAGCAGCACCGGTGCCGGTGATCACCAGAATGGGGGCGATGATCAGTGCGGTTTGGCCGATGGTCTTGATCAGACCGGAAAGGTTCAGTTCACGGAAGATGAACAGGGCAACAAAGGAGCTGTAGGCAACGGCAATCGCGGCCGCTTCCGTCGGGGTGAAGGCACCGGAATAAATGCCACCCAGAACGACCACCGGAGCCAGCAGAGCCCAGAAGCTCTCGCGCAGCGCCTTGTGAACAGGCACCTTGCCAGCCGAGGTCTTGATCTTGTCCTTGTGCTTGGTGCCATACCAGAAGGCATAACCGCACAGTAGCGCACCGATGACCAGCGCAGGCCCGATACCGGCGATGAACAGGCGGCTGACAGATACGTTGGCCGCCATACCATAGATGATCATCGGAATACTTGGCGGGACAATAACGCCAAGGGTGCCTGCCGTCGTAACCAGAACCGTCGAGAAACGCTTGTCATAGCCGTTATTGACCAGCAGCGGGATCGCCATGGCACCAATCGCGGCAACGGTGGCCGGAGAAGACCCCGAGATAGCGCCAAACAACATGCAGGCGACGACCGTGGAAATTGCCAAACCACCATTGAAGCGGCCAAGCAGGGCGTCGGCAAAGCTGAACAGTCTGCGGGCGAGACCGCCCTGGGTCATGATGTCACCGGCAACCATGAAAAGCGGCACAGCAAGCAGCGGGAAAGAGTCAATCGAGGTGACGATTGTTCTGATCACCTGACTGGGATTGATCGGAGCGCCCAGCCAACCCGGAATGAAAGCTGCCAGCCCCAGCGACATGGCGATGGGAATCGTTAACAGCAGCAGGAACATGAAGGAGAAAAGAGCTATTGCAGGATACATTAGACTGCCTCCTCCAAAGGTGCGCCTTGTTTGGCGAAATTGGGGTCCTTGATTTGCAGATAAACCGCTTGCAGGGTACGCAGCGCGGCTGCAAAAGTTCCGACGGGAAGAGCGGCATAGACCATCCACATGGGGACTTCCAGCGTCGGCGAAAGCTGGCCAATGGCCCTCACCCTTTCAACAAAGGGGATGCTGTAATAGAGAATGACGCAGCAGAAGGCGAGAACGCCTGCATGCGAGATATAACTGAACAGGGCAACCGAACGGGGACCGAACAGGACCGGGGCGAAATCAACGATGATATGGCGGGCTTCCTTGACGGCAAGGCTACTGCCGACCATCGTGCACCAAACCAGAAGAAAGCGCGCAAGCTCTTCAGCCCAAACCAGAGGTTCAGCGAGCACATAGCGCATGAATACCTGAGCGACCAGAGTTATGGACGTGATCACCAGCACGGCAGTGACAATGATCCGCTCCGCATTCCGGTCAAGGAATAAGAGAGTCTTCACAACATCCTCCCTTTGTGAATAAGGGTTTGCTTCGGGCGGGAGGCAGGGGCCGGAGCCCCTGCTCCTGTCTGATTTTCAGAGAAGATTTTTGGGCTTGCGGCCTGCCAGCACATCAAGGATGGCATTGGCAGTCAGAAGGCCGACCCCATGGTAGGTCTCGTAGGTTTCTGCGGCGGTGTGAGGCGTCGTCACGATACCGGAGAGGGAAAAGAGCGGATTGTCCGGCGATGTCGGCTCCTGCTCATAGACGTCAATCGCAGCAGAACGCAGCTTGCCACTTTCCAGAGCTGCTGCCAGCGCCTTCTCATCAATCAGGGCACCGCGGGCGGTGTTGACCAGATAAGCCCCGTCCTTCATCTTGGCGAAATTTTCGGCATTCATGAAATGACGGGTTTCGGGAAGACTTGGCAACATCATGCAGAGGATGTCTGCGCTGGCAAGAACCGTATCGGCGTCTGTCATTTCGACATTGAGCGCCTTGGCAGCTTCCATGTTGGGGAATTTGTCATAGGCGACAATCTTGACGTCGAAGCCCTGAAGCTTTTTGGCAATAAGACGTGCGATATTGCCAAAACCAAGCAGACCGACCGTGCGTCCGACAATCTCCTCACCGACGAAACGATCCCAGGCCCCTTCCCTCGTGGTTGCATGAAGCTGTGGGATATGACGCATCGCACCAATGATCAGCCCCATCGTCAGCTCGGCAACGGCGTTGGAGTTGCCGCCAGCCGCGTTGGTGACCTTGATGTCAAATTTGCGCGCGGTTTCAATGTCGATATTGTCGACGCCGACACCGAAACGGGAAATGACCTTGAGTTTTGGAGCGATCTTGAAAACCGCCTCATTCCAGTCGTCAACACCGGCAACAACCGCGTCGATATCTGCAATGCGTTCCTTGATTTCCTCAAAGGTCATGGGACGCCCGAAAGGACTTTCAATGACTTCGCAATCGTTGCTTTCCAGCAGGGCCTTGGCTTCGGCGCAAAGCTGGGAATAATTGGTCGCGGTGACCAATATTTTGTAGGACATAGTATTCTCCAGCTGACTACTTGGTTGAAATACCGAGCATTTCAACGATTTTCTCGCCCAGATCCAGCGTCTGCATGACAGTGGTCGGGAAATGGTTGTTATAGTAGCCAGCAACCGGACGGGTGCGGGAGAGATCGGTGTTGAAGTTGCCGATCGACTTCTGGTAATGCTTGGCACAAACCGGATAATCAAGGCTTTCCAGCAGGGCGGCAGAGGTCAGATATTCAGACAGCAGCAGCGCCTTTTCCGGTTCACTCTGCCAATTTTCGACCAGCCAGACCCAAAGCTGCGGATGGAAGTTTGCCATCACACCGCTATAGCCGTGGCAACCGGCCTTCAGGCTTTCCAGAACCGTCTGGCCGTTCGCATTCATGATGTGAAGCTCACTGCCTTCAACGATTTTTGCGCGCCGTGTCAGGGTCTTGATATCGCAGCAGGTGTCCTTGATGAAGGTGTAGCGGCCGGACTCTGCGCACCATTTCACGGCTTCATCCGACAGCAGGCGCTTGTAGGGATAAGGGCATTCGTAAAGGCCGACACCGACCTTCTGGGGGATCTTGGCCGTCATCGCCTGCAAGCGCTCAAGGAAGACCGCGTCGCTCTCATCGGGGCTGGCCAGACGGTTGGAGATCATGATGACACTGTCAACACCGGTCTCGGCGGCAGCCTGCAATTGCTCGACCTGTTGAGCCGGAGCACTCGCGGTATGACCAGAAGCAACCACGGCTACCCGGCCATCGGTGTAATCAACGACGAATTTCGTAAGAGCTACAGATTCCTTGTCGGTCAGGAAGAACATCTCGCTGGACTGGCAATTGGCAAACAGACCATGGACACCGGCAGCGATGTACCAGTCGATCAGCTTCTCAAGTGCTTTCCAGTCGATTTCCAGATTCTCGGTAAAGGGGGTCAACATCACTGGCCAAACTCCAGAATGATGTTCTAGCGCCTCGTTATTTTTCTTGGTCATTTCCACTGCCTATTTGTTGTGAATGCGCAAACGGGAAAGGTGAAGAACCTGCGGGTGAGAAACCCGTCCACGCAACGAACGACACGGCTGGCTCGGTATATATTTCAAAACGGAAATGATGGCATTTGGGCCAAGAATTTTACGCACCGAAAGGCGTCTGCCCATATCCATGTCGCGGCCATTTTGCCAAGCGACGACAGACTCCTCCCGTGCGCTGACTCTACAGGTTCAAACGCAATGCAGTTCCTCCCAGAAATACATGCTAACACGAGTAAGCACTCATTTTTAGTAAGATATTTTTTTGAAAAATGCAACGCCCCGGCAAGCCCGAATTGAGGAAACGGGGTATGCCAAGGGCGGTTTGAAAGGAGATTGGCAGGAGAAAAAACGGAGGTAATTCCGGTGGTAAAAATTTGTAAATCCAAGGCTCAAATTTTGTTGTTTCAAGCGGATTTGATGCCGATTTTCCGAATGCCGCACTTGTCACTTTTCATGAGCCGGAATCCTGCGCGAAAGGCCCTTTTCGGGGGCCATTATTGCGCGCAAAAAAACGTGCGAATAGTTGTGCGTAATTCGTCCCGATGTCGGGTTCAGGCATCTTGGGCCAGTTATCAAAACATGTCTTGAAACCGGATTTGAGGAGCGGAGACGTGCATTCGGATTATCGAAATACTGATAATTCTAACAGGGCATCCAAGCGGACAGACAGCGGTCGGCCGCGCTGCCTGCCCTTTTGATTTCGCCTCGTTCGTTTCATTCGTCGTCAGGCTTTGGAGCGGACAGAGCCGGAAGAGTGCCGCTCCCTTTTGCCTTGCAGGCGCTTGGAGCCATAGTGGGCGAGCGCGGCATAGAGGGCGATGATGGAGCCATAATTGATCAGGAAGCCGAGCGCTTCATTCTCGAAATCCCAATAGCTGAAGGTGAAATAGAGAATGAGCTTGGAGCCGATATTCATTTCAAAGGAAGCGGCAATGCCATTGATCACAAGAAGCAGCGTCAAGGCTCTGAGACCCCATATCCGCAACCAGACGGGGCCCTGAAACCGCAAAAGGGAACGCACCGCGCTCATGATCATGCTCCAGTGCATGCCAAGATGGATGCCGACAATGACCAGCATCCAGTAGGCCGACAATGTGTGAATCTGCCGCGCCAGATAATCCCCCTGAAGGCCGAGAAAGCCGAAAAGCGTACGGGATATCATCAGGCTGGTTACGAGCAAGGCAAGGGCTGCCAGAAGCAGGCTGAGATTGATGATCGTCGTGATCAGGCGGCGCCTGTTCTGCATCGCCTTGGCAAGAGATGCATACCAGCGCCGATTAAAGACAGTATGCGCGATCAGAAGGACAAAGAAAGCCGTTCCGATGACCTCATGGATCAGGCCACCAAGCCAGTCATAGGCCAGCGCGAAAATGAACAGCCCGGTTGCGATGCAATCAAGCCCGAGGCGCAAGAGCAATTGTCGGTTCAAGACATACCCTCTTTGGTCACGAAAGCCGCAGAGACCCGACCCAGTCGCGCACAGCGCTTTGTGCCGAGGTGGAAGCCGTGACGATCGAGCCGTCGCTGGCCCCTCTCAGGACCAAACCACCCAGCAAGGCCGCGTTGGGGCACAAGGCTTCGATATCGGCAACACTGCGCCCCAGCCGACTGCCCTCATGGGTGCAGAAAGGCACAATGCTTTTGCCCGCGAAATCATACGCTTCAAGGAAGGAGAAGAAGGCCATCGGCATCGTTCCCCACCAGTTTGGATAGCCGACAAAGACCACATCATACTGATCCATGTTGGCGACATTGTCGGTCAGCTGGGGCCGGAAATTCTGCTGCTGTTCCCGTTTGGCCTGATCTGTGGTGGCGCGATATTCCGCCGGATAGCTGTGTGTGGTCTTGAGCTCGAAGAAATCTGCCCCCGTCAGCGCCACAATCTGTTCGGCGACAGTGCGCGTATTGCCGGTGCGCGAGAAGCAGGCGACAAGGATCCGGCTTTGGCCGCCGCTCTGCTGCGCTCTGGCATTGGACAGGAGAAAGGGCACGGACAAGCCGATGGAAGCGGCCGCCATGAGAAAACTGCGTCTGCTGGATGCTGACATCTTGTCTTTGTTCCGATTGCTGGTCATCGATTTCCCCTTCCCCTCCAATCGCTTTGCTTTAGGAACCCGACCGAGGAAAGCCGGCCGGATCCATCCATTTTTAGTGAAGGACCATTCTGTCTAGAGGCCGGTCATGGCTTCGGTTGCCTCGGTGTAACGCCCGCCCTGCACCATGTCTGCGGCAAGATTGATGCGGTCCAGATCTTGCTCCGAGAGCGCCACTTCAATCGCGGCCAGATTTTCCTTGAGGCGGTGCAGTTTCGTCGTGCCGGGAATCGGAACGATCCATGGCTTGCGGGAAAGGACCCAGGCAAGGGCGATCTGAGCCGGTGTTGCCCCCTTCTCGTTGCCGATTTCAGTCAGAAGATCGACGACAGCCCTGTTGTTCTTCATTGCTTCTGGCTGATAACGAGGCAGAGCCTTGCGGAAGTCGCCATCCCTGATTTCGGAGGCGTCCTTGATCGCTCCGGTCAGAAAGCCCTTGCCGAGCGGGCTATAGGCCACCCAGCCGATGCCCAGCTCTTCCACCACGGGCATAATATTTTGCTCGTGCTGGCGGGTCCAAAGTGAATATTCGCTTTGCATCGCCGCTACCGGCTGGACGGCATGGGCGCGGCGGATGGTTTGCGGACCAGCCTCGGACAGCCCGAAATGGCGTACCTTGCCTTCGGCTATCAGGTCGCTGACGGTTCCGGCCACATCCTCGATGGGGACGGAGGGGTCTACGCGGTGCTGGTAGAAAAGATCGATGACATCGGTACGCAGGCGCTTCAGTGACCCTTCACATGCCTTGCGGATATCGTCTGGCCGACTGGTCAGGCCGTTCCAACTGCCGTCTTCGCCGATCTCGAAACCGAATTTGGTGGCAAGCACAACCTTGTCCCGGATCGGCTCGAGCGCCTCTCCGACCAGCAATTCGTTGGTGTAGGGACCATAGATTTCTGCGGTATCAAAGAAGGTAACGCCCATTTCGTGGGCCTGATGGATGAGCTTGACCATCTCCTTCGGCTCCGGGAAAACGCCATATGAGAAGCTCATCCCCATGCAGCCAAGCCCAATGGCTGAAACTTCCAGCCCGCTATTGCCCAATTTACGCTGTTTCATCATCAAACCTTCCGGCCCACTTGGCCCGTTCCCTTATTGATGATGCAAATCTACTCTGCCGGGATTGTTTTGATTAGGCGATGATTTCAGCAAGGGCCTATATCGATTGTTCATGAATTGAGACCCTTTGGCAGCATTGACAAGCGGCCTGCCGGGCCCCATCTCTATTAACCAGAGACATTTTTCCATTTATGCTGATATTGGAAATTCATGAATGAAGAGAGATGAACTGGGCGATCTCATCGCCTTTCTGGCCGTTTGCGAAGAAAGAAGCTTCACCAAGGCTGCCGCACGTCTTGGCACATCGCAATCATCGCTCAGCCATACGGTCAAGCGGCTGGAAGAGCGGCTGGACCTGCGCCTTCTGACCCGCACCACACGCAATGTCTCGCCTACCGAGGTGGGTGAAAAGCTGGCAGCCACCCTGCGCCCGTCGCTCGACAATATCGAAAATGAACTGCGCGGTCTCAGCGTTTTCCGCTCGCGCCCTGCCGGACTGGTGCGCATCAACAGTTCGCGCAAGGCAGCCATGGATATTCTCTATCCCAAGCTCGCCCCGATCATGAAGGAATATCCCGATATCCGCATCGAGATTTCGATTGATGCGAAATGGACGGACATCGTGGAACAGCGCTTCGATGCCGGGGTCAGGCTGGGCGAGAGTGTGGAGAAGGACATGATCGCCGTGCGGATCGGCCCGGAACTGCGCATGCTGGTGGTTGGCACGCCTGACTATTTCGCAAAATACGGGCATCCGAAAACACCCCATGATCTGACGGAACATACATGCATCAATTTGCGCCTGCCGACGCTGGGCGGGCTTTACCCCTGGGAATTCGAGAAAGACGGCAAGCCGCTCAATGTGCGCGTCGAGGGGCAATTCACGTCTGATGACCCGGACATGATCATTCAGGCCTGCCGCGATGGCCATGGGCTATGCTGCCTGACCGATCATCATGTCGAGCCCTATCTGAAAAGCGGCGAGCTTGTTGCCACGCTGGAAGACTGGAGCCCGCCCTTTCCCGGCTATTATCTCTATTATCCGTCACGGCGACAGGCCTCTTCGGCCTTTGCCATCGTGCTGGATGCCTTGCGTCTCAAATCGCGCTAGTTGCTGACCTTGTAGCGCAGATGCACGGTCTGATGTGGCTTGGCCTCAACGGACAAGAGAGCGAGTTTGAGACTGTCCTTGAGGCTCGCAGCTCCTGTGTCGAAGACATTGCGCGCCCCTTGTGCGCCATCGATAGCAGGCACCATGAGCAAGCTGATCTCGTCAATCAGACCAGCCTTGAGAAACAGGCCATTGATGACCCCGCCGCCTTCGACCATAACTCTTTTTGCCTCAAAATGGATTGCCAGTTGGTCAAGCAGCCAGGCAGGATCGATATCTGCCTTAGGCGCGATGAGATAGGAGACGCCCCGCGCAGCCAGTTCCTGCAAATGAAGATCGCTGACCTCCGGCCCGAGCACCATCAGCAGATGGTCACCATCGAGCATCCCCTCCTTCCAGTGCAATTTGCCTTTCGGGTCTAGCACGATGGCAAGGGATTCCTGCGCATTGTCAGCGATATGGATCGTGCGGGATGGTTTGGGCAGGGCTGCGGCTTCTTGATGGGAGAGGATAGCACCTTCAGCGTAAGGCTCCATTGTGACGCGTCCGACGATATAGCCCCTTGCCCCGAAGGATTCCTGAAGCTCGAAATAGAGTTCGACCTGTTCGTCCCGGTCGGCTCCCTCGGTCTGGCACCAGCGTTCCACTTCAACATGGGCATCAAGACTGGTGATCATATGGCAAATGGTTTCAGGGCGCTGGCTCATGGCTCTGCTTTCTGGTCTCTGTTTTTTTCCGGTCTCTAATTTTTCATTGCAATGGCCGGATCAACATTCCAGATCCGGCCATTTTGCTTTCATTTTTTATCGATGCTTCAGCATTCAGGCGAGCGTCGACATGTCAATCACGAAGCGATAGCGCACATTGTTCTTTTCAAGACGCTCGAAAGCCTCGTTGATCTGATCGGCCTTGATCAGTTCGATGTCGGCCACAATGTCATGTTCGGCGCAGAAGTCGAGCATTTCCTGCGTCTCGGCGATGCCACCGATGTTGGAGCCGGAGAAGTTGCGGCGGCCCTTGACAACATTGAAAGCGCCCACTTCCAGAGGTTCGGCGGGAAGGCCCACCAGCACCAGAGAGCCGTCGATGGCCAACAGGTTGAGATAGGCGTTGACTTCATGCTTGGCCGAGACCGTGTCGATGATGATGTCGACCTTGGAGGCAAAGGCCCTCATCTGTTCTGGATCACTCGACAAGACGGCTTCATGGGCGCCAAGACGTTTGGCGTCTTCGACCTTGGCAGCAGAGGTGGTGAAGACGACAACATGGGCGCCCATCGCCTTGGCAATCTTGATGGCGACATGACCAAGGCCACCGATGCCAACGATACCAACGGTTTTGCCTGCACCGGCACCCCAATGCTTGAGCGGAGAGTAGACCGTGATACCGGCACAAAGCAGCGGTGCTGCGGCAGCCAAGTCGAGGCTTTCAGGCACATGCAGGGTATATTGCTCCTTGCAGACATAGGTCTGGGAGAAGCCGCCATAGGTCATGCCGCCCATATATTTGTCTGGCGTGTTGAAGGACAGGGTCGTGCCCTCTTCCCCTTCGCAGAACTGCTCCAGATCATGACGGCAGGCCGGGCAATGGCCACAGGAATCAACGATGCAGCCAACAGCGGCAAGATCGCCGACCTTGAAGGACGTAACGTCACTGCCGACAGCGGTCACACGGCCAACGATCTCATGGCCGGGCACCATGGGGAAATGCCCCGCGCCGAAGTCGTTGTGAACCTGATGCAGATCAGAATGGCAGATGCCGCAATAGAGCACCTGAAACTGGACGTCGTCCGGCTGCAAATCGCGCCGGGCAATGTCCATCACTTCCAAAGGTTTCTTGGCTTCTGTCGTGCCGACGGCTTTGATTTGAGTAGGCATGGTTACTTTCCTTCCAAAGATGATTGGTGCGATTTGGTTTTTGTTGATCAGTCTTCGATCACGAAGGGGAACGCCTTGCGGTCGGAATGTTCAGGATCCGGGCCGCCCCGTTTGCCGGTATCGAGCGCATCAATGACGGCAATCTCGTCCGCAGTCAGAGAGAAGTCGAAAATGTCGAAATTCTCAATGATGCGGGCATTTTGGGTAGATTTCGGAATGATCGAAATGCCCAGATCCAGTTGCCAGCGCAGAATGATCTGGGCCGGTGTCTTGCTGTATTTTTCAGCCAGCGCCGCAATCACGGGATGGGTCAACGGATCTTCTTCTGGCGTGGCATCTTCGCGCCAATAGCGCTGAACGCCACCGATGGGTGACCAGGCCTGCGTGACGATGTCATGCTTCTTGTGGAAGTCAATCAAGGGCTTCTGGGTGAAGAAAGGATGCAGCTCGACCTGATTGACGGCAGGCACAATATCGGTCTCGGCCATCAGGCGCTCGATATGGGCGGGACTGAAATTGCTGATGCCGATAGCGCGGATACGCCCCTCGGAAAGAAGCTTCTCAGCCGCCTTGTAGGCCCCCACGGTGCGGTCAAACTCGGCCGGGGCCGGCTGATGCAGCAGATAGAGATCGACATGATCAAAGCCGAGTTTCCTCATCGAGCGCTCGAAACCATGCATGGCACCATCATAGCTATAGTCGCTGATCCAGAGCTTGGTCTGGATGAAGATGTCATCGCGGGCGATGTTGCTTGCTCTCACGGCCTCTCCCACTTCGGTTTCGTTGCGATAGGCTGCGGCGGTATCGATCATGCGATATCCGGCCGCCAGCGCCGCCTTGATCGCCCCGCCGGTATCTTCCGGTCTGGAGCGATAGACACCAAGGCCAACGGCAGGCATCGTAACGCCATTGTTCAATGTGATTGTAGGATTGAAACCTTGCATGTTTGTCTCCTGTTGCGAGAAGGAAATGAAAGAACGGTAAATCAGGCCTTATGGACACCGAAGCTTTGATGCAGTCCGAAGCCGGTCTCCATGGCGCATTTGACGATCAGATCGGCAACGCTCTTGCGCGAAACATAGGCTTCAGGATTCTTGAAAGGCTCGCCTTTCAGCGTGGTGCCATAGGCGATCTCGTCGCGATTATTCAGCCATTCAGGCCGGATGATCGTGTAATCAAGATCGGAGGCTTCGATCTCCAGCGCCGAATCCCGATAAGGGTCGAGAATGCTGGAATAGCGCTCGCCCGGCACCTCACCATAGATCCCCATCGAACTGACAAAGATCAGCCGTTTGAGGCGCGCATTATGCATGGCGGTGATGATCTTTCTGGCCTGCGCGGCCATATTGCCCGAGAGATTGGCATAGACGACATCCACCTTGGCCATGGCGGCTTCCAGCTTGACATCATCCATCACATCGCCATTCACGATCGATATACGAGGATTGGAAGCGAGCGCATCAAGCCGGGAGGCATTGCGGGCATAAAGCACAAGCTCCGCGTCGGTGGTCTCCAGAAAGAGATCCGTGGTGACACGGGCGATTTGTCCCGCGGCTCCGAGAATGAGTATTTTCTTCATTGTCCGATCCTTTGAAAAGACAAGACGAACAGCAGTCGCTGACTGCACCTGCCGTCCACGTCTGCTTTCTTCGTCTGCTGTATGGGCCTTTTCCCAGCGTCTGCCGACTGCTCTAATGGAATGCGTTGGGCCCTCGTTGAAACAAAAGATAGGCCCATTTCATTTCATTGATTAGCCACTAAAATCGGCATGAACTTATACCGCTGCGTAATAAATCAATCGCAGACTTTGGTGCTTCCGGATGGCTCTTTATCTCGTTGCTTATCTGGCTGCTTATTAGGCTGGCCTATTCATGAATTATAGATATAGGCGTAAGTCAATTTATGCGCCTTATCAAAAGGCGGTTTTTCATCGATATTGAAAAAAACGTCCCCGAAAAGACCGCTTGCCAAAAGAGCCATCTGACACAGAGACCGGATCTGGAATGGTCAATGGGATGGTCAAATGGCGGGCCATCCCGGCCCTCTTTCAGGTCTTTGCGCGAAATGCAGCATCCCGGAAAAAACGCAAGCCCCCATCGGCAAGACACAAGCAGCATAGCGGCATTCGATCTTGCAACCTTGCATCACCCTTTTGTTCCGCGCAAAAGGCCAAAGACAAATAGAAGAGCCCATGAGCACTGTACAAATTCAAGAAGAAAAAGCTAATTCGACATATTATCAAATTATCTTCATCTCCATTCTCGGCGCACTGATGGCCTTTACATCCCTGTCGACGGACATCTATTTGCCCGCGATGCCGAGAATGGCAAAAGAGCTTCATGGCGATGCCGAACTGACCGTGACCGGATTTCTCATCGGCTTTGCCATTGCGCAACTGATCTGGGGGCCGATCAGTGATCATATCGGCCGCAGAAAGCCTCTATTCATCGGCATGCTGGTCTTTGTCGTCGGCTCGGTTGGCTGTGCGATGGCGCAGTCGATCGAACAGATCGTCTTCTGGCGCGTCTTTCAGGCTTTCGGCGCCTGCACCGGGCCTATGCTTTCAAGGGCGATGATCCGCGATCTCTATACGCGGACAAGAGCGGCGCAAATGCTTTCAACGCTGGTGATGGTGATGGCGATTGCACCGATCGCCGGGCCGCTGCTGGGCGGGCAAATCATACGCTTCAGCAGCTGGCACGCGATTTTCTGGCTGCTTGCGGTGATCGGCCTTCTGATGTTTCTGTCGATTTTCAAACTGCCCGAAACCCTGCCAGAGAAAACCATATCCGGGGAAAACAGGTCTCCCTCTTCCATCATGTCCGCCTTGCGGAACTATATCGCGCTGATGAAAAACAGGGAATTCATGCGCTACACCCTGTGTGTGACATTCTATTACACCAGCGCCTATGGCTTCATCATCGGATCGCCCTTTGTTTACATCAATTATTATGGCGTTGATTATCAATATTACGGCTATCTGTTTGCCTGCAACATCGTGGGCGTCATCACGATGAGCTATTTCAACCGCTTCCTGCTTGATCGCTTTTCCATGGATCTTCTGCTGAGGCTGTCAACGGGCCTTTCCTGCCTCTCCATGCTGGCTCTGGCGGGTGCCGTTTACAGTGGGGTCGCAAGCCTGCCGGTGATGATCATCACGATTTTCATCTTCTTTGCCCTGAATGGCATCATCGCGGCGACGGCAACGGCGGCGGCACTTGATGAGGTCAAGACTGCAGGCTCTGCATCGGCGCTCATCGGGTCGCTGCAATATGGCAGCGGCATCATATCTTCGCTGCTGCTTACCTTCTTTCGAGATGGCACGCCCTGGCCCATGGCCTGGATCATGGCCCTGTTCACTCTGGCCAGTCTGGCGGTCCTGTTGTTGGGGCGCCAACGGGCGGAGTGATCCTTCCGGCTTGCCAGACAGGGCCGCCCTCAGACCAATTCATGAATCGCGCGCATTGGCTTAATGCGCCGGGGGCGACTATACTGGACAGAGCTGTTGTTTTATCCTTGCTGGACAAGCAATCAGGCTTTGAAATCATCATATTGCAAGTTTTGCCAAGCCCCATTTCATTCTTGCATTTAAGGCCATTCATTTGATCAGCCCAGACTGATCCGTCCCGTCACTGAGATGGCAGTTCCCGGATCATGCCATCCTGCATTGGAGACTTGAATATGCCCTTACACGGACATTTTGATGTCGTCGGAGGCATTTCCGGCGATATGACATTGGGAGCCTTCCTCGATGCCTTCCCGCATCTGGAACAAGGCTTGCGCAAGGATCTTGCAGAGTTCGGTATTTCAGATCATGTCGAGCTGACGGTTCGCAAGGACAAGGTGATGGGGTTGCAGGTAACCCGCGTCGATGTGGATGTCGCCACCGACGCGCCACCAACCCATCATTGGCGTGATATCAGGGCCTTTATCAGCAATGCCAGCGCCAATCCTGATGTGAAGGCGCTCGCAATTGCCATTTTCACGCATCTGGCTGAAGCGGAAGCCATCTGTCATGGGGAGGATGTCGAAAAGGTGCATTTTCATGAAGTGGCAGACTGGGATTCGCTGGCCGACATTATCGGCGTTGCCAGTTGCGTCATCGGCTCCGGCATTGAGAGCTGGAGTTGCAGCGCCCTGCCGCCGGGCAGCGGTCGGGTGCAGATGGCGCATGGTCTGCTGCCGGTTCCTGCACCCGCCACATGCCAGTTGCTCAAGGGCTTCGAGATGTCGCAGGACGATGAGGAAGGCGAGCGCATCACGCCAACGGGCGCTGCCATTCTCAAAACGCTCGTCACCACGCCACGGGCCAGCGCGCCTGCGGGCTGGCTTGGTGAGCTGGGCGTTTCGGCGGGTTCGAAGCGCCTCGTCAGGCAACCCAATATTCTGCGTCTGTTTGTCAGTGACATCAGCATCGACAAGCGCGGGGACATGGTGACCCGGCTGTCTTTCGATATTGACGACATGACGGCGGAAGAAATGTCGCTGGCGCTCGACCGGATCCGGCAAGCACCCTTTGTTCTTGATGCGGGCTATCATGTCGGCTTTGGCAAGAAGGGGCGCATGCGCTTCTGCATCGAGATACTGGGCATTGCGGGGCATGGTGACAGCCTCATCGAGCTTTGCTTTGCCGAAACCTCCACCATCGGCTTGCGGATCGATGAATGCCGCCGCAGCATATTGGAACGGCTGGATGCGCCGGAAAATGTCAAACGGGTGAGACGCCCCAACGGTGTCACCGCCAAGACGGAAAGCGACAGTCTGGCTCAAATCAGCGGCTTGAAAGACCGTCGCGCCACAAGCCGAGAAACCGAGAGACAAAATGAATCCTGAACTCGCCCGCCTCGCCTCGGTCTTTGATGCCCTGCCAAGGCTCACCATTGCGGTGAGTGGCGGGGTGGACAGCCTGACGCTGGCCCATGCGGCCCGATGGCTCGGCAAAGATTTCGCCGCGGTGCATGCGGTCTCCCCGGCGGTGCCAGCATCTGCCACCGAGCGGGTCAAACGCCATGCCGAGGCAGGCCAATGGCAGCTGAGTATCATCGAGGCGGGAGAATTCGCCGATGAGAATTATCTCAAGAATCCCGTCAATCGCTGCTATTTCTGCAAGACGAACCTTTATGGCCGCATTCGCGAAATCATCACCGAGGGGAGGATCGCATCGGGTACCAATCTGGATGATCTGGGCGACTTTCGGCCCGGCCTTCAGGCTGCCGAGGAAATCGGCGTTGTGCATCCCTTTGTTCTGACGCAATTATGCAAGGAAGATGTGCGCGCGATTGCACGTTTTCTCAAGCTTGAGGATATTGCCGAACTGGCCGCCCAACCCTGCCTTGCCAGCCGCATCGAGACGGGCATTGGCATCTCGGCCAGCGACCTGATATTTGTCGACAAGGTGGAGCGGATCGTGCGCGGCTCCCTGCCCGATGCCGACATCCGTTGCAGGATCACCAGCAAGGGTGTCCAGTTGCAAGCGTCGCAAGAGGTGGCAAGAGAACTGGTCGAACAGATCGCCGCCCAATGCCGGGCTGAAGATCGCGACTGGCTGGGCGTTGCCCATTATCAGAGAGGCAGTGCTTTCAAACATGACCCAGGCGAGTGACATGTCCGAAAAGAGCGCCGCAATTCGCTTCGACTGGGCAAGGAGAGAGCGAACCGGCGTGCCGGAAGCGGTCTTTTGCGAAAACAAGAGCATCGAACAACTGGCAGCCATTATCGCGATGGCGAAAAGCCGGTCCCATCCGCTCTTGTTGACGCGTCTTGATGCCGATAAGGCCGAGCTGCTGGCCTCACCTCAACTCGACTATGAACCGGTCTCGCGAACAGGCGTAATCGGCGGGCGGATGGAGCGCTGTTTTGCCTCTCCGGCTTTGGCCATTGTCGGGGCTGGTACATCCGATCTGCCGGTGATGATGGAAGCCAAACGCAGCGCGGAATATCTCGGAATAGAGACCGATTTATTCGCCGATATCGGCGTTGCCGGCTTGTGGCGTCTGCTCGATGCCATGCCCGAGATCAGCCAATACAAGGTCATCATTGCGGTAGCGGGAATGGAGGGTGCGCTCTTCTCGGTGTTGGCCGGTCTGGTTTCCGCCCCGTTGATCGCGGTGCCCACATCGGTGGGCTATGGAGTGGCAGAAGGTGGCAAGGCCGCCCTTTCTTCTGCTCTGGGAGCCTGCTCTCCGGGTATCATGACAGTCAATATCGACAATGGCTTCGGAGCCGCCGCCGCTGCCTTCAAAATCCTTGCCCTGACCAAATAGCGGCCCGCTGTCAAACGCCCTCGCAGTGCTGGCGGTTTGGGCTGTCGGTCTGTCTAGCCAGTCTGAATAGCGTGTCTGGGCCATCAACATGAAAAAGGCAGCTCCGGGAGCTGCCTTTTTTTGATGCCCACCCGGGCCTTTCGGCCTTCATTGCATCATATATTGATCAGTTCATAGTCGGCGTTGCCCATTCCGAGTGCTTTCATATGGGTAAGCTGATGCAGGCCCTGACGGCTCTCGATGCGCACAACCATGGCTCTTTTGTCTTTCTTCGGCATGGCGTAGATCATGTCGACAGAGGCCTGATCAATGGCCAGAATGTCGGTAGATGCCAGAATGCCGATGTCGCTACAGGAAGGAGGTGCGCCATGGGCATCGCAGTCGCAATCCACCGAGATATTTTTCAGGACATTGATATAGGTGATTTTTTCTCCAAAATGATCGGTGATGCCCTTACCGGCCTCGACCATTCTTTCGAGGAATAATGGCCCCCTCACCCAGTCATCGCCATGGATCATCCGTTTGCCGACCTTGCCGGAAGCGCAGCCAATGGCAATATTCTTGAGCGATCCACCAAAGCCGCCCATCGCGTGGCCCTTGAAATGGGTATAGACCAGCAGGGAGTCGTAATTAAGCAGATTCTTGCCGACGGCGACTTCCGCATAATGTTGGCCTTCGGTTAGCTTAACGCTCTCCGAGCCACTCCCCTGCGCCTCGATAATCTCCTGCATGCCGGCAATCGGCAGCATGGCGTCGCCATCTTCATCCATGATATCGACCGGGCAGAAGTCAAAGCCATTGGTGGCAATGGTTTGCCGATGGGTATCGGCATTCTGGCGCGTGCTTGGATAGAGCACGTTGCATTCCACGATATTGCTGTTGGGAATTTCTGCCTGCAGCCCCTTGATGAAGTCTATCGGCAGAAGATTTGGGCCATTCGGTTCGCCGGTATGCAATTTGATACCGATCTTGCCACTCATGCCCTGATTGACTTTGGCATAAAGGGCCAGCAGCCCTTCATAGCTCAGATCCTTGGAAAAATAGACCTTCGACTTTTGCGCCGGGGTCTCTGCTTGTGCCTGACTGTCACCCAAATTGCTGAAAAGTGCAGCCCCTGCGACCGCGGCCCCTGTCGTCTTGAGGAAGCTGCGGCGTTCGATCTTCTTTGCCATGGTCCGTCTCCGCATTGTTCAGAGGAATGCCCTGATCCTGAAGACCCGACTGAAATTGAAGGAAGGTTATTTATGGGCCAACATCAGGCATATGAAAATCTTATCAATAATTGTGATGAAGACTAGATGTGAAATAGTCATAAACTCTATGCCAGAGCTTCATATATATTGAGTTTGTATGTATTTTTTCTTAGTTAAAACAACCAAGAAACAAATATAAACTTTCCCATATTTGAAACAATTCTGATCTGCAAGCAAAAAAAGACCGGGTCTGAGCAAACAGATCCGGCCTCCGTCTTCATCTGGAGCGGCTATTCTAGACGCGCAACAGGGTCTTGATGGCGCGTCTTTCATCCATCGCCTTATAGCCTTCGGCGACATCTTCAATCGGGATTTGCAGGTCAAAGACCTTGCCCGGTGCAATCTTGCGATCGGTCACCAGCTGCATCAGGTCAGGCAGGAAGCGACGCACCGGAGCCGGACCGCCCATCAGACCAACCTGAGCGAAGAACAGATCCTGCCCGTCAATCTTGACGCCATGAGGCACGCCAACAAAGCCGACGGTAGACCCCGGACGCGCACAGGCGATTGCCTGCTGCATGGATTGCTCGGTGCCGACGCATTCGAGCACGGAATCCGCACCGATCCTTGCGGTCAGTTCCCTGATCTTGGCAACGCCTTCGTCGCCGCGTTCAGCCACGATGTCGGTTGCGCCGAATTCAAGAGCCAGATCCTGACGGGACTTGTGGCGGCTCATGGCAATGATGCGCTCTGCTCCCATCTGCTTGGCTGAGAGTACGCCCATCAGGCCAACCGCGCCGTCTCCCACGACAACCACCGTCGAGCCGGGCTGCACCCTTGCAGCATCGGCAGCATACCAGCCGGTCCCCAGAACGTCCGAGGCTGCGAGCAGATGCGGAATGAGATCCTCGGAAGGCTGGCCGGCGGTTTTGACCAGAGTGCCATCAGCCAGCGCGACCCGTGCAAGCGGGGCCTGCGCACCGGTCATGAATTCACGCTGTTCGCAGGATGAATGGAAGCCGTGGCCGCAATGGGGGCATGTATTGTCGGAAAGGCAGAAAGAGCCGACCACGAAGTCACCCGGCTTGACCGTGGTGACAGCGTCACCAACAGCTTCCACGACACCGCAATATTCATGTCCCATCGCCATGGGCGCTGCGATGTCATTCAGGCCACGATAAGGCCAGAGATCCGATCCGCAGATGCAGGTAGCCGACAGGCGGATAATGGCATCGGTGGGATGGACGATCTGAGGCTCAGGCACCTCTTCGTAACGCACGTCACCCGGACCATAGAGCATTGTTCCTAGCATCAACTGTCTCCTTAGCTTTTGCTTTGTCTGCGCATCAAGATGATCCGCTGATTGTGTTGTTTTTGATATTTGCAATCATGGGCGAGTATATATGCGGGACGTTAAAGCCAGAATACCGCAATCCCGAATGATCCTATGTTGCCAATTCATGAATAGCAGATGGTTAAGGCTAACCCGCGTCGGGACTGTAGAAATAGTTGGCAGTGGCACCGCCATCAATCAGGAAATCGCTGCCGGTGATGAAGCCCGCTTCCGGCCCCATGATATGCGCGGCAAGCGCTGCCACCTCATCGGGAGTTCCGGCCCGTCCGGCAGGCATTTTCCTCAGCATGGTCTGATAGAATTCCGCGCGTTCGCCATAAAGCTCATCATGGGCCAGTGGCGTTACGATGATGCCCGGACTGATCGCATTCACCCGCGCATCGCGCTTGGCCCAGTTGATCGCCTCGCCCCTTACCCGCAATGAATTGCACCGCTTGGACATCTGATAGGCATGCAGCGTGTCCTTGACGCCCTTGACGAAATCAAGGTCAAGCAATTGCTCGGCAGGAGCCGTGGCCAGCAGCGCATCCTGTTCGGCGCTCAGAGCGGGCATGCGATAGCCCGACTGCGACGAGATCACGACACCAGCGCCACCGGGAGCGATTACCTTGCCGAATTCTTCCAGCAAAACCGCTGTTCCGTAGAGATCGACCTTGAGGATCTGCTCGATTGGCGCCTGCGAGGGTGAAACACCAGCAGCATGCACCAGCGCCCTGATCGGCCCCAGCTCCTGAGCCTTTGCCGCAAGGGCCTGCACCATGCCGCGATCTGCAATATCGACGGCCATGGCCGTTACATCAAAACCGGCCAGCTCCAGAATGTTTGCTGCGGCCTTGGATGCTTCCTCAGTGTGATTGGCAACCAGAATATGGCGCCCCTGACTGATGCGACGGGTGATGGCCTGCCCGATCCCCCCGGCGCCCACAACAACGGTTACGTCTTTCATTTCAAAGATCCTTTCTGAGCGAGGGGGGTGTTCAGTCGATCAGCTCCGATGGCGTCGCCAGAGCCAGTGCCCGTGACAGCGACAGTGACCGTGACTGCGCCAGCAGTGCCTGTGGCCAGCTAGGCCAATGCGGCATAGTCTTTTGCGGAGACGGCCTCGAGCCATTCGTTGGATGCATTTTCGCCGGGCACTTCGATGGCAAGGTGAGAAAACCAGCTGTCCTGAGCGGCACCATGCCAATGTTTGACGCCAGCGGGGATATTGACCACATCACCAGCATTCAAGGCCTGAGCCGGTTTGCCCCATTCCTGATACCAGCCCTTGCCGGAAGTGCAGAGCAGGATCTGCCCACCGCCCTTGTCTGCCTTGTGAATGTGCCAGTTGTTGCGGCAACCGGGTTCGAAGGTGACATTGCCGATGAAAACGCCTTCTTTCGACAGGATATTCAGATAGCTCTGGCCGACAAAATACTGGGCATAGGCCACATTTTCCGGGCCGCGTTCAAAAATTCCGTCGGGATTCTTTTCGTTGGACATTCTCTCATACTCCTTGTGAAAGCACAGACGCACCGGGGCACCGGGGCACCGGGCCTGCGCCATTTTCAGGAGATACATAAGAGATCACGATTGAAAAGATTAGACCATAAAAGGATCTTACCTTTATGTTCTCAATTCATCAATCAGCGGACCACATGCAAAAGCTTTGCGATCATGAAGATATGCTAACCGGTTATTCTGGCGCGCGTGATAGCCAGATTCCAAGCCTCCAGAATGGCCTCGCGCTCTGCGGCATCAATCTTCGGCGAGATTTGCTGACCATGGCCTTCAAGGGCGCGCACGCTTTCCAGATCGGGCCAGAAACCAGTGGCCAGCCCGGCCAGATAGGCCGCTCCGAGCGCAGAAGCTTCTGCACTTTCGGTCACGACAATGGGATGATTGATCAAATCGGCCACCAATTGCATCAGGAAACTGTTTTTGCTGGGGCCTCCATCCACGGACAGGCGACCGATACCACCTCCGGTATTCTCGCGAATGATCCTGAAGACATCGGCAACCTGACAGGCCATGCTTTCAGCGGCGGCTCTGGCAAGGTGAGCCCTGCCGCTATTGAAGGAAAGGCCGCTGATGAGCCCGCGCGCCTTTGCATCCCAATGGGGTGAGCCCAGCCCGACATGAGCTGGCACCAGCGTCACGCCGAGCGCAGTGTCAACGGTTTGCGCCAGTTCCAGCAGCGCTGTGACATCCGGCTCAGCCAGCAACTCGGCCGTCCAGGGCAGGATCGATGCACTGACCAGAATATTGCCCTCGAATGCAAAGGTGGCAACATCATCAAGCTGCCATGCAATCGTCGTTGTAACCCCTCTGGGGGGCGCGATGAAAGAAGGCAAGGTCGTCATCACCGAAGACCCGGTTCCAAAGGTGACCTTGCCATCACCAGCATCAAATGCCCCATGGGCAAAGAGCGCTGCGTGAGAATCTCCGATTGCCGATGCGACCGGCACGCCATCGGGCAGCATCTCAAGACCAGCCGTCCGACCGAAGATGTGGGAGGAGTTGGCCACCTCTGGCAGCACGACCGACGGCACCTCAAAAATCTCGCAGAGCTTTTCGTCCCAACAGCCCTTGGAGATGTCATAAAGCTGGGTGCGGGCCGCATTGGATGCGTCACAGGCATGCACCGCCCCTTTGGTGAAATTCCAGATCAACCATGAATCCACCGTGCCAACGCACAGATCAGCGGCTTTCCGCCCCTTGGCGTGATGCTCAAGAAGCCAATGGATCTTGGTGGCCGGGAAGAGCGGATCCAGCGGCAACCCGGTGCGCGCCATCACAAGCGCCTCCAGCCCCTTTGCCTTCAAGGCATCGCAAGCGGGAGCCGTGCGGCGGCATTGCCAGGTGACCAGAGGGCCAAGCGCTTCGCCGGTTTTGCGGTCCCACAGCATGACCGACTCGCGCTGATTGGACAGACCGATGGCAAGGATTTCAACCTCACCGGCTTGCGACAGACAGTCTTTCATCGCAGCCAGAGTGCTTTGCCAGACCTGTTGCGGGTCCTGCTCCACCCAGCCGGACTGCGGATGCAGTGTCTTTACCGGGCAGGATCCACGCGCAAAGATCTCGCCATTCTCGAGCACAACGATCGCCTTGCTGTTCGTCGTCCCCTCATCAATTGCCAAAATCCCCCGTTGCATCGCGCCTCATTCCTCCCTGATGCGTGACCTTCTTGTCTATTTGTCTTTTGCCTTCTCGTTATCTTGCCGTCACACCTTGCGCTTGAGCAGTTGCTGCGCCGCATCGGCGATGCCCTGAGGCGACATGCCAAACTCGTCGAGCAGAAATTCGGCAGACCCCGTCGGCGGGAAAATGCCCGGCACACCCAGCCGTTTCATCGGAACCGGGCATGTTTCGGTTACAATTTCCGCCACGGCACTGCCAAGCCCGCCCAGAATGGTATGCTCCTCACAGGTGAGGATGGCCCCGGTTTCCTCGGCGGCGCAGACGATTGCCTCCTCATCGAGAGGCTTGACGCTGGCCATATTGAGAATTCTGGTGCTGATCCCCTTCAGCGCAAGCAGCTCGGCTGCCGCCATGGCCCTGTGCGTCAGTGTGCCATTGGCAATCACGGTGACATCATTGCCATCGCGCAGCCTGTTTGCCTTCCCCAGTTCGAAAACATGATCATCAGGCAGCAATTGCGGCACGCCGGTGCGGCTGAGCCGAAGGAAGATTGGTCCTTCATACTCTGCTGCGAAGGCAACCGCTGCTGCCGTTTCGATATTGTCGCAGGGAGCCACGATCGCGATATTCGGAATGGCACGTATCCAGGCGAAATCTTCGGTAGAATGATGTGTTGGCCCCAGATTGCCGTAAGCCATGCCCGAACTGATGCCGACCAGTTTCACATTCGTGTCGGAATAGGCCACATCCGCCTTGATCTGTTCCAGCGCCCGCCCGGTCAGGAAGCAGGCTGCACCACAGACAAAGGGGATCTTGCCACCATTGGCCAGACCAGCCCCAACACCGATCATTGTCTGTTCGGCAATTCCCACATTGATGAGCCTTTGCGGATAGGCATCGCGAAAAGCATCCAGTTTGGAGGAGCCGACGGAATCGTTGCAGACGGCAACAATCGCGTTATTTTCGGCAGCCATCGCCACAAGCGTCGCGGAAAAGGCATCGCGACAATCATAAAGCTTGGATTCCTTGATTGTTGCTGTCATTGGATTGCCTCCTCGAGTTCGGCCATGGCCTGCTTATATTGTTCGGCATTGGGCACCTTGTGATGCCAGGCAACATTGTCAGACATGAAAGAGATGCCGTTGCCCTTGTTGGTATGAGCAAGAATGGCGCGTGGCTTGCCGGCAACCCTCCGCTCAGCAGAGAGCGCAGCGACAATCGCCTCCATATCATGCCCGTCAATCTCCTCGACATCCCAACCGAAGGCTGCCAGCTTTGGCGCGAACGGGGCCAGATTGTTGGTGTCGGCGAGCCGGGCTCCTTGTTGCAGGCGATTATGGTCGATGATCAGGGTCAGATTATCGAGTTTATAGTGTGCCGCTGACGCGATGGCCTCCCAGTTGCTGCCTTCCTGCATTTCCCCGTCGCCAGTGACGACATAGGTTTGCCATGAAGCGCCATCCAGTCTGGCGGCCAATGCCATCCCCACACCAACAGGCAGCCCATGCCCCAGCGGGCCGGTATTGGTCTCGACACCGGGCAGCTTGGTGCGGTTGGGATGCCCGTTCAGGCGGGAGTGAGGCTTGAGGAAGGTCTCTATCTCTTCTTTTGGAAGAAAACCTTTCTCCGACAAAGTGACATAAAGAGCGCAGGCCGTATGCCCCTTGCTGAGAATGAAGCGGTCTCGCTCCGGGTCCAGCGGTTTGGCCGGATCGACATGCAGCACATGGAAATAGAGAGCGGTCAAGATGTCAATCACCGACATCTCGCCGCCAATATGGCCAGCGCCAGCCTCATAAACAGCCCTCAGATCGCGACGACGGATCCTGTTGGCAATGACTTTAAGATCCTGAATGTCCATCTGAATCTCCATAGTTTCTCTTATCTTCATCGGCGCAGAAAAATCATGCCACAGCAAAGGCGTGACCTGTCACTCTGCCACCCGGCACTCGACCTGACAGATTCTGCCGCCCCAGTCGGTCAGCGAGCCGGCCAGGCGAGCGTCGGGACGGGAGGAGTATCGTGATTGTAAAGCGGCCATTTCATGTAGCGGGAGACGGCTTCAGTCACCACGTCTGCATGATTTCCGCGCACCATCGCCACATGATGCTCGAACCCGTTCTGGGAGACGAAATTCATCAAGGTACGAAGCGCATTGACCTTTGTGACAGCGATGCCGCCATCCATCGGGAAAGGATCATCGGTGAAGCTGCCCTGTCCGGTATAGGCCTTCAGCGTGCCAAGACGATCATCGGACGAAATCCGCAAGAAGGTCATCGGACCGGGCTCTACCTTGCCTTTTACCGCGCCAAAGCATTTTGACCGGCCAATGGTTTCACCCAACACATCAAGCTCGCCGATTTCCGGGACTTTGCCGATGAATTGCTTGGGATAATTGCCGCAATGGGTGCAGACGCACTTGTCTGCCTCATAGGCATAATTGTTGTTCCAGTCCAGAATGGCTGAAGGCGATCCGGCGGCCAGCGTCAGGGCATACATGGATATGGCCCCCATTACATCGACCTCACAGGCAGACGGCATCAATTGCTCGCCCATCATCGACATGGTCAGGCAGGTGGCGCAGCCGAAATTATCTTGCAGCGAACGCCAGCACTGAATGGCCGAAGCATCGCATTCATTTGCTTCTATCCAGCGATTGACAGCCAGCGACCATTTGGCCTGACGGGTGATCTGGTCCTGCGTGATGTGAGAGGGGATGGTGCCATAGTCCTTGATCGCACCGAGCATTGCAGCAAGATCCGGATCGGAATCCGCAATCGCTGCGGCAGAGGCGATCATCTCGGACAGATCCACCGTAACCACCGTGATGCCGCTGCCCTGTAGCAGTTTCTCCGAGAAACGCATGGTCTGGAAGGGACCGGTTCGGGCTCCGATTGCCCCGATGCGCGCATTCTTCAGCCCTCGAACCGTTCTGCAAAGTCGGGCAAACCGCTCCAGATCGGCGGCAAATTCATCCGAAGCAACATCGCAGGTATGCGAAGTCGTTTCCGTGAAGGGTACCCCATATTGGTAGAAATTGTTCGCCACGGAAATCTTGCCACAGAAGGCATCCCGGCGTGACTTCACATCGACCTTGTCGACCTCATCATTGCTCGCCTGCAACAGAATGGGCAGATCAAGCTTGGCCCGGTTGATCAATTCTGCAATCGCGATTTCATCGCCGAAATTCGGCAGACAAATGACCAGTCCGTCCAGTTTATCGCGTTTGGCGGAAAAGTGGGCAGCATAGAGTTTGGCATCCTCGATGGACTGGACCGCGCCATTGACTGTCGCCTCAAAGGGCAGGATCTCCACCCCGACCCCGAGCCTGTCCAGATGCGCCATCACCTCATCGCGCGCCGCCTTGCAGGGCGCACCATTAAAAAACGCCCGACTACCGATAACCACACCAAGGGTCACCTTGCGCATCGCCTTCACACTCATTGCTGTCGTCTCCTCATTTCCGAAATCTCGACGGCGCCCATATTCAACGCTCCCAGACGCCAGCGAATTTCTCATTTATTCTCATTTACTATCGTTTATCTTCATTTGCAATCGAAAAACGCAAAGTCATTATTTTTGCTGCCCTTCAGTCCAAAATGCAGACACAACCTTAGACTATCGCCCAATATCGACAACTCGCAACGAAATTCGCAATATTTGGCTGATATACGACGAAAGTAGATGATCAGATTGCACTTCAAAACGGACATAAAAAGACATTTCCACAACCATTAAGCGCTGTTCAAATCAAAAAATACGAAAACATTCGATAGTGATTGACATAATTCGAATGGTTCACTCTTATAGTGGAGGAGGAGGCATCCCGTTTTTGGGATCTTGTTAAAATGGAGGAACACATGAATCTACATCGTAGATTGCTCATTTCCGCATTCGCACTGGGGATTATGGGACTGACACCCGGCTTCGCTTCGGCAGAAGGGCTGATCGCCATCATTACCCCGAGCCACGACAACCCGTTTTTCAAAGCTGAGGCCGTTGGTGCCGATGCTCGGGCAAAAGAGCTGGGCTATGAAACTGTCGTCATGGTGCATGACGATGACGCCAACAAACAATCCGAGCTGTTCGACAGCGCCATCGCCAGCGGCGCCAAGGCTATCATTCTTGATAATGCCGGTGCTGATGCCACGGTTTCTGCCGTGAAACGCGCAAAAGATGCAGGCATTCCGTCATTCCTGATCGACCGTGAAATTACGGCATCCGGCGTTGCCGTCAGCCAGATCGTCTCCAACAACTATCAGGGCGCTCAGGTCGGGGCAGAAGAATTCGTCAAGCTGATGGAAGAAAGTGGCATCTATGCCGAGCTTCTGGGCCGCGAGTCCGACACCAATGCCGGGATCCGTTCCTCTGGTTATCATGATGTGATCGATCAGTATCCGGACATGAAAATGGTTGCCCAGCAGTCGGCCAACTGGTCTCAGACCGAAGCCTACACAGTCATGGAAACCATGCTGCAGGCCAATCCTGAAATCAAAGGGGTGATTTCGGGCAACGACACCATGGCCATGGGTGCATGGGCTGCTCTGAAGGCTGCCGGTCGCGAGGATGTCATCGTGGTCGGGTTTGACGGCTCCAACGACGTGCGTGATTCCATCAAGGAAGGTGGCATCAAGGCAACCGTTCTGCAGCCCGCTTATCGTCAGGCTCAGATGGCTGTCGAGCAGGCCGACAAATATATCAAGACCGGTTCGACCGGGGCGGAAGAAAAGCAGCTGATGGATTGCGTTCTGATCAATGGCGACAATGCATCCAAGCTGGAAACCTTTGCCTTGTCTGAATGATCTTCAGGCAGTAGCTCCGGCGCATAGTTTCCGCGCCAGGTTTTTCTGTGGCGCTGCCTGTTTGCAGCGCCACTCCCCTCGAACGACATGAAGGTTCGACATGACCCGGCCCCCGCTAATCGTGGCCTGTCTTCTGACGATGCTGCCCATCGTCGCAGGTTGCAAGATAGTTAAGAATCCCGATCCGAACGATATCGCCCAGACCGCCGCCCAGATGAGCGATGAAGAACGCATGGCCGCTCTGGCGCAGGAGACCTACGAACCGAAGCTCCTACCCTACATGCATGAAAAGGCGCAGGAAATCGATCAGATCCTGCCCGCCATTGCTGCCAATCTGGACACAGCGGGCGAGAAGCTGGGCATTCCCAAAGCCAGCGAGGGCAGCCCGTGGAACTTCGTCGCCAAGGGCAAAGGCACCGTCATCGCCTCCAATCGCAAATCCCGCGCAGCCAAGCTGGAATTGGATGTCGATGGTGACAGCGCGGCAGATCTGACGATCCAGCTCGGCCCTGTCATCAAGGGAACGGCGTTACGCGATTCCGCCAGTTTCTTCGTCTTCACGGATTTCCGCGATCAGATCGAATTTGCAAAGCTGGCGCGCGCCCTGAATGATGTCGCAAGCGCGGCAATCAAGCTGCCCGATGGCGACCTGATTGGCAAGAATATCAGTTTTACAGGCGCCTTCAGCCTGCCCAAACAGAGCGACGCAATATTGCTCGTCCCGGTTCAGATCGCAGTGGAGGACTGAGCGATGGGCAGCAATGAAATCGGCTTGAAAATTCGTGACGGGATCAAGGTCTATCCCGGAACGATCGCCCTCAATCGGGTCGACTTCGACCTGTATATGGGGGCCGTGAATGTGCTTGTCGGCGAGAATGGAGCAGGCAAATCCACCATGATGAAGATCGTGGCGGGCGTGGAGCCGCTCACCTTGGGCAGCATGGAGCTTTGGGGAGAGAAGGTCAGGTTCTACAACAAGAATCAGGCTGAAGCGGCGGGCATCGGCATCGTTTTTCAGGAGCTGAACCTGTTTCCCAACCTGACCGTTGCCGAGAATATCTTCATCGGCCGCGAAAAGACACGAGGCGGCATCGATATTGATCGCGAGCATCAGCGCAGGGAGACACGCAAGATCCTGAAGCGCCTTGAGCATGACGACATTGATCCGGATACACCGCTGGGAGACCTGCGCATTGGCCAGCAACAGATCGTCGAGATTGCCAAATCGCTGGTCCAGAATGCGCGCATCCTGATCCTTGACGAGCCGACCTCTGCCCTCTCGGCAACAGAAGTGGACATCCTCTTTCGGGTCATCCGCGATTTGAAATCCGAAGGCGTGGGCATCGTCTATATTTCACACAGGCTCGAAGAGCTGGTGCGGATTGGCGACTATATCACCGTGCTGCGCGACGGCAAGATTACCGGCGCCCGCTCGATGGAGGATATCGATCTGGGCTGGATCGTGCAGAACATGATCGGGGGCGCGTCGAAAGATTTTCCCAAGACCCAGGTTCAGGGTTTCGGAGACGAGATTTTCCGCGCCGAAGAGATCAGCCTGCCAAGAATGGGCGGGGGCTTTCTTGTCGATCATGTATCCATGTCCGTTCGCGCCGGAGAAATACTCGGTGTCTATGGCTTGATGGGAGCGGGTCGCTCCGAATTTTTCGAGTGCATCATGGCGCAGCATCCCTCTTCGGGCGGCAAGGTCTTCGTCGCCGGAGAAGAGGTGCGCGACAAGACTGTCAGCGGCCGGATCAATCACGGCATCGCTCTCATTCCGGAAAACCGCAAGCAGGACGGCCTGATCGAGATCTTGCCGATCCGCGAGAATATCACCCTGTCATCGCTCTGGGACTTCACGAAGTTTTTCCATATGAATCTGACACGGGAGGCGAAAGCCGCCGCAGAATTTGTCCGCAAGCTCTCGATCAAGATCGCATCGCTGGAAAATCCGGTCTCCAGCCTTTCCGGTGGCAATCAGCAGAAGGTCGTTGTTTCGAAGGCCCTCATGACCCACCCCAAGATTCTGTTGATGGACGAGCCCTCAAGAGGCATCGATATCGGCGCCAAAGCGGAAATGTTCCGAACGATGCGTGAGCTGACCGCCGAGGGGCTGGGCATCATCTTCGTTACCTCGGATCTGGAAGAGGTCATGGCACTGAGTGATCGCATCATCGTCATGGCAAACGGGCAGATAAGCGGAGAATTCGAGGCGGCAAGCGTTTCGAGTGAGGCGCTCGTTTCCGCCTCGACACCGGGAAAAATCATAAAACACCGCGCTTTGGAGGAAGCCCTATCATGAGTAGCGCCACAGCAAACCCAACAGCAAATCCGACCAATGAAAAGACTTCAGGGGCCCTGCTGCTTGTGCTTTTGAAAGCCAGAACCTTCATCGCCCTGATCATCGTCTTTACATTCTTCGCCTTTGCGGCTCCCAACTTCCTCAGCGCGGCAAACATGATCATCATGTCCAAACATGTCGCGCTCAACGCCTTCCTCGCCATCGGCATGACCTTCGTCATCATCACAGGCGGCATTGACCTGTCGGTTGGCTCGATTGTCGGCTTCTGCGGCATGGTCGCTGGCTGGCTGGTGCTCTATGGCGTGGATGTTGGTCTTGGCTGGACCATCCAGTTCAACACCATCGAGATCATGCTGGTGGTCATCTGTGTCGGCATCCTGATCGGCCTTGTCAACGGCATCCTCATAACCAAGCTCAATGTCGCGCCCTTCATTGCCACGCTGGGCATGCTCTATGTGGCACGAGGGGCGGCGCTGCTGTCGTCAGACGGGCGCACCTTCCCCAATCTCAACGGGACGGCAGAATTTGGCAACAGCAGCTTCTATCTGATCGGCGCGGGGAACTTTCTGGGCATTCCGATTTCGATCTGGATGCTGATCGCCGTCGGCCTCGGCGCGGCTTATGTCGCCAGCCGGACGCCGCTGGGGCGCTATATCTATGCGGTCGGAGGCAATGAGAAGGGAGCTGCCCTTTCCGGGGTCAATGTCCATCGGGTGAAGATTGCCGTCTATATGTTCTCGGGCTTCTGCGCCGCATTGGTTGGCCTTATCATCTCGTCCCAACTGGTCGCATCGCACCCGGCGACGGGCAACATGTTCGAGCTCAACGCCATTGCGGCAGCCGTGCTCGGCGGCACCTCGATGTCCGGTGGTCGCGGCAAGATCGCAGGCACCATCGTCGGGGCCTTCGTCATCGGCATTCTCTCTGATGGTCTGGTCATGATGGGTGTTTCGGCTTTCTGGCAGACCGTTATCAAGGGTCTCGTCATCATCGCTGCGGTGGTTGTCGATCAGGCCCAGCAAAAATTGCAGGCTCGCGTGGTGCTGCAACAGCAGGCCGCCCTCAACGAATAAGCGCTCACTGTCGGCCTTTTCCGGCCGACAGATCTTTTCATGCAAGACAGATTGCCTTAGATTTGCCGGAGTGCTAGGAGAACAACAATTTCGCCAGAAGAGATCCTGACCAATATGAACAAACCAAACGTGAAAATCACCAACACGACGAATGAAGGGATTACCGGCCTTCTGGCAGAACCCCGCCGGCGTAAAATCCTCGAATGGCTCAAGGAAGAAGGCAGCGCCAGAGTGCGCGACCTGTCGAATGCCTTCGAGGTGTCTGAGGCCACCATCCGTCAGGATCTCGAGCGCCTCGAGATCGAAGGCAGCATCATTCGCGAACATGGTGGTGCGCATCTGAGACGCATGTCGTCGGCACCGGTCGGCACGATGGTTCTCCAGCATATGGAGAATATGGACAAGAAGCGTCTGATCGGCAGTTATGCCGCCTCATTGGTTGGCAATCACGAGACCATCATCATGGATGCAGGCACTACGACCACGGAGGTGGCCACCCGCATCACGGATCGCGTTGGCATGACGGTCATCACCAATGCGCTCAACATCGCCATCATCTTGGGGGCTGCTCCGGGCTTTGCGGTTCATCTGCCCGGTGGCCAGTTCAAATCTCCCACACTCTCGATCAGTGGTGATCATGCGGTCGAGTATTTCAAGAATATCTATGCTGGCAAACTGTTCCTCGCCACGGCGGGTGTCGGGGCCGAAACCGGCCTTACCTATCCAAGCTTTGCAGACCTTGAACTCAAGAAGGCAATGATCAAGGCGGCATCTCATGTTTATCTGGTTGCCGATTCCACCAAAGTGAACAAATCATCCTTCACCAGACTGGGCGCTCTGGAACTCATCAATTCCTTCATAACCGATGACGGCATCTCCGATCAGGATGCAAAGGAATTTGAGAGGCGCGGTGTCGAGGTTCTGATCGCCCGATGAGCAGCGACGTCAAGAACCGGCACCTTATTGCCTGCCCCCGCTGCTGTAACCGCCTGTAAAAGAAGCAATTCTCGATCCCTTGCGCGCGATGCTCTTCAAGGCTCATCAGGTGTATCAGAGTTCAAGATAGGGGCTTATCTGAACGAAAGATCCTGTACCAGATTCTTGTGCCAGAATCTTGTGCCAGATCCTTGCCCAAAACAGCACTTGACCTTCCCCTCACTGGAGCCTTTATCGTCTTCGCGAATTTGTGACCCTGTCATGCATGATTTTATGTCATACTGGCAAGACACATCGGGAAACAGGACCAGTTGAGATGAAGCGCATCGTCGCTCGATTTGGATGGATAGGAAACATGCTCATTGTCATGAGCATGCTCGGCCTTGTCTATTCGGGCGGCAATTTCACCCACGCTGCCGAGCTGCAAACAGCCAGCCAAACCATATCCGCGCATGATCATTCCGATCGGTCCTCACATCAGCAGATGCAACCCTGTCAGGGCTGCGTGACAACGCTCGATGAGCATCAATTGCATTGTGGGGCGACGCTTCTGGCGTTGCTCTCGAATATTGCCACGCATACCCCATCCTCCGGCTATGACGTCCCCGCGCATAGAGTCCGTGATCTGATCGCCCATATCTTTACGCCGGATCCCCCACCTCCCCGCCTCGCCTGATTGAATTTGCATATTCAGTTCAAACTCAATCAAAGGCACGTTCACATGAAAAGAATGTTTGCGGTTGCTGCCGTCATGACGGTCGCAGCACCGGTTGGCGTTGCGCCACCTGTTTCGGCCCATGAAGGGGCAACGGGAATCGTGGAGACACGCATGCATGCGATGAAGAAGATCGGCAAGGCTGTCCGTAATCTCAAAGGCATGATGGCAGATGAAGACGATTATGATGCCGATCTTGTCCGGGAACAGGCAAAGATCATCCGGCTCCATGCGGGCAAGAAGATGACGCAGCAATTCCCGGAAGGATCGCTTCAAAATCCAACCCACGCAAAGGCAGAGATCTGGTCGGACTGGGACCGCTTTTCTGAATTGGCGCACCAGCTCAAAGATCTTGCAAGCGGTCTGGAACTGGCGGCAGACAATGGTCTGATGCAGGAAGGTCAGAGCCACATGGAAGACATGATGAGCAATGGCAGCCCGAGCCTTGACGCGCTCGGCCAGATGCCTGCCGATGGATTGGTCACAATGATGATCGAGACCTGCTCAGACTGCCATCGAGCGTTCCGCGCCAGAAAACCCTGACGCTTGCTCACCCTTTTGAAAGAATGCTTCGGTTGCCGTCGCGCGTGCTCAAAGCAGCACCATGACTGCGGCTGACAACGGGAATTGCCCCATGAAACTCAACAGACGAAATTTTTGCAAGCTTGGCGCTGGCGTTGCTGCTGCGACAGCCCTTGCCCCCTATCACTTTGCCCTTGCAGAGGACGGATTTCTGGAAATCCGGGCTGGCAAGTCGGAACAGTCACTCTATCCGGACAGTCCGGCCTCAACCCTCTGGACCTATAATGGAACCGCCCCGGGCCCCGAGATCAGGGTTCGACAGGGGGAGCGCGTGAAGGTCCGCTTCATCAACGAACTGGACGAGCCATCCTCGATCCATTGGCACGGCGTGCGCATCGCCAATGCCATGGACGGGGTGCCCGGCCTGACCCAGAAGGCAGTGAATCCCGGCGAAAGCTTCGAATATGATTTCGTTGCCCCGGATGCCGGAACCTACTGGTATCATGCCCACAACAAAAGCTGGAATCAGGTCGGGCGTGGGCTTTATGGCCCTCTGATCATTGAAGAGCCCTACCCCACCTTTGATAGAGACCATGACATCACGCTGGTCATCGACGACTGGCGGCTGCTGGACACCGGCCAGTTTGATGAAAGCACGATGGGCGAGATGATGGACTGGAGCCATGCCGGCAGGCTCGGCAACTGGATCACTGTCAATGGCAAGAGCCGACCCGATGTGGCGCTGAAGGCCGGAGAAGCCTATCGCTTACGGCTGATCAATGTCTGCAATGCCCGCACGCTCGAACTCGACCCGAACCGGTTCGACGCCCGCATTCTTGCCTTTGATGGCCAGCCCCTGCCCGAGCCGATCCGCTTGCCGTATCAGCCCTATCTTCTGGCTTCGGCGCAGCGCGTTGATCTGCTGGTCATCCCGAAAGCCGGACAGGATTTCGCGCTGGAAGAGCTTTCCGGCAACAGCCCCTTCCCGTTCCTCAATTTTCGCGTCAGCGATACCGGCACGGCGTCGGCCACCGCTGGCATCCCGACGCTCAAGCCCAATGCGCTCGCAGAGCCTGATCTGGCCGAAGCAACGGTCCACCCGCTGCTCATAACCGGTGGCGCCATGGGGCGCTTTGACGGCATCACCTATCAGGGCAAGCCCCTTGGCCGGGAAAGCATGATGCAGAGCAGGCAATTCTGGGCCTTGAACGGCGTTGCCAATCTGCCCGAACAGCAATTCTTCACGGCCAAACGCGGGGAAACCGTCATCGTGGAAATGGTCAATGACACCGCCTGGCCTCACGCCATGCATGTCCATGGCCATCATTTCCGGATCGAGCAGCGCGAGGGCAGCGAAATCGATGAAGGACGCCCGTGGAAGGATACCTTCCTGATCGGCCCCGGCCAGAAGACAAGAATTGCCTTTGTTGCCGACAATCCCGGCAAATGGCTGTTGCATTGCCACATGCTCGAACATGCCGCAGCAGGCATGACCACATGGTTCGAGGTGGTGTGATGAAAGCAAAGAAAGGCAAATTTGCCCATTTCACGGCAACAAGAAGCATCGTTGTTGCCACTGGTCTGGCCGCCATGCTGGCGGTTGGCCTCGGCGGAATGCTCTATGCGCAGAATGGCGGCGACAAGGGCTCCGCGCTCCTGCGCCCCGATGACAGAAATGTCGTGGCGCTGGGCCAGCAGGTCTATTCCGAGCAGTGCGCCTCATGCCATGGAGACAATCTGGAGGGACAACCAAACTGGCGTGAGACCAACGAAAATGGCCTCCTTCCTGCCCCGCCGCATGATGAAACAGGCCACACTTGGCATCATGAAGATGCTGTGCTGTTCGGGATCACGAAATATGGTCTTGCGGCGTTAGCCAACATGCCGGACTACAAGACCGACATGCCAGTCTATAAGGATATTCTCAGTGATGAAGAAATCATCGCCGTGCTGTCCTACATCAAGAGCAAATGGCCAGATGAGATCCGCAAGATGCATGATCAACGCAACGCGATGAAGTGAGCATCGCCATTTGCCAATATTTGCTGCCAGCTCAGATCCGTCGATCAGATAGCAGCAGCCAATAGCAACAGGTCCGGCAGGCATGCCGAAAAGGTGCCTGCCGACAGAGACACTGACAGGGAGGTTGGCAGAGACGCTGGCAGAGACCTTGTGCGATCCTGCGGCAGGCAAACAAGAAAGCTGTGGTAATTTCTAATCCGCTTTCATATTGCCCCAAATTGCAGCAATATCGGCGCAAACAACCAAGATTCGGATTATGAGTTTGATTGAAGAAATGTCCATTCCGTCTCTGATAGCTGCAGAAATCGGTTGTCAGGCAAAACAGGTCATCGCGGCTGTCGAGCTGATCGACAATGGAGACACCATTCCATTCATCGCCCGCTATCGAAAAGAAGTAACCGGCGGGCTCGACGACATCCAGTTGCGCAAGCTGGATGAGCGGCTCATTTACCTGCGCGAATTCTCCAAGCGGCGCGAAGCCGTGCGGTCCTCTATCGAGGCGCAAGGCAAGCTGACGGATGACATTCTCGCCCGTCTCGCCAAGGCGACGACAAAGGCCGAGCTTGAAGACATCAATGCGCCTTTCCGCGTCAAGTTGAAAACCAGAGCGCAAAAGGCCATCGACAACGGTTTGCAGCCACTGGCCGATGCCATCATGGCGCAGCCGGAAAGCGATCCGGAAAGTTTGGCAAGCCCCTTCCTGGGCGAGAAGGTTGCGAGCGTCAAAGAGGCGCTGGATGGGGTCAGGGATATTCTCTCGGAGCAATTCTCCCACCATCCTGACACGGCAGCGAAAATCCGTCCTGCAGCGAAGAAGTCCGCACGGCTTAAGGCAACTGTCGTCTCCGGCAAGGAAGAGGAAGGCAACAAGTTCGCCGATTATTTCGACCATACGGAAAACTGGGCCAAGGCACCGGGGCATCGCATTCTGGCCATGCTGCGTGGTCAGGAAGCCGAAGTCCTGTCTATCGATATCGAGTTTGATGACGAGGCCGTTGCCTTTTCCAAATCTGCCATCAGCAATGACAACAAGGTGCCGCGCGGCAATGCCTTTCTTGACAAGATCGTCGACTGGACCTGGAAGGTGAAATTCACCACCCGGCTCATTTCGGAAATGACCTCCGAGATGCGCGAACGGGCCGAGAAAGAGGCGATTGACGTCTTTGTCACCAATCTGAAGGCCCTGCTCATGGCCGCACCTGCTGGCATGAAGGCAACCATGGGTCTTGACCCCGGCATCCGCACAGGGGTGAAGGTGGCCGTCGTCGACGCAACCGGCAAGCTGCTGGCTACCAGCACGGTTTACCCCTATGCACCACGCAATGATGTGCGCGGCACATTGGCCGAGCTTGGCGCTCTTGTCAGAAAGTTCGGTGTGGAACTGATTGCCATCGGCAACGGCACCGCCTCTCGCGAGACCGATGCTCTGGTTGCCGAATTGCTCAAGGGAATAGATGGCAAGAAGCCGACGAAAGTGGTCGTCAGCGAAGCAGGTGCCTCGGTCTATTCGGCCTCGGAATTTGCCTCGCGTGAATTCCCTGATCTGGATGTTTCTTTGCGCGGGGCGGTTTCCATCGCCCGCCGCTTGCAGGATCCGCTTGCCGAACTGGTGAAGATCGATCCCAAGGCGATTGGTGTCGGGCAATATCAGCATGATGTCGACCAGTCCCGCCTTGCCCGGGCGCTGGCGGGCGCTGTCGAAGATGTGGTGAACTCGGTCGGCGTCGATGTCAACACCGCCTCCCCTGCGCTGCTGTCGTATGTCGCCGGTGTCGGGCCATCGCTGGCCGAATCCATCGTCAGCTATCGCGACAGCAATGGCGTCTTCACCAAACGGACCGAACTCAAGTCAGTGCCAAGGCTCGGCGCGCGAGCCTTCTCGCAATGCGCCGGCTTCCTGCGGGTGATCGGCGGCTCCGAGCCGCTTGATGCATCCGCCGTGCATCCCGAAGCCTACAAGGTTGCCAAAAAGATCGTTGCCGACTGTGGCCGTGACTTGCGCGACATCATGGGCGACGCCAGCAGCCTTCGGGATGTTGATCCGGAGAAATTCGTGACCGGAGAATTCGGCATCCCGACGATCAAGGACATCATCGAGGAACTGCGCAAACCGGGCCGAGACCCGCGTCCGCAGTTCAAGACAGCCACCTTCATGGAAGGCATCCACGAGATTTCCGATCTTCAACCCGGCATGCGGCTGGAGGGCACTGTCACCAACGTCGCCGCCTTCGGTGCATTCGTCGATATCGGCGTCCATCAGGACGGACTGGTGCATATCTCGCAGCTTTCGGACAGCTTTGTTACCGATCCGTCCAAGGTCGTCAAGGCAGGCCAGATCGTCAAGGTCGTGGTTACCTCAGTGGATGTCAGAGGCAAACGCATCAGCCTGTCCATGAAGTCCAATCCAGAGATTGGCGAACCAGCCCGGGGCAAGAAACCAGCGCCGAAATCGCGCGACAAAGGCCCTTCAAACCGGCAAGGAAAGAGCGAGGGAATGGGTCTGTTGGGCGAGGCGCTCGCCAAGGCATTCCGCAAATAGAGAAGCGCGCCGGTTGCCGCGCTCCCATGCAGCCAGTTCAAGCCGAATATCAGGATGGGCCCAGAGCCCATCCTGACCGATCTGACGATCGCCCAGTCCTTTGGCAAAGCGATTGCCAATGTCTCCTCATGGCCCAGACCACAACAGTGATGGAGCGCTGAGGAGAAGATGGCGGAGCTTTAAGGCTCCGAAATCGCGCAAGCAGTCTGTCGTCAAACCTGCCCGTATGGGACTTGCCTAAGGCCCTATCCTTTCGATACCCATCCCCTTCTCGTTTCAGCCATTCGGAAATGGCATCTCCCCTCATTCTGCAACAGATCAGAAGCCTTGATCGTGCTTTCAAGGCACGCCGGAAGGCCTGACAAAGATGGGGAATTGCTGGAGTGTCTGCTCATATCCTTCGCCGGTCCCTCATGCATATTCTCCTTACATACAAGAATACCAAAATCCGATATTCGGCAAATTTTCATTGACTTAATAAACTTACATGTAACATATAAGACAATCGATACCAGTCAGCTTTCAGCAATTGGCGCGCATTCTCAAGGCGGCGTTGCTATCGCACAATTTGTATCCGGGAGCAGAGAGGTTGCCTTGAGGCATCAGCCCAAAAGGCAGCTTCGTGCGCTATCAGGGACGAGAGGCTAGATATTTCAAAATGAACATAAACTACAATGACATATGGGTAACCGTACCGAGTTATTGGGGGGATTACGGCACGGCGGAGAATCCGCCCTGTATCGACTTTGACCACCCGACCGATCTGGACGGCGCGGAAACACTAACCCGGACGATAGACAGCCTTTGCAAATTGCCAGGGGATTTTCATCTTCTTGTCGTGCTGGCGGTAACGCATGACGAATATCTGGAAAAGGCGACTGCGCGGGTACGAGAGATTCTCGCCCCTTACAAAGCAAAGAAAAAGCTTCATCTGGTCACACCGGAAGACGTAGGCAAGCTGAACGCCTTCCTCGACGACCCTTTGCTATCCATGGACAGCTACGGCAACATACGAAATGTCCAGCTCTTCGTTCCCTATTGCATGGGAGCAAAATATGTCATCGGCATTGATGACGATGAAATCATCGAAGACATGCGCTATATCGAAAAGGCCGTCGGTGGACTGGAGAGCGTTGACTTTGCTGAAGGCATGGCAGGCCCCTATTTTGACAGAAATGGCGAGTTTCGTCTCAAGGGTGCCGAAGCGCTTGGAAAACTGGAGAATCTGTATCTCAAAAAGAATTTCTATATGAATGAAGCGCTCAAAAAGGCCATGGCGAAAAGTCCGGAAATTCATCCCAATGTGGTGGCTTTCGGCGGCAACATGATCTTTTCCAGAGAGCTGATAGCCCATATTTGCCACGATCCCTATATTCCGCGCGGGGAAGATTATGATTATGTCATCAACGCGCTGATGAAGGGATATGGTTTCTGTTTCCATCCGGAAGCCGGCATCATTCACCTTCCGCCCGATTCAGATGGCAGTCAGGCCGGTGACAATGTCCGAAAGCTAAAGGCTGATAAATATTTGGCTTTAGCTAATTTCTCGGTCATTTTGAAAATCTCTCGAAATATCCGTGCCTTAAATAATCTGGCAATGAAGGATTAGGTGAGTAAGTATATCCAGATGTTAGCCGATCACCCTCATATTCAGAGATCCATGGTAATCGTTTCTTAATTTTTTGTGTTGTCGCTGTTTTGGTGACTGTTATGCTTTCACCAATAAACTTGACTCCTTTTCCAAGAGCCTGTTCAGGAAATTCTGGGATAACGCGCTTTACAGAAGCCGGGTCTGTTTCATCAGAAAACACAACCATAATTGGCAGATATCTATTTGGAATGTCGCATGTGCGATTAAGACGGCCCACAAAACGCACATATTCTGCAGGGGAGAAACCTTTCGTTCTCTCTCTTAATTTGCAAGCGATCTCAATCAAGAAATTGTAGCCGCCTGATGGTCGAACATAAACTCCATTACGATCATATCGAGAGAAGGCTAACAGTGCGAACACGGATGGCCTATCCGGCAGATCGACCACAACAGCTTCACCAAATATTCTATGACGGTAGGTTTGTTGGCCAATCCCAACAGCTTTGCCCACAACAAATCTTTGCACCCCGCTACCTGTCACAGGCTTGCCATCCACTTCAAAGGTCACCTCTAGCCGGAAATTTACCGTTCGAACCGGTGCATGCCAATCCCAAAGTTCTCGGATCCCGAAAAGCAAAACGGAGATCGTCAAAAGAACCTTAATAAGCTGCTTAGGAGAGTTTTTATTCATTACAATCTACTAGATTAGAAACGATTGAATTTAAACGATGCAAACTTCCGATCCAAGATTCTCTTGAACCCCTTTATTCAGTGCATTCTGCGGGCCCCTCGGTCCTACTAATAGCAGCTGCCAGAAGATACTTTCGCTCTAAGAGCCAATGCAAGCGGCATAGCGACTCCAGTTTCCTTGTGGTCTTTATTATTCACTTGGCTCCATAAGGTCATGAACTGATTTGCAATGATTGCCGGTGTAATTAACCACTCGATATTGGCAAGACTGACATGGTGGCATCTAGGATCCCGTGCCAGCAACATGATGCCTTCACCGACACTGGTATTAATAGTAGCAAGATGCATTTCCGGTGAAGGTCGATCTTTCTCTCCCCCGGTTGTAATCTGAGGTTGAATCTTGTTTTTATCGGCGAATTTCGTCATTGCTAAAGACCGATTTAACGTAAGAATTTGCTAATCTTCTGACTTGCTGGGGCTTTTAATATTTTGGATGATTTCAATTCGCTTCAGTCTGGACAATTTCAATCAACGTGTCACGACCAAAATTACAATTTCTGGTGGTTTCAGTTATTGAATAGCAAGCTCAATCGCTTAACCAGTTCAATTATAGATAGAATTTGACTTGAGGAAAGTGATCTTCGCTTGCTTTATGGAAATGCTCAGCGCCCTAAACGCGGCTCTTTTTTCAAAAAACAACTGCTCTAGACTGACATTTTCAGGGTGATGTGATCTTGTGGACAGTTTGTTGGTATTGACGATACGGCATAAGCTATCGAGATCTTGAACAAATGCTAACGGAACGCGGCGTGCCCGTGGACCTGTCAACGATCTATCGTTGGTTTCAGAAATCTACCTCTGAAACCAACGACGACTGGGCATTTGCACCATTGAAACCGGCAAGCGCGATCACCGCGGTTGCACAAAGCGCTGCGGAAACTTTTTTAAGCATTTGGATTCCTCCCAAATTTCGCCAAAAGGCTTTTTCTATATTGGCTAGACCAAAGTTGTGACAATTTTACCGTCGCATCTTAGTATGTAACATACAAGTTGGATTGTCAACGAGAAACTATTGTGTTATTGCATAAATTGATCAATAACATGCAAGCGATTACCACAAGTCAGACGAAGTCCCCAGCCCGTTCTCAACGTCCATTCGGCGCCAATAGGCTGCGAATAATTTCGGGAATATATCAATATGCCAAAGTCGAAAAAAATTGAGAAAAGTGGTTCCGGCCGGTCTTTCCTGTCTCAGATGCAGACGATAAAGGAACCGGAGTCGGTCTCCGTTCGCGTCGCCAATCAATTACGCGACATGATCGTAACCGGGCAAATAGCCCTCGGAGAACAGCTCTCAGAGAATGCCCTCGCGCAGGTTCTCGGCGTCAGTCGTACCCCGGTCCGGGAGGCCTTCATGAAGCTGGAGGCTGAAAAAATGGTTGAGGTTCGGCCCAAGCGCGGAACCTTCGTCTTCACCTGCAATGAAAGTGATGCGCGCGAAATTGGCGAATTGCGCAGCATTCTTGAAAAAGGCGCCATAGCGCTCGCCTGTCAGCGAGACCGGTCCCAACTTGTTGAAAGACTGAGTGATGTCGTTGCGCGCTCGGCGACCATTCTGAGAATGGGCCCGCAGGCCTTTCAGCCTCTCGACATTGAGTTTCACAACACCATTTTCGAGATCGCCCATAACAAGAGCCTGACAGAAGCATATGAACGCATCGCCGGGCGTGTTTCTGCGCTCCGATATCGCCTCACCAACACCGTCGAGCAGGTGGAGAATGCCCACGCGACCCACATTGAGCTGGTGAATCTGCTGCGCGATGGGCGCGATGATGAGGTTGAGAAACTGATCCAGATCCATGTGCATGAAACTGCTGACGTGATAGAGGCGATGTTTCGGGGCGACATGGACCATCTGCCGATTGAGGTCATCATCGGTGCATAAGAATGAGACAATCGAACCGGATAGCCGGTTGAAAATTTGCAGCATACGCATTCGCCAGCTTGACGGCATCATAGAAACAAATGGTCCCTTCTGGGAAGAACGCTTGATGCGACCGCTCGATTTCTATGCCGAGTTCCGTGGTGAGCCTCCTCGGGAGGGGGGCGTGCAAAAGGCGGAAAGCGGGTTTTACCTCAGTCAGCTGTTTCTTGAAATTGAAGCGAATGACGGCCATGTCGGCATCGCAGGCCCCTTGTGGAAGGCCCCCGCTCGCATCATTCTGGACGAACTCGCCCCCCTCCTGATCGACAGGGACCCTTTGGCCACCGAGTTTATTTGGGACATCATGCATCGCAGTCAGGCGCATGGTCGTCAGGGCTATGGCATGATCGCCATTTCTGCCGTCGATTGCGCGCTGTGGGACCTAAAAGGCAAGTGTCTTGGTCAGCCTGTCTGGCGTTTGCTGGGCGGCAAGACCAGAGACAGCGTCCCCGCTTACGCCTCCATGCTGGGATATAGCGTAGACGATGAGGAACTGGTTCATACCAGAGCCAAGGCTTTTAAACAGGAGGGCTTTGAAGGGCAAAAATGGTTCTTCCGCCACACGCCCGCTGAAGGCATCGACGGCATGAACAAGAATGTCGCGCTGGTTCGTACTGTACGAGAAGCGGTGGGCGATGACTATCCGATCATGTTCGATGCCTGGCAGTCCCTGACTTATGAATATGCGGTTGAGCTATGCCGACGCATCGCCCCTTATCAGCCCTCATGGCTTGAGGAGCCTTTCCTGCCAGACAGAATCGATGTTCATGCCAGATTGAAAGAAAAGACGTCTATTCCGCTTTCCGGAGCAGAACATGAATATACCCGCTGGGGGATGCTGCGCTTTATCGAAAAACAGGCGCTCGATATTTATCAACCCGACATTTATTGGTGCGGGGGCGTTTCAGAGATCATAAAAATAGCCGCCCTCGCCTCGGTTCATGATGTGACACTGATCCCTCATGGCCATTCGATCCCTGCGGGCATTCATTTCTCAGCGGCCCAATCCCCTGCCCAAGTGCCCTTGATCGAATATCTCGCCAAATGGAATGACATCAACATGCATTTCCTCAAGGACGCGCCCTGGCCCCAAAAGGGGCGGATTTTCACCCCCGAAAAAGCCGGACTTGGCATGCATATCGATGAAGAAAAAGTCCTCGCGAGCCGATCCTTCACTTTGTGACGAGCCTCTGGGAACAGGTTCGAGGCTGCCTTGACGCAAACCGGTTCACAACCCTTACAGATAAAGATAAAAGTTGGAGATCAGCCTCACACACAGCAATGAGGATCGACCTGACTTGGCAGTCGAATAGAGCATCCTCGTTGCACCGCGTGATACCGGTGGTGAAACCTGCCCGTAACGGTTAGGGAATCCAGAGAAGCTGGTTTTCCGGCAGTCCAAAGTTAGGGCTCACACCATAAAACCAAGGCCTCTCCCCAGAACAGGCAGGGAGGTGGGCGCAGTTAACCATGCAGGCTCGCTTTGTGAGCTTGCGGTATTAACGCATACTTTGTTCACACGAAATCGACGACGCGCAGATACGATCACTTCGCCATAAATATTTCTAGTGAATTTCTGATGAGTTTTTTGTTTTTCACCCAAAGGGGAAAGACCCAACCTATTGAAAAGGTTGGTCGGAGTGAGAGGATTCGAACCTCCGGCCCCTGCCTCCCGAAGGCGAAGGACTGGAAGAAACGACATTGAAATCATTGAATTTCTCGCCAAACTCACACCCCATTTTGCCCCCCAAATTCGGGCTATTTCATGGGCCAATCATGGGCGCTGCGTAGGCCCGCGGTGGAGCAGCCTTCTCCCGTTTATTGCCTGAATTATTATCACACAGAGGCTAACAAAATCATTCTTTTTGTAGAATGGAGGATGCCGAAGCTTGAATGCGGTAGTGGAGCTCAGCCCTCAAAGGATCGTAGCAATAGTCTGCCAACGTTCCTTCCTTGATCCGATTAACCGCTTCATCGATAGCGTAAAGCGGAACGAGAAACCATTCTCTCGGCGTTACCAGATTTCCAAAGCGATCTGGAATCTGGATTTCCAGGCGGGCAGGCTCAAAGAACTTATGAATGAGATTCTCAAGCTTGGTTCGCTTGATGTTGTAGAGAATGTAGGTGGCGACGATCTCAACATCGGCCAGCAGGAAGGTCGGATCAAGGGCAGCATTGGCGATCCGCTTCTCAACGCTCCCCCCTGTCACACCGATCTTGTGCAGGACTTCCCCATGCTGCTTGACCAGAGGATGGGATGACTTGCTGCGCAGCACATAGATTGTTCCACTGGCAAGATCTTCCTGTTCGGCTATTCCGGAAAATAGAGGCCCCGCGATTGGATCGGTAATGCGTCTGCCGGCATCCCCATCCTTATGGAGAGAGCGCTGAAGCGATCTCATGAGCATGTTGCTCTCTGTACCGTTGTCAAACACGACACGCAGCCGGGCATCGGTTCGGCCTTGCTCATTGGAATAAGTTTCTCCTTTTTCTGCGACATACGCTATCAATCCGCCAACGACAAAAAAGCGCCCGACCTCGATCTCAGATTTCAGCTCAAACTTGCGGGTTTCCCTAACTCCTTCCTTCAGCTCTTTGTGAACAGCTTCAAAAATCGGCTTAAAGCGTTCGAAATCTTCACAGGGTGTACGGTCTGCTATCTCTTCAGCGGCATGAACCTCAGCTCTGGATTTCACATGCTTAAGCTGGCGGATATCGTCTTCCCTGCCCACAGAGCCACCAAGCTCAGCAAGCAGTTCATCGTCACTGATGTCTTCGATCGGCGCCTCGGCTTCAGTATCGCCCTGCAATAGTCCCTGATGATCCAAAACAGCCAGAATTTCGCGGCATTCCGGCTGATTACGGATCTGATCAAGGCGCGTTGCATAGATCCTCTCGAAGATGTCGCGATCCTGCCCAGGTTGCGGCAGATGACCGTGTTCCTCAACAAAGCGCTGAATTTCTTCAAAGCCAGCAATGATCCGCTCTTCCTTAGGCGATCGTGATTTCGGCTTCTCGGCCTTGGCGTAGCCTTCCAGCTCGTCGTAGAGTTCATCAAGATCAGTTGTCATAGCGGCCTTCGTCCTTATAGCGGCGGAAGGCTTCAGCGCCTTCTGCCATTTTGCTTTCCCAGGCATCCTGCGAGGCGATATCAGGCAACCGGCCTCTTTCCTTCTTGAAACGGACGGCACGAATAGCAAGATCTTTTGCTTCTTCAGGGGACAGCTTGGTTTTCCGACCCGAGATGATGGCTGCAACCTGTTTGAGGCTTTCCTCGTTCATGGCCTTGGACATAATCGCATAGGCTTCACCAAACGGGTTGATATGATCAATCAGGTCGATGTCCAGCTCTCTGACATCCATGGCAAATTTGCGAACACCATCAAGCAGGGCTGTATTGCCGCCCACCACAACATCCTCATCGTGCGAAGCCGCAGCGGCCTTGGCCTGCTGGGTAAAGGTGAGAGCAGCAATGGCCTGCTGGCGAACAGCCTCCAGATCGTGAGTATCAAGATTAGGGAACTTATCGCGCACGATCTTGCCCATGCGCACCTGTGTCAGCTCTTCTGGCACCAGTTCCTCATCGAATAGGCCGCGTTCCAGTGACGGCTTGTCTTGCACAAACGCGGCTACCAGTTCGTTGAGGTCCTCCTTCACAATGCGCTTTGCCTCGGGACTTTTTGGTTCGACAAGTCCCGTGATTTCGATCTGGTATTGGCCGGTTTCCTCATTGAAACCGACATTCTCCTTATCGGGGTCATACCCGCCTTCGCCATAGTCGAACCCTTCCGCTGGTCTGCTGGCCGGGCTTTTGGCCGTGAAATTGAATTTCGGGGTCAGAACCTGTTCCATGAGCAGGCTGGCGGCGATGGCCTTGAGGGTATCATTGATCGCATCTGCGACGGCTTCCTCGGAAGCGTCCGGTTCGGCAATCAGGTTGGTGAAGCGCGCGCGCGTCTTGCCCTTGGCGTCGCGGGTCGCCCGGCCAATGATCTGGATGATCTCGGTCAGACTGGCCCTGTAGCCGATTGTGAGCGCATGTTCACACCAGATCCAGTCGAACCCTTCCTTGGCCATGCCGAGAGCGATGATGATATCGACGTGATCGCGATTGTTCTTCTCTTCAGCGCGCTTGAGCGCGGCAGAAACCTTCTCGCGCTTGCTTGAGTCGTCATCAACCAGATCCGCAATGCGCAGGACTGTGCCATCCTCCCGCTTGACCAGATTGAAACCTGTATCAGGGTCAATACCTTGCCACTCGCCAAGAGCGCCGATGATGTACTCAACCTCGCGATATTTGTCCTTTGAGCTCTCACTGGAATTTACGTTCGGGATGTGAATGATGGTCTTCTGTGTCGGGGCGAGCACTTCCAGAATGCTGTCGGCATAGAGGCCGGTGTAAAAATAGTAGCCGATGTCGAGGGTCTTTAGATATTCATAGCCGTTGAGCTGTTCGTAATAGGTGTAGGTCACCGTTTCGAACCGGGCTTCATCGTCAGGCGCGAGCACGGGGGCGGCATCACCGCGGAAATAGGAGCCAGTCATGGCGACAATATGAACCCTATCGTGGGCGATGAACTGGCTGAGATAGGCACCCAGCTTGTTGTCCTCGTTGGCCGAAACATGGTGGAATTCGTCCACGGCCAACAGTCGGTCATCAAAGGCCTCGATACCATATTTCTCTACGGCAAAGCGGAAGGTCGCGTGGGTGCAGACCAGCAGCGGATCGCCGCTTTCCAGAAAGCTGCCGATCGCCTTGACCTTGCCGCTGTTGGGGCTGCTGTCTTCGCCCGGCGCGTTGCAGAGGTTCCATTTCGGCTCAACATGCCAATCCCAATAGAAGCCGAACTTGCTCAGGGGTTCATCATTGAAGCTGGCACCGATGGCCTTTTCCGGCACGATGATCAGAGCCTGTTTAAGCCCCTGATTGTGCAGCTTGTCGAGCGCTATGAACATCAAGGCCCGGCTCTTACCAGAGGCCGGAGGGGATTTGATCAACAGATATTGCTCACCACGCTTCTCATAGGCGCGCTCCTGCATTACCCGCATGCCAAGCTCATTAGACTTTTTCGAGCTGCCATTTGCAGCGTAATTGACAGATACAGAAGGGATGGATTTAGTCATAATACCCCTTTTCTGCGGCACCTATGCCGTACTTCCACGCGTCGGCGATAGCATCCTGACTTGCCAAAAAGAACTCGCCTCCGAGAGACATGCCATTTCTGGCAAGATAGTCCTTCATAGCCGCTTCTCCCGCCAAAGCTGCTTTGGAGGATGGATAGGCAGGACGACCGTCCAATTCATTCGACCTCATCAAAGCCCAGGAAAAGGCGCCTGCTGGCAGGGAGGCATTGAAGGCTCTCTGGCGCGTATAGGGGCTGCAAGACAGGCCGACCTTGATGATGATACTGCCTTCAGAAGGCCGACCAAGAAAAGCACTTGTGTCACCTTCCAGCTTGAGAATGTAGTTTTGCTTGGGCCCCTCCGCTTCTTTGCAGAAATAGCCCTCTTGAGAAATCGGGCCTGCCTTCGAGGGAGAGAAAAGAGTCCGGGCCAGGACGGGAGAAGCCGCATCGATCGGCGTCTCGCCAAACACTGGCGTTTCAACCAGGACCAGATCGAGGAGCTTCAGAGCCTCCTTTTGAGTCAGGCGCGCAGGAAGTGAGCCCATGGACTGAGCTTTTTCCCTCGAATAGGTTTCATCGGCAAACTCATCAACCGATACATAAGATTCTGGAACAACGCGCCAAGCTCTTGTTGCTTTGACCGCTTCATTCCATTTGCCCTTGGAGTCGGCATTGGTTTCCTTGATTTTCCATTCAATGGGATCCATGAATGCCTGAGCGTGATTGATGCGACGCGAAACCTGCAAGACACCCAAGATGTACCCTTGCATGTCCTTCGGAGATTTGCTTTTGTGGCCATAAATGACGACCAGAGCACCGTCGGCGGCCTCCTTGATGAAGGATTTCCTGTTCCCTGGGTTTGAAAAGCCCAGAAATCCCCAGAGCTCGGGCGTAAAACCATAAAAACTGGTAAGCCAGACCTCTGCCGGGCTTGCCTTGATGGCTTCAATCGGTAGCACCGTTCGCCTCCTCAACCTTCGTCGTCATTTTCGTGTAAAGATCGAACAGCTTTTCCAGCCGTTCGGTGTCATTCTTGAAGCGGCGGCCGATATAGATGCGTTCGAGCACTTCGTCGTTGTGCTCGTGGGCAGCGCGCAGATCATCAGGCATGGCGGCAGGGTCGTAGAGATCGGCGATGGTGGCGGGGAAATGGGCCTCGCGGGCCAGCAGGATCTCCTCGGCACAGCGGGTCAGATCGGCCTTGTTCTTCTCGGTGAGTTTGGGAACAGGGAAGGTGTTCCAGCCGAGGGTGTTGGAATAGGAGAAGTCGGTACGCATGCGAACACAAACTGTTCCGATCCAGACCCAATGCAGCCGCGATGCAATCAGCGCCATATTCCAGAGTGGGGCGTCATAGAGGGCGAAGTTTCGATCTCCTATGATTGTTCCACCCTCGACTAGGCCAACAGGCAGATAGTCCCGGTTTTCGGAACTAACACGAGGAACCACAATTGCTTGGAAAGAACCGAAGTTCATTTCGCGCATCTGGTGCGGGCGTTTTGCCATTTCATTCGCACCTTTGTCTGGACTTGCGAGGCGCATTTGGCGAACACCTTCAACACGTTGCCTTATCGGCAATAGTTGGTTGGCTTCATCAAGGTTTTGATCTTCTATCCATATTACATACCGCACTAAACCACGAATAAACTCAGCAGATCCGTAAAAACGCCGAATAAATCTAAGAATTTTACTGGAAGATAGACCCAATTCATCTAATTCATTCCGAGATATAGTTAAGTTTCCGCCGTCAACAGCTTTGTTTCCAAAACTCATTTCCGATAGAGAATTTAGCGGTTTTGCAGCCTTATGGACGACAATACTTTTTCCACCGACTAGGTACGCATTTATATTCTCTTGATACTTCAGAACTGTACTTCCATCGAAAGAAGCAGAATATAGCCTCTTGTTACGCCCCTCATGATTTGAAATTCCCACGATCACCACAGTCACCCCCGCATTGTGACTGGCGAGATTGGCCCATTTGAAGCTAGTGTGGGCAAAGGCGATTTCATGGCCGGTGCTAAAGATGAGCGGCCAGAGGATTGGCACCTGCTGGCCCTGACAGATCGAATTGGTTGACACAAAGGCAGCAACCGATTGGGTGTGAAGGCCATAGTCCGCTGCCTTCATGAACCAGCCAGCAACATAGTCCAGCGACTTCCAGCTTTTGGTGCGTCCATCGAAGATGCTTTTCAGATCGTCTTTCTGCTCTTTGCTTTGCCAGGTCGAACCGAGATAAGGCGGATTGCCGCAGACGTAGGTTTCGCCACCTTCATTCTCGAAATCGATTTCCGCCTGCAGCAATGGCGTTTCGAACAGGTCATCGCTCTTCATTTTGACGCCTGAGCCAGTCGGCGGGCAGATACTCAGCCAGTCGAGCCGAAGGGCGTTGCCACAGGTGATCCAGTTCTGCCTGTCGAGTGGCAGGAATTCGGCCAGAGCCTCCTTCTGGCCGCGATAGAGCACATCGCACTGATATTCGGCAATGATGAGAGCAAGGCGGGCAATCTCGGCCGGAAAATCGCGGATCTCGATACCGCGGAAATTGGTCAGGGGGATTTCTGTGCGCCGGTCTGGCACGCCGCGCCGCCGGTTGATTTCGGCTTCGATCTCACGCATCTGCTTGTAGGCGATGACAAGAAAATTGCCCGAGCCGCAGGCCGGATCAAACACCCGGATCCTGGCCATCCGTTTGCGCAGATTGGACAGTTTCTGCGGACTGTCGCCCGCCTCCTCAAGCTTGCTGCGCAGGTCATCCAGAAACAGAGGATTGAGCAGCTTAAGGATATTGGGCACTGAGGTATAGTGCATGCCCAGCGCACCGCGCTCGTCATCATCGGCCACCGCCTGAATCATCGAGCCGAAAATGTCCGGATTGACCTTGGTCCAATCCAGATTGCCGATATGCAGCAGATAGGTCCTGGCAATCTTGGTGAAGTGCGGTACCTGGCAATCGCCCGCAAAGAGGCCACCGTTGACGTAGGGGAAGCTATCGGCCCAACGAGGCAGGCCACTCCCTTCCCGTTCGTCACTCTTGAGATTCATCGCCCGGAACATTTCCGAAATCACCTCATGGGTGTTGGAGCTGTCCCGTGCGGTCATCTGCGCAATGGTGGCAGTGAAGAGATTGCCGCCGATGAAAATGTCAGTATCCTCGGCGAAGAAGCAAAAGATCAGCCGTGCCATGAAATGGTTCATCTCATGGCGGCGATCCGCCTTGCCCCAGTCAGGATTATCTTCAAGCAGCTGAACATATAGCTTGTTGAGGCGCGCTGTGGCGCGGATATCGAAGGTGCTTTCCCGGATCTGCTTGACAGTGGAAATACCTGCCAGTTGAAGGAAGAAGCCAAAATGGTTCGGGAAGTCGGCATAGTCACAGGCAATCGTCTCGCCGGAGTTGATGTCTTCCGCTTCCAGTGTTTCGCCGTCAGTCGCGAGGATGAATTTAGCCTTTGCCTTGGCGGTCGCGGGGCTTTCCCTCAAGCGGGTCAACATGGCCGAGACCTTGCCCTTTGGCGCAACCGCTATATGGATATGGTTGCGCTGAAGCACGCCGCCTTCGATGTTGGAAGAATTGGTCTCGCCCTTTTTCAACCGCTTGATCGTCGTCGGCTTGTTGTCGAAGGCTTCAAGGAAGGCATATGGGAACGCTTCAGCATCAAACGGCTGTTCGGCTAGCCGCGATACGGCCTCCTCGATCTCAACGGCATTCATTGGCTTAATTGGCTTCCTGAGAATGAATCTATAAATTGTATTTATACAAAATACATTTCAGGATAATCACATTTAAACCAATGTACGCAATAGACAAAAGGAGCAACTTTTCAGATTAATCCACCTACCTTCGGAAAGTCCTTCTCTCAAAGCCTCTATTAGAAGTATCTACCAACCCACGACATCGGCTTATGGACTCAAGCAGATAGATCCTCCCCCGATGAATTGCGCCGCTTCAGCTTTCACGCAAACCGCCGGGAACAAGCTATTACCTTTCCTCCACGTCCATTTTCCCGGTCTTGCCACGCTTGAGCCCGTCCCGGATTGTCTTCATTGCAAGCGCAACCTTCAGCTTGATCATCATATTGTTAAACTCCTGCTGGCTCATTCCCTTTCCAAAAGCCTGCATAAACTCAGGCAAATTTTCATAGATATGCGTGAGTTCGGCCTCACAATTTCTGATCCTTTCCGCCGTCTCCTTCAATATCTTGGTCAATCTGCCGAGCATGGAGCCCATCCGTTGCCCAATCCTATTCGCAGCCTTCGGCTTCCGGCGGATATGATCCACAATGCGCTGCGATTGCGCCTTGTCAGCATCTGCAGGGATCGAGAAGCCGACACCCTTTACTGTCGATATCTTCGAAATGCAGGTTCGGCCACAAAGCGATATTCATCACTGAATCAGGGGGCGTATATTTCTAGAAAACGGTCCCCTTTTCGATGAAAACATGCCTTCGCGACAAAGACCTATTTATGAACGGCCCGCCTCCTGGTGAGTCATACTTTCCCTTGTTGCCAACATTTACCGATTATGAAAACACTTATCAGCGCTGCTCAACTGTTCCCAACGAAGCATGAGTGGAGGCTTATGAAAGCACGCTTGAATCCATAGCCAACAAGGACACATCAGGATGAGCATTTCCTACGAGACGGCATAGGAAGGCCGTGCCGATGAAGTTTGCGTGCAAGCTAGGCGGTATCCAGTACAAATGTCTGCATCCGAGCAGCAATCTGCTGCTGCTCATCAAAACTCGCATGATGGCGGTGTGGTGCGATTTCCGATCACTGTTTCAGCGCTACCAACAAACCATAATTCCGAAGGTCATAAAAGGAGCTCCCAGCCATCTGGTACACCGCGTCACCACCGGTAAACGCTCATCCCGGCTCGTGAATTGCATTCTCGGCCCAATCCGGTCATTCATCGTATTACACATGCTGCAAGCCAGTGTCCCTATTCTTGCCGTTAGCGCAGAGCGCAGCATTTTAGTAGCAGGGTGGCCAGTTGAGTGTAAAATGCAGCGATTGCTGTTTGCGCCGGGCTTCCATTCCCGCTTGTTTATCTTGCTGTAGGTTACCGAACGCTTACTCATCATTTGGCAGTTAATGTATCGGCCCAATCCCCACCTCAGTCCGGAATTCTTCTTTTAAACCGAGATGGGGCATTGGCTAGAGACTAGAATTGAAAGTCAACGTATGTTGAAACCGTTGTTGTCGGTCTACATCTTTTCCGGAGCCTCTACGCCGGACATGGCTTGAACGGCATCAGGCAGGCGAGCGCCCTTGATTTCGATTGCCCGAACCGCCGTATTGAGTTCTGCCAGCTCTTCATCTGTGAATTCGACGGATGTCGCGCCGACATTCTCGCGCATAGGCGGGAAACAAAAAGGTCGAGTTCCGCGGAACTGACCACTTCGCGCACCGACAAGCGTCGAGCTAGTTAAAATTCATGCTTCTTGAAATCGAAAGCAGAAAAGCCTGATATGCATAAATGCTAGATGGCAAATCAATATCGCAAATGGAGGCTTAGGTTCGTGCGGTTGGCTCCCCATGAGATCAAATCTCAAGTCTCTTGCTATTTCCATTTCAAAGCGGAGTACCAAAGGAAAATGTTCGAACCCAATCAACTCGAAATTTCGCGGCCCTTACCGGCCTCTCGACAGAGGTTACATCCCAGAAGCAAGCTTCCCCATTGCAGCCGTTCGACCGAGGTGCAGCATTTTCATAGCCCCGGTGTCAGATTGGCATACTTTCGAGACATGCACTGCAAAATCGACAATGGGAAATTCAGCCACATCAAGTTATGGTGGTAAAAAATAAACATCCCCTAATGGACGCAATGATTGTAAATGTAAGTGGTAGGACAAAGCGCTCGTTCGCGTGGCTTACAGCTCTCTTCTTTTGCGGCTGGCTGGCTGTTGAATTGTATATGCCGTGGCGCAGTGTCCATTACCGTCTTGATGTGACTTTTGAAGTGGATGGCGTTCCTGTCACCGGTAGTGGTGTGCAGAAGTTTTTCATAATTTGCGACAGAGTTCCGTTGAGCCTTGGCGTGTTGAGCATGCGGACATCTTGTGAGGCTGTCATCGTGGATTTGCCTGGCAAGAAATCCGTTTTTGCTCTTATGGCAACCGCCCGTGAAGATGGCTCTTTCAGGGGGCGGCGTATTCAATTTTCTGGTCATAAGAGCTTGCAATCTGCTAGAGAAGAACAACAGAAGAGGCGTTTCAAGTCTTGTTCGGCTTGTCGGCAGGCACTCTGGAACATGTCAAATTCCTCGTAGCAAGCATAATGATTACATTCGAGCCGTTAACGAAGGGGATCAGGCAACTGTTGCCATGGTTATCAGACTATCAAGAGCCACATTTAGTGCCCGGGCCATATGCATCTGATCCACCTCTTTATCAATTTCTAGTTCATGGCCATTACAGGAAAAAGTAAAATGCAGCCCAAAAGGAGATTACCATTACTGCTTCTGCTTTGTTTGGCAGCATTTCTCATTTTCCGCCAAATACTTGTCTATAACGATTTCTGTACTGACCAGAGAAGATGGCTACAAGATCAAGAATTTTTCGAGGCTGCCATGCGATCTGTCTACGAACACTACCCTCCCCAAAGATTTCGCATTCCGGGATTTTTCTCGAAAAAAATTGTTAACCACGTCGAGTATCAGAGTTATGAGGATTTTGTTCAGAAAAATCCAAATTGTTGTGAGATGTCCCCAACCGGTTGGAAAGGAATATCAATTGGTATTTTTCGTAGATTGACTGGCTATTCCGTTGGCTTTGTAAAAGTCGAATTTCGAGCTGATGCAGATGGGCTCACAGCGGAAGACCGGGCTTGGATTTTGGAAAATAGAGGCCCCTCTGGATTTAAGTCAGAGCAATTCCGCAATTTGAGTTCAAAGAATTTGGCTTTCGTACCCATGACTAACTGCGGCAAAATTTGGCGTGGTTATTAAAAACGAAATTTTTAGGCTCTGATGTTGTTGACGCCCGCCGCTGGCTCTGATGTGTGAAGGTGGGATTTCGTTGATCCTTTAGGAGGCGTCTACAGCATCTGAGCCTAAATTTCATGCGTCGATGTACTCTTCTGGCAAAGAGGGCTCCCTGCCGTCTGGAGCACCGCGTCATCATCGAAAACACTCATCCTAGCTTGCGTTTAGCAATCGCGGCCCAGAGCCGCCGTTCGTCAGTTGGCATTTGCTGCAAGCCAGCTTCCGCATTCCTGCCGTTCGAGCAAGCCGCAGCATTTTCAGTGGCCAGGTGATAGGTAAGCGGACTTTCCGGACATTCGTTCCAGCGCCGAAATTCATGGCGCCCGGCTGCTCTCCAAACAAAGAGGGCAGATTGTGGACATTTTCCGCAGGTGCGAGATCTTCGGTGCAGCGAAACAAAGCGGTCATTCGAGGGGGGCTCAAAGCTCGTCTTGGCCAACGTCGCCGTTCGGGCTGGTTGCGGTAATTTCACGCAGTTGCGAAATCTCCGATGCCGCGGACTAAAGCAGCCATTCGAGCGACTAGGGCGCAATCGTTCTGTCAGGATCGTTCGGGTGGAGACCTCCGCCTCCTTACACGCTGCGTGAATCCGGTTTTGGTGGATATAGCGGAAAGCGCAAACAAAACCATGCAGCGAGATACCAAAGACGGTAGGCTTAAGGCGTAATTGTCTTTTTCAAAAGTGTAATGTCATGCAAACAAGTGTGGATGCTACAGCGAAAATAAAGCTTTCAGGATTTCTAGACCGCGTTACTTCGCTGTTTACAGAATTACAGATCACGTCAGGAAGCGACATAGGCGACGCATGGAAGAGCGCAACATTTCCATGGCCGGGCAAGCCTTTGGCAATATTAAAGCCCAAGACGGTTGATATTGTTGCGCCGCTGTTAAGCCTAGCGTCAGAGTGGGGGATGCCAGTGCATCCCGTCTCAAGAGGACGGAATTGGGGACTGGGATCCCGGTTGCCATCATCTGACGCGCTTATACTGGATCTCTCGTCTCTTGATCGAATTCTTGATCTGGACATGGAAAACGGCACGGTTCGCATTGAACCAGGTGTCACATTTCAAAGCTTACAACAACGCTTGAAGAAAGAGGGGCTTTCGTACCATTTGCCCGCTTTTGGGGGGCCTGTTGATGCGAGTGTATTGGCCAATGCCCTTGAACGGGGAGAGGGAATAGGTGCATACGGCGATCGCTTTGGGCTTTTGTGGGATTTTGACGTTGCTCTTGCGACAGGAGAACGCTTGCGAACGGGGCACGCTCGTACCGGACCAACAGAAATATCCCGCCTGCATGCGCGCCCGGCCGGACCTCTGATTGAAGGTCTTTTCAGCCAGTCCAACTTCGGGATTGTCCTCTCAGCAACGATAGCGTTGCAGCCAACCTTGCCATATGCTTGCGCCATAATGGCAGAAATCAAACAAAACGACGGGTTAGAGAGGGCTGTTCCGGTCTTGCGCCGCTTGATCACATCCGGATTGATTGCGCCACAATCTCTCGTGCTTTGGGACGGTGCCAAACAGGCGTCGTCACTCTTGGGGCGATATGCGAAAGAGGCAGAATCCTTGTTGGCAAAGCCAAAGCAGTGGGGAGCGTCGCTACTGGCATTTGCACCCCATCCGGATCTTATGCACCTCACGCAAGAGATTATCCATGCCGAACTGGTTCCGGTTTCCAATTCTGTTCATATACAGGATGACAGGGATGAGATCGGGCATCGTCAAGAGACGATAATGACCGGCTTTTCAGATGGCAACAATGCAATGAGTGGTTATTGGGGCAAAAAGCATCGTCCGCAGACACCAGGAAACATGGATACCGATCGTTGTGGCTTTGTATGGCTTTGTCCGGTCATCCCGTTTGAGGCGAAAGAAATTGGCCGTCTTGACGAGATCCTCACGGAAGAAAGCCAGAGCGAGAACCTTTTTGCGGCACTTGGGATGCAGGCGATTTCGTCTCGCGCTCTTCACTGTTTCGTATCTCTAGCCTGGGATCGAGACGACCCGTTAGCAGAAGCGGACGCTTTATCCGCTCATGCCAATATCAGCAAACGGCTCAAGGCTGAAGGGTATTCGCCTTATCGTTTAGGATTGTTGGACCTTGAGCTGGCGGCCAAGCCCACAGAGACTTGGACGTCGGTAAGACGTCGGCTTAAGAACGCTCTTGATCCGCAAGGCATTCTCTCTCCTGGTCGGATTGGAGACTAGCAACCACAGAAGAGGAACCTCTCGGTCCTTTTCTGTGGTTTCTCGTGATGCAATTAGTGCTTCGTGGCAGACATGGTGCGAATAACTGCACCGGCAGAAAGGAAAGCGCTCAGCAATGCCGCTTGAGGGGACATTCCCGCTTCAAGCGCATCCCGGAACTCAACTTCAGCTACAGAGCGCGCTTCAAGGGCTCCGGAAACACCTTCCGTAGCCTCTATCTTGATCGCGGCGACGCGATTGAACGCAGCCATCGCATCCCTTGTTTCATCAAGGGCCTTACAGAATATGTCCATGACGACAATCATTTCGGCTTCGGGAATGGACGCATCCAAGGCACTATTGAGCTCGCCCCCTTGCGCAATGCGCGCGGTTGCAGCTTCCTCTGTCTTGGCTCCAATCAAAACAGCCTGACCTGCAGACCAACCTGAAAGCGCGGCTCCTCCGGTCGTCATTCCCATGATAGCGTCTCGAACACTTTCAATGACCTTGCTATTGGTTGCCATTTTTAAAACTCCTGCGGGACATTATCTCGGTTATGGGATTACCAACCATGGAATACATGTTTTACGGCGTGACCCACCTTATGCGCCGCATGACTGACTTCATGCTCTACATGATGAGCTTCATGACTGACCGCATGGCCCACCTCGTGCGCGGCATGGCTCAAGTCGTGACCAATCTCCGAGGCGATTGGTGCCAGATCATGCCCCAGAGAACTCAGGGCATTTTCGAAAGGAGCTATATTGATTGAAGCACTGAAGTCGAAGTCAATACCCACTCCGGCAGCAATGTCTCCTCCCAGACCAAAATTCAAATGCCCGTGGGAAATGCCCGCGTGAGCCTCTCCTCCGATACCGACTTCGCCTTCGGAAACGCCGCCAGAGGCGCTTCCAGATCCGACGCCGGATACGGATGCCCCGCCGCCTGCATGGACCTCTGTTCCGGCTCCGGCCATTGCCTCGCCACTGCCGCTTGCGCCATAGTTTCCGTGACCATGCTGAATATCGACAGAACCGTCAGCGTTTTCGCCTACCGAGGCAGTGCCACCAGCCGTGATAGATGCACCAACACCGTGTGTTGACACTCCTTCATCAACATCACCGGAAACGCCAGCACCAACACCAACCGAAACAGACACGCTCGTGTCGCTGCCACTCGAATGTGCGCTACCCGAGACACCGCCACCGGCATGCGCTTCTGCTGATGCGTCCGCTGTTACGGGGCCGAGAGTTTCGTGCATCTCTCCCGAAACTGATGCTCCAACGCCTGCTGAACCAGACACCGTGCCAGAGTCCATATGTCCGGAAACCCCATCACCGACACTGATCCCGCCGGAGGCACTGATCGCTCCATCGTTGGAATGCATGTCGACTTGGCCGCCGACGGACACATGTACACCCAAATCAGGATCAGAGATCGTTGCCACATCGCCTGCATAATCGCGTTTACCACCGGAAATGCTGGCAAGATCTTCAATAGAGATGGTCTCTTTTAATGCATCAAACTTATTTCTCGTTTTCTGTGGCATGATTGCCCCCCTCGCGTCACGAACAACAAATGCAATTTACCGTATAACGATTTATTATTGTCTAATATAACGAGTGCTTTTTGAATTGAATTACGACGCTCAGGCTAGTGAACCACTCTCCATATCCAACCGGGTTCTTCCTGCTTCTGCATCGATGAGAGAAGCGAACAAGCTATTGGCCCCGGCTAAATCCTTATAGGGTCCTTGTTCTACCAGCTGGCCGCGATCAAGCACCAGAATGCGATCGCAGCTGCGTAGAGTTTCAAGCCTGTGAGCGATCATGATGACTGTTGCTCCGGTCTCATGAATTGCCCTGTTCACATGGTCTTGTAGACGTGCGTCAAGCGCACTGGTCGCTTCATCGAAAATCAGGATCTGCGGTTTGCCTAAAAAGGCGCGTGCGAGCAAGATGCGTTGGACTTGCCCTCCCGAGAAACCACATTCGGTTTCTCCAACTGGAGTATTTAATCCCAATGGCAAGGCTTCTATTTCATCAAGCATCCCTGCGAGGGAGACCGCTGTCATGACGTCATCAACGGAAACGTCCGCTCCGATTGCGATATTCTCAAAAAGTGTGCCAGGAAATAAGCGATCATTTTGACCAACGACACCGATTTGCCTGCGAACGGCCTGCATATCCAGAGAAGCCAAATCCAAGCCATCAAACCGTATTGTTCCACTCTCGCAGGGAATAAGGCCAAGCAAGCATTTTACCAGCGTCGACTTGCCCGCACCCGATGGTCCGGCAATGCCTATGTGCTCGCCGGCCTGAATATTAAAACCAATGTTGTCGATTGCGGCTCGGGGAGAGACACCATGGCGACAGACAAGAGATTGACATGAAACCTGCCCTCTCAATTCATGCCTAACATCTTTTTTGGCTTTGGGTTTTGGAACCGCTTTTAGCAGGGGTTCGATCATCCGATATTGAATGCCGAGCATGGATGATTGTGAAAATGCGCCCAACAAGGCAGAAACGGCGCCAGAAATGTTCCCCGCAGCAATGACAAGCGCGATAGGAGCGGAACCACTTTCTAAATTGCCTGTCATGGCTATGGTGACAATCACTGCCAAGATCAGGAGGCCATCCACCATGCTTTCAAGAATAGAGCTTTGTATACCGATCCTGTCTGCAGCCAGAAACCTGTATCTTAAGGCCATAAAGGCATCCGCCCAACGGGTGAACAATCGCCCTTCCGCCGCACTCGCGCGTACTGTGTCGACCATAGATAGCCCTTCATAGGCATATGTCATCCAGCTTTGCGGTGTCGACACACCATTGATGAGTGTTTTGATCCGGTATCTTGCGTTCCAATAGCCAAAGCCCAACATGAAAACAAGAACTGCGGAAACGATAAAAGCAGCGAGCAAAGAGGTTGTCGCCAGAACAAAGACGCTGGGCAGTGCAATCATCAAACTGGAGGCAACGCTGATCGCCAGTCCCCAAACTCCGCGATACCAAGTTTCGATGGATCGGGAGGACAACACTGCAACAGGGGCCGAAGGAAGAGGCTGCCCCATCTCGGATTGCTTTTCGGCGATGCGTATGGTTCGTTCAATCGCAGCCGCTCTGAGCTGAAAGCCATTGATACCGTGCATGCGCTGTTGTGCAATTCCCGCAGCAAGGCGCGTCAGGAGATTCACCAGCAAAAGCAACACAAGGAAAATGACGAGATTGTATAGAAGAGTGCGTTCTCCCTCAGGGACCACATAGTCCAGGAGAGGACTGCTTACCATGGGAACGAGTGCTACAACCGCTCCTGTAAATAGTGTCATGAAGGAATAAGAGAGCAGTTCACCCCGGCTTTGGTGCAGACCAAAATTTAGCAATTGCCAGAGCGAAATCTTGCCTTCCGGAAGGCATGGCAAAACCATATAGGCATGTTTTTCGAACCCGCCCAGATCCAGAGTTTTAACTGCTTGCTTTCTCCATCGCGTTCCTGATTCAGCTATCGACCAGTTACGCCCGCGGCGATACAGAAGGACAGGTTCGCTTTGCCCTTTGTCTGTCGAGCTTTTTCTGAATGCAAGCAACGGGACGACAGTATCACCAATCCTCTGTTCCTTAAGAACAACAGGGCGAGCCTGCATGCCGGCCTCCGAGGAAAGGCGAGTGATCGTTTCACTGCGTGTCTCATCACCAAGCGCGGCTGCATTCTGCCCAAGCCTAGTGTTGCAGCTTTTAGCCATCTGCTGCATTGCTTCGACAAGGGGATCGTTGGATGAGGACAATTCAGGAGCGCTCCAGTGAAGGAAGCGGCTCATGCGTTCGGCCGATGCATCAAATTCAGATTTTGGTGCTTGCATGGTCATACAGCATCCCTCATATCTGAAAATGCAGGGGACGCTTGCGCATTCGCATCATCTTGTATTGAGAGCCTTCGGCTCATTACCGTCTGCCCCATTCCGTCAAGCGTCAATTGCTGATCGCAATGACGGATTGTGCCAAGGCGATGGGTGACAATCAATATGGTTGTTTTCTGATCACGCAGAGTGGTTAGGATCTGTTTCTCACTCAACGTATCGAGCGCGCTGGTAACCTCATCAAGAATTAGTAGAGAAGGGCGGCGAACCAAAGCACGAGCCAGCGCGAGACGTTGACTTTCTCCACCACTGAAACAAGGATATTGGCTCGAAAGCATCCGGTCCAATCCACCGACCCCATGGACAACGTCACTGAGCTGAACGCGTTCCAAAGCGTCCATAATCTGGTCGTCTTCGATTTCCTCATCCCACATCCGGATATTATCTCGCACGGAAGCCGTGAATATTGCAGCCTGTTGTGGAACATAAAGAAGGTCGTGCCTGAGGGTTTCATGGGACCACGCCTTCAGAGTTTGCCCTTTAAACCAGACCGTGCCTTGACGCGGGGAAATAATGCCAGCGCAAATGCGGGCAAATGTCGACTTTCCGGTGCCCGAAGATCCGACCACAGCAGTCATTACCCCTGGGCGGAGCTGGAGTGACACATTGCTGAAAAGGTCCTGGTTGCTGCCAAATCCAAAAGATATATTTTCGAGACTCAAAATGGCAGTTTCGCTTCTTGCGCTTGGTTGCTCGAGAGATCCTTCAGGGAATTGAACCTCGCCATTATGTCGGTTGACGATGCTATCGCATGGATGACGCACCAGATCTTGCAATCGAAGGAGGGATCCCGCCGCTTCCTGTAATGAACAATAATCCGACGCAAGTGCGGCGACAGGCCCGGCAACCAGACTTGCCAAAACCTGCAATGCCAACAGGTTATTCAGGTCCAGTTGCCCATCAATCACACGGAGCGAACCAACGCTCAGAACACAGATGGAAATGACCATTGTTGCGACCGCCGGACCCAGACCAGCTATCGTGCGCAATATGCCTAGCCGTTGCTCTGCATCAAGGCTCGCCTCTTCCGCCGCCAGCCATTTGGAAGCCAGCAGGTCTTCTCGCCCCAATTTTCGAAAGGAGTCAAATGCCATAAAGCCAGCGATCGCTATTCCGTTCACCCGCCCCTCCAAAACATCGTGGTAGCGATTGGCATCTGCCAGATGGCGAGAAAGCCTGATCAAGATCAACAGATTGAGCAGGGAAATTGCAGCTATCAGGCTGCCAAGGACCAAATCATAGAAGGCAACTACCGACAGATAGGCTGTGACGACTAATATATTCGGTAGAATCTGGGCGAGAGGGCCAGCAACCAATCCTCCAATTTCAGAGCCAATTTTGAGGCGGGAGGTCACCTCACCGGGATTTCTTTGTGCAAAAAACGAAAGCGGCAAGAATAGTGCGTGCTCAAATGCTCTAGCGGCAATGGAAACGCCGATCTTAGATTTGAGCGAAGATACGACCCATTCCTGAAGTCCTCTCAATATGGCTTGGGTAATGATTGTGCAAGCCAGAGCAAGAAGGATGAAGAAAAGCCAATTGGCTCTTTGATGTCCGATCACATAATCTGCGAAGGTTTCGACGGTGCCAGCAAGGACAAGTCCCGGGATAACGCCCAGAATGCCAATGAGGAACACAATCGCTAGTCCGTCAATGGAGCCACTTGCCTGCTCAAGGAGAGATGAAACGAGCTTGGGCCGTTGTCCGCTTTTCTTGAAGCCGTCACCAGGCACCATTGCCAGCACGAGTCCCGTCATACTTCGGTCAAGCTCATCGGCCAGCACAAGTCGTCGTCCCGATGCGGGGTCAACAATGGTTATTCTGTCCCCTTTAACAGCTTCCAATGTGACAAAATGATCGAAATTCCAATGAAGAATGGCAGGTAAGGGGATGTCTTTCAGAGTTGCCGGATCAATGCGAATTGCCTTGACATCCATATCATAGGAGGTTGCTGCACGCATGATAGACGCAGCGTCCACTCCGTCGCGCGAGGTACCGCAGCGTTCACGGGCTTCTTCCAAGGTGATTTCCTTGCCGTGGGCACTCAGAACCATGGTGAGGCAAGCCGCTCCGCACTCAGCCGCCTCCATCTGCAAAACGATACGTGTTCTATCGCGACCAAGCCCCAGCATCAGCGCCCCGCCCAAAGGTTCGTGGGTTCTCCGAGGAAACGCTTTAACGCCGGTATCGCCAGAGCCAGCAACGGTCTTTGTTCAACAGTGATGCTGGCACTAAATGATGTTCCTGAGCTTATGGTCAGATCTGACGCTTCGTTGGATGTCCAAAGATATCCATTACCGGTATTCTGGCTTACGGGTAGATCGATCCAGACCTCAAACACCGCTCCATGCGCGGTGATCATTTCGATCAACCCGTCATCTCCGACCGTTTGCCTCAATGCTTCTTTGGATATCGGTAGCGGAGATATCTCTGCCACGGAGCCAATCATTTGGGCGTGCATGGCAGACGGAAGACTGGAAGGGGTCAGCAATACCCTATCGTCAAGTTTCAAACGCTTCCCTTCATCCATGGGAACAAAAGCGACAGCTTTCAAGGCTCCCTCTGTGCGGGGCGTAATCTCGAAGAGTGTTTCGCCGGTCGATACCAGTTTTCCCGGGTGCGTGTTAATGCGGACGACTTCACCAGTGATATCGGCTGTAATTTCGCTGTCCTTGCTGATGGCTTCTCTTGTGGCCATCAAGTCAGCTTCCTGACGTTCAATTTCGAGCTTGTTCTCTAGTATCTCATTGGCTTGTGCGAATTTGATCGTTTGTATCTCTGTCTGCTGTTGGATCAGCTCAGACTTGGCGCTTGCCAACGCATCTTCCGAAGCATCTGCTGTAAGATGTGCATTCGCTAGGGTTTCCTGTGAGATAATACCTTTGTCGTGAAGCCCGGTCAGCGTTTTCTGTCGATCCAGCAGCCAGTCTCTTTTGCTTGTCAAATAGCGAATTCGTTCTTTTTGAGCAGCAACGCCATCCTCAGCTGTAGCCAGCTTGAGCGCCGTTTGAGACTTAAGAATGGCTTCTCTGTCCTTCTTGCTGCTTTTGAGCAAAGTCAATTCGCGCTCTTGCTTGTGTAGTTCAGCCTCTCGATCTGTCAGGCGAAGTGTGGCAAGCAGAGTGCCTTGTGAAACGGTTTGATTTTTACGAACCAGAATCTTGGCTACATAACCAGACGATGTCGAGGGCGCGGAAGAGATGAGAACGCCATCTTCAGCCACAAGAAGTCCAAAGCCACTAACATGGATAGGGACACGAACCACCATTGCCCAGCCAATCGATAACACGATAGCCAGAGCGATCAAGATCGACGAAATACGGATTGCAGACCCGGTAACGCGCATTGCTTCCGGAACAGTCTCAATTTTACTCGCTGCAGCAAGTGCCTCTTTGCGGAATAGCGTGCTGGCCATAAGACACCATTACCTATAGATTTATTCTTAGGCAAAAATATCCGCCTCTCGTTTAAGTGGTGTTAATGTTTGCAAAACCACACCTATTACCAATGTGTATGGTTGGCAGATAGTTAAGAGCGTGGCATTGGCAATGGTAACTTACCGGCCAATATCTGCATTGGAACGTTCGATTTATGTATTTGCCTCAAGAATCCATTCTGTTTCCATGGATAATCTTGCAGATCACTTCATGCTAGAATGTGCCATTCAGGCATGAAGAAACAGGATAGGGCCGAATGAACCGACCTTAGTTTCTGAAATCGGAGCTGCTGCTGGCTGCAACGATGGGCGGCGGGGTTTTTGCTGCGGGCCCGACGCGGGCGCAGACACCTGACGGCAATCAATGGATACCGAAATCAAATTCTGGGGGTTAACATGATCAAATCAGGACTATTGCTGGCTTTGCTGTCATTTTTCTCAATCGCGTTTGTGGCGGGAAGCCACGCTGGCACGACCCTTCCGAGCCGCGGTGTTGTGGACGGCACAAAAGTTCGAATAATTATCGGAGACGCTGTGGTTCCGGCCGTGCTAAACGACAGCAAAACGTCTCAGGCGCTCATCGCCAAACTGCCATATTCCGCCAAGCTATACAGAGGCTCTTCGGGGTTTTGTGGTTCAATCAGCGATGAGTTTCCAGTAGACGCCAACGATCTGCACAGCGGTTGGCTCAATGGCGATATTGTCTATTCGCCTGGAACCGATGAACTGGCCATTCCATATAAGCGAGAAGAAGTCTCCAAGGATCTCTATGACGGCCTCGTCACCTTGGGGGCTATTTCAACGCCGTTGGAAACGATGGATGACTTCGATAGGAGCATAACCGTCCGCATCGAGCTGGAATAAGCCCGAATCCTCTTACTCTCCAAGAATAGGACCCGACGTCTGGTGTCCGTCACATCCATTTCTTGGGAAACCCGATTTTAGTGAACGTCCGAAACGGGGAAGATGCGTTTGAGGATTTCGCATCTGCCGAATGGCAGCGGTGGGCCGGTTTCCTGTCCCCCCTTTCGCTATTGCGAAAAGCCCTCCACTTTCAATGTCTCTAATGGGCTCGAACCGGACTGGTGCGGCGCAAAATCATCTGGCTTTTTCAATATTCAATCGTACTGGTAATCGCGGCCCAATGCGGTCATTCGACTGTTTAAGGGTGGCTCTGATGCGCATCCCAAAAGCTGCCATTTGTTTGTGTTGCAGCAATGGAGCACAAAAAGCACCGATTGTGTGCACCTTTGAGACCTTTGCAGCACCGCGCTGATCAAGCTGCGATTCAAGTTATTTGCGGCAAACTGGACAGGTTGTGTTCAACTCGATGGCCATTCTCACTTTCGAGTGATGCCTTTATGGTTTACTGCATATCTTCCGTGCTGAAGCTCTCATTTTGGAGGAAATGGACGACCTGTGAGGCAACGAACTTGCTGGTTCGCAGGCCTGCATGTGTGGAATGAACCACTATAAAGTCTTTCATACCATCTACTTTCGTGGACAAGACCGAGACCAGACCGTCATCGTCGCCCGGCAGCAGCGGGTCATTCATAATTGAAATCAGATTTGAATGCCCCGCAATGATGCCCAGGCTGTAGTCTGGAGCCTGTCTTCCATCGGGATAGTGATGCAAATCGGAGCCAAGCGACAACGTCGTTGGCCCCAACCATCTGAACCAAGCGTAGCTTCGAAGATTGTCGACGACTTCAGTTCCACCGCTTGGAGACCCCAGCAGAACCACACGACCCAAGTTGTTTGGGTGGTTTTGTTCCAAATAGGCTCTGATGATGAGGCCTCCCAAAGAGTGCCCGACAAAATGCGTCACTCCAGGGTAGGCCAGACAGCAGGTATTGATCTGCTGTGATACATCTTTGATGATCGTTTCAGGATCGTCACCAAGGGAGTGGTATCCGATCCTCACAACGTCATAGCCAGCCTCTTCCAACCTTCTCGAAAGGTGCCCCATGGAGTGTGTCGTTCGCCCCAAGCCATGAATAAGAATGACCCTTTCTTGAACCCGGCCTTGCTTTTCAGATGCAGCAAGGTCGCTGGTCTGGAGTTGCATCGCCGCTACTGCGGTCATTGCGATCGTGAAAATGCGACCAAGCAGAGTGCGTTTCATTCTCAAACCCTTAAGCTGCCAATGAGTTTTTGGTTTCTTCGATCAAACGATCGACTGCCGCAAAGTCCAGTTTGCCAGATCCGAGAACAGGCACTTTAGGGACAGACCGCACATTCGACGGGATCATCAGATCTTGCGCCCCCCGCCGTTTGGCAAAGTCGAGGAAATCGGCGCGTGTCGCGTTTGGTTGCTCTGTGATCAGGATCAGTTTCTCGCCCTTGCGTTCATCCTTGATGGCGGCAACAGCAGAGAGCGCTTCTGGCCAAAGCTCTCCTGCGATCTCCTCCACAGCAGCCAGCGAGACCATTTCTCCGCCGATCTTGGCGAAGCGTTTCGCGCGTCCCTTGATCGTCACAAAGCCGTCTTCATCAATATCGACAATGTCACCAGTATCGTGCCAGCCGCCATCAAGCGGTACGATCTTGCCCGGATTGTCATGCAGCAAATAACCGAGCATCACATTCGGACCAGCGATACTCAGGCGCTTGCCATTTTCCACGCCCGGCACAGCCTCAAGCCTGGTTTTGATACCGGGCAGCAATTTGCCAACTGATCCGGGCTTGTTAAACATCGGGGTGTTGATGGCAATGACAGGTGCGGCCTCGGTTAGCCCATAGCCTTCCAGAATACGCAGACCAAACCGCTGCATATAGGTCATTTGCGTTGACGGCTTAACCGGCTCCGCCCCGGAAAAGCAATAGCGCAAAGAGCGGAAGTCATAAGCATGGGCCGTTCTGGCATAGCCGGACAGGAAGGTATCTGTTCCGAACAGAATGGTCGCATTCGATCCGTAGATCAGTTCAGGCACAATGCGGTAATGCAGTGGCGATGGATACAGATAGACCGGCACACCAGAGACAAGCGGGAGGATTGTGCCTGCCGTCAGACCGAAGGAATGAAACATAGGTAGAACATTGAACAATTTGTCGGTCGGCGTGAAATCGATCCGTGCTGCCGCCTGTGTGGCGTTGGCAAGAATGTTGCGATGGCTCAGCACGACACCCTTCGGGCGCCCTTCAGAACCGGACGTGAAGAGAATGACGGCCACGTCATCAATGTCTCGCTTGACCAGTGTCTTCTTGCGACCGAAATAGCCGCCGAGTTTTTCAAACAGAGAGATGTCCTGGCGAATATCTTCCAGCATCAGAAACTCAACGTCATGGGAAAGAGACGCAACGAGCTCTTCCAGTTTGGCCTGCGTCAGGAAAGCACGCGATGTGAGGATCTTCTTCACCTTCGTGGTCTGACAAGCCGACAGCATATTTTGTGATCCTGCCGTGAAGTTGATCATGGCGGGCACCTTGCCTGCCGACATCAGCGCCAGTGTTGTCACAACGGTCCCATTGGCATTGGGCAACATGACGCCGGCATGCTGCTCATCTGCAAGCAGATTGGCGAATTTTCGCGCCAGCACGGCTGTTCCCAGTAGAAGCTTTCTGTAGCTCAGGCGACCGGAAACAGGATCTTCCAAGGCGTTGCTTTTCATGCCTCGCTCATGGGCTGTCTTGATGACACGGTCCACAATGGTTGCCTTGTCATTCATCGACGTGCTGAACATCAGTTCAGACATGATCTCATAAAGCTTCGATCCCGCTGCTGCGCGGCGTTTGCGTCCCTTGAGCTCCTGATCGACTGACAATGAGCGCGGCTCAAGAATGGTGATGGTGAGCTTGGGAAACAGACTTTTGCGTACCTGATTGGGGTTGAGATAGGAAAATGGTGTGCGCTCCAGCCCGTCGATGCGGATCGGGACAACCTTTGCGCCCGTTCTGTCAGCAACCATGGCAGCACCGTCATAGACCTTCATCAATGATCCGGTCACAGTTAGCCGTCCTTCTGGAAAAATGACCATCGGTTCGCCGGATTCTACCACCTTGATCAGAGAGCGGGTGGCCATGGGTTTGGCGGGGTTGATGGGCAGCGCGTTGGCAAGCTTGAGGAACGGACGAATCCACCAGACTTGCGCTACGTGGTAGTCAATCGCGAAGGTAGGAGCCTTGTCGGTCAAGGTGAGAGCGGCCGCAGCATCGAGATAGCTGACGTGATTAAGCGCAAGAATGGGCGCTTCCCCCGCTTTCTCCAGATTTTCGATGCCCTTGACTTCCATCCGGAAGATGCAGCGATAAAGGATGGACATAAAGTCCCGAGCCGGGGCGGTTGGCACGATCCTGATCATGACAAGGAGGGCAATCGTATTGAGAACAGCCAAGGCAAGCATGACTTCAGCCACGGTCGCCCCGAAGTTCTGAGCAGAAGCGAGAGCCAGAGAACCAACGACCATGACGGCAGCGCCCAAGGCGTTGGACCCGGCGATCGTCCGAGCACGCCGCTCTTGCGATGCCCAGCTTTGCAACGCAGTGAATGTCGGCACAACAAGCATTGCTCCGGCAATCGCCAGACCAGCCAAGTCCAGGGCAACATGAATGACACCATCCCGCATAATAAAGTTATGGAGCGAGGCTGTTGGAGCAAAGTCAGGCAAACCATCAAGAACCATAAAGAGATCGAAGCAGAAGAATCCGATCAGAGCGGTGCCAAAAAGCGCAGGCAACAGATTGACCCGCCCAGCACTCAGCCATGCGGCCAAAGCGGAGCCGACGCCAATAGAGATGGCAAAGACAGTGAGAAAAAAGGTGACGGCCAGCTCTCCACCGCCAAGGATGTCTTTCACCAAAATCGGCAAAATTGACATAACGATCGCTCCGCTGAACCAGAACCAACTGTTCATGGCAGCGGCCTTGAAGAGCCGCTTCTCCCCATACAGATCGACGAGAATTGATTTCGTGGAGCGGAAGATGTTGCGGTCGATCTTCAAATGAGGTGCAGCGATGGCCGTGGATGGGATATGCCGGCTGAACCAGTAGCAGCCTGCTGCCAGCGCAATCATCAACGGGCCGAATATCACAGTTGCCATGCCCTGTGTGAACAACAGGCCTGCTCCGATCGTGCCGCCCAGAATAGCCATGAAAGTCCCTGCCTCTACCCATGCATTGGCTGCTGGCAGTTCTGATGGTTCAAGATGATCGGGCGGCAGGCCGTATTTGATTGGGCTGAAGAGCGCAGAGATCAAGCCAAACAGAAACAAGGCGACAAAGAGCACAGGGAGTGACGCGAACATCATGCCACCAACAGCAAGAACTGCCGCTCCTGCCTCGGCCAGTTTGAGTTTTCTGGCCACAGCTGCCTTGTCATGCCGGTCAGCAATCTGACCACCCAGGGCGGACAAAAGCAGGAAGGGGGCAATGAAGATTGCGCCAGCGAGGGTAATAAGGGTGGCAGACCCCTCTTCCACCCGAAACAGGATCAGAAAAACCAGCGCATTCTTCAGAAAATTATCGTTGAAGGCAGACAGAAATTGCGTCCAGAAAAGGGGAGCAAACCGTCTACTTTTCATCAATGACTGTGTCATGTCTTATGTCCTTGAACAAAGCCGGGCTGCATATAGAGCCCTTTTAAGTAAGGCGAAATTGTCTACTACTGATTGTTTTTACTGCGCAAAAAAGGGCTTATTACCCATGATCGGAGTTGCCGATATCCATGAGAAGCTTCTCGGTTTTTGCTTCTTCAATCCTGTTGTAAAATTTCTCTGACTCTTCTTTGTCACGCATGGTCTTGGTCAGCGTCACGGAAGTATGAACCAACATGATCGCAGACATGGCGTAGAAGCCCTTGGCGGAGAAGCTGGCTTCCAAAAAGTAGATGCCACCGGCCATCATCGCGGCAGCGATGATGAACGTGGCTAAGGTGAAGAGATGCCAGCTGTTGGAATGCTTGTTGATTGTGTCCTGCATGAGTTCGATCCTTTAGAGCGAAAGTTGATAGGGCATAGAGTTTGTAGGGAGGTCAGGCGCTTCTTGGCGCTGGGTTCTTCAGCCGCTTGAGCACGGCGTCAACGGAGGCGTCGATGGGAGCCCCACAACCTGCATCGGACAGACGTTTGATGAGGGTATCTGATCTATCGGATGCAGACAGGGTTCTGAACGCCTCATCTGCAAGCTGTTGCCTTTCTTGTCGCTCCTGAATGGCGCACAGGGTATCTTCAGCTTCGCTCAGCGTGGAAAGATCGATCACGTTGCCTGCTGAATGAACAGTCTGGCGAACTTTGGCAACTCGCTGCCCACGCTGCAACGCTCGCAGTCGGCCTTCAAGCTGCCGCAAGTTGGCAACCAGAACAGAGAGATCCTTCTCGAAGGCTGAAACTGTTTTTGCCAAGTCATCTCGCTCATCTTCGAGGCTGGCAATCGCAATTGCCGCATCTCTGGCAAGGACTTCCTGCCCTTTCTGGAGTGCGGCACGAGCACGCTCTTCAAGTTCGTTGATATCCGCAACGATCTTGTTCAGACGACGGCCATCCTGCTCATGCTGTGCTTTGGCGAGGGCGACAGCTTTTCGTGCCTTCAAGACCTGTTGACCCGCTTCGCGCATTTGCTGCTGAAGCGACAGATGACTGAGATCACCGCTCTTGGCGGCAAGACTGCCAACAAAGATGGCTTTTATGGTGGATATCAATTTACTCATGGCTTCCCCCAATAAGTGAACAATGTTCATTGTTTGACAAAGCCACAATGGTTTGGCATTGTCAATTAAAAAATGAACGTTGTTCAATTTTTGATCAAGGACCCGCGAATGACAGGCATTCAGAAAACGAAAAGCATAGAGACCGGAAGGCGTGTGTTAGAGGCTGCTGTCGCGTTGATGCGCGAAGACGGTCTGAAGGCGGTGCAGATCAGAACCATCGCTTCGAAAGCCGGGTATTCCGTCGGTTCCGTTTACAAGCATTTCCCTGACATTGATGCGCTCATCATCGCGGTGAACGGCGTTACGCTCACTCAAATGAACGAATTGTTTTCACAATCGATGCAACAATCAGACGATCCGCTTGAACGGCTCAAGATGTTGGCACGCAGTTATATGCATTTCGCCTATAGTCAGCCAAATTTGTGGCGCGGATTGTTTGAACATCACTTGCCAGATGATGACGCAATTCCAGACGAGCACAAGGCTCAGAACGTAGAGCTCCTGGCATTGATTGAGCGCGAGCTTGCCAATATCAGTCCTACGCTGGATCAGGAAGCGCTCTCTATCCGCAGCAGGACATGTTTTGCAGCAGTGCATGGGATGGTAACCTTCAGCATGGAAGGCCGGTTCGTTGGCCTTAGTGGGCAACAGCTGGAAGACGAGCTTGATTTTCTAGTCGCGAGATTGTCGGTCACCGATACGCACAGAGCAGCCAACAACGTAAAGTAATATCCGCAGCGGGCCGCGATTGCCGACCACCGTTCGTTGCTTGTGCAGAGGGTCCCTTCATATCAAAGAGCCTGAATGGCTTGAAACGCACCTTGGCAGCACACCTGAACATGACGATAGCCCCTCAGGCGAAGGATCTGCATTCGCGGCCCTATCCGGACGTTCATGAGTGGATAGATGACACGTTGCAAATTCATGTTAGCAGACATTTGAGGTGCCATCGACAGGCAAGCAACACCAACGTCGCGAGAATAGCAGTTATCTTTGTGTTGATGGTCTGGAGTGGCGAATCCTCGCAACTGGGATAAGAGTGGCACGTGACAGACTTTGGGTTTGTTTTGGGGGTGGTAAATTCCGAAGACTTTAATGAGTGATTGACTATGTTTTTTAATGATCTAAAACGCTCTGGCGAAGCTACTATGGCGTGCAGAACGTCAAGTATCTATGGGATCAACTCCACATTCGCATCGATGAGTAATGCGCGCTGCTCTTGAGTGATCGAATCGTCAGTCGCCAAAAAGTCGACCGCGTTGGACGGCGCAAAGGGAGCGGCTTTCACCTTGCCGATCTTGCTGGAGTCCATCACCAGAATGTTGGTAACGGCGCGGCTCATGGCCATCTGCTTAATGCGGACTTCGTGAAAGTTGGAGCAGCTAAGGCCATGTTGGCCATGTAGACCACCTGCCGACAGGAAGGCCTTGTTGATGCCGAGGTTGGAGAGCATTTCCAGCGCTTCATCACTGGCAAAAGAGGCTGATGAAGGGTGATATTCTCCTCCCAGTAGGATCACTTTCAGTGCAGGCTGTTTGCAGACAATTTCAGCGATATTGATAGAGTAGCAAATGACCGTCAGTGGGCCTTTATCAATCAGGCTTTCTGCAAGGTATGGCAAGGTCGTGCCGCAATCGAGAAACAACACATCTCCGGGCTGAATAAGCGAAATGGCCTTTTCGCATGATATCTTTTTCTCGACTACATTGGTTGCGTTTTCGCGATGCAGAAAATAGCCCTTGTTCGAGCTTGGTTCGGCCGATGTTACAATATGGCCGCCCCAAAAAGAAAACATATCATCACTGGCAGCGATGTCTCTTCTTACCGTCATCTCGGAAACGCCGAGCAGTGCCGCAGCATCGCGTAAATGAAGCGCACGCCCTTCGTTGAGCGATTTTGCCAGTCGATCAAGCCTCGTTTTTCTGCGGCTTTGCATTGTCTTAAGCCTTACATTCTGCGCACTGAATCGCTTCCGTAGGTCGGTGTGACTCTTTTATAACGAAAAAATTCTGTTGCGCCATCCTGTCATTTTGAAAAAGTTGTAACAATAATCTTTTACAGTTTGACAATTTAGGCGTCAATATGTGAATATGATTTCAACAAATGTTAAAATAGTCACATAGATTAACAAATTCTTGTTTTCGTATGTTGAATAACAGGAGCGTTTTTAATGACCACCCTTGCTGCTGATTTAACCTCCGAGATGTTGGCCAAATATATCGATCACACAATCCTGTCTCCCCAAGCCAAACCTGAAGAGGTTGAAAAGATCTGCAAGGAAGCGCTGGATTTTGGCTTCTGCTCGGTCTGCGTCAATCCGATCAATATTCCTCAGGTCGCCAAGCTGCTTGCTGGTAGCGATGTCTTGACCTGTTCGGTTATCGGTTTTCCGTTGGGAGCTATCCCGACCTCTCTCAAAAGTGCAGAAACGCGCTGGGTTGTCGCTCAAGGCGCCAATGAAGTGGACATGGTTATCCCTGTGGGGCAGCTGAAGGCTGGCGATGTCGATTATGTGCGTTCCGATATTGCCGAGGTTAAAAAGGCCTGCGGCGATGCTACGCTCAAGGTCATTATCGAAACCTGCCTTTTGAGCGATGAAGAGAAAAAACTGGCTTGCCAGCTTTCAAAGGAAGCTGGAGCAGATTTCGTCAAAACCTCTACCGGCTTTATGGGCGGGGGAGCCACCACAGAGGACGTGGCCCTGATGCGCGCTGAGGTTGGGGGAGAAATGGGCGTTAAAGCGTCCGGGGGCGTTCGCACACGCGAAGACGCCTTGAAGATGATTGAGGCGGGCGCCTCTCGGCTCGGGGCCAGCGCCAGCGTCGCAATCGTTTCCGGCTAAGGCCGGATAGGCAGTCGCGTCTGTTTGGAGGAACGCGCGGCTGTTGCTCACTTATCCGAATAGATGACATAGACAATCCAAGGGAGGATTCAATGAAGTCTTTGTTCTCATCAATTCTTGTTGCTGCAGCACTTGTGGCAGCACCAGCTCTTGCTGAAGGTCCGGTCGATACCTCACAGGTGCGCAAGGACATTTACAAGAGCGAAACAGGGAAAGAATATTCTATTGCGACCGTCGTCAAGGTTGACGGTATTGCCTGGTTCGACCGTATGCGTGACGGCGTCAAGCAGTTCGGGTCTGAAACCGGTCACGACACCTGGATGCTTGGCCCAAGTCAGGCCGACGCTGCGGCTCAGGTGCAGATCGTTGAAAATCTGATCGCTCAGGGCGTCGACGCGATTGCCATCGTGCCATTTTCCGTGGAAGCCGTTGAACCAGTTCTGAAAAAGGCTCGTGATCGCGGTATCGTCGTTGTGGCTCATGAAGCCTCCAACATCAAAAATGCAGACTATGTTCTGGAAGCTTTCGACAACCACGCCTATGGTGCAAAGTTGATGGAAGTGCTTGGTGGCTATATGGGCGGAGAAGGCAAATATGCCGCAACCGTTGGCAGCTTGACCTCTAAATCCCAGAATGAATGGATCGATGGCGCTATCGATTATCAGAAAGCCAATTTCCCGAAAATGGAACTGGTGACCGATCGTCTGGAAACCTACGACGACGCCAATACCGACTATAACAAACTCAAAGAAACCCTCACCACCTATCCGGATCTCAAAGGGATCGTCGGAGGCCCGATGCCTACGTCTGCTGGCGCTGGTCGTCTGATTGCAGAACGTGGCCTCAAAGACAAACTCTTCTTTGCTGGTACGGGTCTGGTTTCTGTGGCTGGTGAATATCTGGCCAACGATGACATCCAGTATATCCAGTTCTGGGATCCTGCCGTTGCAGGTTATGCCATGAACATCGTTGCCGTGATGGCTCTTGAGAAAAAAGATGCGGAAATCAAGGCTGGTCTTAATCTTGGCCTGCCAGGATATACCGATCTGATTACCCCGGTCGCAGATCAGCCAAACCTGCTTTATGGCGCAGGCTGGGTCGGTGTGACCAAGGACAACATGGACGAATATAACTTCTGATCATGTCGCCTTCGGGGCAGCGCCAGGCGCTGCCCTTCTCACACCACATGTTAAATTCTCAAACGCCTGGTTCGAGCATGTCTGAAGCGTTCATTGAACTGCGCAGCATCGGGAAGCAATTTCTAGGTTTGCGCGCACTGGATGACGTCTCCCTAACCATCAACAAAGGCGAAATCCATTGCCTTGCTGGTGAGAACGGGTCGGGGAAATCCACTCTTATCAAAATTATATCCGGAGTTTATCAGCCCACGGAAGGTGAGATCATCATCGAGGGCGAGACGGTTGAAAATCTGTCTCCGATCGAGTCGGTGAATCGCGCCATTCAGGTGATCTATCAAGATTTTTCCCTGTTCGGTAATTTGACCGTGGCGGAGAATCTCGCCCTCAATACCGAACTCAGGGCCAAGACCAAGCTGGTTCGATGGGGGCGTGTGCGCAAGATGGCGCGCGAGGCTCTTGATCGTCTGGGAGTCGATATCGATCTGGATGCAGAGGTGGAAAGCCTGCCGACATCCAGCAAGCAGCTTGTGGCCATCGCTCGTGCGCTGATGTCCGATGCCAAGTTGATCATCATGGATGAACCGACCACCGCATTGACGGGCAAGGAAGTGGAGACACTCTTCCGCATTGTGCGCGATATTCAGAGCCGAGGCATCGCCATCCTGTTCGTGAGCCACAAAATGCGGGAGATGCTCGAAATTTCAGAGCGTCTGACGGTCATTCGCAATGGGGTTAAGGTGGCAGAGGGGCCAACCGGCGACTTTGACGAAGCGTCCGTGATCCGTCATATGACCGGGCTTGATATTCAGATTGAGCCTTTCCGCAGGGAACGACCGGATCCCAGCCTTACGCCGCGCCTCGCCGTCAAGGGGCTGACATTGCCAGGCCAGTATGACGGGATCAACATGACGATCCATCCGGGTGAGATTGTCGGTCTGTCGGGTCTTTTGGGGTCGGGGCGTACCGAGTTGGCGTTGAGCCTGTTTGGCATGCTGACCCCTCAGAGCGGGACGGTAGAGGTTGATGGCAAGCCCATTTCGCTCGACAGCGTTCAGGATGTGATTGCCCAAGGGATTGCCTATGTCCCTGAGGATCGCTTGTCCGAGGGGCTGTTTATGACGCAGTCCATCAAACGCAACATCATTGCGACGTCTCTGGATACCCTTTCGAAACGCGGCGTGATTGATATCCCCCGAGTGGATCAGGTGGCCGATGAAACCATTGCCTCCATGCAGATTGCCACCCCCAGTGCTGAAAAGATGGTGGGCGAGCTTTCTGGTGGTAACGCGCAACGCGTCGTTCTGGGGCGCTGGCTGCTAACCGATGCCAAGGTGCTCATTCTCAACGGGCCGACCGTCGGCGTGGATGTTGGCTCCAAGGCCGAGATCCATAAGAAAATTCGTGAGCTGGTCAATAACCATGGGCTCGCCGTGCTGATGATTTCAGACGACGTTCTGGAATTGGCGCAGAATTGCAGCCGGGTCATTCTCATGCATCGTGGTCGCCTCGTCGACGAGCTTGAAGGCGATGCCATCAGCGAAGATGTGATCAGCGAACAGCTGAAGTCGTTCACGTGAGGACAAGGCCATGAAACTCTTCAAAAGATCAGAATTTGTCATTGCGGCCATCCTTTTGTTTGCCATGGTTGTGATCGGCCTGATCAACCCTGCCTTCTGGCAGCTGGACAACCTGTTCTCCCTGCTTCGGAGCAACGTGATCATTGGCATCATGGCGCTGGGGGTGCTGATTGTCATGATCTCCGGCGGGATCGACGTGTCCTTTCCTGCCTTTGCAGTGGCGGCGATGTATCTTACCGTCAAAGGCATGATCTATTTCGGCTATGATGGGGTGATCCTTCCCTTTATGGCTGCCGCCATCATGGGCATGCTGTTTGGCTGCCTGAATGCCTTCTTTGTCTACAAGTTCCGCATGATACCGCTGATCGTGACGCTGGGCACGGGCAGCATGGTGCGCGGCTTCCTGCTCGGCATCGTCGGCACCAGCATGATCAACATCAACAAGATGCCTGATGCACTGATTGATTTTGCCAAGACCGAAGTCATCTCGATGGACAAGGCTGACGGCACCCACTTCGGTCTGACCGCGATGGTGCTCATCTATGTGGGGCTGGCGATCCTTGTGCATGTGGTGCTGCGCTACACGATGATTGGTCGGAGTGTCTTTGCGCTGGGAGGAGATGAGGAAGCGGCCAAACGCGTCGGGTTTGATGTGCGCAAGACGATCTTCTTCATCTACTGCTTTGCCGGCATGTTGGCTGGCTTCGGCGGCTTGCTGCACAGCGGCATGATCTGGCTGGCCAACCCGCGAGATTTCGTCGGGCTTGAGCTGGATGTGATCGCCGCGGTCGTGTTGGGCGGGGCGAGTATCTTCGGCGGACGAGGTTCGGTGCTCGGTACGATGCTCGGCGTGTTCATGCTGGTTATGGTCAAGAACAGCCTGATCATCATGAAAGTGGAAACGACCTGGCAGCGCGTTGTGGTCGGTATCGTGATCGTTATAGCGACAGCCATGACCGCATGGCGTGATCGCAAACGGAATGCATGAGGAAAAAGAACATGAAATTCTCCCTCGATTTTCGCAACATGGTCAATCGCGACAATAATATCCTGCAATTGATCATGATGACCGTTCTGATCTTCATCATCATGACGGCTCTTAGCCCGGACAAGTTTCTGCGCTACTACAACTTTGAATCCATCACCTATCTGTTTCCAGAACTGGGGCTTCTCTCCATTGCCATGATGATTGCCATGCTGACAGGCGGGATCGACCTTTCTGTTGTCGGCATCGCCAACCTGTCGGGCATTCTCTCAGGCGTGCTGTTTCATTACTTGACCCGCGATCTGGGTATGGAACAGAGTGTGCCGATGGTGCTGTTGGGTGTCTGTCTGTCGCTTGGAGTGGGGTTGCTTGCCGGTGCCTTGAACGGTTTTTTGATAACCAAGCTTAACATCATTCCCATTCTGGCAACGTTGGGGACGGGTCAGATCTTCATTGGCCTGTGTCTGGTGCTAACCGGAGGGCCTGCGATCGTTGGTTATCCAGATGCCTGGGCGTTTCTGGGGAATGGCAAATTGTTTGGAATTGCGGTGCCCTTCATCTTGTTCCTGCTCGTTGCCGGAGGGGTTGCCTTCCTGTTGACGCGGACGACGCTGGGCATCAACCTGATGCTGATTGGCTCCAATCCACGGGCAGCAGTTTTTGCCGGTCTGAAGAAATCTCGCATGATCTTCTACAGCTATATGCTGTCTGGCGTGTTGGCCAGCATGGCAGGAATCATCCTGTCTGGGCGAACCAATGCGGCCAAATCGGACTATGGGACATCCTATCTGCTGCAGGCGGTTTTGATTTCAGTGCTTGGCGGAACCAACCCGGCCGGTGGCAAGGGAACCGTTGCAGGCGTTTCGATTGCCGTGGTGGCCTTGATGTTGCTCTCCAGTGGCTTCCAGATCCTGCGCTTCAGCAACCATCTGATTGATTTCATCTGGGGCGCTTTCCTGCTGCTGGTCATTGCCATCAACGCATGGAAGAACCGCGCGCGGTAAAAGCATACATACTGGCCGCCGCAGTTCTGGCGCGGCGACCTTCAGCATCATAATCACGCCAGAGTTCCTGCCTTGTGGTGGGAGCTTGAGGCAAGACGGAGGAAATACCATGGAACCGGTAAAGATCACCCTTCGCAAAGTCGACTTCGCCGCCCATGAGCAGACGGTAGCCAGCTGCGATGAATTGTGCGCGTCCACCTTCCGCTATGAAAGCGGCATCGAGGCCTTGCGCATCAGCAACGTCAGAGGCCATCTGGTCATCTTGCCCTTCTATGGCCAGATGATCTGGGATGCTGTTTTTGATGGTGTCGATCTGACGATGAAAAACATGTTTTCGATGCCTCGCCCGGCTCATGACATTGCGGGCACCTACGGCTGCTTTGCCTTCCATTCGGGCCTGTTGCGCAACGGCTGCCCGTCGCCTCAGGATACCCATGCACTGCATGGTGAAATGCCGGTGGCCGCGCTTGACGGTGCCGGTCTCGAAATTGGCGAAGATGCCGAAGGGCCCTACATGTCGGTCACCGGAACCGCGGAATATGTAATGGGCTTCGGGGACCACTATATCGCGCATCCCAAGGTGGTCTTGCGTCCGGGCAAGAGCCTATTCGACATGTGTATGGATGTGAAGAATGTTGGCGGGGCGCCAATGGATCTCATGTATATGTGTCACGTCAACTTCGCCTATTGCGAAGGGGCAAAGATTATCCAGCCAGCTCCCTTTTCGCCCGATCGCACTGTTGTGCGCACGGCCGTTCCCGGCCATGTGCAGACAACACCTGAGTATCTCGCCTTTATCGACGATCTGGCCGAGGATCCTGCCGGTCTGGAGGTGCTGGACGAGCCGGAACGCTATAACCCCGAGCAGGTGCTCTATATCCGCAGTGTCGGTGCAGACGGGGATGGCAATACGGCATCGCTGATGCGTCGCCGTGAAGGGGATGGATTTCATATTGCCTATAACCGGGATGATTTCCCCCAGACCGTGCGTTGGATCTTGGTCAATGCCGATCAGCAGGTTGCTGCCTTTGCCTTACCGTCCACCTGTGAGCCGGAAGGCTATCTGGCCGAGAAGGCCAAGGGGCATGTGCGTCAACTTGCCAGTGGAGGCGCTGCCAGTTTTAAGGTCCGTCTGGGGTATGTAACAGCTGAAGAGGCCGAAGCTGCTGAAGAGCATATTCGCGCGCTTGCATAACGGCTCGGATGCCAAATAAAGGGAAGAGAACCATGTCAGGAAAAGTCGCTGTTGTTGGCAGCAATATGGTCGATCTGATCACCTATGTCACGCGGATGCCGGGACCGGGGGAAACACTGGAAGCGCCCTCCTTCAGTTTGGGCTGTGGTGGCAAGGGGGCCAATCAGGCTGTGGCCGCGGCCAAGCTTGGGGCAGACGTGATGATGGTCACGCGTGTTGGTGATGACATCTTCGCCGACAATACTATCAATAATCTGGAAAAGCTTGGTGTTGATACGCGCCATGTTGTCCGTGTGCCAGGCACGTCCTCCGGGGTGGCTCCTATTTTTGTTGAGGAATCCGGTGAAAACAGCATTCTGATCGTCAAAGGAGCCAATGAATATCTGACGCCGGAAGAGGTGGACAAGGCAGCAGAGGATCTCAAGTTGTGTGATCTGATTGTCATGCAGTTGGAAGTGCCTCTGGAAACGATCTATCACACCATTGCTTTTGGTGCGAAACACGGCATTCCAACCTTGTTGAACCCGGCTCCTGCCCAGCCTGGGCTTGATGCTTCTCGCATTACCGACGTAACATATCTTGTACCCAACGAGAGCGAGCTTGAATTGCTCACCGGCATGAAAGTGAGCGATGAAAAAAGCGCTGAGGTTGCTGCCCGCAGCTTGATGGCCAAGGGGATCAAGACAGTGATTGTCACGCTCGGGTCAAAGGGCGCGTTGTTGGTCACCAAAGAGGGCCGCAAGCATTTTGCCCCCATCACCGTGACGCCGAAGGATACGACGGGAGCCGGCGACGCTTTCATTGGCTGTTTTGCGCATTTCTACACCAGAGACAAGGATCTCGAGGCTGCCCTGACGATGGCGGTGCGTTATGCAGCGGATTCCATCACGCGGCAAGGTACGCAGAAGTCCTACGCAACGGGGGCAGAATTCGAAGCCTTTTGCGTGTCTCTAGGCGACTAGAGGCGAGCTGTCCATCGTCGAATGCTTTGGGACTGATGTGTGTGGTTATGACTGGAGGGTTCAGCTCATTAGTGTCTGCGATTTAAGCGGCTTGTGATTGATGTTGCAAGCGGCGCAGTTGAATTGTCTTCTGTTTGATCCTTTCCCTTTGTTCCAGAATTGCCTGTCCTCTTCCGAAGTAGACATCGGCTGGTGTGAGATTTCCAAGGCTCTCATGGTACCGGTGATGATTATAGTGGTTGATGAATGCAGCAATCTCATTTTCCAGATCCGCCGGGAAGAAGTAGTTCTCCAGCAGGATCCGGTTCTTGAGTGTCTGATGCCAACGCTCGATTTTACCCTGTGTCTGCGGATGACCTGGCGCACCATGTATCTGTTTCATTGACCGGTCTTCCAGCCAATTTCCCAGATCCTCAGCGATGTAACATGGGCCATTGTCCGACAACAGGCGCGGTTTATGTTCAACCTTCACGCTATCGCAGCCAGAAGCCTCAAGGGCCAAATTGAGGGTGTCGGTAACATCATGGACCTTCATGGTAGTGCACAATTTCCAAGCCACGACATAGCGCGAAAAGTCATCAAGAATGGTGGACAGGTAAAGCCAACCCCAGCCAATGACCTTCAAGTAGGTGAAGTCGGTTTGCCACATCTCGTTGGGACGGGTTGTCTTGTCCCGGAATTCATTATCAGCTTTCATGACGATGAAGGCCGGAGACGTGATCAAGTCATGAGCTTTCAGAAGACGATAGACCGAAGCCTCTGAGACAAAATAGCTTTCCGTGTCTGTGAAGGTCACTGCCAGCTCCCGGGGAGACAATTCGGTTTGCTCCAGAGCCAGTTCGACGATCTTGTCACGGACATCATCCTCAATCCGGTTCCAGACTCGTGACGGGGCAGAGCTGTGATCTTCCAGCCCTTCAACACCATCGATCAGGAAACGGTCGTACCAACGATAAAATGTTGATTTAGGAATGCCCAACATCTTCAATGTTCGAGTTACCGGCAGATGGGATTCCTCGACAAGGCGGATGATCTCATGCTTCTCGGATGCGGGATATCTCACTCTTCTTCGCCCCCATCTTCGATCATGCTTTTTTTAAGCAGACGGAGCTCAAGTGTTTGCTCTGCGACAACTTCCTTAAGATCCCTAGCCTCCTTGCGCAGCAACTTCACTTCATCGCTGGTGGCTGCACGAGCCGTATCTCCGGCCAGACGCTTCTTGCCAGCCTCAAGGAATTCCTTCGACCAGGTGTAATAAAGGCTCTCGGAGATACCTTCGCGGCGGCACAGGGCGGCGATGCTGTCTTCGCCACGCAAACCGTCCAACACAATGCGGATCTTCTCTTCTGCCGAATATTTCTTTCGGGTCTTTCGGCGGATGTCTTTGATGGTCATCTCTGCAGATGGCTTCTGCAGACCGGATTTCTGTCTCATCTTCGCTTCCTTTGATAGAGCTACGATGAGCCAAAATCCTCCTTTGTCAAATCAATCCAATCTGTCCCATAGGTGCTGAGACGGAACAGTCGTCAGCGAGTATGTTTGGACCCTCAAAAGCGCCGGGATGCCTATCACTATCAATGTGGAGGGTATTCGTCTCCTTGAACAAGCAAAAAAAGACCGTGCTCCGTCTGCAGAAGAAGCCACGTATCAGCATCAGGGTTACAGAGCCCGCACATTGCAAACTGCTACTACCCGATTATACCAGTTTGGCAGGGAACTTGGCATCGACAATCAGATTCTGGATGCCTTTCGGCGGCACATAAACAGCCTCGAGGCCGATGCTGCCAGAGAAAGCCCCCTTAAATTCGGCCGATATGAACAGGTACCCTCTTACAAGGTTATCTACCGACTTGCTTGCCAACTCCTCAAGGACAGCTCAACTGCCACAAATCGCAAGACAAAGAACAAGTTGCGCAATCAGGCAGCAATCATCGCACTTTGGCTCTTTATGCCACTGCGCTTAGCAGATGGGTTATTGCGGTGGGGTGACGACATCACCTATGACGACGAAACAGGCCAATATAAAATCAATGTGGCCACCAACAAGACGGGCAAAGAGATCAGGGCACCACTGCATCCAAAACTCGATAGATTCTTCGATGCCCTGATATTTGATGAGGTCAATCCCGCAGTCGGCAATGGGTGGCTTGATCAAGAAAGACAGAGACTGATCGCCGCAAAAGCCCCGGTGTTTCATGACTTCTTGGGCAACATGTATATTAAAAAGCGTTTTTCAAAGGTTTGGCGAGAGCATTTTGGGACTGGTGCCCACATCGCCCGGACCATGGCTCATACAGAGCTTGGCAAGCGCGGCGAGCGGGGGGTTGCTCTGGCAATGGCGCTCTGTGCCCAGCGAGACATCAAGACAAGGCTGGCCTATCAGGCTGACGCCCTGAATGACGCTCACGTCAAGGAATCCCAAACTCTTATAGATCAGTTGGTGGAGGACGCAATGTCGTTTCCCGATGATGAAAGCGATGTCCATACGGGAGCCAGCCCATAGATTGCGTTTTTATCTTCAGCTTTCATCTACATTCGTGAACATTTCACAGTTCCCCCCCTTTCATCGGGCTGAAAGGGGGGGCTGTTTTCGTGAGACACGGCAGGCAGTCTGATCCTGCGTCGCCATTGGTACTGTGCACAATCCGCCCGAACGGAATGAGATGAGGTGCTTTCCCTCCTCCTGCTTTCTTCGAGATCACGGTGCTGGTCTCTTGTCCAGAACCCATTTTGCAAACTGGGCAGTGCGGATATCAATGCCTTATCCCTTGAGGAAGAAGGCGTGATGGCCGACAGCTCCTTGCCCGGCAGGTCTTGTGACGCCGGGCAAGGTTCTCTCAGCCATTGAGGGAAATTGAATTGCCAGCGTTCGTCTCAACCACGAATGGAGCAACTCATGACCAATCGCAGATACATCCCTGAAGAAGAGAGCTGGCCTGAAACCATCCAGCGGGGCGATATTGTGGCCTTTCATTTCCCTTCAGGAAAATCCGGGAAACCGGCCCAACTCTTTCCTCGCCCGTGGCTTGTTCTCGACATGCAAACCCATGTCGGACAGCTCTACCTGACACTCGCCAGAAGCCATGAAGCCGGACAGCTGCCCCATCGCTTTTACGAGCTCGTTGTCAGTCAGTCCGGACAGGCAACGATCGCAGGGGCATCAGGCCCCATGGTATTCAATTGCCGACAACAGGTCATTGTCTCAGTGAGGCACAAAGGCTTTGCCCTCGGCCAGCAAGGCTCCCCTGTCATCGGCATGGTCAACGAAAGCGAGCTCGAACGGCTCAATGCCATACGGGCCCGTCTTCAGGCCTTTGCCGATATCAGGGCCGAAGAGCGGACCTGCCGTCTACGCAAGCGGAAATCTAGGTACAGCCTCTGCCCTCAGCTGCCGCACCAGGCTCAGAGAGCACCTGCGGCATCCGGTCGGCTCTAGCCAGCACATCGCGAACAATGACTGGCCGGAAAAGCAATCCGGTCAGCGTCATCCACCCAACCCCCTATCATCAGATCGAGACCATCACGCTTTTCAACTGCGACCATGCCAAGAGCTGCACTGGTCGTAAAAATGGAAGGATGCTGGTGAATGGGCTCTGGCTTGTTCCGACCCCTTGATGAGGGCCGGAACAAACCGCAGCCCGAAAAAACGAGGAAATCATCAATGGTCTATAGTAGCAACATCCACGAAATCACCTTGCAACACCGCAATCAGAAGACGGACATGGAACGCATCAACGATCTGGGAGCGAACGCTATCAGGCATGCCCGTACCTCTCTCGACTATCTTGAGGAGTTTCCGCCAGACCTATACCCATCAGGCATGCTGACTGTCCTGCAAAAGGCTGTCATGAACCGCAACGTCCTGACAGAGCTCTTCAGGGAAGCTGCGACATCTATCCTTCATTCGCTGTCATGTAGTGACGTTGATCCATCGGACTTTGATACCATCAGGGCAGCACAAGATGCGCTGTCGCAGGCGCTGGAATATTCCAATCGCGTCTCAGACCTTGTTGCCACGGAAAATCTGATCCGCAAGCTCAAAAAATTCTGACATCAGATCCAAACCTCAACGATAGCCGGTTCTCTTCAACTGTCGTCTGCAGATTATCATATCGGAAAGCCATAACGGCCTTGATCCTGATGGATCGGGCCGATCGGTTGCGGCATGTAGAACCGGCATCGTTAACCATGTCTTAACTAAAAATTTCTCCCTCGCCGCGAATGAACCGAACTCCCTGACACAGCCGGTCAGAAGCACTGACTGCCACTTTGTCACATGGAGAGATTGGTCGCCAATGCCAGCAAATTCAAAATCTTCAAACAGGGATACAAGCCCCGCCCATCACGGCGCGGCAAAAGGCATGCTTGTCCTGTTCGATATCGCAAGGGCGTTGGCACGACAACAGGCTCAAGCAGACTATGAAATTGAAACAGGCAACAGGAAAAATTAGCATGAAACGTGCAGTCATTTACTCTCGGTTCTCTTCAACTGTCGTCAGCAGGTCATCGTCCCTGTCGGCCACGAAGGTTTCGATGCAGCTGGATCACGCAGCCCCGTTTCAGGGCGCATTGGCCCCGGAGAACATCATCACTTTGAGACCCTCCACAATCGTATCAAGGCTCTGGCCCGCGAGGAGGCCACGGAAATAGCCGAAGCTCTCGACCGTCGCAAGTTGGCATGCAAACTCCGCAATCAGCCGAGTACAGCAGGATTGGTCACCCCGGCCACCTACTCTTGTCATGAGCTTTCCTATTGGTAACAGCCTTCTTGCAGGGGGCCTCTTCAAGAAAATTCACCGTCCATTTGGATGTGTGAAAGCTGAGGACTAATTCCTTATTGAAGGGCCATTCAGCGCACGGACTGAGGCCTCCCTGCAACACGAACCATGAGCCAGAAACCGCCATGACCGATACAGACAACTCGTTCCCGCAATATATCACCCTGCCAGAGGCAGCCCGGTTGATTGGCAGAAAAGCCTCCACACTCTGGAATGAAAGAGATAAGGGCAACCTTGTTTGCTACCGGATCGGAGGCGTGGATTACACAACCAGACAGAACATCGAGGACATGTTTGAAAAATGCCGCGTAAAGCCAAAGGACCGCATCTTCATCTCCGCGAACGGAAAGGCCGTAAGCCAGCCTTTGTCATCCTCGACAGAGGATATGAGAAGAGCACAGGATTCGGCCCGGAATGCCGCGAGCAGGCTGAAAAATCCCTGAGCTCCTACATCGAAAGCAAATGGCGGCTTCAGGAACAGTCACCTGCCGCTGAGGTAACCATTGCCGATGTTCTTGCCACTTACGCAAGGGAGCATGCCCCAACCACTGCAGATCCGGCGCGGATCGGATATGCCATTGATGCCCTGCTGCCCTTCTGGGGCGACAAGTTTGTTGCCGACATCAAGAAAAGGACATGTCTTGATTACCAGATGTCCCGAACGGTGTCGGACGGCACAGTGCGAAGGGAACTTGGTGTCCTTCAGGCTGCGCTCAACTATTGCAGGGATGAGGACTATCTGCAAAGCGCACCGAATGTCAGGTTGCCCAACAAGCCTGCCAATCGTGACCGGTGGCTGACGCGGGAGGAGGCAGCAGCCCTCTTGAGGGCCGCACGCAGGAACTCGGAAACAAGGCACATTGCCCGCTTCATCCTTGTCGCCCTTTACACCGGTACCCGCAAGCGCGCGATCCTCAATCTTGGCTGGAGAAAGGACGACCATGCCGGCCACATCGATATCGAACAGGGCATTCTCTACCGGATTGGAGAAAAGGAACAGCGCACCAAGAAGGAGCGAACACCGGCGCGCCTGCCCCGGCAACTTCTCCTGCATGCCCGGCTATGGCGGAAGAACAGCCCGAACCATGTAATCGATTACAAGGGCATGAAGGTAGATGACATCAAGACGGCTTGGAGCAGGATCTGCCAGGATGCCGAGATCTCCGACGTTACCCGTCATACCCTGAAACATACGGCTATCACATGGGCAATGCAGAACCGGTGTTCACCGGCAGATGCAGCCAGCTTCTTTGCCACCTCGATCAGAACAATCGAGGACATCTATCTGCATCATCATCCCGACCATCAGAAGTCTGCGGTCGGAGCCATGGAGCGCAATGACAGCAAAAAGGGCTCATAAACAAGACGTTTCATGGGCCATTTCATGGGCATAAATTTTGGGAAATTCGGTAAACCATTGAAAACAATGGTCGGAGTGAGAGGATTCGAACCTCCGGCCCCTGCCTCCCGAAGGCAGTGCTCTACCAGGCTGAGCTACACTCCGTTGGTGGCGGTAGGATTATGACATAGAGATGAAATAATCAAGGTCGACAGAGGCCTTTGCTGTTGATTTGCAACAGATCTTCACCGACTTTTGTGTTCAGTGCGGCTTGTCCACATTTTCAAGGGGGCATTCGCCCTTCTGGCTCAACCCAGATGCAAATTGCTCGCATCAAGGGAGCTGGACAATTTGACTTGCAGATTGGAATGGGCAGAATCCCGGTGAGGTCTCCGCTGTTGTGCAGCGGCAAGATCTTCTCTGGTGTAGCGGTTTTGCCTTCACCCTTAGGCCTTGCGCAAGAAACAAAGGAAGAAGGTGATCAGGAAAGTAATTTTCCAGAATCCCTCGTTTCATTCGGCACCCAGAAACAGCGCTTTGCGTCACTCATTCGCCAAGGCTTATTTCTTCAGTTTTTCCATCATCTTATACAGAGCGTTAGCCATCAAGAAAGTGATGAGAACAACAATAAGCCCGTAGACGACAGTCATAACACATCTCCTGCATAGCGCTGAATTCAGCTATGAGTTTCCCATTTTTCGTACTTTGGAACAAGTCGACTTGTGTCGACCTCTCGCAAAAAACAACCCGGCAGGATCGCTCCTGCCGGGTCTGAATGTGATGAAATCAGCGGCTCAACCGGCTTATTCGACTTCGGTGATATTGCCGGGCAGTTCGACCTTGAAGTCCGGGTGATCAGCGATATAGCTGGCAACCACATCTTCCAGGTTCGGACCATAGTCATAGGCATTCTTGCCGTTGGTCTTGAAGACCTTGTAGCCATCGCCACCGGCGCGCATATAGTTGTTGGAAACAACACCATAAACCGCGTCATCCTCGATGGGAGCCCAGGCACCGTCTTTCATGACCTCGACAGAGGCAAGACGTTCACCTGCCGGTTTGGCGCGTGACCAGCTATATTTGAGGCCGGCAACCTGCGGGAAGCGACCAGCGGTTTCCTCGACCTGCGACAGGCCATTTTCAAGAGCGGCCTTGACGTCGGCACCAGTCAGTTCGAAGGTTGCCAGCGTGTTCTGGAACGGCAGAACGGTCAGCACGTCACCCATGGTGACTTCTCCACCCATGATGGATGCACGCAGACCACCACCATTCTGGATGGCAATGGAAACACCCTGATCCTTCACGCGCTGCAACATGGCGTCAGCCACCAGCACGCCCATGGCGCATTCCTTCTGGCGGCAATTCTCGCGCGCGCCATCCACATCAGCACCGAGTGAACCGATGACCTTTGCCTTCAGTTCGGCAATCGGAGCTGCCAGTTCCTTGACGCGAGCAACCACGGCTTCATCCGGGGTTACCGATGCGTCCAGCAGGATGGGATCGCCCTTGGCGGAGAGGACATTGCCTTCGTCATCGAAGGTCACGGCCAGATCACCAAGATATTTGGTATAGGCATAGGCGGTAACGACAGGCACGTCCTTGCCGTCCGGATTTTTCACCATGACGGGATAAGGGCCTTCGGCCTTTTCATCACTGTTGGACAGCAGAGAATGGGAATGGCCGCCGACAATGACATCCACTCCGGCCACCTTGGAAGCCAGATCCATATCCTTGACCAGCCCCTCATGGGTCAGCGCGATGATCTTGTTCACGCCCTGATCGGTCAGTTCCTGTACGGCCTGCTTGAGATAGTCTTCAGAGGAAGAGAAGATGACCTTTTCACCCGGAGAAGAGGTTTCTGCGGTATCCTCGGCCAGAACAGACACGACACCGATCTTCTCGCCGCCGACTTCTTTGATGACATAGCCCTTGATCTTGCCCTGCAGCAGCGGCTCGCTGGAAACATCAATATTGCCCGAGATGATCGGGAAATCGACCTTGTCGATGAAATCTGCAAGGCCTTTCGGGCCATCGTCGAATTCATGGTTGCCAACGGCCATCACGTCATAGCCGATGATCTTGGCAAATTCGGCAGCAGCCTCGCCCTTGTAGGTGGAATAGAAAAGAGACCCCTGGAATTCGTCACCAGCATGCAGCAGAAGGGAATTGGCGCCATCCTTTTGAAACTGGGCGCGGAGCTTTTCCACTTCGCTCTTGACGCGCGCGACACCGCCGAAGCATTTGCCTTCCTCTTCGCCCTTGGCGTCGCAGGTATTGTCATATTTGGTGATAGACTCGATGCGGGAATGCACATCGTTGAGATGAAGAATATTCAGCGTGTAGTCAGCGTGAGCGGCGCCTGCAAAACCGGCAGACAGAGCCAGAGCAGCAACACCGGTGAGTAGATTTTTCATATGTGAGAAACCTCCAAAATATGATTGATCTCCCCTACTCGATTTCGCCCAGCCTAAGGGGCAAAATTCCGCTTCCTGTCATCGATAGATAGTGAGCCTGAACAGGAGCGGCTGCTTGCTTTTCGGGGAGCGTTCTCAAGGGTCTTTCATCCGGCAAACCGGAACCCTTTTAAGCGCGGGCAACATTAACCTGCCTTGGCAACTGTTTCATGACAGAAATGTCCTGACTAGAGAGGAAAGAGCAATCCCCACAAATATGTCGAGAAATTCGGACAAGCCTTGGATATCCTGTCGGATCGATGCTGCCAAAGTGGGCAAATGCGCAGAAATCACTCACACTTTAGGCGTAGAAGGGATCAATTTTCTGCGATCAATAAAAAACCGGCGAGAGTTATCCCGCCGGTTTTTCATGCAAGGCATTACGTGAATCACCTTAATCGAAGGCTCTGAGGGTGAAGCAATGGCACTCAGAGATCATGCTCGCCGACCTTGATCACCAATTTGCCGAAGTTGCGCCCTTCCAGCAGATCGAGAAAGGCAGCGGGAGCCTGTTCCAGCCCTTCGACCAGATGTTCGCGATATTTGATCTTGCCCTCCTTGACCCAGCGGGTCATGTCGGCGGCAAACTCGGGATAGAGATGTCCGAAATCCTGAAACACGATGAAGCCGCGAACGGTTACGCGCCGAGTCAGAAAGGCAGCCATCAAAGCGCCGGACATGTCCGGCCCCTCGGGCGCGCTGGTGCTGTTATATTGGGCGATAACGCCACAAAGGGGAATGCGGGCACCGCTATTGAGCAGGGGCAGCACGGCCTTGAACACATCGCCGCCGACATTTTCGAAATAGACGTCAATGCCATCCGGGCAGGCGGCGGCCAACTGCTCGGCGAAATCATCGGCATTACGGTCGATGCAGGCGTCAAAGCCCAGTTCGCTCACCGCATAGTCGCATTTTTCCTTGCCACCGGCGATGCCAACGGCGCGCGCGCCCTTGATCTTGGCGATCTGGCCGACATTGGCCCCTACCCCGCCGGTTGCCGCAGCAACGACGACAGTTTCGCCCGGTTTCGGATCGCCGATCTGCAACAGGCCTGTATAGGCCGTCATGCCCGGCATGCCGAGTGCGCCCAGCGCCCATGACGGGGCTTCGGGATTTTTGCCCATATTGGTGACCATCGTGCCATCGGAAAGGGCATAATCCTGCCAACCATTGTAGGAGAGCACCCAATCTCCTGCGGCAAAGCCTTCAAGATTGGATTTGACGACGCGCGCCACCGTGCCCCCGACCATCGGATCGCCGATCTCGACAGGCTGCGCGTAGGATTTGGCAGCGCTCATGCGACCGCGCATATAGGGATCGAGCGAGAGATAGACCGTGCGCAGCAGCATCTGCCCCTCGGCAGGCTCGGGAATGGCCGAACTTGTCAGCTTGAGGGTATTGTCATCCGGTGCGCCGACAGGGCGCTCGTTGAGAATGAACTGGCGGTTGGTGTTGGCGGATTGTGCCATCTTTGTTTCTCCTTTGCGCATAAGGGGAGTAAATATTAGACCGGTCGTCTATTTCCTATGCGCATGAATGGTTGAGGTCTCTTGATGATCTGAGTTCAATATTTCGGGATCATTGATTCTGGTTGGCGGTTGAAGGTGCGGGCAACAAGGCCTCGCTGTTTGCTCTAGCCTGAACGAGCGGGCCGGCAGCATGCTCCAGCTTGGCCACAAGACTGGCGCCCAGCCACATCTGATAGAGCATCGCAGCGGTCTCGTCTGCCTTGATGTCCAAGGACAGGGAAGCATCCTTCTGCCCCTTGCGGATCTGAGCCGACAGGCGAGCGACGATAGAGGTGGCTCCATTGGCCAAAATGGTGCGCATATCTTCGGACATGTCGGAAACCTCGGCTCCAAGCTTGACGATGAGGCAAGTGTTCTCCGCATTCACGGGGCATTGGGTGACAACCCACTGGTCCCAATAGTCCATCAATTGCTGCCTGCCAGAGCGATCCTCACGTGACCACAGCGCATCAAGACGCTCGTGATAATAGGCGATATATTGTTCGAGCAGCTTGCAGCCGAAATCCTCCTTGGAGGCAAAATAATAGTAGAAGGAGCCCTTGGGAATATCGGCCTCCTTGAGCAGTAGACCAAGGCCGAGCGCGTTGAAGCCCAGCTCGGACATCAGTCGCCTGCCTACGGTCAGAATATGGTCTCGTGTCTTTTCGGTTTTTGTTGTCATGGCGGAGATATAGGAAGAATTAGACCGGTCGTCTAGTGGCAGTTTAAAATATTTCAAATCTTTTTTCGCTCGGTCCATTCCTGCGGCTGGCAGCTAGAGAGATCGCCTTCGGGCTGAACTCTCAGAAAGGGCTTTCGGGCGTGCCTTTCAGGCAGGTCTTACAAGTCGGTGCTTCAGATTGACGTTACAATGGGTGTGAGGATGGGGCGGAAAGGATGCCAGAAGGACGCCTCAGCTCATTTCTCGGGCAGCGCCTCGACATAATACCAGCGATCGGCCTTTTTGCGAAAAAGGCTCAGTTCGCGATGGCTATTGAGCCGCCCGCCTGCAAGATAGCGCGCCTCAAACAGCACGGTTCCGTGCCGGTCGCGCGCAAGGCCTGCATCGGTTGCCAGAATGGTCAGCCCGCTCCAGTGATTTTCCGCCGCCCATTTGGCTGTGGCGAAGGCATCAAAACCGGGTTGATATTTCGGCCAGAGCGTATCCTTGAGATAATCAATCTTTTGCAGCGCAAAAGCGCTATAACGCGAGCGCATCAACTCTTCGGCCCGTTCCGGCACAGCTACCCCATCATGAAATGGCTGGCAGCAATCGGCATAATCCTTGCCACTGCCGCAGGGACAGGAAACTGATTTCTCGCTCACATATTTTCTCCATGTTCCCCTTGTCTTGCCAGATATTTTTCATGATGCATAGTCATGTTATTATTTCCGTTTATTTCTCGACATTTCAAAAATCCTCAAATACCAATAATACAATCTTTGATTGAAAACTTTTGGTGAATTCATGACTGAAGAGAAATCAGGTTTTTTTAGCAAATTATCGAAAGCCATGGACGATCATGCAGAATCCACGGCTCGGCAATATGGTTATCAAGCACCTAAGCAAGAAAAATCGGAGGAAGAAAAACGCGCTGAACATGAAGCCGCGCGAATCCTCTCTCATAAGGCACGGTTGCGAGCAATCGAAAAGGCGATGAGCAGAAATGTCTCTTCCGGGGGCGCCGGAATGCCCTATGTCGTTATTGACGTTATTCAGGCAATGGCAACCACAGGCAACAAACATGAAGCCCCCAAGCCCTATGAAGCAATGGAAGCGGTGAAAGACCAAATGTGGAACCAGAGTTTATATCTCGGAGGTGACGCAGTTCTGTTTGCTCGTTTCGAATTCAAAGACAATGTTGCCTATTCTACAAATTACATCGGCGTATTTTCAAACATTGTATTTTCCTCTCTGCGTTCCGGCTTTCGAACGAGCACCATTGATGCCCATAATACCCTTACCGTTATCGGCTATGGTACGGTTGTCAAATTGATGCCTGATGGATATTCTCCATCGCCTGACAAACGTTTTGCTTTCAGGCCTTCATATCTAAGTGATATTCATCCCGATATGCCCGACGATATTTGAGGCCTACAGCTTGAAAGGGAGCCTTCATGTCCAGCATGCCAAGCCTTTTTCATATCGGCAGTTATGAGATGATCGTGGTGCAGGTGCTGTTGCTGGCAGGCGTGATCGGGGCGATCACGGCCAAGGCGAAGGGGCGCTCGGGTTTTGTCTGGTTCGTGTTAAGCGTGATCAGCTGCGGGCTGGGCATTCTGGTGGTGCTGTTCATGCCCGTAAAGGCGCCAGATAAAGCACCTGAAAAAGCAAAAGCGCCACGCATCAATGAGAATGCGGACGCTTCACGATAGATATGATCCATGAAGACAGGGCTGCTACTGGGCAGCTACTGGGCAGCAACTGGGAAGCAAAGATGGCCCTGTCTGTTGCGGATGATCAGTCGACGTCGAGTGGCTCGGTGCCGGTGGCCTGCCCTTCTGCGGAAAGACGGATCTTCTCGACCTTTTCTTCGGCCTTTTTCAGAAGCGCATCGCAATGGCGCTTGAGCGCTTCGCCGCGTTCATATTCCTCGATGGATTTTTCCAGCGGCACGTCGCCACGTTCCAGTCTCTGAACGATCTGTTCCAGTTCGGCAAGGGCTGCTTCAAAGGTGAGCGCGGACAGATCAGACATGGCTTATTGATTTCCTCTGGCATGGCTTGGAATGGGTCTGGCGAATGCGACCATTGAGTCGCTCGTACCCTTTTACATGGAAATGGGCTGATGCAAAAGGCTTCTGATGGTCAACAACCCCAGCCTCCTGGCGCTTATCCCGTCATGATGGCTGGCTTATGCATGCGCCTGCGCGATACGCGATTTTTACAGCACCGGAATCAGGAAAGGGTCCAATGCCTGGCAACATTGGACCCTCCCTTCGAGTGGACCAGAGAAAGCTCCGGGATCGGGCGCGGTGTCACCCGTGCATAAGCCGGTCCACATGAACAGCGACCGAACGGGCAAGGGCCGTCAGGTCGTATCCCCCTTCCAGCAAGGAAACCACGCGGTTGTTGCAGCATTTGTCCGCAACATCCATCAGCTTGCCGGTCATCCAGGAAAAATCCGCCTCAGTGCAGGTCAGATCGCCCAGAGGATCGCGAATATGGGCGTCGAAACCGGCGGAGATGATCACCAGATCGGGGTTGAAATTATAAAGGGCGGGCAGAAGGCGGCTTTCGAAGGCCTCGCGCATCTGCTCGGAGCCATTTCCTGCACCAAGCGGGGCATTGACGATATTGCCTTCGTCATCCTTGCCGGTTTCGCGCCAGTCACCCGTGCCGGGATAAAGCGGCATCTGATGGGTCGAGCAATACATCAGGGTCGGATCATCCCAGAAAATATCCTGCGTGCCGTTGCCGTGATGCAGATCGAAATCGACGACAGCGACATGTTCCGCGCCATATTTCCTTTGCGCATAGCGTGCGGCAATGGCGGCGTTATTGAAGAAGCAGAAGCCCATGGAGCGGTCCCGCTCGGCATGATGGCCGGGAGGGCGAATGCCGCAGAAGGCGTTATTCACCAGCCCCTGCATGACTTCGTCCACGGCCTGGGTTGAGGCTCCAACCGCATAGAGCGCCGCATTCAGCGTATCGGGGGAAACGGTGGTGTCACCATCGAGCGAGATCAGCCCCTCCTGCGGGGAGATATCCTTGAGATGGTCAATCACACTTTGCGGATGGCACAGGAGAATGTCTTCATAGCGTCCCAGTTCGGCCTCTTCGCGCGGCATGAAGAGGAATTTTTCATGCTCGAGCGCAACATTGACCGCACGCATCCTGTCGGGGCGCTCCGGATGGCCCTCTGGCGTCTTATGCTTCATGAAAGACGGGTGCGTGATGTAAACCGTTGACACTCTTCAGCTTGCTCCTTGGCAGCGCGCGTTTGGATTGCCTCGAATGAAAGGCCCTTGTTGCGCTGATATCCGTACTATCCGCTATATGCATCCAACGTTTGCAACCCTCCCGTCAATGCAACATTGGAGTCAGAAGCGCCATTTATCCGCTGGGTAATTCGTTGAAGCATCGGAGAAATCGAAAGATTTGGCGGCAAAGATCGCTTGTGATTGCAGTTGTTGGCCAGATTTGTTAATGGGCACTAGCTTGAAAGTGATGTCTGGCAATGATCTTCCATGTCATCATGATGAACCCGTTATTTGCAGGTTGGAACCATGTCGCCCGTAAAGCTCGTTGAACATAGTCTGTTTCATTGTCTGGATTTCTCGGGACGCGCCGGGCGGGCTGAATTCTGGCTCTGGATCATCTTCTCGCTGCTGATGACGGCGGGTCTCTATTTCATTGGTCTGGGTACGCCCCTGCTGGCGGAAATCTGGAAGGCCTGGTTTGCCCTCACCTTCCTGTTCGGCATCTCGCTAACGGTCCGGCGACTGCATGACATGGATCTGTCGGGCAAATGGTTTCTGATCGTGCCGGTCGGCATTCTTATCACCTTTGCCATTGCCACCATCGCGCCAGCGCTTATGGCGCAGATCCTCTGGATCCCGGTGGCGCTGGTCATGGTGCTCTATTTCGTGGTCGGCTTTGTGCCCGGCCCGGCGGGCGAGAACCGCTTCGGACACGCCTTCCCGCCTAGAGAACTCAATTTCGATTAAGCTCGAAGCGCTCTTCGAGACCAAGAGAGATGGCCCTACTGCCACCGGATAGGCCCGCCTGCTTTCGGGTGTTAACCATATGCGCCAAAACGCAAAATTAACGATTGATTAACCATAGGCTCTCTTCTAAGCTCACCTCAGGCAAAGGCCTTGAGCATGCTAGGGAGTCGGCAGTGTTTTCAATCTATGGCAAACTGTTCACGCTTCTCCGGGCGTCCTTTTTTTATTCCGGGCGCACCGCGCGCAGGGAATTCTGGCTTTTTCTGCTCTTCTATATCCTAATGTTTTTTGCCGCGCTGGGGGCTGATGTCACCTATTACAGACAACAGGAGGCCAGCGGCTTTCTGCTTTGGCTCTATGCGGCGATGGGCAATCGGGAACCCTTTGTGCCGCTGCATTTGTTGCTTCTCAGCCCTGCCATGATCGCAATCACCATCCGTCGCCTGCATGACCGGGGGCTCGAGGGCTGGTGGGGGCTGCTTTATCTCATTCCCCTTATCGGCCTCTTCCCCATGGTCGCCATGCTGGCGCGCAAGGGACAGGAAGGCTTCAATCGCTTCGGCCCCAATCCGCTGGACATGGCCGCTCTTGCCAGACGCGATGCTGCGACATCCCGCACGACCTATGACAGCGCTCCTGTGCATTCGCCCAGCCCGGCAGAGTGATCAGGCGCAGCGTATAAACCTCATTTTAACGCTGTATAAAACGAGATTTGGTCAGCTTTCCAAATTCACACCCGACTTAACGGGCAATTAAGGCCTGCAATCAATAGTGATGTCATTGCTATCACAGATTGTGGAACTTGATATGACTTATTTCGCTGCAATATCTTCCTGTCTGAAGCATTATTTCAATTTCAGTGGCCGGGCACCGCGCTCAGAATATTGCTATTGGAGCCTGACGGTCCTGCTGATCAATATTCTGCTTGGCTCAGGCCCCATATTCACCGGCAAAAGCTCAACTTCGCTGATTGCATCAACAATCCCGCTGCTGGGGCTATTCTGGCTGCTGACAGTGTTGCCGAATTTGTCGGTGATGGTGCGCAGGCTGCATGATGTCGGCAAGAATGGCTGGTGGTGGCTGGCTTCGGCCATACCCTTTATCAATTTCTACCTGCTCTATCTGCTATTGTTCAAACGCGGAACAGACGGGCCGAACACATATGGCGACGATCCCAGAGGCGCCAACATGCGGACACCCAACGGGCTACCGTCAACCCTTGATCCGGTTCAGACCGTCACCCCCTTCACAGATGAAGAACTTGCCAGATTGCTTCCGCAGCGTGGAAGTGTCGAGACGGAAGCGGGCAATATGCCGCGTCCCCTTAGGGTGAGAGGTCAGGCTGCGACAGGATTTGGACGGCGCGGTGTCGGTGATAATCCCGGCTTCAGGGGCTTTCAGACCACGCAACAGCGCCTTGCCAGGCGCTAAATAGAGATCGCTTTTCAAAGGATCATACGACAACCCCCGCAAGGATCGCGGTCCTTGCGGGGGTTTCTATTTCTGGAAAGAGCCCTGCGCTCAACTGACGGAAATATCCAGTCCCAAATCGAAATTCGGGGCGGAATGGGTGATGTAACCGGCTGAAATATAATCGACGCCGGTTTGAGCCAGCGCCCGGATCGTCGCCGGGCTGACGCCGCCAGAAGCTTCGGAGATGATGCCGGTGCCTTCAAGCAGAGCCAGAGCTTCGGTCAGCTTTTCCGGCCCCATATTATCCAGCATGATGACATCCGGCTTGCAGGCAATGGCTTCCTTGAGCTGTTCGATGGTGTCTACTTCGACCTCGACACGCACCAGATGGCCAACATAGTCACGCGAACGGCGGATTGCTTCGGTGATGGAACCGGCAACGGCAATGTGATTGTCCTTGATGAGGATCGCATCATCAAGGCCGAAACGGTGGTTGGAACCGCCGCCGCATTTGACGGCATATTTCTCAAACGCACGCAGGCCCGGCAGGGTCTTGCGGGTGCAGGTAACCTTTGCCTTGGTGCCTTCTGTCAGCTTGACCATTTCAAAGGTAGCGGAGGCAACACCGGACATGTGGCAGAGGAAATTCAGCGCAATGCGTTCGGCAGACAGAACCAGACGGGCCGGGCCATGGATTTCGGCTACAACATCGCCCTTCTTAACCTCGGTGCCATCGGTCATTTTCGGCGAGAAGGTGACCGCCTCGCCATTCCATGTGCCGATCTGGCGAAAGGCGCTTTCGGCCAGAGGAATGCCGGAAATGATCCCTTCATCGCGTGCGGCAATCACCGCCCTTGCGTGGGCCTCTGCGGGAATGGTGGCAAGCGTGGTGATGTCGCCAGCGCGGCCCAGATCTTCCTTCAGGGCTGCCAGAACAGCCTCGTCGATGATCGGTTGCGGCAGAAACAGTTTGTCTGCGGAAAGAGATTTCAAGTCGCTCATGAACGCGTTTCCTTCGATAGTCTTGTCAGGCTTGGTCTTGCCTGCGGCATTTGCGGCGCCAACGGCCTTGAGCTAACAAAAGGCCGGAGGGAGCGCCCTGCTCTAGATCAATCCGATGTTGCTTCACCCAGAATCCGTGCCATCTGGGCATTGGCTTGCTTCAGCGTGATAAAGGTTCTGTGCCGCCATTCTTCCCTTTGTTCGGGATAATCCTTGCGGAAATGTCCGCCGCGGCTTTCCTTGCGCAGATAAGCGGCCACGGTGATCAGCTTGCTGGCTGTCAGCTGGTTGCGGAAATTGTCTGTGATGGCCTTCTGTTCAAGCTCGGCAATGATCTGCAAAGCTTTCCTGAGGCCTTCGCCATCGCGCTCGACGCCGACATAGCGGCTCATGGTGGTACGCAACATGGCAACATCTTCCTTTGGCTGATGCACCGCAGGCAGGCGTCTTTCATTGCGGATCGGCTGCCAGAGCTGATGTTTGGGCGCGCTCAGCTGCTGGTCGATATCAGCGGCAACGAGCGAAGCAAAGACCACGGCCTCCAGCAGCGAATTGGAGGCCAGACGGTTGGCACCATGCGCGCCGGTCGATGTCACCTCGCCGGCTGCCCAGAGCCCGTCAAGGGTCGTGCGCCCTTGCGCGTCGGTCAGTACACCGCCCATATGGTAATGGGCCGCAGGTGCGATGGGAAGCGGCTCGGTTACAGGATCGATCCCGGCTTCCTGTGCATAGCCATAAACGGTCGGGAATTCCTCCGGGAAACTGGCGCCGATCGCCTCGCGACAATCGAGGAAGGCCCCCTTGCCAGCTTCCACCTGACGGTGAATGGCGCGGGCGACGATGTCGCGCGGGGCCAGCTCTGCCAGTTCATGCTCATCGAGCATGAAGCGCTCACCGGCCTTGTTGATCAGCTTTGCTCCATGGCCGCGCAAGGCTTCGGTTGCCAGCGGGGCCGGATCCTTGCCTACATCAAGGGCGGTGGGATGGAACTGGACAAATTCGGGATCGGCGATCATCGCGCCAGCCTGAGCCGCCATGGCGATGCCATCACCGTTGGATTCGGTCGGGTTGGTGGTGATGCGATAGAGATTGCCTGAGCCACCGGAAGCCAGCACCACGGCGCGGGCGGGAAAGAAGATGGTATGGGTATCTTTGTCTTCTTCGGGCGCGCAGCGGCGGGCGATGATGCCTTTGACATAGCGCCCTTCCATATGCAGCCGCTCGGCCTGATAGCCGGAGACGATGCGGATGGATGGCGTTTCAACGACGCGCTGGATCAGCGCTTCCATGATGGCATAGCCAGCCTTGTCGCCGGAAACCCGCACGACGCGACTGGCCGAATGGGCCGCCTCGCGGCTGAGGCGCAGCTTGCCTTCCAGATCCTTGTCAAAGGGCACCCCAACCTCAAGCAAATCCATGATCCGTTTGGGAGCCTGCATGGTCATCAGCCGGGCAATATTCTCGTCGACAATTCCCGCTCCGGCATTGATCGTATCGCGCAGATGCGAGGCCGTGCTATCTCCTTCCGAGACCGCCGCCGCTATGCCGCCCTGCGCCCAGACAGAGGAAGCCCCCTCGCCTATGGGGGCAGCAGAGATGAGAGTTACAGGGCGCGGCGCCAGCTTGTAGGCGCAGAACAGCCCCGCCAGCCCGCCGCCAACAATGATGACTTCATCATGGCGTTGCCAGCTTTCGGGACGGAAATCGTCGGGTGCGGATATGATCATTGGATGTGACTTTGATCTGGCTTCAGATTATTTGCCCCTTTGATGAAAGGGGACGGCAAACAGAAGCGCAGGATGGGGGAGGAATGAAAAAGGTCCGGGCAGATTTTTCATCTCCTGCCCGGACCTTTCAAGTTCAGGATTTCAGATTGATCATCCGCTCGACGGCCTGCCGGGCCTTTTCCGAAACGAGAGGATCAACCGTGACCTCTTCCTGCATATAGAGCAGGCTGTCGAGGATTTTTGGCAAGGTAATCTTTTTCATGTGCGGGCACAGATTGCACGGGCGAACAAAATCCACTCCCGGCGTTTCACTGGCCACATTGTCGGCCATGGAACATTCGGTGATCAGCATCACCTTCGCGGGGTTGTTGTTCTTCACCCAATCGATCATGCCCTTGGTGGAGCCGGAGAAGTCGGCTTCCTTGACCACTTCGGGCGGGCATTCGGGATGGGCGATAACCTGCACTTCGGGCATGGAACGGCGATAGGCACGGATTTCATCGGCCGTGAAGCGCTCGTGCACTTCGCAAGAGCCGGCGAAAGTCAACACTTCGACGTCGGTCTGGGCGGCGACATTGCGCGCCAGATACTGATCCGGAACCAGCAGCACCCGGTCCACGCCAAGGCTCTCGACCACCTGCACCGCATTGGACGAGGTGCAACAGATATCGCATTCCGCCTTCACTTCAGCGGAGGTGTTCACATAGGTGACGATCGGTACACCGGGATATTTGTCACGCAAGGCGCGCACATCATCGGCGGTGATGGAAGAGGCCAGCGAACAGCCTGCCGTGCTGTCAGGAATGAGCACTGTCTTGTCCGGGCACAGGATCTTTGAGGTTTCCGCCATGAAATGCACGCCGCACTGAATGATCAGACTCGCATCGGAGCGCGCGGCCTCAATGGCAAGCTGAAGGCTGTCGCCGCGAATATCTGCCACGCCGTGAAAAATCTCGGGGGTCTGATAATTATGCGCAAGAATGACCGCGCCGCGTTCTTTCTTGAGCTTGTTGATCGCAGCAACATAGGGGGCATGGAAAGGCCATTCAATCGATGGAATGACATGCTTGACCTTTTCATAGATATGCGCGGTTTCAGCCGCCACCTCATCGGTATAGGCAAGCTGGGGCATCGGCAGGATACCTCTCTCCTGCGCGGCCTTGCTTGGGGCACGTTTTGCAAAATCGGTTGTAGGCTGAACAGGCATGCTCATCCGACTCTGGCCTCCTTAGAATTGCGCGGTGCATTTCGCTCTGCCGCTCTTGCGCGGTTTTCAGATGCGAAAGTCAATCTTGCTCTCGGCGTGACGATCGGGGCAAAATGGCCCTTGGCCGACCAATCCCGACTGACTTGTCTCAGTCCGGACTGACGGCAGTTTCCAAATCTCTTCGAGACATTCCAAAGGATTGCAAAATGTCTGTGGTATCTGGCTTGCCCGACAATCACTTATGCTCAACTTGAGCATAAGGAGAGCCATAAATTAACCAGCGCACCGCTGGTCCCCTGCCTTTTGGCAGCATTCATTGTTCCAGATCAATATAGAAGCAACCCGTCGGGATTTCCAGACCCTGCGATGATGCGGGGGATAAGTTTTGCTCTTTTCGAGTAAAAGCCATTCTCATTTGGCTTTCTTCTCCTCTTATCAGAGCATTTTCGCTATCGTGGCGGAGGTGGGACCTAGCCGATATTGTGCAATGAATTCAGACACTAAACTGGAATCATTGAGAAAGTTGGGAAATAAAAAAGCCCGACTTCCATGGAAACCGGGCCGCCTTTGAAAGCAAAATCCCATCATCAAATGGCGATGGCAAAATTTGTAAGAAAGGTGGTCAAAAATCAAAAAACACTTAGGTTCTGAAAAGAATAAAAAACGAACTTCAAGTGCATGGCAATATTTACAGCGCTCAAGCTACAGCAGATTCATGACAGTTCTTTGACATTCATTCAGATAATTGAATGCAGAAAAAAGGCCCTTGCAGACCGCCTATAGCGTCAATGCCCTACCAAGGGGGAAAGCATAGTCAACTGAAGGAGACAGAACCTGCTTGCGTCCCACGAGTGTCCGCTATCGGGGGGAAGCTTTTCAGATAGGATGATGCAGAAGGTGAAGACCGGCCATGCTGGCCGCTAGGCGGAAACACCGGTGGAGAAGCCCACAATCTGCCAGCTGCCATCTGGCACCTGACAGGCCTGCCCCTCGATATTCTCGACGCCGGTGACCCGGTGCATGGAGCTTTTGAAGGAGCGGCATTCCTCATTCATCATGTCTGGCAGTCTTTTGACCTGCGTGATGCGCCCCTTGGAGCCGGTTTCGGGATTCATCCAGTCAGCATTGACTTCACCGGCCTGAAGGGCAACCCTGTCGAAAGATGAAATGCGATCAAGAAGGATCTTCCAGTCGGAGGGATCGATACCGGCAAGCAGACTGTTGGAGATACCGACGGAACCGGTGGTGATGCTATCGATTGACTTGTCCGAGCCCATGAAGCCGACCGATGCACAGGCCCCCAGCGAGCAACAGGCAGCCACCATGCACAGCTTTACGGCACCGCGAGCGGCGCTGTAAATAGATGCAGAGACTGTATGGCCAAACATGTCGGGTTCCTTTACAATCGATGGCCGAACCTGCATCGTCATGCGGGTCCCTCCTTTGAAGTCCAATATTTATTTTCAGCCAGGAAGGTTAATGAGTGGTAACTTTACCGAGGCAAATAAGCCTCTGGAGCTCTTTTCGAGTTGGTTAGCGGAAGCTGAAGCCAGCGAACCGAATGATCCGAACGCCATGGCTGTCGCCACGGTGGACGAAAGCGGCATGCCCAATGTGCGCATGGTGCTTTTGAAGGAATATTCCGAAAAGGGATTCGTTTTTTATACAAACTTCGAGAGCACCAAAGGGCGCGAGCTGCTTGCCAGCCACAAGACCGCCCTGCTGTTCCATTGGAAAAGTCTGCGGCGACAGGTCCGCATTCGCGGTGCTGTGGAAGTGGTCAGCAATGAAGAGGCGGATGCCTATTATGATTCCCGAGCGCGCGGAAGCCGCATCGGGGCATGGGCATCCAAACAGTCCCGACCACTGGAAAGCCGCTTTGCGCTGGAAAAGGCCGTGGCCGAATATACGGCGAAATTCAATATCGGTCGCATTCCCCGGCCTGACTATTGGTCCGGTTTCCGCGTCATTCCCGAAGAGATCGAATTCTGGCATGACCGCAATTTCCGCCTTCATGACCGGGTTGTCTTCAAACCGGTTGAGGGTGGCTGGGAAAAAACCCGGCTTTATCCGTAAAGCTCATCATCGCCCCGACGCCGTCCGGCATCAACATTGGCCAGCATGACCGGCGCCGGGGTGAAGGACAAAATGACAAATTGTCCGCTTCTCCCAAATGTCGCAAGCTCAAGCGCGTTCGGATTTAGCCGCGCAGGCAAGGCCGGTTCTCGGGCCTTCCTTTCTTGACCTGTCCCTCATATCTAGAAGAATCAACAAGGCGTGCATTCATGATGACCACCGGTTTCTCGGCTCCGCTCGTGCAGGGCTTTCTGCTAGGCGCTTCACTCATCATAGCCATCGGGGCGCAGAATGCCTTTGTTTTGCGGCTCGGTCTGCAAAGATTGCATATTCTGCCCGTGGTTCTGATTTGCTCCTTTTCCGATGCCGTTCTGATCGCCGCTGGCGTTGCCGGGATGGGTACGCTGGTTCGCCAGTCCCATTTGCTTTTGACCATCATCACATGGGGCGGTTTCGCCTTTCTGGTCGTCTATGGTCTTCAGGCCTTCATTCGTGCCTTTAAAAGTTCCGGCATGCATGTGAGCAAGGGACAGAGCATCAGCCTCAGGAATGCCATCTTCACCGTGCTGGCCTTCACCTATCTCAATCCGCATGTCTATCTGGATACGGTGATGCTGGTGGGAAGCCTTTCGGCTCGCTGGCCCGGCATTCAGCAGCTGTATTTCGCCATTGGAGCGATCACCGCTTCCTTTGTCTGGTTTTTCGCTCTCGGATATGGCGCCAGAATCCTCACGCCGCTCTTTGAGCGGGCAATCGCCTGGCGCATTCTGGATTTTCTCATCGGACTGATCATGTGGATGCTGGCCTGGTCATTGATCCATAGCGCGCTTTAAGGCGCGCCACGCCAGCCCTTCCCTCTCTGCCTAGCACCAAGCTGTGGCGCACGCAGCTTGCCTAGGCCATGCAGCTATATGTGGCCCCAGCCTGCCGGAAGAGTGGCCAGACAGGTCAGCCCCCCCCCAACAAAATCGGCAAGCCTGTCTTTCGGCAAAGAAAAAGCGCTCCGCCAAAGGCGGAACGCTTTTCTCAAAAACGCGCGTATCGCAGACACCTCACCCATAACGACTAGCAAGGTCCGCCCGGTGCCCTTCTGGTTTGCGCCGCAAAGGTCGCAGCGCAAGACACAATTTACGCATATAAGATCAACACCGGCCCTTGCTGACGCCATCGCGACCAAACAAGAATTTGGCTACATTTCAAACGCGAGAGCGTAACGGCGCCTTCATGCCATCGGCCGAATGAATGATCTTAGTCTTTTTCGTGTACTGGGTCGTAATCGGTGTGTTTGGCTTCTACATGCTTTTTGACACAGCAAGCAGCAGCTACCGACTGAATGCCGATCTCGTGATATTCTTTTTGCAGGAGATCAACTGGAGAAGATTTTTTTGCTTGTTTAGGCATGGTCATGTCTCGTCTTTTTGCCATTTCAATCCGGTGCTATGACTTTAGCCTAATGGTAGACCCACATATTTGACTCAGTCCAATAGAGCTTTTTCTTTCCCCGGAAATCTGCCTAGGCCAAAAACAAGCCATTCATGGAACGCATCGCAGACTTGCGAAAATGACCATTCCAGACACAAAAAATGGCAATGAAACATTATTTTTCGTACCAAAATCCATGCAGCATTATATTTCTTAAAAATTTCAAAATCAGAAGAAACATCGGAACATATGGCAATATCTGCTCAACTTTCAGGCAAATTCAAACAGATGACACCCCCAAGTTTGTGCCCAAACTTTTCTCATGCATTTTTGCATAGTCGATATGTCTAAAAACAGTATCGTACAGAACGGACAAAAACGCCTTCATATCGCTCACGCGAGCGAATCCTGAATAGGCAAGCACACAATCGGAGGTCAGCGCACAGATATGAAATGGGCCAGCAGGAAATTGGCCTCGCGCTTGATGGTACTGATGATCTCCCGATCAGTAACCATGTCTCCCCCGTTCCTGTCAAGGCGCATGAACAAAGGAAACAGCGTAAGACCAAGCCTGAAGGACAGGAACAGCTCTGCGGAAATATTCCTTACCGTCTTTTCGGCCACCCCGCGCTGGATTGTCTCTTCAATCAGATTGACGATCTCGATGATCTTGTCCTCGCTATTCGCAAGGATCGAATTCTTGTTTGGAGCCGGGAAATCATACAGCAGCAGGCGGGCATAGCCACGCTTGGCCAGATAAAGATCAATCGTACGATCAGCGCTGGCGAGCAAGGCCTCTCTGGGCGGGAGAGCCGACAATTCCTTATAAAGCGCATAAAGCTTGCCGAGAAACTCGTCGGTCAAAGCCTCGAGCAATTCCTTCCGCCCAGCGAAATGGGCATATAAAGAAGGAAGCTGGATGCCAACCTTCTCGGCCACATCCTTCAATCGAAAACCTTCAACACCGTTGACTGCAATTTCCTGCTCGGCAATTTCCAGGATGACCTCTCTGGTATTGCGCTTGCCTTCGCCGGGCTTTTTACTGTTTGATGTCATGGCTTTACAACTAATATTATTGAAATTGACTACTGGTCAGAGGGATCTTTCCCCCCGAGGGTGAGCAACAGAGGGCTCACCTCCTTGAACAACGCCTGTATCAACCAAAACAGGAATCGAGCACAGTTGCAACCTATTTTACAATCGTTAATTGAGTGCAACTTGTCAACGCCAGCTCGTAATGTAGAGCTAAAGACAACTCTATCTTACTCCTATTGCTAATATATTGACAATATGAATTTATTCCAATTCGCGAATACTGCCGATCCTCCATCTTGCCGACGATATGACTACTCTCAGCTTGCGGTGCAATGCGCCCGGCAGGATCGAAGCTTCTGCCCCCTTAGCGATAAATGAAGCATAATCGCTTTCGCGATCTCTCTGCCTGCGCCCGGCGCAGCTCTTCTGCTCTGCGGCATTAAAAGGGGTGTCGTCAAATATTCAAAAAACTACAGCAAGCTATTTTAATCATTCCAGTTTTCTCAAACCGTGAGTCGCATATTCGCGGTTCATCCGGAGAATATAGGTCAAGTTTAGCCAAGTAAAATGCGCAACAACTTTTCGCGCGTCAAATCCAGAATATCGAATCCAAGTTGATTTTCTTTCGCCTTTTTGGCTCAATTATACCGAAAGTGGATATGATCAAACGATTCTTGGAAGCAAGTCGCATGATTTATGAAAGTCCATCTGACCCTGCCCTTACCGACTGGCTCAATATTTGCGAGTTCGAAGAATTATTCTGGGAAGAAAGCTTACGCATTCAGACATTTGATCGGGCTTTGGCCAACGAGCAGCCCTATTTTGTGCAACAGCATCCATCCACCTCTCATATCGGTCCGGGAGCCAAACATGTCGATGAGTGGCTGCCATTGCTGCTTTTTGGCAAATTCATAAGCGGCGATATTCGCCATTGGGATTCAACCATGGAAGTCTGCGCCACCCGTACCGGCAGCGGAGATCCCAAAACAGCCAATGGCTGCAGCTTCGACGCCATGTTCAGGCTCTTCTCCAATCAGCCGCATATCTCACCAGACAGAGAGGGATATCTGGAAATTACCCGTGCGATGAATCCACGTCAGGGGGCCGATCTGGTGCGGCATGATCGGGAATTGTCGCGGATGGGGGTCGTGATCGAGAATTTCCGCCCCTTCGGCATCAGCGCTCAGGAAATTGAACGCGAGATCAAGCGCGCAGTCTTGCGCAAGGCAGCCAAGAAATATGAAACCAATACCACATTGCTGATATGGCTCAGAGATGAGCCGCCGCAATTGACCCGACAATTGATGGATGCAGCGCTGCACCGCGACGTTGAAAGGCTCTCCAGCGGCGTCTTTTCCAACATATGCACCGTTGGCCTCAAGACCGGCGTCAGATGGCTTCTGGGCGCGGGGCTTTAACCCGCATTCAGCGAAAGCATCTAAGCCGCGTTCGTTACACGGCCAACCTCAGCCTTACGCTATATGCCGATATTCTCCACTTCTTCATCGCCCCGTTGGAACCGCTTTTTGCGCCACGCAAAACTTGTCCCCTGCAACAGAAGATAAATGACAGCAACAAGTGCAATGGCGTGGATCATGAAAACAATCGCATCCCGTCCATCAAGCCTGTAAAGGTCAAAAAAGCTTTGCAAATGCGCAGCGTGGGCATTTGGTGCCACCTTCATTGCATCCCGAATATCAGCCAATACTGAATTGGCGAAATGGTAACTGTCGATGAGAGCGTTGTAATTGACGTAGGAGAAAAACAGATATCCTACACATCCCAAGATCTTATGGGCGGTCTTGATGGTCGCAACCTGGGTCGACATGGCATAGCCAAGCACGCCAAGATGAAGGAAAATGAACATATTCCATAGCGTATCGATCTTGTCGCCAACGGAAATGTAGGTTTCAACCAGTTCTGCAATTGACATGAGCCTCAGATCCCCGCCAATTCTTTTTCAAGGGCCTTGTAATATGACTTGCTCAATTCGGCCCCAGAGCTATAGAGCTGCTTTCCTCCGGCATAGACCTGCATACCGCCGCACACTTCATGTCCCTGAAATGTCTTGCAGCCAAAGTTGCAACTCGAGCCGGAGAAATATAGGGCGACATTTCTTTCAATGGTTGAAACATCGAATAATGTGCGGTTTTTCATGATGGAGTCGACCAATAGCTGATCACACATGCAATTATAGGCGCCATAATTTCTGTAACACAGGTCATGGACTTTGCATGCGGCATCCAGAGCATCGGTCACTTTGGGATTGGCGTTCGATTTGGGATAGCCCGGACCACACCAGTTGCCACAGATGCCCGCAGATGAACCGCCATTGGCTCCTTTGACAGCGCTTGCCAGCTGGGCTGCGAAGGACCCGGCGAATATCATCGGGGTCGCAATTTCACCAAAAATTTCCGAGGCAAACTGGCGATTGATCTGGCCATGCAGTCCCTTACCAAAAAAGCCTTTTTCCGGCCCTCCTGAGACCCGTTTGCCATGCAGCCGGTCAACCCATTGTTTATGCTGAACAGGCGTCAGACAGACCTTATAGGCATCTGATTTTGCGTCCTTTTCGATCGCAGTCTTGCCCATCATGAAGGACGTTTTCTTTTCCCCAGATGGAGCCGCGAATGACTGGACGTCGGCGTTGACTATATCCTGCGAGGGAGACTCGTTCAGATAGCTGCCCAAATCAATTTTCTGCTTGAGTTCTTCAGCCGTCTGGCAGGATAGCAAGCCCAGACAACTCAATATTACAATGGCACTATATTTCACACTCAATCCCAACATATATTATTAATTTTTAGTTAATACTACTATAGGTTTATGTCGGGTTTAAATATACAGAAACACCTAACTATGACTGTTTAGTTGTAATCGAGTTGTAGTTTGCACCATGACCTGTACATGCGGATGCTCGGCCTATTCGTGACATAAAAAAAGCCGTAGCATCGCAATGCTACGGCTTTTAGCCTCTTGGTACCGTCGGTCCGGACCGTTGTGGGCCCAACCTGACAGAGACCTTAATGCAGCTTGGAGCCGACTTCGGCAATGGAGGCCTTGAGCAGGTCTTTGCCAGCCTTGCCATCCATCTTCTTGGTCAGGATCTTCTCCGCAGCCTTGATGGCAAGATCGGTAGCAGCGCCCTTGACTTCGCTGATAGCGGTTGCCTCGGCCTGTGCGATCTTGTCTTCGGCCAGTTTGGTGCGGCGTGCCACGAAATCGGTAATCTTGGCCTGAGCCTCTTTTTCCATCGCTTCTGCTTCGCGCTTGGCGAGCATCACGATTTCTTCCGCTTCGCTTTCGGCTTCGCGCGCCTTGCGCTGATATTCCGCAAGCAGAGCCTGAGCTTCCTCGCGCAGGCGGCGGGCCTGATCAAGCTCGTCTTCGATTGCCTTGGCGCGTTTGTCCAATGCACCGGCGATCATGGCGGGAACACCCATTTTCAGGATGATGCCAACAAAGATAAGGAGACCGATAAAGGCCCATAATGTATTTGTACCCATCAGGCTCCTCCTCAGTTCGCCTTGGCAGTATCAACTGCCTTGGCAATCTCTTTTTCAGCAACGCTGGAGCCGAGAATCTGTTCCAGAATGGCTGACGTGGTGCTCGTGGCGATGGCGTCGACTTCGCCCATGGCAGCTTCCTTGACAGCGGCGATCTTCTTGTCCGCGTCGGAAATCTGGCTGGCTACGTCGGCCTCTACCTTGGCAAATTCGGCTTCGATATGAGTCTTTGCTTCCTCACGAGCGGTATTGGCAATAGCGTGAGCTTTCTGACGCGCTTCAGCCAAGGACTCTTCATAGGAAGCGATCGCTTCATCGGTCTCACGCTTCAAACGCTCTGCCTCACCAAGATCACTGGCGATGCGATCGCGCCGCACTTCCAGAATATTGGCGATCCGTGGCAAAGCCACCTTGGACATAATATAGTAGAGCAGCCCGAAGGTGATGGCCAACCACAGAAGCTGAGATCCAAAAGTCGATGGATCAAAAGGAGGGAACGATGAATGCCCGCCTTCTCCTCCGCCGTGTCCGGCTACTTCTGTATGCGCATCGATCTGCTGTTGCGCCATCGTCATCTCCAAATCATAACGTCAGCTCCGCATCCCGATCCAGCCTTTTGCCGACCGCATCTGAAGTGTGCACCTCATGATCCGGGGCTAAATCAGCGTCTTCACCCGATCCAAATCAAGCCCCCGACGGGGAACCATTGGAGCCGGATAGCCTTTGCTGCCATGCATCGGAACTGATCGCCGAGGCGATCATAATCCGCATTTTGCTGCATGGATCAGGCAAAGGAGATCGATATTTCTCTTCAACGACAGAAGGGACAGACATAATGCCAGTCCGCTTCACGCCGTTTGAACGAAGAGATCAAGGCGGTTACTGAACCCTTGAATCTTTCCCGTTGTCCGATCCTGTCCCTCAGGACAGAAAGTCAGTCTTAAACAACGAACATCAGCAGGAAGGCAACGACGAGAGAGAAGATGCCAAGACCTTCTGCAAGCGCTGCGCCAACTAGAGCGTTGGTGAACTGAGAGGCTGCGGCAGACGGGTTGCGCAGGGCACCGGTCAGATAGTTACCAAAGATGGTACCAACACCGATACCAGCGCCAGCCATACCAATACAAGCGATACCAGCACCAATCAGCTTTGCTGCTTCTGCATCCATTGTAAATTCTCCTGTTTCATTCAATCAGAATTTGAGTTGGGTTAATGTTGGTTCGAACTCATTCAAGCGAACCCTGCATGACTTAACTCAGTGTGACGGATGAATTGCGTCGTTGAGATAAACACATGTGAGGATCGTGAATACATAGGCCTGCAAAACTGCGACCAGAGTTTCCAGTGCCGTCAGGGCAACAGTCATGCCGAGCGGAAGAATGCCGGCAAACCAGCCCCCGACGCCTGCCGCTGTCAGGGTGACAATGAAGCCGGCGAACACTTTCAGCACGATGTGACCGGCAAGCATGTTGCCGAACAGACGCAAGGAAAGGGAAACCGGACGCGACAGGAAGGATAGCACTTCAATAATGGCGATGAACGGTGCGATTGCAGCAGGCAGACCAGAAGGCAAAAACAGCTTGAAGAAGCCCAGTCCGTTGCGCATGAGACCGTAGACGATCACGGTAAAGATGACGAGCAATGCCAGTGCAGCCGTAATGACCAGATGGCTGGTAACCGTCATGAAGTAAGGCACGAGGCCAAGAACGTTGGCTGTCAGCACGAAAGCGAAGATCGAAAAGACGAACGGGAAGAAGCGCATCCCCTCGGTGCCAGCTGAACTGCGCAGGGTGCTCGCGACCAGCTCATACATCAGCTCTGCGGCAGACTGCCAGCGCGTGGGAACAAGTCCACGGCCAGAGGTAGACAGAATCAGGAACGCGGAAATCAGAACGACGATTGCGATCATGAAAAGGGAGGAGTTCGTCATTGCGAACTTCACACCACCGACTTCGCCCAGAGTGAAAATATCATGGATCTGGAACTGATGAATCGGATCAACAGCGGGATCTGTCACTCGTTTGCCCTCTCAATCAACTTGCTCTACCCGACAGGATCTCCGGTTAGCCTCAGGCGTTCACCGGGATCGTCAGACTGGCCTTCAATTCTCAAATGCGTCCTTACCCGCGTTTCTTTCGCATGGCAAGTCACAGTTCGTTTAAATCAAGCTCCCGGAGGCGGCATCTTGCCTGCCGAGCGCAGCAAATTCAGCATTCCGGCGAGGAAACCGAGCAAAAGGAAAATGATCATCCCCCAAGGCCTTATCCCAAGCCATTCATCCAGAAGCCAGCCAACGGCAGTCCCAACCAGAACCCCTGCCACAAACTCGGAACCAAGGCGCCAAGCCATCGCAAGTCCATTGTTCTGCCCACTTTCCAATTGCGCCCGCTTCTTTGTCGCCTGCCCCTCGCGCAGTTTGGCGAGTTCGGCGTCCAAAGTCTCCCGACGATTGTCCAGCTTCCGGTCTTCATTGCCCTGTATGGGGTCCCCTTGAACTTCCGTATATTTTTTACCGGACATCCACCAAAGCCCCAGCAACTGTCGAAGACGGGCGCACCTTAATCGGGCCTTCATGGGGTGTCAAGCCAGCATAGCCGTAAGTCATATGCCTGTAATCTTTATAGAAATTGCCAATAGAGGCAAAATATCCTCTATTCATTCGTCCAATTGGTCAATGCACAAGCTCTTCGCGGGTGCAAAACTGCGTTGAAATCTTGCATATTTCGGTCATTTGCCGATTTTTGCGCGGGATTTTCCCCATCAGTAGCACTACGAAAGTCTCAAAAACCTGTGTGTTTCTTTGATTTTTTGCGACTGATTACCCAACCCGCGAGGCGGTGCAGAATTTTTGCTGCTGGGGATTCTATCCCATCTATTCTTCGCAACAGCATAAAAACCACCCTGCCCATTTTGTGTCGCAACATAATGGCATCTGGCGCTATTCCCGGCCCTGTCCCCGCCATGGACATCGATAAATTTGCCATGCATGGTGCCTTACCAACTTTTCATTTGGGCCCTCTGTCTTTCCTGCTTACCTTAAAGAGGAATTTTGAGGATGGGCGACAATGCGCAAGCAAAAAAGAGAAGCGCTCTTGCCTGCCACAGCTTTGCCGCAAGTCTGTCTTAGGCAGATGGCAATAGTTTCGTGACAAGACTGCTCGCGCGGGGCGAAAGGCCTCCCCATGAGCGGCCATGCAGCCATTGGCGCAACAACAGTGATATAAAGACTGGAGATTTGAATGCGAGGACAAGGTTTCTCACTTAATCGCTCGATACATCGCTCCTTGATGGTCATGCTGATGACTGGTAGCCTTTTTGGCAGCCTTATGGGCAGCGGAGCGCTGGCGCTGGCAGGCCAGAGCGCCGATACGGCCGCCGGAGACATTGCCCTTGCATCACAACCAACCGCCGCCGCTCTTGGTCAGGCGATGGGCACGGGGCTGGCGGAGTTGCCGCAGTTCGGCGCCAATTTCTACACCTTCCAGCTGGAAAATGGCATGCAGGTGGTGGTGATCCCGGATCACCGCGCACCCGTGGTAACGCATATGGTCTGGTACAAGGCCGGAGCCGCAGACGAAAAGCCGGGCACATCTGGCATCGCCCATTTTCTTGAGCATCTGATGTTCAAGGGCACCAAGGCTCATCCGGATGGTGAATTCTCCAAGATTGTCGCCTCTCTGGGCGGCGAGGAGAATGCTTTTACCACTCAGGATTATACCGCCTATTATCAGCGCGTGGCCAAACAGCATCTCGGTCTGATGATGGAGCTGGAAGCCGACCGTATGGCCAACCTGCAACTGACTGACGAGCAGGTCAAACCGGAGTTGAAGGTCATTCTGGAAGAACGCGCCATGCGGATTGACAGCAACCCGAGCGCCCTTTTGAGCGAATCTCTGGACGCTGCGCTCTATCGCAATCATCCCTATGGTATTCCGGTCATCGGCTGGGAGCATGAGATGGAGCAGCTCGACCGGCAGGATGCGATTGACTGGTATAATGAATTCTACACCCCCAACAATGCCATATTGGTGGTGGCCGGTGATATCACCGAAGATGAAGTGCGCACTCTGGCGCAAGAGAATTATGGCAAGGTGGAAAGACGGGCCGAGCCGAAGGCGCGTATTCGCCCTCATGAGCCGCCCCAGCGCACAGCGCGCAGCCTGACCTTCTCTGACGAACGGGTCAATCAGGCGAGCGTCCGACAGGCCTATATGACGCCATCGGATCATACGGCACAGAATGGAGAGGCCGAGGCGCTCGAACTGCTGGGCTATATTCTGGGATCGGGCACCAACTCGCGCCTTTATCAATCGCTTGTGGTCGGGCAGAAAATTGCCATCTCGGCGGGCGCCTATTATCAGGGTACCGGTCTTGATGACACCAGCATGACATTCTACGGCACGCCTGCTCCCAACTATAATGTCGGCGACGTGCTGGCAGAGATTCGCAGCCAGATAGACAAGATCATCAAGGATGGCGTGAGCGATGAGGAGATTGCACGGGCCAAGCGCTCGCTGCTGGCACAGACTTTCTATGCCCAGGACAATCAGGCCGCACTCGCAAGAATCGTCGGCACGGCCCTTTCCTCCGGCATGAGCCTTGATGACCTGCGCAAATGGCCAGAGCATCTGGCTGCGGTCACCTCCGATCAGATCGTGGCGGTTGCCAAGAAATATCTGCAGGAAAACAGCTCGGTCACCGGCTATCTGTTGCCACCCGGGGTCAATGCCTTCGCTTCGGCCAAGGGGACCGAGGGGGCAAAGGAATGCAGCAACATGGATCAGCAGATCCCGAAAGCACGCGAGATGAGCTATCCGAAAGACCCTCCACGCGTCTCCCAAAAGGTGCCGAACCCGCAGTCGCGGCCGCAGGGCAAGCCAAAGCCGAAACCAGATGCCAACAAACAGGCTGCGCCAAGCAGCGCTTCTGAAGAATAAGGAGGGATCAAGATGTCCAGACCACAGGCCGCACTCTTGCGCCAGGCAACGATCCGAGATGCCATCAATCAGTCGCGCCAATACAGAGCCCGGAGGGGCGTTCATGGCAAGGCAAAGTCTGTTGCTCTTGCCGCCTCCTCAGGAGAATCAGCTGTACGCTGGCTGGCAATGACCCTTCTGGCCAGCCTTCTGCTAATGGTCCACTGGGGCGAGGCTCGGGCCACCGAAATCCAGCGTGTGATCAGCGATGCGGGCATTGAAGCCTGGCTGGTCGAAGACAATACCGTCCCCATCATCGCGATGGATTTCTCCTTTGCCGGTGGCAGCACACAGGATCCCTCGGGCAAGGCCGGTACGGCAGCCATGCTTTCCAGCCTGCTTGATGAAGGGGCCGACGACATGGACAGTCAGGCCTTTCAGACCGCACTTGAGGAAAATGCCATCAAGCTCAGCTTCGATGCTGGCAGAGACCGCTTCTATGGTTCCTTGCGCACCTTGACACCCAACAGGCAACTGGCTTTCGATCTGCTGGCCAAGGCCTTGCAGAAACCGCTTTTTGATGCGGAACCGATCGAACGCATGCGGGCGCAATGGATTGTTTCGGCAAAGCAGGAACTGACCGATCCGGATTCCATCGCCGCGCGCGCATTGCGTGAGGCAGCCTTTGGCGATCATCCCTATGGCATCGACCCTGAAGGCTCGCAGGAATCACTGGCCGCCATCACGCGGGACGACATCCTTGCGATGCACAAGAATATTTTCACCCGTCAGGGCCTGAAAATCGGTGTCGTCGGCGCGATTGATGCCGAGAGCCTGAAGGCCATGCTCGATGCGGTTTTCGCCCCCCTGCCCGCCAGCGGCACCCTGCTCCCCGTGGAGGATCTGGATCTGACCAAGACGGGCGAATTCCATGTGGATTTCGCCACGCCGCAAACCAAGATCAATTTCGCCATGCCCGGCATCGACCGTCATGACGAAGATTTCTATGCCGCCTATATCGTCAATCACATTCTGGGGGGCGGCTCCTTTTCTTCCCGCCTCTATAACGAGATCCGTGAGAAACGCGGCCTCGCCTATGGCGTCTACAGCTATCTGGCCGATTATGATCATGTCCAGATTCTGGCTGGCGGCATGGCGACGCGAACCGACAATACCGATCAGGCCCTGTTGCTGGTCAAGCAGGAGATCCACCGCCTCGGCAATGAAGGCCCGACCGAAGAGGAACTGGAGTCGGCCAAGAAATATCTGATTGGCAGCTATCCCCTGCGCTTTGACAGCTCTTCCAAGATTTCGCGCCAGCTGGTCGGCATTCAGGAAGAGGATCTCGGCATCGACTATTTCGACAAGCGCAACACCTATATGGAAAAAGTCACGCTGGAAGATGCCAAGCGCGCCGCCAAGCGGTTGCTTGATCCGTCAAAGCTGCTGATCGTGACCGTCGGTCAGCAGATCAAGCATGCCAGCGCTGAGCCGCAGGCATCGGGCAAAGCCGCTCCGGCTCTGGCCAAGGCGGTGGCTCCGGCCAATGACAATGACGCAAAACGCAAGGTCATAGCCAACTGAGGATGGTTGACCGGCTCTCGCCGCCCCGCCCTCATGTCCTTGCCTGATACCGGCCCTTTGCGAAAGGGTTGACCAAGACAGGCCACCAGCAGTCTCCTCCCTTGTCTGCGCTGCTGGTGGCCCTTTTGTCTGCAAGTCTGATCCTCGTTTTCAGGCGTGAAGATTGCCCGGCGACAATCAGCAGCGACCAAAGGCCTTTAAGGACAAGGAAAGTCTGGACGTCGGGGTTACAGTCCTCTAAAAGAGGCGCACTTCCCAATTCATCCGCATTGATAATGATGACCAGACCAGCAACGCATTGGCAGCCTCCCCATTTCGACATCAACCCGCAAACCGGCGCTCCGGGCGCTGAGCTTGCCAGTGACCCCGGCTTTGTGAGCGCAAAGGCGATCCTGCTTGCTGGCGGGCTGGTGGCCATACCGACAGAGACGGTCTATGGCTTGGCGGCTGATGCAACCAATGCCGAAGCGGTGGCCGGAATCTATCAGGCCAAGAATCGCCCAAGCTTCAATCCGCTGATCTCTCATCTGCCAAGCCTTGAAGCGGCCTGCGAACATGGTCTGTTCAATGAGGACGGGCTGAAACTGGCTGCGGCTTTCTGGCCCGGCCCGATGACCCTCGTGGTGCGCAAAAGGGCCGAAAGCCCGATTGCCGACCTTACCTCGGCCGGTCTTGATACCGTGGCGCTGAGGGTTCCTGACTCCGCCCTGATGCGCGCCCTTGCCCATGCCACAGGCAAGCCGCTGGCGGCCCCTTCAGCCAACCGCTCCGGACGGGTCAGCCCGACCAGCGCGGCGCATGTGGCCGAGGAGCTTGGCGATCGCATCGACATGATCGCGGATCTCGGTTCTTGCCGGGTCGGCGTGGAATCAAGCGTCATTCTCTGTGTTGATGGTGCTCCGGCGACCCTGTTGCGACCGGGGGGCATTTCCGCGCAGCAGCTGGAAGCCGTGCTCGGGCGTCCGCTTGCCCGCGCTGGTACGGATGACAAGGCCCCCAGTTCGCCGGGCATGATGACCAGCCATTATGCGCCCTCGGTTGCGGTGCGCCTCAATGCGACAGAAATCAAGGCAGGCGAAGCCCTCATCGCCTTTGGCCCGCACTTACCGCTTCATGCCGAGCGCGCGGTTGAGATTGTCAATCTGTCGCCAACGGGTGACAGCTTTGAAGCGGCACAGAAGCTTTTTGCCGCGCTGCGTGCACTTGACCGGCCCGATATTTCCTGCATCGCCGTGGCTCCCATCGGAAACGAGGGTTTGGGCGAGGCCATCAATGACCGCCTGAAACGGGCCGCCGCCTGAAGGCCAAGGGTTCTAATATTCACTGCCGTCCACAATTTCATGCCAGCCGGAAGGGCGTCATTTCAGCCCCGGCATGAGCTGTCACCAAATTGCAACCTATCCGTCACGACGCTGCAACAGAGTTGCTCAACTTTTGCGATCTCATAACCCGCATTTCCTTATCCAATTGCCAGAGATCGACAATGACCCAAAATGCCATTCATGCATCCATGAGCATGTCTCGTCGCAGCATGCTGCTGGGCAGCGCGGCTGTTGCCACAAGCGCCGCCCTCTCTCCCATGCTGACCTTCCGCGCCAATGCAGCCCCGATGGCGGGCGAATTGCAGCTCGTACCAGCCACGCCAAACCCGAATGGGGTTATCGACCGGCTGTTCCTGCTCAAGGGCGATCCGCTCTCCGGCCCGATCAAGCAAATCGTGGCTGAAGATGGCAGCCCGGTTCCCATGCCGGTTCTCAAAGAAGGCGAGCGCCGCGTGCTGCGCGTTCTGCATTTCAACGACATGCATAACCATATCACGGACCTGCATGGCAAGAAGGGAGACACCTATCGCCTTGCGCAGATGGTCAAGCTGGTCAAGGAGGCGCGCGCCAACGCCGCCGACAATGAAGCGGTGCTGTTCGTTTCGGCCGGTGATGACCATACCGGCTCGATCTTTGACGAACTGATGGGCTGGCATCCAGATGACTTTGTCGCTGACGCCAGCTATCGCGCCTATAGCGCTGCCGGTGTCGAGATTGCCGCGCTTGGCAATCATGAATTTGACCGCGGTGCGGCATTGCTCAAGAAGGGCAAGGATGCGGATGCCAATTTCCCGCTGCTTTCGGCCAACGTGCATTCGTCCGGTCATATGAAGCGCGATGAGGATTATACCGCCGCCGCCGTTGCCGATATCAAGGGGCTGCGTGTCGGCCTTATCGGTCTGACAACCAATATCGACACCCGCGTTGGCCAACCCAATGATCCGACCCTCGCCGTCGAGCGGCCGGTGACGGCGCTTGCCAACATTCTGCCCGCCGTTTCGGAAATTTCCGATGTGGTGGTCATTCTCTCCCACTGCGGCTATGGCATCGGGCAGCATAAATCGGGCAAAGCTGCCACGGCCCGCGACATCGGGGATGGGGATTTCGCCATTGCCGAGATGGCTGGCAAGCTGACTGAAAAGCCTGTCGTGGTGGTCGGCGGCCATACCCACACCAAGCTCAATGAGAGCGGCATTGACGCGAACAATCTCAAGGATGGCATCCTGATCACGCAGGCGCAGGCCCATGGCCTGTTTCTTGGCGACATCGCGATCTCCATTGCCGCCCATCAGGGGCGCAAGGACTGGTATAATTCGGTTTCCCTGCACCCGATCAAGGCCAGCGACAAGCGCGTGGCTGCCGATGATCCGAAATACCCGTCTCTGCAGCAACAAGGCGACTGGGATGAGGCATTTGAAGAGAGCGTTGTCGGGCCGTTGCTCAAGCAGCTAGACAGCAAGCTGGCCGAGACCATCGGCACTGTGCAAACCGAAATGCTGGGCCGGGAAGCAACCATCGCCAGCCGCTATATCGGAGAAAATGCGCTGGGCAATTTCATGAATGATGCCGTGGTTGCCCGTTCGCAAACCTTCCCCGGCGGCAAGGTCGACTTTGCCCTCTTCAACGCAACCGGCCTTTCGGCGGGCGTGGAAAAGGGACCGCTGACCTTCAAGGCATGGTATGACGTGATGCCATATGCCGATGCCATCGAAGTGGCCACCATGACTGGCGCACAGATCAGAGATATGCTCAACAACAATGCCGTTCGCATTCTGCGACCAGAAGAGGCCCAAGGGGTCGACCTCAATGGCTTTGTCTCGCGCGGCTTTCTGCATTTCTCTTCCGGCATTCGCTATGAGATCGCGCTTGGAGCCGATGCCAAATCGGCCAAAGCCGTGAATATCACGCTCAATGGCACCCCGGTTGAAGAGGTTCTGGACAAGAACTTCACCATCGGCATCAACACCTATATTGCCGGTGGAGCCTATGGCGAAACATGGAATGGCAAGCCGATTTCCGGTGGTGTGGCTGGAGATATCGAGAGCCTTGATCTCAGAGCACTCGACTATGATCATACCGGTCTTGTCTATCGCAATGAAGTGATCGCCTTCATCCGCGACCAGAAGGTGATCACCGACGCAAACGGTGCCAAACTGGATGGCCGTCTGGTGGTCAAGGCCTGACGGGGGGAACGAGCCTGTCATTTCCCATGAAGCCGGGCCTTGAGAAGTCTGGCTTCATGAATCAGGCCTGATGAAGAAGGACTGACGAAGCCGGGGCAAGCGTCCCGGCTTTTGCATGCAGACACCAGCTGTAGCCCGGCGGTCTGTTAAAAACCTGACAAAAATCAGAAATGCAAAATTGTCGGTGTTTCTTCTTACCCAATTTGTTGTAATGTGCAACTCCATGAGATGGTGCATGTCACCAGATTATCTTTCCAGAACAGGTTGCGTCGGTTCGCGCTTCCCCGCATCGAAATCCGGCGCCAAGAATCAGAATAAAAGGACCCTTTCATGGATCAGAGCAACGATTTTGCTTCCCTTTCCGATTTTGAAGACAAAAAAGAAGAAATGGCGGCCAACCGCCAGCATATTCACCAACATCCCGAACTGTCGCACGAAGAATCCGAAACAGCGGCCTTTGTTGCTGAAAAGCTCAATGGCTGGGGCTATGAGGTAGCCGAAAATGTGGGTGGTCATGGCGTCGTGGCCCGGCTCAAGGTTGGCGAAGGCTCCAAGAGCATCGCCATTCGCGCCGATATGGACGCTTTGCCGATCCATGAGGAAACCGGCCTTGCCTATGCCAGCCAGAATGAAGGCGTCATGCATGCCTGTGGTCATGATGGCCACACGGCCGTTCTGCTGGGCACCGCGGAATATCTCGCCCGCACCCGCAAATTCAACGGCACGGTCAATCTGGTTTTCCAGCCAGCAGAAGAAAGCCCGGTCAAAAGCGGCGCGGAGCGCATGATCGAGGATGGGTTGCTGGAACGCTTCCCGTTTGATTGCATTTATGGCCTGCATAACCATCCCGGAGCACCCGTTGGCCAGATCATGCTGCGCGATGGCCCAGTGATGGCGGGTGCCGACATGATCGACATCACCGTGCGCGGCAAGGGTGGCCACGGCGCGCGGCCGCAGGAAACCATCGACCCGGTGATCACGGCCTGCCATATTGCCATCGGGCTGCAAACGGTCGTCTCGCGCAGTATCGACCCGTTCCAGCCTGCGGTGCTGACCATCGGGGCCATCCATGGCGGTCAGGCCCCCAATGTCATTCCCGAAGAAGTCCTGATGCGTGTCACCCTGCGCACCTTTGATCAGGGCGTACGGGATCATGCCAAGAAACGGATCGTTGAACTGGCCCAGTCCATCGCCGAAGGCTTTGGCGCCACCGCCCGCGTAGACATGCCGCATGGTCTGCCGGTTGTCGTCAACTCCACCAAGGAAATGGAATTCGCCAAGGAAGTGGCGCTGGAGCTGGTGGGTGAAGGCAATATTGCAGAATTCCCGATCAGCTCGGGCAGCGAGGATTTTGCCCATTATCTCGCCCACAAGCCGGGCTGCTTCATTCGCGTGGGCAATGGAGAGGGATCTGCCGCCCTGCATAATCCGAAATTCAACTTCTCCGATGAGATGCTGCCGGTCGGGGCGGCTCTGTGGGCGCGCCTTGTGGAGCGCTATCTGCAGGCCTGACCGCTTTTTGCAGTCTTGATCCTCATTATAGAAAAGGCGCTGGGGCTCCATTCATCAAAGCCCTTGCGCCTTTTTCCTAGAGCGGCCTGTTATCTAGCGGCCTGTTATCCTTGGTGGGTATTCCGCTTGTATGGGCAGAAATCATGGCATCGAGGTCGGTTGCCGGAACCGGAGGTGACCAGAAATAGCCCTGCACCAGACGACCGCCCAGTTGCCTGACCATATTCAACTCTTCCGAAGTCTCTACCCCTTCCACGATACATTCAAATCCCATGTCCCGCGCCAGTGAAAGCAGGGATTTGACTATCTTGTAGCTCGCTTCATTCTTGTCGAGATCATAGACAAAACTGCGATCGATCTTGATGGTGGTCAACGGGAAGGCATGCAACTGGCTCAGACTGGAGAAGCCGGTGCCAAAATCGTCCAGAGAAATGCCGCAACCGAGGGATTTGAGCGCTTCAATCGAGGCTTTTGCCTGTGTTTCATTGCCCATCGCCGCTGTTTCTGTGATTTCAAAATCGATGCGGCGCGGGTCCACCTTGCTCTTCATGACGATTGCCGCCAGCTTCAGGGCCCGCTCGGGTGAATTCACGTCATGGGCGGAGAGATTGAAAGACAGATTGATATCTGATGGCCATTCGCCGGCAACGGCCAGAGCCTTGCGCAGAAGTACCTGCGTGATATCGCCGATGCGGCCACTCTGTTCGGCAATGGGAATGAAAATGGCTGGCGAGACATTGCCGACAACCGGACTTTGCCAACGCGCCAATGCCTCAAATGCGACAATGCGCTGGGAGCTGGTATCAACGATGGGCTGAAAGAAGACTGCCAGCTCTTCTTCGAGATTGGCAATGCGGATGGCCTGTTCAATCAGTCCCCGGCGTTCCAGTTCATTGGCCTGCTCCTTGGCAAACAGGCTCGGATATCCCCGATTGGTCCTCTTGTTCTGATAAAGCGCGTAATCGGCGCATTCATAGAGCTCATGGGAAGACTGGGCAACATCGGGATATACGGCAAAGCCAACCGAGCCCGATATGCTGATCTGGATCTCTTCGATCAGAAAGGGTCGGCGCAGCTCCGAGCAGATCTGTTCTCCAATGAACAGCAATTCGGCATCGGAATTTCGGTTCTTGATCAGAAGTGCGAATTCATCTCCGCCGAGGCGACAGACGAGCATGTCACTCTCCCGAACGCCCTTGAGGCGCTCGGCAACCTGTTGCAACAGCTGATCGCCGACATTGTGGCCATGCAAATCATTGACCGCCTTGAAACCGTCCAGATCCAGAATGCCGACCCCCAGCCGCCTCTTGTTGAATTGGGCAAAAGCGAGTTCACTGTCCAGATTGGAGAAAAACAGGCGTCTGTTCTGCAGACCAGTCAGACTGTCCAGATTGGCCAGTTGATGGTTATATTCGCTAGCCTTTTGCAAGGCGACTTCGGAATTGACCGCGTCGCGGAACTGGCGCGATTGCACATAGACCACCATCAGCAGCAGCACCGCCGCGATGGTCAGATTGATCGCCATGGTTATCAGGGCGGGATCACCGGTTGCCAAAAGGCGAATGACAAGAGGCGTGTAGACGATGACCGCCACCTGATAGGCAGCCAGACGCAAATGCATCAGGAAGACGACAATGCAGACGCCGGAAATGGCCATGAAATAGGCAACATTGACGCGAATGATCTGGTCGCCATATTCAAACAGCATCAAGGCCCAAGTGGTGAAAAAAGCAGGCAGCAGAACACCGAGCAGCTTGGTCTTGATCATCGCCTTTCTGGCGCGTTCGTCAGTCAGGATCTGAAGGCGGGCATCCATCCAGAAGAGGATACGGGTTCCGAAAATGAAGGTGAAAAAGATTGGCGCAAAGAAGGCCAGCCATGGTGGAGCGACATTTCTGCAGGTTATCGCCACCCCCCAGATGCTGGTCAGCAGAATGATGTAAACCAGCGGCAGATGTCGGGTGCAGATCCGATACTGCGCCTTTACAATTGCGGCACCATTTTCTCTCGTCTTGCAAAGGTAAAAATCGAGAAATTTCTCAAAAACCAAGCCAACCAATGTCCAGCCCCCTGGCCAGCCAACTGGCCCGTCCTGTCTACAGCCAGAGGTTACATAGGAATGGTAAATCAATCCTTGAGTAGGAAATATTTTCCCTTGGGCACTATACTAAATTCCTATTTTTTATACGTTATTGTCCATTATTTTGTGCTTTTTCATCAATAAATTAGGTATTTTTTACAATGTCTGAACATAAAAAGGCGCTCTCGCCATTGTCCTCAGACAATAAAAAGGCGCGGCAATAACCGCGCCTTTTGCAACTCGTCATTTGTATCTGGCCCGCTGTCCTAGCTTGCTGTCCTAACTTGCCGTTCTGGCCAGCGGTTCTGAAAGATGACGAAAGCCGCCTTTCAGACCATGGTTTCTCAGCTTTTCGAGCTTTCCACTTCGCCCTTGGCAACGCGTATGGAAAAGGCGGTTGCCTGTCCTGAAGCCAGAAGCTTTGCCTGCGGGATCCAGTTTTCCCGATCAATCCGCCCCTTAAAACTGAGGAAGGTGGAGACATAATTTGTCTCTTCCCGTGACCAGTTGGCGATCTGATCGAAATGATAGATCCCCAGATTGTTCAACTTGCCTTCCAGAACCCGGCCGATACCCCGGATCTGTTTGAGATCATCGGCCTTGCCATCGCGCGGAGCAGAAAGAAGCACCGGCTTGGAGCCAACGGCCTCGGCCTTTTCCTCATCGGACGCATCGTCTGGAAGTTCTGCCAGCAATTGCTCGATCTTCTCTTCCTCGGCTTCGACATTGACGCTGAGAGCTTCCTTTTGCAGAATATCAAGCGGCACCGCGCCTGAAGTCGTCTCATCATCGTCCTCATGCGCGGCTGTGTCAGTGGCCATATTACCGGTCAGGGCCTTGGCCTGCTCGATCCACTTCTCTCGCTCGATGCGGCCCTTGAAATTGAGGAATGAGGAAACCCATTCGGCTTGCTCATCTGTCCAGTTGGCGACCTGTTCGAAATGATAGATCCCCAGATTGTTCAGCTTGCCTTCAATGACCTTGCCAACACCCTTGATCTTCTTGAGATCGTCGGCCTTGCCGCCGCGCGGAGCGTCAAGCGCCAAGGGCTTGGCTTCATTTTCTGCAGCATCAGGGCTTTTCACCGGTGCTGCGGACACTTTCTCTTCAGGCATTTTCGCCTTTTGCGATTTCGTCTCAGGAGCTGCCTGTTTGGTTTCAGGGGCAACTACGCTCTCTTCGGAGACGAGATCGGCGGAAACGGGATCGGCCTGATTGCTTTTTGCAGGCTCGGGAGCATTTTCATCAAGCCCTTCGCCTGCCATACCCTCGGCCACTTTGGCCGGATCAACGCTATCGTCGACCACTTTGCTCGTCTTGCCGGTTTCTCCGGCAGGCGCGGCAGGAGGTGGCGTTTCATCGATAAGCGTTGCGACGACCTTTACAGGAATGACTTCCGGCTCGGCAGCAAGAGCGCTGGCAGCGTCCGAAGAGGCGTTCGCCTCTTCTTCCTCTTCCATCTCTGCGGCGCGGGCGAGCTTTTCGGCTTCCCGGTTTGCGGCCGCAGCCGCCGGGTCGTAAAGTCCTTCAGCCCGATTGGCCAGTTCCTTGCCCTGAGCGCTGGCCAGAAAGGCCCTCAACGCACAGCCAAGCAACGCGCCAAAGATGACGGCGAGAACAATAAGCAGCAGTTCCTGCCCCACTAATACAGTCATGGCTCTCTCCCTCAGTCTTTGGCTTTGTCTTGATCTTGCGGCTCACAGGCAAACCAGCCGATGGCTGCGCCCAATACAACTCCCAGGAGGAGCAATGGATAGAGATTTGCAATAAGATATCCCATTTTCGAACCCCTGATGGTCTATTGTTCAAGAATAACAAATTCGATGCGGCGATTGCGCGCCTTGCCTTCCGGTGTATCGTTGCTGGCAACCGGGCGGCTTTCGCCAAAGCCCTTGGCCTGCAAACGCTCCTCGCCCAGACCGGCGCTTGCCAGATAGGCGGCGACGGCATTGGCGCGTTCTTCCGAAAGGGTCTGATTGACAAGATCCTCGCCATCGCTGTCGGTATGGCCTTCAATCTGGATATGGCTGTCAGGACAGCGGCGGGCCGTAAAAATCAGCCCATCAAGCAGACCGAAGGAATCCGATGAAATGGAGGCCTTGCCGCTGTCAAACAGAATGGTGTTCTGCTCCAAAGCATCGCGCAACAGAGCCTGACAGGCGTCGGCGTCCACAGCCTCACCCGGAGCGCTGACTTGCAGTGCGGGGGTGAAGGCAATCCCCTGCGGCAGGGCGTCCTGCAAGCTGGCCTGCAACTGATCGAGTGCGCCTTGATAATAGGCACTGCCATCCAGCTTCAATCCGTCTTTCGAGACGATGGCTTGCCCTGCATCGAGACGACTGACAGCCTGCAATATGGCCGAGGCGACCTGCTTGTAATCCTGTGCTGACAAACCGGCGATCTCGCCACCGCCACGCACGATCAGGCCATCGGAAATGGCTCCGTTACCAAATTTGCGCCGTGCCTGCTCGAGTATGTCATCCTTGATGATCATGCTGGGAACAATGCCCTCAAAGCTCAGGCCATCAGCCGACTTGCGAATGGCGAGGCCATCCATGACAGCGTCGTCATCCGAGCTGTCTGACGTCTCCTCGGTAGCTTTTGGTTCCATAATCTGGGAGTCAATTGCAATCGCGCCAAGCTCGGCCTTCTCGATGATTTGCCGGAGCGTGTCATAAAGGGCCAGCCCATCGGCGCTGTTTTCGAGCGAGCCGGAAAGCGTCAGCTTGTCGTCGATCAGCATGACCTTGCCTTCGGGCAGACTGGCCAGCAGTTCGATAGCCAGCAGCACAGCCTTATGAATGTCGGCCGGAGCGCCGCGGGCTGCTTCCACGCTGCTCATTTCCAGTTGCGCACCCTTTATGCTTGCCGCGATTTCCGCCGGGGCTTTCTTGAGCTCATAATAGGGCAGATAGCCGATCATGGTCAGCGCTTCGCCCTTGCGCGTCAGTCCCCAGGTATAGGGACTTTGGGCTGTCAGAAGGTCCGTTTTGTCCTTGACGACCCGCACGCCCCATTCTGACAGCAGCAGTTCGGACGCCTCCTGAGCGGCCCCCTCTTCGGGCGCGATACCGGTCAATGTCGCATCGCGGCCACTGAACGAAACTCTCGCCCAGTCCATGTCTCTGGATTCAAGCACCGCAAGCGCACGCCCGGTCAGGTCTGCCTCAATCTTTTTCGTTTCACCGTAAAGAGAAAGTCCGGCAACCGCGGCTACGGCCAGGGCACCGGGGATCAACCAGCTTTTCAGCAATGACATTGTGGTAATTCCTTCCTATGATCCACTGGGCATCCGTCGGATGTCGTTTGTGACGGAGGTGGAACCCATTCTTTTGGAGAGTATCTCAGCAATCTTTCAGGACCAAGACCATGATCCGGGCTACAGGACGAAATTTCCGTTTTATTCAACTTTTTGACTGAGCAATTTCTGTTTTGTTTGCATATGCAACCTAGAGCTTTCAAACTACGCAACATGCCCTTCCCGTCAGGAAAGAAGCATTGATTCTTTTCGTTAATCCAATCAATTCGTGATGAAAATATGACCGACCAGAGTCTTTCAAAAGCCCAGGCAAGACGCATCGCGCTCAGGGCACAGGGCTTTTTGCCGCAGATGCGCTCTCTCAAGCGAATTGACAGGCGTCACATCGACAGACTGTTCGAACATGTCTCGCTGTTGCAGATCGACTCGGTCAATGTCCTTGATCGCGCCCATTATCTGACCGCGTTTGCAAGGCTGGGAGATTATGACAAGGCAACCCTTGATCGTCTGGCCCATGATGTCAGCCAGAAAGGGCAGCCGAAGGACTATTTCGAATATTGGGGGCATGAGGCCTCGCTCGTGCCTGTCAGTCTTTATCCGGCGCTGCGCTGGCGCATGGAGCGGGCCCGGCGGCATCAGGGTGTCTGGCGCAAATTGTCCCGCTATGCCAGAGAGCACCCCGATGTTATCAGGCAGGTCCAGCAGGATATCGCGGATCGCGGTCCGCTATGCGTCTCCGATCTGGAAAAGCGGGGCAGCCGTTCGAGCAGTTGGTGGGGCTGGAATGACAGCAAGCTTGCGCTGGAATTCCTGTTCTGGTGTGGCCATATCGTGGCCGCCGGTCGGCAGGGTTTCACGCGCTATTACGATCTGCCCGAACGGGTCATTCCGGCAGAATTTCTCAATGCCGAACCATTGGACGAGAAGGATGCCCAGCGGCATCTGATGATGCTGGCGGCAAAATCAAACGGCATAGGAACCGAGAAATGTCTGAAAGACTATTTCCGTCTTTCAACCGAGGAAGCGCGCGCAGCTCTTGGCAGCCTTGTGGAAGATGGCACGATCGAAGCGGTCAAGGTCGAGGGCTGGGACGCCCCCACCTATCTTTTCAAAGACGCCAGCCTGCCAGCGAGAGCCAATTGTCAGGCTCTGCTGGCCCCCTTCGATTCCCTCATCTGGTACAGGGATCGGGCCGAAGCCCTGTTTGATTTCCATTATCGCATAGAAATCTATGTACCCAAGGAACAAAGACGGTTCGGCTATTATGTGCTGCCCTTTTTGATGGGAGACAGGCTGGTTGCCCGCCTCGATCTCAAGGCCAACCGGCAAGAGGCCATTCTGGAGGTCTTTGCAGCTTATGGAGAAAAAGGCATCAACAAGCACAAGGTCAGCGAGGCGCTGGCGAAGGAACTTGCGTTGATGGCTGGATGGATGAAGCTGGAAGCTATTCGCGTTGGCGAGAGGGGGGATCTGGCCGGCTCTCTCAAAGAGTCGGTCAGCAAACTGTAATTGTCATCAAAGAGACAGAGGGCACATATGCCAGCTTATTTGTGGCAGGTGCAGCAGCAGGCAGACGGAGCAAACAGGGTGCAAACTACGAGGGTGTAGACTTCTCTGAACAGTCTCAGCCGGGAAATTTTTGAACTTGCAAGTGAATTGGAATACATGGACAGCTCCTTAACGGGTGTTTTTGTTTTTATAAGAATTTCTACGCAACCTAAACCACTTCGCCCACATCCACAAGTGCCCTGCCATGATCCAAATCGCATGTTTGGTATGACAAATATCTATGATAAGCACTTGGTAACGACAAGACGCCCGCCTCAATCCCCGCCAAAGAAAGAAAAAATCTCATGAAAAAGCTGGAGTTAGACCGCATTCAATGTGTGATCTTTGATCTCGACGGCACGCTGGTCGACAGCGAGGTCATTTGCCTTCAGGGTTATTGCGACACCGTGCCCGACCTTGACTGGGACGTCCATTACATGATCGAAAATCTGCGCGGCTGCCAGTTTCACGCCATTGTCGCTGCGATGGAGGGGCGCGTCGGGCACAAGCTCGCCGATGATTATGAAATCACCTATCGCGCCCATGTGGCCGAATTGTTCGAGGCCGAGCTCAAAGCCTTTCCCGATGTGGTCGAAGTGGTATCCGCCCTCAGCCTGCCCAAATGCATTGCTTCGGCCGGACCTCCCAAGAAGATGCAGCATTCCCTTGGCCTCACCGGCCTCTTGCCGCATTTCGAGGGACGCCTGTTCAGTTCCTACGATGTCCAGAGCTGGAAGCCCGAGCCGGGTCTGTTTCTGCATGCAGCAGAGAAAATGGGTTTCGCACCACAGAATTGCCTAGTGGTAGAAGACAGCGCAGTGGGCATTGAAGCGGCCCGGCGGGCGGGTATGCAACATCTCCTGCATGTGCCCATGGGCCATGAAGCCTTTTCGGGTTATGATGGCGAAATACTCACGAGCTATCGCGACTTTCCCCTCAAATAGCGCCCCAAGAGACTGACGTCATGCCCGAAACACCTCCGGAACTGGATCTGGCACCACATAAAGCCGATATTTCGGGTGCGTCATCATCGCAAGAGGCATCATCGCAAGGGTCGGCACGCAGGCGACGCGATCAGTTTGACCGTGATACCAGAGACAAGCTCATTGCCTTGCTGATTGTCTTTATCTTGCTTGCCGCCTTTTTTCTCTATATCCAGAATTGACCAGTCACCAAGCCGGAAAAGAAAATAAAGCCATGAAATGTCTCATCGTCCAGCCTGTTCATGAAGACGGCCTTGCCTTGTTGCGCCAAAAGGGAATTGAACCCGTTATCTGCCCGGACGCCGCCATGTCGACGGTGGCGGCGCTGGTGCCCGGATGCGATGCGGCAATCACCCGCAATGCAGGCTTCACCGAAGAAGCCTTTGCTGCCTCGGACAAGCTTAAGGTCGTGGTGGTGCATGGTGCGGGTCATGATGCGGTGGACAAGGATGCGGCCACCCGCCATGGCGTTCTGGTTTGCAACACGCCGGGCGCCAATGCACAGTCCGTTTCCGAACTGGCGCTGGGGCTGGCGCTTTCTGCCGCACGTCTCATTCCGGCAGCAGACCGGCAAGAGCGCGCAGGCCAATTCGGTTTCCGCGACCGCAATCAGACCCTCGAACTGCAAGGCAAGACGGCGCTGGTGGTTGGCTGGGGTCATACGGGCTCGCGGCTTGGCAAGATGCTGTCCGGAGCGCTCGACATGCGCGTTCTGGTGCATTCGCCCCGCGTCAAGGATCTGGGCGATTTCGAGCGGGCCACCTCGCTGGAAGCCGGTCTTGGTGAAGCCGATCTCATCTCTCTGCATACGCCCTTGCGGCCCGAGACCAGACATATGATCAACAGGGACAGCCTTTCTCTGGTCAAGAGAGGAGCCATTCTGGTCAATACGGCCCGAGCCGGACTGGTGGACGAAGCGGCGCTGCTGGAAGCGCTCAATTCAGGCCAGCTATTTGCTGCCGGGCTGGATGTCTATGAAGAGGAAGCACCGCTCGGCCCGCTAGGACAGTCTGACAGGGTGATCCTTGCTCCCCATCTTGGCGGAGCCACCGAAGAAGCCATGCGCCGGATTGCCGTTGCCTCGGTGGAGAATGTTCTGACCGCCCTTTCCGGCACCCGTCCGGCGACAGCACTCAATCTGGACTAATGGCGGCAATTGGGGACAAGGCTGTCCAATTTTGCTGTCAAAGCCTCTGAATGGCCGGGCTACAACTTTCGACGATAGATTGCCGAAGGTGTTTTTGCTACCCTTGGGGCATCGTTTGAAGCGGGGATTTCATCTTGCGCTCAAACGGCAGAGAGTGACTTGCAACAAGGGGAGACAAGACCATGACCGATCATTCGACTTGCCACGATTGCACGTACTTTGACACCAAGGAAGAGAAAGACGGCGACCGTGGACTATGCCGCTTCAATCCGCCGACCTTCCTGACGGAAAAAGACAAGTTTGCGCATTGGCCAATCGTTGCCGATAATGACTGGTGCGGCCATTTCGAGGAGCAGAAATCCGCCTAGGGCATCTCTGGCCCATTGCTGGCCCGCCCATCTCAGGGCCCATCTCTGGCGTTTCTGTGGCCATCTTGCATAAGGCAACAAAAGAGACCCGCGAGCGGAGATGATCTGCTCGCGTTTTTGCATTTCCTGAAGATGCGGCAGGAAGGGCTGGCTGCGTCTGTCAGAGGCGGATCAGACCGTAAGTGATGGAACGCTCCAGCTGCACCACGACCTTGGCGAGATTTTCATCAACGACATGGAGATATTCCTTCCAGTCGCTGACATGGGTGAGTTCTTCCTTGCCATCGGAAATGCCGCGCAGGCCGATCATCGGGACATCATGAAACATACAGGCGCGCAACACCGCAAAGCTCTCCATATCCACCATATCCGCATCAATCGCATCATAGGCCACCCCCGAGACAATATTGCCTCCGGTGGAAAGGCGCGCTTCCCTGACATCGGGAATGCGGAAGGGCATCGGCACATCCACCGGCAGATCGATGAAGGGTGTTTTGCCCTTCTCGAAGCCCAAGGGTGATGTGTCCATGTCGCGATAACTGATAGACGTCGCCTGATAGACTTCCGTCTGTTCCAGCGTGGCCGAGCCCGCCGAGCCGAGAGAAACCACCAGATCCGGCTTCTGACCGGAAGCCACCAGTCTGGCAAGGAAGGATGCAACGGTAATTGCAGATTCGACCGGCCCCACGCCGGTCATCAGAGGCACGATTTTAGCGCGCAGGTGATCGCCATATTCGGCGTCGACCGCCATGACATAGAGGATGCGCTTGCCCGCGACTGTCTTGATTTCGTAGTCCATTGTCTTCTCTTGCCTATGTTTCTGGCCCAGTTTTCAGAGTCTGGCCTTTTGGCACCAGTTTTCGGGCCGATCCGTACCACCAGCATTCTCGGGCAGATTTTGCTCGGGAAAGAAAATATGTCCCCCTTAGGTGCTACATCGAAAGCAGACACAAGCCAAGGGTGTCTGCCGCACAAATTCCAGCCAGTCATGCGGCGGGGCGTCGCAAAGCCTCTGACCTATCCATTTTTCCATCGCCTTGCTGTATTTACAGGTAGGATGAATTGTCGCTACACTCTATTCTGGCGATGCTCTTCGCCTTCGCCTGCTTTCTTTAGCCGCCAACCATGCATTTCAACCAGCATCCCTTCACAATGCCCGCATTGAGACGGACGGAGGAGAATGGCGGCTCTCAAACCAAGGATAACGCATTATGAAACCGGACGTTCTTGTCATTGTTCCCCTTCGCCCAGACCAGCAAGAACAGCTGGAAGCAACCTACAGCCTGCATCGTTATGATCAGGCGGATGACAAGGAAGCCTTTCTTGACCAGATCGGGGACAAGATCCTCGCCGCAGTGACCAATGGCGGACGCGGCATCACCCGTGCGCAACTGGACAAACTGCCCAATCTCAAGATCGTCTCCTCCTCCGGCGTGGGCTATGACGCCATTGATGTGGAAGCCTGCAGCGAGAAGGGTATCAAGGTCACCAACACGCCCGACGTATTGACTGATGATGTAGCCGATATGGCGGTGGCGCTGTTTCTTGCCGTGCGCCGGGATCTTGTCAGGGGCGATGCTCATGTGCGCAGTGGCGCATGGGGAAAAGATGGCCCCTACCCGCTTACCCGCTCGATCCGGGGCAAGAAGGTCGGCATCGCCGGTCTGGGCCGCATCGGCAAGGCCATTGCAGCCCGTCTTGAGCCAATGGGGGTCGAGCTTGCCTATCATGGCCGCCGCCAGCAGGCAGACGTTGCCTATCATTATATGGCAGACCTTGAGGCCATGGCCAAATGGGCCGACGTGCTGATCGCCGCCATGCCGGGCGGTGCCGACACCGAGGGCATGATCAGCGCGAATGTGCTGGAAGCGCTGGGGCCGCAAGGCAGCTTCATCAACATCGCCCGTGGCAGCGTGGTGGATGAGGCGGCGCTGATTGCCTGCCTCAAGGATGGCCGTCTTGGCAGCGCCGGACTTGACGTGTTTGTCAATGAGCCCAATCCTGATGTGGCATTCGCAGCGATCCCCAATGCGGTGCTGCACCCCCATAATGCCAGCGGCACCGTTGAAACCCGCGGAGCCATGTCGCAATTGGTGGTGGACAATCTCAAGGCCCATTTCGCAGGCGAGCCGCTGCTGACCCCCGTCAACTGAGGCCATAGCCCCAGTAGAGACGCCATAGAGACGTCATCGTGACGTCAGGGCGATTACATCAGCCCCAAAACAAGGAACCGGGCCAGCGCCATGGCTGGCCCTTCCCGCCCGTTGGCAAGAAGCTGTGCATCGGGCGGCAAAAAAGTGTAACGCTCTGTATCACCGTCTCGCGCTGACACATTGCACGACAAGTCGTCACACACGCCGCCTATCGCAAATCAGATTTCCCGATATATTCCCCCCAATCCCGAGACCTGCGCGGAAAAGAAGCGGAATGCCCCTATTCAGCTTTCGCTCAGGACCATTGATTGACCGTTGGCAAAAGAGATTGGTGTGATGAGATTTGATTTTTTATGCGCGCGCCCCAAAAAGGCTGGCAAGGAGGGCTGTTGATCATGTCGATTGTGATCCTGCTTGCCTTTTGCGGCCTGATCCTTGCGGACAAGCTGGTGCTTCAGAGCGTGATTTCAAGCTGGCGCCTGTTCTGAAGGCAGTTTTTGCACCAGCTTCTCCTTGAAGGAGCGCTGACGAACCTAACTTCGGGCGCACCAACCGCAGCGTCTCTCAATAAACGGGGTCTCTGAAGATGTCTGATCTGGAAACCTCTTTTTTGAAATCATATTTCTTGCAAATACTTTTAACTAAATCCTCAAACCAATCAGGCGCGGTTGGTGCTATATAAATTTCGTCGACCAACTTATCGACATCGATTTCTTGAGGATATCCCAGTGGCGTACGAAAATCTCTATTTTTCCCCTCGGCCTGCTCGCTAAAAACTACTCCAGGAGCATTGTTTGGGTCGATGTAAAACATTGCTCTAACTTCTTGTTCATGTGCAAATGAGAGCCTTTTAGACATGAACAAACCATATGGCCTTGTTAGATCCTGGCGTGCCTCGCGATCATAATCTATATATTCAACTTCACCGATTTTACAGTCATATGGAAGCAACTGAAGAAGTTTGCTAAACTTGGTAGTAATGGCGATTGCTTCTTCACTCCCCCCGTATAACTTCCACATTGCAACAGATTCTATATCATTTCGATGCCAGCAATTTATATAAACGACTTCTCGTAATTTAGGGTTTTCCTCTAGATGCTTTCGAATAAACTCATGTGATGGCCTATCGCTTTCCCTTGGAGGGTTCTCGGCAATTTCTCTCAATAGAACCGTAAATGCGGCAGCACTTCCTTCATGAGTATCCTCGAAGCATGAAGCTCTGGAGAACCAAAGAGATTTAGTCTCAAGCAATGCCACAAACTTTGCAAAACTCATGTACCTCCAAAGTTTTGCATTCTCTTTCTTAGGCCATCTAAAAACTCTTCTATCCTTATCCATGCTCCTCCCCATTTTAAAAACGTAAAAGCGGCCCGAGGGACCGCTTTCACTTCGATATGATTGTTCTAGCCAAATTCGGGACCGCGCGGGCGATAGGGGCGCGTATCCTGCCAGTCTTCCATCAGGGCTCTGAGACCCGGATCGGAGCCTTCGGGCAGGATGATCTTGGCAGTGACCAGCAAATCGCCGCGCTGGCCGTCCCGATCGGGCAGCCCCTTGCCTTTGAGGCGCAGGCTCTTGCCTGAACTCATGCCAGCGGGGATCTTCACCTCAGCCTTGCCCTCAAGCGTTGGAATGCGGACCTTTGCCCCCAGAACCGCCTCATACAGTGTCAGCGGCAAATCAAGGCGGACATTGCCCTCTTCCACCGTGAAGAGCTTGTGCGGCAGGATCTGGATCGTCACCAGCGCGTCGCCAGCCGGCCCGGTGCGGCTTTCAAAGCCCTGCCCCTTCATGCGAATGGTCTGGCCATCCTTGACGCCCTTTGGCACGGCCATGTCCAGTGTCTTGCCGGTGGGCAGATGGACGCGGCGCTTCTCGCCGGAGACGAGATCTTCCAGCGTCACGCTAAGCTTGGCTTCAGCATCCTGCCCCTTTTGCGGCTGGGCATGATGATGGCCGCCATGGTGGGCTCCGCCGCCGAAGGGATCAGCCCCCGCGCCAAACGGATTGCCGCCGCCGCCACGCCGGGCATTGCCGGCCATGTTGCCAAAAATCTCGCTGAAAATGTCCTCGGTAGAGCCGCCACCAAAGGGGTTGCCGCCTCTTGCACCACCGCCACCGAAGGGATTGCCACCAGCACCAAAGCCGTGGAATTTTTCCTTGCCCTCGGCGTCAATTTCTCCGCGGTCATATTTTCCGCGCTTTTCCTTGTCACCAACGATCTCGTAGGCCTGATTGACCTCGGAGAATTTTTCCTGCGCTTTGGGATCGCTCTTGTTCTGGTCGGGGTGATATTTCTTCGCAAGCTTACGGAAAGCGCTCTTGATCTCGCGCTCATCCGCCGACTTGGACACCCCAAGCACGCTATATGGATCTCTCATCAGTCTTGTCCTCACCCCCGTCAGTGCGCCCGTCAGGCACGCGCCGACAGTGTTCCATTGGATTCGTCAGACAGCAGCTAGGGGAAAGCCCTTAAACAAGCGGCTAAGAATCATTGCCTGATACTGTCTTTCACGTTACCTCTGATATAGAGTGTCTCAGTTGAAATTTCCATAGAGAGTGATAATGAACATTGATCTTCTACGTCGCCTTTGCGAAACCCCCGGTGTGCCGGGCCGTGAGCATCGCATCCGCGCCCTGATCGAAAAGGAAGCCGAAGGGCTCTTTGACGAAATCTACACCGACGCGATGGGCTCGCTTGTCTGCACGCGTTTTCCAACGACCGAGCAGGAAGAAGGTGCTGTTCCCGAGCGTATCCTGCTGCTTTGCCACATGGACGAAATCGGTTTTCTCGTCAGCCATGTCTCCGACAAGGGCTTCATCAATATCGACCCGGTGGGCGGGTTCGATCCGCGCACCCTGTTTGCTCGTCGTGTTCTGGTCTGCACCAAGGAAGGCGATTTCAAGGGCGTTATGAATCCGGGCGGCAAGGGCCTGCATATCTCCACACCGGAAGAGCGCAAGAAGCTGCCTGAAGTCAACGATTTCATCATTGACCTTGGCATGGGCGAAGCCACCAAGGAAAAGGTCAAGGTCGGCGATTATGTGGTCATGGACGAGCCTCTGCTCGACATGGGCGAAAAGGTCGTCTCCAAGGCCCTCGACAACCGCATTGCCTGCTGGCTCGGCATCGAGGTGATCCGCGAGATCGTCGAGGCGAAAGTCTCCCATGATTGCGAGATCACCGTTGCCTTCACGGCACAGGAAGAAGTGGGCCTTCGCGGTGCGCGCACTGCAAGCTTCGGGGTCGCTCCGGATGTGGTCATCGGTGTTGACACCACCCTTTCCTGCGACACTCCGGGCACGCCGGAGAAAGACACCATCACAACTCAAGGTAAGGGCGCTGGCCTTGACATCAAGGACGGTTCCTTCATCGCTGATATCGATCTGGTAGAAGAACTGGAAGCCGTTGCTGCCGAGAAAAACATTCCGGTCCAGCGCTTCATTCTGGCCCGTGGCGGTCAGGACGGGGCTGCCGGTCAGCAGGCCGGCTCTGGCACCAAGGCAGCCGCCATCGGTGTCGGTACCCGCTATATTCACACGGTCTGCGAGATGATCGACAAGACCGACCTGAATGCAGCCAAGGACCTGCTGGTCAACTATCTCGGCAAGCATTGAGCCAGCCGTTGCGCCGGACCATTCCGGCGGCAATGGACGGCCTCAACAGCCGGTCTCAAGACCGGTTTCGTCAGGTTGAGATGATCGGTTCACACCATCTGAAGGGGAGCTTGGGCTCCCCTTTTTCATGCCCTCCCATGCCCAATGTTGCAACATCACTTGAAGGTCAAGGCGCATTGTTGGGAGAGCACAAGTTGCTTTTAAAGCAGATTATCGTGAGTCGTTAGAATCACTTAAGCGGCAATGTTGAGATTCTGATTCCGCGCCCTAAAGCAATTTCTTTCCATAATCTCGTGCTTAACACATTGATTCAATTGCCTGATAAAGTGATTCAAAAGCAGTTTGCCAAGATGCGAATATTGGCAAACTGCAGCTGTCAGCGAGTCTTTTGCGCGGCTCTTTCGGCGTTTCCTTTTCCCGTCTTTTCAGGGGACTTATCCGGCCCATCATTTCGCCAATCGGTTGGCTTGCAGCATGATGGGCAGAGCCACCAGAGACCGCTTCATCCCTCTGCTTGATGGCGCCTCTTTTGGCGTTGCATGCCGATTGGCAATCCAGCCCGGCGCTATTTGCTTTTGCGCTTGAGGCGCTTTTCAATCTGCTTGCGCTCCCAGTCGTCGCCCAGAAGATTGATCACCTCGAAGGTGTTGAAGCCATGAATGGTCAGACCGATGCCCCAGCCGAGAGCGGGCCAGATCACCCAGAAATAGCCGGGGCTGTTTATCAGGTTGATCACCAGCAGCAACAGCATGACACACGCGTAGGTCGTGGCATGAGTATAGAAGGATTTGATGTCGCGGACATATTCCATCGCTTCCTGTTCGTCGGCGGATAGCTGCGGCAACTGGGTGGGAGCGGCCTGATATGATGCTTCCGGAGCGGGCGCGGGTGCCTGAGAAATCTCTGCCGACGGGGCGGCATCTTGCTGCCCGGAAGGGTGGGTTTGGGGGGGCTGGGAAGGACTATTTTGCTCGGCCATGGTCTGCTCCTTGTTCAGGTCTCTGAATTCAACCTCCAGAACAGCTGCCAGACATTTGAGTGTTTCAGGGCTGGCCTTGGCGCCGCGCTCGATGCGCTGCAATGTGCGGGTACTGATGCCCGCCATGTCAGCCAGTTGCTCCTGAGACAATCCCCTGTCGAGGCGAAGTTTTCGAATGATCATTGGGACTGTTTCCTTTGCTGTTCCTGACCCGAGCTTTCCATGCTCCCGCTCTTTCTGCCACGTCTCGAGCACGACAGCATACGCCATCGACCCGCCATTTACCCGACAGAGACACGCCGGGAAGCGACAAAGAAGCGACGGGGGACGCGACAGCATCAAGACACGATCGGCATTTCAGGGGCGCATGCTGCAATACAGCCTTGCACTAATTGCGACATCTAGGGGCACTTTTACGCTCCCTTCACCAAAAGAAACATGATATGCGTCATTCTGTCATCCCTTGTCACATTCGGCTGCAGCCCCGCTTCCGGGGAGTCTTCCGTCACCCGACGGCAACAGCCCTCTGCTTCCGGCAGGTGTCAGGGCACAAATCCGGTTACTCGTAATGGCCCTTGTGGCCTTGCCAAGAATGAAGAGAGGAAAGCAATTGCTCTTCTATCTAACACTAATTCTGATCTGCCAGCTTGTGGGGGAGACGCTGGTTACATTGCTTGATCTTCCGGTTCCCGGACCGGTCATCGGCATGGCGATCATGTTTATCGGCCTGCTGATCAAGGGCGGAGTGTCCGAGGGGCTGGGGCGTGTCGGCGATACGCTGCTCTCGCACATGTCGCTGCTGTTCATTCCGGCGGGTGTGGGCATCATGGTCAATGCCGAGCTGATCCAGCGAGAAATCATACCCATCAGCGTTTCACTCGTCATCAGCACCTTTCTGTGCATCGCTGTCACCGGGCTTCTGATGAGCTGGCTGACCCGCAACAAGACCATCGGCGGGAGCAAGGAATAGCATATGCATACGTCCCTGACCGCCCTGTGGGGCCATCTGAGTGAAAGCCCCCTGCTCTATCTGACGCTAACCCTGATCGCCTATCAGGTCGGGCTCTTCTTCTATGAAAAATCGGGCAAGAAGCCGCTGGTCAATCCGGTGCTGATTGCCATCATTCTTCTGGTCGCGATCCTGATCTTAACCGGCACGCCCTATGAACGCTATTTCAAGGGTGCGCACTTCCTCCATTTCCTGCTTGGCCCGGCGACTGTGGCGCTGGCCATTCCGCTTTATCGGCAGTTTGAGAAGGTGCGCAAATCGGCGCTGGCCATTTCCGTCAGCCTGCTGACCGGTTCGGTCGTCTCCGCTGTCTCATCGGTGCTGATCGCATGGGCGCTGGGCGGCTCGGAGCAATCCTTCCTGTCGCTGGCTCCCAAATCCGTCACAACGCCGGTATCGATGGGCATCACCGAGGCGCTGGGCGGGGTACCATCCCTGACTGCCGTGCTCGTCATCATCACCGGCATTCTGGGGGCCTCGCTTGGGCCGACGGTTCTCAATATCGTGCGGGTGAAAAGCTGGGCCGCGCGTGGCCTTGCCATTGGTACCGCAGCGCATGGTCTGGGCACCGCCCGCAAATTGCAGGTCAATGAAGAAGCTGGTGCCTTCTCCGGGCTCGCCATGGGGCTCAATGCCCTTGCCACGGCGATCCTGTTGCCCATCGTCTGGTACTGGTTCTTCTAGCCATCGCGCCCGCAAGATCATTGTCATGGCCTTTGCCAAGACCATCGTTATGAACAAAAAATCCCGGGGGAGCCATCTGCACCCGCCGGGATTTTTGTATTCTGTCCATCGCCAGAAGCAAGCCAGCCTTTAGGGATCAGGCAATTTCGCCAGCTTCGATGGCGGCATTGAGATCCTTGCCCAAGGCCTCAAAGACAACGCGAATGATGCCGTCGGCATCCAGACCATTTTCCTTATACATGGCGTCCGGTTTGCCATGGTTGGTATATTGGTCCAGCATGGTCAGCGTGCGGATCTTGAGGTTGCCGTCGAGCGCCCCCTCGGAGGCCAGCATTTCAAGCACATGAGAGCCAAAGCCGCCAACGGCTCCTTCCTCGATGGTGATGAGCATGTCATGGGTGCCTGCCAGCTTCAGGATCATCTCCCGGTCCAGAGGCTTGGCAAAGCGGGCGTCAGCCACTGTCGTGCTGAGGCCATAGCCTTCCAGCCGCTCGGCTGCATCAAGGCTTTCGGCAAGGCGCGTGCCCAGCGAGAGAATGGCAACCTTGCTACCGCTCCCCTGTTTGACGATGCGCCCCTTGCCGATTGCGAGCGGCACACCTTCCTGAGGGATTTCAACTCCAACGCCCTCGCCGCGCGGATAACGGAAGGCAATCGGGCCATCGTCATAGGCTCTTGCGGTGGCAACCATATGCACCAGTTCGGCCTCGTCGGCGGCAGCCATGACAACCATGTTGGGCAAGGCCGAAAGAAAGCCGATATCATAGGCACCGGCATGGGTCGGGCCATCGGCGCCGACAAAGCCTGCCCGGTCAATGGGAAAGCGCACGGGCAGATTCTGGATCGCCACATCATGCACCACCTGATCATAGGCCCGTTGCAGGAATGTGGAATAGAGGGCACAGAAGGGCTTGAGGCCCTCACAAGCCAGCCCGGCGGCAAAGGTCACCGCATGCTGCTCGGCAATGCCGACATCAAAGGTCCTGTCGGGGAATTCCTTTTCGAAAATATCGATGCCCGTGCCCGAAGGCATGGCGGCGGTTACCGCGACGACCTTCTTGTCCCTGGCCCCTTCTTTGGCAAGGCTTTCGCCGAAAATCCGGGTGTAGCTGGGTGCATTGCTCGGCGGCTTGAGCTGGGTGCCGGTGACCACATCAAAGCGGGAAACGCCATGATATTTGTCGCTGGCATGCTCGGCCGGAGCATAGCCCTTGCCCTTCTGGGTGACGACATGCACCAGAATGGGCCCCTTGTCGGTATCGCGAACATTGCGCAGGATCGGCAGCAGATGCTCCAGATTATGCCCGTCAATCGGGCCGACATAATAGAAACCAAGCTCTTCAAACAGGGTGCCGCCCGTTACGAAAGAGCGGGCAAATTCCTCTGCCTTGGCTGCCTTCTCCTTGAAGAAGCGCGGCAACTGATGGGCCAGCTGCTTGGCTGCATCGCGCAGGGAAAGAAAGGTCTTGCCGGAAATGAGCCGGGCCAGATAGGCGCTCATCGCTCCGGTTGGTGGCGCAATCGACATGTCATTGTCGTTGAGAACAACGATCAGGCGGCTGTCGAGCGCCCCGGCATTGTTCATGGCTTCATAAGCCATGCCCGCGCTCATGGCTCCGTCGCCAATGACTGCGATGACATTGCGCTTCTCGCCATTCAGTTCCGAGGCCATCTGCATGCCAAGACCGGCTGAAATAGAGGTGGAGCTGTGTCCGGTTCCGAAAGGATCAAACTCGCTCTCGCTGCGCTTGGTGAAACCGGACAAGCCTCCCGGCTGACGCAGGGTTCGGATGCGATCCCGCCGTCCGGTGAGAATCTTGTGCGGATAGGACTGATGCCCCACATCCCAGATCAGGCGGTCATGCGGCGTGTTGAAAACATGATGCAAGGCAACGGTCAGTTCAACAACCCCCAGCCCCGCGCCCAAATGCCCCCCCGTCACGGATACGGCATCAATGGTCTCGGTGCGCACATCATCGCAGAGCGCCTTGAGCGCAGCCATATCCAGAGAACGGATATCTTCCATGGACTTGATGCTGTCGAGCTTGGGGGTTTTTGACAATTCAGTCACCTGTCATTCTCAGACGCGAAGCTTGCCCCTCGCGCCGCTGGTTTTTCCTTTAAGCCAATCAGCCCGGAAATGGACCGGAAAATGGGCCGCCGGTTATCGTTTCTTCGTTACGCAATTTGCCATACAGGATATAATACAGCACGGAACTCTATCAAGCGGATGATAAACAAGCCCTTCTGAGCCCATATATGGCAAAAGCTGAAGCCGCATGAGGCGGCTTCGCTTTCCAATGTCTATAGCGAAATATGCCAGAGAGCAAGGATATGCGACATCGCCAAATGGTCACATTCGGTCCGAGACGGTGAATAGTTGGTGAAGCATTTCGAACAGGCCCTGTTCCGCTCGCTCAGAGGAAAAAGGCCCTTATCTTTTCCCAGGCGCTGTCGGGCGCATGCCGGTCATTCAGCTGCTTGCGGATCGCCTCAATCATCCAGACATGGTCTTGCTCAAGCATGCCGTCCTTTTGCTCATTGAGTAGAAAGTCTAGCGCTCCTGACAATAGCCGTTTCCTGTTCTTGCTGTCGATCTCGGCCAGACACCATTTTGCTCTTGCGAGATCATATTTATAGAGGCGCTCCTGAGCTTCTGTTGCCACCATCCGCTCACAGATGGCCACGCATTCACCATAGGCAACCAGTGCGCCGGTATCATCTTCCAGCGCCTGTTTTAATGCGCCGATCTGCTGGTAATATTGCCCCTGTTGGCGGCGTGTTTCCACTTGGGTTTTGTGCAGGGTCAGCAGCTCTTCGCAATTTTTCAGAGCCTCTTCCACCGCCTTGAGCGCCTCGATGAGCGCTCCATTCTTCTGGTGCCGGGCGGCGATCACATTCAGAATCTCCATCAGATCGCTTCTGAAAATGATGCTGATCGGATCTTCGGCGACGCGCAAGCGGGCAAGCGCGAGCGCTTCCTCCAGCCCCTCATTGATCTCGCCTTCCTCACCCAAAGAAACATCCGGCGTATCAGAAATTTCCGCCATATGGCCCCTCTCCATATTTACCCACCGCAATTACCCCCCCCACAGAACAGAAGATCCTTGGTAGTTACTGCTGATATCAGCCATTCAGGCATTTGCAAGAAAACTAACAACGGACATGTTTAAGGCTAAATGGCAAGAGGTGCAACTCGCATAAATATCAAATATCATTGGGTTTTTACCATGTGTGGACTATTTGTCCGCAAATGATCAAATCTGTCAGAGCCGAGCGGCAAGCCACGTAAAAACAGCCTCCTGTCTTACCCGGTCAAAATGATGCCCACCGGCGCAGAATTCCGTTTTTAACCGCTCTTGTGCCCCAAAAGCGCGCCAGACTCCTTGCAGCTTTTCATAGGCCCGTTCCACCGCCGGCAACGGAAAGAGCGCATCCTCTTTGCCCGCAATGAAATAGAGCGGTTTGGGCGCGGCCAAAGCCGCAACATCGGGATAATCGAGCAACCGGACAAGACCGGGATGGGTCATATGCCAGGCAGACTGGCCGCGCAGCTGATTGTTGCCGGGCACCATCAGTTCGCGGCAAGTTCCCATCCAGCAAATGGCAACGGCAGCTTTGACAAGTGGCGAAAGGGCTGCCAGTTGCCAGGCCCGGAATGCGCCGAAAGAGAAGCCGACAGCAGCGATGCGACTGGCATCCAGCTCGGACAGGGTCTGCATGAAGCGCAAGCTGCGCAAGTCATCCTCGGCAACCACGCCCGCCAGCGAATGGCCGATATTGAGAAGATTGCAGGCCAGTGCCTGCTGGGCTTCATAGCCGTTGCCCTGCCGATCTCCCCAGCCCAAGGCGTCAATGGCAAAGACCATATAGCCGCGTCTGGCCAGCTCCTCGGCGGGAAAAAGCCCCGAGAAATAGCGCTCCGCCCAAGCCTGCGATGCCGCCAGTCTTGCCTCGTCATACCATGGGCGCAGGCCCTTTTCCTTGCCGATATCAAAATGCGCACCGTGATCATGCAGCCATATCACTCCGGGAAAGGGCCCGGCCCCCCTTTGGCACAAGGATGAGGGCGACAACAGTGCATCCCGGCCGTAGCGTGAAGCGAACCCGGCGGGCCATGAAAGCGCCACGGTCAATCTCGTCCAGCAATGAGGGAGAGAAGGCTTCTGCCTCTTGCGCGTCAACAGCGCCGGAGAGCAGCATATCCGGATCATCAAGCCCCGGTAGCATAAGTCTTGCAGCCTCGGGTCGGGCTTGCCGCTGCCAGCGATGGGGATCACCGGCCTGATAGGCAAGCCTGTGATACAATTGCTGCTTCAGGGCAGGAAAGAAGGAAGGCAGATTGTCAGCGCTGATGGGACCACCGTCAACAACACAAGAGGATCTGGATTTGGTCTCAGGCGGTGCCTGTTCGAAATCTTGCTTGCTCAATGCCTCAGGTCTCCTCCCCTTGCAATGTTTCCCCACCGGCCCGCTCCTGAGCATGTCGGCTGGTGCCATTCTGCACTTTTTCGGCCAAAATCCCAAGCAAGCAAAAGCATAGGAAAGAGAATAAAGACCGGGCAAGAATGCGTCGATGCGGGAAAATGCTGATTGACGGACAGCGCCAAAGAGCGCAATCTCACAAAGAACATTTAGTGAACATTTTAATCATAATGGAGTTTCAAATGAATGGTGAACCACCCGTCATCATGGCGCATGTATCGATTGGCACGAATGATTTTCCCAAGGCGAGAGACTTTTACAAGGCGGTTCTGACAACCGTCGGAGCGAAGGTCATCATGGAGGTCGATATTCCCGGCGAAGTCGGGGCCATTGCCTTTGGCAAGACCCATCCTGAATTCTGGGTGCAAACGCCTCATGACAGGCAAAAGGCCTCGGTCGGCAACGGCGCTCACTTTGCCTTCCTTGCCATGAGCAAGGAGGTCGTGCAGGCCTTCTGGGACAAGGCGCTTGAAATGGGCGCCACGCCAGACGGCGCTCCGGGGCCACGCCCGGATTATGGTGACGCCTATTATGGCTGTTTTGTCCGCGATCTGGATGGCAACAAGATCGAAGCCATGTATTGGGGCGCGCACGAACAGTTCGAAGGCTAACCGGATATAAGCCCTCTGCGGCCATGCCCCTTGTTGCTGGCCTGCGCATGAATGCGAAGAATTTATCCGCAGGCCGGGGACAGAAGACTGGTCACTAGGGACTGGCGAGATATCCTCGCGGGGGGCTTGAACTGGATGACTTGGCCTGAACGCTTGGACTGGAGGCCGTAGCTGAAGGATAACCAATGGAGCCTTGGCATTCACCAAGATTCCTGCCCGTCTGACCTGATGCACCTCGCCCCAGTCTTGAATGCTGCTTAAATATATCGAAGCGCGTTCCGCTTCATTTTTGTCTTGCATTGCTGCTGTTCCGGCATAGGCTGTGATCTGCCCATTACCTCTGCCCTGCCGCATCCCTGTTCACCATCCCAGCTTCAAGGTTCGTCATGTTCGAGCATTTTCCCTTTCTCGCGATCATTCTGGCTCTGACTGCCCTGACCATGGCTCCGGGCATGGACACGGTGCTGGTTTTGCGCAATGCCGCACGCGGCGGCTTTTCGGATGGCTTCACCACCAGTCTGGGCATATGTTCGGGCCTGTTTGTCCATGCGACCATCTCTGCTCTGGGCCTTTCGGTGATCCTGCTTCAGTCGGCCTATCTTTTCATGCTGCTGAAATATGCCGGCGCGCTCTTCATCATCTATCTGGCAGTGCAATCGCTGCGGGCCGCATGGCGCGGACATGGGCTCGTTCTGGCAAATGAAGGCAGGCGTGCCGTATCGCTTATCACCTCCTTTCGTGAGGGCATCCTGTCCAATGTGCTCAATCCCAAGCCGATCCTGTTCTACATGATGTTCCTGCCCCAGTTCATCGATCCTGCCCAATCGGCGCTCTGGCAGTCGCTGCTGGTGGCGGGCATCCATTTTCTGCTCGGCATGCTATGGCAGGGCGGTCTGGCGATAATGGTACACAAGGCGCGGCGCTTTCTCGCCCGACCGCTCATTGCGCGCAGTCTGAATGGGGCGACAGGTTTCCTGCTGCTTGGCTTTGGCATCAAGCTGGCGCTGACCCATCGATGATCTGATCAAGATGCATGCATGCCCTTGTTGACTGTCATCTGACAGGTCTCATCCTTAAGCCTCATGCGCAGTTTCGTCAGGTTGACTTGCGCAACGCACTGTGGAGACTGAAGGTCCGATCCGGTTTTTGCGCCGGAGGTCCGTCCCATCCAGCATCAGGAAAACAAGATGAAAAAACTCATTCGCGCCATCTCCTGGAGCCTCAGCCTTCTCATGGCGATCATTCTGGGCTTTCTCGTCTTTTCCTGGTATAGCGATGAGCTTTATGTGCAGAAGACACAGGAGGGCGAAACCGACGTCAGGATTGGCGGCGACTTTGCGTTGACCGACCACACCGGCAAGGCCGTTACCTATGCCGATTTTGCCGACAAGCCGCTGGCGATCTATTTCGGCTACACCTTCTGCCCTGATGTCTGCCCAACAACCCTGAGCGAGATGACGCTCTGGGTGGAAGAATTGGGCGAGGACGCGGAAAAGATGAATTTCGTCTTTGTGACGGTCGATCCGGAGAGAGACAGTCAGGAAGCGATGGGCGATTATGTCGGAGCCTTCTTTGATCAACTGATCGGTCTGCGCGGCACACGCGAGCAAACCGATGCCGTGATCAAGGCTTACAGGGTCTATGCCAAAAAGGTCGATGACGGCAGCGGCGATGGGGATTATGTCATGGACCACACCGCATCGGTATTCCTGATGAAGAAGGGGGGCGATTTCTCCGGCACCATCGCCTTTGGCGAAGCCCATGACAGCGCGGTGGTGAAATTGCGCAATCTGATTGCCAGCGCCCAATAGCGCCGCATGGCCATTTGCACCTATTGAGTTGCGCCTCTTGAATTGCGCCCCTTGATTTGCAGCTTTTCAGGCCTTATTGACAGCAGGGTTTCAGGTCAGCCATTGCCTTGCACAGGCTTTGGCTTTCACGGGGCTTTGGCCTTCAAGGGCCTTGGCTTTCTGGCCAGCCCTCACTTTCGAATGCCATGCCCTCAGGGAAAGGTCTTGTCTTATGGAGAAACTGCGTCTTGATCAGGCTCTTGTGGAACGCGGCCTTTGCGCCAGTCGGGCGCGTGCCCGCGATGCGATCAAGCGTGGCTTTGCGCAGGTGGATGGCAAGCCAGCGACCAAGGCCAGCCAGATGGTGGGGCCGGATGCGGCATTGGAAATGAATGATCCGGCATCAGGCTATGTCTCGCGCGCTGCGCTGAAACTGATTGGCGGGCTTGACCATTTTGGCTTTGATCCGGCCGGACGGATTGCGGTCGATATCGGGGCCTCGACCGGGGGCTTCTGTCAGGTGCTGCTTGAGCGGGGCGCACAGGCGGTCTATGGCATCGATGTCGGACATGACCAGATGCATCCCAGCCTGTTGGAGAATCCGCGCCTGCATTCGCTCGAAGGGGTCAATGCACGCCATCTGGACCAAAGCCATGTGCCAGAGCCCTTTAGCGCGCTGGTCAGCGATGTGTCTTTCATTTCCCTGCGGCTCGCCCTGCCCGCAGCGCTCGGCATGGCCGCACCGGACAGCTTCGCCCTCTTGCTGGTCAAACCCCAGTTTGAGGTGGGCAAGAAGGGCATTGGCAAGGGCGGCATCGTACGCGATGCAATGGAGGGAGAAAGGGCAGCTCAGGCCATTGCCGATTGGCTTGCCAGCTCCGATGACCCGGCCTGCGTTGGCTGGCAGGTGCGCGATCTCATCCCCTCGCCCATTCTGGGCGGCGATGGCAACAAGGAATATCTTCTCGGTGCGGAGAAAACTGCCTGACCTTTGCTGAAATCAGGGAGACGGGGGACGGGATTTTTCCGCTCAAAGCCAGATGCTGGCCAGCAATCCGGCAAAAATGATCCAGCCTATCTGCGTGTTGGACCGGAACAAAGCGAGGCACTGGCCCGCATTGCCGATATCCAGCTTCCAGATCTGCCAGCCCATATGCAGCGCGGCAATGACCAGTCCGACAAAGGCAGGCCATGACACGCCAGACAGCCAGAAGCAGGAAAGCATGCACAGCACCATGACGGCGTAGAACAGGCTGAGCCAGCCACGGGTATTTTCAGCGAACAGCAGCGCGGTCGATTTCACCCCGATCATGACATCATCTTCCTTGTCCTGATGGGCATAGATGGTGTCATAGCCGATGGTCCAGACGATGGCGCCCAGATACATCAGCACGGGGGCCGGAGCCAGTTGCCCGGTGATCGCAGTCCAGCCAACAAGCGCCCCCCATGAGAAGGCAAGCCCGAGCACCAGTTGAGGCCAATGGGTGATCCGCTTCATGAAGGGATAGATGGCCACCACGCTGAGCGAGGCGAAGCCGAGCCATATGGTATAATTGTTGAACTGAAGCAGCACGAACAGACCGATCAGCAATTGAGCAATCAGCCAGCCCCATGCATGACGACGGGAAACCTGATGGCTGGGCAGAGGACGCGAGCGCGTGCGCTCGACCATCTCATCGATATCCTGATCGACAATATCATTATAGGTACAGCCAGCGCCCCGCATGGCAACGGCTCCCAGCCAAAAGGCAAGGCCATACCAGAGGATGCGCTCAATGGGCGGCAAATTGTCGGCATCTGTGACCGACACGGCAAGCGTCAGGGACCAGAGGCATGGCCAGAGCAAAAGCCACCAGCCGATCGGCCGCTCCAGCCGGGACAGGCGCGCATAGGGACGGACCCATGCAGGCAGCAGAGTGTCTGCCCAATGGCCACGCACTGCATCCGCAACGCGTCCATCTCCCAGAGTTGCCTGTTCCTTCATGTAAATGTCCTTGGCCATGATTGTTTGCCCAAAAGGAGAACCCTTATGCATTCATGAGCATTGCCCCAAGAGCAAGGCAACGTCAACCACCCAAATTGTATTGTAGTGTCTCGCGCCTGTATCATTTTGTATATATTAAACTAATTCCAAGTTTTCCGAACCGTCATACCTGTTAGATACGCAAGGTGTCTTCTTTTGGATCGGCTTTTTCTAAATGCAGAGATGATTTTCATCTCTCCTTGCTTGCAGGCATGCACCCCAAACAAGCCCCCCCGCGAGCTGCGTAGCCCCGCCCGGTTCTGTGGCCATGTTCCGGACTTTACGCCAAGTGGCGAACAATCAGGCCCGGCCTGTTGCCATTTCAGCAATTAATCATGGCTTTTAGGGCAAGAATTTGTCCGCAGGCCGGTTGCAGGCTTGATTTTATCATGGCTGAAGGGTAGCAGACTTGCACCTGTCCAATTCCGATATCCGAGCCTTGCTGATGGCTCACTTTTGCAAAGGTGCCCGTGATGACTGATCGCCTCAACGTTCTTCTCATCGGCTCTGGCGGACGCGAACATGCGCTTGCCTATGGCCTGAAGAAATCCCCCCGTCTTGGCGCACTTTATGTCGCTCCGGGCAATGCCGGACTTCTGGCCATGGCCGAGAAAGCCGATGTCAGTGAAAGCGATCATGCGGCGGTCGTCGCCTTCTGCAAGACCAACGCCATTGATTTCGTGATCGTCGGCCCAGAGGCACCGCTGGTTGACGGTCTCGTAGACAGCCTCAGTGCGGCGGGTATCCTCAGCTTCGGACCATCCAAAGAAGCCGCCCAGCTGGAGGGCTCCAAAGGCTATACCAAGGATCTCTGCGCCCAGTTTGACATTCCGACCGCAGCCTATGCCCGCTTTGGCGATTGCGCCTCTGCCCTCGCCTATCTCAAGGAACATCCGGCCCCCATCGTCATCAAGGCCGATGGGCTGGCCGCAGGCAAGGGCGTGACCGTCGCCATGAGCGACGCCGAAGCCGAAGCCGCTGTCAGGGAATGCTTCGATGGTGCCTTTGGCGATGCTGGCGCGGAAGTCGTGATCGAAGCCTTTTTGCAGGGCGAGGAAGCCAGCCTGTTTGCCCTTTGTGATGGCAAGACGGCGCTGCATCTTGCCTCGGCGCAGGATCACAAGCCGGTTGGCGAAGGCGATACCGGCCCCAACACCGGCGGCATGGGTGCCTATAGCCCGGCTCCGGTGATGACAAAAGCGCTGACCGAAGAGGTCATGGAAAAGATTGTGCGCCCGACGATCCGCGGTATGGCAAGCCGTGGCGCTCCCTTCAGCGGCATCCTGTTTGTCGGCCTGATGATCACCGACAAGGGGCCCGAGTTGATCGAATATAACGTCCGTTTTGGCGATCCTGAATGCCAGACCCTGATGATGCGTCTTGAAAGCGATCTGCTGGAGCTGTTGCTTGCCGCAGCCAAGGGCGAGCTCGACGGGGTCAAGGCCAACTGGTCCGATGACGTGGTGATGAATGTGGTGCTCGCCTCCAAGGGCTATCCCGGTTCATATGAAAAAGGCACGGTGATCGATGATCTCTCCGCCGCCGAGGCATTGGAAGGGGTTACCATTTTTCATGCGGGTACGGCTGAGAAGGATGGCAAATTGCTGGCCACAGGCGGGCGCGTGCTCAATGTCTGCGCCCGAGGAAAATCGGTCACCGAGGCACAGAGCCTGGCCTACAAGGCGGTTGATGCCGTGCGCTGGGACAATGGCTTCTGCCGCCGGGATATCGGCTGGCGTGCGGTCGCCCGCGAGAAGCTGGCAGCCAAGGACAGCTAAAGGCAAAACCAAGCTGGCCTGATCTTTCATGCCCGGAATACCGAAATCAAGTTTTAGCGAAACCCGCCGCTTTATCGCTGCGGGTTTTTCGTTTCATGATATCCGGGTTGCCGCATCATGCCCCTGTTGCAGAAAAGAACAGTTTGTCTTATCGCCGGTGGAACAGGAAATAATAGAGTGACCCGGCCCCGAGGAGCAGCCCTGCAGCCAGCCCGATCATGACCACGCGCACCCAATGATCAAGCGCGGCAAAGCCCTCTGCCCTATCAAGCAGCGGCGAAAGCACCGCAACAATCAGGCTGGAGATCCAGCCATATATGGCGTTGGCGATTGCCCCGAAGAAACCGAAGACTGCCGCCAGCAGGCTTGCCCCGGCCCCACCAATCAGCCCCAGAATATTCGAGGAGCCTTCGCGCTCGGTTTGCTCCCTGAGCATCGCGCGCTTTTCAGGGCTTTCCTCACCACGTGCCACCAGCGTCAGCCGCGCTGAGGCCAAGGCTGGTGAAGACCGGGACAAGAGGGCCGGTGTCAGGCTTGCCGCCCTTTCTGGCGATGCTGACCGCGACGCAAACCATCCTTTGCCATGCAATCCGACAACATTCATGGCTGCGGCTTGCCCTGCAGTCACGTCAAATGCTTCATCATTGAGACTGTTGCGCACTTCTACGATGCCCTTATGAACCCGCACATTGGCCCATGCGGGATCAATGGACACGGTAAATTCGGTTCCTTTCACCGCCGCCACCATATAGGGGGTTTCCACCTTGAAATGTTTCTTGTTCTTTTTGTCTATGGAAAATGTGACGGTGCCGGTTAGCTGACGAATGATCGTCATGTCAGCCTTCTGCTGATGCAAGGAAGGCAGGCTCAGAACCGTATTGGAGCCGAGCTGAAGACGCTGCTTGCCATTGGTCATTTGCAGGCGCGTGCGATGGCCCGTCATCAAGGTCTGCCCCGGAAACAGGACCCGACCTTTCGTGATGACCATGGCCTCATGGCCGGGCACCTCTATTCGGGCCGCGCCGCTGATTTTGCCAATTTTCCAACTATCCAGTAGAAAATGCTGTTTCTCCTGCCCTTGAGCAACAGGAGCCAGAGAAAAGAAAAGCATAATCGCAAACAGAATTATGGCCCGCATGTCATGGTCTCCCTGCAGGTCGAAATCAGATGCCGGTCAGATATGCCCACCCAATACCGGAGACAGAATCTTTCATCGACCCTTGCGCGATGAATGATCTGGTCAATCATTCCCTCTATCAAATCAAACACGCAGGCAGGATACCTGATTTCCGTAAAGAGAATCCAAAATTCCATCATAAATTGCAATATAAAAATATTTCAATTTTTACTAAAAGGTCCATTTCCATTTCACGGCAACACTATTGCCACGAATTGATCAGCGAGACCCTTGCCCTTAGAACAACAAGGGACTAAATCCTTTGTCTCCTGTTTGACCGCTGCGCCGGATTTGCCTCATAGCCGCCCCAAGATCTGCTAAGGGTGGCGATGGACCAGCCAGAGACCAGCCAGAGACGAAATGCGACAGACGACAATGATCAGCGAATCCGATAGATTTGCTTTAGACCAAAACCCGCTCAGATGAAGGCTTCATGCTGACATCACCCGGGCACAAGACCGCTGAAGGACCAAAGAGACCGTGACCGATCCTGTAGAAATCACAATTGACGAGCTTGGCGGCAAGGGCGATGGCATCGCCTATCACAGTGCTGGCAGTCTGTATGTTCCTTTTGCTCTGGCTGGAGAGCGGGTGCGGGTGACGCCGATGGGCGAGCGCGGCGAGTTGGAAGAGGTCCTTGAGCCTTCCGCTGACAGGATCGCGCCGGTCTGCCCGCTGTTTCAGACCTGCGGTGGCTGCGCCATGCAGCATTTGGCCCCAGCAGCCTATGGCGCATGGAAGCAGGCACTGGTCAGAGATGCACTGGCCTCGCGCGGCTTTGAAGATCTGCCAATCGCGCCGCTCGTTGCGACAGAACCGGGAAAAAGGCGCAGAGCTGTTCTGACCGCCCGCCTTATCGGGCGTCGGCTGTTGTTCGGTTATCATGAAGCCCGCTCGACGCGGGTGGTTGATGTCCATCATTGCCCGCTTCTGGTACCGGCTCTCAATGCCCTGTTGCCCAAGCTGGCCGACTATCTGCCGCTTTTCATGAGCAAGAAAAATCTGGCCCGTGTCACCTTGCTGGCGACCCATAACGGGGTCGATGTCAGTCTGGATGATGTCAGGGACATGCGGCAGGGGCAGGATTATCTCAAGGCGGTTGAAATGGCCGAAGCGCTCGATCTGGCGCGTCTTTCTGCCAATGGGGATACGCTGCTGGAGCGCCGCCCGCCCTTGTTGCAGATGGGCGGGGCTGAAGTCAGCCCACCGGCCGGCGCCTTTGTTCAGGCCGAGGAAAACGCCGAGCTGGCGATGGCAAAACTGGTGCTTGAGAGCGTGGGCGATGCCAAAAGGGTGATCGATCTATTCTGCGGTTCGGGCACCTTTGCCCTGCGGCTTGCCAGAAAAGCGCAGGTCTGGGCGCTGGAGAGCGAAGACGCTGCCCTCAAGGCGCTGGAGCGGGCATGGCGCTTTGGCGACAAGCTCAAGGGCATCAAGATGGAGCGGCGCGATCTGTTCCGCCGCCCGCTTCTGGCTCAGGAAATGAAGAAATTCGATGCTCTGGTGTTCGATCCGCCGCGCGCCGGAGCCAAGGCACAATGCGAGGAAATCGCCAAATCGAAAGTACCCGTGGTTGTCGCGGTTTCCTGCAATCCCGGAACGCTCGCCCGCGACTTGCGCATTCTGGTAGACGGTGGTTACAGCATCGCTTCGGTGACACCGGTCGACCAGTTTCTCTATTCGCCCCATGTGGAATGCGTGGTCACGCTGACACGCTGATTTCACCAAGCCAATCGGGCCGTAAAAAAAGGGCAAGCCTGTGAAGCGCGAATGCGGGGCAGGCTGTTTTGTCGCTCACGAGATCCGTTACCGGTCTGTATAAATTCTGCTTTTGGCATGAAGCGACTTGATCTTGCCAAGAAGCTGACTAGATATTGCAGGGAAAGTCATATCCCGGGTGCAGTCTGGCTCAGGATAAGCAGGAAGGGTCGCCAATAGATGGTCCATATTAAGCGATGGCTGATCATCGCCTTCGCTATCATGCTGTTTCTTGTTGGATTGGGATCCGTGTGGACGCCGGTGCCTATCGGTGCGATTCTGATGACCTTTGCCACCTTCCTGCTGATCGCATATAGTCGGCGGGGGCGCGCTCTGGTGCGCGGTGTCAGACGCCGGTTTGACCTTATTGACCGGCAGATGCGCTGGTTTGAAGGCCGCAGCAAGGCCAAGATGGTTCGCGTGCTCAAAACCACCCAGCCGCTGGAATCGCGCCTGCGTCACAGTTCCAAAAATCTCGACATATAACCGCCGCGCCGGACCTTTACCGCAGCCAGAAAGCTTGTCCAATCGGGATTTTTCAAAAACAGCGACGGCCCTCCCCGCGTTTCCGATACAGCTGTGCGAGGCCTCGCCCTGTCGCTGGTGCTGTCTTCAAGCTGTCACAGATGGGGCTTAATGGATTGCAAATCAGGTGTCATTACAGGCTTGTAACACGGATCTCTTGAACTGCTTCAATCGGTCCGGAGGTTTCTCGGTGGGCCTCGTTAGCAGCCATCCTCAGGGAGCAGAAGGCAGTGATCTCAAATCTCAGGCAATGGGCGATCATGGGCTTCGCCTTTCTGTGCCTGCTGGCTGGTCTGGCAACCATATGGCTGCCGATCCCTACGGGCGTTCCATTGCTGGCGCTGGGTAGCTTTCTCGTCATCGCCAACAGCCGCGTCGGGCGCAATGCCATAAGGCGTCTGCGCAAGCAGGTCGATTGGCTTGATCATGGCGTCGTCTGGCTGGAAGAACGCGCCGGGCGCAGCATCGGCCGTGTGCTCAAAACGACACGCCCGCTGATGACACGCCATCGTCAGAAGAAACAAGGAACGCCACCCGAACAGCGGTGACACCCATCGAACGCGGCTTTTGGAGCTCCTGTCTCACCTCAAGCTTCCTTGCGCAGGTCGCGCCCGGGAAGTCCATCTTTACAGCAGGAATTCGCTCTATTGAAACAGTCGGTTGCACTTTTACCGATGGCTTATCCTACCAAGGATGCCTTGTGCGGCGACGGCCAGATCTTTATCCTGTTTGATGTGATTTGAGAGAGCAATCACCCAGCAAACAACAAAGAGCAAACGTTTTCCGTTTTGGTCGACCGTCGGATCAAAGCCAGCTTTCAACTGGATCCACGGCCGACATGATCAGGATTGAGCCATGTATAAGCCGATCGTAAAAGTGATTGAGGTGCCGACCGACATCCTAACGGCCTATCGCCTGTTTTCCGTGGGGATGGGCAGTTGGTGGCCACTGGACACGCGGTCCATTTCGATCCACAGCACCGGGGTTGCAGCCAAGGCGCTGGAAACAGATCCGGTGCCGGGTGGTGCAATCATCGAAATAGCCTCCGACGATACCCGCCATGTCTGGGGCAATTTTACCGATTGCGACGAACCCAATTCGCTGGCGATCAATTTTCATATGGGCCAGCCACTGGACCATTCAACCCAGCTCGTTGTCAGCTTCATCTTGATGGCCCCCGAGCGCACATTGGTCAAGCTGGTGCATGGTGGCTGGGATTGCTTCGGCGCATTGGCTTCGATGATGCGCGATGGCTATGACAAGGGCTGGGACGAGATTTTCGTCTTCCATTATGCCCATTGCTGCGAGAAATCCCGCTATTTGCGCCGCGCATGATGGCGCAAGACTGCTGCCCAGGCCTGAAAGACAGATGATTAGTTTCCATAAGAAACGCCCGACCATCTCTTGATGATCGGGCGTTTTTCTTATTCTGGTAACCGGGGAACGCTCTCAGGCATTCGCACGGTGCAATCCGGCCTCAGAGCCCGAGAATGCTCTCAGGAGAGGTGAAATCATAGCCGAGCGCCTTGGCGACGGCTTGATAGGTAACCTTGCCGTCATGCACATTGAGGCCGGTGCGCAGATATGGATCATCCTTGCAAGCCTGCTCCCACCCCTTGTTGGCCAGAGCCAATGCGAAAGGCAGGGTGGCATTGTTAAGGGCGAAAGTGGAGGTACGGGCAACGCAGCCGGGCATGTTGGCGACGCAATAATGCACGACACCATCAACCACATAGGTCGGGTCGGAATGAGTGGTTGCCTTGGAGGTTTCAAAGCAGCCGCCCTGATCGATGGCCACGTCCACCACGGCAGAGCCGGGACGCATGGACTTGATCATTTCGGCAGTGACCAGTTTGGGGGTCTCAGCACCCGGGATCAGTACGGTACCGATGACAAGGTCGGCCTTGGCAACGAGGCGCGCGATGTTGCCCTTGTTGGAATAGACGGTCTTGATGGCGGTGCCGAAGCGGTCAACGGCGGCACGCAGCGCGTTGGTGTTGCTATCAACCATGGTGACGCTTGCTCCCATGCCAAGGGCAACGCGGGCAGCGTTGGAGCCGGAAACGCCAGCGCCGATGATGACGACTTCAGCGGGATCAACACCCGGTACGCCACCGAGCAGAATGCCCATGCCACCACCGTTATTTTCCAGAGCCTGCGCGCCAACCTGAGGGGCCAGACGACCGGCAACTTCGGACATCGGGAAGAGAAGCGGCAATGCGCCGGTGGGAGAAGTCACGGTTTCATAGGCAATGCAGGTCGCGCCGGACTTGACCAGATCGGCGGTCTGGGCGGCATCGGGAGCCAGATGAAGATAGGTGAAAAGCAACTGACCGGGGCGCAGCTTTGCGCGCTCAACAGCGAGAGGCTCTTTAACCTTTACGACCATTTCGGCCTTGGCGAAGATTTCGTCGGCAGTGGCGGCGATTTTCGCGCCTGCTGCGACATAGTCATCATCAGAACAGCCAATACCGGCACCGGCATTGGTTTCAATCAGGACTTCATGGCCATTGGCGACCAGTTCCAGAACAGAAGAAGGGACCAGACCAACGCGGTCTTCATGGTCTTTGATCTCTTTGGGGCATCCGATAAGCATTGTTGAGTTCTCCGTGGGGTCTATTGCAGCCAATGCGTCTTTTTGTTGTTGATGTGACGGCCTTTAGAATGCCTGTTACATCGCCTTGCAGGACGCTTTTGGGGAATTCGAATAACATATCAATGATGACGCAAAATATGCGCAATGTGCCGCGAAATGCGCTTGTATTCACGGTATTTTTTCGCATATTATTTCACAAATTTCAAGAAAGATCGAATTTCATGAACCTAGATCAGTTAGACAAACGCGACCGCCAGATTCTCAACCTGCTTCAGGATAACGGACGGTTGAGCAACGCCGAGCTGGCCGAGAAGGTCAATCTGTCGCCTTCGGCCTGTCTGCGGCGGGTCAAGCAGCTGGAAGAAAGCGGTCTGGTTTCAGGCTATCACATGCAATTGAACATGAAGGCCTGCGGCATGTCAGGCGCCGCCTTCGTGTTTGTCACTCTGGATGGACAGGGCCGCGAGTCTCTTGCCCGTTTCGAGCGGGCAATCAAGGATATCAACGAGATACAGGACTGCTATCTGCTGGCCGGGCAATATGATTATCTGTTGCGCGTCATCTATCGCAATGCGGCCGATCTGGAGCGCATCCATCATGATATCCTGACCAATCTGCCCGGCGTGGTCCGGGTCAATTCCACCCTGACATTGCGGGCGGTCAAGCATACAGGCAAGCTGGAAGTCTGAGCTGAGCTACAGCGCAAAGAGGCTGGACGGAGCAGAGCCGGACAGGACAAGAAAGAACCGTTACGGACTAGACCAGCGCGAAGCGCACCTCGACGGTCAGACCGCCACCATCGGTATCGGCCAGCTCCAGCGTGGCACCATGCATTTCGGCCGCCTTGCGGGCAATCGCCAGACCAAGTCCGAAGCCGGACGTGTCATTCATGGTGCGCGCCTTGTCGCCGCGGGCAAAAGGCTCCTGCAATGCCAGTTTTTCCTCTTGCGGTATCCCCGGGCCGTGATCAATCACCCTAAGGCAGGCGTGATCCTCTTCTCGTGTCACAGACACTGAGCAACCACCAGCATATTTGACGGCATTGTCGATGAGATTGTCCACCATGCGCATCAGGTCATTGGGGCGAGCCGATATGGTCAGATTGGTATATTCGGTCATTTCAACCGCTTCGCCCGCGTCGCTCCATTCGCAGACAAGACTGTCGACCAGACTGCTCAATTCAAGCCGCACCGGTTCTTCTTCAATCTGGCCCTTGCTGAAATAGGTCATCAGGCGCTTGAGCAGGCCGTCCATCATGTTGAGATCGCGCAGGAAGGCCAGTCGCAGATCTTCCGGTTCAACGGTATCTGCCCTCAGGCGCAGGCGCGTCACCGGGGTGCGCAAATCATGCCCCACGGCCGCCAGCATGCGCGTCCTGTCATCAATCAGGTGATGAATGCGATCCTGCATCTTGTTCAGGGCCATCGCCGCAACACGCAATTCTGTCGGTCCGGCAATATCTGCCTTTAGCGGCTTTGCATTTTCCTTGGCGATATTGTTGGTTGCATGGGCCAGTCTGCGCAAAGGCCGGATCAGGAATATGATCGCCCAGAGCAGCAATAGCGACATGCATACGATGGTGAAGACCACAATATTCTCGAGCATGTGATTGGGCGGCTCTTCAAGACGGGTATCAATACTCGCGCTGATGACGCTCTCATCAGGCATACGCGAGAAAACCGTGACATGAAGCATATTGTCTCCAAGCCGCTCCAGCTTGCGCGCAATCGGCGTGGAGACGGTTTGCGGATTGGACAGGAATGGCGGTGGGCCACCCTTTCCATCAGCTTCACCGGGCCCTTCCCGGCCTCCGGAGAATGCCCCATCGAAAGCAGGGTCGTTCAGCGCCTGATTGCGGGTTACCCATGTAAGGTCGCGGATTTCAGGCGCTGTGGCAGCAAGATGTTGATAGGAGACATTGGGATGAAGCGCCCCGAGCCTTTCCATATAGGAAGGCACATCCTGCGCCGGCAATTGGGCAAGGGCTTCGGCAATGCCGATCTGGCGTTCGGTAAACAGCATGACGGGTGGTGCCAGCGGTATATTGCGCGCCGCTCGCACCGAGATATAGATTCCCGTCATGAACAGAGCCATTGCCAGAATCAGCAAGATCAGCAATTGCCCGGCAATGGAGTTAAGAAAGCCAAACCAGCGTGTTTTTCTCATACAGGCTCGCGTTGTTCGTGGACCTCGGCGATGAATTCATAACCGCCCGAGCGCACTGTATGGATCAGCTTCTGGCCGTCTTCACCACTTTCCAGCTTGCGCCGCAAACGTGAGATCAGAATATCAATGCTGCGCTCGGTTGCTCCGGAATTGGGGCCCTGGGTCAGTTCGATCAGCTGTTCGCGGGTCAATGTCAGGCCGGGGCGCTCACAAAAGACTCTCAGAAGATCAAATTCGGCGGGTGTCAGATGGGTCTGCACCCCCTTGTAATCAGTCAGCTCCCGCTTTCTGATATCAAGCTGCCATTTTCCTCCGAAATAGAGAATTGGAGCCTGCATGCGGCTGTCCTTGATTGCCATGCGGCTTCTGCGCAGCATGGCCTTGATCCTTGCCTCAAGCTCGCGGGGATTGAATGGCTTGGACATATAATCATCAGCCCCCAGCTCGAGGCCGACTACGCGGTCGATATCCTCTCCCTTAGCGGAGAGAATAAGAATGGGGATTGTTGAAACGGAACGAATTCTCGAACAGATGCTCAATCCGTCTTCTCCGGGGAGCATCACATCAAGAAGGATCAGGTCAATACAGCTGCGAGCCATAATGGCATCAGCTTCGCGCCCATTGGAGGCCAGCGAAGCTGTCCAGCCGTTCCGCTGCAAAAGGGCTGCGAGCAGCGATTGAATTTCGGTGTCATCTTCGACGACCAATATGTGCGTTGTGTTCTGCATGGCGTTTCTTCTGGTTTAAGTAGTCTCATGTTTGGCGACTCATCGCCGAAAAATCAAAGAAACCTTCTGCTTTTTCGCAGATTTCAGCAGATTTTTGTTTCTGATTGTTTCTATAACAGGAATTGAAACGCATAGACATTGTCAGAAATATAAATAGTCTTCTCCAAGCGGGAAAATACAACTCAAAATAGTTGAATTCTAAAGACTATCCGGCAGCATCATATGTCTACACTATTTTGTGATCTGTGACCAGTTGATGCTCAATAGCCAAGGTAAAAGACTTATTATATTGAATTCATTACTGTAAATCACTTAAAACCGCATTTGAAGCGAGCTATTTTGCCGCTTCACTTTTCAGCAAATACGATCCTTCAACTCTATGACGAGACTGAAAAGATGCTTGGTCAATATGCCGATTGCTGTCAGAAAAAGCATGTTGCGCATGATAATCACCTTCAACGGAGCTTTCACTCCTGCAACTCCTCTAAGGCCAATTGGTTCTGCACTGTCAAACTCTATCATTCGGATATAAGGATGATCATTTGTGCTTCAATATAGCCCAGCTATTTTGGTTCTTATTATATAGGATTTTCAGCCTTGTTCCGGGCTGGAGCGGACTGTCTGCTTGGCCAATTCCTCATTGTCCTGTCAGAACCAGATCCCTTGTTTCGCAAGCTGGCAGAGTGTTCCCTTGCCGCCGCTTGCACAGACCAATATACCCCTTGATTCTCGCAGCAATATGGCGGCTTGTAACGCCATTACGTGAAATTGTATCAAACTGTCGCAGGATTTTTTGGGCCTGTTCTTTCACGCTCGCGCTATGGGTGTATTGCGCAGAATCAAGGCCTGCTTCCGCCTGTCAGATCCACCAATGCCACCGCCCAGCCCGAGCCTCTACAGATGCAATCCCCCGGACAACAGCGCCCTGATGTCACCTGTCAAAAATGCCTAGACGCGGCAGTTTGAAGGTAAAGCCAATGCGTAAAATTCTTTTGATCTATTTAATCTTACCCGGAACATTGAAAGAACAAACTTCAAACAAATGAATCACGGCCAGAACACGGAATTGAAAATAAGAACATACAGTGCACAAACCTACGTAAATGCTTTTGAATTGTCTAGGCTTTTTGGTAAACTATATTCACTTAACTCTTCATTAAGGACTTTCTGTCAATCGCCGTCGATTTCGCCACAGAATAGGTTTTTTTCCTCTATGCCCGAAGCATCCCTGCTTTTGCCAATTGATATTTATTGCGAACGTACCGACCCCGGCTATTGGTCCGAACCGGTCAACGCGCTCACAAATCTGTCCTTTTTGCTCGCTGCCCTTTGGGGATACTGGATCAATCACAGATTGCAGAGACAAAATGGCGAGCTTGAAGGCGATGTTCTGATCATGATTGCGGTCATTCTGGCCGGATTGATCGGCATCGGTTCTTTCCTGTTTCACACCCATGCCCGAGCCTGGTCTTCATTGGCTGATGTGATTCCGATCTGGAGCTTCGTGGCCTATTATCTCTTTCTGGCCATCTACCGCATCGTGGGGACATCCCTTGTCCGCGCCTTTCGCATTTATGCAATATCGCTGATGAGCATCTTTGCCGTGCTCTGGTTCTTTTCACGCTATCTTCTGGCGACAGACGCTTCTGAGGCTGGTGGTGATGGTTTCAACGGCTCCAGTCAATATTTGCCGGGCATGCTGGCCCTCTATGGCTTTGCTCTGGCGTTGCATCTGCGCAAGCATGCAGCGCGTGGCTGGATATTCGCAGCGGCCATCGTCTTCACTGCATCGATTGTTTTCCGCACCATCGACATGACGGTTTGCAGCAGCTTCCCGCTTGGCACCCATTTCCTCTGGCACCTGCTCAATGGCCTCTTTATCGGCCTGCTTTTGCAGGCACTGGTGCGCCATGGCCGCAAGGGGCAAAGCTGACTGGCAGGCAACAGGATCAGGGCAGCGGCTTGTCTTGATGCCCTGCCCTCACCTTATGCTGACTGTCTTGCCTATCCCATGCAGATTGCTTTTCAAGGGCATCACAGGGCATGCACCATCTGAATGCGCAGAGGCTGGAAGCCGAGACTTTCATAAAAATGCCGGGCTGCTTCGTTGAAGGCATAGACATTGAGCAGCATTTCGCAGGCTCCATTCTGCCGGGCCCAGCTTTCCGACGCGCCAAGCAGCGCTTTCGCGACACCCTGTCTTCTGCTGGTTTCATCGACGATGAGATTTTCCACCTCAAAGACAACCCGAACCGGATGGACCGGTCCCGGAGGGCAGGTTTTCACGCTGACAAGCGCAAGTCCCATGAGCTTTCCCGGCTGCCCTTCTATCGTCGGGCAGCTTTCCGCCACCAGCAGAGCCTGATCGGCGCAATGGATCACTTCAGCAATATAGGCATGAGAGCGCGGGGATTTTTCTTCAGTACCGGGGAAGCGACGCGGGTCTCTGCCCTGATGGTAGCCGTCAAGCTGACGCCACAGTGGGGCCATGGCCTCGAAATCGTCCATACGCGCTTGCCGGATGGTGAAAGTGGGGATTTTTGATAAATGGGTCATCTTGCTGTCTCCGTGTCTCGCCAGTTTCAGGCGAGCGATTTTCAGTCGGGCGCGGAGATCAGACATTCCATACAAGAAGACCACCGAACCCGGTGGTCTGTCTTAAGCATGCAAAAGCCAACCACCCATCTAGAAGGATGGGTACCAATAGGATACGGCAGCGATGGTCAGTTTTTTGCTCATGGGCGGACGATAGAATTTGCCAGCCTGCCGGTCAAGCGCAATTTCATTGCACTGACAGGCAGCCACGCTGGTTTTCCACTTGAGACAAAGGTTCAAGGCTGGAGCGATAGAGCGCATGGCTCAAAGAATGGGGAATGGCCTCAGGCTATGGTCAGGACAGAGATAAGGGTTCGCTTTTTAACGCACGCACCACGCTTCCTGACGTCCGTTTCGGGTTTCTAGAGAAAAGCCAGCCAGAACAGAGCGTAGGCCACCAGCCCCAGACTCATCATCGCGGCATATTTGGCGACATCAATGGAAGCGGTTTTTGCTGTTGCTTTTCTTGCCATTTTTCCACCTGTTCCTAAGGAGTTTCTTCAAGTGTAAGAAGCAAAAGTGAATCAGATATGAACTTTTGACTGTTTTATATTTAGGGAGCCGAAGCGAAAGGTCAAATGGTTCCAAAGAATAATTTTGCTCTTGCGCAAGGATCGCCCCCTTTCTACCCGCCTTCGCCAAGCAGGTTCAGGCCGCTTTCATGGCTGCCGGGAAAGAAGTTTGTATCCGTTTGTAACCATCTCACCATCTGAGACAATCTACGACACTAATGAGAATTGCCGGGATTTTTTCGCCTCAAGGAGGGAGTATGATTGTCAAAAGGACCTAGACCAACTTCTATAGCGGAGACGCTGAGATGTCTTTCAGACGTATTATATTTTGGGCTCACCTCGTGGTGGGCGTTGCCACCGGCCTCGTGATCTTCGCGCTGGCCTTTACCGGCGTCATGTTGACCTACGAAATGCAGATCAAGGCCGCGTTTGACCCACGCGTTGCCCCTGCTGCTGGCCAGACCCAGACCCTGTCGGCCGATGAAATTCTGAAAATCGCCCAGCCCGCCTTCCCCGGCCAGACTGCCACGCTGAATTTCTACAATGATGCTTCCAGGCCGGTTTCGGTTTCTGCCGGTCGGCATGAAGCCAAGTTGATCAACCAGTATGACGGCAGCTTCATTGTTGATGAGACCAATCCCACCGAAGGATTCTTCGGCCTGATGGAAAATATCCATCGCAATCTCGCCATGGGCTTTGACTCTGCGGGTGGCGATATCGTCAAGATCAGCAATGTTGCCTTCCTGTTCATCATCCTGTCGGGCATTTATCTGTGGCTGCCAAAGAAATGGAAATGGCCATTCCTGAAACAGAAGATCTTCTTCCTGAAAATGCCGAATTCCAAGGCGCGCGATCTCAACTGGCATCATGTCTTCTCTTTCTGGGTGCTGATCCCGTTGCTGGCGGTGGTCGGCTCGGGGGCCGTGCTGTCCTATCAGTGGGCCAATGACCTTGTCTTCTCGGTCGCAGGTCTTCAGGCTCCGATGGGGCGCGGACAGGGCAAAGGCATGTGGGCAAGAAGCACCGGCGGTGGCGCTTCCGATATGCCGGTCGAACAACTGGTCTCCTATCAGACCATTCTGGACAAGGCCAAGGGCGTGGAGAGTGACTGGAAAACCATTTCCATCATCGTACCGGATACCGATCAGGCGAAAAGTGTCGACATCCTGATTGACACCGGTAATGGCAAGCAGGTCTCAACCCAGCAGACCATCACCTATGATCGGGAAAGTGGCGATGTCACCTCGATCAAGGGGCCCGATGAAATGGCTTCGCCAACACAGGCTCTCAAGCGCTATATCCGCTTCCTGCATACCGGTGAAGTCTATGGCGTGATCGGGCAGACCCTTGCCGGCATCGCCTCGCTGGCCTGCCTGTTCCTCGTCTGGACCGGCTTTGCCCTTGCGTGGCGGCGGCTGATCTCGCCCCTGTTCCGGCCAAAGGCCAAGCCTTCGCTGAAGGCGCATTCGTAACAGCAACCAACCACATAAGTGGTCGGGCAAGGGAAACCCGCAGAGCCAATCAAGGCGCTGCGGGTTTCTTGTCTCATAGTCTGTTTCACGGCCTGTTTCATCGCCTGTCAGCCGACATTCCGTCATGCACTGGCGGGCGGCTTATTGGCCTTGTCAGAGCATCAGATGATATCGGTGCCGGAGATTTCCAGACCAAAGCCATCCAGCCCGACATAGTGGCGTTCACGGGACGATAGCAGGCGGATGGAGGAAATGCCCAGATCCTTCAGAATCTGCGCCCCAAGGCCAATATCGCGCCAGTCATTGTCGCGGCTCTTGGCGCTTTTATGTTCTTCATTCTGGGCCAGTTCCAGACCATCACGCGGGCGCATGGAGCCGGTCGCCACACAGGGTGAACCGTCACGCAGATAGACGAGTACGCCGCGTTCGGCTGCGAATTTCTGCGAGATCTTGTCGAGGGTGCCCGAGGTACCGAAAATGTCGGACAGCACATTTTCCTGATGAATGCGCACAGGGATATTCTTGCCATCGCGGATATCGCCAAAGATCAGTGCCACATGCTCCATGTCATCGAATTTGGCCTTGAAGGTCACGGCACGGGCCGGTCCGAAGCGGGTATCGATCTGGAAATCCTCGACCCGTTCGACCAGACGCTCGATGCGCTGGCGATAGGCAATCAGATCCGCGACCGAAACATGGGTGATGCCATGTTCCTTGGCGAAGGCAACAATCTGCGGGCCACGTTTGACCGAGCCGTCATCATTGACCAGTTCGGAAATGACGCCCACCGGCGGCAGGCCAGCCAGATTGCACAGATCAACAGCGGCTTCGGTATGGCCGGAGCGGACCAGCACGCCGCCTTCCTTGGCGATCAGCGGGAAGATATGGCCGGGGCGAACGAAATCGCTCGAAACCGAATTGCCATTGGCAAGGCCATGCACCGTGATGCAGCGTTCTTCGGCTGAAATGCCGGTGGTGGTGCCATGCTTGAAATCGACTGAAACGGTGAAGGCCGTGGACAGGGGCGCATCATTATGTGCCACCATCGGATTGAGATTGAGACGGCGGGCGCTTTCACCGGTCATCGGCGCGCAAACAATGCCAGAACTGTGGCGAATGATGAATGCCATCTGTTCCGGGGTGATCTTGGTCGCGGCAACAATCAGATCACCTTCATTCTCGCGATCATCATCATCGGTGACAACGACCATCTCGCCTTTTTCGAATGCGCGAATGGCTTGCGCTACCCGTTCCATATCGGCCATTGATTTCAATCCTTTATGTTATTCGGTTATCCTGTGCCGGTTTTATTCTTGTTCTGCGTCAAACAGGGCAATCGGGAAAGCCATTGCACAAGCATCTCTGTCGCCTAGAGATAGTTCCTCAAGGCAAAAATACAATTGGACATTCCGCCCTGCTGCGCGCGATGCAAAAGGGTATGGTCAGCCAGAACAAGAGCCAGCATCGCCTCCCCCACCGGTACAGCCCGGATGCCGACGCACGGATCATGGCGGCCCTTGGTCATGACATCGACTTCCTCGCCGGATCGGTTGATCGATTTTTTCGGCGTCAGAATGGAACTGGTCGGCTTGATGGCAAAACGGACCACGACATCCTGCCCGTTGGAAATGCCCCCCAGAATGCCTCCGGCATGGTTGGAGAGAAATTCCGGCTGGCCATCGGGACCTATGCGCATTTCATCGGCATTTTCCTCGCCCGTGAGGCATGCGGCGTTGAAACCGTCGCCAATTTCCACGCCCTTTACCGCGTTGATCGACATCATCGCGCTGGCGATATCCTGATCCAGCTTTGCATAGATTGGAGCCCCAAGGCCGACAGGCACGCCCGAAGCGACAATTTCGATGACCGCGCCGATCGAAGATCCGCTCTTGCGAATGCCGTCCAGATAGTCGGCCCAAAGTGCGGCGGCTTCCTTGTCCGGGCAGAAGAAGGGGTTGTTGTCCACTTCATTCCAGTCCCAATTGGCGCGATTGATCTTGTGTGGCCCCATCTGAACGAGCGCACCGCGGATCGTGATATGCGGGATAACCTTGCGGGCAATCGCTCCGGCGGCAACACGCATTGCCGTTTCCCGGGCGGAAGAACGCCCGCCGCCGCGATAGTCGCGAATGCCATATTTGGCATCATAAGTATAGTCGGCGTGACCGGGACGGTAGCGCTCGGCAATATCGCCATAATCCTTGGAACGCTGGTCGGTATTGTGAATGATGAGCCCGATCGAAGTGCCGGTTGTGACTTGTTCGCCTGTTTCGGGATGAGCGAAGACGCCGGACAGGATTTCGACCTGATCGGCTTCCTGTCGCTGGGTGGTATAGCGGGATTGCCCCGGGCGACGGCGGTCCAGATCCTTCTGGATTTCCTCTCGGGAAATGACAACGAGGGAGGGACAGCCATCCACGGTGCAGCCGATGGCGGGGCCGTGGCTTTCCCCCCAGGTGGTTATGCGAAAGAGATGTCCGAAACTGTTATGCGACATGTGCGGCAAGCTTCCCGTCTCAAGCGATCGATGCCCTGTCGACGATGAAGGAACAGGTCTTGCCCGGAGCGCTGGCGCACTCCCCTTCCCGCCGTCATTTCATGATCGAGCGATCTGCAGCATATGCTGTAGCGACGCTTTGATTGAAATCCAACGGAACTTTCATAAAGAGCAAGGGCGCAAAGGTCAAACGCCGCGCACGATTTATTCGCTCTGCCGATACAGAACCTTTGCAGCATGCATTGGTTTGCCGAGCATAAAGGCTTGTCGTGAGTTGTCTGGCCACCCTCATTGGGGAGTGCGCCAGCGATCTAGCGCGCGAAGGTGGTGGACCAGTAGCGATTGCCCTTGCGCATGACCTTGTTGCCAACCATCTTGCCACAGTCGCGGACGGTTTTCTGCGTCCAGTCGCGCGCGCCGCTCACCCCGTTATACAGCACCATACTGATGCCCTTGGAGCCCTCATAGAGTTCATAGGTGGTGTAGATATGGCGATTCTGATCCGGCGAGCGCATGGAAACGCGCTCATAGAGATTGAGGCGATTGTTGCGCGTATCGCTCAGGGTTTCATAGCTCCAATAGTTCCCCAATTCACCCTTGCTGGCGCTGCCGATATTGAAAACGACTTCCTTCTCGGGAAATCGCTGATCGACGCGGGTCACTGAATCTTGTCCCACCTTGAAATAATAGGCGCGCCCGGAGGATTCATTCCCCCCTTCGCAATAAAAGGATTTGCCTCCTATTGCGGCAACGATATCCTGCGCTGTGGCTGCCTCTACCTGTGACAGGAACGGAGCGCACAGCATCATGCCAATGGCAAGTTTTCCTGCAATTTTCATAACCTAGTTTCCCCGACTGACACGACTGCGGACGCCGCGCCTCTTCCAGATGTCATTCCCGTTTTGCAGAATGGACTTTATCAAAAGTATCCTAACAATTCGTCAGACGGAGAAAGGGGAATTGAATAAGATTTGCCTAAGATTTTAATGAAAAACGGTCAGCCTTCGCAAGCGCAAGTTCAAATCACAGCGTTGCAAAGTCATGCGCAAATATATGAAAGCTTTTCCCTTCAGACAGGATCAGCAATCGGAGCAAAGCCAGGTCAGATCCAGCTTGCCTGCTCGCCATCCCAGAAATAAATCTTGTCCTGCGGCGTTTTCAACATGGGCGCCTCAAGTTCCGGCACCTTTTCGAGAAAATAGCGAACGATGCGCAGAACACCGCCATGGGCGATGACAACGGTCGGACGATCCAGAGAATGCAGCCAGTTGCCAACGCGCTCGGACAACATCTGATAGCTTTCTCCATTGGGCATGCGGGTGGTCCATTTGTCCTTTTCCCGCTCCCAATAAAGCTCCGGCTCACGCTGCCTGATTTCCTCAAGCGTCCAGCCTTCCCAGTCACCAAAGGAGAATTCGATCAGATTGTCCTCGAAGGTGACGCCTTTGGCCCAGGGCGTATCGCTCCAGCCTGCGGCCTCCATGGCGAGGGCCAGCGTCTGGCGGGTGCGGGTCATCGGGCTGCAATAAAGCTTTGTTGCGGAAGGGTCGGGCAATATCTCGGCCAAAACACGCCCGTTGCGGCGCGCCTGCCCCTCACCTTTTACGTTGAGCGGAATATCCTTCTGGCCCTGATAGCGATATTCGGCATTCCAGTCTGTTTCGCCATGACGGATATAGTAAATGGGCGGGATTGGCATCGTCTCTCCTCGGCGCCGCGATGAATGGCTGGTTCGGTGCAAGTAAAGCAGGCAGGCCGTTCAAAGTGGTTTGTCCGGTTCAACTGCCGTTCCGGCTTCATGTCCCACGCTTTCATGCAAAAGCGGCCTTGAAACCCTGAAGGTCAACAACCGTTTCTTTGCCTGCCTCTTTGATGCAGCCTTTAGGCCATAAAAAAACATCCGCGGTCAACCAATAAAATTGGCAAACCACGGATGCAAAATGCGCTGGCTGGCGGGGCTGCACGCGTCAGCCCGCCGTCAATTGAGGTTCGCGAAAAGCGATTAAACCGTGATATCGGGGGCATCAACGGCCTTCATGCCAATGGCATGATAGCCTGCATCGACGTGATGAACTTCCCCCGTTACACCACGGGAGAAATCGGACAGAAGATAGACAGCGGAATCGCCCACTTCGTCGGTCGTGACGACCCGGCGCAGCGGCGAGTTATATTCATTCCACTTCAGGATATAGCGGAAATCGCCGATCCCGGAAGCAGCCAGTGTCTTGATCGGGCCAGCAGAAATGGCATTGACGCGAATCTTGTCCTTGCCCAGATCTTCAGCGAGATATTTGACCGAGGTTTCCAGAGCGGATTTGGCAACACCCATCACATTGTAATGTGGCATGACCTTTTCAGCACCATAATAGGTGAGCGTCAGCAGGGAGCCACCTTCCGGCATCAGCTTTTCAGCCCGCTGGGCAACGGCCGTGAAGGAATAGGCCGAGATGAACATGGACTGGGTGAAGTTTTCCGCCGTGGTATCGATATAGCGGCCGGTCAGCTCATCCTTGTCGGAATAGGCGATGCAATGCACGACAAAGTCGATGGTGCTCCATTCGTCGGCAAGCTTAGAGAAAACAGCGTCGATGGTTTCTGCTTCCGTTACATCGCAGTGCCCGACCACGAGAGCACCCAACTGTTCTGCGAGCGGCTCGACGCGCTTCTTCATGGCGTCGCCCTGATAGGTCAGGGCCAGTTCCGCACCAGCATCCTTACAGGCTTTTGCAATGCCCCAGGCAATGGACCGGTTGTTGGCAACACCCATAATCAGGCCGCGTTTGCCTTTCAACAATTGTGGTTTGTCAGACATAGAAACCCTCTTGCTTGTTTCGTCGCGAACGGTTCGCGTGTTATATATGCTCCGACACAGCTCTGCTTGCGGAGGCTTATAGGCGGGATGGTCGCAGCAGGCAATCCGCTGAGAGCTGAGTTTCAAAAAAGCCTTGATAAAAGCGCCCAACGAGAAAACTGAAACCAGAGATCACCGCCAAACCTGCCGGTTTTTCTCCTGCTTCAGCCCCTCATGCAAACCATCTCGAGATTTGTGGAGCCTTTATCAACCATGTTGCGATAAAATTGCAATGCTTAAATGCCTGCTGATTTACCGGCAACTGCTCAACAATTGTTACAGTTTCTTAACCACTCAAGGCGGCAAACCGGCCAAGCGGCAAGGAAATGGCCTCGTCTTTCCAAACAAGGATCAACGAATATCTGCGCGCGCTGAGACATTCGCAGACGATTCTTCGCCATCTCGCGAAGAAAGACACAGGGAAGCATGGCCCCGACGAGCGCGGAGCCAAGCATCTCTGACAGCTTCCCTTCACCAGCCTTTATCGCGCAACCGCCATCAGGCGATTGCAGACATTGGCATGGCTCTGGTGGGTTGTCCCGGCAAGAAATGATATCCGACCAGAATGCCCTTCAGTGCGATTTCGAGACGCTGTTGCAAATCGAAGCCGCGATCGCTGTTGAGCCAGATCTGTCCCATTCCAAACAAGACCGAAAGAATGATGTTGCTCACATCACGAGGCGCAAGCTTTTCATTGGCCTGCCCCTTGTCTTTCGCCGCAATAAACAGCCTTTCCAATGCATAGGTCAGCTGAGATATGGCGCATTTGTTGGAACGACCATTCTGTTCCTCACTGGGCAATTCTGCCTCCGCAGCAATGCTGCGCTGGCAGATCAATGTCAGCCAGACACCGGGAGATCGCTCAAAGCTCTCTCCCATCTGGGCTACGACATCAATTATCAAACTGCCCGGATCGCTCCACATTTCGGAGCGAGAGATCAGTGACTTCAATTCATCGACAACCCGAAGATTGGCTTCTTCGAGTATGGCGCGATGCAATTGTTGCTTTGATCTGAAATGCCGGAATATAGCCGGCTGAGAGATGCCAACTTTGTAGGCAAGCTCGGTTGTTGACAGCGACAAGTGTCCTGACACAGCGATACAATCAAACGCTGCGTTCACGATCTCAAGCTGTCGACGGGCACTGTTCATGCGTTGAACAGGCCTCTTTCTTGAAGATGAACCCATATAAGGCATCCAGCTGTCCCCTTGCTGTGATGCAGACAAATAGCAATATCAAATATTGTATATATATTTGGTGGTCAAATGCTATGGATTAAACGCTTGTGCGCAAGAATATTGCTCAGAACCAAAAATTCTGATCAGGTGCATACGATTACCCTGTGTGTAACTTGGTTGCATGACGATCCATAGATCGTAGAACTTCTGTTTAATTACAATATAATCCGAATCGTCAGCTCGTTCATTTTCGCTAAACACTCCGACTTCCTTTGTCTTTTCCTGACGCAAGAATGATGTAGCCGGATGCGTCAACGAACCAGAAGTTATTCGGCAGCAATAGCAGCATCCTTTTTACTTGAATGAGCATCTATCAGGACAGCCTCAATCAGCCCTCAAGGCCCGTTCATGACGAGACTTCTTTTCACCGCCTTCGTCTTCTGCTAGGGTCCGGGGTCTAACCCCTCCTCCCGGTCGAATATGCCGGACGTCCGGCAAAGACCATGTCTACCAAGTGACGCAGCAAGTGACTGAAGCATCCCTCTCCCATCCCTCCGGGGAACCCGCCAAGCTCGATAGCGCGGCCATCAAGCAGTTCGAAACCCTGATCGGAAAGCAGCATTGCCTGACGGCTCCGGCCGATGTCGATCCCTACTGCCATGAATGGCGCGACAAGTTTTTTGGCAAGACGGGCCTCGTGCTCAAGCCGGGCTCGGTTGACGAAGTCAGTGCCATCATGAAGCTTGCTTATGAACAGAATTTCGCCATCGTACCGCAGGGTGGCAATACGGGGCTGGTGGGCGCACAGACACCCGACAGCAGCGGCGATCAGATCATTCTGTCGATGGAGCGGCTGGACAAGATCCGCAGCATCGATCCGGACAGCAATGTCGCCATCGTGGAAGCTGGCGTGGTTCTGGAAAGATTGCAGAGCGCGGCAGAAGAGGTCAACCGACTGTTTCCGCTGGCCCTTGGAGCGCAAGGCTCCTGCCAGATCGGCGGCAATCTTTCAACCAATGCAGGCGGCACCAGCGTGCTGGCCTATGGCAATACGCGTGACATGGTGCTCGGCGTCGAGGCCGTTCTGCCAGACGGGCGCGTGATGAATTGCCTGCGCACCCTGCGCAAGGACAATACCGGATATGATCTCAAGCATCTGTTTATCGGGGCTGAAGGCACACTCGGCATCATCACGGCGGCATCGCTGAAACTTTACCCTCGGCCGTGCGATCAGCAAGTGGCGATCTTCGCTGTCGAGTCGCCGGAAAAAGCCTTTGCACTCTTTTCCCTCGCCCGCGCGCATTCCGGCTCAATGCTCACCGGTTTCGAGCTGATGCCTCGCATGGGGGTCGAATTCGCCATCCGCCATGCTTCCGGCGTAAGGGACATGATGGAGAGCCCCTATCCGTGGTATTGCCTTGTCGAACTGTCTATCGGCTCGCCAGCCGTTGATGGCCGGGCGTTGATCGAGGCCATTTTCGAAGAGGCATTCGAAGCCGGGCATGTGGTCGATGCGGTTCTGGCAGAAAGTCGGCAACAGGCCGCGGATTTCTGGCATCTGCGCCACGGCATGAGCGAAGTGCAGAAGCATGAGGGCGGCTCTATCAAGCATGATATTTCTGTGCCGGTCAGCGCCATTCCGGCCTTTCTGGCCCGAGCCATTCCGGCCTGCGAGGCGGCCATTCCGGGCTGCCGTCCGGTTCCCTTCGGCCATATGGGCGACGGCAATCTGCATTTCAACATTTCCCAACCGGTCGGGGCGGACAAGGCGGCCTTTCTGGCCCGCTGGGAGGAAATCAACAGCATGGTCCATGCCATCGTCATCGACATGGGCGGCTCCATTTCAGCCGAACATGGAATTGGCACCTTGAAACGCGACCATCTGCCCGAGGTCAAGGATCCGGTGGAAATGGACATCATGCGCCAGATCAAGAGGCTGTTTGATCCCAAAGGGCTCATGAATCCGGACAAGCTGCTCAAATCAGACCGCCTGTCTGATCAAGGCATTGAAAAATAGCATATTTCAGAGAAAGGCCGAGACGCATGAAAGCGCTCATTATTTCAGATATTGCAGAAGACGAAGTCGAAGTGGTGGTGAATCTCTGGCAGCAATGCGGACTGACACGGCCATGGAACAATCCCTATAATGACATTGCCTTTGCCCGTTCGCAGCCCAATTCCTCGGTGCTGGTAGCGCGAGAGGAAGAAGCTGGCCCGATCGTCGCCTCTGCGATGGTCGGACATGATGGCCATCGCGGCTGGACCTATTATCTCTCCGTCTTGCCGGAGCATCAAAGCGCCGGACTGGGCAAGGCGATGATGAAGGCGGTGGAAGACTGGCATCTGGCGCAAGGCATCTGGAAATCGCAACTGATGGTGCGCACGGGCAACGAGAAGGTGATCAGCTTTTATGAGTCTCTGGGCTATAATGTCTCGGCCACACAGCTTCTGGAGCGCTGGATTGATCCTTCCAAGCGTGGCGATGCCCAAGAAAATGCATAAGCTCCCTTACGGCTGGTCAGAAGGGTGAAAATGCCTGCTACCCTCTACCGTTTGGGACCAAACAGGGTCAGGATGATCCAGACCGGAATGATGACAACCATGCCCACCAGAATGTTGGGCACGACCCAGATCACCAGCCAGTTGACGGTAAGCTCAACGGCATCGGTCAGATGATCGATATAGATGGCCATGCCGGGGAAAATTTCCCGGCTGGATATTCCGAAAAATCCGAGCACCGTACCGGTGATCAGCGAAGCGAGCAGAGCTTTACCCAAACCGGACAGCAGTCTTGCGAATCGCATGCTTCTCTCATCTCCCCTCTTCACTTGAGGCCGCAAAGGCGGTGAAATCTGCCGATTTTCAGCGTCCTTCCGCTCGACCAAGACCATTCTGCACCCCAAAAAAGGCCGGTGCATCAGGGCCATCATAGCATGACAGGGTTAACATCGGTTAACCCTGTCAGCCATTATGCGCTCTGAAGAGCATTGCGAGAATGCGATTATTGCATGATGCCGTTGCTGGCACCGCCACTCACGCCATCGGCCTTGATGGTCAGGCCTGCATCGGGTGGACTGAGAACCATAGGCACGGTCAGGGGATCCACACTTCCCCCTGCACGGATCGCATCCGGACTGGCTTCTGACGCGATTGCCGGGGCGACTGTGGGGGTGATGTCTGGAGCGACATCAGAGCCAGCATCAGATTGTCCGGCAGCGGGGTTGATCTCCTTGGGAACACCGGGAGCCAAAATCTCGCTATCAGCAGGAACCACCGTTTGCTGCACCTTGCGCAATGAAATGCTCGGGTCATCAAGAGCCCCGGTAAACAGGAAAGGAATTTCCTTTTCCGGCGCTTCACTCGAATGGGTTGCCGGATCGGAGCTTTTGTAAATCGCCAGCGTGCCGGGGAAATTCAACTGCCCTGTCTGGAAGCCATAGCTGGCGGCACCAAGAATGGCCCGCTTGCCAGACGTCAGGCGCAATCCCTCGACATCCAGTTGCTGATCGGCAATCTGGCCGCGGACCGACAAGACGTCGAATTTCGACGAGCCTTTACGCAAAATCTCGCCATCGATCTCTTTTTCCTTTTTCAAAGCCTGCTCGAAGGCATTGAGATCGAAATGCAGCAGCTGACCATCTGTGAGCACCACGGAAAGGGTACCATGGGCATCTTCGAGAGCTTCCCTGATATGAGCTCCATCGGCCTGAAGATCGGCTTCCAGCAGAGCCGTACCGGAAAGCAGCTCCTCTCCGGCCATTTCCTTGCTGATGCCTCCGGCGGATATGCCATTGGCCTTGGCGCGCAGGCTGCAACTCATTTGCGCAGGATCACTTTCGTCCTGACGCATTTCGAAGGTGGCTTCAAGGCGCCCGCCATAGGCATAGGCTTCGCCAATTGAGACGGAGACCTGATTGTCTCGCGTCATCAGGGAAGCGGCGGCCTGCCCCAGCGTGACAGGACCAAGCTTCAGATCTGAAGCTGACAGACGGATATCGAAATCAACCTTGGCTGCATTGCTTTTGGTCAGATCATAATCGAGCAGTTCATCAAGGCTTTCCGGTACCCGAACAAAATGTCCAAGATCCAATGTCTCACTGGCCAGTGTCCCCTGCACCATCGGGCGCTCCTGCCGGAAGTCGAGTTGAAGCACGCCGTTGACCTTGTTGTCATTCAGAGACATATCCAGATCGGAAAAGGCGATCGAGGCTCCGATCAGATTGGCACGCGCGGAAAGAGATGCTGGTCCAAGATCTCCATGCGTCGGCAGGTCTCTCCCCAGCCATTCAGCCAGCTTTCCAATCTCGGGCGTTTCGAAGGAAAAATCCCCTTCGAACTGGAAATTCGACATGGTCGCTGCGGTGCCGTCAAAGTCCAGATTGAACATTGGCGATGACAATTTCACCGACAGCGGAGACAAGCCACCAGCAAACAATTCCATCGGCTTACCCGATTTGGCGCGCAATTCAACCGGCTCACCTCGCCAGGTGGCACTGCCATTGATCGAGGCCAGATCTTCAGTCCGGGGCCAATCGAAGACCAGATTGACATCGGTAAAGCTCTCTTCTTCTCCGCTCACCTTGTCCAGATAGTGGGCGACGCCGCCTGAAATGCGGAAATTGCCCAAGGTCAGGTCGGAAAGTGTCAGCCTGCCGCTGCCATTATCGGTTTTGAAGAGAGACCCTTTTCTCAAATCCCATGAGAAAGCGTCATCTGCATTTCGGGTCAGTTCAAATACCGGCTGCATCAACTGGAAGCGCCGGACCTTGAAATTGCCAAACAGCAGCGGCAGCCAGTTCAACTGCGCGCGCAAGGTCTGGGTGGATACAAGAGGCGGCTGCCCCGGCCCTAGCCCGGACGCAATTTGCACATCCCGGAGCTTGACGGTCAGATAGGGAAAGACCGTGATGACAGGCTCGCCGCGCACAGTCACAGGCAGCCCCATCCAGTCAGAAATCTGCTGGGAAATCTGTTTCTTGACCACTCTGGTATTGATCAAATAGGGCGTGGCAACCACCAAACCCAGTATCAAAACCAAAAAAATCAACAAACTCCATAGGATACGGATCCGTATGGTCTTGGTCATTTATAACCCGTTCCTTCAAAAAGGGATCACAATCTGCAAGCACTCTCAACGCTTCTGAGCATTGAACCATCACGATGGGACAGCTGCTCTCGGTCCCGCGTCACGGTGCCAGATGGATCAAGTCCGAACCTGATTAACAGCTCCCAAGCCTGCTTGATATCAACGGCGGCTTTCTGCCGTTTAATGAGAGCCTTGCGCGTCAGGCGCAATCAGATGCATCGCGTGAATGAATCACGACATATTGGTTTTTTCATCAGACAACAAAAATTACCCATAATTCGAGCACATATTATCCAGTCTGCCGGGGATTGTACAAATTAAAATGCATTTGGCCTCTGGTTAACAACAGGGAAAGAAACATGCTCATTTTGTTCACAAATAAATGCGGCGCATCATTTGGCGTCCGAATTTCAAAAACAAGATGACTGACTTCTTATATTTGAACAAGAATGACTAAAAAACCTCTCACCCCTTCGCACGCCAAGAAATACACAGAATTTTCGTAAAAATTGACAATAAATTTCCCAAATGCTCCGAATTGAATAAATGTCCAAATTGAAATTAGGAGAAATCAACTTCTAGAGTTGAACACATGTCCAGCATTGTCATAAATTCATGTTTTCGATTACAGACATTTACATTCAATAACAAGGGGAGTATTTAGCGCGCTCATGTTCTTCATACTCACCACCATTTAAAATAGTGGTTTATTAAGACAACACGTTGTAATTATATATTTTTACGGAACTATATAGATTCTGCTTAACTTATAATTACGACTATAAATCAATTTAATAAAAAAATACTTCAAATTGGAAACAATTAGAAGGTATAAGATGGCGACTGCTTCGGAGTGTGAGTGTTGTTCCAAGCGCCTTTTGGACCAGCCTTACACCCGATAGACAAGCGGTCAGGGATAAGTCCGCAAATTCCGCTAACTGCCCCGGCATTGCCGGGCTTTTTTTTGCGTAAATTTCAGTCGCCATGCAGAGAGCGGGCCGACGTGCGCGAGAGCAGGATGACGGGCGCAAGTCCGACTGCGACAATCGTCAGGGCAGCCAGAGCCCCCTTCTCAAAGGCTTCCAGCGAGGCCTGCCCGTAAACCAGAGTGGCCAGTGTATCGAAGTTGAAGGGGCGCAGCAAAATGGTTGCGGGCAGTTCCTTCATCACATCGACAAAGACCAACAAGGCGCCTGAGACAAGCGAAGGCCGGATCAGGGGCAAGTCGATCTCAACCAGTGTCCGCCAGGAAGTGCGTCCCAAGGTGCGCGATGCCGCTTCCAGATTGGGCGAAATGCGCTGCAGCCCCGTCTCACCCGCACCATAAGACATCGCCATGAAGCGCACGCAGTAGGCATAGAGCATGGCAGATCCGGAACTGATCAGGACAAGACCGGTGGCCAGCCCGAACCAATCGCGCATCGACACTGCGATCCAGTTGTCCAGCTGTGCGACCGGAATGAGAATGCCCACCGCCAGAACAGTGCCCGGCACCGCATATCCGATGGAAGCCAGTCGCGTCGCGGCCTTCACAAGGGCGCTTTTGCGGGTTCTGGCAAAATAGGCAAGAGCTGTGCCGATTGATGCCGTAAACAGGGCGGCGATGGATGCCAGAAACAGCGAATTGCCCATAGCTGCCAGAAAATCAGTGCTCAGATTGTCCCGCCAATGGAACAGCACAGACCGCATGAGAATGGATGCAGGCAGAATGAATCCCAGCAAGATGGGCAGAGAACAGACCAGCATGGCAACGATTGCCCGACCACCGGAAAGGCGGAAGCTGGGCAACGCCTGATAGCGTCTTGTCGTGGTGGCAAAGCGCTGCTCGCGCCGCCCGCGCCGCTCCAGCCACAGAAGCAGCAGAACCACCAGCAGCATGACGGTTGAAATCTGGGCCGCACCGGCAAGGCTGGCCCGGTTCAGCCATGTATCATAGACGCTGAAGGTGAGTGTCTTGACGCCGAAAAACTCAACCGCACCGATATCGTTGAGGCATTCCATCAGGGCTAGCGTGACGCCGACCACGATGGCGGGACGCGCCAGAGGCAGGGCAACCGCAAAGAAAAGCCGCAAAGGCCCAGCCCCCAGTGTTCGCGAAACATCGAGCGCGCAGGCGGACTGCATGAGAAAAGTCGCGCGCGTGGTCAGGAATATATAGGGATAGAGCACGAAGCTCATTACCAGAATGGCACCCGGCAGCGAGCGTATTTCAGGGAACCAATAGTCCCGCGCGGTCTGGAAACCGAATAGCCAGCGCATCGCTGCCTGAACCGGGCCGGAATAATCCAACAGATCCACCGCAGCATAGGCCACGATATAGGTCGGAATGGCCAGAGGCATCAGCAAGGCCCATTGAAAAATGGCGCGACCGGGAAAGCGGCACATGGTCACCAGCCATGCGGTGGAAACACCGATCAGGGTCGTCAGGGTCCCCACTCCGAGCATCAGCCAGAGCGTTGTCATCGCCGAGCGGGGTAAAACCGTTGCCAGAAGATGCGGCCAAACGTCGCCAGCATCACCAAAGGCAATGACGACAAGCGAGAGAACGGGCGCAATGACCAGCAGCAGCAGAAGCAACAGCAAGGCAGCGCCCAGCCGTGACGCGCCTTGGGGGCGAGGTGCAATCGAACCGGTCAGGCGGCGTTTCAGCCTATGAATCAATCCTCTGGCATCAGAGCTTTGCAGATTGTCTGCTGGCGCGACCATCAGCCCTCCCCAGAGCTTCGTAGAAAAACCTATTCTTGAAGATATCAGCCATATTTTACTTTTGCTCCTGAATCAAGCGCACCCAAGGAATGACCGCGATGCATATGAGCCATGTGCGCGCGCGAGACCGGTGTTATTCACTTGCGATTGGCGGTAAATTAGGTATTTTCCTAGAGCAATGGGCAAAAGCCCAGTGCTTCCCTTACAGCTTCCATCGTTTCAAGCGTGTTTCGTTTCAAGCACCGAGGCTTTCCATCCATTTCCAAATATGTCTCACATGCCCTCCCCTTGGAGACATGCGAGCATGCGAGTGTTTCTAGCCATGCCCAATCCGTATCTTGTGCTTGTTCTGGTTTTTGTTGGAGCCTTCTCAAACGCTGCGACGGTTCCCTTCATGGGATTGTTCATCATCGAAGACTTGCAACAGTCTCCCATGATGATCAGCCTCTATTCTCTGGTGGCCACCATATTGGCAGTTGCGGCCAATCGCTATGTGGGCAAGAAGATCGATCAGGGATGGGATATTCGCATTCTGCTGCTGGCCTCCATTCTATCCTATATCGCGGCCATGTGCTCGCTGCTGGTTGCCACCAGCTACTGGACGCTGGTGTCGATTTTCGCCGCCTGTCTGGCCATCGCCAACACATCCGTCGGCACGATCCTCAGCTTCGCCCGCTTCTATTCTGATCAGTCCGATCTGGACGGGCCGAAATTCAATGCGCGGGTGCGGGCCATGATGTCCCTTGCCTGGATGATCGCGCCCGCTCTCTGCTTTGCGCTTGGTGGCCTTTATGGCCATATGGTCGTTTTCAAACTGGCTGTCGTTATCGGCGGGGTCTGGCTGCTGGTCTGGCATATCACGCTCAAGCAGCCATTTCGGCGCGCGCTGCCTTCCTACGTCGACTCGCAACAGGCTTCAGCAGCAGCAGCGGCGGCCCATTTCAACTTTCCGCTCTGGGCGGCTACCGTTGCCTGCTTTTTCATTGCGCTGGGCAACTCGCTGGCGTTGGCCGCCTCTCCGCTGTTCATGATCAAGGAAATTCATTTGCCGGATTATGCGCCTGGCCTGTCCCTGACGGTGAAATGCTTCTTTGAAGTCGTCGTCATTCTGGGCACTCCGGGATTGCTCAAAAGGATGGGTGCACGCAATGCGATGATCCTGGCAAGCTTTCTCGCCGTGGTCTGCTACAGCTATCTCTCGACCATTTCATCGCTGACGGAACTGGTGATCGCGGGCGCCATCGAGGGTACCTATTTCGGCATCTTCGCAGCGGTCAGCATTTCTTTCATGCAGTCCTTTGCGCGCGGTTTCATCGGCAATGCCATGTCGCTTTATACCAACTCGATGTTCCTGTCAGGTCTGGTGGGAGGCTCTCTGATGGGCATTATTGCCAGCTATAGCGACTACCGGACGGCGGTTCTCTCCGCCTCCCTTGCAGCGGTTGCCGGCATTATCATACTGGTCGCCACACGCCGCACCGACAGCGAGGCTGAAGAGCTGCCAGCCTGAACGAGGGTTTGCTCGCAGTTGCTGGCGCGCCTCGCTTCAGCTTCCCCAAAAAATTCATGATGCAAAAACAAGAGTGCCACGACGGAGGAACCGCCGTGGCACTTGCCATAAAGGGTCAATCGGGCAAGGTGGAGAATGGGAAAGGGACCAGCTTTCCACATAAGTTTGGCCGATTGATTTTATGTCGCGCCCCACATTCTTGTCTTGCAGGAACAAACCCTGTAAGCATAAGACAGTTCAATCGATGACGTGTCAGAACAAAGGGACCAGCTTTGTTTCGATGCCACCGTATGCGGGACCGCTAGGGGATGCACTTCGCTGTCAGTCGATGCGAGAGGACCAGTATCGCATCTGTCAGTCGCAAAGCGCTTTATTGGGTGAATGCTCGCCTACCGGGCATGGACTGCAGGACCAGTACAGTCCGCCTCGCCTTGATGCTGTGACCAAGCCAGCTTGCCTTCAACCAATTCGATAAATTCTTATTTCTCCTTCATGTTGCTCGTTTCTGCGAGCCATTCATGCTCTGTGCAGGCCTTCATTCCGCGCCTGCGTCAAAATCAACTATGTCAACCAGTTCGGATGCCTTCTTGCGTGCATCCGCAATTTCGGACAAGGCGACTGAATCCGGTTTGAAGCTACCCCAGCTATTGACCAGATCGGAGGGTTTCACCCCTTCCTTGACCGGATATTCAAAATTGCCTTCAGCATAGATCTGCTGTGCCTCTGCCGAGGACAGAAATTCCATCAGCTTGACCGCATTTTCCCGATTGGGCGCATGCTTGGCCAGCAGCATGCCTGAAATATTGACATGGGTGCCGCGATCATCGCTGTTGGGAAACAGGATCCGCACGGAAGCCGCCCATTCCTTCTGCTCGGGCTCCTTGTCGTTGGTCTGCATCTTGCCCATGTAATAGGTGTTGCCGAGCGCGATATCACACTCACCGGCATAGACAGCTTTCACCTGTGCGCGATCATCGCCGGTGGGGCGGCGCGCCAGATTGGCCTTCAGGCCTTCCAGCCATGCGCGGGTTTCTTCCTCGCCATGATGCACGATCATCGAGGCGATCAGGCCGATGGTGTAATCATGCTGGCCCGAGCGGGTGCAGATGCGACCTTTCCATTTCGGATCGGCAAGCTCTTCATAGGTGATGCTATCGGCATCAACACGCTCGTTTGAAGCATAGACGACACGCGCCCGAGTGGTCAGACCGAACCACTGGTCGTCGGCGTCGCGATAATGGGCCGGAATATTCTGCTTGAGAATGTCTGATGGTACCGGCTGGGCGATGCCCTGCTGTTTGGCAGCCTGAAGGCGCCCGACATCGGTGCTGAGCAACAGATCGGCCGGAGAAAATTCACCTTCCGCCTCAATGCGGGTTTCAAGCCCCTTCTTGGCAAAGATCAGATTGGTGCGAATGCCGGTTTCACGGGTGAAGGCATCGAGCAGCGGCTCGATGAGGAAGGGCTGGCGATAGGAATAGATATTCACTTCGCTGGCGGCGAAACTTGCGCTCGTCGATATCAGCAGCAGTGCGGCAACAGAAACCGTCGCACGGAAGGAATGTCTCATTTCTATCTCCAATGTTGGGTTCAAGGCCCAGATCGGTAGTCAGGAAACTCAAGGATGAGTTATCACCAGCACCATTCTTCAGGCCGATCCCGGAGCGCGGTGTGTGGCGTCCATGGCCCATAGTTGATGCGAAAGGTTCGCAAAGTCAATGCAAAAGCCATATCAAAACAGTGTGTTAAGCATATAGTCGCAGGCTTCTTGATTAGAATTTTTCAAAATACATCCAATAAGCTCCTTTATTTGTTGCCTTTCATTCTCATAAATCGAATACCAATTTTTCCGTATTTAATTGTTGAAAATTATCTTCAGCTTTTAAAATGCCTGCCGATAAATCCACATGCCACAGCCCGGACCTTCCATTTGGTAACCAGTCTTGCGCGGCTTTTTGTCAAATAGCTGAATTTGTTGGAAACGGGTTCAGTTTTCCATACCAATCGCAACCACTATGCGCTAAATCTGCCCCGACATCTTGGAGATCTCTATGGCGATAAAATCTGATGCGCCGCGCGCCTGGCAACGCATGCTGTCCGGCAGACGGCTCGACTTGCTCGACCCCTCCCCGTTCGATATCGAAATCGAGGATATCGCGCATGGTCTGGCTCGTGTTGCGCGCTGGAATGGACAGACGATTGGCGATCACCCCTTCTCCGTTGCCCAGCATTGCCTGATCGTTGAAATGATCATGCGCCAGAAATTCCCGTCGCTGTCAGTCGAGGCGCTGATGATGGGCCTTCTGCATGATGGCGCGGAATATGTGGTCGGCGACATGATCTCTCCTTTCAAATCCGCTATCGGTGCCGATTACAAGCAGATTGAGGAGCGGCTGGAAGCGGCGATACACATCCGCTTCGGGCTTTCTCCTCACCCCAGCAAGGCGCTGAAGAAACAGATCAAGCAGGCGGATCGCATTTCGGCCTATTTCGAGGCCACCCATCTGGCCGGATTTGACAAGCAGGAAGCGCGACAATTGTTTGGCGCGCCAGACGGAATCAATGAGGCGGAGCTGCCGATCATTCCATGGCACACCGGCAAGGCACAGGAAGCCTTCCTTGAGCGTTTCCATGCGCTCCACAAGAAGATCGAGACCTGAGGCCATTTCGCTTTTCAGCGCTGGGCGGGGTGCAAGCTTGCGGCCCGGCGCAGCTGAGACAATGGATTTGCGACCAAATGGTTAGCAGCTTGCCTGAGCAAGCAAGATAAAAAACTGCTAGTCTTGAGAGATCCCGCAAGGTGATTTGTCAGGATAGCTCAAAACGCAAAATTGCTTTGACCAAGGCAACAAGGGCCCACATCGATGACCGGAGGCCCCAGTGAAATCCGGTCGATGATCGGCAAGAAAGGATAAATTCTGTCGATGCTCTATGTCTGCTCTCTCTCAAAGCTCGATCAGGTGGTCGAATCGGTCAAGGCTTCCTATCTGGTGAGCGTGGTCAATCCGGAAATGGAGGTCATCCGACCCCAGCGCATTCCGGCGGAGAATCACCTTTTCCTAGGCATGAATGATATTGCCGCGACCATTCCGGGCTTTACCCTCAGTTCCCAGCATCAGGTGGCGCAGCTGATCGACTTTGTGCGCAAATGGGATCGCAGTGCGCCGATGGTGGTCCATTGCTGGGCGGGGGTCAGTCGCTCGACTGCATCGGCCTATATCGCCGCCTGCGTTCTGCGGCCCGATCTGGACGAGATGACCATTGCGCAAGATCTGCGCGAGGCTTCCCCCCCGGCAACGCCGAACCGACGGCTGGTGGAGCTGGCCGACCATCTGTTGGGGCGCGACGGGCGCATGAGCGAGGCGATCAAGAACATCGGGCGCGGTGCAGATTGCTTTGAAGGCAATGTTTTTGCCATGCCCCATATCGACTGAAGCCACCCTATTTCCATGAAGCCATCTATGTTGTAGTCATAGGTGCAGGACCATTTATTGATTACCGGCCCTCTCCGGGGCACCGGCATGGCATGCCGAGTGGCATGGCTTTTGGGAACCGGGCAGGCAGAAACAGCGGCCAGACGACATTCAGGTGATGATGGTTTGACGACGAGGGAAAGAGTGAATCAGGAAACCGACAGCGCTTCGATATTCTCCATCACGATTGGCCTCAATGCGGCGATCATTGCGGTGCGGGCGTTGACACCGATGGTTCTGGAAGTGCATCTACCGCAAGATGTGCATGGCGATCACAAAAAGCCTCAGGCACCCGTGCATCCGGATGCGGAAGCGGAAGCTGCGGCCGCATCATCTTCCAAATCATCTTCGCCCGAGCCTCAGGCGGCGCAGAAATCCGCAATCATCAATGATCTGCAGGCATCCCTCCCCTTCGGCCCGTTTGAGCCTGCCCGTCACCGCACGCTGGAAGCGGGCTTGCGCGGTTGGGTGAGACGGCAAACAGGTCTTCGGCTCGGCTATGTGGAACAGCTCTATACCTTCGGGGATCGGGGCCGCCGCATCGAGGCGCAGGAAAGCGATCTGCATGAAGTCTCCATCGGCTATCTGGCACTGACCCAGCTCGCAGAGGAAACCGAAGACGGACCGGGCGGACAACTGGAGCGGTTTGGCGGGCGCTGGCGCAGCTGGTACAGTCATTTCCCCTGGGAGGACTGGCGCGAGGATCGACCGGCGCTGCTGGATGCCCAGTTGCTCCCGGCCTTGCGCAAATGGGCCGCTTCTGCCCCGGACGATGGCAATCGACCGCTCAGCCCGATGCAGCGGCTGCGCCTGTCTTTCGGCATAGACGGGGCGGTCTGGGATGAAGAGCGGGTGCTCGAGCGGTATGAATTGCTCTATGAGGCCGGCCTCGTCCTAGAGCATTACAGGGATCGGGGCGAGACCCCTCCAGCGGACAGCCTGCTGCTTGGCCAACCGATGCAAATGGATCACCGGCGCATTCTCGCCACGGCCATTTCGCGTCTGCGCAGCAAGCTGAAATATCGCCCGGTGATATTCGAGCTGTTGCAGGACAGTTTCACCCTCACCCAGTTGCAGGAAACCGTGGAAGCCATTTCCGGCCGCCATTTGCACAAGCAGAATTTCCGCCGTCTGGTGGAACAGGGCCAGTTGGTCGAACCGACCGGGGCAACCTCCACCCGCACCGGCGGGCGTCCGGCCAAGCTCTACCGCTTCCGCCGCTCGGTGCTGGTCGAACGGCCTGCGCCGGGCCTGCGTTTTGGCAGTGCCAACAAGATGGATGCCAGTTGAAGGGATCCCGCGCAATGAAACGATCAAAAGCAAAAGACCGATCCGGCAGCTCTGAAAGGGCGGGCAAATCGGCAGGTTCCGCAGCGAAGCGGAGCAAGGCCCAGCAGGGCGCACTGTTTGACCTCTCGCAGAAGGGGCCGGATTTCTCGCTCGAAGAAGCCGCCATGAAGCGGTGGGGTGGTCTGGTTGCCGGGGTGGACGAGGTGGGGCGCGGGCCTCTCGCCGGACCGGTGGTCACTGCGGCGGTCATACTCGACCCTTCCGCCATCCCCGAAGGGCTCAATGATTCCAAGAAACTGACAGAAGCCCGAAGAGAGGTGCTGTTCGAGGCCATATGTGCCAATGCCCATGTGTCGATTGCCTCTGCCTCGCCGCAACAGATTGATGCCCTCAATATAAGGGGCGCGACCCTGTGGGCGATGGCGCGCGCGCTCGAAGGTCTTGCGGTTGCGCCTTGCTATGCGCTGTTTGACGGGCGGGACGTTGCGCCCGCCTCTCCCTGCCCCGGCGCCAATGTGATCAAGGGGGACAGTCGTTCCGTCTCTATCGCGGCAGCCTCGATCGTGGCCAAGGTGGCGCGGGACCATATGATGATGCGCATGGGACGTGCCTTTCCCGGCTATGGCTTTGAAAACCATATGGGCTATGGCACCAAGACCCATCTTGACGCGCTCGACCGGCTGGGCGTGACCATCCATCACCGGCGCAGCTTCCGCCCCATATATGAAAGACTGGAAGCCACCAACGGCTAGGCCGTAATCATCGCATGAGGCATGGCGGTCCAAAACAAGCATCACTGCGGCGTTGTGGCCGAGTGACACCTGCGCAGATTACCACATCATCTCACCAGATCAGATCACCAGCCGCCACCACCGCCGCCGCCACCGCCACCACCGGAAAATCCACCGCCGGAGGAGCCGGACGAGGAGGATGCGGGTGGTGTCATGGCGCTGGAAAGGTTGGTGCCGATGGCGTCGGTCACCTGCGCAAGGGCTGCGGATGGTTCGTGGGTATTGAAAGCGCCGACATACCAGATCGGATGATAGGCCCGCTCGGGCGGCAATTGGGAAAAGACCTTTGTCTCGAAGGTTTCGGACCATTTGCGCTCAACCCCGAGCGCGATAGCATAGGGCAGAAGATCTTCGTAAAGCTCCGGGGTCAGATCGGGCATGTCGGCGGCATTGGCCTGCTCGACCTGCTGAGCGACAGTAACCGTCATGAACAGCTTGAGCCCGTCGATCTTGTCCATCACCTGTCGGCCCAGCAGCGTTGGTGCCTTCATCCATTGATAGAAGCTGAGCGCCAGAAGCCACATGAAGAGCAGCAACAGCACTGGTGCAATCTCGACAAAATCGTACAGGCCGGGGAAGATCGTGTCCTGCCCGACCATAAGGATATAGCAAGCCGCACCGACCAATGCGGCCAGAATGATGCCCTTTATGGCATTTTCCAGCTTCTGAGACACCAATGCACCGATGCCCAAAAACGGAATCGTCAGGAAGAAAGACAGGATGGCCGTGCCAACCACTTCCAACACCGGAAACTCGAAGGGCGGTGCGAAGAAGCTCTTGAGCAAGATGAACAAGACAGCGGCAACAATCGTCAGCAGCAGACCAATGAAGCTGCGCCCGATATTCTCGTGATAGTAGGTTTCATCCGCTTCCCGATCAACGGCTCGGGTGAAGGCGGCCATGATCTTGCTCATTTCGGCATATTTCATGTCGGCGAGTTTGACCGTGTCGCGCTTCCTGAACAAGGTTCTGAACAGCGCCCTTTCTCCCACCGGCAGGCGTTTTGCGTCGGCAACGTGCCGCTTTTTGCCAGCAATTGTGACGCCGGGAGCATCCTGCCGGATGATTTCGACGCCCTTCTCCGCCTCCTTGATGGTAATCAGCCCCTTGGTCGCCATGGAAATCAGGGCCGCAATGAAAGTCTTCTGCTCCCCTTCGCCAAACTCTCCCAAGCCATGGATATAGCTGGCGATGGCAGGGGAAATCTTGTCCGGAGCGCGGAAGAGCGGGATGATGGCCCCTGCGTCCGGATCACGCCCGACCTTCAGCCAGGAATAGAAAAGCCAGACAAATTCGGCGATCGCCGCCAAAATCACAATATAGAGCGGACTGTTGTCCATGAGTGAGCTCAGCGCCTGCGATGTCTGGCCGGGTTCTTCAATGACACCCTTTGGCCATGCGACGGCCACGGTCATCCCCTCGCCGCTATCAAAGGGGCGCGTCGCCTCAAATGTAATCGAGCCTTCGGTTTCATCCGTGATGCGATAGCTGTTGCCTTCGCTGCCATAAGAGCCGGTATAGGCGGCATATTGAAGGACCTGCCCGCCCTCGGGCAACAATACCGCAACCTCGGCCTTCTCTATCGGAAAGGCCCATTCGGTGCCGATGGCACTCCAGTAGATCTCGTCATAATCCTCAAAAAAGCCGATCGACTGTTCGACACGATAGGAGATTTCATATACGTGCAGGCCATTGCGCAAAAGCACATCCGCGTCGCCAATGCGCAAACGGAAATAGCGCCCTTCATGACTGGTCTGATAGGGCTCTTGCTGTCCGTCTCGCATAACGCTCAAAATATCGGGATTGATATTCACATAGCGACCGTCTTTGCGGCGATAGGTTTCGGGGATGTCGCGCAGCAGGCCGCGCTTGATCTGATTGCCTTCGACAAAGACCGCGATCTTTTCCGTGATATCGACCGTGCGATCCTTGTTGACCTGTATGGTGACCCTATAGTCGGTGATCCGCTCACGGGCCTGCGCCTGCGTCGCGAAACCGGCCAATATCAGGATGAAGAAAAGAGCGAGCAACCGAACCGGGGTAGGAATTGTCATATCAGGTCACCTTCCGGGGCCAATATGCCCGGAGCAGTTTTAAAATTCAGTCATGGTGCAAAAGGCGGGCAGATCATTTCATGACCCGACCTGCTTCATGCTGGTTCAATAAAGTGACGGGCTCCTGAAGAGCCCGCCCGACATGCTTTGCGATGGTCAGAACTTGACCTTCGGAGTTGCCCTGTCTTCTTCATTCTCCAGCTCGAAATAGTCTTTCTTGGCATAGGAGAAAAAGCCGGCAACAATGTTGGAGGGAAACTGGTCAATCATTGTGTTGAGATTGCGGACGGTACCATTGTAATAACGCCGGGCCAGCTGGATCTCGTCCTCGATGTCGGACAATTCACCCTGAAGATTAAGGAAGCCGTCATTGGCCTTCAAATCCGGATAATCTTCCGCCACGGCCATCAGGTTGACCAGTGCCTTGGAAAGATTGCCTTCAGCCAAGGACCGCTCCATCGCGCCGCCCTTGGAAGCGTTGGCCGCTCTGGCGCGCATTTCTGTTACCTTCTCCAGCGTTTCGCGTTCATGGCCCATATAGCCTTTGACCGTTTCCACCAGATTGGGAATCAGGTTGGCGCGCCGCTTCAGTTGCACATCGATTCCAGACCAGCCCTCATTGACCATCTGTCTTGTCTTGACCAGCTTGTTGTAGATGGTAATGGCATAAAGCCCCAAAAGAACCACGATCCCGAGTAGGACCCAACTGATAGCCATGATCATGTCTCCTGTGCATTGACTTGCCTCGCTGCGAGGAGGCGCTTTCAGCGGAAGAGTAACTCAGATAGGACAAAGTGCAAGCACGACTTGGCTGCGAACACAGCATTTCCTGCGATTGTACCCCTTTGGACCAAGACCAACGTGAGATTGCTGCAAGCTTATGGCCTATGTATTAGAATAGCTTCAAACCCGATGCGCCAGCAGAGGGAACAACGCGGGGATGTAGAGCATGAAAATCATCGGGAAACTCTGGTCTTCAAAGGTGGAATACGCGGCATTACTGGAGCGCTGCGCCATTTCCGCGATGGCTATTCTTGCCCTATCCCTCTTCTTTGCTTGCAGCGCGGGGAAAGCACCCGCCCATGCGCAGACAACCGGAAATGACAGTCCCATGATTCTGAGCGAGCATCCATTGGCAGGTAGCCTCTGGCAAACAGAAAGCGGAAAGCAAAGTGAGCCTCAGGCTCTTTTTGAGGCGATCGGCTCGGCCGATTATCTTTTGCTGGGCGAGAAGCATGACAATCTGCGTCATCATGCGCTTCAGGCGCTGCTGATTGAGCAGGTGGGCGCACAAGGGCGCAAGGCGAGCCTCGTGTTCGAGATGCTTGAACCGCATCATCAATCCGATCTCGATCAGGCAAAAGAAATGGCGTCAGATGCTGCGGGCAAGAAAATGGCAGGCTCTGATGCCTATCTTGCCGAACTTGGCGAAAAGCTTGCTTGGGAGGCTCGTGGCTGGCCGAACTGGTCACTTTACCAGCCCATTTTTGCCTCAGCCATCAAGCAAGGCATGCCGCTCTATGCGGGCAACCCGGAGCGCGACGCCCTGATGGCCGCCGGACGGGAAGGCAAAATGTCCGCCCAGCTGCTCGACGATCTCTGGTGGGAGCGCAGCTATGATGAAGAACAGAGTGCCAGCCTGACCGACGAGCTGGTCGCAGCCCATTGCGGGATGATGAGCGCCGAAGCCGTTGCCCCGATGATGGTGATGCAAAGGCTCAAGGACGCCCATATGGCCCGCGCCATGCGCAACAGCCGGAAAGAGCAAGGGGAAACCGCGCTTTCCATCTTGATCGCGGGCAACGGACATAGCCGCAAGGATCGCGGCGTTCCGATGTTTCTGGAAGAGGACGCCCACGTGATTTCCGTTGGCTTGATCGAAGTTGTGCGCGGAGAGGAAGATGCCTCATCCTATGGTGCCTTTGATCCGGACCTTTATGACTGGATCTGGTTCACTCCACGGGTTGACGAGATCGATCCATGCGACAAGTTCAGGGAGCAATTGAAGGCTATGCAGCAAGGCTCCAGCAAGAAACAGTAACAGCACCCCTCCCTTGCCCCCAGTCCCGGCCAGACTATGCTGCAGCACTGTTCTGGTACGCTTGGAGTGCGAGAAGATATCCCATTTATCAATATTTGCCACTTTTGCCAAAAGTGGGCGATCTTGCTTTACCCACATCTGCGGTAATCACCTATTTACCTTAAGATGCAGAAGATCCATCAAACAACGGAAATATATTTAAATATTTGCAGATATTAATGTGACATTTAGATGAACTCGTCATTTTTGCCAAGCTATTTGCAGACTTTCCGAAGTCGGCACAAATTCATTCAAGGACGAGCATCTCATGCGGCACATTGCGCTCATACTCCTGTTTCTGGTCTTCTCGCCCCTGCATGCCTTTTCGCAGGCAACCGCAAGCTGGACCGTGGAGAAAATCACGGGTCAAGCCTATATCGCGGAAAAAGACAAAAAGGCAATCAAGGTGCGCAAGGGATCTGTGTTGCAGCCGGGCCAGACCTTGTCGACCAAAGATCGCACGCGCCTGCTGTTGATCCGGGGCAAGGAGCGCATACAGGTCGGTCCCGGTGCGATCATGGCGATCCCGCCAGCGAAATATATCCAGCAGGGCAAGACTGTCATCCTGCAACAGAGTGGCCGCCTGCAATTGACCGTCAACAAACAGGATGTGCAGCATTTTTCTGTGCGCACCCCCTATCTGACGGCCGTGGTCAAGGGAACCGTCTTTACGGTTGATGTGGTCAAAAATCGCTCCAATGTCGCAGTTAATCGGGGACGGGTTGAAGTTTCGGACGGCGAGACTGGCAACACGACGGAAATCACCCGTGGCCAGAGCGCGGCAGTTGCCAAGGGGCTCAACGGGCAAACCCGGATGAGCGTCAAGGCACAGGGTAAGAAACCCGCCATACGGACAATCAAGGCCAAGATCACCAAGCCCAATTTCTACGCCACGGTCATAGTGAAGGGCAAAATCGTTGCCCTGAAACCCGGCACCAAGGCCGAGACAGCGAGCATTGAAGAGGTCCGCGAAGAAGTCACCAGCACTTCGACTTCGGATGACGAGAACAGCAATGCGAGCGGCAATGCCTCATCAAACAGTTCGAGTTCCTCATCCAAGTCGAACAATGCAGGTGGCAACAGCAACGGGGCGGGAAATTCATCCAGCAGCAATGCCGGAGGCAATTCTTCCAACAGTTCTTCGAACTCCAGCAGCAACAGCTCAAGTTCCAGCAGCTCATCAAGCCCGGGCAACAGCAATGGTGCGGGTAAATCATCGAGCAGCAATGCCAGCAGCAACGCGACCAGCAACAGCAATGCTGGCAAGAAGAAATAGCAAGAGCCACGGTTAACAGGCAGCGTCATAAAAAAACCGGCCCCAGATATGGAGGCCGGTTTTTCATTATCTTGCAGGAATGCGCGCCTGATCAGCCTTCATAGCCGAGGCCACCGGCTTTTGTCTTGAGGAAGGCCTCGCCGCAGGACTTGGCCAGCTCGCGCACGCGCAGAATATAGCTCTGACGTTCGGTCACCGAGATCACACCGCGGGCATCAAGCAGGTTGAAGACGTGAGATGCCTTGATGCACTGGTCATAGGCGGGAAAGACGCAATAATGCATGCCAGCTTCGCTGCCAGCCTTCTCGCCCTGCTCCAATAGCGAGCGACATTCAGCCTCAGCATCGGAGAAATGGCGGAACAGCATCTCGGTATTGGCAAATTCGAAATTGTGGCGGGAATATTCTTGCTCGGTCTGCAGGAAGACATCGCCATAGGTGATGCGCTCATCGCCATCACGCCCGTTGAAATTGAGGTCATAGACATTGTCGACACCCTGCACATACATGGCCAGACGTTCCAGACCGTAGGTTAGTTCGCCAGCAACCGGTGCGCATTCAATGCCTGCCACCTGCTGGAAATAGGTGAACTGGGACACTTCCATGCCATCGCACCAGCATTCCCAGCCAAGGCCCCATGAGCCGGTCGTCGGGTTTTCCCAATCATCTTCGACAAAGCGCACGTCATGAATGGAGCTGTCGATACCGATGGCCTTGAGTGACCCAAGATAAAGCTCTTGCAACTCTTTGGGGCTTGGCTTGAGCAGAACCTGAAACTGATAGTAATGCTGCAAACGGTTCGGATTCTCGCCATAGCGGCCATCTGTCGGACGGCGCGACGGTTGCACGTAAGCAACATTCCATGGGCGCGGACCAAGCGCGCGCAGGGTGGTCGACGGATGGAGCGTACCGGCACCGACTTCCATGTCATAGGGCTGGAGAATTGCGCAGCCGTAATCGGCCCAATAATTCTGCAACGCGAGGATCATTCCCTGAAAAGAGCGTTCCGGCTGCATGTGAGGGGCAAGAATGTCGGTCATCGTCCTAAAGTGTCTCGTTCGAAGTGGAAAATCCAAAGTATGTAGCCTCAAAGGCTCGAGCGGACCCTAATGCAATCGGCACCATATGAAAAGTGCGATTTTGCACTGTGCTTATCTTCTGCTCAGATGGGCTTATCAACTCTGTCATGCAGTTGAAGCAAAATTCAGCTAGACCTGCTGAAATAATTTCACTACGCTCTCTTTTTGGCAACAATCACTGCCTAATCGTTGCCAATATGAACATAAAATGAATGAAACACTCAGACTTCATTCATGCTGGATGCATTATAAGCTGCCCCGGGTCTCAGGAGATGTGGCTTTTACTGATGCCCGCTTAAAAAAAGCATATATTAAAAAAAGAAATCCTCCCCAACTCAAGACTGAAGTGGTTCGGCGCTCCGCAAGGGTGGCTGAACCTGCGATCCGCCTTTGGCTCCGCAGAAACGATGCAGCAGCTTTCTTCGTCCCCATAACGATGGCTGCAAAACATGGTTTAGCGGTGAAATTGCCTATGCGTCCCCCAAACGCGCAATGTTCCAAAGGTGGATCGTATTCACTTTTTCCCCTCTCCTTCTGACATCCACCATTGGCTATCTCATGCGAATGCTTGTTCGTTGAGCGGTTCATGCTCCGCATTTTCAGCAAGGCTGCAATGACGAATGGTCTTTTTGACGATTTCCTCTGGCATCCTTCGCCCGATTTCTTTAGATGCAAATCAACATCCCATCATTGCCCCCAATCGGACCGGAAAGACCATGAGCGAAGAGACGAAGAGCGAACCCAGTGCCAGACATAGCCTGTTTGAAGATGTACAAGGGCTGACCTTCGGCGTTTTCGCCTGTTCTCTGGGCATGGTGTTTCTCACCCATCTTGGCTTTCTGACCGGCCAAACGGCGGGGCTTGCGCTGCTGATTTCCTATCTCACCGATTATGATTTCGGTACGGTCTTCTTTCTGGTCAATATCCCCTTCTACTGGTTCACCTATCATCGCATGGGCCTGCGCTTCACCATCAAGTCCGTCATCTGCGTGGTGGGCATGTCGGCGATGATGAAATTCGTCTCTCCGGCCATCAGCTTTGAGCATCTGGATCCTCTGGTCGGCATGCTGGCTTTCGGGGCCATGGTCGGGGCCGGTTTGCTGGCGATCATCCGCCATGAAGGCAGCCTCGGCGGAGCGGGTGCCATGGCGGTCACCATTCAGGAATTTACCGGCTTTAGGGCAGGATATGTGCAGCAGTTGCTCGATTTCGTCATCTTTGCAACGGCGCTTTTCTTCTTTCCATGGCAGATCGTGGCCTGGTCGGTGTTCGGCTCCTTTGTGCTCAATGGCATCATCGCCATCAACCATCGCCGGGATCGCTATATCGGCCGCTAGCGGCTGTTAACAGGCCCTGATTTTATCACCGGCTTGACATGTCCCCTATCTTGCCCCCTAGATCGGTCAAAGACTGCTTTGCATTCATTTGCTCGTTCATCTTTCGCCTGAGAGGACAGACGCCATGGCCCATTCCCATTCCGATACGCCGCGCCCCTTCATCGCGCTGAAAATCGCCATCATGACCGTGTCCGATACGCGCACCATGGCCGATGACAAGTCCGGTCAGCTTCTTGTCGATCGCCTGCAGGCGGCCGGGCATCGATTGGCTGACCGTGCCATTGTCCGGGATGATGTGGAGATGATCCAGACTAAGGCAAAGGCCTGGATTGCTGATAAGGAGGTGGATGTCATCATCTCGACGGGGGGCACGGGCTTTACCGGAAGGGACGTCACGCCAGAGGCCATGATGCCGCTGTTTGACAAGCAGATGGACGGCTTTTCCTGGCTGTTTCACAAGATTTCTCTAGAGACCATCGGCACATCCACCATCCAGTCGCGCGCGACGGCAGGGCTGGCGGGAACAACCTTCATTTTCTGCATTCCCGGCTCCAGCGGAGCCTGCAAGGATGCATGGGACGGGATCTTTGCCCCGCAACTGGACTATCGCCACAGTCCCTGCAATTTTGTCGAGATCATGCCACGGCTTGATGAGCATCTCAAAAGAGAAAAGGCGCGCAGCTGACCGGTGCTTATCACCAGATCATGCATGAACAGCCCCTGCGGGCTGTTGCCTTTGATGGGACAGGAAATGACGCAAGGCGTGTGAGCGGCTCACGCCACTTCGCGCAGGGCTGCCCCCATGCGGCGGATGGCGTCAAAATCGCTCAATGTCGTGGCGGTTTGCGGGAAAGCTTCCATGCTCGCTGCGGTCATGGAAACATAGAAATTGTCGACCTCTTCGCTATCATCGAGCGCGCGCAGTTTTTGCAAGGCATCGATGATATTCTGACAATCGGAATAACAGGGCGTACCGGACTGTGTACACCAGGCCAGTTTGACATAAGAGCCAAAGCGCGGTCCTGAAAGATCGCCCTCTTCTATCTGCTTTCTGGCAAAATCGGCAATATCCGCAACCAGCGCATCCAATATTAGCAAGTCAGTTGACATCTGAGCTATTCCTCATCCCCAATGTCATCAGGCTAGTGAAATATGCTTAATAAAGGATTGATCTGGGGATAAGCTTTGATTTTTTGTTAAGTATAATCAAAAACCACCCTGACCCGCTAGCCTTCCTCGTCTTTACCCGTGGTTGTGAAGGATCAGGGATCCAGAGTGAAATCGGCATAGTCTGGCAAAATGACACGCACTGGCGTGTCTCCGGACGTCAGTGACAGACCTTCCTTGAGAGCATCGGCAACCCTGTCCAGCCGGACGATGGCCAGCGCCCGCTTGTCGAGCACGGCACCAATAGCCCCGACAGGCTTGCCACCTGCCATAATGCTCGTGCCGCTTTCGGGCAGTGCGGTATCGGCCTCGATGCGCACAAGGCGTTTGCGGGCGGTGCCGCGATGATGCATGCGTGAGACCACTTCCTGACCGACATAGCAGCCCTTGGCAAAATCAAGACCGCCGAGGAAATCCATATTGATGTCATGGGGGAAGGCATCCTCAAGAGCAAAATCCAGCCCGGCTTGCGGAATGATGGCGTCCAGATGACGGGCCAGATAGTCCCGCTCGCCTTCAGTTGACGCCTGCCATGCTTCGCCCTTGCCATAAAGACGCCAGCCCAGCAGATCGGAGCGGATGTCCCGCATGGCGACGGCCTGTTGGTCGGTCGGCAGAGAGAAGGCAACACCAACGCGCTCGTCGCTTTCGGCAATCGTCACATCCGAGCGCATGCGATAGAGGGTCATCTTCTTGGTGAAGACGGCAAGAAGCTCCCGGTCCAGATCAAAGCGGAAGAGCTTGCCCTCACGGGAAAGCAGAAAATCCAGCGCGATCTTGCCTTGCGGGGTGAGCAAGGCACCATGGCGTAACTCTCCCTCTTGCAGATCGTCCATATCGATGGTGATCAGGCGCTGCAACAGGCTTTCTGCATCGGCGCCGGAAAGATGGACAACGGCGCGGTCTGCAAGATGAAGAATCGGCTGCTCGGACATGACTGTTCCCCTTTTGGCGTGCGGCGGCCATATTGCCGCGCCTGCATATACATATCAGATATCGGTATCAGATATAGGTGGCTGGGGCCTTCTTTCCAGCTACCATCCAAGGCGAGTCATGAAGCCCACGGTCTCCACATCTTCATGGGTGAGACGCAGGCTGACCCGCTCATCATCGGGAGCATCCATCGGGCCGAAATCCTGCGCGTGGATGCCCGCAGTGATGAAAAGTGCGTCGATCTGCTGATAATGAGCGCCGCGCATGTCCGTAGGCAAGGCGTCGCCGATGATCAAAATATCGGACTTTGCAAGAGGCGCACCATTCAGTTCGGCGAATTTGGCAAGACAGGCATCATAGATCGGGGCCTCGGGCTTGCCTGCCATGATGATCTGGCCGCCATAGGCCTCATATCTGTCTGCCAGCGCACCGGCGCAATGGACCAGCTTGTTGCCCTGATCTGCAATCCGGTCCGGATTGGCACAAACGAATGGCAGTTTCCGCCTTGCAAGGCGATGCAGCTGCTCGTCATAATCATCGGTTGTTTCGGTGAGATTATCCAACAGGCTGGTGCAGCAGATCATCTCGGCTTCGTCTTCGCCAACCAGTTCCAGATCCAACCCTTCAAACAGGATGAGATTGCGGGGATGCCCCAGATGAAACACCCGCTTCTTGCCTGTTGCCAGCAGGGCGGCCCGCGTGACATCGCCCGAGGTGACCACTCCATCATAGCATTCGCGCGGCACGCCCAGACCATCGAGCTGTTCGCAAATCTTGGCGGCAGGGCGCGGCGCATTGGTGATCAAGATCACCTTGCCATAGTCAGCGCGGAATTTCGTCAGCGCTTCGACTGTGCCGCCATTGACGGTTTCCCCGTTATGCAGAACACCCCAGATATCGGACAGCAGTCCCTTGTAATTCGGCGCAATGGCTGAAAGGCCAGCGATGCGGGAAGACATGGCGATCCCTTTTTGTCGAGAAGTCGGTTCAGGTTCCACTTCTTGTCTCTTGTAAGAAATACAAGGTCAAGAGGAGGCACGCGACATGCTGCGCAAACATGTGTGCAACGCGACAATTGGTCGCTCTGTTAGCGGAAGATGAAGCTCATGCTGCAATCAGGCGCCGAGGCCACTTCAAAGCATCAGCCGGATCAGGACACTTCAATATACTGACCGCGATCTGTGCCTGTTTGCAGGCCGAAGTCATCTGCGGCGGGGAGCCGGTCAGAGCGCGCTCCAGCGATCCTTTGCTGTTGAGGGCGATCCTGCGCTGTGGCCCTGACGGATGGTGCAACGCCGCCATTAAGGCCACCAGCGGAAACTGTCCCCGGCTCAAGCAGGCCTGCCGCTTCAGCCAGAACTGCGCGGAAGTGATCGCGACCTTCGCTCTTGTTGCCATCCTCTGCTGCCATGGCACGCAATGCCTGAGCGATGCGTGGATTTTCACCCAGAACGCGATCTCCTCCAGTGTTGGACGGAGCGCGCGTATCTGCCCTTGCGGCTGCAGGATGGGCAGAAGGCGCCATCGCAGCCGGGCGATTTGCCACCTGAGCGCTCTGAGGAGCGGGGGCGGGAGGCACGCGATTGGCAATGGATTGCACCGCGCCGGCAGAAATGCGCGGCTTGGGCTGGACGCGATTGTCCATCCCGCGATTGTCCAGACGGGGATCGCGCTGGGTTGCGGCGGCCTGTTGCTGCTGCGCAATCGTACCGGACTTCTCGATAGCACGCACAGCGGGCGCCGTGCCCTTGAGGGCCTTGGCGGGCGCGAAATGATTACCCTGTGCCAAATGGATGTTGTAATCGATCAGATTGACGAGATCCGTCTCGCTTTCGACATGGGTGACGATCAGATCCATGCCCTTGCGTGAGAGCAGGCGCGAGAAATCGGCGGGATGGATATCCAGTCCGCGGCCAGCTTCGCGATGGGTCAGGATGGGGGCCGCGATCTTGGCAAATTTGACGCCCTGACGGGCAAAGTCGTCAAAGCCTGCCGCGAGATTGGTAACGCGATCAACCGAGAAGCGGAACCCCATGGAACTGAGCAGCTTGATGGTTTCTTCCTCCATCAAGCCGAAGCTGCGCATATCCGCCTGCGCGAATTCAAGAATGACATGGGGAGCGAGATCGCGATTCTGATCGAACAGATCGCGCATCAGGGCAAAGAAATCGCTGTCGGCCAGACTCTCCAGTGACAGGTTACAGAACAGATCAACCGGATGGCCACGGTCAGCCAATCGGCGCAACAGGCGGAAAGCCTCGTTTATTGCAAGGCGATCCAGCATCGGCAGGAACGCATTCTTGCGGCAGACCGGCAGGAATATATCCGGCGTGATTACATCCCCGTCATCCTTCTTGAGCCGGGTCAGCGCTTCATAGAACTGTGGCTTGCGCATTGGCAGCGAGACGATCGGCTGCATAAAAAGCTCGATATGGCCAAGCGCCAGCGCCCGGCGAACTGCGATTTCGTCTTCTGGCGACACCTGTTTTTCATGCCGACCGGTCAGGCCGCCCTGCAGCCTCTCAAGAGATTGGCGTTCAGGGGATTGGCGTTCTGGGGACTGGCTTTCCAGGGATTGCCGTGCGGCTTGAGGCTCATCCGAATATGAGTTCTGACGCTCGGTCGCATAGCCCCGCCCCTCATCCTTCATGGGCTCCGGCGTCATCGGCTCTGGATGCAGCATATTCCGCTCGGCCGCAGACGTCGGGGCAGGAGTGGACGCCAATCTCTCGCTTGCCAGTCGCTCGCTTGCCGCTCTTTCACTTTTTGCGGCCAGAGAGCGCGCGTTGGCGCGCAGATGTTCCTCCAACTCCTTGACAGAACCGGTTGCTGCCACGAGCTTTGCATGCACTTCGGCAACCTGCCGGTCGCCCTTCTGCACCCGGTCGTCAAGATCGGCGCAGCTTTCTGCCAACTGCTTGACCAAAGTGCCGATCACGTCCAGCTCAGCCAGAATGGGTTCCATCTCCTTTTCGAGACGGTTGGTCACCGTGCTATCCAGCTCGCGCGCCATATCGCGTACATCCTGCACTTCCTTTGTCAGGGCGAGCTTGAGGCGGGTGAGATCATCCATCTGTTCATCGAGCATAAGGCGATCGCGCACGCGGGAGATCTGATAATGCACCAGCAGCAATGTCAGCAGGATGCCAAAGGAAAAGGGAGAGGCCTCGGTAATCGACAAGCCGAATTTGAGATGCAGCATGGCTCCGACAGACAAAGAGATGGCGACCATACAAATGGCGATAAAAACGGCCCCTAGCCTTTGCATGTTTTCATCTCCGTACCAGGCGATAGCTGCGCCCGCTGCTCTACTAGTTACATATTCAGCTGCGCTCAAGGCCTGTTCGCCTTGTTCGCCGCCGCTACTCCAGGTGACCGTCTCGGCAGGAAATGCTTTCCCATTCCTCCTTCGGGATCATCAAAATGGCTGTTTGTCGTGCAAAAAGCACGAATCAAACAGTTAACCTTTTGTTAGGGTAGTATGCCGGGCCTGTAGAGAAAAGTGTTTCACTCAAGGGTGTGGGCTATTTGCCTTCTTCCAGCGCTTTATTGTGGGCTAATCAGCCCTACCCTTGCGGCTTCAGTAGCGACTTGAGGCCCGTTTTGCACCTTGCAGGATCTTCAAGCGCTTCTCACCGCATACGGAAAAGGGCAAAAAATAAGCTGCCCCGGTAGGCTCGCCGGGTGGCGATCAAAACGGGGCAGCTGGGAGCGCGGTGAAGGGAAGCCACTTTCACCGCGCGACAGGAACGATGCGGCGTGTTCCTGTATAAAACTTGTCGAGTGAGCCGGACATCCAGCTATTCATGCAATTGTGACGGCTAGTAGATTGATTCCGCAACAAAGACAATTGACATGCATCAAGTGAACTATAAATCACACTTCAACTAGACGCATTCATCTAAAATTTTCACACTTAACTGGTGGTTAAGGGCAAAAGGGCCAGAGACTGGTGACGGAAGTCTTTCCTCCTCACTTCAGATAGAGTTTTTAAAATTGATTTTGTCAAAATAATGACAACTGAGCCTCATTTGTCTTTGTTTGTACAAAATATTTCAAGGATAGCCTTGTTGGCTTTGTGTTGTATCCCAGCTTTTTACACGCAAGCTCCTTTCTTTTATGCAGAAGTTCTGCAAAAGGGCCGGTGCCTTTCATTCTGTAGCCGGAACGACTGTCATAATCCTTGCCACCACGCATGGATCGCAAGACATTCATTACATGACGATAGCGATCAGGATAATGATGCAGCAGCCAATCCTGAAACAGCGGGCCGACCTCATTGGGCAGGCGCAACAAGATCGCTCCCGCCTCTCTCGCTCCCGCCTCATAGGCAGCACTCAGGATGGCTTCCATCTCGCTGTCATTCAGCGCCGGAATGATGGGGGCGACCAGAACGGCGGTGGGGATGCCCGCTTCAGCAAGACCGGCGATGGTTTCAAGGCGGCGGTTCGGGCTGGCCGCGCGCGGTTCCATCGCTCTGGACAGTCGGTTGTCCAGCGTCGTCACGGACACGGCCACCTTGACCAGATTGCGCTCGTTGAGCTTTTTGAGCCGATCCAGATCCCGCAGGATAAGGGCGGATTTGGTGGTGATGGAAACCGGATGCCCCGTCTCTTCCAGAATATCGAGAATATCCGGCATCAGGCGATAATTCCGCTCCACTAGCTGATAGGGATCGGTGTTGGTGCCAATCGCAATTGGCCGCGGGCGATAGCCGGGAGCAGAGAGTTCCTTCCTGAGCTGGATGGCCGCGTCGGGCTTGACGAAAAGCTTGGTCTCGAAATCAAGCCCGGCGGACAGGCCCATATAGGCATGGGTCGGCCGCGCAAAACAATAGACGCAGCCATGCTCACAGCCGCGATAAGGATTGATGGAGCGATCAAAGGGAATATCAGGAGAATCATTGCGGGTGATGATGGTGCGGGATTTCTCCTCCTGCACTTCCGTGCGCAGGGGTGGCAGATCTTCCTCATGATCGGGCGATGACCAGCCATCATCCACCGGTTCGACCTGATAGGGCTCGAAACGGCCTGACTTGTTGGAACGCGCCCCCCGGCCCCGGATACGCTTGCCCTTATGCAGGCTCGGATCAACCTGATATTCGGCGGTAGCATCGATATTCTGGCCAGCAGGTGCGCAGGCAATGGCTTTGGCGGCGACCATCTTTATCATTCTCCATCGCTCGTCGGGACTGGCGCGCATCGAGGCTGGCTCTTGCGCATGCACACCGACTCTGTTAGCGCTTTGTTCTCAGGAGAGGATGATCTAGAAACAGGAACATAGCAAGAACAAATTTATTTCTTCCCGTTTGTCGTTTCAAGGCGTCTTCAAATGGTCCAGATATGGTCGCAGAAGAGAGGCAGCTTGGAAAGCTGCGTTGACGGTCCGTTTCGTCAGATTCTCCCCTTCCAGCGAGAAGAGGAAGGATGTAGACGGTTTGGACAATGACTTCTTTACCTGTTGTCGCTAACGTTTGCGCGAGTATGTGTTGATTCGAGCTACGTCATGAGAGGAATGGCCTTTCAGAAGCAATGACGTTGTCCAGATGGGAGTTCGCACCATGAGCGAAGAAAACGAAAAAAAGTCGGAAGACTCAATGGGCAAGGATGCTGCCGAGGCCCTGTTCAAATCCCGGTCCGTCTTCATTTACGGTGAAGTCACGCAGGAAATGGCCCAGAAGGTCAGCGCTCAGCTGATCGCGCTGGCTGCGACCAGCGATGAAGATATCAAGATTTTTGTCAATTCGCCGGGTGGTCATGTGGAATCGGGCGATTGCATGCATGACATCATCAAATTCATCAAGCCAAAGGTCTGGATCATCGGGACCGGATGGGTCGCCTCTGCCGGTGCCCTGATCTATATTTCCGTTCCGGTCGAGCGCCGCCTCTGCCTGCCGAATACACGCTTCCTCTTGCACCAACCGTCAGGCGGTGCGCGCGGCATGGCTTCCGACATCGAAATTCAGGCCCGCGAAATCATCAAGATGAATGAGCGCCTGAACAAGCTCTTTTCCGAGGCCACCGGCCAGCCGATTGAAAAAATCGCAGCCGATACCGACCGCGATTACTGGCTGTCTGCGCAAGAGGCCAAGGACTATGGCCTGGTTTCCAAAATCATCACCTCACACGCCGAAGTGGGCTGATCGAGGAACGCGCTGCGCACTACAAGCGTGCAAGGCGATGATCTAGACAAGCATTCATTCTGGCAGGCTCAGGCCTGCCAGAAATATTTTGAGGCTTCCCTTTCTGCCTCATGGCGGGTCATGCCGAAATCCTCCAGCACCGCATCGTTGAAACCGATCGTGCGCAGATCCCGTCTCATTTCCCTGCGCTCCTTATAGCGACCAAGCCACAGAGCGAGAATCTGCCTGACGCCATGCTTGCGGTCGGGATGATAGGAGCAGATAAGGCTCAGGGCCTGTTGCTGGGTGAATCGATTGAAATCGCCTTCGAGCATCGTCTTCATGGCTCTCTCCTTCATTATTGTTGTTATTCCGGTTCATACCGATTCTTGCTGATGGCCTTCCCGTTGATTGTCTTGTTGATTTTCGGGCCAATCAGTTCGGCGCAATTATTGCGCCTTTTGGCTTGTAATAAAATTGAAAAATACGACCCTTATATGTGAGGAATAGTTACATCTTCTCCTGAAGCGGAAGCGAAGAATATGGCGCCATTGCCTCCCCTCGCCTCGTTGCTGGCCTTCGAAGCGCTTTATCACAGCGGCTCGGTAACGGGCGCTGCCGATCGGCTCGGGCGGACACACAGCGCGGTCAGCAAGCAGTTGCATCAATTGCAGAATCACGCCGATACCACCCTGTTCGAGAAAAACGGTTCGGGCATAAAGCTCACGCCGGAAGGGCAGAAATTCGCCATTACCGTGGCGGCCAGCCTGTCGGATATCCGCAAGGGATATGAGCGCCTGCTCCATAGTCGCGGGCAGCAGAAGGTTTCCATCAAGGTCAGTTCGACCTTTGCCCGGGTCTGGGCCATCCCCATTGTCGCGCGCTTCAACCGGCATCACCCCGATATTGAAATCCAGATTTCCCTGACCATTGCGCATAATTCACATCAGATCGACGGTTCGGTCGATCTGGTTCTGTCATGGGATCGGCTTGTCAGCCCGCAGGAAGCCCATCCCAATGCGACCACCCTTGGCGATGTCCATATCGGGCCGGTTCTTTCGCCCACCTATCAACACAGGCTTGATCTGGAGCGCAGAGTGCTTTCCTTCAAGACCCGAATTGACCGGCGCGGCTCGGAAGCGGGCTGGCAGCGCTGGTCCGAGGTGACGGGCCTGAGCATTGATTGCCAAACACACCAGACCTTCGAGCTTGCCGGGCTTGCCTATGAAGCGGCAGAACGGGGCATGGGCGTGGCGCTGGCTCCCAAATTCCTGATCGAGAAGGAATTGAAAAGCGGAACGCTGATCGCTCCGGCCGGCTTTTATTGTTTCAGGGAAGGTCTTGTCGTGCGCCCCTCTTCCGAGCGGCCACATCCAAGCCATAATGCTCAGGTTTTCCTGAGCTGGCTGGCCGAACATGGTCGCCTTGGTGATGACGGTTATCTGGCCGCCGGTGTGCTTGATCCGGTTTGGGGCTGATCGACCGCAGAGGTTTTCAGCTGGTGCAGGATTTTTATTATTAAGAGGATTATGATGCCATTCAGCATTATCGAGCAGTTCAGTTGCGGCAAGGTCAAGAACGGCTATAGCGAGGACAGGATCATCCACTCGCGCCATCATTTCGGCATTCTGGATGGCTCGCGCGGCCCTCATTATTCCGGCTCAGAGGTGATCACCGCCATGCTCGACGATGCCAGAGCCTTTATCGAGAGCATGCCGTTCGACATCAGCCTGCCCAAACTCGTTGCGGAGCTTACCGGCCTCGCGCTCGAACACAAGAGAGAAGCCGGTTTTACGGATTACCGGACCAGCGGCGGTTTTGTCTTCGGCCTCTATTCGGAGCATTTCGGCGAAATCTGGCGCGTGGGCGATTGCAAATTTCGCAATAATGGGCTGGAAAACGCGGTTTTCTGGGAAAGCGAGGAAATCTGCGCCAGAGCGCGAGCCCTCAAGCTGAATGCCCTGTTGCAAACCGGCCTTGATGTGGATGCCATCATGGCGCGGGCCGACTATGATCATCTGATCGATGATCTGCTGGTGGACGAGGCCAGCTTTCTCAACCGGCCAGACAATCCCCTCAGCTTTGGCGCAATCAATGGGCAGCAGGTGCCTGAGTGCTATCTTGAACGCTTTCCTGCGCGGGCCGGTCGGCTGGTCATCACATCCGATGGCTATCCGAAAGTGTTTGCCAGTCTGGATCAATGCGAACAGGAGCTTGCGCGGCTTCTGGTCATCGATCCGCTCTGCATTGCGGAAAATCTGCAATGCAAGGGACTGGGGCCTGATCGGCTGTCCTTTGATGATCGTTCATTGATCAGTGCGGATATCCAATCCTGAGCAAAGCCTGTGCTTGCCGGGCCATTGATGTCTTGCCTATTCCGCATTCCATCCCCCCTCTTTTCAAATCGAGGGGTGGAAGCCCAGATAGATGGCGAAGAGCGCCAGACTGACCACGGTCGAGACAGCCAAAGCGTTGATGACATATGCCTTCTCGCTGTCGGATGCCTTTTGCATGAAAAGCGGAATGATGAAGGGTGGCGGCAGGATCATCAGGGTGAAAAAGGCCATTTGGAAGGGCTCGGAAAGACCGAGCAGACCGTCCAGCACAAAGATATTGAGCAACAGCGCCAGCGGCACCAATATGCCATAGCGCAGGCATACCATCTTGAGTACATCGCCCAGCCCCTCGCGGCGAATGCGGATGCCATAGCCCACCACCAGCAGAATGAGCGGAATGGCCATGCCGGACAGCAGCTTCATGGTGCCATAGAGGCTTGAGAAAACCGGTGTTGTCTTGATGAAGCCGGACAGGCCGAGCGCGTTGCAAACAAGGCCAGCCACCAGCCCGATGACCACTGGCGAGGTGGCAAACATCTTCAGAATCGTTGCCGGATCGCTCTGCCCGTCGCGGCGGATCATCAGCATGGGGGCAAAGATGAACCAGATGAAGAGTTCATGGGCCAGATCGACCACGGCAATATAGCCGACCGCCTGCAAGCCGTAAGCGCCTCCAAAAAGGCTCACCCCCAGCATGCCATATTCAAAACCGGTTATCAGGAAAGGAAAATAGGGATGGTCTGGCGCAATTTTCGGCCCGGCAAAGCGCCCCAGTGCGTAAAGACCGCCGCAAATGGCCGCCGTCACCACGAACATGCCCAGATAGGCGACCTTCATCTCCATGTCGAGGAAGACCGTGAATAGCACACTGGGCAGAACCAGATTGACCACCAGTTTGGTCAAGCCTTCCATGATCTGGGCGGACAGCACATTGAACAGCCGCAGCAGCATGCCCGCCAGAATGAGAAAAAGAATAGGCAGAATCTGATCAAGAACCGACATGGCAGCGCCCCTCCCCCACAGGCACCGCTCACCTCAAAGGCAAGCTTCCCCAAAGCCCCGTATCTGAGCCAATCTAGAAGCCTGTCCGGTGGCTTGGCAAGCACGAATTGAGCCCATCGGTCAAAGGGGTCAAAAGGAAGCAGCTTGCCGGGGGCAAAGGCGCTTTCCTTATCCCGTTCGAGGCTTCGCAGGCTCATCAAATGGGGATGGGAATGGAAGAAAAGCCCTAGCGCTTTTCACGGAAATCACCGGTTTCCGGGTCCTGCTCCAGATCGATAATGTCGGCTTCGCGCTTGGCTCTTTCGCTCTCATCTTTCAGCGCTTCGGCTTGCTTTCGCAAGACTTCTGCCTGTTGGCGGCGCTTCAGCTCGCTGCCTTGTTCACGAATTCTCGTCAATAGCTTCGAGATGATCCAGAGGGCGGCCAATGCGGCCAGCATTACCATCAATTTCGCGATCAAAGGCCCTTATCCTCTTTCTCGTCTTTCAGCACCGCCCTGTCGGGCAACAGCCGGATATGATGAAGGCATCACAATCCGATACGGGACCATAAGGCGCGTTCTTCAAGGCTGGCAAGGATTTTATCGGCAGAGAAGCCTTCGGCAATGCGGTCAATCGGATCGCCCGCCGCGCCGCCATGGCTTATCCCCATGGAAAGGCTTGAGGAATGGAACAGGCTGAACAGGCCTGAAGACTGGGAGATCAGCTTCAGTCTGGTATCTTCGCCGAAACGGCGTTTGACATAGCTGTTGATGTCGCCCAGCTCATCGACAAGGCCATAATCGAGCGCCTTGTTGCCGGTCCAGAAAGCGCCGGTAAAAAGCTTGTCTTCCGGCTCGGTCAGCTTGTCGCCGCGCCGACCACGCACCAGCGTCTTGAAACTGTCGAACAGATCCTGCAACAGCTCATCGAGATGGGCCAGATGTTCGGGATTTTCCGGCTTGAAGGGGTCCAGCATCGCCTTTTGCGTGCCTGCGGTATAGACCCGACGTTCGATTCCCAGCTTGCTGATGGCATCGACAAAGCCGAAGCCGCCAGACACCACGCCGATGGAGCCAACAATCGAGCTCGGATCTGCGACAATGACATCGCCAGCCACGGCAATCATATAGCCTCCGGAAGCGGCAGCATCTTCACAGAAGACCAGCACTTCCTTTTCCTTCTCGATGGCCAGTTGCCGGATGCGCTCATGAATGAGACGGCTCTGTACGGGAGACCCGCCCGGGCTATTGATGACAATGGCCACGGCCGGAGCATCCTTCATGTCGAAGGCCTTTTGCAGCGGGGTGGCAACGGAAGCCATATTGAGATGGTGGCGCATCGGCCCGCCCTGATGGACCATGATGGGACCAACCATGCGCACCACGGGAATGACCACCGGCTCTTGCAGCCATTTTTCAGGCAGAATGCTGTTGGGTACAACTTTCCTGACAAATTTCATGATTTTCACGGTGGCATCCTCCAATGATTGGCGATAGAGGCGAATTGACTGTTTTGATAGCTTTTACTTAGGGTTCAATATGGCCCATTTCCAGTCCAAGCTTCATGAAAGCTGCAATAATCACTCAGCTATTGAGGTTTGGTTGCCATTTTGAAAAAAGTGGCAATAAAAATGCCTTTTCCAAGCCTTTTGCCAGTTTTCGCTTTTCTTTGTCGCTCATCCGTTCCTAAAATGGACAGCATTGGCATCACTGCGCTGCATGCATGCCAAGCGCTGCGGGTCGTCACTGCCGCGCCCTTTCGCGCATCCCTCCTCGCCTTAATGGATATTCCGGATATTGAAATCACATGAACAGAAAGCTGACCAACGCTGAAATCGACCATCTGGTGACCTTCCGGCACGAGCTGCATCGGCGGCCGGAATTGTCCGGCGAAGAAGTGGAAACCGCCCGCAAGGTGATCGCTGAACTGGAGGCGCTGTCGCCAGACAGGATCGTGACGGGGCTTGGCCCCTGGCAGGAGAAAGACGGGAGCGAGCTCGGCGCAACCGGCATTGCGGCGCTGTTTGATTCGTGCAAGGAAGGCCCGACGCTTTTATTCCGCTGCGAGCTTGATGGATTGCCCATCGCCGAGCAACCGCGGCTTCCCTATTGTTCTGAACTGGAAACCAGAGGCCATCTTTGCGGCCATGACGGCCATATGGCGATCTTGCTGGCGCTGGCGATGCGGCTTGGCAGGGAGCGTCCGGCAACGGGACGCGTCGTGCTGCTGTTCCAACCGGCCGAGGAGACCGGCAAGGGAGCTGCGGCTTTGCTCTCAGACCCGGCCTTTGCAACAGAAGTGCCCAAGCCGGACATGGCCTTTGCCCTTCATAATCTGCCCGGTCTGGAGCTCGGCACTGTGGCGCTCAAATCAGGCGCCATGTGCTGCGCCTCGCGCGGCATCCGCATCCAGCTGGAAGGCAAGACCTCGCACGCTTCGATGCCGCAAGACGGGGTTTCGCCACTTGAAGCGATGATGACCATTGCCAAGGGCCTTGGTGCCCTCTCCAACGGGCTGAACGAGGATCAGGCACTGGATGCGCAGTATCGGCTGGTGACCATCACCCATATGAGCCTTGGCGAGCCCTGTTTCGGGGTGGCTCCCGGTGCCGGGGAAATTTGGGCCACCTTGCGCACGGTCAGCGACGATGTCATGGGCAATCTGGTCGAGGCGGCTGAACAACTGGCCAGAGAAGCAGCAAAAGCATCCGGCCTTGCCTTGAGGATCGAGCAGGACGATATTTTCGATGCCTGCACCAATGCGCCAGAAACCACGGCCATGGTAGCCAAAGCCCTTGCAGCAGAAGAGATAACATGCATCGAGCAGAGCGAGCCGATGCGCTGGTCAGAGGATTTCGGGCAGTTCGGCCATTATTGTCCCACCACCCTGTTCGTGCTGGGGTCGGGTGTGAACCAGCCGCAGCTGCATAATCCCGATTTTGACTATCCCGATAGCCTGACACCGGTTGGGGCCGGAATTTTCGAGCGCATCATACGCGACAGACTGGGCTGACAGAGTTGCCTTTCGCTTGGAGCGGAGGGCACGCATCTGGACGACAGAAGCTTTTGCTAGTCGCCTGAAGCCTGTTCACCCGTTCCCGGATTGTCGCGCAATTGCTGTGAGCGCTTGAGGGTCTGATCGGTCAGACAGGCATTATAGGCGACCCTCTGATAGGAACCGTCACGGTAGGGATCGGTGATACGCTGACATTCGGCATCGCGAAAGGAAATCCATGTCCGTTGCGCATCACGCAAAAGGAATTTGCCGGTTTCGTTCAATTGCTCGCGCAGGGCCTGATAGGTCGCATTCAGCTCCTCATCAGCCTTCTGGTAATCCGCATAAGCACATTCATTGATCTCAACCGTCGTTGTTGCATTCTCGCAATCAAGCGCCAGAGCCGGTCTGGAGCTGATGACCGCCATTGCCAGCATAGACGCCAGTACATAGACCTTTACAGGCGCCTTTGCAGACATCAGCGCAGATATCGTCGCATGCATCAGCCGAAGAAATCGAGCATTGTTGTTTTTCATCACTTTCATGTTTTCCGCCGCCTCCCCTTGCTGCTTGTCTTCTGATCTCATTTGGCTTTCTGCGACCAAGCCAGTGTCGCATCACTCTAGCACAGTCGCACCTTCAGCCCAAATGGATCGCCGCCCCATGACGATGCACGGCTTCTATTCTGGCGCCGGGGGTATCCGATCCGGCGTCATGCAGGGCAATTGTCGGCAAAAGGCGAAAAGGGGCGCGGGATTGCTTGCGGCCCTGAATGACCACCCGATGGGCCGGTTCGCCTTCCCTTGGCGAGAAGGGCTGAACCGTGATGCCGCCAAAACGCCCCTCCATCAACCTCAAGAGAGTGGGCAATTCATCTGCCCGCTGAACGACGCTGAAGGTCCCCTTGCTCTTGAGGATGGAGACAGCGGTACGAAACCATGGCTCCATGCCTTCATCGGTGAGCATATGCGCGGTGGCGCGGGCTTCATTCGGCGAGGTCTGGAAGCGTTCTGGCCGATAATAGGGAGGATTGGCAATAACATGGTCTGCCAGATTTTCAGTCAGCCCAGCCTGCTGGCGTGCCTCTCCCCGCAAGCCCACATCGCAGCAAATGACCGAAGCGGCGGCCAGACATTCCGATGCACGGGCCATGTTGGTCGCGGCAATGGTGGCGACATCTGGATCGATCTCCACGGCAAGCAACTTGATCCCGGCCACGCGGGCAGCAACGCAGAGCCCGGCCGCTCCCACGCCAGAGCCAAGATCGACGACCAGTTCCCCTGCCCTTGCGGGCGTGCAGGCCGCCAGCAACACGGCATCGGTACCCGAGCGGTGGTGCCCTTTCCTGGGCTGCAACAGATTGATCCGGCCACCGAGGAAATCATCCGCGCTCATGGCCACATCCTCAGGCAAAGCCGCAGCTTGCACCGTCGGTACATGCTCAAGCAGGGCGGGAAGCGGGCTGGCGCTGTCTATTGAAGGCATGAGGTCTCTTTCCTGCTGGCTTTTTTCACCTTGAAGCTCATTGCAAAGGCCATGTTTCAGGATGGCTCTTCCAGCGACCAGTCGGCCTCTTTTTCCAGTCCGGCATCACGCAACAATTGGCGGGCTTGCACCAGAAAATCCCCGTCAACCAGAATGCGCCGTGCGATATGGTTGAGAGTGTTGCCATATAGGGTGCTCATATTGTGATCCAGCGACTGAAAGGGAATCCCTGCGTCCCTGAGCAAGGCTTCCACGAAGGAAAGCGTTACGGGATTGTTCGTCTTGATGAGTTCTTCCACGCCAATATCCTTTTGCCGTCGGCATTTCTGCGCGAAGTGCAGAATTGAGACAAAGCAGCTTTTTCAAGGTTTGAAGGACCTTAAATTGAAATAGGTGCGCTGAAAAGGGGCTTGAGGATGAGAGGCGCCCCTGAAAGCCTGATAGTATCGGCGACCAGAAGCCAAAGCAGTCCGGAGCGGAGCAAAAGGCGTGGATCGGAGGATAGGCATGTCGGGTCGCGAAGAAAAATGCTGACAAAGGGAAATTTTTTGATGTGATTTGGTAACATTCTTTACCCTGCCCCTTGTCGTTGCCCGGTGACCCGCCTATTCTCGCCCCGAAATTGTGAGACACAGAATTTGGAGCCGCCGCGTGAGCGATGTCCCACCTCTGAATGAGGCAAACAAGTCCCAAGCCAGCATTCAACCCCTCATTGACCTGGTCAAGCAGGATATGGGTCGGGTCAATGATCTGATTCTTGAAAAAGCAGGCTCGGATGTCGAGATGATTCCGGAAGTGGCCAAGCACCTGATCGATTCAGGCGGCAAACGGCTGCGCCCGATGCTGACGCTGGCTGCTGCCAATATGTGCGGCTATGAAGATGGAGCCGCAGCGGGCCATGTCAAGCTGGCGATGGCGGTTGAATTCATGCATACCGCAACGCTGCTGCATGACGATGTGGTGGATGAAAGCGACATGCGGCGGGGCAAGCTCGCCGCCCGTATGCTCTGGGGCAATCAGGCCAGCGTGCTGGTGGGGGATTTCCTGCTGGGACAGGCCTTCCGCGTGATGGTGGATGTTGGCTCTATCCGGGCTCTGGATGTGCTCTCAACGGCCGCTTGTGTCATTGCCGAAGGGGAAGTCTTGCAGCTTTCCGTGGCGCAGAATATGAAGACCTCGGTTGCCGACTATATGCAGGTGATCCAGTCCAAGACGGCAGCCCTGTTTGCGGCTGCCTGTGAGGTAGGGCCGATCATCGCAGGCTGCGATGAAACGCGGATCAAGGCCTTGCGCGCTTATGGCATGGAGTTGGGCAACGCCTTCCAGTTGATCGACGATGCGCTGGATTATGGCGGCTCGGCTGCGGCGCTTGGCAAGAATGTCGGGGATGATTTCCGCGAAGGGAAGATCACTCTGCCGGTCATCATGGCCTATGAGCGCGGAAGCGAGGATGACAAGGCTTTCTGGAAGCGGGTCATGGAAGAACGCAAGGATGTCACTGACGGCGCGCTTGACTATGCCATGAAATTGCTCAAGAAAACCAACGCTCTTGAGGATACGCTCAAGCAGGCGCGCACCCACGGGGCAACGGCCATAGCCAGCCTTGATGTGTTTGAAGACAGCGCCTACAAGGCCGCTCTTGTCGATGCTGTGGAATTCTGCATCGCACGGGGCCATTGACCGCAAAGATCAGCGACAAGGCGCTGCTTACTGCGCCTTGCCTGATGCCACAGCATGTTTGCTGCCTGTCCAGTTGGGGCCGGCCAAAGTCCAGTCAAAATCCAATCAAAATCCAGTCTGGCAATGGGGCTGCCATCCGCTTTGTCAGCGGCACAAAAGATCATGCTATGCGTGATCGGATTTCTGCGAATTCCGCCTCTTTACCCATATATTGATTTTAATCGGTCTTTATTGTGTACAGGACCAATGCGTGGGGCTTGCGAGCAAGCCTCAAAAAAGCCATGCTACATTCCTAATTCATACTGATCCGCAAGAATAGCGGAACACAGTCACAACAGGGACAGACATGACTCGATAAGATCTGCTCAAACGGGGTTGCAAGCTGCCCGAAAGAGCGGACAGATCGAGACGACAGGCCGACCCGGCGGGCCTCTTTGACAGGCCAGCTAGACAGGCCTTGTCCGAAGGCGGCCCCAACGGGCAATTGCTGATCGGTCCCGATGGCTATACTGGTACTATCGCTTCGGATGGCGCAACAACAAGGCTGACTAAATGCACTTTCGATTTTCCCTCAAGATGTTTCGAAAATTCCTCCTGAATGGCACTGTGGGGATTGCCTTGCTGGTGGGGCCTGCATCCATCGCCGGGGCGGCAACCGAAACGCCGGAAGAGACGCCGTTGTCCGTACCGGAGGCCTTGGCCGGCATTCCCACGACACTCACCGGCACCTATCTTTCCGCCCGTCTGGCACAGGATGAGCAGGATCTGGACCTTGCCGCGCATTTCTATGCACAGGCGCTGGAGAAGGATCCGGACAATCTTTTGCTGCTCGAGCGCAATTTTGCCCTGACGCTGGCTACGGGCGATCACAAGACCGCCTTTGCGCTTGCCGACAAGATGGCAACGATGAGCAACAGCAACAGCAACAGCGCTGAAGCCAAGGATGCCAAGCCTGCAGAAAGCGAAGAGAGCGAAGATGCGGGGGAAAGCGCCGGTCTTGGCGGCCGCATCGCCCCGATGGTTCACATGGCGCTGGGGGTCAAGGCCCTCAAGGGCCGGAACTATTCAAGCGCCTCCATCCAGTTTCAGAGCGGGATGGATGTTCTGCGCAATGATCCGCAGCAATTGCTGCTTCAGCCACCGCTGCGACGCAATCTTACCGACCCGCGCGGGCTGAGTGCATCGGCCCAGTTTGGCCCCTTTGCCCTCATCACCCAGACTGTTCTGGATGCCTGGTCAATGATCGGTCAGGACCGGGCAAAGCTTGATGAGGCGCTTGGGCTTTTGCGGGCCGATGACGACAGCGAAGTCAATCAATTCTTCTTCTCGCTGCATGCCGGTCTGGTGGCGGCCTATGCCAAGGATTATACCAAGGCCACAAGCCTGTTGCAGCAGAGCCTTGATGCCGACCCCAATTCTCTGGCGACGGCAACCGCTCTGGTCAACAATCTGCTCAAGGCTGAGAATAAGGAACGGGCGAGCGAAGTCATCAAGGAGTTTGAAGCCAGCGCCGCCGATACCGAGGAAAAGGAATGGCTCAAGCGCACCTTTGAAGCGCTCAAGCCGATTGCCTCCAATATTCGTACGCCACAGGATGGCGCTGCGGAATATTTCTCGACCCTTGGCAATGCCTTCACGGAAGAAGGGGCAATTGAAGGGGGCGCGCTCTATCTGCAATTTGCCGAATATCTGCGCCCGGGAGATGATTATACAAACTTCTCTCTGGCCCGCCTCTATGAGCGTATCGACAAGAATGATGCGGCTCTTGCCCATTATGAATCGATCAAGCCGGACAGTGCAGTCTATCGCAAGGCACAGCGCCGCGAGGCCATCGTGCTGGCTCGCATGGAACGCGCAGACGAAGCGGTCGAACGGCTCAAGACTCTTCTGGAGGGAGACTATTCCGATCTGGAGACCGTCTCCGTCTTGTCCCGGATCTACCAGTCCGAGCAGCGTTTTCAGGATTCGGTCGATATCCTGACCCATGGTCTGAAGAGCATCAAGGTCAAGCGGGACATTCACTGGTCGCTCTATTTCCTCAGAGGTTCGGCCTATGATCAGCTCAAAGACTGGCCCAATACCGAAAAGGACATGCAGGCGGCGCTCAAGCTGTTCCCCAATCAGCCTACCGTGCTGAACTATCTGGGCTATAGCTGGGTTGATCGCGGCTTGCATCTGGACAAGGCCATCGAAATGATCCGGCAGGCCGTGGCCTTGCGCCCGTTTGACGGCTTCTTTGTTGATTCCCTTGGCTGGGCGCATTATCGCCTCAAGCAATATCAGGAAGCGGTGAATTTCCTTGAACGCGCTGTCGAACTGCGTCCGGAAGATCCAACCATTACCGATCATCTGGGAGATGCCTATTGGCGCGCTGGCCGCAAGAATGAAGCCACCTTCCAGTGGCAGCGGGTAAAAACCATGCAGCCGGACGAAAAGCTGCTGCAATCGGTTGACGAGAAAATCGCAAACGGGCTGGCCGACTGATCGGCTTTCGGCTCATACATATTGATATCAATGGCGCGGGATCAAACCAAACGATCTTGCGCCATTTTTCTTTCGGGATCCCTCCAACAGGCCCCGTTGGCCTGTCTGATGGCGCATCCAGGCGCCCGGCCCCATCACAGCTCATGCTTGTGTATAATACGTATCCACCACCGGGAACGGAAACCAACTGGACAAGCCGCAGGGATGTTCATATGCTTGCGATTTGAGTGGAAATTTCATCAAACGCAAAGGCTTGCCCGCCTTTGTCTGAGGGTTGCCAAGTTATTTACCTATCAGGAAGGCGACAGGGGAACGAGAATCATCTTATGGTTTCGTTCTGTGGGCAGATCAGATTGTGCGCGAGGCCTGAAGGCGGTTCGCCTATTGGCAGGCAGTTGCTTGACGGCTCCGGCCCAGCGCCGTGCAGCAGACCGCATGATCTTTCTTCCCAAAAGCGAATCCAACTGCTGATCACCAACCGCAACCGCTTTAAACAGATAGTTTGCAATGACCAAGACGGCAACAGATCAATCCATTCTCACCTTGAGCGCTCCTGCCAAGATCAATCTGGCATTGCATATCACGGGGCAAAGAGAAGACGGATATCATCTGCTGGAATCGCTGGTGGTCTTTGGCGGCGCGGAAGACCGTATCCGCTTCAAACCGGCCAGACATCTGCATCTGTCTGTCGAGGGATCCTTTGCCGAGGGCCTGAGGCAGGAGCCGGACAATCTGATGGTTCGTGCGGCCCGCCTGCTTGCAGCAGAACTCAATTGCCCGCCGGAAGCGGATATGATCCTTGAGAAATCCCTGCCCATCTCGGCGGGGATCGGTGGTGGCTCGTCAGATGCTGCGACGACGCTTCTGGGATTGCTGCGCCTATGGCAACGCACCATTGCCGACGAAAAGCTGCGGATGATCGCGCTTCAGTTGGGGGCCGATGTGCCCATGTGTCTGGAGGGCTCCTGCCTGATAGCAGAAGGCATTGGCGATGCCTTGCGCGCCGGGCCAAGACTGCCCAAGGATCTTGGCATGGTGCTGGTCAATCCGCGGGTTCCGGTGTCTACACCGGAAATTTTCAGAGCACTCAAGCGCAAGAATAACGCTCCGATGGGACCGGTCCCCTCGGCCTTTCTCTCCGCCGTTGCGCTGGCCGACTGGCTGGACAACCAGCGCAATGATCTGGAAATGGCCGCAATCGAGCAAGTGCCGGTGATCGAAACCGTCTTGCAGGCGCTGGAAGATGATGGCGATTGTCTGTTTGCCCGCATGTCCGGATCAGGAGCTACCTGTTTTGGCCTGTTCGCGACCGTCAAACATGCTGAATATGCCGCCCGCCGCGTCGCCTTTTCCCATCCCAACTGGTGGGTCAGCCATGGCGGCGTGCAATAGACAAGCCCTGTAGAGCTGAGCCCGAAGACTGGGCCTTATAGCGCGGGGTCTTATGAGCGGGCCCTATAGAGTACGGCCAGTCTCAGCGAATGCCCTGCCCTCGTTGCTTCCGCCTTAGCTGACTGTTCCCCCCTCTTCGATGCCTGCCCTATTCTTCCTTGCCGGGTTTGCGGATGAGCCGCTCCTTCACCTTGCGCATGGAGAGCCAGATAAAGGCGACAACGGGGACCACAAGCGCTGCGGCCATCATGGTCTTGTCCATGTGGATGAGCTTGGCGAATGGTGCCAGAAGATAGGTCAGCAGGCTGACGGCATAATAGGAAATAGCCACCACGGAGAGCCCCTCGACCGTTTCCTGCAAACGTGCCTGCAGCGCGGCGCGACGATCCATCTGGGCCAAAAGCTGGCGGTTCTGATCGCTGGTGGTCACCTGAACGCGGGTGCCGAGCAAGTCTGAGGCATGGGCGGCGCGGAAGGTGAGATCATCAAGCTGATATTGTGCCGAACGGCAGGTGCGCATGCTTGGCAGATAGCGGCGCTTCATGAATTCGGAAAAGAGCTGGCGATCCAGAATGCGCTTCTCGCGCAGTAATTCGATGCGCTGCATGACCAGTTCTTCATAGGCGCGGCCAGCGCTGAAACGCGACGAGCTGCTCGTGGACAGCAATGACAGCTCCGCCGAGATATCCAGCAACTCATCGAGAACCGCCTTGTCGCTTTCCTTCTCGTCGCCAATTCGGGCCACATTCTCACTGAGCTTGACATTGATGGCATTGATATTGGCCAGTACCTTGCGCGCGATAGGCAGGGTCAGCATCGACATGGCGCGGTAGGTTTCCACCTCCAGAAAACGCTGGATGATCCGCCCCAGCCTGCTGGAGCCAATCTCGCCACAAGCCAGAACCGCAAGCCTGATCTGGCCGCGATGGTCAAGATCGAAATCGGCGGCAATCGCGGCATCGCCATCGCTGACATAGGCGGCGGCAAAACTCGATGTGGAACCGAACCAGCCATGCACCACGCCGGACATCTGCTCTTCCAGCGCGGCCTGATCTGACACCTTTTCGATCCGGGCGGAAACCGAAGACACGATCCGGCCGGAAAAAGCTTCCAGCCACTCGATGCTGAAATAATCATGCAGATCCGTGGCAAAGCTGTCCGGCCCCAGATGCGCAGGACGCGGCGCGTAGGTGAAGAGAGTATAGGTGGCGAATTCTGAATGATTCTCCCATTTCAGGATCATTTCGCCAATATTGGCAATATGATAGACGGCCTCCTCGGTGGGATGTCCGGCGCCGAACTGATCGAGAAAGGCAATCAGCTGCGCACGCGCCAATGCTGGTGTATGGGCGCCGTCACGCTCGGGTTTCAGCGCGATGAAGGCAAGGCGACTGGGAGCACCAAGCTTGAGAAAAGGCCGCGCATGCATTTCCGCGATCATTGGCGCGCGGAGCGAGTGGTTGAAACGTGCCTTGGCCAGTCTGCTTTCTGTATCCGCCACGGATTTGATCCTTTATCCCATGCTGTCGCAATATCGTCATCAGCCCCCATGCTTCCACTAAGCCAATGGAGCGGCACCGGGTCAAGGCACAATAATGCTCAATTGTAACAGGAATAGCGGGCCGCCACGGGCAAGTTTCACTTCTGAGGATTATCTGATGATCTTGCGGCGATCATCCCGCAATCATCCGTAGATCATCAGTCATCGCGGTCTCTTGTGTTTCCGGAGAAATTGCTGATCTCCTGCATCGCCAGCTTCAGGGCTTGAGCGTCCATGCTTTCAATGGGCAAAGCGACGAAACGCCCGATGCGATCGGCCAGCTGTGCATAGGTGGTCAGGAAAGCCAGCTGCATATCCTTGTCATCGCCCACCTCGACCGAGGGATCGGGAATGCCCCAATGCGCCGACGTCGGGTGGCCGGGGAAGTCCGGGTAAATCTCGTCTGCGGCCGTATCGCACACGGTGATGATATGATCCATATGCGGGCATCCGGGGCGGGTGAATTCATTCCAGCTTTTGGACCGCAGGCGACAGATCTGATAACCAAGCTGTTCAAGCAATTGAATGGCCCATGGGTTGGGTTGGCCAACATGCAGGGTACCGGCGGAGAAGGCCTTGAAGCGCCCCTTCCCCATTCGATCCAGAATGGCTTCCGCCATAATGGATCGGGAGGAATTGCCGGTACATAGAAACAGGACATTCTGCATTTGGAGTTCCCTCGCAGCGCGTAATATTCGACGGATGATGTCAGGATTGATTGCGCAGCAGAGACACCACACTTTTGGCATGATGGATATTAACCGAATGGACTAACTCACGCTTCTTTTTGCATGCAGTTCCTCATGACTGGTCGGCATGGCCTGAGGACATTCATCCTGAAGAAATGCCATCAAATCCGTGAGACAATCCTGCAATCCGTAATAGATGATATTCCTGCCATTGCGCTCGGACTTGATCAGCCCGGCTCGCTGGAGAATGGAAAGATGGGTAGACAGGGTATTGTGCGGGATATCGAGGCTTTTGGCGATTGCACCAGCCCCCATACCTTCGGGGCCAGCCTGAGAGAGCAGGCGGAAGACTTTCAGACGGGTTTCCTGAGCCAGTGCGGACAGGATGATCTGTGCCCGCGATTGCGGATTCCAAGTTTCGGACGCCGTTTGCATTGAACCTCTTCCTATGAATAGCGGACGAAGAGCACTGATATATGGTGAGGGCCATTTGATGCTGGCCCGGATATAGGTCGGAAAATATCGACAGCTAATGACAGCCCCATGACAACCGCTGCAAAAGTTGGAAAAACGCACGGCTATTTCCGTCTTGCCAATGCAACAGGGAGAAGAAAAAAGCGCTGGCAGATCAGTTTCACCTTGATCTGTGCCGCAAGGAAGGTAGTAAAGAACCATAGAAGAAAAGGAATGGACGAAAATGGTTCTGGCATCTCATTGGGTTTATAATTTCGGTGATGGCGAAGCGGACGGCAATGCCCGTATGCGGAACCTGCTGGGCAGCAAGGGCGCAAACCTTGCCGAAATGACCAATATGGGCCTGCCGGTGCCGCCGGGTTTCACCATCACCACCGAATTGTGCAACAGCTATTTCGCCATGGGCCATGTCTATCCGGCCAGCCTGAAGGGCGAAGTCGATGCCGCGGTCGAACGCATCGGCGCGCTGACTGGGCGCAGGCTTGGCGATGCGGACAATCCGCTACTGCTGTCCATTCGCTCCGGTGCCCGCATTTCCATTCCCGGCATGATGGAAGCGATCCTCAATCTCGGCCTCAATGACCAGACCGTGAAGGGGCTGGCTCGCCAGACCGGAGATGAGCGCTTTGCCTATGACAATTATCGCCGCTTCATCATGAAATATAGTGATGTGGTTCTGGGCATCGACCAGATCGCCTTTGAAGAAATCATCGAGGAATACAAGGATGAGCGCGACATCCTGTATGATGCCGATCTTAAGGCCGATGACTGGAAGGTGATCATCGAACAATTCAAGGCGATGGTTCAGGACGAACTGGACGATCCCTTCCCACAGGACATCCAGAAGCAGTTATGGGGAGCGATCAGCTCGGTCTTTTCCTCCTGGATGAATGCCCGCGCCATTACCTATCGCCATTTGCATGACATCCCCGAGGATTGGGGCACATCGGCCAATGTACAGGCGATGGTGTTCGGCAATCTCAATGCCCAATCCGCCGTCGGGGTTGCCTTCACGCGCAGTCAGGATAGCGGCGAGAAGAAACTCGAAGGCAGTTTCCTGCCCGTTGCGCACGGTGAGGACATCTCCGCAGGCGACCTCAAGCCTTTGCCCTTGAGCCGGAGCGAGGGCTCGGACATCAAGAGCATGGAAGAGCTGATGCCGGATATCTTCAGCGAATTCCTCTCGATCTGCAAAAGGCTTGAAACCCAGTATATGGACATGATGAAGCTGGGCTTCACCATCGAGAATGGCAAATTGTGGATGCTACAGGCCCGGGCCGCGCCACGCACGCCCAAGGCGGCGCTGCGGGCGGCGGTCGATCTTGCCAAGGAAGGCTTGATCACGGAATCGGAAGCGGTTTCGCGCGTTGACCCACGATCTCTAGACCAGTTGCTGCATCCGACCATATCGGAGAGTGAAAAACGGGTGATCTTTGCCAAGGGCATGGCGGCATCGCCGGGGGCTGCATCGGGCCATCTGGTTTTCCGCACACAGGATGCTGAGGAATTTGTCAGCCATGGGCGACAGGTCATCCTGATGCGCGTCGAGACCAGCCCGGAAGATGTGCATGGCATGCATGTGGCACGGGGTATCGTGACGGCCCGCGGCGGCATGACGAGCCATGCGGCCGTGGTTGCCCGCGGCATGGGCATCCCTTGCGTTACCGGGGCCGGGGCGATGCATATCAATTATGAAGAGCAGAGTGTGACCGTGGGAACGGTTACCTTACGCAAGGGCGACCTGATCACCATCGATGGCAGCTCGGGCGATGTGCTCAATGGCGATGTGCAAATGCAGAATCCGGAACTGAGCGAGGAATTTTCCACCCTGATGGGCTGGGTCGACAAGATCCGCCGTCTGAAGGTGCGCTGCAATGCCGACACACCGCAGGATGCCAAGGCTGCGCGGGATTTCGGCGCCGAGGGCATCGGGCTTTGCCGCACAGAGCATATGTTCTTTCAGGATGACCGCATCTTTGACATTCGCGCCATGATCATCGCCACCAGCGAGGAAGACAGACGCCGCTCGATGGACAAGCTGTTGCCGCTGCAACGGGCCGATTTCGAGGCGCTGTTTGAAACCATGGCCGGGTTGCCGGTGACCATCCGCCTGCTGGACCCGCCGCTGCATGAATTCCTGCCGAACAATCCCGGCGACATCGCGACCATGGCTCGGGCACTCAAGGTTGACGAGGCCAGCCTGACTGCCCGTATCCACGCCATGCATGAGTTCAACCCGATGCTTGGACACAGGGGCTGCCGTCTGGCCATTTCCAAGCCGGAAGTGGTGGAAATGCAGGCCCGGGCGATTTTCGAAGCTGCTGTTTCTGCGGGTGAGAAAACCGGCGCGCCGGTGCAGCCGGAAATCATGGTGCCGCTGGTCTCGATCCGCGAGGAGCTGGAATTTGTCAAGGCACGGATTGATTCCACCGCCAAGGCCGTGATGAAGGAAATGGGTCATGAGATCGCCTATAAGGTCGGCACCATGATCGAGTTGCCACGCGCGGCGCTACAGGCCCGCAAGATCGCGGAATCGGCAGAATTCTTCTCCTTCGGCACCAACGATCTGACCCAGACGACCTATGGCATAAGCCGCGACGATGCAGCCCGCTTCATCGCCGATTATATCAAGGCCGGTGTGCTGGAACAGGATCCCTTCATCTCGATCGATATCGAGGGGGTGGGTGAGTTGATCGAAATTGCCTCCGAACGGGGCCGCTTTGCCCGTCCGGATATCACGCTGGGAATCTGCGGCGAGCATGGTGGCGATCCGGTGTCGATCGAATTCTGCGAGAAGGTCGGGCTTGATTATGTTTCCTGCTCGCCCTATCGCGTGCCCATCGCCCGCCTCTCTGCGGCACAGGCGACCCTGAGGCGTCATCAGCGGATCGGATAGCTGGCCTCCAGCGGCCCCTTTTTCCGATATTGGCAAATTCCTTGATACCGGTTCCTTGTTGATGGTTCCTTGAGACTATCCCTTGTCACTGGCCAGCGGGTTTCAACTGTTGGCCAGCCGCAATTTGTTCGGTTTGGAAAATGTCATGCACAGGTTTGTCGTAAAATTTACGGCGACAATCCACAACTCCGCAAGTTTCACGTATTTTCCTCCACCCTTCCGCAATTCATTGCACCAACTTAGTCTCATGAAGTAAATTATACGGCGTTTAAAGCAGCCTTCGTCCCTCATCTTGCCGAAGCATGGCCAGTTGAGGGACATTTTTGCAAGTCGGATGAACATGATGAGCAGCGTATATCTTCAGGGCATTGTCATTGGCCTTGCCATTGCGGCACCGGTCGGACCAATTGGGCTTTTGTGCATTCGCCGCACCTTGCGCGAGGGGCGTCTGATGGGCATCGCCACCGGCATGGGCGCAGCAACGGCGGATGGGGTTTATGGCATCATCACCGCAACGGGGCTGGCCATTTCCGGTCTGCTGATCAGCCATGGCGACATCATGCGCCTTGGCGGCGGGTTGCTGATCCTCTATCTGGGCATCACCACTTTCTGGCGCGGCTTGCAAGCCCAGCCCCACGACCCGGCAACGGCTCCCGGTGTCCATGCACCGCTCAAGGCCTATGGCACGACCTTTCTGCTGACGATCTCCAACCCGGCAACCATCATTGCCTTCATTGGCATGATTTCCGGCCTTTCCAAAGGAGCGGAAAGCGGGCCACATGCTGCCTATTGGCTGGTTCTGGGCGTTTTCTGCGGCTCGGCGCTGTGGTGGTTCTTCCTTGTTGGCCTCACCTCGCTGATACGCTCTCTGGTGTCGGATAATTTCATGCGTCTGGTTGATTTTGTATCGGGGGCCATTCTAGCTCTGTGGGGCCTGCGGCTGATCTGGCAATCGGGGAACCTCTGGCTCTAGCCTCTGCCCCCACTGGCCTGTCTTCGTAGTTGTTGTGTGCTTTCTCGGGCTTCATAGGGCTGCCTATTCCTTTCCATTCCCAGAAGGATCTAAGTCTAACGTCTGTCTGACGGCTGCCAGCGCTTGTGTTAAGCGATAAGGGAGAGCGTGCAACTTCAAGCCAGCAAGCCGATGAGGCCTCATGCCGAACGAGACAACATCCAGCAACCGACCTGCCCTCACCCTTTCCTCGATCAGGGAAGGAGGCAAGCGAGCGGTTGCGCGCGCCCTCAGCGCATTGGAAACCGACGAAGGCAGTCCTGCCATTGCCCGGCTTCTGGATGATGCCGCCCGCAGCGCTCAGGCGCATGTGGTCGGGCTGACGGGGCCGCCGGGCGTGGGCAAATCCACATTGACCAATTGTCTGATCCGCCACTGGCGTGCCAATGGCGAGCGTGTGGGCGTTGTTGCCGTAGACCCCTCTTCGCGTTTTTCCATGGGTGCGTTGCTGGGCGATCGCACGCGGCTGGACACCGATCCCACGGATAAGGACATTTTCGTACGGTCAATGGCAGCAAGGGATCGGCTTGGCGGTCTCTCCCATGAAGCGGTAGCGGCCATTGTGCTGATGCGCGCCCTGTTTGACCGGGTGCTTGTGGAAAGTGTGGGAATCGGACAATCAGAAGCGGATATCGCTTTCGCAACGGATACAGTAGTGCTCTGCATTCAGCCCGGCTCCGGCGACAGCTTGCAATTCATGAAGGCTGGCGTCATGGAACTGCCAGATATCATCGTGGTGACCAAGGCAGACATGGGCAAGCCAGCCATGCGGGCCAAGGCTGATGTGGAAGGCGCGCTGTCGCTAACCACGCAAAAAGAGAAGGATTGGAGCGCCCCTGTTTTGATGACATCGGCGCGGGATGATACAGGGTTACAACAACTTATAGCAGTAATTGACCAGCACCGGAGCAACTTGCTGGAAAGAGACCAATTACCGGCAATTCGCCGGGAACAGGCAGCAATTTGGCTATTAGATCGGGTGCGCAAAAAGTTCGGAGACATCGGTCTGGCGCAAATTGATCTGCAAAAGGAGATCCTTCGAGCCGGAGGCCCCTTTGCAGCGGAGCAAGCAATCTCGGAAGATCTAACCAACCGGCTGATGAATTCGATGAAAGCCAAATAAAAATCACTAGCAGAAATACACCTGAAACGCTTCCGTACATAATGAATATGAACCAATATTGATCTGACCAAATGCCGATTCATTAATCATAAACTATTCACCGTCAAAACTTGCTTTTTAGAGAGGTAAGCTTCAAATCAAACGAAAAATTTTTCTACTTATAACTTTTTCCTATTGTTAATTTGGCAAAATATGCAAATTAAAAAGCGAAAAACGTCAATTATGGGGTGATTTAATATTCATTTCCAGTTAGATTTAGATTGCCTGTATATGGGCTCAGGAGAGCGTCACCTTATTTGGCTCTAGGTGTAGTGCGGACATTCTGCGGGGACTGTTCTGACATTCGCCTCCTACGTTTTAGGTTCTTTGCTGGTTTGAACCAAACGGAAGGGCAGATATACAGGTATTACTTGCCCGGACCCTTCATTGGGTTCCGGGCATTTTTTTGGCTCTCCCCCACCCAATCCATCCGAATCCATCGGCGCTTGCTGCCGGGACGAATCCGAGTCCACAACCGGAAATGTACATTGGCGACCAGAAATTTCCTTCGCTCCAGATGGGGCACTGACTCGCAATTTGACCTGTTATTCCACATTCAAGCCGTGCAAAATGCGTCACATCGTCAAAATTAGCTAGAGAAAATTTTTCCTGCCCAGAGTTCGCCCCATTGAGTCTTTACCGCTGCTAAACGCCGCCGCGTTTTGTTAACGCTCTTTCAAGGTTAATGCTGCATTATTGTTTCAGGAACCGGATTGTCTGCCGGTTGATGTGCGTGCGCTGTCCTGCTCTGGAGTTTGGGTAGGACCAGCGGTTCAGTAATGTAGTTGCGTTGTGTAATTGGTGACAGAATGTCTAAATCTTCACTTGGCCAGAAGAGCCTTGGTCTGACCACCTGTCTGATGATCAGCACATGCCTGATCCTTTCTTTCACTCAATCTCTCGACGAAGACCGTTCCGCTGCGGTTTCGCTGGCAGACATGAGAGAACGGGGCTGGACGGGCGATATGTTCGCGCAAGGGACACAGGGTTCCGGCGATGAAATGCAGTCAGCACCATCTACCCAGCCTATCCATCAGGCATTGGCCATGGCCAGTGCTTCTTCCTCGCGCTCGCTGCCCTCTTCCGGTCAATTCAGCAAGGGCACTTATATCCAGATTTCAGAGCAATCGGACGACGAACCAATGCTTCGGACGTCCAAGCCCTATCATGTTGCGCGCTATTCCGATCTGGAGGAAAGCTTCTCGGTCAATCATGACGGCAAGGGCGACCGGCGCCGGCGCTGGAATTGGGAACCTTACAAGGTATCCCATGGCAGACGGGAGATTGCCCTGAACTGGTCCGGTTCGGTGTGGCATATGGCCAGCCCGACAGCAGAGGAAAGCAACGACGCTCTGCCGAAACTGGTCTTCGCTCCGGCTGACGACCTGACGATGGTGATGGCAGACGCTCGACAGTTCCTCAAGTCCGAGTCTGACGCGAGCGGAACAGACATGATGTTTGCCCAGAATGATAGCGCCTCGCCTGCCCCGGCCGGCGTCGACAGGATCGTGACCGGCTCCACTGCGCTGGCCTATGCTCCGACATCGGACAGCACGGATGCTCCGTTTGAGGCCATCCTGACCGAGCAGCGCAAAGGCGCCATCAGCGAGGAAAATCAGGTTACCGTTCTGGATGCGATAGACGATTTCAACAGTGACGATGAGACGGCAACCACCCCGGCGGTGGCATCCATCGCCCCCATTAATGCGCTGCCGCGCGTCCGAGTGCCTTACAGAGGCCAGTCCATCGAGATTGCCAAAACGGACAAGGTCAGCAAACCGCTCGATATCTCTCCGATTGTTGCCGAGGTGGAACCGCAAGTCGCTTCCCTGAACAAGGAAGGGGACAAGGATATCCCCCTGACCATGGCCAAGAGTCAGGAACGTCGCGCCGAATTGCGCCTGGCCAAACTGGGTGACGAGGATACGGAAGAAAAAACCAAGAAGAAATCACGCTGGGCAAGCTGGTTCGATTTCTCCAGCAAAAAGGCCAAGATTGACGCCAAAGGTGAACATGCTTGGGTGAAGAACAAGGTTCCGAAATCCTCATTCACCAAGAAGCAGAAAACCTGTCTTGCCAACGCCATCTATTTCGAAAGCCGCTCCGAGCCGGAAGAAGGTCAGATCGCGGTGGGTCAGGTGGTGATGAACCGGGTCAAGAACCCGGCCTATCCCGACACGATTTGCGGGGTGGTCTATCAGAACCAGCAAATGCGCAATGCCTGCCAGTTCTCATTTGCCTGCGATGGCATTCCGGATCGTGTGCGCTCCAAAAAGGCGTGGAATCTGGCTGTGAAGCTGGCTGACGAAGTGATCAACGAAGAGGTCTGGATCAAGGCTGTTGGTTCATCAACCCATTATCATGCGACCTATGTTCATCCAAAATGGGCAAACACCATGCAGAAGCGCAAGAAAATCGGCCTGCATATCTTCTACAACACCTACGGTGGTGGCTGGAGCTAGGCGCAGGTAACGCAAAGAGCCGCATGCGGAGTATTACTCCCTCCAGAATGGCTGGTCTCAAATAAATCCAATAGTAGAAAGCGGATCTGTCCAGATCCGCTTTTTTCATTTCACCTTCCCTTCCGGTAGAAACTGGAAAGTTACCCCGAAGTGCAAGGTGATGAATATTTTCGCTCTCTGCGGCAATTTCACACGTTGTACGTAAATTCAGCTAATTTCGATTCAACCATTTGTATATTTACCGATGATTTTCAAAAATTATATTTCATTTTTGATCCAAATCGGGAATATATTCGATTTTTATCATCTCAACCGTAAATTATTTTTTTAGATCCTTCTGACAAAATACAACCGAGCCAGTCTTCACAAATCTTCTCATTTGTTCGGTGTTCCCATGTTTATGAAGTCCAGACGGATTCTTAAGTTCACTCAAAATCTGAAAATTTCTCATCGCATCGTAGTCCTGACCGTTGTCTGCCTTTTGGGCCTGACCATTCTTGGTACAACCAATTATCTGGGCTCGAATATGCGCACTGCGGCGATCAAGGAAGGTGAAATTGCAAACTCCATCAAGGATATTGTGCAACAGGTCAACCTTTCCGTTTTGAATATGCGCTCCAACGCCACCTCGTTTCTGACCGTCAATGACCGCAAATTCGCCGTGCGCTTCGATCTTGCCTATGAAGATGCCGTCAACCTGCTCGAAGAAATCGACAATGTCGATGTCAGCGGCGCGACAAAGCAGTCTGTCGCGGAGTTGCGTCAGGCTCTATCGGATGATCAGACGAGCTTTCACAAGATTGTTGAGAAGAAAAAAGAGATCGGACTGTCTGAATATAACGGCATGATGGGCGATCTGAACACGATCGCCACCGATGTTGATGACATTATCCAGAAGAGCGGCAATCAGAAGCTGATGGTGATGCAGCTGCAAATGCGCATTCTGGAAAAGCAATTCCTGCAAACTTCCGCAGCGGACATTCTTGCTACCCTGCAGGACAAGCGGGAAGAAATGGCGAGAACACTTTCCACTGCGATGATGACTGCGGAAGAACGCAAAGCCATCACGGAGAATGTCTCGGGCTATATGGATACCATCAACAAGATCCAGGAAGCCAAGAACGAGCTCTTCAGAATGTCTGCGGAGATGAATTCCTACTATAACACCATGTCTTTCAAGTTTGCTTCCATTCGCGAAATGGCGAATGACAGCAGTGAACTTGCTGAGCAGAAGCTGAGCCAGATTGACAAGCAGGTCACGCTGATCTTTGTTTCAACCCTGTTCGGCTCTGTTATTCTGACCCTGCTGTTGTCTTTCTTTCTGGGCCGCAGCATCGTCAAGCCAATTCGCAATATCATCAATGCCATGAACAATCTGGCCAGCGGCGATCATCATTCCAGCATCCCTTATGCAGATGTTCGCAATGAAATCGGCGACATTGCCAAGGCCGTGGAAGTCTTCCGCAGCAATGCCATCGAACGTGAGCGCCTGAAGAGCGAGACCGAACGGGAGCAGGAAGCCCGTCTGCATCGCCAGAGCCGCATGGAAGCACTGATCGAACAGTTCCGCACACTGGCGCGGCAGTCGATGGAGGCTGTGGCCACCAAGAGCAAGGGCATGGAAGAAATCGCCAGCACCCTTTCGGCCAATTCAACCCAGACCTCGACACAGGCCGATACGGTGGAACGCTCTTCCAATGAAGCTCAGGATCACTTCCAGGCCGTTGCAGCCGCAGCCGAAGAGCTCTCCGCTTCGATCGGCGAAATCGGTCGCCAGACAGAAAGCTCTTCCTCCGTTATTCAGAAAGCAGTCAATACGGCAACGGCTGCCGACCAGAAGATTTCCAGTCTGGCCAATGCAGCCCAGCAGGTCGGCGAAGTGGTGACGATGATCCAGAATATCGCCGAACAGACCAACCTTCTGGCTCTCAACGCCACCATCGAGGCTGCCCGGGCGGGAGACGCCGGACGCGGCTTCGCCGTGGTGGCTGCCGAAGTCAAGGAACTGGCCAACCAGACCTCAAAGGCAACAGAAGAGATTTCTGGCCAGATTTCCGCCATTCAGACCGAAACCGACGAAGCAGTGGAGGCAATTCGCGCCATTACCCACACCATGACGGAAGTCGGCTCGACCTCCAACATGATCGCTGCGGCGGTGGAAGAACAGGGCAGCGCCACCGAGAATATTAGCGAAAATGTTCAGCGTGCAGCTGTCGGAGCCGCCAATATCTCGGAAAATATCGGCAGCGTGGCTGAAGCTGCGAGCGCCAACCTGAAATCCGCTCAGGCCGTGTTGACCGTCTCCCATGAGATGCTCACCCAGACCGACGAATTGCAGAAGCTCGTCAACCAGTTTCTCGAAGATGTGGCTGCCGCCTAGGCCTTCACAAGCTGAAGATGAAAAGGGCCGCGCCGGACATTGTCCGCGCGGCCTTTTGCTTTGCATAGAGGTCGAGAGCCAAAGGGCTATTTTCCTGCGGCCAGCCTTTCCTTATATTGTTTCATGCTTTTGCCGCACAGCTTTTCACAAGGAATGCCATCATTGTCCCGGTCCCGTTCTTTGTGACCGCAGACATTCAAATAATAGGCAGCCTCTTTACAGCTTTTCATTTTGGCACAACTCTTTTTGGATGAGCAACTCTGCGCATGCGCGCTCGGCAATGTCACCCAAAACACCAAAACAACGATGGAAATCTTTATTAAGTTGGTCATCGCATCACGATATCAGAAATTGTGAAGCAATAAAATACTCAACCTTTTATCCAGTATTGGCAGACTTGAGGCGTCAAACCGTCAACGAAGCGCGTCGAGCTTTGCGGCCACTTCCAATAGGTCTTGCCAAGCAGATCTTTTCTGCGCAGGCGTGCGCAACAGAAAGGCCGGGTGCAGGGTGGCCATGGCCGGAATGTCGCGCTGGGGCAAATCCTGCCCGCCAATGGAATAGCTGCGCCAACGGCCTCGCAGACGCATGATGCCATCCTTGCTGTCAAGCAGTTGCTGGGCCGATGTACCGCCCAGAAGAACCAGCAGCTTTGGATTGACCAATTCGATATGGCGATGGATGAAAGGCTGCATGAGCGCTTGCTCATCAAGACTTGGCTTGCGGTTGCCCGGCGGGCGCCAGGGCAGGATATTGGTGATATAGCTGTTGGAGCGATCCAGCCTGATCGCGGCCATCATCTTGTCGAGCAGTTGCCCTGCCCGGCCGACAAATGGCACCCCTTGCAAATCCTCGTCCCGCCCGGGAGCTTCCCCGATGAACATCACATCAGCATTCGGATTGCCGTCCCCGAAGACAAGATTCTTGGCGGAAAATTTCAGGCTGCAGCCGTCAAAGGCCATCAGCGTCTGGCGCAACTGGTCCAGACTGGTTGCCCTCAGCGCTGCGGCACGGGCATCTTCAACAGCCCCATGCGCTGTTGTGGGCAATCCCGCCCCTGCCCCGGCTCCACTTCCAGCTGCAGCAGCATTGTGCGATGCAGCATTGAACGAAGGATGGGATTGATTAGGCGGCACAGCTGGCGTAGGTCTGTTGGCAGGACTTTGAGGGGAGGAAGGCCTGTTTTCCTGCGAAACCGTCGCTGTACGCGCCATTTGGCGCGATTGCGCCTGCCGTTGACTTTCGGCGAAGCGATCTTGCGGCGCAGCATCAATAGCACAATCCGCGCCCATCGCCTCGTACCAGTCGAGGAGGGCTTTCAGATCATGAGCTGTTGTCACCACGTTATGCATATTGAACACTTGGATTCGGGCTTCTTTTTCCGCTAATGGTACTCCTTATAGGGCCAACTGCAATAAGTGTCGATAGAAAGCCTTTCGACCGGATAATGAAAAGGACCTTCACATGACAGAGTCAATGGGAACCGCGGCAAGCGAACTTCCTGAACGCGAAAGCATGGAATTCGATGTAGTGATCGTTGGTGCAGGGCCTGCAGGGCTGTCTGCCGCCATTCGCATCATGCAGCAAGCCGCCGAAAAGAATGAAGAAATTTCTGTGGTGGTTCTGGAAAAGGGCTCGGAAGTGGGCGCGCATATTCTTTCCGGAGCCGTGATCGATCCGGTGGCGCTCGACCGTCTCGTTCCAGACTGGAGAGAAGATGACAGCTGCCCGGTGAAAGTGGCAGTGAAAAAGGACAAGTTCCGCCTGCTCGGACCGGCAGGCGCAATCAGTCTGCCCGGTTTCATCATGCCTCCACTGATGCATAATGATGGCAACTATATCATTTCCCTTGGCAATCTTTGCCGCTGGCTGGCTGAAAAGGCCGAAGCGCTGGGCGTGGAAATCTATCCCGGATTTGCCGCTGCCGAATTGCTCTATGATGAAAATGGCGCCTTGCGCGGCGTGGCAACGGGTGACATGGGCGTTGGCAAGGATGGTCAGCCCAAGGACACCTATATGCGCGGCATGGAACTGTTGGGCAAATATACCCTGATCAGCGAAGGCGTGCGCGGTTCACTGGCCAAGCAGCTGATTGCCAAATATGCGCTCGACAAGGATTGCGACATACCGAAATTCGGTATCGGCATCAAGGAAATCTGGGAAGTTGATCCCGCCAAGCATCAGGTCGGACTGATCGAACACAGCTTTGGCTGGCCGCTGGACAGTTCGACCGGTGGCGGCTCCTTCCTCTATCACATGGAAGGCAATCAGGTGGCTGTGGGACTGGTGGTCTATCTCAACTACAAGAATCCCTATCTCTCGCCCTTCGAGGAATTCCAGCGCTTCAAGACCCATCCGGTTGTCAAGCCGCTGTTTGAAGGTGGCAAGCGCATTTCCTATGGAGCTCGCTGCATTGCCGAGGGCGGCTATCAGTCGGTGCCACGCCTCACCTTCCCCGGCGGTGCGCTGATTGGTTGCGCGGCCGGTTTTGTCAATGTGCCCCGCATCAAGGGCATTCACAATGCCATGGATTCAGGTCTGTTTGCCGCCAATGCCGTCGTCGACGCCCTTGGCGAAGGGCGCGCCAATGACGAACTGGTTGCCTTTGAGGAAGGCTGGCGCAAGGGCCCGATCGGCAAGGATCTGTTCAAGGTTCGCAACGTCAAACCGCTCTGGGCCAAATTCGGCCTGTTGCTTGGTGTTGGCCTAGGCGGACTGGACATGTGGACCAATAGCCTGTTCGGCTTCTCCTTCTTTGGCACGCAAAAGCATGGCAAATCGGACGCCAAGTCAACATTGCCGGCCAGCCAGTGCAAACCGATCGAATATCCAAAGCCAGATGGCCAAGTGACCTTTGATCGCCTCAGCTCCGTCTATCTGTCCGGTGCCAACCATGAGGAGGATCAGCCCTGCCATCTGGTTGTTGCCGACGAAGCCTTGCAGAAAAGCTCCGAGCATGATGTCTATGCCGGTCTTTCCCAGCGCTTCTGCCCGGCGGCTGTTTATGAATGGGATGAAAGCGGCGAAGAGCCCGCCTATGTCATCAATGCCGCCAACTGCGTCCATTGCAAGACCTGTGACATCAAGGATCCGAACGGCAACATAACATGGACCGTCCCCGAGGGCGGCGGTGGGCCGACATATCCAAACATGTGAGCATGTCACAGTTTTTTGCCTCGATAAGCTGATCTCGCGCGATATATCGCGCGAGGCTTATCTGGTGACATCAAGGATCCGAACGGCAATATCACATGGACCGTCCCCGAGGGCGGCGGTGGGCCGTCCTACCCCAACATGTAACGGTCCATGTTTTCTCCACGATAGGCTTGTCATGCGGGGCTCCCGCATGGCCTATCTGCTGACCGTCCCGGAAGGTGGCGGTGGGCCGTCCTACCCCAACATGTAACGGTCCATCTGTTCTCCACGATAGGCTTGTCATGCGGGGCTCCCGCATGACCTTTCTGGATGATGCCTTGAATGGTGGCGATTGACTGATCAGGCAGATTGTTTAAATATCTGGAATAACGATCATATTTCAGCCAAACAGCCGACAGGCAACACCGGCTTTTATTTGCACGCTGCATTTGGCCACCTCTTGATCAGAAGCCCTTCCGAGATCGCCGAATGAAACCGAATATCGAAACGCGCATAGAAACCAAACGCCTGCTTTTGCGCAGACCGCGCCGGGAAGATGCCGACCGCATCGCTTCCATGCTGAATGACTTCGAGACATCAAAATATCTCACTCCCGTCCCCCATCCCTATACACTTGCAGACGCAAAGGCCTGGCTCAGACGCCCGATTGCGAGCAAGGCGCCGCTGCTGGTGTTTGTGATCGAAGATGCCACCCACGGCGTGGTCGGCAATATTTCTCTCGAAGAAGAATTGGGCTATTGGATCGGGAGACCCTATTGGGGCAATGGATATTGCAGCGAAGCGGTTCGAGCCTTGCTCGATTTCCACTTCAGCAAAACCGAAGCAATGATCCGAAGTGGCGTCCATATAGACAATCCCCGCTCGATGGCCATTCAAAGAAAATTCGGATTTGAAACCATCGGAAGGGAAAAGGAATATTCCTGCGCCAGAGCGGAGAAAGTCGAACGTTTTGTTACCCGGCTTTGCAAAGAAAACTATCTGGCTGCAGTGAATGTCTGCCCCTGACAGACGCCCACCCCAATAAAAAAGCCGGGCAGTTGCCCGGCTTGTCATGTCTTGGGATCATGACGTGAAAGATGTTGCGCTGATCATCAGCCGAACAATGCGTCGATATCGTCCTGATTGCTGCCCTTTTCCTCATCCGACTTTTTGCCCTCATTCAGCTTCTTGTTGCTGAAATCAAGATCGGCGAGCATGGCATCAACTTCATCCTGCTGGACACCTTCGCCAGCATGCTGTGGGCCATGAAGGATCAACTCGCGCTTGCGGCGATCTTCCTCGCTCTCCTCATGCACGGCATCCTCGATATCCTGCATTTTCATGCGTTCGATAAAGGTGGTTACACGCTTGTCAATCACGTTGAGAGCATGCACGACCTTGGAAATACGCTGGCCGGTGATGTCCTGAAAGGAGCAGGCCTCAAAAATCTCGATAACCTTGTCATTGACCAAAGCCTGATAGGCATCGGCGTCGCTGGGGTCAGCGCCCATGATGTCCTCGGCGGAGGTCATGATGATATTGGTTGCATTTTCCGTGGCTTCAACAACCGCGTCCAGCTCCCGTCCGGCATCAGGGATGGCGTCGTGGCGCATCTGTGATGGGCGCAGCGCTGCAATCTCGCTTTTCATGGAGGAAATTTCGTGGGCAATGGCCGTGAATTCCTGATAGAGCGATTTGTCAAATGCCTGAAGATAGGAATCAAGGCTACCGGCCATGACCTCTGCCAGAGACATGATATCATTCAGAGAGATTTCTTCTCCCTTGCTCTGTTCAAGAAAAGCAACCAGTTGTGCTATTTTGTCTGCACTGAGTTGTTTTACTTCTGCTGCCATTTCAACATCCCCTTGAGGCTGGTTTGTAAGTTATTTCGGGCTGAACGGAGCGCGAAAATATTTCTATTTGTTTCTGCGACGTTATCGCCCAAAGCGCCTATCATTTTTATGTCCCGTCAAAGGCGAGATTTTTCGGTAGACGCCACCGTTGCGCCGCTTGGGGCATCCGAGGAGGCCTGCGGCGTTTTCCCCGAATTGCAAAAGCGAAAGGGGAGGATCTTGATGGCCACTCAAACGATGCATTGTCGAAGGCCTTGATTTGATCGGTGAGAGTGCCGGGCTTTAGGGCCCGGCGTCTCGGCCCAACCAAACAATCATGATCTTGTTAAGGATCTTCCCTTCTATAAGGCGGAAGAGAAGAGGAGGATCAACTTAGCTATCAAAGACGGCGTCGATCTTGGTTTTCAGGGTGGCTGCGTTGAAAGGCTTCACGATGTAGTTGTTCACACCAGCCTTCTTGGCGGCAATCACGTTTTCCGTTTTGGATTCGGCGGTCACCATGATGAATGGTGTCTTGGACAGGCTATCGCTCGCACGGACCTGTTTGAGAAGCTCGTAGCCGGTCATCGGCTCCATGTTCCAGTCGGAAATCACGAGACCATAACGGCGATCCTGCATTTTCGCCAAGGCTTCGGTACCATCAGCAGCATCATCTACATCTTCAAAACCAAGCTGCTTGAGCAGGTTCTTGATGATGCGGATCATGGTTTTATAGTCATCGACTACCAGTACCGGCATAGAAAGATCGAGGGCCATTTGTTTACTCCAAACTCACACTGCATTGCCGCCTTTATCAGCGGAATTATCGACTTTTCAGACTGTTGGTTATTCTGCTCAGGGAAGGTTAGCGCCCTGACATGGTGAGCAGACTATCTCAAGGATTTAAAAAAGCGGTTAACTGGGAAACAGTCTGAAAAGTCCAAATTCCTAACAAACGCTCCTTTTTGTTAGTAAATCATCGGAATCTGCTACAATATTTACTTCACTGAAGTATTTTGTTCAGCCTTTACTAACCTTTATATCGATTAACCATAAAGCCTCCCAATCAGATCACAGCTTATTCCCTCCCCGCTTGGTGACAAGGCGCATTTTAACACTCTCCGGCAGGATCGCGATGGATTCGACGCGATGGGCAATAGCCCCCTTGCGCACCCCTCAGGCGACCAGAGCCCGCAAGAGAGGGGATTTCTGCCACTTTGGCTCAATAGACCTATGCCTTGTTGACGCGAAAGATTTTGTTGCACATGCTCAGTTATGCTGCATCGCAAAAGCAAATTGTGGGATGTAGGCAAGGCCGCGAGAGGTGGAGCAGTCAGGCTTGCTAGCGCAATGCTCTTCTCTTGCAGCGTGTTTTTGGGGATAGGGCCACCGAATGCCTAAAGAGAAATCGTGGAGGACTGCGGGGAAAGCTCGCACAACAGGTGGCTTCATTGGCCGAGGGAGAGAGACACATGAGTGCACCATTGCAGGGTGTTCAGCCACAAACCGTATATTATGAAGACATGCAGATCGGGCAGAAGGAAAGCTTCACCCATGAGGTAACCGAAAGTGATATCTCAGCTTTTGCCAATCTGACCGGCGATCACAACCCGGTTCATGTGGACAAGGCCTATGGCGAAGCCAGCCGCTTTGGCGGCAATATCGCCCACGGGCTCTATACTGCCAGTCTCTTTTCCGCGATTCTGGGTATGCGCCTGCCCGGTCCGGGTGCGATTTATATTTCCCAGAGCCTGCAATTCAAGGCACCGGTCCGGCCCGGTGATGCCGTAACGATTTCCGCAACGGTGCGCGAGAAGAATGACAAGGGGCGGCGCGTCACGCTGGATTGCAGCGCCGAAGTTGACGGTCTTGTGGTGCTTTCCGGTGAAGCAACGGTTATGGCGGTCAAGAAACCCCAGTCCTGAGCGGCGGCGAGATTGAGCGGGGAACCGGATGAGCTGCCACATCCAGACAGCCTTTTCTAAGAAACCTGCCTGAGCTTTCCTGTCACGTCTCACGCAGGCATGACTCAGGCTTTTTACTTACAGCCCTTTTGGGCATTTCAGCCCAGCGTGATGCCGGTCCGTTGCCAGTCAAACTCCATCTGCCGGGCAGTTTGCAGCGCCAAAGCTTCCGAGCCCAGCCGGGCAACCATTTGCAGGGCCATGTCGATGCCGGCGGAGATTCCCGCCGAGCTGATCAGCGCACCATCCTCGACCCAACGCACATTTTCCCGCACGTCAATATCCGGATAACGGCGGCGGAAATCAGGGATATCTTCCCAGTGCGTGGTTACAGTTTTGCCAGTTGTGCAGCCCGCTTGCGCCAGCAGGAAGGCTCCGGTGCAGACTGATGTCAGAAGAGAAACCGCACCGGCCTGTTCTCTGATCCAGTCAAGCAAAGCAACATTCTCAAGCTGCGGCTCATGCACCCCACCGGGAACCAGAAGAACATCGAGCGCGGGATGATCAGACAGGGCATGATCCGGCAAGACCCTGTATCCGGCCCGCGCGGTTACGGCTTGCAGGCTTGGCGCCAGAAGCAAGGGAGAATAGGGGAACGCCTCGCCACGCTTTTGTGCCACTCGGCGGGCTGTGGTAAAGACCTCGAAGGGGCCGGAGAAATCCAGAACTTCAACATCTTCATAAAGCACGATGCCAATATAAGCTTCTTTCATTTCCTTTCCCCTTCTCTGTTTCTGCATTCATCACCTGACGGCCATGAGGCCGTCGCAGGTGATGTCAATCTTGCTGCTTCTTATCAAGCCCCATCCGGGCTCTCGGAGAGCATCATTCTGGAAAAGCGGACCAGCCCCAGCTTTTCCCGCTTCATGAAGCGATAGCTCAGGGAAGCGGCGGTAATGGCAAGGCCAATGCCGAGCCCCAGCCAGATGCCCTCACCTTCCCAGCCCAGCACAAAACCGCAGAAATAGGATATCGGTAAGCCGCAGCCCCAATAGCCCATGATTGCGATAAGCATCGGCATTTTGGTATCGCTCAGCCCGCGCAAGGCTCCTGCCATTGTCGCCTGAAGGCCATCGACCATCTGGAACAGCCCCGCATAGGCAAGATAGCTCACCGCAAGAGTGAAGGGCACCGCGTTGTCGGCGATGGTCGGATCAAGATAGAAGCTGACCAGAAAATGGGGAAACAGCAGAAAGCTGGCGCAACTGATCGAATTGAACATCGCCGAAGTGATGATCGACACCCAACCGGCCCGGCGAACCCCTTCAAGGCAGCGCGCACCATAAGCCAGCCCGGTCCGCACCGTGGTTGCCTGACTGAGTCCGAGCGGCACCATGAAGGCGAGCGAGGCCAACTGCACCGCAACCGTATGGGCAGCCAGAGCATCGGTGCCGATCCAGCCCATCAGGAAGACTGCGGCGGCGAACAATCCCACTTCCACCATCACCATCAGGCCAATGGGGACACCAATGCGGAACAGTTCGAAAAAGCGGGGCCAGTCCGGTTTCCAGAAGCGGGCCAGCAGGTCATATTTGCGATAGCCTTCCTTGAAGATCACATAGAGGGAAAGCAGTATGAAGACAAATGTCTGCACCAGCGAGGTGGAAATGCCCGCTCCGGCCAGCCCAAGCGCGGGAAAACCGAATTTGCCGAACATCAGCAGGTAGTTACCGGCGAAATTGACAAAGAAGCTGGCAATGGTCGTAACGAGAATGACGCGGGTTTCGCTATGGGCGGTGACCAGCGAGCGCAGGGCAACAAAGCCAAGCGAGGGGAAAACACCAAGGGCGGCATAATCCAGATAACTTGCCGCTTCGGCGGAGATTCCCGGCATCTGGCCGGTGATGGCATAGATATGGCGGCTCTGATAGAGCAGGAACATGATCAGCCCTGAAATCACGAAGGCAACCCAGATGCCCTGCCGGGCGGAACGGCGCACCGAAGTATAATCCTTGGCGCCGATGGCCTGTGCGACCATGGGGCTGACGGCAGAAAGCGCCCCGATGCCGAAGACGACCACCGGATGCAGCAGAGCAGAGGCGAGCGAACCGGCGGCCAGCGCCTCACGCCCAAGCCAGCCCATCATGATCACGTCGGTGATCTGAAGAGAGAATTGGGCCAGCTGCGCCAGAACGAGCGGCCAGGCAAGAGCCAGAGTCGCGATGATTTCCTCTCGCCAGGAGAGAGGCGTTGGCATGCTTGGGGCTGAAATTGCAGAGAATCTGCCCTGCTCTTCCAGCTGTGGTGGCTGGTCCTGCATAATATCACCAGAGTTATGAAAATGGTCCGGTCCAGACGTCCAACTCTGGGGGCATGATTCCATCTCGCCTTTGATGAAGACCAGACGGTGCGCCATAAGCTTTCCGCGCCGAACTTTGTCGTTGATCGGAGCCGAACCCTAACCTTGCATGACGCATAAGTATAGTGACAATCTTGCCTCATAGAGGTTTTTCCCGATGGCGTGGGATTTTTGCAAGAATGGCTCCCCTGCCCGCAGGCTTTGCGCAGATCAGGCCTCTTGCTGATCTGGCCTTTCGCTCTGCAAGCTCGATACCGCTTATGGCTGGTCTCCTTTTTGAATGGCAATGACGAAAAAGCTCTGGCCTGAAAAGTGGTTGCGTTATAAAACAGGCTCAATCTGGATCATTCCTGAATAACAGTTGCGCTCTGTGCGTGTTTTTCAGGAGCGGTTCGTCTGATTTATTGATCGCCTATTTTTTTAATAATCGCCTATGGCTGACTTTTTGATTTCTGGAACCAGACCTTCTGAATCATAGAAGGCATCTGTTGAGAGGTTGATATGGTTTATCGCAAGACCGCATCCCTGCCTGCCCTTTTTCTGCTGACAATGCTGGCCGCCTGCAGCTCCGCGCCGATGGGCATGGAAGAGGTTGGCGACATGCTCACTTCCGATGAAGCAATCGCAGGTGAGGTACAGTGGGACTTTGCCGCCACAAGCGGAGATGTGGTGGAAATTTCGCTTCAGGATGCCGCCAGCGCACTCAAGCAGGTCGAAATCATTCCTGCACCGGGCGTCAAGCATGTGGATTTCACGATGCAAATTGGCAAGAATGACCGGACCAAATGCGCCTCGCGTGGCTCCTGCCGTTATTCGGCGCAATTGCGCTCGGGCGACATGGTAAAGGCGCGCGGCTTTGCCTATTATACAACGACGATTCATCCCTTCATCACCCTTGATTCATCGACCGATGGAGCCCTTCAGCCTTTGCCGGACAATGGACAGGTGATAACACCGCAAGCCTTGCCCGAACCGGTGTATCAATAGATAAGTATCAATATCTTAGGGGCCGCGAGCGAGTAAGAAACAGCATGACGGTCAGAAGCATATGGACGTGAACGGCCCTTGATGTGGACCATGTTGACGTTATATAAGTGAGAAAACTTGACCTTGCCTCAAAGGTTGGTCACCCTCCCGCCACTTGCCGAGCATACCAACGGGCTATGCTACTTAATTTTCAACCCTGCCGGTCCGTGATCCGGTCATGAGGAATTGCTTTTCATGATGACCCCTGCTGCATCCTTTATCGACATCAGATATCCCGAGCAGCCCTTGCCGGCGTCGCTTTGCGGTGGCGTCGTTGCGATTGGCAATTTCGATGGCATGCATCGCGGGCATCAGGCCGTCTTGGAAGATGCGGTCAAGGAGGCACGCGAAGCGGGGCTGAAAGCGGTCATGCTGACCTTCGAGCCGCATCCGCGCACGCTGTTTCGCCCGAACTATCCTGTCTTCCGGCTGACGCCGCATGAAGAAAAGGCCATGGTTGCGCGCGCTCTCGGGCTTGATGGCATGATCTCGCTGAGTTTTGATGCAGCCTTTGCCAGCCAGTCGCCGGAGCTTTTCATCACCGACATGCTGATTGACAAACTCCATGCCAAAAGGGCCATCGCAGGCTATGACTTCCATTTCGGCAGGGATCGGGTTGGCACTCCGGATTATCTGAAGGAAAAAGGCGAGGCTCTTGGCATCGGCGTGACCATTGTCGACATGAAAACCGATCGCTCGGGCGATGCTGTCTCCTCTACCCGCATCCGGCAGGCGCTGGAAGACGGGGCACTGGAGCCCGCCAACCGGCTGTTGGGCTATCGCCATTTCTTCTCCGGCGTGGTGGTGCATGGCGCCAAGAATGGCCGCAAGCTTGGCTATCCGACAGCCAATATGACGCTGCCGGACAATAGCCGCCTCAGGGAAGGCGTTTATGCAGTCAAATTTGTCCGCGCAGATGGTTCGCTGCATGATGGCGTGGCCAGCTTTGGCCGCCGTCCGATGTTCGACAACGGACCGCGCATTTTTGAGGTCCATGTCTTTGATTTTGAAGATGATCTCTATGATGAAGAGGTTCGCGTCATTCTCTATTCCTATTTGCGCGAAGAAATGAAATTTGATGGCCTTGAAGCGCTGATCAGGCAGATGGATACCGACAGTGTGCAGGCGCGGGCCATTCTGCGCTATGCCGAACCGCTCTCAGAGCTTGAAAGCAGGGTTTGGGAGTGATGCCACGCATCCCCGGTGCTTTTTTACATATGCAGAAGAGGCTCCCTTTCGGGGGCCTCTTTTTGTTTCTCACTTAAGCGGAGGGAACCGATCAGAAAAACCGGATCAATCCGGATCGACCAGCGCGCCATTGATCCAGCCCTGTTGATCCCCGACCGCAACCAGATGCCAGATCTCGCTCTGACCGAGCGGCTTGTAGCTGCCGGTGCGGATGATATCCAGCGAAGTCCCCTTCTTGAGCACCCGGATGACATTGTCCGCATAGGAGGGCCAACGGCGCAGATTGGCATCGGCGAGCAATGTGGGGCCACCGGCCTTTTCCGTCTCACCCAAAAGCGCGCCACGCAGGGCATCGAGGGGAAAGAGCGGGTTCGGATCGATCTTGCGACCCGGCGAGATTTCCCAGTGTCCGGCAATGAAGGAGAGATCATATTTGCCGATCAGGGCCTGACAGATGGCGCTGACCGTGCGGATCTGGGCTGCGGTATAATCCAGCCACCAGCCCTTGCCATGGGCGCGCGTGGCAGCAAATGCGAAATGCAGCCCGTCGGTGCCGTCGCGATAGTCGCCCTTGAACCATGGCTGGATCGAACCATCGCGCAACTTGTTGCATTTGCCCAGATTGACCATCTCGATGCCAAAGGCAAATTGATTGACGCCCCTCTCGCCATGATAGCTGCTTTTACCCGCATGCCAGGCGCAGCGGTTGAAGGCGACCTGCTGGGTCACCGAGCCGTCCCGCTCCACGGTCAGATGCGCCGAAGCCTTGGCTTCGGGCCGCAGGAACCAGTTGACGGCGTTGCCCTTGTCCAGTCGGCCTGCGGTGTCATGGAGAATGATACCGCGCGGAGCGAAAGCCGCCGACTGATTGGGCGAGCGCGAAAAGGGCACCGGCTCATCATTGGCACAAAGGGAGTGATTGCGAATGGTGAATGGATTGTCTGGCGTGATATCGAACATGATATTCCTTTCCCTGCATTTCTCGTTTGGTTCGCCTTGCCTGCGATGGCCCGCAAAGGGCCTTGCGGATCGCATGGCAACAGGCTCGCACGAGTTTTACGCGCGGGGATCAGGGGCATTTGTGGGACAAGTTCTCTGCGGTTGGCTCCGGCAATCGCAGGCCATCAAGGAAAAGCAGGAGATTTTTGGAAAAACAACGCCGCTGGGGGGCTTGTGCTTGGAAGAGGCATGAATTAATGTCGCGCGCGAGAAAAGGCAACCCGGATGCTTATGAGACATGCCCGGCGCATGAAACCAGATATGAGACTTGCCAAGATACGGTATTTTATACCACCAGCCTCTGGCCGCATTGGCCCGATAGCCAGTCGAATTACTGGCCCGGCCTTCGTGTGACTGGCGCAAATAGAGCGCCCATGAGGGACCGGGACAATCATGAGGCCTGACAGCCTTTATGCTGCCAGATGCTGTCTCCCAAGAATTCAATTGCTTGACCGACCCGGACCAAGCCGCATTCCTTTTGCCTTCGGGCCATAGTGCGGCTTTCTAACCATCTGCCAGTCCGGCATGGCGAGCTTCACGGAAGTGATAGATAATGACTGAAGAACGCGATTATTCCGAAACGCTCTATTTGCCCAAAACCGACTTTCCCATGCGCGCGGGTCTGCCCAAGAATGAGCCAAAGATCCTTGAGCGCTGGGAAGACATGAATATCTACAAGGCGCTGCGCGAACGCTCTGCCGGCCGCGAGAAATATGTGCTGCATGATGGCCCTCCCTATGCCAACGGCAATCTGCATATCGGTCACGCGCTGAACAAGATCCTCAAGGATATCATCACCCGCTCCTTCCAGATGCGCGGCTATGATTCCAACTATGTACCCGGCTGGGACTGCCACGGTCTGCCGATCGAGTGGAAGATCGAGGAAAAATATCGCAAGAAGGGCAAGAACAAGGACGCTGTGCCGATGAAGGAATTCCGTCAGGAATGCCGTGAATTCGCACAGCACTGGATCGGCATCCAGGCCGAGGAATTCAAGCGTCTTGGCGTGGTTGGCGATTTCGAAAATCCCTATCGCACCATGACCTTCGATGCCGAAGCCCGCATTGCCAATGAATTGATGAAATTCGCCATGTCCGGCCAGCTCTTTCAGGGTTCCAAGCCGGTGATGTGGTCGATTGTCGAGAAAACCGCGCTGGCCGAGGCCGAGGTCGAATATCACGATCATACCTCCTTCACCATCTGGGTCCGCTTTCCTGTCACCGGCCTGCATGGCACGGTGGATGCGGACAAGATGGATGATCTGCTGGATGCGGATGTGGTCATCTGGACCACGACCCCATGGACCATTCCGGGCAACCGCGCCATCTGCTATTCTCCGGAAATCTCCTATGGTCTTTACGAGGTCACCGAGGCGGCAGACGACAATTGGGGCAAGGTTGGCGACAAGCTGATCATGGCCGACGCGCTGGCCGAGAGCGTCTTCAAGGCTGCCCGCGTCACAGGCTATGAACGCAAGTTTGACGTTGATCCATCCCAGATTTCCGAATGTGCCCATCCGTTTGCCGAGCAGGAAGGCGCTGAAGGCTATTATGATTTCGACGTACCGATGCTGCCCGGCGAGCATGTGACCGAGGAAGCGGGTACCGGCTTTGTCCATACTGCGCCGGGTCATGGTGCCGATGACTATGAAGTTTTTGTAGCCAACCGCGAACGCTTTGAAGAATGCGGCACACCGGAAATCCCGCATACCGTGATGGAAGATGGAGCCTATTTCCCGCATGTACCGCTGTTTCAGGGCCACTATATCCTTGATCGCAAGGGCGGCGAAGGCACCACCAATGGCGCAGTCATCGACAAGCTGGTTGAGGTTGGTTCCCTGCTGGCGCGCGGCAAGATCAAGCATAGCTATCCGCACAGCTGGCGCTCTAAGGCACCGCTCATTTTCCGCAACACGCCGCAATGGTTCATCGCCATGGATCGCAATATCGATGGCGAAGGCGACACTCTGCGCAAGCGTGCCCTTGATGCGATTGATGCGACTCGCTTCGTTCCGAAGTCCGGCCAGACCCGTCTGCGCTCGATGATCGAGACCCGCCCTGACTGGGTTATTTCCCGTCAGCGCGCATGGGGCGTGCCGATCACCATCTTCATCAAGAAGGATGACCCTACCGTCGTGCTTCAGGATGGCGAGGTGAACAAGCGCATTTTTGACGCCTTCATCAAGGAAGGTGCTGATGCATGGTTCGCCGAAGGGGCCAAGGAGCAGTTTCTGGGTGCCGACTATGACGCCGAAGACTGGACCCAGGTCACCGACATTCTCGACGTCTGGTTCGATTCCGGCTCGACCCATTCCTTCGTGCTGGAGCAGCGCGGCGACATGAAATGGCCTGCCGATCTTTATCTGGAAGGCTCCGACCAGCATCGCGGCTGGTTCCATTCCTCGCTGCTGGAAAGCTGCGGCACCCGCGGTCGTGCGCCATATGATGCGGTTCTGACCCATGGCTTCACCATGGACGAACAGGGCCGCAAGATGTCCAAATCCATCGGCAACACCATCGCACCACAGGATATCATCAAGCAATATGGTGCCGATATCCTGCGCATGTGGGTGGCCAGCGCCGACTATTCGGACGATCAGCGCATCGGGCCGGAAATTCTCAAGACCATCGCCGATGCCTATCGCAAGATGCGCAACACGGTCCGCTGGATGCTTGGTTCGCTCGCCCATTTCGATGGAACAGAGGTTGCCCTCTCCGACATGCCGGAGCTGGAACGGCTGATGCTGCATCGTATCCACGAGCTGGATGCAATGGTCAAGGATGCCTTCGACAAGTTCGATTTCAAGCGCATCATGCATGAGCTGAACTATTTCATGGGCATCGAGCTTTCCGCCTTCTATTTCGATGTGCGCAAGGATGCGCTCTATTGTGATGCACCAAGCTCCCAGCGCCGCAAGGCTTCTCTCTATGTCATCCATGAGCTGTTTATCCACCTGACGGCATGGCTCTCCCCGATCCTGCCTTTCACCATGGAAGAAACATGGCAGAGCCGTTATCCATCCGAAGATGATTCGGTTCACTTCCGCCAGTTCCCGGATGTTCCGGGCGAGTGGAAGGATGATGCGCTGGCTGCCAAATGGGAGAAGGTCAAGGCTCTGCGTCGTGTTGTCACCGGCGCGCTGGAAATCGAGCGCCGGGAAAAACGGATCGGCTCCTCTCTGGAAGCCGCGCCGAAAGTCTTTGTGACCGATGCGGCGATCCTTGCGGCCATGAAGGACATCGATCTGGCGGAAATCTCGATCACCTCACAGGCCGAACTGATCGAGGGCGAAGCGCCTGCCGGTGCCTTTGCCATCGAGGAAGTGTCTGGCGTGGGCGTCGTTCCGGCGCTTGCCGAGGGAACAAAATGCCAGCGCAGCTGGAAAATCCTGCCAGAGGTTGGCTCTGATCCGGATTATCCCGAACTCAGCCTGCGCGATGCTGCCGCCATGCGCGAAATCGACGCCGCCTAACGGCCGCATTTGACGCTATAATATGAATATGGCCGGGGTCTGGCGCTGTCCGGATCCCGGTTTTTTAACATGGCCCAGCAGCATGCCGGGGCAGTTTGATTCTGACGCAGGTTCGGAGGATGGGTTTGTCTGCACGGTCATTGGGATATCTCGTTGCCTTGGTTGGTTTTCTCGTCGATCAGGGTTTCAAGCTCTGGATGCTTTTCGGCTATCAGATCGAACAGGCCATGCGCCTTCAGGGCCCGGTCCGGATCACGCCCTTTTTCGATCTGGTGCTGGTCTGGAATCATGGCATTTCCTATGGCCTGTTCCAGCAGCATGATGATCTGGGTCGTTATTTTCTCATTGGCCTTGCGCTGGTTGCGGCCATTGCCATCGGGGTTTGGATCCACAAGAGCCATGACAGGCTGAGCGTGCTGGCGCTGGGGCTCATCATGGGGGGCGCATTGGGCAACGGCCTTGACCGCATCCTGCATGGTGCCGTGGTGGACCTGTTTCATTTTCATGTCGGCAGCTTCAGCTGGTATATTTTCAATCTGGCCGATGTCTGGATTGTGGCTGGTGCGGCGCTTCTGGTGTTCGAAAGCCTGTTTGGCGGAAAAAAAGCAGCGGTGCCGGGAAAACAGTCGGATTCCAGCCGCAATGATGCCGCAAATCAGTGATTAGTGGCAAAAGCAGCATTATTTCTAGAGAAGTGGCGCTTTTGTCTTTTCGTGGAGGCAACCTTCACTTGATCTTCAGCCCCTTTAGGAAGTATGTCTAAATCAAATTGGCACATTGTTAACTGTGCTCGAAGTGGTTTGCGTAAGTGCATTCGCGGGAATGCCCGAATATCAAAAGGCGAGGTCGTCATGACTGTCAGCAGGTGCAAGGACATTATTCTTTCCGGAGCCGAATCTCTTAAAAGCCGGTCGGCCCAGCCTTCAGGCTTTATTGCTCTGGTGATGTTGGGCAGCCTTGGCCTTTCGGGATGCTCCGGCATTTCTTCGACAACCTATGGCACCGGCGAAACCCACGAGCGGGAATTGCTGGAGGATGTCACCGGTCTGCTCGGCGCCCTGCCGAACGAGAAAAAGCGCAACAACATTGATTATTCTGCCCGCGCCGGGCTGGTTCTGCCGCCCGAAGGCACGCCTCTGCCGACGCCTGAAGATGGTAGCAAGCCGCTGGCCTATGCGGATGCCAACTGGCCACAGGATCCGGACAAGCTGCGCGAGATCTATAATGAGCGCATGGAGAATATGACCGACGAGGAGCGCGCCCAACTGCTCGAAGCCATCCGTCGGCTGCCGCCGGAGCAGCGTGATTCCATCATCAAGAATAATACCGCCTCATCCGAATTCGCGCGCCAGATCAAGGAGCCCGATTTCAGCAAGGGACCGGTCGATCCTTATGAGATGAAAGAATATGACAAGCAGGTCAAACAGCGGCTGGCGCTGATCCGCTCCCAGAAAGAGGGTGAAAAGGGCAAACGCACCTATCTGACCCAGCCGCCGGAACGCTTCACCGATGTGACTCCGGAAGTGGCAAGCGAAATGGAAAAGCTCAAGCAGGAAGAAAATGGCGGCAAGAAAAAGCGCTTCTTCTCCCGGCTCTGGCCTTTTGGCAGCAAGAACGAAGACTGATCGCGCCTTACCATTCCATGAAATTTGACAAAGGGTCGCTTCTGCAACAATGCAAAAGCGGCCCTTTTGTTATCTGGCACCCTGCTGCTCAGTCTACCCTACCCGATTGAACAGGTCGGGCCGGTCTCTTATTCGCCCCGCAGCGCATATGCCCACCTCTGCCGCACCCCGATTCCATCTCGCTCAATCTGTTTCCACCTGATTCCACGGGGCACCCAATCAACCCCGCCAGTCCGAATCTCGTCGAAAAGCAGAATCGAAATCGCCCTTCCGAATGCTGTTTTGCGGTGTGAGAATCTCTTCCGGCTGTGAAACGAGGGCTGATTTTTTATTCCCGCACCGCCTTTTCTCCCCTGCCGACGGCTCTGGCGCAGGGCAGAGGACACGTAAATTCACATAAAATCCGTTAATCATTCAGTAACGAACTGGCAGAAATCTGCGGTGTGAAGGCCGTTTTGTGTTTTTTGTGCAACAGTTCCTGCAAAGTCATCTCACCGAATACGAGAGTCGATTGCTACCGGCGGAGAAACGAGTATTGTCAGTCTTGTCGCAAGCAGTGAACTACAGTTCTGACTGGACTGGTCACTGCAAAAATATTTTTTGTTATGACAATGAAGGTCAGAAACATGAACATCAAGAGCCTTATCCTTGGCTCCGCAGCTGCTTTGGTAGCTGGCGGTGCAGCACAGGCAGCCGATCTGCCAGTAGCAGAACCTGTAGACTACGTAAAAGTATGTGATGCATACGGCGCTGGCTACTTCTTCATTCCTGGTACCGACACCTGCCTGAAAATCTCCGGTAAAGTTGAGTTCGGTGTTGAGTCTGGTTCCGACTCTTTCTATCGCAACCGCTCCCGTGATGATGAACTGGTTTCCATGTACACCGAAACCACCTTCACCTTCGACGCTAAAGAAGAAACCGAATTCGGTACTCTTGCAGCTCACATGGAATTTGACGATGCGTCTGGCGCAACCGCCGGTACAAACACCGCATTCGACAAAGCCTACCTGCAGCTCGGTGGTCTTTATGCTGGTATGACCGACTCCATCGTCGACTTCAACGCTGGCCTCTACTATGATGACTTCGGCATCGGCCACGGTGACCTGGACGCCATCGGTTATGTAGCTTCCTTCGGTAACGGCGTATCCGCTACCATCGCTCTGGAAGAAATCACCGGCAACAAAGCTGCCGTTGCTGGTAACGTTTACTCTGGTAATGCAGCTGGCACTTCCATGCCTTCTATCGCTGCTCGCTTGGCTGTGAAACAGGGCTGGGGCTCTGCAAACGTAGCTGGTGCTGTTTATCAGGTTCGTTATTCCGATCCGACCATCTCCACCGACATGGGCTACATCATTGGTGCTGAAGCTTCCTTCAACCTGATGGAAGGCCTGGTATTCGGTATCGCTGGTGGCTATGAATATGGCTACACCAACGACACCGCATTCGCTGCTGTTGTTGCTCCTACTGGCGACCTCTACAGCAAATACGCAGTGTCCGCTGGCATCGAATATGCATTCGCTGACAACCTGGTATTCGGTGTTGACGCTGGTCTCGTTGACTATGACGAAGAACAGTACAAGACCTGGGGTACTTCCGCTCAGATCACCTACACCCCTGTTGCCAACCTCGAAATTGGCGCTCGTGTAGGTTACGAAAAAGTTGACTTCGACCGCGTAACCGGTACTGCTGACTGGGACGACGTCGCTGGCAAACTTTACATCAAACGTTCTTTCTAATCTAAGCCTTGCTTAGACTGGAAACGGATAGTTTCTGGGGCCCGAGAGTTTTCTCTCGGGCCCTTTTGTTTGTGTGGGCAGGACAACGCCTAACCTTTTCGGCCAGACCGGATCCCGTCTGATTGCTAGAATAGATCAAGCTGCCCATTATCCTCAGCATCTTCCTTCTTCGGCTTTGCTGGCCTAGAACTGTCTTGTTCTTTGCCCTTCTGCTGTTTGTCTGGCTTGGCAAAAGAGACCCTCACCCGTTCAGTGTCGCGGCCATGGCGCGGCAGTGTGAGAGAGGGATCGTCATTGCCGCGATGATTGACTCGGTCAGAGACCGCAAAGGCGACGAGATCATCCGGTGACGGGCTTTTCAGCAAGGGACGCGCATCCTCGAAGCGCCCCGAGCGCGTATCCAGCCAGATCTCATGATGCTCGGGAGCCACAATCAGCGGCAAACGATCTGAAATCGCTCTGAATGGCGCGGTGGCAGACCTCGTCAAAATGGCAAGCCCGTCAAATTCCTCACCATTGGGCCCCATCCATGATTCCCAAATGCCAGCAAGGGCAAATAGCCCGGCATCCTCCTTGCGAAAGAAATGGGGTATCGCTTCACCAGTCACCTTGTTGCGTTGCCATTCGTAAAATCCCGTAACAGGCACCAGACAGCGACGGTAACGGATTGCATTGCGGAAGGATGGTTTTCTCTCTACTCCTTCGACGCGCGCAATGGTGAGAAGGGAGAATTCGCGCGGATCTTTTACCCAATCGGGTACAAAAGACCATTTCATCAAACGGGCGCAGCGCTGCCCATATTCATGCAGGATTGTCAAAACAGGATCGGTCGGTGCGACATTATGTCTGGCAGGCATGGGGTGCAAGCCAGTCAATGTATCTGAATTGGCAAATACTTCCATGAAATCAATATCTTCAGCAACTAAATGCAATCTTCCGGTCATATTTGTACAAATCTCTTCATTTTCGCAAGTTTGCCAATTCTTTATCTTGTTTGATCTTTTTCACCGACATGGGCAACCGTCAAGTATTTGGAAACTATAGCACCTTATGGTTAAAGTGGTCCGGTTCGGAAACCGAGGATGGCAGTCTGATGACCATGACCAAGAATGAGGCTGTAATATTGATACCGATCGCGATGCGACTGATGTGGGGGATAAAGCATCTCCCTTTTCGGTGCGCGGTTGCGAAGGCATATCAGGTTTCCTGACCAGTCGCCACAAAGCTGTTGAAGTTGCGTTGAGAGTTTCAAGATGTCAGACATGACTGTCCTTCCTGATGCTGAGCTGTTGCAAGATGCCAACATCAATCCGTCAACATTGCTTGCAACCGACTATCTCAATCACTTCAACGAAGTGCTGATGCTCATTGAGCTGTTGCCTTCCATGCCCGAATGCGCCGAAGACATCGAGGCTTGGCGCCCGATGAATTATCCGGACTATTTCGAACAATCGACCTTCAAGGAAAAGCAACTGGCCATTACGCTTTATGATGCGGTAAAGCCCGAGCTTCAGGAAAAGCTGGAGTCGCTGGTTCATGAAATAGACGGCAAGATTCTGACGCTCACCGAACGCATCGTCGACCTTAATGGAGACGTATCAGGAGGTGCGCTGGAAAGCGTGTCTTTCATGGCTTCTACTGAAGTCAGGCCGTTGATTGACCGGGTCAGTGCCCTGATCAATGACACAGCCAATGCGACCGACTGGATGCTGGCGATCGATCATCCAACGGCACAGGACGAAGTCGACCGCCTGTTCGACTGATCGCAGCCTGTTTCTCTCATCAAAGACGCAGATATTTGCGCCCAGTCGGGGCGCAAACAGCTTTTGTCTCGTTGATGACAGTTCCAATGCTAGCGGGTGGGAAAGCTGTCAGGCCTCATCTTCTTCCACGATCCACGGCTCCTTGAGCGCGGCCTCTTCCCATTCCTTCCAGGCAGGCAGCGTCTTGATTGCGAAGCGATAGGCATGGAAGACGTCACTGTCGGTCAGGGCATATTTCTCGAACCGGTTGATCACCGGAGCGAACATGGCGTCCACTGCGCCGAATGTGCCAAACAGGAATGGCCCGCCGGATGCTTCGAGACATTCGCGCCAGATCTGTTCGATCCGCTCCACATTTTTGACGACAGCCGCCGCGCTGTAGGGGTCCAGATCAAGCGGTTTGACCTCTCGCCTGATATTCATCGGGCAGGAGCCTCTCAGACCGAAGAAACCGCCATGCATCTCTGCGGCAAAGGCCCGCGCCTTCGCACGCTGCATCAGATCATCGGGCCAGAGCCCCGTTTCGGGGAACAGATCGGCAATCACTTCCAGAATAGCCAGACTCTCGCAAATGATCACCGGGTCCTTGCCTTCTTCCTCTATCTTGAGGGCAGGCACTTTCTTGGTCGGTGAATATTCGATGAAATGCGCATGGCCTGTTGCCTCATCAAATTGCAGCAGATGTTCGGTGAAAGCCACATTCTTGGCTTTCATCCCGATCCAAGGCCTTAAAGACCAGGACGAGTAATTCTTGTTGGCGATATAAAGGGTCAACTTGAGACGATCAGCACTGATTAGGTCGGTCATCGACGAACTCCCCGAAAAATCTGTTTCTCTAAACTAGCCATAATTTTCTGGCGCTGAAAAGTGTACATTCGCATTCTTTGCGACTTGTCAAAACAGACTAAACAAGCTATTAACATGCCACTTTCTTTTATTCAGCATGACATGTCTGCGCCCTTCAGGGAGCGCGGCCCTTGCCCCTTCAAGTCCCGCCATTTGGCCGGATGGGGTGTTTTATTCCCATTTTCCTTTGGCATCCGATCAGCCTGAGATCAATCCGGGCTGAGGTGATGCAAAGATGGACCATCGTCATGTATGAAATTCTGAAAAAACTGGCCGAGCGGCCAGCCCCTTTCTCTCACTATAGCGCACCGGAACTCTGGACCCGGCCACATCTTGCCCAATCCATGCTGGCCTTCCATATTGATGGAGACAATGACATTGCCTCCCGTCGCTCTCAAAGCATCCAGTCCATTGTGAACTGGATTGCGGATCGCTTCGCGGTCAGGGGCAAAAGGATCTGTGATCTGGGCTGCGGGCCGGGGCTCTATGCCAATTCTCTGGCACAAATGGGGGCCATCGTCACCGGCGTGGATATTTCGCCCTCCTCCCTCGCCTATGCCCGCAATTCGGCTCCCCAATCTCGCGGTGGCACGGATGGCAGCATCAGCCCGCTTTATATCGAGGGCAATTATCTGGATATGGCCCTGCCGCAAGAGCAGGATCTGGTCATGCTGATTTATGCAGACTATTGCGCCCTCTCCCCTGAGCAGCGGGCGCTGCTTCTTTCCCGCATGAAAGACCAGCTCAAACCGGGAGGTACGATCATTCTTGACGTCTTCTCCGACCGCCAGTTTGCAGCGCTGAAGCCGGAGACGGTCATCGAGACAGATCTCATGGCCGGTTTCTGGGCACCATCGCCCTATGTCGGGCTGAAGAAAAGCTGGCTTTGGCCCGAGCGCAATCTCGGGCTTGACCATTACCTGATTTCCAGCCCGCAGGATTGCTTCGAGATTTACAACTGGATGCAATATTTCTCCCCCGACAGCCTGAAAGCGGAGCTGGAAGGGTTGGGCTTTTCTTCCCTCAGTCTGGTCAATATTCTGACAGGAGAAATGCTGGCTGAGGATTACGGCAATGAATTTTGCGCAATTGTGACATTCTAGGCCTACCCAGCAAGCCTCAGAGTAGCAAACTTGTCCAAGCGCCGGGCGTGTCAACAGGTGCGCCCGGCCTTGGTGCATCAATTTCTCTGATCCTTTGATCGAGAAGTTATGTTGGACCGTTACCGATGGTTGCCGCTATAGTCCGTTCAGCAACTGATTTTATAGCAATAGAGAGACTGATCATGGATGAAATGCTGACCGGACATTGCCTGTGTGGCGCTGTTGAATTCGAATTTCCCGGCCTGTTGAATCCCATGGTGATGTGTCATTGCAAACAATGCCGCCAATGGGGTGGTCATGCATGGCCGAGCATTACGATTGCTTTCAGCCAGTTGGTGATCAAGAAGGGGCAAGACAAGCTACGTTGGTATGAGTCTTCGGACTTTGCCCGCCGTGGTTTTTGCTCCCATTGCGGCTCTTCCCTGTTCTGGCATGCAGATCGCCATGCGGAATGGCGCGACGAGATCGCGGTTTCGGTCGGCTGTATCGATGATGTCCATGGACGGCGGCTGGCCAAGCATATTTTCACCGCCCATAAGGGCGACTATTACGATATTGCCGATCAACTGCCTCAGGAAGAGGATTGATTATCCCTGCCCGGAATAGACAAGATCAGGTTCGCACGCCTTGCAAGGCATCTTGAGGAGGCTTTCGGGCCTGATCGTCTCACGGACGGGGATAACCGGGGGGAACCGTGGCGATGGCTGCGCGGCTTTCATCCTCGGCAATCAGTTCCTCGGCGGCCTCGAGATTGACAGACACCAGCTGCGATACCCCGCGCTCGGCCATGGTCACACCGAACAGCCGATCCATGCGCGACATGGTGATCGGATTGTGCGTGATGGTCACAAAGCGCGTCTCGGTGAGCGAGCGCATTTCTTCCAGCAAGGCGCAGAAGCGCTCGACATTGGCGTCGTCCAGCGGTGCATCGACCTCATCGAGCACACAGATCGGGGCGGGATTGGTCAGGAAGACAGCAAAGATCAGCGCCATTGCCGTCAATGCCTGTTCACCACCGGAAAGCAGGGTCATGGTCTGGGGTTTCTTGCCCGGAGGGCGGGCGATGATGTCAAGGCCAGCCTGCAAGGGGTCATCCGCTTCGGTCAGGATCAGTTCCGCCTCGCCCCCGCCGAAAAGCTTGGCAAACAGGGCCTTGAAATGACCATTGACCACATCGAAGGATGAAAGCAGGCGCGCGCGGGCTTCCTTGTTGAGGTTAAAAATGCCAGTGCGCAGCTTCTTGATGGCTTCTATCAGATCATCACGCTCGGTTTCCATGGTGGTGAGCTGCTCGGAAATCTCATTGGCTTCTTCATCGGCGCGCAAATTGACGCCACCGAGCCGTTCCCGTTCATTCTTCAGGCGATCAAGCCGCCCCTCCACAGCCACCATGGAGGGCAGCGGAGCGTCTTTCTTGAGGCCGGAAAGGCCGAAGGTAGCCGCCGGAGCGCAGTCCATGGCGTCATCAATCTGGCGGGTCAGCTCATCTTTGCGCGCCCTGATGCCATTGACGCGCTCGTCTGCGCGGCTGCGTGCTTCGCGGGTGGTGCCCAGAGCCTCCATGCTGCTTCTGGCGGCGAGCCCGGCTTCCATGGCCTCGCGCTCGGCAAGGGCCAGCTTGTCACCGGCTTCCTGCACGGCTTCTTCCACCTTGGCAATTTCGGAGAGCAGAGAGCGGCGCTTGATGGTGATCTCGTCGGGGCTGTCCTGCAAGGCTTCGCGCTCTTGCTCGGTTTCGGCCATTCGGGCGTCCAGCGTGGCAATCTGGGCGTCGGCATTCTCTGCGCGGGAAACCCAGCTTGAGCGCTCGCGCTCAATGGCAGCAAGCCGCTTGCTGCGCATCAGGGCATCGCGCACCAGACCATCGGCGCGGGTTCTGGCTTCGGTCAGCAAGGTTCGCTTTTCGGTTTGCTCCAGACGGGCGATATCCCGCTCGCGCTGGAGATGATCGATCGCGGGCAGTTCCTTTTGCTGTTTCTCCGACTCGGCAAAGGCCGCACGGGCTTCCGCCTCTTCCTCGGCCAGACGGCCAATGGTGGCTTCAAGGGTGGCCTTGCGGGCCAAGATCTGGTTGGCGTCGCGCTCGGCCTTGGCCAGACTGTCGCGCAAGCTGGACAGCCGCTTCTGCGCATCGCGCCAGCGGTTGCGGGCGCTCTGTTCGTCCCGCGCCATATCGGAGGCGATGGTGCGCTTTTCCTCAAAGGCAGTGCGAGCAATGTCGAGGCGCTCTTCGGCTTCGGCAAGGCGGCCTTCCAGCTCTTCCAGGCGATTGCGCTGCTCAAGGCGCTGGGCTGCTGGTGTGGGCGCTCCGGCGCGAATAACCAGACCATCCCAGCGCCACAGGTCTCCCTCGGGACTGACGAGCCGCTGCCCCGGCTTCAACTGCTTTTGCAGTTCCGCTCCCCGGCTGGACTCAACGATGCCAATCTGTTCAAGGCGACGGCTGAGCCGGGCCGGGCCGGAAACATGGTTGCTCAAACGGGGCAGTTCATCGGGTATGGCCGGATCGGAGACATCGCTGTCGGCCTCGCCCCAGTGGCGCGGTGCGGCAGCATCAAGCGGCGCATCAAGGTCTTCCCCCAGTGCTGCGGCCAGTGCCACTTCGAAACCGGCATCCACCTTGAGACTGTCGAGCACCGGCGGATAGCGTTTGTCCTGCCCGCCTTCCACGATCTTGGCTAGCGTGCGCGCCTCGGTATCAAGCCTGTTGAAGGCACTTTCGGCGTCGGCGCGGGTTCGGCGGGCGGCCGTCTCGGCGTCTCGTGCCTCGGCGACGGCGCTGGTGGCGGTTTCAGCCTCATGCTCGAGCATTTCGAGCACTTCCAGAGAGCTTTCCACCTGTTCGCGCAGGCTGTCCAGTCCGGCATCCTTGTTCAATTGCTCATTGACGCGATCCAGATCGCGTTCGCTCTGGGCCTTCTGGCTGGAAAGCCGCGCCACCCGACCACGTGCGGCTTCTGTTGCCTGCTGCAACTGGCGGGCCGCCCCTTCAGCCTCGGCCAGACGCGAAGTCCATTCGCTGGCGAGGCGCTCGGCTTCGGCCAGTTCGGCTTCCGCCTTCTGCTGGGCTTCGTTGGCCGCAAGCTGGGTCTCTGCCGCGCCTTCTTCCTCGGCGGTCAGTTCCGCCCTTTCCTCGTCGAGCGTCCTGAGCAGATCGGCATTTTCATTGATCATCTGCGTCTCGCGGTCCTTGTCGGCCTTGAGCTGCTCGATGCGGCGGGCGAGATCTGCCAGCTTTTCCTCAACCCGCTTTTCCTCGCTGTCAAGCTCGCGGGCGGCAAGGGTCAGGCGCTGCAAAGCGGCACCTTTGGCGGCGGCTTCATCGCGCAGGGCGGGCAAGGCATGATCGGCAACGGCTTCCTGACGGGCTGCGGCAGACTGGGCCGTGGTCGCCTCGGCAACCTTGAGATCGGCCAGACGCAAGGCCTCCCTCGCCTTTTCCTCTTCGGTGAGCAATTCCTGCCAGCGCAGATGATAAAGCGTTGCTTCGGTCGCGCGGATATCGGAGGAGAGATTGCGATAGCGGTTGGCCTGCCGTGCCTGTCGCTTGAGCCCTTCAAGCTGAGTGGAGATTTGCGCCATGATATCTTCAAGGCGCTCAAGATTGGTTTCGGCGGCCTTCAGGCGCAATTCCGCTTCATGGCGGCGACTGTGAAGACCGGAAATCCCGGCAGCTTCTTCCAGCAGGCCGCGCCGCTGGGTCGGTTTCTGACTGATGATTTCGCCGATACGCCCCTGCCCCACCAGCGAAGGCGAGCGAGCTCCGGTGGATGCATCGGCAAACAGCAACTGGATGTCACGGGCGCGGGCATCCTTGCCATTGATGCGATAGTTGGAGCCGCTTTCGCGCTCGATGCGGCGCGAGATTTCCAGCTCGTCACTGTCGTTAAAGCCCGCAGGCGCGGTGCGGGTGCTGTTGTCGAGATAGACCGTCACTTCTGCGGTGTTGCGTGCGGGCCTGTTGGTCGAGCCGGCAAAGATGACATCATCCATGCCCGAGGCGCGCATATTCTTGTAGCTATTCTCGCCCATCACCCAACGCAGGGATTCCACCAGATTGGACTTGCCGCAGCCATTTGGACCGACGACACCGGTCAGTCCGGTCTCGATAATGAAGTCCATGGGCTCGACAAAGGACTTGAAGCCCAGAAGGCGCAATTTGGTGAATTTCATCGCGTCGTTCCCCTCTCACTTGTCGAGAGGTCATGGCAGGAATCAAAAAGGCGCCCCTGAAAGCCCCTCAGAAGTGACATGAGGGAGGCAACAGGGCGCGCCCTAAAGGGGTCGACAGGGAAGCCCCTGCCAACGGAATTCAAATTACAGCAATGGTTCCAGTATCTTGTCGAATTCCTCACTCGACAGGGCTCCAATATGCTTCTCGCCATTCACAAAGAAGGTCGGGGTGGAATTGATTCCAAACTCACTATGACCACGTTCACGTACTGCTTCGATGGCGTCCAGCAATTTATCGTCTGAAACCGCTTTCTCAAAGCTTTCCTGTGAAAAACCGGCCAATTTTGCAAGCCTTTGCAGATTTCCTACCGGATCATCGGTGAAAGCCCAGCTGCGCTGCTGGTCAAGCAGAAGACCGATCATGGCTGTTGCCTTGCCACCGGGAGTGCGACGCGCCAGCATGGCACCAGCGGTTGCCAACGGATCAAGGGGAAATTCCCTGAAGATGAAACGCATCTTGCCGGTGTCGATATATTTCTCCTTGAGATATTCATAGGTCGTGCCGTGGAAATGCGCACAGTGACTGCAGGTCATCGAAAAATATTCGATCACCGTGATCGGCGCATCTTCCTGACCGACAGAAATATCCTCCAGATCTCCACTTGTCTTGAGCATTTCATCAAGAGGAAAGGATTCGGCAGCGGCCGGAGCGGCCATTGCAAGAGGAAGACCCGCCAGGGCAAAGAAGCCAGCAGTTGCTTTTGCGCCGGTGATCAGAAATTCTCTACGGTTCAAAGCCATGATATATTTCCTTGGGGTTACGATATCATCGTTGGGGACATTTGCCTGCGTCTGAAGGCGGAAGCCCCGGCAGTTGCTTGTCTGTCTTACTCTATCCAATCACATTTTGGCGACGAGAGGGCAAGATGTGACAAAATGTCGTTCGTTACAAATTTGTAATTTTCTATTTTACGAAACTTCCAGAAAACCTTCTAGAGTTTGCGCGCCACGATAAATTGCGCCTCCGCGGCCTTGGGAAAGGTGCAGGATTCCAGAAGCTCGAAGCCCTGTGCCTTCATGGCCTCTTCCAGCTCGATCGCTGAAATGAAGGTAACATGGGGGGCCTTGCCCAGCCATTGCATGACGGTGATCGGGATGCGCATGAGCCCATGCCAGCCGGAAAGACAGGCCGTTTTGGAAATCAGCAGACCGCCGGGTCTGAGCAGCCCGTGAATGCGCTCAAGAGCGGACGGAATATCCTCAAGCAGATGGAGAAAATTGAAGGCGCAAATGCAATTGTAAGGGGCCTTTTCATCAATGGCGGCCGCCGAGATGTCACCATGGATGAAATCGACATTGGAAACGCCCTGCTCCTTTGCCTTCTGCCGACCGATGTCGACAAGGCGCGAGGACAGGTCGTTGGCCCAGATATGCCCCACATGACCGGAGAGAAGCAGCGCGGTGGAGCCTGATCCGCATCCGAGTTCGAGAAGAAGATCTCCCTTCTTCAGATAAAGGCGCGTGCGCTCCATCGTCTTTTCATAGGCAGCAACATTCCTGATCGGCTTCGCCGCATAGTTGCTCGCTATCCTGTCCCAGAATTGCTCTGAAGTCGGCATGTCTCTCCTCCCACCATGAGCCCTTTATGGCGCCTTGTTTCCTCTTCTTTGCTGCCGGTGCTGCGGTGTCTCGTCCATATTAGATGATAATACTTATAAGGAAAGTAAAGCCTGATACCGCATATTGATAAAAAAAGGCGCTCCGCAATGGAGCGCCCGATATGCGCCTGGTTCCTTTTGTTGTTGCCTGGAACCTTCAGCTCAATGACATGCGATTGCCTCGCGGTACATTACTTGGCAGAAACCGTCACTTCGATATTGTTGCGGGTTGCGTTGGAATATGGGCAGACCTGATGGGCCTTTTCCAGCAGGGCAGCGGCGGTTTGCGCATCAAGGTCTTTCAGATCGGCAACCAGATCGACTTTCAGGGAAAAACCAACGCCATTGTCATTGGGACCAATGCCGACCTGAGCGGTGATGGCGGGATCCTTGAGCGCAACCTTTTCCTGCGAAGCGACCAGTTTCAGGGCGCTCAGGAAGCAGGCGGCATAGCCGGCTGCGAAAAGCTGTTCGGGGTTGGTGCCGTTGCCACCAGCGCCGCCAAGTTCCTTCGGGGTGACCAGAGTGACGTCCAGTTTGCCGTCTTCGGATTTGGCAGAGCCTTCGCGGCCGCCGTTTGCAGTTGCGCTGGTGCTGTAAAGAACTTTCATGATTTTATTCCTCTCTTAGAAAAAGGGTTTCGCGATATGTGATCGGTTATCCATCATTTAGTTATCGCAGTAACTAAATGCAACCATACGACCGCAAAAAGAAAATTTCCAGCATTTAGTTATTGCGATAACGATTAATGCACAGGCTATTTTTCAGAAGCCAGCAGATTGGCGCGCAATTCTTCCAGCTTGGCTTTGAGCGCTACAAGCTCGGGGATGGGCATGCCACATGCTTCAGCCACACAGGGGCCAACCTTGGCAGCTTCCTTGCGCAGTGCTTCGCCCTGCTCGGTCAATTTGATATTGAGCGCCCGCTCGTCTTTTTCATCGCGGATGCGTTTCACCAGCCCATCCTGCTCCAGCCGCTTGAGTACGGGGGTCAGGGCGCCAGATTTCTGGCCAAGCCGGCCGCCGATATCCTTCAGGCTCACTCCATCATGTTCCCACAGGATGAGCATGATCAGATATTGCGGATAGGTCAGCCCCAACGGAGCCAACAGGGGCTTGTATAGCTGTGTCATGGCCAGAGAGGCCGAATAGAGCGAAAAGCAGAGTTGCCTGTCGAGAGGCATGATATCGGTCATGGCGCGTTCCTGAATTGATTATCGCGCAAGGTAGTTATGACCAATCGGAATTACAAGCAATAGTTCATTAGACTGTTAACCCGGCAGGCGCACCAAGCTTTTGTCATCAATGGCCAGCCGGTGCGTTGGGCGAAGCGGCAAGGAATAGCCGCGCAGATTTGCTAATTGCGCGCCAGAACCGCATGGCCGAGACGGCGCAGGGCAGCGGCCATTTTGTCATCGGTGACGCCTTCGATCTGGTGTTCGAGCGTATCGGCCTCGACCACGGTCAGAGGACGCAAGGGGTCTGGGCGTCTGGATGATCTGGCATTGACGGGGCGCTGCAAAATCTGGATGCGATCGACGGCAGGATAGCCGAAATAGGCATTGACCCGCTGAATGATGGTTGCCTGCTCATGCTGAAGGAAAACCGACTGCGCGCCCTCGCAATGCAGCACGAGCGTTCCGGGTCTGAAGCCTTCCGCCTCGTTGCGGCGCGGCCAGCGGATGCGTTCGGGTTCCGTGCAATCGGCAAATTGCGGTCCGACGATTTCACCCCAGTAGCGCAGAATATCGGAAGAGGCAAATCCCTGTTTCCTGCAAAGCGGAGTCAGCGTCGAGCCGATCACGTCGCGCAGCTGCACCGCTCCCTTTTTCCGGAAGCCGGTGTTGGCGGCATTCCTGAAGCGCTGATCAGAAATTCTGTTTTCTTTGTCTTGTTCTTTTTTCATGCCAACAGCCGATCCTGTTTATCCGACTGATTAACCAGTGACACCCCCGCTGGCGCCCCGGCCAGTTGAAAAGGAGCTACCTGTTATTCATTAAGCTGATTTGCGTAGTTAATCCAGATTATCAATCAAGAAATACGAGATAGAGTAAAGAATGCGGCAAATTTGCGATTCTTTTCATGTGCTTGACCGCATTCGCTCAAGAAATGAAAGTAGAGTGAATATCCTGTGAATGAAAAGCTGAAGTAACGTCACCCCTTTCGCAGAAATGGAGCAACCTGCGCGCCCCTCGCGCAAGGAATGGCAATAGCAACGCAGGGGCATCTTCCGTTAACCATTTGTTATCCATAAATTTTTGACTTTTGCTAAAGTCATGGATGAAAATTTTCAAAAAGAACAAGTTGAGCATTTTATTTAACCGCTGGTTTACCATGATGGCTCAGGATAGCCCTGTCGGAAGGATGATCGCGTTTTGATCCACTCCCCGGGACTTTCCAGATAACCCGCGATTTGCGCAGGCTCGGAAAGGCCGTTCTTTCGGCAGTTGCAGCAGTTCCCGCGATATCAGTTTCACAGGATTTGCTCTCGGGTGTAATTCAGTTGAGTAGAGTATGCGTATGCGTTCGAATGTATCCCTACGGTCCGATTTCGACCAGACAAAAGCCGGCCTTGAAGATTGGCTTGATACCATCATGAAGGGCGACTGCGTTGCCCAGCTGGAGAAACTTCCCAAGCATTCCGTTGATGCGATCTTTGCAGATCCTCCCTATAATCTGCAACTGGGTGGCGGGCTGACTCGCCCTGACCAGTCAGAAGTGGACGGGGTGACCGATGCATGGGACCAGTTCGAAAGTTTCGAGGCCTATGATGCCTTTACCCGCGCCTGGCTACTGGCCTGCAAGCGGGTGCTGAAACCCAATGGCACCATCTGGGTCATCGGGTCCTATCACAATATTTTCCGCGTCGGCGCGATCATGCAGGATATCAATTTCTGGCTCCTGAATGATGTGGTCTGGATGAAGACCAACCCGATGCCGAATTTCCGCGGCAAGCGCTTTACCAATGCCCATGAGACCATGATCTGGGCAAGCCGTGACAAGAATTCAAAATATACCTTCAATTATGAAGCCCTGAAGGCCTTCAATGACGATGTGCAGATGCGCTCCGACTGGACCTTGCCGATCTGCACCGGCCATGAGCGGCTGAAGGGCGAGGATGGCAAAAAGGTACATCCAACCCAGAAGCCGGAAAGCCTGCTTTATCGCGTGCTGCTGTCTTCGACCAATCCGGGCGATGTGGTGCTTGATCCCTTCTTCGGCACGGGCACGACCGGTGCTGTTGCCAAGAAGCTGGGACGCCATTTCATCGGCATCGAGCGCGACCGCGACTATATCGCTGCGGCCGAAGCGCGGATTGATGCCGCCGAGCCGGTGGATCTGGAGGCTCTCAAGATGACCCAGAGCAAACGGGCAGCGCCTCGCATTCCGTTTGGCCGACTGCTGGAAGAAGGCCTGCTCAATCCGGGCACCGAGCTGACGGACAAGCGTGGCAAATTTTCTGCCATGGTGCGCGCCGATGGCTCGCTGGTATCAGGCAACCATTCCGGCTCCATTCACAAGGTTGGGGCTCTGTTGCAGGGGCTCGATTCCTGCAATGGCTGGACCTATTGGCACTATGAAAAAGATGGATCCCGCGAGCCGATTGACGACTTGCGCCAGATCATTCGAGATGCGGCCTGAGGGCTGTGAGCATTGCGAGACCATTTGGTCTTGTTGCAAGCTTTTAATCAAGGAGATGTTCGACCTTCGATTTTCCGGTGAAATCTACTCAAGATCCGCCGTCATCTGTCCAGAGTATTTCGTAACAGATGATGGTGGCTTGATCTGACCCAATTTGCGACCACAGATTACACCTAACTATGGCGGCCAACTGGCCGCCTTTTGTTTTGCACGAGGAGCAAGGCCATCTCGAAAACGGTCATGTCCTGACTGTCAGATCCGCTTTTCGAAAAAGAGATCCGGATAGGGATCTTCGTTGAAACGGTCAATTTCTGACCATCCCAGCTTGTGATACATGGCCACCGCGTCGCTGAGCACGCTGTTGGTATCCAGCCTGAGACATTTGATCCCGAGCGCTCTGGCCTCGGCCTCGGCTTCGGCCATCATGCGCTGGGCCAGCCCCATACCTCGGGCAGTCGGCACGATCCAGAGCCGTTTCAGCTCCGCATAGCCCTTGTTGGTGCCTTTAAGGCCAATGCAGCCAATCGGCATGCCATCCAGAATGGCCAGCAGGAACGCGCCGCGCGGGTTCTCCATGTCGCTGGCTTCGGGATCTGCGGAGAGATTGACATCAAAGCCGCTCTTAAGGCGCCTCGACAATTCGTCATAATAGGCTTCCAGACAGACAACAGCGCGCGGATCAAGCGGCGAAACCCGCTCAATCACCGTTCGGTCAAAGCCGAGCGCGGTGGCAACCACATCCATCGCCTGCAGCAACACTTCCGGATGCGGATGGCGAGCGATGATATCGGCGGCCTGCTTGTCTGACAGCGCTTCATAGGCGGAAAATTCCGCCTCGCCAGCCTTTGTCAGCGAGGCAATGCGGCGCCGGGCGTCGCTTTCGCTGGCGGTCACCGTGATCAGCGCCTCCTCCTCAAGCCCGCGCAGAATGCGGCTCATGAGACCGGAATCCAGCCGCAGATAGGCGCGAATTTCGGCAATGTCATTGATACCGCGACCGATGGCATTGAGCACGCGCGCGGGCCCGAGTGGACGGCCTCGCCCGAGGAAAGAGGCATCCAGCACGCCAGCTTCAGTGGTGACGGCGCGGTGAAAACGGCGCGTTCGAGCAACCGGGTCTGACAACATTCCGATGGTTCCTTCCATTGCTTGGCGAGCTTGTCGCTTGCATGCATGCTGCCTTGGTCAGCATGGGCCAATTCCAATTTATCTGACTTTAGTCAGAAATAAATACAAAGACAATGGAAACTTTGAATGGGCTCTTACTTTTTTACCACAGGCTCGGGAAACCCTTGCAAGGTGAACGGGCAGTAGAAGCGGCAAGCAAAGGGGCATGGCTTACACTCTTTGCCCCCACACCTTCACTCCAATCCTTCACTTCATTCCTTCGCCCCTCCCCTCAGGGCCGGAATAGGCGCGTTCTATGCGGGCGACGCGCAATTCGTAATGTTCGTACCATTTTTCGATACCAAGGCGCTGGGCAACCAGATGCTCGGCATTGGCTTTCCATGCAAGCAGGCTTTTCTCGTCGGCCCAATAGGAAACGGTAATACCGAACAGGGAAGCATCGCGGCAGCTTTCAGCCCCAAGGCAGCCGGGCTGTTTCAACGCCAATTCGGCCATGGCTTCGCCCATGGCCTCGTAACCCTCATGGGCCTGCCTTAGTCGGTTGGTAAAGATCACCGCGTAATAGGGTGGCTCGGGCGTGTTGGCAAATCGGTCCGGCATGATAAATACCCTTGTAAATGGATGATACCCCTGATCGTCGACCCATCCTGCTCAAGACCCCTGATGGGTCATGGGCAAAGCATGATGGACGTTGGGCGGGTCTTGATGAGCGATGGCGTGCTCAGCCTGCCACAGCCTTGCGCATGGTAATGGCGGTCATCCGGTCATACCCCTCATGGGCGGTTTCGGCGGTTTTCACAAAGCCGAAAGAGGCGAAGATCTTGTGATTTTCAACCAGCTCGATGCGGGTTTCCAGCTCCAGCGCGTGATACCCCAAAGCCCGCGCTCTCTCCTCGGCGAGCGCCACGAGAGATCGACCAAGCCCCAGCCCTCTGGCCTCGCTGTCAACGGCCATCTTGCCCAGATAGAGGCAATCATCTTTGGGCGTGAGGAAGACACAGGCCCTGATCGGCTGTTCCAGCGACCAGACCTCCCCGCTTTGACATTGACGGGCAATGGCGGCCTCCGTCAACCGATGCATCGAACTTGGAGGATCGATGCGCCCATCCATATAGGCAAAGCATTTGCGGATCAGCAGCAATATGTCTTTGAGCGCGGCATCCTCGGGCCGATGGCGGATTGCATTCCTTATCATTGATCAAACTCCACAACCTTGCGGAAGACGGTTGGCAATGCCTCGCCCCTGATGGCATCGGGTTCGGACCACCAGCCCTCATCCAGCGGCCGGGGCAAGTCAGAGCTGGCTTCATAGATATCAAGCAGCAGATGGAAATGGGTGAAGGTGTGGCTCACCTGCCCTGTCTTTCTGGCAAAGCGCAAACCGGCAGGTGCCTGTTCCATTGCCTTGTCAGGATCAAAGCCCTCTCCGGCCCTTTTGTCAAACCAGTTGCTGCTCGGCACTGCAGACATGGATGCAAGCAGCCCCTTGTCAGGGCGTTTGATCAGCCAGAGCGCACCATCGGCGCGGCGAATGAGGAAAGCTGCACCCCGTCTGGTTGGCTTCTCCTTCTTTGCTGCCTTGACCGGATAGCGCACCATATCGCCGACTGCTTCGGCCGCACAGCTCCCCGTAAAGGGACACAGTGCGCAGGCCGGCTTTTTGGGGCTGCACAGGCTGGCGCCCAGATCCATCATGGCCTGAGCAAAATCGCCGGGGCGGGCATTGGGCGTCAGAAGCGCCATTTTCTCCCTGATCGGCTTCTTGGCCGCAGGCAGCGCCTCATCGATGCGATAAAGGCGAGCGATGATCCGCTCGATATTGCCATCAACCACAGCAACCGGTTCATCAAAGGCAATTGCAGCGATGGCAGCGGCGGTATAGTCGCCAATGCCCGGCAGGCTCTTGAGCTCGACGGTGGTTTGCGGAAAGCGTCCATCATGCAATGTAACCACGGCGCGGGCACATTTATGCAGATTGCGCGCACGGGAATAATATCCAAGTCCGGCCCATGCCTTGAGGATGTCATCCTCCTGCGCTGCGGCCAGATCTCCAACCGTAGGCCAACGGTCAAGGAATGCCGTGAAATAGTCCTTCACTGCCCCCACAGTTGTCTGTTGCAGCATGATCTCGCTCAGCCAGACATGATAGGGATCGGGCACGATGCCCACAGCAACATCAGCAGGCGAGACGCGCCATGGCAAGTTGCGATGATGCCTGTCATACCATGCCAGCAGTGCCGAAGGATCAACGGCAGGCAGCGAGAGTGCGGCATCATTCCTGTCAGCTTCATTCAAGGAGGGCTTGCGGTCCAAAGATATCGTCCTGTCTTTGCGCGGTCTTTTGCTATGCAGTGCCGACTGCTCGCACCAGTATAGTACAGGCCAGTGCCAAGGCCGGAGCAGCAGTCATTTTGAGCAATCGGGGCAAGATTCGCCATTGGCCGCAAGTGTGCGCATTGATCGATCTGAAATCAAGCAGATCGGAAAGATTCCAAAATGGCCGGGCCTCGCCGCTCCCCGTGAAGAGCGCCGCCACATAGGAGGCAGCCCCGCTAAAAAAGACAGGGCGGAAAGGAACCACATGCATTGAAGGGAGAGAAGCTGAAGGTCAGAAAGGCTGAAAGGCTGTCTGTTTACGAGGCGAAAACTGGTCAGCCCTTCACCATCTCATCAGGTCTCATCAGGCAGACAGGTCCAGACTGGAACCATCTTCTGCGCTGGCCGCAGCCTTTTGGGCGCTTTCATATTCCTGCGTCAGATGCAGCATATAGTCGATGAAATTCTGTTTGCTTTCCAGATTTTCAACTTCGGAGACAATCTCGGAAAAGACATCCTCGTCAATCGCCGTTCCCCCCATCAGCAGAGCGAGCGGATTGGTGCTGTTGCCCTGACCGATTTCCATTTTCATCTGGTCAAGATAGGTGGAAAATTCCTGATCGGAAAGCTTGCCATCGCCAAAGCTGTCGGCGGTCTCGAAATTCTTGCGGCTGAGGATGGGAACATTCTGCGCTTCGTCGATATCCAGATCGCCGGACTTGTCCAGATCATATTTATCCCGCATCAGATCGATCGCATCGCGATTGCTGATCCGGAAAACCGGCATATAGGCGGACGCTCCACTGATCATGGCGACACTCCTTCGCTCAGCGCGTATCTGGCCGAGGCCATTCCCTTCTGGAATGGTTGACCATCATGGTTAATGAATTTACGGGAACATGGTTAAATCATCGTTTATTTTTCATCTTCAGCAACAATCTTCAAAAATCAGACATATTGCCTCTGGTTGCGTGATGCCATGCGGTTGCCATGTGGTTGCCATTCGGCATTTTTAGCCGGATCCACAGGCCTTTAAGCGAGGAAACTTTTATTATTTCATTCTTTAACTGGATATTGGGGGACAAGGGCCTTATGTCTAGAATAAGTATAGTCACACAATTGTAATCATCAGTACGGGTTCACCATGCATTCTTTTTCCTCGACTTTGCCAGCTTCCTTTCAGGCGCTTTCGCCTGCATCAAGTCTCATCAAAGGCGAAGGCAAGGATTTTCTAGAGAGCTACGAGCTGGACAAGGATCATGTCAGGCAATTGCTGGCAGACACGGTGCATGGCGCTGATGATGGCGAATTATTCTTCGAGCAGACCCAGTCCGAGAGCCTTGTATTCGATAATGGCCGGTTGAAAAGCTCCGCCTTCGACACCGGTCAGGGATTTGGTCTGAGGGCAGTCGCTGGCGAGATGGCTGGCTATGCCCATTCGGGCGAGCTGAATATGGCAGCCATTCGCCGGGCGGCAGAATCCGTCAAGGGCGTGGCGCAAGGCTATGAAGGCGTGTGGGACATGGCTCCGCCAAGAGCCAACCACACGATCTATCGCGGCTTCAATCCGGTTGACGATCTGACATTGGGCAAGAAAATTGCCCTGCTGGAAGAAATCGACGCCTATGCCCGCGAGAAGGATCCCCGCGTCAGGCAGGTCACGGCCTCGCTGGTCGGCAACTGGCGACGGGTGGGCATTCTGCGCCCGAATGGCCAATGGTTCGAAGATGTGCGCCCGCTGGTCAGGCTGAATGTGTCGGTCGTTGTTGGTGAAGGCGAGCGCAAGGAAGCGGGCAGCCATGGCTTTGGCGGTCGCAATGCCTATGAATTTTTCCTTGAGGATAATGGTCTTGAAGGCGGCTGGAAAAATGCTGCCGATGAGGCGATCCGGCAGGCGCTGGTCAATCTGGAAGCGGTTGCCGCTCCGGCTGGCGAACTGGATGTGGTGCTCGGTCCGGGCTGGCCCGGCGTGCTGTTGCATGAGGCCGTCGGGCACGGACTTGAAGGAGACTTCAACCGCCGCAAAAGTTCCGCCTTTTCCGAACTGATGGGCCAGAAGGTCGCGGCCAAGGGCGTGACGGTGGTCGATGACGGCACCATTCGCGGCAAGCGCGGTTCGCTCAATATTGACGACGAAGGCACCCCCTCCCAGCGCACGACGCTGATCGAGGATGGCATTCTGGTCGGCTATATGCAGGACCGGCAGAATGGCCGCCTGATGGGGACCGGCTCGACCGGCAATGGTCGGCGCCAGTCCTATGCCCATTTGCCAATGCCGCGCATGACCAACACCATCATGGAAGCAGGCAATCATGATCCGGAAGAAATCCTCAAATCAGTCAGGAATGGCATCTATGCGGTGAATTTCGGTGGTGGTCAGGTGGATATCACCTCTGGCAAATTCGTCTTTTCCTGCACCGAAGCCTATCTGATCGAAGACGGCAAGGTGGGCGCACCGGTCAAGGGGGCAACCCTGATCGGTAATGGTCCGGACGCCATGAAGCGCATCTCGATGATCGGCAATGACATGCAGCTGGATACCGGCATCGGCACCTGCGGCAAGCAGGGGCAAGGCGTGCCGGTCGGCGTCGGCCAGCCAACCTTGCGCATCGACGGCATCACGGTAGGCGGCACACGCACCTGATGGCCTGAAAAGCGAAGGCATAATGCAGGATCCGGCATCGAAAAATGCCAAACCCGACAAAAATAAAGGAGCGAGACACCGGGTCTCGCTCCTTTTCTCTTTCCAAGGGTCAGCGCTTGCCAACCGTCTGTCGCTACCGAACCATCAAGGGGTATCAGGCGGCAGAAACGTCGGCGAGGAACTTCTCGATACTCTTTTGCAGAGAGGCGGAACTCCTGTTCAGCTCGACGGTTGCGCTTTTCACCTGATGGGCCGACTCGGAGGTCTGGGCCGCCTTTTCAGAAACGGTATTCATATTGTGCGATGCCGACTGGGTGCTGTCTGCCGCCTGCTGGACGTTGGAGGCAATCTCCCGCGTTGCGGCCCCCTGCTCCTCAACGGCAGAAGCAATGGCGGTGGTATAACCGTCAACCTCTTCCATCACCTGAGCGATCTTGGCAATCGAGTCGACCGTTTCACCGCTCGATGTCTGAATGGCGTTGATCAGGCTGCTGATTTCTTCGGTTGCCTTGGAAGTCTGATTGGCCAATTCCTTGACCTCTGCTGCCACGACAGCAAAGCCCTTGCCTGCCTCGCCAGCGCGCGCGGCCTCGATGGTGGCGTTCAGAGCCAGCAGGTTGGTCTGCTCGGCAATGGCCTGAATGAGGCTGACGACTTCTCCGATCTTGCGCGAAGCGTCATCCAGCTCGGCCACCTTGCTGTTGGATATCTTGGTATCCTCGGTCGCAACCGCAACCACTTCGCGGCTGCGCACGGCCTGCTGCATGATCTCATTGATGGAAGCGGTCAGTTCTTCTGCTGCAGAAGCAACCGAGCGCACATTTGCTGATGCATCATGACTGGAAGCTGACGCCTGTGATGAACTGCCTTCAGCCTGGCTGGCGATGCTTTCCAGATTGTCCGCAGCCCGGTCCATTTCATCAACCTGTGTGGCAACTGCGCCCAGATTCAGGCTGACGCCCTCGCGGAAATCGGAAATCAGTTCGGCAATGCGTTCTGCCTTGCGGATGCTCTCGGCATCCTTTTCCTTTTTCTGTTCTGCAAGCCGTTTGCGTTCAATTGCACCAACGCGGAACCCTTCAACGGCGCGGCTCATGGCTCCGATCTCGTCGGACCGCTCCTGCCCTGCAATCTTGATGTCAAGCTGCTCGCCGCCGATGGCGATGATATCCTGATTGAGCGCAGTGATCGGTCGCGCAATGGAACGGGCAAGAAAGAAGCCGAGCCCGCCGGCAACGACGATCAGCAACAGCGCGATCAGGCCGGAAACCCGGACCGCTTCCCAGAAGGATTGCTGCACATCTGCCAGCAGAACGCCCGATCCGAGCACCCAACCCCAGGCCTTGAAATTCTTCACAAAGGAAATCTTGTCATGAAAGACGCCTTGGGGATCTTTCCAGACATAATCGACATAGGCCTGACCGTCCTGAACCGCTTTCTCGATAAATTCCCGAATGTGATATTTCCCGTTGCCGTCGCGCGCTTCCATCTTGTTGGTATTCTCGCTGTCCGGCTTTACGGGATGAACCAGATTGACGCCATTGACATCATAGACAAAAACATAGTCCTTGCCCTGATATTTCATGCCGCGAAGTGCCGTCTTGGCGCGGGTCTGCGCTTCTTCTTCGCTCAGTTCACCGCTCTGGACTTTCTTGTAAAAGGTGTCCGTCACATTGTAAGCTGCATCAACAACGCTTTGGATCTCGTGCCGCTGAAAGCTATTCAGATTGGTGTCCAGATTGACAAGCTGATACCCCAGCATGACAATAAAGGACAAAATGAAGAAGGCAACGAGCGCGTATAGACGGCTCGATATATTTTGGAAAATTCGGGACATTTGTGGCTCCGGGGCTGGTTTTAAACCATTCCAAACTTGATATTGGCTTTTTTGCCATCGTAATTTTGACGTATTATTTCGCACCCAGAGTTATAGAAAGGTAAATCACTTCACCAAATCTCTGCCACATTCAGGAAAAACTGCGTTTTTACACGGGCAGTTTTCGCATTTTTCATCCCGGCTTGCCTGCCTTTTCAATTTTTTCTGCCGAACGGGGCAAAGACAAGGCAGATTACAGCGACTTTGCAATGATGAAACATCCCCTTGACCACCTTATCGAGCAGCGCATTCAGGAAGCCATGGACAAAGGCGAGCTTTCGAATCTGCCCAATGCAGGCACCCCCCTGTCTGATCTGGACATGTCGGCCGATGACCTGCTGGCACGCGTGGTGCGCGAACAGGGTGGCAAACCGGCTTTTATTCTGCTGAATGGAAAATTGCAGGCCCTGATCAAGCGGCTTGGTCAGGTCAAGGATCCCATCCGGCGCAAGGCGCTTGAGACGCAGATCGCGGACATGCGCACCAGAATGGCGATAGAGAAGGAGCGAGGTCTTTAGCGCCCATCCCCTCTCCTATCGATCATTTTCTGCGCGTCTTGCCAGCACGCAGCCTTCAGAGAAAGCGGCATGGATTGCCGCCCCAATCTCCTTTTATGCCCAATCGAGAAATAGGTTCGAAGGAGTGATTGCATTTTGCCCGGACGTCCTCTACAAGGGGGCCTCACCCCGTGATATGATTGGCCGATGGTGCAGCTTGCGCTGATGCAATAAAGCTGCGAGGGGATAGGCTTCAGGACGCGGGATATAAATTTACGAGGGCCAGAGCTCTGCTGGCAAGGATTTCCCGGAAAGCCTACCTATCATGACGAATTTCGAAAGCGTGCATCCTGTGCTCGCCACTGCCCTGAGCAATCATGGCTATGATCATCTGACATCCGTACAGCAAGCGGTTACCGAAGCCGATGTAAAAGGGCGCGACCTGCTGGTGTCGGCCCAGACCGGATCGGGCAAAACCGTGGCATTCGGGCTCGGCATGGCCGAAAGCCTGCTGGATGAAGAAGGCAAATTGCCGCGCGCCGCCGAACCGCTGGCCTTGGTCATCGCCCCGACGCGTGAATTGGCCATGCAGGTCAAGGCGGAACTGACCTGGCTTTACGCCGATTGCGGTGCGCATATTGCTTCCTGTGTCGGCGGCATGGATATCCGCCGCGAGCGTCGGGATCTTTCCCACGGCTGCCATATCCTTGTTGGAACGCCGGGACGCCTGCGCGACCATATCGAGCGCGGCTCGCTGGATCTGCAATGGCTGCGCGTCTCGGTGCTTGATGAAGCCGACGAGATGCTTGATCTGGGCTTCCGCGAAGATCTGGAATTCATTCTCTCCAACGCTTCGGAAGAAAGACAGACCTTCCTCTTCTCGGCCACCGTACCGCGCCAGATTGAGGAACTGGCCAAGACCTATCAGCGCGATGCCCTGCGCATCACCACCGCCGAACAGCGCCAGCAGCATGCCGATATCGATTATCATGCGCATCTGGTTTCCCCCAAGGACAAGGAAAAGGCCGTCATCAACGTGTTGCGTTTCCATGAATCGCCCAGCACGATGATTTTCTGCGCAACGCGCGAAATGGTGCGCCATCTCTCCTCGCGTCTGTCCAACCGGGGCTTTGCCGTTGTGGCGCTTTCGGGCGAGCTGAGTCAGGCCGAACGCACCCATGCGCTGCAATCCATGCGCGATGGCCGGGCGCGGGTGTGCGTGGCCACAGACGTGGCTGCCCGCGGCATCGACCTGCCCAATCTTGATCTGGTGATCCATGCGGATCTGCCGAACAATTCCGAAGCCCTGCTGCATCGCTCTGGCCGCACCGGCCGCGCCGGGCGCAAGGGCAATTGCGCAATCATTGTGCCGCAGAACAAGCGCAATCTGGTCAACCGGCTTTTGAAATTCGCCAAGGTGCGTGTGCATTGGGATGCGGTCCCGAGCATTGACGATATTCTCAAGAATGATCAGGCGCGCATTTTCGAGCATCCCAAACTGCTCGAAACCCCGACCGGTGACGATCTGACATTGGCAGAAAGCCTTCTGGCGACCTATGGCGCGGAGCAGGTTGCCCATGCTTTTCTGGCCAGCCAGCAGGCCAATTATCCCGCTCCGGAAGAATTGCTGACAATCGACTATAATGACGAGGGCCGCAGGGGCGAGAAGGAAAGAAACGACTTCGATAATGGCGTCTGGTTCCGCATCAATGCCGGGCGCAAGCACCGGGCCGAACCGCGCTGGCTGTTGCCGCTTATCTGTCGGGTTGGCGGCTTCAGCAAGAAGAAGGTCGGTTTCATTCGCATTCTCGATGGAGAAACCGTATTTGAACTCTCCCCCGATGTTGCCGAGCGTTTTCAGGATGTGACCGAAACGGAAGGCACCGGCGAGAAGAGCCTCCGGATCACCAAGATCGGCGAGCGCCCGGAGCATCTGCTCGGCTCTCCGAGTGGACGCGGCAAACCGCGCAGTCAGGGCAAGGGACGCTTCAATGACGGGCCTCGCCCGCGTCGTCGTGATGGCCGCAATGAAGGTCGCGGCGGGCGCGATGACGGCTACCGCAAGGACAGAAAGCCCAGCAGGGGCAAGGGTGGCAACAAGAATTACCATCCGCTGAACGACTGATCTCTTCAGCAGGCGGTGCTTTTGCCTTCGCACCATCCCCATCATTTCAAGAATTGCTCAGCCCGTGCCACAAGTCGCATGGGCTGACTTGTATCAGCCCCTCCCTGCAAGGGGTGCCCTTGCTGCCATATGAGAAGCGGAACAGGGACAGAGACCGAGACTGGCCGGGAGCCGATGGCGGCAGAGAAAACCGCCCTGCCCCTTTCAAAATCGGGAAAGATTGCCTATCTAGTGAGCTCAGCCCATCCTGAAAGCCGGATCCGTTGCTGCAAGGATCCTTCGGGCTTGGCCTTTCTCGCCCTACCGGATGCCAACAAACAGGAATTTGCATGACCAACAAGATCACGCAGCCGTCTTCGGCATCCGCGACAGGCCCCGCCTCCAGCCCCGAGGAAGCGCAACAGGGAACGGATAACAGACGAGCGAAATTCGTAACCGGTTCCATCTTCCGCCATGTGGTAACGATGACGGCCACCGGCGCGGTGGGCATGATCGCCGTTTTCATGGTGGATCTGGCCAACCTGTTCTATATCTCCCTGCTGGGGCAGGCTGAATTGGCCGCGGCAATCGGCTATTCGGCGACCATCATGTTTTTCAACAATTCGCTCAGCATCGGCATGATGATTGGCGGCTCGGCGATCATTGCCCGCGCGCTGGGCGAAGAGAAGCGAGAGCTTGCCAAGAGACGCGCAGGCAGCGCCCTGATCGCGGTCTTTTTGATGATGATCGTCATGGCGGGACTGGTCTTCACCTTTATCCCCGAACTGCTGTCTTTCATCGGCGCCAAAGGCGAGACCCACGCGATTGCCACCAGCTTTCTGTCCATCGTCATTCCCTCGATGCCATTTCTCGGCATCTCGATGATGCTGGCTGGCATCATGCGGGCTAATGGCGATGCCAAGGGCTCGATGTATGTGACCCTGGCAGGTGGTTTTGCTTCAGCGATCCTCGACCCGATCTTCATTTTCGGCTTTGGGCTGGGCATTGAAGGGGCGGCCATCGCCTCGGTGCTGTCCCGTTTCGTGATGATCGGCATGGGGATTCGGGGAACCCTGTTTGTCAGGCAGATTCTTGCCAGACCAGCGGGCCTTGAGGATCTTTTCAGCCAGTGGCGGGTGCTGTTTCCCATTGCCATTCCGGCGATGCTGACCAATGTGGCCACCCCCGTCGGCAATGCCTATGTCACCATGTCGATTGCCGATTTCGGTGATCATGCGGTGGCTGGCTGGGCCATCATCGGCCGCATCCAGCCGCTGGCATGGACGGCCCTGTTCGCGCTTTCCGGATCGGTCGGTCCGATCTTCGGGCAAAATCTGGGTGCCGGTCTTCATGATCGCGTCAAGCGAACCCTGAGCGACAGCATGTATTTCATTTTGGGCTATTCGCTGGTTGTCTGGCTCATTCTGTTTGTCGCGCAGGGCATGATCGTCAAGATCTTCGGCGCGGAAGGCGATGCTGCCAGTTTTGTCTATTTCTTCTGTAGCTGGATCGCACCGAGCAGCATTTTCATGGGCTTCCTGTTCGTTTCCAACGCAGCCTTCAACAATCTGGGTCATCCAGCCTATTCCACGGCCTTCAACTGGGGACGCTCGACTTTAGGTACGATTCCCACCGTGATGCTCGGCACCTATTGGGCCGGAGCGGAAGGGGCTCTGCTGGGGCAGGCCTTTGGCAGCGTCATCTTCGGCCTGATGGCAATTCTGACCTGCTTCCATGTCATCAACAAGCAGCATGGGGGGCCGCAAGGCCCGGCCGGCATGGAGCAGCATCCTGTTGAAAGCTGGTACCGCCGCGCCCTTTCGCCTTTCTCTTCCGGCAAGGGAAACATGTAGCTCCAGCGCCCAAGTTAATTGCGCTCATTTCTGTCCGGGGACTGGTCACGGCCAAGATAGAAGGCTAAAACAGGGCAAGAAAAGAAAAGAAGCGAGGACAATATCATGATGATCACTCTGCCCAATTCCGGCAAGGAAGCCGTGGTGCGCTATATGGACGGTGACCTGCAGATCATCCATTCAGGATCCTATGTCACCTGCGCGGTCACGGGCCGTCCCATCCCTCTGGATGATCTGAAATATTGGTCGGTTGACAGGCAGGAAGCCTATATTGACTGCGAGGCATCCTATAAGGCGGAGAAGGCAGCCGCAGAGCAGAAGCTCTAGACGCTCCGTCTGCGGGACGGCTGGGCTGATGCGCAAGGCCGATGAGCCCAATATTCTTGGCCCTTAATTTTCTTGGCCCTTAGCCCTCTTCCCGCTTATTCGTGCGAGCATCACTCTTCCTGTATCAAACAGACAAAGAAACTCAGCGGCGCGAAAATTTCCTGCGCGCCTGCTCCAGTGCATGTCGGGGGAAGCTTTTGTCGTCAAAGGTCATGTCCACCTCGATGACATGGGCCTTCTGCGCCAGTCGAGCGCCAACCTCTCCCAATTGCTGCAACCGGACATGGTCCTTCGACGTGGTGACGATGTCCAGATCCTGCGCCTCGGCCCTATTCAAAATAGCCTCAATCTCCTCGTAGGAGAAAGTGTGGTGATCGTCGAAATCCTGATAATCGATCACCTCCAGCTCCAACTGCTCCAGCGTCCGGTAGAATTTGTCCGGATGCCCGATGCCGCAAAAGGCAAAAACGCGCGTTCCGCCCAGAAGACTGCATCTGGATGGTTGCAGGCTGGCGTGGCTGGAAGCCTTTCCCAACCGCGCCAGAAGCTGGCGTAACTGCGGAGCCTTGCCCCCCTCGCCGACGATGACGAACTGGTCAGCGCGCCGCACCTGCGGATTCAGGGGTGCCCGCAAGGGACCGGCAGGAAAGATGAAACCGTTGCCAATGCTCTGCTGGGAATCGACGATGATAAGATTGAAATCCTTGTAGAGATAGGGATTCTGAAAGCCGTCATCCATGATGATGATGCTGCCGTCCTTCTCCCTGTTCAGTTCCTCGGCAAGTTTGGCTCCCGCCACGCGATCTTTGGCGACGATGGTCGGCGCGACCCGCGCCAGCAGCAAGGCTTCATCGCCGACTTCAGCAATGGAATGATGCACAGGATCGACCAGCAGCGGACCGCTTTCGCTGCCCTTGAAGCCGCGGGTGAGAAAGATGGGAGACAGATTGAGACCTGCCGCCGCACGCCCCAGCGCCAGCGCCGTGGGGGTTTTGCCTGCACCACCCATCACGAGATTGCCGACACAAAGCACCGGCATATGCGCCTTGTAGCGTTCTTTCTTGTTGAAGCGGGAGAGAGAGATTCGACCATAAACAAGACTGAATGGATAAAGCAGCCAGGCCAGCGTGTTACGCTCCGTCCAGAAGCCGGGAGCCTTCATGTCCATCTCTCCTGTTGGAAACCTCAGCCCAAGGCAGGGTTACTGTTGGCCCGGTTCAGCTCGGCATTGATCTTGAGGGGCTCAAGGAAAGGATTGAGCGCCATCATGGTTTTGTCAAGTGCCCCGGAAAAAGGTCGCAGGGCACGACGGGCCAGTTCCACCCGTCTGTCGATCTCGGCAGGAGAGGAGATGAGACGCGCCAGCGTCTGGATCAGCTCACGCTCATTATGCAGACATTGAGCGCCACCGGTCTGGTCAAGTGCATCATAGATATTATGGAAATTGCCGACGCTGGGACCATGCAGAATGGTGCAGCCCAGCCGCGCAGGTTCAATCGGGTTTTGTCCGCCGTGATTGACCAGCGAGCCACCGACAAAGGCAATACGAGACAGGCGATAGAACAGCCCCATTTCACCGATGGTATCGGCAAGATAGATATCGGTCTTGGGGAAAAGATCCGGCTCATCGGAACGGCACTGGATGCGCGGAACGATGCCGACCAGTTCCTTCATGATATCGTGGCTGCGCTCGGGATGGCGCGGCACAATGATTGTCAGCAAATTGGGAATGCGCACCGCCATGCGGCTATGAGCCTGCGCCAGCAGGCGCTCTTCACCCGGATGGGTGCTTGCCGCCACCCAGACGGGGCGGTTAGCGATATCCTGCCGCATGCGCAGCAATTGCATCTCGTCGGCCTGTGGCGGCGGTACGTCGAATTTAAGATTGCCGGTAACCTCGACCTGCGCAACGCCCAGACGGGTATAGCGATCGCGGTCTTCTTCGGTCTGGGCCAGACACATCGGAACATTGCCGAACATCTGCCGGAAGGCGGAGGGGAATTTGGACCAACGCTCGAAAGACCGCTCGGACATGCGGCCATTGACCACGATCATCGGGATGTCACGATTGTTGAGCTCGGAAAGGATATTGGGCCAAATCTCTGATTCCACGAACAGGGCCAGATCGGGGCGCCAGAAACTCAGGAAACGGTTGACGAAAGGCGCCATATCGAAAGGCACGAACTGATGGAATGCCCCGTTGGGCAGATGCTTTCTGGCAACCTGTGCCGAAGTCACCGTGACCGTTGTCAGCAGCACCTGAGTGCCGGTTTCCGTGATCAGGTTGATGAGAGGCAGAACAGCATTGGTTTCACCAACCGAGGCCGCATGCACCCAGATCAGAGGCCCCGCCGGACGGGCAATTGTCGTCTTGCCATAGCGCTCCTTACAGCGCGCAGGTATCTCCTTGCCCTTGCGCGCACGCAAGGCCACGAGCAGAGGAGCCAACGGGCTCGCCGCATATCCCGCTATCCGATAGGAGGAAAGTGCAAATCTTCCTGACCAGTCCATCAATCTTCCGTTCTGTTTTCCTCACTATGGCCTAAACTTATAGTCCAAAAGATGGCGGCGGCGCCATATTTAACAGTCTTGTTGCTATTCATCAGACTGTCCCTATCGGTGCCTATTGCATGCTACAAATGTCCCAGCAATTGACCAAGCTGTTTTTACACAACAGTTTTAATCAACACTGACTACAATTCTTAAAGATGCCTAAACATGCAGGCGTTTCAAGCCTTTTGCAAGAGGCAGAAAGCATTCAAACAAAAAACTAAAGTTAAAATTACCAGTTGGAAGCAATTGGAAATGATTTCATGGAGCCAAGGGCTCCGATTAATGCTTGAGAGCATCATAGGCTTTTCGGGTCGCTTCATTGAGAGCGGCTTCCACTTTCTGGCGCATGACTTCGAGTTCTTCTTCATCGGCTTCACGCGATACATAGATCGGCTCGCCGATGATGAAGGCAGCCCGGCCGAAAGGCAGATTGATCGATGCCTTGTCCCAACTATCGAGATCGATCCGGCGCGAGGAGGCATAAGCGGCCGGAATGATGGGACGTCCGCTCAGTTTGGCCAGAGTGACAACTCCCAGACCACATTCCCGCGCTCCGGTCTTGGGAACATTCGCCGTCATGGCTACGCTGACCCCGTCATGCAGGCAGGAAATCAGATTCTTGAGGGCGGATATGCCGCCCTTGGTGAGGGTCTTGGAGCGGTTGCGCCCGCCTGAGCCGCGCACCACATCTACCCCCAGCGCCTGAGCGGCGACGCTGTTGAGGTGACCATCCCCGGAACGGGACACCAGAGCCCTGAAAGAATCGCTTTTGCGCCGGACCAGCGGAACCATGAAATGCTGCCCATGCCAAAGCGCGACAATCGCGGGGAAATGCCCCTCGACTCTGGCGTAATCCCCGGTTGGGTCCGTGACCATACGGTTGGTGGCATGCACCAGCCGGAGCCAAAGCGCAATCAGCCGTCCACCCAATGTCAATATTGGCTTGGAGCGAAAAATTTTCTTCACCTCTGGCACGGTCTGCGTCTACTCCGATCTGACTTGACGAAGAGAAAATCCTGCTCGAGAAAGTCAGCCAGCTCCGTCTTTTGCGCTCTCCATATAGTGCTATTTTTCAGCAAATGGAAGAGCCGGAAGTGCTTGAGTGGCAAAGGAGCAGGCATAAGGCATTGCAAGGATGCAATGGGCCATCAAAATCCACAAGGGTGAAGCGTTCGCCCTGTATCATTCACCCCGGATATGCCTACTGAAAACACGCGTCCTTTGTGCATCAGCCAAGGCCATTATAGCCATTAGCCATGTCGCCTTTGGGGGAACTGAAGGGCTGGCATGATTGGAGCCACCAGCCGCCCCAAAGCCTTGCTGGAAGCATAAAGACTGTCATGATGCACGTTGGGCAGATTATATTTCAGCACCCTGTTTGACTTGTCCCGCAGAATGCCATTTGCCTCTTCCACGATGAGGTCTGCGGCGGCCAGATCCCAGTCATTGGCATCTTCCCGCGCCAGCGCCAGATCAAGCGCTCCAGTGGTGACCATGACGATACGATAGGCCAGAGAGCGGACATATCCGGCATTCTGCACTCCGGCGCGGGCCAGCGGCCCGCGGGCTATCGCCGGGCGTGGCCCTGCTGCCCTTGCGCCATCCAAGCTCGCCAGCCGCGGGCAGATGACCGGCACATTGTTCAGTTGCGTTCCACCAAAGCGCGAGGCGCAATAAAGCTCGCCGCGCACGGGCGCGTAAAGCACGGCGGCGACCGGCCTGTTATTCTCGACAACGGCGAGCGATATGGTCCACTCACTGCCGCCATCAATGAAGGCGCGGGTACCATCAATCGGATCGATGACAAAAACCCGCTGCTTGTCGAGGCGATCGGTATTGTCCTCGCTCTCCTCGGAAAGCCAGCCATAATCGGAGCGCGCTACCATCAGACGCTCTTTGAGATATTTGTCAACCGCCAGATCGGCTTCGGTAACGGGGCTGTAATTCTGCTTGGTCCAGACCTGAGGATCGCGGTTGAAATAGCGCAAGGCCAGTTCGCCCGCTTCTCGCGCAGCATCTTCGAGGAGCTGTTTGTCTTCCTGATAGGCATATTTGAAACCGGCAGATGCCTTGATCTCTTTATCGTCCGGCAACGGTCATGCCCTCTATCAGGATGGATGGTGCGTTGACCGCATGTTCAAAGGAAAGATCATCGGCTGGTATCATCCGTGCGAACATATCCACCAGATTGCCAGCGATGGTGATCTCGGAGATGGATTCGGCCAGCTTGCCATCCTTGATGCGGATGCCCGATGCGCCACGGGAATAATCCCCCGTCACACCGTTGACGCCCTGCCCGATCAGGTCGGTGATGTAAATGCCGTCCTTGATGCCGGAAATCAGATCCTGCTGGCTGTGCTTGCCCTTTTCCAGACGCAGATTGGTGGTCGAAGGATAGGGATTGGCCCCGGAACGGGAGGCCCGGCCGTTGGTTTTCAGGCCCAGTTCCGCCGCCGTGGCGCTATCGAGAACCCACTGGTTCAGATAGCCATCCTCCACCAGCGCCAGCGGCTGGCAATCCACCCCTTCACCGTCGAAGGGACGCGAGCCCAGACCGCGCGGCAGGGTCGGATCATCATTGATGAAAATGCCGGAGGGGAAAATCTTCCGTCCCAGCTTGTCATTGAGAAAAGACGTGTGACGGGCAATCGCCGCCCCGTTGATCGCCGAAGCAAAATGGCCGACCAGTGTCGTCGCCACCCTTGGCTCGAATAGAATGTCGTAGGTGCCTGTTTCCAGCTTGGCGGGATGGAGACGTCTGACCGCACGCTCGCCAGCCCTGCGCCCGACCAGTCCGGGGGCGCGCAGATCTGCCTTGTGCACAGCGGCGGAAAAGGAATAATCGCGCTCCATTGTCGTTCCGCTGCCGGCAATCGCAGTCACGGAAAAAGAGATACGCGAAGACATATAGGAGCCAACAAAGCCGTGCGAGGTGGCCAGAACGGCACCGCCGAGAAAATGCCCGGCCCCGGCACCGCCAGACTTGGCAACTCCGTCAACCGCCATGGCAGCATCTTCTGCCTCTTGCGCCATGCGGGTCAGATCTTCCGATGAAGGAATATTGAGATCGGCCGGATCGAGCGCCTTGACGCGTGCGGCCACCAGCGACGGCTCCATCAGGTCGCTGCGCGCCGCCAGACGGGCAAAGGGGTCCGGTGGCGACATATGCGCCATGGCAACTGCCCGCTCGGCCAGTTTTGTCAGAATGGAAAGATCATCTGTGGTATTGGTGGAAATAGACGCCTTGCAGCCATCGATAAAGACGCGCAAAGCCATCGAGTCATTTTCCGAATGCTCATTTTCCTCCAGCTTTCCATCGCGCAGACCGACTGAACTCGAAATGGCTCTGGCCGCAACCGCATCGGCGGAATCCGCTCCCGCTTTCATGGCCGCCTTCACCAGATGGTGGGCTCTTTCCTCAATAATGGATTGATCAAGAAGGTCTGACATAAAGGGTTGTCTTTTTTCTGAAAGGGTGGAGCGAAAAAATATCTGTTCCCTCTGTCTTAGGGGCTTGCAGCGGCTTGAGCAAGTAAAAAGGCATAGGGGCTCTGAGCACAATCTGAGGCAAAGTGGTTGCCAAAAGGTGAAGATCCGGGCGCGGTAACAATTCCCTAACCCTATATAATATCACGCTTTTTTAACCCTCTTGATTAAGCAAATAATGAAGCCTGTTTGCTAGGCTGAGCCTGTTCAAAAGAAGCACCCTAAAAGGGGCTCGAAGGAGAAGGCTCGTGAGGCGTCAAGAAAATCAGAAATACACGGAAGCCATTTCCTACCAGACTGTGGGGGAAGCGCGCATCGCTCCCCACGATCTGGCCAAATATTTCCAATCCGCAGATATCAGATCACAAGCGGTAAAACTGAGTGGTTTCAGCGAAACGGCCCTGTTCGGCGCTCAACTGCCCGGCATTGTTCAGATCAAGGCCGATCAGGCGCTGGTGGAATGCAAGCTGACTTGCGGCCTGCCACTGCTCGTGCGCGTTCCTCTCTCCTATTATAAGGGAGTGGGTGTCCGCTTCATCGTCGGCAAACGCGAGGGCAGCCCGCTGATCTGCATATTGGAACTGGTACATGACGATCCGAACCTGACGCTGCCCCTTATGGTCAGCACGGATCTGGAAGAGGCTGCCGTCGACTGGCAAAGCTGGTCCAAGCTTTATAATCTGCCCATGCTGCACAAGCCTCTGGGCGCAGGCGACTATGAGACGGCAACGGACAATAAAGGCCCACTTTCCGAGCTGATCCGAGGTCCGCAGATGGCGAGGCGCCCGCATGCGCAATTCTCCATTCGCCGACCCCGTTTCCTTGCCCGCCGCAAAACAGGCAAAGCGGGATCCATGCCACGCTTCGATGGTCGCGAAATCATCGCACGCAACTGATGGGGTGGGCGATATGGAGCAATAGGAATATCCATAGACAGAGGGCCGCATGGCCCTCTTTTCATATGGAATGCAGGCAGATCGGGGCGCTAAGCAAGATCAGCTTCTACCCCATGCACATGCCCTGCCCCAGCCCCTGCCTCAGCAACTGCAACAGCAATTCACGCCCGGTTCAACCGATCAGCATTCCATAAGCTTTGCCAGACGCTGCTTGACTTCTTCCTTTGTGGCCTGACTGGCTTTGAGAATGTCCGAGGTCTTGAGAAAATCAAGCGGACGGTAGTCGTCCACTCGGGGCCTGACCAGAATATCGACCTTGTCATGGCGCATTTTTTCGCGCTGGATGGTCTGCATCAAAATCTGGGTGGCACCGAAGCCCATTTCGAAAGAGCCGATCTTGCCATCCTCAGGCTTTTGCGGTAGCCCCACGACGTCCACACCGATCACGATATCGGCCTTGGCGCGAATATGATCCACCGGCATGGGATTGACGCAACCGCCATCGATCAGCAATTGCCCGTTGACCTCAAGCGGCCGAAACAGTGCCGGAATGGCAATCGAGGCGGCCAGAGCGTGGGTTAGCCCGCCCTCATCGAAGATCACCTCGTGGCCGGTGAAATAATCCGTGGCAGAAAAGCTGGACGGAATTTCCAACTCACTGAACTGCTTCTTGATATCGTGCGGCAAAAAGGATTCCACCAACCAGACAGGATCGAACTGGGCCCAGTTTGCCATCGGATTCTGGACGGCAAATAGCCCGGAAAAGCTTCTCGGCCTATGCTTCCAGAAGCGGGAAAGCACCTCGCCGGTATTGCCAAACAAATCCTGCATATAGTGGCGCAAATCAGCCCCGGAATAGCCCGAAGCATAGCAGGCAGCAGCCAGAGAGCCGATCGAGGTGCCGGACAGGGCAACCGGACGGACGCCCAGCTCATCGAGCGCCTCCATGACCCAGATATGGGAAATGCCGCGCGCGCCACCGCCTCCGAAGGCTACTGCTACTGTTTTGTCACTCATGATTATTCCTGCAAGTGGGGTTCGATCTATCGGATTTACCATTGTAAAAAATGGCATTCTATAGAAATCGGTTCAAAATGAAATGCTTCAAATGCAAGGCGGTCTTCGGGCAGTTCCCTCAACGCGCTTTATGCGTGGGCTATGCGGCTCAGATCCATTTCCCTGCGCCCTTAAGGCCTGCCGCAATCCAAAAGCATTGCATCGGCTTCATACAGGAAATATATGTTTATTATTCAACTTTAACAGATTGAAGAATGGAGACCGTCCCATGATCACGTTGAATGTAAAGGAAATGGCCTGCGGTGGCTGCGTCAAATCGGTAACCGAAGCGGTCAAGAGCGTTGATGCTTCAGCCGAAGTGGATGCCAGTCTGGAGACCGGCGAAGTGAAGGTAACATCGGGTGCCAACCCGGAAAGCATCCGCAGCGCCATCGAAGAAGCTGGCTTCCCGGCAGCGCTTGCCTGATATCCCACTCTTTCGACAGCCCGCTTTGCTGTCACAGTCGATGATTGAGGCATTGCACGCCTCGGGCAATTGATCATCAGAGCGAATGGCTGGGTTTTCTTCAATACCCGGCCTTTCTTGTGCCCCGTCTCGTGTCCCGATTTTAATCGACCATTTTACCCACAGCTGGAGGACTTTCTCCCTCCGAGGCCACAAGCGCGCGACAAAGCAATTCTTTGCACACCATATTTTCCGCCTATTTTCGCAAAATGCGACAAAAAGTTGCGCTATTTGGCTCTGGGCGCGTAAATGAAAAGACTTTGTTTACCCTGTTTGAGCAACATAGCGGTACAAGTCAATTCAACAGGGGTGCCCAATCATGTCATCAGGACACGCGGATCTGAATTCTGTCCGCATTGCAGTCGTTAGTTCTGATCCCGCATTTCGCCGCATGATCAATGATCAATTGACGGACCTGCTCGAGGACAAGCTCCAGCAGACTTGCGACATTCAGATGTTTGACGACAAAGCCCCCAACAGCTTCCTTATGGAGCCGGCCTGCGCCCTCATTACCTTTGAAGGCGAGGAGGAGCTTAAGGTCCTGTCACGTCTGGCAAGCCGCCATCCGAACATGTTGCTATTGGCACTGAGCAAGAATGGCTCGGTCTCGCGCGCCGTCGCTTCCATGCAGGCTGGCGCACATGATTTCATCGCCCGCCCGGTTTCGGCCGAAGCGCTGAGTGGCCGCATGAGCGAGATGATTACCCATCATCGCCCGGCTCCCCATGGCGACATTCTCGTCTCCGCCAGCAAAAGCCCTTCTTCTTCCCATGTCGGAGGCAGTGCCGCGACGATGGGCGAGCTGGCAGCCGATTATGAAATCATGCGTGATTTCGAAGGCTTCATCGGCAAGTCGCCAGCCATGCAGGGCGTTTATGACCAGATCATGCGCATTGCCAATTCGAAGGCCCCGGTTTTCATCACCGGCGAATCCGGTACGGGCAAGGAAGTCTGCGCACAGGCGCTGCATGCCCGCTCTGCCCGCAGTTCCGGCCCCTTCATCGCCATCAACTGTAGCGCCATTCCCGCCGACCTGATGGAATCGGAAGTGTTCGGCCATATGCGTGGAGCCTTTACCGGCGCCAATGATGATCGCAAGGGCGCAGCCGAACTGGCCGACGGTGGCACATTGTTCCTCGATGAAATCGGCGAGATGCCGCTTGATCTACAGGCAAAATTGCTGCGTCTGATCCAGACGGGCACTCTGCGCCGGGTGGGCGGCAATGAAGAGATTTCCCTTGATATCCGCTTCATCGCCGCAACCAATCGTGATCCTCTGGAAGAGGTCCGGGCGGGCCGTTTCCGCGAAGATCTTTTCTATCGCATGCATGTCCTGCCGATCCATCTGCCGCCGCTGCGCGACCGGTCTGGCGATATCGTGCCTCTGGCCAAAAGCTTTCTGCATCAATATGCCCATGAGGAAGGCAAAGGCTTTCATATCTTCAGCACCGAAGCGGAGCATATGCTCTCGGCCTATCGCTGGCCGGGCAATGTGCGGCAGCTGCAAAATACCATTCGCCGCCTCACCGTGATGTATGACGGAGCCATTGTCGAACCGGATCATCTGCCCGAGCTTCTGCATAATGACGCAGGTTTCGAACAGGATCTGGATCAGGCCATCAGCGACCTCAGACAGATGGGCAAGGCGATGTCGGATTCGATTCAGCCCTTCTGGCAGCAGGAAAAGCAGATCATTGAGGGAGCCTTGAGCTATTTCGATGGCAATATTTCCCGGGCTGCTGCGGCGTTGGAGATCAGCCCCTCGACCATCTATCGCAAGCGCATGAGCTGGGCCCAGAAAGAAACCGCCTGATTCCGTTTGGCAAAGCCAAAGAGCAAGCAGAGCTGGTCATGGGGCGCTTTGCCTTTGGCGGGCCTCTTTCTGCCCGCCTGCATCAGGGCTTGCTTATGCCCTTATTTGCCGCCTTGTTTCGGTCATCCCCGTCTTCTATGGCATAATTGGTGATAACATCTCGACATAAGGCAGATAGGCCATTATGAGTTGAGGTTGATGGGATCTAAAGAGACAAGCGCATGATTTTCTGTGTTCAGGGACGGGCAAGCGAAGCCCCCAAGCCACCGCAAACGCAACCCCAACGCCGCAATTTCATTGTGGCGATAGAGAGCGAACATGCCGGTTTTGCAAGAGAGACGGCAAAGCAGGTGCTGATCAAGGCTGGCTATAATTTTATTACCGTTTCCCGGGTATTGCGTCCGCAAGGGGATATAGCTGATCCGGCGATCGCCGAGATCGTCGATCAGGCACGCCGCAACGGCATCGGCATCGCCATCTATCGTTGATGGAAAGAAAAGCCCGGCAGCCCCCCCTCCCTTGCCGGTTTTGCAGTCTGATGGGCATTTGGGCCGATAGACATTCTGGCCAACAGGCTTTCTACCCCCGAAAGAATTTGCACGAGAGATTTAGCCATGAGTTACGCGTTGATCCGTTCAGCAACCGATGAAGATGGAGCTGCGATCGGCAAGCTGATTGCGTCGGTTTTCGCCGATTATGAAAATTGCCATTATATCGAAGATGAATTTCCAGAGCTGGAACATCCCAGCAGCTATTATGCCGCCATGGGCGGGCAGATCTGGGTTGCCGAACAGGATGGCGAAATCGTTGGCTCTCTGGCCGTATCGGAGTCTCTGACGCCGGGGATTTTCGAACTGCACAAGGTCTATGTTTCCAAGAAGGCTCGTGGACAGGGCCTGGCATGGTCGATGTATAATCTGGCAACCGATCTGATCGATAGCCGTCAGGGCAAGACGATCCGGCTCTGGAGCGACACCCGCTTTCTGGAAGGACATGCCTTTTATGAAAAGATCGGCTTTACCAAAGTGCCGGTCATACGCTTTCTGGGCGATTTCTCCAATAGCTGGGAATATGGCTACCGCCTTGAGGCACATGAAGCGGATTGATCCGCTCTCATTGAGAACAGCTCCAGCTGTATATGGCTGAATAAAGCTGAATAGCGTTCGCTTGGATCAAAAAAACCTGCAGCCCAGAGGGCCGCAGGCTTTGTCATACTCAAATGAAGGTCAGAATGGCTTGCTTTACTGGGCGCTGTCGCTAGGCGCAGGAGCTGCCGGAGCTGGTGCCTGCATGAAGCGAGGACCATATCCACGGCCACCACGGCGCGGAGCATCTGTCGGGTCGAGCTTGCCATCATTATTGCGGTCCATGAAGGCAAACATCTGGTCTGCGTGAGCCTTCAGCTCTTCCGGGGTGATCTTGCCGTCGGCGTTGCTATCCATGAACTGGAAGCCGCGAACCATGCGATCCTGAGTCAGTCTGAGCCATTCAGCCTTGAATTCTTCAAGATTGATGGCATTGTCGCCGTCCTTGTCATTGTCGGCGAGTTTCTTGTCAAATCCGGCGTCCAGCTCTGCCTTTGTCAGGGTGCCATCCTTGTCGGTGTCAAACTGCTGCAGCATCATGCCACCGCGAAACGCGCCAGGACCACCCATGAAACCACCATTCATGAAACCACCGGCCATCATGCCGCCACGCGGTCCCATATTGTAGCCACCGCGCATCATGCCGCCGCGGCCCATCCAGTTGCCGTCCTGCTGGTTATTGTTCCAACCGTAGCCCCAACCACCTGCCGAGGCGCCTGTTACGGCCATGGTCGTTGCTGACAGGCCTGCAACCAATGCTACTGCAAGAGCGATTTTAGTTCCGTTTTTCATATCACTAGTCCTTTGTCAGATTTCGGCCGATTCCTCATCGGCACGGTCTTTCGTTTCCAAGTCCCGAGTGATCCGGCTGTTCGGATCTTCCCGTCCTTCAGCCGGTCATCCGTCCGCTCGGCTGATGTCATTAACATGGCCCTAGAATAGCGCCTTTTTAGGGAAGAAACGGGAAGATTTGTCACCTTCTGTATCGCCTCATTGGCTGGATACAGACAGATACATTTTTTCTGAACTTTTCCACCAGCAAGCTGGCAAGGGATCATGTTGTTCGTCCAATTGTCGATATTTGAAAAAAAAACGCCCGCCAGCCACAGGGGTGGACTAACGGGCGTAAAAAGAAGAAGCCTCATGGCGGACCGGCTAACCGAAGGTGCCGATCTCATATTCTTGGCTGGTTATCCAAAGCAGGCCATCGGCCTTGCAGTGCTATTCCTGCACCATGGCAAGAGGAGGCATGTCCGGAGCTGGAGCGGAGGCGGCATCAGGCGCCGGAACAGGAGCCTGGGCCTGAGGAGCCGCTGTAGGGGCGAGCTGCGGAGCTGGCGCAGAAGCCGGTGCTGGCGGGAATGGCATCATGTTGCCCTGAGATCCAAACTGAGGGCCGAATTGTGAGCCACCCTGAGGGCCGAACTGCCCCATCTGGAACTGACCCATCGGGAATTGGCCCATCGGGAAGTTTCCACCACGCGGACCGCCCATCATGTTGCCCTGAGGACCAAACTGGGGGCCGAATTGAGGACCACTCTGCGGGCCGAACTGTCCCATCTGGAACTGACCCATCGGGAACTGGCCCATCTGGTGATGCCCCATCTGCGCATGACCCATGTGGAACTGACCACCACGCGGGCCACCCATCATGTTGCCCTGAGGACCAAACTGCCCCATCTGGAACTGCCCCTTCTGGAACTGGCCACCACGCGGACCTTTCATGCCGCCATGATGGGCGAAACCGCCTCTTGCGAAATCCTGACGCGGCCCCTGATTGCGGCGGACCTGACGATCGGCATTATCTACCTTGCCGTCATTGTTGGCGTCGAGCCTGTCGAAACGCGCTGTTGCCGGATCAGAAAATTCTTCAAGTGTCACCTTGCCATCGCCATCGCGGTCGAAGCGCTGGAAGGCGCGGACCATGCGATCCTTGGTCATGGCCATCCATTCGGCCTTGAATTCCTCAAGCGATACGGCATTGTCACCATCCTTGTCATTGTCGGTGACCTTCTTGGCGAGGGCTGTGTCCAGCTCATCCTTGGTCAGGGTACCGTCCTTGTCGGTATCACTTGCCTTCAGATCCAGAATGCCGCGCGGGCCGTTGAATGGCTGTGCCATTGCAGGCCCCGTGCCGCGGCCATGCTCCCAGCCCTTGGCCGAGGCGCTGTTAACGCTGAGTGCCGTAGCGGATGCGCCGCTGACCAATGCGATAGCCAATGCAAATTTGGTAAGGTTTTTCATTTCTTTTTTCCTCTTGTCTCTGGGGCCAATTCCTCATTGGCCATGGAGCCCAGACATTCTACAGTTTCTGTTGAGCCCTGTAGATTGTGCAGGGCCGGTTTGCTGGTTTCAGGAGCGCTGGTTGTTGGTTTTGTTCGCTTGCCTGATGAGCTCAATTTAGGATCTTTTTTGCTCAGGTCCATCGCTGGATTCTGTCAGAATGTCTCTCAATGTATCGCTTTTGGCGGTTGATACAGACGGTTACAATTTCCTTCGTTAGTGCTTGAAAAAGCACGTATATTTTTCTCGACAGCAACAAATTTCATGATATCTGATAATTGATATAGGATAACTGCAGGACAATATATCGAGGAGGAAGGACCGCCTCTTTGCAAAAACGGCAGAAATGCCGGGAGGTGCAGGTCTCGAAAGGCAACGGAGAATTCTGATATGGAACAATCAGCACATATTCTGGTGGTGGATGATCATCGGGACATTCGCGAGCTGTTGTCAAAATATCTCTCGAAGAATGGCTTCCGGGTGAGCGACGCCGATGGCGGGGCCAAGATGCGCCAGACCCTGAAGACCGCAGCCATTGATCTCATCGTGCTTGATGTGATGATGCCCGGCGAGGACGGGCTGACCCTTTGCCGCTATGTCCGGGAGAATGAGAATATTCCGGTTATCCTGCTCACGGCTCTGGGCGAAGAGACTGACCGGATCATCGGGCTGGAGATCGGTGCCGATGACTATCTGACCAAACCGTTCAATCCGCGAGAGCTTCTGGCCCGCATCAAATCGGTGCTGCGACGCAGCCAGTCGATGCCACGCGAGGCACAGAAGCCCGATGAGCCCGAAGTGCTGACCTTTGATGACTGGATACTCTATGTGCATCAGCGCGAACTGGTCAGCCCGGGCGGCGTTACCGTTCCTTTGAGCGCTGCGGACTATCGGCTGCTTATCACCTTTCTCAAACGCCCCACCATGGTGCTCTCGCGCGACCAGTTGCTGGATCTGACCTCCGGTCGCACGGCTCAGATTTTTGACCGTTCCATCGACAATCAGGTCTCCCGTCTGCGCAAGAAGATCGAGGAAGACCCCAAGACCCCGAAAATGATCAAGACCGTGCGCGGCGGCGGTTATGTCTTCACCGCCAAGGTGACCGGCAAGGTAGAGGATGCGCCAATGGATTATGACGATGCGGAGGGCTCTGCTTGATCCGATCCACAATGCAGAAAGGCAGCCGTCAGGCAAAGCGCTCTTTCGTCAGGATGAAAAGAAACGGCTTTCACTTCTGGCCCCGCTCTCTAGCCGGGCAATTGATTGCAGCGTTGCTCATCGCGCTTGTTGTCGCCCAGATCCTTTCGATCACCATGTTCGCCTTCGAACGCAAGAATATCACGCTGACAGCAACGCGCGGCCAGATTCTGGACCGCACGGCTTCGGTGGTGCGCGTTCTCAACCAGACGGACATGGATCTTCATCATCGTTTCCTCAAAGCCGCCGAGGGACAGGGCATTCGCTTTGAATTGGCGGACAAGACCGATCTGCCCTTGCCCAAAGCAGGCAGCATTGAAGCGGATTTTGCCCTTCGGGTTGAGCGTCGGGCGGGCCTTGCGGACAAGTCAGTGCGCTTTAGCAAACTGCCCAATGACCCGTTCTTCCTCGCTGCAAGAGAGCGTATGGCTGCAAGGAATGCCGCCGTTCCAAGTGATATTCACCCATCGGACATGATGGACGAGCATGACATGATGGGCGGGCGTGGCATGATGAATGGCCAAGGCCCCATGAATGCCCAGGGCCCCATCAATGGCCAGAATCCTATAATTGGCCAGACACCCATCAATGGTCAGGGGCTCATGAATGGTCAAGGGCCGATGGGAGGTCAGGGGTTGGGCCGCCGCAAGGATTGGCCGGACAAGGCCGCCCAGTGGCGCCGTTTCCGGGAGCGTGATGCCTTCTGGGCACAGGACATGAAGATTGCCGTTCCACTGGACAGTGGCCAGTGGCTGATCGCCAAGTCGGAACTGCCCAATCCTCCGGAGAAATGGGGCCGCCCCTTTCTCGCCTCTCTCATCATGACGGCAATCCTGATTGTCATGGTCGTGGTGCTTATCGTCCGCAAGCTCACGGCGCCCTTGCGGGAGCTGGAGAGTGCATCGCGCAAACTGGGGCGCGGCGAAGCCATTGAACCACTGAAAGAAGAGGGACCGACCGAAATTCAGGGCACCATCAGCGCCTTCAACGCCATGCAGGAACGCCTGATGCGCTTCGTGCAGGATCGCACCCGCATGCTCGCCGCCGTCAGCCATGACTTGCGCACGCCGATCACCACCCTGCGGCTGAGAACCGAGTTCATCGAAGACGAGGAAATGCGCGACAAGCTGCAGGAAACCCTTGAAGAAATGCAGGCCATGACCGATGCGGTTCTTGCCTTTGCCAGAGAAGACGCCAATCAGGAAGAAACCCGCGATGTCAATCTCGCCGCACTGTTGTCTTCCATGGCGGAAGATTATCAGGAACTGGGCAAGAATGTCAGTTTCGAAGGGCCGGACAGCCTGACCTTCTCCTGCCGCCAGCTCAGCCTCAAGCGGGCCTTGCGGAACCTGACTGAAAACGCCCTGCGCTATGCTGGCAATGCCGCAATCAAGCTGGATGAGACACCACGCCAGATTGAAATCAGGGTCTGCGACAATGGACCGGGCATTCCGGAAGAAAAGCTTGATGACGTCTTTGCCCCCTTCTTCCGGGTGGAAGGATCACGCAATCTGGAAACCGGCGGGGTCGGGCTGGGGCTATCGATCACGCGGACCATCGTGCGCAGCCATGGCGGCGACGTAACGCTGAAAAACCGCAAGGAAGGCGGTCTTGAAGCGACGATCATCCTGCCGCGCAAATAGCCCTCCCCTCCTATTCAACGAACCGGCCTGTCACGCTCGGACCAGAGAGTGGCGGGCCTTGTGCCCTCTGGTTCTTCGGCCCGTCTTTCTCTTGGCGCTTTCGCCTAATGCTTTCGTATTAGTACAGACGGAATAAATGCAATTTCGTAGGGCTCGTCATTGTAATGTCACGATCATGACAACATATCCTGTCGGTGAACAAAACGACCTTAATCAATATCCGGCTCCCGTTTCATTTGCATCCGCGCTTAAGGAAAAGCGCCAGAATGGAAGGGTTGACCCGCCGGAACAAGAACAGGATAAAAATCAATGACACTCTCATTCTCACCCTCATTCTCATTGGCCAAATCGCATCAACTCGTCGAAATCCGGTCCATTTTCCTCAAATCCATGGCTTATATCGGCGACCGTATGGGCGTTGGCCAGCCGGCAAATGCCTTCTCCAACATGCGCGACTTTTACCAGTGCGGTAATCTCTATGTGCTGGAAGATCGGGGCGTTGTGCTGGCAGCGGCTGCGCTGCACGAAGTGGATGGCGCACTGTATATCGACTATCTGGCGGTTCATCGCGATCACCAGAAAGAAGGTTTGGGCAAGCGGATGCTTGCAGAACTGGAAATGCTGACCGAGTCCCGCGAGTTGCATCAGCTGCGGCTGCATACGCCGGAAGTGATGGAAGACTTGATCGCTTTTTACAATCGCCGTGGTTTCCGCGAAACCCATCGGGCTTTGCCCTCTCACGGACGCGATACGTTCAAGCGCGTGCATTTTTGCAAGCCGATCAGCCTGAGCGACCAGAGCATGGATTTCGAATATGAGCATGACCGTCAGATTGCCTGACGGTCTCAACCTCGAAATTCTCACCGGTATTCTCATATCTATCGCATATCTACCCTCACGAACATTCTTGCGCGCATTTTCGTAAGGGATTGGCGCAGCTTTTTTTTTGCTCACGCAAAAGATGAAGATCATTTGCACATATACGATTGTGCCAATTGACGAATGCAAGCACAGCTATTTATGCATGGAAGCTGTGAGCTAATCAGACTTGAATTGGGTCTTGTTAGACAATAGTCAAATATACTCCCGCAACGGCATCAGCCGTTTCCCCATTCAGTCAGTTAATGCCATGCGCCAGCCCAAGATCATCACGACGTGCAAAAGCTATAATCGCGACCAGTTTCTATCCGACTGCATCGCAGGGATCACGGTGGCGATGGTGGCGATGCCGCTCAGTCTGGCGATCGCCATTGCATCGGGGGCCGATCCGGCCAAAGGGCTTGTAACGGCGATCATCGGAGGCTTTTTCATTTCGCTTCTGGGTGGCAGCCGGGTGCAGATTGGCGGACCGACGGGCGCCTTTATCGTCGTGGTTTTCGATGTCATCGCCACCCATGGCTATGACGGTCTGGTGCTGGCGACCTTCATGGCGGGCATCATTCTGGTTGCGGCGGGCTATTTCCGCGTTGGTCGGCTGATTGCCTTCATCCCTGAAGCGGTGGTCAACGGCTTTACCATCGGTATCGGCCTGATCATTGCCTCCAGCCAGTTGAAGGATTTCATGGGGCTGCAACTGGCCTCGGTTCCGGCAGACTTTCTCGAAAAGATACCGGCCCTTTGGGGGGCAAGGGACAGTTTCAACCTCTCCGCCTTTGCAGTGGCGCTTGTAACGCTTGGCCTGATTATCGGGCTGCGGCGAGCTTTTCCGCGCTTTCCGGGCCTGATTGTTGCGGTGGCGCTGGGCTCCCTCATGATCGTCGCTTTGCATTTACCGGTAGACACGCTCTATTCGCGCTTTGGTGCCTTGCCCGAGAGCCTGCCAGTTCCTGCCCTGCCCGCACTTGGCTGGGACCGGATCGTGGAGCTGTTTCCATCCGCTCTCATCATCGCTTTTCTGGCTGGTGTTGAATCCCTGCTCTCTGCCATGGTTGCCGATCGCATGATCGATGGTCACCATCGGCCCAATGCCGAACTGACCGCTCAAGGCTTTGCCAACATTGCCTCTTCGCTCTTTTGCGGCTTGCCAGCCACAGGCGCCATTGCCCGCACGGCGACCAACGTCAAGGCAGGCGGCCAGACGCCGGTCGCCGGGATCGTGCATGCCATTGTCGTGCTGCTGGTCATGCTGGTTGCCGCTCCTCTCGCCGGTAATCTGGCAATGCCAGCCCTTGCCGCCCTTCTGATGATGACCGCATGGAACATGAGCGAGCCGCACAAATGGAAAAGCTATGCCGCCGGTCGGCGCAGTGACCTTGTGCTGCTGGTCCTGACGCTTGCACTCACGGTGCTGGTCGATCTGACTGTTGCGATCGGGGTTGGTGTCTGTCTCGGCCTCGCCTTGCGCTGGTGGGAAAAACGCTCCGCGGCCAGCGACTGGACCACGCCGGAACGCTCATGGACGGTGACAGAGGAAGAAGCCGAAGCCATGGGGCCTGTGGGGCCTGATCTGGGGATCGTGGCGCAAGAGGTTGGAGAGATCGTGCAAGAAGTCGAAGGCATGATGCAAACCGTTCAAGGCGTTCAGCCAGCGTCTGCGTCCAACAACGCGGATCCGAGCTGAGCCTGAGGCGCAAAACTATCAGCCTTGGCTGAAAATACGGCAGATCAGCCCTCCTCCCTCCTTTATACAGGCTGAACGGGATTGACAATTTCTGTGCTCTTTGAGACAAAAAGCCATTGTTGGATCTTATTGGACACAGCAGAAACATGCCATTTTCCCGCCTGCCCCGTCTCATTCTGACCGGCCCGGAAAGCACCGGCAAGTCAGCTCTGGCCCAAGCCCTCGTCGAGCATCTCGACGGTATATTGGTTTGCGAATATTTGCGTGATTATTTTGATGTTCAGGGAACCCTGACGCTTGAGGATGCCATTCCCGTCGCGCAAGGCCAATGGGTGAATGAAGAGCGCGGAGCCGAGCAGGCTTCGGCAGGCAACAAGCTTCTCATTTGCGACACCGATCTGGTTTCCTCACTGGTCTATAACGCCCATTATTATGCGGATGAAATGAATGGCCCGCTGTGGGCACAATGGGAACAATGGGCCGAGCGCCACAAGCGACGGCTCAAAAACATGCCCTTCCAGCCGCGGCTCTATATCCTGTGTGATGTGGACTGGCCATGGGTTGCCGATGAACAGCGGGATGCGCCGGATCTGAGACCGCAATTTTTCAACAAGTTCAGGGCCGAATTGCAAAGTCAGGAACTGGATCATCTGACGGTGAGCGGCACTCTGGACGAACGCCTGAATGCGGTGCTCGCCCATCTGGTCCGCAATTGCATGAACAAGGCCTAAAGCCGAGCCCGGATTAATTGCCGCTTGCGAGCAGTGCATTCAAGAACCGTGTCCCTAGGCCACATCACGCTCTGCCTGCATTTCCGCCCTGCGCGCGGCCAGATCCTGCTCAACGGCATCAAGAAAGGCATGAACCGAGCCTTGCATGGTCGCGATGACATCTTCAAGCTGGGTTGAGACCGAACTGAAGGCCTTTGCCTCCCGGCTCGATTGCGCAATCTTGTCGGCCACATCGCCGACCCTGTCACTCGCTCCACAGCTCTCCCTCAGTGCGATCTCGATGTCTCCATCCATCTGGTTGGTCGCTTGCCTTTGAACATCGACGGCCTGTGCGATGGCGCCCGTCACCTCATTGATCCCGACGATCATGTCGGAAATGGTATGAATGAGGCTCCCTGTCTCGGAAGCAGCCTGCTGGACATCCATGATCTGGGTGGAAATGGTCTCGGTCGCCTTGGCTGTCTGGGATGACAGTTCCTTGACTTCTTCGGCCACAACAGCAAAGCCCTTGCCCGCCTCTCCGGCACGAGCAGCCTCGATCGTCGCATTGAGCGCCAGCAGGTTGGTTTGCCCGGCAATCTTGCCGATCATCTGCACGATATCTCCGATCTGGGCGCTCGCCTTATTTAGTTTTTCCATGGTCCCGTTGGCCGACAGGGAAACGGCATCTGCCTCGGCCACCACATTATGGGCTTTTTCGGTTTGTTCGATGATATCGCTTGCAGCAGCTTGCAGATCCTGCGCCTTTACACTCACAGACTTTGCATGTTCCACGCTGGATGCGGTGGAGTTTCTTGCCAGATCGGAAGAAGCCTGCGCATCGTGAGATATTTCATTGAGAAGTGCGGTGCGCCTGATCACTTCGCCAGCCTGAGAAGAAACCTGCTGCATGACGGCTTCGGTTTCCTTGCGAAAGCTCATGAGCATCTTTTCCAGAGCAACCTGCCGATCAATCTCCTTTTGCCGATCCAATCTTGCATTGTCTTTCAGGCGCTCACTCTGGATAACGGATTCAAGGAAGTTGCGCGCGGCGACAGACAGGCGCCCCAACGCGTCGCGGGAGCGAATCTCGGGCAGCTGCACCGAAAGATCATTCACACGAATGCGGTCCATCACGTCAGCAAGCCGGGCCAGAGGTCTGGTGATGGAACGGGCAATCAACAGCGAAAGCAGAATGGACAGCAAAACGATGCCGACAGTAATGGCATAGAAGGTCTTCTGGGCCGTTTCCTTACGGATAATCGCATCAGCCATCTGGTTGGCACCATTTTCAATGACCTCAGCAGACTGCTTTTCAACATCGGCGACAAGCGCGCTGATTTTTTGCCGAAAGAGCACAACTTCGTCATCGAGTGCCTTTTTTCCAGCGACCCAATCTGTGAAGTCCTGACGATATACCTTGAGGAATCCCTTCATCTCCATCCGGGCAACAATCTTGAAACCGGCCGGTTTCATCGATTTCAGCAACTCATCATAAGAGGCATCAAATTTCTCGATGATCGCCGGATCACCAAACAACATATAGTCCTTCTCATGATGCCGCAGTTGAAGCATTTTTGCTTCAACCACACCGGCAGATGCGCCCAGTTTGCTTTTTTCGGTGAAAAAGGCCAGCTTCTCGCCTGCGCGCCTTACTGCAGCATTCAGTTTGCCACGTAAGCCGTCTTCTTCGCCCAGCCCGACCTCTTCCCTGCGTTTTCGGATTTCATTGAAAATCTTCGAGACCTCGGACAAATGATCCAGACTGCTGTAATAACGGCCACTGAATGCTCCAAGTACCTGTTCATCCGCAGACTGCGATAAAGCATTTGAGAAGATATCCGAAGTGGCATCAGCCTTGCGGTCATCCCTCTCTAGCAGAAACTCTTCAGACAATTTGGCAGCCTTGAGGCTTGCGGCCTGAAGATCCTCGAACAGGCGCGCCCTCTTCTGGGTGGCCTGCTCCATTTTACGCGCTTCATCGAGCGTTGCAGTTGTCTGTATATTGACCAGAAGCATGCCCATAAAACCCATGAGCATCAGGACCACGAGCGCGCCGATGCGCTGACGGATGGTCAGGAAAGAAAATAGTTTACTCAACATATCTCTCTACCCACTTAGAGATAATTACTCATTGCGAAAAACTCTGAGGCATAAACTCCCCGCTTCGCCTACTGCATGCCAATCTCGAGTAATGAGCTTAACAAAAAACTAAATCATGAAATATTATTCAGTAAAAACAATAGAAATACTATATTTTATTTATTTTACTCAATTCAAAATAATATTCAAATTTTCAATTTGATAGTTCATTTGAAAATGGTAGTTTATTTTCCACAATTACTCAAATTATATTTAATGAATACATTCACACTTCAAAACACATCCAAATTATTTTTAAATCGTCGGTTTTATCCCGCTTCTGGTTGAGAGAGCATAACCAAAAGATAGCTTCTATCGTCAGGAGACAGGAGATAAGACAGAGCGCTTCTGTCATAAAGCGTCCCTCTTCATGCTTTCGCTTTTCGAATTTTGATCCGGCCTGACCGGGGATTGAGTGAACAGATCGATCACAATTTTTTTCGGCCATTTTATTGACTTCTTAGTCCGCTACCCCTAAATGAAGATCGCTGTTAGCACTCACGGCAAGAGAGTGCTAACGCACTTGTTAATCGAGGAGCAGACTGCTCGGATGCCGCTAGCGATTTAGGGGCACGCAATGCCCGTAAATGGGTCCGACAGACTGCATAACAGCTTAGGGAAAGTTCAGACAATGAAATTCCGTCCTCTGCATGACCGCGTCGTTGTACGTCGCGTTGAATCCGAAGAGAAAACCGCCGGTGGTATCATCATTCCTGATACCGCTAAAGAAAAGCCGAGCGAAGGCGAAGTCGTTGCTGTTGGCAGCGGCGTGCGTGACGATGCAGGCAATCTGGTCGCGCTCGATGTCAAAGCCGGCGACCGCGTTCTGTTCGGCAAATGGTCCGGCACCGAAGTCAAGATCGATGGTCAAGACCTGCTGATCATGAAAGAGTCCGACATCATGGGCATTCTGGGCTAATAGCCGGAATCCTTGATCGAACCGCCTCCTATTACAAGTTTTACAGATTTCAGGAAAAGCTAAAATGGCTGCAAAAGAAGTCAAATTCGGTGCCGATGCACGCGAAAAAATGCTGCGTGGCGTAGACATTCTCGCAAACGCTGTGAAAACCACCCTCGGTCCTAAAGGCCGTAACGTTGTTATCGAAAAATCCTTTGGCGCTCCACGCATCACCAAAGACGGTGTTTCCGTTGCCAAGGAAATCGAACTGGAAGACAAGTTCGAAAATATGGGCGCACAGATGGTGCGCGAAGTTGCTTCCAAAACCAACGATATCGCTGGTGACGGTACCACCACTGCTACCGTTCTGGCTCAGGCTATCGTTCGTGAAGGCGCAAAATCCGTTGCTGCCGGCATGAACCCGATGGACCTGAAGCGCGGTATCGATCTGGCTGTTGCTGAAGCACACAAGGCTCTTAAAGCCGCTTCCAAAACCATCAATTCCTCCGAAGAAGTTGCTCAGGTTGGCACCATCTCTGCAAACGGCGAAGCTGAAATCGGCAAGATGATTGCTGAAGCCATGCAGAAAGTTGGCAACGAAGGCGTTATCACCGTTGAGGAAGCCAAGTCTCTGGAAACCGAACTGGAAGTCGTTGAAGGCATGCAGTTCGACCGTGGTTACCTGTCTCCTTACTTCGTAACCAACACCGAGAAAATGGTTGCCGATCTGGAAGATCCGTTCATCCTGCTGCACGAGAAGAAACTCTCCAACCTGCAGCCGATGCTGCCGATCCTGGAAAGCGTTGTACAGTCTTCCCGTCCGCTGCTCATCATCGCAGAAGACATTGAAGGCGAAGCGCTTGCTACCCTCGTCGTCAACAAGCTGCGTGGCGGCCTGAAGATTGCTGCTGTCAAGGCTCCTGGCTTCGGCGACCGCCGCAAGGCAATGCTCGAAGACATCGCGATCCTGACCGGTGGTACTGTCATTTCCGAAGATGTTGGCATCAAGCTTGAAAGCGTTACCCTCGACATGCTGGGCACCGCCAAGAAGATCAACATCACCAAGGAAAACACCACCATCGTTGATGGTGCTGGCGCCAAAGAAGGCATCGAAGCTCGCGTTGCCCAGATCAAGGCTCAGATCGAGGAAACCTCTTCTGACTATGATCGTGAAAAACTGCAAGAGCGTCTGGCCAAACTGGCTGGCGGCGTTGCTGTTATCCGCGTTGGCGGTGCAACCGAAGTAGAAGTGAAAGAACGCAAAGACCGCGTTGACGATGCCCTGAACGCAACCCGCGCTGCTGTTGAAGCCGGTATCGTTCCTGGTGGTGGCACCGCTCTGCTGCGCGCTTCTCTGGTCGTCGAAAAGCTTGCTTCCGAAAATCTCGACATCGAAGCTGGCATCAAGATCGTTCTGCGCGCTCTGCAGGCTCCGATCCGTCAGATCGCCGAGAATGCTGGTGTTGAAGGCTCCATCGTTGTCAACAAGGTTCTGGAAGGCGACGATACCCTCGGCTTCGACGCTCAGACCGAGAAATATGTCAACATGCTCGAAGCCGGCATCATCGACCCGACCAAGGTTGTACGTACTGCCCTGCAGGACGCAGCTTCCATCGCAGGTCTGATGATCACCACCGAAGCCATGGTTGCTGATGCACCGGCCAAGGATGGCGGCCCTTCAATGCCTGACATGGGCGGCATGGGCGGCATGGGTGGCATGGGCGGCATGATGTAATCATGACCTTCTAGGCACTCTGCTTAGTTCTTGAGAAAGGCCGGTCAATGCACCGGCCTTTTTCTTTTTGTCCTCGGCGAGCCCATGCTCTCTTTCCTTTTTGTGCATCCGCGCAAGGAGGCGTTACGCATTTTCACAGAGAAACAATCATGTCAAAACCGAGAATATTCGACATGTTTCTTTGCTGTTCATTTCCATTTCATTTCCCAATGCTGAAATTTTCCTTTTTCCGATGAAAAGCCGATTTCCATTGTTGCCAGCGCATAATTCGCCCAATTGACTGATGTAGAAGGCCAGAATGTCAAACGCTCTCTTATCTTTCTGAAGGAAAAAACATGCGCCTGATCATGCCAGTTGTCGCCCTTTCCATCCTGATTGCACCAACCACCAGCTTTGCTGCTCCAAAGCCACCCCAATGTGTCGAGCAGCCCGGCAAACCCAACATCAAATGCCCGCCTGTGAAGCCCGAACTGGTGAAAAAGCCTGTACCAAAGGCGCAGAAGGCCAGCCCGCAGAAAAAGGCAAAAGCACCAGCTACCCAGAAAACCAAGAATTCCGACAAGCAGCCTCAGCCAGCCAAAGACAAGAAGCAGCAGAAGAAACTGTTGCCGGAGTTGCCACAGAAATAGGCAATCAAGCCAAGATGGCATGGAAAGCCCCTCCTCTCTTCGACTATTGATAGCAAGCATTTCCCTATTCGCCTTAGTTATGATTTGCTAAACTTGTGGTCCCTAAACCAAGCTGAAGGGTCCTTCCATGCCTCTCTCATTTCTAACGTCAGCAAGCTGGCATAATGAGCCATCTCGCTGGACCTTCAACACCAACAGCCTCTCCATTGTGGCCGAGCCAAAATCCGATTTTTGGCGCGAAACCAATTCCGGCGCTCATCCCGATAGCGGGCATTTCTTTTCGGTCGCCTGCAAGGGTGATTTTTCAGTGGTCGCCGAATTTACCGGCAATTATGAAGTGCTCTACGATCAGGTCGGCCTGATGCTGCGTGTCGACAAAAATCATTGGGTGAAATGCGGGATCGAGTATTTTGACCGCGTAACGAATTTCACCACCGTCGTAACGCAAGGGGTGTCGGACTGGTCAGCGGTGCAATGCCCCTATTTGTCAGGGCCGCAATCGGTCCGGCTGGTGCGTAAGGGCAATGTCATCTACACCCATTTCAAGGATACCAACGGCAGATGGCGGTTGATGCGGCTGGCCAATTTTGAAGCCCCGCAAGACGTCATGGTGGGACCGATGGCCTGCGCGCCGCTCAGAGACCTTTCCGAGCTCAAGGGGTTCAGATGCAGCTTCAGCCGCTTTACCATAACAGATGCTCCGGATGATCCTCTGCACGCCAGCTAAAACCCGATAGGCCGGGCGCGGCCAGCAAGGTATGGATCAGCAAGGCAGGCGCGTGCATTATCGTCGTCAAATGAGGCTGGCCGCAAGTGTTGCGCCAGCCTTGCGAGCAGGTGTTGCTTCGCCTCCCCCAGCGGTTCTTAGGACTGCCTCACGATTGAGACTGAGCCTTTCCCAACTGTGGCTTTTTCTTGCCTTGCGCCATGGCGCCGCCACGATTGATCCTTTGGCGGGCCTTTTGCCTCTCCGTTTCCGGGGTTGCAAAAGTGATTTGCACAGCTTTGTCAAACCACCACGCCCCAGCCATGCCGGTTGACCAGCATAGATGCAAACCAGCAAAATCTTGCGAATTTTTATTGATCGCAGCCAGTCACATGCATCTCCGGCTCTCCCCGGAGCGGCTGTCGCACCGAGATTTGGTGGCAAAATCGCCACACAGACGCACTGGCACAATCTTTCCCAACATTAGCTCGCATTTTGCCTCAGTCGCCCTGTCAAATATGGAGGCGCTGCAAATGCAACGCTCTGACGGTGTAGAAAAGTCAGGTTGATACAAGGAGAAGCCAAATGAAAAAGCTATTGATCCTATCCAGTATTCTTGCAGCAATGAGCTTCCCTGCATTGGCGCAGGAAGCCCCGGCCATGGACGCCGATGAGAATGGCAGCGTTACTCTTGAAGAATTCGTTGCAGCCTATCCGACACTTGAAGATGCAGAGACAATTTTCAATGATGCCGACACGGACTCCGACGGCCTGCTCTCCGATGAAGAGATCGCAGCAGCCTATGACGCCGAAATCATTCCTGAGATGGAATAAACCAGAATTGCTGCTGTCGCTTGATCAGGCGCCCTTTGCCGTACACCGGGCACCGATCTGGCAGGTTCGCAATGGCTGATGCAAAAAGGGCCGGAAATCCAACCGGCCCTTTTTCATTTCTAATGCTTGTCAGGCTCAGTCTGGTGCTCGCAAATGCTATGCAGCGAGAACATGGGCGATGAATTTTTCCGCCTTGGACTGCAATTCGCGGGTCTGGTTGTTCATGTCCGCGATCATGGCCTGAACCGATGTTGCCAGATCGCCGGTTTCCTTGGCGATGCTGGAAACGGTTTCGATATCCTGACTTACATGATTGGTGCCAGTGGCCGCTTCCGTCACATTCTGGGCAATCTCCGTGGTTGCCGCAGACTGCTGATCGGTTGCCGTCGCCATGGCCGTTGTCTGCTCGGTGATTTCGAGCACCTTGTTGGCAACGGTTTCAGTGGCACTGATCGAGCTGTTGGCGGCATTCTCCATGTTGGTCAGCTGACGATCGATTTCTTCGGTTGCCTTGGCGGTCTGGTTGGCCAGATCTTTCACCTCGGCTGCCACGACGGCAAAGCCCTTGCCAGCCTCACCGGCACGTGCCGCTTCGATGGTCGCATTGAGGGCCAGCAGGTTGGTCTGCTCGGCGATGTCATTGATCAGGCGCGTAACCGATCCGACTTCTTGCAGAACCCGCTGCAGATCCGCCACGGACTGGCTGGTCAGTTCGACCTCGTGGTTGGCCTCACTGGCCAGACGGGCCGCGCTGGTTACCTGACCGGAGATTTCCTGAATGGACGCGGAAAGCTCCTCTGTGGCGCTGGCAACGGCCTGCACGTTGGCATTGGCCTGCTGGGTGGAGGCAGACACGGCAACAGAGCGCTCAATGGTCTGGCCAGCCTTTTGCGCCAGATGACCAGAATTCTGTTCCATCTGGGCGCAGAGTTCGGCCTGTCTGGTGACAATCGAACCAACAACATTGTCGAATTCGTCTGCCAGACGACGCATCTGTTCCTTACGGTTCAGTTCAGCCTGCTTGCGCTGCCCTTCGGTCTGCTCTTCCAGTTCTCTGGAACGCACAAGATTGCTCTGGAAGACCGAGAGTGCCTTATACATTTCGCCAATTTCATCGCCGCGATTGTTGCTGATATCGACGTCAAGTTTGCCTTCTGCCAGAGCGCCGGTGACATGCACCATCTTGACCAGTGGCCGGGAAATGATCAGGTTGTTGAGGAAGGCCAGAACAAGGGTTGCGGCAATCATCAGGACAAGGCCGATCAGGGCGGCGCTGGTTACGCTCTTCAACTCGGCATTCTGTTCCGCGGTCAATTGGTCCATCTGGCTTTTCAGGCCCATGATCTGCTCATCGATGAGATCCAGCATCGCCTTGAGCTGATTATTGCTCTGACCGGATACTTCGATGGCGCGCGCCAGTTCGACGGTCATCGGATCGCGCATCAGGCTCAATTGCTTGCCGGCAAAGCTGTCATACCAGCTCAGCCATTCCTTCTTGACCTCGGTAATACCGGCCTGAGAGGCCATCTGGTCAAAATGGGCAGACAGATCGTCATGGTCAGCTCTCACGGTATCCGACCAGCTCAAATCGCCTGTCAAAAGAAAGGATTTGAGCGCCATGGCCTGATTCTGCATGTCAATCTTCAGCGCCTGCATCGAAGACACCTGTGTCTCCATCACAGCACGCTGAGCCACGGCCTGACGCGCTGCATCCGACTTGAAATAGCTCAGCAGTCCGACGGACACGCCGACCATCGCCAGCAGGCCGAAAAACAACAGGCTCTTAAAGGTAAGTGAAAAGTTGTTCAGCATGTCAGCCTCCTAATTCGCTGCTGCCTGTCGGCGAGACCATTCGGTCAGATTCACTTCGATGGTCGCAGCACCAATCAGCGAGCCGGTTTTCGGGTCGGTCAGGCTCTTGTTGATCTGCGCCCGCCAGACCTTAAATTTGTCGTCCCATTCAGGCTCATCGACAAACACCGCATCGGGGCCGACCTGATAAGTTTTCTGGAATTTGGCCTCGTCACCCTGCCAGAAGTCGGAGGTTATCGAGGATTGCCCGACATTCAGGCCCAGATTGTCCATAACGAAGATTTCGACAAACAGGCCAACGGACTGCCCCTGCATACGGGAGAGATAGACAGAGAGGGGGCTGGAGAGTGTCGCCGCGATCAGTGGCTTGTCTTCAGCTTCGGTTTCCGCGCGCCACTGCTTGTCGAGAGCGATGATCTCGGCTTCGTTGATATGACCATATTTGTCATTGTGAGCATTGATGCTCATGGCGACGATTTCCTTATTCAGCCAGGCGTCGATTTCCTGCTGAAGTGCCGTAACGTCCTTCTGGTCAAGAACCGGAGCGGAAGAAGAAGCAAAGGTTGGCGAGCTCATAGCCAGCATGCACGCGCTCAAAGCGCCAAGGAGCTGTTTCATTGACGTTTCCTCGTTAGAATTTTGATTAAAATCTGCGGGAAAATACTTAACAACTTCCTTCAGCACTGCAATTTCTACCTAGTTTTCAAATATTCAATTTCTTTAAAACTACAAATAGAAAATAATAAATTTAAAATTTTAGGCATTTACAAAACCAAAAGTTTTCCAACACAATTTATACAATTGAATTTTCACAATTTTTACTTTAGCAAACACCATCTTCAACAACCTAAACGACTTAGACAACACGATCTATCTGTGTATCTTCATCTGCCCGCAACCCGCCTCTGAACTCCCGTATATCATGCAGATGGAGCAGGTTCGTCTGCGCCAGAGGCAGGCAGGCATCGTTGCCTTGAGGCGTCATCCACCGGCAATAACTGCGCTTGAGAGTGCCAATATGGACGCCAACATGCGTTGGCATGAAGAGAGCTGAAGCTTATTGCCAAAAATCTCTACGGAAATCTCCATTTCACTCATAAAGCAAGCACAAATGGATTAACCATGCGCCGCTATCACAGAAAACCCTGTTTGATCTCAATTGCTTAAGGCGATACAATGGCATCAGATTGCATTTGCTCCGCTGTTCCGTTGTAAAGTCTCCGGCAACAGCCTGTTTTCGTATGTCCCGGATTGCCATCATGCCCTATTTCTTGCCTGCACAGCCGCCTGTTGCCGAGATCATCAGCCTCGATGATCGCATCCATGCCACCAACAGCCTTTCAGGCGTATGGCCAGACCGCCAGATCACTGCGGTTCATGCTCCGGAGCTGCACAGCTTTCGGGTTCGTCAGCCCCGTGCGCAGGCTCTGGTCTATGCCGGGGGCGGCTACACCAAACTGATTTACGACAAGGAAGGGGTCGATGTTGCATTGTGGCTGAACAGTCTGGGGATCGACGCTCATATTCTGGTGCATCGCCTTCCCGGCGCAGACAGCGGGACCGGAGGGGTCTATAACAAGAGCATCGCCCTCACTGATGGCAAAACAGCGCTTTCACTTCTGGAAGGGATGAATACGGGCCTTCCGCTCTTTCATATCGGCCTTTCATCCGGTGGCCATATGGCCGGCCTCATGGCTTGCCAGCCAAGCAGCCTGAATGTCTGTGGTGCATTGCTCGCCTATGCCCCGATCAATGCCAATCATCGACAGCATAAATATCCGCAGGACAAGGCAGACTATCCTCCTCAGCAAAAACAGGATTTCTATGATGACTGGGCCATCGGCCTTGAGGATCAGCCCCATGGGCTGCCGCACTGCCCGCTCTTTCTTGCCTATGCCTTGCAGGATCGCTCGGTTCCCGTCCAGCATGCGCTCAACCTGCTGCAAACAGCCAGCCGCAATAATATTACTGTAGACGCCCATATTTTCGGGAGCGCCCCGCATGGCTTTGCCTTGCGCAATCTTGATGGCACTCAGGCAAGCTGGCCAGCCCTGGCACGAGACTGGATCAACCGGCTGATCCAGCGCTAAAAGATCGCTCTCGATTATGCTTTGACAACAGGCCGTTGGCCCGGAAGTGTGGGGCTATTGTCATGCATCGATTTCTTTTTCCACAGCAGCCCCGGTGGGAAAATCAGCAAGCGCCCTAACTCGATTAGTTGCGATATTCCACGATCAAGCGGTCGCAACGCGATTTGACTTATCGTGTCCATTTAGGAAAAACAACCTGAAGGCATGGTTTTTCTAGCAAAGGTCTACAAAAACAGATTCAACAACGGAAATGCCAATATTACAATATTTTCAATTTTCTACGCCTAGTAGAAACCAGACGATCATCGCCCGCCAGCAGCTGAGAGCACCAAACACTTAGTATTTATCCTTATCAACACCTTTATGCATTGCCGCAAAACTCGTTTGATTCTTTATAAAACTGGAACCATATAAGTACATTCCCAGATTTGACTTAGAAGCAATCAAAATCATTAAACCTGTCTTTACTATGAGGGCGCACAATGGCCTCCAACGATAAATTTGTGCGAGGGAACCTCCATGATCTCCTTTACGGGCAAAAAAGAAGACACGGCAAGAATGGCAGCAATTGGTCGCTCATGGGCGATCATCGAATTCCAACTCGATGGCACGATTCTGCATGCCAATGAGAATTTCTGCAAGGCACTGGGCTATAAACTTGACGAGATCAAGGGCAAGCATCACAGCATGTTTGTTGAGAAAGCCTATCGCAGCTCGCCTGAATATAAAGACTTCTGGCGAGAGCTTGCGCAGGGCAAGAGCCAGTCCGGCGAATTCAAGCGCTATACCAAATCCGACGAAGAGATCTGGATTGAAGCATCTTATAGCGTCATAACCAATGGCGCGGGCAAGCCGGTCAAGGTCATCAAGATCGCCTCCGATATCACCTCGCGCAAGCGGAAGGCGATTTCCCTTCAGGGACAGATGGAAGCCATCCACCGGTCTCAGGCAGTCATCGAATTCGACATGACGGGGACGATCATCACAGCGAATGAGAATTTCTGCAATGCTGTGGGGTATCGCCTTGAAGAGATTAAGGGCAAGCATCACCGCATGTTTGTTGACAAGGAATATGCCGCCAGCAGCGAGTACAAGGCTTTCTGGAAGAAGCTGGAGGATGGCAAGTTCCATTCCGGCGAATTCAGACGCATCGCCAAGGATGGGCATGATGTCTGGATTCAGGCGACCTATAATCCGATCTATGATCCATATGGCAAACCTGTCAGCGTGGTAAAGTTCGCCACCGACATCTCAGCCGATGTGGAAGAGCGCCTGCGCCGCAGGAAGGTTCAGAAACAGATCGATAGCGATCTGAATGAAATGGCTGATACGGTGTCCATCACCAATGAACAGGCAGCCAATGCCGCCAGCGCTGCGCTGCAGGCTTCTTCGAGCGTTCAGACCGTGGCTGCGGCCGCTGAAGAGCTGGTGGCTTCGATTGAAGAAATCAGCCGTCAGGTCAATCAGGCAACCGCCGTTTCCAATCAGGCCGTGAATGAGGCCAACCAGTCCGAGACCATCATGAGCGGTCTGGCTGAGGACGCACAGAGCATCGGCGATGTCATTGAACTGATCGACACCATCGCGGCACAGACCAACTTGCTGGCGCTGAATGCCACGATCGAGGCAGCGCGCGCCGGAGAGGCCGGCAAGGGTTTTGCCGTTGTGGCCTCCGAGGTCAAGGAGCTTGCCTCCCAGACCACCAAGGCGACCGAGAATATCAGTGCGCGCATCAATTCCGTGCAGACGTCAACAGCCGGTGCCGTCAATGCGATCAATGCGATCAAGGATGTGATTCAGCAGGTTCGGGATATCTCGACCAGCATCGCCTCTGCGATCGAGGAACAGTCGGCCGTGACGCGGGATATTTCGGGCAATATGCAAACCGCTTCGGTTGGCGTTTCCACCATTACACAGAATGTGGAATCCATCTCGCAGGCAACATCGCAAATGGACAATTCGACGCGCAGCGTGCGCGAAGCATCTCGCCAGCTTGCTTCTTGACAAGCCGAGCCATCAAGGCGAGGCAGTCTGTATCAACGACGAAAGGCCAGCTCATGAGCTGGCCTTTTTCATTGCGCCCACATGCCGGATAAAGGCTCAATAATGGGGCGGTTTCTCATTGCTCGGAGGGGGCATATTCTCCTCCAGTTCGACCAGCGTATCCTGTAGCATTGTGACCTGCCTTGTCAGCCGATCAATGATGTCCCACTGACGGGATACCATCTGCGAAAGATCCTCGATGGTATTGGCCTGATGCGTAATCTGGATCTCCAGATCGACAACGCGGCTTTCGAGCTCCTGTGTCACTTGGTGTCTCCCTTTTCTTTTCGTCAGGATTATATGGCAAATCGTCTGGCGGCTCATAGCATATTTTCATGTCCGGCACGCAAGATGAAACGGTAAAAACATGACTTTGATCTCGATAATTGATGCAGCTCAAAGAAAATCCGCTTGCACCCCTTCAGTTATGCATGACAACCACAGTGAGGTGCCACATGAGATTGGCCAAAGGGACGGATTTTGCTTATCGCATTTTGATGCTGGTCGCGATGAATGACGAGCGCAGCCTGACTGTGGAAACGGTCGCCTCGGCCCTGCGCCTTTCCCGCACACATTGTATGAAGCTGATCGCCAAATTGTCCAATAGCGGCTTCCTCAAAACCACGCGCGGGCGCGGCGGTGGTCTTGTGCTGGGCATGGCCGCAGAAGATATTCGCATGGGCGATGTGGCCAAGGCGATGGAAGCGGACTTTGGCGTCGTCGAATGCCTTTGCCCGCGCTGCAATGATGAACCACAACCGGATTGCCCGATGTTCGGCGGCTGTGAAATGTCGCGGGTGATGTCGCGTTCGATCAAGCAGTTTGTGGCCAGTCTGAATGAGCATAGTTTGGCAGAAATCGTCGAGAAGTCGAAAAATGCCAAGCATCTGGTGCTTGCGCCGGATGGAAGCGTCATGCCCTGCGCTCAAGATCAGTAGAGTTATTCCCAAAAAATCAGTCCTTCTCGCAATCCTGAGATATCAGGGTCTTTTTGCGCAACCATATTCAATATAAGGTTGTGGCAAGAAAATCGACTCTCAAATCTTCGCTGCGGGAGCCCTGAATGACCCCACTCAAGACCAAGGACAGAGGGAAGCATTTCGGCTTTCTGGTCCGCAAAGCCATCACGGAAAGCAAAAGACATGACATAGCCTCCGTCGCCAAGGGAACGGACATGAGCTATCAGTCTTTCTATCAGCGGCTACAGGGCATGACACCATTTTCGGCAGACGAAATCCGTCGGCTGATTGCCTTTTTCCCGGATCCCTCTCTGGTCAGCTATCTGCTCAAGGGCACGGCCTTCGTTGCCGCCGAGCGGATTGACCCCGCTCCGGAGGATCACGAAGACCATATTTTTCAGGCAGCACACCGGATCGTTTTCGAGGCCTCGGACGTGCTGGAGACCATAGATCAGGCGCTGAAAGATCGGCGCATTGATCATCGGGAAGCGATCACCATCATGGAGGCGATCGACGATGCGGAGCGCAGTCTCATTTCCCTGCGCGAATTTGTTTCCGGCATGAGAAGCTGACGCCCGCCCAGTTCCTTTTTCCAGCTGAGGCCCTGTCCTTTCTGCCCGGTGCAAGACGATTGTCTGGAGCCCTTGTCGGCCAATCCCTTGTCGACCAATCCCTTGTCGGCCAATCCCTTGCCTTCAAGAAGGGATGCATCTTAAAAATCCCCGCCCTGTTTTAATCGACAAGTCGCCTCTGGCATTCCAGACTAGGCACGAAAAGGGCATGCAGCTCCGGCATGCCAGATCAATTGACCTTCGTGTTTTTAGGTGAGCTTCATGAACAAGATATCCGCACATGATATGGACTGCGCAACCCTGAGCCCAACATTCCTGTTTGCTCCAGCCATTGCGCCCACCGGCAACGATCTTTTGCATCTGCTTGCAAGGCCGGAAAGCGACTGCGGCTTTGATCATTTTTTGCAAAGCCTGACCATAAGGGACATCACTTTCGAATGCGAGGGAGACGGACCGCAGGCCCAGCATCCGGGATTTCCCGGTGCTGTCCGGCAGGCCATCGGGTCGCAATTGATGAAAACCGCATCCCGGGAAGCGCTCGCCGGACTCCCCTGCCCCTGGGGGCCTGCCAGCGGCTTTCAGGTTTTCTTCAACATGCCGCAGGACAAGAGTGAAGAGACCAGTTCGGACCGCGCCCTGCCCTGGGTCGTGCGCAGCGAAACTGCCGATGCGACAAGCGTTCGCATCACCCTGCGACTGTTCGGACTGGGCCTGCTTTGGGGCAGTGAAATTTCAGACGCCTGTCACCGCGCCATTGAACAGGGCGTCTTTATTGGCGGACTGGGACCGGTTTGTGACAGCGTCATCATTCGGTCTGTTGAAAATGTCTGGACGGGACAGGATCGGGAACAGGAGCTTGCCGAACGCGCCATGGTCTCTTTCGTCACTCCTTTTCATTGTGATGCCAGCCAGCCCGAGCTATCCCCCGGAGAACAGTTTCTTCAAGCGCTGATCAGCCGTGCGTCGGATGTCGCCCGCTGGCATGGGCTCGAACCGGGACAGGATTTGCAAGCGGTGGGAGAGGCAATCAAGGCCTGCAAGATTGATGAAGCAGGATTGACCGAGCTGAAATGGCACCGGTCTGTCAGTCAGAAGCGCAGTGCATCCATTGCCATGAATGGGCAGACCGGTCTGTTGCAGATCCATCTCCCTCAAGAGAAGCGGGCGGAAATCATTCAGCTGCTTCGTCTGGGAGAATTGCTGCATGCAGGCCCGATGGTTGCATTCGGGCAAGGTCGCTATGATCTATACCTGATTTAGACATATTTGGGTAAAATCCAAGGGAACACGACTGTACTCAAAGCGCATTTTCTCCATGTTGAAAAAACGGGCACCAAAATGATGAAATCGATAATTGTGCAAAATCAGGCTTACAATTCAGCCTGATCTGTCCAGATTGATAGCAACAGGTCGATGAGAATCGATATGAGAGAAAGAAGCGACGATCATGATGGTGAGGTTGAAAGAGGCGGGCCACCAGTCCCCCGAAAAGCGACCCGCCTTGTCGCAGCATCGAATGAAATCCGACCGCGACTATGTTCGTACATGCCCGTAGAAAACGAGCCTCAACCGATGGTCTGATCCTGTTTGGCCAAGAAGGCTTTCTTGATGCAAATTGGCCAAATACAAGCTCAAATTGAAGAAACCGCAAACTGCCTAGCGACTTGTTCCATCTATTGCATTGAATTTGGGCGTCTGTTCAGATCTCGCCCTATTTACCCAATGTCATTTCCCGGCAAAGAAGGAAGCCGGCTCAGTCACATATTCATATCTATATGTTATATTGCGTTTTCCTCAACAATGAACAGGGCCACTAAAGTTGTAGAAGCTGGGCTTTGCTCGCAACTGGCCACACCCATCGTGCAATACAAGAATACCGCGCCCTAAGAGGAACTCAAGTGGCGTATTTGAGTTTTTACTCGGAAATGTTGTATTTTCATAAAATTGTTTCGCAGAACGCAGGGTAAAAAGCTGAATCATCCATAACAAGAGGCAAAAATAGGGTAAGAAATCACAGCCAGTTTACCTGCTCAAGCCGCTTTTCCCAGTTTTTGTCAAAGCGGGCGAGCCTTTCATCAGGGAAGGACGGTCGGATGGCTGTCCATATCTTGCCATCCTGTAGCCAGCTGCTTTTGGGTGGCATTTTGCTCGCCGAGGGCACTTCCATCATCGCGCGGCGCACCCAGGGTTCGCGCATGTGATCATTGGAACGCCAGACATGGCGCTTTAGCAATTTGTCCCGAAAACCATCGGCTTGCGGCAGAAGCGGGCAGATCACCGGAATGGTATTGCTCTTGAAATTGGTAATCGTGCGGGTAACGGCGCGCGCGGCAGCTGCGAAATACAGGATTTCGGGTTGCAGAACCAGAAAATGTGGAGCCGCACCCAAATGGGCAGTGAACCGCCGATGCTGAGCGCGAAACTCGGCTTCAAGTATTTTCTCGTCCAGCTCGAAGCGCAACGCAGCGCGGGCCAGATCCTCAAGACGCGGCAGATGCCCCTGCTGATCACGATTGTCGGGAGAGAAACCGGTCGATAAAGGTGAGAATTCTCCCGACAAGGTCAAAGACAGGCCGACAATAGGCCTTTTGGGGGCAGCAGCCAGAAAGGTCTGCAGGCCAGCGGCGCTTTTGGGCCAGAGGTCCGATATTGGCAAAGCAGCCAAGGCCCCCACTTTTCCTGCCCTGACCAGATGGATGATGGCATCATCCACACCTTGAGCCAATCCGAAATCCAAAGCGCACAGCAACGCCACTCTCCACATGCAGTCAGCGAGAGATCTCGGGCTGACAAAATTCACCATGACATGCAGGCTCCGAACGGATCAGGCAGCTTGCAAGCGTCCCTGTGATGCATGCGCTTTTGGACAGCCAAATGCAAGATAGCATGCTGCGAGTCGAAAAATTGACGTGCAACCACAGGTAAAGGGCGCAGAATGTGCTTTGCGGTTAAAAATTTCTTATCCCCTTTCGTATTGCCCGAACTCTCCGAGTAAAGGAGAAGCGCTACGCCCGTGAAACAATGCAAAGTCGGTGCATATTTTTTATTAGATTTCGAGTTAAATTCGATTCACCCGTCTGCACCATGGAAGACAAAGCAAACTTGCGAAATTGCGCAATTAATTTCCAACTTTTACTTGGCCAGTCAAACAAGAAATATTTAGACATAAAACAATATATGGTACGTATATATGACTATTTAGAAGGATTACATTGTAATGTCGCACAAATACGAATAGCATTACTTGATAAAAAAATTATAAAAACCACCTAACTCAATAAGGTAATCGTCTTCACACACTTTATAACCTTGCCAAATACGGCAGAAACACAAGGCTTACACTCGATACCTATAGAAAATCTCTGCAATTTTGAGTATTATCAAAATCAAGAAAGGCCCAAGAATAAATGCAGTTCGATGTCGGTCCCCCAACGAGATGTCGGAGTTGCTCAGAAAAAGTCTTTCTAAGGACGGTCCCCACAATTTACCGTCACTAGAGGTCGTCACCAGACGGCCTCTTATTTTTTTTGAGAAACATAAACCTGAAATTGCCATCAAAAAGCGCCACACCAATTCCGGTATTTTTATCAAGCATTGCCACCATACAATGCCTGATAAAACCATCTCTCAAGGCCTTCATTCAATCTATACGAGCAAATTGGACATCCGTCCAGAGCGATTTTTCCTTCAGAAATTTCCATTTTTGGCCCACTATCCACAACAGGCTTGCGTCTGCCGCAAAGATGCTTTATTTATCCAGCCATCATCATGAGAAGGGCTGACGCCCTCGCCAACCTGCCAAACCGCGGCAAGGTGGCACCTGTACGGGGATGTGGCGGCATCTTTGCTAAACCGCGAAGATGGACGCAACCAAGCGGAGTTCCCATACCTGTTGTCGTCAGTCTTCCAAACCCCTGCATGGGCGTTGTCCATGGGCATGTTAGGAAGGAAACACAATGTTTGAAGCAGTCGATCAGAATTTTGATTTTCCTGTCAATCACGCCTCCGATTTGACCGGGCATACTGACAGCAGAAAAGACATTCATGCAGCAAAGACAATCGGCCCGGAAACAATTGCCGTTCTCAAGGCCGGGTTCCGCGCCCGCATCATGTCCTTCAGGGAAGCCTATGATCTGGGTGCGCGCAGCGGTCTTTGCCTTTCCAGCCTGAAAGTCCGCACAGAGCAAAGCGCAAGGCTGATTGCAGCCGGTCTTGGCTCTGCGGTCGATGAAACCGTGTTTGCAACGCTTGTCTATCATTATCCGGATCTGGCGCGCAAATATAGCCGCAGCCCTCGCTGAAGGGGCTTCTCACGTCCATTCGCTCACATAGTGGTGGCCCGGCCCATCAGGCCGAACGGGATCGCCTCAGGCGGGTTGCCGTGTCCAGAATCTGCTTCTCGCTGATCTGGCCGTGGCGAACCGCATCACGGATCCAGCCGACAGCCTCGGCGGGCAGGTCGGCATCAGGCTTTAGGCTGTTGGAGAGCAGAAGGATGTCATAGCCAGCGGAGGCGGCGCGAAGGGTCGCCTCTTTTGGTGCCGCCACTTTGCGCACGGCCCCCATATTCAGATCGTCCGTCATGATCAGGCCGTTGAAGCCCATGCGGCGGCGCAAGGCATCGCGCACCAAAGCGCGTGAGAAGGTTGTCAATTCACCATCGCTATCCTTGCCGACACGCACATAGAGATGGCCGGACATGACGACATCGGCAAGCCCCTGACGCACCAGTTCGGCGAAGGGCGTCAATTCTTCCGGCTTCCAGCTGTCCCGAATATCGACAAAGCCATTATGGCTATCGGCTCTGGAGAGACCATGGCCGGGAAAATGCTTGAGTGCAGTGGTTATGCCATGGCGCCGGTGGGCCTTGACGAATGCCCCGGCATAGCGGATCACCGTTGCGGCATCCTCGCCATAGGCGCGCTTGTTCTGGCCGATAACCGGATTGTAGGAACGATGCAGATCGGCAACCGGTCCCAGATTGAAGGTAAAGCCCGCTTCGGCAAGTTCTCTTGCTGCCACTTCATAAATCTTCTCGGCACCGCCGGGGCTGGTGCTCTGGGCGATGCTGAGCGCGGAGCCGATGCGGGTAAAGCCCTGCGCCTTCTTGAGGCGCTGCACCGTGCCTCCTTCGTGATCGATGGCAATATGGGTGACGCCAGCGTCATGGAACAGCTTGTTGAGATCCAGAACATCCTTGCGCGTTCCAACATTGGTGGAAAGATAGACCACGGAAGCGGCCCTGCCCTTGGCAATATGGCCGGCGATGGTGCGCACAAAGCTGCCGCCTGCGCTCTTGCCTGAAAAGCCGACCATGATGAGGCTTCCGATGGCCCGATCAAGCTCGGCGGCATTGACAACGGAGGCGCGAATGAGCGCCGGTGCTGCCAGTCCGGCCGCAACCATCTTGAGAGTGGCGCGGCGGGAAATGTCTCTTTTCATGCTCATATGATGCTCATCTGCTGATTGGCCACTCAAAACCCAGCCCAGTCATCAGGAAAAGTCCGGCATGAGACTTCCCGACAGGCAAATTCAAGGCGGGTCTGCCGAATCTCCACCCATCTTGCGAGCTGCAAGATTGTCCTCAGCAATAAGTCCAAATCAAGGCCAACCGCCCCTTACGGATGCGGATGCACCGGACTATTGGGCAAGGCGCGCCAGCATGTGGTCGAACAGCGGATTGGAAGCCTCGAAGACATAGTCCAGATGCGCCACAGAAACCGTAACAGCCCCCAGCTCCCTGAGGCGCCGGGCGATGGCATAGACCTTGCCCTGCGGCGCATGCAATCGCAGGATATGGTCATTATGGCCATAGGGAGCCGTGACACCCTCCTGCTTGAACTCATCGCAAATCTGCTGACTGATGGCTGCCGCTTCAGAATGGGCTGCCGTGATCTCACGCACTGTGCGGGCCGCTTCTTCGGCCTGAATGCGATCAAGGATCTCGCCCAGTGCAGATTTGGCTTCCTCGGACCAGTCCGCTGTCAGCGACGCCACAAGATTGGCCTCGGAACGCAGCATGACGCCATCATCGAGAATCTTGAGATTGTTGGCCTCAAGGGTCGAGCCGGTGGAGGTGATGTCAACGATGATATCAGCCGAACCGGCGGCCGGAGCCCCTTCTGTTGCGCCAAGGCTTTCGACAATCTTGTAGTCGATGATGCCGTGGCTGGCAAAGAAGGCGCGGGTCAGGTTGATATATTTGGTGGCAACGCGCAGGCGGTGACCATAGCGGGCAGGCATATCCATGGCGACATCGCCCAGATCTTCCATGTTGCGCACATCAATCCAGGCCTTGGGCACGGCAATGACCACATTGGCATGGCCGAAACCGAGCTTGATCAGCAGGTCGACATAGCTCTCGGGGGCGGCCAGATGTTCGCGGATCAGATCCTCGCCCGTCACACCCAGATGCACGGAACCGACTTTCAGCTCCTTGGCAATTTCCGAGGCGGAAAGAAAGGCGATCTCGACATTGTCGATACCGGTGAGATGACCACGATAATTGCGCGCACCACCCGGGCGGGCAACATCGAGCCCGGCGCGAGCAAAGAAGGCATTGGTATTTTCCTGCAAGCGGCCTTTGGAAGGGATCGCGATGATAAGAGGTGTCTTGCTCATGTTGCTCTCTCCCTAGCTTTCTTTTGCCTGTGAGGCGAGACGATCCAGCCAGACGACAAAGCCGATGGCTGGCACCGCATCAACCGGCTTGCCGCGCTTGGCCCGCGAGGCCAGAATGCCAAGCAGCCGGTCATAGCGACCACCACCGGCTACGGGCTTGGCTTCGCCCGCAAAATGCAGTTCATAATTGAAGCCGGAATAATAATCGAGGCGACGCCCGAAATCGGCCTTGAAGACCAGTTCGGTGCCATCAGGCACCGCAGCACGAATGGCCGCAATGCGATCTGCCAGCGTGGCGAGCGCATCACCCAGCAATCCACCTGCCTCGACATCGAAAGCGCGCAGTTGATCAAGGCTTTCATCAAGCGATCCGGCGATGGAAAGATAGCGGGCGATGATTGCCAGCTTGTCGGCATCCCAGCCAGCCATGGCGGCGAGCTCGGCCTTTTCCATGTAACGCTCGGCAATATCACCGACGGAACGACCGCCGACGGCGGCAAGCCCTGCAATATCGAGCATTTCCTCGACCGCTTCGCGCACATCTTCCGGTGCCTTGCCTTCCAGAATGCGGGCAAGACCGGCCGAAGCACCATGGCTCTCGGAGCCACCCTGTTCCAGCCTTTTGAGCATGCGATCCAGCACAAGGCGATCACCGAAAGCCCCTTCCAGACGACGCTGCCAGACGGCGGGCGTCCCCAGCCCGTTGAGCAAAGCGGAGAAGAGCCCCAGATCGCCTATGGTGACCACGGGGCGTTTGCCCGACAGGCCCTCGACCATGGCAACGGCGCTGGCCACGTTGGCCGCGTCAAATGCCACACCGCCTTCAGGGTCGATCTGCTCGATGCCTGCCTGATGGAATTCGCCCGGCTCATCATCGCTGCGCTGGCGGAAGACCGGACCGAGACAGGCATAGCTCGCCTTGCGATCGGCATCGCCATGGCGCAAATGGTGCAGACAGACCGGAATGGTGAATTCGGGCCGCAGTGCCATCGCCTCACCATTGGCACCCGGCGCAACATAGAGCCGGCGGCGAATGTCTTCGCCGATGAGATCGACAAACAGGTCGGCCGAATAGAGGATCGGCAGGTCGATCACTCTGGCACCGGCGGTCTGGAACTGTCCAGCCAGTTCGGTGCGCATGATTTCGGTCAGATGAGTCATGGATATCTCCTCTCGCCTTTTCCGGCTGAGCGGTTATTTTGCCTCGGCGGCGCTGTCGGCCTGCCGGTCAGCGGCCTGATCAGCGAGCATCTTCTTGACGGTCTCGACCATCCGGGACAGGGGCACTTCCACCTGAGCGGGACGGCTTTCGCGCCATGTGGCGTTATCCTTGATCTCGGCGGAAAGGCGCTTGCCCTCTTCCAGATCCTTGATCTGGACGATGCCCTTTTCCTTCTCGTCGGAGCCCTGAATGATGGCCAGCGGACAGCCGCGCTTGTCGGCATATTTCAGCTGATTGCCAAATTTCTTCCAGTTGCCCTGATACAGCTCGGCTCGTACGCCTGCGGCGCGCAGCTCCTGCACCATCTTCATGTAATGGCCAAGGCTCTCGACATCGCCGTCCATGACGGTGATCAGCACGGGAGCAACCATCTGCTCATCGCCCAGCTTGCCAAGATTCTTGAGAGCGGTCATCAGGCGGGAGACGCCAATGGAGAAGCCGGTTGCCGGAACATCGCGGCCAACGAAGCGCTTGACCAGACCATCATAGCGACCGCCGCCACCGACGGAGCCGAACTGAACAACCTCGCCCTTCTCGTTGGTGACATCAAACAGCAATTCGGCTTCATAGACCGGACCGGTATAATATTCGAGGCCACGCACGACGGAGGGGTCAATCTTGATGCGGTCCTCGCCATAGCCGCAGGCATCAAAGATGGCCTGCATGGTGTCCAGCTCGCGGGTGCCGTCATTGTCCATGTCGAGGGTACCTTGGGTGAAGGCAATCACCTTCTCGACATTCTCAGGGCTGAGACCAGCGCCCTTGGTAAAGTCGCCACTTTCGTCCTTGCGGCCTTCGCCCAGCAACAGGCGGACGCCATCGGGGCCGAACTTGTCGAGCTTGTCAACGGCGCGCAGCACCGTGAGGCGGGCTTCGGCATGCTCTTCGCCGCCAAAGCCGATCTCTTCCATCACGCCATCGAGAACCTTACGGTTGTTGACGCGGATGACATAGTTGCCGCGCGCGATACCGAGCGCTTCCATGGTATCTGCCATCATCATGCAGGCTTCGGCGTCGGTCTGCACGCCCGGTGCGCCGACGGTGTCGGCATCGAACTGCATAAACTGGCGGAAGCGCCCCGGCCCCGGCTTTTCATTGCGATAGACATAGCCGACGCGATAGGTGCGGTAGGGCAGCTGGATCTCGTTGATATTCTCCGCTACATGGCGGGCCATCGGCGCGGTCAGGTCATAGCGCAGGCTCATCCACTGCTCGTCATCATCCTGCACGGAGAAGACGCCGGCATTGGGGCGGTCGGTGTCGGGCAGGAACTTGCCCAGACAGTCGGTATATTCAAAGGTCGGCGTCTCAATCGGGTCGAAGCCATGATGCTCATAGACAGCCTTGATTTTAGCGAGCATGTCATCGGCTGCGCGAATGTCGTCGGCAGTCCGGTCCACAAATCCGCGCGGCAGGCGGGCCTGGAGCTTATTGGGCTTTTTGTTCTTTGCCATGATTGGACGTCACTTATGAATTAGAATTGGTTGAGGGAGGCGCGCCTGAAAGACACGCCTTGCGCGCTTTTCCTAGCCCATCCAAGGGAAGGCGGCAAGAGAAGAGCGCATAATCGGGGCCAGTTGGGCGGGAAACTTCACGTTAATGACAGCAAATCGCCACAGATCCCGAAGTCAGGTCCGGTTTGGCGCGTCAATGCAGCGATAAGCGCAGACATAAGAGCAATAATGCGGATAAAATCCGCTTTCCTGTGTCTCAGCCGATCATTGGCAGAGCATAAAGGCAAGCCAATCAATGCAAGCAAAGCAAAAGGGCAGCCGAAGCCGCCCTTCCCGATTGTCTGACTTTGCCAGACGATATCTGGCTTCAGGCTTCTGCCTGAGCGTCCTTGCTGACGGAGACGATCTGTGTATGCGGGTAAGGGATGTCGATGCCATTTGCGTCAAAGGCATATTTGACATTCTTGAGCAGGTCGCATTTCAGCTGCCACCAGTCGGAAGGCTTGCACCAGACGCGCAAGGTGAGATCAACCGAGGAATCGCCCAGATTGGTAACACCAACCCATGGAGCGGGATCCTTCAAGCAGCGCTCGTCGGCATTGACCACATCAAGGATCACATTCATCGCCTTGTCCGGATCATTGGCATAATCGATGCCGAACACCAGATCGGCCCTGCGTGTCGTGATGTTGGTGTAATTGATAATGATCGAGCCCCATGATTTGGAATTGGGCATAATGATCTTGATATTGTCCGGCGTGGAAAGCTCGGTGACAAACAGGTCTATGGATTTCACCGTTCCGGTGGTTCCGGCAATATCGACAAAATCACCCAGCTTGTAGGGTCGGAAAATGATCAGCATGACGCCGGAGGCCAGATCGCTGAGGGTTCCCTGCAAGGCCAGACCAATGGCCAGAGAAGCAGCACCCAGAACAGCGATCAGGCTGGTGACCTGAAAGCCGAAGAGCTGCAGCACCGCTATGCCGACAAAGGCCAGAATGAGCCATTTGACGACAGACGCGGCAAAATTGCCCAGCGTATCATCGATCCGGGGGTGATTGACGATGCGGTTGCGAATGAAATGCGCCACCTGACTGGAAATGAAAAAGCCCAGAAGCAGGAATATGATGGCCTTGGTGACACTGATGAGTAGCGGTGCATAGGCACCCAATTGATCAAGTAATGCGTTCATTTTATCCTCTCGGGAAAGAAGCAATTCCGGTTTCAGCGCGAAAGACCATTGCGGTCTTCCTCTCCGGACGGGCAATCAACATCCATTCACGCCCGTTGTCGTGACGCCGGGCCCGGATACAATTGGCTATCATGATAGCTTATCGCGAAAAGAATGCAGTCTAGCAACCATTATTACGCACAAATGCGTACATCCCTTCTTCACAAGGAAGTGACATGAAGGAAAGCAGCTTCCGCATTTCCGGCTTTCAGTTTTTTTGCAAATGACTGCAGTCGCCGTTTCCCCCCCGATCAAAGAGCCGGGACCGGCACTGCCCTATCAGAAAGGATCTGGCGTGCTTAGGGACGCTTGAAAGTGGCCCGCAGGCTTTCGATTTCATCGCGGCAGCAACATCCTTCCAGATGATCATTGACCAGCCCCATGGCCTGCATGAAGGCATAGACAGTTGTTGGCCCGACAAAGGACCAGCCGCGCTTTTTCAGATCCTTCGAAATCCGCGTCGAAATGTCGGTCTTGCCCAACTGGCGCAATTGCTCGTAAGAGCACTGGTCCGGGCGGTCCTGCTGCCCCGGCTCATGAGCCCAGAAATAGGCCGCCAGCGAGCCGAATTCGGCTCTCATTTCCTGCGCCCTTGCTGCATTGTTGATGGTGCTTTCGATCTTGCGGCGATGGCGCACGATGCCCTCGTCTGCAAGGCATCGCTCGATATCGGCCTGAGTGAAGGCGGCAACCTTGTCCATGTCGAAATTGGCAAAGGCGGCGCGGAAATTTTCGCGCTTGCGCAAGATCGTGTACCAGCTGAGGCCAGACTGAAAACCCTCAAGGCAGATTTTCTCAAACAGGGTCCTGTCATCCTTGACCGGGCGCCCCCATTCCCTGTCATGATAGAGAATATAATCGTCTTTGCCGCCATGCCACCAGCAGCGGGCCTTGCCATCGGCTCCGATCAGGAGGCCATCGATTGGTTCGGCGTTTCTTCTCTCGTCTGTCATCACTTTGCCTCCTGCTCATTGTTCCACATTTGTTCCATAAGCATCTTTATCAAGCAAGTCAAAAAAACCCGCCGCATTATCAAATGCAGACGGGTTCTTGAATTTTTGCTGGAAATGATCGCGCTTTCGCCGGGGCCAAATGCTAGTCGAACAGAGCGTCGATATCGTCCTGACTGGCAACACCCTCTTCGTTCGCAAGGGCCGGTCCATTGAGCAGAGCTGCATCGCCGGTCTTTTCCATGGGGTTGACCACCTCGATTTCCTGGAACTGCTCGATGCCTCCCCAGATATCCATCATGGTCACGATGCGCTCTTCAATGAAGCGCAAGACATTGACCACCTTGGTGATGCGCTGGCCGGTCAAGTCCTGGAAGTTACAGGCCTCGAAGACCGCAATCACGGCATCCTGAATTTCGTGGGTCCACTGGTCTTCCTCACCGGTGAGAACCTTCGAGAGCTTGTTGGAATTGTCATCGATGATTTCGGCGGCTTCCAGAATCTGCTCCGTGGCCTGCTCGGTACCGAAAACGATGGCGTCCAGCTCATCGGTGACCCGGTTCATTTCAGCCGAATGCAGACCATTGATATGCAAGGTGGCAATTTCGCGCTTGGTCTCGGCGATGGCCTCGAAGATCTGGTCCATCTCCGTCTTGATCTTGACCGCTTCGCTGAGTTCTGATCTGAAAGTCTCGACAAGATTGGAATTCAACTCTTGCGCAGGCTCTATCAATTTGCGCAAGGCAGCCAATTCAGTCATGATCTGCTGATGCTGATCGCCAGAAAGCGAGCCGTTGGCCGGATTTGATCTGGGAGCTACTGCCTCGCCCAAGACCTGTTCAATTCGAAATGGTTTCGTAGCCAGCGCCATTCCAATCATACTCCCACACTCAAATTACTCTTTTTTTCTAATAGGCCGGTTAGCACAAAACGATCTCAAACGGGGTTATCGCAATGCGGCCCAGTGGCTGCAAGTCGAACAGACTTATGGGCTTAGACACTATCGACCCTTCGTTAAGATTGGGTTTTTTAAAACAAATAATTTTCTGGCATCTTGTGATTATCTTTGCATAGGTAGTGTCTGTTCTTTGCATAGGTGAGTTTTGAAATGGAGGTCACAGGCGATGCTTGGTCGCCTCGGGCCAGTGATCTTCCACTTTTATTTGCGAAATCTTATCGAGTGAAAAATAATAAACTTAACCCTGATATTATTGACGAGCATTCAAAGAGGTAAAGAGGTTCGGGGGTAAGAATTTGCGAAACTGCGACAAGCTTATAATTGACCTTTGATGTGCAAATGGCCATTGTAGTTCCTGCCCTGCTTCCGGGGCATGGAGTCGCGCACTCAAAAAAGCAATTATGTATATATCTCAAATTCTTGCCCCGGGAAGAGTAAAGACACTCAATGCAGCAGACAAGCCACATACCCGCCATGAAAGCCAGCCGCTTTTCTCGCCTTTTGGCCAGAACAAGGCTTCTGGCGGCCTGCTGTCTGCTGCTATCAGGATTTGTCCTGATGCCACCGCCTGCTCTGGCCTTGCGCTATGATGACAAGGAAGTGACGGAGGGTTTTTACAAGACGGTCTTCGGTGCGGAAATCAGCGCCCTGAGCTGGGGCGACCAGTCAAGGCGCGTCAAGAAATATGTCTCACCTGTCAGGGTGTGGATACATAACCGGGCCAAACTCAATCGCCTCAACAGCGTGCGCAACTTCGTCATGGGGCTGCCTGCCATCATCCCCGGACTGCAACTGCGCATGGCCAATAACTACAAGGATGCCAATTTTCACATCTATGTGGTCGATTCCGCCGATTATGTGCGCACGGTTCAGGATGAGGTCTATAACAATCGGAGCATGGATGTTCCGGGCCAATGCATTGTGCGGGTGCTGTCGCGGCGCTCGGGCATTCTGCGCTCGGATGCAGTCATTGTTTCCGATCAGGGCGGCAGCGTCTTTCATCGCTGCATGGTGGAAGAAATCCTGCAAGGGCTGGGGCCGGTCAATGATGACAAGAGCCTTGTTCATTCCGTTTTCAACGATGAGAGCACATTCGACTATTTCACCCAGTTTGATCGTCTGATCCTCAACATGCTCTATAGTCCGGATCTGCGTCCCGGCATGACCCTCAAGCAGGTCAAACCCATGGCCCCCAAGCTGCTCCATTATGCGCGCAAGACAACGGGCTTGCACTGAACCACTTCGTAAATTTTGCAAGGCCATTCAGTTTCGCCCAAGCTGCGACATATGGCCTGCGCTGGCCTTGCGGCACGGTTTTACCACAGGACAAAAGCTGCAAATTGCGTCAAAGAAGCCAGTAGCCCGGTGGAATCCCCGCCCCTGAGGGCATATATTTCCCTTTTGTTAAGTATAAAAATCACAGCATCATATTCTATTAACCCTAAATCAAAACAACACTATTATCAATTTTTCATTAACCTTTCAGATTGGTTTATTACTTACAATTCTAAGCAACATCGGAAGCAATTATTAATTATATTTGTCAAACTGCTTCCATTTAATTTTGGTCCAAGGGCCAATTGTGGCGTCGATTTCGTATTGTGAGTTCTGTCGATGAAGCAACTGATTGTTACAGCCTGCAGCGTTGTTCTGAGTCTTGGGGGACTCGCACAACCGGTTTCGGCCAGTTCTGTGCGATATGCTCCGCCTCCTCCGGTGATGCTCAGTCCGGACCAGATCCAGCCATGGCTGATGCAATTAAGGCCCGAGCGCAGCTATGCGCAGCCGGTGGATGCACGCCCGAGGGTCAATCGCGTGGCGTCCGTGCCGGAACAGCCAACGCTTGCCCTGTCTCGCCAGAAGGCAGCACCGCGCACCCGTAGCATCGATCCGCGCTTCCTGCCAACGGTGGTAGACTATGCCGGCCCGGAAAGGCCCGGCACCATTATCATCAACACCAATGAGCGCTATCTCTATCTGGTGAATGCGGACGGTACCGCGCGTCGTTATGGCGTTGGCGTGGGACGCCCCGGTTTTGAATGGGCTGGCACGCACAAGGTTTCGCGCAAGGCCGAATGGCCCGGCTGGACACCTCCGGCTGAAATGCGCGCCCGCCAGCCCGGCCTGCCCACCTTCATGGAAGGGGGACCGCGCAATCCACTGGGAGCCCGTGCCCTCTATCTGGGCTCGACCCTTTACAGAATTCATGGCTCCAACGAGCCATGGTCCATTGGCCATGCGGTCAGCTCAGGCTGCATTCGCATGCGCAATGAAGACGTCATGGATCTTTATGACCGTGTCCCGGTGGGCACTGCCGTCAAGGTTCTTTGATTGAAGGCTCCGGCAAGATGCCGCTCATCAATTGTTTCAAGAGCGGCCTCTTCCACTCGTTGTTTTTGACTTGAGAGTGATCCGATTGTGGATCCAACTTGGGCTATCCCGGAACAATCCTCGCGGATAGCCCTTTTTCTTTCAAGCTGCGCCCTCGTTTGCCTACCAGCCCGCCAGCTGTCCGCAGACTCTCTGCTGCCTGTCTGCTGCCTCTCCGTGATCCGGAGTGCGACAGCTTATGCGCCCCAGAGCGACCAGGCCGTTGTGCCGATCATGAGCGCGGCCATGCCAGCCATGAAGAGCTGATATTTGCGCCCTTCCCCCAATAGCCGCATGACGCGCGCCCCCATCAGTCCCCACAGCGAATGGAAGACCAGCCCTCCCATGCCAAACCCGATCAACAGGATAAGGGTTTCATCGAAGAGAGAGCCAGCCGGTTTGAAATAGAGTGAAAAGGCAATGCTATACATGGCCCATGTCTTGGGGCTGAGCGGATGGATCAGAAGGCCTTCGGCGAAGGACAATTGTCCGGCGCCGCGACCCTCTGCCTTGTGCATGGACATGATGCGCCATGACAGATAGACCATATAGACCATGCTGATCGCCCGGAAGAAGTCGGCAAGCCAGCCTTCCTGCATCAATAAGGTTCCGAGCCCGAGGGCAACCATCAGTCCCAGAAAGGCCCCTCCGAGCAGTGCGCCGCACAGTGGCAGCATGACAGCTCCGAAGCCGGACCGCGCAGCAAGCGCCATGAAGGTCAGGTTCCCCGGTCCCGGCGTAGCCGACATGACACAAACGAAGATGATGAAAGCGAGGAAAGTTGACCAGTCGGCCATGGTGTCACCTGTTCTTTGCAGAGGTCTATCTGCGATCAGAAGATAGAAAACGATACAATCGATACAATTTTGAGGTTATATTCTGGCTATTGTTTTGCTATATTTGCAATTGTTTTATTGTCATAGTGACAATTATTGTTTCCTGTCTTGAAGACGAAACCAACAAGGCGACCGAGCATGAAAAGTCCGCTTTCCTGGCAGCCCGATATGTCCGATGTCGATGGCCCGCTTTATATTGCTCTCTCAGACCGGATGGCGCGGGACATAGCAGAGGGGCGCCTCAGCGAGGGGACGCGGCTACCACCACAACGCGCCCTTGCATGGGCGCTTGGCGTGACCCACGGCACCGTCACCCGCGCCTATGAGCGCGCCGAAAAGATGGGGCTGGTCAAGGGAGAGATCGGACGAGGCACCTTCATTGCACCTCTGGAGCGGCCCACTTCGCCCCTGATGCCGGAAGAGGAAGTGCTTTCAGAACTCGATCTGGCCCATAATTTCCCCCTTTCCCATCTGGACCCCGATCTGGGCGAAGCCTTTGGAGCGCTCTCGCAACAGGCGGGCATCGGACGGGTGCTCAATTACACGCCGATCGAAGGTTTGATGCGTCATCGCGAGGCGGGCCGTGCGCTCTTTTCCTATTTTGGCGTAGACGCCCCGGTAGAGCGCATCCTGCTGACATCGGGAGCCCAGCATGCCTTGCAGGTGGTGTTGCAGGGCATCTTCAAGGACGGAGACATGCTGGCAGTGGAGGCACTCAATTATCCGGGTCTGATCAGCGCGGCTCCGCGGCTCGGCTTGCGTCTGGCTCCGGTGATGGCGGATGCGGAAGGCATGCGCGCCGACCTGCTGGACGAGCTTTGCCGCAAGCGCCCTGTCGCCGGTCTTGTCATCGGCCCGAATGTGCATAATCCCAGCGGTCGCCCCACCTCTCCCAAACGGCTGCAAGAGCTCGCCGAATGTGCAAGGCGTCATGATCTGTGGGTGATCGAGGATGATCCCTATTGCCCGATCCTGGCGGCTCCGAAAAATTCCATGAGCAAGATAATTCCGGAACGCACATGCTCCATCGCCTCGGCGTCCAAGATTCTGGGAGGCGGATTGCGCACCGGCTTCATCTGCGCGCCGCAATCGGTCCGCTCATCGCTGCTGCGCGTCATTGCCGACATAAGCTCGATGTCTTCGCCAATCGGCGCGGAGCTGGTCCGTTACTGGATCGATAGTGGAGAGATCGACAGGAACCGGGAGCGCAAGAGAGAGGCTCTCAACCAGCGCCATGCCATCGCAAGAGCCCAATTTGGCAAGGCCATCGAACTCTATCCCGAACGGTTCTGCGGCTGGCTTCATTTGCCGGCCCATCAGAATCCGGCAGTCTTCGAGTTGGAGGCGGCAAGGCGGGGAATTACTGTGCTGGGAGCCCATCATTTTGCCGTCGGAACCAGTCCGGTTCCGGCTGCGGCCCGGCTGGCGCTGGGGGCCATTCCATCCGTATCGCAATTTGAAAAGGCGCTGACGCTTCTGGGAGATTCCATGCGCGATCTTGAAGGGACAGCTTCTGTTCGTGCTGACCGGGAGCTGCACGGCAACGAATTGGAAGCCTAGACGAAGGCAACCGAGCGCTGGCGCTTTTCGTGATACATGCGCGCATCGGCAAGGGTCATGAGCGAACCGTAGCTGCCGTCTCCCTCGAACAGATGGACAATACCGAAGCTCAGCCCCAGATCCGTAAAGCCTTCTGCGGCGAGTTTTTTCTCAACCCCATTGACATGCTGGCGCAGTTCATCGGCATCCAGTTCGCCTGCTCGCGGGAAGACCTGCACCAGTTCGTCGCCTCCAAAACGGAAGACGCGGCTGTTCCTGTCGATTTGCTTGAGACTATCGGCGACCAGACGCAGCGCCCTGTCGCCCTCGGCATGTCCCATCAGATCATTCACCCGCTTGAAGCCATCCATATCAACCAGCATCACGACGGAATTGCGCATGGCGCGGCTGTCGAACAGGGTCAGCACATCGCCATCCTGCTGCTCGCGCGTCATTTCCTTGAGGCAATCCTCCAGAAAGCTTTCTAGCGCCCGGCGGTTGCCATGTCCGGTGACCACATCGGTGTTGGCGGCAGCGACTGCACGACTCACCTTCTGATGGGCAGAACTGACTTCGAAATAGGGTCCGAACAGCACAGCCAATTCCTTGAGCAAGGTTACCCTGTGGCTCATATGCCGGGGTTCTTCCTCATCGGCCAGAAGCGCATAGCCGACACATTCATTGCGGTGATTGTTCATGCTCATGCCGATCACATGCCCTATTCCGAAAGCCTTAAGCTCCTGGCTGTTGCAGAAATAGGGATCGAAATCCGACGTGATCAGGGGATCATGCTCGCAGGGTCTGGTATGACCATGGCATTTGAAAGCCGGAAGCCGGTTGGCCTGAAGATGATCGCCGTCATAGGCGAGATCAAAGACAACACCATGATTGATCGTATCCAGAGAGCCAATCGCAATCCAGCGAGAGCTGACATGATTGCGCAAGACCTGCATGGCGGCAGACGCTGCGGGCATGCCGTCCCGGATCGCGTCTGCGAACTGGGATCTCAAAGCCTTGATCTGCTTGCCCAGCTGATCATCGAATTTGACGAGAACCAGCTTGCCTGCGCCGAAGGAATAGCAATTGAAATTCCACCCCTCCATCTGCGAACGGGACACAAGCCTCTCGTGCGGGCCTTTCTCACAGACGCACTCTTTTGTACTAATAAAGCCCATGAGACGGTTTTCCAGATGCTCCGGTAGCCGTTTCATTGCTTTGTTGCGATAGAGTTCCTTGCCCGTAGGCCCCAAGATCAGGATACCATCACTCAAGTCATCATAGATGGTGTAAAGTTCCTGTTCAGGCACATTGAAGCCAGCATTCATTTTGCGCATCCCATTGTATTATTCCGGACAAGTTATAGGACACAGATAATAAAATCTTGTTAAGGCGCTATTTTCATTAGATTAATCCTTTCAAACAAGAATAAATAAACTTTTGCACCCGGCGGACGACTGGATACTAGACGAAAGAGTGAGCCCCAATATTAGTTTTATACTTTCCTGTACATAAAATCGCCGGGCTCATTCAGAAATCCTTTACGAACGGGAGAAATCCGCCTTGCCAGATTGCACCGAATGTATAACCATGTTTCTTAGAACCGCTACAATCTGTCACTTGCCAAATCTTCGCAGAACTGCAACCATTTGCCATGTTTACCGGAACGTGGCTGGTTTGACGGGCAGGATCAAAGGCATTTGCTGGATTTGAAAAGCACTGTGCCGATTTGTCCGGTTGATCAGGCCATTTGCTAAGGTATTTTGCTTATATCGACCCGCAGTCATGCATGCATTCAAGCAAGATGCTGGCTGCCCATCATGGAAAGGGACCGCAAGTATGAAACGTTTGGTTGCTGTTGCCGGAATGTTCTTTCTTGCCTCTACGCTTGGCGCTTTCGCAGAAGGGGATGCTGCCAAGGGCGAGAAAGTTTTCAAGAAATGCAAGGCCTGCCACCAGATCGGTGAAGGGGCTGAAAACAAGGTCGGACCGCAACTCAATGGGGTTGTCGGGCGCAAGATCGGCTCTGTTGAAGGCTATAAATATTCCGATGGCTATATCGCATTGGGCGAACAGGGCGAAGTCTGGGATGAAGAAAAGCTGATGGCCTATCTTCTCGATCCAAAGGACTTCCTTTCCAGCGCCGGTGTTGAGAAGAAGTCCAAGATGACCTTCAAGCTGAAGAAGGAAAATGAACGCGAAGACGTGATCGCCTATCTCAAGACATTTCCCTGAGGGCAATAGGCGCTGAAACGCGAAAGGCTTTTTGCGCGCAGCTTGGTCCTTTTTGGTCTTTCATGAAGCGTGGCATCAAGCACCGCATTCCGCTAATTTTCCAATCCCAATCCCGGCCGCGTTGCCGGGATTTTAATTTGCGCTTCTCGCTCCGCTTGGCAGCAAGGCCATCAAGCCAGTATCAAAAGGGCCGCAAAGCCGCTCCAATGCCTAGACAGAGCGGATATTGAGCCTTGCCAGCAGCTTGGGCAGATCATTCCAGATCCAGGATTTTTCGCGATAGCCAATGCGGCCGTGATGAATTTCGACGCGCTTGGCCACCTCGGAGGCTCCCAGCTTCAGATAGAATTTCTCGGCAGGAAGATTGCCTCCGATCATCCACGCGCCCAGCTGGCGATATCCCTCCGCGATCAGGGCCTCCAGCAGGGAGGACAGAAGCTTGCGCCCAAGCCCGCAGCGCTGATGGTCGGGGTGGATATAAAGGGCATAAAGTTCTCCGTCGGCCTCGATTTCCTTGCCCGGGCGATCCCCCAGCCGCATGGGGCCGGCAAGACCATAGCCGATCAGCTTGCCATCAAGCCAAAGCAGTCGAGCGATAAGGCCGCAACTCCTGTCTGCCAGCCAGTTGCTCCAGTGAGGCTCCTCATCGGCGGCATCAAGCTCGGCCAGTTTGCTTTCAGGCATCAGACCTTGATAGGCATCGCGCCAGCAGATTACCTTCAGCTCTGCAATGGCCATGGCGTCTTGAGGCGTTGCTGTTTTAAGAATGACGGATTGTGAGCTGGTCATACAGGCGCTTTCGCTCGGGAGCCACAAAGAAGGCCTTTATCGCAGAAGCCCGGCAAAGGTGCAATGGGCTCTCTGACGGTCCCGGCAAGCCATGGTTACATGATAAGGAGACTAGATGAAGGAAGACTTCGGAGCAGAGCTTCAGACAAGAAGAAAGCCGAGGAGCACTCAACACATCCTCAGCTTTCCTGCCTCCTCCATAGACCCTTTGCATCTCCTGCACATCGACCGGACTGAGCCAATGCGGCCGGGCGCTTTTCGCGCTCAATGGTCTTTGACAAGCAAAATCAATGCTCGTCTTACTCCTACGCGTCCGAAGTGGTCAGTCTGGAGCCTGTTCTTACCTGATCAACACAGAAGGCAACCAAAGCACCAACTGCGGAACGATGGTGATCGCGACCAGTCCAATGATCTGCAACACCACAAAAAGCCCCAAGCTTGCGGGACTATCTTTTATCTTTCCGGTCCATTGCACAAGTTCTTTTTGCAGAATCTCGCCATTTTGGCGACTGAAGGTTACCAGCGCTGTCAGCAGCGAAAACCAGATCAGAGAGGCCAGCCAGAGCCTCACTGCGAGGCTAAAATTCTGCATAATCAATGGCGTGGCAAATTCGTGCAAATGCGTTCCGGCATCTGATCCATGCCACAGCCCCGCCAGTCTGGCGGCAAAGTCGAGATGTGCAAAAAGCGGCATGGCCAGCGGCAAAATCAGCAATGCCATGATCATCCAGTCAAGCAACAGGCCAAGAGCCATGAAAATCAGCAGCAGGGAGATGAAGAGGAGCTCTGCGGACATGCCCCCTGATCCTTGCTCCAGAAATGCCGCCAGCGCAGCCAGTTGATGCGCGCCACCGATTGCCATGAAAATCTTGATGAAGAAGGCAGCCATAATGACAATTGCAAAAAGGCTGGCGCTGGCAAGGGCTGATCTGTTCAGGATGGCAAGCAACAATGTGGGCGGCATGCTCAGTTGCAGAGCGGTCAACAAGAAGAGCAGAAGGCACAGGATGGCGAGAATTGCGAACAGCGACAGCTTCCAGATCAGCAGCAGCCCCAGAGCCAGCAGAATGAGCATCAGCGGCACGACAAGCGCCATGAGAATGCGCAGCCATGGGCGGGCATGAAGGCTATCGGCCTCAGTGCGCCGCAGACCTTTGGCAAATGCTTCCGTCCACAGATCAGCCAACCAATTGAGGCAATAGAAGCCGACCAGCACCGCCACGGGCACCAGCATGGTCAGAACCAGATAATCCGCTGGCAAGGCAAACTGATGCGCAATGAGGATCAACATCATCGCTGCGGGCAACAGCAGCGCCATGGCTATGGAGCGTTGTCTGTTTTCCTCTCGCTTCACCCTTTCCTTTTCCTTGTCTTGCTGACGCGCAGAGCGTTTCGACTTTGATGATGGTGCGAGGGGGCGATAAATATCGGCATCGAACAGGCCCTTAATCGCATGTGAGGTGCGGGCCATCATGCCGCTGCTGATGGCGATTTCTACAAACAGCACCAGCATGGGTATTGCGATCAGCGAAGAATTGAGGAGCAGCCCATTGATGATTTCCCCCGGCATGGCTGCCAATAAAGTCGGCGCGATCGATCCGGCCTGAATACCGGCCGCGGCAAAGCCAACAGCCAGTGCGCCCAGAATGAAGGCCACGGGATAACCGGTGAGCATCAACACAAAGAAGCTGGCCAGCATGAGCCCGGGCGCTGCGCCTTGCCATGAGATGGCATCGCAATAGGAAAGTAGAAGAGATATCCAGTCTGTCATTGCACGCTCTCTTCTTCAGCGCCAAAGCGCGTTGGCAGCGAACGAACCCGGCCAGCCTCCGCGACAGCACAGGCCATATCCAGATGCGTAGCGGCACGTTTCTTGAGATAAGGCGGCCCGAACAGGTAAACCAGCGACCGCAGCATCAGGGCAACCGCCGAGGCGGCAAGAAGCAGAAAGGCCGCAGGAAATACCCCATATAGCAGCCAGTCCGGCACGGGACCAATCAGCGCAACGAGCGTAAAGGCACTGCCCGTTTCTCCATTGGCCGCGAGATAAAGAGCCCTTGCGCCTGACCAACCCATTTCCACCAGCCCCCAGCTCATTGGCAGCAACAGCAGAAGCGCACCCAGACATTCGAACCAGGCGCGCATCCTGTTTCCCATCCTCTTGCGCAGGGACGAATAGCGGTGATGGACATCGCGCATATAGGCAGCCGCGAGATGGCCCAGCAGCAGCAAGACAACGAGCCAACCAATGATGTGCTGTTTGGGAGGCTCCTGCGACAAGGGCAGCTCTGACCAGTATAGGAGCGCCCGACCGGACACGGGCTGGCCGCCCTTAGCGGTTGCAAGATAATAGACCGGCAGCAAAACCAGAGGGATATAGAGCAGGGAAAGCAGGCGGGAGAGAAGACAGGCAACGGTTTCGAGATCCTCGCTCACCTCCAGCGCGCTGAGGCGCACACCGCCGCTCTGACGCCGGCATGAAATGATGAATAGGCATGCAATTGCAAAGGCTGCACCAAGCGGGAAAAGCAGTGCGGAGGACAGTCCGATAGCGCGCAAATCAACCCCTTGCCGCACCAAGAGCAGCGGCAGAGCCTGCGGCAGGCAGATGAAGCCATAAGCAAAAAGGCAATATGCAAGCAGCAGAAGAGACGGCCGACCGCGCCACCATGCAGCAACAAGACCCAACAGAGCCGAAAGCGCCAGCATCAGTCCGGCATAGGCCGGATTGGCAAAAAAGGCATAGACTGATGCGGCTGATGCCAAAATGGCAATACCCGACCCCTTCATGTTCCGCTCCCTTTTACCTCTTGGTTTTGCTCTGCAAAGAGCCAATAAAATATGCTTGCGCGGGTTTCATCATCAGAGCCCCATCGCCCTCGCCTTCCGTCGCCACCGGCATGCAAAAGAGAGAATCAGTGCATGAGAAAAATACCTAAGCCATTCATTCATTTGCTTTTATGACGTCAGTATAATTGGGTGACGGATTTTGTTAAGCCCTTTTTAACGAAGTTCCTCAGCGGCGGGATTCTTTTCACCCGCATCAAGGCAAGCCATATTCGAGGCTCATTGCAACTATGGTGGGAAAGGGGAGGATTTCGGCCAGACAGCCTCGGCGAAGCCTTGCACATTGGCGCATTTGTCTCCAGACTGCTGCCAACCACCCCGACAGAGTTTTCCCCATTGAGGAAGAGACATCTGTCATTTCAATTTTCAGGCCGGTAACGGGACCTGCGACAGGACCGGCCCAAGGCCTGTTGCCGGACCTGTCATTTTAAGGACCATTCCGACATCTGCCAAGGAAGCCGGAAGCCATCGACCATTGCTATTGATATCGAGATAAACTGATAGCGACAATGCTTGCAGAAGACAGAGATTGATGAACCAGATTGAAATGAATTTTGCCGCGCCAGCCACCCCGGACCAGCAGGGGGCTAGCGTTCACAAGACCGATATCAAGGGCAAGAGAGTCGGCCTGTTTGTCACCTGCCTTGTGGATCTGTTCCGACCCACCGTCGGCTTTGCTGCGGTCAAGCTTCTGGAGGATGCCGGTTTCGAGCTGGAGGTCCCCAGAGACCAGACATGTTGCGGCCAGCCCGCCTATAATTCGGGCGACAAGGAAGACGCCAAGGCACTGGCCAAGCAGGTGATCAAGACCTTCGAGAGCTATGACTATATCGTCGCGCCGTCAGGATCCTGCACCGGCATGATCCGCAAGCATTACCCCTCGCTGCTGGCTGATGATCCGAAATGGGCTGAGCGCGCGGTCAACCTTGCTGGCAAGACCTACGAGCTGGTCAGCTTTCTGGTGGATGTGGCAGGAATTGAAGCGGTATCATCCCATTTCACCGGCTCGGTTACCTATCATGACAGCTGTTCAGGACTGAGAGAGCTTGGCATCAAGGACCAGCCGCGCAAGCTTCTGGCCTCGCTGCCCGGCGTTGACCTCAAGGAAATGGCGGACAATGACGTCTGTTGCGGTTTCGGCGGCACCTTCAGCGTCAAATATCCTGATATTTCCGATGCGATCGTTACCAAGAAGACCCGAAACATCACCGAAGCCGGAGCGGGAACGCTGCTTGCGGGCGATATGGGCTGTCTGATGAATATGGCCGGCAAGCTCAAGCGCGATGGCTCGGCGATACAGGTGCGCCATATTGCCGAAGTGCTGGCGGACATGGCAGATGGTCCGGCCATCGGCGAAAAATCCGGTCGCTAGGGAGGGCTACAATGGAGATCAAATCACCCGATTTCAAGAAAAATGCCCGTGATGCGCTTGGCGACGCCACTCTGCAAAAGGCCCTCAAGAATGTGGAGCTGGGTTTCATCGGCAAAAGGCAGGCCTCGGTCGACGCCCTGCCCGAATTCGAAGCCCTGCGCGATCTGGGCCGGGACATAAAGACCCACTGCCTCAAGCATCTGGATGTCTATCTGGAGGAATATGAGAAGAAGGTGTCTGCCAGCGGTGGCCATGTCCACTGGGCCGAGACCGCACAGGATGCCTGCGAAATTGTCAGAGATATCTGTCGCTCTGTCGGTGCGCGGACAATGACCAAGGGCAAATCGATGATTTCGGAGGAAATGCAGCTCAATGCCTTCCTCGAAGCCGACGGCATGGAGGTCACCGAGACCGACCTTGGCGAATATATCATCCAGCTGCGCGGTGAGCATCCAAGCCACATTATCGCGCCAGCCGTGCATGTGACCAAGGAGCAGGTGGAGGCCGATTTCCGCCGCGCCCATACCAGCCTTGACCCGAACCGCAATCTCGATGATCCGGTCAGCCTGCTCGGTGAGGCACGCGAGATATTGCGCGAGAAATATTTCGCCGCCGATGTGGGCATTACCGGCGCCAATTTTCTCGTGGCTGAAAGCGGCTCGTCGGTCATCGTGACCAACGAAGGCAATGGCGACCTGACGCAGACTTTGAGCCGGGTGCATATCGTGCTGGCCTCGATTGAAAAGGTCATCCCGACGCTCAACGATCTGGATGTGTTCCTGCGCCTGCTGGCCCGCTCGGCCACGGGGCAGGAACAGAGCGTCTATACCACCATTTCCACCGGCCCGCGCCGCAAGGACGATCCGGACGGGCCGGAGCAATATCATGTGGTGCTGCTGGATAATGGTCGCTCGGAAATGCTGGGAACGGATTTCGAAGAAATGCTGCGCTGCATCCGTTGCGGGGCCTGCATCAATCATTGTCCGGTCTATCATGCGGTTGGTGGTCATGCCTATGGCTGGGTCTATCCCGGCCCGATGGGCTCGGTGCTGACCCCTTCCCTGATCGGGGTCGACAAGGCGGGGCATCTGCCCAATGCCTCGACGCTGTGCGGGCGCTGCGAGAGCGTCTGCCCGATGCGCATTCCCCTGCCCAAGATGCTCAGACACTGGCGAGAGCGGGAATATGAACGCCATCTCAATCCCACCCCGCAGCGCTGGGGGTTGAAGGGCTGGGCCTTTTTTGCCCGAAGGCCAACCCTTTACCACCGCACGATGGGGATCGGCATGCGCGTGATGAAATATCTCGCCCCCCGCACCACGCTCATGCGTCGCCTTCCGGCAGCGGGCGGCTGGACCAAGCATCGCGAATTTCCCGCCCCTGAAGGCCGCACCTTCCAGCAGATGTGGGCTGAACGTCAGGCAACGCACAGCCAGAAGAAGGGAGATGCAGCATGAGCGAGCCCCATGACAACAAGGCAGCCAAATCGGCCATTCTGGGCAAGATCCGCCGCTCTCTCTCCTCGGGAAGCGACAAGGCTGACACCAACCGGACCAAGGCCCGACAGGACGTGCTTGAACGTCTTGCAGCAAAACCTCTTGGCATCGTGCCCAAGCGCGCTCAGGTTGGCCATTATGAAAAAGTGGCCATGTTCATGGACTATGCGGAGAAAGTCTCTTCCTCCACCGCACGCATTGCCTCCTATGATGAATTGCCCGGTGCCATTTGCGATTATTTGCGCACCCATAATTTGCCACAAGCGATCGTGATGGGCTCAGACCCGCGCCTTGCCGCCATAAACTGGAAGAGCCAGCCGCAACTGGAGCGCACACTGGGACCATCTGACGGAACCGATCTGGTGGGGGTCAATCATGCAATGGGTGGTGTGGCCGAGACGGGAACGGCGATCCTCGCGTCAGGGCCGGACAATCCCACGACGATCAATTTCCTGCCAGAAAATCACATCATCGTGGTTCATGCCGACGACATATATGGCGATTATGAAAGCGTCCATGACCATTTGCGTGGCCCTGACGGGGTCGCCCACATGCCACGGGCGCTCAACATGATCACCGGTCCCTCCCGCTCAGGCGATATCGAGCAGAAGATCATGCTCGGTGCTCACGGCCCGCGTGCCGTGCATGTCATCGTGGTGGGATAAGCGCATCGGCACCTTCAACAGATGAAGCTGCGACAAAAAAAGGCCCGCCACAAAGGGCGGGCCAAGGATAACAGGGGTCTCAAGGACGACCCCTGGCTGCTTAGTCAAATGGGTGACCGTCTCGGAAGCTGCCGACGGTCAGGCATGCAGGCATAGCGTCTAGGCTCCCTCAAGATCGCAGCAAAGCTGTGCTGGCTTCATTGCGGTCAGTTTCTCCGCCGGAAGAGGCAAAATTCTGCTCTCTTCGGGCCGATGCAGGCGAGCCAGAACTTCCAGCTCACGAGCGTGAATGCGGCGGCGTGCGTCAAATGGATCAATCAGCAACGGATCCCGATAAAGCGGTTGGGATGCCGCGGTAATCACGTCGCCTCTTGTCAGACCGATGTCTGCCAGAGTGTGATCATCCATTTCTTGCAAAGCCTTTACAGCAGCGCGATTGCGCAGGATCTTGGATCCGGCAGCCACCAGGCGAACAAGGCCGGCAACTGCAGATGAAAATACAGTTCTGATAATGACTGTAAGCATTTCTTGTCTCCTTGGTTGGGCTTGTTCCACTCAGAAACCCACGGCGCCATGGCTGTCTTTGTGAAGGGTTGGGGTTTATAGCCATGCGGCAGATGCGAAGTCGCTGTCTCTTGCTCCGAGAGAGGCAGATTGCGAACAGGGCTCACAAGGCACATGACCATTTCGATTTGGGCAAGACTTCGCCTAGACCATGGGAAACTGGCTTTGCATTTCGTCGGTCAACTGACGGCTTCTTGCCGTTGATGTGACTATCTCAAATCACTAACAATAAATCCAACGAATGTTTTTTATAGAATCCATCGTATTTTTTGATGGAACTCAATTTGGATCAATGCTAAATGCTAGTTGTCCAATGAACTTCCTGCTCGCTTTGCCCGGACTGCTCCTGAATGGGTTGGTCTGCCAGGTTCGATATATGGAGATTGCTGATGACCGCCCTTCTCGACCTTGACCAGCTACGCACCTTTATCGCCATTGCCGAGACCGGCAGCTTCACCAAGGCTGCGGAGCAGGTAAACAAGACCCAGTCGGCTGTCTCCATGCAGATGCGGCGACTGGAGGAGCGGGTTGGACAGACGATCTTCGTGCGCGATGGCCGCCAGAGCCGGGTAACCGATGCCGGACTTCGGCTGCTGGACTACGCCCGGCGCATGCTCTCGCTCAATGCCGAGACGATCGCCGCCTTTTCCTCCGATGCCATGTCAGGCAAGGTGCGCCTGGGACTGCCCGATGATTATGCCCCCCGCCTTTTGCCAACGGTTCTGGCCAGCTTTGCCACCACCCATCCCAATATAGAAATCGAGGTTGTCTGCGAGCAAAGCTCCTGCATTCATCGGCGCATTCAGGATGGCCGTCTGGATCTGGGTATCGTCACCCATGGTGACCGCACGCAAGAGCGCAACGGGCGCATCATCCGTTCAGAGCCGCTGCTCTGGGTCTCTTCGGCGCATCACTCGGTCCATTGCCAGTCGACCATTCCCCTTGCCCTTGGCACCAAGACCTGCTCATGGCGGGCAGCGGCAACAACGGCCCTTTCGCAAGCGGGTAAGAAATATCGCATTGCTTATGTGAGTTCTTCTGCAGCAGCCCACACAGGCGCGGTGATGGCCGGGCTGGCCATTTCCGTCCTGCCGGAAAGTGCGTTGACATCAGACATGCGGGTTCTGGGAGAGCGGGAAGGCTTTCCCGAACTGAAACATTGCGACATCGCCCTGCTGCGCTCGGAGAATGCGCAGGAGCGCATCCATAACGCGCTGGCGGCCCACATCGTCAATGCGCTGGACAATGTCTCGGGTGGCAGTTCCCTCGCAGCCGAGTGAACCGAAGCGATCAACAGTTTCTTAAAGGAAGTCGTTCATGATGCTCTTTCTAGGCATTTGAGGCGGCGTAGACATGCGTGCAAGGCCTCTGCAGCAGGACCATGCATGACCGGAAGCATTCTGTTGGGCAAACGCGCCATGAAGCCCATGGCACAGGCATTCTGTTTCTTTCTTGTCTTATTTCTGACAGGGCTGCAATCGCATGAGACAAACGCCTCCCCCTACAGCAAGGCGACGCGTTTTCTGATTGATCAGCAGATCAAGGCAGGCTGTGACAAGGGGCCGGGCCGCTTTTCTCACAAAGGCATTTTCGAGATTGATCTGGATGGCGACAAGCGGCTGGATCTGGTGCTGTCCCATCAGGGGTTGCATTGCGAGGGCAATCTGGGCAAAAGCCGTCTCTGCGGAGAGCAATTCTGCACGATCCTGATCTATTATCGCCATGGCAAACAGCTGGAAAAGAAGGACGAGATGAACGGCTATATCCTCAGCTCCCGTTCTTCGCCTGAACCGGTTTTCGATATTGCCACCAAGAGCCTGTCGGTTCTTCAATGGTGGCCACGGCGACAGGTTGGCCCCTGACACCACCCTGCTATGAATGCATCAGATCAGGCATAATCATTCCTGATATAGTTCCTGTCTCTTTTTACCATTTCCAATGTAAATAGCGAAACCCGCGAGAATATACAGAAACCATCTCAGGGATCATTACTTAGCCTTTCCGGTTGCTACATAAATACCGGTCGACCAGATGCAACAAAAGTGAGATAATTACTTCAAGGCACTGTATCGCGTTTCACAAGATTGACACACGCCTTATTGTCAAGACAGGAGTTACGACCATGAAACTTGCTTATGTGGTCGCTGTGGCATTGATCCTATCCGCGTTTGGCAGTTTCACTCTTCCAAATGCCGGAATGGCACAATTTGCACCTCCACCACCGCCTCCATACTGGAACCGACCTCCTCCAGACAGACGGTGGCGTCCGCCACCGCGGCCTATCTATCGTGCGCCTCCGCGCATTATCTATCGCGCACCGCCTCCGCGCTATTGCAACATCCGTGCCTGCTCGGCTCGTTATAGAAGCTTCCGCGCCTGGGACTGTTCTTACCAGCCCTATAATGGACCTCGGCGTCGTTGCAGACTGTAGCAGCACAGATGGGTGGCGGTATCTTGTTCAGGAAGCCTCACACCATGAACAATGATTTCTCCCTGCGTGATCGCCCTTCCGGATCCTAGATCCGGAGGGGTATTTTCAACGCGCACTTAAGGCCTGCCGCCCCCGGCAATCTCTCCCATAATCTCCGTGGCATTCTCTGTGGCACTCTGCCCGCTCTTCTCACCCTCGAATGCAATCCACCTGCATGATTGCTCCTCAAGAGGCCCTTTTCATTCAAAAAGCGGATGCCCAATTGCCCCTCCGTTCGAGACGCGGAGAAGATGCGGAGAAGATAAAGAGCCCAACAAACAGAGCGAGACAATCGGTGTCTGCTAAATGTGTGTCCACTTACAACGACTATAAAAACGGGCAATACAGGCCTACCACCATACTGGATGATGCGCAAATTCGTCCATTTTTATAGCAGAAACACCAGTATATTGCCTGTTGAAATAGCATTTATTTCTAACGCTCAGAGTACAAAATTAAAAATAGGCCACGTGACAATATTTCTCTTGACTAAATCACTTAGTTAAGCGCTAACATATACTTGCAGGGTAACCACGAGTCGAAAATCAACGACCAGTGCACATTGTTTACAGATGTCAAGTCGTAATAATATTTATGACACATAGCAGTTTTATCATCTGTAAGTAGAAGGCAAACCTTGGAAAATAAGCAGAACTGCTCAGGGAGGCAGTTGAAGGCGAGTTCGTACAATGGTCGGCTGCAAAGGGTCGGCTAAGAAGGGTCGGCAGCGTTGTTTTGCCGGATCAGTTTCGCGCAGATGTCCCGGGCGCAGATTGTCACTTTTCAATCTTTCCGGATGTCAGTCTTTTCAAGCCCCAATTGTGGCCCAGTCTTTGCGAGGCGCCGATGTCTGGAGGAATGTCCGGCACCATGGCAGGATTTGGAAAAGAAAGCGCATGATTAAAACCGGCGAAATTGTACAGAACCAGCCTTAGGTCAACCCTGGCGTTACATCCAACCGTGGCCATGTGCCACAAAACGGAATTTGCTTAGAGGGAGGTCCTGTATGCAGCTCAAGGCTCACATACCCCAAGACGTCGATTATCGATCACCTTACAGGGGGCAGGTGATCAAGAGGTCCCACGCAAGCCTCGCCGATGATCTCGCCTGGCATGGTGGGCAACATCCGCTTGAATCATGGCAATTCTCAACCAGTTTGCGCGGTGGTGGGCAGCATTTCAGTTTCAACATTCATCTGCTCATCATCCAGCAATTGGGGAGTGAAGCACAGATTTCCATCAGCATGTGCCTGATGGATCAGGATACCGGCTGGATCCGGGAGGTTGAGAATACCGTTCCGCTCAAATCCGTCGATATCAGCAAGCGTTCCCTGAAATTCTCATCCCGTGAGCTTGATATCCATGGCAGCGGCAGTGAGTTGACGATCAACGCAGAACTGCCAGACGTCTCCATCGAGCTTTCCGGCACCGTCAACATGCCCATTCTGGTCAATAATGGTGAAGGGAAATTCCATTTTCTGGGCGCCCAGCAATATAAATTCGCTCTGCCGGCCATTCAGCTTTCAGGCAGCGTCATCGTTATGGGCAAGCCTCAGAATGTGACCGGAGCCATGTGGCTCAATCGCCAGTGGGGCGCCTTGCCGCGGCGCTTCAGCCTCGACCGCAATCTCGAGCAGCGGCAGTGGATCAATCTCTATTCGCAACTGAGCAATGGCATTCGCCTCAGCGTTTCCCAATTGTGGGATTTTGCCCGCGACAAGCAGGATACCTGCTGCACCGTCGTTCTGCCTGATGGCACCCATATTATCGAGAAGATCGCTCCGCTGGAAATGAATGACTTCATGGACAGCCGCCTTTCAGGGCGCCGCTATCCGCGCCATGTGGTGCTGTCGCACGAGCCGCTGGAAACCTGTCTGCAAATCAGCCTGCCCTACCAGCAGCGCGAGGTTGTCTCAAAGATCGGCAATCTCATCAAGTTTGATGGCAAGATCAATGTCGACGGCTACATCTATGGCGAAGAAGTCACCGGCGACGGTTTTGTCGAGATGGTCGGTCGCTGGCGCTGATTGCAGTTCCTTGCCAGATCCGACAGGTGCCGCCGCTGGTTGTTGACAGCTTCACGAGCAGCATGACATCGGCGGCCGGTGGCTGGTGGAAAGGCAATCAGCCCCCCTGCCAGAAAGCCCCTGCCAGAGAGTCCCTGAGAGAGCGTCTGCGAAATGCATGGGGTGGCTCAATACCAGCGAGGACGATAGAAGACCGTATTTTCCGGGATCGCCTCGTCTTCGCTATGGTAGATATCATATTCCATGCATTTGGGAGAATTGGTCTTGTCCACCTGCACTGCGGTGCATTCGGCAATGAAGCGTTTGCCATTTTCCAGCGTGAAGCTGATGTCATTGGCCGGCTCATTGTTCAGTTCCTCGACTTTGCCGAAATAGACCTGCTCCTCAAAGATGACAAGATCCTTGAGTTTGGGGCCTCCGGGATAGAAGAGAAGCCTGATCTTGGTTCCATCCGGTTTTTGGCCGCTAATCTTGGCAGGCACACAGGCCGTCAACATGATGAGCGGCAGGATGGAAATGATCAGTTTCTTGGCTGATTTCATGACATTTTCCCCTCTGACAGGCTGGGCCAGCTTATCATAGGAAAGAAGGCAAATCAGCGGCAATTGTGTTTGTGCAGCATTTCTTTGCGGCAAAAGAAACGCCGGACAGATGGTTTCCGGCGTTTGGCATTTCTGATTGTCAGGCCGCGATCATCACGCCATTTGGCATCATGTCATCAGGCGGAGGGCTTTTATGCTCCTGAAAATACAGCTTGCGCTGACATTCCCCCTGCTTCTCACCCTGACAATATTGCTTGGTAAAACCACGGCATGCCAATTGCTTCGACTGATTGTATTTTTTGAAAAACCCACATTTTTCCAGATTTGCACAGCAATCCATTTTGTCCCCCCAGATGCTCGCAATCGGTCCCCTAAAAAAGAAGTATATTATATATCGGTTAAATAAACCTGAAATTGTATTTTCAACTTCACAACCCGTTTTCACTTGATGAATGCAGAACTGACCGGCACCCTGCGCAAGGGGGGGAAGGCTTGCGCAAGAGACATTACCGGCCAGCCTCATTTGGCTGTGAAGAGAAGAGATCAGTAAGCGAAATCTTCAAAGACGCGATTGATGTTGCCGCCCCATTCGTTGTTGAAACGCATCAACAACTGGTCCGCCGGAGTGAGGCCGAGGGTGACGGTTTCTTCCAGCGCTGCAAGATATTGGGTCTCGTCAAAACCGGCACCGTTAACGCGTTCTCGCGCGGCCAAGCCCTTGCGCGCGATGTCGACGACCTGTTTGGCGATGTCCAGAACAGTGCGATTGCGGAACGGGGTTTTGAGACCATGGGTCGCAACAGCGATGCGCAGGGCATCGCGTTCTTCCTCGGTCCAGTCCTTGACCAGATCCCAGGCGGCATCCAGCGAAGACTGATCATAAAGCAGCCCGGTCCAGAGGGCCGGCAAGGCGCAGATACGACGCCATGGGCCACCGTCTGCCCCGCGCATCTCGATATAGCGCTTGAGGCGCACTTCCGGGAATACGGTGGTCAGATGATCTTCCCAATCCTTGAGGGTTGGCTCGGTATCAGGCACGCCTTCCTTGCGTTTGCCGCCGAGGAACTCGCGGAAAGTCAGGCCGGTCATGTCATGATAGGTGTGATCGCGGACAATGAAATACATCGGCACATCCAGCACCCAATCGACATATTGCTCATAGCCAAAGCCCTCTTCGAAGGCCAGCGGCAGCATGCCGGTGCGGTCTTTGTCCGTGTCATGCCAGATTGCACCACGCATGGACTGATAGCCATTCTTGTGACCGTCGATGAAAGGCGAGTTGGCAAACAGCGCCGTTGCGATCGGCTGCAGAGCAAGACCGACGCGCATTTTCTTCGCCATGTCCGCTTCGCTTTCAAAATCCAGATTGACCTGAATGGTGCAGGAACGGAACATCATGTCCAGCCCGTGGCTGCCGACCTTAGGCATATATTTCATCATGATGCCGTAGCGGCTCTTGGGCATTACGGGCACTTCATCCAGACGCCATTTGGGCGAAACGCCAAGGCCGAGAAAACCGATGCCCAGCGGGTCTGCCACTTCGCGCAATTGCGCCAGATGACTATGGACCTCGCGGCAGGTCTGATGAAGATTATCCAGCGGCGCGCCGGAAAGCTCGAACTGGCCGCCCGGCTCCAGCGATATCGCGCCTCCTTCGATGGGGTCGACCAGACCGATGATCTTGCCCTTGTCTTCGATCCGTTTCCAGCCGAGCAGACCTTCCATGCCGAGCAACAGGCGTTCGATGCCCCGCTCTCCCTCATAGGGAACCGGTGCGAAGCTATCCTTATAGAAGGTGAATTTCTCGTGTTCGGTGCCGATACGCCATTTTTCCTTTGGCTTCTCTCCCAGCGAAATCGCCTCGATCAGTGCGGTGCGGTCCTTTAGGGTCAGGGTTTCAGCATTTGACTGAGAATCGGCCATGAAACAGGCTCCTTGAAGTGTGGCAGGCGCGACAATGCGTCATTGTGAATGTCACGTAGTGCCAAATTAGGCATTCGGGACAGGGGTTACAATGGGGACCCTGCGCTTCATTGTGAAAAACTCGAAAAGCACCATGCGGAATCAGACAATCTCTTCAGCAGGCAGCTCGGGTGGCGTCTGGCGGCGGTTCTCTTTCAGCGCCTTCTGCTCGCGATAGATGATATATAGTCCCGCAGAGATGGTGACAGCAATTCCCCATGCGGCGAGGCTGTTTGGCAGATCCGAAAAGATGATCCAGCCAATCAGGGTAGCAAAGGGAATTTCCAGATATTGCATCGGCGCCAGCGTGCTGGATTGGGCATAATGCACAGCAGCTGTCATCAGCAGATGGCCCAGCGAGCCAATGATACCGGCACCGATCAGCAACCACCATTCGCGCGGTGCTGGCCATTTGAGATCAAAGGCCTCATAGCCGTCGCCATTGAGCAGCAAAACCGGCACGGCAACGAAAACCAGCGCAATGATGGAAGAGACAACCTGCACAGAGACAGGGTCAATCCCCCGGCTCATCTGTCGGGTAACCAGCATGAAGATCACGAAGGTGAAGGCAACGCCAACGGGCCAGAGGGCATTCAGCCCCACCGCCATGAAGTTTGGCTGAACCACCATCAGGGTTCCGACAAATCCCACCACTGCCGCGACAATGCGATGGGGGCCGACAATTTCCTTCATGATGAAATGCCCGACAAACAGCATCAGGATCGGATAGATGAAGCAGATGGCTGTCGTATCAGCCAGCGGCATATATCTCAGGCCGATATAAATGAAGGCGATCCCCGCAATCTGCATGGTCGAGCGCCAGAAGAGAAGCCACCAGATGCGCCGCGACAAGTGCAGGATATGGGAGATGGTTCTTTTTCTGATCAGCATGGCCGTGCCCATGAAGATCAGTTGCAGGGTGAAACGGACCACGAGCACCGTAACGACCGGAACGGTTGGCCCGAGCAGTTTCATGAAGGCGTCGCTGAAGGGGATCAGCATGCAGAAGAGCACCATCAGGAGAATACCCAATAGCGGGTTGTCCCCTTCAAGACCGGCAGTTCTTTGATTGCTGGCAGCCATGGGCTTCGCCTCGGATTATCGGTTAATCGAAAACAGGACAGGACGGAACAGACCGAACCGGCTCTGAAAGCGAAAGCCTTGCTTGCCGAACCTGAAGCGGCAAGCCGCTTGGCCGGGCAGATTTCAGAACTCGGTCAGGCATCATATGATCAGGTTTCCCTATCGCATGGTGTGCCAAGCAACAAATGAAACTTATTGATCAATCCTGCAAACAAAGTGATGGATGGCAGCAAGCGGGTTTCATTTGCTCCCTGCCCGCCATTGACAAACTCTTATTCGGTCAAGGCAATCTTGGCTCCAAGACCAATCAGCAAGCCACCGACTGTGCGATCAATCCAGCGGGAGACCGCGCGGTTGGAACGCAGATATGCCCCAAGAGGTGCGGCCAGAAGAATATAAATGGCCTCCACGGCAAGCCCGACGGCAATCACGATCAATCCCAGCAGAATGGTATCAAACAGGATCTGATGGGCGCTCAGCGAGCCGTCATGGGGAATGAACTGGGGCAGAAAGGCCATAAAGAACAGTGCCGCCTTGGGATTGAGGACATCCACCAGCACCCCTTGCCGATAAACGGCCCACAGGGTTGAACCCGACCTTTTCCCGCCCTCGATGGGCAACAGGCTATCGCGGGATAACAGCCCCTTGATGCCCAGCCAGATCAGATAGACCGCACCGATATATTTGACCAGCATGAAGGCGGTTGCCGATGTGGCCAGAATGGCAGAGACGCCAAGGGCTGCCGCCATGACATGAACCATCGCCCCCGAACAGACGCCAAAGGAAGCGGCAAAACCGAATTTTCGCCCCTGCGCGATTGTGCGCGAGAGAATGAAGATCAGATCAGGGCCCGGTGCGATATTGAGCATCAGGCAGGCGACGAGAAACAGGCCCCAGGCCTCGGCGGACATGAACATGGGCAAACCGATAATCTGTATGGATGTGAGTGAACGGGTGGCACACAAAGAATGACCGGACAGAGATATGGGATCTCCGAGCCGGTGGCAACCAGACTAACGACAAATTGCCCTGCTTACAAGGCGCAAGGGCCGCGACAAATAGGAGACCGGACCGCCATTCAAATCCGACGGCAGCTGGCTGGGGTCACAATCATGAAGCCTGCAAGGTGGCGATGAAGGCTCCCACTTCGCCCTTGAGGCTGTTGGCCTGCTTGTTGAGGCCATCTGCGGCTTTCATCACATCTATGGAAGCATCATCGACGGACTTCGAGGTTGTTTCCACGCCTTCGACACTGTGAGACATCTCTTCCGCCTTCTCGGAAACCGTATGCATATTGTTGGCGATCTGGCGGGACATCTTCCCTTGTGTTTCGATTGCGCCCTCAATACTGCTGGAAGCCTCACGCAACTCCTCGATGATCGTCCCCACCTCTTCAATGGAAAGCTCGGCCTGCCGTGTGGCGCGGCGGATATCTTCGATCTGATTGGTGATCTGCTCGGTCGCCTTGCCGGTCTGCATTGCCAGCGCCTTGACCTCATTGGCAACCACGGCGAAGCCCTTGCCTGCCTCTCCGGCCCGTGCCGACTCGATGGTGGCATTGAGCGCGAGAAGGTTGGTCTGCTCGGCGATATCGGAGATCAGCTTGCTCACGTCACCGATAGACTGGGCCGAACTGGTAAGCTGCTCCATATGTTTCGCCGTCTGGCTGACAACGCCCACAGCGCTATTGGCCGAATGGGCGGCATGCGTGGCCCGATGCTGGATATCGGCAATCGACTGGTCAAGAGACTGGACTGCATCGGCGCTTGATTGCACATTCGAGGTCATGAGCTGAGAGGATTGCCGGACCGTTCCCAATTGCCCTGTCGTTTTCTCGACGGTCTTGGTCATGTTCGAAGCGGTCTTGTTCAACTGGTCCGATGCCACAAAGACATTTTCGACAATCGACTTGATGGTCTGGGAAAAGGCCAGCACAGCATCATCGAGCTTGGCCCGTTTGGCCGCTTCCTGCTCACGCTTTTGCACCCGCTTCTGCTGTGCCCTCTTCTGTTCGGAAAGAATCCCTCGAAAATGCTGAAGGGCCTTTGCCACGGCACCAAATTCGTCTTCGCGGGCAGGGTCAATGCAGAAGGGGCGGGTTTCATCGCCGCTCATGACAATCTTGACATCGGCCAGCAGGCAATTGAAGGCACCGCGCACGAACAGAATGACATAGACAACACCGGCCAAGGCAATCAGCAATCCGGTAGCACCGATGAGAAGCGTGATATTGAGCGCCCGCTGATTGGCGTCGATGCTGTCTCTGGTTGCCTCATCCACCCCACGAATGAGCAAATTGACCGGGCTGGAAGCATCTGTCACCTCTTCCACTAGTGCGCCGACGCTTTCGCCGATCCGGGCAGCGACCGTGTCAAACTCTCCCATCAGCTTGTTACCGGCCGCAGGCCCTTCGGCAACATAGGCTTCAGCCATGCGTTTGCCGGTTTCATAATAGGGTGGAAAGTCTTCCTCGATCTTTGACAAAGCCGCGGTGAAGCTTGGCAGCTTGAGCCGCGCCGCCAACAGCTGGGCATCGGTCACTTTCTGATAGAAGGCCTTTGCATGCGCTTCGGCCTCTATGAAACCATCATCCAGTCCATCCAGCCCCCGCGTTGCGGAGATATCGGTCAGCCATTGCTGAACCTGAACCACATGAAATTTCAGTTGCTCGATCGTGATCAGCAGCGGGATTGCTTCACTCAGCACGAGTTCCGCCTGATGATGCGCCTTGTCAAGAACTGGCCTTTGGCTCATCAACTGATAGCTGTTATAGCCAATGGATCCGGCAAGGATGACCATCACCAGACTCAGTTCCATGACGATCTTTCCACGCAAAGACAGCGCATTCAGGGCCATGCCCGTTCTCCCACAAATACCGACTGCAATAAAAGTCGCAATTTATGGTTAACGGTCAATTAAACCCACAATCGATCAAAATAAAAATCATTGAAAAACAAGAGATATATTTACCAGACGCAATAAAGCTCCAAGAAAAAAATAAATTTACTTCAATAATTTTAAACAAAAGCAGCCAATTCAACCCCAGTCATGCATGATTTGCATAATATTCGCGCCGATCCCTTGGCCGATCCAGCCCTCTAGCCCGGCTGATCAGACCAGTCGCCCAGCACCGCCTGCACGATGGCAAGGGCGGCAACGGCGGCGGTATCGGCGCGCAGAATGCGGGGCCCAAGCGGGATCGGCGTGACAAAGGAAGAGGCCCGCAGCATCTCGCGTTCCTCAACCGAGAAACCGCCTTCGGGGCCGATGAGAACGGCAAGCGGCGGCACCGCATTGCCTTCGCCCCTGATGGTGTCGAGGATCGCCAGAGGGTTCTTTCCCAATTCTTCCTCATCACAGAAAATAATGTGGCGGCCCGCGTCTGTCTTCTCCCAAGTTTCAAGAAGCTTGGTGAGCGTCACCGGCTCTACCACTTCGGGAATGGCAAGAATGCCGCATTGTTCGGCAGCCTCGATGACATTCATCCGCATCTTGTCGAGCTTGGGGCGGCGCTCCTGCGTGTGCTGGGTGAAGACCGGACGCAATTGGCTGACGCCCATCTCGACCGCTTTCTGGGCCATATAGTCGATGCGGGCCGATTTGAGCGGGGCAAACAGATAATGCAGATCGCTGGCCTCGGGGTCAGGCTGCTCTCGGACCTGTTCAAGGGGAATGAGCGCGCATTTCTTGCGCCCCATGGGGCGGACTTCGACCTTCCATTCGCCATCGCGGCCATTGAAGATGAGCATCAGGTCGCCCTCTTCCATGCGCAGCACATTGAGCAGATAATTGGCCTGCGCGCGTTCGCAGGGAATGGCAATACGCTCGGCAATATCCTGTTCCACCCAAAGGCGTTGGCTCTTGAAATCATAATGGGACATGGCGACAGTCTCTCCGGCGACTCACTTGGGGCTCTTCACTCTGTTGCGGAAAATATCTCACGATTGCCCGCGCTGTTGAACCGTCTTGTGGGGAAATCTCAGCACGGTGAGCACAAGGCCGAATATCACGAGAAGTGCGGCCAGCAGGCGCAGGGGGCCGAATTCCTCGCCCAGAAACAGCGCCGAGGAGCCCATTCCGAAAATGGGGACAAGCAGGGAAAAGGGTGCGATCCTTCCGGCTCCATAGATGGCGATCAGCCGCCCCCAGATCGCAAAGCCAATGATCGTCGCCCCGTAGGCGATATAGGCAACCGCGCCGATGGCCTTCCAGTCGAGTTGCAAAAGAGCCGCCAGATCATTGCCGCCACCCTCGAACAGGGCCGAGAGGGCGAGAAGCGGAAGCGGCGGGATCAGGCTGATCCAGATCATCAGATGCAGCATATTTGCCCCAGCCGCCTTTTTCATCAGCAGATTGGAAAGAGACCATGCAAAGGCGGCAGCGATCACCAGCAGCAGCCCGGTGATCGTCACGTCGGCATCCACCGTCAGGGCAACAAGCGCCACGCCACAGAAGGCAACGAGAATGCCGATAATCTGCATGCTTCTTGGTCTTTCGCCAAGAATGACGGACGCCAGAATGACCGTGAAAAAGGCCTGCGACTGAAGCACAAGCGAGGCAAGCCCGGCGGACAGGCCGACATGCATGCCGACAAATAGCAGCCCGAATTTCACCACGCCCAGAATGAAGCCGATCGCGAGCAGAAGCGGCCAGGGTACCGCTGGTCGGGGAACGAAAAAGACCAGAGGCATGGCTGCAAACAAAAAGCGCAGAGCCGAGAACATCAGCGGCGGCATGGCATCGATGCCCACGCGGATGACAACGAAATTGAAGCCCCAGATGGCGGCCACCAACAGGGCCAGCAGAATATGGATCAGACGCATTATGTCCCCGAAAGCGGCAGGAAATATCAAAGGAGACCCAAGCTAATGCAGTCTGAGCCCCAACACCAGTGTCAAGAATGACCGGGAGGGAAAAGTCGGGAAAGCTAGAGCTTGACCCGAGATGCAAAGATGGGCACCAATGGACCAATTCAAACGAATCTCAACCGGGAATCATCATGGTCGAACGTGCGCCCAGCAATGCAACCGAATTTACCGTTTCTGAAATTTCCTTTGCGGTGAAAGCCTCCATCGAGGACCAATTCGGCTATGTGCGTGTGCGCGGCGAGTTGGGGCGGGTCTCTCGTCCCGCTTCAGGCCATATCTATCTTGATCTCAAGGACGAGAAGTCGGTTCTCTCCGGCATTATCTGGCGCGGTTCAGCCAGCAAGCTGGCGGTCAAGCCCGAGCAGGGGCTGGAAGTGGTGGCCACCGGCAAGCTGACGACCTTTCCCGGCCAGTCCAAATATCAGATGGTCATCGACCATATGGAGCCCGCTGGCGCTGGCGCATTGATGGCCTTGCTGGAAGAGCGCAAGAAGAAGCTGGCCGCCGAAGGCCTGTTTGCGCAGGAACGCAAGAAGCCCCTGCCCCATCTACCCAGCGTCATTGGCGTTGTGACCTCCCCCACCGGAGCGGTAATCCGCGATATCCTGCACCGGGTGCGCGACCGCTTTCCCGTGCATGTCATCGTCTGGCCCGTGCGGGTGCAGGGCGAGAGCTGCGCCGAGGAAGTGGCGGCCGGTGTGCGCGGCTTCAATGCGATCGCTCCGGGTGGCCCGATCCCGCGGCCAGACCTGATCATTGTCGCGCGCGGCGGGGGCAGTCTTGAAGATCTCTGGGGCTTCAATGAAGAGGCTCCGGCGCGTGCGGTGGCCGAGAGCGAGATTCCTGTCATTTCCGCCGTTGGTCATGAAACCGATGTGACCCTGATCGACTATGTCGCCGATTTGCGGGCACCGACCCCGACGGGTGCCGCCGAAGTGGCCCTGCCGGTCCGCTCGGAACTGGTGGCAACGCTTGGCGATCTGCATTTGCGTCAATATGGGGCCATTGCACGTATGATGGATCGCCGCCGCTCAGATCTGCGGTCAGCGGCGCGCGCGCTGCCGCAACCACGCGACATTCTGGCTCTGGCCCGCCAGCGCTTCGACATGGTTTCGGGCCGTCTGGAACAGGGCCTGATCGGCTCGACGCAACTGCGCCGCTCCCGGCTTGATATTGCCGGAGGGCGCTTGCGTCCGACCCTTGTGACCGAGCGGCTCAAAGCACAAGGAGAGCGCCTTTCAGATCGCAGCGGACGGCTGCAACAGGGGCTTGTCAGCACCACGAGAAACAAGCGCTCCCAGCTTGCCAGCACGGCAATTCGCCTGCGCGGCGAGTTGGTCACGGGCCGCATTGCGTTGCAACAGGAGCGCCTTTCAGATCGCTCCGCACGCCTTGACCGCGTCTCCCTGCTCACCGTCGAGCAGAAGCGCAAGCAACTGGATGGCGCAAGCCGCCTGCTCGAAAGCCTGTCGCACAAGGGCGTGCTCAAGCGCGGCTTTGCGCTGGTGCGTGATCGCGATGGCAATCTGGTCCGTCGCGCTGGAGAAATCAATCCCGGTGCCTGCCTCAGCCTCAGCTTTGAGGATGGCTCGATCAGCGCTACAGCCTCGCTGATTGACAGCTTCAAGCCCGGTCCTGTTGCCGTCCCTCGGGCTTCAGCCAAGGAACAAACAACCAAGAGCGCAGAGGACCACGCCTCCGAAGGCGAGGACACAGACAGGGCCATTTGCAGCACTGGCGAGAATGCCGAGACGGATGGTGATGCCTGTTGTGACAATGAGGCCAACGGCATCATGGGGGCCTCGGCCATTTCTGCCGAAGATATCGAAGCCCATCTGCGCACCATAGCGGGCAAGCGCGCCCGGCGTCGCGTAGCCAAAGCCAAGGATATTCCGGTCGAGAAGGTGCCGGAGCCGGAGACGCCCGACGGGAAAATCACTGCAAGTTCAAAAGCCACGGACGCGCCGGTGGAGAAGGCCGTCGCCAAGGTTCTCAGTGAGGATGCGTCCGCCGCAAGGCTGGAGAAGGCAACCGCGAAACTGACCGCAGCCATCGAGCAGGAAATTCTCAGCCGTCTTAATGAACTGGCCTCAGCAAAACCCAAAGAGGCCAAGAAGCCCGCCCGCTCACGCAAGAAAAGCAAGGATGATGATGCTCAGGGCACACTTTTCTAGCAAAGAGCGGTTGGTTCTGGCAGTAAGGCTTGCTGATGCAGGTTTAAAAACAAGGCCGGTGGCTTTCGCGAACCACCGGCCTTGTTGTTTTCTATCGATGCTTATGGGAGAGCCCTATTCACCCTTCAACTGGGCGATGATACCGCTTGCGCCGCTAATTTCGACAGCGCCGGGATTTTCCTCAAGATTGAGATGGGTGACGGTTCCGTCTTCCACAATCATGGAAAAACGCTGGAAGCGGATGCCCATGCCGCCTGCCGTCGCATCCAGATCAAGGCCGGTCGCCTTGGCAAAATCGGCATTGCCATCGGCAAGAAATGTGATCTGCCCCTTGCCGCCACTGGCGCTGGCCCATGCATCCATGACATAGACATCATTGGCAGCAACGACAGCAACTTCATCAACGCCCAGCGCATGCAGCCCGTCGATGGTGTTGATATAGCCGGGCAAATGATTGAGATGACAGGTCGGAGTGAATGCTCCGGGCACCCCGAAAATGACAATCTTGCGCCCTGCGCAGAGGTCTGACAGCTTGCGCTGTTCCTTGCCATCCTTGCCCATCACAATGAAGGTTGCTTCTGGAAGTTTGTCGCCAACTTTGATCATGCTTGCCTCTCCTTTTGGAAATCACTTTTTCAGTATTCTCTTTTCGACCACGGCCTCATCGCCGTTGGTCAATGTGAATGTCAGTTCGGCACCTTCGCTTTTTACACCCTTGGGCAATCCTTCCAGCCGGAGCAAAAAGCGCTCCTGATTGTCAGAACCTTTTTCCAAATGGCGTGTCAAAGGCAGGAACCATCCCTCCGGCGCTTCAACAAACAGGTCCTTGTTGCCATAACCATCGGGGATGTTTGCGCTGATGACGAGGCTTTCAAGGGCTCCCTCCCCTGCGCTATCCGCCTTGGCATACTCGATATCCGTGATGCCGAATGCACGTCTGGGAGCAGTTGGCACCAAAGCCATATCGCGGTCAATCAGCAATTCGGTGCCCATGTCATGAGAGCCGTTGGCCGGAATTTCCAGCGACAATTCAGCATAGAGCGGCACGCAAAGCTCAGCGCAAAGGCCCACCTGAGCGGCAAGATCCAGCGTCACGGGCTTGTTTCTATTCTGCGGGGTGATCAGAAAGGGGAAAATGATCGCGTCCTTGTAGCCGAGAATCTCGGTGCTTCCGGCCTTGATGCGATGGGGAACGGGCCAGAGGGTTTCAATATCGGCAGCATTGGTTGAAGCCGACAGATTGAAGCTGGGGGGCAAACCGGCATCGCCGGGCACTTTCCAATAGGTTTTCCAGCCTTCGTCAAGCTCGATTTCGAGACCCGCCTTAAGACGTCCATCCTGCGTTCCGGCGCTGACCAGACGCATCCGCCCGCCTTCGGTTTCATGCCACGGGCTCACCGCCGCCCGCACCGACTGCACCCAAAGGGAGGAGGCGAGAAGACAAAGCAATGTCAAAGAGGCGGCAAACTTGCCAATATTTTTGTATAATTTCATAAGCTTAACTTGATCTGTCGATTAGGTTTCAGCGCTTGTTTGGCCCGCAGCTCCGCCACAGCGGCAACCTGCCAGCAACAAAAGACTGCGGGATCCTATCCTCATGCATGGCCGCCAAAATTGATCCTATTGTGACCATTATCATTAGCTATAGTCATTGGCAGCAAGGGCTGTACACAATTTTATGTGATGAACAGCTGACTTGCTACAAGTCAGTACATCGAAGCGCTTTACAGCGCGCCATACTCGCAGTTACCCTTAGTCCCATGATAGAGCATGTAACCAAACAGCGATCCGGCATGATGCCTTCCTCACTGGAGGGACAGTTTCTTATTGCCATGCCGAGCCTGAAGGGCCCCTATTTCGAGCGCTCAGTGGTGTATCTCTGTTCTCATTCCGAAGATGGGGCAATGGGACTTGTCGTCAATCATGTGTCCAAGCAGATTACCTTCCCTGATCTTCTGCGTCAGGTGGATGTGTTGAGCGAGGACGAAGACATGATCAATCTGCCTCATCCGCTCAACAGCATGCATGTGCTTGATGGTGGTCCGGTGGATCAGGGCCGCGGCTTTGTGCTCCATAGCGCCGACTATAAACTGGAAGCTTCCACGCTGGCCGTGTCCGACGATATTTGCCTGACCGCTACAGTGGAAATCCTGCGGGCGCTGGCAGAGGGTCATGGCCCCAGCTCGGCGCTTCTGACGCTGGGCTATGCGGGATGGTCGCCCGGCCAGTTGGAAGATGAATTGCAGAATAACAGCTGGCTCACATGCAATGCGGACCGCTCCCTGCTATTTGAATGCGCGCCCGAGCATCGCTATGAAGCCAGTCTGAAAATGCTGGGCATCGATCTCTCCATGCTTTCCAGCGAAGCGGGCCACGCCTGAGGCAAAAGCAGCAGACGGACGCATCCGCTCTCGCCGGATAAGTGAAACCGGCGCATTTCAAGCAACAGAAAATGCCTGCCTTGCAGCGGGACCGCTCCGGGACAGATAGCGGCTTGCCCGGATGGGCTCCCATATCCCGCAGGTCTCATCTATCCGACAGCCCGGTTTCTGGATCGGAGAAAGCCTTGGTCTTCAGCTTGCAACTTGAGCCCGGACCCTTGCCCGTGACCTATGCTCGCGATTGACCTACATGTTGGGCCTGCATTTGGCGCCAGCAGAATGAGGCTACTAGATGGCCCCGAGACAGGATTGATCGGCACCTATCTCTTCTTGCTGCCACGCATGGCTTGCTGAATGGCCGTGGCGATATCCTGATCGATGTTGGAAAGATCCGGCATGTTGAAGGGGAAATCCCCATCATCATCATCGTCCTGCGCAGGGGCGGCGCTCTCATCCTTGCGCGCCATTGGCACAGGAACAGGGTCCTGCCTTTCCTCGCTGGTCGGCGTGTGAATTCTGGGGCCTTTGATCGCGGCAGCGCCCTGAGGCTGTTCCGCCTGTTCATGCCCGGAGAATGCAGACTGATTGCCGGCAACCAGCGTCGGACGGGACTGTTGTGCCTCATGGTCAACGGCAGAAGGGGCCGTAGAGCCCATCAGAGCCGATTTGCCTTCTGCTGGTCGGCTGGCTTCATCTGACGCGGAAACGGGAACCGGACGAGTGGGGTGCTCTGCCTGACTGGCTGCATTTGGAGCCTGTGCCTGCTGATGCATCTGTGGCCGCGGAGCGCCCTGTTCGGACTGAGGACCCCTTGCCTGCATCGGATTCTGATGCGTTTGCTGCCCGGCAGGGAATGGCTGACCATGGGGACGCCCCATTGGCTCGCCTCTTGACAGATTTGCAGGCTGGCCTCCCGTTTGCCCCCCTGACTGGCTGGCTGTCTGATTGGCCGACTGGGCTCCAGATTGGGCATGCATTGGCTGTCTCTGCTCGCCTCTTGGCGGCTGGGCTTGGCTTGCTGCCGGGCCCATCTGCCCCTGAGCCTGAGGACGCCCCTGATTCTGAGCTGTATGACTCTGAGCTGCATGGCCCTGAGAAGCATGACCCTGAGCGGCATGAACATGCGCTGCCGGACCATGTGCGGCTGGCTGTGCGGGTCTTTGTCTCTGATCGCGCCCAGGATTGCCATGGGCTGCGGCTTTGCTGAGCGTGGCCACTTTGGGCATCTCTGGCAGTCTGACATTGCGGCCAGACTTGTCTCGGGCTCCTGTCTCACCGGACTGGCTTGCGGATTGGGCCTTTGCCTCGGCATTCCTTTTGAACGGATTGGACAACAGGGATTTGGCACCGCTGACCTTTTCGCGCAAGGAGGACCCCAGAGCCTTTGCCTTGCCTGCTTTCCCCTCGCCGCCGGACATATTTGCAACCGCCTTCTGAGCTGCCGATCCGACAGCCTCTTCCAGAGACTGAACCAGATCCAGTCCCAGATCATTCTCTGGTGCAGATTGCGGTCTGGACTGGCCCGCCATCGGTCGGTTCACCGCCGGGTGATTGGTATCAGCTTGCGCCTGCGTGGACGAGTCATGGCTGGCAGAAGAGGCAGTCTCGTCATATTTCCCGCCGGAAAGCGCCCTGCGGGCTGCCATCGTGATATCCCCGGCCTTATAGCTGGCCTTACCACTTGAAGCATTGCCGTGATCTGGAGCGGCCGTCTCTTTTGGATCTGCTGCAGGCTGCTCCTTGGCTGACGGCTTGTCTTTTTCAGCCCCGCCATTGCTATCTTCCAGATCCTCCGCGATGCTCTCTGCCAGCATGGCTTCGAGGAAATCGTCTTCCTCGCTCTGCTTTGCGGCTGCGGGCTTTTGCGCAGGTTCAGAGGCGGGAAGACTTTGCGAAGCGACGGCGCGCGCATGGGACTGCGCCCGTTCCAGTTCCTCGGTTTCCCTGCGATTCTTCTCTTCGCGCCGGTGCCTTTCTTCCTCGGCCTTTCTGGCGGCCACATCCTGAGCGGCTTTCTGGCGGCGCGCCTGCATTTCCTGCTTCATCTGGCGGGTCAGCTCGATCTGCTTGCCAAGCATCATCTCGGCATCTTCGGCAGTCAGAGGCTTGCCAAACAGATAGCCCTGCCCCAGCGGGCAGCCCATGGCAGAAAGCTGTTCGACGGAATGTTCGCTCTCCACCCCTTCAGCCACCAGATTAAGGCCGAGGTCATGAGCGAGCCGGACGATGGATTGCAGAATGATGTGAGAGGATCCCTTGTCGCTCACAACGAAGCTCTTGTCGATCTTGAGCGTATCAAAGGGGAAATGCTGCAAATAGGACAAGGAGGAATAGCCGGTGCCGAAATCATCAAGCGACAGCCCCGCACCCAACTGGCGCAGACGCATCAGCACCTGAGAGGCATATTCAGGATTTTCCATCACCAGACTCTCGGTCAATTCCAGCTTGAGTGTGCCAGAATTGACGCTGGAGCGGGACAGGATGGTCTTGACGTCGTTGATCAGATCATGCCGCAGCAATTGCTGGGAAGAGACATTCACGCTCATGAAGAGGCGGTCCATGCCTTCCAAAGTCTGCTGCCACTGATTGAGCTGGCGGGCGGCCTGCTCCATGACATACAGCCCCAGATGCAGAATATAGCCTGTGCGCTCTGCCGCCGGGATGAATTCGGTCGGCGGAATGAGGCCGCGCTGGGGATGGTGCCAGCGGGTCAGGGCTTCGAAGCCCTGAATCATGCGGTCTTCCAGACTGACAATCGGCTGATAGACAATCTCGAATTCATGGCGTTCGATGGCGGCCTGAAGATCCTTGTCGAGCGGACCGCGCATCTTGCCCTGCTGGCGCAGGGACGGACGGAAAGGCTCGATCCGGTCGCCGCCCATGCGCTTGGCATGATAGAGCGCCAGTTCGGCATCATTGAGCACATCGGCAGCCGTCATATGCGCCTGGATGTCATGAATGGCGATACCGATGGACACCGAAAGGCTCAGTTCCTTCTCACCAAAGACAATCGGCGCACGCAGCACCTTGCGGGCACTGTCGGCAAATACGGCGATGCGCTCGGGCTGCTGCTCGGACAGGAGCACGATGGCAAACTGGTCGCCATAGAAACGGGCAATGGAATCCTGCATCTTGAGCAGCCGCGTCAGGCGACGGGCAACCGTCAGCAATATCGAATCCCCGACCGACAGACCGTAATTGTCGTTGATATTGCGGAAATTATCGATGTCGATCAGCAGGGTTGCCGGTCTGGCAGCCCCTTCGGCCCTTGTCCGGCTCATGGCGGCAGTCAGGCGATCATAGAGCAATTCGCGGTTGGCCAGCCCGGTCAGATTGTCATGCACGGCATCATGCAGCATGCGCTCTTCGGCCGTGCGCTGATTGGTGGTATCCAGCAGGGTGCCGACGCAGCGCACCACTTCACCGTCGGTGCCGACCACAGGGCGTGCGCGCAGGCGGAACCAGTGATAATGGCCATCTTCCGCACGCAGACGGAAATCGAGATTCACCCGTCCCCGGCGCTGCTCGATGATGGCATCCAGCACGGCGGTGAAACGATCCTTGTCCTGCGGATGGATCAGATCCAGCCAGTCACGCGCAGGGCCTTCCAGCGCACCGCGTTTCAGGCCGAGCAATTTTTCCGCTTCTCTTGAAGTATGCATGCGATCGCGCGGCACATCCCAGTCCCAGACGATATCGCCCGACCCGACGATGGCCAGCGCGCGGCGCTCGCTGTCGGAGACGATACCCTGAGCCAGAATACCGCCGGAGAAGGCATGCTGCATGATGGTGAAGCAGAAGAGCAACACCAGCAGCACGAGACCACCATTGAGCGCAGGCTGGACCAGATCATTATCCAGCACACCGGCCACGGTGCCGCCTGCGGCCAGAAGCCAGAGCAGCAGCAGAATCCATGTCGGGATCATCATGATCGCGCGGTCAAAACCGGTAAAGGCCAGATAGAGAATGACAGCGAATCCGGCAACCGAGGTGATCACCATGGATAGACGTGCGATACCAGCCCCCAGTGACGGATCGTAAAGGGCAACGCCCAGAACGACGATCAGGAAGAGCAGCCAGACGCCGGACGCATGCAAATAGCGGACATGCCAGCGATGCAAGGTCAGATAGGTGAAGAGCAGAATGAGAATGGAGGCGGAAAAGGCCACCTCGGCCACGGCGCGCCAGATCGGCTCATGGGCGGTGGGAATATCGAACAGCCGCCCCATGAAACCGAAATCGATGGCCAGATAGGCCAGCACCGACCAGGCCAGCAGGGCAGCGGCGGGGAACATGGCCGCGCCCTTGACGACAAACAGGATGGTCAGGAAAAGCGCCAGAAGACCGGCGATGCCAAGCACGATGCCGCGATAGAAGGTGTAGCTGTTGACATAGTCCTTATAGGCTTCGGGCTGCCAAAGGGTCAGACTTGTCAGGCTTTTGGAACTTTGCTCGCCAACAAAGGTGACGACGTTGCCCGGGTCGAGCGTAACGCGGAACACGTCAGCCTCGGTGTCGGGTATACGCTCGGGAGCGAAGCCTTGCGAAGTGGAAATGGCATAAACGCGCCGGTCACCCAGATCTGGCTTGAGCAGACCGGAGCCGGACAGCCGGAAATGCGGCACGACCAGATAACGGTCGATCTGACGATCGGTATTGTTGGCAAGAGCAAAAACAAACCAGCCCGGAACCGCGCCCTGCTGACGGGCGCGCACCTCGATGCGGCGGACAATGCCATCAGGCCCGGGAGCCGTGGACACCTGCAACCGATCTTCATCGCCCTCATAAAACTCGACCACATTGTCCAGCTTGAGCACTTTTGTGTCAGCATTGACATCAACAGCTTCCACAGCCCAAGAGGCAGACGTGGCCACCAAGCCAACGAGCATGGCCATAAGAGTTATGATCAGGACGGATACGCGATTCACCAGGGGCCCTCTCTCATTCAGCATCCGTTCGGACGCAGTGAACCATAGTTAAAATTTTGCTTTGCGCCATACAAGGCGAAATTGTCAATTTCCTGCCTTTTTAAAAGGAAAAGGCCGCTTTGGCGGATCCGCCAGCAAGGTTTCCCCTTACAAGCTTGTTATTCATACCATCATTTGCTTCCCGCCATGACAAAATCGCCGCCGCGTCTTGCCATGGAATCGCAGACACAAGATCCGGTCTGGGCACATTCGCTCAGAAACCCGCCGACATGATGACATCGCTGCGCAAGGCGGCAAAGAGCAGATGATCTTCCCATTTTCCATTGATGCAGAGATAGCTTCTTGCCTTGCCTTCCTGCTGAAAGCCTGACTTTTTCAACACTGCAATCGAAGCATGATTGGATGGCAGACAAGCAGCCTCGATCCGGTGAAGACCCTCACAATCAAACAAATAGGGCAGGAGCAAGGCCAAGGCCCGCCCCATATTGCCTTGTCCGGCATAATTCTCCCCCATCCAGTAGCCGATGGTTGCGGTCTGGCAGATTCCCCTGCGGATGTTGCTGACATTGACCCCGCCGATCAGCCGGTTGCTTCGCGCGTCAAAAATCAGGAAGGGCAAGCCGCGCCCTGACTTGCGGTCGCGTCGATATTGATCCAGCCGACGCTTATAGCCTCTTGGGGTGAGATCATCCCGTGGCCAGAGCGGCTCCCATGGCTTGAGAAAACCGGCGCTCTGGGTGCGCAGTCTGACCCACTGGGCAAAGTCGCCCTTCACCGGATGGCGCAAATAGACATTGTAACCACTCAGTCTGGGATGAACCGCACCGCGGGCTGACCCGTGACGCATGATAACCCCTAGAGCAGCCGAAAAAAGCCCCGCTGACTTTTCAGCGCGCATTGCCTTGAAACGGGCGGCTTTCTGCGGAAACATTTCCACGCCTTTCCTTTTTGGCCGTTTAAACACGCAAAACCAACCGTCAGTTCCGCGTCGTTTCTTGCGACAGGAGCTGCATATACGGATGGTCAGGGCAGACGGCACCAGCCCCTTTTCTCACTGCTTTGCTCCCTGCGCGACCGGATTTGTCCACGCACCATGTCCAAGCAGCCATATGGAACCGGAAATATGCCACCCGACATAGCCGCATAGGCTGGGTCGTATAGGCTGGGCCGGATGGACAGGACCAAGGAGAATTGGCAGCCAGTAGATTATGCCACGAGTGAATCTTAACGCAGAGGCAGTTCAAAGGGAAAGTCATACTTTGCGAAAAGGCTTATGAATCTTTACACAAACCCCCTTTTTCTGGCGAAATCGTGTCAGGCAGGCGTTTGAAATGACATTTATAACTCTTTTGGCGAAGCTTTGCGGTCTGGCCATGTTCGGTTTGATCCAGAGACTCGCCAGAGAGTGGACTAGCCTCTGGGCCGGGGGGCACCCAGACGGTCGGCCACCTCGTCGATCCGCATCAGTTTTTCAACCGGGCCAACCGATGCCATGGACGGAACGCCCGAGCAGAAAATTTTCTGTGCCAGCTTGCGGACGTCATCAACGGTGACATCGGCAACGGTTTCTTCCATTTCCTCCAGCAATCTGGGGCGACCATAGAGGACAATCTGACGGGAAAGCTGGCCAGCCCTTGAGGCGGGACTTTCCATGCCCATCAACAGGCTGGCCTTGATCTGGGCGCGGGCGCGATCCAGTTCCTGTACCGTCAGATCCTCGGCAACGCGTGTCAGTTCGCCGGTGATCACGGGCAGCAATTCATCCAGATGTTCCGCCCCGGTGGCAGCATGAATGCCAAACAGGCCGCTGTCTTCAAAGCCCCAATGGAAGGTATAGATGGAGTAGCAAAGGCCCCTCTTCTCGCGCACTTCCTGAAACAGCCGCGATGACATCCCGCCGCCCAGAATGGCAGCCAGCAACTGGGCAACATAATAATTGTCATTGATGAAAGGACAGCCCTCGAAGCCGAGCACGACCTGAGCTTCCATGAGATCCTTTTGCAGATCCCGGCTTTCGCCGCCGCGATAGATGGCCTTTTGCAGAGGCTTGGGCGCGGTCTTGCTGAAGCCCGAGAAGGCCTTCTCGCCCAGATCCACCAGATCTTCATGCCGCACGGCTCCGGCAGCCGAAAGGATCATGTTGGGGCCATGATAATGGCTGCCCATATAATTCTCGATATCGAAGGAGGAGAAGTTCTGCACGGTTTCCGGCGTACCGAGAATCGTCCGGCCAAGGGGCTGATCGGGAAAGGCCTGCTCCAGAATATGATCGAAGACTCGATCTTCGGGCATGTCATAGGCGGCGCCGATTTCCTGAATAATCACCTGTTTTTCGCGCTCAAGCTCTTCTTCGTCAAAGACCGAATTGGCCAGAATATCGCCCAGAATATCAATCGCCAGAGGCAGATCGTCTTCAAGAATGCGCACGAAATAGGAGGTATTCTCAATGCCGGTAGAGGCATTGACATCGCCGCCCACGGACTCGATCTCTTCCACGATCTGCACGGCAGAGCGGGTTTCCGTACCCTTAAAAGCCATATGCTCCAGCAGGTGGGAAATGCCGTGTTCATTTTCCTGTTCAGACCGCGAACCGGCATTGACCCAGACGCCGACCGCAGAGCTCTTGAGATGTGACATCTGATCGGAAACAACAGTCATGCCATTGGCAAGGCGGGTCATATTGACGGACAATGTTATTCTGCTCCTCGTTCCGGCTGCCCTTCTTTCAGCGGAAGGCAACCGCAGGGGCGCCTGTAAGCGGTGTCAGGCCCCGGCCTTTCTTGCCGCCGGGGCATCATCGCAAGGCAAACAGGCGCTGCCCTTTCTATTTTGTTGTTGGCTCCTCAGGCGTCTTTCTGTTTGGCGGCGCGAGAATGTTCAAGAATGAAGGCTTCGACATCTTCGAGCTTGTTGTCGATGACGCTGAGGCGCTCTTGCCGCTCCATCAGATCGCCAAGCCAGACCGGCAGGGCTGGATATTGCCCTGATGCTGCCTCGACAGCGGCGGGGAACTTGGCGGGATGGGCCGTTGAAAGCACGATCATTGGTGCCAGACAGCCCTCTTCGGAATCATCCTCTTCGGCCTTGGCAGCAAGGCTAGCGGCGGCGATTTTGCGGGCGACATGAACACCGACAGCCGAATGGGGATCGAGCAGATAGCCACTGTCGGCCAACACGGTCTTGATGGTGTGTGCGGTGTCTTCCTCGCTGGCGCGATCTGCTGCAAAGCCCTGACGCAGAAGCGCCAGAGGCTGCTCCTCGATGGAGAAAGAGCCAGACTGCTTCAAACCGGCCATCATGCGGTTAACAGCGCCGCTGTCCCTTTCATGCAGTTCGAACAACAGGCGCTCGAAATTGGACGAAACCTGAATATCCATGCTTGGCGAGACGGACGGATTGACACCCCTGACCTCGTAGCTACCGCTTTCCAGCGTGCGGGCCAGAATGTCATTCTGGTTGGTGGCAATGATCAGCTTGTCGATCGGCAGGCCCATCTGCTTGGCAACAAAGCCTGCGAAAATATCGCCGAAATTGCCAGTCGGCACCGTGAAGGATACCGGACGGAATGGCGCCCCCAGAGACAGGGCGGAGGAGAAATAATAGACGATCTGGGCCATGATGCGGCCCCAGTTGATCGAATTTACCCCGGACATGGCAATGGTGTCGCGGAAGCTCTGATGGGCGAACATGTCCTTGAGCAGCCCCTGACAATCATCGAAATTGCCGTTAAGGGCGATGCAATGCACATTGTCATCGAGCACGGAGGTCATCTGGCGCTGCTGCACCGAAGAAACCTTGCCATTGGGGAAGAGAATGAAAATATCGGTATTGGAGCGGCCACGGAAAGCCTCGATGGCAGCGCCGCCGGTATCGCCGGATGTCGCCCCGACGATGGTGGCGCGGGCTCCCTTTTCGGCCAGAACATAATCCATGAGACGGGCCAGAAGCTGCATGGCCACATCCTTGAAGGCCAGCGTGGGGCCGTGGAACAGTTCAAGCACATATTCATTCGGGCCGGTCTGGACCAGAGGCGCGACGGCATCATGGCGGAAGCTGGCATAGGCTTCATTGATCATGGTGCGGAAGGTTTCCTCCGCAATTTCGCCCTCGACATAGGGCCACATGACCGCGAAAGCGATTTCCGCATAGCTTTTTCCGGCCAATGAGGCGATTTCCTCATCGCCCAGAGTCGGCCAGACCTTGGGCACATAAAGGCCTCCGTCACTGGCAAGCCCTGCCAGAATGGCATCACAAAAGCCCAGTTCAGGCGCATTGCCCCGCGTGCTCACATATTTCACGTCTTTAAAGCCCTTATATCTGTGCGCCCATATCAAGGCTGACGGCGCGCTTTTCATATGCGCGGCACCCTACATCTTCGCGATTTTCAGGGCAAGAGGCTTGAACCGTGCGGTCAAGGCGAACAGTCATCCATTGGAATTATCGGGCATTGGAATTAATGCGCATTGGGATTAACGGGCAAAGGAACAATCCGGATAGCGCGTGAATTGTCATAGATGCAGCATGCGCTGATCTCTCGCCCGCAAGAAACGCCTATCCAGCCCGAAGACCAAAGCCCACAAACAAAGAAAGCAGCGCGGGGGGCGCTGCTTTCTTTGAAAGGCTATGTTCCTGTCTTACTTTTGATTATTCCGCAGCAATCTGCGGACGCAGCAGGCCCTTTGTAACGGGAATAGCGGGCAGAGCATTGTCGGTATCGCTTGCAGCTGTTGCCAGTGCTCGCATGGCCTGGGTGAAGGAACGAGGCATTTCGCCAGCATCCATATCGGATGAAGACAAAGCGTCTTCCCCATCAAGGCCGTTATCTGTCAGCTTGCTCTTTTCCAGATGGAAACGCAGTTCTTTTTCTTCCAGAAGACGCAAACCGGCTTGCAGCACTTCCATATCACTGGAAAAACGTCCGCTTGCCACCTGCTTGGAGATGAACTGCTCGAAGTAAGCTCCGATTTCTACCGTGTTATCTGTCTTATTCACGTCAGCTTCGCCTTTCATTTGTGGTCATGCCATCCTGAATATCAGACCCATCCCGATTGATGTGCCGCATCAAAGAAGGGCCCGATATACGTCATAGACAGGAAAAGCGCTTGCCTGGCGAAGTTGCCTTGCCTCAATGCTTGCGCTTTTTGCTTGGGGATTTGTCTTTGTGAAAGACAGATGCAGATGGCGAGCAAAGATGCTCTCTTCTGTCCGTTCTTCTTGCGACAACCCCGACCTGAAAATGTCGTGGAGCCACTTTGACAAGCAGAAAAGATTTTGGAAATGATTCTTTCGCAAGCTTTTCCACTAAAGCCATCAAGCGATTTTTGCACTATCCACAAATCCCCAGTTAACCTTTTCTTAAGCCTCTGAGGAATCTAGCAACACGCCGTGTCAAGCTCATCCAGAGCCTAAAAATTTTATTTTTTTTGCCCTAATGCTGCCAAATTCGTTATCCCCAGACGTACCCGTTTCGTTCTTGTTCAAAAACATTTTGGCAAATTGGGAAATAAAAATTTCGCAGAATCTGCGTCACACAACTGCAACAAATGCGGGTTGTGAGAGAAGTTTTCAACCGTTCCAATTTGCAAGAGCGATCGAATAGCCCTTCTAACCACATGAATTCAAAGTCGTTTTTCCCACATCTCTGGCTATAATGAATGGCATATACACTTTTTTAACGATCTTTAGAGATCTCCAATGCGAAGACAGGCAAAAATCGATAAAATTTGAACAAAATGATCATGAAGAAATCTACCAGTTGCAAAGGCTCGAACAGATTCTTTCCTTGATCCAGAGGTCTCATGAATGGATAGCATCTTTCAAATGGAAGAACGCAGACATGCTCCGCGGCACCCTGTGCTGAAAAGCGGCAAGCTTTTCTGTGGCAATTTCTCTCTGATGCTTGATTGCCATATCAATAATGAGAGCAGCGATGGCATGCATATCATTGTTGATCGGGAAATGGCGTCCAGATTGCCGGATCGCTTTTCTCTGCTGGACAGGAAATCGGGCAAACTGGTGGATGCCGACGTGATCTGGCGCGATGGTGCAAAGGCAGGCATCCGCTTTGTCGGCAAGATGACCGATTTCGATCACATTCCGAGCGCCAACATAAGACGCCTTTCGATCATAGGAGCCAGAAGACTGTAACGACACAAACAGGAAGATGCTGCAAGGCGGATCGAGTTTTCTGCTTCCTGTTGCACCGGTTTGACGGTTTATCAGAATTAAAAGCACGTTCTCACACACCAACTCAAAGGCAGGCCAAATGGTCTGCCTTTTGTTTTGCCAGATCTCGCGCAGCGGCCAAGGGCGGCGCAAGGGGTGCTGCAAGATGCCTCGGCAGGGTTCAGCCCCCCTCCCCGCCTTGATTGCAATCTGGAACAGCAGAGAAAACACAACCTGTCAATGTGTCCCTGAGCGCGGCTTAACCATCCAACCAACTGTTGCACTTGGAAAATTGCAGCAACAAATGCCCAGCACAAAGGCGCGTTAATCTTTCATTAATACAACTTATAGGAATTTCTTAACAAATGTTGAAGATTTTTTCTGACGGTTTACATTTTGATAAGAATTGAGAAATCGTCATCCCGGTTCATCCTGAATGACGGGAGGGAGCAAGTACGATGACAGTCATACTGGAACGCAGAAAGAGCCTGCGACGTCGGGTCTTCAAGGGTGCCAAGCTGTTTTTTCATAATTTCATGATGAGCGTGGATTGCACCATTCGCAATGAGAGCGGCAGCGGCATGCAGATTACTGTTGATCCTGACCTCATGCTGTCGAATGACCTTTCCCTGCTGGATCGCAAGGAGGGAACCATAGCGCCTGTTCAGGTGATCTGGCGGCATGGCTCCCATATGGGTGTCGCCTTGCTTGGCGAGGTGGAGGATGTCCGGCGCTCCGGCCACGCCCATATCCGTCAGCTGTCGACCATGATACGCGGATAGCGCCAAGCTCTTGCCGATAGCGCAGGAAAGCGAGCCTGTCTCTCTTTCTTTGCTTGCGCCCTACCCTTCCTTGAAGGGAGCCATTCCGCGCCGGGCCAACTCGTCGGCGCGTTCATTGCCATCATGGCCGGCATGGCCCTTGACCCAGTGCCATTCCACCTTGTGCCGTCTCAAGGCCTCATCAAGCGCCTGCCAAAGCTCGACATTCTTGACCGGCTTCTTGGCCGAAGTTTTCCAGCCATTTTTCTTCCAGCCATAAATCCAGCCGGTGATTCCCCCTTTGACATATTGGCTGTCGGTATAGAGATCCACCTCGCAGGCACGTGTCAGCGCGTTGAGAGCCTCGATTGCCGCCGTTAGCTCCATGCGATTGTTGGTGGTGTTGGCTTCGCCGCCACACAGCTCCTTCTCATGGTCGCCCATGGTCAGCAAGGCTCCCCAGCCGCCTGGCCCCGGATTGCCCGAGCAGGCCCCGTCGGTATAGATTGTCACTTTGCTCATGCTGGCTCCTTCGCACCTTTCCGGCGGCTCTTCTAGTGGTTTTCTCGTCCTCGCGCCGATGGCGCTGCGGGCGTAGAGGGCGATGGTCCCGGAGTGCCCGAGCAGGCCCCGTCGGTATAGATTGTCACTTTGCTCATGCTGGCTCCTTCGCCCTTTCCGGCGGCTCTTCTAGTGGTTTTCTCGTCCTCGCGCCGATGGCGCTGCGGGCGTAGAGGGCGATGGTCCCGGAGTGCCCGAGCAGGCTCCGTCGGTATAGATAGCCCCTTTGCTCATGCTGGCTCCTTCGCGCCGTTCCGGCGGTTCTGACGATTCCTGCCCTGTCTAGCCAACCCTTGCTCCCTGCGCAAGATGCTTGCCCTTGAATGGGCTGCGGTGTAGAGCTATCGCCAAAGCCAAACCGCTTGCCGATATTGCGGCAGAGATGACATCTGGAAGAGAGCCATGTCCGAGATTGACCTCGACGCCTTGCAAGAGGCCTATAATAATGCACTACAGCTTGAAAAGGCTGGCAAATTCGACGAAGCCGCCGAGGGCTATCGCAAAGCGCTGCAACTGGATCCGGAAGATCATATCGGCGCTTCGGTGCGTCTCGCCTCCATGCAGCGCGGTCCTTCGCCAAACAAGGCGCCGGTTGCCTATGTGGCGACATTGTTTGATCAGCATGCGGCGGCGTTTGAAAAGATTCTCGTGGATGATCTGGGCTATGCCGTGCCGATGATGGTGCGCGAAATGATCACGGCCTACCAGCCGGAACGCCGCTTTGCCCGCATGCTGGATCTTGGCTGCGGCACCGGCCTGACCGGCATTTCCATGAAGGAACGGGTAGACAATATGATCGGGGTGGATATTTCCACCGGCATGCTCGACGAAGCCTATGACAAGGAAGTCTATGACGACCTTTATGCTGGCGACGTCGTCGAGTTTCTCAGCGAAATCGAGGATGACGGAGAAGGCGAGGCCAGCGGCTGGGATCTGATTGTCTCGACCGACGTGCTGCCCTATCTGGGCGAACTGGAAGAGAAATTCCACCATGTGGGCCGTTGCCTTGATGCGGGCGGACTATTTGCCTTCTCCTCGGAAACCCTGCCGGAGGAAGAATTCAGGAATGAAGCCTTCAAGGTCGGGCCAAAGCAGCGCTTTGCCCATTCCGAGCGCTATATCCGCCAGTTGCTGGATGCCAACCGGATGGATGTTAGGCATTTCGAGCTGATCGTGGTCCGCACCGATGAGGGCAAACCGATCTATGGTCATCTCGTGTTGGCCCAGAAACAGCAGGCCACAGCCTGATAACGTGAAGCGGTGAAGCTCAAGAAGCTGCCATCGCACAAGCAAGGCTGCGCCCCAATCTGACAAGAGCTTGGGGCGGCGAGCCGGATCAGACCATCGATTCTGCGGTCAGGACAAGCCATTGAGACCGCAAGCCCTGATGACAGCAACTGCCGGTAGGACCATCTTGCCGTTTCACACATATTTTGTCGTTGGGACCCGCCCAAAGATAACATTCCCGTCTTGACTTTATGGCCACCGGCAAGCACCTTTGTCGGGCAGGAAAGACTATCGCGATCCTGCAGCATGAACCGCCGCTTGCGGTTCGGCTCAAGGTCAGCGGGAGAGCTGTCGACCCTCTTGGGGCATCGATGGCGCCGAAGGAGCAACCGCCTCGGAAACTCTCAGGCACAAGGGACCGCCCGACCAGCGAACTCTGGAAAGCAGCCCAGAGACGGCTCCGCAAGGAAAGCCGCCTTGAGGGCTCACCGAAGGAAGCAGCTGCCTTCTTGCCCTATGGCCTTGTTGCCATGGCAGGAAGCAGGAAATCTCTCAGGTTCTGTGACAGAGGAGGCACCGATGCGAATGGACCCTTCATTTCCGGAGAATTCCAGTCTGCACCCGTGCAACCAATGTGTGCCGCCCTTCAGCAGGCACCAGGACCAGAAAGAGAAATGCCATGGCTGACCTGAATGGTGCCCTAAAGACTCCCCTGTTTGCTCTGCATGAAGAATTGGGCGGAAGCCTAGTAGACTTTGCCGGCTATGCCCTGCCCGTGCGCTATCCGGCAGGCATCATGGCCGAGCATATTCACTGCCGCGACAGCGCAGCTCTGTTTGACGTATCCCATATGGGACAGGCGCTGCTTGAAGGCCCAGACCATGAGACCACAGCCAGAGCGCTCGAAGCGCTGACCCCTTCCGCTTTTGCCAAGCTGGCTCCGGGCCGCATGCGCTATAGCGTGTTTCTCAATGAGAGTGGTGGCATCATCGATGATTTCATCGTGACGCGCCCGGCCGATCCGGCGCTGGATGGCACCCTGATGCTGGTGGTCAATGGTGCATGCAAGGAAAAGGACTATGCTTTCCTTGAACAGAATTTGCCTCAAGGCATCACCCTCAAGCGACTTGATGACAAGGCCCTGATTGCTCTGCAAGGGCCAAAGGCCGTCGACGCGCTTTCGCGCCATGCGCCAAACGCGGACAGCCTGACCTTCATGTCGCACACCCTTGATCAGATCGATGGCAAAAGCGTCGGCATTTCCCGCTGTGGCTATACCGGCGAGGACGGCTTCGAGATTTCCTGCGCCGCAGATGATGCCGAAGCGATCGCCCGCCTGCTGCTCAACGAAGCGGAGGTGCAACCGGCAGGGCTTGGTGCGCGTGACAGCCTGCGCCTTGAAAGCGGCCTCTGCCTTTATGGCCATGATCTGGATGAAAATACCGATCCGGCTGAAGCCGATCTGGGATGGGCAATCCAGAAAAGCCGCCGTGAGGACAAGGCCTTTCCGGGCGCGGATCGCATCCTCAAGGGTTTGACAGAAGGTCCTGCCCGTATTCGTGTCGGCCTCAGGATCGAAGGCAAGGCTCCGGCTCGCGAAGGGGCAGAAATTCAGGATATGGACGGCAAGGTGATCGGCATCGTGACATCGGGAGGCTTTGCGCCCTCCTTGCAGGCTCCGATTGCCATGGGCTATGTGCCGCCGGCTTTTGCCAGCGAGGGCACGAAAGTGAAGCTGGCCGTGCGCAAACGCGCGCTGGAAGCCGAAGTCGCACCCATGCCATTCGTTCCGCAGCGCTATATCCGCAAGCCCTGATGGGTGAAGCCCGATAACAGGGCTCGATAACAGGGCCGAAGAGAAACAAGTGGGCCAATCGGCCCGCCCGAGAGCAACAGTAGAAATATCATCGCAAAGACAGAGGGATCACAGACATGACCACCTATTATAGCGAAGACCATGAATGGGTTGAGGTGGCTGGCAAGACAGCGACCATTGGCATCACGGATTTTGCCCAGAAACAGCTGGGCGACGTCGTATTTGTCGAACTGCCGGAAGTTGGCAAGGAACTGGAAAAGGGCGACGAGGCTGCCGTGGTGGAAAGCGTCAAGGCCGCATCCGAAGTCTATGCGCCAATCGATGGCGAAGTCAGCGAAGTGAATGACGCTCTGGAGGAGGATCCTGCTCTGGTCAATAGCGACGCCGAAGGCGGCGCATGGTTCATCAAGATGACCATTGCCGACAAGAGCCAGCTTGAGGATCTGATGGACGAAGACGCCTACAAGGCCTTTGTCGCCGATCAGGAATAGGCCCAAAGAGCCACCAAACATCAAGGCACAGAGAGCTGTCACGGTTCCCTGTGCCTTTTTTATTTTCCGGCTTCTGGCCTATAGCTCCTGGATTGCCGCTTCCCTGCGCTTGAGATCGGGCAATTCGATTTCGTCCTTGAATATATCCGGCTCCGTATTGGCCAGAAGAGCCAGAACAGAGAGCTTGTGCATCGGGCGGCCAAACAGGAAGCCCTGAAAAATCTGGCAATTCTGGGCCTGCAGGAACTGCATCTGTTCTTCGGTCTCGACCCCTTCAGCGATGATTTTCAGCCCCATGCCGCTGGCCAGATTGATGATGCCGCGCACCAGCTTGCGGTCTTCTTCCTTCTCCTCGATCTGCTGAACGAAAGAGCGGTCGATCTTGAGAATATCCAGCGGCAGGCTCTTGAGATAGCCCAGATTGGAATAGCCGGTTCCGAAATCGTCCATCGCCAGCGAAATGCCCCTTGCGGAAAGCTGCGAGAGGATCCGGGCCGCCTTGCGCGTGTCTTTCACATCCACGCTCTCGGTAATTTCCAGCGTCAGATAATTGGGATCAATGCCGGTCTTGTCGAGCAGTTGCAGCAGTTCGGTTGCCAGATTGGCGTTGTTGAGCTGATGAGGCGACAGGTTGATCGAGAGATGCAGCTTGAAGCCTGACCGGTGCCATTTCACCAGATCGGTACAGGCTTCCTTGAAGATCCAGTCGGACAATTCTCCAATCAGGCCGGATTCCTCAGCGATATCAATGAAATCGAGCGTCGGAATTTGCCCCTGATCAGGATGGAACCAGCGCACAAGCGCTTCCACACCGGTGACCTTGCAGGTGCCGTTTTGCAGATCCGTTGTGACCTGAGGCTGATAATAGACCTCCAGTCCGTCTCCGCCATTTTGCAAGGCATTGCGCAGGTCGGCCTCAAGTCGCATCTTGTTCTGGATCGCCACGCTCATGCCGGTTTCGTAGAGGCAATAGGTCTGGCGGCCCCTGCGCTTGGCTTCATAGAGCGCCAGATCCGCATCGCGCAGCAATTCATCGGCCGATCTGGAAAGATCGGGATAACGAGAGATACCCACCGAGCTTGAAATACGGATGTCATTGCCAGACAGTTCGAAAGCGGTACTCAGCGCTTCAATGACGGTCTTGACCATACGCTCGCTGGTCATGAAATCGGCGCGCTGGAGCACGGCGAATTCGTCCCCACCCAGACGGGTAACGATATCGGTTTCGCTGCAAAATATGCTGGTGAAACGAGCCGCCGCATTTTTCAGCAGCCGATCCCCCATCGGGTGGCCAAATGTATCATTCACATCCTTGAACTTATCCAGATCAAACAGGATGAGGTTGAACCCCTCCCCTGTACGGTTGGAATGCTCAATGAAGTGATTCATCTTGTCATTGAGGAAAGACCTGTTGCCCAGACCGGTCAGCGGATCATGCTCGGCGAGAAAACGGATTCGCGCTTCCCGCCCCTTGATCCTGCTCTCCTCCCTGCGGGCTCGATAAGCCTCGGTTCCGAACAGGGTCAGGATGAGCACAACACCCGCAGCGGAGCTCAGCAGCATCGTGTCCATTGACATGAGCGCATCATCCAGACGGCCTTGCAGAACCGAAGCCCGGTTTACGCGCGTCTGCGCTATGGCAGCAGCCATTCTGGTGATGCCTTCCTCGAAAGGGGAGAGATTGTCCTCGATTTTCCTGAAACCGACCAGATCTCCCGGTGCCAGATCCTGTACGGTCGCATCCACCTTGCGCAAAGCGCTGCGCAGGTCGATCAGGAGGGCATCAAATTGCTCATGCTTGGATTCAGGTATTTCCGCCCCAACGGAATTGATGCCGAAAGCCCGGCTCCAGAGAATATCAAACCATTGGCGCACCATGACATGAGACACCTGCTGAAACTCAGCCGGTGTGCTGCCCAGTTCCCGCAAGTCTTCGCCAAATACATATTTGCCTGCAATGCTGCGAAAGCGACGATATTCCAGTTCCAGCCGAATGCCCTCGTCCCTGCCGGAAATCATCTCGTAGCTTTGGGCTATCTGGCCGCGCAACCTGTCCACCTTCTGGAATTGATTGAATTCCAGAATCAGCAATCCTGCCACTGAGATCAGATAGGCTACGGCCAGCGCCTTCGAATAAAATTTCATTTCACAACAATCTTCTCGATTTGCCAAACAAAGCGAGAGGTATATTTGGGATCACGGAGGGTCTGATCGTGATCAATCGGATAGATAAGGCGAATTGGTCCGCGGTTTCTGACGCTCAGATGTTTGCCGTCCCGTTTGGTCGCGAGCAGCACGTCATAGTCATAAAAGTCCTTAATCGGGATGGTGATGCTATAGCCATCTAGCGCCAGCACCTCGATGCTTTCTCCCCTTGCCCCGATAAATTCAAGCAGATCACGCATCAGCGGTCCGTGCCAGAGATATGCCTTCGAGGAAAAGACCGTGTGCGTCTCCAGTTCCTTTAGCCCGACATTCTCGATCATCGCGCGATCCAGAAGAACCGCGCCGTCCGCATTGTGATGGGCAATATTGCCGGTAACGGTCAGAATGATGTCTTCGCGCGGCTTCTCAAGCTCATCAGCCAAGGCATGTGAGGACACCCCTTCCAGACTGAAGAGAAGGGCAAAGCAAAAAGCAAAAATAGTTCGACGATGCAACCAATGGAGCGCATCTGACGCTTTTCCCCGACAAGCCATAAGAAAAACCACCCCTGTTATAAGTTGGTCAAATCAAACCATAGGGGGCATTCACAAATGGTAAAACCTTACCGGTCTTGATTTTTCGACAGGGGGAAAAGCAATGCAATTGTCTTTTTATACTTAATAGCCAGTTAAATCAGCGGCTTAAGATTCATTTGGCGCTCTAACTGACCTTTAATCTTACAAAGGCCTTTCAGGCCCGGTGGGCAATGTCATCGACAGAGCATCGCCAGCACCGGAAAGATCATTCAAAGAGCCTATTCTTCATGCCAGCCCTTGAGGGCTTCAATTGTTGCCGGAAGATCGGCAAGACGCCGCACGACGGTTTCCGCACCGGCATCCATCAAATGCTCGCCATGGCCGGGATAGCTGTGGCTTGCACCAATGAAACCGATCACCCGCATGCCCGCCTGACAGGCAGCCTGTACCCCGTGGGTGCTGTCTTCAATCACGAAACAGTCGGACGGATCGGTTTCCAATACCGTCGCTGCATGCAGGAAGACATTCGGATCGGGCTTTGGCTGCTTGCTGCCCACTTCAACGGCAGAATAGACATAGGGGCGGAAACGATCCCACAGATCGGTTCGGCGCATATTGCTTTCCAGTCTTTCCGATGCGGTGTTGGAACAGACACAGCGCGGATAATCCAGCTGATCGAGCATGTCATGTGCCCCATCGATCACCTTCAGCGTGTCGATCTTCTCCATCGCGCGATCATCAATGCGCTGCAAAATGTCATGGGATAGGGAACGCCCGATATCTTCCTCAATCAGTTGAACGATCTCGGCATTGGTCATGCCGGCATAGGTGCTGTTATAGCCCTCAAGATCCATATCAAGGTCTTCTTCCTTGAAGACTTCAATGCTTGCCCTGGCCCAGATGATTTCCGTATCAACCAGAGTGCCATCGCAATCAAAAATCACCAGCATTTCGCCCATCCTTGCAAACTGTCATTCGTCAAACCGGTCTCCTGCGCAAAGTCGCCTTGCCCGAGCCATCGCTCGCCGGCTGCTCGACATGCACAAGGCCTTTCATGTGGACCTTCCTGCCAAAGAGGTCAATGCTGCATATCTTTTATTTGTCGCAAAGGGAAGAATCCTGCTCCCTCTCGCGCGGAGTTGAGAGGTTTTTACGCAGGAAAAGCATGAAAATGATGACAAGAACAGCGGCCAGCCCATACCATGTGAGCGCATATTGCAAATGGGAATTGCGGAAACTGATGCGGGTCTCCCCCCCTTGCGGCAGGGCTGATGCCATGCCGTTCCAGTCCACGCCCTGCCCTTTGACGAGATCGACCCAGTAGGGAGCCGTATTGGCGGGATCCATGCCCAGATAGGCTGCCATTTCGCTCACCTGACGCACGATCCAGACATTCATTTCCTTGTCTGCCTTGGGGCTCAGCCAGTTTTTGGGCTCGTCGAAACGCATCAGACCGTAAAGGGTCAGCTCATTGTCTGAAAGCGTCTCCGGTCGCTTCGAGGGCTGCTTGAGCGCTTCAGGCACAAAACCGCGATTGACGATGACCTGCCAGCCCTCTTTGGTGATAAAAGGGGTCATGACCATATAGCCCGGTCCGGATAGAGCGCCCCCTTGCGGATTGCTGAGCGCAAACCAGACATGAACCTCACGGGCATGGTCATAATGGCCGGTAAGATAGACCGGACGATAGACCGCCTCATCGGCGGCAAGATCGGCCCATTGCCGAGGCCCCGGAGCTGCTATGGGCCTTGCGGCAACGCGGCTGGTTACATCAGCAATCAGTTGCTCTTTCCATGCCAGCCGTCGCATCTGCCAGTTTCCCAGCGATATGAGGATGGCAAGGACGACAAGAGCGCAGAGGCTGAACAGCCAGAATTTTGCCCTGAATAACACTTTTTCCATTCGCTCCCGCTGACTTTGTGCTACCTCAACCGAGGCTACAGGCTTTCCCGCGCTGGCGCCATCAGACCTAGGCTCAAGTCAATGAGCAGAGAGGATAGTTCGACCATGCTGTCACAGCCTGCCCGCTTCGCCCTGATCTTCTTTTCGCTCAATCTTTTCTTTCCGCTGGTGGTCCAGATAGGCGTTGCGATCATCGCTCTGATCGGCCCGGACTGGCGCAATCTGGCGGTGGCTCTGCCTGTTATCTTTCTGATCAATGTCGCCAATATCAGTCTGGCATTCCATTACAGGGCATGGCAGCGCGTGGCGCTGATTACCATCATGCTGTTCAACGCCATTTCGGTCTTTGCCATGGGTGGGCTGTCTTTCTTTACCAGCGTGGCCGGATGGGAATGGATCGTGCCGGATCTGGTCAATCTGCTTCTGCGTGGTTGACCCCATCGCCGACACGCTGTCCCTGCTCGGCATTGGTCTTATATTGCTGGGCGATCAGAGCGCCCTTGAGCCAATAAAGAAAGGCAAGGCAGAGCAGAATGGTAACGGGCAACCAGATCAGCGCCTGTAGCCAGATCGGCGGTTCATAGGTAAATTCGGTATAGAGCAGCCCACCGGTGGCAATGAAGCCGACAATCATGATGACAAACACTGCCGGTCCGTCACCACTGTCAATGAAGCCGTAATCCATTTCGCAAAGCTCGCAGCGGTCTGCAATCTTGAGAAAGCTCTTATAGAGATGCCCCTCACCGCAGCGGGGGCATTTGCCCGCAAAAGCGGTGCGGGCAATGCTGCCTTTGAATTCTGCCATGTAACGCACTCCTGCCCGACGGGTCGGGCAGTCGCCATCGCCCTAATGGGCGATGGTACCTCCGAAATTGCCCCATACATAGATGGTGGTGAAGAGGAACAGCCAGACCACATCGACGAAGTGCCAATACCAGGCAGCGGCTTCAAAACCGAAATGCTTTTCCGGCGTGAAATGCCCCTTCTGGACGCGGATCAGGCAGACAATCAGGAAGATGGTTCCCACGAAGACGTGGAAGCCATGAAAGCCGGTTGCCATGAAGAAGGTTGCCCCATAAATGCTTTCCTTGAAAGCGAAGGGCGCGTGAACATATTCATAGACCTGCACCGCCGAGAAGACGATACCGAGCAGAATGGTCAGGGCCAGACCCTTTTTCAGGCCATCGCGATCATTCTCAAGCAGGGCATGATGTGCCCATGTGATGGTCGTGCCAGAGGCGAGCAACAGTAGGGTATTGAACAGCGGCAGATGCCATGGATCAATCACCTCCAGCCCTTCAGGGGGCCATGTGCCACCGGTATATTCGGCACGCAGAAACTGCTTGGCCTCGCTGGTGAACAGGCTGGCATCGAAAAAGGCCCAGAACCAGGCAACGAAGAACATCACTTCCGAGGCGATGAACAGGATCATGCCATAGCGCAGATGCAGCTGAACCACCGGGGTATGGTGGCCTTCGATGGATTCCTGCACCACATCGCGCCACCAGCCAAGCATGGTATAGAGCACGCCCACCAGACCCGCCAGCAGAATGAGGCTGGTGCCGCCATGGAACAGGGTAACGGCTCCGATCGCCATGATGAAGGCGGAAACCGAGGCAATGATCGGCCACGGGCTTGGATCGATGATGTGGTAATCGTGGTTCTTGCTGTGAGCCTCAGCCATTGTTTGCTCCTCCCGAACGCGTCAATGTCTTGTCGCTGGTTGCTGTGCCCCTATCGACTTTCGCCGCCTTGTCGACGGGCTTCTTCTCCAGCGGGAAGAATGTGTAGGACAGGGTAATGGTATCGATGAATCTCAGATCCGGATCCTTGTCGATGTCCGGATCGATGAAAAAGATCACTGGCATATGGCTGGTCGCGCCTGCTTCGACGGTCTGTTCGGTGAAGCAGAAGCATTCCAGCTTGTTGAAATAGGCACCGGCGGCCTGTGGCGTGACGTTGAAGGTGGCGGTTCCGGCAGAGGCCGCCTGCCCCATATTCATCACGACATAACTCGCCTCGCCGGTTTCGCCGACCTTGAGGGTTACCGGCTTGGTCTCGGGCCGGAAACTCCAGCTGAGGCCGCCGGAAATATTCGCATCAAAGCGGACCGTCATTTCCCGCGTGATCGTGGTGGCAGGGGCCGCAGTTGCTGCCCTTGTGGTGCCGCCATAGCCGGTCACCTGACAGAAGAGCGAATAGAGCGGAACTGCGGCATAGGCCATGCCGACCATGACGCCGACAAAGGCCACCAGCCCATAGGCCAGTCGCAGATTGGCGCGAGCATTGTCTGCTGGCTTTGTCTTGTTGTCAGGTTTGGTTTCAGGCGCGCTCATCAGACGTTCTATCCCTCACGATCAGGCTCAGAGCGGACGGTTCATCACGCCCGGCCCCATCTTGACGATGGTGATGGCGTAGAAGATGAGAACCAGAGCGGCCAGCGTGAAGGCAATCGCCATGGAGCGTTTGCGCTGGCGTTTCTTCTGGGTTTCGGTCAGTGTGATTTTTTCAACGATTTCAGCCATTGGCTTGTTCCTTTTCATGGATAGGCGATGCCAGCCCTGTTTTCGCGCAGGATCAGATCAGCGCGGGCAAGGGATCGAGGCCGACAAGGCGCTCGAACAGCAGCGTGGCATAAAGCAAAAACAGATAGAGGATGGAGAAACCGAACATTTGCCCGGCGGCCTTTCTGGCCGCTCCTCCCTCGCGAATGAAATAGACCCGCAGGGCAGCGCCAATGAAAAGAGCGCCAAGCGCGACCGACAGAGCGCCGTAGCTGACGCCCGCGAATCCGAGCATGGCGGGCATCACCCCGATGGGGGCCAGCAAAAGCGAATAGATCAGGATCTGGGAGCGTGTCACGGCTTCCCCGGCCACCACCGGCAGCATGGGTATCTTGGCGGCGCGATAATCATCGCTCTTGATGAGCGCCAGCGCCCAGAAATGGGGCGGCGTCCACATGAAGATTATGAGAAACAGTGTGATGGATTCAATGCTGACGCTGCCCGTCACGGCCGCCCAGCCGATCATCGGAGGAAAGGCCCCTGCGGCTCCGCCAATGACGATATTCTGCGGCGTGGATCGCTTCAGCCAGATGGTATAGATGACGGCATAAAAGAAGATGGTGAAGGCCAGAAGCCCACCCGCGAGCCAATTTACCAGCAGGCCGAGCATCAGGACCGAGCCAAAGGAAAGGGTCAGGCCGAAGGCCAGCGCCTCGCCCGGTGTGATCCGACCGGCAGGAATCGGGCGCTTTGCCGTGCGCTTCATCACAGCGTCGATATCGGCGTCATACCACATATTCAGCGCACCGGACGCGCCCCCGCCAATGGCGATACAAAGGATTGCAATGATGCTTTCAAGCGGGTGAAGATGGCCCGGAGCAACCATAAGCCCGACCAGTGCGGTGAAAATCACCAGCGACATGACCCGCGGCTTCATCAGGGCAATATAGTCGCGCACTTCCGCTCCGCCGAATTCGACGGAAAGGTCGGAAGCGAAATCCGCGCGTGCAATCACGGATGCAGCTATGGCCTGTTTGCGGTCTGTCTGGTCCATCAGGGTCATGGTCATACTCCTGGCTCTCTCCCGGGCAGGTTTCTGCCTGCCTGCTTGTTCTGGTCCTTGGTCTTCGGCTTATGGTCTTCTGCTTGCGGTCTTTTGCTTGAAGTCTTGTTGTTGCTGTCTTGTCTTTGATGATCGTGTCGGCTTTGCCTTGCTTGCCGGTGCTTTTGCCTTCGCTCGTCCGCTTCCTTGCGCATCGAAATTTTGCAGGCAAGCGACAGGGGCATGAAAGGCTGAGGGGGCGTCACGGGCCTTGCGAAATTCATGCATTGCCCGGCAAGACCATGACGCCCTGCCTCCTCATTTAGCTCGTTACCCCTAGCGAATGCGGGGCAGTTCCTCCCACTGGTGGAAGGGTGGTGGTGAGGACAGTTGCCACTCAAGGGTATCTGCACCCTCGCCCCACGGATTGTCCGGGGCCTTGCGTTTCCTGGCGAAGGCCTCAAAGACGCAATAGAGGAAGATGCCGACACCGACGATGGTGATGTAATAGCCATAGGAAGAGATGGCGTTCCAGCCGGCATAGGCATCGGGATAGTCGGCATAGCGGCGCGGCATGCCCTGAAGTCCGAGGAAATGCTGTGGCATGAAGATCAGGTTGACGCCAACAAACATCACCCAGAAATGCAGCTTGCCGAGGATCTCGCTATACATGATGCCGAACATTTTCGGGAACCAGTAATACCAGGCCGCAAAGATCGCGAACACGGCACCGAGCGAGAGCACATAGTGGAAATGGGCCACAACATAATAGGTGTCATGCAGGGCGCGGTCGAGCCCGGCATTGGCCAGCTGTACGCCCGTAACGCCACCGATGGTGAACAGGAAGATGAAGCCCACGGCCCAGAGCATCGGCGTGCGGAAGGTAATCGAGCCGCCCCACATGGTGGCAATCCATGAGAAGATCTTGATGCCGGTCGGCACCGCGATAACCATGGTTGCGAACAGGAAGTAGGCCTGCGTGTCGACATCGAGACCGACCGTATACATGTGGTGAGCCCAGACGATGAAGCCGACGACGCCGATCGCCACCATGGCATAGGCCATGCCGAGATATCCGAAGATCGGTTTGCGCGAGAAGGTGGAGACGATGTGCGAGATGATGCCGAAGCCCGGCAAGATCAGAATATACACTTCCGGATGACCGAAGAACCAGAACAGATGCTGATAGAGCACCGGATCACCGCCACCGGCGGGATTGAAGAAGGAGGTGTCGAAATTGCGGTCGGTTAGCAACATGGTGATCGCCCCGGCGAAGACCGGCAGGCTGAGCAGCAGCAGGAAGGCGGTAACCAGCACGGACCATGCAAATAGCGGCATCTTGTGCAGGGTCATGCCCGGCGCCCGCATGTTGAAGATCGTCGTGATGAAGTTGATCGCACCCAGAATGGACGAGGCGCCGGAAATATGCAGCGCGAAGATGGCCAGATCCATGGCCGGTCCGGGATGGCCGAGCTTGCTGGAAAGCGGCGGATAGGCCGTCCAACCACCACCAAAGCCGGTACCGCCCGGAGGGCCTTCCACAAACAGCGAAATGATCAGCAACAGGAAGGACGGAGGCAACAGCCAGAAAGAAATGTTGTTCATGCGCGGGAAGGCCATGTCAGGCGCCCCGATCATGATCGGCACGAACCAGTTGCCAAAGCCGCCGATCAGCGCGGGCATGACCATGAAGAAGATCATGATCAGACCGTGGCCCGTGGTGAAGACGTTGAACAGATGCGGATCGGTGAAATATTGCAGGCCCGGCTCCTGAAGCTCAAGCCGGATACCACCGGACAGCGCACCGCCGATGATCCCCGCCACGATGGCGAAGATCAGATACATGGTGCCGATATCCTTGTGGTTGGTTGAATAGACCCAGCGTTTCCAGCCGGTCGGAATTCCATGCGCATCACCATGCGCATTTGGGGCATTGGTTACAGACATGAGTTTGCTCCCTTGTGCGTTGGCGCTATTGCGCGGCCAGTTTCAGGTTTGATGGTGCGGCAATCGCTGCCCGAAGCGCCTTGTTGGCTTCGAACACGTCATCGGCGGCGGCAGCGAGCCAGTCTTCATATTGCTGCTGACTGACAACGCGCACGGCCAGCGGCATGAAGGCATGATCCTTGCCGCAAAGCTCCGAGCATTGGCCATAATAGATGCCTTCCCGCTCGGCCTTGAACCATGATTCATTGAGGCGACCCGGTACAGCATCCATTTTCACGCCCATCGCAGGCATGGCATAGGAATGAATGACATCGGCTGAGGTGATCTGCAGGCGCACGACCTTGCCCACCGGCACCACCATTTCATTGTCCACGGCCAGCAGACGCGGCTCGTTGGTGCCCTTGGTGGCGCGTTCCTCATCATTGAGCATCAGGGAATCAAAACTGAGGCCATCGGCGTCGGGATATTCATAGCCCCAATACCACTGATAGCCCGTCACCTTGACCGTCAGGTCTGCGGCAGGCACTTCCATCTGCTTGTAGAGCAGCTTGAAGGACGGAACAGCCAGAACCATCAGGATGAGGATCGGCACCACGGTCCAGGCGACTTCAAGCAGCGTGTTGTGCGAGGTCTTGGAAGGCTCAGGATTGGCGCGGGCATTGAAGCGCAGCAGAACGATTGCCAGCAGCAGCGCCACGAACAGCACGATCGGGATGACGATCCAGAAGGTGAAGCTGCCGAACCAGTGAACGTCTTCCATCACCGGCGAAGCGGCAGGCTGAAACCCTGTGCCCCAGTCTGACGGCTGGGATGCCAGCGCGGCAGCATTTCCCATAAGCATCCATGCCACCGCGATGGCGAGCAATGCCAGACAGTCCCGGCCCGCAGCAAGCAGGTGCCTGCGGAATTGGCTGCGAGTGTTGATACCCAATTTGGCGATCACCACGTTTGATCCTCCTATTTCGATCCTCCTTGCCAGCCAGCCTCTCATTCGGTCAAAGGCAGGCGGCGTGATCTGTCCATCTCTGTCGTCGGTGTGACCTCCCCGTTCCTGCCCGTTTGGGACCCCGCGCCCTGCTGCCTGTTGGAAAGACGCCGCAAAGGTCGGTTTCAGTGCCGGTGTGATGCAACTGCGCGACTTCAGAATTTGATTCAGATCAAGTCAGATGCTATACAGCCACATGCGACCGTCTGTCGCAACCTCTGCGCATAATCAATTAGTGCGACACCCTGCCCCAGTTGCCGAATTAAGCTTTATTATTCAGAAATATCCACATGAGATTTTTCGTGCATAAGCTGGGAGCCGCAGAAATATCCCCAATATTTTATTGCCACAATTCGGGCCTAGAGCAGTCTCTCAACGCATTTCCAAGACACAGGCGCGACGAATCAGGCAAATAGATTACTGAAACCGTTCAACCCAAATCAGGCCCTTTAGAGCGATAGTCATGAAGACATCTCCAATGCCCTCCAAGCAATTCCCGGATCGTTTCTTGAGCAAACTGTCTCAAGGCACCTTGCTTGCCCTAGCCCTTCTTGTCACATCCCTTGCAAGCATCGGTTTCTCGACCAGTGACGCAGCGGCTCAAGGGGCTGTTCGCTCCAAGCATGGTGACTGGGAAATTCGCTGTGATACCCCTCCGGGAGCACCATCCGAGCAGTGCGCTCTCATGCAATATGTCACAGCATCGGACCGCGACAATGTGGGCCTGACGGTTATTGTTCTGAAAACCGCCGACAAGTCTGCGCGCATTCTCAGGGTCCTGACGCCGCTGGGCGTATTGCTGCCGCATGGGCTGGGGCTGCATGTGGATTCCACCGATGTGGGCAATGCCGGTTTCGTGCGCTGCCTGCCGCAGGGCTGCATTGCCGAGGTGATCATGGATGACAAGCTGCTCAAGCTGCTTGAGGATGGCCAGACCGCAACCTTCATCGTGTTCCAGACCCCGGAAGAAGGCATCGGCATTCCCATCGAGCTGAATGGCTTCAAGTCGGGTTTTGAAGCGCTCAACTGATCGCTCGCCTTCCTGCCTGTTCTTGTTCTGACAAAAGCCGGATTTCGACCTGGCCGGATTTCCAATGAATCTGGCCGGGCATAAATATATGTGGCATCACGTCAGTGCAGGCGATGGATCTTGTCCGAGGCGCTCTCACTATCTGCGGAACGGCCCCCTTCTATCACACGGGCGGCACCGCGCCAGCGATTGGACAGGCCCTTGAGGCCGGATATTTCGACCATCCCCCCGGAGCGGAATCCCATCAGAATGCGGATTTTCTCGGCTTCTTCCTCTGAAGGGAAGGCTCCGAAAGCTGGCAGGCCATCACCATTTTCCAGAATGGGATGAATTTCGATGACCGTTTCATCTGTCGCCCAGCCGGGACGATGGAATTCAAGCATAGAGATGGCATCAAAGGGCGTGCGCACCACGCGGCGACGATAGAGCCAGTCGCGGGTCGTCTGGATCAGCATCTGACCTTCCAGATCAAGCCGGGTTTCTCTCGCCTCCCCCAGAATGGCAGAGAGCAGAAAGAAGCCTCCGGCCACCGCTCCGAACAGGCCAAGGACGGAATATGGGATCAGCAGCCAGTTGAAGCTGTTCCATTGCGGCGCAATCAGCAAAGCATAGGGCAACAGCCAGAGCACACAGCCGAACAGACCGATCATCGCCCGGACAGGCAGCGGATAATGGTTGCGAAACAGGAAGGGATCATCCTTGGCCTTGGTGCCGGTATTGATGCCGCAGCTGCTCATCTTGCCTCACTTGCCCGAACGCCTTCAAAACCGGGTTTGGCTAGCGTTCGATGCCATAATCCATCGGAGTCCGAATGGAGCGATGGAAACGCAGTTTCTTGAGATATTCAATCGGATCCTTCGGGGTAACCTGAGCCCCCTCGGGCACATTGAGCCAATCATAAAGGCGTGTCAGATGGAAGCGCAATGCGGCGCCCCGAGCCAGCAGCGGCAGCGCCTGATATTCTTCAAGCGAGAGCGGCCGGACGGACTGATAGCCCTTGAGCATGGCGCGCGCCTTGGTGACATTGAACATGTCGTCAGGCTCAAAGCACCAGGCATTGAGGCAGATGGCTATGTCATAGGCAAGCAGGTCGTTGCAGGCAAAATAGAAGTCGATAATGCCCGAAAGCTCCCCCTTGAGAAAGAAGACATTGTCAACAAACAGGTCTGCGTGAATGACACCCTTGGGCAGATCCCTTGGCCAGTGGGTTTCGAAATATTCCAGCTCTTTTTCGATTTCTGCCTGTAGGCCTTTTTGCACTTCATCGGCCCGATTGGCGCACATGGCAAAGAGCGGACGCCAGCCTGCGACCGAGAGCGCATTGGCGCGCTTGATCTCGAACCCTTCACCGGCCTTGTGCAACTGGGCCATGGCCACGCCGAGCTGTTCGCATTGTTCAACAGTGGGGCGGCGCACCCACATGCCATCCAGAAAGGTGACCATTGCTGCGGGACGTCCGGCCAGATGACCAAGAGCCTTGCCAGCCCGATTTTTCAGCGGAGTGGGGCAGTTGAAACCGCGCGCGGAAAGATGCTCCATCAGCCCGAGGAAAAAGGGAAGATCGGACGGATTGACCCGCTTTTCATAGAGCGTCAGGATGTAGGGACCGGTTTCGGTTCGCACGAGGAAGTTGGAATTTTCCACGCCCTCGGCAATGCCCTTGTAGGATGTGAGCGCACCGACATCATAGGTGTCGACAAATGCACTCAATTCTTCATCACTGACTTCCGTATAGACCGCCATCTCGGTCCCCTTTCGCCTTGTCCTGCTGTCTTGTCTTCTCTTGTGCGGGCGGCGAGCTTGCAGCCTTGCCTGCCCTGCATATCCTTCGCCTGTCGGCTCCAGCCTATCTGTTTCTCACCGGCTCCGGCTCATCTGTTTCTAACCAGCTCCGGCTTATCTGCTTCTAACCGGCTCCGGCTTATCTGTTTCTAACCGGCTCCGCCTTATCTGCCTCTGACCGGCTCCGCCTTTGGGCCATCTTCAAGAACACCAGCCGCGACGGCCGCTTCGCGCAGCTCACGCGGGATGTTGAAGACCATATCCTCATTGGCAATGGTGATCACCTCTACCGTGACATCATAGCGCTGTGAGAAGGCCTCGATGACCTCTTCAACCAGAATTTCCGGCGCGGATGCCCCTGCCGTGATCGCCACAGAGGCAATGTCGCCAAGACTGTCCCAATCGATGTCGGCGGCCCGCTGCAACAGCAGCGACTGACGACAGCCAGCCCGCTCGCCAACCTCGCGCAGGCGCTTGGAGTTGGAACTGTTGGGGGCACCGACCACGATCATCACATCGGCACGCGGCGCCACGGTCTTGACCGCTTCCTGCCGGTTGGTGGTGGCGTAACAGATATCATCCTTGTTCGGCCCCTGAATATTGGGAAACCGCGCCTTGAGCGCCTCGACGATGCTGGCGGTATCATCCACCGAGAGGGTTGTCTGGGTGATCCAGGCCAGATTGTCCGGATCATTCGGCTCGAAGCTTGCGACATCCTCGACCGTCTCGATCAGCTTGACCACATTGTCGGCAAGCTGGCCCATGGTGCCAATCACCTCCGGGTGCCCGGCATGGCCGATCAGAACCACTTCATGGCCGCGACGATCATGCAGGATCGCCTCCTTGTGAACCTTGGAGACCAGCGGACAGGTGGCATCGAGATAGAAGAAATTCTTCTCGCTCGCAGCGGCCGGTACCGACTTTGGCACGCCATGGGCCGAGAAGATGACTGGCTGCTTCGTGGCCGGGATTTCGTCAAGCTCCTCAACGAAAACCGCCCCCTTGGCCTTCAGGCTTTCGACCACATATTTGTTATGCACGATCTCGTGGCGCACATAGACCGGCGCGCCAAAGGTCTTGAGCGCCAGATCGACAATCTGGATCGCCCGGTCGACACCGGCGCAGAAGCCGCGCGGCGCGCATAGCAAGATTTCCAGTGGGGGTTTCGTCTGGCTCATGATGTCATCACCCTGGCTGTGTTTGCATTCCGATCTATATCGCTTTCAAGGGATATGAAGAGTGTGCAGCTGCCCATGTCAAGATGTGATGAGAGGGAAAAGGCCATCCGGGGCGCTTTCCCGGCAGAAGTTGAGCGATATTTTTTGGGAAACAATGCGGGGAAACAGGCAATTACGTCATTTTCTCGCTTCATATGAATCGCAAAAGGCTTTATTCCCGGTTAATATTCGCCATCGGCCTCATTTATGCTATAAGTCGTGGCCAAATAGGGCAATAGAAGCCTCGAGTCGGATATTCGGCGCGGCTGCCCTGCTGATGTGATGCGTATAGAAAGAGTTGATGATGTCGGTGTCTATTTCCAATATCTGCAAACTGGCTGCTGTCGGTGCCCTGGGGCTTGGTCTTTCGGGCTGCATAACCGGTCCCGGCGGGATGAAAATGCCCACATTCGGAAGCAGCAACACCGCTTCACCCGCCGCAGCATCGGATGCGCCGGGCGTCACTTCGAGCGCCCGCGATGTCGCCAGTGGCGGCCCGATCATGGATAGCACGACCAATCTCATTCTCAATAACGCCAAGCAGATCAATGGCTATTGCCCTTCGGTCAGCATTCTGGGCGATACCAACGTCTATCAGACCTATGCCAAGGGTGGCGATGGCAATGCCAACATGCTGATCCATCAGGCCAACATCACCCAGACCGCACGAGAATGCACCGATATGGGCGCCGAAATGTATATCAAGGTCGGCGTCGCTGGCCGTGTGCTGGGCGGGCCGAAATCGGCGGACAAGGAAAAGGCCGTGCTGCCACTGCGCATTGTCATCAAGCAGAAAGACAATGTGCTTTATTCCAAATTGCATCAGGTGCCGGTCATGCTGGCGCCACCGGATCGCTCGGGCCTGTTTGCCAAGGTGGATGAAAGCATCTCGATCCCGACGCCGCAATCACGCGATGTGCAGATCCTTGTCGGCTTCGATTCCGGCAAGAGCTGATCGCTTTTCCAGTAATTTCAGAAAATTGACGGAGAGAGGCATCCCGCCTCTCTTCCTTTTGTCGTGCCTGTCCGGTTTCTTCTATCTCACAGCCATCTGGCCGCACTATCAGGCCTGATGATCACTCGGGCGATCATCCGGATCGGCATCTTCGGTGACAGCATCCCTGATGCGTCCGACCATCTCTTCTGCGGCAGCATGGCTTTTGAAAAGCCCGGCATAGAGCAGAATACCGCCATTGACATCCATCATTTCGATAATGGCTTCATCGCTATCGGCGCTTGAGCCCTTGCGGCCTGCGGGCTGGATATTGAAACCGGAAATGCGCACGAATGGCACCACGAAAGGGCGGGAGCGCCCAAGAATGGAGGCTGATGTCTGCCGCATCTGGCGTTTGTCAAAATCGAAATCAAGCTGGCGCGACCAGCCCATCACTCCTTGCGAGGCAAAGGTCCAGCCAAAGCCGAAGGCAAGAAAGGCGACAATCAGCACCGCCGTGAAGAGATAGGGATTTTCGCCATCGAAAGAGAAACCGAAAATCAAGTAAAAGGCCAAAACAAGCAACAGGATACCAGAGACAAGCTTGATGGCTCTGGTCGAGCCGGGAATATGGTTCCGGATCGTGGTGACGGACGGATTGTCTTTGCGCATGTTGCTTCTTGCTTTCAGTCGCTTCGGTTACAGATGACTATAAAGCACATAAAGACTGTATAGGGAAAGCATGGTCAAGCCGCAAAAAACGGCAAAGGATCCGAGATCCTTGGCTTGTCGGGCAAATTCGGCGAATTCGTTGGTCAGATGATCCACCAGAACTTCCACTGCCGTGTTCAACGCCTCAAGGGCAATCGTGAGCAGGAACAGGAAGGTGAGAATGGCAAATTGCTCCGCCGTTGCCCCCACCAGAGCATAAATCAGCAGCAGGACGGCGAAGAATATGAATTCGGCCTGGGCTGCGGTTTCATGCAGGAGCCTCAGAAAACCGGCAAAGGAATATTGCGACGCGTTCAGGACATGCCGAAAATGCTTCATCTGTGATTTGCTCTCGTCGTTTCTCTCAATCAGCTTTGCGCCCTGTTTCACTTGATTGTGTGACAGGGAGATGACGAGGCCCCTTTGCGCCTTCTGCCAAGGCTGGAAAAAGCCCCCCAAATGGCAATTTACGACGATTTGATGCCAAGTTTCTGTTGTGTTCACAACCAAACACAATCAATAATTGCTTCCATTCGATATCAATCGGGGAATTTTCATGTGCCCTCATAGGCGTCTCTTTATCTGCGTCTGCCTGATGCTGACGCTCGCTGCTTGCGCAGGCGTAAGCGAAGATGTGACCTCCATCCGGGATGTGCGCCATGTGGAGCATGGCGGGCTTTCCTATCGCATCATGGAGAATGCGGACAAGCATACCATCACCACCACCCCGTCTCTGGGAGCCTCGATCAAGGGAGGCCTGATCAATGGTCTGGCGCTCGGCATGGCCAATGTGCTGCCCGGCAAGGAGGCCCATCAGCAGGCCGCCCGTGCCTATCTCGATGCAACGGGGCGTCCCCACTGCCTGATCAAATCAGGAAAGCTCGTGGTCGAGCCCCGCTATCGCTTTCTCTATGAATGCCCCGTTGGTGATGATCGCGGCGTTGAGGATGGTGTGACGGTAGCAGACAAGGGCAATTAACTGCGCGAGAAAAGCCGCTCGATATCGCTCAATTTAAGCTCGACATAGGTGGGGCGACCATGATTGCACTGGCCCGAATGGGGCGTCGCTTCCATTTCCCTCAAAAGGGCATCCATTTCCTCGGCGCGCAGGCGACGGCCTGAGCGGACGGAGCCGTGACAGGCCATGGTCGCGGCCACATGCAGGATCTTTTCTTCCACGCGGGTGCTCTTGTCCCATTCGGCAAGATCATCGGCGATATCGCGAACCAGACGCTCGATATTGGGTTTGCCCAGAATGGCGGGGGTCTCCCGCACGGCAACAGCCCCCGGCCCGAAGCTCTCCAGCGTCAGCCCGAGGCGCTCCAGCTCGTCTCCGGCATCAAGCAGGCGCTGGACTTCATCTTCTTCCATTTCCACCACATGGGGAATGAGCAGCCCCTGCCGGGCGATCCCCTTTGCCGCAAGGGAAGCCTTGAGCTTCTCATAGACAAGGCGCTCATGGGCGGCATGCTGATCGACGATAACCAGTCCGTCTTCGGTCTGGGCGATAATGTAATTCTCATGAATCTGCGCCCGCGCAGCGCCAAGCGGGCGGGCCAGCGCTGCTGCGTCAGGCGGGGTGTCATTGGCTCTGGCATCGGCAGAAGGGGCTGATATGTCCGCCATGCGGCCCTGCATTTCCGGCATCGGAGCCATTTCAGAGCGAAGGGCAGAAGGCGGGCTGGCAAAGCCATCCTGCGGTCGCTCCTGCATTTCATGCAAGCCCTCTCCTGCGTCCGGCTGGACGGATGCGTCATCATCGGAGCCGGGAGCATAAACGCTTTGCCGCCAATCCCAATTGAGCGGCTTGGCTGGCTGGTAGGATGCGGCGGGCCTGTATCCTGCCGAGGCGGCGGCGGCGGAAGAAGCCGAAGCAGAACCGGCAGCGCCTGACAAGGATGGCACCCCGGAGCGCAGCGCATTGCCCGCCTCTGTTGCCCGCACTCCGTCGGGCCGCAGCGCCGCAAGGGTCGCCGAGCCGCCGGTGTTGGTCGCCCTGTGGCCCGCATTGGCAATGGCCTGCCTGATGGCCCCGACCACAAGGCCCCTGATATGACCGGAATCGCGAAAGCGCACATCGGCTTTGGTGGGATGGACATTGACATCCACTTCATGGGGATCAAGATCGATGAAAAGCACCACGCAAGGATGACGCCCGCCGAACAGATAATCCGCATAGGCCCCGCGAATGGCCCCCAGCATCATCTTGTCGCGCACCGGGCGGCCATTGACAAAGACGAATTGCTGCAGGCTGTTGGCCCGGTTCAGCGTCGGCAAGCCGGCAAAGCCGGTCAGGCGCACCGTGTCGCGCAAGGCATCGATTTCCACCGCATTGTCGCGGAAGGCCTTGCCCATCACCTGCCCCATGCGCACCAGATGGGCGTCAGGACCGTTGACATTGGCATATTCAAGGCGCGAGCGATCCTCGCCGGTGAGCGTGAAGCGTACCTTGGGATTGGCCATGGCGATGCGCTTGATGATCTCCGAAATGGCCATATTCTCGGCGCGGTCGGACTTGAGAAATTTCAGCCGTGCTGGCGTGGAGAAAAACAGGTCTTTGACGTCAATCCGCGTGCCGATATTGAGCGCAGCCGGTCTGGCTTCGCTTTCGCGTCCCCCCTCGACCGACAACTCCCAGGCATGAGGTTCTGAGGCGTGGCGCGAGGTGATGGAAAGCCGGGCGATGGAACCGATGGAAGGCAGTGCCTCGCCGCGAAATCCCAAATGCCTGATATCCATCAGATCATCAGGATCCAGCTTGGATGTGCAATGACGCCGGATTGCCATTTGCAGATCTGTCCGGCTCATGCCGATGCCGTTATCGGACACCCTTATGAGATTCTTGCCGCCCCCTGCGGTTATGATCTCGATCCGGTCTGCCTCTGCATCAATGGCATTTTCCACCAGTTCCTTGATGACGCTGGCCGGACGCTCGACCACTTCGCCTGCGGCAATCTTGTTGATGGTCGCTTCGTCCAGCTGCCTGATGGTGCTTGTCATATCACTCATTATGGGGTCACGTTATGGGGTCACGCATGATCAAAGGGAGAAGGTGGCAGAATCACCACCCGGTCTTTGAAAGGGAGGATGCCACAGACGGTGCCATGCTTCAAACGGCTTCGAAAAGCTGTTGGAAGTGATTAAATTTTGAGCCATTTTCAGCTTATTTTTCAGCATCTTGCTTATATGACATTGCTGCCATGCATAACTGTCTTGCGAGCTGTGCAAATCCAGCGAAATCCTAGTCAAAACACTCTATGTAATACTACTTGGTGTCTTGCAATGTGGTTCGGGAGGACTAGTTTGGAAGGGTGGAGGAGAAAAATGTTCAATTGGAGCAATCAAGGAAATTGCCATGCTCAATAAAATTCTCACTCTGATGCGTGAAAACGAGGGAATGACCATTCACGAGGTCGCCAGTAAATTGAGTGTTTCGTCCGAAGCCGCACTGGATTATGAACTCGGCAAGGTCCGCCCCACCCCAGAGATCATCCAGAAATATTCCGAGATTTTCGGCGTGCCCGTCTCTTCGATCATGTTTTTCTGCAAGGAAGATGATGACGGCATCCTGTCCACGGAATCCCGCATGTTCTTTGCCGACAAGATCGTCATTCTTGTCGAAAGGCTCATGCATAGCCGAGCCCATCACAGAGCCCATTCGGCCTGATGATCTGTTGTTTCGACCGTCTATAGACCATTCTTGCCGTTGTCCCGCTGTTTTCTCTGTCCGAAAGGCGCTCAACTCCTTCGGGATTGAAAAAACAGTTTCAGAAGATCAGCGCATTGGCTTTCATGAATGCCGGAATATACATCCGGTGCATGATGACATATGGGTTGGTTGTAAAGCCGGGGACCGCTTTCGACAGCTCCGCCCTTGATGTCTGCGGCGCCATAATAGAGGCGCCTTATGCGGGCAAAGGATATGGCGGCAGCGCACATGGGACAGGGTTCCAGAGTGACATAGAGGTCGCAGTCAGGCAGGCGCTGGCTTGCCAGTTGGGCGCAGGCCTGACGGATCACCAGAATTTCGGCGTGGGCCGTCGGATCATTGTCTTTTATGGTCCGGTTACCGGCCCGCGCCAGCACCTTTCCCTGATGCACCAACACCGCACCAATCGGCACTTCGCCGCAAGCCTCGGCCATTCTGGCTTCCTCAAGCGCCAACTCCATGAAGCTCGTCTGTCCAGATTTGCTCATTTCTCCGCCAGATCCCTTCATTTCTCCAGCTTTATCCCGTTTTGCCGGACTGCATCATATATCCACCCAGCGGTTGCCCTAGCGCCTTTGTTAGCCTTGCTGACAAAATCTGACAGCTATGCAATGAGCGCAAGCGATTTCGCTCGCCTTTTCTTGAAGACTTGTGGTAAAGGCTTTCGCCATGGAACGCAAATCTGCTCACAAAGGACACCGTTCTGCCGACGCGACGTCGCCAGAGGGATCCGAAAATGCGCGCCGCGACGGCGCCCATCGTAAAAACTCCGCTTTTCACTCAGATAAGGGCGACAAGCGCAAAAGTGGCTCTAACAAATTCGCCGGAAAGCCTTCAGGCAAATTCTCGGGAAAGTTCTCAGGAAAATTCTCTGGGAAGAAAGATTTCGGCAAGAAGCGCGATAACAGACGCGATTCTGACCGTGGCGACCGCAATGATGGCTGGTCACCCAATATGGATGCGCGCCGGGAGACACCCGAAGAGCGCAGCCTGCGCCGCAGCAGCGAGCGCCCGGAACGCTTTGACCGTTCAGAACGCCCAGATCGTGCAGGCCGTCCGGATCGTAAATCGTTCGGAGATCGCAAGCCATTTGGAGATCGCAAACCGTTTGGAGAACGGAACGATCGCGCTGGCGGTGGATATGGCGAGCGCCGCGAAGGCGGCTTTGGCAAAGGCGGCCGGTTTGACAAGGGTGGCAATCGCGACGGAGGCTTCAAGGGCAAGAGCTATGCCTCGTCACCGCGCATGAATGGCCCGAAATTCAAGAAAGCAGCAGACGACAAGCCCAAGGGACCGGCCTATACGCCGCCAACCCGTGCGCTTGAAGAAGGCGAACGCATTGCCAAGATCATGGCACGCGCCGGTCTTTGCTCGCGCCGCGATGCGGAAACATGGATCAAGGAAGGCCGGGTCTCGGTCAATGGCGAAGTGCTGGAAACTCCGGCGGTCAATATCCATTCAAAGGACAAGGTTCTGGTCGACGGCGCTCCCCTGCCCGTGCGGGAGCGCACGCGGCTTTGGCTTTATCACAAGCCAAGAGGTCTGGTGACCACCACCTCCGATCCGGAAGGTCGTCCAACGGTCTTTGAAAAGCTGCCGCAGGGCCTGCCTCGGGTGATCACCGTTGGCCGCCTCGACATCAATACCGAAGGCCTGTTGCTGCTGACCAACGATGGCGGTTTGGCACGGGTTTTGGAATTGCCGACCACTGGCTGGCTGCGGCGCTATCGCGTGCGGGCCTATGGCCGGATAACGCAGGCGCAGCTGGATACGCTGGCCGACGGCATCGCGCTGGAAGGCGTGCTTTATGGTTCCATTGATGCCCAGCTCGAACGCGAGGTTGGCGACAATGTCTGGATCACGGTAGCTCTGCGCGAAGGCAAGAATCGCGAGGTCAAGAAGGTTCTGGGTCATCTCGGCCTTGACGTCAACCGGCTGATCCGCGTTTCCTATGGTCCGTTCCAGCTTCTCGATCTGGAAGAAGGTACGGTGCAGGAAGTGCGCGGCCGCGTGTTGCGCGACCAGTTGGGCGAACGGCTTGTCGAGGAATCCGGAGCCGATTTTGATGCGCCCATTCTGACGGAAATGCCCAAGGAAGAGCCCAAGGCCGACAAGAAGGACGAACGCAAGAAATCCGGTGGAGCCAAGGGTGGTTATCTCTCGGCCAAGGAAGGCGCGCGCGTCATTGCTGGCCAGAAGGGTGGCTCCAAGGGTGGCAACAAGCGCTTTGACGACGACGCCCGCGGCGAGCGGCGAGAGCGCACAGACCGTGGCGATCGCGCGGATCGTGGTCCTAGGGGCGACAGGAACGAGCGTGGCGATAGAGGCGAGCGCAGAGACCGCTTCGAACGTCGCGATGGCGATGATCGCGGCTATGAACGGCGCGAGAAAACCAGCTACAACGCTATTCCCTATGCCGAGCGCAAACCGTTTGATCCGAGCGCACCGCGCCGCACCAACTTCGTCTATCGCGAAGAAGGCGCAGACGGCAAGAAAATGGTCGAGCGGACGGCGCGCAAGGTTGGTGGACGGCCTCAGAAGGCCGATCTGATGGACCCCAATGCCCGGATCGTCAAGAAAGCCGGTGGCAAGGCTGATGCTGGCAGAGCCGGCAACAAACGCGGCGGCAAATTCGGCGACGGCCCCTTCAAGGGACGCTCAGAAGGCCGCTTTGAAGGTCGCAGCGAGGGACGCCCGTCTTCTCGCCCCGGTGGACGGCCGGGCGGCAAGTTCGGTGACAAACCATCAGGTCGCGGCGGATTCAAGGGCGGCTTTCAGGGCGGCAAGCCACGCGGCGGCGGCTCGGATCGCGGCTCCCGCTAAACCACCTCAGAGATAAAGAGAGAGAGGGCAACACTGCCCTCTTTTCCATTTTCGGCACCTGCCTCATCGGCTCTCATGACAGCTAGGTGGCAAGCAGAAACAGACGTCAGGACCAGTTCAGGATTTCCGATCATGCGCATTGTAGGCGGACGCAACAAAGGCAAGCAATTGGCAACCCCGAAAAGTCAGGCCATCCGGCCGACGACAGACCGGGTGCGGGAAACCCTGTTCAACATTCTGGCCCACAGCCATGACAATGTGGTCGAGGGCGCGCGCGTGCTCGATCTTTTTGCCGGAACCGGAGCGCTGGGATGCGAGGCCCTGTCGCGAGGTGCAAAGTCGGCGCTGTTTGTCGAGGATGGCGTGGAAGGCCGCGGCCTCATCCGCTCCAACATGGAAATGCTGGGCCTGAACGGTGTGGCCAAGATCTTCCGGCGCGACGCGACCAGACTGGGTGATGTCGGCACGATGGAACCCTTTACGCTGGTTTTCATGGATCCCCCCTATAACAGGGGTCTGGGTGAGCAGGCGCTCGCCAGCGCGGCCCGTGGTGGCTGGCTGGTGCCGGATGCGCTGATTGTCTGGGAAGAGGATGCCAAGGCAGAGCTGGACATTCCCACCGGCTTTTTATTGCTGGACGAACGCGGCTATGGCGACACCAAGCTGACCTTCCTTTCCTTCAAGGGCTAGAGCCCTTGTAAAAGCTGACAAGCTCTCTGGAAGACTCTCTGATAGACACTCTGAAAGTCTCTCTGGTAGACACTCTGGCTGGCGCTTTCACACAGCAGCCCATCCGGCTTAAAGACAGATTTGGACAGGTTTGATTTCACGTCAATAAAGACTTGAATTTGGATCGGCTGAAACGGATAATCAACAGATGCATTCAGACTGGCTGCCCAAGGGTAGCCTTTCGATTTTCTTCAAGTCCTCCCCCGCTTTGAAAGCAATAAAATGCGCCTCTCAGGTCCCTTTTACGCCCTGCTTGCAGTAACGATTTTTGCCGCTCAGGATTCCATCACCAAAGTGATCGGTACCAGCTATCACCCGGTGCAGATCACCATGGTGCGTTATTGGGCCTTCGCCCTGTTTGCCATTGTCTGGGCTCTCAGATCCCCCAAGGGCTTCAAGGCAGCCATTCATACCGATCATCTGGCGCTACAGGTTGTGCGCAGCTTTCTTCTGGTGGCGCAGATCATCATCTCGATCCTGAGTTTTGCCTATGTGGGGCTGGCACTCAGTCAGTCCATTTTTGCGGCCAGCCCGCTGGTGGTTGCAATTCTTTCCGTTCCCCTGTTGGGTGAGACTGTCGGCTGGCGTCGGTGGGTGGCCATTATCGTGGGCATGAGCGGGATGCTGCTGATCATCAACCCGTTCGGGCAGGAATTGAACATGTGGTTCTTCATGCCCGTGCTCTGCACCATCACGCTGGGTTTTTACAATATCTGGACGCGCATTGCCGGACGCTATGATGCGGCCAGTGTCAGCTTTTTCTACACCGGTGTTATTGGTCTGATCATCACCAGCATCGTCGGCCCCTTCTTCTGGGCGCCGGTGACGCCAGCCGACTGGGCCTGGCTGATCGCATTATGCATAACGGGTGTGAGCGGGCATTATTTCCTGATCAAGGCGCTGGCGCTGACGGAGTCCGTCACCGTCCAGACCATCACCTATTTTCAGCTGGTCTATGAATTGATCATCGGCTACTTCATCTTCAGTGAAAATATCACCATGGCCATGCTTGCAGGCTGCGTCATTGTCGTCGCCGCCGGTTCCTTCACGATCTGGCGAGAGCATGCCCTCAAGCGCGCCAGCGAACGGGAACTCAAGGCCGCCGCCAGAGCGCAACTGGAGCGTTGATTTGGCACGCTAATTCAACATGCGTGCATTTTGACAGCTTGAGAAGAGACGCCGCGACCGGTTTCATATACTGCCTAAGTCTATGTCGGATCAGCCGAATTCCGATCAAGGATTGATCCCTGTCAAAGCCGGGCAATGAAGCTAGGCGGCATAATTTTGCATAGGGGATATTGCTCCGGCCTTCAAAGCGGGAAGCAAGGCCGGAAAATTAGCAAGCAATTGAACATGGGGGTGGCGATTTCTCTTCGCGACCCGTCATTTGGAGGAGCCTAAACATGGCCATTAAAGACGTAGTCTGCATTTTGGACATTGAAACGGATCTCACGACAGCCACGGTACAGATTGCAAGTGAGCTGGCCTCTCAGATGGACGCCCATCTGACCGGCGTTGCACCGCTGATCGAGCCTGTGGTTCCGGCCCTGATGGTTCAGCCTGTCCCTGATCAATTCATCACTGACGCACGCAATCGCGCCAAGGAAAAGGCCCAGTCAGCCATCGAACGCTTTTCCGAATATGCCAACGTCAACGGCCTGCCGTTCGAGACGCGGATCCTGGACATCATGCCCGGCGGGCTGGACACCCTGCTCAACCATGCCCGGATGTGTGATCTGATCGTGATCGGGCAGGATCATCCCGATCGGCCCGAGCCCTTGCGCGTGGATCTCATCGAGGCGGCGCTGTTTGATTCCGGTCGCCCGATCATGATCGTGCCCTATGTCGGGGTAGAAGCCTTCTCGACCAAGAAGATCATGGTTGCCTGGGACGGATCAAAAACCGCCGCCCATGCCGTTTATGCCGCCATGTCAATTCTGGAAAAGGCTGATGAAGTGGAAGTCGTGATGGTGGATGCGGAAAGACTGCATTTGCCCGGAGATCCGGGAGCGGATCTGGCTGTCTATCTCTCGCGCCACGGCGTCAATGTCTCGGTCCAGAAGATTGCCTCCACCGAAGATGGCGTTGCCGATGCTCTGGTCAAGCATGTTGAGGCAAACGGCAATGATCTGGTCGTCATGGGCGGCTATGGCCATAGTCGCGTAAGAGAATTCATTCTGGGTGGAGCGACCCGCGGCATGCTTGAATCGATGCCCGTTCCCTGCCTGATGGCGCATTGATCGGCAATCGGACAGCCAAGTCCCAGCCGAGACCAAGTCTCAAAAAGGCTAAGTCTCAAAAACACAACAAACCCGGTGCCCTCACAGGCATCGGGGGCACTGCCCTTGGCGGCAGCGATGGGAGCGGCTCGAACTCCCGCTCATTTCAGTCTTTTCATCCAGCCTCAAAGCAGGAAACAGGGTATCTGTCGCAAGGGATCATTTGAAAAAGATCGCCCAGCTCAAGACCAGCTGTATCAGGGCAAAGATTGGCAGCCAGGTATGGCGCAATTGCTCAACTGACATAAGCTGTTTGATTTCATCCTGTTTTTTCAGTCGACGCTCGACGCGCTCAAGCCTTGTCTCAACAGACAGGCTCTTGAGATGGATATCTTCAATAGGTGCGACCTGATGCAGCAGCATGTTGACCTGCTCTTTCAGATCGCCCATCTGTTTGGCAACCATTTTGGTATCGGACGAATGCCCATAGTCGGCTGCCCGGATCTTATTGCCCAAGCTATTGATATCAGCCCTGATCCTTCGGATCTCGTTGGTAAACTCTTCTGGTTCCACTGTTGGCCTCCCAGCAGCAAGTCCATGACTTCATTCCAGACTAGCTGCAAGGTTTAAAATTTTTGTTCCTTTGCTTCAAAACCTTACTTCAAAAAGAAGTGCAAATTATTAAACCGAGACACAAAATACACATTGTGACATTAAATAATTAAATTTAAATTTTACTAGTTAATTCTAAAAATAACAGTATTTATATTTGCAAAAACCCCACTTTATCAGTCATTACTTCAATAATCACCACTCTCGCAATTTATTATTCATTAACTCTAATCATAGAAATCTCTTGTACATCCAAAAGCAAATTACGTCTGGCGGACATGTTCTCCAGCCCGTTCAGTGGGTGCATTATACTTCTGGACAAATCGGCGCGAAAAGCTTTGAAAATCAAAGCACTTTGAAACAGACTATCCTCAATATTTTATCTCCAGCACATGCCGTTGATGAATTGACGTCCACGCAGGCAGAGGCTTCGATTTCAGATGAGCAGTTTCAATCTCGATGTTTTTTTTCATCCTCGCAATGTCGCCCTTATCGGCGCATCTTCCAAAGAAGGCAGCATCGGCAATGCTCTGGTGAGAAACCTTCTGGAAAGCCGCTATCACGACAAGCTCTATCTGGTGAATCCGCGCGGCGGCGAACTGGATGGCTTCCCGCTCCACAAATCCATAGATGACATTGATGGTCAGGTCGATCTGGCCATCGTGGCCATCGCCCCGCCGTCGGTGGTGAACACCATTGAACAGCTCGGCAAAAAGGGCTGCCGCGGTGCCATCATCCTTTCCATCGCCATGGGGTCTGGTGCCGGATCGCAAGCCGAAGCGGCAGCGGAAGCCGCAGCGCGTTACAATATGCGCCTGCTCGGCCCGAACACAATCGGGGTATTGTCACCGGCAGCGGGCCTCAATGCATCCTTCAGCCATGTGCCGGGATTGCCCGGAGATCTGGCCATGATCTCGCAATCAAGTGCCATTGTCACCTCGGTTGCCGAATGGGCCAGCCACAATAATGTCGGCTTCTCCGGCCTTGTCGCATTGGGAGACAAGGTTGATGTCGATATTGCCGACATGCTGGACTATTTCGCCATGGATGCGCGCACGCGCGCGATCCTGCTCTATATCGAGAATATCAGGGACTCGCGCAAATTCATGACCTCTGCCCGTGCGGCTGCGCGCGCCAAGCCGGTCATTCTGATGAAAACCGGCCGCCACCCGCAAGGCTTGGCTGCTGTGGCCTCGCGCAAAAGCGCGCTGGCCGGTGCCGACGAGGTGTATGATGCGGCCTTCGAACGGGCCGGATTGCTGCGGGTCTATAGCCTGCATGAAATTTTCGATGCGGTTGAAACGCTGAACCATCTGCGCTCGCTCAAGGGAACGGATCTGGCGATCGTCACAAACAGCAATGGCGTCGGCGTCTTGGCGGTCGATCATCTGGTCGAGAAGCAAGGGACACTGGCCGAGCTCAGCCCGGAGACGATCGAGACACTGGATCAGATATTGCCCGCCGGCTGGTCTCGCAACAATCCGGTCTATATCGTCACCGATGCCGATACGACCCGCTACAAGGCGGCGCTAGATGCGGTGATGGATGACAAGGGGGTGCATGTGGTGCTGGGCATGTTCTGCCCCTCTGCGATCGGGTCCAGCGAGGAAGCGGCCCATAGCATCATCGATTTGCTGGCCGAACGCAAAAAGGCCGGCAAGCGGCGGATACCGGTCTTCGCGGTGAGACTGGGCGGCGGGCCGAGCGTGGCCAAGCTTTACGAAAATGCCGATATCGCGCATTTCGAAACACCGGCCGATGCCATTCAGGGTCTGTCCTATGTCCTGCGCCATATGAAGGCGCAAGATCAGTTGATGCTGATGCCTCCGGCACTGGGTACATTCCAGCCTGATTATGAAGCGGCGCGAACCGTCATTGATGATGCCCTGATGCAGGGCAATGACTGCCTTGACGCGGTTGACGTCTCGACCTTGCTCAATGCCTACGGGTTGCCGATGGCAGAATCCTCAGCAGCGACCACCGCCGTGGAAGCGGCGCAGCTGGCGGCTCCCATTCTGGCCCGTTACGGGGCGGCAGTCGTCAAGATCAACAGTCCCGATATCCGTTTCAAGTCCGATATCGGCGGTGTCGTGTTGGGGCTGACCAACACGGGCGCGGTGGCAACCGCAGCTCAGCAGGTGCTCAATCGGGCCAAGGATGTCTATCCGGCCTCCTGTATCAAGGGCGTTACCGTGCATCCCATGATCCGCAAACCACATGCGATCGAATTGCTGTTCGGGATGATGGTGGACGAGGTGTTCGGCCCGGTCATGGTCTTCGGGCGCGGCGGCACCGCAGTTGAGGTCATTCGCGACAAGGCTTTGGCCTTGCCGCCGCTGGATCTGCTTTCGGCGCGAGCGATGATCGAGAAAACCCGGGTCAACCGGCGTCTTGAGGGCTATCGCGATACCGCCCCTTGCGACAAGGATGCTCTGGCGGAAATGCTGGTGCGCATGAGCCAGATGATCGCCGACTTTCCGGAAATTCAGGAGCTTGATTTCAATCCGGTGCTGGCTGATGTCAGCGGCAATGTGATTGTCGATGCCCGCGTGCGCGTGGCCCAGACAGAGCAGCATGACCATCCGCATACCCGGTTTGCCATCAAGCCCTATCCGAACGAATGGGAGCAGGAGCGCGAACTCAAGGATGGCAGCGTTGCCTTTATCCGCCCAATGCGCCCGGAAGATGAGGCCCTCTTCCCGGCCTTCTTCGAGCGGGTCACCGATGACGACATGCGCCTTCGTTTCTTCTCCTCGGCGCGCAGCATCAACCATGCCTTCATCGCACGGCTGACCCAGATCGACTATGCCCGCTCGATGGCTTTCATCGCACTGGACAAGGAGAGCGGCGAAATGATTGGCTCGGTGCGCCTGATGGGGGATGCCAATCATGAGAAGGGCGAATATGCCGTCATGGTCCGTTCGGATCTCAAGGGATTGGGACTGGGCTGGTTGCTGATGAAGCTGATATTGGCCTATGCCGAAAAGGATGGCTTTGCGGAGGTGGAAGGTGAAGTCCTGCGCTCCAACCAGACCATGCGCCAGATGTGCGAGGCCCTTGGATTTGCAACCAAAATGGACCCTGATGATCCTGATCTGGTGCATATGGTCTTCAAGGTGCCCAATATATCGGAAAAAATCGCCAACCTCATCTAGAGGCACCTGCCTCCGCAGGAGGTGCAATGAGAAAAGCGACGGGAGTGCAACCGCCAGAGAGCAGCAGCACTCCCGATCAAGAAAAGCTCAAAGGAAAGCTACCGCATTTGCCTTTCTCTGCTCTTCTTTGGCATTTAGCACAAAGCCCGGACTCTCTCCCTCATATTCAGGGACTGTCCCTCATGTTCAAGACGGGCCCCAATGTTCAAGACGGGCCCTCATGTTCAAGACAGGCGATGCGCCAAAATCATCTCGGCTTCAAGCGGGGGGACTGCTTGTGAGCGGCTTCCTGAAGCTGAGATCCGTTCAGCATCTTGATTCGCCCAATTGTTCACGTTGATCTGACTCAAACCGACGCGCCAACTGCGCCAAACGGCGCACCCTCGCCCGCTCATTCACAACAGCCGCGCCCGAAAGCAAGGATCAGGGCGCCTCAACCGTGCTCACCTGGAAGGTGAATAATATCCCGTCTTCATCCTTGATCGAGACATATTCTCCGGGCACGAAGGCATGTTTTCCGAAACGGTAACCCGCCTCGACATCATCGTCTTCGTCATAGGTAAAGGCCCAGCTGCCGCCCGGACGGTGGACAAGATGACCATGTTCATCCTCTTCGCCATCCCAGAAACGGCGCACAAGACAGTGCGCGCGTTCGGAGCGCCAATGCTCGGGATCAATGAAGCCTTCAGCATTCAACGGGGCGACAAATTCGTATCCATGGCGCGCACTGCCGTTGGGATATTGTGGATTGCGCGCAAGATTCAATCGAATCTTCTTCATCTTGCTGTCAGTCATTTGCCGCGCCTCCCAACGCGCCGAACTTCTTTTGTCGCCCTCATAACCGTGAATCATGATCCTGCCGGCCGGTTCTGACAGGCAATTACTCTCTCAGCCCAAGCAATATTCAGAGCCTGCCTCACTCTCTTGTTTCAAGAATATTCCAACAGGCATAAGTCCTTGTCTCCATATTACAATATTAGACAAAACCCCAAGACTATACTTAGGTATTTCTACTTTTTACTTAGCTTGATTTCCATCAATGCAGTTCTTTGTCATCCTCGCCAAACTCCGGCCCGACCTCTCGGCAATTCATTTACATTTCGTTGCAAGCATTGAGAGATTTTGCTCCAAGTAAAAAGGCGATCAGGACCGGATCCAATGAGCATTCCAAGCTCCCAAAGAAGAAAGCACTCTTCCGCTGTCGGCTCTCCAGAGTCAGAAGGTGCCCTTGGCAAGGCTGCTCCGGCGGCAATGGATCGCTATGCCCAAATGCAGGAGAAGGTCATTTCCTTTTTGAGCAATCCGGCAAGCTATGGTCTTGATGCACCTGTCGAGCGTCAGGAGACGCCGCAATTCCTGTTTTTCATGGCTGGCCCCTATTGCTACAAGCTTTTGCGCCGCAATGCCCTTGGCCGCAACGAGCCCTTTTCGCTGGCGCAGCGCCACAGTCTGGCAGCCCGGGAAGTGTCGCTGGGCCGCAGCTATGCTCCGGAGCTATATCTGGATCTCATTCCCATTCGCGAACGGGGCAAGACACTGACCATGCAATTGCCGAGCATGGAAAGGCTTGATCTGGTGCAGGACGTTATCAGCCATGGCGACGAGAGCGCCATCGTTGACTGGGTCATTGTTTTGCACCGCTATGATTTCTCCAAGCGCTATGATCATTTTGCCGAGCTCTATCAACCCAATTTCGCCGAATGCCGCGAATTGGCCCGTCTGGTGCCTCAGGGGCAGCTCATCGACCATGCCAGCCAGCATGTGATTTCCTGGCTGATGCTGATGAATGACATGTTTGATGATCTGGAACCGGTGGTGCGCAAACTCGCCCAGAAGTCGAAAAAGAACACGCTGCGCGCCTGTTTCAACCGGGCACAGGATCAGTTGGACCGGATGAAAGACGCCATTCATCGCCGCGCCGAAAAAGGCCTGTTCGGTCAGATCCATGGCAATCTGCGTTTGCGCAATGTCGTCAAGCTGAATGATGGCCTGCGGATGGTCAATCCCAAGGTGAATGGCTCCAAAAGCCTGATGCGCGATCATATCGGCGATCCCTTCTATGATCTGGCAACCCTGATCGGAGAACTCTGGTCTCGCGGTTTCTCGCGTCAGGCCAACTGGGTCTTCTCCCATTATTGCAACCGGCTGTTTGACAGTCATGCGCTTGACGGATTGCAGGTGCTGGATCTCTATATTTTCCTGCAAGCGCTGGCTGATGCCAAGAATATCAAGGCGACGGTGAATGCACGCGCCAGCACGGGGCAGTCTGTGCCTTCTGGTCTGCTCAGGGGCGGTACGGAAGAAAGCGTCCTGCAGGGGCATGTCAAGACAGCCAGAGACAGCCTGTTGCAGGATGAGACCCGCCTGATTGTTATCAATGGCGCAAACCAGTCAGACCGTTCCAATCTGGCCCGCCTGCTCGCCCCGATGACCGGACGGATGCCCGGTGCGCTTTATCTGTCGGCAGAACAGGAATGTCTGGCGCTCTATGAGGTCGAGACCATCGCCGATCTGCCGCTCTCGGCAACCCGAGGCTCGGTTTGGGAACTGGTTTATCGACGCATGACCGACAAGGCCCGGCGGGCTCTGGGCGCGGGCTATTCGGTTATTCTGGAAGGGAATTTTGACGAGCCCTTCCATCGTCACCTGTTGACCGATCTGGCCGAAGATATGGGACTTTCATCTTCTCTCGTCGCCTTCAACCTGATCAAATGCCGTCAGGAGGACATGCGGCGACGGGAAGCCCTTTCGGCATTTCTGCCCAGCCATATGGATGGCGACGAGGGCTACCGGCTTTCCATGTCTGCCGGGGATCAGGCCCAGAGCGCGCAAGAGCGCAAGCGCTGGCCCCGCTGGATCGAACTGGACGCCACCAAGCCTGTCAGCGATCAACTGAGTCTGGCCCTTGGACATATCAATGCGGCGTTGGCTCCTACCGAGCGCAAAACCCTGCATTAGCGGCCGAGTAGCAGGTGGCTTGCCAGTAGCTTGCCAGTGGGTGATTGCCGGCCGGTATTGGGGCTGCCTTCTGCGGCTATATAGCGGGCATGGTGAGGATTGAGCGGATTGCTGATCCTGTTGAAGATCAGGCGGCCTTGCGCGGGCTCTTCTGGATTTTCTTCTGTCTTTTTCTGAAGCGACAGCGCAAATGGGTTCCGGCCTGATGTTCGCTCGAAATGGCAAATTCCCCGCCCATTGCCCTGACAAGCTGGGAAACCAGAATGAGCGGCAGGATCTGCCCCAGCCCCAATTCATCCAGAGCCCGATCTTCACTGAGAGGATCGCGAATGGCCCGGATTTGGCGCGCGGACAATGCTGTCCCCGTGTCCAGACAATCGAGAATGACATATTGCCCGGAGCTGTGCTCCTTCAACTCGATGCGGACCGGCTTGACCCCATCGCTCAGTTGACGGTTGAGTGCGCCCTCCACTGTCAGCAGGAGAATACGGGAGAAGGCATTCGCATCGCCATTGACGGTCAATCCCTTGGTGACAGCACAATCGATCTGAACCGGCCGATTGCGCACTTCGGCGACGGCCTTGATACGGCGGCTCTTCTCGTGCAACAGCAGGGCAAAATCACAAATATGATCGCGAGAGAAAAAGCCTTCGACCTGCGCTTCTTCCAGATCGCGCATCAGTTCGATCTGATGCACACCCTGAGACAGGATTTCCGCCGCTGTTATGATGATATTCTCAAGCTCAGACAGGTCCGCCTGCAATGGAATATGCCGGGCCAGCTTCTTGATGTCATTTTCTACCGGGGAAAGCAGCTTGTCGACCGCTTCCTGACCCCATTGCCGAAAGCGCTCGCTTCCCAGATCTCCCCCTTCTCCGGTTTTCAGGATGTCTTCGAGCAGCATCAGGATATCTTCGGCTTTGACGCGAACGCTGTCTTCCGCCAGCCGGATGCGCGCCACCATCGCCGCCCCTTTCTTGGGATCGGAACTGGTGGACAGAATACGCTCGCTCGCCTTGCTGGTTTCCTCATGCAGCTTGACGATGGAGGATGAGAAATTCGCCGCCAGTGCGGTCAATGCCGAATTCCGCTCGCCCTCGGCATGTTGGGGCTGATCGTTGAAATGCATCACTCTGGAGATGATGAAATCCGGTTCGCTGGAAAAGCCGAAATGCGAGATGGAAAGGCCGCGCTTTTCATCCGTTTCGCTGACGCGCAGGCCAATGGTGAACTTCAACAAGAGGGCCACCAGCAGCGTCACGCAAAATGACCAGCCCGCGATGGCGCAGATGCCCACCAGTTGGGTTACAAACTCGCTGGCCAGAGATGCGCTTGTTCCAGACCAGGCCAGCGGGGCCATCAGCCCACCGACAAAGCCACCGGACAGAAAGGCCGAAATCAGTTCGCCCGGATCATCGACCTCGATCGTCTCCAGAATGTGATTGAAACCGACAGAGAAGGCACCGGAGAGCATTCCGATCAGCGCCGCATCCGCTGGCTCGGCAAAGGAAGCCACTGCCGTCAGGGCGACGGTTCCGGCCAGCACCGAGGTCGAGACGGTCTGCGTGGTTTCGCTCCGCCGAAACAGAAGCGGCAGCACCGAGCCGGATACGGCGGAGAAACTGACGCCAATCAGCATGACATAGAAGGCCGTACTCATCGCCTCTATGCTTTCGGCCTGCATGGCGGTGAGGATGATCGTCGAGGTCACGATCAGGATGACACCCATGCCATACCATGTCGGGCTATGGCCGCGCGGCCGCCCCATCTGCATGGGAAAGCGCCCAAGGCGCGTCCCGAGCACGATGGACACGGCAAGAGCAACAAATCCGGCGGAAAGAAAGATGACGACCAGCCCACCAATATCCTTGAAGCCATGCGCAAACAGCCAGCCTTCACCATCAAGCCCGGAATGCTTGCTCCAGTGCGCGGTGACAGGAGCGACGAGCACCGCAACCGCTGCAACGAGAAGATTGCCCACCTGATAGCGGCCGCGCTCGACCATGGCTGCTGCGGCTGCGATGGGCGGAATGGCAAACAGGACGAGGAGATAGAGATCCGGTTCCCCCTGCATCAGGTCCAACCGGTTGAGAATACCACCGTTTGCGCCAACCATCCCATGTATGGTGTCGCCGCTATATATGCCGTAGCCAATCACCCAATAGAGGATAATCGAGATGCAATAGGCTGATACCAGCCGCAAGAAAGTGTCCAGTTCATTGCGATATCTGACGCGCCCGGACAGAACCATAATCAGTCCCATCGGCAAGCCGAGCCCCGCAATCGACATGAACATTCGGGCAAATTCTAGCATTCACTTCTCTGAGTCTTGAGGGCGTTGGCGCATGCTTTGGTGTGTAGTCCAAAAATTGCGAACAGATTCAGTTAGCAAGTCTAGTTTGTTATGGTTAGCTTTGGGTTAATTGCCCATTTTCCGCATGCAGCCATCACAGCATGATGCTGGCCTCAGGGCTTGATCTGGCGGCCCGCTTCATCGGCCAGCCCGACCAGAATATGATCCCCATCGGGGCCTAGATGCATCATGCCAAAACGGGCCTTTTCAAAATGACTTGCCTGCCCCTCCTGAAAGAAGAAGGATTGCGGCAACAGGCGGATGCTTCGCGAGCCGCCATCTGGATGGAACTGAAAGGCAATAAGGCGTTCATTTTGCGCAAGGCCTTCCCCTTGGGAGTAGAAGCGGGCGAAGCGGGCGCGGGCGCTTTCATCCAGCTCGATTACCATTAACCGGCCTTTTGGTTCGCCGACCTTGCCGCCCCTCGCTTCATTGCGCATTGTGCGCCAAGCGGTGCTTGCCTGCTGCACCAGACTATATTGCAGGCGCATATAATCGCCCTGCATGAGCGAGCGCGGATCGACCGGAGCCAGTTCCAGCAGCACCAGTTCGCCATTATTGCGCAACAGCTCCCGTTCAAGCACGGAGTAATTGAGCACCAGCAGAATGGGAAGCAGGGCCAAAAGGATCAAATGCCTCATCATGACAGCGCCTCCCCTGCGTCGGTGCCTCGTCGAGCCGACGGCTTTTCCTGCTGTGGCAAATGCCAGCCGCGCCAATAGATATAGGCCGAACCGAACAGCAACAGCGCGCCGGAAGCAATCAGGACGGCTGATTTCTGTAGTAATGTCAAATCAAGCAGATAATAATAGAGGAAGCCAAAGAACAGGGCAAAGAGCAGGCCCAGCAGGATATGCCCCTGACGGTGGGTTGCAAATCCAAGGATCATCAGCCCCAGCGCCAGCAGAATACCGGCATTGGAGAATATGGCCAGAGCGGCCAAACCGAGCAAGGTTGCCAGCACAGGCTCGCGCATCAGCTTTCCCCTTCTCCCGGCCAGCCACAATATCAGGGCCAACAGCGCCAGAGCCATTGTGATCTGGACCGACCAGCGATAGCCGATGCCCATTACGGCTTCGATTTGCTCGGGCAGATCAAGCCAGCTCTGATGACCGGCAGAGAGAAAACTCTGGATCAGCCCGATGGCAAGACAGAGAGACAGCAACAGGGCATCATAAAAACTTGTCAGGCGTTGTCGCACAAAGGGCCAGCGCAAAATGGCCGCCAAAGCCAGCATGTGACCAATCAGCAGAAGGTTGAAACCTGCCAGCTTGAGATGATCGGGCCACTCCACAAGCAGACAGACCCAGAGTGAAGCCAGAAATGTGAAGCTTGAGACAAAGCGCTCGATGGATGAGGGGAAAGCCAAAAAGCTCAATATGACGATGAGACCGAGAATGACCGAAATGGTCCAGAACCAGCTGAGACCAAACTGGTCATGGACAATCTGTGCCAGCCCCGCCACCAACGCGAATTTGCCAACCTGAAGCAGCGTCAGGGACAGCTGGATATAGAAATCACGTCCCAGACTGGTCTTGCGCATTCCGAGCGCATGCAGAAGGGCCGAGAGGCCGATAAAGACCAGCCCGTTAATGCTCAGGCTGGTCTTGTCAAGGTCGAACAGACCGAAGAGAAATAGCAGATAGAGCAGCAAAAACCCAGAAATGACAGCGCCGATTGCGCTCAGGGCGCGCAGATAGATTGGCGTTTCCTGAATCTCTCCCGTTTCCAGAACAAGAATATCCCGGCCGATATCGGTCAATTGGCTCTTTTCAGCCAGACCGCGATCCCGAAGGAAAGCAAGCCAGTCCAGCACGCCGGGAGCCGTCATCAGAAAGCGAAAACTGGTTGGATTGTCACTCATAGTCCGGCTTCCTCCTGATCTATGCCCAGCGCCAGAAGGCGGCGCAAATAGCCCGCAGCGGCAGCGAAGCAGACGATGGCCGAGATGGCGGTGAAGAAGGTCGTCCCCAGAGACTCAAACAGGGTGTCGAACAACAGGATTGCGAGTCCAATGATGACGAGAATGCAGATCATCAGAAATTCCATTGCAAGCGCCGGGATATCGGGTCGCCAATAGCGGAAGGCGACGAAAAGAATGAACACGATAACGGCGGCTGCCAAAGCCGAGAATGTGACCAGCATACTTGCCGTTTCCCAGTTGGCGATCCAGATCATCAAAGGCGGAAAGAGAAAGGCCAGCATGCCAGCAAGCAGCAGCCAGCGGGTCCAGCGGGGAGCAAGCCAGACAAAATCGGTTTGCTCATCAAACTCATCGCAGGGCAACAACCATTCACGGACGATCAGCACAGCGCCAATGATCAGCACATGGACAAGATAAAGCAGGCTCTGATCGTCATTCTGCAACCATGGAACATCTGCCCACCAGAGATAGAAGGAAAGATTGACGAGCCCGAGCCAGAGCACCCATAGGGGCAAAAAGCGCCCGATGACGGTCCAGATCGTAATGAGCAACGCCCAGAGAGCGAAGAATTGCCAAGCGTCGGCACCAGTCTGGTAAATCTGTCCGAAGACTGCCAGAAAAACACCGGTCAGCATGGCTGCGGCCATGAGCAGCAGACGGCCGGGCAGCTTTTCGGCAGGCAAGAGCCAAGCGCCAACTGCTGTCAGTATGATGCCCATTTCAATGAGAGCAAGCTTGATTAGATCGGGAATGTTGGCCCAGTTGAAGGCGAAGAAAAAGACTATACCGGCCAGCGACAACCCGGCACCGAATGCCATCAGCATGACCATGGTCCAGCGAGCCCACAGATGCCCCGGATGTAACCAATCCAGACTCTGGCGGCGCAGCTCGGCGCTGATGGATCCTCTGCGCATCAACTCATCGAGCAGATGGCGATCCAGCCTGATATCCCTGAGCCTCTCAAGGCCGGTCAGACCTTCCGGCTTGCTTTCCATGGCCGCGCGGTTCCCTTGTCATAGACATTCACAATCAACGCCGTCATCTTCGCCTCACGATTGGGACATTTTCAAGATTTATCAGTCCGAAGCCGCGCCTTTTCGAACTTTTTGCCTTCTTGTCCAAAATAACAGGGCAGGAAACCGTCTGGCCCAACAGATCATTGGGCCGTGGCACTCTGTTCGCTGTCCCTGCGATCCCGCCAGCGTTCTGTGAAAATTGTCAGAAACATGGTTATGACTGCGCCAAACAGGAAGCTGCCTAGCAAAGCCAGAATGGAACCGTCATAGATCTGTCCCATCAGGGTGGCGATTGTCATGGCGATCAGCGTCGAGATTGCCCCCACCCATGCGGATGCCAGCCCGGCCACATTGCCCACCTCTTCCATGGCAAGGGTGTTCATGTTGCCAAAGAGCAAACCGGTGCAGAAAAACAGCGGGCTGAAGAAAAGGAACAGCATCCACAGATCCGGGATGAAATCAAACGGCATGGTGCAGGCAAGGGTGAGTGCCGAAATGAAAATGATGGCAACAAGTGCCCGGCGCACGAGATAACGCATGCCAAAGCGCAGCACCAGCTTGCTGTTCATGAAAGAGGCAAAACCGAGTGAAATGGCAAGTCCGGCAAAGGCATAGGGAAACAGGGTACCCAGCCCGTAAGTGGACTGGAACAGATGCTGCGCCGTGCTGAGATAGAGCATGAAAGGCCCCTGAACGAAGCCGACGGCAACCATATAACCAAGGCAGCTTGGCGTGGTGAAAATGATCTTCGTCCCCCGCCACAGATTGGCGGGCGTAACGCGGATGCGCCTTGAGGCATGCAGGGTTTCATTCTGCCGGATCGCGAGCCAGATGCCGCCGATGCTGGACAACAGGATGAAAGAAAAGAAGACCGACCGCCAGCCGGAAATGGCCATGATGGTCTGGCCGGTGATGGGCGCCAAGGCTGGAACGAAAATGAAAAGCCCCATGACAAAGGACATGATGCGCGCCATTTCACGCCCCGCATAGAGATCGCGGATGAGCGCGATCATCACGATGCGCGGACCAGCCACGCCGAAGCCCTGAAGAAAGCGCCCCAGCAGCAACATTTCAAAGCTGGTCGAAAACCAGCTTATCAGATTGCCGATGATGAAGATCACCAGCCCGATAAACATGCCGCTCTTGCGCCCGATCTGGTCGGAAAGCGGCCCGTAAATGAGCTGTCCGATGGCCAACCCGGCAAAGAAGATGGTGATGATCTTCTGCAGTTCCTGCGGCGTATTGTGACCGAATTCCTCACCAATGACGCCAAATGCGGGCATGATGGAATCGGTACACAGGGCCGCCAGCGACATCAGCAGCGCCATCAGGACGATGAATTCCGCGAAGGGCATGTTCGGTTCGGCGAAATGGGCCGTTCTGGCACTTCGGTTCTGATTGGCAGCGGCCCCTGCGGAGTGCAGACCGTTCTGTTCTGTCATTGCGGAGTTCCTCAAAATCGTCAGATCGGATCGATACGGGGACGGGAAAAGATACAAATGCGATGGCAGTGAAGGAAGCAGCCATACTGGCAGGAATTGCGAATTCTGGAGATATTGAGCCGGTAGAAGCTGGCTTTGCTGCGACGCTCAAGCCTCATACCATCGGCAGCCGGTCAAAGCCAGCGCTTTTTGCCAAAGCGCAAAATGCCCCTCCTCCACCCTTGAGCCCGGAGTTGGCCGGAAGAGCCAGCCAACATTGCCGTGCAATCCTCTTGCCGCCACGGCTCAATCGGTTTCGCCGCTTTCGTGAATATAGGAGAAATCAATCTTGAGCGGTGGAGCCGATGGCAAGGGCCCGACCGAGACAGCATGAGCCTTTTCCTGCTCGACCCCCATCATGCGCATGATGGATTCACACATCTGCATTTCTGACTCTGGCGCGCAATAGCCGTGGGCGATATCCGTGATCTTACCGGTCAGCAGCCAGATATGCAGGCTCCAGGCGGATTCCAGATTGTCATTGGGAATATGATACATGCCCGCATCCACGGCCCGCTGCATGTCGCGAATACCGAAGGGCCTGAACACGTCGCGCATGCGCTGGACCATCAGGTCCGTGCGCTTGAGCCAGGACTTCCACATCGGATCTTTCATCATGGCATGGGCAGTCAGGCGAACGGAATTGGCGATGATCAGTACCGGATCATCAATGTTGCAAGCCTTGTTGACGGCGTCGGACCGTTCGCCAAGGGCGTGCACCACGCAATCCAGAATCTGCATCGCGATATCGTCTTTGGAGGAGAAATAATTATAGAAGGTACCAAAGCCGACATCGGCAGCGTCGGTGATCTCCATGATCGCCGTCTCATCAATGCCTTTTTCGGTGATCAGACCATATCCGGCCTTGAGCAACCGAATACGGGTCTTTTTCTGACGACGCTTGACCCGCCCGCCAACGACGCGCTCTTCTGAATCCATCTTGCTATCAATCTCGACTGTGGGCACTTCAGCAAGAGCCGTTCTCTTCTTCTTCATGGCTTCTCTCAGCTTCTTCCTAACCAAGCGATGACGGAGTCCATCCGCGGTTCATTCTTGATAATCAGCTGGGGACCGGAAATCATGTCGCAGGACATGATGCAAACCCGTCGAAATGACGACGTCACCGGAATAAGCACGCAGCCCTTGGCGTGATAAACGCGGCAATGCCCAATCATCCGAGCCTCCCGCTCTCGATCAGCCAATCTTCGCGGAGCAGGTTTCCTGACTGGTGCTTCGGCATTCATGAATTGCCTTCCCAACATCGTCTTCACAATGCCAGTGGTTCGTCATTCATGAACTTCACACATACAGTTGCGGGGGCAGTTCTGGTTTATCGACTTGATTTTATCGACCCCAGATTCCCTCTTAGCCAATGCTGAATCGAGCATCGGCACTCCACTTTTGGTCATACTAATTTTTTCCCACAGCTTGTCAATATTGATATTTCGTCAAGTTTGGACGGTGATCAGATTGACCAAATGCATTGAACCACATTGCGATACATATGCATCGTTATGATTTCTATGGCTTTTTCCTCCCGCCAATATCTTTGCGCAAAGCGCATCTGACATGCCTGCGTTTCAGTGCCGCGTACATAAGCACCGGCGCAAGCAGCGCTGCGACATTTTGACAAATCTGATTGCTCATCACTTTTGGTCTTTAATCATTTTCGAGCAGTGATCATGAGTGGTGGAGACTCAACTTCAGTATGACTGCGAGTGGAATGATGCCTGCCGCGCCGCATTCCCCTGACTGGCACAATAGCGCGGCATGAAAGCGGATAGCATGGAGGAACCGGCAGCGATGCCAAACGCCATCCGCTCGATCCGGGAGTGAGAAAGTGACCGATTCAAATCAGAAATGGGATGTCAGCTATGAGTGGAAGGCCGTGCTTCTGCTTTCGCTCGGCTTCGGCCTTGTGGGTGTTGACCGCTTCATGATCATGGCGATTTTTCCCGCCATGCAGAAAGAACTTGGGCTCAATTATGGAGATATCGGCATCATTGCCGGTGCCCTCAGTCTGGCATGGGGGGCTTCCTCCTTTTTTTCCGGCGGGCTCGTCGACAAGTGGGGCCTGCGCAAGGTGCTGATCCCGTCGCTGATCGCCTTTTCCATAGCGGCAGGTGTGAGCGGCGTTGCAACCGGCCTTGTCGGCCTTGTCATCATCCGCGCCATTATCGGCATTACCGAAGGGGCCTTCACCCCCTCCTCCATCGTCGCCACCATCTCGGCGACCAAGCCTGAGCGACAGGGCCGCAATTTCGGGCTTCAGCAAGCCATGATGCCCCTGTTCGGCATGGCGCTGGGGCCGATTTTCGTGGTCTGGCTGATGAGCAATGGCGTCAGCTGGCGCTGGATTTTCGCGATCGTCACGATACCGGGCCTCATCATCGGCTTCTTTCTTTACAAGGTGATCCGCGAGATTCCGGCAAAGGCGAAGGCCCAGCATACGACAGACAAGGACATCTCCGAGCATAAATGGGGCGAGGTCTTCAAATATCGCAATATCTGGGTGAATCTGTTCATGGTGCTAGGCTGGCTCGCCTGCGAAATCACCATTGCCGCCCTGATCGCCAATTATCTTACAGATTATCTGCATCTTCAAATGGTGCAAATGGGCTTTGTGCTCTCGGGGCTGGGCTTCGGGGCTGCGGCTGGCGCTTTTGCCGTCCCTGCCATCTCGGACTATATCGGCCGCAAGACAACGGCCCTGTTTGGTGGCCTGTTGTGCCTTGGCACCGTCATCGTTCTGATCAATGCCCCGGCCAGTGCGCCGCTGCTCTTCTGCATCCTGTTTCTGAATTTCTTCTTCAGTCAGGGCATCATCGGGCTGTCTACCGGGCCGATTGCCAACGAGTCCGTCCCCGGCACACTGATGGGAGCCGCCACAGGCGTTACCGTCGGCATTGGCGAATTTATCGGCGGGGGGCTTGTACCGATCCTTGCCGGGGCAATCGCTCACAGCGCGGGCATTCAATATATTTTCTATGTCGCAATCTGTGGCCTTGGTGTCGGCCTCGTCATGACGCTTTTCCTTAAGGAAACCGCACCGCGCAAGGTCGGCAAACCGGCCCTGAAGATGCCGCTGGAGCAAAGCGCCTGATCCCTTTTTTCCGCAATTGAGCGTAGGGCGACCACATCATGCCGGTCGCCCACCCTTTCCCCGACAGTCAATGAACAGCCCCTTGCGGGCTGCAATCAAGGAGTAGAAGCATGAACAAACTTGACCAGCTCAAAGATGCCATAGTCGAGTTAGATGAAGATGAGGCGGTTGAGCTTGTAAAACAGTGCCTTGAAGAAGGCGCATCGGCGAATGACCTGCTCTCGGTCTGTCAATCCGCCATGGAGCGGGTGGGCGAGCTGTTCGAAGAGGAGGAATATTTCGTCTCGGACCTGATGATGTCCGGCGAAGTCTTCACGGCCATTGCCGAGATCCTGACGCCTCTGCTTGCTGCAAGCGGTGGCGAGACCAAGGGCACAATTGTCATGGGCACCGTCAAGGGCGATGTCCACAATATCGGCAAGGACATTGTCGTCAACATGCTCAAGGCGGCCAATTTTACCGTCATTGATTTGGGCGTAGATGTGGCCCCGCAGGCCTTTATTGACAGCGTCAAGGCAACAGGCGCGCGCATCGTGGGTATGTCCGGTCTGCTCACGCTGGCCTTTGACTCGATGAAGGAAACCATTGACCTGATTGCCGAAAATGGCATGCGGGACGATGTCAAGATCATGATCGGCGGCGGCCCTGTCGATGAGAATGTGCGCCGCATCGTCGGTGCGGATGCCTATTCCCCCGACGCTCAGAAAGCCGTTCGCCAAGCACAAGACTGGGTAGCATGAGATGACCAAGACCAATGAAGAGCTCCTCAAGGAGCGACAGAACCGCATTGAAAAATCCCTTGCCTTCGAAAAGGTGGACCGGGTTCCCTTTCTTTTTTCCGGACCGGGCTATGCCCCTGTGGCACAGGGGCTGACGCTGGCGGACTTTTGCGCCAAACCGGATGAAGCGCTGGCCGCTTCCATCGACACCATGGATGATATCTGCGCTGTTGCGGAAATCGATGGCATCAACACCACTCAGGCTGGCTGCTTCCCATGCCTTCTGACCGAGCAATGGTGGGCCAAGGTCGATATTCCGGGCTTCGAACTGCCCGACAATGACCTTTGGCAGGTGGCGGAAAAGGAAGTGATGAAGCCGGAGGATTATGACTATATTCTGGATAATGGCTGGGAAGCCTATCTCGATGTCATTCGCCCCAAGGTTCACAATCCCGAGCTGCTCCAGATCCATGCGGACTGGATGGAAAAGAATGTGCCGACCCTTGGCAAGCGCTACCGTGACCGCGGCTATGAACCGCTCGTTGGGGCTGTCACAGAGATACCCTTCGAGACTGTCTGTGGCGGCCGCTCCATGGGCAAATTCTTCCGTGATTGCTACAAGATGCCTGACAAGGTCGAGGACGTGCTCAAGCTGGGCATGCCATTCTGGGTCGACCTTGCCATCAATGCCTCCAGAGCTTGCGGCGTCATGGGCGTCTGGGTTGGCGGCTGGCGCGCGGCGTCCAACATGGTGTCTCCGAAAATCTGGAACCGGTTCGTATGGCCCTATTATGTGGAACTGGTCGAGAAGCTGCATGAAGCCGGGGTCCGCTCCGTTCTGCATTTCGATTCCAACTGGGACCGCGACATAGAGCGCTTCCTCGAGCTGCCAAAGGGGGCCTGCGTGCTCTCGACCGACGGCTCCACGGACTTGAGACGGGCGCGTGACATTCTGGGCGATCACATGCCGGTCCTTGGCGATGTGCCCTCCTCTATTCTGGCAGCAGGCAGTCCCGATGATGTGCGCGCCTATGTGCGCGATCTCATCAAGGATCTGGGCAAGACCGGCCTTGTCATGAATACCGGCTGCGACATGCCATATAACACGCCCAAAGCCAATGTCGACGCGCTGGTTCTGGCGACCCATGAATTTGGTAGCGCCTGATCCCCAGAGGCGCTTCTCGATGTCCCGGCGGGGGAGCAGCACGCCCTGCCGGGATGTCCTCGACTTTCAATCGTGACAAGAGAGAATTGGAATGAATATTACTGAATGGAAGACCGCCCTTCTGGATGCGCCGACCGTTTCCGCGATCCCGGTCATGACCTATCCGGGCATGGAACTGACGGGCACCACCATCATGGAAGTGGTAACCTGCGGCAGAAAGCAGGCCGAAGTCATTGCAGCCCTTGCCGAGCGCTATCCGACTGCGGCCGCCGTCACCATGATGGATCTGTCGGTGGAGGCCGAGGCCTTCGGAGCCGAAATCGTCTTTTCCGAAGATGAGGTTCCCAACGCGATCGGTTCGCTGGTGGAAGATGTCGAAAGTGCAAATGCGCTCCGAGTGCCTGCGGTCGATGAAAAGCGGCTCGGCGAATATCTTCTGGGCATGGAAGAAACGGCCAAAGCCATATCAGACCGCCCGGTCTTTGGCGGCGTGATTGGCCCCTTCTCGCTGGCAGGTCGCCTGCTTGACATCAACAAGACCCTTCTGGCCACGCGCAAGAAACCGGAGCTGGTGGAAGCCACATTGGCCAAGGCCAATGAATTCCTCAAGGCCTATTTGCAGGAAGTCAAGAAAACCGGTGTGTCCGGCGTTGTCATCGCCGAACCTCTGGCCGGTCTCATCTCGCCCAAGGCGGCCAAGAGCTTTGCCATGGATTATGTCAGGGAACTTGTCGATCTGGTGCAGGATGACAGCTTTGCGGTGGTGCTGCACAATTGCGGCAATGCGACCAAGCAGATCCCGGCGATGCTGGAAACCGGAGCCGCCATGCTGCATCTGGGCAATACGGTCAAGATGCCGGATATCGCTGAGCAGATTCCTCAAGATCGCCTCTTCTCTGGCAATATCGATCCTGCGGCCCTGTTTCGCATCGGGACACCGGAGATGGTGGCAGAAGCAACGCAGGCGCTGCTGGAAGAGATGAAGCCGTTTGGCAACTTTGTCCTGTCCTCGGGATGCGACATCCCTCCGGGCACACCTCTTGCCAATATCGACGCCTTCTTTGGAGTTCTTGCGGACTATAACAAGGCACTCGCCTAGCATCCGACATGCTTTCCAACAAGCAACAATCCATGCATGGCGCGGCAGGAGCTTTGATGCCGCGCCATCCATTAGCCAGCGCTGTTGCACGGTCTGCATTTTAGGGAAATTCCAATGGTTTCGGTTACTTTTCATCCGTCCGGCACTGTCATTGATGCGGAAGACGGCACCTTGCTGCTCGATGTTGCCAGACGCGCCGGGGTGCGCGTGGAGACGGCTTGTGCGGGCCGGGGCATTTGCAAATCCTGCATTGTAAGGCTGGAAAGTGATAAGGGAGACATACCGGCGCCGTCAGATGCCGATCTTGAGCGCTTTTCGGCAAGCGAGATCGAGAATGGCTGGCGCAGGGCCTGCCAGATCCGCGTTACCGGCCCGCTAGACATTCATGTGCCGGCCAAGAGCTATGCGGCCAATGTTGCGCTTGGGCAGGATGGCGGCAACACGGAAACAGAGATCCGGCAACCGGTCGCGCAGCCAACTGGCGAAGACCGGACGTGGCGGATTGGTGACGGGGCCTGTGTCGGCCCTCTGGACGGAGCGCCCCTTGCTCTCGCCGTTGATCTTGGAACAACCAATATTGCTGCGGCCCTTGTCGATATGGTGACCGGCAAGCTGCTCAAGACCAGTGCCGCGACCAATCCCCAGACAGCCTATGGTGCCGATGTGATCAGTCGCCTTGGCGCGGCCAAGTGCAGTTTGGAGAATGCCGCAACTCTCAAGGCTGCCGCGCTGGATACCATCCGCCATCTGGCCCATCGCATGACGGGGGGCAATAACCGGATGATTGCGCTCGTTTCGCTGGCAGGCAACACGGCCATGCAGCATCTGGCCATGGGATGGCCGACCAAGACGCTGCTGAGTGCCCCTTACACCCCTTCGGTCACCGCCCCCTTCGAGGCGGATGCTGCCGACTTCGGCCTCGACATTGCCCAAGGTGCCCGGATCTATGTCGCGCCGAGCATTGCCGGTTTCGTTGGCGGCGACCATGTTACCTCGCTCTATGAAACCAGCCTGTCGGTGAAGGCCGATTGCTGGGCGATGCTTGATATCGGTACCAACACGGAAATCGGCCTGTACAAGGATGGCCACTTGACCAGTGTTTCCTGCGCTTCTGGGCCAGCCTTTGAAGGCGGCAGACTTAGCTGTGGCATGCGCGCGGCACCCGGCGCCGTGGAAGCGGTCGCGATTTCTGGCAACAAGGTCTCGCTCAAGGTCATTGGCAACAAAGAGCCGGTTGGCATTTGTGGCTCGGGCGTGGTTTCTGCCGTGGCTGCGCTGGTCAATGCCGGGCTTGTCAATCGACGCGGACGCATGCAGCCATGCGCGCCCATCGAGGTCAGGGGCAAACAGCGCGAGCTGGTCCTCTGGCGTGATCCTGCCCACAAGGCGCTGCCGGTTCTGTTCACACAGGATGACCTGCGCAATGTGCAACTGGCCAAGGCCGCCATCCGGGCGGGGCTTGACTGTCTGCTCGGTCACGCCGGTCTTCATGAAAGCGACCTTGAGCAACTGGTCATTGCCGGAGCGTTCGGACGCTATATCGACATAGATGAAGCGGTGCGGATCGGCCTGTTTCCCGATCTGCCCAGAGCCCGGATATCGCAGGTTGGCAATGCGGCCGCTGCAGGGGTGCGGCGGCTCAGCGTTTGCATGAAGGCAAGGCAGGAGGCAGAAGCGCTGGCCCGCTCGGTTTCCTATCTTGAGCTGGCCTCTGATCCCGATTTCCAGCGGGCATTCATCGCACGCAGCGGACTTTGAGGAGAAAGCCATGGTCGCAAAAGCCATTACTTGCAATGTCATGGCAGCAGAGATGAGAGATTTTCTGCCATCTGATGCCGATGTGGAGATCTTCGACATCAGCCTACATACCAGACCGAACAAGCTGCGAGACACGTTGCAGGATGCCGTCAGCCGGGCTGATGGCCTTTATGACCCGATCTTTCTTGGCTATGGCCTCTGTTCGCAAGCCACCGTCGGGCTGGAGGCAAAGCAGTCCCATCTGGTGCTTTTCAAGACCGATGACTGCATCGGCGTCTTTCTGGGATCAAAGCAAGAGCAACGCCAGCGGGCGCTGAATGAAGCGGGAGCCTATTTCCTCAGCCGAGGCTGGATTGGCGATGACACCGGCTCGCTGTTCGATGAATATCTGCGCGTGAAAGCCAAACGGGGTGAGGAAAAGGCCCGCAAGCTGATGAAGAAGATGCTCGGCCATTATGACCGCATCGCCCATATCATCATGCCCTCCGCGCCGGATCCGGAAGGCGACAGGGCCTATGCCCGCGCGATGGCCGCAAGCTTTGAGCTGGATTATGTCGAGATTGCGGGCACTTCAGAACTGATCAGACAGATGGTCGAGGGCCAGACCAACAGGGATGTGCTTGTCGTCCCTCCCGGTTGCCCGATAACGCTGGAAATGATGATGCAGGAAAGGGAGAAAGACAATGACTGAAACCGATCAGGCACCAGAAGATCATGATGACACAACCATTCCCGTCTCAATCATCACCGGCTTCCTTGGTGCGGGCAAAACCACCATCCTCAATCATATCCTTGCGCATCCTCACTTCAAAAACAGCCTTGTGCTGGTCAATGAATTTGGCGAGATCGGCATTGATCACCTGTTGATCGAAAATCTCACGGATGATGTCGTGCTGCTCAAATCCGGATGTGTCTGCTGTACATTGCGCGGCGAGATGGCTGTGACCCTGCTGGATCTGGTCGCCCAGCGCGACGCCGGTATAGTGCCGCCGTTTGACCAGGTCATTCTGGAAACCACCGGCCTTGCAGACCCCGCGCCCATCATGCAAATCCTGATGACCGATCCACTATTGCTGGAAAGCTATCGTCTGGGTCGGGTGGTCACCGTGGTGGACTGCGTCAATGGTCCAAGGACCATGCGAGGCCATCAGACCTGCCTGCATCAGCTGGCAATGGCAGATCATCTGGTGATCAGCAAAAGCGATCTGGCATCCGGGGAGCAACTCGCCCAACTCACAGGCGAACTGGCCCGGCTCAATCCCGGGGCGCGTCAAACCATTTCCCTTGCCGGTCAGATTGACCCTTCCGACATATTGGGCACTGGCGGGATCGATGACAACGCCCTTCTGACCGCCCAATCTCAGGATAGACACTGGCAGGCACTCCATCAGAGTGCTCATGACGGTCTGTCTCAAATGGCTGAAACTGGCTACTGCGATCATGATCATCACCATGCGCAGGGTCAGGGACAGGAGCATCATCACGCGCATCATCACGCGCACAGTCATGGCCAGCACGAACAAGAGACGCATGATACTGGTCCGCACCAGCATATGCATGATCAGCATGCGGACGGGGTGTCCATTCAGACCTTCCTTGTTTCCTTCCGCAAGCCTCCCGCACGCCATTTTCTTCTATCGGCGCTTGAGGAACTGGGCAAGCAACATGGTGAAAAGCTGCTGCGGTACAAAGGGCTGGTTCAGTTTGAAGGCGACAGGGGGCCAAGCCTCATACAGGGAGTTCAGGATCTGATGCATCCACCCGTTGCCCTTGATGGCTGGCCTGATGGTCTGACGCAATCGGGACTGGTCTTTATCGTCGATGCTCTGCCAGCGAAAACCGTGTTTGCGGCCCTGAAATCAGACATATTGTAAGACGAGCAGACGATTAGGCATAGGAAAGAGGCCTTCCGTGAAATAGCACCATCCTACCGAGCCTCTCCTTTTGTGAAAGTCACCCCGCATCAGCGCCGCGAACAAGATTAGATCGCTCATGTCGGCAACTCAACTTGCCAGCAAAACGCATAGCATGCAGATTTTCTCGCCTTTGTTATCATAAGTAAATTTACTTCAATCCAATCAGGTAAATTTACCTTCTTCTCATTCATATATATCATTAAATCAAATGATTTTTACAAGTTTCAATATTCATTCAAATAAATATATTCAAAAATGAAAATAAATATCAACAATTATACGTACTAATTACTAGTAATTTATTGAAATTATTCTTGGTTTTAATTCACATTTCGCATTTTATTAACTTATCACACTGATCCTATTGGCAATTCTCACAGGTTCAATTGTGCCAAATCATTAAACACTCATCTGACTGGCAGTTATCATTGGAGACCGATCATGTTTACACCTTTGTATGCACGCTTGCCTCGATGGGCGCGCGGCCTGACTGCAAAAATCTATTTCATCGTCTTTCTTGCCGTCATCGGTATTGGAGCCATTACATTTCAGGCCAGTCTGCATAGCAGACAGGATCTGGAGCGATCCAAGGCAGAGGAATTGCACCATCTGGTTCAGACTGCGCTTACAACCATCTCGGGTTTGCAGGAAAAAGTGAAGGCGGGGACTCTGAATGAAGAGCAGGCAAAGGAAGCGGCCAAGAGCTTGCTTGCCCAGATCCGCTATAATGGCGATGACTATTTCTGGATCAATGACATGAACCACCGCATGGTGATGCATGGAACCGCGCCGAACGCCGTCGGCAAGGATTACACCGAGGCCAAGGATTCAAACGGTCTTCTTTACTTTCAGGAATTCGTGAAAAAGGGCAAACAGCCCGACGGTGGCGTCGTGCGTTATTCCTGGCCGCGTCCCGGCGCTTCAGAGCCCTCCCACAAGATGGCCTATGTGCAGGCCTATGCGCCATGGGGCTGGATTGTCGGCACAGGCACCTATATCGACGATCTGGACAGACTCTTCTGGTCGAACCTGACAAGACTGTTGAGCAGTTCAGCCGTGATTTTCCTGCTTATCCTCGCCACCTCTGCGCTGCTCGCCGCATCCCTGACGAAACCGATCAGCAAGCTTGTGAAGTCGATGGAGCAATTGTCAAACGGCAATCTCGACATCGAGGTCGCGCATTGCGATCGGCAGGATGAAATCGGCAACATGAATCGGGCAATGCTGATCTTTCGCGACAATATGAAGGAACGTCAGGAACTGGAAAGACACCAAGCTGAACAGGAAGCGGCAGCAGAAGCGGAACGATGCCGCATGGTGCAGGAAATGGCCGATTCCTTCGATTTGCAGGTCGGCTCCATCATTTCTCAAGTTCAACAGGCCGCGAACCAGCTGGGCATCGAGTCCGAAGGGTTGGCTGGCCGCTCGTCCGAGAATAATGACCGCCTTCAGGCCGTTCAGTCCTCAATGGAAGAAGCGAGCAACAATGTGGAAACCGTCGCCAGCGCTTCGGAAGAAATGACCGCCTCCATTTGCGAGATATCCTCGCAGGTGGCGGACAGCGGCAAGGTTTCCCAACGGGCGGTGGATGAAGTGCAGCGCGCCACCAATGTCATCTCCACCCTCTCGAACGCCTCCATCGCCATTGGCAAGATTGTCGGTCTCATTCAGGATATTGCCGCCCAGACCAATCTTCTCGCACTCAATGCAACCATTGAAGCGGCGCGCGCCGGCGAAGCTGGCAAGGGATTTGCCGTGGTGGCAGCCGAGGTCAAGGATCTCGCGTCACAGACCGGCCGGGCAACGGAAGAAATCTCGGGGCAGATTTCCGCCATTCAGAACAGCATCGGCGACGCGGTCGATGCGGTGGGCCAAGTCGAGCATATCATCCATCAGATGACGGCAATCTCCGGCACGATCGCTGCCGCCGTCGAGCAACAGGGACTGGCCGCCGGTGAAATCAGCGAGAATATCGTACAGGCAGCCGCAGGCACCCGAGACATTGCCAATAATACCAGCGTCATGAGTGATCTGGTGAAGGTCAATTCGGAAAGCGCCGACACGATGTCATGCAACACAAACAATTTGCGCGCACAGATTGAAAATCTATCTTCTCAAGTTGAAGTTTTTCTTGAAAACATTCGCGCCCAAAGTAATCACGAAGTGAGCACAACCAATAAAGCAATCGCAAGCTAAAACACAACCTGGCACCAACTTTACAATTAACAACTGCTTGCTTTCTTTTTAAAACTGCACCTTCGGGTGCAGTTTTTTGTTTACCGATATAGAAAAAGCTTTTCTTTTCCTCTTTATACTTATTTCAGTTTTTTTTGACAAAGTCCTCGAGAAGCCCCTACCGATTGCGTGCTCCATACCGGATGCCATTGAATGGCGCAGGTTCGACGCGCGCGTAAAGCGAATGCATAAGGCCAAGCTCGAGATGAAAGACCTTGTAAAGAAAAGACAGTTTGTTTCTTTGTTGCTGGGCATATTGGCCATTACCCTGCTGGATGAAGTGGTTCTGTCCCGTTTTTTCGATCTGGATGAGTTCGACGGCGGAGGACTGGTCTTCAAGGCATTCTCGCAATATCTGTTCCTGCTTTCTCTGGCTTTGTCCGGCCTTTTATATATCGGCTACAAGGGGCGGAAGAAGCAGGCTGAGGATTTGAGGAAAGAGCGCGACAGATCCCGCAGGCTTGCCTCCAGACTCTCCTCTCACAAGCTGGGCATTGATGCGCATGCAATCGTCTCGATCACCGACCCCAAGGGCAACATCATCTATGCCAATGACAAATTCTGCGAAGTCTCGGGCTATAGCCGCAAGGAACTGATTGGTCAAAATCACCGCATTCTCAATTCTGGCCATCACGATAAAAGCTTTTTCAAAGGCATCTATCAAGCCATCCAAAAAGGAGAAAACTGGAACGGAGAGATTTGCAACAAGGCCAAGGATGGTTCGCTTTACTGGATCGCGACCACCATCACGCCGGTCATCGACGTGCATGGACGGCTGGAAGAAATCATCTCGATCCGAACAGATATCACCGATATCAAGGCCAATGAAGCTGCGCTGAAGAGCAGCAGCGACCTGTTGAATTCGACATTCGACAATTTCCCCGGCGGCATGAGCGTCTTCGACCCTGAAAGAAAACTCATTCTGGCGAACCGCGCCTTCTATGATCTGCTGGAAATCAAAGCGGAAGACTATCCTCTTGGCACAAGCTATACGCAAATCCTGCGCAAGAATGTTCAATATGGCGTCTATGGCGACGTTGACGAGGATCGGTTCATCGCCGAGCGTCTGGCGCTGATTGAAGAAAGAAAACCATTTGAAATCAGCCGGGTGACACCGAACGGTAGAGTCATCGAGATCAAGAGCTGGCCTCTTGAGGGGGGCGGAATTGTTGCCGCCCATTATGATGTCACCGAACGTCATCGCATGCTTGAGGATCTGAAGTTCAAGAATAAGGAAGTGGAGGCGCATTCGGAGCAATTGCTGCTCGCTCAGCAGGAGCAGGAGAAGGCCCACAAGCGCCTCATCAACTCGATCAACGCCATGAAAGGTGGTTTTGCCCTGTGGGATGCCGATGCAAAACTGGTGATCGCCAACGAGGCCTTCCGTAAATATCACTGGGATCTGAGGGATTATATTCGTCCGGGCATTTCTGCCAATGACTTCCTTGATGCTGGCAAGAAAGTGCGGTTTTGGGACTGGAAGGATGTCAATTCAGAGGAATGGGTCGACGGTTTCCTCAAGCGCTTCGTCTCGGATGAAAATTTCGAAACCTCCGCCGTCACCACCGAGGGTCGCTATCTCGTTCTCTATTGCACCAAAATGCCAAATGGAGACATCATTTCAAACTTTGTTGATGTCACCGAAGACAGATTGCGCGAAGCCGAGCTTATGCGCGCACGCGACGCGCTGACGCATATCGCCTATTTCGATGCCCTGACGGCCCTGCCAAACCGGGCGCGCGGCCAGAGAGACCTTGAGGCCCTGTTCCTCAACCGGCAACCGGATACCCGTTTCGCGGTCATCCAGATCGACCTTGACAAGTTCAAGCGAGTCAATGACACGCTGGGCCATATATCCGGCGACCATCTGCTCACGGAAATCGGCTCTCGGCTGGCGTTCCTTTCTTCCAAGGCGCCCAATTTCCGACCCTATCGCTGGGGTGGCGACGAGTTTGTTGCCATCGTGACCGATGTGAATGGTCAGCAGCTGGAAAGCCTGTGTCAGGAACTGACCGACCTTATCGCCATTCCGGTGCCTTATGAGGAATCCACTCTCTGGCCGACCGTCAGCCTCGGGGTTGCCATCTATCCGGACGATTCCACCGATCTGTCCTCGCTGATGATGTATGCGGATCTGGCCCTCTACAAGACCAAGGAAATGGGCCGTGATGGCTATCAGTTCTTCTCATCGGAGATGAAGGAGCGGCTTGATAGCGAAGCTTCCATCGAAGCAGATGTGCGCACGGCACTGAAAGAAGACCAGTTCGAGCTATTTTTCCAACCGCAAATCAGCACCCTTGATGAGAGCATAACGGGCATAGAAGCGCTGGTGCGCTGGAACCATCCAAAGCGGGGCCAGTTGCCTCCGGGGCTGTTCATGGATGTGGTGGAAAGCAACGGCATGGCGGCTCATCTGGGCAACAGCATTTTTGAGAAGGCCATGTGGTCGGTCCGTCAGTGGGTCGATCAGGGGCTGGAATTCGGCCGCTTGTCGGTCAATCTTTCTCCGGCGCATCTCAAGCGGCAAACCCTGATCCGTGACTTCTGCCAGAAGATGGACCAATATGAGATCAATCCGGATCTGCTGGCAGTCGAGTTGCTCGAAGGGGTGTTGCTGGATGACCAATATTCCAACATCGGCGAATTGTTCCAGACGCTCTCGGCCCGAGGGGTGCATGTGGAGCTGGACGATTTCGGAACCGGTTACGCCTCCCTGTCCCATCTCTCCAATCTTCCGGTTGACGGCATCAAGATTGACCGCTCCTTTGTCAACAATATCGTGGTCAACAAAAAGCAGAAGGCCATCGTCGGCGTGGTCATGTCGATGTCAAAACTGATGCAGCTGCGGGTCGTTTGCGAGGGGATCGAAACCCATCAGCAGCTTTCCACCGTTTCCCAGATCTCCAACTGCTCGGTGCAGGGATATCTGGTGTCCCGTCCTCTCAGTTTTGACGACATGACCGTCTGGATCAGGGAAAAGCGCAATATCGGCCTGTTGTCGCCGCGTGGACCACGTCAGATCAGAAAAGATCATTCAGGAATAGCTCCAGCGCCTTTGACTAAATACTGACCAATATCAAAAATAGTAAATAATAAACTCCACAACCCAAGAATTACCTAAAATGGTTGTATTGATAGTTATTACTTCTTTTGATATACTTCTTATCTATACATTGATGTTTTTACTTATTTCCAAGCAGTTAATTTGTAACATCTTCAGTATTCCTTTTCAAATAAACTAATTTCATTGCTCAAACATATATGAAACTCTTAATTTGTTAGCACTTTGTTAGGCGAATTACCTGAATATTACCGTAATTCACTATTAAAGTCTGGACCGAATTATGAAGCTTAACAAACTCCCCCTCGCCTGGAAGATTGCAGCGCCCACCTTCATTGTGTTCGTTTTCATGCTCGCTCTTTCAGTAGCCAATCTATCCAACCTGAAAAGCTCCATGCGTGCCGAGCGCATCGACAGCCTCAAGAACATCACCCATGCCGCGCAATCCGTTGCCAAGGATTTTTACGCGCTGGAAACCAAGGGTGAGCTGACACGCGAAGAAGCCCAGACAGCAGCCAAGGCCGCGATCGATGGCATGCGCTATGACAATGGCGAAGGTTATCTCTTCGTCTATCAGTATGACGGCATCAATCTGGTGTTGCCCAACAAGAAGCTTGTTGGCAAAAACCTGATGGACATGAAGGATTCAGACGGCAAATATCTGGTTCGCAATCTGATCGATATCGCCAAGAATGGCGGCGGTGAATATGCCTATAACTGGCCAAAGCCGGGCAGCGATCAGGCCGTTGAGAAATTGAGCTGGGCAGAAGCCGTTCCGGAATGGGAATGGATGATCGGCACCGGCGTCTATGTCGATGAACTGAATGCCGCATTCTATAGTCAGGGTGCGATCGTCGGTATTGCAACACTGATCGCCCTGATCGTGGCTGGCATTGTCTCCTTCGTAGTGATCCGCACGATCAACAAGCCGATCACCGGTCTGGTTGCCAATATGCGTTCGCTGGCAGACGGCAATTCAAGCATCACCGTATCAGACCAGAACCGCTCTGATGAAATCGGCGACATGGCCAAGGCCATGCAGATCTTCGTCGACAATGAGAATAGCCGCAAGATTCTGATGGCGAAGAATGAACAGAACCAGAGCGAAGCAATCAAGCGCGGTGAAAAGGTTCAGGAGCTTTGCCGCTCCTTCGATGAAGAAGTGGCACGCATGCTGGCGACTGTTGGCGACGCAGCCAAGGGCCTGCAGGAAGCCTCGCAGATGATGAGCGCCGATGCCCAGAGCACCTCCGCTCAGAGCGAGCAGGTTTCCAATGCGTCGGCACAGGCATCCCACAATGTTGAAGCTGTCGCCTCGGCGGCCGAGGAACTGGCCGCATCGGTGAGCGAGGTTGCCCGTCAGGTACAAACCTCCAACGACATGGCGGTGAAGGCCTCCTCCGAAGCCACCAGCACGAATGAGCGTGTCGAACGCCTCGCTCAGGCCGCCAAGCAGATTTCCGAAGTCGTGACCCTCATTCAGGCCATTGCCGAACAGACCAACCTGCTGGCGCTCAACGCCACCATCGAGGCAGCACGCGCAGGCGAAGCAGGCAAGGGCTTTGCGGTTGTGGCTGCCGAGGTCAAGGAACTGGCAAATCAGACTTCCAAGGCGACCGAAGAAATCGACAAGCAGATTTCCGAAATCCAGCATGAGACGGATCTTGCGGTCAGTGCAATCTCCGAGATCTCGGTTACCATCGAGAGCCTCAGCTCGGTTTCCAGCCAGATTTCCTCTGCGGTTGAAGAACAGAGAGCGGCAACGGAAGAAATCGCCACCAACGTGCATCAGGCGTCTCGCGTTACCAACGAGGTCTCCTCCAGCATTGGCAATGTAACCCAGACGGCTGAAAAGACACGTGAGACATCTGCTGTTGTCAGCAACTCCTCACAGCGTCTGCAGCAGGAAGCGGAACATCTGAGAGCGCGCGTCAACAGCTTCCTTGATGATGTTCGCAAGGAGTCGGCCTCCTCGGCCGCCTGACAGCCACAAGGCAAAGAGCTCGCTTGCATGGCAAGTGCTTAAAAGAATGCCCGGACAGGATCCTGTCCGGGCATTTTCTTTATCGCTGCGTCCTTGCCGGGCCATAGGCAGCAAGGACAAGGAGGATAGCCCGATCCGATATATCCTGCCTGGCCTTCAGAGCGGCCGGTCTTTTTCTGCGGTGTCAGCGACGGTCTCGTCCTTGGCGTCCGGATTATTGTCTTCTGCGCCAATCGCGGTTTCCTCTGGCTTGGCTTCATCAGCTGGCAAGGCTTCTTCCCCGGTTTCAACCTTTTCAGATGCGCCATCATCGGATGGTTCCCATTCGTCCGGCACGACAACAAAGCGGTCCTCTTCGCTGAAGACTTCAGGAGAGACCACACCAAGCGCTGCGGCGGTCGCGGCAAGGTCGAAATCCTCTTTCTGGGAGTCGCGGACGGGATCCTTCTGGCGAATGCGGATCACCAGATAGATCGACAGGGTGGCAAGCAGCACGGTCGGGAACAGGAACAGGGCATCAGGGCCAAAATAGCGCATCAGGACCGAGGTTGCCGACGGGCCGATGGCCGAGCCCAGACCATAGGATACCAGAAGCCCAGCAGCCATGCGCACATAGCCGCTTTCCTTGGCATTGTCATAGCCATGGGCGGCCGCCAGTGAATAGGCGGGCTGGGTCAGCGCGCCAATGACCGCGCCAAGGATAAGAAACTGGTAAAAAGGCGCGTCATGCAGCAGTGTGATGGAAACCGAGGCGATGCCTCCCAATATGCTGATGACCAGCAGAACGATGCGGCGGTCCATCCGGTCGGAAAAGCGTCCGAGTGGCCATTGGCTGATGATGCCGCCCAGACCGAGCATGGCGGCAAAGACAGGTGCCTGCGTCAGCGGATTATACCCCTTCTCCACCGCATAGATGGGGGCAAAGGTCAGGTGCGAACCAAGCACCACACCAATCAGAAAGGCCGAGATGATCGCCGCCTGCGAAGTCTTGAACACCCGGCGCAAATCCAGCTTGACGATGGCAATCGGGGCCGGTTGGGCCGACTTGGTCATGGCGACCGGCATGACGGCCACGGAAATGATGATGGAGGCAATTGCGAACAGATAGAAGCCTTCCGGTCTTGCCAGCGTCACCATTAACTGCCCTGTCGTAAAGGCCGCATAGTTGACGATAATATAGGCGGACATGACGATACCGCGGTTGGTATTGTCCGCAAATTCATTGAGCCAGCTTTCTATGATGAGATAGAGACCGGACACGCAAAAGCCGGTGATGAAGCGAAACAGGATCCAGGCATGGGCTTCGGTGACCATGGGATGCAAGAGCGCGGCGGCCGACATGGAAGACACCATCACGGCAAATCCGCGAATATGCCCTGCCCGCACCACCACGTGAGGCGTGATGATACCACCCAGAACGAAGCCGGAGAAATAGGCCGATGCCGCCAGACCAATCAGCAGATCACTGAACTGATAAGCGCGGGAGGCAAGCGGAATGAGGGTGCTCTGCAAACCGTGGCCCAGCAACAGCAGGGTTACCGAAATGAGCAATGAGGTGATCGGTGCAAATATCTTGGCCATTGTTACCATCCTTGAAGGGGGTCCGCGAAATTTGCTCGGAAGTCAAAAGTCGGATCTTACTTGGTCTCTTGGAGAAGTCTAGCGCCCAGATTTGACAATCAGGGGGCTCGGGAAGCCCTGACACAGCCGTTGCTCCCTTGGCTCAGAAAGGAAAACAGGCGTTGTAACGACGGGCCGTCGCGGCCACCCATGAAAGAATTCGTCTCAGGATGCAAGGAAAAAATCTCCAGATACAGAGGGAAATTCGGCCTCATGCAAAAAGATCACGTGGCACCTTGCAAGGCCATTGAGATCATAGGGACACATGTGGCAATTGTTTATAAGATATTGATGCTATCGCGCATCGAGATCAATAGAAAGCTGACGCAAGATTACTTGGGTAATGAAGCGTAAAAGGTTTGCTTATCAAGCGTGGGCAATTCCGGGCGAAAGGGAAATGGCAATGTGTGGACGTTTTATCCTTAAGGGATCATGGGCCGATATACATGAAATGTACAATCTGATCCGCACCGAAGACCGCCAGCGCAATATGCCAGCCCGCTATAATATCGCCCCGACACAGGATATACATTATGTCTGGGAGAAAAACGGCGAGCGCCGTTTGATGGAAGGGCGCTGGTGGCTGGTCCCTCATTGGGCCCATGAGCTGCAAAGCAAATATCCCATGTTCAATGCGCGCTCCGAGGAGGCCCACAACAAGCCAGCTTTTCGCGATGCCTTCAGAAGCGGTCGCTGCCTGATACCGGCAGATGGCTATTATGAATGGACCACGAGCAAGGCTGACGGCAAGAAGGACCCGCATCTGATCCATCTGCCAGATTTCGAACCTTTCGCCTTTGCCGGACTGGCCGCCTATAATGCCAAGCTGGATCTTTACAGCTGCACGATCCTGACCGCTCCGGCGGTGGATGAAATCCGTTCGATCCATCCGCGCATGCCGGTCATTCTCAAGCCATCCGCATTTGATGGCTGGCTGGACAGCGCACTTCAGCCCGATGAGGCAAGAGGGCTGCTTGAAGAGCATCGCGACAGGGAACTGATTTCCTATCCGGTTGACCGCGCCGTAGGCAGCAGCAAGGCATCCGGAGCGCAGCTGATCGAACCGGCAGATACCCGCCCCACAACGCTGTTCTAGAATATGCTTTTGGTGACAGGCTCTGGTTAGATATTCTGGCGGAGCCTTTGGGGCGCCCGTCAGGTGATCAGGATGGCGCGAAAATCATTGACGTTGGTCATGGTCGGGCCTGTGATGACGGAATCTCCCAATGCCTCGAAGAAGCCATGACCATTATTATTGGCCAGTTCCTTGCGCGGATTCATGCCGCGATCAAATGCCCGCCGGATTGTGGAGGGCGTTGCAATCGCTCCAGCAATTTCCTCGACGCCATCCACCCCGTCTGTATCTCCGGCCAATGCATGAACGCCTCGCAAACCATCAAGGTCGACGGCCAAGGACAGCAGAAATTCCACATTGCGGCCACCGCGCCCCTTTCCCTTGAGGGTAACGGTTGTCTCGCCACCGGACAGCAGCAGACAGGGCTTGGCGAAAGGTTGCTCCCTTGATGCGATCTGGCGCACCATGCCCGCCATGACGGTGCCGACATCCCTCGCCTCGCCTTCCAGACTGTCGCCCAGAATATGGGCTTCCAGCCCCTCGGCCCGCGCCAGAGAAGCGGCAGCTTCCAGCGCCATTTGCGGGGCGGCGACAATATGATGGCTGGCTTTGGAGAGGCGTTCGTCTCCGGCTTTGAGGCTTTCGCTCGCAGCGCTGCCAAGCGCGGTCATGACGCTCTGTGGCAAGGCGAGGCGATAGCGTTCGATGATATCCAGCGCGTCGGCGCAGGTGGTCGGGTCGGGAACGGTTGGCCCGGACGCGATATCCATGGGATTGTCGCCGGGCACATCGGAAATCATCAGGGTGGTCAATTTGGCCGGATAGCATTGCGCGGCCAGACGTCCGCCCTTGATGGCAGAAAGATGTCGCCGGACGCAATTCATCTCGGTGATCGATGCGCCGGACGCCAGCAGCGCCTTGTTGATCGCCTGTTTTTCCGCCAGAGAAATGCCGTCCAGAGGCAGAGGCATCAAGGCCGAGCCGCCACCGGAAATGAGGCAGAGAACTTCATCATCCTCGCCCAGATCCGCGACATATTCCATCATGCGTCGGGCGGCCTCAAGGCCCTTCTCATCAGGCACCGGATGGGCCGCCTCGACAATATTGATATGCTCGCATGGCACGGAATAGCCATAACGGGTGATCACCAGTCCTTCCAGCGGTCCATCCCAATGATCTTCCACCGCGCGCGCCATCGCAGCGCTCGCCTTGCCCGCCCCGATGACGACAAAGCGTCCTCGGGGCGGTTTCTGCGGGAGGAACGGTTCGACGCAGAGAGCCGGCTGAGCAGACTGGATGGCGGCATCAAAGAGAGACCGCAGGAAAGATCTGGCGTCACGCATCAGGCTACCGTGTGGTTTGCGAGCATTTCCAGCGCCTTGACCATGGCCGAGTGATCCCATGCAGCGCCGCCGTTGGCCTTGCAGGCATTGAAGAGTTCCTGCGCGGTTGCCGTGTTCGGCAGGCTGATGCCCATGGCTCTGGCGTTGGACAGGGCAAGATTGAGGTCTTTCTGGTGCAGTTCGATGCGGAAGCCCGGATCGAAGGTGCGTTTGATCATGCGCTCGCCATGGATCTCGAGGATCTTGGAAGAGGCAAAACCACCCATCAATGCCTCACGCACCTTGGCAGGATCGGCACCGGCCTTGGACGCAAACAACAGGGCTTCGCTGACCGCTTCGATATTCAGCGCCACGATGATCTGGTTGGCCACCTTGCAGGTCTGACCGTCGCCATTGCCGCCGACGAGGGTAATATTCTTGCCCATCAGATCGAATAGCGGCTTGGCCGTGGCAAAGCCCTTCTCGGTACCGCCGCACATGATGGTAAGGGAGGCAGCCTTGGCCCCGACTTCACCGCCAGACACCGGAGCATCCACATATTCGCAGCCCAGATCGTTGATCTTCTTGGCGAATTCCTTGGTATCAACCGGAGAGATCGAACTCATGTCAACCACGGTCTTGCCAGCGGAAATGCCCTCGGCAACGCCATTTTCGCCAAACAACACGGCCGCGACATGGGGCGTGTCGGGCACCATGACGATGATGATATCGGCCTTTTGTGCCACTTCCTTTGATGTTGCTGCAACCGTGGCCCCTTTGGCCTTGAGGCTTTCTGGAACGCCAACGACATCGAAGGCAACCAGTTCATGCCCGCCATCGAGCAAATGCTCTGCCATCGGGGCGCCCATAATGCCAGTACCGATAAAACCTACTTTACTCATAAGAAAAGCTCCTTGTCTGGTGCGCCGCAAGGCGCCAGTTCAATTGGGTTGGTTATTGAGCGAGGCACGCGCCTCAGGCCTGTTTGAATTCTGCCAGTTTCGAGATGGCCGCATTGCGCATGAGCGCCACTTCCGCACCAAGGGCAACAAAGCTGTAGCCCCATTCCAGATAGCGCTTGGCGTCAGCGGAGACAGGGGCCAGCGTGCCGATCGGAACGCCCTTGGATTTGCAGACCTTGCAGAGATGCTGCATCATGTCCTGCACTTCCTTGTGGCCGGGATCACCGAGATGATTCATCGAGGCGGCCAGATCCGACGGTCCGATGAAGACACCGCCAAGATTTTTCACATCGCAAATCTGCTCGATACGTTCGGCAGCCCCTGCGGTTTCCACCTGAACCAGAGCGCAGGCACGGGCATTGGCAGACTGGATGTAGCCGGCTTCCGCGCCATAGGAGCAGGAGCGGTGCATGGTGGCCACGCCGCGCACCCCTTCAGGCGGATAGCGCATGGCAGCAACTGCCGCTTCGGCTTCCTTTTCATCCTGCACATAGGGGAAAAGGATGGTGCGGAAACCGATATCCATATAGCGCTTGATCAGTACCGGATCATTCCAGGTTGCCCGAACGACCGGCTCACTCATGCTGCCTCGGAGGGCCTGCAGTTGAGGCAGGAGAGTAGACAGATCGTTCGGGGCATGCTCGGCATCAAGAACCAGCCAGTCGAACCCGACAGCGCCAATTGCTTCGGCTGCGATATTGCTGGTCAGCGCAAGCCACAAGCCAAATTGCGTCTCGCCTTTCCGGATGGCTTCCATGAAGCGGTTTTCTGGTGGATTGATCAGATTGCTCATTGCAGGACCTCCTATTTACGCTGCTCAAACCGCATCTGTCGGCTGAACAGACCTGTAATCTCTTGACCTTGAGACATGCATCGGATGGAGGAGAGAGGGGTATAGCCTGCCTGATGGCACAAGTGGCAGCAACGCACGTGGTCGCTACCTTGTCGCCCTTTGGCTGGTGCCGCTGGCAAAGGCCGCAAATATGACGCGCCGTCTCCTCCCAGATCACAAACGCATTGCTTCAATTTTCATATTCATCATATTAATTAATCTGTTTAATTTTCAAGAGATATCTTGAGTACGCACCCATGAATCGATGATGCGCTGCAAAATTAGTGCAATAAATGGCGATATCTGCGCGTAAAATGTGGATATCCGATAAAAATCAAAATGGGCTATTGAACACAATAGATATTATTAAAATAATTAATCTGATTAATTTACGATATCCTATCCAAGCGCCGGAAACTTTCTCTTGCCCAGAATCAGACAACCCGGTGTAAAGAGACAGGATGGAGCCAAGGCACGAAATATGACGCCCTGTCATCAGGAAAGCGGGATGAAAATGTCGATGGAAGAAAAGAGCGCAGCACCCGCAAGCGGATCGCTCAGCGAGCGAACGGCAAGACAGATCGAACAGACCATAGCGGAGCGCGACCTTCAGCCCGGAGATCGACTGCCAACCGTTCAGGAACTGAGCCAACGGCTTGGCGTCAGTCTCTCTGTCGTGCGTGAGGCGATTGCCTCGCTGCGCACCAGCGGCATCATCAACACAAGACAGGGTGCAGGCATATTTGTTGCCGAACCCAGCGTCATGGACAATCGCGGACTGTTTTTTGGCGATCTGTCGCAGATTTCTTCCATCGTGGAGATACTGGAATTACGACTTGCGGTGGAAGTGGAAGCGGCCGGTCTTGCCGCCGAGCGCCATTCCATGGCACAGGAATCGCGCATCTACGAGGCCTTTGAGGCAATCGAACAAACGATGCAGGAAGGCGGCACAGGCGAAGCGGAAGATTCCCGCTTTCACATTGCGATTGCCGAAGCAACGAATAATCGCCGTTTCGTCGATTTTTTGAGCCAGTTGGGCAACGCCATGATACCGCGCAACAAATTGCGCCCCTTGCCAACCTCGCGCGACGATCACAAGGCATATCTGGCCCAGCTACAGGATGAACATCGCATCATTCTTGACGCGATATCGCGCAAATGCCCTGATGAGGCTCGCAACGCCATGCGCGCGCATCTTTCCCAAAGCAGGGATCGCTATCACAGCATGATCAAGGCCAAAACGACCTTGCGCTGAAAGGGGCATAGGTCAGCCCACTAAGCCTAGAGATTGAATATATCGTCCAGATCAAGCTTTTTCAGATCGGCCTGCGTCGGCTCCCGACCATATTCGATGGCATTGGCAATGCGCGAGGCCGCTGGCAGGCAGGCGAAAAGATGGCGGGTGGATTGGATAAGCTCGCTGAACATGGCTTGGCTCCGACTTATTGTTATACTTTAGTCGCAACCTACTCTTACCCATATTGTCATGAAAAGGCCTTAACAGCCAAAGCAGCCATTCCCTAAATGCATAGCGGAATATTCTCCAGCAGCTTATCTGCATGGAAACACCAAGTTTGACGTAAGTTTAGCGCCAGACTTTCAACTAACTCAGCCACTTAATGGAGATGAGATCTCAAGCCTCAGGCCGTATCGCGCTCGATAATATCAAAGCCGACATCCAGAACAGGCTGCTCAACGCCCCGCTCAGCCAGTCGCGCCAAAAGGGCGCTGGCGGCCTCGCGCCCCATGGTCGCCCGGTCAATCCGCACGGTGGACAGCGCCGGATAGGTGTGAGCGGCAAAATTCTGATCACCGAAGCCGACGATGGCGATATCATCGGGAACCGACAGCCCGCGCGACTGAACTTCCGTCAGAACACCATGGGCCAGCGTGTCGGAACTGCAGAATATCAGCGCCCCATGCAGCCCCTCATCAAGCAGCTTGGCCACGCCCTGACGCCCCAGTTGCAGATTGGATATGCCCGGCACGATGCTGGTCGGCACCTGCTCGATCCCCTTGTCTGCGAGAGTTTTTAAAAAGCTCGCGTTGCGGATTTGGGCGCGCTGGTCTTCCGCCGAGACAATGGCGAATTTGCGATAGCCCTTGTCATAGAAATAATTCGCCGTGCGCTTGCCCACGCTCTGCTGGGAGAAGCCCACAACGATATCGAGCGGTGTCGGCGTTATGTCCCATGTCTCGACAATGGGAATATTGGCCGCCAGCAACTGGCGGCGGCAATTGGGCGAATGCTGAATGCCGGTCAGGAAGATGCCATCCGGTCGGCGACTGAGAATGGCGGTTACCAGTTGCTCTTCTTCCTCAAGGGAATAACCCACTTCACCCTGCAAGACCTGATAGCCGGCCTCCTTCATTGGCTTGGCGAAATGCTGCACGGTTTCGGCATAAACGATATTGACCAGACTGGGCACGATGACGGCAACCAGCTTGCTCTTGTTGGAGGCAAGGCCACCAGCCAGCATGTTGGGCACATAGCCGGTCTGCTCGATCACGGCATTGATCCGGTCGAGCGTTTTCTTGGCCACTTTGTCCGGATAATTGAGCGCTCGGGACACTGTGGTGGGGGCGACCCCGGCGAGCTTTGCAACGCTTTCCAGCGTCACCCGCTGGCTACCCTGCCGCGCTCTTCTTGGCTCACCGGTTAACAGCTGCTCGTCAGATGAATCTGCCACGTGTCGTGTCCTTACCCTTCATAGCAGCCCCTTTTCAGGCGAAGCCCTCGGCAAGCCATAGAAGAAAGGAACCGCGCTCTTTTATGTAATTGGCGCCGGGTTGAACAGGACCAGATCATTGCGAATGCCCAGCTTGTCGGCCGCCGTCTGGCAGCGCCCGCTGGCAATATCAAGAATGAGCCTGAACAGCTCCCAGCCGCCTTCCTCGACAGATATCTCACCGGAGGCAATCCGGCCAGCATCCACATCCATCAGGTCAAACCAGCGCGAAGCCAGCGCACTGTTGGTTGCCACCTTGATGGTCGGCGTAGTCGGCAGATTATAGGGGGTTCCTCGTCCCGTCGTAAATATATGAAGGTTCATTCCGGCCGCCAACTGCAGAGTTCCACACACAAAATCTCCCGCCGGGGTCGCAGCAAAGGTCAGCCCCTTGCGCCTCAGCCTTTCTCCCGGCCCGATCACATCGACAATCGGACTGGAGCCGGATTTGGCCACCGAGCCCAGTGACTTCTCGACAATACCGGAGAGCCCCCCGGCCTTGTTGCCCGGCGTGGTGTTGGCCGAGCGGTCCGCACCGCCCTTGGCCAGATAGGCATCATACCAAGCCATTTCGCGCACCAGCCCTTCCACCACATCTGGCGAGGCGGCCCGCGGTGGCAACAGATGCACCGAGTCCCGAACCTCGGTCACCTCGGAGAACATCACGCTCCCCCCTGCCCTGACAATGAGATCAGTTGCCGCTCCAAGCATCGGGTTGGCTGTAATACCCGAGAAGGCATCACTGCCCCCGCACTGCATGCCGACAACCAGTTCGGAGACCGGACAGCTTTCGCGCTGACGCTTGTTCAGCCGCTCAAGATGCAGGCGCGCCTGCATCAGGATGTCATCCACCATGGCCGAGAAACCAGTCAGGGATTCATCCTGCAAATACATTTTGGTGGCAGCGTCATCTCCTTCCACCATGATCATTTCGGGCCGGAGCTTTTCGCAGCCCAGCCCAACAACCATGACCTCGCCGCCAAAATTGGGATTGAGCGCGATATTCCTGATGGTGCGAATGGGAATATAGGCGTCGGTCGCATCGATCGCGACGCCGCAGCCATAGGAATGACTGAGCGCGACGACGTCATCCACATTGGGATAGAGAGGCAGCAGTTCCTCGCGAATGCGCCTGACGGCATGCTCGACCACGCCGGCAACGCATTGCACGCTGATGGAGATGGCCAATATGTTGCGCGTTCCGACGCTGCCATCGGGGTTGCGATAGCCCTCGAATGTGTAACCTTCCAGAGGCGGCAAGGGATCGGGCATCTGCGCCGGGGCTTTGAGCGTTTCAAGATGCGGCGCCTCGGGCAACTCAATCATATGTTCGTTGACCCATGCGCCCTTTTGCAACGGCTCTTTGGCAAAGCCGATATTGACCCCATAGCGGATCACTGCGCCACCGGCCGGAATATCGGCTAGAGCGACCTTATGGCCGAAAGGCACGTCATCGCGCAAAATGGCTCCCGTATCCAGCTCCGCTCCGGCCGCAAGACCACCAGCCGTCAAAATGATGGAAACATTGTCATCAGGATGAACCTTAAGGCTCGGAACAGAGTTGGACATTGAAGCCTCACGCTTGTTTGTTGTTGTTATACTTCTGCTTGATCATGCCATAGATCGAGAAGGCAACCGAGATCAGGATCAACACCCAAAGCACCATGGCAATCGGACTCTTGGTGAAGAAGATTGTCAGCGAACCAAAGGACTCAAGGCTCTTGACGAAATAGACCTCGGCCTGCTTACCCAGAATGAAACCGATGATGAAGGGCGCCACCTCCAGTCCGACCTTCTGGCCCAGATAGCCGAACAGGCCGAAGAAGAGCAGGGTCCAGACATCGAACATGATGCCGAAATTGATGGCATAGGCCCCCACCACGCACATCATGATGATGCCCGGATAGAGCAGATATTTCGGAATGGTGATGACCTTGACGATATAGCGGATGGCAAAGAACATCACCAGAAACATCACCAGATTGGCAAATAGCAGCGCCACCATCATGGTGTTCCAGGTATCCAGATTGTTGCCGATGAAGAGAGGCCCAAGCTGGATGCCCTGCAGGGTGAAGGCCCCGATCAGTACCGCAGTGGTGGAATCTCCGGGAATACCGAGAGAGAGCAGCGGGATGAGCGCACCACCGGTCAAGCCGTTATTGGCCGCTTCCGAGGCGATCACACCTTCTGGCGCCCCCTTGCCGAGCTGTTCGGGGTGCTTGGAGAAATTCTTCTGCTGGGTATAGGAGAGCACCGAGGCGGCACTGCCACCGACACCGGGCAGCAAGCCGACAAATGTGCCCAGACTGCTCGAACGGATCAGATTGACAATCTGGCCCTTGAAAACCGAGAGACTGAAGCGCTTGCCGCCATTCAGCTCGAGTTTCTTGCCCTTGCCCACTTCCTCGCGAATGCCCTTTTCGGCCTCTTGCATGATGGTGCCAAGGCCAAAGAGACCGATCAGCACAGGCAGCAGCGAAAAGCCGCTTTCAAGGAAGGGCTCCATGGCATCGGTCATCAGGCGATATTCACCATTGCCGCCCGAGGAAATATCATAGGAACCGATCAGACTGAACCAGACGCCAAGCACGCCACTGAAGATGCCCAGCAGCAGATTGCGCGACAAGGAGGCTATCACCGTCAGCGCGAACAGAATGATCAGAAATTTCTCGACATAGGAGAATTTGATCGCAAAATCAGCAAGGCTCGGCGCAAACAGGAACAGCACCACCGCGCTGAAAATACCACCGAACAGGGATGCCGTGATCCCGGTCTTGAGCGCCCGCTCCCCCTCGCCTTTCTGCGTCATGGGGTAGCCATCAAAGGTGGTGGTGATCGAAGAGGGCGTCCCTGGGATATTGAGCAGAATGGCAGGCACGAGCCCGCCTGAGATGCCACCGACATAAAGCCCGAGCAACAGGGCCAGCCCGTTGGTCAGATCGAGCGCATAGGTCATGGGCAGGCAGACCGCCACAGCCATGGTCGCGGTCATGCCGGGAATGGCGCCAAAGATGATTCCAACGATCACGCCGAAACCAACCAGAGCGAAAAACATGGGCGTTAGATAATTTAGAAATTCCATGAGTCAGCCTATTGTTCGGGTCAGGGCAGAGTGATCTGGAATATATGCGCCAGCACATACCAGGCGATGGTCGGCGAAATAATCGAACTGAGCGCTATGGTCACAAATTCACGACGTCCCGGCTCATGCACAAAGAGAATGGAGAGCAGGAACATGAATGGAATGGAGGTGAGCAGAAATCCAAGGCCCGTATTGGGGAAGATTTCGCCAACCGGCTCCATTGCGAAGAAATAGAGGATCGTCAGAACCAGCATGCCGATGAGGCGCAGCCAATCTACCTTGCTGGCTACCTTGCTGGCCACCTTTCCGGCCACTTTGCTGGCTGCCGCCTTGTCGCTGCCATTGCCCTCAAGCGCCAGTGCACGTCTCTTGCGCAGATATCTCGGGCCTTCGGTCAGGGCGATCAACAGGGCTAGGATCAGAAGGATCCAGTGAATGATATTGGGAAAGAACAGGTGCGACTGACTGAAGTCGATCGACACCTTGAACAGAGAACTACCATCTGCCATTGCGGTTTCTCCAGAGAGCCTGCTGCAGACATCCTGCAGGCAACCGGAAGATTGCCCTCAGAATGCCGATTGGGCGCAAAGACAGACCCGGTTTCCCGTTGGGCGGATATACCGGGTCTGACATGAGCTTCGGGTCTATTTGATGCTTTCGATGATCACTGCATATTTTTCCATCTTGTCTTTCAGATAGGCTGCAGCTTCAGCAGATGGCTTGAAGTTTGGAATGAAGAAAGAATTCTTCTGGGTTTCCTGGATTTTGCCTTCAGCGTAGATTTCGCCCAGAGCCTTGTCGAGAATATCGACGATGGCAGGATCCATCTTCTTGTTGTAGAGGAAGAAGAATTCCTTATCGAAGGTGAAATCCTGATTGCCATCAAGCGTAACAGAAACCTTCGGCGAGACGTAATCAAGCAGATGTGCCTGAGTGGTGTTGCCCATGCCTTCGGGCTTGGTCTGCTTGATGGTTTCTTCGCGGGCGGTCAGCCAGACAAAGCGCATGGCTTTCTGGTCTTCGGCTGGCAGCTGGGTATATTGCTCGTTGGCCTGTACAGAGCCCTGAATCAGATCAGCCTGTCCATCAAACAGCAGCTGGTTCTTGTCGGACTGGGAACCGGTATTGACCGCAACCAGATTGCCTTCCTTGCCCGGATAGCGCAATTTGATGGCGTTTTTCAAAGCAGAATAGCCAATTTCGGAGACGCCGCCGGGCTGAATGGCCACGCGGATCTTGGTATCCTTGGCGCAAGCCTGAATGATGTCTTCAATGCTCTGATAGGGTGACTTTTTCGGCACCAGATAGGCGTTACCCGGATTAATCGCGACGGTCGGCCCTACGGTGAAATCTTCAAAGATATCGAAATAGCCCTTCACGCCATACAGATAGCCCAGATAGGACTGATCATGGAAGATCATGATCGTGCTGCCATTGGAAATACGGGCCAGAGCCTTGAAGGCGGCGCTGGAGCCGACAGCATCGACCTTGACATTATTGCCAAGCTTTTCAGCCAGAGCCTGTGCCACGATGGCGGAGTTCTGATAGGTGTCACCACCGGTCGATTTCGAGCCGATCACGATACGCAAATTCTTGGCGATCTCGACATCTGCCGCCATCGTTTGCGATGCCGCCAGGCCCATGAAGGCAGCCATAGCAACCGCAAGCCCGCTTTTCAGAAACTTCATCTTTTCTCTCCCTAATGGAACGCCAGAGATCATTGCCGCGATCAGCTTCCCTGCTGCCATCCGGCGGCAAATCCCACGCATTCAGATTTCGGCGTCGCTCAGCGACCGCCTTTCCTCCTTTTATTGTCAGCCTGCCAGATGCCTGCCTTTGGCAAGCAGCAAACCAGACCGACCAGCGCCTTCAAATTTCCTCCGAATGAAAACGCTGTCATTTTATAGTAAGTTCACAGACATTATGCTGTCAAGCACCCCGTTCAACTCATGCAGACATTCTATATATATGGCCGAAATCCTAGGTATTTAGTCTAATATTCGAGGTTATTTCCACAAAATCATTTGCATCAGAAAATAATGGTTGCGCTTTCACTAATTGTTTGTCGAAATAGGAAGCAGGTCTCCTGTTGGCGGGGAAACAGCCAGAAGAGACGACAATTCGGAGGAAAATCAAGATGGTAGCGCCAGATGCATTCGGGACAGGATCCCCGAAGGTCACATCCATGCGCGTAGTGCCCGTTGCCGGTCAGGACAGCATGTTGCTGAATTTGAGCGGAGCACACGCCCCCTATTTCACGCGCAATGTTGTTTTGCTGGAAGATGAAACCGGAAGGACCGGCGTGGGCGAAGTCCCCGGCGGCGAGAAGATCAGACAAACGCTGGAAGATGCAATCCCGCTCGTCACCGGACAACCGATCGCCCGCATCAATTCCATCCTCAAGGCGATGAATGACAGCTTTGCCAATCGCGACAAGGGGGGGCGAGGCACCCAGACCTTCGACTTGCGCATCACCATTCATGCGATAACGGCTGTGGAAGCGGCGCTGCTGGATCTGATGGGACAATTTGTCAATCTGCCCGTTGCCGCCCTTCTGGGCGAGGGTCAGCAGCGCGACAAGGTGCGCATGCTGGGCTATCTTTTCTATATTGCCGATCGCAACAAGACCAACCTGCCCTATCGCTCGGAGACAGAGGCAAAGGACGACTGGCTGCGCCTGCGCAACGAGGAAGCCATGACGCCGGACGCTGTGGTTCGGCTAGCGGAAGCCTCCTATGAACGCTATGGCTTTGAGGATTTCAAGCTCAAGGGCGGCGTTCTGGCTGGCGAAGAGGAAATGCAGGCAGCCGCAGCCCTCAAGCAGCGCTTCCCGCAGGGGCGCATCTCCGTCGACCCCAATGGGGCATGGTCGCTGGATGAAGCGATTGCCCTTTGCAAGGGGCAGGATCACATTCTGGCCTATGCAGAAGATCCTTGCGGCGCCGAAAATGGCTATTCGGGCCGCGAGATCATGTCCGAATTCCGCCGCGCGACCGGCCTTCAGACCGCCACCAACATGATCGCCACCGACTGGCGGCAGATGGGCCATTCGGTGATGTTGCAATCGGTGGATATTCCGCTGGCCGACCCTCATTTCTGGACCATGCAGGGCACCGTGCGCGTCGCCCAGATGTGTCGCGACTGGGGCTTGATCTGGGGCTCCCATTCCAACAATCATTTCGACATTTCGCTGGCCATGTTCACCCATGCGGCAGCAGCGGCGCCGGGGCGCATCACCCCGATTGACACCCACTGGATCTGGCAGGATGGGCAACATCTGACCAAGGAACCCCTGCAGATCAAGGGCGGCGAAATTGCCGTGCCAGAACGCCCCGGCCTCGGCATCGAAGCCGATATCGACGCCATCATGGCAGCACATGACCTTTACAAGAAAAAGGGACTGGGTGCCCGTGACGATGCCATCGGCATGCAGTTTCTCATTCCGAACTGGACATTCGATAACAAACGGCCTTGCCTCGTGCGCTAATGGCACGTGACAAGAGAGCCGAAAAGGCGGCCCTGATGTCCGCCACTCCCTTGCCCCCAAAGAGTGTCTCTCTTTGGGGGCTTTTTGTTCCTGACGCCAACTCATATTTGCTGGCGGAAAAATCCTAGCCCTTGGCAGCTGCGGATTTTTCAATCTTGTCGAGAACATCATGCAGCACCACTGCATCGGCAAAAGTTGGTGCCGTGCGGGTTCCGTTGGCTAGGTCATCGGCAAGGCGGGCATATATTCCGGCCACATTGCGCGCGCCGGGAAATTCCGGCTGGCCTACATAAAGGGAAGCATCCGGCATGAGATCCGTCATAACCTTCTCCTCGCCGCGCGCTCCCTTTATGGTCAATTGAACCATCTGGGCGTGACCAAGATCTGCGGTCACCAGAATGTCACCTTCGGTGCCGTTGATCTCCCACAGGAAATTGTTCCCCCGATTGGTTCCACCCTTGTAATGCAGCGAAAAAGCCGCACCGCTGTCAAGCGCTCCCTGCACCATGACCTGATCAGGAGACGACTTGACCCTCTGCTCGCCGGTTTCAGCAACGGTCACCTTGTCGAAATTGAACAGTTTGGTCGCATCAAGCGAGGCAAAATCGCCAAGTACGTCCCTGACAGCTGCCAATGTATGCCCCATCGGAATGTCCTCCATGGTCGCGCCATTTTTCTTGTCAAAGAGATAATAGAGCGCTTCGCTGGTCTGATCCGCCCAGTTGCCGCCAGTCCCAATGATGCTTGTGGAGAGAATTTTCCCGGCATATCCATCTGCGATCAGCTTTTTGAGGTGGAGAATCTCTTGGGCGGTACGCGCCTGCGTTCCCGCAACAGCGACCACTCCCTTCCTTTCGGCCAGTGCTGCGAGTTGCCGCGCTTCTTCCAATCCGTTGCCCAGTGGCCATTCGCAATAAACATGCTTGCCAGCATTCAAGGCCTTGCTGACCAGTTCGAAATGATAAGGCACCTTGACAGTGACAACCACCAGATCGACCTCATCGGAGGCGACCAATGCATCTGGTGTCTCAAAAGCATATTTGAGGCCAAGGGCCTCTGCGGTGTGTTTGGCGCTTTGTGCCGAGCTGTTGGCCACTCCGATGATCTCAAAGCGATCACCCAGCGACTTCAGCGCAGGCAGATGGGCCATGTTGGCCCAGTTTTTATCCGGGTTAAGGCCAATAAAGCCAACACGAATGGGGGTATTGCTCATCTCTTGTCTCCTTGAATGGTAATATCCATCTTGAGTGTCTGTTGGATTGAAAAAGCCGACCTTAGCGACTTTGCCTCTTGGTCCCTCGAGTGCTTTTGCATACCGAATACATGCCTTGAATTTACATGCCTAAAATTCTGCGAACACGCCTTGGCTCTTGAGGCACTCTCTTGACCGTTGTTTGCCTTTTCTGCTTGATATATAAGAAGTTGACTTGTCATTTCGTTTGCTGCTTTCGATCCGAGACTTGCCTAATTTGATCAAATAGCAAATGATCGACACCAGCTTTACCGGAGGTTCGAGTTGCTCCTGCAGGAAATTTCCAAGAAAGAATTGCTCACCCATTTGCGCAATCTGGCCGACAGAATTGCTCCGGGGCTCGCGTCTGAGGTCAGCAGCCATGCGATCATCACTGGCGCTGAACTGATCACCGCTGGCACGCCGCAAACCATCATGTCAGATGTCTATGCCCCGATGGCGAGCATCGTTCTGCAAGGGAGCATGGAAGTGTCGATTGGGCAGGTCATGCTGCATTATGACCCGGGTGCCTGTTTTGTCGGTTCAATAGATCTGCCGATCACCAGTCGCATCACAGCGGCCAGCCCGGCAAAGCCCTATCGCGCCATCCATTTGCAGCTTGAGCGGGACAGTCTGGCCGATCTGGTCGCGGAAGCCTTGGATCATGAGCCCGAACAGGGCAAATGCTATGCCTTGGGACAAGCGACGACGGAGCTGCTGGAGGCGGCTGGCCGGTTGTTGCAACTGGCCTCCAGACCGGAGGATATACCGGTGATGGGGCCAATGATCCGGCGTGAAATGCTCTATCGCCTGCTGCGTGGCCCTCAGGCGGCCGCCATACACCAGATCGTGCTGTCCGACCCCAGAATTCAGCAGATCAGGCGGGCTCTCACATGGATTCGCAGCAATCTCGACCAGACAGTGCCGATTGCCGACATGGCCAATTGCGCAGGCATGAGTGAGCCATCTTTCCGTCGTCATTTTCGCGTTGCAACCGGCATGAGCCCATTGCAATATCAGAAGACCCTGCGCCTGCAGGCCGCCCGACGCGCCATTCTGGCCGGGACCGAGGTAAGCCGCGCCGCCTATGCCGTGGGCTACGAAAGCGCCTCTCAGTTCAGTCGCGAATATTCCCGCACTTTCGGCATAGCACCATCACGGGATTCCAGAAGCCTTTCACTTAGCGATTGCGGCTAAAAGGGCGGTGCAGAAGGTTGATCGAAGCCGTAGCGATCCCGGCTGAAGCGTCCTTGTCACCGCAGCTCGGACGTCAAAGCGATCAGACATTCAGCCAGATAGCGCACGGGGGCGCGGGCGTCGCCCTCTTCGCGCATAAAGAGGTCCAGCGGGATCGCGCCTCGGGCTGCCGGGCCGAGATCGAGAATGCGCAATTTGCCGCTTTGCAATTCTCCGCTCACAGCCTCTTCGGATATCCAGCCATAGCAGTTCCCCTGCAGGATTGCGGCCTTGGCTGCTGCGACGCTCTCCACCACCCAGAAGCGCCCCTCCTGCGGCGAATCCGCTCCGGCAATCACCGTATCCCCGCCGATGATCACTCTTGTATGACGCATCATTGCCGAGCGGGTCGGCTTGCGCTGCACCAGAGGATGATCATGACGGGCAACCTGCGCGAAGGGGCTCTCATAGAGCCGCTGCACCGAGCGCAGATTGGAGGATGGCAGCGAGATGGCCAGATCCCAGTCGGCTCCCGCCTCGGCCACGATGGCCCTTCGGACCAGTTCCTGAAGGTCGACACGATAATCGGGATAGTGCCGGGAAAATTTCGACAAGGCTTCGAACAACAGGTCCGAGGGAAAGAGGCTATCGACCCGGATATTCATCCTTTGCGGAAATTCTGCATCGCGGCTGCGCACCTGCGCTTCCAGTTCGATGAAATCCTCGATCATGGGAGTGGCGGCATCCAGCAACTCGCGCCCCAATTCGGTCAGCACTGCCTTGCGGCCATCGATCTTCATCAATTCGGCACCCAGATTCTGTTGCAATTTGTTAACCGTGTAACTGATTGAAGACGGGCTGCGATGCAGGGTCTGCGCGGCCAGCGCAAAAGAGCCCAACTGTACCACATTATGCAGGACAACCCATTGTTCCACGGTCGTTCTTGGGATTTGCATGGCCCCTTCCCTCTCGTCTTTCCCTGATCAAAATACTCAATTGAACAAATTTTCAGTTCTTTTAGCACAGAAATTCGCGCTATTTAATCAAAATTCTTGAAGATAGACTGCCCCCAGTTCAACAAGCCGAACCATGGTTTCACACAGACAGAGGTATTAGAATGTCACTGCGTTTTCTTGGTCTATCGCTCGCGCTGATGGGAAGCACGGCGCTGCCGTCTCTGGCTCATGCAGATGACATGTCTGCCAGATGCGAGGCGCTTGCCAATTTTTCCATGCGTAATGTCAGGATCGACAATGCCAGCCTCGTTCCGGCAGGCGAGCTGCCCGCAGATCCCAACTCGGCCATGACCGGAGGCTCCAGGCGCGCTCTTTCCGTAGGCAGCCATTGTCTTGTTGAGGGCAAGATCGAGGATCGGGCCGGCGTTGGTGGACAATATGGCATCCGCTTCCAGTTCCGCGCGCCGATCGACTGGAACGGGCGCTTCCTGTTTCAGGGCGGCGGCGGCATGGATGGCTTCATAGCGCCTGCCATCGGTTCCATTCCGGTCAACACCACCACGGCCACCCCTGCCCTTGCTCGCGGCTATGCTGTTGTCAGCATGGATGGCGGCCATGACGGGCGCGACGCTTCCTTTGCCCAGGACCAGCAGGCGCGGCTCGACCTCGGCTTTGCCTCGATTGGCAAGGTGACCAATGTAGCCAAGTCGCTGATTGATGATTTCTACGACAAGCAGCCGGATCATTCGCTGTTCATGGGCTGCTCGAATGGCGGACGCGAAGCCCTGATGGCAGCTCAGCGCTTTCCGCTGGAATTTGATGGCGTGGTGGCGGGCAATCCCGGCTTCCATCTCTCCCATGCCCCGCTGGCCGAGCTGTGGGATGTCAAGCATCTGATGGCCATCGCACCGAAAGAGAATGGCGAGACAATTCTTGCCAAGGCCCTGACGCAGGATGATCTTGATCTGGTCTCCGATGCGGTGCTTGCGGCCTGTGACGATCTTGATGGCCTCAAGGACGGGCTGATCAATGCCTACCGCAGTTGCGAGTTCGATCTTGAAAGCCTGCGCGGCAAGCTTGAGGACAAGAAGCTGGACGGGCTCAAGACCATCATGGCCGGACCGGTCGACGCTGCGGGCAACGCTGTTTACAGCGACTGGCCCGTTGATGCCGGCGTCAATGCTCCGGGCTGGCGGATGTGGAAGCTGGGCACCTCTGAAACCGGACAATCCAACGCCCTGAATGTTATTCTTGGCATGGCCTCTTTCTCTCAACTGTTCTTAACGCCTCCGACCCCAAGTGTCGATCTGGCAAAGCTGGATTTCGGTAAGGCAGAGGAAGCTACTCGTGAAGTCGGCGGCTATTTCGACGCCAACTCGACCTTCATGACCAGCTATGCCAACCGGGGCGGCAAGCTGCTTGTTTTCCATGGCATGTCCGATCCGGTCTTCTCGGCCAATGACCTGATGAACTGGTATGAAAAGGCAGAAGCCAACACGGGCGACAAGGATTTCTCGCGGCTGTTCATGGTGCCCGGCATGACCCATTGCGGCGGTGGACCGGCTCTGGATGATTTCGACCCGCTCACCGTCATGGAACAATGGATCGAAACCAACAAGGCACCCGAACAGATGGCCGCAACCGGCAAGAGCTTTGAAGGCACGACCCAGCCAATCTGTGCCTATCCAAAGGAAGCCCGCTATGAAGGGGGCGATCCAACCAGCATTGACAGCTATAGCTGCCAATAAACAACGATAAGCAAACAATAATAATAACAATGAACTACAGACACCGGCTCGCCTCCTCCTGTTGCGGGTCGGTGTTTTTTTGTCAGGAGACTGCGGATGACACAAGCCAGATTAGTGCGTTGCTGTCATGAGTGGCTTCCGCCACAGCACCATTGTGTCAAACGCCCTAAAGCGGTTATCCTGACGACTGTATTTGGCCAATCAGGAATACTATCTTGAAAGCTTCGCCCCATCCTTGCACTATATGTTCAGGTCTGGCCCTTTGCTTCGGACTGGCAATGCTGTTGCTGAGTTCCCTTTCATCTGTGGCCCAACAGGCCTCGGCTGAAGGAGCCCGCGTGCGTTTCATCATCGACGAGCGCATCCTCACCGCCACATTGGAAGACAATTCGGCAAGTCGCGATTTTCTGGCCATGCTGCCGGTCGAAGTGGTGATGAAAGACTATGCCAGCAATGAGAAGATCTTTTATCCCGCCCCAAGGCTCTCAACGATCAATGTACCAGATGGTTTGGATCCGGAACCCGGAGATATCACCTATTATGCACCTTGGGGTAATGTGGCACTCTTTTATCGTGACTTCGGTTACGCGGCCGGTCTGGTACGTCTCGGGCATTTTGATGATGGTGCCATGGCTTGGCTATCCAGCCCGGGTTCGCTCAGGGTGCGGATCGAGGTCATAGACAAGCGCCCTTCCCTACAGGATGTGCCTGCAAAATGACAAAGGCCGGGCAGTTTACTGCTCCGACCTTTTAACTTTACGCTTTGGTGAATACCTCAGGCAGTGCGCATATCAATAACGAAACGGAATTTGACATCCTTGTCGATCACGCGGGAAATGGCTTCGGAAATCTGTTCCGGCTTGATGATTTCCACGTCCGGCTGAATATTGTGACTGGCACAATAATTGACCAGTTCCTGGGTTTCCGCCATACCACCAATCATCGAACCGGCAAGGCTCTTGCGGCCAAACCCCATCATCATTCCAGACAGACCGTCGATCTGGGCAAGCTGGCCAACATTCACAAGCGTTGCATCCAGCTTCAGAAGATTGATGAATTTCTGCATGTCAAATGCATAGGGAACCGCTGCGATCATCAGATCAAAGCTGTTCATCATGCTCCGCATCTTGTCGACATCGCTGGCAAGCACGGCCTTCGCACCCATTGCCTCAATCAGCGGTATTTTATAGTCCGATGTCGTGAAAGCAGTCACGTCAGCCCCGCGAGCGACACCGAGCTTGACCGCCATGTGGCCGAGTCCGCCAATACCGATCACTCCAACGCGCTGGCCTTTTTCCAGTTTCCAGAACTGCATCGGAGAGTAAGTGGTGATGCCTGCGCACATCAGGGGAGCGGCGCGAGACAGATCGAGGCTATCCGGCACATTGACTACGAAATGGTCTTTCACGACGATCTTGCGGGAATAGCCACCAAAAGTCTGACCACCGAGGACCTTGTCTTCCGCACCATAAGTCCAGGTCGTCCCGTTGAGGCAGTTCTGTTCACGGTCATTGAGGCAGTTTTCGCATTCACCACAGGAATCCACCATGCAGCCTACACCGCCGATATCCCCGACTTTGAAGCGGGTCACATTGCTGCCAACAGCGGTAACGCGCCCGATAATCTCATGGCCAGGCACCAGAGGGAACGGTCCCGCGCGCCCCCAGTCGCCATTGATGGTGTGAATATCGGAATGGCAGATACCGGCGAACATAACGTCCATCTTAACGTCATTCGGGCCAACAGCACGGCGGGTGATGGACATGGCCTTGGCCATACCATTTGGTTCACTGAAGGCAAAGGCTTCAACAGCTTCCACCGCCATAGGATCTGCCTCTTGGGCCAAGGCCTCAGTCGCGCCGAAAGCTGTGCCAAGCGCCACACCGGCAGCCAACCCTGCACTGCCAAGCAATAGATCACGCCGACCAAGATCGATCATTTCATGCTGATGCGCATGACCGTTCTTGCATTTTTCACACATGGCTATTTCCCTCAATATGTCCCAGTTTATTGCGATTGCCGTTCATTGAAATGTCTTTTATTTAGCGAGTGTCGAGCAATTTTCGCTATTCCTCACGGATTGATCGCAAGAGACGAGTCCCGGTGGTATGCCCAGATTCATACCACCGGCAATCCGTTGTTCCTGTTTTATGCCGTAGATCCTATGACACAGCCACCTTGTGAAACCCGGCCATGATCATCGGCATGTCCCCTTGACGAATTTGCGATTTCGACCTCAATTGCCCTGATAATCCTCCTCGGACACCTTTTCCATCCAGGTAACCGGCGAACCATCGATGCTTTCCTGAATGGCAATGTGACTCATTGCTGTTTCAGGGGATGCCCCATGCCAGTGTTTTTCTCCAGCCGGGAACCAGACCACATCGCCCTGTGTCACTTCTTCAATTTCTCCCCCCTCGCGCTGTACCCGACCACGACCGAATGTGATCAGAATGGTCTGGCCAGCCGGATGGGAGTGCCATGCGGTACGGGCACCGGGTTCGAAAGTCACATGCGCACCACCCGTGCGCCCCGGCTCTTCAGCCTGAAAAAGAGGATCGACACGCACGGTGCCGGTGAACCAGTCTTGTGGTCCGGCAAATGAGGAGGCAGAGCCTCCACGGATGATTTTCATCGCATTTTTCTTTCTTGTTTTAGTGAAGATCAAAAGGCCCGCTGGTGGGCAGCAGGACTTATGGAAATGCCTTGCCGCATCATGGCAAGACAGCCGCTGGCTGACTATTCAGAGCGCGCTTCGAAAACCTGTTTGGCAACCGGCATGGCGGAAAAGACCTTTGGCCAACCGGCATAGAATGCCAGATGGGAGAGCAGCTCTCCGGCTTCCTCTCTTGTCAGGCCATTATCCATCGCCTTGTTGAGATGGAAGCTCATCTGCTCGGGCTGCCCTGCAGCGATTAGTGCCGCAACGGTGATCAGACTGCGGTCGCGCGGTGCCAGTCCGGGGCGGAGCCAGAGATCGCGAAAGAGAAGCTGTTCGGTATGAAGAACCACACCGGGACTGACATTGCCAAAGGTGCTGGAGACGAAATTCTGGCGGTTGGCCTCGGCTTCTTCATCCAGTTCCAGCAATTGCGGCGCGTCAGGGGCGAGTTGGCCAGTGGCAATGCCGCGCGCTTCAAAAACCGGAGCCGCAGCCTCGGCGGCGGCGGTTGCGTTGCCCCAGCCGGTGTAGAATGCAAGATGGGTGATGGCCTCGGAAAGCTCCATGGGCGTAACGCCTGCATCAAGGGCGAGTTCCACAAAGCTGCCCAGATTTTCCGTTTCATGCCGGGTCATCAGGGCAGCAAAGGTTACCAGCGCCCGATCGCGCACAGCGAGGGTTTCATTCTGCCAGACCTTGCCGACAAGATCATTCGTCGAATATGCCTGTAGCGCCGGGGATACCCGGGCGACAGCGCCGGGAATGGTCTTTTCGACTTCCTCAGCCACTGCGCCACCGGACAGCAGGGAAAGTGTAGAAGCGGCGATGATTGCCTTGACCTTTTGCATCGAATGTCTCCTCAGAACCGGACTGGTTATTGTCAGCCCTATATCTGGTTCACAAAGACCTCCGAATTAATAGGCTCACAGGCCAATATAGTCATGAGTGGGATTGCTTAATCATCCGGATCCTATCCCCTCACCGGCCCGCCTTACGCCTCGCGCGCATATGCGATTTCTCATATTCCATTTCTGAGGGCATCCAGCACCACCTGAAAGGCCGAAGACGGTTTCAGGCGGCTTGGATAATAAAGATGGAAACCGTCAAAATAAGGCGAATAGTCCTGAAGGCACATTTCCAGCCGCCCGTCAGCAAGATCCTTCTCCGCCAACCTTTCGGGCACCAGCGACAGGCCGTGACCATCCAGCGTCGCCCGATAGATTCCCACGATGGTATCGAAACAGAGCTGGCCGGAAACCTTGACCCTGACCTCACGCCCGTTGCTGTCCTCAAATTCCCACGCATAGAGCGCACCATGGGTCGACAGGCGCAGATTGATGCATTCATGCTTGCCCAGATCGGCGGGCGTTTCCGGCCTGCCATGTTCGGCAAAATAGGCCGGGGTTCCAATGCATATCATGCGTTCGTCAGGCCCTATGCGCATGGAAATCATGCCATCGCTGACCTGTTCGCCATATCGCACCCCAGCGTCGCATTGCGCGGTGGCAAGATCGGTATAACCATAGTCATTGACGAATTCGACATGGACAGCGGGGTAATTCTTGATCACCGGGGCGATCTTGGGCCAGAGCAGGCTATCGATCGCATAATCAGTGGCCACGATCCGCACCGTACCGGTCGGGCTAGACTGATTATCCGTCAGGGCCATCAGGCGCAACTGAATGGTCTCCAGAGCGGGCGCGAGAGTCGACAACAGATCTTCCCCCTCGATTGTGGGCGCAACCGAGCGCGTTGTTCTGGTCAAAAGCCGCAGGCCCAGCCGGTTCTCCAACCCCTTGATGGTGTGGCTCAATGCAGATTGCGAGACATTCAGGCGCGCGGCGGCGCGGGTAAAGCTGCGCTCCTCGGCAACGGCCATCAGAGCAATAAGATCATTGATATTTTCCCTCAGCAGCAGCGACATGTCCCGCTGGCCACTGAAATCGCCCAGTTCCGGCATTCTGATCATATTTCCTTTGCAAAGGAGGACGTGTGACAATGGCTCCTTGTTACCTGTTTCATGTCACAGCAGGGCCATCGCGCCTCGTTATGAACTTATCACCTTCGAGATTGGGATTAATGTCGTTATATTGAATTCTATCATGAATGAGATTCATCAAATAATTCTTACCCGTCTTGCAATGACATCGGTTCCGGGGTGCCTTTGTCACCGTTCCGCAGATCAAATCCATGATCTGGTGTCATGAATATTATCGCGCCCGGCCTCATAGTTCTGCAGCGAGATATCGCTATATTGAGAAAAGCCAGAGAACGGAGAGTGGAGATCTCGGCTGGCTCCGGCCTTGCTTGCCCGCGCCTTCTACAGCTTGTCTCCGGCTCTTTCAAATATGGGATATTCAGATCATGTCAGCAAAGGCAGCAACCAGACTGCTTATCACAGTGGGAAATGAAACTGTGTCAGCGCTATTGGATGATACGCCTTCCGGGCGCGCTTTCGCAGCCATGATGCCTCTGGCGCTGACCCTTAACGATTACAGCCAGACAGAAAAGGTCGCCGACCTGCCGGGCCGACTGACCACGGATGGGGCTCCGCGCAGCCACGCCGCCTCCATTGGCGACATCACCTATTATGCACCATGGGGCAATCTGGCCATTTTCTACAAACCCTTCCCCAGCGCTCGCGGTCTGGTTCGTCTGGGCCGGATTGAAGGCTCTCTGGCTCCCCTGCTGGCAAGCGGGGCCTGTCAGGCACATTTGGAGATCGCTCCAACCGATAGCTGAACCAGCCTCGACGGCAGGGGCTTGCGGCAATAGCAATTGATGAATGGCATTCATATGAGCTTGTCTTTCTGAGCCACTACACGGCTTATGCCGCCCACCCTAGATTTGCTGCATCACATGCAACGGACCAAGCCCCGCACCACGATTGCTCTTCTTTTCAAAGCGGGCGGACCAGCATCAGGCCATGTGAACCACAGGCCCCCTTGCCCTGATGGTTGCCTGCTTGCTGGCGCGGCCGACCAAACAGAAAATCAGATATAAAATGACAAGCTCAATCAATGCCAAAAAGACCATCACAGACTGTTTTTATGAAGGCGAAAGACCGCTTTATGCCCTCGCTGATACAGAACTCAACCATGTGCGTTTCTATCCCGGAGAATCGCCGCTCAAACACAGCCGTGACCTTTTGATCCGCGATTGCTCTTTCATGGGCAAATATCCTCTCTGGCATAGTGACCATGTGCTGATCGAAGACAGCCATTTCACGGTCTATGCGCGCGCCGCGATCTGGTACACCCAAGGCGTGACCGTGCGCAATTGCCTCATTGAAGCGCCCAAGATGTTCCGCCGGGTGTCCAATCTCGCCATCGAGAATAGCCGCTTTACCAATGCCGGAGAGACCCTCTGGAGCTGCAACCGGATCAACCTTGAGAATGTGGAGCTCAAGGCTGCTGACTATGTCTTCATGAATGGTCAGGATATCGAGATCGACAATATGAAGCTGGAAGGCAATTATTCCTTTCAGGATGCCCAAAATGTCACCATCCGCAATTCGCATCTGGCGTCCAAGGATGCTTTCTGGGGGGCGGAAAATGTCACCGTTCATGACAGCGTGATTGATGGCGAGTATCTGGGCTGGCATTCGCGCAATCTGCGTCTGGTCAATTGCACCATCCGCGGCGAGCAGCCGCTTTGCTATGCAAGCAATCTGGTCATGGAAAATTGCCGCATGGAAGAAACCGATCTCTGCTTTGAATATTCAACGCTCGAGGCAGAGATAAACTCCGATATTCTCAGCGTCAAAAATCCGAAGAGCGGCCATATCAAGGCCCGCAGCATCGGAGAAATCATAATGGATGAGCATTGTATCACACCGGGTGCCTGCCGCATTGAAACCGGACTTGAGGATGTCGCCTAGGCCATGTCCTGCCAATTTGATCTCATCGTTCCAAGGCGCGGAACCGGTTCCTATAAATGGGACAGCTCGCCTGACCCTGATTGCCTGCCCATGTGGGTGGCGGACATGGATTTCAGAACGGCACCAGCCATCATTGACGCCCTTTCGTGCCGTGTTGCCCACGGTGTCTTTGGCTATAGCAAGGTGCCGGATCACTATTATGAAGCGCTGGGCAGCTGGTTTTCCCGCCGTCACGGTTTTGCCATTGAACGCGACTGGGTGATTTATACATCGGGAGTCGTTCCGGCCATATCTGCGATCCTCAAAGCCATCACACATCCGGGCGAGCGGGTGTTGATCCAGACACCGGTCTATAATTGCTTCTATTCCTCCATCGCCAACATGGGATGCCGTCCTGCCGAAAACAGGCTCATCGCCGCCGAGGATGGCCGCTATGAGATCGACTTTGACGATCTGGAAGCCAAGGCATCAGAACCGGATGTCCGGGCGATGCTGCTGTGCAATCCGCATAATCCGGTAGGGCGCAGTTGGTCCATGGAAGAATTGCACCGACTGGGTGATATCTGCCTTCGGCATGGCGTCACGGTAGTCAGTGACGAGATCCATTGCGATCTGACCTTTCCCGGTCAGCGTCACCACCCCTTCGCGATGATCAAGCCCGAATTTCTTGCAAATTGCGTGACATGTTCGTCGCCCAGCAAGGCCTTCAATCTCGCCGGACTGCAAATCGCCAACATCGTCGTGGCCGATCCGAGCCTGCGCAAGCGCATCGACAGGGCCATCAATATTCACGAGGTTTGCGACGTCAATCCCTTCGGCGTGGAAGCCTTGATTGCGGCCTATGGGAAGGGAGAAGCGTGGCTCGATGAATTACGGGCCTATCTGTTCGGCAATTATCAGACGGTTCTTGATTTCATCACATGCTCCATGCCCACCCTGCGTCTTGCCAGACAGGAGGCTACCTATCTTGCCTGGATCGATTGCCGCGCGCTGGGGCTTTCCTCGGACGCGATCACCGAGAGACTGGCAAGCTCGGGCCATTTGCTGGTCAATAGCGGCAGGCTCTATGGCGCGGCAGGTGAAGGCTATATCAGGCTGAACATGGCCTGCCCGCGCCCGCTGCTGCTCGATGGCCTTGCGCGCATGCAAAAGGCGCTGTTTGCCTGACAATTGCTTGCATTTCTTGCAAGTCTGACAAATGGCAAAGGCCGGATATCACCATGATATCCGGCCTTGTTGATCCTTCAGCGCATCGGGGCCATGGCTGCTAGAGCAGGAAATCTCCGGCAACCACAGAGGCCTTGTCCATCAGCTGAAGTTCGAAATCGGCAACAGCGTCGCCATTGTTGTCAGCAAAGACGAGCAGGTCCGATCCGTCCGCTTCCAGCCAGACAGAATGGGCTGCAGCTTGGGTCCCGGCAAAAGCGAAGGTCTGATTGCCCGCCACGCTGGTGTTGGCATCAATATGGGAGAGATCGAGCACATCCTCGCCGCTGTCGAACAAATAGATCTTGTCATGGGCGAGACCGGCCTTGCTGTCATTCACACTGTTGAAGATGAAGCTGTCCACCGCATTGTCATTGCCAGCATACATGCTGTCTGCGCCCAGGCCGCCGATGAAGCTGTCTGCACCAGCCGCGCCATACATCCTGTCGGCTCCGGCCGCGCCGACGAGCCTGTCCGAGCCAGCCATCCCATTGAGGACATCATTGCCAACCCCGCCATTGAGCTGATCATTGCCAAGGCCGCCATTCAGATTGTCGGCTCCGGCATTGCCATTGAGGATATCATTGCCATTGGCTCCCCGCAGCAGGTCGTTGCCATTGCCACCATGCAGGGCGTCATTGCCGTTGCCGCCATTGATCGTGTCGGCGCCGCCCTTGCCAAACAGCTTGTCATTGCCTGCCAGTCCATTGAGGATATTGCCGCTCATATTGCCATTCACGACATTGCCCAAACCGTTGCCGGTGCCATTGATCGCTGCGTTGCCGGTGAGAGTCAGATTCTCCACTTGCTGCCCGTTGGTCTGAAGAGAGAAGGTCACCGAACTTTTGACCAGATCGGTCCCCTGCCCGGCCAGTTCGACAGCCTTGTCGTTGCCATTGTCGACAATATAGACATCATTGCCGGCAGCCCCGGTCATATCGTCGGCACCGGCTCCTCCATCAAGATAGTCGTTGCCCTGACCACCAAACAGCCGGTCATTGCCCAGATTGCCGTATAATTTGTCATTGCCTGCGCCGCCACTCAAAAAGTCATTGCCTAGGCCACCATAGAGCTTGTCGGCACCAGCTTGTCCATAAATATGGTCATTTCCGGCTTCGCCGTTGAGGACATCATTTCCGCCGCCTCCGGAAATGACATCATTTCCAGCCCGACCAAAGATGCGATCCGCTTCATCCGTGCCCTGAAGTGTATCACTGGCAGCAGTCCCATATGAGACGGTATTGATCACACTGTTAATTGCATTGAAAATAAAAGCATCATCGGAAATATCCGATGTTTCCATGGCAGCATAGATTTCCGTCAGGTCCAGTGACAGACCGCTGACATACCAGTCAAAATCGGACTCTGTCGCGCCTAACACGGTCATATTTGCTGGGTCTGTGTGGCGCAACTCAATACCATATACGGTACCCGCGATCTCGTCCGGGCCACTTTCTACCCAGTCGATATCGGTCCCGATAAAATTCAGGATATAAATTTCACCATTATAGTCCCAAAACACAGAATAGAGATCATAGCCCAGATCCGCTTCAGCTGTGCCGAAATAAGTGTATGCTCCGGTTTCTGTCGCTGGTGTATAGTAAAATCCGTCATTTGGATCGTCGTCCCCGAAAACCATATGGGTTTCCAATTGAGTTAGCGGATATGAAAAATTAAACTCGCTGAGCGAAATGGTAACGTTGCTTCCAAGTTGCAGCAATTTTGTCTCTCCCAATATAAAACCGATTATGACTTTCCCACCTTCAATATTTATCTGAAGTGGTACAAAATAATTTTGCTTCTATATGTATTTTTCTTTTTCCAAATATTTCAAGAAAAATAGCCGGATATCACCATGATATCCGGCCTTGTTGATCTTTCAGCGCATCGGGGCCATGGCTGCTAGAGCAGGAAATCTCCGGCAACCACAGAGGCCTTGTCCATCAGCTGAAGTTCGAAATCGGCAACAGCGTCGCCATTGTTGTCAGCAAAGACGAGCAGGTCCGATCCGTCCGCTTCCAGCCAGACAGAATGGGCTGCAGCTTGGGTCCCGGCAAAAGCGAAGGTCTGATTGCCCGCCACGCTGGTGTTGGCATCAATATGGGAGAGATCGAGCACATCCTCGCCGCTGTCGAACAAATAGATCTTGTCATGGGCGAGACCGGCCTTGCTGTCATTCACACTGTTGAAGATGAAGCTGTCCACCGCATTGTCATTGCCTGCATACATGCTGTCTGCGCCCAAGCCGCCGATGAAGCTATCTGCACCAGCTGCGCCATACATCCTGTCGGCCCCGGCCGCACCGACGAGCCTGTCCGAGCCAGCCATCCCATTGAGGACATCATTGCCAACCCCGCCATTGAGCTGATCATTGCCAAGGCCGCCATTCAGATTGTCGGCTCCGGCATTGCCATTGAGGATATCATTGCCATTGGCTCCCCGCAGCAGGTCGTTGCCATTGCCGCCATGCAGGGCATCATTGCCGTTGCCGCCATTGATCGTGTCGGCGCCGCCCTTGCCAAACAGTTTGTCATTGCCTGCCAGACCATTGAGGATATTGCCGCTCATATTGCCATTCACGACATTGCCCAGACCATTGCCAGTGCCATTGATGGCAGCGTTGCCGGTGAGGGTCAGATTCTCCACTTGCTGCCCGTTGGTCTGAAGAGAGAAGGTCACCGAACTTTTGACCAAATCGGTCCCCTGCCCGGCCAGTTCGACAGCCTTGTCGTTCCCATTGTCGACAATATAGACATCATTGCCGACATTGCCGGTCATGATGTCCACTCCTGCTCCCCCATCAAGCAGGTCGTTGCCCTGACCACCAAACAGCCGGTCATTGCCCAGATTGCCAAATGCCTGATCGTCGCCATTGCCACCATAGAGGAGATCATTGCCGGAACCACCGGCCAATATGTCATGGCCATTGCCACCGAAGAGCTTGTCTGCTCCGGCATTGCCGGTCAGATTGTCATTGCCATCCAGACCATTGAGACTGTTATTCTGCATATTGCCAATGATCTGATTGCCCAGAGCGTTGCCCGTGCCATTGATGGCGCGGTTTCCTGTCAGTGTCAGATTTTCGATATGCTGACTATGTGCCTTGAGCGAGAAGGTCACCGAGCTTTTTACCAGATCCGTGCCTTCGTTGGCCTTTTCATGCAGCTTGTCGCCTGCATTATCGACAATATAGACATCATTACCGGCAGCCCCGGTCATATCGTCGGCACCGGCTCCTCCATCAAGATAGTCGTCACCCCAGCCACCATTCAGGCTGTCAGCCCCCTGACCACCGAAGATGCGGTCCTTGCCATCGCCACCAGAGAGCGTGTCGTTGCCGCTTCCACCCGACAGGCTATCCAGCCCGGCGCCACCATAAATGGTGTCATTGCCAGCACCACCCAGAATCTGGTCATTGCCCTTTTCACCGCTGATCCAGTCATTGCCATCAGCGCCCAGAATGGTGTCATTGCCGCGCAAGCCCTCCAGATGGTCATTGCCTCCATTGCCATCGATATAGTCATCCTGATGGGTTCCGGAGATGTCGTTGGCATAGTCATCACCGGAAATATGAAGCGTAGCGTCATCCAATTGACTGGCATCATCGGCTAGGTTTTCTGTTGAAACCAGCAGGATCCAAAGGCCGCCAATCTGGGCAATGCCGACGGAGTTGAAATCAATCCCGGCAAGCGTGCCAGCACCGTCAATCAGGGTGGCAAATTGCGCATAGATGTCTTTTGGTGTTTCTGCTGTGGTCCAGCTCGCAAGAAGCGTCGTTTCCGACAAATCTATGCCTGCTTCCGTAGCCAGTTCCTCAAGGAATTCCTGATAGCTTTCGCCGTTGCTCAGGGTTTCCGCCCAATTTTCTCCACCATCGATGATTTCCAGCTCGATCGAACCGTCATGATTGAACATCCAGTCCGCAGCTATTCGGTTTGCCAGCGCCGACAGGGCCGCATTGACATTGAGCTCCGTGCCTTCGGTCCTGATCTCGTCGTTGATATAGTCGGTGAGAGCAGCTTCGCTCTGGCTTACCAGATCACCGGCGCGCTCGCCCAGCTCCAGAGTGTTCAGGTTGCTGGTAACCACATCCCCGGCATCCAGAATGGACAGGCCTCCAGTCCTTTCGCTCTCGGCAACAACGGTTCCCTGCTCATTGATGGCGTGGCCCTTAGCGGCGCCATATTTCAGATAATAGGCGATACCGGAAACAGCTTGCCCTGAAGCCACGGCATCTGCTGCGTCCTTGTAGGTCTCAAGATACCATTTCTCATCAAAGACCAGTGAGGAGAAATCAACGTCGGTATCGGCTGCCGCCTGAAGGGCAAAATCGTTGATGGAATCAAGAGAGAGCGCTTGGAGCAGAGCATCTTGCGTAAGGCTGTCATAGGCATCACCGGTGAGATCGCGCACATAGTCCGAGATAAAGCTGCTATAGATGACGCTTATGGCCTTGTCTCCGACCTCAGCCGCGATTGCTCCAAAGGGCCCGGAGAGCGCCGTACCAGCGATGAATGAAGCGTATTTGACACCCTTGGTCAAAGCGAACTCAACAAACATGTCGGTCACTTCAATCACCGCCTGACGCTTCCAGTTGCCCGCAGCCTGAATGCTATCGATCCTATTGGCGATATTGATGCCAAACCCGAAATTCGACAGCTTGTCACTATATTTGCCGAGAAATTTCAGAGCACTGGCCTTGTTGGAGAAGGCCTCTTTCAAATAGGATGCAATCTGCTCCTGCACCTTGTCATAGCTCAACACGCCTTCTGCTATGCCTGCTATAAGGTCATCAAGAAATTCCTTGTCCGGATCGACATAGTCGGTCACCTTGATCACAGCGGTATAGTTTTCCAGACTGTCATAGCCATCCAGCGCCGAAAAGCTCAGAATATTCACGCCCGCAGTCAAATCGACTGTGACCTCTTTGACATTGTCCTTATTGTCATCCAGATAGATCGAGATCCTTGCCGTTGTGTCATCGGAGACCGTCAGCTTGATGAAGTCCCGCTCATCTGCAGTGCCCACAGAATTGTGAAAAACGAGCTCGGAATCCCCGTCAATCTGGCCATATATCTTGTCGACGCTTCCGGCCGTTTTGACGATGGCGACATCGGGCGGATCAAGCTCGGAGACTTCGCCATCAAACTTGATAGTATCAACCGAGAAACCACTCTCATCGGAGGACTCGTTTATCACTGCAATGGAGGCAATTCCCTCATCGCTCTGGCAGGAGAAGGTCACAACGCCATAAGAGCTGTTGTGATAGCTTTTCAGAAGCTCTCCGGCCGCATTTCGAAATTCGATACGGGTAGAACCGATATTATCAAAATAGCCAGCAGCAAGGCTTGCATCGGTTACCGGCACGTCAAAATAGATGAAGACCGGCCCTTCATAGGAGCTATTGGCCGCAATGACCGGCGAATTTGGCTGCGCCCCATCCTCAACAATAACACCTCTGGTTGTTACAACATTGTCGCTAAACTTGAATGTCGGGTTGACGGTGTAAAGGCTATATTCTGAAAAAGTAATCGTTTTGGTCATGAAAATGCTCCACTGAAAGAGAGATCAAAATCGCTCTCGCCCAATAAATTCTGAAATCACCCAGATCAAAATAAGATCAAGATCAATATAAGCCGACGATAAAAAATGACGGTAATCAGCCAGAAAATCAGACAATCCTGTCAAGCAACAAGGCCGGGAAGCTTTCATCAGGGGCGGTTTGCCCCCCCGACCAATGCCCATATCCTGTTCCCCGACAATCTGGATGAGGCTCTCTCCTACGCCCTTCGACACGGCCACAATCAAAATTGACATTCAAATAAACACAATCAAAAATACAATCTATAATAGTATTCTATATAAATACTCTCATCAAATTTAATAAATAGAAAGCCCTTTGAAACAATATTTTTACATTCTGTTAATAATGCACAAAAAAACCGCCACTGGTTATCCGGTGACGGTTCACGTGCTGTGTCAGATTCCGTTTTTGAAAGCCGGCCTGAAGCTTTTGCTAGAAATAGACGATATAGGCGTAGATCGCTGAGATCACCGTCGTCAGCATCATCAGGGGGAAAGACAGCTTTAGGAACTGCATGAAGGAAATGCGCTGTCCGGCGCGTTCCGAGAAGCTGGCCACCATGACGTTGGCACTGGCACCGATCAGGGTGCCGTTGCCACCAAGGCAGGCGCCCAGAGACAGACACCACCATAATGGCTCGATGGCCTGAGGGCCGCCAAGATCTGTCTGCATGGCCTTGAGCAGCGGGATCATGGTTGCCACAAAGGGGATGTTGTCGACGATGGAAGACAGGATCGCCGATGCGAACAGCACGATCATGCCAGCCAGCTCGATGTTGGTGCCAGTGATGGCAAGCAGCTTACCCGCAATGATCTTCAGCAGACCGGTATGCTCAACGCCAGACACCAGAACGAACAGGCCAAGGAAGAAGAAGATGGTTTCCCATTCAACCTGATTGAAGGCGGAATGAACCGCATGGGACTGCTCTTCGGGTTTACCGCCAAAGGTATGCAGCAGCAAGAGGAAGGCGGCGCCGGTCAGCGCGATGGTGCCGGGCTCCCAGCCCTGACCATGGCCATAGATGAAGCCGAACAGGACAAGCGCCAGAGTGAACAGGGACTTGGTCAGCAGAACCTTGTCCTCGATCGCCTCGAAGGCGTTATATTTCATCATCGCCTGCTTGTCTTCTTCGGCCGCGACCATCTTGCGACCCCAGATGAAGTCGAAAATGACAAGGCATACCAGAAGAACGATAATCGCGATCGGGCTGACCCACCTGACGAAATCCATGAAGCTGAGGCCGACGGCCGAGCCGATCAGAATGTTCGGCGGGTCACCGATCAGGGTGGCGGTGCCACCGATATTGGACGCGAAAATCTGCGAAAACAGGAAAGGATAGGCCTTGAGCTTGAGCTGGTCAGTCAGCAAAAGCGTGACAGGTACCACGAGCAGCACCGTGGTCACGTTGTCAAGCAGGGCCGAGAAGAATGCGGTTACAACCGCAAGGGCGATCAGCAGCATCCGGGGATTGGCCTTGACCAGTTTGGCGGTATAGATCGCAACAAACTGGAAGACGCCGGATTCCTTGGTAATGGCCACAATCACCATCATGCCTGTCAGCAGGAAGATGGTGTTGAAGTCGATACCGTGAACGACAAGTTCAAAGTTCAATACACCGAGCAGAACCAGCAACCCGGCACCCAGAAGGGAGACGATCGCCCGGTTGATCTTTTCAGTGATAATGAAGAAGTAGGCTGCTACGAGAATGACCGTCGCCACAATCATGGGCGGCCATCCGAAAATAGCACTTGAGGCTATTTCACTGGCATTTTCCATTGATCAACTATCGCTTTTCTAAAGACGGATGGTTCGACCAAGGCCTCCTCCACCCCGTCAGACTTGTTGAATATGCTAAGCTGTCGATCAGGAAGAACTGGACGTGATGCGTTCCAATTCGGTAATGGCGGACTGTTCCGTCAGAATGCCGAGGAACTTGTTTGTCCCGCTCTCGACGACCGGCAAGGGGCTGCCGTGTTTGGTCAGCTTTCGGATTCCCTCCCATACCGAAAGTTCAGGGTTGAGGGTTACAGGCTTTTCTTCCATTGCCTTCTCCACCGTCTGGGCCTTGAGGGCCTTCAGGCGTTGGGCAATATCCGGTTTGGCACCGCGTGCAAAGTCAAGATGTTCGAGACCATCGGTCATCGTGACTGAAACGGGCAAAATCTCCCCCAAAACGGTCATGAAGCCAAACATGCCCATCAGAATATTATCTTCGGAGAGAACTGGAGCATATCTGATCCGCTTTGCTTCAAGGATGCTCATGGCTTCCTCTACTGTCTGCTGCGGTCTCAGAGAGATGACGGTATCAATCATTGCGTCTTTACAAGGCACTGCAACCTCCTCTTCTTGTATTTTGGCACATGAGCGCCACAGTCCCTCTTGCCTCAATTACACCCCAATTGTGTCATCCTAAAGTTGAATAATTTTTTTCTTGAAATAATGAACAGGAAAATTGAGCCATTCCGTGCTTTCCCTAAGGTCTGAGGGTGGCAAAGCGGTGTGCAGACGGGATAAAAACCCGCCTCGCGACTTGCCATGGCGCAATCATAGGTAGCCCTCCCCGCCCTGTCGGGAGATGCGCTTCTTGCTGATTTGGAACAAGCGCCGTTTTGCCCACGCCAACAAGGGCGAGAGAAATGGACAGATGGAACTGTCCATTTCAGTTTTTTGGAAGCCGTTGATATTCAAAGGCTTTGCAGGATCACTTCATGTCTTTGACATCGATCCAGATCACGGCATCCTGAGACAGTTCCTTGCCTTGATATTCAGTGACCGGCCCTGCACCAAGGCAGGCAAATCCCCATTTTCCAGCACGCGGAATGCCGAATGTGAAGACACCATTCGGATCTGTGATCGCGACTATGGCGCTGTCCGGCACCGGACCTGACACGTCCTTGGCAAAGGCATTTGCCGCCAGATCGACAACAGGATTGATATATTCGATTTCGCACTCGACGCCAGCCGCGGGCTTGCCATTAGAGAGCAACTGGCCGGAGAAGGTTCCGCCGACATAATTCTGGTAAGGCTTGTTAAGCGGTACGATCTCGGCAGGCAATCCGAGGGGTTCACTCCATGTTGTCGGCATGGCCTTGTTGACATAGGCCTTGGTGATCTGCTGGATATAGATGTCCTCGCTCTCTTCATAATAGGGCGCTGGCGTCAGGGCGAAGACATAGTCACCATTGCGCCTGATCTTGTAGGAGGTCTCGAAGGCCTTCGACTGGTTATGCGCGCCCTGCCAGACAATCGGCTTGAGCGTTGGCAGCAGATCGGTTTTGCTGTCCTTGAAATAGACATCGAATATTTCCGGCTGGCCCATATCCATGGCGTGGCCATTTTCCATGGGATGGCCGAACATCAGCTTGAGCGGGATTTCCTCGGCATTGCTCAGCATCACATTGGGGGTATAGAGCAGCTGAAAATGGGCCTGAGCTGCGCCTGCAAAGCCAATTGTTGCCGCCGCAGCAGCCATCAGCAGTTTCTTCATTGATCATCTCCCTTATGCAGCATGCCAGAGGAATTTGGACAATAGGCTCCCTTGCAAGGAGCGAGACACATTCGTCTCCCTGGCATCTCCCTGGCATGGTCTGCAATCAAATGTTGGTTATTCTCACGTTCCGGGATCAGGGAACGCACAGGATCCTATTCGACGATTTCGCTGCCGCTGATTTCGATTTCATGGCCCGGGCCAGCATCGAAAAGAACGCTATAATCGCCATCCGGTTTGTCGAACTCGAACTCGCTGTCTTCGCTCATCTTGCCTTCAAGAATGAGATTCTTGTTTTCGTCATAGACCTTCATGGCAACGCCTGATGCAGAAGACCCATCGGAGAAGCCGCCCTCACACAGAACCGTCCCATCGCCATTGTCATAACAGGCGCAGATCGGTGTGTGTGCCAACGAGACACTGGTGAAAGTAAGTAACCAAAATGTAGAGAATGCTACAAATCGCCACATATCAAGAATAACTCCCTCATATCTTCATTTGCGCTAAATTGTCGCACCAAAATTACAAAGATTCTACTTTAGAATCAAAATAAAAATTGATGCTTTATTCCGAAAAACAAATATTCTGAATTTGTCTTTCAACTTTTTACTTTATTATCGGAAGGTCTTGTTGTAAATAGTAATCATTCGCAACTAGCCGCCATCACGGGACAGCATCGAAATGTCCCTCCTCATCCTGCCGGCTACCAACCTTAGAAAATGGCAGTGATAATGACCGATACAAACCAATTGCCAAAACCAGACAAGCCGTTGACGTTAAATGACATTCTTCCCGGCTTGCGGGTCAGGATTAAACGCCACAACGCAACCGGCCCAGTGCGGCAACGCCTGCTTGACCTTGGGGTCATGCCCAATGTCTCGATTCTGGTGGTGCGCGCCGCCCCGCTCAACGACCCGATTGAGCTGCGCCTTGAGGCGACAGACATCACCTTGCGCAGACGAGAGGCCGCGACAGTTGAAGTGATCGAGGAACAGGATGACTGAACAGATAAAAGTTGCACTGGCAGGTCAACAAAACGCAGGCAAATCAACGCTCTTCAATCTGCTGACAGGTGCGCGCCAACATGTCGCCAACTATCCCGGCGTTACCGTTGACAAGAAATATGGCAGCTACAAATTCGAAGGCACAGCAGTTACGGCAGTCGACCTGCCCGGCACCTACAGCCTGACCTCCTTTTCGCTGGAAGAAAGGGTGGCGCGAGACTTTCTGATCACAGAGCGACCCGATGTCGCAGTCAATGTTGTGGATGCTTCCAATCTGCGCCGCTCTCTCCATCTCACCATCCAGTTGCTGGAAATGGGCTTCAAGTCGGTGCTGGTGCTCAACATGATGGATATTGCCAGCCGCCACGGGCTTTCGATCCATGGGGAAGAACTGGCCCGCAGGCTCGGCCTTAGTGTTGTCGAAACCATTGGCTCGAAAGGCATCGGGCGGGATCATTTGCGGCGCGCAATCATGGAAGAAGCCCGATGCGCCGGAAAGCGGCCTGCCACCATCGACTATGCAACGCTCGAACCAATGATAGCCGACCTTTGCCTGATGCTGCGCGATCCCGCCAGAGAATGGCAACTCCCGGCCCGCTGGCTGGCGATCAAATTGTTGGAAAAGGACGAACAGGCTCAGGCCCTGATCAAACAGAGCGCAGGATTTGAATGGGCCGATGATGTCATCACGAAGGCCGGGCAGCTGGCCCAGAGCTTTGAGCAAAGCGAGGGAATGAGCCCCTCCGATTACATCATTTTCATGCGCGATCGCCATGTTGCAGACCTGCTGGAGGGATGCATTGCGAGCGAACAGAGCGAGAAGGAATCCGTCACAAGCAAGATAGACCGTTTCGTGCTCAACCGCTGGGCCGCTCCCGTTGTCCTGATTTTCACGGTTTACATGATCTATCAGATTTCGATCGTGTGGGGTTACCAACTGACCAACGTCACTTGGCCCATACTGGCCAAATTCAGGGAGATTGTCGCCAATCTGCTTCCAAATGCCGGTTTTCTCGAGGATCCCTATACCCGTTCAATGGGGCTTTGGCTTGTCGATTCCGCCAATACATTGCTCAACTATGTACCGATCTTCATCATCTTGTTCGCCCTGATCGCGATCCTTGAAGATTCGGGTTATATGGCACGCATTGCCTTCATTCTCGACAAGGTGCTGCATCGCTTCGGTCTGCATGGCCAAAGCACATTGCCGCTCATTCTCGGAGGCGTGTTTGCCGGAGGCTGCGCCGTTCCGGGCATCATGGCAACCAAGGGCATTCCGGACAATCGCGCCCGCATGGCGACCATCTTTGCCGTGCCCTTCATGAATTGTCTGGCCAAGGTGCCCCTATATACGCTGCTGCTTGGCATCTTCTTTGTCGAAGACCGGCCATTGATGATGTTTTACATCTCCACCATGACCGTCATCTTCGCCCTTCTGGTCTCCAAGCTTCTGACGGTCACCGTGCTCCATGGACATGAGACCTCTCCTTTCGTGATGGAACTGCCCGCCTATCATATGCCGGGTGCGCTGGCCGTCATGCGGCGATCATTTGAGCGGACATGGATCTATATCAAGAAGGTGGGAACGATCGTTGTGGCGGTTGCTGTCGTCGTGTTTGCCCTGTTGCAGTTTCCCGGCCTGCCGGAGGATCGCATGCAGCGACATGAAGCCAATGGCATAAAGGCCATCGAAGCCTTCCAGAAAAGCATGAAGGGCAACGCCTATGAGAACTTGTCGGGTAAGGACAATATTATCCCGCTGGTCAATTATTACAGCGATTACAAACGCGCCAAACTGAATGCAGGAGGGGCGGCCGGATCCAAAGCCGTCGACAAGGCCTTTCTGGCGCGCAATGCCAACTTCTACCCCTTTGTCACGCCACCCAAGGGTGATGCGGATGCAAAGAAGGCAGGGCGCAATCTGAAAAAACTGGTCTCGGCCCGCAAGTCCATCCGCAGGGAAATGAAGGAGGAACGCATAACCAGTTCGGTTCTGGGCATGATCGGCCATGGGTTGGAACCGGTCACCCAATTTGCCGGCTTTGACTGGAAGATCAATGTGGCCCTGCTGTCTTCCTTTGCGGCGCGCGAAAGCTCGGTTGCCACTCTGGGGGTCTTGTTCCAGCAGGATGAAGACCAGAATGCCACTCTGGAGGATCGCATGGGAGCGGAGACAAAGGCGGGTGGCGCAACCAGCCTGCTCGCGGTCTCGATGATCCTGTTCTTTGCTCTCTACCCGCCCTGTCTGGCAACCACGGTCATGGTCAAGGTTCAGACCGGCTCCTACAAATGGATGCTTTTCTCCATTCTGTTCCCCACGGCTCTGGGACTTGGGGTTTCCAGCCTTGTCTATACGATCGGCAATGCCGCCGCTCTTGGTGGCATCGAGATGATGACCATCGTCTATCTCTCGGCCCTTGTCCTGCTCATTATCGTCGGCTTTTACAGCGGACGACAGGAACGCGCCTTGAGCATGGCCCCCGAGGGGAGAACTTCCACCGGTGCAGGGGCTGGCTGATCGTGGAAAGTGACGTGTTAACATCAACATCAACGCTGGTTGGCGCTGCGAATGGCAGCATTTGGGATATCTTTCTGCCTTGCGGTGTCCTGCTGATTGCCCTGATCTATCTTTTTCTCAAACTGTGGGTCAAACGCGACTCCTGCTCGGACTGTGCATCAGGCGGTGGCGCTTGCGCCTCCTGCCAGCCTGACAAATTCAAGTTCGATATATCTCCTCTGCAAAAGCGTCAGACCTCTGGTGAAGATGACTGACCATGCCTCAAAAGGATTGGGGCGGATATCGCCATCGCTAATCTGTTGCCAGTGCTGATCTGCTGTCGGTCCGGCCAAACGGGCCAAGCTGAAGCGTGCGGCATTCTCCGCCCGGTCAGGTTTCTGGCCCATCCGGGTCGGAGGTCGGGGTCGGACCTTGCATGATTCTGGCTGCAAACCAGCTGGCTCCTACTTTGTGCTTATTGCCAAGATTGCCAATATGGCGTCATTCCCATTTTAAAGCTCAAGCTTCAATCGGCTGATTTTTCGCAACTTTCCATGCGTCTGCTGCTGAATTGACTTGAAAATCTCTCTGCATCGTGCCTTTATGCTATTGCAAATCATTCGCAACTAATTGTTGCGATCAGGCAGGAGCCTTGAATGCCTCATAGAAAATGCCATCCGGTAACAGCTCTCCTCTCCTCCATTGCCTTTATGCTGACAGGCGCGGGCGCGTCCTCTGCGGCGCATGCCGGAGAGAAAATGAAGGTGGTTACCACTTTCACCATTCTGGCAGACATGGCCTCCAATGTGGCAGGGGATGTTGCAGACGTGGTCTCGATCACAAAACCGGGTGCCGAAATCCATGGCTATGAGCCAACACCACAGGATATCGTGCGCGCGCATGATGCGGATCTCATTTTGTGGAACGGCCTCAATCTGGAGCGTTGGTTCGAGCAGTTTGTCAGGCAGCTGGGAGATGTCCCCTCGGCCATTCTGACAGAGGGTATCGAACCGGTGGCCATCGCCGAGGGTGACTATCAGGGCAAGCCCAATCCCCATGCATGGATGGGGCTCGACAATGCGCAGATCTATATCGACAATATCGCTCGGGCCTTCGCCGAACATGACCCGGAGAATGCGGCCAGCTATGCGCACAATGCGGCCAGATATAAAGACCAGTTGCGCAGCAGCCTTGATCCTTTGCGCAAGACCATCGCAGAAATTCCGCAAGACAAGCGCTGGCTTGTGACATGTGAAGGAGCCTTCAGCTATCTCGCCCGCGACTTCCAGATGAAGGAGCTTTATCTCTGGCCAATGAATGCGGATCAGGTGGGCACGCCAAGGCAGGTGAAGAAGGTCATTGACGGTGTCAGGGAACATCAAATTCCGGTGGTCTTCTGCGAGAGCACGGTCAACACCGATCCGGCAAAGCAGGTGGCCAGAGAAACGGGGGCCAGCTTCGGCGGCGTGCTTTATGTGGATTCCTTGAGCGCCGCAGATGGACCCGTGCCAACCTATCTTGATCTGCTCCGCGTCACCTCAAGCACCATTGCTGCGGGTTTGAGCAAACAATGAAGCCGAAGGCCTGATTATAGATGATCATCCAGAAACCACATATTCATCGCAAAAGGCTGGATAACCAGTCCTCAGGGCTTCGCGCAAATGGCGTAACCGTCACCTATCGCAACGGACATACAGCGCTTCACGATGCCTCCTTTGAAATTCCAAGAGGCACGATTACCGCACTGGTGGGGGTGAACGGATCGGGCAAGTCTACCCTTTTCAAGGCCATCATGGGATTTGTGCCTGTGGCCGCCGGGGAGATTTCCCTTTGGGGCATGGATGTCAAACAGGCGCTCAAGCGCAATCTGGTTGCCTATGTGCCGCAGGCTGAAGAGGTGGATTGGGCCTTTCCGGTGCTGGTGGAAGATGTGGTCATGATGGGCCGGTACGGCCATATGGGCTTTTTTCGCCGCCCCAGGAAAGTGGATCATGACGCGGTGAATGACGCTCTGGCCCGCGTCAATATGCTTGAATTTCGCCATCGCCAGATTGGCGAGCTTTCCGGCGGGCAGCGCAAACGCGTGTTTCTGGCCAGAGCGCTAGCCCAGAATGGCATGGTCATCTTGCTCGACGAGCCCTTTACCGGCGTCGATGTGAAAACCGAAGACCAGATTATTGCCCTTCTGCGCGAACTGCGCGAGGAAGGGCGGGTCATGCTGGTCTCCACCCATAATCTGGGCTCGGTGCCGGAATTCTGCGACCGGACGGTGCTGGTCAAGGGCACGGTGCTGGGATATGGCCCGACAGAGACCACCTTCACCCGCGCCAATCTTGAAAAGGCCTTTGGCGGCGTGTTGCGGCATTTCACTCTGGGTGGACAAAATCTGCACGAAGATCCGGACAAACGTGAGGTTACCATCCTGTCGGATGACGAGAGACCTCTGGTCCAATATGGCCACAAGACCATGGTCAACGAGGAGGAGTCATGATCGATCTCCTGCTGGAGCCCTTTGGCTATAGCTACATGACCAACGCCATGTGGGTTTCGGCGCTGGTCGGATGCGTTTGCGCTTTCCTGTCTGCCTTTCTCATGCTCAAGGGCTGGTCGCTGATCGGCGATGCCTTGTCCCACTCCGTTGTGCCGGGGGTGGCCGGGGCCTATATGCTGGGCCTGCCCTTTGCGCTGGGGGCCTTCATCGCCGGAGGACTGGCGGCAGGCAGCATGCTTTTCCTGTCCGAGCGCTCGGGTCTCAAGATTGATGTGATCATCGGCCTTATCTTTACCTCCTTCTTCGGGCTTGGCCTGTTCATGGTTTCCATCAATCCGATGGCGATCAGCATACAGACCATCACCATGGGCAACATTCTGGCCATTACGCCCGAAGACACCCTTCAGCTGGTGCTTATCGGCATTATTTCCCTGATCATTCTGTCCGCCAAATGGAAGGATCTTATGGTCACCTTCTTCGATGAGAGTCATGCCCGCACCATTGGCCTCAACCCGCCCTTGCTGAAGGCGATTTTCTTCGTGTTGCTTTCCGCCTCGGTGGTCGCGGCGATGCAGACGGTGGGGGCTTTCCTTGTGATTGCCATGGTGGTCACACCGGGGGCGACGGCCTATCTCTTCTGCGATCGTTTTCCCCGCCTCATCCTCATGTCAATCCTGATCGGAGCGCTTACCGGCTTCTTGGGTGCCTATATCAGCTATTTTCTGGACGGCGCCACCGGAGGTGTCATCGTGACCCTGCAAACGGCAATTTTCCTGCTCGCCTTCCTGCTTGCCCCAAAACACGGTTTGCTGGCAGCGAGACGCAAGGCCAAAGAGGCCCTTGCGGAGCTGGGTGGCTCGGCTCAAAGTGAAGGAGGGCACCAGCCATGACGATTGAAGCGTTGCTCCTCCCCTTCCAGTTCGGCTTCATGCAGAATGCCTTTCTCATTGCGCTGATCGTCTCGGTGCCGACCGCCCTGCTCTCCTGCTTCCTCGTGCTCAAAGGCTGGGCCTTGATGGGCGACTCCGTCAGCCACGCCATTCTGCCCGGTATCGTTCTGGCCTATATATTCGGTTTTCCGCTGCTTCTGGGTGCCTTTTGCGCCGGGATGATTTGTGCGCTGTCTACCGGCTATCTGTCCGCCAACAGCCGCGTCAAGCATGATACGGTGATGGGCGTTGTCTTCTCGGGCATGTTTGCAATCGGCCTTGTGCTCTATGTCTGGGTCCATAGCGACGTGCATCTCGACCATATCCTGTTTGGCAACATGCTCGGGGTTGACCGGAGCGATCTGTTCAATGCCGGCATCATTTCCCTTGTCGTTGCAGCCTGCCTGCTGTTCAAGTGGAAGGATCTGCTGCTGCACAGCTTTGACCCGGCGCAGGCTCGTGTTTCAGGCCTGCCGGTGCAGTTGCTGCATTATGGCCTGCTGACCTTGCTGTCGCTCACAATCGTGGCAACCCTGTCCGCAGCCGGGCTCATTCTGGCCGTCGGTCTGCTGATTGCGCCGGGAGCCATTGCCTTTCTGCTGGTCCGCCAATTCAAAACAATGCTCTGGGTGGCCGTTGCGGTCTGCATGGTCGCCATGCTTTGCGGCACCTATCTGAGCTTCTTTCTCGACAGCGCCCCGGCCCCAACCATCATCCTGATTCTGACAGTCCTGTTTCTTGCCTCCTTCATCCGCAAGATCATCCTCGTCAAAGCCAGCTCGATGCTGCCTATGGCATAGGCAGTGCTGCTGCATTTTTCGCCAGTTTCTATTTCTGATTTTTCCAGTTATCGCGTCATTTTGTCGCACCAACTAGAATATGCATCCAATGTTCCCAGAAACCCTTGGGACTTCCAGAAATCTTACAATGGTTCAAGTGTATTGGTTGTGCTTGTGTAATTTACAATTGCGCGCACATGCCGAGAAGTGAGTCTTCTTTTCCGGTCCCGCTCGCACTAATCCTTCCGGGAGAGCCTCACCATGCAGCACCTTCCTTGCTCTGCTAGCCTTCAGTCATCCAAGCATGTCTTTACGCGGCCTTGTATGCTGACCGCAGTTCTTCTGGCTTCCTCGGCGCTCGCGCCGGGAGCTGCTGTTGCTGGCGATAGTCTGCCCACCGGGGCTAGCGTGGCTTCCGGCTCGGTCGGCATCAGTTCGAACCGCTCTGCCATGACCATCACCCAGAGCTCTTCAAACGCCATCGTCAACTGGAACAGCTTCTCCATCGGAAAGAACAATTCGGTTACCTTCGTGCAGCCGGATGTCTCATCATCCATTCTCAACCGGGTAACGGGAGATACCACCTCCACCATCGCCGGGACATTGTCCGCCAACGGGCAGGTTTATCTGATCAACCCCAATGGCATTGCCATCACCCCGACCGGATCGGTCAAAGTCGGCGGCGGCTTTGTTGCCTCGACGCTGGACATCTCGGACGAGGATTATCTATCCGGCAATCTGGTCTTCTCCGGTGACGGATCCTCGGCATCTGTCAGCAATGAAGGCGTGATTACCATCGGCCGCGGTGGCTATGCCGCCTTGCTGGGCGGATCGGTCGACAATTCCGGCACCGTCGCCGTACCATTGGGCACGGTCGGGCTGGGCTCGGGCGAGCAGATTACGCTTGATCTGTCCGGAGACGGCTTCATGCAGGTGGCTCTTCCAACCGACAGCGAGGGCGATGATGCTCTCGTCAGCAATTCCGGCACCATCAGCGCCAATGGCGGCACGGTGATCATGTCTGCGGCCACGGCCCGGCAAGCCGCCCGACAGGCGATCAACATGTCCGGCGTAATCGAGGCCAAGTCTGTTTCCGGTCATAATGGCTCGATTGTCATTGGCGGTGGCGCCGGTGGTTCGGTCTCTGTTTCGGGCAAGGTCAATGCCAGCTCAAAAAGCGGTTCCGGCGGCAGCATCGAGATCACAGGTGACGTGATCGAGCTGACCGACGCGACACTCGATGCCTCGGGTGCGACCGGTGGCGGCACGATCAATATCGGCGGGCTCAAGCATGGGGCGGATGGCCTCCAGACGTCAACCACCACGACGGTTGATGAGGGCACCACCATCAGCGCAGATGCAACAGAGGATGGCGATGGCGGGGATATCGTCATCTGGTCGGACGATCTGACCACATATGCCGGTTCCATCACCGCCCTTGGCGCAGGCGACGGTTCTGGTGGTGATGTGGAAGTATCAGGCAAGGCCCTCTTGGCCTTTACCGGCACTGTTGATCTCAGCGCCGCGAGTGGCACCTATGGCACCCTGCTGCTCGATCCCTACAATGTCACCATCACGGATGGAGGAGACACCATCAGCGGCGGCTATACCGCATCTGCCGAAGATTCCGTTATTGATGTTTCGACGCTGATAACCTTGCTGGGAAGTTCTAATGTCACCATCGACACGGGCTCCAGCGGGACACAGGATGGCGACATCACGGTGGCCAGCGCCATCACCTGGGATGCCGCCACAACGCTGACCCTTGAGGCGGCCAATGACATCACTGTCGATGCCACCATCACGGCAACGGGCGATGCGGCCGGTCTGGTTCTGGAGGCGGATTCCGACGGCGATGGCACCGGAAGCATCAATATCAATTCCGACATCACCATGTCGGGAGACACGGCGAGTCTAAGCATGTCCTATGGCTCAGATGGCGACTATGTGCTGGCCTCAGATGCCGCGATCAGCTTTGGCGATACGGATTCCTCGCTTGCCATCAACGCTCAAGCCTATACGCTTATAGACTATATCGATGTTGTCGGCCTTTCAGGCTATTACGCTCTGATCGAAGATATTGATCTCTCTATATGGACCTATACTGATGGCCTCATAGGGACTAGTTCCAATCAATTTACCGGCACCTTCACAGGCCTTGGCCACACGATTTCCAATCTGAAGGTTGATGGTAGTGGCGACTATGCCGCTCTGTTTGGCTATTCCACTGGAACCATTCGCAATATCGGGCTGGTGGATACCGACATTACAGGCTCTAATTATGTTAGCGGATTGGTTGGCTATAATACTGGAGAAGTCTCTTATTCCTATGTGACCGGGAAGGTGACTGGAGATTCCTATGTCGGTGGGCTGGTCGGCTACAATACGGGAACGATCAGCAATTCCTATGCGACGGGAAATGTGACCAGTGATGACGTGGCCGGCGGGCTGGTAGCCTACAATTCGGGATCAATAAGCAATTCCTATGCAACAGGTGCGGTTACGGGTGGCTCTAGCACTCAAAAGATTGGTGGCCTTGTTGGCGAAAATACAGGGACAATCAGCTATTCCTACGCGACGGGTGCTGCGACAGGTTCTGGTTACTATATCGGCGGGCTGGTCGGCTATAATGAGGGAACGATCAGCTATAGTTACGCGAGCGGAACGATCACCTCAACCGAAGACGATGCTGGCGGGTTGGTTGGCTGTAACGATGGCACAATCAGCTTTTCTTACTCAACATCATCTGTTTCAGGTGGCGGCGTCGTTGGAGGACTGGTAGGTCAAAACTCCAGCAATGGCACCATTGAATATTCTTATGCGACAGGCGACGTCGAGGGTATCAGAAATGATATCGGGGGGCTGGTTGGTTGGCAAATGGGCTCGATCAGCTATGCCTTTGCCTCAGCAAACGTTTCTGGTCCAAGTCAAGTCGGGGGGGCTTGTCGGCTGGGCTTCGGAAGGTTCCATCAGCTATAGCTATGCAACAGGCTCTGTTACGGGGACAGGAAATGATGTTGGCGGCTTGGTTGGCCAGGGTGGCGTCTATATCAGCTATTCCTATGCGACGGGAGCGGTGTCAGGCAACGCGAATGTCGGTGGATTTGTTGGCAATAGTTCAGGTGTGATTATCGCCTCCTATTTTGACACCGACACGACCGGAACCACTACAGCACTCGGTAGCGGAACAAGCAGTGGCGTCACCGGCCTGACCACGGCCAAGTTTCAGGATAGCGACTATTTTTATACGCTGGCTTCAGCTGCAGGATGGAACTTTGCCACCAACTGGGCTCCATCGAGCGAAGGCTATTATCCGGAGCTTTATGCCCTGTCTGCTGTTGTCTGGGTCACCGCGGGGTCAACCTCATCCACCTATGGTGACAGCACGGCCACTCTTGACGCTGTTACCTCATATGTTGGCGGTACAGACAGTTATGTTTTTGGTGAAAGTGGCGACAGTCTCACATTGGCGGATATAGATATCTCCTTTGACGAAACCGCTGATGCAGGGACAAATACGATAACCGTGAATGGCGGCAACGGGACCGCAACCAGCACAAATGGCGTCACCTATCGCGTCGTCTATTATGGCTCGGACAGTGCAATAATCGACAAGGCTGCTCTCATCATCACGGCATCTGATGTTACCAAGACCTATGGCCAAAGCGCTTCGCTGACCTACACAACCTCGGGGCTGCTCAATGGAGATAGTCTGACAGGATCCTTGTCCAGCAACGGGACTGCGGCTGATGCAAATGTTGGCACCTATGCCATCGGGTTGGGAACGCTTGGCAATTCCAATTATATCATTAGCTACAATGCTGGAACCCTGACCGTCGATCCTGCTTCTCTCATTATCACCGCATCTGATGCGACCAAGACCTATGGTGCGGTGGCAAATCTTTCTGGTTACTCAGTCTCTGGGTTGTTCAACGATGACGAGGTCAGATCGGTCAGTCTCAGCTCTGTTGGCGCTGATGCCAGCGCCAATGTCGGCAGCTATTCCATCGCTGCCAGCAGCGCGTCGGGAACGGGTCTGTCCAACTACACGATCACTTATAATGCAGGAACCCTCTCCGTTGATCCAGCTTCCCTCATCATCACTGCATCTGATGCGACCAAGACCTATGGTGAGGTGGCAAATCTTTCTGGATATTCGGTCTCCGGCTTGTTCAACGATGACGAGGTAACCTCGGTCAGCCTGAGTTCAGATGGCGCCGATGCCAGCTCCAATGTCGGCAGCTATGTCATCGCTGCCAGCAGCGCGTCCGGAACGGGTCTGTCCAATTACACGATCACCTACAATGACGGAATTCTGAGCGTTGATCCTGCTTCTCTCATCATCACAGCATCTGATGCGACCAAGACCTATGGTGAGGTGGCAAATCTTTCTGGCTACTCGATCTCCGGCTTGCTCAATGATGACGAGGTAACCTCGGTCAGTCTCAGCTCTGTTGGTGCAGATGCCAGCGCCAATGTCGGCAGCTATGCCATCGCTGCCAGCAGCGCGTCTGGGACTGGGCTTTCCAATTATACGATTACCTATAATGCAGGAACCCTCTCCGTTGATCCTGCCTCTCTCATCATCACCGCATCTGATGCGACCAAGACATATGGTGCGGCGGCAAATCTTTCTGGCTACTCGGTCTCCGGCTTGTTCAATAATGACGAAGTCACCTCGGTCAGTCTCAGTTCGTATGGTGCAGATGCCAGCGCCAATGTCGGCAGCTATGCCATCGCTGCCAGCAGCGCGTCAGGAACGGGTCTGTCCAATTACACGATCACCTATAATGCGGGAACCCTCTCCGTCGATCCTGCCCCCCTGATCATCTCAGCGTCCAATGCGAGCAAGATCTATGGTGCGGTGGCAAATCTTTCTGGCTACTCGGTCTCCGGCTTGTTCAATGATGACGAGGTCACCTCGGTCAGTCTCAGCTCTTTGGGAACTGATGCCAGCGCCAATGTCGGCAGCTATGCCATCGCTGCCAGCAGCGCGTCCGGGACTGGGCTTTCCAACTACACGATCACCTATGTCTCCGGTCTGTTGACTGTAGGAAATCTGTATGGGGACGCGCTTGCAGGCTTGCTCTATAGCAACTCACCCGATCATGAAACTGGCGCCTTGTCCACCGGATCCAATAGGCAGGTGGTGTCTTTGGGCGGACCGTTGGGTGGAAGTGACGACGAGGCGGCTATCAGCAATTCCGAAGGCCTTCTGCTCGAAGACCTCCAGCTAAGCAGAGCGGTCTGTTTTGTCGGCAGCATCAATGCCCTTTATTGCGGATCCGGCAACTAGAAGACGGATAAAAGCATGATCATGTCCAATAAAGTCAACGGGATTTCTTGTGTCGCTGTTCTGTTCTGCGTTACGGCGCTGCCAGCCTTTGCCCAGACAGCCAGCCAGATCACCGACGACAGCTACGCCCCGGATGTGATCCAGTCATCAGGTCATGGCGTGAGGATCGTTGGAGGGAGTGGTCAGGCTACGCCTGCCGGCGCCGAGAAACTGCAGATTACCCCCTCCAAGCTCAATGTTGATGGAGGGATGCCCGAGATGGCCGAAGACACTGCGGCGATCGAGGCACAGATTGCTGGCAAGCGGGTCACCGCCGCAGACCTCTTCAAGGCAGCAAGAGATCTGGAGGCAGCCTATGCAAGAGCCGGGTTCATTCTGGCCCGCGTCTCGGTGCCTCCCCAAACCATCAATGACGGCCAGCCGCTGCGCCTCACGGTTACATATGGCTTCATCGAATCCGTTGACAATTCAGCCCTTTCCGACCGGGTCGGGCGCCATGTCGCTCGCCTGTTGGCACCGCTGGTCGGTCAGAAGGGGGTGACCCGCCAACAGATAGAACGCCAGTTGCTGCTGGCTGGAGATACTCCGGGTCTGATGCTGCGTTCGGTGCTCAAGGCTGGCAAGACACCGGGTGGGGCCATCATCGTGGTCGAGGGAAAGCACGATCTGGTGACCTCGACGGTTATGGTCGACAATGGCTATTCCTCCGAGCTTGGCACGGCACATGTTACCTACGGAGCTGATCTCAACAGCCCGACAGGTCATAGTGAGGTGATCTATGCCCGTGTTGGTGGCTATCCCGGTGGTGCGGGCGGGTCAATCTTTGACAGCCTGCCTCGCAGTCGCCAGCTGGTCGCCGGTTTCTCCGTGCCTCTGGGGACCCGCGGCTACTGGCTTAACATGGAAGCGGTGGATAGCCGGACCAATGCTAAAAGTGATCAGTCCTATCGTCTGCCGGACCATTATCAGCGCCTGTCTGCCCGGCTTGGCCATCACTGGCTGCGCAGCCGCAACGCCAATCTGGCAACCCAGTTGTCTTTTGATGTGTCACGCGAACTCCAGCAGCTGGAAATGAGTGGCAGCCTCAGTGACTTCAGTGAGGATCAGTTGCGGGTTCTGCGTCTCGTCCAGCAGGGCGATATCTATCTCTCCGACAACAGCCACCTCTCCGGCTGCGTGGCGCTGTCTCAGGGGCTGGATGTGCTTGGAGCGCGAGAGGGGACAGCGTCTGTCCCTCTTTCCCGGGACGGTGCCGCACCCGACTTTACCAAGCTCGGTCTCGAAGCCCGCTTCCAGCAGGCCTTTGGCGGAAATGTTGCGGCCTTCTCGCTGGCTGCAAAGGCACAATATTCGTTCGGTGATCCGCTGGTTGCTTCCGAACAGATTGGCCTTGGCGGTATGTCGATGCTTTCGGCCTATGACAGCGGTGCCATGGTGGGGGACAGTGGCCTGATGGCGCGTGCCGAGCTTGCTCTGCCCAGAAAATTGTCCCTGTTCAGCGCTTATCCCGATCTCGGCACAGAGGTCTCGCCCTATCTGTTCGGGGCAGCAGGGATTGTTTCGCTTGAGCAGCCCACGATAGCGGAGGAGGATATCACCCGGGCGTTTGCCGTTGGAGCCGGTCTGCGCTTTGCCCTGGCAAGCAAACAACGCTCCGAGACCGCCATATTGACGCTTGAATATGCGCACGGCAATGCAAGTCACGAAAATGGCGAAAACCGCTTCAACATCAGCCTAACCGGAAAATTCTGATGACTGGAAGGACCGCTTTGGTTCTCTCGCCCTCAACAGAGCCGCTGGTGCCCAGCAATTTCAGCTTTTGGTGAGCAAGTTTATCAATTTGGAAAGCTCTAACCTTGTCGAGAGGCAAAACAAATGGGCACGAACACCATGAAGCCCTGCGCACAAGATGTTGTGGGATGGGGCGGCAGGCCGGTTTGAGCCCTTTTGGGACTTTGGAATTGATTGTGCTCAGGTCAAAATAGTGTTGCTTTAGACACACCCTTTGGGTGTGTGGATTTCATTTGCAGCCGAAAAAACTGGATTGGAAAAGCAGGAATGCCTTCGCTCCCTTTGTTGGTACGTTCTACGACTTGGCTGTTCATGGCTATTGCAGCATCGCTCATACTATATGTATTCATTGGTACGGATGGCGAGACATGGGCGATACAAGCCCTGAACGCTGCCAAAAATGCGGGCTTCGCGATCAACCTGCTTGCCTTTGCCATTATTGCGAACTCAAAACGGAAATGGGTTCTTGGTTTGAACTTCTTGTTTCTGCTCGCAATGCTGGTCTGTGGTTTTCTCAGTGTGATTGACGCTTTTCCGGGAATTGATGGGCGATATGGCAACCACTTTGAAGATTCTTTTGCCGAGATAGGACTGATCAACTATCTGGCTATCGCGCAGATCTTGCCTAGAGAGCGGGTAATTGCGGCTATCGCTCTTCCTGCCATGTTTGTCGTTGTAACGGTTTATGTGTATTTTGCTGTAGCCATTCCTTTGAAAACTGAATTTGCAAATGCCGAAGAACAGTCAACTTGCATCTATCGTATTGATCGCGTGGAATGGAACAAAATCGCGGTAGAGCGAATTCACTCTCCGTCTGAATTGAAGCTGGGTCCCTTTATTGGAGAGCATTCCCCAAGGGTTGCAAAGGTTCAAGACGATAGAGCCTTTCTATTTCATTATGGATCTCAAGAGTTCTCGAACTCTTTTGGAAATGATTACCTGCTACGCGATTTACCTTCCAAATTGAGTTCTCTGTGCAGCACAAGCTGATGAGTAAACGGACAGAGTGTCTTCACATCGTTGCACCCAATGTCCCCTTCGTCCGCTCTCCGGTTGCATCGTCACAGGAAATGCTGCACTTCGCTCGAATGGCCGCAATGGAGAAGTGGACTTGCCCCAGTTGACGGCTGTCGAATGACCACAGAGGGCCGCCATTTTAAAATGTTGGCTTCATGGCCGTTTCTGATTGATGATACGCTGCACTAGGTTGCTTTGAACTCTTCGGTGACCTTTCTAAATAACGGCTCATTCCCAGAGGCGGATGTCATTTTCAGAGGCGTAACCGATTGAAATTTCGATATAAAAAAATTGCAACCAAAAATTTCATGCCTGTGGATGGCACCGTTTTAGGCACTAGACCTTAGGCTAGGTCAGGCTCGCTTCCAGCTCAACCTGAAAATTTCGGCTCAACGTCTTCCAATCGGTGGATTCGAAATGCGAACGTCTTTCTCCATTCTATCCGATAGCCCGAGATAGGAACAAATCTCATTTTTCTTGCATCATCCCGTTCGGGATGTTTTCTGTCACATCAACACTCTGATGGCACCTTTCATCCCGTTCGGGTCTTTTTCGTGCATTTTTAAGTTAGTTGTGTTAAATTCGTCCCGAAAGGGATGATCATGGCCATCATAGATAATTCTCAAGATCTTGGAACGCTCATTCGAGAAGAGCGCAAACGGCAGGCGCTGACACAAGAACAACTGGCAGCCCTTTCGGGGGTCGGCGTGCGCTTTGTGCGTGAGCTGGAGCATGGCAAGGAGAGTTGCCAAGTGGGACTGGCTCTCACAGTCATGCAGACCCTTGGCCTTACCTTCACGGTCAACAACCGGGACAATGATGCATGAGCCGCTCTCTTGATGTCTATTTGCGCCAGAGTTTGGCAGGCTCCCTAATTCAGATGGATGATGGACAACTCTGCTTCTTCTATGACTCTGACTATCTGTCTTCCAACGGAGCCGCTCTTTCAGTCTCAATGCCCCTGCAAGAGGCCCCCTACCCTGATGCGGTAGCCCGGCCTTTCTTTTCTGGATTGCTACCAGATGAGCGCGCGCGCAAAAGACTCGCAGCCGCCCTTGGCGTTTCGCAGCAAAATGCCTTTGGGCTACTGGAAATCATCGGTGGTGAATGCGCTGGTGCCCTCTCGCTCTTGCCACAGGGATCAGACCCTCCAGACTTCAGCTCTCAGGACATCGAACCGCTAGACGAGAAGCGTCTGAGCCAGATCCTTGATTTGTTGCGGGAGCGCCCTTTGCTCGCTGGAGAGGAAGGTGTGCGCTTGTCTCTTGCCGGAGCACAAGACAAGCTGGCGGTGTGCGTGACAGACGGTCAAATCTCGCTCCCCAAAGCCGGCAAGCCGACGACCCATATCCTGAAACCCTTCATTGAAGGGCTGGACGGTACGGTTGAGAATGAACTCTTCTGCATGCGTCTCGCAAACCGCGTCGGGCTTCAGGCTCCGCATGTCTTCAAGTCCTCAGCAGGAAACACCGACTTCATTCTGGTGGAACGCTATGACCGCGTTCAGGAAGACGATGGCTCCATTGCCAAACTGCATCAGGAAGACTTCTGTCAGGCTCTCAGCGTGCCGCCCGAACTCAAATATGAAGAAGAAGGAGGACCGGGGATCGCTCAGTCTGCAGGCTTGATCCAAAAACACACGCGTCGCCCTGCAGCTGACAGGCTCGCTTTCCAGCGTATGGTGATGTTTCATTATATGGTTGGCAATGCAGATGCTCATGCCAAGAATTTCTCTTTGCTCTATCACGCCAGCACACCGGATCTAGCCCCCCTCTATGATGTGGTTTGCACTGCGGCCTATCCGCGTCTCACCAAGAAGCTGGCCATGCAGATCGGCGAGCGGGGGCTTGCTGACACGATCACGCTTGAACAATGGTACGCACTTACTGCTCCAACCAAGGCCGCCCAAAGAGTGCTCCGCACCGAACTAGCGACAATGGCCAACAGGATCGAAGAAGAAGCCGATGATCTGCTCGTCGAGCTGCAAGCCGAAGACCTGTTTCATCCGATCCTGAAGACCGTCAGGAAAATCATTGGCACGCGCGTCAAGCTTGTGAGAGACCAACTCGAGAAGGCATGAAGAAGGCTCCGGCGGTTGCCGGAGCCTTCGCGATGTCATTCGCCACGGTGCCCATCGGGACGAGACCAGATCAGGATGTAGCTTTCGCCGTCTTCGTCATCGAAGAGGTTGGCGTAGATCGGAGCTGTGAAGCTGGGATCATCCAGTTTGAGGCCAAGATAGTCACGACCTTCGCTGGATTGCTTGGACCAGGCAGCGCCGATTTCTGCGCGGCCAACTAGGACCCGGTGGCTGGGAGCGTTATCGCCAGTTGCGCGAATGTCGGGGATGATGCGGACGCATTTTGCCTGAACGCTGAGAGTGACGATTTCGCCGGTGTATTCGTTGGTGCCGTTCTTCTTGAAGGTGCCGATGGTAGCCATTTTAAATCTCCATTTTGTTTCCGATCCCGCACCATGCGGTCTCGATGGCGATCAAAAGGCAGAAGACGATTGCCGCTGCATCCTTGCGACCGAAGCACAGCGGAGGATGGAAAGGAGTGGCTTTGTTGTTTCGCGAGGAATGTCGTTTGCCGACAGGGGAAGAAAGCCAATCCGAACCATTGCGGCCCAGGCAATCGAGGCAAAAGCCGTTCTTCGGCCAAATCAGGCCAATTGGAGAGACCGTTTGAGGAGATCGGGAAATGATGGGGGTTCGAGATAATGCAAAGCGAGGGCTTAACCAAGACGGCAAAAGGGGAAGACAGGTTTTTCTGATATTCTCGGAGGCGTTCTAAATGGCAGCTTCAGGGAGAAGCCCTGATCTAAACCCTTTTTCCCGCACAGGCGTAGGCCCGGCACAAGATCAAGGTCTGGAAGGACGATTACAACACCGAGAGGCCCCATTCTTCTTTAGCTAACCTCACAACAAACGAATATGCAGCTCAATCAGCCTTTAAACTGGTAGAGGCTTGGGGTGCAGGTCAATGGTCTGAATGCCCGCTTTTCCCATCCAATTTCGGAGAGAGCTGCTACCCACTGCTGTTGAATGTCACTGAGAATTGATGGAGTGGATGCCTCTTGTCAGTGGCAAAGACGGATCGAACTGGAATGCTTCGGGCATTTCGAGCCATTTCTCATCATGCTCATAAGTAACGCGCTCTCGGCCCGCTCCCGCATGTCTGCGTAACAGCCCCACACGGCGCAGATTGCCATATGCATCGAGAAAGACTTCGATATTCCTCATCTCCGCCGTATCCTGCTCGGCAATTGCTCGTTCGAAAGCTCGGCATCAAGAGGATCTTCCAGGCTAAATTCGTCAAGAAGGCCCAGAGCCTGCATAACCATAAGATAGGTGCTAATTCGAACGTTGGGATCACCGGCCTCAACTCGTTGCAAGGTTGGTCGCGAAGTTCTTGCCCGTTCAGCAACCAGATCCATTGGCAGTCGTCTCAAAAGCCTTGCTCGCTTGAGTTTGCCCCCAATAATCTGAAGTTGCCTTTTGGTCGCAGGGGATATCTTGGCTGGCTCCGCCATTTGTAAAGCCCTTTTACCGTTATCTCAAATTATGTAACACAGACTTTACAAAACGGCAAACTCAACCATACCCATAGACCTAACGCATTACGGCTTACTGACAAACTTTGGCCACCATTTCCGCATCACGGTAAAAAGCAAATTGACGACACCTCCATCGAGCTGGCAAGCGCGCTGTTTGAAACGGATGATGGGCCGTTTGATTTCCGATGAACATGACTATCGGTTTGAAATTATGAAATACAATGTCTGGAGCCTGATACTAGGGAAGGGTTGGAAATGTTGTAACTAAACGTAATTTTGTTGCTATTTTGTTCCTCTAAAAACATCAAGCCGGCATGATGCATGCCGGCTCGGTAGCTTATCAGTCAGCTGCTTGCAGATTGACTGCAGAGCTTTTTCCATCCCGACCGGATTCCAACTCGTAGGAGATCTTCTGGCCTTCGGTAAGGGAGAAGATATCAGAGCGTTCGACTGCTGAGATGTGAACAAAAGCATCTTTGCCGCCGTCATCAGGAGCAATGAAACCGAAACCTTTGGTGGAATTGAAGAATTTAACTGTACCAGTAATCATATCACTGTGTTCCTTATAAATATATCGCCCGCGATATGCGGCGAATTGGCAGCCTCAACGTCGAATGCTGGGCCTAAAGGAACAGAATTGCGAAATTAAATTGCACGCGCTGTGTAGACTATCCATCCGGAAATAGATAGCTTTATTTTTCAAATTCGGAAAAATATTATTTTCACGAATAGTATTTTTAATAATTTTACATCATTTCACTAAAAATTATTGTGATAATAATTGCAAGCAAACCAATTCAGGACTGAGATATGGGAGCTCATTAGGGAGCCTTTTGCCGCCTTCGCACTGGGCTTTTTGCCGCAATCCGGGTTTGGTCTTCGCTTTCTTTGGCGAGCCGTAGCGCTCTAAGTCTTGAGATATTTTCGCGGGTTTTTAGTGTCCGCTCTTCTTGCTCGTTCATAGCCTCCTTTTGAGACTTCTGAACAGCGGCGAGCCGTGCTTCTGCCTTGGATCTGGCAATACTTGTCATTAAATTTTCCTTTTTTGAGAAGATTGCGCCATGCGCAGCCTCCTATATTTTTAGTCAACGAGTTGGAGATTGACGGCCTGCCGTTTGCCGCAAGTGTTTTTATGCAGGTCATAGGAAAGCTGTAAGCCGTCGATCAGGCTGGTCAGTCCTGCCCGCTTGATGTCTGAGATATGAACGAGAGCCTCTTTGGTGCCGTTGTTTGGTGTAATAGCGCCGAAGCCCGTCGTTGCGTTGTAGTATTTCACTGTACCAATTGTCATGATTGATGCCTCTTCGAACATGTCCAGACTCAGACCTGCTCTGAGAAACATCCAAAACCAAATAGGCCTCGGAGAGCAGGATTTCATAATCTGAAAATTTTAATTGGAAGGCAGAAAGATTTTTTCGCGCCGCCTTTGCGGATTTACTATATATAGAGATAAATATTTATTTTGCAAGCTTATAAAATTCCTACTGACTCCGACCTAAATAAATTTCACTAATCGTATCAATACAATAATTATTCCATATTCATAAATAATAATATTTTCTCAAACATGGATATCAGCTAATTTTACATCCTCAACACAAAGAACTACTGCCTGGCACTTCATCTATCCAGACAGAGAAGCCCGTCAGTTCGTGCTGTCCGAAACTGTGAGCCATGGGCACATCAGCCGCATCACGACCGCGAGCAATAAGAACACGGCCAAAGCGGAGGTCGTTGTTGCGCGGATCGAACACCCACCAGCGTCCTCCTAGGAAAACCTCCATCCATGCAGCAAAGTCCATTGGCGCATCCACTACGCCCTGCCCCACATCGCTAATGTAGCCTGTACAGTAACGTGCAGGAATATTGAGGCAACGGCAAAAGGCTATTGCGAGGTGGGTAAAGTCGCGACAGACGCCAACTCGCTCTTGATGCGTTTCAAGAGCAGTCCGGGTTGGCCTCGAATACTGGTAACCGAAACGAATTTGATTATGAACATAGTCACAAACAGCCTGAACACGCTGCCATCCCATAGGAGTGTGACCAAAGGTCTGCCATGCAAAATCGGATATCAGGTCGGACTCGCAGTATCGGCTGGGCAGAAGATAGGTCAACACCTCACTTGGCTACTGTTCGACCGGGATCTGAAGAGCGTCTTCATTGATGGGATCCGGAGTGCCAGAATCTCTGATAATGCCGTCAGTGGAAACCGTAACCGAGCCTGCAGGTGCCAAAATCCGGTTGCCCCAATTTCCAAACGAGTCCCTGAATGCCTCGATCGGAATAGCAGGATCAACAACGAGAAGATCTGGGCGTTCGAGATCGCTGGCACGTGAATAGTGCACATTGAGCAGCAGGATCATCGGAGTGGGAGCAGGAAGGGAAAAAGAAAATCGGCATCCAAAGTGCATTCGCATATCGGCGTTCCTTCAGCTTTAAATCAATGGGGGCTGAAAGAAGGCGCAACCAGATCAGCCGACTGGTTGTACCGATCTTAATATAAAATCCCCCCAATTGCACTCCCCCCTCTCCCAAAGCCGCTTCGACATCGCTCAATAGGATAGAAGCCCCCCCCGACTATAAGGAGGCAGAAGTTGAACACCAAGGGCTCCCGATTGTCACCTTGGGCTCGTCGACTGTCATCATCCGGTCTTGGGCTGGAACGTCATTGCAACGCCGTTGATGCAGTGCCGCTTCCCGGTTGGTTGAGGGCCGTCATTGAAGATGTGGCCCAAATGCCCGCCGCAGCGGCTGCAATGCACCTCGATGCGAGTCATGAAGAAGCTTGTATCTTCCTGAGTTCCGACTGCATCGGGCAGCGCCTCATAGAAGCTGGGCCAGCCTGTGCCACTGTCATATTTTGTTTCCGAAGAATAGAGCGCCTGTTTACACCCCGCACATTGGAACGTCCCCGCGCGTTTTTCATTGTTGAGCGGGCTCGTAAAAGGCTTTTCAGTGCCATGCTTTCGCAGCACGGCGAACTGTGGCTCGCTCAGCCGCTTGCGCCATTCAGAGTCACTGAGCTGAAGTGGGAATGTGCCGGCTTCTGTCGCATCGGAACGACCGCCAAGCACAAAGCCATAGCCCGTGACACCAAGCAGTGCAGCAGCTCCGGATAGAAGAAATGTGCGTCGTTTCATTGAAGCCCTCCTTGTGTTGCTTTCAATCGCAGATATCGAGCGGTGAGAAGCACCGGCCGGATGATACAATGATATCCGGCCGGTTGATCACTCGCCAATCACGAAGCCGGCAGGAGCACCTTGTCGATCACATGGATGACACCATTGGACTGCTCAACGTCGGCGATCGTGACGTTGGCCACGTTGCCCTGACCATCCTTGAGCATGATGGTGTCGCCATCATACATCGCCGTGAAGATACAGCCGCCAACTGTCTTGACGGGGTGAGCTCCCTTGTCGTCATCGACCATCTTCATGATCGCTCCGGACAAGGCATCTGCAGACACCACATGACAGGTCAGGATCTTTGTGAGCTGGTCCTTGTTTTCCGGCTTCAGGAGCGTTTCGACTGTACCGGCAGGAAGCGCGTCAAAGGCGGCATCGGTTGGCGCAAAGACCGTGAACGGGCCATCTCCAGACAGGGTCTCGACAAGCCCGGCAGCCTTCACGGCAGCAACAAGGGTCTCGTGATCCTTGGAGTTCACGGCATTCTCGATGATATTCTTGGATTCATACATTGCTGCGCCACCCACCATCGGGTTCTTTTCGCTTGCAGCATAGGCAAGACCTGCGGCTGACGTCAGGGCGATGGCAGTTGCGGCAACAAAGTTAGTCGTACGAGCAAAGGTCATTGTGTCTCTCTCCAATTGATATGTTTTCAAGTCCGCTTCCTCTGCGGACATCAGGAGACACGAAAACGTCGCGAAAAGAGTTTCAGATTTTTTGAGAAAATCAGATCACAGAAACGTTACCGACGGCAAGCACCGGACCAGTCGCCATGCCGGAGGGCGAACCGCCAGCCGGTTCGTCACTGATCGCCAGTACACTGCCCGGAATCTTTGCCCTAAGGGCTTCAGGGATCTGCAACACGCCTTTGGGTTCTCTGGGCAAGACGCCAAGGGAGACCGGGTCGTTACCCCCTTCTACCAGCCAAAGCTCGAAATCGCGGTCAGAGGGCGCTTCGCCCTTTGTCCGGTTGACCCGCAGACGTCCCGTGCCCTCTTCATAAAGCGCAACGAGCTGGACAAGATCGGCATCACCAGAAAGCTCTGCGACATAGGTGGGGACGGGGCTTTCCGGCACTCGAAGTGGGACAAAGACCAGTGTCGCCATCACGATCATGCCAACCAGAGACGCAAAGGCAAGCCCGCGCCAGAAACCAAGGCTCGACCAAAGGCCGGTGCTATTTGAAGCGGTTGTCTGCGCCGTAGTCGCTTCTCCGAAAAGCTGCAGCTCAATCTGACGAAACAGCCTTGCCGGTGGTATTGCCGGGTCAATCGCTTCCGTCAATGGCTCATAATGCTCATGCCAGAACTCGACCTCTGAGCGCAACTCGGCCTCGTGATCCAGACGTGCGGAAAAGGCCTGTCGCTCGGCATGAGGCAGCACACCGAGGGCATATTCCGCCGCCAGCAGCTTGTCATCGCGATCCTTTTTCTCTTCCACCGTCATGTTTCAAGACACTTTCGCAAGGACATGAGGCTGCGCCGCAGCCACGTTCGCATTGTATTAAGGGGCACGCTGAACTGTTCAGCAAGCTCCTGATAGCTGTATCCGTCAAGATAGGCACCTCGTACCGCATCAGCTCGGTTTGCTTCAAGTTCGTCGAGACAGGCCGAAATGCGGGCGCCGGTCTCACTACTCATAACCAGCCGTTCCGGGTCAGGGGTCTCGTCCGCGCCACCCAGCTCTTCATCAAGCTCCACGGTTTCCGGCCGTCTCGCTCTTAACCGATCAATGGCATTGTTGCGCGCAATCGCCGCGAGCCAGGAAATCGGACTGTTTGCCGTAATGGAAAAGCGGGAGGCATTGTTCCAGACCTTGACATAGGCCTCCTGCAAAGCTTCTTCAGCTTCGGCCCTGTCTTTCAAGACACGCAGGCAGATGCCAAAAAGTTTCGCGCTGGTCGCCTCATAAAGCGCAGAAAAGGCCGACCGATCGCGCAAGGCCACGCGAAGAATGAGATCGGAAATCGGATCAGCCATGAAACTCCTTGGGAAATGACTATCTGCTGAGGCAATCCACGCCTTGGACTGAGTAAGTTTTTTTCAACCCAAGGCCAGACTGTCCTTTCTAAACCAACTATGCCTGAACGGCTCCGAGAGGTCCAGCATCAGCAGGTCGGCTCCCAGTAACGATAACTGGGAATTATGGGTATGGCGGAAAAAGGAATTGATGCAGTTTTTCTTCAGGATCAATTAAATGGGGTGGAACTAAATTTTACTGATCTGAATAGCTTCTCGACCAATTCTCAAGAAATCCGTAACAGCATTCTGACTGGAAAGCACACCCAAAGACATAAGTTACGGCCTGCCAATATTGTATTGTCCACCATTCGGGAACTGGTATCGGACGGCGGCAGCTTCTCCTATGTTGATTGCAAGGATTCGTATTTCCAGAATTCTCAATTTAAGGGTTGCTGCTTTGATTTTGCGGCACTCATCAATTGTGAGTTCAGAAACTGCGTTTTCTCAAACTGCACATTTCACAATGTATCCATAACCAGTGTTGAGTTTTTTGATGTCGAATTTCGCGATTGTGCGCTTGATCACATGGTGATCGAAGACTGTCGTTTCTGGAACTGTGATTTCTCAAACTGCACAACTTCGAACAAACTGTTCGAGTTCTGTTTGCTAGCCGATTGCAATTTCGAGAACGTGGATTTGCAAGTTCAGACTTTGGTTGGAAATTTTGGAATTGCTAACAAAAGTCTGTCCGATTGCCGAATTCGAGATGGCAGTATAGGCGAGGACTTTCGGTTTTTGTCAGATCAAGAAATTGCAGCTGTTGCATGTTCAACCGATATCGAAGCATTCAAAATTGCATACTATTTGAATCCGGAAGTTACGCTTGAAGGGTCTGAAACCTTTGATCGCATATTTGAGCCTGAGGCTTGGCTTGGAACAGCAAAAATTCCGCTCACTTTTGCCAATCTTATTCGCTTAACCAAGGAGTTTCTGTTTTTTTTGTACGACAGCGGACGCTGCTTTTACCATTCCATAATCAGATTTCACTCCTTGACCGGATTGCTCGTAAGAAGTGATCGTCTGTCTGAGAACGCCCAGATAACTGTTTATGGCGTACATATTGCGCTAGCAAAAACTGTCGAACAATTCATTGATCAGGTCATTAATACTGCAAAAAGTGCTACAAACCCGCTTCGTTTGCAAGTACTTGGGCCTGTCGATAGAAGCTACTATGTGAATGAGTATCCATATCTATTTGGTTTTCCGGGTCTGACCATCACCGATGTCAGAAGAATGAACTCTCCAAACGAGTTGATGTTGGGTTGGAGTCAACATACTCACCTTTTGCCAGTTATCGCCTTGTTTTTTGCATCTCGACTCAAGTTCGAACTCACCGACATTGGTGAAAGGCTGAAGCTGGATAGGTTGCCGGTACAGGGCCCTGGGCAATCCGATTCAGTTCTACCGCTGCCGTCATCAGATACTAGGAAACTAGTGCAGCTCAAGATCGGGTTTGATCACCAAAATCCAACAGATTATGGCATCACTCTTAAATCCATTTTTCCTGGTGATTTACTTTTAGAATTTGGTCTTCATGTATCAACCAAACATATCACCAAAATCAGAGGCTTCTTGTTGCGCATACTTGAAGGATCAGAGGGAAAAACCAGCTAATACTTCCACTGCATTTCTGAGCGTATCTTCTTTATTGAAATAGCTTATCCTAATAAACTCATAGTTGGGGTCAGTTGCGAAGTTCATGTTGGCCCCGAGAATGACTGGCATTCTGTTCTCGGCACAGTATTGAAGGATGGCCTCGCGCTTGTGATAGGTCTTCATTTGGGGATCTGAATATGGAACGGCGATAGAACCGATGTAACCGCCGTCCATTTGCGAGGGAACCAGCCCCGTTCCGAGACAGGAAAGAAAGATCTTTTTGTTCAATGTTTTGATCTGCAGATTTGTACTGCAATGCAAGGATTTAAAGAATGCTTGATCTCCCATGGTCCTCAGACAAAACTCAAGACTATTCACATCAATAGATCCCTGCAACTGTTCGAGATAGATCTCAATTGCCTTTCGATGCTTGTTTCCATGAATTATCGTGGAGATCCGGGGGCCATTGATTCCAGCTCCTTTGAATGGGCTGCGAATTTTTATGATGCGAGGATCGTTCCTAAAACTGAAATTTGCAAGGTGTGCTGGATAGAGATTTTCAGCCGCTTCGTCGATGACTATAAAGTCTTTGGGACCACATTTATTCAGAACGTCAGAAATGCAGCTTTTTTCTTGATTGATTCCCAATCCGTACCTTGGTTGTGTCAACCAAAGGATCTTTGGGTCTCCATCAGGTATTGAATTGCAATCAAACTTGAAGCCAGTGTCTAGATAAGTTGGGATTCTGGTGTGTTGGTACCCTAAATATCGCGCCTGACTCAACGTTGCGAAATAGCAAGGGGTCTCAAAATAGATTTTCGAAATATTCAGCGAGTTTTTTAGGTAAGCTAGAACAACCAGCGCAGCACTTGTCGCTGACGCGCAGATTGTGACGTCATCATAGCCATACTCCGATTGATCCCAATCGCAGAGTGCATCAATAATAGTCGGTTTTTCCGCCTCGAGTGACAGCCCATAGTCACTTCGATACCGCCCAATCTGATCCAGTTTCTCTCGCTTTAGAGTTTCTGAGTAATTCTCATACCAATAGGAAGGATCAGTGAGGTGGCCCCGATCTGCCCGAAGGGCTGAAAAGTATTTTTGGGTAATGCGATCAATGTCGTCAGGATAAAAAATTCCTTTTTCCGCCATACCCATAATTCCCAGTTATCGTAACTAATCAAACAATGAATTTACTCTAGTCAGCCTCGACCACAGTTACAACCAGTAATAACTACACACCCGCATACATTGAACAATTCTCTCTATAAGCGAGTCCTCCGCCCTTCATATCTAAATAATTGATTTTCATCGTAAAATCTTATTCCCAAATGCAATTTGTGGCAGACATGAAAGATTGGCTTAGGAACTCTCATTTATTGGACACAAAAACACAAAACAAGATAAGCCATTAGGCTTGAAGGATATGTCCAAAAATGGATTTTCAATTTGCTACTCATATTGAAGTTTTTCTTGAGTATTGTCGTACGCAACAGAATCTGAGTGAAAACACAATTCTCAGCTACCGTCAGGATCTTCGTGCATTTGCCAAGTATATTTTGAGAGAAACCGATCCTCGCATAGATGGCGACTGCATCCTTGAATATATGGAGGATTTGCGCAATCGGCAGGGATTGGCACCGGCGACGGTACGACGCAGGATTGTTTGCTTGAAGAAGTTCTTCAAATGGACTTCAAAATCCCTTCAAAACGCTCCCACACCTTTCGAACAATTGGAAATCGATTTGAAGGTGCCAAAGAGACTACCCAGACCGATTGATCGCGAGACACTTCGGCAACTTTTTATTTCCGCTCCACGGCAGTTCCCGTCCACTGCAACCCACAACGGATATGGGATAGACCTCCCTTTTTCCTCCGACTATGTGACCGTACTTGCGACCAGACTTTTGACTGCAACTGGTTTGAGGATTGGAGAGCTTACTCACATTAAACTCAGAGATCTGTCTCCTGATTGCTCGCGGATCCGTGTTGTTGGGAAAGGTAATCGAGAACGCTCGGTCTACGTAACAAACTTACGATTGCTTTCTGATCTGAAAAGCTACAGCAAGCAAAGGCAGGATGAGCAACCAGAAAGTTTCTTGTTTCAGAATATTCGTGGAGCACGGTTGTCTGAAGCGGCATTTAGAAAACGCCTCAAAAACTTGTCTGCAGGCTTGGCATTACCAGAAACGCTTACCCCACACCGCTTTCGTCATTCCGCAGCCACTCTGCTCATAGAAGAGGGTATTGATATTCGGATAGTGCAGCGTTTGCTGGGCCACGCTTCCATCGCGACCACTGAAATTTATACTCGGGTGTCGGACAATTCGCTTATTCAAGCGATTTCTCGGGCTGACACATTGGGGCAGATCGATCCTGGGTGACGATAACTCGAAATTATGGCTACTTGTGTAGATATTGGCGAAATCCTTTCGGGATTGACTGTCGTTCTTGCCACAAATGATACTCAAGCGCTGCAGCCTTCGCTGTTCTACAATCTTTATGAAGAGCGTATAGCAGGCCAATATACAGACGCCCTAAGAGATCTCGGCGCGAATGTCGTTGTTTTGACGCTAGATGAAACACTCGATTTGCTCGCAAGCGCCTCAGGTGCGACAAAGCCGGCATTTGTAGTAAATATCTGCGCTGCTTTCAAAAACCTGGAGTGCGAAGGCCTGATCCCCGCAGTTGCGGCGCTGTCTCAAATCGCATGCTTTCCCTGCCGAGGTGATGTTGCGATTATTGCTGAAGAAAAAATCATTTCTAAGCATCTTGCTTCAAGCGCCGGATTTAAAGTGGCTAAAACTATTAGGAAAATCAAGGGTACAGATTTTCAGGAAATTCTAGTGCGCAAACCAATCAATGGCGGCGATAGTAAGGGCATTGAGCTCATTCAATCGGGTGCGATAGCAGCCGAACTGGAGAATAATGAGTTCGCAGAGCCGTTTATCAACGGGCCCGATCTCGAGTTGTTTTGTGTTCCGTCTCAGCACCTATGGGACAGATTGGATTGATTTGACAAAGGAGGATTTTGGCTCATCGTAGCTCTATCAAAGGAAGCAAAGATGAGACAGAAATCTGGTCTGCAGAAGCCATCTGCAGAGATGACCATCAAAGACATCCGCCGAAAGACCCGAAAGAAATATTCGGCAGAAGAGAAGATCCGCATTGTGTTGGACGGTTTGCGTGGCGAAGACAGCATCGCCGCCCTGTGCCGCCGCGAAGGTATCTCCGAGAGCCTTTATTACACCTGGTCGAAGGAATTCCTTGAAGCTGGCAAGAAGCGTCTGGCCGGAGATACGGCTCGTGCAGCCACCAGCGATGAAGTGAAGTTGCTGCGCAAGGAGGCTAGGGATCTTAAGGAAGTTGTCGCAGAGCAAACACTTGAGCTCCGTCTGCTTAAAAAAAGCATGATCGAAGATGGGGGCGAAGAAGAGTGAGATATCCCGCATCCGAGAAGCATGAGATCATCCGCCTTGTCGAGGAATCCCATCTGCCGGTAACACGGACATTGAAGATGTTGGGCATTCCTAAATCAACATTTTATCGTTGGTACGACCGTTTCCTGATCGATGGTGTTGAAGGGCTGGAAGATCGCAGTTCTGCGCCTTCACGGGTCTGGAACCGGATTGAGGATGATGTCCGTGACAAGATCGTCGAACTGGCTCTGGAGCAAACCGAATTGTCTCCCCGGGAGCTGGCAGTGACCTTCACAGACACGGAAAGCAATTTTGTCTCAGAGGCTTCGGTCTATCGTCTTCTGAAAGCTCATGACCTGATCACGTCTCCGGCCTTCATCGTCATGAAAGCTGATAATGAATTCCGGGACAAGACAACCCGTCCCAACGAGATGTGGCAAACCGACTTCACTTATCTCAAGGTTATCGGCTGGGGGTGGCTTTACTTGTCCACCATTCTTGATGACTTCTCTCGCTATGTCGTGGCTTGGAAGTTGTGCACCACCATGAAGGTCCATGATGTTACCGACACCCTCAATTTGGCCCTTGAGGCTTCTGGCTGCGATAGCGTGAAGGTTGAACATAAACCGCGCCTGTTGTCGGACAATGGCCCATGTTACATCGCTGAGGATCTGGGAAGTTGGCTGGAAGACCGGTCAATGAAACAGATACATGGTGCGCCAGGTCATCCGCAGACACAGGGTAAAATCGAGCGTTGGTATCAGACACTCAAGAACCGGATCCTGCTGGAGAACTACTTCTTCCCGGCGGATCTGGAAAATGAGATTGCTGCATTCATCAACCACTATAATCATCACCGGTACCATGAGAGCCTTGGAAATCTCACACCAGCCGATGTCTACTTCGGAAGAGGACAGGCAATTCTGGAGCAAAGGAAAAGGATCAAACAGAAGACAATCAAACGGCGCCGCTTGCAACATCAATCACAAGCCGCTTAAATCGCAGACACTAATGAGCTGAACCCTCCAGTCATAACCACACACATCAGTCCCAAAGCATTCGACGATGGACATGACTGCTTTTCACAACATTTGTAATGGTCGCGTGAACGGTCAGGTCAGCGTTTTGATTTGACTTTACAATCTCGAAACGTTCGCTAAGACCTGTACATAACGCTCGGTCGATCGAGTTTGAAATGAGCACCAGATCTTCTTGCGCAAAGTCCTGGTTGTTGACCATTGCTGAAGTGGGAATTATGGCAATGGTCTTGGCCGCCAGAATTTCGCTTTTATCAAGACGGATTTCTGCATTGGCCAAGACGCCGCGGGATTGCGTTAGTTCCGAATAAGAGCTTAATGCCCCGCCATGATTCAAAGGTACGCTTGTACAGGCGGACAGCGCGACTGTAAGCCCGCCAAGATACAAAGACGGAACCGCTTTTGAAGCTTTTTGATCAGTTAGTTTCACACCACACCCTCTTCAATCAATTCAATGAAGAGTCATAGCGATGCGAGCGTTAACTGCTGTAAAGGCGATGTAAAAACGTGTAAAGTTGCAAGATCGGAAACTTGCGTACTCTAGGTACCTTAAAACACAAGTTGGCTCCACTCTGCCTTAGACTTGCGTCCCTTCTTCGGGTGGATGCCTGGGAATTTCGACAAGGAGCATTAAACCGCCTGCAGTTTCATTCGACGCATATACCTGACCACCATGACGATCGACCGCTTGCCTGGCGATAGCAAGACCAAGCCCATAACCTACGCCAGTTTGAGTATCAGATCCGCGAGAAAACGGCTGGAATATATGTTCAAGTTCCGTGTCTTTGACGCCGGTACCCTGATCAACCACTCGGATCCGGAGTAGATGGTCAAAAATCTCGCACTCCACGGAAACATTTGTGCCGTCGCCTGTGTATTTGACGGCGTTGCGGACCACGTTTTCGAGTGCCCTGTAAATCAGTTCACCTTCTACATCAGCAACAAAAGTCCCTGCGACATCCTTCGTGATTGAAACGCCTTTTGCTTCTGCTTCGAAAGCGGCATCAGCTAAAATATCATTCAGAACGTCCAAAATATCGATAGATTGGGTTTTCAATGGTTGATTGGTGGCAAGAGAGAGTCTGGCCAGAGTGAGTATTTCACCCACCAACGCATCAAGTCGGTCTACTTCGCGATCAATTCGATCAAGCATGGTTTCGAGTTTTGCTGGACTTTGCCTTAGAACTCCCACGACCGCCTGAAGGCGAGACAGAGGAGAGCGGAGCTCGTGCGACACATCGTGAAAAAGTCTTTGTTGCGTGGCCTGGAATTCTTTTAATCGATTGGCCGTCACGTCCAAATCGTATGCGAGCGAACTGATTTCATCTCTGTGCCGAGGCATTTTGTTGCTTATGCGGTTTTCGAAATTACCTCGAGCCAAGGCTGAAAGCCCATCTCTTAGAAGAGCAACTGGTTTGACAAGATATCTCGCCAACACGGCAGCGGCCAAAGCGCTGGACGCGATAATTGCGAAAACGAGAAAGAAAAGCGCATTGTCATTGAAGAAGGAATTTACGTGGCCTTCGACGGAAATCTCATAGCATCCATCATCTCGCAATACCTTTCTTTTGTCAGGTGACTTTTTCTCCAAACAATGACTGGCCGAGGACGAAGTGCTTTTGATAACTTGAAGGTTTAATGGAACAGTCAATTGGCTCAAAGCGATAAAACGCCGCGCCGCATCTTCTCCATTTATCAAGAGTTCGGATTCGACCAAACCGAGGATGATGTCCCGCTTTTGACGCTCCAACTTGGGGGCGTACGGTATTGTCTCGAACAGGTGCAGCGTCAGAATTACAATGGAAATAGACGCCGCAAGCGTGAGCCAAATCCCAACAAAGAATTTCTTGAAAATCCTAGTCATCAGAGTCCACCAAAAGCTGGTAACCCTGGCCTCTGACAGATTGTATCCATGATTGACCATCGTCACGCATTCCGAGCTTTTGTCGGATGCTGCTGATATGCACGTCGATACGTCGATCAAACGGTGTTAACGGCTTTCCAAAAGCCTGCTTTGAAATGTCCTGTTTTGAAATCAAGGTGCCAGCCTTACGAGCAAGAACCTCAAGCAAACTGAACTCGGTACCTGTCAATTCTAAGAGTTTCCCGTCCCATTCCGCTTTCCGATTACCAAGATGAAGCGTCAGATGACCTGTCTGAATGGAGCCGAATGTTGCTCCAGCGGTGGATTGGCTGGCGCGCCTTAATATGGCTCGAACACGAGCGACCAATTCACCCGGCGAACAAGGTTTGGGAACATAATCGTCAGCTCCGAGGTTCAAGCCGGAGATACGGTCAACATCGTCTCCTCTTGCGGTTAACATGAGAACCGGTATCTGGCTCTGCTTGCGAATTCTTTGAAGAACCTCGGTGCCGTTCATTCTTGGCATCATCACATCAAGAACGACCAAATCAACGGAATTGTTGAGTGCGGCTGCGACCGCTGCTCGACCATCGGTTTCCGTCTCAACGTCAAAACCTTCTTCTGTCAAATATTCCTGCAGCAAGGCGGTCAATTCTCTATCGTCATCGACCAGAAGCACTTTAGACATTAGCCAGCCATTCCTCCGTTATTCCAGCAATAATGCACGTCTTCGACGCGATTGGCGATAACTGCTTTAATCCTGTAGCTCGAAAACTATTCCAATTGTTCAGGACTGAAGGCAAAGCGCGCATCCTCACCCTTGGGGTATAGGGGGCACAGGTGTAAGGACGCGCGCTCGGCGACACCGCCACTTTTCAAGCTTGTCCCCCAGTATGAGCATGGCAGGCGTCACGATCAAAGTGAGAAGTGTCGCAAATAGCAAACCTCCGGCGATTGAAGAGCTCAGTTCGATCCACATTTGTGTTGAAGGCGCACCATAGACCACTTCTCGGCTGAAAAAGTCGATTTTGACTCCTATCACCATCGGCATCAGCCCAAGCGCCGTTGTCACCGACGTCAAAACGACTGGCCGAAGGCGCTGCGCCCCGGTGCGAAGGGCCGCTTCCATGGCCTCCATGCCGGCTTTTTTAAGATCGTTATAGGTATCGATGAGAACGATGTTATTGTTCACCACGATACCAGCGAGGGCAATCACGCCGATCCCGCCCATAACAACTCCAAAGGGCCGCCCAGTAATCAACAGTCCCAGTAGGACACCTGCAATCGAGAACAGGATCGAGATCATGATGACGAAGGTGTGGTAGAAGCTGTTGAACTGAACGAGAAGAACGAGGATCATCGAACCAACGGCTGCAAAGAATGCACTGATAAGAAAGATCATCGCATCCTGCTGATCTTCCGCTTCTCCGGCAAATGACCATGAAACACTCTTTGGCAGGTCTGCCTTCTCCAGGGCAGCGCGGAGCTTAACCACCTGATCATTGACGAGCAGACCCGGACCCACATCAGCGGACAAAGTCGTGACGCGCTTCTGATCGATGCGTTTGATTGTTCCACTTCGCGGAACTGGTGCAAAGCTCACAAAATTGGATATCGGTATAAGCCCGACGGTAGTCGGCACACGAAGGCTTTCCAATTCCGCTAGAGTCCGCTCGTCAGCAGGAAAGCGCACCTTGATATCAACGGCCTCTTCAACATTGTCCGGGCGATAGTCAGCAATTGTTATGCCCTGTGTCAGCAATTGAACAGCTTGGCCCAGAAGAGCGACGTCAGCACCGAAGCGTGCAGCCTCGGACCGATCAAGTCTGATTTCCCACTCCACACCTGGGAGCGGCGTGGTGTCGGTCACGTCAGTGTATCCGCCAATCCGCTCCATCGCCTGTCGCGCAATTTCAATTGTTTGAACGCGCGCTTCTCTATCCTGAGATTCCACTTCAAGCGTTATTGGCTTTCCTTGATTTGGTCCTCCTGATTGAACCTGAACCTGAATATCGATCCCCGGTATTTGCCGCATTTCTTCTCTGATCTGTTCAACGATCTCTGTAGCAGGTCGACGCGTGTCCCACTCCTTCAGTTCCAGCTGGATCTTGCCGATCACCTCTTCGTCCGACTGCCGGTCGGCACCAGTTCTCGCATAGACACTTTCCAGTTCCCCGTATTTGAGGAGGCGGGTTTCAACCTGCCGAACCAAACCGTCTTGTTCATAGATCGAGAAGTTGTCACGGGCACGCAACTCTACCTGAACAAAATCCGGCTCCGTATCCGGGAAGAAGGAAATGCCATTGCCGAATTGCGAATAAGCCAGAAAGGAGGCAATCAGGACCATAATCGTATAGATGACGGTCTGGCCGGGATGCTTGAGTGCCCAAAGCAGGACATGGACATAGTAACCAGCGCTACCCCTAATATCCCTCGGGTCTCCATATTCGGCAGAGGCGATCTGCATTTGCTGTTGTGCGCTTTGAGCCTGGCGACGACCAATGAGTCCACCCATGACAGGAATAAAAATCAGCGCCATGAAAAGAGAAGCCGTCAGCGTAAAAATCACCGTGATCGGAAGGAAGACCATGAACTGACCGACTGTCGAAGACCAGAATAGAAGCGGAAAGAAGACGCTAAGGGTCGTTGCCGTTGAAGCGATGATCGGCCAGGCCATGCGCTTGGATGCCTGTGAGTATGCCTCTTTAGGTGTCTTGCCCTCATGCAGAAAGCGGTCTGCAAGTTCAACAGTCACGATGGCACCATCGACAAGCATGCCCACTACCAGGATCAGGCTGAACAGCACCACCATGTTCATGGTGTAGCCTAGAAAGTAGATGATCGTTACACCAGCCAGAAATGCTCCCGGAATGGCAAGCCCGACGAGGATGGAAGAACGAAGCCCCAGAGCCCACACGATCACGATCATGACCAGCAAAACAGCAGCAATCACGTTGCTTTCAAGGTCTGCAAGCATGGTTTTCACCTGCTTGCTCTCGTCCTGCATGTAGTTAATCTCGATGCTTTCCGGCCAATCTTTCTGCATGGCGGCAATTTCGGATTTCACCAGATCAACCGTTTCGATGATATTCGCTCCACTTCGTTTTTTCACTTCAAGAGCAAGAGCCGTATGCCCATTGATGCGGGCAAATCCGGAAGGATCCTCAAAGGTATTCCGTACTTTGGCCACATCAGCGAAGGTGACAACGGTTTTGCCAGAAATTTTGACGGGCATTTCCATGACATCGTTGAAATCCTCGACGAGGCCAGGGACCTTGAGGACCATCCGGCCTGCACCATTTTCTATGGCACCAGCAGCAATCAAAAGATTATTGCGACTGATTTGGCTGGTCAGTTCGGAGAAGGACAGGTTGTAGGTTTCGAAAACTGTCGGATCTATCAGAACCTCCAACATCTCAACCCGTTCACCAGCAATATCAACCTCTAGCACACCGGACAAACCCTCAAGCCGATCTTTAAGATTGTTGGCGAGTGAATTAAGCGTCCGTTCGGGAACTGGGCCGGACAGAATCGTTGTCAGAATAGGAAAGAGTGCGGTGTTGACTTCCGTTACAGTCGGATCAGTGGCATCCGCCGGTAGCTCATTGGACGCCTTGTCGACTGCTTCGCGCACCTTGTCGAGGGCCGTATCTGGATCAAACCCGGGATCGAACTCGAGCTGGACGCTTGCATGCCCTTCGGAGGCAGTGCCCGTCATGCTGTCAAGGCCGGTCAACGCTGCCAGCTCGGTCTCAAGCGGTTTGACAAGCAAGCGCTCTGCATCTTCTGGAGAGATTCCTTCCAGAGACGTGGAAACATAGACTGTAGGGATCTGGACCTCAGGAAAGCTTTCCTTTGGAATGGTCGCATAGGCAAGAGCGCCTACCACAAGCACACATATGAGGAAAACAGTGATGGCACGGGTTCGTCCAAAAGCGGCATCAATCAGGCGTTCCATTACTGGTTCTCCAACTCGTTACCCTGCGATGCAGTTTCTTTGGTGGATGCGAGGCTTCCATCATCGGGAATGGGAGAAACCGTCTCTCCTTCCGCGACAAAACCCTGACCAATCGTGATGAGGTCTACGCTTTCCGGCAATCCGCTGACCCAGACTCCGTCCTGCTGCGCACGCTCTACAACAACCTCATAGAAGATAACCTTGTTCTCTACATCCATCGCCTTCAAACCCAGTCTTCCATCTTCACTCAATGACAAAATGGCTGGCGATATGAAATGTGCTTCAACTTGTTCCGTAGGTATCCTGACCTGAACAGAAAGGCCGGAGGGAATAGCCCCGTCAGGATTTGCTACAATGATCTCCGCCCTGAATGTTCTGGTTTCAGAATCTGCATCCCGGCTGACATAAGCGATCGTTCCCTGTCGTTCTTCACCTGTAATGAATTTCACAGTGGCGGTTTGACCTTCCTTGATTTGGGCAAGGGACTGTTGAGGGACCTGAATAATAATCTTGAGAGGATTGGTATCGAGGATCACACCGATCTCGGTACCAATTAAAACGTAGGAGCCAATGTCGAGATCAAGCGTATCCAACCGGCCCGCAAAGGGAGCCCGAATAATTGCCGCCTTCAGCGCCTCTTCCGCTTGTGTGAGCTGGGCTTTTGAAGTTGCCAGAGTCGCTCTGGCTTCCCTTAATCTGGCGGCCGTTGCCACACCCTTGTCAAAAAGCGACTGAGCAACGTCAAAGTCTTCCTGTGTCTGTGACAGTTCCTCCTGTGCTTCGAGCACTTTGGCGTCCAGCTCTCGCGTGGCCAAAATTGCGATGTCCTGATTTGCCTCCAGTGTATCACCCTTCTCGGCTTTGAGTTCGATGACCTCACCGGATGCCTGTGCTCGAACACTGGCCTTTCTATCAGGCTGCGCCTGTCCTTCGGCCGTGAAGGTTTTCGTCACTTGCTGAGCCTGGCTGCTTTGAACAGCGACAGATACGATTTTGGCAACCTGTGAAGAGGCTTCCTCATCCTGGCGTTCCGGTAGGAAAAATCGACTTCCCATCCAAGCAACCAAGATCAGGCTAAAGATTACCGCGAGCCATTTGGATCTGGATGAACCTGGTTCATCTTCAAAGCTCAGTTTGATTGGCTCGCTTGGCTGGTCGTTTCTTGTCATTTTTTATCAGTCCTTTAGCAAATGCCCAATTTCATACAATTCCAACCGATGAAGAAACCGCACCCAACACATGCCGCAAATGCGAACAGAAATATAAGCACTATCCACTTTGACGGAGTTGGAGACCTCTCAACGTACATGCTGCGAACAACAGAGACTTTTCGTTGATCACTTAGCCCCATCAGCAGTTTCCCTCCCGGCAAACAAGCGTGTTGTCGCATCACATGGGAGCAACAGTGAAATTTGAATGCTGATCACGTCTGCTGGTTCTAATTGTTTTTCGTCACTGAAAGTTTGCCTTGATAATGCCGGCCGTTACTCTCACCAAACGCTGTTCTAGCTCATTAAATGTCAAGCACCGTCAAGGCAGTGTAAAGTTATGTAAATTTTCCGACTGCTCAATGCCTAGTTTTACCTAACTTTACAGAGAATTAACATACTTTAACGCGCAAATTGATATTGTATTGCAACTATTTTACTCCACAACAATGAGATTACAAAGAATTGGGATAGTATCTCTGGTTCTCGCTTAATCCAAAAGTCAAACTTAGTCTAACTTGTTCTTATTTCGTATAAAACAAGACGAAAAATTTGCTTAAGTCATGGCAGAAATCGTGAACTCGGAATGGTTGAATGTTTTATATTGATGCCCTGATTATTTGGCTTGGGTCCTGCTGGTTTACATGTCTAATTGGGATGGCATTTGTCGAGCACCTTGTTCCAATCTTTCCGGTATTTCCCTTTTTCATATTGGTCGGGATAGCCGCCTCTGCCGGCCATATTGAGTTCTATCAGGCGTTGACATTAACGAGTCTGGGAAGCGTGGGGGGCTGTTTGGCTGCCTATTTCATAGGAGCAAAGCTGGGAGAACAGCGCATCCGAACCATCCTGCATCAACTCTCCAAATATCATGGAGGAACAGGGGAACTTTTGGACAGTGCACTGCATCACCTGAAGCGTCATGAACAATCCTTTGCGCTTGGTTCACAACTGCTCCCGATGGTCCGTCTGATCGCTCCAAGTATTTCTGGAGGATTGAGATCCGAACTCTGGCCGTTCGTCATTGCCACATTGCTGGGCTCAATGCATTGGAACATGATTTTCATCGGAGCCGGTTTCCTTATTGGGCGCGGGATCGGAGATCCCACAACGCAATCGCACGCTCTCACGGCTCTGGCATTGATTGTGTTGGCGGAGCTTTTGGCAATTGCATTTTTTCAAATCAGATCCACTCAACAGACTTCCAGAAAAAGGTGTTCAAAATGAACATGTCTCAAGACGAAACGGCAGGCGACCTGTTGAGGTTTGCTCGTGCCTGGATAGCCGATCCGTTTCGAATAGCGGCGATTGCTCCATCGAGCCAAAGTCTTGCTAACCTTATCACTAGCGAAATCACTTCTTCTTCCTCGCCTATTATCGAGCTAGGTGCTGGAACCGGATCTTTTACAAAGGCGCTGATAAGGCGTGGCGTACCAGAAGCTCAGATACACCTGATCGAGTCCGATAAGGAGTTCGCGCAGTTGCTGGAATCTCGTTTTCCAACGGCGAAGGTTCTGATGATTGATGCAGCCGAACTGAGGAAGATGACCTTTGATAAATCACGTCCACCAGGAGCTGCGATCAGCGGGTTGCCGGTGGTTTCAATGCCACCCAAGAAAGTGATGATGCTTCTGACAGCACTGTTTGAAAAAATGAGACCGAACAGTGCGCTTTATCAGTTTACCTATGGGCCACGCTGCCCAATCGCTCGACCAATTCTTGACCGGCTTGGTTTGAAAGCCCTCAAAGTTAGCATGACTTATAGAAATCTCCCACCGGCTTCAGTTTACAGAATTACCCAACGCCCTGCACGACCGTAACGGAAATGCACTGTGTCAAGTTGCTGAAACCCATATGTGTGATTACAAAGGCGATGTCCTGATGAACGGATTATGTTTTCCCGCTTTCTCATGCACGATCAACCATCTCTACTTGACCGTGCGCATAATCGCGGTTGGAATTTGCTCTATTGTATACTCAGGAGGGATTATGGCTGCGGATTACAAAATTTCGGATCACTTCAACGGCAAGAAGTTTTTCAATCCCACGCTTGATGAACAGTTTTCGCCCGGGATCTCCGACGTATTCAACATGATGCGAGAAGGTCGCGCGGAATGGCCAAAACATGTTCCAAATACAGCGACCCCGTCCATTTATGAGGAATTAAAGGCTGATGAGATGGCCATCACCTTTATCAACCATGCCACCTTTCTCATTCAACTTCCCGGCCTCAATATACTCACCGATCCGGTCTGGTCTGACCGGGTTAGTCCTGTTGGATGGTTCGGTCCTAAGAGAGTAAGGGCTCCTGGTGTTGATCTAGATGCACTTCCCAAAATCGATTTGGTCCTAATCAGCCACAATCATTATGATCATCTTGATCTTGACACTCTTCGCCTCATCAACAAACGTCATTCACCAAGTTACTTCGTTCCCCTTGGAGACAAAGCCCATCTTCAAAAGTCTGGAGCTAAACAGATTACCGAAATGGATTGGTGGGAGACGATCAACCTTCATCCAGACGTGGAAATCACTTTTGCTCCTACCCAACATTCATCGGGTAGAAGCTTGTTTGATCGGGACCGGAGCCTGTGGGGAAGCTATTTCGTCCGTCGAAAAGCTCGGAGCGTCTACTTCGGCGGCGACGGAGGCTACTCTACGCATTTTGCAAGCATTAAAGCACAGTTAGGGTCACCCGAAGTTGCAATTCTGGGAATTGGTGCATATCAACCACGCGATTTTATGAAGCCTATTCATACCAGTCCTGCAGAAGCAGTTCAGGCTCACAAGGATCTTGGTGCAACAATCAGTATCGGAATGCACTTCGGAACATTTCAGCTATCTGCTGAGGGATATGATGATCCACAAAACGATTTACTGCGAGCGCTCCACGAGAACAAAGACGTGGAGGGCGAGTTCATATTGCTGTCAGAAGGGCAAACGATGCTTTTGAGCTCTGGAAAGTAGCAAGTCCCGATCCCGGTATAAAACGCCATCGACGGCCTCTTTACCGCGCCAAATTCCCCCTCAAAATCTACGACTTTTTTATCGGTATCGGCGGTCACTGCAGTTTCATCCAAGGTCCAGATGCTCTTTGTGCCTTATGAAGGGGGAATGGGCAGGAGCGTCTGGAACCATGTGACCGTCCGCACCCCACTCTTCCATCCTGTTGAAGGGTATCGTTGGACGCGAAGACAACAGCGAGATTGATTTCCGCAGGTCATCCGTAATGGCTTGAAGGCGTTTTTTAACCGCATCGGCAGATGAATAACGCAGCCCTGCCTCGACACCATATGCAACGAATGGCTCCAGAACATCAAAACCGACATAGGCGAGATTGAAGTTTACCGGCCAGAGCATCAGGTCTATGTCGCCGCTGCGGCCGTTATACTCATAGGTCTCACGGCTCGTTCCAACTGTCACCGAAAGCATGGCTTTCTTGCCTGTGAAGGCGCCATTTTCAAACCGCTTCTTGCTGGTGTAAACCGAGCCGTAAATAAACACGCGATCCATCCAGCCCTTGAGGATGGCGGGTGGCAAGTGCCACCACATGGGATATTGCAGGATCACCAGATCAGCCGCTTCAAGGCGGGCGATTTATTCCTGTATATCAATCGGAATAGCCCCTTCAGAGGATGCATGGCGCTGTTCGCTCTGAACATCGAAACGATCCGGAGCGATGCGATGACAATAGTGGCTGGCCCGCTCGCAAGGATCAAATCCCATAGCGTAGAGATCCGAGATGGTGACTGAATAACCTTCGCGTTCGAGCTGATCTTGAGAGGTCTTGGCAAGATGGGCGTTATAGGATTGTGGCTCAGGGTGAGCGAGAACAATGTGCGCTTTCATGCTGCGATCTCCTGATCTGTTTTACGGTGACGATGGGCGTGAAGGATCCTCCCTATCCAGGGGCTGGCGCTGACGGTTATGATGCCAATCAACACCCCGGTGGATCCTGTCAGGAATGGGTCGTCAGAGGCTCATGAAGTAGGAACGCGCCCAAAATGACACCAAACAACGGTGTCAGAAAGGAAAAGACGCCCAACTGCGAGGCTTTGTAACGGGTCAGCATCCAGAACCAACAAAGGAAGCTCGCGAAAGCGACAATGATGGTCTGGAAAGCAAGGTTCCAGAAGAGCGGAGCTGAGGGTATAACCGCAATTTGCTGCGTCAGAACCGCAATCAAGATCAGAACAATCGAAGTGACCGAAAGCTGATAGAAAAGTACATGTGACGCGGGCAAGTCGCTGAGATCGGTCGTCCGGATCAGAACGGTCGTTGCGCCCCACACCGCAGCTGCCGCGAGCGCCATGGCATCTCCCATCCATGTTGGAGCAGAGCTTGTCGCGCCGGCCTGAACCTCGGATGGCGTCAAAAAAGCATAGGCAATGCCGATAACGGCGACGAAAATTCCGCCCCACTGAACGGGTGACAGACGCTCTGTCGGCAGTTTCAGATGCAGACCAAGAGCCGCAAAAACCGGCGCGGTATAGAGGAAAACAACCACATGGGATGCCGTGCTATATTGTAGAGCTTTACCGATGAGGAAGAACTCAAGCGAGAAGAATAGGCCCGCCACAGCTCCGAGGAAAGCGGTTTTCCCCCAAAAGACCGGTCGTTTTTGCTGAATCACAGACAAAGCATAGAGACAGGCCGCTGCAAGCCCGGAGCGAATGCCGATCTGAAGCACAGAGGAGGCATAGCTGTCTGTTGCCTTCAAGCCGATTTGCTGCATGGCCCAGATTACGCAGATAAATATCTGTCCATCGTCGAATGCTTTGGGACTGATGTGTGTGGTTATGACTGGAGGGTTCAGCTCATTAGTGTCTGCGATTTAAGCGGCTTGTGATTGATGTTGCAAGCGGCGCAGTTGAATTGTCTTCTGTTTGATCCTTTCCCTTTGTTCCAGAATTGCCTGTCCTCTTCCGAAGTAGACATCGGCTGGTGTGAGATTTCCAAGGCTCTCATGGTACCGGTGATGATTATAGTGGTTGATGAATGCAGCAATCTCATTTTCCAGATCCGCCGGGAAGAAGTAGTTCTCCAGCAGGATCCGGTTCTTGAGTGTCTGATGCCAACGCTCGATTTTACCCTGTGTCTGCGGATGACCTGGCGCACCATGTATCTGTTTCATTGACCGGTCTTCCAGCCAATTTCCCAGATCCTCAGCGATGTAACATGGGCCATTGTCCGACAACAGGCGCGGTTTATGTTCAACCTTCACGCTATCGCAGCCAGAAGCCTCAAGGGCCAAATTGAGGGTGTCGGTAACATCATGGACCTTCATGGTAGTGCACAATTTCCAAGCCACGACATAGCGCGAAAAGTCATCAAGAATGGTGGACAGGTAAAGCCAACCCCAGCCAATGACCTTCAAGTAGGTGAAGTCGGTTTGCCACATCTCGTTGGGACGGGTTGTCTTGTCCCGGAATTCATTATCAGCTTTCATGACGATGAAGGCCGGAGACGTGATCAAGTCATGAGCTTTCAGAAGACGATAGACCGAAGCCTCTGAGACAAAATAGCTTTCCGTGTCTGTGAAGGTCACTGCCAGCTCCCGGGGAGACAATTCGGTTTGCTCCAGAGCCAGTTCGACGATCTTGTCACGGACATCATCCTCAATCCGGTTCCAGACTCGTGACGGGGCAGAGCTGTGATCTTCCAGCCCTTCAACACCATCGATCAGGAAACGGTCGTACCAACGATAAAATGTTGATTTAGGAATGCCCAACATCTTCAATGTTCGAGTTACCGGCAGATGGGATTCCTCGACAAGGCGGATGATCTCATGCTTCTCGGATGCGGGATATCTCACTCTTCTTCGCCCCCATCTTCGATCATGCTTTTTTTAAGCAGACGGAGCTCAAGTGTTTGCTCTGCGACAACTTCCTTAAGATCCCTAGCCTCCTTGCGCAGCAACTTCACTTCATCGCTGGTGGCTGCACGAGCCGTATCTCCGGCCAGACGCTTCTTGCCAGCCTCAAGGAATTCCTTCGACCAGGTGTAATAAAGGCTCTCGGAGATACCTTCGCGGCGGCACAGGGCGGCGATGCTGTCTTCGCCACGCAAACCGTCCAACACAATGCGGATCTTCTCTTCTGCCGAATATTTCTTTCGGGTCTTTCGGCGGATGTCTTTGATGGTCATCTCTGCAGATGGCTTCTGCAGACCGGATTTCTGTCTCATCTTCGCTTCCTTTGATAGAGCTACGATGAGCCAAAATCCTCCTTTGTCAAATCAATCCAATCTGTCCCATAGGTGCTGAGACGGAACAGATAAACATCATCAGGCCGATGGCCGTCAGATCGAGAGGTTTGCGGTGATCCAAAATCCTATTCCTTGTAATTTACAAGGACGATAGCAATTGTCACCAAATGCGTATATATTGAAATTATGACAGTTGCTATTGAGAATCTGACAGGCCGTTCGGGAAAACCGCATCTTCATGATGCGCCGTTTCAGAAACAATTGCCGCAACCGCTATATTTCCGGTCAGCGCAGATGCCCAAGAACGCGATTTATCCGCGCCACAGCCACCCGTGGGGCGAGCTGGTCTATTCCTACAGTGGCGTAATGGAGATCAGTCTCAAAGACGGCTACTTCCTCGCCCCGCCCCAATATGCGGTGTGGCTACCGCCAAACATGGAGCATCAGGGGCTCAACAGGCAGGCCGCCGTGCATTGCTCACTATATGTCTCTCTCGATCTGTGCGCACCGCTACCCAAGGAGACCACGGCACTAGAAGTCAGCCCGATGCTGCGCACTATGCTGGAACATCTAAGGGAAACGGAAGGAACTGATCCGAACGACCCGGCACATCTTCGCTTTATGCAAGTGGTTGTTGATCTATTTGCAGCAGGGCAACAGGTCGGGTCTTTCCTGCCGTGGTCGACTGACAGTTTGTTAGAGCCTATTCTGCAGCATCTTCAGGACAATTCCGCTGATAATCGATCTCTTGCTGAACTGGCTCGACTTCATGAGACGACAGAGCGAACCCTGATACGCCGTTGTCAGCGCGATCTGGGAATCCCCTTTGCCGAATGGAAGCAAAGGCTGCGCGTATTGAAGGCGATGCCCTTGCTGGAGGCAGGTGAGCCCGTCCAGAATATAGCGTCTTCGCTCGGATATGGAAGTGCCTCATCCTTCATCGCGATGTTCAGGCAGATGACCGGTAAAACCCCGGATGACTATCGAAAGACGGTCATGAAATTCAAAAGCTAGACACCTGGTAAATGGCAGCAAAGGGAAAGCCACTTCGTGAGATCTTACGGTCAACAAAAGGCAGCTTTGGACCGAAATCACTTTGATCAGCAGTTATGCATGCCCGAATAGCGCTTCCGTAGTCAGAGCCGACACCAACAAATTCATGAATTTTCTTCATTGCCACATGCCAGATTGCCTCTCTAGGACAAACAATCAATGAAGGTTATCTAAGCCCGGAAACAAATAGAGGGTTTAGTATGACTGTTCTCATGGATGAGCCAATTGGTGTTAGCGAGAGCACACCGACGCGGTGGGGCGCTATTGGCTGCCTTTCACTTCTCACTTTTCTGCTGGTCGGGCTAGAATTTCTGCCTGCCAGCCTTTTGACGCCGATTGCCAGCGATCTTGTGATCACAGAGGGGCAAGCCGGCTTTGCGATTGTCGTTTCCGCATTTTTCGCGGTGACTGCAAGCCTGCTCGGCAATCGTCTTCTTTCTGGTATGGACCGCAGGTCCGTTTTGCTGCTCTATGCTTTACTCTTGGTAGCCTCAAGCCTGATAGTTGGCATGTCGAACAATTTTGCCCTGTTCCTAGTCGGTCGGGCGCTTGTTGGCGTTGCAGTCGGCGGCTTCTGGTCTTTATCGACCGCTATTGTTACCCGGTTGGCCAGAAGCGTTGACGTCCCGCGGGCAATTGCCATTCTGCAGATCGGCCCAACTTCTGCGCTGGTCCTGGCCGCTCCGGTTGGCAGCTTTCTGGAGACCATCATCGGTTGGCATGACACGTTCCTCCTCACCATCCCTCTTGGAGTGATAACGCTGATCTGGTTGTTCCTCATCATTCCGCCACTTCCTCCGCGCAGTCTCGTCCGATTGGGAGATATGTTTGGAATGCTCAGAAGAAAGCATTTCGCGACCAGCATGGGAGCCATCGGGCTGTTTTTCATCGGTCAGAATGCCGTAGCGATCTATCTGCGACCATTCCTGGAGACAATCACAAATCTACACGAAGAATATGTCTCTTTGTCCTTGTTGAGCCTTGGGCTGGGCGGTGTCGCAGGACTGCTGCTGATCGGTTCGATCTTGCGCAGAAAACCACTTCTGCCTTTGATGGCTGTACCATCTATCTTGGCATTGATCGGGGTGCTTCTGATCCTTCTGGGAGGGCTCGCGACAATTACAATCCCGCTGCTGGTGGTATGGGGAATGTGCGCAACGCCTTTGATGGTTGCCTGGAATACCTGGATGACGGTTGTCATCCCCGATGAGCTTGAGGCAGGTGGTGGCTTGCAAGTCGCCCTGATCCAGTGCTCGATCGCGAGCGGAGCCTTTCTCGGCGGCATGTTTCTGGATCATGTTGGCTGGTGGAGCGGGTTTCTTCTGGGCGCAGTGTTGCTTGCCGGATCTGCGGTCATGGCCATAAAGGCTGTTACATCCGCACCCAAAACGCAAAATAGCTAAGTTGGTAAAGAGGAATCTTCCCTTTTTGCCCTCCAAGCAGGATGGGCCGTCGCTGAACCCTCTCGAGCTGACGGCCTATACCTGAATTTCGATGTCGGGTTTCAACGCTTGGAAGGCTTTCGCCCCGGATTTGTGGCCTTGGCAGGAACAGAGGTTCCATATTCCTCCCACCATTTGGTGAGCGCTTCCATTGTGGGGCCTAGACCACGGGCCTTCTGGGTGACGGCATATTCAACGCGCGGTGGAACCTCAGCAAACACGGTGCGAGAGATCAGCCCGTCGGCTTCAAGCTCGCGCAACTGCCGTGTGAGCATGTGTTGTGTAATACCCGGTATGGCCTTGCGCAATTCACCAAAGCGATAGACGCGTTCATTCAGCAACCACATGATTTCGAGCTTCCATTTCCCGGACAAAAGCGCAAATGCCCGGCGCATTTCGTCATGCATATTGATCGGTTCGGTTTCCATTAGTCACATTTTCCATACTAGCCTATCAAAATTCATCCTACTTGAAACATCGACACTTAGGTAGCAATTTCTGCTCAGCAAGAGAACGGAGTTCAAACCAGCAGCGTTGCCCAACCGAATCTACTTCCGGCGCCGTGACGACTTGGGGAAGGCTCTGAAACAAAACAAACCGATCTCGCCGGGGAGCGAGACGCACCAGTCAGGAAAGACAATGGATAGACTAAAAGGAAAAATCGCAATCGTGACCGGAGCTGGTCGCGGAATTGGCCGAGCGACCGCAAAGCTGTTTGCTGCTGAAGGAGCCAAAGTGGCTGTGCTGTCACGCACGCCTCAGAATGTGGATGCAGTCGTCAGCGACATTACCCAATCCGGCGGACAGGCGATTGGCATCGTCTGCGACATCAATGAAGCGGATCAGATTAAGGCCGCCATTGAAAAGACCGTCGACGCCTTTGGAGGGCTCGACATCCTCGTCAACAATGCTTTCGACCCGTCTGCTCCCTTTTCTTCGGTTCTTGAACTTTCTGCCGAACAGCTGCAACGAAACTTCAATCTGGGACCGATTGCCTATTTGCGTTTCATGCAGGCCGCCTATCCGCACCTCAAACAGAGTGGCGAAGGTCGCATCATAAATCTCGGCTCTATGGCAGGCGTTGTTGGCCTTATGGGCTACACCCCCTACAACATGGCGAAGGAAGCGGTGCGTGCCCTGACCCGAACTGCGGCTCGCGAATGGGGACCAGACAAGATCACGGTCAATAACATCCTGCCAGTTGCAGAAACTTGGGGTCCGGACGTCGAGGTTCCGAGCCCGACCAATCCGCTGGGCCGGTATGGGTCTCCGGAGGAAGACATAGCGCCTGTCTTGCTGTTTCTGGCAAGCAAGGATTCACAATTCATCACCGGCTCGAGCCTGACCCCGGATGGTGGTTCGATTATCGACAGTGCCCGGTAATTGCACCTGACACCAGCATTGGAGTGGGCACCCAGCAAAGCCCTCTCCACCCAGTACAAAAGGAATATTATTCATGAAAATTCATGCAATCACAATTGACTGCGCAGAGCCTCAGGAGCTAGCGGCCTGGTGGGCCAAAGCTTTGGGCGTCCCGGTCGGCAATGATTTCGGCTCTATTGTTCAATTGGCCTCATCAGAAGCCTTCCCCCAGATCCAGTTCCAAAAGACCGACGACAAAAATACGCGCCCAGGTCGTGTTCATGCTGACTTCCGGGTTCCAGATCTCGACAAGGCGACAGACCATCTTGTTGCGATAGGAGCGACCATCAAACAAGAAGTCGAGTTGCCTCAAATTCGCTATACAAGCTTTCTGGATCCGGTGGGCAACGCTTTCGACGTCATCGAGGAATAGATTGGCGCCCCATATCGCAAGGTCAGCTTCGGTGCCGTAGGGCATCAACGACGACAGCAAAGGCCGGCAAGGATTGGCGGCGATTGGGATAATAGAGATAATACCCCTCCCAAAGAGCGCAGAAGTCTTCGAGCACCCTGATCAATCGCCCTTCAGCAATATGCGCGGCGGCAATATCTTCTGGAACGTATGCCAAGCCAAATCCGGCCAATGCCGCTTCCAGAACGTCGTAACAGTTGCTGAAGGTCAACTGACCTTCAACCCGGATCTTTATCTCACGGCCATCCTCTTCAAATTCCCAGGCCCAGTTTCCGCCCAGAGTTTGCAGGCGCTCGTTGATACAGTTGTGCTGGATGAGATCTTCCGGGTGCGCGGGCTGCTTGTTGGCTTCAAAATAGGATTTCGACCCAACCACGGCGAAACGCATATCAGGCCCTATCCGGGCTGAGATCATGTCCTTGGCCAGTTGCTCACCCATACGGACACCTGCATCAAATCGTTCGGCGACGATATCGATCAGTCTGTTTTCGCGAATGAGCTCGACTTTGATGTCCGGATAAGAGGGGAGAATTTTTTGAAGCTTCGGCCAGAGCACGGAATGAATCGCGTGATCAGAGGCTGAAATTCTGATATTCCCGACGGGCTTGTCTTTCAAGCTGCTCACGCCGTCCAACTGGGCTGAAATCTCATCCAGATGTGGCGCGATCCCCTTGATCAGCATTTCGCCTGCTTCGGTTGGGGAGACGGCGCGCGTCGTTCTTGTCAGCAGACGCACCCCAAGCCTTTCTTCCAGATTACGCATGGTATGGCTGAGTGCGGACTGAGAAACGCCCATCTTGGCAGCGGCACGGGTAAAACTGCGCGATTGAGCAACTTCAAGAAAAGCCTGCAGGTCATTCAGGTTGTCTCGTGCCATGAATTGATCTCCTCATTCACACTATTCATCCGTATATTAGATTGAAAGCGACTATAAAGTCTTTCAATTCAGAGGCAAAACACCAACCCGTTCGAAATATGATCGTCAGAAATGAAGAAGGTCAGCGTTGCCTTCACGACGCTGACCTTCATTTGTTTTACCAAGGCTGATTTGCCGGACCAACGGTGAATTCGTTGATCGTCGTGTCTTCAGGGGCATCAATAGCGAACGCAACAACGTCTGCGATCCGCGCCGGGGAAATGCCATACTGGTCATAGATCTTGCCGAGCGAATCTGCGGTTTCCTTGTCGCCGATCGTTTCAAGAAGTTCGGTGCTGATGGCAGCCGGGTAGATGGTCGCGGTACGAATATTCGTGCCTTCCATGGCCGATTCCATGCGCAGAACTTCCATGAAATCCTTCACAAACCATTTGGTGCCACCATAGACAGCACCATTCGGATAGGCTTTCAGACCAGCGATCGAGGAGGTTGCGATGACATGCCCGGCCTTCTGTTCCATAAAGAACGGCAGCACGGCAGCAACACCGTTGAGAACGCCCTTGATGTTGACGTCTACCATCTGGTGCCAATCGTCCGTTCTAAGGGCAGACAAGGGCGAATTGGGCATCAGGCCTGCATTGAGGAAGATGACATCAACACCGCCGAAGGTGTTTTTGGCAAGATCCACGATGGCATCATTGTCGGACTGCTGAGTGACGTCGAGCTCCTGATAGACAGCCTGCCCACCGTCTTTGACGATTTCGTCAACGATGGTTTTGAGCTTCTCACCACGGCGGGCACCCAATACCACTTTGGCCCCTTTGCTGGCGAGAAGTCTGGCGGTTGCTTCGCCAATACCTGACGATGCACCGGTGATGATGACGACTTTATCCTTGATCATGGTAGTGTCTTTCCAATGTTTGTTGATGTTTCGCGATGAAGATGGGGCAGCTTTGGTCGGATTTGCCTGTGGTGGGGCAAAAGGATGTCCCATCCCTATAAGCTGATCCCGGACAGGTTCTGGCACAGGTCAAGCAAACGGTTTTGGATGTCCAAATCCCGTGTTCCACGCTGAGGCTCTTGTGTGCCCATGTGATAGAGGAATTGTCCGGTAAGATTTGAGAGTTTGCGGTCTTTGCCCGAGGCAAGGGCCGCCTGTGTGAGGTGCCCTTGGCGCAGATCATCCGGGGCCTGTCTTCCACCCATACGTGTCGGCACCCAGCCTGGATCAACAGCATTCGAGTGGATGCCCGGATTGAGGCGAGCCACTGCAAATGCAAGTGCTGTCACGAAGAACTTACTCTCTGAATAGGCCGAATAGCCACTCCAGCTGCGCTTGTTCCAGAGCAAATCATCCAGTTTGGGCGTTACGAAATGCATATCCGAGCTGATATAGACCAGCCGTGATGGGCCGGGAATTTTCGCGGTCAGGATGTATGGCGCTAGGACATTGACACCAAACAGGTCTGGAATGCCATCAACGGTCAAGGACAGTTCTGTATCCGCCCCAAGCCCCGCATTGTGAATGACGGCACCAACCTCACCGATCGCATTGACCTGATCGGCAATATCAAGAGCCCCGGCGATGGTGCTGACGTCACCGATCACGATATCAGCCTTGCGGCCGATCGAGCCCTTCAGTTCATCCGCGCGGGATGCATTTCGGGCGTGAAAGATCACTTCATGCCCCTCGGCTTGAAGCGCTTGACCTGCCATCAGCCCAAGGCCGGCAGTCGATCCGGTCACAAAAATGCGTGCCATATCGATATCCTTTTTGTCTCTTCTGCAAACGAGCATAATGAGTGAAAGCGTTCGAATTTGTGAGAATTTGGCCTGCCGAGCATCAAGGTACACGGCAACACTGCTCGATTGTGCATCGCCCTCACTGAGGTCCGGCACCAAGCAATTTCATGGTTGTTTCAAGGCAGGAAGCGGCTGCCGCTCCCTTACTGTCAAAACTCACACCGGCTGATCAATCGGGCGGAATAGAATTTCGTTGATGTCGACATCATCCGGCTCATTGATGGCAAAGGCGACTGCCCGTGCGAATGTGTCCGGTCCGACGGAGAATTTCCCGACGACATCCTTGACGCTGTTGCGAATGTCGGCATCGCTGATGTGGTCGGTCAGTTCCGTGCTCACAGCGCCCGGAGAAATGACTGTCGTGCGGATGTTATAAGGCTTGACCTCTTTGCGCAGACCTTCCGACAGAGCGCGAATGGCCGACTTGGTCGCGCAATAAACCGCAGCACCAGGATCAACAACATGGCCGTAAACAGACGAAACGTTGATGATGTGGCCCTGTCTTTGCGCCTGCATATGAGGCAGGACTGCAGCAATGCCGTAGAGCACGCCCTTGAGGTTGACGTCGATCATCTGATCCCATTCATCAACCTTGAGGCGCTCGAGCGGAGCCAGTGGCATGAGGCCAGCATTGTTGAGCATGACATCGATGCGCCCGAATTCCGCAACGGCACTGTCTACGAGATGTTTGACCTGATCACGATCGGTGACATCGGTTGTGACGGCAAGGGCTGTATGTCCCGCAGCGGAAAGCTCTTTGGCCAATGCCTCAATGCGGTCGGCACGGCGGGCACCGAGAACAACCTTTGCGCCAGCAGCAGCAAGACGGCGAGCGGTTGCTTCACCAAGTCCACTGCTTGCACCAGTGATGACAACAACCTTATCTTTAATTCCTTCTGACATGCGTTTCTCCTTCGCTTTGGCGAGGTTGATTGAGCTTCCGTCTTTGGATGAGAAGAGACCACCTGTAAGGTCTCCTCAACACATGCCCAGAGCAATTGAACTTTTGAGAAACTCAATTGCACCCAGCCAACCCATGTTGTTTGACTGGCCTGTATTTAGCGGTTGGAGCTTTCATCGAGAAGATGGCAAAGTCCGCATGTCTTTATGAATTTTTCTCACGAATAGCTCCAATCAGGCTTTGTATCGCCTACAAATCACGAGAAGCATACAGAAAGAAAATGAAGCGTGTTGTCAGTAGACTCTGATCGTGAGAATTATTCTGCCATTATCGAAAAGGATGAAGCGAATGTCTGCTAGTGGGATACTGTGAAGCAAGATCTCTCCGTTACAAACGGCAGGAATGGGCCGAAAAAGTCGATGGCTGCTACTTGGCAACTGGCATAGTAGAACTTCATTCCTTTGTACTTGAGTATCCGGACTTTGAGCCGCCTCAGCACAAAACCGAAATCAAGGATGGTGTCGCCTCGGTGCCTCTCATGCTCAGGATCGATCTTACTGTCGGCCGCGCTATATCGCTCGAATCCGGTGCGCTAAATGCCCTTTTCACGAAATACTCCTCTCTTTGGAGAAAAGCATCGGCGACCATTGACAGCTTCTGCGCAAGGTTGGATAAATTTCTTGTCGGTTTCCTTGACGGAATGAAAAGGGAATTCGGTGCGCGGCAGATGCTTGAGCCTGTCGCCAATCCGAAGCTGTCCCCGCAACTGTAAACAGAGAGCGCCCTCAAGCTGGCCACTGGATTTTACCAATCTGGGAAGGCCGGGGAGCGCAGTGACCTGTAAGCCAGGAGACCTGCCGACGTCCATTCATTCAACCCGGGCGGGGTGTCCTGGAGGAGGGTCGCATGACAATGCGCATATCTTTGCGTCTTCGCCATATTGAATCTGTTTGTATCAGACATGCCCGACTTCGGTTGCTTCGCCGCATCTGGAGTACGGGACTATGCTTCTCGAACATCGGCTATCTTTCCAATCGCTAACCTGTTTGGTGGGGAAACTCAAACTTCGCGCTCATAGCTATGAAATGTTATGTTATAACATAACATTTCATAGCCGTTAGTGGAGCGGACAAGTGCGACTGGTTTGGCCAATCACGTTTTAGTCCAATCCCTTCCCTTTTCACCCAAAACCGTCTTTCCGAGCGGGAATTACCGTCTCAAGAGCGTCTGGCCTTTGCACGACAAGGCATCGTTCCCTTTACCCAAACAGACACATGGAAATCATCATGAAATTTTTTGTTAGGCTGCTCGCAGCCGCCTTCACAATGCTCTGGACGCTGGCAGCCATCGCAGCGCCAATCGAAATTACCGACGATAGCGGTCGGACGATTATCTTCGACAAACCATTGAAACGCGCCGTCGTCTTCAACCGATACAATGCCGAATTTGTCCGTGCCGTTGCCGGTATGGACGTGATTGTCGGTGTTGACAGCTGGGTGACCCGCGACCCGACCTACTGGCCCAGCCTCAAGGACGGCATGCTGGTGGGCGAAGGGCAGAGCGAGCCCAATTATGAGGCCATCATTGCGCAGAACCCGGACGTGGTTATCTTTCCGCGCAACGGCAGCTGGCAGGAAGCCATCAAGACGCTGGAGCCGTTCGACATTCCGGTCGTTGTGCTGACCGGTTGGGATGTTCTCAAGCATGTTTCCAACATCACCGCTTTCGGCAAGATGTTCGGTGCCGAGGACAAGGCCGCAAAGCTCAACGAATTCTACTCCGGCAATATGGCGCTTCTGGAAGAGCGGCTTCAGGGCGTGGAGCGCAAGGCTGTCTATCTTGAGGAGAAGACGCCCTATCGCTCGGTGCTGCGCGGTTCCGGCTGGCACGACATGATTGAAGCAGCAGGCGGTCGCAACATCTTCGAAGACGTCGATATCGAAACCCAGCCCAAGGAGCGGGGCAGCGTCCACAATCACGAAGTGGACCCCGAAGCGATCCTCAAGGCGCAGCCGGACATGATCGTCAAGCTGCAACCGGGCTCCTATCCACTTCACCCGGAGAGCTTCTCAAAGGCCTTCTTCGAAGAACTCAAGGAACGCCCGGGTTTTGACGAAGTGCCAGCGGTGAAGAATGGAGATGTCTACCACATGAACTATTATCTGGCGGGTGGCTGCTCAAAGATGATCGGTGCCTTGTCGATTGCGAAATGGCTCTATCCGGATCGCTTTGCGGATGTTGATCCCGATGCTGTCATGAAAACATGGCTAGAGGAGTTTCAGGGCGTGACCTATCCAGGGCGTTACTGGACCAAATTCTCCGAACTGGAAGCAGCTCAGTGATGAACAGCGCTGTCTTTCCTTCAGAGGTTGTTCGGTCCGGGGCAGCATCTGGCGGACAATCAGCGGATATCCGGCGGGCCTATGCTCGCCGGACGGTCCGCGCCTCTTTGATGTGTCTGCTGGGTGTGCTGCTGCTGGTCCTGCTCTCGGTGTTTGCGGTGTCGCTTGGCGCCAATGACATTTCATTGACTCAGGCGTTTCAGATTCTTCTGAACCCCGTTCTGCCGGACAATCTTCTTGCCGAGGTTTCCGTTCTACAGGAGAAGGTCGTGATGCAATTGCGCCTACCTCGCATCGTCATGGCGATTGTTGGCGGTGCGGGCCTGTCTGTCGCGGGCGTCATGATGCAGGGGATCACGCGCAATCCGCTCGTCAGCCCCTTCACCATCGGCCTGTCACCGGCAGCGGCTTTCGGGGCGGCGCTGGCAATTCTGTTCGGAGCGCTGGAGATGCCCCATGTCGGCACCTACATGATTGTTGGTGGAGCCTTTGCCTCGTCTCTTCTTTGTGCCGGAATCGTTCTCGGCATCGCAGGATTGAGCGGCATTTCTGCCACCACGATCATTCTGGCAGGCATCGGGCTGACCTATCTCTTCAGCGCCTTCACCGCGACCCTGCAATTTGTTGCCACGCAGGAGCAGCTGGCGGCGATTGTTCACTGGACATTTGGCTCGCTCAATGCTGCCGGTTGGGAAGAGGTCGGCTTCTCGGCCGTCATGCTTGCCATTGCGGCTCCCGTCTTCTGGCGCATGGCTTGGGCACTCAACGCTCTGGCCGCAGGAGAAGAAACTGCAGCATCCCTTGGCTATGATCTCAAGTCGATCCGGCTGGTGACGGCCCTTCTCTCGGTGCTTGTCACAGCCTGCATCATCGCCTTCACCGGGGTCATCGGCTTCATCGGGTTGGTCTCGCCCCACATCGCCCGCATGCTGATCGGCAATGACCATCGCTGGCTTGTGCCTTTCTCGATGATCGTGGGGGCCTTCCTGCTGCTGGTCGCCGATACCATCGGCCGGTCGCTTTTCTCGCCTGCCGTCATTCCTGTCGGGATCGTCGTCGCCTATGTGGGCGTGCCGCTCTTCGTGCATCTGATCCTGAGACAACGCCGGAGGGCTCTGCAATGATCCGTATTGAAAAGCTCACCCTCTCCTATGGCAAACGCACGATCCTTGACGACATTTCCCTCGCGGTGAACAAGGGGGAATGCGTAGGCCTGCTCGGGGCCAATGGTGCTGGCAAGAGCACATTGTTGAAGTGTCTTGCGCGGCTCGCGACGCCGAACAGCGGCGACATTGCATTGGCCGGGAAGGCAATCGAAGCCTATCCGCGCCGCGCCTATGCCCGCCATGTTGCCTATGTGCCTCAGCATATCCCCGATGACGTGGCTTTATCAGTCGTCGATTTGGTTCAACTGGGACGCACACCGCATCTGAGTGGTGCCCTCGGAGAGAAGGACCGTGACATGGTGATCGCAGCGCTCGAACGGGTCAACATGTCTCACCATGCCTTCTCGGAGGTTTCAAACCTCTCTGGCGGCGAGCGGCAACGCGCGGCCATCGCGCGGGCGCTGGTGCAGGAGCCGCAAGTGCTGCTGCTTGACGAGCCGACCTCGGCGCTGGATCTCAAGTACCAGATGGAGACCATGGCCCTCATTCGGATGCTCGCGACCGAGACGGAGATGACGATCATCATCGCGGTTCATGATCTCTCTCTTGCCGCCCGCTATTGCTCGCGTCTGGTGCTTCTGTCTGAAGGGCGCATTCGTGCGCGCGGCGCGTGGCAGGATGTCCTGTCGCCGGACAATATCCATCATGCCTATCAGGTCGAGTCACTCGTCGGTGAAGTGCAGGTCTATCCTTATGTGTTACCGATCGAAAGCGGAGATGTTCGATGAAACCAGTCATTCTGTTGCTGGCAAAAGCTGCCATGGCTGCAAAGCCCAGAGAGGAACTGCAGGGATTGTGTGATGCCGTTATCGCCAGAAACCCTCATTATGCCGTCACCTATGCCTTGCAGGAACTTGGAACCCCGTCCTTGCGTACCAGGCTGACAGAGCTTGCGGATGACAGGGTGGAAGAGGTCATCATCGTCTCGCTGATCTTCCCGATGGAACCGGCCTTTCCTGGCTGGATCAGAAAATCGGTGCATCGCTGGATCGAACAGCGCGGAGACGCCTTCTTCCCGCGCATCAGGATCGCGCATCCTCCCATCGGGGAAACTGACAGGCTCAGCGACATGATCGAGGCGCTGACCTTTGCGGCGGATGAAAGCGACATTGTCCAGGAGCGTATCAAGGTGCCAAAGGGAACCGTTGTGCCCGATCAGAAATACCGTCTGCTGGTTTGTATGGGGGGAGCTTGCAACGACGCTGGAGCGAGCCTCATCTATAGCCATGTAAGATCTGAGCAGGACCGTTTGAAGCTGAGAGACAGCGGCGCTGGCATGATGAGCTGCAAGACAAACTGTCTTGGCCCCTGCAGCCTCGCTCCTGTCGTTCAGGTCTGGCCCGAAGGCACGATATATGGCGGGGTCGATGAGGCGGATATCGACCACATTCTGGAAGGCCATATCGGCAAGGGAGAACCCGTTGACGTTCTCAGCTATCCTTCAAACGGCAAGAAGCAGACATTGAAGTGAGGGGCTTTCTACCGGCAGCAGCACAAAGCGGATAGTCGCCAGCTTGTTGAGGTTAAGGGTCTGGGCCATTTGCAGAAGTTTGGGGGTCAACCGTCTGGAGCGCCGTCAAGGCGACAGGTGGACGGGGAAGAAGCTGGCAAGGATGATGACTGCTAGTTTTGACCCCTCCCCGATGCCGAACCACGAGATGAGCAAGGGGACCCGTGCCAGCGGCGGGATCACCCGGATGGCTTCGAGCGGCAGGAAGGTCATGCGCCGAATGAGCGGGACGCGATAGTTGAGCGGAGCTAGCAGCAAGGCGGAAGACCCTGACAGTGCAAAGCCGACAAGCATTCGCATCAGGCTCACCTCTATATGCTCGGCGAGGCCCCCCCTGTCCCAAAGATCCACGGCTGCGGTACAGATTTCCACTGGCGACGGCAACAGATAGGCGTTGAACCAGCTTCGCGTAGAACAGAAGTGCCAGAGAGTGATGCCGAGAACCGGCAATGCCAGAACGGTCATCAGGGCGAGCAGCCTTTACCGGGAAGCAAAGCCTTTTAAAACAGGAAGGCTCATGAAGGGAATGTGCTTGTCAGTGAGCAGCAGCTCAGGATGAGGAAGCTTCCACGCATTACAGTTGAGAATTTAGCACATGCATATACAGAATATTTCTTGAGCCAATAACTCATGTTTTCAACAGCCAAACCTCCGCATTTGGCTGTGTTTGCTCTGAACCGACAAAGTCTGGTTCGGCTCATATTGATTGTCTGTTCACATAAGTTTATACGATTTATGTTACGTTATAACATTACATAAATCGTATAACACGGAGAGACGACAGGTATGAAGAGCGGAGCTACGGTATCCATAGGTGCTTTACTGGTAGGCACACTGCTTCTGGCCCCGGCACTAGCAGCTGAACATAAACACACTGATGGTGAAACGACACACCAGCACAGCCATGCAACATCCGACAGCCATTCTCATGGGTCAGACGCCATCTACAAGGGATATTTCGAGGACAGTCAGATCAAGGATCGCCAACTTTTTGATTGGCAAGGCAACTGGCAGTCAGTTTATCCCTATCTTCAGGATGGTACTCTCGATGCGGTGATGGAACACAAAGCACAGCACGGCACCATGAGCGTCGATGAGTATCGCAGTTACTATGACATCGGCTACAAAACCGATGTGGATCGCATCGTTATCGACGGCGGTAGTGTTACCTTCAATAAGGGCGGTCAGGCTCTCAAAGCCAGCTATAAATCAGATGGCTATGAGATCCTGACGTATAAGAAGGGCAATAGAGGTGTCCGGTTCATCTTTGAGAAAACAGAAGGAGACAGTGAGGCCCCTCGGTTTATTCAGTTTAGTGATCACCGCATCGCTCCGGCGGACGCCGATCACTATCATCTCTACTGGGGCAATGATCGAGCTGAATTGCTGAAGGAAGTTACCAACTGGCCAACCTACTATCCTGCGTCCCTGACAGGAGATGAAATCGTCAAGGAAATGCTGGTGCACTAATCAGTGGCAGTGAGCGTCTGCAGGCTTGCTTCGCGAGCTTGCAGACTTACGTGCACACTATTTTCCACATAAAACATGCCGCACTTAGATGCGGCTTTTTTTCGTGAAATACTTCTGGTGAGTTTTTGGTGAGTTTTTTGTTTTTCACCCAAAGGGGAAAGACCTAACCTATTGAAAAGGTTGGTCGGAGTGAGAGGATTCGAACCTCCGGCCCCTGCCTCCCGAATGCTTCCATATTCACCCAAGGGAGCGCAGATCCATCTCCTTCACGTTCAAGCGCGATAATTCTTCTTCCCCGGTTCAGGCACTGTTTCAAAACCTCTGCAAGCGAGCTCATTGAGCAGTGTTGATTTCCCACCTCCCGAGCAGCCTGACAAGATCACATGCTGCATCATGCTAATTTTTTTCCTTTCCTGTTGAGTGTACTGCCGATCCGATTTGCCGCCTTTTTTGCGCTGCAGTGCGCCCCCTAACGGAGCGCTCTTGCCCAATGGCACATACAGGTTCTTTCTGGCTCAGAAGCCGTCAGAGACAACCAACCGGAGCCAAGCGAGACATGAGCCAACCAGATCGTATTATTCGCCTTAAGACCGTTCTCGATAGAACGGGCCTGTCCCGATCAACCATCTATCGGAAGATGGCCGAAGGGACCTTTCCTGCACAGATCAAGATCAGCATCCATGGCGCAGGATGGCGAGAGTCAGAGGTCAATCGTTGGATTGCCAATCCTGCAAGATGGCGTGCTGGTACCGAGCCTGAAGCAGCTAGCTAGGAGGTTTTATGATAACCACCAATCAGCGGCGCCGTGTTATCAACCTATTTGCCGCCTTATCACGCAGCTCGTCCAAATAGTCACTCCACCACTGATGCATTCGGACGCGCTCTTCCCAGTAGCGACCACGATTGTAGATACCGCGAATGCTGTTTGCATCTTCATGAGCGAGAGAACGTTCTATAGCATCAGGGCTCCAAAGCCCGCTCTCGTTAAGAAGCGTTGAAGCCGTCGTCCTAAATCCGTGCGCAGTCACCTCACCCCGTGCATAACCAATACGTCGAAGTGCCTGATTGACCGTATTCTCACTCATTGGACGCTTGGTCGTATGGTAGGCCGGAAAGACAAAGCCCTTGGGGCCTGTCATCGGCAAAAGTTGTTTGAGATATGCGATGACCTGTTTTGACAAAGGCGTCTGGTGAGGACGCCGCATTTTCATGCGCTCCGCGGGGATTCTCCAGATAGCCGCATCAAGATCGAACTCAGACCAATGCGCCTTTCTGAATTCTCCCGGACGCGCCATAATGTGCGGGACTATCTGCAAGGCAATGCGCGAGATGGGGTTGCCGGGATAATTATCGATTGCCAGAAGCAGATCGCCAACACCGTCTGGCTCTATGATAGCCGCATAGTGCGTCACCTTTGGCCTAATCAAAGCGCCTCGAAGAACGACTGTAGGATCTTCCTCTGCCCTCCCCGTCGCCACGGCGTAGCGAAAAACACAACTGGCGAAGGAACGGCAACGCATAACCGTTTCATATTTTCCGTGCGCCTCGAGCCGCTTCAGAACAGCGAGAATATCAAGAGGCTTTAATTCAGTTACAGGTCGTTCATCGATCAGTGCAAACTGCCTAATAAGCCAATTGGATTTCTCAATCGTTTTGGGCGACCTTCCTTCAGCAATCTGCTTTTTAATATATTCTCGACCGATATCGCCGAAAGTGTTTGAGGCCGCGAACGCTGCAACGAGCTTTTCGCGCTTGCGCTCAGCAAGCGGATCCTCTCCGGCATCAAGCCTTTTTCGTGCTTCATTTCTTTTGTCACGCGCCTCAGCAAGGCTCACATCGGGATAGCTTCCTAGGGAAAGGCGTTTTTGCTTCTTCATGAAGCGATATTTATATCGCCAAAGCCTCGCTCCACTCGGGGAGACTTCAAGATAGAGCCCGAGACCATCGATGCATTGATAAGCCTTGTCTCTGGGGCGAAGTTGTCGAATTTGAAGATCTGTCAGTGCCACAGCAATTCTCCCTGGTTCAGGAGCGATCAGGTGGCATGAAACCCTAAAATTGGGGCCATCAATGAATTCATGAAAAATCTTGGCCCCAAATATGGCACCAAATATGGCCCCAGATGGGTCGGATCTGGTGAAATCGCCTGACACACTCCGAGAAATCTGAGACCTAAAAATCCCATAATTCCAAGGACTTGTCGATATGAGTGGGACGGGCTGGGAAAAAATGATGGTGCCCGGAGGCGGATTCGAACCACCGACACGCGGATTTTCAATCCGCTGCTCTACCAACTGAGCTATCCGGGCATCTGCACTGTCATTTGATCTTTAAAACACCAACTGACAGAAGCTTTTGCTTGGGTTGCCTTGGCAACCTCGCAATTTGTTTCGGCGTTATAGAAGGTTCATATTGCCCTGTCCAGTGCGCTTTTGATGTTTTCTACAGGGCGGCGTGTTTTTTTTCATATGGCGAGGAAAACTCTCTCCCGATTGAATGCGAAACTCGCCAGGAATTTACCTATCCCCTTGTTTTGGCGCAGCAATCAGAAAGGATGGGACTGGCGCTAGTCCTGCTGATCAAAATCGCTTTCATCAGGATCATCCTCTTCGCTCGCCGGGATCGCGTAGGAGCCCGTCAGCCAGCGGCTGAGATCAACCCGCTTGCAACGATCAGAGCAGAAGGGATAATTTTCCTTCGTGGAAGGCTTGGAGCAGATCGGACAGGGGCGAGACCGGCGCAGGCCCGTTACCTTGCCGCCAGCAGCCGCCTTTTCGTCTTCGGTTTTATTTGTCATGCCTGTTGCTCTTTTGCTCTTTCAAGACAGCCCAAGACCTCTTTGCGGACAGGGAGCGGTTACTCGACGCCACCCAGCCATTTGAGGCGCAGAGGATAGCCCTCTCCGATCAGCAGATTGGCGGTCTCATGCAGGGGCAAGCCAACAACCGAGCTGTAGGAGCCGATCAGGTTGACGACGAATGTGCCGGCGATACCCTGAATGGCATAACCACCAGCCTTGCCGCGCCATTCGCCAGAGGCGATATAGGGGTCGATATCATGGCTGAGGCGCTTGAAGCGCACCTTGGTGGTCACCACCTTGGTGCGGGTCTTGCCCTTGGGGGTAATCAGGGAAATGCCCGAAAAAACCTTATGGGTCCGGCCCGAGAGAAGATTGAGGCACTGGGAAGCCTCTTCGGCCAGTTCAGCCTTGGGCAGGATACGACGCCCCACGGCAACCACGGTGTCGGCGGCCAGAATATAGCTGCCCGTGAGATCAGCATCGTCCTTGCAGCTTTTATAGACAGCTTCGGCCTTGGCTTCCGCAAGGCGCTGGGCCAGCGCACGCGGCTGTTCATTCTTGCGCGGTGTTTCATCGAGATCGGCCGGTTTGAGCGCATGGGGCTCGATACCGATCTGTTGCAAAAGCTGCAAGCGACGCGGAGAGGCCGAAGCCAGAATCAGGCGATGAGAGTCAGGCATAACGCTATAAAATTCATATGGCTCATGGGCATTCCTGCCCATTTACCAAGGATGGCTGACAGAAATAGACCGCAATGGGATTCTGTTTATCTTGCGCGATTGCCCAGGATGGCTGGCGCGCAATGGATTTTGACAGTAACAGACAAGCTTGTTGCCAAGCTCGTTCGGGCTTGTTTTGGGCCTTTTTGACGACCTGTCCTGAAGCATGGCAGCGCGCATTTGCGCAATGCGCCGATAGAGCTATCGCTGATGTCAGGATCGGCTTACCATGCCGCCCTTGATCTTGCCCCTTCCGGTGCCCAAAGGCACCCAGAGGAGCGGCAACAAGGAAGCGGCAGAAGCCCGGCCGATGAGCGCGAAACTCTTATTTGAAGCGATAGGTAATCCGGCCCTTGGTCAGGTCATAGGGTGTCATTTCCACTTGAACCTTGTCCCCCGCCAGAACACGAATGCGGTTCTTGCGCATGCGGCCTGCGGTATGCGCTACGATTTCGTGGTCATTTTCCAGCTTCACGCGGAAGGTGGCATTTGGCAGCAGTTCAGTTACGACACCGGGAAATTCCAGTACTTCTTCTTTCGCCATAAGCGTTTTTCAATCCTTTTAGGTTGCGTTTGCCTTCGCAAGGCCATGCATCACGATAACGCATGGGCCCTGATTTGTATCATCTTGGCCTGCCAGAGGCCCCGTCAGAACCACAGGCAACGATCAACGGCTCGCCTTGTCTTTGACGGGAGGAATGGAAAGCCCCCACAGCCAACGCCCTTTGGCTAGGTGCTCGTTGGCTGACAATCTCTGTCCATCCCGCAGATTTGCTTGATAAATGACTCTAGCATGAATCCGCTTGCAAGCATGCAAGAATTCGGTTCGGTAGGCCTGTTCTTATCAGTGAGATCGTGCGCAATCTAGTCCAAAGCGGAAGTGAGTGCAATCGCTTCACGCATTTTTCACGAATTCCGCCTCGAAATCAGACAAAAACACGTTTCACCGACCGTCTTTTCTTGCCCACAGCTTGCTGAAACCTTGGCTGCCAGAGCCGTTGATCTGCTCAGGCGGGTGTTTGCTTGAGAGCAGCTACACCCATCAGGCGCGAATATCCGCAATCCATTCAAAGCGATCTTTGAGCTTGACGATCAGGCCATCGCGCACGGCACGATAGGAATCCATGATCTGCTCGCGCGAGCCGGTCACCAGAGCAGGATCCATGGTGGGCCAATATTCCGTTTCCACCGCATGCCCCCTGCTCCATTCCAGCGCCCGGTGATGGGCCTCGGGAGCAAGCGAGACGATCAGATCAAAATAGCTGTCTTCCAGATCGTCAAAGCAGCTTGGTTCATGCTCGGAAATGTCCAGCCCGATTTCTTCCATCACCGCTGCAGCAAAGGGGTCTGGCTTGCCGCAACGCACACCAACGGACTGCACATAGAAGGCACCCGGGAAAAGATGTTTGGCCAGTGCTGCCGCCATGGGCGAGCGAATGGCATTCATGCCACAGGCAAAGAGGATAGAGTCGGGGCGAAGATCAGGCCCGATGAGACCGAGAACCATGTTACCCCCGCCAATGCAATGCGCAGATCAGCGTGAATAAGCGTCGCGCGGTGGCAAAGTCCGTCTCGATCTTGCCGTCGAGTCGTGCTTGCAGAATCTGGGAGCCTTCATTATGCAGACCGCGCCGCCCCATATCGATGGCTTCGATCTTGCTCGGCGTGGCGGTCTTGATGGCTTCATAATAGCTGTCGCAGATCAGGAAATAATCCTTGATGATGCGACGGAAGGGGGTCAGCGAGAGAATATGGGTGGCGATCTGATCGCCATTTTCCAGCTTGATGTCCATCACCAGCTTTCGCTCGATCATGGACAAGTCGAGCCTGTAGGGGCCGCCCTCGTCATGGCCAACAGGATGAAAACTGTTTTCCTCGACCAGATCATAGATGGCGACGGAGCGCTCATGTTCGATATCGGGCGTGGCGGGCTGAATCGATGTCGGGTCCAGCACGATCATGCAAAGAGAAAAGGGGCCGATTGCGACCTGAGGCTTTTCCATTTGGCTGGATTCTGCATCCCGCAACAGATCGGAGGCATTCATTCCGTCAACCTCCTGTTCCCGTTCAGCCATACTGCACCATGCGTTATTTTCACGAGTATTTGCAGGCATGTTTGCCCAACTTGCCAGCCGGAGTCAAACTTTCTGCTTAGAAGATAGCAGAAATACCCCCGCTACAAAGGTGATTAAGCCAAGTTCAGGCGCTTGGCAACCGAACGGGCGTGGGCTTCAAGCCCTTCTTCACGGGCAAGGGTAACCGCGGCGGAGCCAATCTCGCGCAGATTTTCCACATTGCATTCGAGCACGGATGTGCGCTTCATGAATTCCAGCGTCGACAGGCCGGACGAGAAACGGGCGGAGCGTGCGGTCGGAAGAACATGGTTGGAGCCACCAACATAATCGCCCACCGCTTCGGGCGTATAATGGCCGACAAAGACAGCACCGGCATTGCGCACGCTGGCGAGATAGTCCGACGCATTGTCCAGAGCCAGTTCCAGATGCTCGGGCGCGATCCGGTTGGCCAGCGCCATGCCGGTCTTCCAGTCGGGAACGGTGATGACAGCACCATAATCGGCCCAGCTGGCACCGGCGATTTCGGCCTTGGGCAGGGTCTTGAGCAGGCGTTGCACGGCCTCTTCCACGGCTTCGGCAATGCCTGCATCATCGGTGATCAGAATGGCCTGAGCGGCCTTGTCATGCTCGGCCTGAGCCATCAGATCCACGGCCAGCCAGTCGGGATTGTTATTCTTGTCTGCCAGAATGAGCACTTCGGAGGGACCGGCGATCATGTCGATACCGACCAGACCAAATACCCGTCGCTTGGCTGCTGCCACGAAGGCATTGCCCGGACCGACGATCTTGTAGACGGGGGCGATGCTGTCGGTTCCATAGGCCAGCGCTGCCACGGCCTGCGCTCCACCAATGCGATAGATTTCATCGACACCGGCCAGTCTGGCAGCCGCCAGCACCAGGGGATTGAGGACATCATCCGGTGTTGGCACGACCATCACCAGACGCTCGACACCGGCCACCTTGGCAGGAATCGCATTCATCAACACGGAAGAGGGATAGGCAGCAAGGCCGCCGGGGACATAAAGCCCCACCGCCTCGATCGCAGTCCAGCGCGAGCCGAGCTTTACCCCGAGCGCATCCTCATAGAAATCATCTTTCGGCAATTGCCGCTCATGGTGGGAGCGGATTCGCAGGGCGGCCAGCTCAAGCGCCTTCAAGACCTCCGGATCGACCTTGGCAATCGCGGTCTGAATCTCAGCCTCGCTGATGCGCAGGCCCTTGGTGCGGGCGTCGAAACGGTCGAATTTGGCCGTATAATCGAACAGGGCCTTATCGCCCCTGTTGCGGACATCCTCGATGATATCGCGCACGATGGCATCCACATCATCGGACACTTCCCGTTTCATTGCCAGCAGATCGGAAAAGGCGGCATCGAAATTGCTGTCGGTTGCGTCCAGACGAATGGCCATGGCGTGGTCCTCTCATATGCGGCTTGTGCGGCTTGCTTACAGACAGACGTCGGGGCAGGCAGCGGGTGCCATTTGGACGTCGGCGCATTTATGGGAGTTTCTTGTGTGAGAGGCAAGAAAAAATCTGCGTCAGCTGCCACTTCCGCTGTGCGATTTGCCTCACTTGACCGGAGCGGACATCACGGCTTCGGTTCGGGCACGCCACCTCGCCCTGCCGCAGACGAACCGCAAGAAGCGGCTATGGACAGAGGTTCGGCCTCAAGGTGGCCCGCCGACCGTTATTATCTGAAGAGGCTTTGCAGCCTATTTCGGGCCGCGTGGCCAGCGGCTGTCTTTTGGTGCCCGGAACCACATCATGAAGAGCCAGAAGGCCCCAAGAGCAAGCACGGCACCGAAGATGATCCAATAAAGATTCTCAATCATGTTCCTTCTCCCTGATATGCCCAGCCTACTATATTGCAACAAGGAAACATATTCAGCTTTCTGCACAACTTTATAAAACTAACAATATTTCATGACAATGACGCCCGGATGCCTGCCACTGCGCCAGCATCATGGGCAACAAGCTCAGCCGCTTTATGAGCGGCTGGCTCGCAAAGCCCGCCCCCCCCCTTACGAAGAGAACGGAAGGAAAGGCCTTTTTGTCGGAGCCCCCTCCGTCCTGATCTTGCAGGCCTGATCTTGCAGGCCAGATATTGCAGGCCAAATCTGGGAAGCAAGATTGCTCACACCGTGCGCAGATAGGACCGACATTCAAAATCGGTGATTGCCGCAGAGACGATTCGTTCCTCGGCTTCACGCGAACGGGTGTAGCAAATATGGAAATCATGCCCGAACAACGCTTCGGCCCAGTCGGAAGCCGCGAACGTGGCGATGGCTTCCTGCCAGATGGGCGTCAGGGGCTTGTAGGCGGCGACATCTTCCAGCGTTTCGACGGGGGTGCCCGGATCGGACTTTTCCTCAAAACCGGTCAGCGTGCCAGCCAGCAGCGATGCAATCACCAGATAGGGATTGGCGTCAGCGCCAGCGACCCGGTGTTCCAGTCTCGCGGCCCCACCCTTGGCTGAAGGAACGCGGATCGCCACGGCGCGATGATCATAACCCCAGCAGGGGGTGGTGGGCGCATAGCTCTCGGGCTGGAATCGGCGATAGCTGTTGGCGTGAGGCGCATAAAGGATCTGGCATTCGCGCATATGCTTGAGCAGGCCACCAATGGCATGACGCAAGGGCGGGTTTGCCTCTATTTCGCTGTCACCTGCGAAAATGTTGGTGCCCTCTTCATCCTGTACCGACATGTGAATATGGAAACCGTTGCCAGTGGAATGGGCGTAGGGCTTGGCCATGAAAGTGGCATCGAAGCCATGCTTGCGGGCGACATTGCGCACCACCCGCTTGAACAGCATGCAGTGATCGGCCGCCTCCAGTGCGCTTGGCACATGCAAGAGATTCATCTCGAACTGGCCGGGACCAAATTCGGAAATGGTGGTTTCGGCAGGGATATTCTGGATCTGGCAGGCCTGAAAAATATCGGCAAGCACCGGCTCGAAGGCGGCGATGACATCCATGTTATAGACCTGACTGCTTGTCAGCCGCTCACCAAGGCCGGGAACCATCGGCCCCTGCGGATGGCCGGTGGCAGTGGTTTCCCCATCGATCAGATAGAATTCCAGTTCGGTGGCGACAACAGGCGTCAGCCCCTTGTCGGTGAACTGGTCCTGAATGCGAGCGAGCGTGCCGCGCGTGTCATAACCGCATTCTTCTCCGGTCACCAGATCCCGCATGGTGACGAGCACCTGAGCGGTCGGTTCGCTGGCCCAAGGCACCATGCAAAGACTTCCCGGCACCGGCGCGCAAACCCCGTCCGGATCGCCCTTTTCCAGCGCGATGCCGACAGCGGGTACATCATCGCCCCAGATATCGAGCGCTGCGGTGGAACGCGGCAGGCGCACGGCCCCGTCGGCGAGCTTTGGCAGCATCGCGGCTGGCAGCCATTTGCCCATAAGCGAACCACAGAAGCGGGGAAGCAGCAGCTCAACCTTTACCAGATCGGGATGGGCCTCGAGGAAAGCCTCCGCCTCGGCCTTGAAAGCCTGCATTTGCTCTTTGTTCTTTTCGGTCTTCAACATGATTGTCTCATTTGTTCATCAGGTTCTCAGGGCCTGATCCTTGGAATTGACTGCCATATAGGCATAACAGGTCGCGGCAACATATTCGCCAGAGGTGCATTGTCTCCTCCCGCTTTTATCACCCGGAATGCGTTCACGTCGCCTTATGCATTGGGCAAAGACCCGAGCTACAGGGTTGGGCGACAGGGCTGGGCGACAGGGCCGGGATGGCCTGAAGCCCGAGCTTTGACCATAGATGAAGGTTACCATCTCAGGTCTGGGCCACAGCCGCCCTCTCTTCGCGGCGCCGACGCACTTCGCGCCGCTTGGTCAGAAGCGAGGCGATGATCACTCCGGTGGAAACCAGCACCACCAGAATGGTCGAGAGGGCATTGATCTCCGGCGTCACGCCAAGGCGCACTTGCGAATAGATCCGCATGGGCAACGTGGTGGCTCCGGGGCCGGAGGTGAAGGAGGCGATCACCAGATCATCCAGCGAAAGGGTGAAACTCAACAGCCATGCCGAAATGATCGAGGGCAGAATGATCGGCACCGTGACCTGAAAGAAGGTCGCCATGCGGCTCGCCCCCAGATCCATCGCGGCTTCCTCCAGCGACATGTCGAAGGTGACAAGCCGGGATGACACCACCACCGCCGAATAGCACATGGAAAAGGTGACATGGGCCAGAATGATGGTCCAGAAGCCGCGGTCGAAATCGAGCGAGACGAACAGCAGCAGCAGCGACAGACCGGTGATGACTTCAGGCATCACCAGCGGCGCATAGACCATGCCCGAGAAAAGCGTCTTGCCGGGAAAGCGCCCTGCCCGCACCAGCACCAGCGCGGCCATCGTGCCCAGAATGGTGGCCAGCGTCGCCGAGACCAGCCCGACCCTGACCGTAACCCAGGCTGCGTCCATAAAGCCCTTGTTGGCGAAAACCTCGCCATACCATTTGGTGGAAAAGCCGCCCCACACCGTCACCAGCCGACTCTCGTTGAAAGAGAAAATGATCAGCAGGATGATCGGCAGGTAAAGGAAGGCAAAACCCAGCGTGAGGGCGGAGGCATTGAAGAAACTGAACCGTCTCATGATTTATGCTCCCTTTTCCTGTTGTTTTTCCTGCATGCGCTGGAACAGCACGATGGGCACGACCAGCAGAATGAGCAGGATAACCGCCACGGCAGAGGCCACAGGCCAATCGCGGTTGGCGAAAAATTCCACCCAGAGGGTCTTGCCGATCATCAGGGTGTTGGAGCCGCCCAGCAGATCGGGAATGACGAACTCACCGACCGCTGGAATGAAGACGAGGAAGCAGCCCGCAAGAATCCCCGGCAGGGACAGGGGCACGGTGATCAGCCAGAAAGCCTTGATGGGCGAACAGCCCAGATCGGTCGCCGCTTCAAGCAGGGAATCATCCATCTTCTCAAGCGAGGAATAGAGAGGCAACACCATGAAAGGCAGATAGGAATAGACGATGCCGATATAGACCGCGATGTCGGTATTGAGGATAATCAGCGGGTCGTCGATGATGCCCATATGCATCAGCAGCATGTTGAGCAGCCCTTCTTTCTTGAGAATGCCAATCCAGGCATAGACGCGAATAAGGAAGCTGGTCCAGAAGGGCAGAATGATCAGCATCAGCAAGGTGGGGCGCCATTCAGCAGGTGCCCGCGCCATGGAATAGGCGATCGGATAGCCGATCAGCAGTGCCAGCAGGCTGGAGACAGAGGCGATCTCGAGGCTGGAAAGATAGCTTTTCCAATAGAGATCATCTTCCATCAGCCAGGTAAAATTCTCGAAATCCCAGCCCGTGAGCATTTCCTTGAGCCCGGCCCAGCCTTCCGACCAATTGAAGGTCGGCGTGTAGGGCGGCATGGCGATGGCCGTATCGGAGAGGGAAATCTTGACGACAATGACAAAGGGGATCAGAAACAGAACCAGCAGCCAGATATAGGGCACCAGTATCAGCACACAGCGGCCGAAATTCTTGGGTAGAGCCATCCGGGCCCGCCGTTTCGGGCTTCTTTCCGGACTTTCCGGCTCCGGACTGGTCAGCAGATCGGTCACTTCGGTGAGGTTGGTCAGGTTGCTCATGGCTTAACGCTCCAGCAACACGCAGCCACCGGCGCGCCAGTGGACATAGACCTCGTCATCCCATGTGATGGCCCGACGGTGCAGATGCTCCAGATTGGCTTCCTGCGACTTGATGATTTGACCGTCCTCGGTCTGAACATGATAGGTGGAGATATTGCCCGTATAGGCGATGTCGAGCACCTTGCCCTTGAGTATATTGTGGGTGTCGGTGGGATAGTCCTTGCTGATGCGCACCTTTTCGGGGCGCACGGCGACCCAGCGTTCCGCTCCCTTTTCAGGGAAGGTCACCGGTTCGGGTAGACGTATGCGCAAAGGGTGATAATCCTCATGCCACGCCATCTGGACGATATCGTCTTCCTTGTCGTCTGGCCCCAGAATGCGGCCTCCGATGATATTCACGTCTCCGAGGAAATCGGCGACATAGCGGCAATTGGGCGTTTCATAAATCTCTCTCGGAGTGGAGACCTGCACCACCTTGCCCGCCTCCATCAGGGCAATGCGGCTAGCCACCGTCATGGCTTCTTCCTGATCGTGGGTCACGATGACGAAGGTGAGCCCGAGCTTTTCCTGAATGGTCATCAGTTCAAACTGGGTCTGCTCGCGCAATTTGCGATCCAGCGCCCCCAGTGGCTCATCGAGCAACAGCAGCTTGGGCTTCTTGGCAAGGGAGCGCGCCAGCGCGACGCGCTGTCTCTGGCCGCCGGAAAGCTGATGTGGCTTGCGTTTGGCAAAGGCCTGTAGCTGCACCAGTGCAATCATTTCCTCGACGCGATCCTTGATCTCGGCCTTGGGGCGTTTCTCCTGCTTGAGGCCGAAGGCGATATTCTGTTCAACCGTCATATGCGGAAAGAGCGCGTAGGACTGGAACATCATGTTGACCGGCCGACGATGCGGCGGAATGTCGGTCAGATGTTCCTGTTTCATCATGATCGAACCGGTCGTGGGCTGCTCGAAGCCGGCCAGCATGCGCATCAGCGTTGTCTTGCCACAACCGGAGGGGCCGAGCAGCGCAAAGAATTCCCGCTCATAGATCTTCAGGTTCAAATTGTCGATGGCGACGAAATCGCCGAATTTCTTGGTTACGGCATCGAACCGTATCAAAGGCTTTTCATGCGGATCTGCCCATGGCGCAAAATTGCTGCCCGAGCCGGAATTTTGGGAACCATTCATTCTCAATCTCGCTATATAAACGCCCGCCAAATCGCCAGAAATGGGAGGTTTCTGGCAAAGCTGCAAGGCATAAATCGTGCCAATCGGTCGCTCAATTCAGTGCTTGCGGGCGAGCATTGGCTTGTCGTCGATGGCGGATGCGGGAGGACATCCGGAGCCATCGGGCCGTGCCGGAGGCTGCCGCGCATTCATTTGGCGCGACTGGCCTTGTATCGGGCGATTAAAGACAATCGGTCAGCCCCTTGAAAGGGTCGGGGCCCTGTGGTGACAACCATAGCATAAGCTCCACCCGAACGAGCGGGGAGCGGGTTTGCCGGCAGAAAGATGCCGACAAGCCCTCTTGACTGACCGTGATCCCCAAGCCCTTTCAGGAAGCGCCAAGAGCGGACACTTCCCTGCCAGAGCCTCATCACTGGCCGGACTTGACCTTGGTCCATGCGCGTGTGACCAACCGCTGAATCTTTGGCGGATATGGCATATGCACGAACAGTTTGGCTGTGGTTTCCTCATCGGGATAAACCGCCGGATCGCCAATCACGTCTTCTTCCAGCAGCGCCTGCGAGGCCTTGTTGCCGTTGGCGTAATAGATATAGTTGGACGCCTTGGCGATCATTTCCGGACGCATGATGAAATCAAGGAAGAGATGGGCCTCTTCGACATTCTTGGCATCGGCCGGAATGGCCATCTGGTCGAACCACATCTGGGCCCCTTCTTTCGGGATGATGTAATTCACTTCCACGCCATTATTTGCCTCTGCTGCCCGGTCGCGCGCCTGAAAGACATCGCCGGACCAGCCGATGGCCAGACAGATGTCACCATTTGCCAGCGCGTTGATATATTCGGATGAATGGAATTTCTGGACATAGGGACGGATCGAGAGCAGCAGCGCTTCGGCGGCAGCGATATCGTCCTTGTCGTGGCTATTCGGATCCTTGCCTAAATACATAAGGGTGAGCGGGATCACTTCGGTTGGAGCATCCAGAATATGAATGCCGCAATCGGCGAATTTGGCGGCATTTTCAGGCTTGAAGATCATGTCCCATGTGTTGAGAGGCACATCGCCCATGCGCTCCTTGGCGGCAGCGACATTGAAGCCGACGCCGGTGGTGCCCCACATATAGTTGATGGAATATTCGTTGCCCGGATCATAGGCCGCAGTGCGCTCGGATACGGCGTCCCACATATTTTTCAGATTGGGCAGCTTCGATTTGTCCAGCTTCTGGAAAACACCGGCCTGAATCTGGCGCTGAAGGAAGGTGCCGGTGGGAACCACAATGTCATAGCCGGTAGAGCCAGCCAGCAATTTGGTTTCGAGCACTTCGTTGGAGTCGAAAACGTCGTAGGTGACCTTGACCCCGGTTTCCGCCTCGAAATCGGAGATGATGGACTCGTCGATATAGTCCGACCAGTTATAGATATGGAGTTCTTTGTCCGCGGCCATGCCCGCAGCCGTCGCGGTCAACAGCGCCGCTGTGGCAAGAGCGGTTTTGGAGAAAAGCTTGCCTGCCTTGTCTGCCATTATATAAGTCCCCTCGATTCTATCGGGAATTGTGATGATTGCGATGGGCTGTTGTCGCCCGATTGGCCTTTTTGGCCATTATGGCAAAATTTGATCACAAAATTTTCCCGTCTGCAAGCCTTTTCGATCAAATTCTCTTTGCATGGCAGACAAGCGTCGGTATAAAAGAGCAATGACACAAGATGATACCGAAACAAATCACAGGCAAGGCATGGGTGAAGACGATCCGGACGCCAGACCATTGACCGCTCACGAGCGCATCTATCAGGATTTGCGCGAGCGGTTGCTTTTTGGCGGTTTCCTTCCGGGCAAGGCCGTAACCTTGCGTGGCCTTGCCGATCATCTTGAAGTCTCGCCAATGCCGGTGCGCGATGCCGTGCGTCGCCTGACCGCCGAAGGCGCCCTTGAAAGCCACGGAAACCGGCGGGTTTCCATCCCCGAAATGACCAACAAGAAATATCGCGAGATCAATCTCACGCGCTCGCTGCTTGAGCCGGAACTGGCGATCATGGCCCTGCCCAATGTGCAGGAAACAGACATTCAGACGCTCATCACCATCGATGACGCAATCGACATATGTCTGGAGAATGGCGACGTGGAAGGATATATGCGCGGTAACCATGCCTTCCACTTTACGCTCTATCAACTGGCCCAGTCTGAAGTGATCATAAAGCTGGTGGAAAGCGTCTGGATGCAGTTTGGCCCCTTCATGCGTCTTGTCTATGGCCGTCATGGCACAGCCAACCTGATTGACCAGCATAAACAGGCCATTGAAGCCCTGCAAAATCGCGACAGTCTGGCGCTCCGCACCGCCATTTCGGAAGATGTTCGACAGGGCATGCTGCTGATCAGCGACGATTTGTAAACACCCCTCTCCCCACCCTCTGCCAGCTCATTGACTTTGCTTGCCAATTCGCAAATGCAAGGGAAGTTTTGCACGTCAAAATTCCCATTTGCGGGCAGCATTTTCATTTTGTGATCACAAATTTCTCTTGCTTTGTGATCACATCTTGCAGTAAATTGTCGAATAGTCGCAGAGGCTGCGATTTGACGTCTATAGGTAATTTCATGACCAGTTCAGAAGACAATATAGCAAATCCGGAAAGCTCAATCCCATCCGACAATATGGGCAATCCCATCCCTCAGAAAGCCGAAGAGGTGCGCGAATGGATGCGCAGCAGGCATATTGACGAGGTCGAGTGCGTTGTGCCCGACATCGTCGGCATTGCGCGCGGCAAGGCTATGCCGGCGTCCAAATTTTCCGGCCTCAACCCAACCTATCTGCCCACCTCCATCTTCTTTCAGACCATTACCGGGGCCTATATCGAAATGGAGGACCGGCAGGATTTCATGATGGAGCGCGATATCCAGCTGGTGCCGGATCTCTCCACCGTCAGGTCTGTGCCCTGGGCGAATGATCCGACCGTACAGGTCATTCATGACCTTTATACACTGGAGGGAGAGCCCGTTGAGCTGGCACCGCGCAATGTGCTGCGCCGCGTGATGGGGGGCTTTGAAGCTCTGGGCTGGAATGCCGTTGTGGCACCGGAACTCGAATTCTATCTCACCAAGCGCAATACCGACGCTGACTATCCGCTCGAACCACCGATCGGGCGCTCCGGTCGCCAGTCTGTGGGTCGGCAGGCCTATTCCATTGCGGCGGTGGACGAATATGACCGGATCATCGAGGATATCTATGATTTTGCCGAAGCGCAGGGGCTGGAAATCGACACGGTGATTCAGGAAGGCGGTGCCGGACAGCTGGAAATCAACCTGATCCATGGCAGCCCGCTGGATCTGGCAGACCAGATTTTCGTCTTCAAGCGCCTCATTCGTGAAGCAGCCTTCCGGCATGATTGCTATGCCACCTTCATGGCCAAGCCGATGGACAATGAGCCGGGCAGCGCCATGCATATCCATCAGAGCGTGGTGGATGCCAAGACCGGCGCCAATGTCTTTTCTGACGAGAATGGCGAGCCGAGTGAGCTTTTCTACCAGTTTCTGGGTGGCCAGCAGAAATATCTGCCGGATGTGATGAGCATATTGGCCCCATATGTGAACAGCTACCGCCGTCTGCTGGCTGGTGATTCAGCACCCATCAATCTGGAATGGTCCATCGACAACCGCTCGGTCGGCCTTAGAATTCCCAATTCTTCCCCCAGCAACCGGCGCATCGAAAACCGCCTTGTCGGGGCGGATACCAATCCCTATCTGGCGATTGCGGCCAGTCTGGCCTGTGGCCTGCTGGGCGTGATCAACAAGGCCAAGCCAAGGCCGCAACTTCAGCATCATGCCCATCACATGCCCTTCTCGCTTCCCCGTTCAGTGCATCATTCGCTGGGACGGCTGGAGAAGAACGAGCAGTTGCATGATCTGCTGGGGCCGGATTTCGTCAGCATCTACAGCCAGATCAAACTGCATGAATCGGAAGAATTCAATCAGGTCATCAGCCCGTGGGAACGCGAACATCTGCTGCTGACCGTATAAACCAACATCGCCTTCACAATCAGCCTATCCGCCGAACCGTCGCCTCAGGCCGGTATCCAGAGACGGGAGAGTAAAATGAATTTCATGGCCAATCTGCCTCCAACCGAAGAGTTGCAGAAAAAAGACGCGAGCCACCACTTGCACCCCTTCACCGATACCCAGCAGCTCAATGCAAAGGGTGCTCGCATCATCACGCGGGCAGAAGGGGTTTATCTCTATGACAGCGAGGGCAACCGCCTGCTGGATGGCATGGCCGGGCTCTGGTGTGTCAATGTCGGCTATGGCCGCAAGGAGATTCTGGAAGCGGCCAGCCGGCAGATGGAACAGCTGCCCTATTACAACACCTTCTTCCAGACCACCCATCCGCCGGTGGTGGCGCTGTCTGAAAAACTGGCCTCCATTGCGCCGCCGCATATCAACCATGTCTTCTATGGCAATTCCGGTTCGGAATCCAATGACACGGTGGTGCGCATGGTGCGCCATTACTGGGCCAGCCTTGGCAAGCCGGAAAAGAAGGTGATCATCGCCCGCAAGAATGCCTATCACGGCTCCACTGTGGCCGCTGCTTCGCTGGGTGGTATGGCGGGCATGCATGCTCAGGGCGGACTGCCGATACCTGATATCAGCCATATCGACCAGCCTTACTGGTATGGAGAAGGCGGGGACATGAGCCCTGCAGAATTCGGCCTGCAACGCGCCCGCCTGCTGGAAGCGGAAATTGATCGCATCGGCGAAGACAAGGTCGCCGCCTTCATTGCCGAACCGATTCAGGGGGCTGGTGGTGTGGTCATTCCGCCTGAGACCTACTGGCCGGAAATCCAGCGCATCTGCGATGAACGCGATATTCTGCTGATCGCCGACGAAGTGATCTGCGGTTTTGGCCGCACCGGCAACTGGTTTGGCTCGGACACCTATTCCATCAAGCCGGACCTGATGACCATCGCCAAAGGCCTGTCGTCGGGCTATCTGCCGATCGCCGGTGTGCTGGTTTCCGATCGGGTCGCCGAGGGCTTTATCGCCCATGGCGGTGAATTCACCCATGGCTATACCTATTCGGGCCATCCGGTTTCCTGCGCAGCCGCGCTCGCCAATCTGGAAATCATCGAGAATGAAAAACTGATCGATGGTGTCAGAGACAGGGCAGCGCCCTATCTTGCGCAGAAATGGGCCGAACTGGGTGACCATCCGCTGATCGGGGAAGCTCGTAGCAAGGGACTTGTCGGCGCACTGGAACTGACCCCGGACAAGGCCGCAAGGGCTCCCTTTGCCGCTTCCAAGGGCACCGTGGGCCTCATCTGCCGCGAACATTGCTTCAATAACGGGCTGGTGATGCGCCATGTCGGCGACACGATGATCATTTCGCCACCACTCATCATTTCCAACAGCGAAATCGACGAACTGGTCAGCAAGGCCGCCAAATGCCTTGACCTGACCCTTGCCGATCTCAAAGCCCGCGACCTTTACAAATAACCTGCCTTGCGGGGAAGCGGCTCGAACGCAGCCCTTCCCTGCCCCATGATCACATAGGTGCCTTATGAGTCTGAGTAGCCCAAAGGGTGGTTTTCTGCATGGCAATGACAAGCAGGGAACCTACCCCGACAGTTATTACACCGCTACGGCCAACCCGCATGAACCACTCCCCTCGCTTCAGGGCGAACAAAGCTGCGATGTCTGCGTCATCGGCGGCGGTTATGCCGGTCTTTCTTCCGCCCTGCATCTGCGTCAGAAAGGCTACAAGGTCATTGTGCTTGAAGCCCACCGCGTGGGCTGGGGCGCTTCGGGGCGCAATGGCGGTCAGGTCTGCACCGGCCAGCGACAGGATCAGGATGTGCTGGAAAAAATGGTTGGCGCGTCCGAGGCGCGGCTGCTGTGGGATATCGCGGTGGACGGCATACAGATGGTCAAGGATCTGATTGCCGAGCATTCCATCGCCTGCGACCTCAAGCCGGGCACCCTGCATGCCGACCACAAGCCTCATTATGCCGAAGAATCCAAGGCCTATGTCGAGAAGCTCAACAAGCAATATGGCTACGAGCAGATCCGCTATGTGGACAAGGGCGAAGTGGAACAGATGGTCGGCAGCACCGCCTATTATGGCGGCATGGTCGACATGTTTGCCGCCCACCTCCATCCGCTCAATTATGCCCTCGGTCTGGGACAGGCTGTCCTCAAGGCTGGTGCCGAGATCTTCGAGAATAGCGAGGCCCGGTCCATCACCAAGGGCGAGACGGTGACCGTCAAATGTGATCAGGGACAGGTCAAGGCCAAATATCTCATTCTTGCCTGCAACGGCTATATCGAGAATCTGGTGCCCAAGGTGGCCTCCCGTGTCATGCCGATGAACAATTATGTCCTTGCCACCGAGCCGCTTGACGATGCATTTGCCCGCTCGTTGATCCGGGATGATCTGGGCGTGGCAGACAGCAAATTCGTGGTCAACTATTATCGCCTGTCAGCGGACAAGCGTTTGCTGTTTGGCGGTGGCGAGACCTACAGTTTCAAATTCCCCGAAGACATCAAATCCTTCGTGCGGCGGCCGATGCTGGAAATCTATCCGCAATTGAAGGATGTACGCATCGATTATGGCTGGGGCGGCACGCTGGGCATAACGGTCAATCGCATGCCCTATTTCTCGAAGCTGGACAAGAATATTCTCAATGCCAGCGGTTTTTCCGGCCACGGGGTGGCGATTGCCACCATCGCGGGCAAGATTCTGGCCGATACCATTGACGGGCAGGCCAGCCGCTTTGATGCCATGGAACATGTGCCGACCTACCCCTTCCCCGGCGGTCGGCATTTGCGCTATGCACTTCTGGTCATGGCAATGCTCTATTACAAGACGAGAGACCGGATCGGCACCTCATCATAGCAACAGTTTAGTATGATCATTCAAGAGAGCTTATCGAGAAGAATAAATGCGCCAGTTGTCAAAGTTGCGGCGTCAGCGCTAACACTTAGCGCCACAACCATAGTGTCTGTCATTGTCTTAAACTTACTTAAAATCGAATCTCGATTTTGTGCTCCCATGATCTGTGGGTGCAACTGGACGAATGTCGCAAATGTTTCCTTATACAATTTCCAGAATTGCTCCTCACCAAAATCATCATATTGCTTATAAGCAGCTTCAATTTGCTGCATGTAATGCATTAACAGGTTCTTAAAACGATCCGAAATGCCTTCCGACTTACAGAATTCTTGAACAGCGTCTCTCATTGCGTTAAAAGCTTGTGTCATTTTGTCTCTGCTTACAACAAACCCACCTTCTTTTTGAATACGCTCTGAAAGAGTGTAAAGAACTTCTTCGTTGCGTTCTATCCGCTGTTCAAAAGAGCTTTTCGCATCTGTAGAGCCCATTTGAATTTCAAATGTTCCTCTAATTTCTTTGACTTTTGAAATCCAACGCTTCTTAATATCCGGTTTTGCAACCTCGATATTTTCAAGATCTTGCAACACATGATTGCATGCTTGGTAGTACCTAAGTACAAATTCAGTGGTATTTTCACACCCAAGAGACGAACTAACAGTTTTTAAGAGCGAGTTTATATTTCCGCCGTTTCTTCCTAGCTCTTTGCTTCCCAAATTCCTAATTTTTCCAATCAAAGCAAGAAGAACGTCAGCTGAATTATTGAGTTCGGAGATAGCTTGATCACTCATTGTAAGACTCGATTGTGTAAACAGGACATCTACTTCTAGCAGCACACTCATAAATAGAAAAGGGCCTCTAGGCCCCTTTCTCAATAGACTGTCTCAAAAAGGAAATCCCTCTGTTCATCACGGACGGGACACGGCCTTGATTTCAAGGAAATCTTCCATGCCGAAATGCCCGCCTTCGCGCCCAAGGCCGCTCATCTTGTAGCCGCCGAACGGGCTGCCCCAGTTGATATCGGTGCCATTGAGACGCACCATACCCGCGCGCAAGGCCCTTGCCACGCGCATGCCGCGGGCCTCGTCTCCGGTTTCGATATAGGCCGCAAGGCCATAGGGGGTATCGTTGGCGATGGCGATGGCCTCTGCTTCGCCTTCGAACGGGATCATGGTCAGAACGGGGCCAAAGATCTCTTCCCTTGCGATGGTCATCTCGTTGGTTGCGTTGCCAAAGACTGTCGGCTTGCAGAAATAGCCAACATTGCGCCCCTCCGGCTTGCCGGTGCCTCCGGCCAAGAGGGTTGCGCCCTCGTCGATGCCCTGTTGGATCAGCGCCTGCACCTTGTCATATTGCAACTGGCTGACCAGCGGCCCGATATGATGTCCCTCCTTTGCCGGATCGCCCACCTCTGTCGCTTCTGCGGCAGCCTTGGCAATCTGCATCGCCTTGTCATAAACGCTTTTCTCGACCAGCATGCGGGTCGGTGCATTGCAGGACTGACCGGTATTGCTAAAGACCTGCCGGGCGCCTCTTGTGACCGATTTTTCCAGATCCTCGGTATCTGCGAAAATCACATTCGGGCTCTTGCCGCCAAGCTCCAGCGCGACGCGCTTGACCGTTTCGGCAGCATCTTTGGTTACGGCCACACCGCCACGGGTCGAGCCGGTAAAGGACATCATCTGCACATCCTTGTGGCGGGAAAGCGCCGAGCCGACCACAGGCCCCTCACCGTTTACAAGGTTGAAGACACCATTGGGCACGCCTGCCTCATGCAGGATTTCGGCATAAAGCATGGCGGAAAGCGGGGTCAGTTCGGAGGGCTTCAATATCATTGTGCAGCCGGTGGCCAAGGCGGGAGCGATTTTCAGCACCATCTGGTTCATCGGCCAGTTCCAGGGCGTGATCAGGCCGCAGACACCGATTGGCTCGCGCAGGATGACATCGCCACAGCAGGCGCTCTCGAACTCGTAATGTTTGAGGGCATCGATGAAGCCCTGAAGATGTCCCACTCCGACACCGGCCTGCGCCGCATGGGAAAGCTTGCAAGGCGCGCCCATCTCGGCAGTGATCGTCTCGGCCATTTCGTCATAGCGGTTCTTATAAACGGCCAGAATGCTTTCCAGCAGGTCGATGCGCTCGGCCTTGCTGGTCTGGGAAAAGCCTGCAAAGGCTGCATTGGCCGCCTTCACGGCAGCGTCGGCGTCGGCCTCGCTGCCCATCGAGATCACGGCAATGACCTCTTCGGTTGCCGGATTGATGACCTCCAGATCCGTCGCACTGATCGGGTCAACCCATTGTCCGTCGATAAAGAATTTGCGTTTGTCCAACATGATTGCTGCGCCCCTCTGCGCCAATTTTGTTTTCCGCCTTTGCAGCTTATTTCGCTTTTGCAGCCGTTTTTCTGATCCAGTCTGCTTCGCGTGCCTTGAGGAATTGAACGATCCCGGCGCCGATGGCATTCTTGTCGATCGGCAGCTCAAGGGAGGATGCGGCCCTGTCAGCCAGCGCATCGCCAAGGCTGGCCTCACGCCGGTTTTCGATCAGTTCGCCGACAAAGGCAGCATTGAATTCCGGGTGGCCCTGAAAGGAGAGCACCTGATCGCCATAGGCAAGGGCAGCCACATTGCAGAAATCGCTCGAAGCGATGACCGCAGCTTCAGGCGGCACCTCGACCACCTGATCCTGATGGAAGGCGAGAATGGAGAAATCATCGCTCCCGGACAGGTCGGTCTTTTCCAGCCAGTCGGGCCTGTTTGCGCTCCATTGGTAGGTCTGACGGCCAACGCCCCAGCCCTTTTCCGACTTGATCACCTTGCCACCCAGCGCCTCGGCCAAAATCTGATGGCCAAAGCAGATGCCGACCATGGGAACCGCAGCCGCATAGGCCTTGACGATAAAGTCCTTGAGCGCATGGATCCATGGAATATCTTCATAGGCTCCGAATTTGGAACCGGTGATCAGCCATGCGTGGCAGCTGTCCGGGCGTGGCGGCAACTGGCCATCCAGCGGCGCATAATATTCAAATTGCCAATGCGCTGGTGCTGTGGCTCCCACCATTTGAGCGAACATGTCCGCATAAGAGGGGAAGCTCTTTGCCAATGGCTCGGGCGGGCGGCCCGTTTCCAGAATACCGAGCGTGAATGTGTCTTTCATTGATATCGTCCAGAATGCGCGAAGTGAGCGGCGTCATGATGATTTGTGATCACAAAATACTAAGACAAAGCGCTGGCGTCAATCGTCCAATTTCACGCAATATCAAATGCATCACAGCGGGAAAATATGCGATAAACACAGGATATATGGGTAGGATACGGGATTTTCCGCCAGTTTTCCTATCCAAAAGGCCTCAGATGCATGTCTGGCCTAAAGATGTTTGTGATCAGAAATATTCTCAAAATCTGGAGCGGCGGCCTCTTGATCATGTCCCGCGCGGCTCTTGCCTGCTCAAAAGGAGGCATTAAGCGCTGGGGAGCCGAGAATGTAAGAGCGAGGAAGAGAGGCCGCATCTCTCAGCGACATCCATTGGCGGCATGGTCGACATGTAGCGACAAGAAAAGCGACTGGCGACAGATGGATGCCATCATGCCGCCAGCGTTTTGCCCATATAGATGCTAAATGGCGAGATATTCCTCGCGCAGTTCCTTATTGTCGAGCACTTCCTTGGCGGTGCCGTCAAAGACCACCGAGCCGGTGTCGAGAATGACAGAGCGGTCCGCCAGTTCGAGCGCACGAATGGCATTCTGTTCCACCAGAATGGTGGTAATGCCCTGCAGCTTGATGATCTCGAGGGTTTTCTCGATCTCGTCCACGATGACGGGAGCCAGCCCCTCATAGGGCTCATCGAGCAGCAGCACCTTGATGTCGCGGGCCAGAGCACGGGCAATTGCCAGCATCTGCTGTTCACCACCCGAGAGTGTCACGCCCTCCTGATTGCGCCGCTCGCCCAGACGCGGGAACAGATCATAGAGGCGCTCGATGCTCCAGCCGATCGGCTCGACAATCTGGGCCAGTTGAAGATTCTCCTCAACGGTCAATCCGGGAATGATGCGCCGATCCTCTGGCACCAGCACCATGCCTGCACGCGCCGCCTCATGGCTGGCCATGGTATGCAGATGCTTGTGGTCCAGCCAGATTTCGCCATAGGTCAGCATCGGCTTGTCCAGCCGGGCGATGGTGCGCAGGGTCGATGTCTTGCCCGCACCATTGCGCCCGAGCAGGGCAAGGATCTCACCTTCATGCACGTTGAAGGACACGCCCTGAACGATGTAGCTCTCGCCATAATAGGCATGGATATCATGCACCGACAGAAAGGCCGGCGCGGTGGCTGCCACATTGGCCTGTTTGGAAAAATCCGGCCGCTCTTCACTCGGTCGCGGGGTTGCTTCAATGGCGAGATCGGTCATGCTGCTTCTCCCAGATATGCTTCCTTGACCTTCGGATGCCCCTTGATCTTCTCGGGCACATCCTCGACCAGCGGTGTGCCTTGCGCCAGAACAGTGATGCGCTGGGCAAGAGAGAAGACCACATGCATGTCATGCTCGATGATTGCGATGGTGATGTCGTGCTTCTCGTGAATTTCCTTGAGAAGATCGATGGTGTTGTTGGTGTCGGCCCGGGCCATGCCCGCTGTTGGCTCGTCCAGCAGCAGCAGCTTTGGTTCCTGCACCAGACACATGGCCATTTCCAGCCGCCGCTTGTCACCGCGGGACATCGATCCGGCTTGCATATGCAGCTTTTCGGTCATCCTGACCTCTTCGAGCATATGCTCTGCCCGCTCGATGATCTCGCGTTCGCCCTGCACCGAGCCGAATGCCTGCATGCGGAAGGAGCCGTCCCGCTTGGCAAAGCACGGGATCAGCATATTTTCCAGCACCGTCAGATCGGTGAAGATTTCCGGCGTCTGGAACACCCGGCTGATCCCCATCTGATTGATCTGATAGGGGGTGCGGCCAAGCACCGGCTGGCCGTTGAAGGTGACCGACCCCGTATCCGGCTCAAGCTTGCCGACGAGGCAGTTGAGCAGGGTGGATTTGCCTGCCCCGTTGGGGCCAATGATCGCGTGTACCGAATGCTCGGCCACCGACAGGTTGACATTGCCAAGTGCCTGCAGTCCACCGAAGCGCTTGTTAACGTCCTTGACTTCAAGAATGCCCATTATTCGCTATCTCCATCAGACCACTTGGGGGCTCGGTTTGGGGGTATGTTCAGGATCCTTGGGCGGAATGTCAGGTTTCTTCTCGCGCTTGAACCAGTCCTTGATGCGTTGTCCGCCTTCCAGCAGCCCTCCGGGCAGGAAGATCACCACCAGCATGAACAGGAGACCCAGCGTCAGATGCCACCCCTTACCAATGAAGGGATGCAGCATGAAGACAATGGCGTCTTCAAGCCCATCAGGCAGCGCGGCGAACCAGCCATGCAGGATATTGTCGTTGATCTTGGAGAAGATATTCTCGAAATATTTGATAAAACCCGCGCCAAGCACCGGCCCCATCAGGGTTCCGGCTCCGCCGAGGATGGTCATCAGCACCACTTCACCCGACGCCGTCCATTGCATGCGCTCGGCACCGGCCAGCGGGTCCATCGCCGCCAGCAGACCGCCCGCCAGTCCGGCATACATGCCAGATATGACGAAGGCTGCGAGCGTGTAGGGACGCGGATTGAGGCCGGTATAGTTCATGCGGGTCTGGTTGGTCTTGATCGCGCGCAGCATCATGCCGAAGGGCGAACGGAAGATCCGAAGCGAGATGTAGAAGACAGCAATGGCGATGATGGCGCAGAAATAGTAGCCGTTGCTGAAGGTAAATTGCCAACCGGCAAAATCGACCTTGGTTGCCTCATTCATCACGATGCCGAAGAAATGCGGCGAGCTCGGGCTGCCCTCCCCCATCAGAACCTGCGGATCATCCATGTAAACCTGAAGTCCGGTTTCCCCGTTGGTCAGGGGCGTAAGCACCGAATAGGCCAGGTTGAAGGACATCTGCGCCATGGCCAATGTCAGGATCGAGAAATAGATGCCGGATCGGCGCAGGGAAACATAGCCGATCAGCAGCGCAAACAGCGCCGACATGATCACCGCCAGAAGCAGCCCCGGCAGCACATTGTAGCTCAGCAGCTTGTACATCCAGACGACGGAATAGGAGCCGACGCCAAGGAAGGCGGCGTGACCGAAGGAAAGATAGCCGGTCAGGCCGAAGAGAATGTTGAAGCCGATGGCAAAGATGCCGTAGATGGCAAATCTCTGCATCAGATCAGGATATCCGGCATTGAACTGCGCCAGCGCCGAATTTTCGGGAAACGGCTGCAGCAATATCGGCGTCGCCAAAGTCAGAAACATGACGATGAGGAGGAAGGTAGTGTCTTTCTTGCTCAAACCCAGCATGGCTTATTCCTCCATCACGCCTTTGCGACCCATAAGACCGCGCGGACGGGTCAAAAGGATGATGATTGCAACGAGATAAATGATGATCTGGTCGATCCCGGGGATCACCGACTTGATTTCATTCATCGAGGCAAAGCTCTCGAGAATGCCAAGCAGGAAGCCCGCCAGCACGGCACCGGGCAACGAGCCCATGCCGCCGACAACGACCACGACGAAGGACAACACCAGAAAGTCCATGCCCATATGATAGTTGGGCGAATTGATCGGTGCATACATGACACCGGCCAGCCCGGCCACTGCGGCGGCCAATCCGAACATGATGGTGAAACGCTTGTCGATATTGATACCCAGAAGGCCGACGGTTTCCCGGTCGGCCATGCCGGCCCGGACCACCATGCCGAATGTGGTGAAGCGCAGGAATGCAAAGACCGCGCTGATGATGACAGCGGAGAACAGGAAATAGACCAGCCGCCAATAGGGATAGATGATCGTATTCTCGACAAAACCGATCATGACCCCGAAATCGAGCGAACCCTTGAAGACCTCCGGAGCCGGAGTCGGGATCGGATTTGCACCATAGAAATATTTGACGATTTCCTGAATCACGATGGCCAAACCAAAGGTGACGAGGATCTGGTCGGCATGGGGGCGCTTGTAGAAATGCTTGATCAGCCCGCGCTCCATCGCATAGCCGATAAACAGCATGATGGGAATGGCAAACAGGATGGCCAGTGGCACAGACCAGCTCAGGATGGCATTACCGGCCGCATCGCCGAACCAGTCAACCACATAGGGTGTATCGACCTTCAGCGGATTTCCCAGAAAGTCCTTTTTCGTTGGATCTTCGACGGTGAAAGACAGCGACAAAATTCTCTGAAGCGTGACGGCGCAAAAGGAGCCAAGCATGAAAAGGGCACCATGGGCGAAATTGACCACGCCCAGCGTACCGAAGATGAGTGTCAGTCCCAACGCGATCAGAGCATAGGCACTGCCTTTGTCTAGACCGTTGAGGATCTGAAGAATGATTGCGTCCATTGGAAAGCCTGCATCGATAAACCGGGCGCAGCTGCGGCGGCGGTTCTAGTCCCAAATCAAACAGATAGCCGTGCCGCATTGCTGCGACACGGCCAGAATCATGATTCTGATTATGCGCCGGCGTTGCAGGTACCAAGCGTTGCTTCATCGCCACCGAACATCGGGTGGTTTGCAGGATAGGTAACCTGATCGACCGGAGTGACTTCAACGATTTCCAGCGTGTCGTAGGCTGTGGTCGGATTCTGTGCACCACGCACGACCAGAACATCCTTGAAGCACTGGTGGTCTTCTTTGCGATAGAGGGTCTTGCCATTGCCAAGACCGTCAAACTCGAAGCCTTCAAGCGCTTCGGCAACACCGCAAGGATTGAAGGTGCCAGCCCGTTCGCAAGCATCTGCATAGAGCAGAACCTGTGCGTAGCAGGTCTGGGCGGAGTTGGACGGTGGGCGACCATATTTCTCGCCGAAGGATTTCACGAAGGCCTTGGAGCCTTCATTGTCCAGCTGCCAGTTATAGTTCATCGAGCCAAGCACGCCCTTGATGTTTTCACCCGCACCTGCAGCCATCAGTTCGGAATAGAGAGGAACGATGATCTTGAAGTCCTTGCCGTTGACCATCTTGTCGAGCAGGCCGAACTGCACGGCGTTGGTCAGAGAGTTGACCATGTTGCCGCCATAGTGGTTGAGAACCAGCACGTCCGCACCGGCATTGATCACCGGAGCGATGTAGGACGAGAAGTCAGTGGTGGCCAGCGGAGTGAGCACGTTGTTGACGGTCTTCCAACCCATTGCCTCGGTTGCCGCCTGCATGGATTCCTGCTGCGTCCAGCCCCAGGTATAGTCGGCGGTCAGGTGATAGGCATTACGATCGGTGCCGAGTTCCTTGGCCAGAATCGGAGCCAGCGCTGCTGCCGACATATAGGCGTTGAAGAAATGGCGGAAGCCGTTGGCTTTTCTGTCCTTGCCGGTGGTGTCGTTGGAGTGGGTCAGGCCAGCCATGAAGATGACACCGGCTTCCTGACACAGACCCTGTACGGCAACAGCCACGCCCGAGGACGAGCCACCGTTGATCATGATCGCCCCGTCTTTTTCGATCATCGAGCGAGCCGAAGCGCGGGCTGCGTCGGATTTGGTCTGGGTGTCGCCCGTTACAAACTGAACCTTCTTGCCCAGAATGCCGTTGCCCTTCAATGCCTTGGAGGTAAAGGTATTGAGGCAGCCGCCATCCCCTTCACCATTGAGATGCTCTACGGCGAGCTTTTGTGCAAGAAGTTCGTCAGCGCCTTCATCGGCGTAAGGACCGGTTTGCGGCACGTTGAAGCCGAGCGTCACGGTCGAGCCGGTGGGCGCGTTGGTAAAAGCGTTGGCTCTGCTGGTAAAAATGGTTGGCATGGCCAAGCCGGCACTGACGAATGCACCGGTCTTGATCAAACCACGACGTGAAATCGTAAGCTTGGTCATAAATTCCTCCCAAAATGTGAGCGGTCACCTTCCCTAAAGTGACCGAACGTGACCGACTCTCCTCAAAGTGGTCTCGCCGTCCAATACAGACTAAGTAAACGTACCGATGGTTTGATTAGAAATACCATAGAACTTTTGTTGATTATGCTAAGGGAGAAAAAGTATTAAAGCCGTAATATTCAAACAAATCAGTAATTTGAGGGTGCAGCATGGTCAATAAAACATGACCGAATACATCGAATGGACGATGTATTCTTTCAAACATAACAAAATTGCCAAATTATGGTGCATTTTTCGCAAAAGGGTAAAAACACTGAAGCCGATCTGAGGCCAAAAGAGGCATTCTATCAAAGCTTTTGAAGAGAAAAGCGGACAACCAAAGTCATTTCGGTTTTGCCGCAAAGCTGTTTGCAAGTCGCCAATGATGGCAGCTCAATCGCAATCCACCTTGATATCTCGTCAGAGTTGGTAGTCATTCCGGAACAGCTTTCAAAAGTGAACCTGAAGCTCGAGCCGTGAGATCACTTCCAGATCCTCGCTGAAGCGTGAAACTAAAGACAATTACATCGATAAATTTAGCCATTGATTGTATTTCTCAGCAGTGCAATCAGTATCAAATATACGCAATGCCTCGCATTGCAACTCCTGATTATTCATTTTTAATTTGATGCTGAAAGAGAAAATTTCATGGAGAACAAGACTGTAACCCCAGAACAAGAAGTCCCGGCCCCGGTTAATCTACTAGAGCCAGACATTATCAAAGGCCTCCGGGTGGTTGAGAAAATTCTGAATTGTACCAACGAACAATTGCTGTCACGGCAGTTTATTCTCGAAAGGATACTGGAGTTTGGTATCGTCCGGAATAAGAATAAAAATTTGGCACGCTGGACGAACTGGCATAATTCAAGCCAATTTGGAGTTATTCAATATCCTACAGAATTCGCGGACTTCATAAAGCAGCTGCTAACAGTAGATATAGAAACTGCCGCTGAGATCGGGGTTTTCAGGGGAGCGTCGGCCTATGTTATTGCGGCATTCTTGCAGCGCCGTAATCCAAAACTCAAATACACCATGGTTGACATCAAAGATGCAATCATCGCTTACAAACGCTTTTCAAAACTTCTCAATCTTGAGAAACTTATGCCTGCAACGTCAGAGAATATCTTGGGACAGAGCTTTGACTTCGTGTTCATTGACGCTGATCACTCATATATGGGGGCGAAAGGCGACTGGCTCAATGTGGGCCGCTATGCCAACAGGGCTGTCGCTTTCCACGATATTCATGGCCATGAATATGATAAGCTTAATGGTGGTATTGTGAGAGCATGGGATGAAATTAAAGGGGTATTGGTCATGGACCACTCGGTATTCGAGTTTGCCCATAGCCCCATTAGATGGATGGGTCTCGGACTTGCGGTGAGAGAAGGTTGCTAAGCAAGCTTCCTTTCAATATCTGTTCAAGTTCCTTCTGTCTGATCCAGATACCAAGCATAAGGAACTTGAACAACCAAATGCCTGCGCAAAGCGATGTGATCACCGCCACGCTCATCTGCAGCAGGTTGATATTATGCCCCCCCAAGCGATTGCTGTAAATCCAAGTATGGCCCATCCAGCTTGAGCCTGATCAATGCCCGGACGCATCCCGTTTTCGCCGCAATATCGCGCCCTCTGTCTTGCATCTCGCGGTTGCTTAGGTTCCCCTACACCAGATTGCACAGCGTCTTGGTCATTCAAGCATCGCTGTTACACAGAACGGTCTGCACCATAGGCATCAGATCGCTTGAGGTAAAAGAGGCACATTGCTTATTTTACCAAAAAAGCTGGTTCAACAGAATCTTAAAAACATCTCTCGGAAAATCGAGAATAAAATGGAAGGGAAAAACGGCGAGAGAGGAGGCCTTGAAAATAAAAAACCGTGGTGCTGCAAGAGAGAATTGAACTCTCGACCTCTCCCTTACCAAGGGAGTGCTCTACCACTGAGCTACTGCAGCGTTCCACGGTGTTTTTGATCAGATGTTGACCACCTGATGCGGGCGGTTTTTTGCATACGGATTTCGATTATGCAAGCGCGTTTTTGAAAAAAAGCAACAATTTTGTGAATTTGATGACACCTGTGAAAATCGTACCCGCAAAAGACCTTATATGTTGTAACCAAGGGGCCGCGGGTCTCGCTGTAAACCATCCCCGGCGAAAAAGCGCTTTTCGGCCCTCAAATCGCCCCATTGTGGGCTTTCTTGCGACGCACTTTTGGTATAGAAACTGCCAACAGACAAATCCGATGATCATTTCATTGCAAGATTGCAGCAGAATAATGCCTTCTACCGATATCAACATTTCCGGCCCAGACAAGGCGCAGAGCCCTGGTGCAAAAAGCAGTCAGGCTTCTTCCCATGGCAAAGGGGAAGACCGCAAGGCTCGCCTTTCACAAGCGCTGCGGGACAATCTGAAAAGACGCAAGGCACAGACGCGGGCCAGAAAAGCCGAATTGAGCGATCAGGCGGCAGAGCAGGAAGGCAAGCGGAATGAAGCCGATAAAGAAGCGTGAATTGGGCGCAAACAGGGGCATGAAATGATCAGGCAAATTACTGTCATCTGACGGCAACAAGGCCGGACATCATTCCTTCCCCAAACCGCCCGCATGAACGCTCGCTCTATCGCATCTGCATTGAAAGATCAGAATATCAGGACCATTCCCTTACGGGATCAAGAATAATCGGCCGATCGGCGCGCATGGCTCACAAGACAGCTCGCATCACAAGCCAGATCAACAGGACCGACAACAGAAAGAGTTTGAAATGGACGCAATTCGCATTGTAGGCGGAGCAAAATTGAATGGGGAGATTCCCATTTCCGGAGCAAAAAATGCGGCTCTTCCCCTGATGATCGCTTCGCTTCTTACGGATGAAGCGTTGATATTGGACAATCTTCCGCGCCTGCGCGATGTGCAGCAACTCCAGCAGATTCTTTCCAACCATGGCGTCAGCTACATGATCGAAGGCAAACGCCCCGGTCAGGACACCATGGCCGGACAGACCGTACATTTGCAGGCGGAACAGATCATCGATACCTGTGCACCCTATGATCTGGTCTCCAAGATGCGGGCAAGCTTCTGGGTGATCGGGCCGCTTCTGGCGCGCATGGGCCATTGCGAGGTATCCCTGCCGGGCGGTTGCGCCATCGGTACCCGTCCGGTTGACTTTTTCATCGACGGTCTGGCCGCCATGGGGGCAAAGATCGAGATCGAGAATGGCTATGTGGTCGCTGATGCGACCGGTGGCCTGAGCGGCGGAGACTATACCTTCCCGCGGATCTCTGTGGGAGCAACCCACACCCTGATGATGGCGGCCACCCTTGCCAAGGGAACGACCATCCTGCGCAAGGCGGCAAAGGAACCCGAAGTGGTTGATCTGGCGGAATGCCTGATTGCCATGGGCGCAAAGATCAAGGGCGCGGGAACAGACACGATTACCATCGAGGGTGTCGAGAAGCTGCATGGAGCACGCCATTCGGTTCTGCCAGACCGGATCGAAACCGGCACCTATGCCATGGCGGTTGCCATGACCGGCGGCGACGTGATGCTCAAAGGAGCAAGAGCGGAGCTGTTGCAGTCGGCCCTTGATATTCTCGAACAGACCGGCACGACCGTGGAAGCCAGCAAGGAAGGCATCAGGATCGCACGCAACGGCACGGCACTGAAGGCCGTCAGTGTAGCGACAGACCCCTTCCCCGGCTTTCCGACCGATTTGCAGGCGCAGTTCATGGCCCTGATGACCATGGCCGAGGGCACCTCGACCATTACCGAAACCATTTTCGAGAATCGCTTCATGCATGTGCAGGAACTGGCGCGTCTGGGGGCGAAGATTTCTCTGGATGGCCAGAAGGCCCATGTCACCGGCGTCAGGAAACTAAAAGGGGCACAGGTGATGGCGACGGATTTGCGTGCCTCGGTGTCGCTGGTGATCGCCGGACTGGTGGCCGAAGGCGAGACCAAGGTCAACCGCGTTTATCATCTTGATCGCGGCTTCGAGCGGCTGGAAGACAAGCTGGCGGCCTGCGGCGCAACAATTGAACGCATTTCCGCATAATTTTCTTATCTGGAGGCGCACAATCGGTGCGCCTCTCTTGCATTTGCATGCTCGTCTGCCTATGTCATTTGTAACAGGACGATGTCCCGTCCAAAGGACAGGCTGAAGAGGGTTCGCACAGGCTGCAACTGCGCCTTGGTACCAGCGCCTTCGGGCTGCCCGTTCATGAAAAGCGCGTCCGCTTTTCTGGGGATTTTGTTGTAAGGAGAGTGCCATGACCATGTTGAAGCTCGCCGCTCTGGATAGCGAGGACCTTGATGTTCTTTCCAGCCAGACACAAGATGCCGTACTCAAGGTTGGCGACATTAACTGGCTCAAAGATGAAGGGCGGCTGGTGATGTCCATGCACCGCTTTGCCTGGGATGAGGCCATTCGCCAGCAGAGCCGGTTTTTCAAAGCGAAACCGACATACGAGCGCCATCATGCCATTATGCATTTCAATCGCGTGAGCGGAGTGCAAAGCCGCAATATCCGCTCTGCTGCCAAGGATGCGGTTCTCAATCTTCTGGCGATCACCTATGAGCCTTCAGGCGAAGGGCCCGATGGATTCATCTCGCTGATTTTTGCAGGCGATGCAGAAATCCGCCTTGCCGTGGAATGCATTGAAGCCCAGTTGAAGGATACCGGCGCGGCATGGGAAACGGAAAATCTGCCCGAGCATGAAGCCGCCGAAACCTTCGAGCAGCAACTGGCCGCAGTGCAGGGAAAATAAACGCCCTGCCCGAAACCTCTCGATGATATCAGATAGAAAGCCTGCCAGATTTTGGCGGGCTTTTTGTTTTTTGCCCGTCTTTTGCGGAAGCTTGCGACGCAACATAATAAATACAAGGTGCAAATCTCGAAATCACAACCATTTTTGGCATTTTTACAACTAGCCTTCCGATTCCATATCTGCCTAGACTGCCCATATATTTCCATTCATTTCCTTAGGTTTCTGATTGCAGTCAGAGCCAACGCTGTTCAATTTAGCCGGGATTTTTCATATGGGCACCATAATCGGAGAGCTGATCGGCATTCTGGTTGAGGCCACAATTGCCATCTTCATACAGATTTTCTACAAGATCGCCCTTCTGCTGCGCTTCAAGGTGGAAGACCGAATGCAACAGAAGGCCCTGCCGAATGCGGGTTATGTCGACCGGTCGGACGAGCTCAGAGCGGCGCTGGCACTGGCCTGCGAAGCGGGGCGGGCTATCGACAGGCAGAATTTTTCGCAAGCCAGAGACTATCTGCAACAGGTGCATGCTGCGCTCTTGCGGCTTGTTCAGGAGAATGCCAGTCATAAGCTGGTCAATGTGATTACCCGCTTTGGCAATGTGCGCAAGGGGACAAGAAATGCGTTCCGAAATGGTTCTGTTGTCAAGGGGTGGGAGGAAAAGGGATGCTTTCGACTGGCCCTCAAGCTCGGTGGGCTTGACTATATCGTAAAAGAAGAACTTGTCGGCGCGATCAGCTTTCTGCCAGCCGGTTCGGGGCTCGACGTCATTTGCCAAGGCCTTCTGGAAGATTTGGGCCAATTGAGCAAGGCTCTGCGGGCAAAGAACGCTGAGGCTTGCCAGCATGCGCTTGACCGGATCAGGGCGGCAGAGCGGAAGCTGGGGCGCTGGGTGGAGAAAAACCACTCGCAAGAGATTGATCTGCTTTCCATCGCCAAGTCGACTGACTGGATGGAAGAGATTGCGACCCTTGCGCAGCTTTGCCAGACAGTAATCGCACATATTATTGGCCAACGCCATCCGGCGGCCTATGAGGGCGCCGTTGCCCTTTTCAAACAACTTGACCAGTTGGCCCAGCTTCCCACAGCACCCCACTGGGCCAGTGCAAGCCAAATGCTTCCCGCCTTTGCTGCAGCGCTGGAGGAGACCTGCATATGTGCGCAAAGCGAGGATGGCGCATGGTCAGATGATCTGCGCATCCGTCTTGGCATGCAGTCCGGAAAGCTGGACTATCTTTCAGATCAGATAAAGGCGCGTTCTTCGCGCGAACTCAAAATGGTGACTGCCTTTTCTGACAAGTGCTTCTTGCTCAATTCAGATGCGAGGAGCTTTCTCGGCTTCGTGGAACAGCAGCAACCGGACAAGGCGAGAGAGAGTTTGGACATGATGACGTCCAATCTTGAACGACTTGGCAAGGTGATTGAAGGGATCAAAAGCCCCGGCGCAGGGTGAGAGCCCCGCGGAGTGCCCCGCCTTGGCATCAGCTTTACTTTTATCGCTACTGTTTTTGTCCTCTCCTCTCGCCTGCCATCTTTTTGCTTTGTCGCTTTGAGAAAACGGGACCACCCCGCCCCGCCCTACCCCGCAACGAATGCGTTTGGCACAAGGCTGATATTCATTTTCGTCCATGGTATTTACCAGACCATCCAGTCTATTAAATCAGAAATTCAGGAAAGAGCGTTCCGATGACAGATCATGCAGCAGAGTCTGAGACCAGCAAACCGAGAGGCCGCCCGCGCAAGGCACCGGCCAATCAACTTGCCCGCAAGGCATTGATCCGGGTTGGTCTTGTCTACCTGACAGAACGCGGGTTTACCGATGTCAGCGTTGATGAAATCCTTGCTGCTTCCGGCAAGACCAAGGGCACTTTCTACCATCATTTTAAGTCGAAGGCCGATTATGGGCATGCTCTCATCGAGGCCTATCATGACTATTTTGCCGCCAAATTGCAGCGCTGTTTCAGCGATGAAAGCCTGACCCCGCTTGACCGGCTGCGCCATTTTGTGGATGAGGCGGAACAGGGCATGGCAAGACATGATTTTCGCCGCGGCTGTCTGGTGGGCAATCTGGGGCAAGAAAAGGCGGCCCTGACAGAAGACATGTGTGCCCTGCTGATTGCGGTTCTGAAAGACTGGCAGCGGCGGACGGCGGATTGCCTTCAGCTCGCTCTAGCCGAGGGACAGATTGCGCCACAACAGGATCCCGAGGCGCTTGCTGAATTTTTCTGGATCGGCTGGGAAGGTGCAGTGTTGCGCGCCAAACTTGAGCGCAGCCCCGATCCTCTGAGGCATTTTGCGAGCGGCTTTTTCTCCCTTCTCACCAACACTCCCCTTACCCATTCTTCTTTGCAGAACTGAAGGAAACAGCATGTTTGATGCGATTCTGATCGACAAGAGCGAAAGCGGCCAAAGCGTGGCCAAGAGCCAGATCTCGTTTGACCCACTGGCTGAAGGCGAAGTCGCCGTCGATGTTGCCTGGTCGACCCTCAATTACAAGGATGCGCTCGCCATCACCGGCGCCTCCCCCGTCGTGCGCAGCTTTCCCATGGTGCCCGGCATCGATTTCTCCGGCATTGTCAGCGAAAGCCGTCACCCGGACTATAAGGCTGGCGACAAGGTGATTCTCAACGGCTGGTCCGTGGGCGAGAAATATTGGGGCGGTCTTGCCAAGCGGGCACAGGTCAATGGCGATTTCCTGATCCCGCTGCCTGCCGGGCTTTCCATGCGTCAGGCCATGGCCATTGGCACGGCAGGCTATACGGCGATGCTCTGCGTGTTGGCTCTGGAAGAAAATGGCATCACCCCTGCTGTCGGTGAAATTCTGGTGACCGGAGCAACCGGCGGCGTGGGCAGCGTGGCTGTCGCCCTGCTTGCAGCGAAGGGCTATGATGTGGTTGCTGTTACCGGTCGGGCCAGCGAAGCGGACTATCTCAAGGGGCTTGGAGCCAGCTCGATTCTTGATCGCGAAGAATTGACCGGCAAGCCACGGCCGCTGAACAAGGAACGCTGGGGCGCGGCCATTGACGTGGCTGGCGGACAGGTTCTGGCCAATCTGCTGTCGATGATCAAATATGGAGGCACAGTTGCTGCCTGCGGTCTGGCAAGCAGCATGGATCTGCCGACCACCGTCGCCCCCTTCATTCTGCGCGGCGTGACCCTCAGAGGCGTTGACAGCGTCATGGTACCAAAGGCCATCCGTCAGGCGGCATGGGCACAGCTGGCTTCCGATCTGAACAAGGAAAAGCTGGAGGCCATGATCAAGACGGTCGAATTCGAGGATGTGATCGCGGTTGCCCCGGCCTTTCTGGAAGGCAAGGTTCGAGGCCGTATCGTCGTGCCGGTCGCTCCCGAACTGGTCTGAGCGACCTTGCCTGAATGTTTTCATGAAGAAGCCCCGCATTGATATCGCAATGCGGGGCTTTTCACTTCATCAATGATCGGTCATGCCCGTCAGCCGGCTTCCCAAAGCCCTGTCGCCCTCCACCTTTGGCAAAGGTCTCTGCGCGCCAGCTTCTCATGGCATTGCTTTAATATGACAAGGCTCAGGCTTCGTCTTCTTCACCGCCAGTGGACATGAATTTGGCGCTGTAGGTTTTCTCTCCGAGACGTTCGATCAGGTCCAGTTGAAGTTCGAGCCAGGCTTTATGGCCTTCCTCATCGATCACGATTTCTTCAAACAGGGCCTTGGAGCCGATATCGCCCACTTCATAGGCTTCTTTGGAGGCCTTGGTATAGGTCTGGATGGCATTTTCTTCATCGGCCAGATCGGCCTTGAAAAGCTCGACCAGAGAGTCATGCAGCACCGGAGGTTTCTCGAAGGCCATAACCGGGGTGCCCTTGAGGAACAGAATGCGCTCGATGAAGCGATCCGAATGGCCCCATTCCTCGCGCATTTCCTCACGCATCTGGTTGGCCAGTTTGCCCAGGCCCCAATCATCCAGACGCTGTGCGTTCAGCTGATATTGATGCGCGGCGCTCATTTCCATCTGGAGAGCCAGATTAAGATTTTCAATGGTCTTGTCGTTTGACATGCTGTGATCCTTTTTCCTTGGCGAGCTTGCTCGTAATTCATAACAAGTATTTGCGTTTCACGATGTCGGTTTCAAGGGGATCAAAAATAGTAAACTCGAAATTTTCACACTTAACGGGAATTGTTATCTCATTATTATATTTTATTACATTTAATTACTTAGTGAAATATACTTAAATCACCGCCAATATTAATAATATTCATATTTTGCATTTCATGAAAACCGGAGCCGTGTGTTACAATTTTATGCAACCAAATGGATAAAATTCATCCAAACAGGACTCTTTCAGACATTATTTAACCCTTTGTTAACCATCTTGATTAACCATTAAACGCAGCATTTCTGCCAAAAATGCGAGCAACGACGTCAGTCATTGCATGGAAGTCAAACGTAATTGTTAACCAACAAGATCGGGGGACAGCATGCCAAGATATATTTCGGTACGGCCACAGCTGCTGGACGAAACAGAAATTGAATCCGTAATTCTGCAAGCCGGTATGGATCCACATGACCGGGGACTGATTGTCGATTTTCTCGTTGAAAATTATGCCGTAGATCTGGATCAGCTCGCGTCGGTCTTTTCGCACATGGAGTGCGAAGACGCTATGAGCTTGCAGGAAGCTGCCTGACTCCCTTTTTTTCAAGCCCCCTCGATTCCCGGCATTTCGCACAAAGCCCGTTTCTGCGCCGATCAGACAGCCGCACCGACATGGCCATGGCCGCTTGTCGGCATTCCCATCGTCCGGTCTTGCCCCTTGGCCAGACCGGTTTTTACGCTCTTCCTGCGCATAGCCTGAAATTCCATTTCCCATGTCTTCACCAATAAGAAAAATTCTTTCTTGGTCTGACCTGCAAAATCCATACATTCATCTTACTTAAAAGTGGAATTTTCAAACTTGTGTCGTTTCAGCTCATTTGCGCTGGAAACGCGTCGAATTTCGGAGAAATCTATATGAGCGATCCCAAAAAGCTGTCTGACTTCCCAATCACCAGGAGATGGCCCGCGAAGAATCCGGACGTGATCCAGCTATATTCCTTCCCGACACCCAACGGTGTGAAGGTATCCATCGCGCTTGAGGAAATGGGGCTGCCTTATGAAGCCCACAAGGTGACGCTTTCGGATGCGGATGTGAAAAGCGAGGAATTTCTCTCTCTTAACCCGAACAACAAGATTCCGGCCATCATCGATCCATCCGGACCTGACGGGGACCCAATTGGCCTTTTTGAGTCCGGAGCCATCCTGCTTTATCTGTCGGATAAAACCGGTAAATTCATCGGTGCCACAGAGCGCGACCGCGCCAAGATCATTCAGTGGCTGATGTTCCAGATGGGTGGCGTCGGACCGATGTTCGGTCAGTTGGGCTTTTTCGTGAGATTCAAGGGTGCAGAGATCGAGGATCCACGCCCGCGTGAGCGCTATATCGGTGAAACCAAACGCCTGCTCAATGTGCTGAACGGAGAGCTGGCGGAACAGGACTGGATCGCCGGGGACTATTCCATTGCCGATATGGCCATTGCCCCATGGCTGCGCTCAATTGTCGGAGTTTACGAAGCCAGCGACCTTGTCGACTTCAACAGCTACGGCAATGTTGCTGATTATCTCAAGCGCTTCATGGATCGGCCTGCGGTGCAGAAAGGCATCAATATTCCGCCTCGGGATTGATCCCCGTTTGCAGATAGCGCAGCGCATCAGACAATAATCCGTCAGCCCCTCAAGACAATAAGAGGCTGGCGGATTTTATTTTGGCTGCTCTTCTTGTGCTTCTTGTGCTTCTTGTGCTTCTTGCCCTTCCCGCTTTTTTCAAAGCGCTTCAGGCAACACGACCAAGCTCGGCTGCATCGGGCAGAATGGTCCGGTTCTTGCCCTGTCGCTTGGCTGCATACATGCGCAGATCGGCCTCGCCAAACAGAGTTTCAAAATCTCTGGCTCCGTTGGCCAGTGCCACTCCTATAGAGACCGAAAGCCCGTGTTCGGCACCTTCGGCAGGCGCGAATGGCATGCGTTCGACCGCCTTGCGCACCCGTTCGGCCAGTTCGTAAGCTTCACTGCGATCGGCCTTTGGCAGGAAGATGGCGAACTCCTCCCCGCCCATGCGCGCAATCAGGGCTTGCTCGCCCGGAACCGAAGACATGGCCAGAACCGCAGACATGGATTGCGCAATCTTCCTGAGTGCTTCATCACCAACCAAATGCCCGAAACTGTCATTGATCTGCTTGAAATTGTCGACGTCGATGCAAAGAATGGCCCCGGCATTGCCCTTGCGGCAATTTTCTCGCACCGCGGCGATGAAGTAACGGCGGTTCAGAAAGCCGGTCATGAAATCGTAACGCGCCTGTTTTTCGAGTTCGAGATTGAGTTTCTCCAACTGCATATGAGCCAGCCTGAGATCAGCCAAAGCGTCATTAAGCTTGCGCCTCTGGAAGTCCAATGCAAGGGTGATGGGCAACCCAGCCAGTATGGGCACAAGAGCAGCAATAGCCAGACCATTTACCGGAATATTGCCAAAGATGAAATGCATGAGCAGGGCTGTGACCAGAACAGAAATCAAGACAGAACAGATCGTGATTACAAGCAGTCTGTATAAGCGACTTTTCATTTCGCGCATCAATCCTTCATATGCATTGATTTAATAATATTATCTGCCAACAAATATTTTTAAATTTCATGATATTCAGAAAATTATTTATGTAACCTTCTGTAATTTCTGAATATTTAAGAATTCAACACTCTACAAATGCAGTATTTCCGAAATATTCACGTTGAATGACACACCATAACCACGTCAATATGTTTGATATAACAAATTCATATATGTATTTATATAAACTATTCATTGTCCTTCGCGCTATTCTTAGCGCAAGCTCGTGAATCAAAGGTTATTCGGCACCTACCTTTTCGAAATTCAGCCAATCTCTTCCAGACTGTGAATTTTATCAGGATCCATCTCCGGTTTCGTTGAAGTCAGGCACCGATCCAGCGCTTCAACAAGCGGTCCGCCACAGTTTGCAGCAGCAAGGTCATGGCCACAATCAGCAGGAGCGCGGCAAACATCAGGGCGATGCGCGAGCGTGCATTGGCCATCAGCATCAGATAGCCAAGCCCTCTTGATGCGCCGATCCATTCGCCAATGACCGCGCCGGTCGGGGCATAGGTTACGGCGATGCGGATGCTGGCGGCCAGTTGCGGCAGGGCATGAGGCAGCCGCAGCCAGATCATTTCCCGCCAGCGCCCTGCCTTGGCTATATGGGCCAGATCGAGGCTCTGCTGCGGGGTGGACAGCATGCCATCCAGAAGCCCCGAGGCGATGGGGAAAAAGACCAGCAGGATGGTCATGGCGATTTTCGGCGCGATGCCATAGCCGAACCACAGGGTCAGGATGGGCGCCAGAACAAAAACGGGAATCGCCTGTGATGCATTGAACAGCGGGCGCAGGCCGCCTCGGGCAGCAGGCGACCACATCATCAGAATGGCCGCCCCTGCTCCGAGACCCGCACCGAAAACAAAGCCCAGCGCGACCTCTTTCAGCGTAACCAGACTGTGGGACGCCAGCAGGGCCCGATCTGTCCAGATGGTGGTCGCAACCGCTATGGGGCCGGGCAGAATGAAAGGAGGCAACATGCCAAGCATGACAATGGCTTGCCAGAATGCCAAGGCCAGAAATGCAAGCAGAAAGGGGCGGGAGAGCTTCCTCATGCATTCATCCTGATATCATTGAGCAGGAGAGCCGCTTGCTCCGCAAGGGCTGGATCATCAAGGGCGTGGGGCTTGCTGACAGTCTGGCCCGGCAGCGCGGCGACTTCATGCAGCCTGCCCGCCTTCAGCAGCCATATGCTTTGGCATAGCCGCAAGGCCTCAGCCGGATCATGGGTAACCAGCAACACGGTGCGTCCGGCGAAATGTTCAAAGGCCAGTTCCTGCATGGTAGCGCGGGTGGCCGGATCCAGAGCCGAGAAGGGTTCGTCGAGCAGAATGAGATCCGCATCACTCATCAGTGTGCGCGCCAGTGCCACTCTCTGCCGCTGGCCTCCGGACAGGGCGTCCGGCTTCTTTTTCTCATAACCGGACAGGCCGACGGAGGCCAACAGCGCCCTTGCCCGCTCCGGATCTGCCTTGCGCCCGGCCAGTCTTTCAATCAACATGACATTCTGCAACACCGAGAGCCGCGGCTGCATGAGGTCTGACTGGGCCATCCAGCCGATGCGCTCGGCCCCCTTGCGGCATCCTTCCAGCCTCGCCTCGCAATGCAGCCCGCCAATCAGGCGCAAGAGCGTCGACTTGCCCGAGCCCGAAGGCCCGAGCAAGCCGTTCCAGCCCGTCGACAGTCTCAGCTCAAACGGCTCGACGAGCCGTCCCCCGTGGAGCCAGATCGTGCCGGACAGGCCATATTGCGGCATCAGCGCCCCCTATTCCTGTTCAAGATCGCGACTGATGGCCTCCAGCGGCGGCACCGTGTCAATCATGCCGATATCAGCAAGATAGGCACCGAACGCCTGATAGCCCTGCTTGTCGAGAGCCATCGGACGGGCTGAAAATTTGGCATGGCTATCAAACCAGGCGCCGTGATTGAGCTGATCATCCAGCTCGGCGGCATAGCCCTTGAACTCGTCCCATGTGCCCTCGGGATCTTTTGCGATCTCCTCAGCGGCGCGTGCCGTGGCCGACAGAAAGGCCTTGATGCTGGTAAAGTCTGCCCGATCAGCCGCAGTTTCATAGATCAGCTCTTCATAGGCGGGCACGCCATGTTGTTCAGGAAAGAAGCATTTCCCCTTGCGGCCGACCATCTCCATCTGATGCAGTTCGAAATTGCGAAAGGCTCCGCCAACGGCATCCACCTTGCCGGCGGCAAGCGCCGAGGTCAGGGCGAAATTGACATTGATGCTCTCCACCTCATCCGGCTCGACGCCATTGCTGCGCAACATGCGATGCATCAGGGCTTCCTCGATGCCGGGCACGGAAAAACCGATCCGCCTGCCCTTGAGGTCGGCAAGTTTCTTGATCGGGCCGTCGGCATCAACCATGATGCAATAGAGCGGGCTGTCGATAAGGGAGCCGACCCGGATCACCGGCAGGCCTTCCTTATGCTGCAGATAGAGCTGGGGCTGATAGGATAGACCCAGATCCACTTTCCCGGCAGCAGCCATTTTGGGTGGGTCGGATGGATCGGCCGGGGCGATGATCTCGACATCAAGTCCGGCTTCTGCGAAATATCCCCGCTGTTTGGCGATGATGATCGGGCCGTGATCGGGGTTGACGAACCAGTCGAGCATCACCGAGAAAGGCGTTCGAGCACTGGCGGGCAGACTGAGGCCACAAAGCAAGGCAGCCGTTGCAAGCATTTTCATGGAAATCTTCATTACAGGTCAGCTCCTCAGCATGAAAAAGTGATCCGTCGGGCCATGACCGGACCCGACATCAAGATTGGCACTGGCCGCAATCGCTCTGGAAATATAGGCCTTGGCCTGTCGGGCAGCCTTAAGGCCGTCGCCGGTCAGCGCCAGCTGCGTGGCGAGCGCGGAGGACAGCGAACAGCCGGTGCCATGGGTATTTTTGGTCTCGATGCGCGGGGTGGAAATCCATTCCTGCCCGGTGGCGGAAAGATAAAGGTCGGGGCTGTCTTGCGAGCCCAGATGCCCGCCTTTGAGATAGATCGCCTTTGGGCCAAGAGCGATGAGTGCCTCGGCCTGAACCAGCATGTCATCCCGGCTCCCTGCCTCCATGGTGCCGAGAAGATCGGCCGCTTCGGGTAGATTGGGGGTGATGAGGCTGGCCATGGGCACCAATATGTCGCGCACGGCCTCAACCGCTTCCTCATTGAGCAGCCGCGAGCCACCCTTGGCCACCATGACCGGATCCAGCACGATGGGGGCGGCGCAATCCTTGAGGGCTTGGCCGACGGCCTCGACAGCCTTCACCGTGCCCAGCATGCCGATTTTGATGGCATCAACCCGGATATCGGCGAGAATGGCCTCGATCTGGGCGATGATGAAATCCGGATCAGTCGGCACCCAGCCGCTCACGCCCTGAGTATTCTGGGCCGTCATGGCGGCAATCACCGCCATGGCATAGCCGCCATTGGCGGAAATCGCCTTGAGATCAGCCTGAATGCCAGCCCCGCCGGAAGGGTCTGAACCGGCAATCGATAGGATATTCGGTATCATGCCGCCTCCCAGGCCTCGACCAGTTGGCGGGCAGCCGCTTCGGGGTCTTCGGCTGACGCAATCGCGGAAACAACGGCGAGACCGGCACAGCCTTCCGCCTTGACGCGGGGAATGTCGGCCAGCTTGACGCCACCAATGCCGACGCAAGGGAAAGGCGCGGCGCGGGCAATGCGGCCCATGGTTTCAAGTCCGATCGGGGTGGCATGGTTTTTCTTGGACAAAGTGGCGCGCACCGGCCCGCAGCCGATATAATCCAGCGTGCCTTCGGGCAGAGCTGCAGCGATGGCCAGTTGGTCTTCATTCTCGATAGAAAGCCCGAGGATCCTGTCCGGCCCCAAGGCCTCGCGCATGGCCACAGGGTCGCCATCGGACTGGCCCATATGCAGCCCGGCAGCGCCACTTGCCAGCGCCACATTGAGGCGGTCATTGATGATCAAGGGGACGCCATATTGCTGCGCGATCTTGTTGAGGCGTGTCGCCTGCTCGATCAAAAGCTCATCAGGGGCTGTCTTGTCGCGCAGTTGGATGATGGAGGCTCCCCCCTTCAGAGCTGCTAGCACAAGAGAATCATCGGGATTGTGGGGCGTTACGAAATAGACGGAGAGATTCATGCTGGCTGTATCCTTGCTGCGCTGGCAAGCTGGTCTGGAGTGATGGCATAGAGCGCATCGATGAAGGCGGTGGCAAAGGAACCCGGTGCCGCTGTCGTTTCGGCAGCGATCTGCCCGGCCAGACCGTAATAGGCGATGGCAGCAGCAGTGGCTTCCAGATGTGGCTGGCCGACGATGAAGGAGGCGATCACGCCATTGAGAGTGCAGCCAAGGGCGGTGACGAGCGGCATCATGGGATGGCCATTTTGCACCCGATAGGCTCGCTGCCCGTCGGTGATGAAATCCTCCGGCCCGGTCACTGCCACGACACCTCCAATGGAAGAAGCCAGCGCACGCGCCCCCTCTTGCGCCTCATTGACGCTATCGGAACTGTCCGCTCCCTTGCCTTTGGTCATCGCGCCGCAAAGGGCAAGAATCTCGGACGCATTGCCGCGAATGACGGAGGGATTGAGCGCGACGAGCGCCGCAGATGTCTCCCTGCGGAAAGCGGTTGCTCCGGCGGCAACCGGATCAAGCACCCACGGGGTGTCATTGTCGTTGGCGCTTTCTGCCGCCACGATCATACCGCGCACCCAATCTGTCGACAGGGTGCCGATATTGATGGTCAGCGCCGAAGCAATGGCGGCAAATTCAGCCGCTTCCTCTTCCGCATGCAGCATGGCAGGCGATGCACCTGAAGCAAGCAAGGCGTTGGCCATGACATTCATGGCGACGAAATTGGTGATATTCTGGATAAGCGGCGCTGTCGCTCGCATATGAGAGAGATATTGGCCCCAGTCGGTCATTCTTCGCTCCTAACTGAGGCGGAAGAATTGGATCGGATCGGCGTGGAAACCAAGAGGCTCCGCAGGGACCAAAGCGCAACTTCCTCCGCCAGTATGATCTGGTTCAGGTTCGAAGGGTTCATCTCAGCCCGGTCTCCCGGACGCCCCTGTTACGGCGATGATTTAAGCGCAAATTATCGATAATTACCAGAGCCCGCAGAGCATTTTCTCTTGCACAAGGGCTCGATCACAAAGCACCTCTCTCTCCAAAGGCGATTATCTGGTCGCAGCAGAAGCAGCTTAAGGCACGGAAAGGAAAAGATATTCTGGACATGCTCGCACAAGCGGCGATCTGGCCCATCCCCTTGTGTACAAAGCATGGCACACCGACAAGGGCGCAAAAATGAATAACCGTCAGGCGCTGGGCCTCAGCAGAGATTTGAGGAGTAAGGGGAAAGCTACAGGAAGGAGAAATGGTACAGTCGGGTGGATTCGAACCACCGGCCTTCGGAGCCACAATCCGACGCTCTAACCAACTGAGCTACGACTGCTTAATATCCTGTAGTGGGCTGTTTTTTAGGGAAGCTTGCCGCAAAATGCAAGTGCTGAATTCGGGACTTCCCACAGCTTGTCAATAAAACGTCATCCGCCGCGCTCTGGCCCGACTTGCGAACAAGGGCCTTTAGACGGCCATGACAACAGAGGGAAGCGATTCTCTTTGGCTTCACAACGACGGGATTGCGATGCGGTTGCTATTTGGCATGGTCGTGAAACCCGGTCCATATCGGTGCGCTGTTGCAAAATGCATGATTTCAATCCAGAGAAAGTTATAACCCCATAACTTACCTGCAAAAACTCGGCGCGACCATTCTTTCAACCGGTTGGCAGGAAGAGGAGGATTTTTCGGCACATCAGATGGTGCGTCATGTTTTTGCAACGCACAAGACGATGGGCCATTTTGCCTCTGGCAAGACCCTGATTATTTTGCCCGCTTAAGGGCCTCTTCTGCCGCCTTGTTGGCAAAGGCTCCCATTTCCATGGCAACGTCGCCAAAGCGTTTCACTTGTGACTGAACATATTTGCTCTGCAAGGCCATGGCATCCTGCAAGCTGGTTGCCTTTGCCAGCGCGCTGGCCAGTTCGAAAGATTCCTCAATGCTTTCATCGAATGCGGTGATCGCCTTCCTGTTGGCATCGACCATGCATGCCTGCCAGCTCTCAGCGCTTCCCTCAAAGCGTTCTGCGGTTTCTTTGGCCAGATCGCGAAAGCCTTCATAGGATTTGAATGCCTGTTCGATTCCCTTTTGCGTCATTGCGCGAAATTCGGAAGGAATTTCGAATGATCCAGAAGCGGCGCCCATGGATTTACGTCCCTGTATGCTTGCGTTGAAATTGCAATTTGTGCAACGCAACATATCAGCTTTCATGTTGCAGCGCAACAATCATATAAGACCTTCTGCCCAGATCATGTTTAGGAGACAATCGCAGCATTGACACCAAAAGCGGCGCTTTTCTGCGCTTTTATTTCGGGATTTCATTTGTGAAAACAACTATGCAATCGGTAAGCAATTGCTTTATAATTCGTTAACAGGTGCAAGCTGGGCAGATTAACCATGCTGTCTGTTTCACAGGGCAATTCAAATTGAAATATTGGACCTTACAGGACGAAAATGTAATAACACTTTATTAACACAATCGTATGCAGCGCCATCTGGCGTCTGGATCCAGTTATAAGAATTTTTGAGAATCATGGCGTCATTCCAACCCGATTCATTGGCCAATCCCTTTCTGACATTGTCGGCGCATCCGACAATCGGTGCGGTTTTGCTGGATTCCCGTCCTGCCTGGGTATGGAATGCAGATGGCAATCGCATTCTTTGGGCCAATGCGGCGGGTCTGGCCTTTTTCGGCGAAGAAAGCATGGATGTGTTGCTGAGTCGCAGCTTTGGCGATGTGCATCCGGCCCGGCGCCATCTGGCGCGGCTTGCCCGCAATGCCCGACCGGATTCGCCAACCCTTGACACCTTGCGTTTCTTTCTCGGTCTGTCTTTCGTCACCCTTTCCTGTCTTTGCAAGAAGCTCAAGGTCGAGGGCGAGACCGTGTTGCTGGTGCTGTCATCTGAGCCGTTGGCTGATATCAGGATACCCGATCAGGAACAGGGCTGGCCTACGATTGTCGATCCCAGCGCAACGCTGCTTGATTCGCTTTCCTGCGAGGGTGGCTTGCATTCGGCGCTTATTGGCGCTGATGGCGCGGTTACAGCGGCCTCGGAAGGGTTCATTCCTTTTGGCCAGAATGCGATCGCGCTTGAGAAGCTGCTGGCCAAGGTGGCCGACGAGAATCGGTTTGCCGAGGGCAGCCTTCCCTTTTTCGACAGTCAGACAGGAGCGGCCCTCGCCCGCATTTGCGATGAGCCGGAGCCCTGTTTCCTGTTGCTTGTCCAGAATCCGGCCAAGTTGACGGAAGCGGTGCCCTTGCCCGCTTCGAGCAGTCCATTTGCCGACATAGAGGCGGACAATCAGGCCCAGATCGAGAAGGAACTGGCCGAGGCAGAGGCCGATATATTTGAAGATACTTTCGGTTTCGACGAATTGTCCGAGATCAAGGAAAAGCTGATCAAGGGGCCGGATCGTTTGAAGGATCGGGATTTTCAGCCCTTCTCAATGAATGAAGGGCAGCCTTGTCCGCCCTCTCCCTTGCCATCCGTTCCAGATCCTTTCACCGGTCAGGACCTTTCGCAGGACCTCCCGGACGGGATAACACAGCAGGCAGCCGCCGGAGCCGCCCCTTCGCAGGGTGGGCAGAGCAGCAATATCTATCGATTGCAGTTTCCCAAGCGCAGAAGCGGACCGCTGGATATGGCGCTTGTTGGCTCTGAGGCGAAGGGAGCCAATGCTGAAGGCCAGTATCATTTTGTCTGGGAAAGCGATGCCATCGGTCGGTTCAAGCATATTTCGGAAGAATTGGCCAAGACAGTAGGCCCCAATATGGCTGACATTGTTGGCCTGACTTGGGAAGAAGTGGCCGAGAAATTCGGACTGGATGAAGACCGCACCATCGCCAGCAGCTTCGATTCCCGGGATACATGGGCCAGCCTTGATGTCTGGTGGCCTGTCGAGGGTGAACCCCATCGCATTGCTGTTGAACTGACCGGATTGCCGATTTATGGCCACCTGCATGGCTTTCAGGGCTATCGGGGATTTGGACTTTGCAAACCGCATCAGCGTCAGGCTCTTTCGCAAAGCGCGCAGGATGAGGCCAAGGCACTGTCCGACATCGGGTCTTCCCTTACCTCGCATCAACGCCCCCAGACGGCATCACAGGCGGCTGAAGGCCGGGACGATAGTCCGCGCGGACAGCTTGCCCAAATCGAAGAACTGATATCAGCAGATTTGCTCAGGGCGGCGCAGGATGCCGTTGCAACCACGACAGAACTGATTTCGCCGGAAGATGCAAGCGAGGCTGGACAATCGCCTGCAGCAACCGAGGAAACTAGCGGGGTGATCGCCGTGTGTGACGATAGCGAGAAGGGAACGGAAAACCTCAACAACCATAACGATGAACAGCATCAGAACGACGCACCGGAAGCGTTGGCAACTGATGCTGAGCATGCATCCAAAGCGACCGACGCGCCAGATGCGAGCGATGGGAGCGATGGGAGCGAAGCGAAGGTTTCCCAATATGGCTATTCACTGGTTGGCTCGCTGCTCAGCGGCAGCGCCAAGGGGGTGCGCGAAGTGCTGGAAGCGGTGCATCTGGCAACGCAGAAGGATGCTTCCCGGCTAAGCAGTGGCGAGGAACATGCCTTTCACGAGATTGCCGAGGCGCTGACGCACGAGTCCTTCGAAAGCCGCCTGCCCGCAGAAGATCTGGATGAGGATTATGAGGAGCCTTTGTCCTTTTGCGATGCAGACTGTGAGGAAGATGGGGAAGAAACCGAAGAAAAAGCCGCTTCGGCAGTGGCTTGCCATGATAAGGCCGCACAAACGATCAGTAATCAGGAGAAATCAGACAGTATAGAAATTGCCAAATCTCCTGAAGGTCGAATGAAAGAAAACAGAGAAGACAAGAATAACAAAGAGTCTGGCCCGGCTTTTTCCAGACGTCCACTTGCCGCCCTGATCAAAAGACGGCTCGAGGACGAGCAACCGATCCTGCCATGGGCATCCTCCAACAGTTCACTGAGTGACTTGCTGGCCGCACGCATGCGCAAGGATGACAAGCATAAGTCGGCCACCAGCAAGGCGCTGAACGACATTCTGTCGATCGATCCCAAGCTGAAGTCATTGCATGAGCAGCCCGAACAGCAACGCAGCACTCAGGCGCGCGAAGAGCAAGCGCAGGCGCTGACAGATGCGCCGCGGGAAGAAGACGCGTCTCAAGTGACTGGAAATGTGCCAGATGTGCAAGCGTCTGATATACAAGAACCAGATACGCAAGCTCCTGATGTTCAGGCAGCTGATGCACAAGAGCCAGATACCGCAGACAACGCGCCTCACGGCCCCTCAGATGGTGAGCCTGCCCAAGAGGGCACGTCGGGCGAGACGGAGACTTTCATCTCCGACAGTCGTGATGACACATTTTCTGATGATGTGAATTGCGATGATGATTTCGAGGAAGCGGTCGTTGCGTCCAATCATTTTGTCATCTCCGCGCTTGCTGATGAAGACGAGGCCCTCACCGCCTCGAGAGATCTCGCAGACGAGCAGGACGCAATCCAAGCGGATGGGAGCGCTGAACAATCCTCAGCGCTCACGGCAGCCACGGTGGCTGGCGTTGCCGCCTTGAGTGGGACCGCCCTGTGGGACAGGGCAGACCAGTCTTCACCGCTGATCGATCTGCTCAACAAATTACCAACCGCAATCGTCATTTCGGCAAAGGGCAATATCCTGTTCGCCTCCAAAGCGGCGCTGTCGCTGCTGGGCTTTGAAACGGAAGATGCCCTTCAGGAGATGGGCGGCATGGAAGGTCTCTTTTCCGGTCGTCCGGGTGACTGGCTGACCAAGACCAATGGCCGCACGACCCTGCGCAAGCAAGATGGCAGTCCAATTTCGGTACAGGCCAGCATTTCCTCGATCAATTGGGGGCAAGAGCCCGCCGCGATGCTGCTTTTCGAAGAAACCCCGGTTGCCCCTCCTTCTATCGGCGTATCGGAAGAAGACGAGAAGATTGCCGAGCTGGAAGCCATTCTGGACACGGCAACCGACGGAGTTCTGGTGCTCGACCGTGAAGGCCGGATACTGCGGATGAATCATTCAGCCGAAGCCCTGTTCGAGGTGGACCGGCACAAGGTGGCGGGCGAGTTGTTCGTTTCCCTGTTGGCCGAGGAAAGCCACAAGGACGCTCTGGCCTATCTGGAAAGGCTGCGCAACAACGGTCTGGCCAGCGTGCTCAATGGCGGACAGGATGTCATCGGTCAATTGCGCTCGGGCGGCCTCATCCCTCTGGTCATGACCATGGGGCGGGTTTCCATTCCCGGCACGAGCCGCTTCTGTGCCGTGTTGCGGGATGTAACCGAATGGAAGCACACGCAGGAAGAGCTGCTGGCCGAGAAGCTGCGCGCGGAAGACGCCAGCAAGAAGAAGTCCGAATTTCTGGCCAAGGTCAGCCATGAAATCAGAACACCGCTCAATGCCATCATCGGCTTTTCCGAAGTGATGATGGAAGAAAGATTCGGTGCCATAGGGCCGGAACGCTACAAGGATTATCTCAAGGACATCAAGCTGTCCGGCACGCATATCATGAGCTTGCTGAATGATCTGCTCGATCTGGCGAAGGTCGAGGCTGGCAAGATGGAGCTGCAATTTGAAGCGGTGGGGCTGAATGGACTGGTGGCCGAATGCGTCGGCATCATGCAGCCGCAGGCCAATCGCAGCCAGATCATTATCCGCACGTCTGCCGCATCCAAGCTGCCTGACGTGGTGGCAGACACCCGCTCCTTGCGTCAGATCATTCTCAATATCCTGTCCAATGCCGTCAAATTCAACCATGCGGGCGGTCAGGTCATCGTGTCGACGACGCAACAGGAAAATGGTGAAGTCATTCTGCGCATTCGCGATACAGGCATCGGCATGAGCAGGGAAGACATGAAGCGGGCGCTAGAACCGTTTCGTCAGATCTCGCCGACGACCCGCAGCTCGTCGGAGGGATCAGGCCTTGGCCTGCCGCTTACCAAAGCCCTCACCGAAGCAAACCGGGCCCGCCTCACCCTGTCCAGCGAGAAGGGACATGGTACTCTGGTGGAAGTCGTTTTCCCGCTGGAACGGGTAATAGAGGAACAGACGGAAGAGAAACTGGAAGCAGAGACTGCCAGTTGAGGTGCCACTTGAGACCGAACCGCTGAGACTGGCTGAAGACTGACTGAAGACTGACTGAAGACTGGCTATTGTGATGGGCATCTTGCTCAGGGGCTGTGTTAGGTCTGAGCTCCGCCACTCTCTCCGCCCGACTGGCCCCGATCTGCTCAGATCAGGTCGCCTTTTTGCATCTGTGCGCTATTTTCCTATTGCCACGCCTTTATCAGGCGTTTACAGGCTTCCTGCAATTCTGCCCGGTCACGCGGAGCCGTAACACAAAGGCGCACGCCATCCGACTGCATGCGCCCGGCGCAGAAAGTGGAGGCAGGCACAAGATCAACCCCGGCACCTCGGGCCAAAGAGGCGAGCTGGTCGCCGCTCCATTTGCCAAAGGGGCTGTCGCCACCGGTTTCGATCCAGAGATGAGGGGCTGCCGGATTGCGCCCCAGCGCGGCCAGACCCAGCCGCCTGCGCACCAGAGACTGGCGCGCCCTCGCCTCCTGTCTTTGCCATTCCATATGATCATTGACCGCACCGCTCTCGATCCAGTCGCAGGCGAGTTCGAGCATTATGGGAGCGGTCATCCAGCTGGTCACATGAACCAGTTCGTCGGCGGCAAAATTCATCGTCATAGAATGGGAGCTTTTCTCATCAAATGACACGACGATATAGCCAAAGCGCAGCCCCGGCGCGACCAGCTTGGAAAGTCCGCCAACCAATATCGAACGTCCGGCCAGTTGCAGGCTCAGAGGAGACTGACCGGAAAAGCCGCCATAGACATCTTCCTCAATCACCAAAAGGTCAAGCTTCTCAGCCATATGGGCTATATCAGCCCGGCGTTTGCGATCCATCATCGAACCCGTCGGATTTTGCAGAATCGGGCTGACAACCAGCGTTCTGGCCCCGCTTGCCCGTGAGGCCCGGTCCAGATCCTCCGGCAGGATGCCTTTCCTGTCCATGGCCACGGGCACCAGCCGCAAGCCCATCTGTTTTGCCGCAACCTTCATGCCGGGAAAGGTCAATTCCTCGACGAGAATCGGCAAATCCGGCTTGGCGATCATTTGCAGGGCGGCAAACAGGGCCGCCTGCGCTCCGGCGCAGGGAAAAATGGCTGCCGGTCGCGGATGAAAGCCTCGCGCCTGACACAGCTGCACCACCGCATCTCGGCTGCGGGCGATAAGGTCGGGCGCATGATATTCCATCACATCGGCCAGATTATCCCGTTGCAACAAGGCCTCGAAGCTTTTGTGCACATCCTCGCGCGAGAAGGCCTGCGCCGGTTTAATCGTCGAGAGGTCGATGACATTTTCCGCATGGGGACGATCAATCGCGTAGAGCTGGGTGGCGTTGTTGACCGGCAGAACATAGGTGCCGCGCCCCACTTCCCCCGCGATCAGGCGCAATCGGGTCGCCTCCTTGAAAGCTTCGGTTACGGTGGAAAGATTGACCTTGAGCGCCCAGGCGAGATCGCGCTGGGTAGGCAGACGCGCGCTTTCAGGCAGAACTCCGCTGCGGATATCCTTTTGCATCGCATCCACGATGGCCCGGTAAATCGGCCCGGAATAGCCCGAGATATCCGGGCACCAGCTCACTTTCTTTTCTTTCATAAGCTCCTCGGCGAACACCGGCCTGATGCCCAGTCTGCAAACCGGACATTGCCCTCCTCCTCTGCTCCTCTTTGAAGACCAGATGAAGAGAAGAGCATAAGCAGCAGATTGTATGGAGGCCAATAAATCTTGCCGCCCATACAATATAAGGTTTGAACCATACAATATCCTTTGCCATGATCTTTGACAACTGCAATTTGACCATTCGATAAAATCACTTCCTGCGCTTTTGCGTCTCAATTGAGAAGCAAAAGTCGCCATCCCCCGCAATCAGGCATGGTCCCCGTCAGGGAAGGAAGCAAGAAATAAAGGACAAATATCATGCTCAGCCGTCTGGATTTTGAGAAGGCAGAAGAACTCATCTACAAGGTTTTGGCCCCGACAGCCTGCTATAATTGGCCAATTCTGGCCGCCGAGCTCGGCGCTGATGTCTGGATGAAGCATGAAAATCACACACCGACCGGTGCCTTCAAGGTGCGGGGTGGTCTGATCTATGCCAATCGCTACAAGGCACGTTTCCCCAAAGGGGCGGGTCTGATTTCGGCCACTCGCGGCAATCACGGCCAGAGTCTGGCCTTTGCCTCCCGCATTGAGGGCCTGAGCGCGACAATCGTTGTGCCCAAGGGCAATTCGCCCGAAAAGAACGCCGCCATGCGTGCCTTCGGGGCCACAGTCATTGAGGCGGGGGAAGATTTCGATGAAGCCGTTGCCAACGCCAAGGCGATGGCCGCCGAGCAGAATCTTCACATGGTGCCGTCCTATCATGAAGATCTGGTTGCCGGTGTCGGCACCTATTCATACGAGATGCTGAAGCAGAATCCCGATCTCGACACGGTTTATGTGCCAATTGGCAAGGGATCGGGCATTTGCGGCATGATCGAAGCGCGCAACGCCCTCAATCTCAAGACGAAGATCGTCGGGGTGGTCACGGCTCGGGTTGATGCCTATGCACGTTCCTTTGAAGCTGGCACGCTGACAGAAGCCGACCGCAGCGACACCTTTGCCGATGGTCTGGCAGTGCGTGTTCCCGATCCGGATTCCCTCGATATCATCCTGAAAAATGCAGAGCGCATTGTTCGGGTGGAAGAAGAAACCGTTGCCGACGCCATCCGGCTCATCTTCCGGGCCACACATAATGTGGCGGAAGGGGCTGGCGCTGCGGCCCTTGCGGCCCTGATGAGCGAGAAGGACAAGATGGCAGGCAAGAAAGTCGGCGTCATTCTGAGCGGACAGAATATCGATAGCGACTGGATGGATCTGGTCCTCAGTGGCCAGACCCCGACCGTCTGAGCTGGCAATCAGCCCCGCAGAGCGAGCCCAATCAAGACAAGAGATGTTTAGCAACCTTTTGGCCGGCATTCCTGTTGCCGGCCTCTTTTTTTTGCGCTTGAAGCGATAATGAAAGCGGGGCTACCGGCTCAGAAAAACAGTTCTGGCTCGCTGAGCATCAGATGCTGAATGAGAAGAATGGTCTTGGCGTCGCGTAAATTGCCTTGCAACACCGCTTCGCCCAGCTCATCAAGAGCAATCTCCTCAACGATGATATCCTCGCCTTCATCCTCAAGGCCGCCGCCTTCGCCGACGCGATCATCAAGAGTGTAGGATGCCAGATAGGCATAGATACGCTCGGTCAATGTGCCCGGCGACACATAAAAGGCCGCGACTTTTTGCAATTCCCGGAGGCGAAAGCCAAGCTCTTCTTCAGCTTCGCGCAATGTGGCCTCTTCGGGATCCTCGCCCGGATCGACAAGGCCTGCGGCCACTTCCAGTATCATCGGGTCGGCCTCGCCATTATAAACAGCGCCCGCGCGCAACTGGCGCACCAGCATGGCGACCCCTCGATTGCGGTCCACCGGCAACACACAAATGGCCTCACCATGATCATGGATTTCGCGCGTCAGGGTCGCCCGATTGCCTGCCCTGTTGGTGAAGGAAAGCTCACAGGTAGACAGCTTGATGAAGCCATCATATTGCAGTTCGCATTTGTCGAGCGCGGCATTTGCCCTGTCACGTCTGGGAAGAAAGCGATCCGACATGTCATGTCCTTTGCGTATGTTGCTTTGTCAGCCTGCCCAGATGGCGCAGTCGTGGCCATCAGCGGGGGCCAAAAAGAAGAGTGCGGGCCTCAAAAGCGCGGGCCAGCGGACGCCCGAGGCTGCGCCCCAATTGCCCGAACAGGTCCAGCTGTTGTTTCTGACTGCCATAGATTTCCGCATCAACGGAGTGAATATTATAGGCCCAGCCCGGCGCCACCTGCCCGCCGAGGGCAATGGCAGCAGTCAGCGTCTTTGTTTCTTCCGTGCCAAAAGCGGCGACCGACCAGCGCACCACATCGAGCAGATGCTGCTTGTCCAGCGCGGCCAGATATTTGCGCAATTGATGGGCATCGCTTCTGGGTTCCTCGCCATCCTCTCCGATGATGAAAAGCAAGGCATGCTGCTCTTGCGGGATCACGCCATATTGGCGGAAGGCATAAAACCAGTCGATATCGGTCGGATCCGACATGGCAAACTGGACGCCGATTTCCAGTTCCTGACAGGTATCGAGCAGATCTCTGGCAAGATCCTCCTCGCTTTCATCGCCATCACGCGGAAAAAGCTGGGCGAAGGGCAACAGGCATGCATCCGGCTTCACATCGCTCAACAGGCGGGCGCAATTTTCCACCGCTCCGCTGCTGGACAAATCCAGTTCGAGCTGCACCAGAGCGCTGCCCTCAAGGCTTTGCCGCAAGGCGTCGATGCTCTCGGCGCAGATGCTTGAATCCATCGTCGCCAAGCCCTTGCCATCGCGCGGGGAGCAGGAGAAAATGGCGGCTCCGGCAGCTTTTGCATCCTGAGCCGAGGCCTGCAATTCTTCCAGCTTCACGGGGAGGAAGAGATGATCGCGTTTTGTCCGTCTGGGACCGTTGGCAGAAAGGGTAATGATCAGCGGCTTTGGGATTCCCAGCATGGAATACTGCTCCGGCAGCGAATTGTTTCTTAAATCAATATATATATTTCAGGACCTTAACATGACAAACCTGCAAATGAAGCACCATTTTATTCTGTCAACAAGCAAGAGCATGGGCCGTATCACTATGTGAGTTAACAAAAGGCACAGCAGTTTTTTGCCAAACCCTTCCATCTTATGTATTAAGATGGCCTGAGAATAACCCGGCAAGACAGGGAAGTTTGACCAAGCTTGCCATGCAAGACCCTGATGCGGAATGAAGTGAGCCATCATGACACTGGATGACCTGCGCCAAGACATTTGGGATAGCTATGCCGATCTTTCACCGCAAATGAAGGTCGCAGCATCCTATATTCTGGAGAACCCAGCCGATGTTGCGTTCAAATCCGTGCGACAACTGGCCAAGGCTGCCGACGTTCATCCATCCACGGTGGTGCGTCTGGCACAGGTGGTCGGGTTTTCCACCTTCGAGCCCTTCCGCGCGGTTTTCCAGCAGGGGGTACAGGCCCGCGACGTGCGCTTTGAAGACCGGGCGGCGGCCTTGCAGAAGGATGGGCGCTGGGATGCGGAATCCGACATTTTCTTTGAAATCGGCAAGGCAACTCTGGGCAATCTGACCAGCCTGTTTCAGCCCGACACGCAAAAAGCGGTGCAGCGCATCGCCAAGGCCATTCTGGACGCCAACCGGGTCTATGTCTCGGGCTATCGTTCCTCCTTTGCCTTTGCCCACTATCTTGCCTATGCAGGCCAGATCGCCATGCCCAAGATACAGCTGCTGGAAAGCCCAGACGGCTCGCATTTCGATGTGTTGGGGCAGGCAAACGAGCAGGATCTGATCATCCTTTTCACCTTCGCTCCCTATGCCTCGGAAGGTGGCCGCCTGCTGACCGTGGCCAAGAAACGCGGCTGCAAGATTGTCGCAATTACGGACACCATGTCTTCTCCGGCTGTTCCCTATGCCAATATGGGACTGTTTGTTCCCATGACGGGGCCACAATTGCTGCCCTCGCTGGTTCCTGCCGCTTCGGCTTGCGAGCTTATTCTGGCCGAATGCACCCGGCTGGGCGGCACGGCTGTGGTGGATAATCTGCGCCGCTTTCGCGATCAGGTGCATGCGGTGGAGGGGTATCTCAGTCCGCTGGAACGGACCGAGGAAATGGATGAAGACAAGCTGTTTGATGCCTGAGATGGCAATCTGCGGCTTCGCCAGACAAGGCCATATTGTGATGACAATGAGCGCGGCTAAGGGCGCGGCAATGGGCGGGCCTTTGGTGACCTTCAGACGGTTTGATCATCCTTCATTAACCATGCACTGAAAAGATTGGGGTCAGGGGCTGAATAGCACGCCCTTTCCCCCCATGATTAACGACTTGTTTCGCGCCATCTTCCTAGTCTGAAAGAGACAGATACAGATATCAGGCGCAGTCATGATGAAAGAAAATCTTTCCAAGGATAATTGGTCCTTAGCACCCCGGCAGGAAGGTATGCATGACCAGCAGGAGCGAGGCCCGCAGAATGAGGGCCAGCAGAATGAAGGCCAGACCATTGTGACGGACGAGCCCTCCTCTCCTACAGCGCCGATTGCCCCCCTTGCCTCCCATGAAAATTCCCGCGCAATGCTGCATGCGCATTTTCAGGGTGCCCATGTGCATTATTGCACCGGCTGGTCTAGCGCTCTTTATACCGCTCTTCTGGCTTGCGATGTCGCTCCCGGCGATGAGGTCATCATTCCCGCGCTGGCTCCGGCTGGTATCGTTCATGCCGTGTTGCTCGCCAAGGCTCGTCCCATATTGGTCGATGTCAACGCTGACGACCTGCTGATCGACCAAGAGGCTGTCCTTGCTGCCATCACGGAACGGACACGGTGTGTCGTGCTTTGTCATCTCTATGGGCAGGTGTCGCAGCATGAGGCGCTTTATGCACGTCTGGCCGCCGATGCCATTGCCCTGATTGAAGATGGCTCCGATGCCTTTCTGTCGCTGGGCAGCAGCGACTTGCCTGCATCCCATTGCGATATGCTCGTAGGGTGCCTGCCGGATTGGCGCGATGTAGAAGGTGAGTTGCCGGCCTTCATTATTACACGCAATCAGGCCCATCATGCACGAATGTCCTACTGGACGGCCCAACATGACATTGCCGAGCGCCTCCTTTGTCTGGAAAGCCCCGAGGCAGAAGAAGCCCCCTATGTGGATCTGGTCGGGACATTGACCGACGAGCAGGACTGGCATTTTCAGAATAACATTAGTTATAGCCTGAACACTCGGTCAGCCATCAGCAAACAGGTCTCATTCTATGATGAAGCGTTGGCTTCTCTCGGCTTGCGCCAATTACCAAAGCCGGAAAAATGCGAGCGCCTGCTACAGCGTTATCCGGTCTGTGTAGAGCCATTCAAAAGAGATTCGCTGTTTGACGACCTGTTCCAGCAAGGCTTCAAAATATGTAGAACTTACCGGAATCTGGCTCAGTTGAAATTCTTCTTCAGCGAAAAATCAGCCGCAAATTTCCCGAATGCGGCGAGTTGGAGCGCGGGTGCAATCAGTTTACCCACAGGCCATTACCTGTCCTTGCGGGAGCAAAAGCGCCTGACCGCAACTCTTGCTGGCTCCACAGGCTCCAAATCTGGACATGCATCCAAATTATAAGTTAAATTACTTATACGAAATCGTTACCCCTGTAATGTGCCAATAACATCAATTATCTGGCAGACATTCTGGTATTTTTCCATTCTGCTCATGGCCGTCCAATTGCATAGATCTATTCAGAATATGCATAGGATTAATATAATTTTTCACCTGACATTTTTTGCTAGACTCTCGCCTACACTAATGTATTAGTACGGGTAATTTTACAATAATCTGGTCAATATTCTTGCGATCTATGCGTTTGGGCGCTAGATTTTATAGTTATAGTAGTTCCAATTCGTCGAAACGCATGACCTAAGGGGGGAATGATGGGCCGTCCTAAAGAATTCGACTCCGAAGTTGTACTAGAGGCCGCGACCAATTGCTTTTGGTCCGATGGCATCGTGCGTACTTCTATCAGTTCATTGGTAGACGCGATGAAGATACAGCGATCGAGCTTCTATAATAGTTTTGGATCTCGGGAAGGTATTCTTACTACTGTTCTTGATCTTTATCTTGCCGGGTCTCCGCTGAAAGATCTCATGAAGAGTGTTCCCAGTGATGAGGATCAGCAGCCTGATCTGGTTTTGGTGGATCTCATCCTTGATTTCAGCCATTTTCTTGCCGAACAGGGCAAGGGGCGTGGTTGCCTGATATTCAATGGATTGAGCGAGCTTAACCCGGATGATGAACAGGCTTACGAACTGTTTCAGGATCAGTATGCCAGCCTCACGGCGGGCCTGTCGCGCCTGATCGAGCGGATCAAGCTCGAGAATATGGGGTCTGAAGACAGCTCACGATTCAGTCTGCAACATGTCATGTGCATTCTGATTGGCCTGTCGCATTATTCCAAGCTGGATTCTTCGGAAGCCCGCCTGACCTCGATTGGCCTTGATCAGCTTTCGGCATTGTCCCCTCATTTCACCAGATTGATCGACAGGGAAGTCCGTTCCAGAAACAGCGAACAAGCCCTGCGTCTTCACGCCTGATCGCTCCTCTCCAATCGAGAGCGTCTCCCCAGCCCCTTGACTGCAAATGCTTGCGCCAAGGGGCTTTTTCGTGCGGCAACAGCTCTGAGGGGGAGCGGGCACAGGCCTGCGGGAAACATTTTTCCGGCCTCCGGCATCACAAAGTCTTGCATTCGACTTGATATTTTGCCTCTGCTTGGACAGTCTTGCCCTCGACTGAGACGAATCCCGTAAGTGATTCCAAGAAAAGAACGAGGGAGCCAGCATCGCTCACGAGTTGGTGCGTGGCGACTTTGCGTTTGATACGAGGCATAGATGGAGTGGTCCCCACAACAGGATGCGGCGCTGAAAGCGGTCAATAACTGGATCAAGCGTGGCGATGAACCGATCTTTCGCCTGTTTGGCTATGCCGGGACAGGCAAGACCACCTTGGCTCGTCATCTGGCAGAAGGGATCGGCGGCAGTGTGCTGTTCGGCGCCTTCACCGGCAAGGCAGCGCAGGTTTTGCGCCAGAAGGGCTGCCCCGGCGCGAGCACCATCCACGCGATGATCTACCGCCCCGATACCAGCGACGACGAAGAACGCGAGGAAGATGTGCCCGCCTTCGTCATCAATCGGGACAGCCCGGCTCATGACGCCGATCTGATCATCATCGATGAATGTTCCATGGTCGATGAAATGCTCGGATCCGATCTGCTCTCGTTTGGCAAACCGGTGCTTGTGCTGGGTGATCCCGCGCAGCTACCGCCGGTTTCTGGCGGTGGTTACTTCACCGAAGACGAGCCGGATATCATGCTGACTGAAATCCACCGTCAGGCTCAGGACAATCCGATCATTCGACTGGCGCAGGATGTGCGCGAAGGCAAGGCTCCTGATTATGGCGACTATGGCTCGGTGCAGGTCATTGGTCGGCGCACGCTGGAAACCGGGCAGGTTCTGGAAGCCGATCAGGTGCTTGTCGGACGCAATGTGACGCGCCAGAAATACAACAAGCGCCTGCGCGAATTGAAGGAATTCGAAGGTCCCTACCCGCGGGTCGGCGACAAACTGGTCTGTTTGCGCAACAATCATCAGAAGGGATTGCTCAATGGCGGCATCTGGATTGTCGACAAGGTGACCAGCCGCACCGGCAAGGACATCAAGATGCGCGCATCACCGGATCTCGGCCATGAATTGTCCGGACGCGTGGCGCTCAAGGTCCCCAAGGTTTTGTTTGAAGACCATGACGGGGAAATCCCATGGACCGTGCGAAAGCAAGGCGATGCCTTCGATTATGGCTATGCCCTGACCGTGCACAAGGCGCAGGGGTCGCAATGGAACAATGTGATGCTGTTTGACGAGAGCTGGGCCTTTCGCGACCACCGCGCGCGCTGGCTCTATACCGGCGTCACCCGAGCGGCAGAAAGCCTGACGATCGTTAGATAGAAGCAATGGGAGCAAAGGCCGATAGGGCCTGATCAGGCAAAGGCCGTTGGGACGGAAACCCCGGACTGGCCCAGATCTGCCGTACCATCTCCGGCACGCCTTGTAACGGCTTCACGGGGGGCCGGTCCGTAATAATTGTCCGTGCGGACAAAGGGCCGGTCCATGGATGTGGCGGCAACTATCCTGAGATACATGTCCTTGGCAGAGAATGGCTTGCGCAGAAATTCATGCACGCCAAGCTGTTTGGCCTCCATGATGCGATGCTTCTCGGCATAGGAAGAAATCATGATGATCGGAACCGTGCCCATCGGATGGTTCGGGTTGCGGACAAGGCGCACCAGTTCCGGCCCGTCCAGAATCGGCAGGACCCAGTCAATGATCAGAACATCAGGGGAGAGCTGTTCGAGCTTTTCCAGCCCGACGCCACCATCTTCCGCCTCAAAGATTTCTCGCACTCCGAGCCCCTGCAAAATGGTGCGGATGATCGTGCGCATATACGCACTATCCTCTATCACCAGAACTCTCAAAGCCGAAAGAACAGTTACAGCCATATATAACTCCGCAGCCGCATATCATCTGCAGGGATAGACAGGTAGATCGACTGAGCTCAGAGTGTAAATGCAAAGAGTTTATGAATCTTTACCATCATTTCTCCAGCTATGTTCCGCTTCGGCACAATGATGCAATTTATCAAAGAGATACTCATGTCGATGCATGGCTGGCCGGTCAGATATTCGTGCTGACCGATGCTTCGACCTGGCCGGTTGCCGGCTTTGCATCTTGCGCTCTTTTGCGCTCTCTATCCACCTTGCGCCGGGCTACCGCCAGCAGGGTGCGCAGCGCGGCCAGATATAGCCCGGCCCGCAGGGTAACCCAGAGATCCTTGAAGAAATATTTGGGATAGAAGATCAGCGCAGCTTCCCTTGGCAGGCCGGGGCGGCGCAAATGGCGATTGCGATAGCGGCCCGAGCCAACTTCATACATGCCTGTACCGCCGACGCGGTAACCCAGCGTCAGGCCGACCACCCATGAGAAATTGGTCACCGGCTTTGCCGGATTGCGCAAACCTTGCAGCATGATGGTCCAGGCGCGGCGCAGGGAATAGACCTGCGGCACGATGCGCGGCGTCAAGCGCTGAACCGAATTCTCGTCCAGAGTGTCGTGATTGAAGACAAAGTGCCCAAGGTCATAATTGTTCAGATCGGGATCCATATAGGTCCCCTGCTCGTCAAGGCGCTTGTGATCAACAGAACCGGGCAATGGGGTCAGAACGGAAAGCGTGAAGATTTCGCCCGGATATTCCTTCACCAGCGTGTTGACATTGCCCAGAATGCGCTCCTCGGTCTCGCCGGGGAAGCCAATGATAAAGCCGGATGCCGTGACCACCCCGGCATCATACCAGGCGGCAAACATGTCGCGCACATTGGCGGCACGATTATGCTTCTTGCCAGCCGCCTTGATGGTATCGGGGTCGATGGATTCCAGCCCGAGGAAAACATCTGTCACACCAGCCGCCGTTGCCTTTTCGATGAAACGCGGAATCTTGTAGGCGACCGTGTCCGCCTCGATGATCAGTTCATATCGCACCTTGTGCTTCTGGCGCATTTCAATGAGCCTGTCGAAAACCTCCTCCCAGCGCTTGTTGCGGGCGATATTGTCGTCTGACAGGAAAAAGCTCTTCACGCCCTTGCTGGCATATTCAAGGATATAGTCGGCAATGGCCTGTGGTTCCCGGATCTGCATTTCCACCCCTTGCGTGTTGGGAATGCAGCAGAATGTGCAGAGGAAGGGGCAGCCGCGGCTGGTCTCGATGGGAATGACGCCGGTAAAGCTCCGCTTGATCGTATCCACGTCATAGGCGGGCATGGGAACAGATCGCAAATCCGGTAAATCGCGTAAATAGTCATATTCCGGCTTCAGCCTGCGCGCATCAAGATCGCGCAGCAAATCATCCAGATGCCCCTCGGCCTGACCGACAAAAAGAGAGGCCCCCATGTCCAGAGCATCCTGCAGACCATAAGCATTGTCCGGAAACAAGGCCTTGATGCCGTTGATGTGAACGCCGCCGATGACGACGGCGATATCGTGGGCGCGAAAGATGCGGGCAAGATCAAGCGCACGCGGAAAGAAGGCGCTCAGCACACCGGTCAGAAAGACCGCACCGTTGCCTGCAGCGCGAATGCGCTCAATGATGCCGTCAACAGGTACCGGCCCGAAGATTTCATAGTGATCCTCGCAGGAAATCGGGTTTTCATCGCCAATCACATTCCGTTTGTCGCAGTCCAGCAGCAGCGCCTTGATGGCAGCCTGCGCCTGCGTGGCCATGACCGGACGCTTCCATTGCTGGACATATCCGTCAGAATCATAACGCGACGGTGTGATAAGCGCTATGTGAAGCCCCATTTTACTCCTCCCCCAAAAGGATAAAATAGAAATTCCAAGACCAATAGTCTGGCCACTAAATATTTATACGTATTATTATACTTCACGTATTTCGAGCCGAGTCAAATGTGACCTATTTCCATAGACCTAATACAATGGAACTACATGGCGCGCTTGCCGTCATGGGAAAGGCAGACTTTGGATCTAAATGCCGGTATCCCGACCTCTCCGCTCCTGCCTCTTTAGGATGAGGAAGGAGCCATTTTCTGGGGGAGCAGAGGCATTTCGGGTTGTTGAATAAGCCCAAGGATGTATAAGCCTGATGCAAAGACGCCCAGATGAACAATAGCTTACGGGCGCCTTAACAATTTGTAAGCCTGGCGACAATTGACAAAAGTCGGGCTGTCAGCGCAAAGTGTCGGACAAGGTTAGACCTTTTAAAAGGACCACAATCCGGGCCTGACTTGAATCGCAAGTGGCCCAAGCCGATCTGCACTGAAGGCAGAATGAAGAGACCGACCGGTTCGCTTACTTTGGACCAGAAACAAGCGGATATCACTGATAATGCAGTATCTTGATTTTTTTGAAAGCGCCGTATCTTCCCTGAAAGAAGAGAAACGCTACCGAATCTTTGCCGATCTGGAGCGACAGGCCGGTCGATTTCCGCATGCAATCTGGCGCGCCGACAATGGGCTTGAACGCGAAATTCTTGTCTGGTGCTCCAATGACTATCTGGGCATGGGGCAGCATCCCGATGTGATCGAAGCGATGAGCGAAACCGCCCAGAAAATGGGAACGGGCGCAGGCGGGACCCGGAATATTTCCGGCACCAACCATCCACTGGTCCAGTTGGAAGCCGAATTGGCCGATCTGCACAACAAGGAAGCGGCGCTGGTTTTCACCTCCGGGTTTGTGTCCAACGAAGCGGCCATTTCGACCATTGCCAAATTGCTGCCCAACTGCCTCATCCTGTCCGACGAGCTCAACCATGCTTCGATGATCGCCGGTGTCAAGAATTCCGGCATGCAGAAGCAGGTTTTCCGTCATAATGACATGGAGCATCTGGAAGAATTGCTGGCTGCCGCTGGCAAGGATCGCGCCAAGCTGATCGTGTTTGAATCCGTCTATTCGATGGATGGCGACATCGCCCCGATCAAGGAAATCTGCGATCTGGCCGACAAATATTCCGCCATGACCTATATCGACGAGGTGCATGCGGTGGGCATGTATGGTCCACGCGGCGCAGGCATTGCCGAACGGGAAGGCCTGATGGAGCGGATCGACATCATCGAGGGCACCCTTGCCAAGGCTTTTGGCACGCTGGGTGGCTATATCACCGGCAAGGCTCCGATTATCGACGCGGTGCGCTCCTATGCGCCGGGCTTCATTTTCACCACCGCCATGCCACCTGCCATTGCGGCTGCGGCCTGCTGTTCGGTGCGTCACCTCAAGGAGAGCCAGAGCGAGCGGGATGGTCAGCAGCGGCAGGCCGAGCGGACCAAGAAGGTTCTGTCCGCAGCCGGGTTGCCAGTCATGCCTTCCGATACTCATATCGTGCCGCTCTTCGTCGGCGATCCGGATCTTTGCAAACAGGCTTCGGACATTCTGCTGGATACCCATGGCATCTATATCCAGCCCATCAATTATCCAACCGTTCCACGGGGCACGGAGCGTCTGCGCATCACACCGACGCCGTTCCATGACGACCGGCTGGTTGATGGCCTCTGTGAAGCGCTGGTTGATGTCTGGAACAGGCTGAAATTGCCCTTTATCGAGCCGGGCAGCTTTCACGATCTGACCAAACAGCCAGAGCAACAAGTTTTTCAAGCCGTAGGTGGCTAGATTCCTCCAAGCTTTTTTCAGCTTACCTTACCAAAGCACCATCTGCCTTATGCAGTTGGTGCTTTTTTTTGCAATCGCCAGCATCCGTTGGTCACCCCTCCCCTAGCCAGCGATCCGGCCTTGGCCGAATCGATGCGGCATGGCTGAAAATACGAAAATCCCCGCCAGAGACGGGGATTTCCTTTCTGAACCGTCAGGAGGAGAGTTGACGGTTATTCTGCGGTTGGGAGAGGAGGATCAACCGCAGGGGAGAAGCTCGATAGCTGCTATTTGTATTTTTCCATGTTGGAAGGCACGACCACTTCCCATGGAATCCAGTCGAATTCCTGCGCATAGCCGCCCTGGGCCATGGCGATGGCATTCTTGATCGATTGCAGGCCTTGCGCGGCAGCATTCTGCAACACGGTCACCTTGATCTTGCCTGCTTCCATTTCCGCGATGGCAGCGGGGGTTGCGTCCACTCCGCCAATCATCACATCCTCAAATGAGAGGCCAGCCTTTTCGATTGCCCGCACGGCACCGATGGCCATTTCATCATTGTTGGCGGCGATGATATCAATCTTGACCCCTTTATCCAGCAAACCGGTGATGATCTTCTCGGCTTCATCCCGGCTCCAGTTTGCCGTCTGCTCATGCACAATCGACAGGCCGGGATATTGGGCCAGCACTTCCTTGGCCCCTACCGTGCGCGCCTTGGCGGCCGGATGGGAGAGCGCGCCATTGAGAATGACGACATTGCCCTTGCCGCCGACCTCATTTGCCATCATCCGCATTTGCAGGCGCCCGGCGACAAGCTCATTGCAGGAGACCACCGAGACGGGGCCGGGAAAGCGGCTTTGTGGCGGCTGCCGGTTGACATAAACCAGAGGAATATTGGCCTCGGCAGCCATTTTCTGCATCAATTCGCTATGCTCGTCTGCCACAGCGTTGACGATGATGGCGTCGACATCATTTTCAATGAAGGTCTTAACCTGATTGATCTGGGTTTCCTTGTCCATGTTGGCGACCACAAGATCAAGCGTGACGCCGCTGGTCTTGCTGGCCGCGTCCCTGATATTGTCGGTCAGGATGGACACGAAGGCATCCTTCTTGGACATAGTGGTTCCAATGGTTACCGCGGCGGCTGCATTGACCATCAAGGCGGTCGACAACAAAAAGACCGAAAAGCGTTTCATATCTGGACCTTTCTTCAATCCTGCAAGCTGTTTTTCTGCGATCGGCCGTTACGAGGCCGCCCGGACGGTTTGAAGGAAATTGCTCATTTCGGAGCGCAATGTCTCTGCCTGACTGGCGAGCTGTTGGGCCGATGCGAGCACCTGAGCCGAAGCGCTTGCCGATTCCTGCGCGGCATGGGAAACGCCCTCGATATTGGCGGTTACTTCCCGCGTGCCAACGGAGGCCTGCTGCACATTTAGCGCAACTTCCGAAGTGGTCTGCCCTTGCTCTTGCACCGCATCGACGATGGAACTGGAGATATCGCTCATCTCGCCAATCGTCTCGCCGATGGCGTTAATCGCATTGTTGGCATCAGAACTCGAGGTCTGCATGCTCTTGATCTGGGTGGCGATTTCTGCGGTTGCCTTGGCGGTCTGCTCCGCCAGCCCCTTGACCTCGGAAGCCACAACGGCAAATCCCTTGCCAGCTTCACCGGCTCTGGCCGCCTCAATGGTTGCGTTGAGGGCCAGAAGGTTGGTCTGGGAGGCGATCTCATCAATCAGACCGATAATCGTACCGATCCGCTCTGCATCCGTTTGCAGGCCCGACATGCGTTCATTGGTCTGCTGGGCTTCCGATACGGCACGATGGGCAACGCGCGTGGAGTGAGACACCTGCTGACCGATTTCCTGCGATGAGGCCGACAATTCCTCGATGGCGGCAGCGACCGTTTCAACATTGCTGGAAGCCTGCTCGGCGGCGGCGGCAACGGCGGCGCACTGGGCATTGGTTTCTTCCGATGCGGCCGTTAGCGTACCGACGTTATTCTGCAATTCCTTGGCTTCCGTCGCCACACGCTCGACGACCTGCCCGACCGCCGTTTCAAAACGATCGGCTAACTCCATCATTTCCTGATGGCGTTTTTCGGCGGAGATCTTCTCCTGCTCGGCCTGCTCCTGCCGCATCGTTGTTGCAGCAATCATGTTTTCCTTGAAGACCAGCACCGCCGAGGCCATGCGGCCGATTTCGTCCTTGCGCTCAACCCCGGGCACTTCGGTATTCATGTGATTATCAGCCAGCGCACGCATCACCTTGGCCAGATTGACGATCGGTCCGGAAACATTGCGAACGATGAGCCATACCACCATCAATCCCACCAGAATGATGCCGGCCAATGCCATTGTTACGCTGAAGCTGGCATCCGCACTCATTTCCCTTGCGAGATCTGCCGTCTTGGCGGATTGCTCATTGCGGATTTCAAGCACGCGGCTGACCGCATTGTTGAAAATCTCGGCATCCTTCTTGAGGTCATTGAGCAGAACCTGCTCGGCAAGGTCATTCATACCCACGGCCTGCAGGCCGGATACTTCTTCCTCTACCGCCAGAAAATGCTGCCATGCGGTGAACAGCTCATTGGCTCTGCTTTCATCTTCACCAGCCTCGATGGTTGGCGCAAATGTGCTCCAGGCACGAGAGAAAGCGACCTGCGCTTCACGGATTTCCTCGGACAGATTGGCCCGCTCGGCTTCATCCTTGGTGAACTGACGCAAAAGATCATGAGCGCGCAGATGCTGGCTGAGTTTTGCCATCTCACCGAGCGTTTCAACGCTCTTGAGTTCCTTGGCCAGATGCTGCGTCATCGTGCTCATATTGTTTATGCGATCCAACGCAAACAAGCCAAGCACGGCAGTGAATGCCAAAATGATCCCGAAGGTGAGGAAAAGGCGAATTCTGATAGAAAGACTATTCATACCGAACTGCATCACGGCGACCTTTCGAAGGTAAATTTCTGATTTCTCAGGTCAACATGATTCACGTAATGTATTAAATTAATATTTCTATCACCAACATTCCACTAAACTTCCCTCACCTTTAATTATACATTAGAAACCAAAATCGATTTTTAATTTTTAAGCAGACTCAACCATTAAATCGTCATTTTTCGCAATAACTCATCTTTTGGTTGTCGCCATTAAATTTAAAACCAACCCGTTTCAGCTATTCGAGAATTTCACCGTCACCAGCCTCACGGCCAAGCCCAGAAAGATCACTCCGGCGATATAATTGATCGCGATCTGAGCTATGCGGGTTTTCTTCAGCCATTCGCCAATATAGCCCGCACCCAGACAGATGAAGGTGAAGACAATCAGGGTGACGAGATCGAACACGACGCCCAATATCAGCAACTGGACAGACAAGGGCCCGCGCGAGGGATCCGCAAACTGGGGCAGGAAGGCCAGAAAGAATATCGCCACCTTGGGGTTGGTGATATTCATGATGATGCCGCGAATATAAAGACGCCGCACATGAAGTGTCTGCGCTTGCCCGTCATCGCCTTCCAGATCGCTGGCACCGGCCCTGAAAGCCTGAAAGGCCAGATAGGCCAGATAGCTTGCTCCGGCAATCTTGAGCAGCGTGAAGGCAATCTCGGAGCTCTTGAAAATGACAGAAACCCCGAGTGCCACAAGCATGGTGTGAATGAGAATACCGGTGCAAAGCCCAAGCGTGACGATCAGTCCTGCCTTGCGTCCGGAGAGAGCCGACTGGGTGAGAATGAAAATATTATCCGGCCCGGGCGCAAGACCCAGAACGGCGGAGGTCACAATAAAGAGCCCCATAACATCGAATGAAAATAGCATGACTGCCTCTTTGCGCTCTTGCGCTTTCGCCCATGCGCTTCAGTCGCCTCTGGCAGGGGCTTCCTTGAGCGCGTCTTCGGTCCTTGTCTTTTCGCGAAATTTCTTCCAGCTGGACAGGAGCCACCAGCCAGTGGCCGCAGCAACAGCGAATGCAAGAAGGAATCCCACGCCGTCATTGGCAAGTTGGGCCAGATCGGCCAGACGGTCGGCAAAGTAATAGCCAACCAGACCGTAAGCGGCAACCCAGCAAGCAGCGCCAGCAACAGAGGCCAGCGAGAAATGCAACCATTTCATTTGTGCGGCACCACAAATATAGCTGACCCATGGACCGATCGGGCTGATGATCGTGTGCGAGAGAAACACCGCCAGCAGGCCACGCCTTTCCAGCAGACGCTCGGCGCGCTCGATCATGGCTGCGGCTTTGACCGAGCGGCGAAAGCGGTTCAGCAGAGGCGGGCCGGCCATATGGGCAACGCGATAGGCTGTCTGGTCACCGGCGATATATCCCGCATAGGCAACACCCATGGCGAGATAAAGATCGATATCCCCTGACGAGGCGAAGGAACCGGCGGCGATCATCAGCATCGAGCCGGGCAAGGGAATGGCCATGGAGCAAAATAGCAAGGTCAGGAAGATGACCCACAGGCCATAAGTGGGGATCAGAGCAAGAATGGTATCGGTCATGGTTCTTTCCGATCCATAGGTTCGCCCGCCCCGCGCGGCCCGGCCATGGGTGGCATGCCCTTGCCCGGCGCCTTTGGATGATGCCTTTGCGCGATGAATTCCACCTTGGCCTTGCGAACACGGGCCTCAAGCTCATCAAGCGAAATGCCCATACGGTCAGCAATCTCGCCAACACGCACGCGTCGGCCTTCGGTGTCATAAAGCTCCATGACCTGAAAAATGACATCCTTTGGCAACTGATAGCTTATGCCCACATAGCGCGGGGTCATCCATGGCTCGAGCGCCTGATTGCGGTGGGCGGGGTCATGAAAATACAGAAAGCGATCAACGAAACGGACACCAAAGAAGAGCAGACACACCAGGGCGAGCGCGAAAAGCGACAGGGCAATCGGCTGTTCCTTCCAGAAATATCGCAGCGCCTTGAACATTCCGCTTTCCCCGTTCCTGCTTTATCCGTTTGCTCTTTCCATATCGCTGTCTTTCAGCTTTGGCTGTGCTGGTGCCCCTCGCCTCTGGTTAGGCCTTGTGAGCGTTTTGGGGGCTGTTTCTGGGACTGCTTTTGAGGCGGCTTTTGAGGCTTGCCATGAATTTTGGCCTGCTCCTCGGGGGCCAGATCGGAATCATCAAGAATGCGATAGGCCGCCCCTTGCAGATCCTCATACTGGTTGCTTTTGAGAGACCACAGAAAGGCCACCAGCCCCAGAGCTCCAAGCCCGAGGGCAATGGGAATAAGGAAGAACAAAACATTCATGATGCGACAGCTCCTGTCCTGCGGCAGCCCTTCGAAGTTGCGTTTGCACCTATCCTATTGGTAGCAACTGGGAAAGGCCATGAAAACGAGAATTTTGTAACCAATCTTATCGGTCTGTGCCGGATGGAAGTCGATCTGACAAACTGTCTTCAAAGCCACCATTGTCAACGAACCATGGATCACTTCTGGAACGGGCCCTCAGGGCATTGATGGTCACCACCAGAGACGAGCCGGACATGGCGAGCGCGGCAATCAGCGGGGTGACAAAACCGGCGACGGCAAAGGGTACGGCGACCAGATTGTAAAGGGTTGCCAGAAACAGATTCTGCTCCATGATGCGCCGTGCGCGCTTGCTGATGTCGAGGATCTGGAGAACCGGCGCGAGCCTTTCACCAAGAAACAGCGCGTCGGCGGCTGCCTGACTGACATGGGCGGCGGTAACCGGCGAGAGCGACACATCGGCGCTGGCGAGCGCAGGTGCATCATTGAGGCCGTCTCCGACCATCATCACCCGCTTGCCTTTGGCCTTTTCCGCCTCGATCAGGGCAATCTTGTCGGTTGGCGAAATGCCCGCATGGCAGCGTTCGATGCCCAATTGCGCGCTGATCGCCTCAACCGCGCGCGGCTGATCGCCGGACAGGATCATCAATTCCAGCCCGCGTGCCTTGAGGCTCTCGACGACCTCTTTGGCGTCTGAGCGCAATTGCTGTTCAAGAGCGAAGACCACCGGCTTGCCCTCGCCACGCTTGAAGGCGATGAGCGAGGCCAGAGGATGAGCCTGATGCACGGCATCCGCTTCATTTTGCGCATCACAGAAGGTGACCGAGCCAAGCCGCAGCCGCTCCCCCTGATAGAGGGCTTCAAGCCCCATCCCCTTCTCTTCGCTTGTCTCGTCCAGCGGCAGGACTTTCCTGTCCATTGCCGCCAGTGCTGCGGAGAGCGGATGGCTTGATGCCTTGGCGAGCGCGATGGCGAGCCTGAGATTCTCGGCGTCGCAGGCATCGGGATTGACCAGCCCTGCCGTTGGCCGCGTCAATGTGCCGGTCTTGTCAAACACCACCATGTCAACGCGGGCGAAACGCTCCAGCGCGTCGGAGCGATTGAGCAGAACCTGATTGCGGAACAGCGAGCCGGAGGCGACCACCTGCACCGCTGGAATTGCCAGCCCCAGCGCACAGGGGCATGTGATGATCAGAACCGATATGGAAATGACCAGCGAAGGCTGCCAGCCGATGCCATAAAGCCACCAGCCAGCGAATGTCAGGGCGGATGCGGTATGCACAATCGGGGCATACCATTCAGCTGCCCGGTCGGCCAATTGCCGATAGCGGGATTTGGCCTCCATGGCGTCGTCGATCAGCCGGTTGACCTCATCAAGCAAGGTGCCCTTGGCGGCGGCCGTGACGGAAATGGTCAGGGCATTTTCGCCATTCAGCGTCCCCGCATAGACGGCATCGCCCTCGGTTACCCTGACCAGACCGGTTTCGCCCGTCACCAGACTCTGGTCAATCTCGGAGGTGCCCGAGATCACCCGACCGTCGACCGAAACACGCTCACCGGGGCGCACCAGCACCTTGTCGCCGGGCTCGACCTTGGAGAGCGGCACTTCGCGCAGGGAACCGTCAACAAACAGCTTCATCGCCGTTTCGGCCTTGAGCGCGGTGAGATTTTCGGCAAAGGCCCGTGTCTTGAGCCGCATCATCTGATCAAGCCAGCGCCCGACCAGAAGGAAGAAGAGCAGCATCAGCGCGCTCTCGAAATAGGCCTCGGCCTGATGCTGCACGGTTTGCAAGACCGACAGACACAGAGCCAGAATGACGCCGATGGAAATGGGCACATCCATATTGAGATGCCCCTTGCGCAGCACGCGCCAGGCCGAGCTGAAAAAGGGCTGACCGGCATAGGCTGCAGCAGGAAGCGTGATCACGGCGGAGAGCCAATGAAAGAAATCGCGGGTTTCGGGCGTGATGTCGGAGACATTGCCCGACCAGACCGAAATGGAGAGCAGCATCACATTCATCGAGGCGAAACCGGCCACTGCGAGCGCCCGCAGCAGACGCTGGCTTTCACGCTTTTCCTCGGTCTTGACGCGCCCGGGGTCAAAGGGATGGGCACCATAGCCAAGATCGGCCAACCGCTTGAGCAATTGCTCCGGATCAGTCTCTTCAGGATTCCATGTCACCGCGAGACGATGGGAGGAGAGATTGACGCGGGCATTGCAGACCCCCTCCAGATCCATCAGGCCCTTCTCGATGCGCGTCATGCAGGCCGGGCAATAGATGCCTTCCACCGCCAAAGCCAGCTTTTCGTTGCCATCGGGCAATTGCTCGGAGAAAGCTGACCAGTCGCGTTCTATGGTTTGATATGCATTCATGAAGGCACCCCATTAGCCGGTGCTGCAAGGATCATTTCAGCGCGACGATTTCATGGGTCTGGAACAGCAGCTCGCCCTGCCGGGAAGCTTCCAGCTCAATGCGCCAGCGGCCCGGATCGAGCGCGCCAATCTCGGCCTGATAGCTGCCCTCGCCTGAGGTGACAAGGGTGAGACCATGGTCGAAATCCTCGGTAACCGGACGCCCGACTGTGGCTTCGATGTCAAGGTCGGTCAATGCCTTGCCATTGCTGTCTCTGGCTTCGATCACCAGAAAGACGCTCTGCTGACGGCGCTTGAGCGACAGGGCCATGTGCCAGTCGCGCAGGTTCTGCGCTTCGGCTTCGGCCAGCGTCTTGTTGTAATTCTGGCTGGCCTGATAGGGGCTTTCCTCCACCACGCCGGGCCATGAGGTGCGGGCATAATAGATAAAGAAGCCATTTGCGATGAACATGACGCCAAAGAAGCCAAACAACCATAGAAGCATATGCCAGCCGGTAAATTTCTTCTCTGCCTTCTCGGATGTGACTGCCATATATCCTGCCCTATGTTCCCCGTCTCTTCGGGTTAATGCTTACCAATTATGCGCGCTTCTTGCCAGAAATAAAGAGAGGCTTTAGAGCAAGATCCAAAGCCTCCCGCCTTGTTCGTCAAGGCCCTCATGGTGCCTTGAAATAGTCCGTGACCAGTTGGGCTTCTCCGGTTTCAGTGTCTTTGACATTGAAGCCGATCTGCTGGGATTTCTCCAGCTTCGCCTTGGGCGGAGCAAAGACCTGAACCCGCAGTTCCTTTGTGATGTCCTGCGCAATGGGAATGACCATGGCGCGCGGATCATCGCTTTCAATGCCCACTGCCGTCATCGAAAAGCCCTCCGGTACGCCAACCAGAGACAGCTCGAAGTCGCGCTGTGTGCTGGCCTTGTTGATCAACCGGATGGTATAGCCATTGCGGATCGCGCCATCGGAGAGGGCCACAAACAGCGGATTGCGATCATGCAACACATTGAGATCGACCAACCGGCGGTTTGCCAGCGTATAGACCATCAGCCCTGTGACCAGCGAGATCATGACAATATAGATGATCGTGCGCGGGCGGATGAAACGATAGATGCTGTCCTTGCCTTCGAGATGACGCTGGATATTGATGTCGGTGTCGTAATCCACCAGACCGCGGGGCTTGCCGATCTTTTCCATCACATTGTCGCAGGCATCGATGCAGAGGCCACACTGGATGCAGGCCAGCTGCGCACCGTCGCGGATGTCAATGCCGGTCGGGCAGACGGCAACACACTGGCCGCAATCAACGCAATCGCCTGCCGACAGGCCCTCGGCGGCACGGGCCTTCATCTTTTTCAGGGAGCCGCGCGGTTCGCCCCGGTCCTTGCGATAAGTGACATTGAGCGCCCATTCATCCGTCAGGGCGGCCTGAATGCGCGGCCACGGGCACATATAGACGCAGACCTGCTCGCGCATGTGGCCGGCCATGATATAGGTCGTAGCAGTCAGGATACCGATCCAGACATAGGCCACCATCGGGGCCTGCCCGAAGGCAAGCTCCTTGACCAGCGTCGGCGCATCGGCAAAATAGAGCACCCAGGCACCACCCGTCCACCAGGCGATGAACAGCCAGACAATATGCTTTGATAGCAGCTTGCCGATCCGCTTGACAGACATCGGCTGCCGGTCTGCCTTCATGCGTTCGCGGCGGTCGCCCTCGATCCAGCGTTCAACCAGCATGAACAGATCGGTCCAGACTGTCTGGAAGCACATATAGCCGCACCAGACGCGCCCGGCCAATGCGTTCATCAGAAACAATGTCAGCGCGGCAAGGATCAGCAGGCCGGTGAGATAATAAACTTCCTGCGGCCAGATCTCGATGAAGAAGAAATAGAAGCGCCTTGCGGGGAAGTCGATCAGCACAGCCTGATCGGGCGCATTGGGACCACGATCCCAGCGCACGAAAGGCAGAAAATAATAGAGACCGAGGGCAAAGATCATAAAAGCCCATTTGAAATTGCGGAACCGACCCTTGACGCTTTGCGGATATACCTTCTTGGCCTTGGCATAGAGCTGCAAATCGCCGGGGTTGCTGTCCGTACTGGTCTCCGGGGCATCAACCGTCATCTATCGTCTCCTCGAATGGTCCTGAAGGATGATACAGAATGGTGCGCTCCAATAGAAGCGCGCCCCTCCTTGTCCATCCCGACTGCTTTCAAATATTGGTCGTTGAAAGCAAAAATCTCTCCGCGCATTTATCCTGCCGATCCTCTCAGGAATAACGCTCATTTCTTAACCTCAGTCCGATCTGGCAAGAATAAGCTCCGCTTTTGCTTTTGACGCTTCAACAAGCAGAGTAATTCGCATATGATTTACCAGTATTTGGTCAAAAAAATAGCCATTCATTCCTATTTACAGAAGAGCGGCGGATATTTTCAGGAAAAATACTGAGACATATTGACGCATAAATAGAATGCCCGATCGAAAAGAAACCCGGACATCAAATGGACGCCCCCGGTTCCATGATTCCCTCCGGGAGAAGCGATGGCCTCTCCCGGAGCTGTTGTTGTCTGAAGGCTATTGCCCGCCACCACGGGTATGGACATAGACCGCCAGAGACTTGATCGTCACAGGGTCCAGACGCGCTTCCCAGGTCGGCATCACGCCCTTGCGGCCATTGGTGATGGTCTCAAGGATGGTTTCACGATCGCCACCATAGAGCCAGATGGCGTCGGTCAGGTTGGGCGCACCCATTTCCTGAAGACCCTTGGCATCCTCGCCGTGGCAGGAGACACAATTTTCCTGAAACAGGGTAGCCCCTTCTTCAAGATTGGCACCGGCCGAAGGCTCCTGACCGGAGATCGAGAGCACATAGTCCGTGAGTGTCTGGATCTGCTCGGGCTCGAGAATTTCGTCACGGCCAAAAGCGGTCATGTCGTTGAGCCGGGTGTCGTCATGGGTGGAGCGGATACCATAGAGCAAGGTGGTATGAATATCCTCGATGGTGCCACCCCAGAGCCAGTCATCATCAAGCAGGTTCGGATAGCCCTTGCCACCGGCAGCACCGGATCCATGGCAGGCCGCGCAATTGTCGCCAAAGGCAGCAGCCCCTTGCGCAACAGCGAACTGACGCAGATCGTCATTGCCGAGAATCTCCTCGACAGTTGCGGTCTGCAGGCCAGCGCCCTGCTCCATACGCTTGGCAATCAGGCTTTCATAAGCCTTGATGCCGTCCTCGCGGTTGGTATGGCCCAGATACCCCTTGGTGTAGCTGGTTACCAATGGCCATGCCGGATACAACACCCAGTAGCCGATCGCCCAGACGATCGTGGCATACCAGGTCCACAGCCACCAGCGCGGCAGCGGATTGTTGAGCTCCTTGAGGCCATCCCATTCATGACCGGTCGTCTCTACGCCGGAAAGGTGGTCGATTTCTTTTTTGTGGTCACTCATTTTCAGTCCTCCCGCAGTGGCATCTGGGCCGCATCATCGAACCGTTTCTTGTTGGCGGGCCAGAAGGTATAGACCAGCACACCAGCGAAGATCAGCACAAAATAGAGCAAGCCCCAGGTCTGCGCGAAGTTAGCCAAAGTTTCATAGGTCGACATAAGCCTGCTCCCCTAGCGAAGGTCTGCCTTGTCATCATAGATCGAGAAATCGACCAAGGTGCCAAGCATTTGCAGATAGGCAACAAGCGCGTCCATTTCCGTCACCCGTTTCGGATCACCATCGAAATCCCGGATGGTCGGTTCCCTCTCGGCGTCCCCAACAGTCTGGGTGTAACGTTCGAGGAACCCATCGACATTGTCGTCATCGGGATTTGCCTGAGCCATCATGTCGGCCTTGGCATTGGCGATCTGTTCGTCGGTGTAAGGCACGCCGACAATCTTGTTGACCTTCAGGTCAGCCGAAATATCAGGCACCTTGAGTTCCCGCTGAGCCAGGAATGGATATCCGGGCATGACGGATTCAGGAACGACAGAACGCGGGTTGATCAGGTGGTTGACGTGCCACAGATCGGAATATTTGTTGCCCACGCGAGCAAGATCGGGACCAGTACGTTTCGACCCCCACTGGAACGGATGGTCATACATGGACTCGGCTGCGAGTGAGTAATGGCCGTAACGCTCGATTTCATCGCGCATCGGGCGGATCATCTGTGAGTGACACAGATAGCAGCCTTCGCGGATATAGATGTTGCGGCCAGCCAGTTCGAGAGGGGTATAGGGACGCATGCCCTCAACCTTCTCGATGGTGCTTTTCAGGTAGAAAAGCGGAACTATCTCGACCAGACCACCGATGGCAACCACAATCAGGATGCCAACGAGCAGAAGCATGGAGTGGCGTTCGAGAATGCCGTGTTTATTCATCAAAGACATAGCAACCACTCCTTATTCTGCTGGGACCAGCGCGGGATCTGCGGCATCTTGTTGCGCTTTCTCACCGACACGAATGGTCATCCAGATATTGTAGGCCATGATCAGGGCACCAGCGACGAACAGAAGGCCGCCGATCGCGCGGATCATGTAGAATGGATGCATGGCCTCGACGGTTTCGATGAAGGAATATTCAAGGAAACCAAGCTTGTCATAAGCGCGCCACATCAGGCCCTGCATGATACCGGATACCCACATCGAGGTGATGTAGAGCACGATACCGAGCGTGGAAATCCAGAAGTGCCACTCAACCAGCTTGGTTGAATAAAGGCTCTTGCGGTTCCAAAGCCAAGGAATGAGGCAATAGATGGCGCCAAAGGAGATATAGCCAACCCAGCCAAGCGCCCCTGAATGCACGTGACCGATGGTCCAATCGGTATAGTGCGAGAGGGAGTTGACCGCCTTGACCGACATCAGCGGGCCTTCGAAGGTCGACATGCCATAGAAGGCGACCGAGACAACCATCATGCGCAGAACCGGATCGGTGCGCAGCTTGTCCCACGCCCCCGAAAGCGTCATCAGGCCGTTGATCATGCCACCCCAGGATGGCATCCAGAGGATGACCGAGAAGGTCATGCCAAGGGTCTGCGCCCAATCGGGCAGCGCCGTATAATGCAGATGGTGCGGACCGGCCCAGATATAGATGAAGATCAGCGCCCAGAAATGCACGATCGACAGGCGGTAGGAATAAACCGGACGCTCGGCACGCTTGGGGATGAAATAATACATGATGGCCAGAAAGCCTGCGGTCAGGAAGAAGCCCACCGCATTATGACCGTACCACCATTGCACCATGGCATCCTGCACGCCGGAGAAGACCTGATAGGACTTGATGCCGAAGATCGACACGGGCACCGTCAGGTTGTTGCCGATATGCAGCATGGCAATGGTGACGATAAAGGCGAGATAGAACCAGTTTGCCACATAGATGTGTGGTTCCTTGCGCCGCCAGAGCGTTGCCAGATAGACCAGCAGATAGGCCACCCAGACCACGGTCAGCCAAAGGTCGGCATACCATTCCGGCTCGGCATATTCCTTGGACTGGGTCGCGCCAAACAGATAGCCGGTACCGGCAATCACGATGAAGGCGTTATAGCCAAGAATGACGAACCATGGTGCGACACGGCCCGGAAGGCGCGCGTGGCTGGTGCGCTGGACGACATAGAATGACGTTGCAAGCAACACGTTACCGCCAAAGGCAAAAATCACGGCTGACGTATGCAGCGGACGCAACCGTCCGAAGCTGATCCATTCGAGATCGAAATTGAGGACCGGGAATGTCAGCTGCCAGGCGATGATATCACCGACGAGAAAACCCGCAATTCCCCAGAAAACGGCAGCAATCGAGGCAAATTTGATTGGCCCGAGATTGTATCCGCTTTCATCGACGTCCAGCGGACGCTTGAAATATGAATTGAAAATCAGGAATACGCCGATTGCCGAGAAAAGCAATCCGATCCCTGCGTGAAATGCCATGACACCATCAACCGCTTTGCCGGCGATGATCAGGCAAATGAAAGCCAATGCAGTCAGGAATCCTGCAAACAGGCCTTCTTCCAAAGAAAGTCGTTTCGTTGTGTGAGCCATCTTTCAGTCCCATCTGTGGCCCGAGCCTCCCCATGAAGTCGAACCACAGCACCATTGTAAAGTCACCTTGACGACACCCGGATGTCGTCAATTACAGGTTGATCTTTGAGCACACTTCCCCCGATTGGGTTCGAAAACCCTAGGGATCGCCCTATTTTTACGCTTTGACTCATATCAACGGAAAGAGGAGGACAAGGCTGGTTCCTGCGACCGGTTGTCGCAGATAATTTCCTTATTTTTGCCCCAAATGGCAATTTGTTATAATTATTACAATTACTTAATGTTTGCCCTCAAATGCAGTCCTTTTGGTCGCATGCTGCTTAAGTGGCAGAAAAATATTCATGCCCAATGCACTTTATACACGGATATCCAAACGCCTTGCAAAGCAGGCGGGATGGATTTGGTCCAATAATCATGACGGGCAAGCCAATAGGCGTATGTAGAATCACGATTTCCCTTTAGTCTCAAACAGATAATTCGCATATAAAATACCTGTTATGAGCAACCGGGACCAGAATAGATCAGTTTTCTTCTTGCGATTGCTTGTCTCTGGAGCGGGAAAGGCGGGAAATGACCAGCGGGGCAAAGATGACCAGTCCGAGATAGCGCACCAGATGATGGCCGGTCACATAGGCCGGGTTGAGATTGATCAGGAAAGACAACAGCACCATCGTGTCAAAGCCGCCCGGCGCAAAGGCCAGAATGACTTGACCGACCGGGAAATCGAGCAATTCTGCGCATAGGAGAGCCGCCACACCGGAGACGGCAGCCGACGTGATCAATGACAGCATCGAAATACCGGACAGGCGCACAAGGTCCCGCACGGAAATGGACGCGAAGCGCGCTCCGATATTGATCCCGATGGTCAGATAGCCGGGCACCGTGAACCAAACGGGAAAAGGCTCATGATAGACACCGGTCAAATAGAGCGTCCCAGACACGATGATACCGGACAGCATCAGGCCCGACGGTATCCGCAGCCGCAGCGCGACCGGCACCAGAATGGCCACAGCAACAATCATCAATCCCAGATGCATGAGATCAAGGGTCACGGTATCAGGACCAACCCTGCTGGTGACCCCGTCGGTAAAGGGGGTCAGAATGATCGGCAGAATGGAGACCAGAACAAAGACGCGCAGACTTTGGGCGATCGCCACTCTGGTCATGTCGGCCTTTGAATCCTCGGCTATGACAATGATATAGCTGAGAGCACCGGGCAGAGATGAGAAAAGCGCGGTATCATGATCCCAGCGCCCGATCTTGCGAAGCACCCAATAGGCCGATGCGGCAATTGCAACCACGGTTACCGCCAGCATGGCGATGCTGAGGGGCCAGGCCGCAATGGCGCTGAGCATGTCGGGAGAAAAACCGGAGCCCAGAATGAGCCCCACTTGCGCGAAGCCAAGATCGCGCAGCAAATGGGGCAGATGAAGGCGAAGACCAGCCAGCGAGGTTATCGCGACGGCCAGAAGAGAGCCGGTCAGCCAGGCAGCGGGGAAATCGACCCAATGGGCAATTGCTCCACCGGCAAGGGCGATCAGATAAAGCGCGACCACCTGCAACAGGCATTTTCCCATATTTCTGTCACGCCAATCCTTGCGCATCTTCGGGGGGACATTCTTGTTTTTATCAAAGGGCATTGGTCTTTCACCCCATCGGATTTGGCTGGCGTCCATCCGGGCAGGTCAGGGAAAAGCAAAAAAGATGCAATATCTCTCATGACCAGAAGATTGGTACAGGGATAGTGATCGTCGATTTTGAGAACAAAATCCGGCAAGTCCACTCCAGTTATCATTCAAGTGACGGCTTGGCAAGCTGACAGATCATGCAGGTCAGAGAAGGATTAGCCAATGATTGCCAGCCGACATTTGGTGCCAAGTTAGTATCTGGTTTGCATCTGGTTTTTGTCAGGTTGGCGTCAGGAGGAACCGTCATGGCTAGCCATCAAATTGACATAAGACACCATATATATGGCCTCGACGATCTGTCCGCTTTGCTATTGCATGCAAAGCTGCTAAATATCGGCCCTGCGCCACCGGGGGGTGGCAAATTGATGAATCGCGCGAGCATGAGCCTGTGATGAGCCTTTACACTAAAGAAAGCAAGCCTCAGCCGAAATGGCTGCACAGCCTCAGCCGAGGGGCCGCCATTATGGCCGCATGCGCGTTTCTGGCTGCCTGCTCGACGCCAACCGGGGTTCAATTCGCCAGTTCGCTTGCTGGCGCCAAGGACATCGAGCCGGTATTGGTCGCCACCAGCCGATCACCGGGCGAGAATGGCGATTTCAGCGGAGAACGCGACACCAAACTGCATCTGGCAACCTATAATGTGTCCATCCCCGAGGTGCACAAGGTGGGCCAGATTGAATGGCCGCATGGCAAACCGGACCCGAAACGGCATTTTGCCGTTGCCTCGGTTGAGCCCTTCAAGGATGGGCCGTCATTCCAGAAGGCGCTGGAGGGCATGGCAAAAGAGGCTGGCCGCGACAATAAAAAGGCGTCTCGCTCGGCAGCGCTGTTTGTCCATGGTTACAATACCGATTTTTCGGAGAGCCTTTATCGCGCCGCCCAGCTGCGCCATGATTTCGATCTTGCCATGCCTCTGGCGCTTTACAGCTGGCCTTCGGCGGGTGAACCCGGTCTTTATATCTATGACAGGGACAGTGTGAAGATTTCACGAGACCAGCTGGCCTCCGTCATTGAATTGATGGCAGATTCAGATCTCGAGGATGTGGTGCTCATTGCCCATTCGCTTGGTTCGGAACTGCTGATGGAAACATTGCGCCAGATGGCGCTGGCAAACCATGGCAAGCTGCCAGCCAAGATTCATTCGGTCATTCTGATCTCGCCCGATCTCGACATTGATGTGTTCAATGCCCAGCTCAATGCCATCAAGACCTTGCCGCGAGAATTTGCGATCTTCGCCTCTCAGAAAGACAAGGCGCTGCAGCTTTCCAGTTTTCTGGCCGGTGACAAGAACCGCGTCGGCAACAATATCGATGAGACCAGAATCCGCAGAAATGGCATAACCGTTTTCGACGTATCCCAGTTTACCGGTGGCGATGGCATGAATCACATGACGGCGGTTACCTCGCCCAGTCTGGTGGCCTTGCTCAAGGGCATGACTTCAAGCAATCAGCAGGTCTTCCTGCAAGCGCCGGGAGAAACGCAGACCTTCTCCGATATCGTCGTCGATACGGCAACCCTTCCGCTGACGCTGGTGGTGAAAACGACGAGCGCCATCCTCAATCCATGATCGCTCAGGACCTCTCTCGAACTACCGCGCCGAAAAGCGGGCCTTAAGAGTTGCTCGGCGCAGGCTTTGCCCCTGCCCTGCGCGCCAGAAAAACAGCCCTTGTTCGGCCAGATGGCACCCGCGATCTATACGAAAGCGGGTGATGACAATTTGTTAAGAATTGACAAGGCTCAAAGTCCTTCTTCATTGCAAAGATCTAAATGCCAAAATGACCAATGTGACCTTGAAATATGCAACGCGCTCTGTGCCGCGTTACACCTCATATCCCACGGCTCCGCATTTTTCCGATGCGGTGAGCGAGGCGACCTATGAGCAATGGCTGGCGACGATTGACCCGCAGACGCCGGTTTCCCTCTATCTGCATGTGCCTTTCTGCGATTCCATGTGCCATTATTGTGGCTGCTATACCAAGGTGACCAAGCAGGAGAAACCGCTGCGCGCCTATAGCGATCAACTGGTTCGCGAAGTGGCGCTCGTGGCCAGCAAGCTGCCGGCCAATCAGCCAGTCAGCCATATACACTGGGGTGGAGGTACGCCTTCCATTCTGCCGCATGACTGTTTCCTGATGATCGTTGATGCGTTGCGCTCCAGCTTCCATTGGCTCGATGACATGGAGCATGCCATCGAGCTCGATCCGCGCACCGTGACACCGGAACTGGCACAAACCCTGAACCTTGCGGGAATCACCCGCGCCAGTCTGGGCGTGCAGGATTTCGATCTCAAGGTCCAGCAGACCGTGGGACGGGTGCAACCCTATGAGCAGGTCAAGGCTGCGGTGGATGCCTTGCGGGCGGTTGGCATCGAAAAGATCAATCTCGATCTCATGTATGGTCTGCCCTATCAGACGCTCGACACCATTCGCAAGGCGGTGGAACTGACCGTCAGTCTTGATCCTTCCCGTCTGGCCCTGTTCGGCTATGCCCATGTGCCATGGATGAAAAAGCATCAGCGCCTGATCCCTGAAGACAGGTTGCCCGATGCTGAAATGCGCATCGCCCTGTTTGACGAGGCCTCTCAGGCACTGGCCGAGAATGGCTATGAAAAGATCGGTCTGGACCATTTTGCCAAAGCCGATGACCCGCTGGCCATCGCTGCCAGAGACGGCACCATGCGACGCAATTTTCAGGGTTATACGACCGACGAGGCCGATATCCTGATCGGGATAGGCGCCTCATCCATCGGCAAATTGCCGCAGGGATATGTTCAGAACAGCCCTGATTTTGGCGGTTGGGAGCGGGCCGTTGATGAAGGCAAGCTGCCCATTGCCCGCGGCATCGCACTGGATCAGGACGACCGCGCCCGGGCAGCCATCATCATGGCGCTGATGACCGCCTATGAAGCCGATATTGCCGCGATTGCCAAGGCCTATGGCGTTGCTCTGGAGCCGTTGCGATCCTGTTATCCGCAATTGCAGGAACTGGAAGCGGACGGCATAGCAGAACGCTCGGAGGATGTGATCCGCGTCACCCGCACCGGTCGGCCCTTGGTGCGGCTGGTAGCCGCCATTTTCGATGCCTATCTGCAAACGGGCAAGGGAAGGCATTCCGTCGCGGTCTGATCTCTCTCATCAACAAAGCCTCTTCAGAAAACAGCTCTGAAGAGGCCTGTTCCGGCTTCGCTGCTGCTCGTTCAGGCTTGCGCGCCAATGTCCATGCCCGCAAAAGAACTAAGCGGAAACGCATACGACAATGGTTTGACAATTTTCCGTTTTTGCGCACAACTGGACCAAACCTAACCATTTGGATAGGTGTTTTCACAGAAGAACAGCCCTGCACTTTGTGGATATCTCGAAGGTCGTAGTTAGTTTCACCTAACTAGAATTTGCCAGTCAAATGGCACAAACCGCAAACATTCATGACGCGAATGCGATCCTGCTTTTCCATCGTGATGACCTTGCGGCGCTTCATATCGGACAAAACGCGGCTGACCGTTTCAATCGTCAGTCCGAGATAGTCGGCGATTTCCTGCCGGGTCATATAGAGAGTAACGACGGATTCGTCTTCATTTTCCGATTCTGGCCCGGTGCAGGCGAAGCCACCACGGTTGGGCACAAATCGCATGAGAAAAGAGGCCACGCGCTCATGCGCCGATTTTCTGCCAAGCAGAACCGCATGATCATGCAGATTCTGAACCTGGGAAATCAGGCATTTTCTCATATGCTGCTGAATTTCCGGAGACCCTTCCGCATCTTTGCGAGAGATCAGGTGAACCAGAGTTTCTGTCAGGGTTTCCGCTGAAGTATCATAAACTTCTCCAGCCGGAACGCCAAAAAGATCACCCGGACCAAGGATTTCGACAACCTGTCTGCGCCCATCAGGAAGCAGCTTGTAGAGCATCACCGAACCGTCTGCCACCTCATAGATATTGTTAGCAGGATCACCTTCGAAAAAGACGACGCCATGGGCGGGAAAGGTTTTGTGACGGCTCTGGTCACTGGACATAATGCCCTTGAATTCGGATTCGACGGGGAAGGGCGATCGACAAGGCGCCGTACCGCGATCAAAGTCGGCTTTTGGCATTTTGACAATTCGTTCTTCCGGCATCACTTATTCACTCCCGATTCAGACCACTTGGGCCTTCGAACCATTATCACTTATTTCAGAAGACTGTCAGCAGCTATACGACAAGTTGGCCGTCGTAGCAATCTGTCCAACTGAAAATACTTATTGCACGTATTTTCACTTATACTGCAAGTGAATGCAATGAAAAGATGATGAAATCATGACTTTCGCCCAGCTCTCACATAGATGTCGAAATGGGGATGCCCTGCAGGCGGGCACGCCGTCGATCAACGTGCGATGCATCATTTAGGATTTTCTTGAGCAAAAAGCGGGAAGACAGGGAAAAGACCGTCCGGCCTTGATAAAATAAAAGGACCGGGATTACTCCCGGTCCCATTGGCCATTGCCCCTCATCCGGCGATACAACTTGTGTAATCGCGGGAGAGAGTGTCCTCCTGTTTGGCCCCTGTACGCCCCACGGCTCTCTTTAAGTCAGATGCACGACGGCGTCAGGTTGGCCTATCAATGGCCGGTCAATACAATACGAACGAGATCGGCCGTATTGCGTGCTTTCAGTTTCTCCATGATTCGCGCCCGATGCACTTCGATGGTACGCGGAGAGATTGCCAGATGCTGGCCGGCTTCCTTGTTGGAAGCCCCTTGGGTTATCTGCAACAATACATCACGCTCGCGCGGGGTCAAGGTTTCTGCACGCGGGAAACTCCAATTGGTTAGCGCAGACTGGCCCGGATCCGGAGCCTTGTTGGCTGTTGCCAGAATTTTCTCGATGCGATCAACCACTTGCGTGCCATCGAATGGCTTCTCGATAAAGTCATGCGCTCCCTGTTTGATGGCAGCAACGGCCATCTGGATGTCGCCCTGACCAGAGATGATCATGACCGGAGCGGAGATGTGGCGGGCGGCCAGCTCTTCGAGCACTTCCATGCCCGAGCGGCCCGGCATATGCACATCGAGCAGAATGATCGAAGGAACGGAATCGCGCAGATTGGCCAGAAAATCCTCACCATTGGAGAATGTTTCCACGTGATACCCTTCCAGTTCGAAAAGAACCGACAAAGCGTCCCTCACTGCGGGATCGTCATCAACAATATGGATAGAAGGATGTAAGTCAGTTGTCATGTTATCTTCGCCTCTTGGCTTTCTTCAGGCTCTTAAGGGGCCGGTGATATTTGTTGGTTGCTGCCCAGTGGTTCCTTTGCATCCCCTTCCCGACAAGAAGGGGTTGCAGAAGACCGGGAGGCGATAGGCAGTGTCAAAACAAAGCAGGCTCCCGGCTGCTTGTCATCAAAGGGCTCCAGATCAAGGCTGCCGCCATGGCTCTGGGCAATGGAACGGGCAATCGCAAGGCCAAGGCCCATGCCATTGCTGCGGTCCGAATCAAAGGCCTTGAACAGATTCTTGCGGTGCTCTTCCGGCACGCCCGGCCCGCTATCCTTGAAGCGGATGACCAGACGTCTGCGGCTGTCCCCTTCGGGCGCAGGAACCACGTTCAGACTAATCCTGATCGCCTTATCTTGCGCCTTGCGCAGAGCCTGAAAGGCATTGCGCAACAGATTGAGGAAAATCTGCTCGATCTGTACCGGATCCACCCAGATGGTGGGAATATCGTCTGCTGCGTCGAGATCGACCTGCACATCCGTTGCGGCAAAGCCGACCAGTGCCAATTCGTGGGATTTCCGGATGATCTCAATGATGTCGCAGGCGCTGCGCTCGGGTTCCTTTTTCTCGATAATGGCCCGGATACGCTGCAAAAGCGAGGAGGAACGCTGCGCTTCGCGAATGGCGCGGCCGCACAGATCCACCAGTTTATCGATTTCCCCACGGCTGCAGGGCTGCTGCTCGTCATAGGATTGCAGCTTGCGCTCAATGGCCTGCAAATAAAGGATGATCGCGGTCAGTGGCTGGTTGAGCTCATGGGCAACCGTCGCCCCCATCTCATCCATCGCATTGATACGGGTCAGCTGATTGAGTTCCGTCTGCAAATTGCGCAGATGCTCTTCGGATTTCTTGCGGCTGCGGAGATCGCGCATGACGCCGATAAACTGCTTGCCATCCTCGGTCTCGGCAACGCCGACCGAAAGATCAAAGGGAAAGGTCGATCCGTCCTTGTGCAGTCCGACCACCTCGCGGCCGATGCCGATGATCGAATGCTCACCGGTGCGCAGATAACGTCCGACCCAGCCATCATGATGTCTGGAATATTGTTCAGGCATCAGGATATCAACGGATTTTCCGATCACCTCTTCTGCGCTATATCCAAACATGACTTCAGAAGCCTTGTTAAACAGGAGAATGCGAGACTGTTCATCAATCAGGCACACCGAATCGGCAGCCACATCCAGAAGGGATGTCAGGCGCGCGTCCAGATCGCCAATTGGCCGAAACGGACGATCCGGGCGCTGATAAGCCCGTGTGCTGGTCCGTTTGGGCCCATTGATGGTTACAGATCCGTTCATTTCTTCTTCTTCTTTTGTCAGGCGTCAGACCCGGGAAGGACGCCCTGCTGATTCTACGTATTCATACTATTTACAAGGCAGTCTATTGGGCAAGCCATCGGTTCAATCGGTAAATTGCCTGATCCAATCTGTCCTGATTTGTCGCAAAACATAGTCGCATAAATGCGGACCCGCTTTGACCAAACGCAAACCCGGGTGCCAAACCAACATTTGCTTCATCGACAAGGCGCTTTGCTATTATCGATGCATCACCTTCGCCTTCAAGGCCAAAAAAGAAGTAAAAACTTCCCATTGGCGGCGCAAAGCGCACAGCATTCTGCCCTTCGAAAGCGCTCAAGAGCTTGTTGCGGCCCGAACGGGCGCGCTCAATTTGATCTGCAATAAACAATTCACCATGATCCAGAGCAACCGTCGCCGCCCTTTGCATGAAGGGGGCAACCCCGGATGTGGAGCATTGAATGAGATTGCCGATCGTCGGCTCAAGGGCAAGAGGAGCCCCGATCCAGCCAACGCGCCAGCCGGTCATGGCCCAGTTTTTCGACATGCTGTTGACATACAGGATCTTGTCGTCGTCTTCGGCAATTTCATAAAAGGAAGGCGCATTTTCCCGGTCTCCACCGAAATAGAAACGGGTATAGATTTCATCGGCGATGATCCAGATATCGCGTTTGCGGGCAAAATCGAGAATGGCCTTCAGCTCATCAAGGGTCGCAACCCAGCCGGTGGGATTGTTTGGGCTGTTGATGAACAGGGCGCGGGTCTTGTCGGAACAGGCATCGAACAGCTCGTCGATATCCAGTTTCCAGCCTTCGGGGCGGAAATGCAGGTCAAGATCCACCGGCGTCCCGCCAGCGACGACAACAGCGGAGCGGATATTCGTCCAGGCCGGCGAGGGAATGATCACCTCTTCGCCTGCGCTGATCACCATGCGCACCGCCATCTGGATCGCCTGCATTCCCGAACCGGTGATCGAAAAGCGGTTCGGATCAAAGGGGCGGCCATAGAGGCGCTGATGATAGGCAGCGATGGCCGTGCGCAATTCCGGCACACCATTCTGATAGGTATAGAAGGTCTCGCCAGCATCCAGCGCGTCCTTGGCAGCCTTGCAGATGAAATCTGGCGTCGGCATCGCCCCTTCCCCGATCCAAAGAGGAATGACGTCGCCCTTACCCTGCGCATAGGTCTTGATGCCCACAATGGCGCTGGATGGGGCGTTATATGCCTCCGGGCTGAGATGTCCCAACAGATCGGACCCACTATCGGAACAACAGGAAACTGTTTTTTGCTGGCTCATGTTTGGCTCTGGAAAGGAACGACCCCGCTCTGGTCTGGTCTGGCTTTGTTCAAAATGGCAGGGCTTCTTTTGATCTAGATAGAAAGGATATATATATTTGCGGCTTTTGCATGCATTGCGCAACATTGCGACAGGCACTTTGTGTCCCGCAAGGCAAAGCTGCCACAGGGTTTTCCACCAAAATGACAGGAATTGTATCTCAGTAAATTGCCTGATCGGCTTTGCGAAGGTGAAACGCCCTTTTTCAGCACCCATTTTGCCGTTACCCCCAATTGTTCATGCCTGTCCTTTAAAAAAAGGTCTAAAATGCCGCGCAAAGCTGCTCTTTGTGGTGCCTTTGAATTTTCTTATGCTATATCTTTGAAGACTCTAACGGGGAGCTGACTTCATGCTTCAGGGCTGGATGGTTGTTCTGACAACCCTTCTCTATATCGGGCTTCTGTTTGCGATTGCGTCATACGGAGACCATCGGGCACGAAACAAGTCAGCGGCGCAGCGCCATCCGAGCCTTTATGCGCTGTCACTTGCGGTCTATTGCACCAGTTGGACCTTTTTCGGCTCTGTCGGCATGGCCAAGGCCAGCGGTCTCGATTTTCTGACCATCTATATCGGGCCGGTGATCGTGTTCACGCTGGGCTATCCGCTGGTCTGGCGCATCATCCGGCTTTCCAAAACGGAACGCATCACCTCTATCGCCGACTTTCTGGGCGCGCGCTATGGCAAAAACCAGCAGGTAGCCGCGGTTGCCACCATCATCGCCGTGGTCGGCACTATGCCCTATATCGCCCTGCAGCTCAAAGCCGTTGCCACCTCGGTTGCGATCCTGATCCAGCATATGAATATTGCCTTCCCCACCGGTTCGGTTCCGGTGCTGGCCGACATTGCCTTCTTCGTCGCGCTGGCCATGGCGGTGTTTGCCATTCTGTTCGGCACGCGCCATGCGGATGCCACCGAACATCAGGGCGGGCTCATTCTGGCAGTTGCGGCGGAAAGCGTCGTCAAGCTGGTGGCCTTCCTGACGGTCGGCCTGTTCGTCACCTTTTCCATTTTCGATGGCCCGTTTGACCTGTTTGCCAAGGCGGCAGCGGCCAATATTTCGATCCATGGCCTTGAGAAAGGCCCCGACGCGATCCACTGGATTGTCCTGTCGATGCTTTCGGCCAGCGCCGCCTTGCTGCTGCCGCGCCAGTTTCATGTCGCGGTGGTGGAAAATACTTCCAAGAAATCCCTCATTCGTGCCACCTGGCTATTTCCGCTCTATCTGATCGGTATCAATCTGTTCGTCATCCCGATCACGCTGGCCGGGCAACTTATCTTGCCTGCGGGGGTGGATGCAGACAGCTATGTGCTCTCCCTGCCGATGGCTATGAATGCCGATATCATCACCGTGATCGCCTTTCTGGGGGGGCTATCAGCGGCTACCGCGATGGTTATCGTCTCCTCGGTTGCGCTGGCCATCATGATTTCGAACGATCTGGTCATTCCGCTGATCCTGCGTCGCCATGCCGATGATGCGATCGACGCGCCGGATATGGGGCGGTTTCTGCTCAATGTGCGCCGGATTGCCATTCTGGTCCTGTTCACACTGGCCTATGCCTTCTACCGACTGGCGGTCAATAACAGCTCTCTGGCACAGATCGGCCTGATTGCCTTTGCGGCCATGGCGCAGTTTCTTCCGGCGCTGGTTGGCGGCCTCATCTGGAAGCGGGCCAACGCACGCGGCGCGATTGCCGGTCTGGTAACAGGCTTCATCATCTGGGGCTACACATTGCTGCTGCCGATGTTTGCCCAGTCGGGCCTGTTTCCGACGGACTTCATGACCCATGGTCCACTCGGCATCGAATTTCTCAAGCCACAGGCTTTGTTGGGAACCGATCTGCCGCCGCTACTGCATGGTGTTTTCTGGAGCATCCTGTTCAATATCGTTGCCTATATCGCCGGCTCTGCTTCACGGCATCCGGAACTGATCGAGCGGCTGCAAGCCAATCTGTTCGTGCCGGATGAATTGCGCCCCTCCCCCAGCCTGCGCCTTTGGCGCTCGATGCTGTCGGTGGGTGATCTGGAAGATATGGTGGCCCGCTATCTCGGGGTTGAACGCACCCAGCGCAGCTTCCGCTCCCATGCCCAGCAAAGAGACATCGTCTATGACCGCAACATGGAGGTTGATCCCCAATTCATGCGCTTTGCCGAGCAACTGCTCGCCAGCGCCATCGGGGCGGCCTCCTCTCGTCTGCTGATGAGCCTGTTGCTCAAGCGGCGGGAAAGTGCGCCCAAGGGCACGATGAAGCTGCTGGATGATGCGTCCGAGGCGCTGCATTACAACCGTGATCTGCTGCAAACCGCGCTCAATCATGTGCGGCAGGGCATTGCAGTATTCGGTGCCGACCTGCGCCTCACTCTTTGGAACCGCCCTTTCCGCGACTTGTTGCATATCCCGACAGAATTTGGACAGGTTGGCACGCCCCTTTCGGCCGTTTTGCGTCACATTGCAGCGCGAGGAGATCTGGGTGAAGGCTCGGTGGAAGATCTTGTCAGCCACCGGCTGGATCTGATTGTCGTGCAACAGGCGCCCTATCAGGAAAGTCTTGCCAGCTCGGGCCTCACGCTTGATATTCGCGCCAATTCCATGCCCGATGGCGGCATCGTCATCACCTTTACCGATGTGTCCGAGCGGGTGAGAGCCGAACGGGCGCTGGAAGCGGCCAATGAATCGCTGGAGCGGCGGGTGAAGGACCGCACCCGCGAGCTGATGCATCTCAACGACGCCTTGCGCAGCGCCAAGCAGGCCGCAGAAGAGGCCAGCGTTTCCAAGACGCGCTTTCTTGCCGCGGCGGGTCATGACATCATGCAGCCGATGAATGCGGCTCGCCTTTACACCACCGCGCTGGTCAACCGTCTTGAAGCCCTGACGAAAGCCGATGAGAATAATTCCGGCCTTGCAGAAAGCGCTGTTATGGCAACCAATATCGACAGCTCGCTGGAGGCGGTGGAGGATATTCTGGCGGCATTGCTGGATATCGCCCGGCTGGATTCCGGCGCCATGAAACCGCAGCTGTCGGCCTTCCCGATTGACGAGATGCTTGAGCGCATGCGGATCGATTTCGAGCCGATGGCCAAGGAGAAGGGGCTGAAGCTCAGGATTGTGCCCTGCACCCTGCATGTCCGCTCGGACAAACGCCTGCTCAGACGCCTGCTGCAGAATCTGATTTCCAACGCGATCAAATATACCCCCGAGGGCACTGTGCTGGTGGGCTGCCGCCGCTCGGAAGGTGCCATCGAGGTGCAGGTGCATGACACCGGCGTGGGCATTCCGGAGGAACAGCGCGAGGAGATTTTCCTTGAATTCCAGCGGCTGGATGAAGGAGCGCGGATCGCCAGCGGATTGGGGCTGGGCCTTTCGATCGTGGATCGCATTTCAAAGGTTCTGGATCATCCGATCCGGTTGATGTCGACGCCGGGAGAAGGCTCGGCCTTCGCCATCAAGCTGCCAGCTTTCCGCCTGCTGCACAGCGCCAGCCGCGCCGAGGCTCCCCGCTCCATGGCCAACCAGCCGCTCAGTGATCTGTGCGTGCTCTGCGTGGATAATGAACCGGTCATTCAGGATGGCATGAAGGTGATGCTGGAAGGATGGGGCTGCTGCGTCATGATCGCCGCTTCGCTGGAAGAGGCCGAGAAGGTCATTGAAGATGCCAAGAAGACGCCGGACGGTATCCTCATCGACTATCATCTCGATGACATGCTCGGCACCGAGGCCTGCGAGAAGCTGCGCGAGAAATTCGGGCTGGATATTGCCGCCAGTCTGATTACCGCCGACCGGACGACGGAAGTGCGCGAGGAAGCCAAATCGAAGGATATGGCCATTCTCAACAAGCCGGTCAAACCGGCCCAGTTGCGCGCCCTGCTCAATACCTGGAACATGACGGCCATCCGCAAGCGGGGGCATTAGTGCCCGTTGCATTCAGTAAGCCGACGCAGATAAGATGGTTGAAGTCTTTTGAACGCTTACACAGGCCGTCAAGAAGGCCCGGTCGGCTCATCGCTACGAAGCATGTTTCCGCAGACATATCGCATACTCTAGACAGACCAAACAAAAACCCGCATCGATAAAGGATGCGGGCTCTTCATATTCGATCCGATCAGTTCTGATCATATTTTCAGATCATTTTCTCAGGCCATTGGCTCAAACAGTTTGCTCAAACAGTTTGCTCAGGCCGGACCAATCAGTTCTTGGCGCCGATTGCCTGCCATTGACCGGCTTCGATCTTGGCGGCGGCGATCACGGCCTGTGTGCGGCTGTCCACATTCAGCTTTTGCAGGATAGCCGATACATGGGCCTTGACCGTGGCTTCGGAAACGCTGAGTTCATAGGCGATCTGCTTGTTGAGCAAGCCTTCGGACAGCATCATCAGAACGCGCACCTGCTGCGGTGTCAGCGTGTTGAGGCGCTCCACAAGGTCCGTGATTTCATCACTGTAAGGAGCGCTGAGATCGATGCTGTCGGGCACCCATGTCTCGCCATTCAGAACGGCGCGAATGCCTTGTGCGATGTCATCGATCGGCAAGGATTTGGGAATGAAGCCTGACGCGCCAAATTCCATGCAGCGACGGATGGTCGGCACATCCTCGCTTGCGGAAACGATGACAACCGGAATGGATGGATATTGGGCCCGCAGATATAGGAGCCCGGAGAATCCACGCACGCCCGGCATGGACAGATCCAGCAGAACCAGATCCATATCTTCAGATTGCTCCAGCTTCTCGCCAACTTCTTCCAGAGTTCCGGCTTCATGGATAGCTATCTGATCGAAGATCGTTTCCAGTGTCTGCCGTAACGCCCCACGGAACAATGGATGGTCGTCCGCGATAATGATATTAAGCGACGCCTGTTGCACTTTCGGTCCTCCCCAGCGACTGAACGGAATAACGACCCAAGACAAAGGGCACAATTCGTCATTCCCGACTGCGTATTCTGAAAGCTTGTGAGCCGTAAGGCCCAAGCCCTGAGCGAATACGCGCAACCAATATTTCCGCTCCATCCCACAGCAGATGAAGCAGCCCCTCAACTGAGGGTTTGAAGACAGTCAACAGAACAAGTCAAGGCCCAACACCCTGTTTTCTGTTGATGATGCCGGTAAAGGCATCCCTGCAGCCCCCTGGCCAAGTTATGTCAGCGTGCCACAAAACCAGACACTCGAATAAGTTGCTAACATAATGTTTGGCTACTTTAGTACAAACTATGAGCGGTTGCATTGCCGTTGGCAAGTGATTGCTTCGATATATTGTCAATTTCATCTAATTAATCAGACATTTCTACCGGAAACTCCATATTCGGTTGGTAGTTTGGGGAAATTGTTCCTGCCCGCAGGGCTTCGTCGTATTGCATCATGGTCATGCTGTTTTACGAGAGAGGAATCACCTATTCGCTCCAGCGAAGGCGGTTTGGTAATCGTCAAGCAATCCATGGCTGTAGCACAGGGGCCATGTCTTTGTGCCGGAACAGGGCGAGACATCTGTTCGTTACATTTCCCACCTACATTGCCCGCGCATGTCGGCGCTGAGTGATACCCATGTCACGCATCGGTTATCTTTGCCCACTGCGCCTATTGGGTCTTTTGCCAGAAAGAATGGAGATCGGGTGAGACAATGGCCATGAAATTGTTCGAGACAGCAACATGTTCCCAATTGCCTCTGGTCGATGAAGCGCAAAAGAGCGCCATCCTGCAAGCTGAAAAGGATGCTCAAACCCACAGGGGCTTTCTGCAAGAGATTGATGGCATGCACCTGCTGGAAACCGGGGGAGAACTGGCGCAAGGCACAGCCGCCGCCCTGCCCTCCTCCCTGTGCGTGATGGGCTGGAACATGCAGCGCTGTCTCTATCCCGAACAGGGAGCCGAGTTGCTCAGGCCACATAATCCGGACATCATCCTGCTTTCCGAAATGGACAATGGCATGGCCCGCACCCATCAGCGCCACACGACAGCGGCACTGGCTGACTGTCTGGGTATGCGCTATGCCTTCGCTGTTGAATTTTTCGAGTTGGGGCTGGGCAATGATCTTGAGCGACGCCTTGCCGCTGACGACCATAATGAGCGCGGCTGGCATGGCAATGCCCTGCTCTGCCGGGTGGAACCGACCGCCTTCGCCCTGATCCGTCTGGACGATTCCGGCCTCTGGTTCTGCCCCGATGACAAGTTGAGCAGTCCAAGCGTGCTCAAGCAGCCGCGCATAGGCGGACGTTGTGCCGTCGCGGCGCTGTTGCCCGGAGAAGATGGCGACATATGTGTTGCTTCGGTTCATCTGGAGAGTCTGGATGATCCCGCGATCCGGCAATCTCAGATGGAACGACTGATCGCAGCCCTTGATGCCTTTGCCCCTGATGTCCCCACCATCATCGGCGGCGACCTGAATACATCCTTCAGCCCTTTCGATGGCAGGGAGCGACAGGAACCGATATTTGCAGCAGCAGAGCGCCACGGCTATAGCTGGGAGCATAATGCAGCAGGTACGACAACCCGCTCCAGCCTGCTGACCCACAAGCCACGCCCTGCCAAGAAGCTCGACTGGTTCTGCGCACGGGGCTTTGCAGCCAAGGGAGCGGATATCCTTCCCGCCGTCGATGAGGGCGGCAAGGTCCTTTCAGATCACGAAATCATCAAGGGTCAATTTCTTCGCCTGCGAGGCTGATGGCCTTCACCTGTACCGGCATGCACCTGTCCTTGCCAGCCACGCGCTAACCGCAGCTGCGCGCTCAACCGATTGCCAGCCCCTACTTCAGGCTGCGCCACTTCAGACGCGATTGTCGTCAAACTCCCTGCGGAATTCTTTGACGACACCAAAGAAGCGCCGCATCATGGCTTCGCCCATGTCGAGAAATTGATCGAAACGATCCATCTCTTCGGCGTCCTTGTCGCGGCGGGCCTGCTCATTGTCATCAGGCTTTGCTCCGGGGGCAGGTTTCTGCGCCATTTCTGACTGATGATCCGGATCGCTCATGCCTCCTTGAGCGCTCTTGTCCTCATCGCCTGCCAATCTGGCCTCGGCTTTCTGCAAGGCCGTTTGCAGCGCTTCGATCCGCTTGGCCTGTTCAAGGCTGCGTTGCTCGAGCTTGTCCAGTCGGCCTGTCATATAGTCGACCTTGTCTTCGAGCAGTATATTCAGCCGCCGCTGGGCATAAAGATCATTGGCGAGCTTTTCCATCTCGGACAGCAGCGGTGTTCGCCAGTCACTCTCCAGAGGAGCCTTGTCACCCATTTCCTGCCCTGCTTCGGCTTCTGGCGGGGTGTCAACAGGCGCCCCGTTCTGGGCATGGACTGAGGCGGCAAAGGAGATCAGGCCGACAAACAGGAGACTGGCAGAAAGCCTTCTGGCTTGGCAGATGCACGGAAAATGGGCTGCCTTGAGAAAAGGCAAGGAGGATAGGATATCATTCATGAGCGTTTCCTGTATCCGGTAAAGTCCTCTGCGTGTGCTTGGCCGCACTATCCATCTGGAGGCAACCAGACCGCAGGACCTTCATTTGAAGACAGATTTGCCCTCTGGTCCCAGAGAGACCAGTTTTTGCCGCAAACCACCCTTGCGGCCAATGTTAACAGATTGGAAAGGAAGTTTGGAAGGAAAATCAGATGGCATCCTGCATCTGTTTTTCGCTCCGGCGCTTCTGATGGACAGACTGGCGGTAATTCTCGACTTCCCGCAACACCTGACGGTTCGGGAAACCGACATGATCCACGCGCCATTTGGTCAGCGCTTCAAAGGTCTTGACCGAAACATTCTGCTCGAGCAGCAGACGGGTCAGAATCCGGTTGGTCTCGCTGGCCAGCAAATGCTCCATCGCATTGACCGAAAGTCCCGGCGCATCCTTGAGAAGCCAGATCACATCTTCCTTGCGGTTTTTGGCTATCAGGTTGTCGAGCAGATTGTCGAAGGTCAGTTCGCCAAGATTGATCTTGACCAGCAATTCGTCCCGCGTGGGAACATCGCTCAGGACATCGGCTTCAAACAGTCTGGCTTCCATATCCTCGACCAGTTGCTCCAATGTGCCATCAAGCGTGGCCCGCAGCAGGGTTACGGGCATGAAGGGACAACCCTGTTCGGCATGGCGACGCATGCGCTGGTGAAACATCTGGTCTGCAAGGCCGCGCGCAGCCATCAGCGACTGGATTTCATAGGAACTCTGGCAGATGATCGCACATAGCAGCAGGGCATTTGAGGAAAAATCACTGCCCAGATTGCGCAGCAGATCCTGCACCACATTATTCATCGCCCGCGACATGAGGGCATCGACGACTGGCTCACGCACCCTTTGCCGGCGAGCGATCGCCCGCAGCACGCTTTCACTGCGCACTCTGGCGGCATGCAGAAGGGTCTTCTGGCTGAGCATGGGAGAATATTCGTAAAGCGTGATCACCAACTCGTCATTCTCCAGAGCAAGCCGCTCGGCAAGCGGCGTGGAGATATGACTGGTGCGGGCCAGAAGGGTTATGATATCGCGTCTGACAGACAGGTCTATCTGTTCATAGAGATCCAGCACAAGCGATGAAAAAAGCTCCCGCTCGGCATCAGAAGGCTCATATCCCGTTCTGCGCACATATTCTGCGGTCACCTTGCGCACGAGCAGGGAGCGGGCGGAAGGATCCTTCTCCCGCGCCAAGATCTGGAATTGCTGGATGATATCTTCAGGCATTCATTTCCTTCAACCACACTGGATCCTGCCGGAGCCTTGTCCCGTTTGCCAAGCCGAGGCCGAAACCTGTCTGGTACTTATCTGGCACTTATCTGGCACAAATATTGTCTTTGGCTCCCATGCAGCCTTGCAAATACTATGCCCAAATTCTTAAGGAGATCTCCATATCGGGTTAAAGGATCGTTACCATATTGGGTTATTGTCATCTCTGCCGAAAATAACCGGTGCAGCAAGAAACCTGGCAACCTTTCAATGAGCGAAATTACAATGACCGGGATTACAACAGCTGGAGTCACATGATCCGATGGCAGTGAAGAATGACAAGAAAATCATCCAGCTTTCCAGACGCACAGTCTATCAGAACAGATGGATGCAGGTGAATGAAGACAAGGTGCTCTTTCCCTCCGGGATCGAAGGCATCTATGGCGTCATCGACAAGCCCCCCTTTGCCATCATCATTCCCGTGCATGAAGATGGTCGCATCCAGATGGTGCAGCAATTTCGCTATCCGGTCGGCAAAAGATGCTGGGAATTGCCGCAAGGGGCCTGGGAGGATAATCCGGACAGTGATCCGGAATTGCTGGCACGGGGTGAACTGGCAGAGGAAACCGGTTTTCGCGCCAAGCGCATGGACAAGATTGGCCAGATGTTCCCGGCCGGAGGTCTTCTCAACCAGCTCTGTCATATTTTCCTTGCACAGGAGCTGAGCGCAGGAGAACCACAGCGCGAAGCAACCGAGAGCGACATGGAAACAGCAGCGTTCGGGCTGGACGAGATTATGGCCATGTTTGAAAAAGGCACCATGGTCGATGGCACTTCGATGGCGGCGCTGGGCTATTGGCAGATGAAAGAGGGGCGGCTAAAATCCTGAAACGGAAAGGCCGCCCGGAGCTATCGCTTAAGGCTTGCCTGCGAAGATTTCCCCGTTTCTTGAAAATCGGGGCGATGGAAGATTGCACCCGCCCGCCTTGCTTCACTCTCAGCCTTCTTTCTTTTCCTTCTCGCGCAGCATGCCTGATACCACCTCAACGGTGCGTTCCAGATCGGCAATGGCCTGTTCAACGTCAGACCGCTGCTGGCGCAGAATGTTGATATGAAGATTGAAGCGATCCAATGCCGAGCGCAATTGCGGCACCTGCCCATCGCGCAGATCATAAAGATCGAGCATTTCCTTGATTTCGGTCAGGGAAAAACCGACCTTCTTGCCCAGCAGGACGAATTTGAGACGCGCCCGGTCGCGGCGGCTATAGACACGATTGATTCCATCCCGGCGCGGATTGAGCAGATTCTTGTCTTCGTAGAAGCGCAAGGTGCGCAGGGTGACATCAAATTCCGTGGCAAGATCCCCGATGGAATATGAGTGCGGGCCAGACTGACTTGTCGCAGCGCTCAACACATCCTTGCCATCGTCGGCTGGAGGTGCCGACCTCTTTTCCTCTTTCACAATCTTCCCCTCTCGACCGTCTTTGCTTTATGCGGCCGACCTCTCGTCCTGTGCAGTGAGTCTGGCAGTGGGTAAACCACCCCGGATAGAGCCTGTCAACGCTCCTTGTTGCGCAACAACCCTAATGCGAACAAAATCCAGGACACACTTCTACTCTGACGAGAAAATTATGGTGATCAAATCATTAAAGAGTTCAGTATTTTTTGCAATACGCATCAGGATTAACGCGTTATTTACCCTAACTTATCAAAGTACACAGGGAAAGAACCGTTTTAGCGGTGGGTTCGGTTGCCTGCATTTGCGCTGCGGGCGGTCAAAACCGCAAAGAGTTGAGCCAGTACCATGATTGACGAAACATACCACACCGATCGCGACGTAGCCGAATATATCGAGGGTCTCAGAGGCACGGATCGTGACAGACAGTCACAGGGCCGTTCCGGCGGGGGTATGTCTCAAAAGCGGAACCGGCAGAATTCGGCTCTGCTTGACGCGATTGAGGATATCGAGTCTCAGTTGCAGGCGTTGGCAAGCCAGACCGGCCTGACCTCGGACGCAAGGCGTGAGGGCGAGGCATCGCGGGATCATCTCACAGCGCGCACCACAAGAGAGAATAGGCGCGATGGCACCGCTGCCTTTCGTCAGGGCAAAGCTCAATCAGCGCATGATCCTGTCGAACATTCCAATTATGGCAGTGCGCTTGAGCGCATAGAGGCGCAATTGCAGCGCGTTGATCATGCTCTGGAGAGACAGGGTTCCAAGTCGATAGCTGGGCCTGCCCAACGGCACGAGGCAGCAGGATATGGCAGCGCGATCCCGCGCGAACGTGTCCCCTATCGCGCATCCGGTTCGCGGCTGGCTGCCCAGCCCGCATACAGGGCCGATATGGCGCAGATGCGCGCAGGCACTGCCGAAGATACAATGACCTATAGCAATCCATCTTTTGATTCAGCCATGCGGCGAATGATTGATCGCAGCCAGGAGCTCAATGAACAGATGGCCCGCACCGCTAAAGAATCTGTTTCCGAAATTTCCCGCAATGCCCAGACCGCCCTTGATGCTGCCAATCAGTCTCAGGGGTCCTATCGGGAAGCTTTGGACAAGCTTGCCAAGCTGCAGTCTCAGGATGAAAGCCTCAATATCCTGCGCGACGATGTTTCGTCCCTGCGCCGACTGATCGAGGAAGCCAATCTGAGCGGCGCATCCGACAATATCCTGCGCGAAATCGCAAATCTGTCCGGGCGCATCGAGCAACTGTCGACGGCCATTTCCGAGACACGGGAAGATCCCGCCCTGCTTGATACCATGCACGAGATCCGCGCCCTGCTCGACCGGCCAACGCTGGATCCCTCGATCGACGCGCATTTCGACCGTATTCTCTCCCGGCTCGATGATATGGATGGTAGCAAGCATCAGGAGGACTTTGCCAGACTCTCAGAGCAGATGGATCATTTGCGCGATATTCTTGCGGCCCAGCCCGACATGCAGCATCTGTCCAGCATTTCCGGCCAGATGAATGAACTGATCGACCGTCTGGCCATGCTTGAGGAAGATGTACGCCATGCCCGCAAGGCAGGCGCGACAGCCACAGAACAGAGCGACATCGGGCACCGGCTCTCCCAGATGCAGAACCTGATCGAACGCATGGATCCGGGTGACCGGCTGGCAAGCCTTGAAGACCAGTTGTCAAGTCTGGCAGACCGGCTGGAGAGTGGTGTTGACCAGTCCAACATCCACAAACCGCTCGAAGCGCTGGCGCGTCAGGTGGAGAGCCTTGTAGAACTGACCGATCAGCGCAATCAGAGCCAGAATATGGACCTGATGGAAACTCTGGTCGACCGGGTCACCAGTCTGGACCAGTATGTTCGCCATGAGCAGATGCCGGTTGCGACCGAACGCCGTTTTGATCAGGTCGAACAGACGCTTGCCCGTATCGACGACATGCTTGCCAACAAGATGGAAAGCGCAGATCTGAGTTCACTCGAGCGCAGTCTATCGCGCCTTGCCGATCGCATGGAAGCACAGGAAGACCTGCTGCGCACTGCGCCTCAGGCCATCGCCGGGGGTCAGGCCTCCGGAGTGTCCGATGCCGCGCTCTCGCAGCTGGAAAAGCAGATTGTTGATCTGGCCCAGCGCCTTGACAATGCTAGCCTTGTGTCTGACGACAGCCAGTTTTTCGAAATGCTGACCGGGCGTCTCGACAAGCTTGCTGAGGAATTTACCCGCACCCAGAAGCGTTTTGAAGCGGTTGACCGCATCGGCGCGGATATCCGCCAGATTGCCGAAAATGCTGCACCGGATGCGACCCATTCCGCCAAAGTGGCCGAACAGGCCGCGATCAAGGCGCTGCAACAGGTCGGTCCACTGGCCGGTGGTGGCAAGGATGATGCCCTTGAAGCCATTATCGATGGCCTCAAAGACGACCTGCATGGTCTGCGCCGCTTTGCCGAAACAAGCGATAATTCCACCCAGCAGAGCCTGACCGGCGTCAGTTCGATATTGAATGCCATCGTCGACCGGCTTGGCAAGCTCGAAGATCAGGTTCGCGCCGAGGAAAACCTGCCCTTGGCCTCTCGCGAGGGCGATGCAGCCCCGTCAGCGGCCGAGAATGAAGGCCGGGAAAGCAGCAACCGCGGATTGGGCAATATCCTGCGTCGGCGCAAGGCAAAGGCTGATGCCGGATCAGACCAGCCGGACGTTGAGGGCCGTGCTCTGAGCGCCAGCGACCTTTTGCAAAATCGCGGTGGCCAGTCTTCGCGTCGGCAACAGCCCAAGCGCACGGCCCCTCAAGTGGCAGCGCAAGGCAGACCCGCCCCGACCAGCGCGCCCGCTTCGGCTCCATCGGCCACGGCGACAGCAGCTTCTGCCTCCCAAACCTCTGCTGCGACAGGTGAGGATCGTCAGCCGGGCATCTTCCTTTCCGGCAAGGCTGTCAGCGTCTCCGGTTCGAAACAGAATGCCGCTGCCTCCACCCCTCAGGCACCACAAGGTGCGCCTCAGGGTGCGCCTCAGGTTGCTGGCAATGTGGCTCTCAAGGCCGAAGAACAGACCCCTCCGGTCGCCCCAGCTGTCGCCAAGCCGCGCACGGCACGCATTGTTCAGGACACGCAGGGAAGCGCTCAGGGAAGCGCTGCGCGTGTGGGTTCTGCTTCCCGATCGGATCAGGGACAGTCGAAAGCCGACTTCATCGCCGCCGCTCGTCGCGCCGCTCAGGCCGCAGCGCAGGAGAGCGCCAAGGTCGAGAAGGAACAGGGAGAAGCAAGCGGTTTTCTGGCCCGGTTCAAGGGCAGCAAGAAAGCAGACGAGAGCAAGCCGGCACAGGCAACCGTCGGCAAGGTGACTGAGCAGGTCTCAGGCAAGGGCCTGAGCCGCAAGGAACGTCGCGCAGCAATCACCGAAGCGGCACGCCTCGCCAAGCAAATGAAAAAGGATGAGCAGGCAGGTCAGATCGATCCTGCGGCGCTGGAAGAAGGGGCTGTGCAACTGCTCGAAGACGAGCAGGCGAGCAACAGCCTGTTTGCCAAGCTGGGTCACAGCTTCTCGCGCCACAGTCGGCCGCTGCTGATGGCGGCGGCAGCCATTTTGCTGGCCATCACGACCATCCAGCTGGTCAAGAATCCGGATTCCAGCCTCTATGGTCTGTTCAATTCAGAGCCAGCCCAAAGCGAAAGCGGCATGGATGCACCGGCAACGCAGAATGCACCTGCGCTTGAGGTCGCTCCTGAAGGGAGCCCTGCTGTTGCTCCGAATGCAGCGCCTGCGGATGCTCCGATCATGGAGCAGCCAGCCGGAACTGGGGGCAATCAATCGAATATCACGCCGTCTTCAGGCAATGTGGTGCCGCATATGAGCGACGAGGAGGCTACGCGCGCCATCGCCTTTGCCCAACCGGCACTCGCCCAGCCGACGCTTGCTCAGGACGCGACCGCCGGACCACGCAGCAACAATGGCTCCAACTCCGCGATGTCCTATCAGTTAGCAATGGCCAAGGCCAAGGCAATGCTCAGCACTGCTGGCAATGAAGGCATGGACATCACGCCGACGAGCTCGATTGGCAAGCCGGCCCCTCTTGATCATTCCGGGGAGATGCAATCACAGGCCGCAAGCCAGCCCATGCCTCCTGTCGTTGATGAGCAGCAAGAGAATCTGGCCAAGGCCGCGACAGACAGTCAGCAGTTGGAGCCGACGCCCATCATGCAGGCTGCCAACAGTGGCAACACGCTGGCACAATTTGAACTGGGGCGGCGCTTCACCGTGGGTGAAGGAGTGGACACGGATCTCAGCGTAGCTGCGAACTGGTTTGAGAAAGCCGCAAAGCTCAACATGCCGCAGGCTCAATATAGCCTTGCCAACCTTTATGAAAAGGGTCAGGGGGTCAGGAAGGATCTGCAGGTTTCGCGCCTGTGGTATCAGCGCGCCGCCGAGCAGGGCAACGTGAAGTCCATGCATAATCTGGCCGTGCTCTATGCAGAAGGTGGTCTGGGCAAGCCGGACTTCCAGAAAGCGGCCCAATGGTTCCTTCAAGCCGCCGATCATGGCCTCAAGGACAGCCAGTATAATCTGGCGATCCTTTTCGCCAGAGGCATGGGCGTCAAGCAGGATCTGCTGCAGAGCTATAAATGGTTTGCCATTGCCGCCCAACAGGGAGACAAGGGCGCAGAAGCCAAACGGGACGAAATTCTGGCCGTGCTGAATGGTCCGCAGCAGAAGGCTGCCAAGGCGCTGGTTGCGGCATGGGCGCCCAAGCAGGCCAAACAGTCTGCCAACGAGATTTCCGCCCTGCCCGCCTCCTGGGTGGCAACAACGCCGGAACAGCTTTCCAGAGCCAATCAGCGTCTGGCCGCAGATCAGAGGATCATTGCCAAGGCACAGAATATGCTCGGAGCGCTAGGCTACAGCGCCGGACCGGCAGATGGGCAGATGGGACCACGCACGCGCATGGCGATCCGCAACTTTCAGGAAATTGCCGGTCTGAAAGTCACCGGCGAGATCGATGCGGCGCTTCTGGAAGCACTGGCGCAGCGTACGCTCTGACCTGTTAACAGGCCGGGATTGCCCGGCCGGATCAGCAATAGATTTGCAAGGCGGATGTGGAGCTCACACCCGCCTTGCTCACATAACTTTCCCCTTGCAGATAATGAGCCGACCAATGATCTGCCATCTGGCCTCATTTGCAAGCAAGTCGGTGCAATTTCACGTGATTTACGAGATGTTTCGTTGACACCGGGTCGCTCGATATGGGATTGATGCAGAACATGTCTTTCATCTTTTCTGAATGTTCTTGATGCATCATGTCAGAAGATGAAAGTGGAGCAAAACGCCTGTAGGGCCGCACCTTGGGATGGCAAGCCAAAGGCAATTTGTTCTTTGACCCATTTGCTGGAAATGTCGGGCAAGATTGCCCCGGCAGGAAAGCAACTCTGAAAGCAACTCTGGCGGCTGGAAAACAGGAGTAGCGCGTGGAGCTCTACCTGCCTATCGCTGAAATGCCTGTCAACATCTTTGTCATCCTTGGCATGGGAGGCACGGTGGGGTTCCTGTCGGGCATTTTCGGGGTTGGCGGCGGATTTCTGCTCACGCCGCTGCTGATTTTCTACGGCATTTCACCCGCCGTCGCGGTCGCTTCGGTAACGGCCCAGATCACAGCCTCTTCCACCACCGGTGCCCTTGCCTATCTCAGAACCGGCAATCTCGACCTCAAGCTGGGTACGGTGCTCTTTACCGCCGGTATTGCAGGCTCGACCATCGGCGTTTTTGTCTTCAAGCAATTGCGTGCATTGGGGCAACTGGATCTGATCATTTCCATATCCTATGTGACCTTCCTTGGCGCGGTCGGCACATTGATGGTGATGGAAAGCGTGCGTGCCATCGTCAAGGCGCGCAAGGGGATCGTTACCGCCCGCAAGCCCGGCCAGCATAACTGGATCCATGGCCTGCCGCTGAAGATGCGGTTCAAGAAATCCAAGATCTATGTCAGCGTGCTACCGGTTCTGGCAATCGGCGGCAGCATCGGTTTTCTGGGTACGGTTCTGGGTATTGGTGGCGGCTTCATGCTGGTGCCAGCGCTGATCTATCTGTTGCGCGTGCCAACGGCGGTGGTCATCGGAACCTCGCTTTACCAGATTCTCGTCACCATGGCGGTGGCTACCATCCTGCATGCCACGACCAACCATTCGGTTGATATCGTTCTGGCGCTGATCCTGATGGTGGGCGGCACCATTGGCGCTCAATTCGGGGCACAGATCGGGCAGAAAATGAAGGGCGAACAGTTGCGCGCGCTGCTGGGCATTCTTGTGCTCATGGTCGGCTTGCGCTTCGCTGTCGACCTCATTCTGGAGCCGACCGACCATTACAGCACCGAGGTGATGGAGGTGAACAGATGATCCTGTTGCGCCTTGTCAGGCTGGCTCTGGGCTTTGTTCTCTCTCTGGGCTTTTCCGCAAGCATTGCCCATAGCGAGCGCATTGTTGCCGATCTATCCGACAGGGTCATCAAGATCTCTTCCAATTTCACCGGCTCGGACATTGTCGTCTTCGGCACCATCGAGCGGGACGCATCGACTGTCTCGCGCGGCGAACCCTATGATCTGGTGGTCATTGTCAGGGGTTGGAACCAGACCCTCGTCTCGCGCCGCAAGGGGCGGACATTTGGCATCTGGATCAACAAGGAGCGCAGGCTCTATCCCAATGCACCGAATTTCTACGCCATGGCGACGACACGCAAGATCAGCGATATCGCGCATCCATCGCTGCTGGCGAAATTGCAGATCGGCACGCAATATCTGTTGCTGCCCACCACTTTCAATCCGCAGGATCGTTTCGCCACCTATGATCCTTTCCGCGTCGCAGCCTTGCGCAAGATGCGGGAAAAAGGCCTCTATAACGACGATCAGTCCTCGGTCACCTTCCTAAGCCAGGCCCTGTTTCGCAGCAAGATCCCCATTCCTGCCAATGTGGAGGTCGGGGAATATCAGGTGACGGTGCATTTGCTGCGCGGCGGTGCGCTGCTGCATTCGGAGACGCAGAGCCTGCATGTGGCCAAGACCGGCTTTGAACAGCATGCCTTCACGCTGGCGCGGGACCATGAATTTTTCTACGGTCTGGCCTGCGTTCTGATTGCGCTCTTTACCGGCTGGCTGACCGGCGTGGTGTTTCGCAAAAACTAATCCCGTGGGCCGCCCTTGCCGCCCTTCTTATTCCTGCCCCTTGGTACTGAGAGTCCGGCCTCATGCATGGCCAGCGTCTGCCGCCCGATCACCAGCATTCTGGCCTCCGCAGTCATCAGGGGGCGGAAGGCCTCATCGCACAATTCAAGACCACCGGTATAGCTGCCATAGGCCGGCATGATGATCCGTTCATCGGTGAGCAGGAAACATTTGCGGCGCAGGATGCGCCCTCGGGCGGGAATTCTGGCCACCGGATGCAGGTGACCGCAGATTTCAAGCCTGCCAGTAACTGATGGATCGAGAGTTGCCGCTTGGGCGCTTTCGGTGCTTGCAGCCTCTCCCGGCTCATGGCACAGCGTTACCAGATTGGCCTGCCCGAGAAGGGCCATGCCATCGCGGACCACGCCCCCCGGATGATCGGCAATGGCGGGATCATGGTTGCCGGTCAACCATATCCAGTCCTGCTGATCAACAAGCCGCTGCAATGCGTCAGCCACTTGCGGGCTCATGCGCGATATTGCATCCACATCATGGAAACTGTCACCAAGGCAGATCACTCTGGCCGGGGTGAAACGGGCAACATCGCGATGCAATTGGGCGAGCGTCTTTTGACTGTCATAGGGGGGCAGAAACTGTCCGCTACGGGCAAAGGCCGAGCCTTTTTCCAGATGCAGGTCGGCCACCAGCAAGGCATCCTGTGCGGGCCAGAAGAGCGCTCCGGAAAGGCTGGCGATGAAGCTTTCGCCACAATGCTCGAAGGCCATTTGATGCTTGCCTTCAGGCTCGGCCATGCTGGCATCTCCCGTTTGAGTATCGCTGCCTGCCGCGCCTTCGGCATCCATTGCCTTTTGTTTCAGGCGCTCATGCCAGCTCATGCCTGTCGTCTCCTGTTGCGGCCTGTGCCGCGCGTTGCCTGTCTGACTGACTCTCTGGCTGACTGGCTGACTGGCTCTCTGGTCTTCTGGTCGTCTGGTCTTCTGGTCGTCTGGTCTTCTGGTCGTCGGGCCATTTGTTCGGGATGTTAAAGCCCCATTTCACCTGCCGCTTGCAGCAACATTTCGTCTTCGGCCTCGCCATAGATCGGTTCCCTGCCGATTTCAAGCAAGACCGGAATGGCAAGGGGCGAGGGTTGATCCAGCGCCGCATGGACGATTCGTCCCTTGATGCGCTGGAGCATAGCGCCAAGACGGGCAATGTCCAACAGCCCACCGGCGGCATCGTCCCATGTGGCCTTGAGCAGCAGATGATCGGGGTCATGCTCCTTGAGCACATTATAGATGAGATCGGAGGACATGGTGATCTGACGCCCGGATTTCTCAAGCCCCGGATGGCGGCGTTCGATCATGCCGGAAATGACGGCGCAATTGCGGAATGTGCGCTTGAGCATGGCGGATTCGGCCAGCCAGCTTTCCAGATCATCGCCCAGCATGTCTTCATCGAACAGGCGTTCGAGGCTCCAGCCGAGATCCTCCTCAAGGCGCGCCAGATCCCTCAGACCCCAGATCATCAGGGCATAGTCGGAGGCGACAAAGCCAAGAGGCCGCGCCCCTGCCCGCTCAAGGCGGCGGGTCAGCAGCATGCCAAGGGTTTGCAATGCCAGCCGCCCTTCAAAGGCATAGAGCGTGAGATAGAATTTCCCCGCCCGCGGGAAGGTCTCGATCAGCATCTGGTCAGCGGCAGGGATGATCGAGCGCTCTTTTTGCAAGGCGAGCCAGTGCCGCACCTGTGCGGGCAGCCGCTCCCAGCTTTCCGGATCGGCCAGCATCGCCCTGACGCGCGCGGCCAGATAGGTGGAGAGAGGGAACTTGCCACCATTATAGGCGGGCACCTTGGGTTCACGATGTTGGGTTCTCGTGACCAGTGCGGCATTTTCGTCCAGCCGCTCGAAGCGCAACACCTGTCCGGCGAACAGGAAGCTGTCGCCCGGCGCGAGCCCTTCGATGAAACCTTCCTCGACCTCGCCGAGCACACGGCCCGAACGGCCCAGCCGCTTCTGCTCGCCGCTACCGCCCTTCCATGAGGTGAGCCGCACCTTGACCATGGCATCCTCGACGATGGTGCCGATATTGAGGCGATATTGCTGGGCGCGTTTTGGGTGAGACAGACGCCAGAGCATGCGCCCCGTATCCTTGTCTTTCATCGGCTTGAGCTTGGCAAATTGCTCGTAGGCGCGCATGGCATAGCCACCTGTGGCAACAAAATCGATGGCCTGCTCGAACATCTCCGAAGATAGCTGGCGATAGGGATAGGCGGCGGTCACCTCGCGATAGAGATCGAGCGGATCGAACGGCCCCGCGCAGGCCCGCCCCAAAATATGCTGGGCAAGCACATCAAGCCCGCCCTTGCGCACGGCAGGGGTATCCTGATCGCCGATATAATTGGCATCCAGAGCGGCGCGGCATTCGAGCAGCTCGAAGCAGTTGGAGGGGACTAGAATCGCCTTGGAAGGTTCATCAAGGCGATGGTTGGCCCGCCCGATGCGCTGGGCAAGGCGGCTGGCGCCTTTCGGTGCACCGACATTGATCACCAGATCGATATCGCCCCAGTCGATGCCCAGATCAAGCGTCGAGGTACAGACGACAGCTTTCAGGCTGCCCGCTGCCATCGCGGCCTCAACCTTGCGGCGCTGGCTGACATCAAGTGAGCCGTGATGCAGGGCAATCGGCAGGGTATCCTCGTTGATGCTCCAGAGCGACTGGAACAGAAACTCTGCCTGCGAGCGTGTGTTGACGAACAGCAGCGAGGTTTTGTGCGCCTTGATCAGCGCATAGAGATCGGGCAGCGAATAGCGGGCGCTGTGTCCTGCCCAGGGGATCGGCTCGTCCGATTCCAATACCTCGATATCGGGCTGTGTCCCGCCTCTAAGCTGGATGATCTGAGGGTCTTCCTGCGGCTCTCCTTCAGCATGGGGCACCAACCAATGGGCCAGTTCGAGCGGATCGGCAACCGTTGCCGAAAGCCCCACAGCGCGGGCATCCGGCGCAAGGCTGCGCAGGCGGGAAAGACCAAGGCTTAAAAGCTCGCCGCGCTTGGAGGTCACCAGCGCATGCAATTCATCCAGAATGATGGTTTTGAGAGAGGCAAACAGGCTCTCGGCTTCCCGAGAGGCGAGCAGCAGGGCCAATTGTTCGGGCGTTGTCAGCAGAAAATTGGGCGGGCGCTGCTTCTGCCTCTGGCGCTTGTGGGCGGGGGTATCGCCGGTGCGTGTTTCAACCGAGACATCCAGCCCCATCTCTGCGATGGGCCTTTCCAGATTGCGGGCAATATCCACCGCCAGCGCCTTGAGTGGCGAAATATAGAGCGTGTGCAATTGTTCGTGCCAGAGGTCGCGCCCTTCCCTCTCCAGCTCGATTAGCGAGGGCAGAAAGCCCGAGAGCGTCTTGCCCGCGCCAGTCGGGGCGATCAGCAGGGTTGGCCGCCCCTCCTGATGCGCCATCAGCATGGCCTTCTGATGTGGGCGCAATTGCCAGCCCTTCTCGATCAGCCAGTCAGCGAAGGGAGCGGGGAGCAAGGCGGCGTCAGCCGCTTCAGGGTCGAGCGCGAAACGCGTCACCAATTGCCCCTCCATTTGCACAGAAGGGTCGGCGTTGGCACTCTTAGGTTTTCGCGAAGCGCTTTGCTTCTCTCCGGTGCCCGATTTTTTCGGTTTCTGCTCAGACATGGAATGACTATGGGTCAGCGCCGAGCCATTGTCACCTGCGAGATGAATTTGCCCAAGCCTTTTGATGGCCGCAGCAGTCAGTCAGCCTCTGTTGGGAGAGCTTGAGAAGAAAAATATCAGGCAACTTTGGTGGATGAGGAAGCGCAGGAAGGGGCGGAAGACGCCATTTCCTCTTCTTCAAAGAACACATCCTGCTCATAGGCAGGCACCTTCTCCAGATGGGACTGGAACATCTGGACCCGGTTTCGTCCTGCGGCCTTGGCCAGATAAAGCCCCTTGTCGGCACGCTCGACCATATCTTCCAGACAATCACCCTCGTGATTCCATTCTGTGACTCCGGCACTGATGGTCAGCAGCACGGCCTTGCCCTTCCATAGCAGCGGCGTTCTGGCGATCTTTTCCCGCAGTCGCTCGGCCATGATTTCGGCGCCCTGTGCATTGGCATAGGGCAGAATGATCGCGAATTCTTCGCCGCCCCAGCGGGCAATCACATCTTCATCGCGGCAGATATCAAGAAGTATCTCGGCAAGATGCTTCAAGGCCATGTCGCCGGCAGAATGCCCGCGCGTATCGTTGATCGTCTTGAAGTGATCAACATCGAACATGATCATGGACAGCGAGGCCATATCGCGTTCGGCCTTGATGGCAAGGGCACTGCCACGCCGCAGAAAACCGGCACGATTGAGCAATCGGGTCAGGTCGTCACGTTCGGCGATTTCCCAGAGATATTCATTCTTGCTATGGATTGCCGCAAAGCCCCGGATCAGCAGATAGCTGGTGCAAAAGACCATGGAAAAGGGCAGCAGATAAGAAATAGCCTCGACCCATGGCAAGGTTCGCGAATCCACAAAATAGAAGAGAATATGTGTGCTGAGCAAAGACAGCAGACTGCAGATGGTGGCGAACAATCCGGCAGCGAGCAGCATATGGCCTGTCGTCTTGATTTTCCCAAGATAGCGACACAGGCCATCCAGATATTCATCACTCATTGTCCAATCATTCCCCTGCTCCCAGCGCGTCCCGTTGATGCGGTCCGATCCCATGCTGATGCTTTGTTGAGTTTATGAACCCTGAGGAACGGGATTACATCCCTTTAGACGCCGCAAATAGGTATCTTTACCCACTCTTATCGCCTAAATTCAGGCCATATGCTTAATCAATGGTTGAAGCCTCTCTTCAAGTTGCCTACATGCTCGATTAAGATCAGTGGCGGTGCTGGAAAATTGCCTGTCTGATTTGCCATGCGCATCACCCATAACGGAACGGGGAGACAATATCGTGTCTGATTCGAAACTTTCGCGCTTCTTTGGTGGCTCACCGGGACCAGTCATCCTTCGTCTGGCAGGGCTGTCTGTCGTGGTCGGCATCGTGCTGAGCGCACTCAATCTCCATCCGCGCCAGCTGTTATTCTATATCACCAGCTTCATTCAGCGCATTTACTATATGGGCTTTGACGCCATCCACTGGGCGGTGGAATATTTCCTGCTGGGTGCGCTGATCGTCTTTCCGATCTGGCTCATTCTGCGCCTGCTCAAGGTGGGCCGCAACGAGCGCTGAGGCCATATCCGCCCCACAGGCTACGACCCAGCGCCCCTGTCATCGGGGCGGCGATATCACAAAAGCGCCCAGACAGGCGCAAGCTGCGCAACCTTTCCAAGACATTACAGATGTTTAAGATGACATTGCCACTGGTCTGCGCGATAGTCACTGCAACAGCAAGGATCCTGAAACACAGGAAGCCGTCTGACCCGTCAGGTGGCGTTTCGGGATCATTTGAGAAGAGGTTTCTCCGGTCAAATCCCTTCTCTAGCACGAGTGCCTGTTCTTGGCCCATCCCCAGTACCTTTCATTGGTAGGACCAAGGATGTGACACTATAAATCAACCGTCGCGCGATTGGTCCCCGTGCGGCGGTTGATTATTTTCAGGCTATAGTCACACAGCCTTGCTGCCATAATCCTTCAGCTATTTTGCCCCGCATGCTCCCGAGCGGGAGCTTCTTCCAGCGGCTCAGGCTTTCGCAAAAGGCTTCCCTTTGCTCATGACAGCTGCTAGAGGATGAACGCCCGCATCCTGCCTGATGCAATTTCTCCCATTTTCAGAGCCATTCCGACCGCATTGGATTTTCTTCGATGGAGCTTGAGGCCGCAAACAACAAGCAAGCCTTTCATGTGACGCACAGGATGGTGCTGGCTATTGCCATTCCGATGACGCTGGGGCTGATCACGGTGCCGCTGGTTGGCATTGTCGACATGGCCGTCATCGGCCAGTTGGGCAGCGCGCCGTTGATGGGCGGCATCGCCATCGGCTCTTCGCTGTTCGACATCGTCGCCTCCTCTTTCTATTTCCTGCGGATGGGCACCACGGGCCTCACTGCGCAGGCGCTTGGTTCTGGCGATGTCATTTCGCAGCGGGCGGTTGCCTATCGGGCGCTGATGATCGCGCTGCTGTTTGGCCTTCTGACCATCCTCATCGGCCCGCTGGTGACCCCGTGGGCGCTGACAGCCATGGGCGGATCGGAAGAGGTCAATGAGGCGGCCCGCATCTATCTGCTGATCCGGCTTTATGCGATGCCATTCACTCTGGCCAACTTTGCCATATTCGGCTGGTTGTTCGGCCTTGGCAAATCGCGGCACGGCATGGTTTTGCTGATGCTGCAAAATAGCGTCAATGTCGTGCTGACGGTCTGGTTCGTGCTCGGGCTTGATCTGGGGGTGGCCGGTGCGGCCTTCGGCTCGATAGCAGCCGAAGCGGTTGCTGCGCTGGTCGGCCTTGGCATGATGGCGCATCATTTGCGCAGGGATTGGCGCGTTCCCTTGCCAAGATTGTTCCACCGCGAAGCCTTCGGGCGTTTCATGGCGCTCAATAGCGATATCTTTGTGCGCTCCATGGTGCTGATCTTCACCTTCACCCTGTTTACCGCGCTCAGCGCAAGGCAGACGGATGCCATTCTTGCGGCCAATGAATTGCTGATGAAATTCTTCCTGTTCGGCGTTTTCTTTCTCGATGGCATCGCCACGGCTGCCGAGCAGCTCGGCGGGCGGGCCATCGGTGCGCATTATCGCCCGGCCTTTGAGAGAACCGTCCGGCTGACCCTTGTCTGGGGGATGGGAATGGGGCTGATCCTCAGTCTGATCATGTTGCTGCTTGGCCCCACCTTCATCGATGCCCTGACCACAGCCCCCCATGTAAGGGAGTTGGCGCGGAACTATCTGGTTTGGGCAGCGCTGACACCCTTTGTCGCCACGTTCGCCTTCCAGCTCGATGGCATCTATGTGGGAGCGACATGGTCCTCGACCATGCGCAACGTTTCCATTCTTGCCACCAGCCTCTTCTTCATCACGCAATATCTGGCGATGCCGCTGCTGGGCAATCATGGACTCTGGCTGGCGCTGATGTGCTTTCTGGCCGTGCGCGGCATCAGCCTTGGGCTCATGCTGCCACGCAGGATGGCAAGGGCTTTCAACTGACCGGCAGGGCTGATCCGCAGTCACCATTGCCAAATAAAAAACGGCAGCGCCACAAGGCCGCTGCCGCTTTTTCTTTTCCCGTTCAGGACCAGATTCTCAGCCTAGAGAATTTCCAGCACCGCCTGCGGCGGGCGTCCAAGCCGCGCCTTGCCATTCTTGATCACCACTGGCCGCTCAATCAGTCTGGGATTGTCGGCCATCGCCTTGATCAGCGCAGCATCATCGCTCACCCCGGCAAGGCCCAGCTCCTTGTAAAGGGCCTCCCCGGTGCGCATCAGGGCGCGCGGTTCTATGGCCAGAAGCACCAGAATATCGCGGATTTCGGCTTCCGAAGGCGCGTCATCGAGATAGGTGCGGATCTGGGGTTGCTCGCCAGCCTCGGTGATCAGGGCCAGTGTTTCGCGTGATTTGGAGCAGCGCGGATTGTGCCAGATAATCGTGCTCATGCCTTATTCCCTATTCGTCAGGCCAGAGGATGCTTGGCCCAGTCGTCGCAGCTTTCGCCACGGATATCATTGAGATGGGAAATACCGCGTTCCTCAAGGATTGCGGACATTTCAAGGACCATCCGGCTGACCATGGACACACCGCCATAGACCATGCCGGAATAGAATTGCACCAGATTCGCCCCCGCGCGGATTTTCTCTATGGCCGAGAGTGCGTCGGTTACGCCACCAACGCCGACCAGTGGCATCTTGGCTCCGACACGCTTGCGGGTTTTGGCAAGTGCGATGGTCGATTTGTCAAACAGCGGCTTGCCCGAAAGCCCGCCCGCCTCGGACAATTGCTTCTGGCATTGGAGATGGCTGGGACGATCCAGCGTGGTGTTGGAGACAACCATGCCGTCAATGCCGCGGGCCACCGCCACCGCACAAATGTCATCAAGGCCGAATTCGTCCACGTCGGGTGCGATCTTGAGCAGCACCGGCACCGAACGGCCAACCCATTTGGTCTGGGTGTTTCTCTCTTCGAGCACCCGCGCCAGCAGATTATCGAGCGCATCACGCGCCTGCAAATCACGCAGGCCGGGGGTGTTGGGAGAGGAAATATTCACGGTGAAGAAAGAAGCCAGATCGGCAAAGGCCGCGATGCCCTTGACATAATCCTGAACCCGATCCTTGCTGTCCTTGTTTGCCCCGACATTGACGCCGACAATGCCGCTTTTTCCCTTGCGGGCGGCAAGACGCGCCTGAGCGGCGGCATGGCCTTCATTGTTGAAGCCCATGCGATTGATCACGGCATCATCGTCAATCAGACGAAACAGGCGCGGCCTTGGGTTGCCCGGCTGCGGCAGCGGAGTGACGGTTCCGATTTCGGTTGCGCCAAAGCCGAGCGCCAGCGTGGCATCGGGCACTTCGGCATTCTTGTCAAAGCCTGCCGCCATGCCGAGTGGATTGGGAAATTCGAGATCCCAGAGCTTGATCCTGAGGGCCGGATCATCAGGCAGCTGAGGTCCGCGCACCAGCCCGGTCTTGAGGGCCAGAATGCCCATCCTGTGAGCCAGTTCCGGGTTCAGGGTAAAGAGGGCCTTGCGCGCCAGCTTGTCGATAAAGGGGTTGGACATGGTCGTTTGCTCTTTTTCTATTCTTCTTGTTGCAACTGCGGGAATTGATGAAACCCATCCCCATCCATGGGCAAGGCAATCTCTTCGGTGACCGCATCGAGCGGCATCACATCGTAAAGATGCGGGAACAGGGCTCCACCGCGCGAAGGCTCCCATTTCAGCGGACCGGCAGAAGCTTCCAGCCTGTCAACCGGAATGGCCAGCAGCAAAAGCGCGTCAATGCCGCAGAAATGCTTGCGGGCGGTCTCTTCCACCTGTTCTGCGGTGGAGAAATGAATGAAGCCGTCGGCCTTGTCGACCGGGGCTCCGTCGAACTGACCCTTTGCCTTTGCCTCATCCCATTGCTGTCTGGTTGCCAGCTTGTATATCATCCTTGCCATTGGGCATATGCTCCGAAAAAGGCCTGTTGTTTCGAGCAATGACAAACACCCCCAAATATGCCTGTCTTACCCCATTGCCGAAATCATTGAACTTTTAATAGCAGCCAGCAGGCTTGCGGGAAAGTGACAATGCTTTCTCACCCGTAGCGCGTGTGAAAAGCTCCCGTCAAGCTTTGCCTCGCACTGCTCTTGTCAACATATCTGACTGCATTCCTGTGAAAATAACAACTATTGATTGTAATTTTTGTTTCTACCCTTATGGTTTCAATCATGCATTTCGAATTGATTGAGAATCACCCATGTTATCTCACGACACCATCTGGCAGGCGATTGATGCGCTGGCAATGAGGGAGGGTCTTTCCGCCTCCTCTCTTGCGCGCCTCGCCGGGCTGGATGCAAGTATCTTCAATCGCTCCAAGCGCTTTCAACGCGACGGGCGCCCGCGCTGGCCATCGACGGAATCCATCGCCCGCATATTGGAGGCCACCCATTCCTCGCCCGAGACCTTCTTCGTGGAACTGTTGGGAGAAAGACGCTGCGTGGTCTGGCCCTATAAGGACATTCTCGAGCAAAGGCCTGCATCGGATATTCCCGTTCTATTCACCGCGGAAGAGGAGAGGTCACACAGGGGCGAACCGGTGGTGGAGGAAAGCCATGGGGGAGTTCGGGCCAACAGGGCAATTGAAAACCGGAATATCTCCCCTCCACGCCGGGAAGGCCCGGTGGCTTTGCCAGAAGCGGAATTGGCAGACGCGGATTTGAAAGGGCAGGAAATCTCCATAAAAGCCGAGGAACAGGTATTTGCGCTGCGATTGGAACATGCCGACTTTGCCCCCTTTTTCAAGAAGGGAGCCGTTCTGCTGCTTGGCCTTTATTGCCCTATTGAAACAGGAGATCGCGTGGTTTTCTTCCTCTGGGAAGGTGGTCGCAACAAGATGCGGCTGGGTGACGTGATATCGGACAGCAATGGCAACTTGCGCATAGCGCCCTTGTTGCACAAGGGGCCTTCTCGCCCCATTGCCAGCGGCAATCTCTCCCATGTTGCCAAGATTCTCTGGTCCAGCCAATAAGGCTCGCCTGCTGGCTGCGATTGACCGCATGCGCGGACTGGCTCTTTTCGAGAGGGCAACGCATGTGCCGCCTTATGTGCCGCCTCATCTGTCTGGTCGCTCGCTTGGACAGAGATGATCAAAAAGTTCGTTGCCTGTCATAACTGCTGTCTTTCAATCCGTAATTTTGAGGTTATATTCGGTTCATGATCGCATCATGATCGCGCTGACGACACATTGTTCCGGCAGGATCTGATCAGAATTTCAAATGGCTATCGCAGATATTGGCAAGTCCATGAGCAGAAGAAAGCGCACAATCGGAACCGCGGCAGAGGATCGCTATGCGGCTCGTCAGCCAGATCCGGAGCGGTCGTGGCTGGACCGGCTGCTGGGCAATCTGATGCTGGTTGGCTCTGCCTTTGCCCTGACGGGACTGGTCTTTTACCTGTTCCTCTATTGGCAGGGTGGCGAGCTGTCCGGCTCCGAGCATGCCGCTCCCTCGTCAATGGAGGCAAAGAGCACGCATTCCGAGGCAGAGCCCCTGACAGAAACATTAGCGGAATCCGGGATCGCAGCGCCGCAGGTCTCCTCTTCCACGGCCCCGCCGCAGGCTTTGCCAGCGGATGATGACACACGCTCTGATGAGGTGCAGTTGCTGCTGCAAGGGCCACAAGCCGGGAAGCTGGTGTCGCCTCCCGAACGCAATGTCACCCCCGGTTATGCTCTTTCTCCCTATTATCAGGCAGCGCCGCTTGAGCGCGAAAGCGGGATGCCCTTGCCGCCAGAGCCGAAACCGGACCCTCTACCTCAGATCTTCCCGCGCGCCACCGTTCAATCCCCTACCCGGCTGACATTGATGGTTAGCAAATATCGCGAAGTGGATGTGCAGCTGGCTCATCTGAAGGCCGGTGCAGCAGAGCAGGATTGCTGGATGGCGGGGCGGGCGGCCAAATGCTCGAAACTGGGAGCAACGGCGCTTCAGCGCTTCATCCGGGCGCGCGCCGTGCGCTGCGACTGGATCGGTCAGGAGGGCGAAAGCAACAACGAGAAGGCAAAGAATGGCTCCGATATGGCGAGCTGTTATCTTGGGCCGGGGGTCAATCAGTTCAAGGCAGGAGAAGAGCCGGTCAATGTGACCGATCTTGCAAGCTGGGTGGTCCGTTTTGGCTGGGCGGAGCCTGAAGAGGGCTATTATCAGGACGAAATGTTTGAAGCCAAGGAAGCCAAGCGCGGCCTTTATGCCACAAAGGAGACGGCCAGCAGCGGCGACATCATCGCCCGGCAGCAGGAATCCGACGCGCTTTCCTCTGAATTGAGGGCGCAATCCGAAGCGATTGGCCCCATCACGTCACCCGATCTTCTGGCCGGAGCGAATGCGGGCGCTCTTTCCATCATGGTGCCTCCTTCAAGCGAGGATGCAGAGGAAAAAGAGCTGCCCTTGCCACCCGGCTTTGAAATGCGCTGACGCATCGCCCTGTCAGGCTTTGTCAGGCTTTGTCAGGCTTTGTCGGCATTCATAACGATGCGTGGCATTTGGCGGCATGCATTGACATTCACCAGCGCGCAGCACCGTTACTTGGCGGCCAGTTGCGGACTGAGGCTGAAGGCCATATGGGCATCCTTGGCGCAAGAGCTATCCAGATTGTCCGGCTCGGCACCATCGAGAAATTCGCCAGCAAGCGCGCGGGCGCATGGATTGTTGGAAAGCACATCATGGCCACCAAAGGGGATGTTTACCCATGAGACCGAAGCAAAGGCTGGCAGCGTGTCACCCGCGGCATCGGGATCAACGATGGTGTCGAACTGGCCGTTGAGAATGAGCGTCGGCCGATCGGTCCGAGGGGTCTTGTTCCAGTCTTTGGCCAGTTTGATGACATCCCCCGTTGCCGCGCTGATCCTGTCACAGGCCTTGCGATAAAAGCCGATGACCAGAGGTTGCTTCAGGTCCAGCTCGGACTGGTCTGCAAGAGAGGGAATCTCTTCGGCGCAGGCCACGGCGAAATGCATCAGCAGGCTGATCTGTTTCATCGATTGGGGCAAGGGATCGGGCGGGGTCCAGATGCCATCCTCAGCCAGAGCCTTGTCGACATTCTGCACCGTGGCGGTGATATCGCCCGGAACCTGCGCGGCCCTGTTACGCGACAGCAAGGCATTGAGCCTGTTCTGATAGAAATAGGGCTGGGCAATGGGAGGAAAAGGCTCGGTTTGGGGCAGCTTCGCCCTGCGCATGGCAAAGGGCAGCCGCTGATAATCCCAATACAGATCAGGGAATGCATCGCGGCAGCGATCATCCTCGTTGCAGGCTTCGATCAGTTCGTCGATCTTGCGCTCGGGCTGCCAGTCGAACAGCCTTGTTGCCAGAAAGAGCGGGCCGTTGAAGACAAGCCGGTCTATGCCCTTCTCATCGCGCCGGATCAGGCCTTGCGCCACACGGGCACCATAGGAGCTGGCAATGACCGCCCATTTGTCGATATTGAGCGCATAACGCAGGGCGCGGTAATCCTCGACGGCGAAAGCGGTGCGATAGTCCGACAGCCGCTTGCCTTTAGCGGATGCCTCATCGACGCAGCCGATCAGCCGTTCCACATCGATCACCTCGCCCTCGCCAAGCGCCTGCGGGCAGACAAGATCCTGAGCCATCGGCCCGGTTCCGCGCTGATCCATCAGGATGATTTCGCGCTCCTGACGCAGGAATTTCAAATTGCTGATGATCTGCTTCTGGAGCAGGATGACCGACTGCCCCGGCCCTCCGGCGAGAATGAGCAGAGGGGGCTTTGTCGCCGCTGGTCCAAGCGCTGCAAAGCGCATGACGGGCAATTCCATTGGCCGGTTGGAAATATCATTCCAGTCCGAGGGTACATGGAAGAGAAAACAGGCAACCTCTTCCCCTTCCACCTCGCTGGCCGGACAGGAGATCGGCTCAAGGGGGACATGACTGTCCTCTGCTCTGGCAGTATCAGCAGCTGTGGCCAGTGCTAGCCCGGCCAGCGCCAGCCCGGCCAGAGAGAGCCCGGCCAGCCCCAAAAGAAAAGCCGGCAGAAAAAGGCCTTTCTGCTTTTTCCTGTCAGCTTTCATCTTGCTATCTCCCGATCACAGGAAGGGGGTGATCATGCCTTCAGCAATTCGCCCTTCAAGCCCTTTTCAATCAGATCAATGGTGTTCTGAACACCATAGAGCGCGATGAAGGAGCCAAAGCGCGGTCCCTGATCCTGACCCAGCAGAACCTGATAGAGCGCCTTGAACCAGTCGCGCAGATTGCCGAACTCGTAGGCGTTGCCGACGGCGAAGACCTCGGTCTGCAATTCTTCCGCGTCGGTGACATCCTTCATGCCGGCAAGGCGGGTTGCCAGATCCTGCATGGCGGTTGCTTCCAGTTCGGAGGCTGCGCGGAAAACCTTCTTGGGTTTGACGAAATCCTCGAAATAGCGGATGGCATAGCCGACCAGCTCATCAAGCTTTGGATGGTTTGCGGCGCTGGCGCCCGGCACATAGCGCGAGATGAAGCCCCAGAGCACATCCTTGTCCTGAGCGTTGGCGGCGCTGACCAGATTGAGCAGCAGCGCAAAGCTGATCGGCATGTCCACCTTGGGCGGATTGCCCGAATGGATGTGCCAGGCCGGATTGTTGAGCTGCTTGGTCATGTCCTCTTTCTCGATATTGCCAAGGAAGGTGAAATATTCATCCACCGCCTTCGGGATCACATCGAAATAGAGCTTTTTGGCCGTTTTCGGCTTCTGGAACATATAGAGCGAGAGGCTTTCGGGAGAGGCATAGGTCAGCCATTCCTCGATGGTGAGGCCGTTGCCCTTGGATTTGGAAATCTTGGCACCCTGATCATCAAGGAACAGCTCGTAGGACAGGCTTTCCGGCTGCGGCTTGCCCAGCGCACGGCAGATCTTGGTGGAAAGCTTGACGCTGTCAATCAGGTCCTTACCGCTCATTTCATAGGCGACATCAAGGGCTGCCCAGCGCATGGCCCAGTCGGCCTTCCACTGGCATTTGACGGCACCACCGGTTACCGGCACTTCGACCTTGTCACCGGTTTCCGGATCGACATAGACCACGGTGCCCTTGGCAACATTGCGCTCGATCATCGGCACCTGCAGCACCTTGCCGGTGCGCGGGCAGACCGGCAGGAAAGGCGAATAGGTAGCCTGACGCTCCTTGCCAAGGGTCGGCAGAATGATGTCCATGACCTTGTCATAGACTTCGAGCATCTTGAGCAGGGTCTCGTCGAAGCGGCCAGAGCTGTAATAATCGGTCGAGGATGCGAATTCATAGTCGAAGCCGAACTGGTCTAGGAAGTTGCACAGGCGGGAATTGTTATGCTGGGCAAAGCCTTCATGGGTGCCGAACGGGTCGGGAACCTTGGTCAGCGGCAGCCCCAAATGCTGGGCCAGCATCTCCTGATTGGGCAGATTGGTCGGCACCTTGCGGAAGCCGTCCATATCGTCGGAGAAGCACAGCATGCGGGTTTTCACGGCGTCGTTGGTGATGGCGCGAAAGGCCGTGCGCACCATCGAGGTGCGGGCCACTTCGCCGAAGGTGCCGATATGAGGCAGGCCCGAAGGACCATAACCGGTCTCGAACAGAACCTCGTCCGGCATGCCGGATTTCTCGTAACGTTTGACCAGCTTTCGTGCCTCTTCAAACGGCCAGGCCTTGGACGTTGCTGCTGCTTCGACGAGTTCATCGGAGAGCGCGAGCGGAAGGGCGGTTTGCGAAGTCATGGTCAGTTTCCTTGAATGTCCTTGATAATCAGGCTGGACGGGCTCGGAACGTCTTTTTCCTGCCCAAAACCCTATATGCCCGCATAATCCATGCGGGCCGGATGAAGTTTTGATTACGAAAAGCTTACGGCCCACCGTCCGGGCAGGCCGTAAGCGCTGTTCTAGCCGATAGACCGGCCCAAGAAAAGGGACTTTTTGACCTCGCACCCAACCATTCCTGCCCGCTTTGCCCCTTATGCGCAGGATAAGGGAGGAAAGGCTCTCAAATGATGCTTCTCACAAGAAAGGCTCCAACGAATGCTTGATCCAGACACATTTGATGCATAAATTCAAAATGATTTGATGAAAAGGCAGGCAACTGTGCCCATTTGCGCATTTGTAGCGCCCAAAACAGGAATAGAAGAATGACCAAGATCGTCTCGCCGGAAGAAGCTCTGATCTATGTGATGGTGTCCACATCTGCAGCGGATCGCACGATGACGGACTCAGAGCTGATGAAAATCGGGGAAGAGGTGCAAACCCTGCCGGTTTTCTCGAATTTCGATCATGAGCGCCTTGTAACGGTTTCTCGTGATTGCTCGGACCTGCTTGCCGAAGGCGGGGTCGATCTCGTGCTTCAGGTCGTTCATGCCAGCCTGCCGGAAAAACTGCGCGAAACCGCCTATGCTCTGGCCATTGAGGTTGCTGCGGCTGACTTGCAGGTGGAACAGGACGAATTGCAGTTCCTGCTACTGCTGCGCGACGAGCTGGAACTGGACCGCCTGCATGTGGGGGCCATCGAACACAGCGCCCGCGTCCGCTATCGCAAAATATAGCAGGCACGATTTGTGCCTCTCCTGATATTTGCTTTCTGGCATGGTCTCGCCAATTCTTCAGGCGCTGGCGGGGCCCTCAAGATCTGGCCGGGCCCATGTGATACGCCGATATGAGACGCCTATATGAGACGGGGAGCGGGAGAGGCCTGTTCAGGAGCAATCAGGCAAGCGCGGTTTAGGGCAGGCTTTGCCCCCCACAGAGCCGTCCCGCGCCCTGCCCCGGCATCCGCTTTTCTGATGCCCTCTCTGAATAACTGATGCTTTTTGGCCCTACCTTTGTTCATCTGGTGCCAATTTGCCCTGCATGTCATCAATTTGTTGCAAGTTTGATAAATTCAATCAGCCTCGATGATGACGCATTCGCCTCTTCATGTTGTCTTTGAAGACAGCCTGCAAGAAGCAAAGCGGCAAGGAAGAAAGAGCAATTCCCTTTCGGCCCGCCATGCCTTTGACATGGCGCTTTAGCGCGACAGGGGAATGTCCATTTCAAGGGGAGAATGAGCAATGGGAGAAACTCTGACGCAGAAATCCATGCGCGTCATTCATGATGGAGTGAACAAGGCCCAGACTTCCCTCGCCGCTCGCCAGTCCCGCCGCCATCTGGAGCGTACCGCTCATATCACCGATGATGTGAGAGAGCTGGTGGACTGGTATATCGAGGTGCGCGCACGCCATCTGGTGACCGGGCGCTTTGGCCCGCTCTATGCTCCCCTCATCCGCAAGGCCGTGCGCTATCAAAATCTGTGCCGTCTGGTTTCGGGCTGGCGCTATAACGAATCCGGCTATCAGATGGCCGAGGCGATGCTGGCCCTGATGGAACCGCGCGTCACCACGCAGGGCCTTGAAAAGCTGCCCAGCCATGGCGGATGCCTTGTGGCGACCAACCATCCCACCGGCCTGCCAGACGGGCTGGCCCTGTTCGATCAGGTGCGCTCGGTGCGCAAGGATCTGGCCCTGTTCGTCTTTGCCGATCTGCTTTCGATCAATCCCAATGCTGCGGATTTGATGATACCGGTTGAATGGCGCCCCCATCTGCGCGACCGCTCGGCGATGCGCCGTACCATGTCGATCGCGGCAGAGGCCTTCCGCAATGATCGCTGTGTGGGCATCTTCCCTTCCGGGCGGCTCTCCTACTGGAACGGGGTGCGACTGAAGGAAAGGCCATGGAATTCCAGCTTCCTGCGCATGGCCAAAAAGCACAGGATACCGATCATTCCGGGCCATATCCGGGCCCGCAATTCACTGACCTTCTATGCCTTGAGCCAGATATCGACCGAGCTCAGGGATATCCAGTCCATTCGCGAGTTGCAAAACAAGCATGGTGCCAGATTTCACATCACCTTTGGCGACCCGATCGATCCGGACAGCCTGATCGGTGATCAGGACGAGATCACGACAAGAATGCAGCATTATGTCGAAACCGAGCTGCCCAGACATCCCGATCGCCCTTTCGACTTCAACGCCAAACGCTGAAACAGCGCACAAGAGCGGCCCCGGACAGCATGACCTCATCCACATGAAGGCGGGCTTGTTGCGCCATGCCCTTGCATATTGGTGCAAGCGGATTTAGCAACAATAGACCCTTTTTGCTTGCTTAAAAACGATTCCCGCATGTCCAAACTCTATTTCACCTATTCGGCAATGAATGCAGGCAAGTCCACCTTGCTGTTGCAGGCTTCCTATAACTATGTCGAAAGAGGCATGCGGACGCTGCTCTATACCGCAGCGCTCGACAATCGCACCAAGGTGGGAGAGATTTCCTCCCGCATCGGGCTGAAGGCAGAAGCCTTCATCTTTGCCGCCGAGACCGATTTGTTCGAGCATGTCAGCAAGCAATATAATATCGAGACGGGCGAGAAGAAACCCAACTGCATCTTCTTTGACGAAGCCCAGTTCCTGACCGAAAAGCAGGTTTGGCAATTGTGCCGGGTGGCGGATGAGCTTGGCATTCCGGTGATGTGCTATGGCCTGAGGACCGATTTTCAGGGCAATCTGTTCCCCGGCTCGAAATTGTTGCTGGCATGGGCTGACGAGTTGCGCGAGGCGCGCACCATTTGCTGGTGCGGGCGCAAGGCCTCGATGGTGGTGCGGATTGATCATGATGGCAAGATCATCGATGAAGGCGATCAGGTCGTCATCGGCGGCGAGGAAAGCTATGTTTCCCTTTGCCGCAAGCATTGGAGCGCCAAGGATCTGGGTGATGCGGACCGGTCCGATCCACAAGGCGATCTGCCATTTGACAGGTAATGCCTCGCTCTTGCCACAACTTTAAGGCACCACGGATGTGACCGGTCTTGCGCTCTTGTGCCGGATCATCGCACTGTATCCTGCCATTCTGTGGAGAGGGTGGTTTCTGTCAGAGCCAGATCATGCGACCATGTGAGCCAAATATTCAGGACCCTTCAGGCTTCCGGGGCTTTGCCGCCTCGGTGTTGTTGCACGGGCTTTTCCTGTTTGCGCTCCTGAGCATTGCCCCCAAGCTGTTGCCGCCGCTGGAACCGGAAGACCCGATAGAGGTGGACTTCATTCCTCTGCCGCCCCTGCCCGCCGCTCCGCCAGTTCAGGCCCCCATTATCGCCGCCCCGGCTCCGCAGCAGGCGAAACCCGAGATGGCGCCTGCCCCATCCCTGCCAGAAGCTGCCAAAGATGACGGCATGGTGCATTCAAGCCGGATCTATTCCGTCGCGGTTCTGACGCAAAAGGGCAATGAGGAAGCCCTCACGGACTATCGCAATCTGTCGGTCGATGAGCAGCGCGAGCAGCTATGCTCGCTGGAAACCCTTGAGCAGATTGCCGCATGGAACAAGGACTACAAGCCCGAGCGCATGATCACCTACACATTTGAGGAAGTGATCTATGAGGGCAATCACATGATTGCCAATGGCGCCGTTTTCTGGAGCCATGACAATTGGCATCGGGTCAAGTTTGACTGCGAGCTGTCACCGGATCAGAGCAAGGTTGTCGATCTGGCCTTCGCTGTCGGGACAATCGTGCCCAAAAGCGATTGGGAAGATCATTATCTCACCCAATATAAGTGAGACCACTCAGAAGAGGCACGGCCTGCCCTGTCTATTCCTCGTCACCTTCGTCGTCATCAAGCACGACATCGTCGCCGAAATCCATTTCCAGAATCGGCGGATTGGCAGCGAAATCGGCAGCGATGCGAGCTGCATGCTGCATGTTGCTTTTCATGGTCGCTTCGGACTTGCCGGTCGGCCCCAAATCATGGCTGCCGTTGGTGATCCATTCAAGGGTCACCTGTGGTGGCAGGTCAATCGCATCCACTTCATCCCACCAGCCGAAATCATCACGCTCGCCCTGACAGATCAGGATCGGCAGCAGGCTCTTTTCAAGCGGTTCAAGACGCCAGTCCTCCGGCTCGGATTTGCCAATCGGATGGAAGGGATAGCCAAGCACGACAACGCCCTTGACCGCCAGATCGAGATCCTCGTCGCAGGCCAGCATTGCGGCAACACGACCGCCCATGCTTTTGCCACCGATCAGCAGGGGCAAACCATCCCATGCCTTGTTCCAGCTTTCCCCGGCGAGCAATTCTTCCACGGCGCGGAAATAGTGATGGGTCCAGCGTTCGGCGCGTCCGGCCGGACGGCGCTTGCCATCCACCCGACGACGGGCCATGTAGGAAAATTCAAACCGCACCACCACGATGCCATTCTCTGTCAGCATGGCGGCAATCCGCTCCATGAAGGAAGCATCCATCGGAGCGCCTGCACCATGGGCCAGCATCAGCACCGCACGCGGGCTCGTTTCCGGTTCGTTGATCAGAAAGTCAAAAGGGCTATCGGCAGTGATGGGGGCAGGGCTGGACATGGCGCGGCTATCTTCGGTTGGATTTGCGTGAACGGCTTTCTAGCAGTTTCCTGCCAAAAGGCAAGGGAAACTGTCACACCAATGTGAGCATCCAAGACCAAGTGGCGATTTGCGCTACAGGGGCTTTGTGTCTATATATTCAAAATAGCAAAATTATAGGTCGGTTGCGCAGACGGCAGATGGAGCAATATGCAGGATAGCGGTTTCTTTTCCCTTTTCGGACTTGGTGAAAACAGCCTCAGGCTGGGCGTCTTTCTTGGCGTATTTGCCATCATGGCGCTGGCCGAGTGGGCCTTGCCCAAACGGGAGCGCTCGATGCCGCAGGGGCGGCGCTGGCTGACCAATTGGGGCATCGTCATTCTGGACAGTCTGGTCACGCGACTAGTCATGCCGATCCTGCCCATCGGGGTTGCAATCCATGCCGCCAATCAGGGTTGGGGCCTGCTCAACTGGATCGCGCTGCCAAACTGGCTTTCGCTGCTGATTGCCTTCCTGATACTGGATTTTGCCATCTGGCTACAGCATCTGCTCTCGCACCGGATCCCGATTTTCTGGAAACTGCACAAGGTGCATCATGTGGATCGGGACATTGATGTCTCCACTGCTCTGCGATTCCACCCGCTGGAGATCCTGTTGTCGCTGATCTACAAGATTGTCTGGGTGCTGGTTTTCGGCGCACCGGCTGTAGCGGTCTTCCTGTTTGAAGTGGTGCTCAATGGAGCCGCGCTGTTCAACCATGCCAATGTGCGGCTATCACCCGGACTGGATCGATTTCTGCGGCTCATCGTGGTGACACCGGACATGCACCGGGTCCATCACTCGAACCGGCCGCGGGAAACCCATTCCAACTTCGGTTTCAACCTTTCCATATGGGACAGGATATTCCGCACCTATGTCGCCCAACCACAGGATGGTCATGAGGCCATGACCATCGGGCTTGATCCCTATCAGGATGAAAAGCCAAGCCAGTTCGTCTGGTCGCTGCTGCTGCCATTCCTCAAGCGCTAGGCCTTAGCAGGCAACAGGAGCCCCCCTCGCCGCCTCAATAGTCGGCATAAACATCCAGAGCGAAATGGCGGGCGTAAAGCTCGGCCATTCGACCGCTCTGGGCCAGCTTCTGAAGGCCATAATTGAGCAGGTTGCCGAGCTGTTCCCGACCCGCCGGAAAGGCAAATGTCATGCCGTCACCGAAGAAATAGTCGTCATAATAGGGCTTGCCGGCAAAAGAGAAGATGCTGTTGCGCTCAGCGGCGAAGGGCAGAAGCTGAAAGGCGTCACCAAAGACCGCGACGACCTTGCCCTCCTCCAGCAGATCGCGAGCGGCATGCAGATCATTGACCGGAACCCGGTTGACGCCATCGAAATAGGCTCTCAGAAATGCCTCATGGGCCGAGCCACCGATAACGGCAACAGGCTTGCCCTCCATACTCTTTATGTCCGTGCGCAGGGGCTGGTCCTTGAGATGCAGGAAGCGGCCCGGTCGTTTGAGAAAGACGTTGGAAAAGGCGACCTTGCCCTTAAGATCAGGATGACGCACAAGACCGGCCAGCGCAGCATCCGCCTCATTGGCCGCCAGAAGCCCGGCAATTCTGGCAAAGGGCACAATCTTGACCGTGCAGGCGATATTCAGCTGATCACAAAAGGCACGCGCCAGTTCGACATGATAACCGATCGGCGCGCCAGATTTGTCGCGATAGTTGAAGGGTGGAAAACCGGGGGCTGTCAAAAGGCGCAAGCCCTCTGAAAGCAGTTCTTCATCGGGTTCGCGCAGTCGCTGAGAGATGTCGATAAAACCGGTGAAGTGGGCTTTGGCCCAATCATCGCTGGCCACCGGCTCCTCACCGACGGCTGTGCGCGGCCCCAGAACGGCATCAATGCCAGTCGCATCTGCCGCCCCTTCCGCTTCGGCCCCTTCTGCGCTCTCGCCCTCACCATTCTGGACGGGATCACTTCCCGGTTGCGATTGCATGATGGTGTTTTCGGGCAATTGCTCATTTGTGGTCTGGGCTGTTGCGGGCAACGAGACCGCGAGCAGCAGGAAACAGGCAGTCATCAACCGAGCAATGGGGCGCCAATAAAGGTTCTTACGGCCAAACGGATGCATCTGCAGGGCCTTCTGAATGGAGAAAATGCGGCAAATACTCGCATAAAGATGGCTTTTAACAATTTTCGGTGGATTTTTATAGGTTGCACAATCCATTTCGCGCTCTTTTTGATCTAGTCTAATCAGAATATTTACCGATATCTATTTGATATAAAATTATTGATCCAATTTTGTCATGGACTTTCTGAACAAAGCCCCATCTCCTGCACTTGATAAATCGGCCCCTGTTCAACAGGTCGCGTCGAATGGCCCCAGCGCATCAGAGCGGCAGTTGACGTCTCTTCTGGATCGTCCGCCTCTTTATTCCCACCTGCTGCCGTTTCATTTGTCCATACTAGCCTCGATGCAGTCATTTCAGAAAGCCTCTTTTGAAGAGCTTCTCTGGCAGGCTGCAAAAAAGGAAGATCCTCTGGTCGAACGCTGGACCCGCGAGGGGAAACTGGATGAAGGGCTTTATTTCGCCTGCGCAGCCAAGAGGCTGGGCGTTCCCTTCATCGCGCATCCGACACCGGAAAGCGTCTATCCTCTGCCGGAGAACTGGCCAATTGAAAAACTGGGTGAGCTTTCCTGGATCCTGATAAAGCCCTATGTCAGACTGGGTGCCCAGCCCGCCTTGTCTGACAGCCTTTATCTATGTGCCCCCCATGGCAAGGAACTGGATTCACTGGCTGAAAAGTTACAGAGAGATCCGCAGTTTGGCAAACGCGTGCGGCTGACCACACCATCGCAACTGCATGCCCTGCAACGAGCCTCGGCCAGCAAGGCCGCCATGAAGCATCATGTTTTCCAGCTCAAGCGCGACCATCCCAATCTCTCTGCGCATGGAAAGGTGAAAGGCAGCCATTCTTTTGTGCTGTTTCTTTCCCTTATGCTGGTGATGATCGGCAGCCTTTTATTTACTCCTTTGGGTATTCTGTTCAATCTGCTGACCATTGCCATCTTCCTGACGATGAGCATGTTGCGGCTCATTTCGGTTCAGCGGTTGCCACATACGCGCAAGACCCAGGCGAACAGGCTGCTCTCCCTGTTCGAAGGGGCAAAGGGCCTGGAGGCCCCCTCCGACTGGCCGAGCTATTCGGTCTTTGTGCCCCTTTTCAGGGAAGGTCGGGTGGTGCCCGAATTGATCCAGTCCCTTTGCAAGCTGGACTATCCGCGCGATCGTCTGACCTGTTATCTGCTGCTGGAAGCAGAAGACGAGGAAACCCGGGCAGCATTGGCGAAAATCCGGCTTCCCGCCTTCATCGAGCTGGTTGATATTCCCAAAGGGGGGCCGCAGACCAAGCCCAAGGCCCTCAATTATGCCCTCTCCTTCGTGCAAACCGATCTTACTGTCATCTATGACGCAGAGGACAGACCGGACCCGCAGCAGCTCAAGATCGCAGCTCTGCACATGCTCAGGAGCGATCCGGCGCTTGCCTGCCTGCAGGCGCAACTGGCCGTCGACAATGCCCATACCAATTTTCTGACCCGTCAGTTTGCGCTGGAATATTCCGCCCTGTTTGACGGCCTGCTGCCCTTCCTCGCCTTTGACAAACTGGTGGTGCCTCTTGGTGGAACATCCAACCATTTCCGCACCAGCATACTCAAGCAGATCGGCGGCTGGGACCCCTATAATGTCACCGAGGATGCCGATCTGGGTCTGCGCCTTTCCCGCTTTGGCTATCGCATTGAAACCATTCGCAGCGACACTTGGGAGGAAGCGCCGGAGCGCTATTCCATCTGGCTGAAGCAAAGAACCCGCTGGTTCAAGGGCTGGATGCAGACATGGATCGTGCATATGCGCAGGCCGGGCTTTCTTTATCGCAAGCTGGGCCGGTCCCGTTTTCTGTCCTTTCACATCATGATCGGCTCGATGCTGTTGTCGACGCTGGTCCACCCGCTCTATTTTGTCACCTTTGCCATTACCGGCTGGAAACTGGCGACGCAGGGAGCAGAGAATGGACCGGTCTTTTTCACCCTGCTCGCCATCAACTGTTTCAATCTCATTCTGGGCTATGGCGGCGTCATGCTGCTGGGGCGGATATGGGGGGCGAGGCGCTATGGCTTTGGCTGGCGCGCGGTTCTGGAAATGCCACTCTATTGGCTGATCATGACACCGGCGGCCTGGCGGGCGCTCTTTCAACTGGTCAAATCCCCCCATCATTGGGAAAAAACCGACCATGGCCTGTCTGCCACCCGACGCAGTGCTCCGCAGCGAAAGGTTCGCTCTGGAAAGATCACGCCCGATGTGCCAATTTCGGGCAAACTCGGTAGTTATTTCAGACGGAGGCATTCTTCCATGCGTCGCAACCCTTCCACTCCCAAAGGCACGCTGCTTACCATTCGTGTTTCATCCCACGCCCTTGAGAATAATCTGCTTGGAGATGCCAGCGAGCGCGAGGTCATTGTCTATGTGCCCCATGGCCATGATGGTGCCGGATTGCCGCTGCTGGTCGATCTGGTCGGCTTCACAGCCGGTGGGCCTGCGCATGTGAACTGGAAGAATTTTGGCGAGAATGTACCCGAACGGCTGGACCGGCTCATCGCTTCGGGCAAGATGCCGCCTGCCGTGGTGGCTTTTCCGGACTGTTTTACCCGCCTTGGCGGCAACCAATATGTCAACTCGGCAGCACTGGGCAACTGGGAAGACTTCCTGATCCGCGATATGGCGCCCGCCATCGAGGCACGCATCGGGTGCGGTGGTCCGGGCAAGCGGGGGCTGTTTGGCAAGTCTTCGGGCGGATATGGCTCCATTCTGCATGCCATGAAACATGCGGATTTCTGGTCGGCAGCGGCCTGCCTTTCCGGCGACATGGCCTTTGAACTCTGTTATCTGCCCGATATGCCCAATCTGCTGCGCACGCTGGCCAAGAAAGACAATTCCATCGAGGCTTTCCTTGCCGCATTCGAAGAGGGTCCGAAATATGATGGCAAGGATATTCACGCCCTGATGACGCTGGCCATGGCGGCAAGCTATGACCCGGATCCGGAGGCCTTTTGCGGCATTCGCCTGCCGGTGAATATGCATGATTGCGCGCTGATCGAGGAGCGCTGGCAAAATTGGCTGAAATGGGATCCGGTGCTGCTGGCCGATCAGCCACATGTCATAGACAATCTCAAATCGCTCAAGGGGCTGTGGATCGAGTGCGGTTATGTCGACCAGTATAATCTGCTCTATGGTGCCCGCCGCCTGCATGCCAAGCTGGAAAATACCGGGGTGGAGCATGTCTATGAGGAATTCCCGGACAATCATTCCTCCATCGATTATCGTATGGATCTTTGCCTGCCCTATCTGGTGCATTCCTTGCAGCAATAGCATGGCAAGCAGGGCGGCAATGGGTCAGTCTTCACAGTCAGACAGGCATGAGCGTTAATATTTGTTTACCAAGCTGCGGCAAATCAGATACGGTCCTTTTCACATCCTGTTTCCAACCAGAATTTAAGCGCCTTCATGCCTCCTCCAGCCCAGCCACTCCTTGCCTGTGATACCGATGCTCTGGACGCTGAGCTGTTTGTCCCTGATGGCAAGGGCCTACTGGAGGGTGATGATGATGTCAGCCCGCAGGAACGCGCCCTGCAAATGCTCAAAACGGTCTATGGCTATGACCAGTTTCGCGGGCGGCAGGCCTCGGTCATTGACAGCCTGCTGGCTGGCAAAAGCACGCTGGCGGTTATGCCGACCGGCATGGGCAAGAGTGTCTGCTTCCAGATACCGGCGTTGCTCTTTGGTGGCCTGACACTGGTGATCTCGCCACTTGTGGCGCTGATGGAAGATCAGGTGATGGCGCTCAAGCTGCTGGGCATTGAGGCGGACAGCATCAACAGCTCCCGCAGCCGACAGGATAATGTCGATGTCTGGCGCAAGGTTGCCGCCGGAAAGGTGCGCCTGCTCTATATCGCGCCGGAGCGGCTGATGACCGAACGCATGCTGGCCGCGCTTGCCAAGCTGCCGGTACGTCTGATTGCCATTGACGAGGCCCATTGCATTTCGCGCTGGGGGCCAAGCTTCCGGCCCGACTATGAGGGCCTGACGCGCCTGACGGATTTCTTCCCCGGCACGCCCATTGCGGCGCTGACAGCCACGGCGGATGAAGCGACACGGGAGGATATAGCCGAAAAGCTCTTTCCACGCACGCCGGATGGACGGCGCGACGGCAAGGTCATCGTGTCCGGCTTTGATCGCCCCAATATCCGCCTGTCGGTTCAGCTGCGCAAGGACTGGAAGAAGCAACTGCTCGAATTCGTCCAGGCCCGCGCCGACCAATCCGGCATCGTCTATTGCCTGTCGCGGCGCAAAACCGAAGAAGCGGCGGAATTTCTCAAGGAACATGGCGTCAAGGCCTTTGCCTATCATGCGGGTATGGACAGCAACATCCGCTCGGCCCATCAGGCGCTGTTCATGCGCGAGAGCGGGACAGTGATGGTGGCCACGATTGCCTTTGGCATGGGCATCGACAAGCCCGACGTGCGCTATGTATTCCATACCAATCTGCCCTCCAACATGGAGGCCTATGCGCAGGAGCTGGGCCGCGCCGGGCGCGATGGCGAGCCCTCCGAAGCGATGATGCTCTACGGGCTGGACGATATCCGCATGCGGCGCAGCTTCATCGACAATGAAGGCGGAGACGAGGATCATCTGGCGCGGGAACACAAGCGGCTCGACGCCCTGATTGCCTATTGTGAGGCCCCCTCCTGCCGGCGTCAGGCGCTGCTGACCTATTTTGGCGAGAGCATCGAGCCCTGCAACAATTGCGATGTCTGCCTTGATCCACCCGAACTGAAGGAAGGCACAGCCGCAGCGCTGAGCCTGATAGAGGTAGCAGAGCAGACCGGGGAGATGTTCGGCGCCGTGCAACTGATCGACATCCTGCGCGGCCTTACCCATGAGAAGATCAAGAAATATGGCCACGACAAGCTTGTCTGCCATGGCACGGGCAAGGCGACATCCAAGGAAGACTGGCGCGCAATCCTGCGTCAGATGGTGGCGAGCAATTTCCTGCGTCTTGATATCCAGAATCACGGTGCGCTGAAACTGACCGAGAAATCCGCCTCCCTCAAGAAGGGCGATGTCGGGTTTTCCTATCGCACCGATGTAATGGCACCCAGCGAACTCAGTCGCCCCAGACGCAGCAAAAGCAGCCTGCCCGAACTGGATGCTGCCGACAAGGATCTCTATGAGGCCCTCAGGGCTGCCCGTTCGGAGCTGGCCCGCGAGCACAAGGTGCCCGCCTATGTGATCTTCACCGACAAGACCCTCGCCGAAATGGCCATACACAAGCCAACCACCCGGCCGGACTTTCTGCTGATCCATGGCGTAGGCAGCTCAAAGCAGAAGAAATTCGCCGATTCCTTCATTGATGTCATTGAAAACTGGCTAAATGTCTAAGCTTCACTGAAGAAATATAAATCCAACATGTCGCTATAGGATTTTCTTAATATCCACTTTGTTACTGTTGAAATTAACAATAACGGTGCAACTTTAAGACTATAGCCATCATGTCAAACGAACTAGACCTTGCCACGGTCCTTCTTCTGCAGAAAACAGCCTATATTGTCGGCATCATTTCGTTCGTTTACTTGTATTTTACAACATCACACCTTACAGAATTACTATATTTGTCAATTGGCTTCGTGCTGATGGTTATCGGCTCGACACTGGCTGGCATGGGCGAATGGCAGCAGCTTCCGGACCTTGTATGGCAATTGGGCAGCATCGCCACCGGCATTTGCGGCTATGCCTTCATATGGATGGGGCAAAAGGCCCTTAGCAAGCGCCGCAGCAATCCTCTGGACTGGCTGGCAATGGCGCCTGTCACGCTGATTGTTGCCGTTGCGCTCGTAACCCATTTTGAAATGGTCAATGCCTATCGGGCGGCCACGTTCAATCTGGTGGCCGCCGTTGCCTTTCTGGCCAGTAGCGGGCAATTTCTCCTCGACTACAGGCGCGAGCCTCTGCAATCGCGCTTCATGCTGGCAGGTGTCAATGCCATCGCCGGTCTGCTTTGCCTCAATGCGGGAGTGGGTTTCCTTTATCCGGACCTCTTTCTCTTCAACCCCATAACCATCTTCTTTTTCTTCATTGTGCTGAATTTCGCCCTCGTGCTGTTCATTTCCGGGATGATCTCTGAACGTGCGCACAATAAACTGCGACGTCAGGCCGATACGGACCATCTGACCGAGATTTCCAATCGCCGCTCTTTCTTCATGCGGTTGACCGACAATCCCGGCCTCAATGACACGGTCATTCTGCTCGATCTTGATCATTTCAAGAAAATCAATGACCGCTTCGGCCATATTGCCGGGGACGCCGTTTTGCAGACCATCGCCCAGCGGGTCAAACAATGTCTGCGTCCGGAGGATTTGCTGGCGCGCTATGGAGGCGAGGAATTCATCATCCTGCTGCCCAAGAGCGGACTGCAACAGGCAGAAATCATTTGCGAACGGATAAGACACAAGATCAGTGCCCAGCCGGTCTGTTGGGGCGATGACATCATTCGCGTCACCGCGAGCCTTGGCGCAGCCATTGCCGACAAAGATTGCAGCGAACTGCAAGGCCTGATCAATGCTGCTGACAAGAAGCTCTACGAGGCAAAGCAGCAGGGGCGCAATCGCGTCGAGATAGAGGATTTCAAGACCGCTGCCTGACGGCCCGTCTTCATCCCGGTAGCAATGATCTGTTGAGGATTTTGCCTCCCCCCCCCTCGCCTTTCCGACGCCCTCTGCCGAGCGCTTGCAGGATTGAGCCGAGAGGGCATCATCACGCATGCTCAAACTCGCGTGAACGGGCAACTTCCGCCGAGACAATGCCGCAATGGCCTGCCACACTTGTTGCTTCCAGTTTGCCCGGCTGCCTGCAAGCAGGCATTCGGAGCAAGGCAATTTGTCATATGCGTCTCTTGTCGCGGAGGAAATCATGCGCACTCGTCTCTTCAATTTAGGTCGGCGTCTCAGACCCGTTCATTTTCTCAGGCCCTTCCTGCTCGTCCTGACCCTCACTGCCGCTTCAGCGCCTGCCCGGGCTCAAGATGCGCGCCAGACGGCGATCTTCGCCGGGGGCTGTTTCTGGTGCGTGGAAAGCGATTTTGATCATGTCGATGGCGTTCTGGAAACCGTATCGGGCTATTCGGGAGGCAGCACGAGCGAGAATGTCACCTACAAGAATCATGGCGCGGCCAGACATCGCGAAGTGGTGCGCATCACTTTTGATAGCAACAAGATCAGCTATGGCGAGTTGCTTGACATCTTCTGGCGCTCGGTGGATCCCACCGATGCTGGCGGGCAGTTCTGCGACCGCGGCCACAGCTACAGCACGGCCATCTATACGCTGAATGAGGAGCAGGCCGAAATCGCCCGCAGCTCCAAGAATGCGCTTGAGAAGAGCGGCAAGCTGAAGGCTCCGGTCGTTACGCCGATTTCACCCGCAGGCCGCTTTTTCGCCGCCGAGGACTATCATCAGGACTATCACAACAAAAATCCGCTGCGCTACAACTATTACCGCTTTGCCTGTGGCCGCGATGCACGGGTATCGGATGTCTGGGGAAGCGAGGCCCACAAGGGAATTGAGAAATGATGGTACGAGGCTAATTTAGGACTTTTCGCAACTTCAAACATCGGCTTAATCTGCGCATCAGTTGCAATTGATTCTGCAACAGCTGCCGCTCACCCTGCCAGAAGGATAGAAGCCATGAAGCTATTTGGCATCAAGTCATGTGATACATGCCGCAAGGCGCTCAATTTTCTGGAAACGGCAGGCACGCCGGTTACATTTGTCGATCTGCGCGGGGATGGCTTTGCAAGCAGGGATCTTGATCGCTGGCTGGCGGCCGCCGACTGGGAAGATTTTCTCAACCGCCGCTCAACATCATGGCGCGCGCTCTCCGAGGAGGACAAGCGGGATATCGACACAGACAAGGCACGGGCGCTGATGCTGGCCAATCCGACACTGATCAAGCGCCCGGTGATCGAGGATGGCGATCGGCTCATCATCGGATTTGGCAAGCAGCAACAAGATGACCTGCTAAAAGGCTAGGCGGTCTTTCCCAGAATTTCACGAAGCTTGTCGATGCTCTGGCCGAGGCGCTGATCGACATTTCTGTTTGCCGGCTTGGGCTTGCGTGAGGCAATGCTAACCTGCCCTCGCCCATTTTCCTTGGAGAAATAGAGCGCGTCATCCGCACAGCGCAGCACCGATTTGACCGTCGTGGCATCTTCTGGCCAACGGGCAACACCAATCGATGCGCCAACATCGGCAACGCCACCCGGCACCAGAATAGGCTGGGAGATGACCTCGATCAGTCGCTCGCAGAAGAGCTGCAGATCTTCCAGTTCGAGGCGATCATAAAACAGGATCGAGAATTCATCGCCGCCAACGCGCGCAGCTATGCCCAATTTACCCAGACTCTGGGAAATCCGCTCGGAAACAGTTGAAAGCACAACGTCTCCCGCCTCATGGCCCAGACGATCATTCACTGCCTTGAAGCGATCAAGATCGAGGCTGATGATGACGCAATGATCATACTTGTTTGATGATATGGTTTCTTCAAGCGCATGGTCGAAATAGAGCCGGTTGGGCAAACCGGTCACGGCATCATGCAGGGCGAGAAAGCGGTTCTGCTCTTCGCTATACTGGAGGGCGTGGAGCATGTGACTGAAACGCCAGGCAATGACGATCAGCGCCAGCGCCGCCAAAGCGTAAGGCAGGGCCAGAATGGGCAGGGTTTGATTCCAGATGGTCTCGGAAGGATTGTCGGGCGTCCAGCGCACATGCACGATGCGACCATCGGGCAAGGCGACGATTGGCAAATGACCATGCCCTTCATGGCGCTGATAGAGGAAATCGAAATGGAAATTCTCGACCATCAGCTTTTCACCGGCAGCGATCAGAGTTGATTTATCGATCTGCTTGACGGTGAACAGGATGTCGGGATTTTTGTCGCCGCGCTGAACGGCATATTCCGGGCCAATGGCCTGCGCCATCACATAAGCCAGTTGGCCATTGATCGTGCGGATGGACCAGGCAAAGCGCCCCTGTTGCGGTTCGGCGAGAATATCTCGTGTCAATTTCACCGCTGGCATATGGCGCTTCTCGGTAAAATCCTCGAGATATTTTGCGCGGGCTTCTTGAACGAGATCTATATTCTCGTCGATGATATGCTGTCCCTGACCGGCATCAAGGCGTCGATTCTCGACAATGGCGATCTTGTTCTTGTTTCGCGGCGAGACGACATAGGTCATGAATATGCCGAAATCATTCCACAACCAGTTGGTCAGATTTTCAAGAACGAATTTGTCATCAATCTGTCCCCAGAATGCCGTGTAGGATGCATCCCAGTCGGAAATCTGGGACTGGTCGCGCGCAAACTGGATGATCTGATGGTTAAGCTCATGCTCAACCAACCGGGTCTCCTGTTCATGCCGAACCTTGTCTGCAATTTCGCCAGACCGGTTCAGAAGAAACACGCTGGAAAAGGTCAAGGCAAGGAACACCCCCAGGCAGGCGGTGATAACCATGACACCCAAATTGATTTTCAGACTAGCCGCCGTTAAGCCCATATGTCATTCCTTGTCTCGGTTCTTGGCTCGACAGCCTAGAGGAAAAGCCTAAAATTCCAGTTATAAATCATGGTTAATTCATTCTTAATGCGCCTTCTTCATAGCATATTTTTGACGCATTTATAGTCATGAAAATCTAAAAAATCCCCATCTCAAAGAATATCGCTAACCTGAGGTAGTGAAGGTAAAAAACAACCTTCCCGAATAACTCCGGGAAGGTCTTATTATTCAGAAGATCTGCAAGAATAATCACTAATTCGCAATCATTGCTTCAGGTTTCGGCGTAGTGGACGTTTCAACCGGAAGAATAGGATACTCCACCTTCGGCTGTTCACCAGTCAGGGTTTTCAGGAATGCCGTGATGCTCTTGATTTCCTCATCAGACAGATCTTCTCCCAACTGGCTTGTGCCCATGATGGCGACAGCCTGCTCCAGATCCCACACCTTGCCGGAATGGAAATAAGGAGCGGTCAGCTCGATGTTGCGCAGCGGGCCGGCCCGGAAGACATATTCCTCATCCGCTGTCTGTGTGACAGCGAAGCGGCCCTTGTCTCCTGATGGCAGAATATCTGCCCCCGGCTTTTCAACGACACCAAACGGATAGTAACCCTCACCACCTATATTCACACCAGCGTGGCAGCTTGCACATCCCTTGTCCATGAAGAGCTGCAGACCGGCCTGCTCCTCTTCATTCATGACCTGAATGTTGCCTTCCAGAAACTGGTCAAATCGGGAATATGGGGTGATGAGCGTTGCTTCGAAGGCCTCGATGGCTTTTGCCATATTGTCGAAGCTGATCGGGCTGTCTTCTCCGGGGAATGCCTTAGCGAAGGCAACCTCGTAAGCAGGCATGCTCTTGAGCGTTGCTTCAACACGCGCCGGAGTGGACGCCATTTCAACACCGGCCTGTACCGGTCCCTTGGCCTGCGCCTTGAGATCTTCGGCCCGACCATCCCAGAATTGGGCAATGTTGAAAACGGCGTTCAAGACGGTTGGCGCATTGCGTGGTCCTTTTTGCCAACCGTGACCGATCGAGGTTTCCAGATTGTCGTCCCCGCCCATGCCCAGATTGTGGCATGTGTTGCACGAAATCAGTGCCGACGAGGAAAGACGCGGATCAAAGAAGAGCATTTTGCCCAACTCGATCTTGTCGCTGGTCACAGCGTTGTTCTTAACAGCAGGAACAACGGACGGGATCGGAGTGAAATAGTCCTTTGCTTCTTCCAACAGATCGTTGGACAACGCGGCTGACGGTGCTGCCAGGAAAACAGCACAGGCAAGCGTTGCCCTTAAGGTTTGCTTGGTCATAATTTCCTCCCAGTAGAGTATGACCGTCACAGTCTAGCGAAAGGGCAACTTTGTCGCATTGTGTCACATTATGGATTTATGATATTAGAACTCCTATAAAGAAGACCTGTTTGAAGACGACTTTTTCAGTCGAGGTGGCTTTTTGCGCAAATTTTCATTTCTGATTTGCGCAACGGAGCTTTTTGCGTTTTTTTCCTCAAATTTTGGCTTTTGCGGTTTAAAACCCTGCCTGACGCCCGGTTCTCCGCTGCCACTGTCCAATAATTATGTATAGGCATTTCGAATAATATCTCGTAGAGCATTTCCAGAAGAATCGATCTCGCACACGCTCATCAACCCTCGTGGCAAGACTGCTGGCGCAAAACAAAAGCCCCGTTGCCGGACAGGCAACAGGGCTTTTGTTATCAATCGCTTACATATTGTTCAAACCTGATCCCGGTCTTCAGCTGGCCTCCAGTCTGTCACGCGCGTCAAAGGCCTCCAGAAAGCGCTGCACCCATGGTTTGGGATTATTCTTGCGGCTGATCAGATGCAAATCGATATTGAGAGGCAGGTTGGCCTCAACGGGTTTCATCACGATGGACTGGGGGGCAAATTCCCCCTGACATTCCAGAATGAAACAATAGAAATCATCCGCGGCAATGGCCTGCAAGGCCGACAGGGGCGACTCGCAGGTGGTCGTTGTATGTTCCAGCTTGATGTCACTGAGCTCTGCAAGCCGCTTTATCGAGGAGCCATAATAGGGCACCGTCTCCAGATCGGGCAGCACCAGCTTGAGGGATTTCAGGTCCTGAATCGGCACGATATCCAGCTCGGCCAGAGGCTGGTCGGCGCTGAAGGCAACAAACAGCGGCAGGCGAATGACGGACATGGACGTCAGTTCGTCATTGATGACGGGGCCTGCCATGAAAGCGAGATCGATGCTGCCGTCGATTATGCGATCCCGGATTTCGATTTCATTGCTGGAGCGGATGGATACCTGACTTTCAGGCTGCATCTTGCGCACGACTGAAAGCACATTGTCGAAAAACAGGCTCTCGATACCGGATGCAACACCAACATTGATCCGCCCGACCTGAGGGTCGGAAGCCTCGCGGACAAGCTGGATTGATGCGCGCGCCTGCCGCAGCATCTTCTTGGCTTCCACCAGAAAGAGCTTGCCCGGCGGGGTCAGGATCAGTTCATGCGAGGTGCGCTTGAACAGGGGCACCTCGACGATGTCCTCCAGTCGCTTGATCTGCCTGCTGATGGAAGGCTGTACCGTGTTTAGCAAGGCAGCGGCCCGAGTGAAGCTGCCACTTTCTGCGGTTACGACGAAATATTTCAAATACCGCAAGTCCAAATAGTCTTCTGCTGTCCGGCGCGCGAATTCGCCGGCCTCCTCCAAGTCATTCTCCCGCATATCAGTCCTGCCTGGTCCTCCCTCGCGACGCTGCAATCCGGTTTGCAGTTCTTTGGCCGCTTTGCCTATTCTATCTGCTTTTTGGAATGTTCCCAAGCGCCCCTACCGTCTAGGTCTACATTCCAGGCAAATTCCGAATGACAGATCGGCGCGCTGGTCCTTGCGCCTGCCTGTCTTCTTTTCTTGAAGTGTTTAGCGGTCAGCCCTTTACCCTGACGGGCCGTCTTGATGTTTCTCCTGCCTTGCCCAGTTTTATGGCCCAGTTTTTTGGCCCAGTTTTTTGGCCCAGTCTCGTCTGACTGGTCTTGTCATCTCTTGTCGGGCTTGAAGGCCATCGGAACCACAGCCAGAAAAAGGCGACCATGGTTCCTGACGATCCTTGCGACCCGCTTCATTCGAGCCAGCTTGATGCAGGCCTATTTGATGTAGCGATAAACGGCATCGCGTCCCTTGCCATCAACCGAGAGGTCGGTGAAGGGATTGCGCAACGGGTTGGTCACCACCTTGTAGAGCGAATAGAGCTGCGGCAGGAAAACGCCCCAGTTGCCAACTTCTTCGCCACAATGGGCAGCCCATACCATGCCGTCTTCCTTGGTTTCCTTTTTCAGCATGCCAATTGCGGAAGATTTGCCGACCACACCATAATCGGTTTTCTCCCACTGGTGAATCCGGTAGCCCCATGGTTTCGGATCGACCAGATCGGCCTCATCAAAACCGAGACCGGCAACGATCATCACATGCTCGTAGCAGATATAATCGCGCACTTCGGGTTCTACATCCTTGAGGTCTTCAAAGCGGATATACAGATTCTGGCGGCGTCCGTCATTCCATGTCTGCGGCGCATTGTGGATTGCACCGATCGGATTGCCATTCTTGGGAGCAATCGGCCATTCCAGAGGCTCGTGCTGGGAGGGATGCCACAGAATGAAGCATTTCTCCATGTTGCTCCAGAACCAGTCAATCATGCGGGCCGTCACATTCTCGTGCTGCCAGTCCAGATGCGTGCCCATATCGTCTTGCGTAATTTTGTAATCCATGATTTTCCTCGTTGCCGCCATCACAAATGCCGGGCAATTGCCACAAGCGGCCTCTTTTTCCGGGCTATCGCTTTTTCAAAGCCGGTTTCCACCACGCATGGCCCGGTATCCTGCGCGGTGCTGGAGGAGAGAGGGAAAATCCCTCTCCCCATTATCCTGCTCACTCGGCAGCATTCTGGGTCGGAGCATTGTCCGGATGATACTTGTAGGTATCAAGCGGCAATTCTCCGAAGCTGACATCCATTTCCCCATCTTTCTGTTGCAAAACAACATTCTTGCGGAAATTGACATCGTCGCGATCGGGATAGTCTTCACGCACCATCCAGCCGCGGCTCTCCTTGCGGGCCAGTGCGGCACGGAAGAACATTTCAGAACAGGTGATGCCCGAGCGAAGCTCGTTGGCGCTCATGAGATAGTGCGGATCCTTGGCAACCACCTCATTGAATTTCTCCTTGAGTCCGAGGACGATACCAAGCGCCTTGGTCATGCGTTCCTCATTCTTCCAGGCGGTATATTCAAGCGCACTCATCACATCCTGCAATGGCTTGAGAATGCTCTGAACCGGACGACCGCTGACGCGTTCGAGCGGAGCAAAGGTCTCGGCGCGCAGCGCTTCGGCCTGATCGGCGCTGACGGTGCCAGCTTCGTTGTTGCCAGCGAATTCGGCAGCCGCTTCCCCTGCACGCAGACCCATGAACCATGACCACATGATGCCGGTACCACGGTTGCGGCCCGGAGGCGTAGGAACAGCACCGGTGGCACCATTGCCACATGCGCAAACGTCGCCAGCGGCGAACAGGCCCTTGAGGTTGCTGGCCATGGAGCGATCGACATAGAGCGGGCCGCATTCGCCGACGAAGCCGGGCAGGATTTCCTGCATCGGATTGTCGTCATTGAAGGCCGTCATTTTCTTCTCATGCAGACGATGCCAGAAGTCATGGGCAACAGGGCGGAACCAGTCAGGATCTGCGGTGCCGACTTCCGGACCGAGGTTGCGGCCGATCGGCGAGGACTTGAAGCCGTTCTCCAGCTTGTTCTGGTAGATCGGGCCGTTGCCTTTCTGCACTTCCCAAAGCATGAAGAGCGCATGGTTGCCGCCCAGATCAACGCCACCAAGAGCGCCAAGATTGGGGTTATCCTTCATATGCGGACGGGCAAATTCGGAAAGGCTCTCGCCCTTGGCGTTATAGAGATGATCTTCAGAGCCGTAATCAACCATATAGTGGTTGGCACTGATCATGTTGACGAAGGAGCCGAATTCGGCGTTGCGCATCTTGGCGCCTGCCCGGTATGCGGCAGCGATACCGTCACCGCGGCCCGAAGACCACATGCGCATGACGCGCCAGTTCTGACCGCCATTGGCCATGATGATCACCTTGGCCTTGATCATCAGCGGCGTACCGTCAAGCATGTTGAAACCGAAGGCTCCCACGACCTGATCACCGTCGGTCAACAGATCGGTGATGGATACCTTTTCAAGATGCTGGATCTTCTTGCGCTTGCACTGGCGGGTGAGCACCTGCATGAAATCGAGATCGACGGTCATCAGAGACCATGGAATCATCGGATGGGCGTTGAATGGTTTTTCCTTGCCGTAGAAATCCACGCCATAGCCTTCGATGCGCTCGATGGTCTTGCGCGTATTGGTGGCATAGTCGCGCAGCAGATGTTCTTCGGAAATATAGTCGCCGAGATTGCGGGTCTGATATTCCACATAGGCCTCTTCGCCGCCTTCGGGAATGAAGGAACAATGCCCGCCGCCCTTGTTGGCCTTGCCGCCAAAACCGGCAATCGACTTGTCGGCGGTCATAACCTTGAGTTTGGGATTGGCATCCTTGGCGGAAAGCGCCGCTGCCAGCCCTGCGGATCCATGGCCCACAACGAGCACATCTGTTTCGTAAACCGTACCGATATCTTCCAGATTAGCCATAACCTGTTCTCCCTCACTCTATTCTGCTGCTTCGGCCACTTTGGGTGGCTGCGGCTGATGAAGCGTTTTGGCGTAATAGACGTCCGGCCATTGTTTGGTGAAGTCGGGATTGACCTTGACGATCTGTTCCGAGCAGCTGATTTCGCAGAAGTTGCATTCAACGCAATCTTCCGGATAGGCGAAAATCGGACGTTCAGCCTCGGCATCCCAGCGGATGACATCCAGCCAGCAGGCGTTGTAGCAATTGCCGCAACCGGTACACAGGTCCGGTTCATACTTGATGGTGTTCATGTTTCACTCCCTTCGTTTCTTTCATGAAGTTGTTTGACTTGCCTTTGTGGCGCGCGCGGAAGAACGACGACCGGCAAAAGACAGAATGAGCCCGAGGGCAACGCTCAGATAGGCGGCGCAGATGACCCGGAAATGCACGGGAAGCGCAAAGGTCACCGTGTGCGCAGGCACCCAGAAAATGAGGATGGATGGCATGACGATTCTGGCCCAGTCGGCCGCTTCCTTGCGTCCGAGCAACTGCCATGGCCAGACAAATTCACCCTCGATCATGTGATCGATCCAATAGTGGGTGAACATCATCATCAGGGCATAGCCACTGAGGATATTGCCCCAGATGCTCAGGCTCAGCGGCTTGAAGACCGCCCACCAGTTGCCATCTGCAATCAGTTCGGAGACGCCTGCATCAACCAGCCTGAAATCAGCTGAAATCCAGATCCCGAAACATCCCCAGACCGCCATGCGCAAGGGTATCCGCCCCGGAAGCCAGTAACCGTTGGTGATGCGTGCCTTGACGCATTCGCCATAGGTGGCCAGCAGGGCGAACTTGATGAAGCTCATGATGTTGGGATGGACACGGGTCAGCGCGCCGATCTGCTCGTGATAGAGCAGGAAACCGGCGGTGATGAGCACGGGATAGGCAATACCGAGAATGTCCCTGAGGCGCGACTTGCAGCCGTCCGTTTGCGAGGTTTGGCTGATACCGGTCATGGCAGATTCTCCGCTTCCAGCAGGCGGGCCTTTTCTTCGCCACTGAGCACACGGACAACCCCTTCAGACAGGGCTGTCAGCTCTTCCTCGCCCGGATAGACCGTGACATGGGCAATCCAGTCGACATATTTGGAAACCTCCGAGACGAGGCGATCGGAATAGGCCATGCCGCCGGTCAGAATGATGGCGTCGAGCTTGCCTTCCAGCGCGGCAGCCATGCCACTGATGGATTTGCCGATCTGATAGGCCATGCCGTCAAAGGCCAGTTTCGCCATTGCGTCGCCGTCTTCGATGCGTTCGATGACCTCGCGCAGATCCTTGGTGCCGAGATAGGCATAGAGCCCGCCCTTGCCACTCACCATGGCCTTGACGTCCTTCTCGCTCGCCTTGCCCGAGAAGCAAAATTCGACCAGCTGCAAGGTTGGCAGGCCCCCGGCCCGTTCGGGCGAATAGGGGCTTTGGTCGCTGGCGTCCGTGGCGTCGATCATCAGGCCGCCCGCATGGGCTGCGATGCAGATGCCGCCGCCAAGATGGGCGGTGACCAGACGCAATTTGCTGTAGTCCTTGCCCTGTTCCCTTGCGAAACGTTTGGCCACGGCCTTGGAATTGAGCGCGTGGGTGAAGCGTCCGCTTTCAAAGAGAGGAGAGCCGGACAGGCGGGCGATGGCGCTGCGTTCATTGACCGAAACCGGATCGACAATGTAGGCAGGAACCCCGATCATGTTGGCGATGCGGCTGGCCAGCACGGCGCCCAGATTGGAGGCATGCTGGACGCGCGGGCGATGGCGCAATTCGTCAAGCATGACATCATTGACCTCGTAGGTGCCGCTAACCATGGGGCGGATAAGACCACCGCGCCCGACAACAGCGGAGAGCCGCTTGAGATCAACGCCGCGCGCCGCAAGTTCTTCCATCAGGACCGAATAGCGGAAATCTTCCTGCTCGGTGACCGGCTTGCCCGCAAAGGGCGCCAGTTCCGCGTCGGAGTGATTGAGGGTCCAGCTGTGGGACAGCTCGGTTCCTTCATACAGGCCGAATTTGGTTGAGGTCGAACCGGGATTGATGGCCAGAATAGAATAGTTAGCGGCTGGCATAGAGCACCCCCAATGCAATGGCGTTCAGCTTGTCTTCAGCGCTTTCGACGCGGGAGGGAATGAGCACCGGAATGCGGGCCCCGACCACGACATGCGCGCAAGCCTTGCCGCCGAAATACTTGACGGATTTGCCGAGGAAATTGCCCGCTTCGACGCTCGGGGCAATCAGGCAGTCAGCCTGCCCGGCAACCGGGTGGGTGATCCCCTTGGCCTTGGCCGCGGACATGAGCAGGGCGTTGTCGAGCGCAAGTGGACCGAATACTATGGCGTCCCCGAATTCTCCCTCCTGTCCCATAAGGGTCAGGGCCTGTGCATCCACTGTCGAGGGTACCCCCTCGGAGACAGCTTCAGAGGCGCTCATGACCGCGATTTTGGGCTGGCGGATGCCGACACAGTCGAGCATCTCCATGGCATTCTTGATAATGTCTTTCTTCTGCTCCAGCGTCGGGGTCACATTGAGCCCGCCATCGGTGATGGCGACAAGGCGCTGCCTGTCCGAGAGGGTATCCTCATAGAGCAGGACGTCGCTCAGAAGACGTCCGGTTCTCAGGCCATATTCCTTGTTCAGAACAGCCTTGAAAACCTGATCGGTGCGCAGATGGCCCTTGAGCAGAATGTCAACCTGACCGTCAGCGGCCAGCTTGGCCGATGTCTCGGCCGGTTCGGCGCTGTCGATGATCTCGGTTTCATTGACCAGATCGCTGTAGCCCAGTTCCCGGGCCATCTCGACAATCTTTTCATAATTGCCGACCAGGGTCGGCGTGGCGATGCCCAGACGCATGGCGTCTCCGGCGGCACCAATGGCGATTTCGTCTTCAGCCTTGACCACGCAAACGCGCTTGGGGCCTAACTTCTTGGCTTGCTCGCGGATTTCTGCAAGCGATGTCATCGGATTGGAAGCCACGTCCCTCTCCCTCTTCACAAATTGCCTGGCATGCGCGAAGGCGCGATGCGGGTTCAGCCGGCCTGGCGATCCACCCCTCAGGAGGATGAGTGGGAGCAGATCGCCAGACCAACCGACTTATTGGAGGACAGCTGCCCTTCCAGAGTTCAGTGCCTTGACATTGAGATCAATGAAGGCCTTCTTGACGGTCTTGGCGACGATGTCTTCCCAGTTGACGTCGGTCAGCCCCATGCGCTCGATGAGCGAGCCGAGCAGGACGACATTCTGACAACGGACATTGCCAAGCTCCATGGCGATGGCTTCTGCGGTCACCACGTCCGTCTTGATCTTGCTGCTCAACAGCTCGATCGCATTGACGGGATAGTCTGCCTTGCCCGAGAGGATCGGGGCGGACTTGATCTGCTTGTCGTTGACAACGACCTTCCCTTCCGGCTTGACATAATCGAGCCAGCGCAGGGCTTCCATGGCTTCAAAGGAAACCAGAATGTCAGCCTGACCCTCGCCGATGATCGGCGAATGCACTTTCTTGCCGAAGCGCACCGTGGTGCTGACGCTGCCGCCACGCTGGGACATGCCATGAACCTCGGACATCTTGACGTCATAGCCCGCTTCGACGAGCCCCTTGCAGAGGATGGAACTGACCAGAATGGTCCCTTGCCCGCCAACGCCGACAAGCAGGATATTGGTAACTTCAGACATTATTCTTCCTCCACGGGATCAATCGCGAAACGGGTGCAGACCTTCTCGCAAACGCCGCAGCCATCGCAGGCGACTTCGTCGATCAGGGCTTTCTTGTCGGCGGTGAATGAAATGGCAGGGCAGCCGATATCGATGCAGGCGCGACAACCGTCGCAGACATCGCCATCAATGCGGAAGGCTTCGGCTTCGCGCTGATACTGGGTCTGCTCTTCCTCATTCAGCTTCTTGAGAACGCAAGGCCATTTGGTGATGATGACAGAGGGTTCATCGAGCCCGGCTGCCCAGGTGAGCGCGCCGCGCACGGTTTTGAGATTGTTCGGATCAACGGTGCGCACATTGTCGACACCAAGCGCCCGCACGACGGTCTCGATATCCAGATCCTTCGTCGGCTCGCCCTGCAATGTGAAACCGGTCGAGGGGTTTTCCTGCTGACCAGTCATGCCGGTGATGCGGTTATCAAGAATGCAGGTGATGGTGTTGGACCGGTTGTAGACCACGTTGGTCAGCGAATTCAGCCCGGTATGGAAGAAGGTGGAATCCCCCATGGTGGCGACCACACGGGTATCCTTGCCGAATTTGTTGAGCACGCGCTGGGCTCCGTGGGCGATACTGGCCGAGCCGCCCATGCAGATGCAGATATCCTTGGCGTTGAGAGGATCGGCACCGCCCAGACCATAGCAGCCGATGTCGCCGGAAATGATCAGATTGCGGCGCTTGGCCAGATGCGCCAGCTCGACAAAGAAACCACGATGCGGGCAACCGGCACACAGCACCGGAGGGCGACCAACCACCTTCTCGCGGACGTCGGAAACATCGATCTGGATCGGCTCCTCATCCTTGAGCGCCTTGGCCAGAATGACCGGGTTCAGTTCGCCAATTGCAGGGATCTTGTCCTTGCCGACGCATTCGATGCCCATCAGCTTGATCTGGTTTTCCAGATAGGGCTCCAGTTCCTCGACCACATAAAGCACTTTCACCTTGGCGGCGAAGTCCGCGATCAGCTTCTTGGGCAGAGGATAGGTCATGCCCAGCTTGAGATAGGAGGCATCCGCGCCAAAGACTTCCTGTGCGTAGGTGAAGCCGACGCCGGAGCCGATGACACCGATTTCGGAACCATTGTCCTCGATGCGGTTGAAGCGGCAATTTTCCGTATATTCCTCAAGCTTGCGCATGCGGGCTTCCAGATCCACGCGCAGCTTGCGGGAGTTGGCTGGCACCAGATCGAATTTCGGCAGCTTTTCGTAAGGCTTGAGCACTTCTTCCTTGCGCTCGCCGGTTTCTACCAGAGACTTGGAATGGCAGACGCGGGTGGTCATGCGGAACAGGACGGGGGCGTCAAACTGTTCGGAAACATCAAAGGCCTCGATGACCATGTCATGCGCTTCCTGACTGTCGGAAGGCTCGAACATGGGGATCTTGGCGAAGGGGGCGTAATGGCGGTTATCCTGCTCATTCTGGGAGGAATGCATCCCCGGATCGTCGGCAGAGACCAGCACCAGCCCGGCATTCACGCCGCTATAGGCAAAGCTGAACAGGGGATCGGCTGCAACATTGACACCAACCATTTTCATCGTTGAAAGAGCGCGGGCACCGGCAATGCTGGCCCCGATTGCCGATTCCAGAGCGACCTTTTCATTGGGCGCCCATTCGGCGATCAACTCGTCTTTCAGTGCCGCCATATTTTCCAGAATTTCGGTGCTTGGCGTCCCCGGATAGGCCGAGGCGAACGATAGCCCGGCTTCGTAGGCTCCACGAGCAACAGCTTCGTTTCCCGTCAGAAATTGTGCCATTTATATTTCCTCTCCAGTCCCGTAGCGGGCTTGGTTCTTCCTGTAGGAGCCGGGCAGTCTGGCGGAAAAGTCGCTTTCCGGCCTTCATGCACGACTGTCTTGACCTGTCAGCTTCAGGAGCGACCCCAGAGGCGATCGCAAGCCAACCCTGGATTAAGGAACTAGAAAGAAAGTAATATGCTAGCGTTGCATCAGAACGAAGTATCGCCCAGACACAGATCACCCGCATTCGGAACAATATCGGCAAATTCACCAATAAAAATCCCGAATTATACTTCAGTATAACTGTATGTTGGAGTTGGTCCTCCAGTTGTGTTTCTAGTCCTCAATCACAACATGGATGAACTATAATTCAATTCACATTTACTAAGCCAATACCTTTGACCACGAAGTTCCATACAGATAATGCATAGTTCATATCCCGATATGTTTGACTTATCTCAATGAGAAGATACTAGAAGTGCTCTCCACAAGCACAAAATAGCTAATTTTGCCGCGTTTATACTTAAATAATAACCCTTACAATCTCCTTCGCCCCCGGCTTTTTATTCCTACAAGCTTGAATTTTCGCCAGTCATACCTTGAAAGTATGGCTGTGAGAGAATGGCGGGGAGAGACGGTTGGGAAGGCATGGTGGGGCGCGTTTGATGATCAGGGCCATCCCACAGCCTCGCGCAAGCTAAAGATCATGAAAAAGCCGGCTGTGGCATCCCACAACCGGCTCTTGCTGACCTGAACGAATCCCTGACGGCAATCAGAAGTTCAAACTGGTATTGATCGCGAAGGTATAGCTGGAGCGGTTTCCGTTCAAACCATGATGAGCCCCTGCATTGAAGTTGATGTTGTTGCCATTCTCAAGGCTATACATCAGACCGCCACCGATGAGAGCGTAATTCTCTTCGTCGGTATAATCTTCCAGATCATCAACCCATTCATGCTCAAATCCGATCACGATATTGGGAATGAGTTTGCGCGGCTGGGATTCCATGGACAGATTGAGGCGCGCCCAGGCCATGCCATAATCGAACGAATCCCCACCGGTGACATTGTCATCCATGAAAGTGCGCAGGAAGTTGCCGCCGACACCGGGATAGAGCACCCAACCATCGGGGATGACGTCCCAGTCCTTGGCGCGATAATTGCCGACCAGATCAAGCTGGGTATAGAGACGGTCGTCATTGGATTCATCACGCAGGACAAGGCCCGGCATGACATAGGTTTTCGCAACAGCCGTTCCGGGAGAATATTGAATTCGACCGGTCACACCCCAATGCTCGGAGAATTTGCGAATCGCATCGGCGCGGAAGCCGTAGCTCTTGCGATCTACCTTGGTTGTCTCGCTGGTATCCAGATCATTCTCTTCCACGAATGCCGATACCGAGAACATGGTGTCCGGGTTGGGGAACAAGATATATTCCGCTTCCAGCTTCGGAGACACACCATCAACCTCGACCAGATTGCTGCTGCCTTCATCAAGAATATTGCCGATCTGGAAGTTGACATAGCTATTCTCGGAAAGTGCAAACATGAAAGCGGCATTGGTGGCAAGAGCGAATGCCTCGTCCACATAGCCGGAGGTTGCTCCACCATGGGCCTTCAGATTCTCACCCGTCAGCGCGGTTCCGGTGCGGTTTTGCGTCAGGCCGAAATATTCATCGCTATAATAGGGCGTCATCAGGCCCGATGACCCCAGATTGATCTGGGCCAGAACGCCAAGCGGCAGATTGGCGGTCGACATGCCACCCGGCGCGCCTCCCCCGTCTCCGGCGAGCGCCGCTTCTGCGAACATCGCAGCTAACATCCCTGCGACAGCAGTGCTGATTTTCATTATAGTCCTCCAACTTTCATGTTCTGAGCCCGCTGTCGGTCCCGGTTCCTGCCGGGCTGCCTCCCACAAGTGCGAGATCAGGTTTGCAGATGCATCGAATTGGTCTTGCCTTGGTCCCTTTGCCACCAAAGGTTGGTTGCGAGAAGTCTAGGAAAAGCTCTTTGCGGCTTGCCAATACCTTTACCGCTATGGATCCATGCTTCTCAGGCAGCCCCGCATTTCTGCCAAGACGGGCGAGGCTGCCCTGCCCCACGCGCCTTAACGCGTGGTGTTGTAACCGCGGAATTGCTCCAGATGATCGGACTCCGGTCGATCCAGCAGAAAGATGCTGACGCAGTCCTTATATGGCTCGAAGAATGGGAAGCGGTCATGGGTCGCCCAATCGGGCTTTGGAATGGTCTTCCAGACCGTTTCAACGGCACTTTCCCATTCACGGCTATTCTCGAACCAGATCTCGGCCAGCCGGTGGAATGGCGACTTTCTGGGATTGTCCAGAACCGGACTGGACAGCGCCCTCGTCACCTGAGGCAAGGCGCAGAATGCAGCCATGAATTCCTCATGGAACCATTTGTCCGCCTCTTCCCGGTCAACGCCATCAGGATAGGCGATCGTAAAGATCCAGCGATAGTTCGGCCCGTCCTCGATGGAACGCGGTCCCTTATATTCATGCTCCCAATAGATCGGCAGGAACATGAAGGCGGTCGGATGATATCCCTCCCGTGAGCCGGTCCAGACACCGGGGCGCAAGCCCATTCCTGTCGGCTGGCGGGTGATGGTGAGATATTCATCGTTGAAATGCTCGGTAAAGGCGACCCCCTTGGGCGCGCCACCGCCATTGAACGGATCAATCAGCCAGTAATGTTCCGTCATGATGAAATTATAGGTGCCGAAATCTTCTGCACTGGGTGACAGGGGCAAGGCGCGATAGGTGCTGTATTTGGTCACATAGGGTGCAAATTGCGAGATACTGTCATTGACATGATGCTTGTAGAGCCAGCGATAAGCGGCGGGCAAATCGCTATCATCGCGCACGCTGACCAGCAACATGGAGCGCATGGGTTGCCATTGGGGGAAAAGAGGGTCTGTCATATTGTTATTCCTTTGGGGCCCGTTCACTGACTGACATCAGCCATGAGGCCCGATCTTTTCATATTGTCTGGACGGAAGGCCCCGCTGGGGTCTTCCATCATGATCACGCCCCCGATGACGCTGGCCCCTCAGGGCTCAGCTGGCCGGGGTGGCAGGAGTTTCCGGCGGGTCTTTCCTGAAGGCTCCGCGCGGTGCGCAAGTGAGAAAGAGAATGACGCCGACAACCAGCGCCAGAGCGCCGTAGCCGCCCATGGCAGCCAGCGCAGAGTCGCCCATCTTCTCCATCATCAGGGCAAACAGAGCGCCTGCGATCGGCTGGGCAATCATGAAGCTGGTGAAATACATGCCGGTGCCCTTGCCGCGCTGTTCCCTTGGCAACAGGCTGAGCACCCAGATCATCATGCCAGCGAGAATGAAGCCCGATCCATATTGCTGAATGGCGAAGCCGACGATCAGGCCGGGCAGCGACTGGGTAATGGCGATGGTGCCTAGCCCGATGGCGATAATGAAGAAGGCGAGCGTCACCAGACTGGGCACGGAATAGCGCCGGGAGCGCAACTGCTGGAATGTGATCGCTCCGGCCGGAACCGCGAGGCTGCAGCCAGCACCGACCATTCCGGCGGTAGAGGCGGAATCATAGCCAGCCGCCTTGACCAGCACGCCGACAAACAGCAGTGGTGCAATGAAGACCATGCCGCCACAAATGACCATCAGGCACAATATCAGCACCGGTCCCCAGCGGAAGCTGCCTGCCGCTGCGACCTCTTCCTGCTCATGATGATCAGGCTCCCAGACAAACAGCATGATCGCCAGCAGGAATATGGCGGAAATGGCATAGCAGAGGAACGGAATGCGCCATTCAATCGACCCGAGAAAGCCGCCAACGGCCATGGTGAGAATGGCGAAGATGGCCGCAAATGCGGCGTTGATTTCCAGATAGTGCTCGCGTTCCTTGCCCGAGAAGAAATCGCCAAGCAGCGTCATGCTGGCGGTCATCACGATGGCCGTGGCAGCGCCCAGAAAGAGTCTTGAAACCAGAATGCCCATCAGATCGGCAATCAGATAAGGCAGAATACCGGCAATGGCATAGAAAAGCAGGCCGAACAGCAAGGTGCCGCGACGCCCGAAACGGTCAATGAAGCCACCGGCGAAAGGGGAAAGCAGCGCCAGACTGAGGGCCGGACTTGTGATCGACAAGGTTACCAGCAGTTCGGAATTGGAGTGGCTTTCAAAGGCCGAGATCATGGCCGGCAGAACCGGCGAGACCATCGTGATCAGCATGGTTTGCAGCAGCGCGCCGGTGGCCACCAGCAGAATGCCCTGCAAGGCCCCTGCCCGTCGCACCTGCGGCACGGTTCCGGCATTCATTGTCATCGCATTCCTCCCGAATTCCTTGTGACAATTCAATCAAATGGTCGATCACGAAACAGGGTGCCGGGAATGCGCATGCCAGCAGATATCCTTTGCGGGCAAGGCGATGCGATATGACGTTTCCCCTCCAGAAAAACGCATATTGCTTCTGACTGTCTCTCCAGAAACCGCAAACCTACAGTGTTGACGACGGCTTCTCCGGTCTTGTCCGTTTCAAAGATCCGGTTTCATTGTAGAAAGCGTGAGGAACTCTTTACCAATACCTTAATTGCGGTGCGTCAATACCTTGAAGGTATAAGTATTTTTACAAATATATAAGTAAATACACGGACTTAAAGTCAGATAAACATAATAATTCTATGACTAAGGCCTGTATATAATAGGCAATCTTATAGCAGGGACAGCACGAAGGGGCACGCGAGGGAACTGGCTCGTCGGGAATGAATCATGCCTATCAGCCGACACCCATCATCGCGAGAGTTGCAGCAACACTATGGAGAAGCGTGAACTGGGAAAGCGTGAGTCGGGGAAATACTGGAGCGGGTGAAGGGAATCGAACCCTCGTCGTAAGCTTGGGAAGCTTCTGCTCTACCATTGAGCTACACCCGCCAAATCGCGCCAGCCTGAAGCAAGCGAGCGCTTTTGGATAGAGCTTATCTATCACATTGAGCCATTTGCTCAAGATGGCGAGAGGCTTTTTTGTCAGTTTTTTGACGGCGCGAACAGTTTTCTTTTCAAACCCAATTTTAACGGCTCCATGGCGCACTCAAAATGGCAGCTTGTTGTTGCACAGATATGGCCTGCCTCCGATTTAATGCGAAAAACCACGTATCAGCGCCTTGAATTCTGCCCACTCGGCCCCAAATTCTGGCCATTGACCGCCCTTTGTGCTTCACACCAAACCGGCTATTGCGACAGGATCCCATTGCATGTTGGACCGTATCAAGACCATCTTGGCCTCCCGCCCCTTCGAACTTGCCATAACCGCCCTCATCGTGCTGAATGCGATCACACTGGCGCTTGAGACCTGGCCCGCAGCCGAGCAGCGGTTTGGTCTGCTGTTCCGTTTTGTGGATCTTACGATCCTGATTGTCTTTGTCGTTGAAATCGGTTTGCGCCTGCTGGTGCATCGCCTGAAATTCTTCAGGGATCCATGGTCACTCTTCGACTTTGCCGTGGTCACCATTGCGCTCATGCCGTCATCGGGGGCCCTTTCCGTTTTGCGGGCTCTGAGGGTCTTGCGTGTGTTGCGGCTGGTCAGCTTTGTCCCCTCGCTGCGGCGTGTGGTCGGGGCCTTGCTGGAAGCTCTGCCGGGGCTCGGTTCGATCACGCTGCTTCTGGGGCTGCTCTATTTCGTCTTCTCGGTGATGGCAACCAAGCTCTATGGCCCCCAGTTCCCCGAATGGTTCGGCAGCCTTGGCGAGTCCGCCTATACATTGTTTCAGGTTATGACGCTGGAAAGCTGGTCGATGGGCATCGTGCGCCCTGTGATGGAAGCCCATCCGCTGGCCTGGCTATTCTTCGTACCCTTCATTCTGGCAACCTCCTTCACGGTGCTCAACCTTTTCATCGGTATCATCGTATCGGCCATGCAGTCCGAACATGAGGCTACCGCCGAAGCGGAACGGGCCGCCTTGCATTCAGAAACCGAAGGGGTGCTGGCGGAAGTGAAGGCGCTCAGAAAAGAGCTTGCCGAGCTGCGCGGCCTGATCACGACGCAGGCAAGCAATCCGCAAAAATGACAGTGATTTACCCAATTGCAAGATTCAGCATGTCAAACTGAGAGATAAAGGCGCGGAATACTCTTCCTCTCGAAGGTCCGTGCCTTTCAACTCTTGGCGCGCTTTATCCAGAACCCAATCCGGCCAGTCATCTTGCTGCCTTTATTAAGGGGTTTGCTTATAGCCAACATCAACAATACGGAACTCCAATCAGGATGTCGAACTCAAACACTCTCCCCATTCTCTATTCCTTCAGACGCTGTCCCTATGCCATGCGCGCAAGAATGGGGCTGTTTGCTTCAGGAACAATTGTTGAAATAAGGGAAATTGTCTTGAGGGGCAAACCAGCCCATATGCTGGAAATCTCGCCCAAGGGTACGGTTCCTGTTTTGTTGCTGCCTGACGGAACGGTGATTGACGAGAGTCTGGAGATCATGCTCTGGGCGCTGAAACAGAATGATCCGCATGAATGGCTGACGCCCGAAAGCGGCTCCATTCCGGATGCGCTGGCGCTGATCGAGGAACTGGACGGTTCCTTCAAGCATCATCTTGATCGCTACAAATATTCCAGCCGTTTCGAGAATGCCGATGAAGTGGTTCACCGCGCCATGGCGATGGTGGCCCTTGCGCCGCTTCAGGCCCGATTGGAGCTTTCACCGCATCTGTTTGGTGGACGCCCCTGTCTTGCCGATATCGCGATATTCCCCTTTGTACGCCAGTTTGCCAACACCGATCGGGACTGGTTTGACAGCAATGCACCGGTCGCGCTGCGCAAATGGCTCGTCGGCCATGAAAGTTCGGAGCTGTTCGTGAATATCTTTTCCAAATGGCCGACTTGGCAGGAAGGTGACCCGGTCACCCTGTTTCCCGCCATCCCCCATGCGGAAATGGAGCATATGGAAACACGGCGGATCGCCAACGGCTGATCTGCCCTCACGCTGCGATCATTCATCCGTGATGGCGCGCTGAAAGGCCCAAAGCCTCAAATGTCGCAAGTGACTTAAGGCCCTAAAGCAAATCTTGCATCCCGAGGATCGGACATCTCAGGCAACGGGCAGGCTATTTTCAGGAAACCCAGCGGCGAAGACGCTCTGAAATCGGTGTCTTGTTGACCGCTTCAGCGACCGTAAGCCCGACATTTCCAAGCATGGAATGGGTGTGCCAAAGGGTATAGATCGGAATTTTGGTCGTTCCGAACTTGAGCTTGTAGGGTTCGTCTCCGACCGTAAAATCAAACAGCTTGACGCCATCCTTGATGCATTGGCAAATCAGGTCTTCGGTCATTAGCAAGCCGGGAGAATAGCGCCCGACACGCTCGAAATCGAGCCCCATCATCAGCATCAGATAGCGGCCGTCATGCTCGATGGCATATTGGACCGCAACGATATCGCCATCAAAGGTGAACTGATACAGCCGCACAAAGCCATTGGCGGCATTTTCTATTGCCAGATCGACATAAAAGTCGAAGTTCAGCGGATTCTGGATAAGGTCTTCGCCGGGGCGGTCCTTGTAGCGATCCTTGTGGAACGCCCGCAAATGATCCATGCCCATGCGGATCTCTTGCGCATCTGTAAGCAGATGCATTTTCCACTCCCCTTCACGCATCATGGCGCGGCGTTTCTTGTCGCGATGCTTGCGCTCGCTCTTTGAGATATTCTCAAGCCGCCATGCCTCATAGTCGGATCCAAGCTCTGTCACATAGGCGGAGAAATCAGCACGCTGATAATAGCTGGTGGGGAAGAAAAGCAGCACCGAAGGATCACATGTGGGCATATGCTTGATGCGCAAAACATCGTAGGAACCAAGCGTTTCCAGCAAGCGCTTGCTGAGATATCCGGCATCGGGTACCCAATTGGAAATATCCTTGTGCAGGATAGGTAGAGCATAGTCCACCAGTCCCATATTGGCATATTCCATCAGCGTTGCGCCAAGCTTCTTGCGCACGACCATGGGAAAGACACCAACCAGACGCCCGGATTCCTCGCAACGCATCTGGAGCGTGCGTTCTTCAAATTCTGGAAAATTCTTGATATGGCGTTGCATCGCCTTGTGCCAGATCGGGTGCTGAAAAGCAGTCACAAACGCCTCGCCAAACAGCGCCAAATATTCTTCAGAACCAAAATCAAAATTAGAACAAACGCTCAAGTCAAGCATGGGAATTGCCTGCAAATCCTGTCAATATCCAGAAATGTTACGAGGTACCATTTCATACAGATAATAAGCAATCGTGAATCAGTGGACAAAAAGCAGCCATGGGTTGCATAAACCGGCATTTCATTTGCCAGCAATAGCTGTGTCCGGGCATGGGACACAAGTTAGTAGAGGTTCAGCTCAAGCATGAATTCTTCCATGCTTTCAATCACCGCCTGCGGTCCTTGCAGGAGAATGTCTACTCCTGTTTCGTGATAGCTGCGGTCCAGCACCAGTAGCTTTAGTAGGGCAATTTGTCGCTCTATTTCGCTGGTCTGGTCAAACCGCCCTGTTATCTTCTTTTCGACAATCCTCTGCCATGGCACCAGCTTTGCCGCATCAATCGCCATGGAGGCCACCCCGGAATAGGCGCGCGCCAGTCCACCGGCCCCGAGCTTGGTGCCACCGAAATAGCGCACGACGATGACGCCGCAATTGATCAGTTCACGACCGATCAGCACCTTCAGCATGGGCATGCCCGAGGTACCCGCCGGTTCACCATCATCCTTAGCCCCCTCCTCGATATGATCATCATCGTGAATAAGCCGGAAGGCCGTCACATGATGGTTGGCCTTGCGATGCTCAAGACGCAGTTCCTGCAAACGCCGCTCGAACAGGTCAATCGGGACGAGAAAGGCCAGAAAGCGGGACTTCTTTTCTTCCAGTTCGGCAAAAAATTCAGCTTCGACAGTCTGCAGCATCGCGTCAGGCCATCCGGAAATGCTTGGACAATTTGAGGCCCTGCGCCTGATAGTTGGAGCCGATGCCCGCGCCATAGAGCCGGGTTGGCCGGGCGCGCATGCGCTCATAGGCAAGCCTGCCGATCAGCTGGCCATGTTCAACGATAAAGGGCACCTCATGACTGCGGACTTCCAGCACGGCGCGGCTGCCCTTGCCCCCCGCTTCGGACGCGCCGAAACCGGGATCAAAGAAACCGGCATAATGGACACGGAATTCGCCCATCAGGGGATCGAAGGGCACCATTTCCGCCGCATAGAGCGGGGGCACATGCACCGCCTCGCGCGAGACGAGAATGTAGAATTTGTCCGGATCGAGAATGAGTGCATTCTTGCCCCGTCCCTCGATTGGCTCCCAGAAATCAAGCATGTCGAGACCATCGCGCACATCCACATCGATCACCGCGCTATGGCGCTTGGCGCGATAACCAATGATCCCTTCCCGGGCGAGATCGATGGAAATTGCAATGCCATTGTCGATGAAGGGTTCTTCGGGGGAGAAGACAAGGCTTTCCTCCCTGTGCAGCAGCAGATGCTCGGGATCGCTCAGTTGCGCGCGCCCGATACGGAAGCGGATCTGGCTCAGCCGACTGCCTGCCCGGACCAGAACGGGGAAAGTCCGCGGGCTGATTTCAAGGAAAAGCGGCCCGGAATAACCGCTGGGGATGGTGTCAAACTGGCGGGTATTGTCGCAAATGACGCGCGTGAAGATGTCCAGCCGCCCGGTTGAGCTTTTCGGATTGGCGGCCGCTTCGATCAAGGGCGGCAGGGAAAGGCTTTCCATCAGGGGCACGATATAGACGCAGCCGGTCTCCAGTACGGCACCCTTGGTCAGATCGATCTGATGCAGTTGCAGATCGTCCAGCTTGCCCTTTACCGTCTGGTCGGGACCGGGCAGAAAGGAAGCGCGCACCCTGTAGGCCTTGTTGCCCAAACGCAGGTCCAGACTGGCTGGCTGAATCTGATCCTCATCGGGAGGACAATCGAAGCGGATCGCTTCGCCTTCGACGAGACTGGAGATATCGGCATCATTGAGAATCCCGTTTCCGGTAAAGGCAAAATGTGTCATGCGAAGCCTCGTTGATTGGTTATGAGCCTGTTTATCAGGGATGGGATCATGGAGCAACAAGGGCAGATGATCCACTTATCGCAAGCTGATGGTCCACTCTGGCGCCCCGCTTCAGGCAAGCCGCAATCCGATACTCCGAAAATGCATAGGCTACCGGATAGTTTTGCACAAAATGGGTAATTGCTTCAAATTTTACCTATCATCTTAACGGGGGAAACAGGGAATGGCTCTATTATCTCCCCAGACTATTCATAAGGCGTCTGAACACCACAGACGCCATTGCTATGCGCTCAAATTGAAACAGCAGTGTTTTTGATGAAAAAGATATTGATAGTCTGCATCTTGGCAGCATGCTTCATTGGCGGCATCATCCTGACCTATGAGACACCGGCAAATTCCAATCAGCTGAACGGAATAAGGATGACGTCTTCGGAAAAGCAGCAGGCCGAGACCAAGATCGAATCTTTCCTTGAAGCGAATATGGCCTATTTCAATCCTTTTCAGGATCAGGTTCGGGTCGACAATTGCAAGATCACCTACCGGCTGAACAGCACGGGCAGTTGCGAGACCTCGCCAACCGCGCGCTTTAACGAGTTCCAGATTGATCTCAAGGATGTCAAGCAGGTTCGGGTATTCGAAAATGCCCGCCTTGGAACCCCTGCCACGGGCTCCATTCGCTTTGAGTTCACTGAAGAGGTTCAGAAAAAGTTTGATCGCGCGCAGGCCTTGTTTGATCGTTATAATCAGAAAAATACGGGCTATACCGGTTCCATGTGGGCGCAGGAAGCCTATTCGGCCGAGCAGAGTGCGGTAAAGGGGGCAGGACTGAACGGCATGCGCAGCTATTCCAAGACCCAGAATTGTTCGCGCAGCGTGCAGCAGTTCCATCTGCCCAAGGCACTGGGAACCATAAGCCTTTCCAAGGTGGACCGGACCGCTGCCTATAGTCTGAAAAATTACCACGCCAGTTGCGCAGGAATTTAGAGATGCCGCCCCTGTCACCGGGAAATCAGTTTATTTTCAAACCGACAGGGCAGATCAATTCTGGCAACTTGAAGAAAATTCTCCACATATGCAGACATAAAGATTCAATTTTAAGTATATCTCTGCATGAATTTAAAACAGTTTCATTCAAAATGACCTCAGTCGCAAATTCTGTCATTTTTAGAAATCCATTTGATTGATATGTACAAAAAAGCCATCGTCGCCATCACTGTTTTTTCGGTCATAATCATAGCTCTCGGCTTTCTTGCCCTGACGCAGGAAAAAAGCTATGCCAAGATCAAGCCTCTCTTCAGTCCTCAGGAAGTACAGAAGATGGAAGGCTCCATCGAGAAGGCGCTGGCGGAAACGTCAAGCATCGCCTTTGGCAGCCAGATCCGGGTGCATGACTGCACGATTATCAATCGTGTCGAAAGCGCCCAAAACTGCTCCGATCCCTACTCCCTGCGAATGCAGGAATTCCGCCTCGATTTAAGGGAAACCAATTCGGTGACACAGTCCTCGCTGGACTCTTCGAAATATGCCAGCAAAAGCCTGCTGAAGTTCCATTTTCAACCGGAAATCGAAGAAAAAATGAAGAATGCCAAGAAGGAAATCTGGGACTTCGTCAGCGAAAAGCATGGCCTGAGAGGCGTTATATGGGGTGAGTTTGCCGAAAGCGCCGAGCAGCGTCTGGTCAAACAATATGGCTTTGACAAGTTGGGCAGCTATGACATCACCCAGACCTGCTCATCGGAAAAGAAAATGCGGCATCTGCCGGAAAAGGTCGGCACCTATATTCTGAACGGTGACACCCGAAAGCTGAGCCGCACGATCCGTTCCTATCACCAATATTGCGTAGCATCGGACTCCTGAGCCCCTCTGCCCGCGTCTGGTCGGGCAAGGTCGCTGCCCCGGCGACATGCCTCCTTCCCCGCCGCAGCATTGACAGTTTCAAACTTTGGGCGTACATAATGTCGCACTTGTGGTCATTTGAGCCGGCCGGCTTGCCGCCACGTAAAAGAATGTTGCTAAAAGGTCGGGGATGCAAAATCGTCTATCCCGGCCATATTGAATATGTTGCCGGGTTTTATTTTGTCCAAAATCCGGTCAGCCAAGTGAAAATGAGCCTTGCCTGTCTGTTGCCCCGATGGCGGCAGATACAAGGTGGAACAAGAACAGGATTGAGCCATGTCTGAGACAAAGAAACCTGAAACCGGTTATCGCCCTGCCACCGAAATGGTGCATGGCGGCGTTTTGCGTTCGCAGTGGGGGGAAACCTCCGAAGCGCTCTTCATGACCCAGGGCTATGTCTATGACAGTGCAGAAGCACAGGAAGCCCGCTTCAATGGCGAAGAGCCGGGCTATGTCTATTCCCGCTATGCCAACCCGACCGTTTCCATGTTTGAAAGCCGGATGGCACTTCTGGAAGGGGCGGAAGGAGCACGCGGGACCGCTTCCGGCATGGCAGCTGTAACCGCAGCGATGCTTTCCTGCGTCAAGGCTGGCGATCATGTGGTTGCGGCCAGCGCCCTGTTCGGCTCCTGCCTCTATATCGTCTCGGAGCTGCTGCCGCGCTTTGGTGTGGAATGCACGCTGGTGGATGGCACCAAGCTGGAGGAATGGAAGGCAGCCATGCGGCCAAACACGCGCGCCTGTTTCCTTGAAAGCCCGACCAACCCTGTGCTCTCGGTGATCGATATTGCGGCAGTGGCCGATATCGCCCATGAAGCAGGCGCCAAGCTGGTGGTGGACAATGTGTTTGCCACCGCCCTGTGGCAGAGCCCGCTAGCGCTTGGGGCCGACGTGGTCATCTATTCTGCCACCAAGCATATTGACGGTCAGGGCCGGTGTCTGGGTGGTGTTGTCCTGTCCAGCGAGCAGTTTCTTGAAGAGGAATTCAAGGATATCCATCGCCATACCGGCCCGTCGCTGTCGCCTTTCAATGCCTGGGTCATGCTCAAGGGGCTTGAAACCTTCCCTCTGCGCGTCAAGGAGCAGACCCGCAGCGCCGGAATCCTTGCCGACCGTCTGGCCGAGCATAAGGCGATCGAGCGGATTTTCTATCCTGGTCGCGGCGATCATCCGCAGGCTGACGTCTGCCGCAAACAGATGCGCGGTGGCTCGACCATGGTTGCCCTGAATGTCGCAGGCGGCAAGGCAAAGGCCTTCGAGCTGGAAAATGCGCTCAAGGTCATCAAGATTTCCAACAATCTGGGCGATGCGAAAAGCCTGATCACGCACCCGGCAACCACCACGCACCAGCGCCTCACTGACGACCAACTGGCTGCCGCCGGTATCGGTCAGGGCACCCTGCGTTTCTCGGTCGGTCTGGAAGATCTCGAAGATCTCTGGGATGATTTCGAACAGGCTCTGGCCACACTCTGATCGCGATCGGGGCAAACAGCACAATTGTGAAAAGCGGAATAAGGGGCGTTTTCCAAAAACGTCCCTTTTGCTTTGCTGATTGCCTTGAAGCCGCCCCCGATCCTCGACTAGACTGAGCCATCACGTCCAAAAGGCAAAGCAAAATGTCCCAATCCCCCACCCCAGATAAAGATCCCACCATCCCCTATGACATGCCGATCGAAGTGCAGGCGTCCGATATCGACATGATGGGGCATGTCAACAACACCGTTTATCTGCGCTGGGTGCAGGAAGCAGCCACCGCCCATTGGGATGCTGTCGCCCACAAGGATGATCACGCGACGATGTTCTGGCTGATCACCCGCCACGAGATTGATTACAAACGACCGGCATTTGAGGGGGAAATGCTCATAGCCCGCACATGGGTAGGCTATTACGAGCATCACAAATGCGAGCGCTTTACCGATATCATCCGGCAAAGTGATGATCGCATTCTGGCCAGCGTGCGCACGATCTGGTGCCCTGTCAGTCAGGAGACCAAACGCACGGCGCGTCTCAGCGAGGAGCAGATCGGGCGTTATTCCAAGGGACGCAGGCCAGCCTGAACCGCCCGCAATTCTGCAATAGAAAATCCGGACGGAGAATCGCCGCCCGGATCTTTCACACCACCATAAATTATCTCCAGCAGGCACTCATTTTTGCGGCGGTACGAGAGCACAGAAGGCTCCGCTGGCCGCTTCATCCGAGCCCAGCTGGATGGCCGCAGGGGCCAGATAGGGGTTGAGCGACTTGCTCGTGTTGAGATCGAAGATCAACAGGGAGAGCAGTGCCAGCAGGGTTGCCGTTGCCGGTAATGCCCGGCTTGTCCAGAAAGCCGTCATATTTCTAGCCCTCCAGCCCAAACGGTTTGCGCAGGCGGATACCGACCCATGATCCGGCAAAGGCTGCGATGAACCATGCCCAACCATGCAGACTGCCGGTCGAGATGCCCGAGAAAAAGGCTCCGACATTGCAGCCCAGCGCCAGACGGGACGAATAGCCGAGCAGGAAACCGGCGATAATCGCCGCGATCCATGCTCGCGCAGGCAGGGATGGCAGCCTTGTCTTGAAGCCCGAACGCCAGATCGCGACGATGAAGGCCCCCAGAATGATTCCGATATCGGTGAGCGAGGTGGTATCGGTCAGAAGGCTCGCCCCAAGGCGTTCCTGATGAGCCTCGCTCGCCCAATAGGCCGAGGCGGAAAGATCGGCACCCAATGCGCTGGTGACTTTCGCCCCCCACAGTCCCAGACCATAGACGACACCCCATGGCTGTCCGGCGACCACGAAATTGGCCACTGCAAGCCCTGACAGCAGAAGTGCGGCCAGAAGCAGGCGGTGCGGTATGTTGCGGGCCTGTTTCGGAGCGATGGCCAGAGCAATGAGCCCGATGAACAGAAGCCCCAGAAGGGTTATGCCAAGGCCTGCCTTGCCGCTCAATGTGATCAGGGGCAGATGGCCCAGCTCGGTCCACCAGAGCAGATGGTAGGAACCGGCGAAGGCTCCGATGATGAAGAAGGGCAAGGCCAGAACGCTCACCGGATTGCCGCTTCCCGCATTGACCAGCGTGCCCGAGCCACAGCCGAGCACCAGTTGCATCGCCGCGCCAAAAACAAAGGCACCGCCCACCATTGCCCAGCCAATGGCTGCATGGGCACCGATCAATTCGGGATGATCGCCCGACAGCAGGGGAAAGGCGACCAGCGCAACCAGCGCAATGGCGATCAGCTGGGCCAGAAGGCCCGCCGGTTCCCGCCGCAGGATCATGGCGCGCCATGGCCCGGCAAAGCCGAAGCGCAGGCCTTCAAGGGTCAAACCAAAACCGACCCCGATGGCCAGCAACAGCCCATAGCGGACGCCTGCGGAGGCCATCAGAGCCAGAATGAGAGCGAGGGTTGCCCCGATCAGGACAGCCCTTGCGAACAGACGAGACCCCTTGGAAGGGGTCTCAAATGGTGCTGTGATGTCGGTCACGGGATTAGCCACCGGTTACCTGTTTGATCAGCGTCTGGACGATGCCCGGCGTGTTGGCCAGCTCATAACCTGCGTTGGAATAGCCAACCAGCGATTCCGGATAGAGCTTCACATTGTCAAGCCCCGCCAGTTCGGAGAGGGCAAACCAGTTGGTTGCGGCCCAGTGGCCGGTGTTGCAGAAGCTGACCAGCTCTTCACCGCCGGTAAAGCCTGCCTTGGAGGCCAGTTCCTTGACCTTGGCGGCATCGGCAATAACCGGCTTGTTATCGAACCAGCTCGAATGCACGAAATATTCAGACTGTGGCAGAGTGCCCGGCTTGGCCGCAGCAGGATGCTTCTTCTCGCCTTTCCAGAATTCTTCCGGACGGGCATCGACGAGGCGCGCCTTTTCTTCACCATTGACGATTTTGAGAATTTCATCGCGTGAGGCCAGCCATTTGTCAGAAAATGTCACGTCAATGGTGCTTTTCTGCGGGGTAACGGAACCGCTTTCGAGCGCAAGTCCCTGCTGCTGCCAGGTGTCCAGACCACCATTGAGAATGGCGATATCGGTGAAGCCGGCAGATTTCAGGGTCCAGTAGACGCGTGCCGCCGCACCGAAGTCGGTGATTGTGGCCCCTTCATAGGCGATGACGGTGGTGCGGTCTTTTGCTGCCCCGATGTCACCAAGCACCTTTTCGAGATGTTCCTCGGTTACCAGTTCGCCGGGATTTTCCTTCGGCCCGCGAAAGAGGCCATAAGGCGCATTGACCGACCCTGCGATATGCCCCTTCTCGAACAGGCTGGCACCATCCTTGTCGGCACCGCGAATGTCGATGATGAAGGGCTTGTCTATACCGGTGGCTGCATTCAGCTCCTGAGGCGTGACCAGCGGACCGAAGCCAGCCGCAAATGTCGGGCTTGCGAACAGCCCGAATGCCACAAATGCCTGTGATAGCAGTTTTTTCATGAGTGTCTCCGTGTGAGCCATTGCCCGCCACTCGTTAGCGGCCTTTTCGAATGACTTGTTTCTTGTTGCTAAAGCAGCCAGTGGCCTCCCCGGCCCTGCATTTCTTTTCTGGCCATAGTCTGCTGACGCACCTGATCTTTTACAAGAAAGGAGATCTCAAAGTTCATGTTATAAGTAAAATTTCATACGCAGCGACCTCGAAATTGAAGCATGATTTGCCAATTTCCATGAGTACAAACTGCAATTGCAGAAACTCATTTCTCAACGAAGCGATTATTCTTTGCTCCTGCGGTGATGTCTCCATCATCAGGAAAAGCAATGGCTGGCAGGAGAGAAAGTCATGGATCCACGCATCTCGCTTGTAACGCTGGGCGTTGCCGATCTGGAAATATCGGTCCGCTTCTATCGGGATGGCCTTGGCTGGCCCACCGGCTACAAGGCAGGCGATGGCGTCGCCTTCTTCAAGACATGGGGTACGGTGATGGCGCTCTACCCGATCAGCAACATGGCTGAAGAAGTGCCTGACGGCTCCTTCCGACCGCAAGCAGGCCCATGCGGCATCGTGCTGGCGCATAATTGCCGCGAAAGGCAACAGGTGGACGATGTGCTGCGCATGGCCGAGCAAGCAGGCGCGAAGCTGAGAAAGCCGGCAAGCGACACCTTCTGGGGTGGCTATAGCGGCTATTTTTCAGATCCGGACGGCTATATGTGGGAAGTGGCCTGGGGTGCTTTCCCTATCGGCGAAGACGGCCATCTGCTGCTGCCATAAAAAACACTATCTTGGCAGGGCCTCTGACTTTGCAGGGCGCAGGGTGGCAACGAAGTCCCCCTGTCTTTCCACATGGGCTCATTCAGCCTTGGTCGCCTTGCTCTCGCCCAAATCCGGCGTGATGATCCCCCCGAACAGTGCCTTGGCCTGCAAAATGCGGGACACCGTGGTGATTGCCGTCATGGCGGCGAAAATGCAGGCGATCAGGCCAAACCAGTCGGGCAACAGGCAGAAAAGGGCAAAGGCAATGTAGGTCTCCCCCGCTTCAGCCAGACCGCCCGTGAAATAGAGCGATTTGGAGCCATGGCTGTCAGTTGCTATACCGCGCTTTTCCGCCATGATGGCGAAGGCCAGAAAGCTGGCGCCATTGGCATAAAAAGCCATCAGCAGAATTGCTGCGGGCAGAGCATTTTCAGGGCGCGCAAAGGCGAATGCCAGAGGAATGAGACCATAGAAGATGAAGTCAAAGACAATATCCAGATAGCCACCAAGATCTGTCTTTTTCCCGGCTCGTGCGACAGCGCCGTCCAGCCCATCCATCAGGCGACTGAGCCCCATGAGCAGCAGAGCGAATAAATACAACTCATAGGCGATGCATACCGCAGCCGCCACACCAATCAGCAGGCCTGCCAATGTAATCCTGTTGGCAGATATCCCGAATGCGTACAATCTTTTCCCCCAACGTCCAACAATTGGGTCAATGATCTTTTTCAACCTAGCATCCAACATGTCGACAAACTCGCCTTTTGATTATGCTTAGACTTATAATATTTTTACCTAATCAGTATTGGTAAGTTGTTACCTTCTGTGGATTCAACTAATTCTAATACTAATTCTGACATCACAACCTTATGTCCGGTAAAAATATCTATATTGTTTTAGCCAAATCTTTGCTAAACAATTTATATGAACTCTTCGCGAGCTCTACCGGAAACATAACTCTGTTTTCTTCATTCTATTCCGATGGCCAAGCATAGCATGAACCATCGTTCCACCGGAGTATGAGGACCAAGTGCAGAAATACACAGCAACAACCGGATCAATACAAGTAATGGTTGTACCGGAATACCGACCGGAGCAATCGACCCCCGACAGAGGACAACATGTTTGGACCTATCATGTCGAAATCCAGAATGACAGTCCGGACAATATTCAGCTTCAGGCTCGCTTTTGGCGGATAGTTGACGCGCAAGGACGCATTCAGGAAGTACACGGCCACGGTGTGGTCGGAGAACGCCCGCTGATCGGGGCTGGTAATTGCTTCAAATACACATCAGGTTGCCCATTGGATAGTGAAAGTGGGTTCATGTCTGGATATTATGAGATGGAACTGGATGATGGCACGATCTTTGAGGTCACCATTCCAACCTTTTCACTCGATATCCCGGATAATGGAAAAATCCTGAACTGAGCTTCAGGATAGTGATCAATTCAGTCGGCCTGCCGTCCCCCCGGCAGGCCGCTTGTGATTCTGCTTCCTTCTGCCGCCTGCTGGCGGACAAGATATCAACAGCAAAGTCACCCTCCACGATAGGCGGCAGCTTGGCGGCCTCGCCCGCATGTCAGTTTTTCAAGTTACCCCTCTTTTTCCCAAATAACTCAGATATATAGAATTACAGACCGGGCAGATTTCCGCTGCGACCGCCAGCATGGCACCCTATTGCCCATTGGCACCTGCAACATTTTTCACGACAACTTGAATCCCGCTCCTATTGGGCCATTTTTAATGCGAATTTACATCATTGGTCATTGTGTAGATGTTTGTAGCAAAATGGTTGCTTTCTTTTGGCAGAGTGCTTGTTGATTCTACTGACGACCACCGCGCCCATCTCTTGAATAGATTTAACTGGATTTGAACAATGGCATTCGACAAGCGCAAACCCGGACTGGGAACAACAGCAGATCTGGACCGCATTTTGGGAGGCGGACCTCTCAACAGGCTCTATAGCGCCCGCTGGACCTTGCTTGTTCTGTCCGTTGGTCTTCTCTGGATTGCCATTCAGGGAGACGGTGAAATCTGGCGCGCAGGGGCCATTCTGGTTGCCGTGCTGCTGGCCACGATGTTTCTGCCGCGCAGACGCAAGGTCACACGCCTGAAAGCCAAGGTGGAGGCCCGGCGCCGGGCCATCGTGCCAGATGTCAGCATGCGCAAGCTTGCCGCAGCATTGCCCGATCCCTGCTTCATTCTGGACCGGCGCGGCATCGTACGCTTTGCCAACAAGGCGGGCTCCTCCATTTTCGGCAATGTCAAGGAAGGGGATCCCCTGTCCTTCCGAATCAGGCAACCGGACATGCTGGCAGCACTGGACAATGTGTTGGATGGCGGACCGATAGAGAAAGTCGAATATACTCTCAGGAGCCATAGCGAGCGCTTTTATGAGGCATGGGTTACCCCCATTCATCTCAATTCCGAGCCGGATGGAAGCGAGCGGCCGGAATTCATTCTGCTGCTTTTGCACGATCAGACCGAGCAGAAGAATATGGCGCGGATGCGGGCCGATTTCGTGGCCAATGCCAGCCATGAATTGCGCACGCCGCTGGCCTCGGTCATCGGCTTTATCGAAACGCTGCAAGGTCCGGCCAAGGATGATGACACGGCGCGAGAGCGTTTTCTTGGCATCATGCTCTATCAGGCCGAGCGCATGTCGCGACTGGTATCCGACCTTCTGTCTCTTTCGCGAATCGAAATGCGCGCCCATGTGTTGCCCGATACGCGGGTTGATGTTTCCAAGATCCTGCGCCATGTGATTGACAGTCTCAGCCCGCTTGCCTCCGATCTGGAGGTGGCAATCGAAGCGGAAGACCTCCATGAGGAACTCTGGGTGGCGGGTGACCGGGACGAACTGGTGCAGGTTTTCGAGAATCTGGTCGAGAATGCCCTCAAATATGGCAAGGACGGAGATAAGGTCGCCATCAGCTACAGCCAAATTGTCGATCCGACCGACAGCAAGCCCTATTATGCCTTCAATGTGAAGGATTACGGGCCGGGCATCTCTCAGGAGCATCTGCCGCGCCTGACCGAGCGTTTCTATCGCGTGGATGTCGCCTCATCGAGAGAACAGAAGGGCACCGGGCTGGGATTGGCCATTGTAAAACATATCCTTACGCGCCATCGCGGCAAGCTTCTGGTGGAGAGCAAACCCGGGGAAGGTGCGACCTTCCAGGTCCGACTCCCTGTCAGTATTTCTTCCGATTTGTGACACTTATATGATTGTCCAAAAATTTCTCCATATAGTTCAGTCGCTTAAAGCGTCACAAAACTGAAACACAGATGTCATATACCCATCACATCGGGGCGATAGGTTCGCGCTTGTCCCGGCCACCCGGACACAGGGCTTGCTCGATAGGATGCAAGTGAATTTCGGGAAGGTCGGCCTAATCATGAGCGCACTTTGAAAGCCAATTGTGTGGCTCGTCGCTCAAAAAACTGACTTATGGAGAGGTCAAGTGAAATTCGCTTCTTATGCTAGCGCAGCTGCTATTGCTGCCACCGCTGTTCTTGCTGGTACCGCTGCTCAGGCTCGTGATCAGGTTCAGGTCGCAGGTTCTTCCACCGTTCTTCCTTATGCAACCATCGTTGCTGAAGCTTTTGGTGAAAACTATCCTGACTTCAAAACCCCGGTTGTTGAATCCGGCGGTTCTTCTGCTGGTCTGAAACAGTTCTGCGAAGGCGCTGGTGAAGACACCATCGACGTTGCCAACGCATCGCGCAAGATCAAAGACGCCGAAATCGCAACCTGCGCTGAAAATGGCGTCAAGGAAATCATCGAAGTCAAGATCGGCTATGACGGCATCGTATTCGCTTCCGACGTCAACGGCCCGGACTTCGCTTTCGAACCGATCAACTGGTTCAACGCTCTGGCTCCGAAGATCGTCAAAGACGGCAAACTGGTAGACAATTCCAACACCAAATGGTCTGACGTTGACGCCAGCTTCGCCGATTGGGAAATCGCCGCTTACATTCCGGGTGAAAAACACGGCACCCGTGAAGTTTTCGAAACCAAGGTTCTGGAAGCCGGCTGTAAAGCTTCTGGCGCTTACGACCTCTACATCGCTTCCGGCCTCGACAAGAAAGCTGCCGAGAAGGAATGCTTCAAGGTTCGTAAAGACGGCAAGGCAATCGACATCGATGGCGATTACACCGAAACCCTCGCCCGCATCGACAGCAACAAAACCGGCTTCGGCGTTTTCGGTCTTGCTTTCTATGAAAACAACATGGACAAGCTGAAAGTTGCCACCATGTCCGGCATCTCTCCGAACGCTGCTGTTATCGCTGATGGCACCTACCCGGTTTCCCGTCCGCTGTATTTCTATGTCAAGAAATCTCACCTGGGCGTTATTCCGGGCCTGAAGGAATATGTTGACTTCTTCATGTCCGACGACATGACCGGCGAAGGCTCTCCGACCTCTGAATATGGTCTGGTTCCTGCTCCGGAAGCAGAACGCGAAGCCATCAAGGCTGCGATTGCTGAAGGCAAAACCCTTTAACCTTTCCTGATCAGGGCCATGCGCGGGGTGTCTTTGCGCATGGCCTTTTTTTACCTCTCTCAGGTCGGCAGCTTTGCGGCGCAGACCTGCAACGGAATGCAAAATCCTGTGCGTCACCTGCCTGCGGAATGGCTTTGGCGAACAGGAAGTAACTGGTAACCGAATTCTCGATCCCCGACTTTCTCCAAGAGAAAAGAAAGCGGAAACAGGCAGTCCGAGAATGACAACAAATTCTGGAAAGCGATAATCGATATCGCTCACGAGGCAGACAGCAATGAGCCCGTTATGGCTTTTGGTAGCTATTGCCGTTTTCGCACTGATCGGCGCAGTTCTGGGGCGCAATCGCGCCATCTCCAGCGTCAACGGAAACATAGCTGCACTTCATTCCCGTCCCGGATATTACGGGTCCTATGTTCTGATCTGGACTGCGCTTCCGGCGATCTTCTTCATGGTTGCCGTGATGATTACGCAGCCATTCTTCAACAGCTCTATTATCGATTCGGAATTGCGCAGCGGTTACAGTCAGTCCTGTGATCGCGCCATGGCACGCATCGCGGGCGAGGAAGATGCCGAAACGCCAAAGATTTGCGCGCATAAAGAGCAGTATGAAACGATCGACACCCGTCGCGCGCTGATGAAAAGCGTCGTCGAAAGCGTCGCCATTGGCTTAAATCTGCTCGACAAGGAAACATCAGACAAGCTGCATAACGGACTGGTTGCCGTTCGCCCGACCCTGAAAGAGGTTGGTGTGGCGCTTGCCGAGGATGTGCCGGGGACCGTCGTTGACGCCGCGAGCCGCCTTAACGAAGCAAAGCTGACAGGCAACAGCATTCTGCTTGCTGGTGTGGCGCTTCTGCTGTTTGTCGGTTTCATTCTTTCCTATCTGCGCGTCAAGCCAAAGCTTCGCGCCAGAAATCTGGTTGAAGCCAATATCAAGGTTGCCCTCATTCTGGCGTCTTCCATCGCCATCCTGACCACCATCGGCATCGTTCTGTCGATGCTGTTTGAAGCGATCCATTTCTTCAACAAGGTGTCGCCAGCCAATTTCTTCTTTGGCACCCAATGGGATCCCCGCTTCACGTCGGCGGGTCGTGCCGGCGGGGGCGAAGGCTCCTTTGGCCTGCTGCCGCTGATCTGGGGCACGCTCTATATTTCGCTTGTTGCGTTGCTGGTTGCGGTTCCGATCGGCATGTTCGCTGCCATCTATATGGCAGAATATGCGAGCAATACCGTGCGCGCGATCGCCAAGCCACTGCTTGAAATTCTCGCAGGCATCCCGACCATCGTTTACGGCTTCTTCGCGCTGGTCACCGTCGGCCCGTTCCTGAGGGATACGGGCGCATTGATCGGCCTTGATATTTCGGCAAACTCGGTGCTGACGGCAGGCTGCGTGATGGGGATCATGCTGATCCCGTTCATCTCCTCGCTGTCCGATGACATTATCACCGCGGTTCCCCAATCCTTGCGCGATGGCTCGCTGGGCCTTGGGGCCACCAAGTCGGAGACCATCAAGAAGGTCATTCTGCCAGCGGCCCTTCCGGGGATTGTCGGCTCCATCCTGCTGGCTGCCTCGCGCGCCATTGGCGAAACCATGATCGTGGTCATGGCAGCCGGGATCGCTGCCAATCTGACGCTCAATCCGTTTGAAGCGGTGACAACCGTTACCGTCAAGATTGTCAGCCAGCTAACCGGTGACCTCGAATTCAACTCGCCACAAACCCTTGTGGCCTTCGCGCTCGGCATCACCCTGTTCGTGATCACGCTTGGGCTGAATATCTTTGCCCTGCATATCGTGCGGAAATATCGGGAGCAGTATGACTGATGACTGATGCAAGCAACACACAAGGCGAAGTGATCGCCAAGAATGAACATCGCGAGTTGGGCCTCAAGAAACGCTACAGCAGAGAGCGCCGCTTTCAGGTGATGGGCATCACGGCCATCATACTGGGTGTTCTGTTCCTGCTGCTGCTTTTCCTGTCCATTGTCACCAAAGGCTATACGGCATTCCAGCAGAGCAAGATTCATCTCGATCTCTATCTCAGTGGCGAAGTGATTGATCCCTCCGGCAACCGGGACATCAGTGTCATCCAGATGCCGATCCGCTATAACAAGGTGTTGGAATCGGCCATCTACAAGGCCCTCGGCATCGATCCCAAGGACAAGACAAAGCGCAATGAGATGCGCGTGGCCAAGAGCCTTTTGTCAAAGGGTGCCTCGGTGGATCTGCGCGATATCGTCGTTGAAAATCCGGACCTGATCGGCACTCGGATCGATTATTGGGCTCTGGCCGATGGTGATATCGACAGCTTCGTCAAGGGCCAGATTCCGCGCGATATTCCCGAGAATATGCGCAAGGTGGATGATGCCCAGATCGCAATGATCGACAAGCTGGTCGCCGATGGTGATCTGGTGAAGAAATTCAACAGCAATCTGTTCTTCAACGGCCCGTCTTCCAGACCGGAATCGGCAGGCATTGCCGTGGCGGTCATGGGGTCGGTCTTCATGATGCTGATCGTTTTGGTGCTCGCTCTGCCAATCGGCGTTGCCGCTTCCATTTATCTGGAGGAATTCGCACCGAAGAACCGCTGGACGGATCTGATCGAGGTCAATATCAACAATCTCGCGGCGGTCCCATCCATCGTGTTCGGCCTGCTGGGTCTGGCCGTGTTCATCAACTTTGCCGGTCTGCCGCGTTCGGCGTCCATTGTCGGCGGGCTGGTGCTCACATTGATGACCCTGCCAACGATCATCATCGCCACCCGTTCGGCACTCAAGGCCGTCCCTCCCTCCATTCGGGAAGCGGCATTGGGAGTTGGGGCCTCCAAGACACAGGCCATTTTCCACCATGTGCTGCCGCTGGCAACGCCGGGTATCCTGACAGGCACGATCATCGGTCTTGCTCAGGCCCTTGGTGAAACGGCGCCATTGCTGATGATCGGCATGGTGGCCTTCGTCAAGGATTTCCCGACGACCCCGTTTGATCCGGCAACGGCGCTGCCCGTGCAGATCTATATGTGGTCTGGCGAGGCCCAGCGCGCCTTTACCGAGCGCACCTCAGCCGCGATCCTGATCCTGCTGGCATTCCTTGCGCTGATGAATATCAGTGCGGTGCTTCTGCGCCGCCGCTTCGAGCGCCGCTGGTAAGCCAGCGGATAGATGAAATTTTTGGTTTGAATGGCCGGGCAGCCACAAAAGCGATGGCGCCTGGCACGCACAGGACAAAGAAAGCATTGATCATGCAGGATACCAACCCAAAATCCAAGGATAGCGATATCCGCACCAATCCGATCAAGATGTCGGGCGAAAAGGTGACCGTTCATTATGGTCCCAAGCAGGCACTGTTCGATGTCGATCTCAAGATCGAGGAAAATCAGGTGACATCCCTGATCGGGCCATCCGGTTGCGGCAAATCCACTTTTCTTCGCTGCCTTAACCGCATGAATGACACGATCGACATTTGCCGCGTGGGCGGCATGATCAAGCTGGGTGAGCGGGACATTTATGACCCAAGCGTTGACGTGGTTGAACTGCGCGCCCGCGTCGGCATGGTGTTTCAGAAGCCAAACCCCTTCCCGAAAAGCATTTTCGAGAATGTCGCCTATGGTCCGCGCATCCATGGTCTTTGCCGCACCAAGTCAGAAATGGACGAGATTGTCGTCACTTCGCTGCAAAAGGCCGGTCTTTTCGAAGAAATCAAGGATCGCCTTGACGAACCGGGCACGGGCCTTTCCGGCGGTCAGCAGCAGCGCCTTTGCATTGCTCGCGCCATTGCCGTCAGCCCTGAAGTGATCCTGATGGACGAGCCCTGTTCGGCGCTGGACCCGATTGCCACCGCGAAGGTGGAAGAGTTGATCGACGAGCTGCGCGAGAATTACACCATCGTGATCGTGACCCACTCGATGCAGCAGGCAGCCCGCGTTTCCCAACGCACCGCCTTCTTCCATATGGGCAATCTGGTTGAGGAAGGTCCGACAGACCGGATCTTCACCACGCCACAAGATCAGCGTACACAGGATTATATCACCGGCCGCTTCGGCTAAGCAATTTGTTCGCCTCTCTTATGGAGATCAGGCATTATCCCTGTGAGAGATAAGCGAATCTGAGGAGAATTTCGAGATGACCGAACATACAGTCAGCTCTTATGACGATGACCTGCGCAGCTTGACTGCCCGTATCGCCGAGATGGGTGGTCAGGCAGAGAATATGGTCGAGGAATCCGTCAATGCCCTCGTCCGTCAGGATGTCAAGGCAGCGCAGGCAACCGCCGCCAAAGACAGCGCCATCAACAAGATGGATCAGGAAATCGAGGAAAAGGCAGTGCTGATCATCGCCCGTCGCCAGCCGATGGCGCAGGATCTGCGTGCGATCATCGCCGCCTTGCGCATCGCAACCGATCTGGAGCGCGTTGCCGATCTGGGCAAGAATATCGCCCGTTCCATCAGCGCCATGGAAGGCAAGAGCCCTCCCAAGCAGTTGCTGCACGGCATCGAGCATATGGCCGAAATCGTGCTTGATCAGCTGCGCACGGTGCTGGATGCCTATACCACGGCCAATTCCAGCGCGGCTATTGCCGTTGTGAAGCGGGATGACGAAGTGGATGCTATCTATCGCTCCCTGTTCCGTGAATTTCTCACCTACATGATGGAAGATCCGCGCAACATCACCTTCTGCGCCAATCTTCTGTTTGCTGCCAAGCATCTGGAACGTGTCGGCGACCATGCAACCAACATTGCCGAGTCCGTCTATTATGTCGAGACCGGCAAGGTGATGGAAGACCGGACCATTTAATGATTGTGGGGAGCGGCTATCAAGTGCGCTCCCTTCTCCTGCCCGAAGGGCAAAAACACAGAGTAGAGGGGTCAGTATCCCTGCCTGCTCTCATCGAAGGTCAGATCCGAGCGACATTGCAACCTGTCCGCCGTCCGGATCGCAGAATGCGGAAAAGTGGCTATGAGCCCCAAAGTCATGATCGTTGAAGATGAAGAAGCCCTCAGTCTTCTTCTTCGTTACAATCTGGAAGCGGAAGGCTATCAGGTGGAAGTGATCGCACGTGGTGATGAAGCGGAAAACCGGCTTCAGGAAACCCTGCCCGATCTGCTGCTGCTGGACTGGATGCTGCCGGGCCTGTCCGGCATCGAACTTTGCAGACGCCTGCGCGCCAAGCCGAAAACGGTGAAGATGCCGATTATCATGCTGACGGCACGCGGTGAGGAATCCGAGCGCATTCGCGGCCTGTCCACCGGGGCTGACGATTATGTGGTCAAGCCATTCTCCGTTCCCGAATTGATGGCGCGTGTGCGCGCGATTCTGCGCCGGGCGAGCCCGGATCTGGTCGCCACCATCCTCAAGGCGGGCGATCTGGAGCTGAACAGGGAAACACATCGCGTCAAACGTGCCAATCGTGAGGTCAATCTGGGACCGACCGAATATCGGCTGCTGGAATTCCTGATGCAGAATCCGGGCCGGGTCTATTCACGCGAGCAGTTGCTGGACGGTGTCTGGGGCCATGATGTCTATGTCGACGAGCGCACGGTGGATGTGCATGTCGGTCGCCTGCGCAAGACGATCAATCGCGGCAGGGCAAAGGATCCGATCCGGACCGTGCGCGGCTCGGGCTACAGCTTTGACGATCAGTTCTCGGTCGAATAGCGCTTGCCGCCGCGCCGTTCCATCCCGGCACCCGCCCGATGCTGGTGATATCCAATTTGCCAAAAAGCCCTGCTCCGAAAAGGAACAGGGCTTTTTCATTTCAACCAACTGATAGCCTATCTCAAAGCTGTCAGATTTTGGAGCTCCAATGCGCGTTGAGATCAGCGCGTTCTCACCTCGGTCAGGCGCGCCCCGCGATTGATCAGCATCGAGAAGAGGCCCTGTTTTCTGGGCGCTTGCGGCTCGCTTGCCTGTGCGCTGTTGCTGGCAACAACCTTCGGCTTAACGGGCTTTTTTTGCTCCACCACTTTCTGCTCCGGCCGGGAAGCGGGCAGTTCGGGTCTGGTCAGAACGATGAAATCAGTCCCCACCGGGGTGGTCTCACGACTGAAGCCACGATCGGAAATGGTGATCGAGGAGCCGCTGTTGACCAGCATGTCGATCTGGGCACGGACCTCTTGCGGAATCTCAATCCGGTCCAGCACATCGGCTGAAGCAACCAGCCCGCTTTCCTCGCTGTCCTGCGTGACGCCGAGACGGCTCTGCATGGTGTCGTTGTAGCGATCTGTCAGATTGACCGCCAGCCAGTCGAGCTTGTCGGCCTCTGTTTGGGAATGGATTGCGGTGAGCAGATGCGCTCCAAGCGGAATATCGGGATTCTTGATCATGATGGGTGCGTCAAACAGGGGTTTGAAATTGGACCGCACATAAATATGGCCGGTCGGAATATCTCCCTTGCCTGCGGCATGATAAAGAGCGCTCAACAGCGTCTCGTCTATGACGGCCTTGAGCGGCAGGGCGCGCGCTTCGATGCTGCCCTCTCTGGACCGGATGAAGGCACGCACGGCAGCATAGGTCGCCTTGCCTGCCAGACCGTCCGGCTCACCAGCATCAAAGCCCAACTGGTTGAGGATGACCTGCACCTCCCGAACCATGTTGCCGCGAGGCTGGCGCGTGATGAACACGCGGATGGGGGCCTTGCCGCGTTTGACCTGATCGAGCATATTGAGTCGCAGAGACAATTTGGCGGCAAGCGGATCTTCGTCCGGCCGGTCTGAAAGCAGCGCAAGCTTGCCATGGCCCCTGACCGGTTCGGCAGCCCCCAGGCTAAGCTCGGTCAGCTGGCTGGCCAATTCTACCTCTTGCGGCTGGAAAAGATTGGCATTCTCGATCAGTTCCGGCTCGGCTTCCCGGTTGGCGATGATCACATGGGCGCCACGCTCGGTCATCGAATAAAGCTTGCTGGCAAAGCCCCTTGGCAGGCGCACGCAGCCGTGAGAGGCCGGATAGTTGGGCACGGAACCGGATTCATGCAAGGCGACGCCAGACCATGTCAGCCGCTGCATATAGGGCATCGGAGCGCTGTCATAAAGATTTGAAAAATGCTGGCGTCTCTTTTCCAGAATGGAGAAAATGCCGGTTGGCGTGGTATGCCCTGCCTTGCCGGTTGAAACGCGCGAGGTGGCGATGACCTCACGGCCACGATAGACGCGAAGGCGCTGATCCTTGCGCGAAACGATGATCTGAATGGGAGCGTCCTTGTCCGCAGCAAGCGCGACCTGAGCGGACTGGCTGGGCTCATTGGTCTCCGCTGCCGGATCCAGCGATTTCTCGGTTGCCAGACCGGGGCCAGCGGCGGCCAAGATAAATCCCACGGTAAGCAGCAATCGCCCTTTATTCTTCATTCTGACCCCCAACATTCCATTGCAATTACGCAGCCTTGCGACAAAAGCCAGCCTGTTCGCGACACATCCTTAGTATAATCACTTAAACTATGCGAGTCCATTCGTCCGGCAATGGCGCAAGCATGTCAGACCGTCCCGCCTTTTATTCTTTATGCCACGTTAGCCTTAAAATCACCCTAATTTTCGAAATCTCATTCCGGTACACAAAATAGTATCCTTCATTTTCTCTCGTATAATCAAGTATTGACATCGTTAATTTTGTCTATTTTTGACATAATTATTCGCATCAGCACTCCATATTGCCTCAATTACGATCATGTCATTGATAAAATTCGAATTTTACAAACAATTCTACATAGGATACCGCACGTATTTTCTTTCATTCAACGCAGAACAGAATTTCTCTCACGGTTTTTGCTACGCTCATCACTTAGCAGCAAGCATCATCAGGCCAGTAGATTTTTGTTTATTTTTGCAAAAATAAGCACTATTTTTTAGAATCTCTCTAGGAAAATAGAGGAAAATCCCCCGATCGTCCTGACCCGTGAAAACAGACCAGTTTTTTTCATGGTGGCAGGAGCAAACTGCAGCAGAGATCATCCTCCCAATGTCTCTGCCAAACCAAAGGAGACCGAAATGACAACAACAATTTCTCCTACCGGTATAGAAAGACTCTATGACGATACGCAAATTCTCGTGAGCCGAACCGACAAGGATGGATATATCACCTACTGCAACGAGTATTTCCGGGACATAACGGGCTATGAAGACCGCAGCCTGCTTGGACAGCCCCACAATTGTCTGCGCCACCCGGAAATGCCCCGCTCCATCTTCAAGCTGCTGTGGGATGATCTGGAAGCACAAACGGATGCTTTTGCCTATATGCTGAATATGGCCAGCAACGGCGATCATTTCTGGGCTTTCACGCACATCACGCCGTCCAAGGACGAGACCGGTGAAGTCGTGGGCTATGAGGCCTCTCGCAGGGTGCCGAACCGCACCACGTTGCGCGAGGTGATCGAGCCTTTATACAAGGAACTGCATGACATCGAGAGCCGGTTTGACGATGAAGAAGAAGGGCTGAAAGCTGGCAGCGAACATCTCGCTTCGCTGCTGAACGAAAAGTCCACCTCCTACCGGCGCTTCGTCCTTTCCCTCTGAGCGTCTCGCAGGCGTGGCAGGAAAAGCCGACGAGAGGCTTCTGCCGACATGCAAACAAGAACAGGGTCGACTTAGCAACAGTCGGCCCTGTTTTCTGCCTCTCTCCCTTACCTCAGGGGCAGCCGCCATCACGAGCCATTGCAATTTCCCCCGTTTGACACTTCCCGCATTGACTTCGCACCCGCATTGCTTATGGTTTCTCGCGAATGTGAGATCATCCGGCCCGGCGATTGACTGCACAAGCGTCCATCAGGCGCATGAGCTCTATGAACATGAATTTGACTAGCTGAAAGCAACTGACATGACCCAAGTTGATCTGAGCGCGCTTCAAAGCACGATCGAAGCTGGCTTCGACGCACGCGAAACCATCGATAGCAACACCACCGGCGACATCAGGGATGCAGTGGAGAAGGCCCTTACCCTTCTGGATAACGGCCATGCACGCGTTGCAGAAAAGGGCGCTGACGGCAACTGGGTCGTCAATCAGTGGCTCAAGAAGGCCGTGCTGTTGTCCTTCCGCCTCAATGCCATGGAAGTCATCAAGGGCGGCCCGGGAGATGCCACCTGGTGGGACAAGGTGCCCTCCAAATTTGACGGCTGGGGTGGCATCGATTTCGAGAATGCCGGTTTCCGCGCCGTTCCGAACTGCACCGTGCGCCGCTCGGCTTTCATCGGCAAGGGCGTGGTGCTGATGCCATCCTTTGTCAATCTGGGTGCCTATGTCGATGAAGGCACCATGGTTGATACCTGGGCTACTGTCGGTTCCTGTGCCCAGATCGGCAAGCATGTTCACATTTCCGGCGGCGCTGGCATTGGCGGCGTTCTGGAACCGCTTCAGGCCGGACCGGTGGTGATCGAGGATAATTGCTTCATCGGTGCCCGCGCCGAAGTAGCTGAAGGCGTCATCGTGCGCGAAGGCTCGGTGCTCTCCATGGGGGTTTATCTGGGCGCTTCCACCAAGATCATCGATCGCGCCACGGGCGAGATCTTCATGGGCGAAGTTCCCCCCTATTCGGTCGTCGTTTCCGGCACCATGCCGGGCAAGCCTTTGCCCGACGGCACACCGGGCCCGAACCTCTATTGCGCCGTTATCGTGAAGCGGGTTGATGAGCGCACCCGCTCCAAGACCTCGATCAACGAATTGCTGCGCGACTGATCCCTGTCTCAAATCAGGTTAAAGACATGATTGGTCCTGCCCTTGTTGATAAGGGCGGGACTTTTTTTATTTTACCGCTTGACCTAGAGTGCACTCGAAGACCTAGCCTCCCCCATATCGAAACAGGAGCGTTCCCTTGAAGATAGGAAATCTGGCAAAGCTGTCCGGTCTGTCCGTTCACACCATCCGCTATTACGAGAAGATCGGGCTTTTGCCCGATGCCCCGCGCGATGCGGCAGGGCGGCGGCAATATGGCATGGAGATTTCCGGCTGGCTGAGCTTTCTCAAGCATCTCAAGGCCACCGGCATGGGCATTTCCCAGATGGTCCGTTATGCGCAATTGCGTGCAGAGGGGCCACAAACCGCCAGTGCCAGGCGGCAGATGCTGGAAGAACAGCATCTGGAGGTGATCCGCCAGATTGAAGATCTCAGGGAAACGCTGCCCGTGCTCGAAAAGAAAATCGCAATCTACAAGGACATGGAGAAAGCCCATGTCATGGAGGCAGATCATGAACGAGACACAAGCACAATCCCCCGCATCCGGAGATCAGACCAGCGCCCTTGAAAGGGCACGGGCCTATTGTGATGCCCATCATCCCGGCCTTGAGGACCAACTGCAGGCATGGTTTGGCGACATGTTGCCGGACTTTGCCGAGAGCCTGATCGAATGGGCCTATGGGCGGCACTATTCCCGACCGGGACTGGACAGCAAGAGCCGCCAGCTGGCAACCATTGCCGCGCTGACCGTGCTTGGCGGTCAGACCGCGCCGCAACTCCGGATCAATCTCGAACATACGCTGGCCGTGGGGGCAAGCGAGCAGGAGATTGTTGAAGTGATCTGGCAAATGGCCGTCTATGGTGGCCTGCCAGCCGCGATCAATGGTCTGCAAACCGCCAAGGAGGTCTTTGCGGCCCAAAGGGCTCCCGCCTGACGGACGATAGGCAGGAAGACAACAGGCGGAAAGGCAGAAAGTCAGAAGGTCGGCAGGCCGAATGACTGGCAGCCAAAAGCAATTGTATAAAAGACATCAGCCTTTCCGAAGAAATCCATCTTATCAATTGCCCTCAACCAGAGCGCGCTATAATCTGGTCTCATCGCGGATGAGTGGGCCTGATTTTGGATCATGCATTGCGGGGCATGCTATTCTGGTTCGGGGAGGCATCAGGATGACTTTTGAAGGCTTGTTGTTTGACAGTCGCGGCGCAATCGGGCGCAGGGACTTCTGGTATGCCCATATGTTCCTGTTCCCCATGGAGATCGGTGCAGCCTTTCTGTTTCGTGTTCACGAAAACGAGCTTTGCACGCAGGATCCTTCCACCTTTCTGGGCAAGGCCTATTATGCCGCCTTGGGCGTGATGGCCTTTCTGTTTCTCTTCATGTGGTATTGCGTGGTCATCAAGCGGTTACGAAAGCTGGAGCGCGGCCATAAGAGCTTTTTCGCCTATGCGGTGCCGATCCTGCTGACGCTGAGTGCTCTGGCGCCCCACTTTCCCCTTTCCTGTTCGGTGGGCTTTGATACCCGCCTGATGTTTCTGGCGCCGCTGGTGCCTTTCTGGCTCGTCTATTTCTACGATCTCGGGGTACGCGCCCCAAAACGGGAGATCATTGACGAACAGGCCGAACAGCAAATCACCGCCATATGATGCTTTAATCAGGTGACGATCATCATCTGATATCGCCAACTTCAGAAATCCTGTTGAAGGCGAGGACGGGCTTGATTATGCTCGCGGCGAATTCAGCGCCATGTCTGTTCAAGGGCATGCCCACGCCTGCCCTTATCACCTCATCAAACAAGAAAGCGCTTTACGACATGACGAAAGCTCCAAAGGCCACGGACCTTGCCAGCGCCCTGATCCAGTGCCCCAGTGTCACGCCTGAAGAAGCGGGCGTCCTTGACTATCTTGACGGTCTGCTCACCCCCTTCGGCTTCGAGATCCATCGCCCTGTCTTCTCCGAGGCGGGCTATCCCGATGTCGAGAATATGTTTGCCAAACTGTCCGGTGGTGAAGGGCCGCATCTGGCCTTTGCGGGGCATGTGGATGTGGTGCCCGCTGGCGATGAAGCTCTCTGGAGCGTGCCTCCCTTCAGCGGAACCATCAAGGATGGCCTGCTCTATGGCCGTGGCGCGGCAGACATGAAGGGCGGGGTCGCGGCCTTTGTCGCCGCCGTGTTGCGTTATATCGAAAAGCATGGTGCGCCAAAGGCCACCATTTCCTTTATCCTGACGGGAGACGAGGAAGGCCCGGCCTGCAATGGCACGGTCAAGCTGATGCAATGGGCCGCCGAACGGGGCGAGCAATTCTCCGACTCGGTGCTGGGCGAGCCGACCAATCCGCATGCCATGGGCGACATGATCAAGGTGGGCCGACGGGGCAGCCAGTCCGGCACCGTCAGGGTCTGTGGCAAACAGGGGCATGTAGCCTATCCCCATCTTGCCAGCAACCCGGTCCCCGTGCTGGCCAAGATCGTCGAGCATGTCAGCGCACAGACGCTGGATGAGGGTACGGAATTTTTCCAGCCCAGCAATCTGGAATTCATTTCCTTCGATGTTGGCAATCCGGCATGGAATGTCATTCCCGAGCAGGCCGCAGCCCGCTTCAATGTCCGCTTCAACGATCTGTGGGATGCAGAAAAGCTCAAGGCATTTGTCAGCGACCATGCGCGCCAGTGCCTGCCCGAAGAGGGGTTCTCGCTTTCGGTCACTCTGGAAGCGGATGGCAGCGAAGCCTTCCTGACCCGCTCGCAGGCATTGATTGACCGTTTTTCAGATGCGGTCTCGACGGTTACCGGCAAAACTCCGGAGCTGTCCACCGGCGGCGGCACTTCGGACGCCCGCTTCATCAAGAATTACTGTCCGGTGATCGAGTTCGGTCTGGTTGGCCAGACCATGCATATGGTCGACGAGCATGTCGCAGTGGCGGATATCGAGCAACTGACCGATATCTATTATGCCTTCATGCAGGACTATTTCGATCAGTGAAGCTCACCTCTTCGAAGTTGATTTATGCGCGAGGCCAGCTATGCTGGCCTCCTTTGCTATCTGCTTTTGCTGTCTGGTTTTTGTCCGGTGCTACTTTTTCTGGGCATGCCCGATGGTGGCCTTTGGACTCCTGATGCTTGTTCATCTATCCATGATGGTGAACGCTTACCCCTTCAGCTGACAGGCTCTTGATGACCTATATCCTCTATCACCTTGAACTGTTATGGGCTTTTGTGCGTGGCAAGGACGAGGCGCTTTATGGCATAGACGCCACCCGGCGCGGCTTCTGGCTGTCTTTCCTCGCCATGCTGATCGTCGAGCCGCTCAGCCTGTTCTATGCGCTGCTGTTCGGCTATCTCGACGAGGTGCTGCTCTTGCGCACCGGAGGCGGGCCTCTCTATCTGTTGCAGCTGTTTCTGGATTGGGGTCTTCCGCCCATGGTCCTTTATGCCCTGATCTCGGCTCTGGGTTATAAAGACCGCTTCATTCCGCTGATTGTCAGCTACAACTGGCTCAGCGTCATCATGGTGCTGATCACCATGCTGCCCGGAGCCCTGATGACAACCCAGTTGATCCCGCCGCAGCTTTCGGTGCTGCTGATGTTCGCAATCTACGGCTTTGCCTTGTGGATCGCCTATCGGCTCTATGGCTTTGTGCTGAAATGTCCGCCCTTCACGGCACTGGGGCTGGCAATCCTGATGGTCATCATGGGACTGACAACAGCATTCTGGCTGCATAGCGTCGCTCAGACGACCCTTGCTGCGTAAAGCACATCTCGACGCCAGCCAGACAGAAGCGCGCAGCCGTGACGGGAAGGGAAGACTGAATCCGCAGCCTTCCAGCCCTGCCATCAAGGGGGCTAGTCCTTCTTGTGGCCGCGCCAGGGCTCTTCAGCGATGACATAATCAAGATCATCGGGATAATCGACGCGGGTTAGATAAAGCCCGTCGGGCGGAGCAACCGCTCCGCAGGCGCGACGATCCCTTGCATCCAGAATTTCAGAAATCCAGTCTGGTGATTTGCGCCCAGATCCCACTTCCACCAGTGAGCCGACGAAGGAGCGGATCTGGTTATGCAGGAAGGAACGGGCCATGGCATCCAGATAGACCCATTCGCCCTCGCGGCTGATGGTCAGTTGCTCCATGGTGCGCCATGGGCTTTTGGCCTGACAGGCGGTCGCGCGGAAGGTCGTGAAATCATAATGGCCGACCAACCTGTCCGCTCCCTGTTGCATCAGCGCGATATCGATCGGGAAGCTATATTGCCAGGCGCGCCCCATTTCAAAGGTCAGCGGAGCCCGGCGATTGCAGATGCGGTAGCGATAATAACGCCTGATGGCCTTGAAGCGGCTGTCGAAGACATCGCTCACCTTCCAGACCCTGAGGACGGCGACACCGGTTTCCTTGAGGAAGAAATTCAGCGCCTCATTGAGCTTCTGGCTGTGCCAGTCGCGTTCAAGATCGAGATGAGCGACCTGCCCGGTCGCATGAACGCCGGAATCCGTGCGTCCGGCACCGAACAGGGTTACTTTTTCATGGGTGAAGCGGAACAGGGAATCCTCAATCAGCCCCATGATGGAGGGCGCATTATCCTGCCGTTGCCAGCCGGAAAAGGGACGTCCGTCATATTCGATCAAAAGCTTGTAACGAGGCATGAGATGTCTGACCGGGCTAACTTGATTGGCTATGCGATCACGTCGCCGATTTTCAGATCAGCGCCGCGCAGAAAATCCCCGGCATTCATCGCGCCCTTGCCTGCCCGTTGCAGTTTGCAAAGGCGGATGGCACCTTCGCCGCAGGCAATGGTCATGGCATCATCCAGCAGGGTGCCCGGAGCGCCTGCTCCGTCAGCCAGCTCGGAGCGCAGCAGCTTGACCCGCTGTTGCTTGCCGCGAATGGTCATCTCGCACCATGCACCGGGAAAAGGGGAGAGGCCGCGAATGATGTTATGCACCTGCCGGGCGGGCTGCGAGAAATCGATCCGGCTTTCGGCCTTGTCGATCTTTTTGGCGTAGGTCACCCCATCCTCAGCCTGTGGCTGGGAGGTGAGCAGACCGCGCGAGAGGGCACCGAGCGCCCGCACCATCAGATCGGCACCGAGCACCATCATCTTGTCATGCAGATCTTCGGCGGTCATCTCGGAGGTGATGGGGATGATTTCGGACATGCAGATATCGCCGGTATCAAGCCCCTCGTCCATACGCATGACCTGCACGCCGGTTTCCTTGTCGCCTGCCATGATGGCGCGCTGCATCGGGGCAGCGCCGCGCCAGCGCGGCAACAGGGAGCCATGCAGATTGAGGCATCCTTCACGCGGCGCATCAAGGATCGCCTTGGGCAGCAGCAAGCCATAGGCCACCACCACCGCTACATCGGCGTCAAGGGCGCTAAAGGCCGCCTGCTCTTCTTCCGACTTCAGCGAAGTGGGGGTAAAGACAGGCAGCCCGAGCTGTTCTGCGGCCTGATGCACCGGGGTCTTGCGCTCTTCCATGCCCCGGCCAGCGGGGCGCGGCGGCTGGCTATAGACAGCAACCACCTCATGGCCCTGCCCGACAATCTCCATCAGGGTCGGAACCGAGAAGTCCGGTGTTCCCATAAATATGACGCGCAGCATGGCATGCCCTCCTTGCGTTGAACGACTGGTAAGACGGGCGCGTCCTAAAGGACGGTCTTTTCTTTCTGCTTGGCCAGCTTGGCGAATTTCTTGATCACCCGGTCACGGCGCAGCTTGGAAAGATAGTCGATGAACAGCGCCCCATTGAGATGGTCAAACTCATGCTGGGCGCAGGTGGCCGCCAGCTCATCCAACTCCATGGTCTGGAGTTTGCCGTCACGGTCAAGAAATTCCATGGTCACCTGCTTGGGGCGCACCACTTCGGCATAATAGTCCGGAATCGACAGACAGCCTTCTTCATGGCTGTTCAACTCATCGGACTGAGCCGTAATTTTGGGATTGATCATGCAGATCGGGTCATTCTCTTCGCGGGAAACATCCATCACGAAGAGGCGTCTGTCCACGCCGACCTGAATGCCAGCCAGACCGATGCCCGGGGCCTTGTACATGGTTTCAATCATGTTGTCGATGAGACGGCGCAGATCGTCGTCCACGCGCTCAACCGGAAGCGACTGCTTTCGCAGGATCGGATCCGGCAATGTAATAATATCCATCACTGCCATGAAGCTGACATAAGCGTTTCCGCTGCGAGCGTCAATCACAAAGGCGCCCGTGCTTTGCAAAAACATGCGCTTTTTTCACGATCCCGTGGCAATCAAACTTTTGATATGTTCACACTTTGTTTCTACCCGGCTGCGAATCGCTCTATAGTCGCGCCATGAATGATATCGTGATTACCCTTGGCCAGCATGGCTTGACGACTTTCGAGATCCTGATCGGAGCGATGGCTCTTATCGGCATTCTTGTTCTTTGGCTTCTGATCAGTCTTTCGCGGCAGAATGGCGCGCGGGCGCAGGAGCTTTTCGAGGCGCAGGAGCAGGCACGCAGCCAGCGGGCGCAGGTGGACGAATTGTCCCGGCTTCAGGCCGAAATGACCGGCCGCATGCAGACCATGGCCGAGATTTTCTCCACTCGCCAGAGCGAGATGTCGCAGGCGCTGACCAACCGTATGGACGGCATGGGCCACCGGCTGACCCAGACCGTGACCAAGAGCCTTGGCGATCAGCAGAAATTGACCGGCGATCATCTGCGCGCCCTGCATGAGCGGCTGGCACTGATCGACAAGGCGCAAGGCAATATCACCGAGCTTTCCGGTCGGGTGGTCGAGCTGCAGCAGATTTTGGCCAACAAGCAGGCCCGTGGCACCTTCGGGCAAGGGCGCATGGAGGCGATCATCGAGGATGCACTGCCAAAACATGCCTATGATTTCCAGTTTACCCTTTCCAACGGCAAGCGGCCGGACTGCGTTATCCATATTCCCAATGACACTGCGGTGTTGATTGTCGATGCCAAATTCCCGCTGGAAGGCTGGACGGCGGTCAAGGAAGCGGCCAATCCGGAAGATGACAAATCCGCCCGCACCCGCTTTCGCAACGACGTCAGAAAGCATATCAAGGATATTTCCGAGCGTTATTTCATCGTTGGCGAAACGCAGGACACCGCCTTCATGTTCGTGCCATCGGAGAGCCTGTTTGCCGATCTGCATGAGCAGTTTGACGATATTGTCCAGACCGCCCATCGCGCAAGGGTGGTGATCGTCTCGCCTTCGCTGCTGACCTTGTCCATTCAGGTGATCCAGTCGATCCTGAAGGATGCCCGCATGCGTGAGCAGGCCCATATCATCCAGCGCGAGGTCACCCTTTTGATGGAGGATGTGACGCGCCTTGATGATCGGGTGAGCAAGCTGCAGAGCCATTTCTCGCAGACGCAGAAGGATGTGGACCAGATCCTGACCTCGACCGGCAAGATCGTCAAACGCGGCCGCAAGATCGAAGAGATCGATGTCAGCGAGGCCGAATTGCAAGCCGCCGCAAGAGAACTGGCCCAGGAGGCCAAAGCCGGACAGAATGGGCCTGATGAGGATATGCTGGAGGCCGATGGTGAGGATGAAGACAAAAGACCGCTCCCCTCGGCCAGCCCCAAGGGGCCATATGGCATAGCGGGGCCTGAGGCTAAAAACGGAACGCTATTCGGGGAAGACTGACCCGCGCAGCGATGCTGACAATCAGCCACCGGCCTGAACACTGCCAAGAACGCGGCGGGAGGTGCTGACGGAGGCCTGAGGGAGTTGTCTTGAGTTCTGTTGGTGTCTTGTGGGAGATATCAGGCCCAAATTTCGCGAGACTTTTGGCGACATACAGGCCTTGGGACCTGAGAGCCTTTGAGCCTTCCAACACAGAAAGTCAAGTTTTGGAACAGGAGCCTCAGGAGAATTCCTTGCGGCTCCTGATCGCCTGCAACAGGGTGCCTTCATCAAGATAGTCCAGCTCGCCGCCGATGGGCACGCCATGGGCAAGCTGGGAAATCCTGATCGGCTCATAAGCAGGATCGGAGGCCTTGAGGCCCCTGGCCTGCTCCTGCAACTGATCGATGATATAATGGGCGGTGGTCTGGCCTTCGACGGTGGCATTGACAGCCAGAATGATTTCCCGGATTTCCCCCTTGGCCGTGCGCTTGAGCAGTCCGGCGATATTGAGATCATCCGGGCCGACCCCGTCGAGCGGGCTCAGGGTGCCGCCCAGCACATGATAGGCGGCATTGATGACGGAGGCGCGCTCCAGAGCCCAGAGGTCGGAGACATCTTCCACCACCACCAGCACCGAGGGATCTCGACGCGCGTCATTGCAAATGGTGCAGGGGTTGGTGCTGTCGACATTGCCGCAGACCTCGCAGACCTCGATTTTGTCGACGGCAACCACCATGGCCTCGGCGAGGGGCACCAGAAGCTGGTCCCTGTTCTTGATCAGATGCAGCGCCACCCGACGGGCCGAGCGTGGCCCCAGTCCGGGCAGACGCGCCAGCAGCTTGATCAGTTTTTCAATTTCCGGCCCAGCAACCTGCCCCGCCATATTCGTCTCGCCTATTCCTGTTGATCCGGCCCATTAGACCACTCTTGCCTTTTGTCTCTTCTGGGCAAAGGCTTCACCTCCAGAAGGGAAGATTCATCCCCGCGGGCAGCCCCAGCTCACCGGCCATGGCTTGCATCTTGTCCTGCATGGCAGCCTCGACCTTGGACTTGGCGTCATTATGGGCAGCGATGATCAGGTCTTCGAGAATTTCTGCGTCATCGGCATTGATCATGGAAGGATCGATGGAAAGGGATTTCATCTGCCCCTTGCCGGTGAGCGTGACCTTGACCATGTCACCACCGGCCACGCCGATTGCTTCCATTTCGGCGACCTGTTCCTGCATTTCGGCCATTTTGGCCTGCATTTCCTTCGCCTTCTTCATCATTTTCATCATATCCATGGGGATTTTCCTCTTCTTGTTCACGCTCAGATGACAATCCGGACGGCTCAAAGGCATCAGCAGGCTGTCATTTCACTATTCTCTAGTCTGTTATCCGCTGACGATGCTCCGCGCGCTGCCAGACCGCCATGGCCCGTTGGTCAGCCCATCAGCCTCACGTCACTTCAGCCTTACGCCACTGTGGCGAATGCCATTTGCTCAGAGATCATCCAGCCCATATTCATCTGCATCATCAATGATCAGGGACATATCGGTTTCATCATCGAGATCTTCAATGACGGGAGCGAGGAATTCCTCCTCGAAATCCCGGTTGATGCGCACGTCAACCACCTTGGCACCGGGAAATGTCTTGCGCACGGCTTCGACCAGCGGATGATGGTCGGCTTCCTCGCGAGCCTGCTTTTCGCGCTCTTCCTTGCGCTCGAACAGGGTAGCGCCGCCGCCTTCCTTGGCCAGATCAACCAGCCAGCGGTCACCGGTCCATTCGGAAAGCTTGCGCGAGAGTTTGCTCTGGAATGCTTCCCCATCGACCCCGTCATAGGCAACGACAACCCGCCCCGCCTCGACGCTGACAGGACGCACGGCGGATTCAAGAATGAATTGCAGGGCAATGTCACGGTTGGATTTGGCCAGCGCAATGATCTGTTCGAAGCGGGTGATCACCGGCTTGAGCGGAGCGCTCTTGGTCTCTGGCGCGGAAGGAGGCGCGCTGCGTGTCTGACGCGCCATCTGCATTTCGCTCTGGCTGGAGACTAGGCGCAGATTGGTCTTCTCGGCCTGGTGCGGATTGGCATGGCCCGGCTGCATGTCTGCGGCAGGCATGTTGGCAAGATGCATGCCGACGCCCGCCTGACCTGAGCCAATCTGGCCCGCACCAATCTGACCCGAGCCAATCTGGCCCGCACCGGTCAACATGGCAGAAGGGGCGTTGCCTCCATCCTGAGAAGGACCTGCCGCACCGGGATTACCCTGCGGAGCAACAGCCTCGCCACCTTGCCGGGGGCCGCCTTGCGGTGGCTGGCCCTTGGGAAGGGAGGATGCGTGAAGCGTCGCATCAGGTGGTGTTGAGGGGCCAGAGCCGGCACCGGTCGGCATGGGCGGGCGAAAATCGCGATTGGCCAGCATGCGCAAGGCTTCATCAGGGCTCGGCAGATCGGCCACATAGGCCATCCGCACCAGAACCATTTCGGCAGACGCCAGCGGCCGTGGCGAGGATTGCACTTCGGCAAGGCCCTTGAGCAGCATCTGCCAGGCGCGGGAAAGCACGCGCACCGAAAGCTGGCTGGCAAAGTCGCGTCCGCGCGTCTTTTCCGCCTCTGTCGCGGCGGCATCAGAGCTGGCATCCGGGGTCAGCTTGAGCCTTGTGACCAGATGGACGAAATCGGCGAGATCGGAGAGCACCACCGCAGGCTCGGCACCGATATCATACTGGCTCTTGAGTTCTTCAAGCGCCTTGGCGATATCGCCCTTCATCAGCGCCTCGAACAGGTCGATGATGCGGGCGCGATCGGCAAGACCCAGCATCTGCCGGGTGGTTTCAGCGGTGATCTTTCCTGCCCCGTGGGAGATGGCCTGATCGAGCAGCGAGAGGGAATCACGTACCGATCCCTCGCCGGCCCTTGCAATCATCTGCAGGGCGTCCTCTTCGATCTCCACCTGTTCCTTGCCACACAGGCGTTGCATGTAGCTGGCCATTTCACCCGCATCGATACGACGCAAATCGAAGCGCTGGCAGCGGGAGAGAACGGTGACCGGCACCTTGCGAATCTCGGTGGTGGCGAAAATGAATTTCACATGCTCGGGCGGCTCTTCCAGCGTTTTAAGCAGACCGTTGAAGGCTGCGGTGGAGAGCATATGCACTTCGTCGATGATATAGACCTTGTAACGGGCGCTTACCGGCTTGTAGCGGGCCGCCTCGATGATCTCGCGGATATCATTGATCGAAGTGTGGGAGGCCGCATCCATCTCCATGATGTCGACATGGCGCCCTTCCATGATAGCCTGACAATGGGTTCCCAATTGCTGCATGTCGATGGTCGGGCTGACGATTTCGCCGGGAATCTCGTAATTGAGGGCGCGGGCCAGAATACGGGCCGTTGTGGTTTTGCCCACCCCGCGCACACCGGTCAGCATATAGGCCTGAGCGATGCGCCCGGTCTTGAAGGCATTGGTCAGGGTGCGCACCATGGGGCCTTGCCCGATCAAGTCATCAAAGCTCGCAGGGCGGTATTTGCGCGCCAATACGCGATAGCCTTCAGCAGTCTGATGTTTCTGATCGTCCATAAGGGAATCCCGAGCCTTCTTGCAAAAACGAATATCGTTATCCATAGCAGAGGAACGCGCGCTGCGTCACCTATCTTGTCGCCGGATGGGTCTTTGTTGTTGAAAGGAATGCGCTTTGCATCGCTATTTGCCGATCTGTGCAAAGGAGCAATGCGAAAAGGGCCGTTGGAGAGCAGGCCTCAGACGGTCTAGTCTTGCAAGGGAGGATATTTGAAGAATAAGGGGGGAATAGTGGAAGGCTGAACAGATGACCCGCTCTGAAACTCGTTAGGGCTGCTTCCTTCCGGACCTGACCCGATTGGCGAGGGGAACGTCCATTGCCAACCTTCCGCCTGTTCATATGTCACTTGTCGCCCGCCAATGCAAGGGGCAATAGGAATTTCCTTATCAGCAAAATTGGCTATCTGATGAAAATCATGTCCGAATTCACATCTGATCCCCAATTGAAAGCTGAAAGCCCCTCGCGCAAGGCTCGGCGCGATTGTCTGGCCAAGCTTGCAAAGCTGCTGTAAAAGGTGGCACTTGCCTTCGGCCTTCGATACCCTTCCGACTTGTCTTTGCCCGAACTTGTGGCACGATGCCGCTCATATGCGCCAGATACCGACCGATACTGGAAAACAGACTATGAATGACCTTTCTTTTTGCACTGATCCCTTTGCCTCTTCGCGCTCCCTTCCTTCTGTCGCGGATGTCGGCTTCATGCATAACCGCCTTGACAGGGATACCGAGCATCGCGACGAGACCAGCATTCCGACCATGCTGGCAAAGCCTGACGCGGGCTTTTATCTCTTTCACAAGGACATGCTGTTGCTTGGCACGAAGGGCGATGCTGTGCAGGCCATTTTCGACAGGGAAGCGGCGCAATCCCTTGGCGCGGATATGGAGAGTGCGATTCTTCTTGGCACCGACCCGGAAGAGGGCAATGCCCCGAGGCTGGCGGTGAAGCTTTCCGATGATGCCGGGCAACGGTTTGAAGCGTCCAGCGACTATCGCCTGGAGTCGGTGCGCACGTTGGGGCTTCATGGCATGCTGCCAGCAGATCAACTTGGGGCCATCGCACAGGCGCGCGGCTTGCTCAACTGGCATGACAGTCACCCCTTTTGTTCGCGCTGCGGCTCAAAGACCGTCGTTACGCTTGGCGGTGCAAGGCGGGATTGCCCGAATTGCTCGGCCATCCATTTTCCCCGCACGGATCCTGCGGTGATCATGCTCATTCTGCATCGGGACCCGGAAGGTATAGAGCGTTGTCTTCTGGCACATCACACCCGCTTTTCCGGCCCGATGTACACCACGCTTGCCGGTTTCATGGAACAGGGCGAGACCATCGAAGCGGCGGTTCGGCGCGAGGTGCTGGAAGAATCCGGGGTCGTGGTCGGTGCGGTGCGCTATATGGCCAGCCAGCCATGGCCTTTCCCCTCCTCGCTGATGATCGGCTGCTATGGCGAGGCGCTTTCAACCGAAATCACCATCGACCCGAGCGAGTTGACCGATGCCCGCTGGTTCACCCGCGATGAAGTCCGGGTGCTGCTGGAGCGTGACACAAACAGCGATCTGCCACATATACCGGGGCGTTTTTCGATCGCCTCATGGTTGATCAGAAGCTGGCTGAACAGCGCGGACTGAGGGGCTATAGGTCAGCGCAGGGGCGTCTCTTCGCTGGCGTCCCTTTTGAGCGAAAAGCCATTGACAAGGCTGCCCTTTCCCAGCGACAGGATCTTGCCGCGCAACGGGGCCTCGAAGAAGCGTGCCGAGAGAAGCGCGGTTGTGACCGTGACGATCACGGCGAAGGCCAGCACAGGGGCAAAGCCGATGATCTGCATCGGCTCCAGTATCATCAGCCAGCCGAGCCCCAGAATGGCGACGGTGAAAACCGGATGCCACATATAGATGCCGAAGGAGACTGCAGCCAGCGGCATCAGCGGCATCAGATAGCCGCTTCTTTCCGGGGCGTTGATTTCCACCTGAGCCGCAATATAAAGCGCTATGGTGATGGCCACGATGTTGCCATAGCCCCAGCGAAAATCACACAGCATGACGATGACCGCCAGCAACAGCGCCCCCCAGGCGTAGGAATGGCGCTCTATGGCGATCAGGCGTTTTGAAGCAAGGATCGCGATGATGGCCCCGAGAACGAAGTCGGCGAAGACGCGATAGGCCCCCCATGTGTTGGCATCCAGCCAAGAGGGAAAGGGAATGATGTCCAGATAGGTCAAGCCTTCAAGGGCAACCACACAGAAGCCGAGCAAGGCGATGAGGCCAACAAGACCAGTCTTGCGATAGATGAACAGGATCACCGGCAAGGTGAGATAACAGAACCATTCCGCAGATAGCGACCAAGAGACGAAGTTGAAGGCAAGGCCGTCAGACAGCCCCCATGCGTTGACCAGCAACAATTGGCGCAGCAGTTCCGGCAGGGAATAATAGTCCGTCAGTTCCACATCCAGACCGGCAACAAGAATGATCAGCCAGGCAAAGCAGAAAATGCCAAGGGTCAGCAGATGCAATGGATAGAGCCGCGCCAGACGCCGCAGCAGAAAAACCCCATAGGAGCCAAGGCCGGTCAGCCGCTGGGCGTAATGGATCCAGATCAGGAAACCGGAGACGATGAAGAACAGATCCAGCAGTGCCGTCAAAACCTCTGCGCTTAGGGCAAAATCCCTGTAGGCCTGAGGGCCGAAGGCGCAGAAATGATAGAGCATGACCATAAGCGCAGCGATCAGGCGCCAGACCGCGAAGAGCGCAAAAATGGGTCTGCTTTCTCCCTTCATTTCCCGCTCCTGCCGATTGTTTTACCTGATATCCGGCCGGTATCTGCTCGCTCCGGTCGACATGGCGATATGGGTTTATAGCCATGTCCTACCGAATAATTCATATCGATTGAGATCCCGTTAAAGCCAGAAACAATGAGACAAAAAGCCCCATTGCGTGAGCGTCGCAACCGGCTGAACACGATTTCATCACAGGATAGTGTTTCGCCTGATTTGCGTCCTTCCTCTACCATCCCTCGGCAAGTGCTTTTCGAATGGACAATCAGCTTTCGTCTGGTGACAGGGGGAGATACATTATGACCTTTTCGATTAATCGCCGAATGGCGATGATCAGCGCAGCAGGAGCGGCTGGCCTTATGCTTACACCAAAGACAACCCTAGCGCAGGACAAGATGGCCCCTGCCCTTCCCATGGCCAAGGCCCGTGGTTTCAAGCTGGGCGAGATGGACATCATTACTTTGCTGGCCGGTTCGGCGCCCAGAGACAATCCGCACGGTATTTTCGGCATCAATGTGTCCGATGACGTTTTCGCTAAGGTCAGCGCTGAAAATTTCATCGGCACAGACATGGCGCAAATTTATTTCACCCCGACACTGGTGCGCGCGGGCAGCGCTCTCATCCTGTTCGATACGGGCCTCAATGCGCAGGGCATCAGCGCGGCGCTGGCCGAAGCTGGCCACAAGCCCGAAGACATAACCCATGTGGTGATCACCCATATGCATGGAGATCATATCGGGGGACTGATGGCTGATGGCGGTCCGACCTTTGCCAATGCAGCCTATCTCACCGGCGAGGCCGAATATGATCACTGGTCAAAGGCAGGCAATGAGGGCTTTGAGAAGAATGTCAAACCGCTCGCCGAGAAGATGCGCTTTTTAAAGGATGGAGACAGCGTGGTGCCGGGCGTTACCGCCATGGCGGCCTTTGGCCATACACCCGGCCACATGACCTTCATGCTGGAGAGCATGGGCAAGCAATTGCTGCTGATGGCCGATCTGGCCAACCATTATGTCTGGTCTCTGGCCTATCCCGACTGGGAAGTCAAATATGACATGGACAAGGCGATGGCTGTGCAAAGCCGCCGCAGGGTTCTGGACATGGTGGCAACAGATCGCATTCCGCTGATCGGATATCACATGCCGTTTCCGGCCGCCGGTTTCGTGGAAACGCGAATGGATGGTTTTCGCTTTGTGCCGGTCAGCTATCAGTTGATGGGCTGAGAAAAGCATCTTGCGCGGCTCGCTTGCAGTTGGCTCACAGCCCCACAAAGAGCCCCGCACAACATCGTCACCTAGCCGTACCATCACCCTCAAGGCGCATGCGCCTTGCGACTGTTCCTCAGGAAATGGTCAGGTTTCCGGGCAAGTCCCCGTAAGAGAGGAATGGGTTCAGGCGATGATCCCATTCTTCTTTTCTCACAGCATCCTGCCGGCATCGACCAGCGGGCTAACGTTGCCCGCTAAAATTGGCTAACTAACATTGGCTGGGCCGCTTCGGGCCGCCATTCCGTCAGGCCACATTGATCCTGTGTTGCTTGATGTGATGGTTGAAGAATCTCTCGCGCGACATCGGCTTGCTGAAAGCATATCCCTGTAGCAGATCCGCGCCCATGATGCGCAGGAATTCGGCATGCTCCATCGATTCAACCCCTTCGGCAACGACGCCGATACCTAGGGTTCGACCGATATGGATGATCGAATGCACCAGTTCGCGCTGATCTTCGCTGGTGGTAACGGGGAAGACCAACTCACGGTCAATCTTCAGCTTGTTCGGCAACAGATGCGTCAGGCTGACAATGGACGCATAGGCGGTGCCGAAATCGTCAATTTCGATCTCGATTCCCATTTCCCTTAAGTCACAGATATTGGATGCCACCTGAGGTGCGCTGCGATCAAGGAAGGTGGATTCGATCAATTCGAATGTCACACGCTTGGGATTGAAATCAAGTGCCTTGAGGCTTGGCAGCAATTCGCGGTCACTCAGGCGCTTGGCAGACACGTTGACAGACACGCGATCGATCTCAAGGCCCTTCTCCGCCCAGATTTTCTGTGTCTCGATTGCATGCTCCATGATCATCAGATCGATTTCGGCGGTCACACCCAGACCGTCGGCAAGTTCGATAAACTGATCCGGGAAAACCAGACCACGCTCGGGATGCAGCCAGCGGGCAAGCGCCTCGGCCCCAGCCAACTGGTGGCTATCGGCCTTATATTGCCCCTGATAATGGGCTATGAATTCGCGATTTTCGATACCGCGCAGCAAGTCGTCTGCCAGACGCCGCTTTTCAGTGGCGCGCTGGAACAAAGGCTGGCTGAAGAAGGTGAAGCAGCCCTTGCCGTTCTGTTTTGACTGATAGAGCGCCAGATCCGCGTTGGTGCGCAGCCTGTCCAGATTGCCTTGCGCATCATGCCAGTTTGAAACGCCGATACTGGCCCCCAGACGGCAGATCAGTCCATTGTGAATCAAGGGCTCATCGAGTGCCGTAATGAAACTCTCCGCAAGCTCCTGCGGTCTGCGGCTGTTTTGCTCGCTCGAGCACAGCATGACAAACTCATCCCCGCCAACACGAGCGATGAATTCTCCCTCCTGTTGCAGCGACTTAAGCAGATTTGAAACCTTGACCAGCATGGCGTCGCCGGTCGCATGGCCGAAGCTGTCATTGACCTCCTTGAAGCCATCAAGATCGATCTTCAAGAGCCAGCTGTTGGCGGGAGAGGCAAGCGGCCATTTAGGCTCATGCTCACCCTCCAGAAACTCATAGATATAGCGACGGTTGGGAAGCCCGGTCAGGAAGTCATGCAGGGCATTATATTCGATACGTGTCTTGACATTGTTCAGCTCGATATAGCGTTGCTCGCTTTCCTCGCGCGCCTGCTTGAGGGCTTCTTCACGGGCAACATGCTGGGTGATGTCCCAATTGACACCGAGATAGCGCATTTCGCCATCTTCATTGACCCAACTGAACGCAGTCACGCGCACAGTCTTGACCGAACCATCAGGCAGCATCAAACGATAGTCGGTGCAATATCGCCCTTCCTTCTTGATGATCTCGGGGCCTTCTTCGAAAATGCGATGCCTATCTTCCGGGAAGATGCGTTCTTTCCACGAATGGTCATTGATATCGTAATCAGCGTCGACGCCATAAATGTCCCGTGTTTGCTGATCCCAGCTATAGAGCCCCGGTACCGGATCATATTCCCAAACACCCAGCTTGAGAGAATCCACAGCAAGCTCAAGGCGCTTGGAAACACGGTTCAATTCTCTCTGGCTCTCCAGATGCGCATCCAGATGGGCCATGCGCTCGCGCGACAGCTTGGCAACCACAGCCATAGGCACAACAACCAACAGGAAAGCGACCAGAGCAATGAACCGAATGCCCCAATAGATGGAAGGCGGAACGATCCAGCCCTCTTTGGGCACCGCATGCAATTCCCATTTATCGACGCGAAAATCGATGGTGACTGTAACCGGGTCCATCTCGTTGATGGTATCTGGCCCATAGAATTGTTCAGCCGTATTGCGCGCCTCGTCAAGATTATAGAGCGCATAGAGGACATCATCATTCTCGCCCTCAATACCGGAGAATTTGTAAAAGCGCTGCATCGCAAAAACAGATGTTACGACACCCCAAAAAGTGCGCCCCTTTTCTGCATCATCAACAAAAACAGGATAATGGATGAGAATACCCTGATCACCATCCAGCAATATTACAGGGCTTGATATCACCACATGCTCATCACGCCTGGCTTCCTCAATCAGGGGATATTGCGTCGGGGTCTTGTGGTAATCCAGACCGATGGCATCAGAAAAAATCTCGGAGGGGTAGACTTTCTCGATGATGAGATCCGGGGCGAGCGCGATACTCGTCATCGAGGAAAAGCGATGAAAAATCTTCTTGGAGAGTTGGTTGAATCGCTCGGTATCCATGTCCGGTTCGGTGGAGACGACATGTGCCATACCGCGGCCGGATTCCAGATTGGCAATAACCGCCCCATGCAATGACAGAGCAACCTGAGTTGCCTTGTTATGCAGGTCAGATCTGGCCTTCTCGATATAGGCTGCACCACTAATATGTTCAGCAATCAATGTCACCGCAATAATGACAATGGTCGCTGTAATCGTAGGTACATTAGCAACATTCCAAATGTGCTTTTTGATATAAGCCCAATTCTTCAGCCACCTGAATTTGCGAATTCTATTCAACCTGTTATGCCTCGGTTTCATATCACCGAAGTAAAATAGGAATAAAAAGTTGAAAAAGAGTGAGTGTAATTTTCTATATTGTTTTGTTACTTATTTTGACTTCACTACGGCAATTTTTAAGTTTGCATTTACTAAACATACTCGTTTTAAGATCAATTCCGCCCAAAATAAGGTCAACAACTCTTAAATATACTATTATTGTTAGAAAATAATATCAACATATTCCATTGGTTGAATAATTTCGAAAGAAGGTCATGACGGCCGATTTCTGTCGCGCCGGGCTTTCATCAACACTGCCAATCTTTACAATTAAATAATAACTCAAGGTTGTTTTATCGACACTTTTCGCGCATCCGATTTCATAATGACCCAATCGGCACATCGAAAGCCGCGATATTCCGAGGCCATAACTTTGGCTCAGCTTCCATTCGTCGCAAATGACAATACAATCACAAATCACAACAATATAAAAATATGCATAGAATATGCTCATGAATACTCAGACAGGTAAATATCCTTGATATTTTCAACAATAAGTATTCATGCCATTTTCACACAATCACCGAAAAACCATCGCGAACAGGTACCGCTGACGCGGTACTGAAGCCCGTTTGCTTCTCTCTGCCAGACATGATTTTCGACATGAATAAGGGCACACCCGTCGAGCATGCCCTTCTCGTTGATCCATTCTCACCGCAGAGCCGCAGCGGATGGCATCTGGCTCTGGCAGTGTTCACCCTTTCAAAGATCCGGACTGGGTCTCAGATCTCGGTTTGCTTCGGGCTCGTGATTGCGTCTGCGATATTCATGCGCCGGATAGATTCCGAGAATTTTCAACTCGGCTGAGAAGAAACGCAATTCCTCAAGCGCCAGTCTGACGCCGGTATCGTCCGGATGGCCCTCGATATCCGCATAGAATTGGGTTGCGAAGAATTTTCCACCCGTCTGATAGCTCTCCAGCTTGGTCATGTTGACGCCGTTGGTGGCAAAACCACCCAGCGCCTTGTAGAGAGCGGCAGGCACGTTGCGCACACGGAAGACGAATGTGGTGACCACCAACGGATTGTTCCTGTCTGCACGAATGGGATATTTCGACAGGATGATAAAGCGGGTGGTGTTGTGATCCTCATCCTCGATATCCGCCTTCAGAATATCCAGATCATAGATTTCGGCGGCCAGTTCGGAAGCAATCGCGGCTTTTGTCTTATCGCCCTGATTGGAAATCTGGTGGGCCGAGCCCGCCGTGTCGGCCCCGACGATCGCCTTCAGCTTGCGATCGCGAATGATCTTGCGACATTGCCCCAGCGCCATGATGTGGCTCTGGACCGAGGTGACATCTTCCAGTCGTGCACCGCGCAAACCCAGCAACTGATGATGGATGGGCAGGAAATATTCCCCGATGATATGCAGGTCGGAGGTCGGCATCAGATGATGGATATCGGCCACGCGCCCGGCAACCGAATTTTCGATCGGGATCATGGCCAGATCCGCCTCATCATTCTGAACGGCATTGAAGCAGTCTTCAAAGGTTGCCATTGGAACCGCCTCTGCATCGGGAAATACATTATTGCAGGCGGTGTGCGAGTTGGCACCGGGTTCCCCCTGAAAAACGACTTTCTTGGCGATCATAATGGCTCCTTACCGGGCACCCCCGTGCCCCTTCAACTGGAAATGCTACTCATTCTGACTGCTTACGCTTTGAGAAAGGATATGTCACGCTCCTTTTGCTGCCGGGCTTGCGATATCGCCTGCCAACAGGCATCAGAATGCCAGAAATCGGGGCGTCCCGATGATGTCTGGCAGCCAACCCATTCGAGAATATAAGGATTCTTCCTTATGTTGTTGAAAAGGGCCCGGTCTATGGCGAAAGTCGAGCAATGTTAGCCGCTATTCCTATGGACATTCATCAGGAAAAGCTAGTAGTTTCCGCAGAAAGAATTACCGCTCAAAGCTTAGGACCAACCTAGGTATTCTGTTTCGTCCTTCAAAGACCGGGAGCAAGGACCTATGAACTTTTTCGAATTCAACAAAATAGTTGGCGCTATTTTGATGGCCCTTATTTTTGTCATGGTTACAGGGATGGCAACGGGCTACATCTTCAGTGATCACGCTCCGGAACAACCCGGCTACATCATCGAAGTTGCCGATGCATCCGGTGACGGCGCCGCCAAGGAGGCTGAACCGGAAGTGGATTTTGCCACCCTGCTGGCTGCCGCAGATGCAGGCAAGGGTGAGCGCGTGGCCAAGAAATGCGCCGCTTGCCACACCTTCGACGCTGACATGGCCAACAAGACAGGGCCGCACCTGTTTGGTGTCTTTGATCGCGCCATTGCTTCGGTTGGCGAGTTCAAATATTCCGACGCCATGCATGCCTTCTCAGAAGGCAAGGTGTGGGACGCAGAAACGCTCAACAAATATCTGACCAAGCCGAAGGATCTGGTTCCGGGCACTGCCATGGCCTTTGCCGGTCTCAGCAAGGCTGAAGATCGCGCCAACCTGATCGGCTATCTGCAGACACTGAAATAATCGTCTGGTCTGTTCTGGTCTGGCCTGTTCTACTCAGGTCAGGCATCGGCAGCTTCTGTCACGCCTCATCGGGCACAAGATCAGTTTGAAATAGCCAAAAGGCCGGATCGCTCCGGCCTTTTTTCATGCCCGTTCGATGCCTGCAACAAGGCATTTTTTCCAATTCTTTCCAACAGCATCTGGCGCAACGGCCTGTTCTTTGATTTATTAGCCCTCATTCGCACCATTGCGGTACTATATTAAGGGAAGATGCCATCATGGAACGCTCGCAACATAACGCCCTTGTCATTATCGATGTTCAGAATGATTTCTGCCCCGGCGGTGCGCTGGCGGTTCCCGGAGGGGATGACATCATCGCAAGGATCAACATGATGCAGCAATCCTACTCGCGCATCATCCTGACGCAGGACTGGCACCCGGCCGATCATAGCTCCTTTGCAAGCAGCCATCCGGGCAAGGTCGCCTATGACATGGTGCAGATGCCCTATGGTGATCAGGTGCTCTGGCCCGACCATTGCGTGCAAGGCTCGCAAGGCGCGGCCTTTCATGGCGCACTTGAGACGGATCGGGCAGACCTGATCCTGCGCAAGGGCAGCAACCGCCAAATCGACAGCTACTCCGCCTTTTTCGAGAATGATCACCATACGGCAACCGGTCTGGAAGGCTATTTGCGCGACAAGGGCGTCGTTTCCCTGCTTTTTGTAGGACTTGCGACGGATTTCTGCGTGCGCTATTCGGCAGTGGACGCCGCCAAGCTCGGGTTTGACGTATCGGTTGATCTTTCCGCCTGCCGGGCCATTGACCTCAATGGTTCGCTCGCAGAAGCGCTCGACGATATGCGGGCCCATGATATTCATATTCTCGGCCACTAGGCCTTATGCCCATATTGCACAAAGATTGCACTTGCAATGGCGTCCCTGCGGGTCCAGCCTCGTGCCTTGTTTGTTCATTTCAGGATAGATCATGACCATCGATCTTGCATCTCGCGTATATAGTCACCGCTGGAAAATCGACCCAATCGTCCGCTCGCTGATCGACACCGATTTCTACAAATTGTTGATGGCTCAGTCGGTTTTTCACAACAAGCCCGATGTGCATGTCGAGTTTAGCCTGATCAACCGGTCAAAATCTGTTCCCCTTGCCAAGCTGATAGATGAAGACGAACTGCGCGCCCAGCTCGATTATATTCGCGGGTTGAAACTCTCCCGCGGCGAGAGCACATGGCTGCGCGGCAACATGTTTTATGGCAAGCGCTCGATGTTTCATTCCGACTTTATGGAATGGTTCGAGAATCTTACCCTGCCGCCCTATCATCTCCATCGGGTGGGGGATCAGTATGAGCTAACCTTCGAGGGGCCATGGCCTGCGGTGATGCTGTGGGAGATCCCGGCGCTGTCTGTCATCATGGAGCTTCGGTCGCGGGCTGTGTTGCACAAGATGAAGCGCTTTGAGCTGCAAATTCTCTATGCCCGCGCCATGACCCGCCTGTGGGAGAAAGTGGAGACCCTGCGTGCCATTGGTGATGTGGTGGTGGCCGATTTCGGCACCCGCCGTCGCCATTCCTTCCTCTGGCAGGACTGGTGCGTTCAGGCCATGCAGGAGGGATTGGGCAACAATTTCATCGGCACATCGAACTGTCTGATCGCCATGCGGCGCGAGATGGAGGCGATCGGCACCAATGCCCATGAATTGCCGATGGTCTATTCCGCTCTGGCCGAGAATGACGAAGAACTGGCCTATGCCCCCTATCGGGTTCTGGAAGACTGGCAGCGCGAACATGACGGCAATCTGCGCGTCATTCTGCCGGACACCTTCGGCTCTGCGGGCTTTCTCGAGCGCGCGCCGGACTGGCTGACGAGCTGGACGGGGATCCGCGTGGATAGTGGCCAGCCCGAAGAAGCCGCAGAAACAGCCATCCAGTGGTGGAAGGATCGCGGCGAGGATCCGCGCGAAAAACTGATCATCTTTTCCGATGGTCTGGATGTGGACCAGATCGGCAGCCTCTACAAGAAATTCCATGAGCGGGTGCGGGTTTCCTTTGGCTGGGGCACGTTGCTGACCAATGATTTCAGGGGTCTGGTGACCGATGACGCGCTCTCGCCCTTCTCGCTGGTCTGCAAGGCGGTTTCTGCCAATGGCCGGCCAACGGTGAAGCTTTCGGACAATCCCAACAAGGCGATGGGACCGGCCGAAGAAATCGAGCGCTACAAGCGCGTCTTCAGGGTCGGCAAACAAAAAGCCATGGATGTCATAGTCTGACCCCTGCTGTGGCTCTGTTATGTGCATTTGATTTATCAATTTGATCTTGAGGTATGTGTTTGATGGCAGGCAAGAAGAGTTCGAAGGTCCGTGTTCAGGAAGCGATTGACGCGCTGGGGCTGGATAGCCAAGTGGTGACGATGCCCGACACCACACGCACCGCCGAGGATGCCGCTGCGGCCTGTGGCTGTGCGGTGGGGCAGATCGTCAAGAGCCTGATTTTCGAGCGCCACGACAATCACCATCTGGTGCTGCTGCTGATCGCGGGCAGCAATCGGGCAGACATGGATCTTGCCGCCCGTGTCATAGGCTCCAGTCTGGACAGGGCCGATCCGAAGAAGGTGCGGGCCGAGACCGGCTTTGCCATTGGCGGAGTTGCCCCGATTGGCCATTTGTGCCCGATGGAGGTCTATATCGACCCCGACCTGCTGACATTCGAGACAGTCTGGGCTGCGGCGGGTGCTCCCAACGCCGTTTTCAAGGTGGAACCGGCAGCCCTGATGAAAGCCACCGACGCAAAATTGCTCGCGACAGACTGAAAGCTGTTGCTTTGTGACGGCATTTTGCTGGCATCATTACGAAAATTTCACGCTATAAGACCAACACTGCCACAATAAGGTCGAATTGCTTTGGACATTTTCATGCTTTGATGCGTCGATTTGTTCGCGTTGCCGTTGACCTGAAAATGCGACTACTCGCTTATTGCAAGCTTTGCTAAGGTAGCCCACATGCTATTGCATGGGTCGGAATATCGGCCCGCCTCCCCGGTGGGAGGATGATAACCAGCATGAGCCTTTAAAGCTGACGCAATCAAATGAAGACATTTCTTCAGCGCCTGATGCCACAGGAATGAAGCATCCGCTGAGGAGAATGCCAAAGGAGAAACAGTGTGTCTCAATTTCTACCTCGTCACGGCCTTTCTGCCCTCAGGGCCGGGTTCCTCACGCTTGCGCTTCTATCGAGCGGCGCGATCAACCTGATAGACGGAAGCGGCCAGGCGAGCGCAGTGGAATTCGAGACATGGCTCACCGGTTCTTCCCTGATGGGCGAGCCGAAATATGGCGCAGATTTTGCCCATTTCGATTATGTCAATCCGGACGCCCCCAAGGGGGGTGAGGTGCGACTTGCAACGACCGGCAGTTTCGACAGTTTCAATCCAGTCATCCCGAAGGGCGAAGCCGCAGCCGGTCTCGCCCTGATCGGCACCAACATGATTTATGAATCGCTGATGGTGCCCTCCTATGACGAGATTGCCTCCGACTATGGCCTGCTGGCCGAAGCGATGTATGTCGGGCCGGACTATAGCTATGTGAAATATCGCCTGCGCGAAGAAGCCCGCTGGCAGGATGGCGAGCCGGTAACGGCGGAAGATGTGGTCTGGTCCTTTGAACAACTGACCGAGCTTAATCCGCAGCAGAAATTCTATTTCAGCCATGTCGTCAAGGCTGAGGTGACCGGCGAGCGGGAAGTGACCTTCACCTTCGACAAGGGAGGCAACCGCGAGCTGCCCCATATCGTGGGCGAGCTGAAGGTGATGCCGAAACACTGGTGGACCGGCACGGACGCCAAAGGCAAACAGCGCGATATAGCTCATGCCACGCTTGAGCCGATCATGGGGTCTTCCCCCTACAGGATCAAGGATTTCGTGGCTGGCAAATATGTCGAATATGAACGTGTTGAGGACTATTGGGGCAAGGATCTCAATGTCCGGATCGGCACCAATAATTTCGACCGTCTGCGCTATGAGTATTTTCGCGACAACACGGTGCTGTTCGAGGCTTTCAAGACCGGTGCCTATGATTTCCGCGTGGAACCGACTGCCAAGACATGGGCCACGGGCTATGATTTCGATGCCGTCAAGGAAGGCAAGATCATCAAAAGCGTGATTCCCGATGAATCCTCCGGCCTGATGGTCGGCTTCATTCCGAACCTGCGGCGGGAGAAATTCCAGAATCCGAAGGTGCGCGAAGCGCTCAATTATGTCTTGAATTTCGAGGAAATGAACCGGACGCTGTTCTATGATCAGTATGACCGGATCAACAGCTATTTCTATGGCAGCGAGCTTGCCTCTTCGGGCAAGGCCGAGGGCAAGGTGCTGGCGATGCTCGAGCCCTTGCGCGATCAGATCCCCGCATCTGCCTTTGAGCCCTACAGCAACCCCAAGGTGGAAAGCCGCGAAGATCTGCGCGACAATCTCAAGAAGGCGCTAGAGCTGTTCAAGGAAGCGGGTTGGGAACCCAAGACCGAGGTGGATGAGGCCAAGCGCGATGATGGCTTCCTGCACAAGATCATGGTCACTCTGGGCCTTGCATCCGATCCGACCAAGATCGTCATGCGCAATGACAAGGGCGAAGCCTTCGAGATTGAGTATCTGCTCAATGGTGATTCATTCGAAAGGATCGCCCTGCGCTTGCAGGCATCGCTGGAACGCGTCGGCATCACACTGACCCCGCGCGTGGTTGACAGCGCGCAATATGTCAACCGTATCCGCTCCTGGGATTATGATCTGATCTATCTGGGCTGGGGCCAGAGCCTGTCGCCGGGCAATGAACAGCGCGAATATTTCGGCTCCATTTCGGCGGATCGCGAAGGCTCTGCCAATTATGCAGGCATCAAGAATCCGGCCATCGACGCCCTCATTGACAAGATCATCTTTGCCAAGGATCGCGAGGATCTGGTCGCGGCGGTGAAGGCGATGGATCGGGTCCTTCTGGCCAACTATTATGTCATTCCCGGCTGGGGCATGCCGGCAACCCGCATCGCTTACTGGGACAAGTTCGGGCATCCCGAGACATTCCCCAAGATGACCATCGGCTTCCCCACCATCTGGTGGGCCAAGGATAGCGATGCGGCACCTCAGGCAAGCAACTAATATCAATCATCCTGCGGCCATCGGGTTTTTCCCGTCGCCGCAGGATTAGCAGAAAGGCAAAGGAAAGCGGCCATGCCGGAGAAGGATATTGCAGACAGAGCGGCCTCATTTCGGTTTTCACGGCGCGGCTTTCTGAAAAGTTCCGCCCTTGTTGCCAGCTTTGGCGCCGCGCTGCTACAGCGGCCCTTGGTGGGATGGGCCAGCAATGGCCTGCATGGCCTTTCCGTTTTCGGCAATCTGAAATATCCCCCCGGCTTTGCCCATTTCGACTATGTCAATCCGGACGCGCCCAAGGGCGGGCTATTTTCTTTCACCGCTCCCAGCTGGGACTTCAACCAGAATCCTCAGACCTTCAACACGCTCAATGGCTATGTCATGAAGGGAGATGCGCCACCGCGCATCGGACTTCTGTTCGACACCCTGATGGTGCGGGCGCTTGACGAACCGGACGCCATCTATTGCCATCTGGCGCAAACCGTTTCCCTGTCTCCGGATGAAACGAGCCTGCGCTTTAGCCTGAGGGCGGAGGCCCGCTTTCATGATGGCTCACCGGTGACGCCACAGGATGTGGCCTTCTCCTATAACAGCATCAAGCATCAGGGCCACCCTGTGCTCAGAACGACGCTTGCCGAATTGCAGGAAGCGATCGTCGAGAATGACGAGATTGTCCTCAGGCTCTCGGGCAAGCAATCCCGTCAGGGCCTGCTCGACATGGCCAGCTATATCCCTGTCTTCCAGAAGGCCCAATATGAAGACAAGCCCTTCGATGCCTCGACCCTTGTGCCGCCTATCGGCTCCGGCCCGTATAAGGTGGGCAATGTCAATCCGGGCAGCATGATCGAATTTGTCCGCGATCCGGATTATTGGGGCAAGGATATCCCGACCGCTGTGGGGCAGAATAATTTCGACAGCATCCGGTTGCTGTTCGCCCGCGAACGCACCGCGCTGTTTGAGGCCTTCAAGAAGGGCGATCTCAATTTCTACGAGGAATTTTCCTCCAAGAGCTGGGCGACACAATATGATTTCCCGGCGGTGAAAGATGGTCGCGTCAAGCGGGTCGAGTTGCCCGATTATCGCGCCTCGGGCGCGCAGGGCTGGTTTTTCAATATTCGCCACGCCAAATTTTCCGATCCCCGCACACGGGAGGCCATCGGACTGGCGTTCGATTTTGAATGGACCAACCAGAATCTGTTCTATGGATTATACAGACGCACCGCTTCCTTCTTCGAGCGCAGCGAATTGAAAGCGCAAGGCAAGCCGGAGGGCAAGGAACTGGCCCTGCTGGAACGCTTTCGCGACAGGCTGGACCCTGCCGTTTTCGAGGCTCCCTATAGTCCGCCAGTCTCCGATGGCAGCGGCAAGGATCGCAAGCTGCAGCAAAGGGCCAACAACCTGTTGCAAGCGGCAGGCTGGCAGCGCCAGGGGCAGAAGCTGGTGGATGCGCAAGGCAAGCCCCTCACCATCGAGCTTATGGCCAACAGTCCTGTCTTTGAAAAGATCGTCGGTCCATGGGCCAACAATCTCGCCCTTCTTGGCATTGAGCTCAATTTCCGCCTCGTTGATCCTTCGCAGTTTCAAAGCCGCATCGACAATTTCGATTTCGACATTGTCGGACGACGCTTCTCGGTGACGCCGAATATCAATCCGACCTTTTACAGTTTCTGGGGGTCCAAGGCCGCCGATCTGCCGGGCAGTTACAATATCGTCGGGCTCAAGGATCCGGTGATGGACGAACTGATCGATATCGGTCTTGCGGCAAAGAACCGGGACGACATGCTTCTTGCCGGTCGCGCCATCGATCGCATCTGGCGGGCGGGGCACTATTGGATTCCCAATTGGCAGAACCCATATCATCTGCTCGGTCTGTGGGACGGCTTTGGCTATATCGAAGATCAGAAGCTCTATGATTTCCTGCCCGAAACGCACTGGTGGCAGGAAGACAACAGCAAAGCATCGTAGCTTTTACCATTCTTTGGCCATCGGGCTACTCATGGTTAACGAATGGTTGATACTATATCGCACATAAAGAACAAGGGCCGTGAAAAGCCCGGGCAAATCAATCATGCTGGAGACAACCGGCAAGAACCAGATGGAGAGACTTTTTGGGCGCTTATATTCTGCGACGTCTCCTCTTGATCATTCCGACGCTGATCGGAATCATGGCAATCAACTTTGCGGTCATCCAGTTTGCTCCCGGCGGTCCGGTCGAGCGGGTCATTGCGCAGGTCACCGGAACCGATGTGTCCGCAACGGCGCGCATTTCCGGAGGGGGCGGCGATTTTGCCGGAACCGGCGCCGGTGGCGGTGGTGGCGGCGAGGATATGAGCTCAAAATATCGCGGCGCACAGGGACTGGACCCCGACTTCATCAAGGATCTGGAAAAACAGTTCGGCTTTGACAAACCACCGCTGGAACGCTTCCTGACCATGCTGGGTAATTATGCGACCTTCGATTTCGGCGACAGCTATTTCCGCGATATCAGCGTGTTGCAGCTGATCAAGGAAAAGATGCCGGTGTCCATCTCGCTCGGCCTCTGGATGACGCTGATTTCCTATCTGATCTCGATCCCGCTGGGCATTCGCAAGGCGGTTTCCGATGGCTCGCGATTTGATGTCTGGACCAGCGCGGTGATCATTATCGGCTATGCCATTCCCGGCTTCCTGTTTGCGGTGCTGCTGATCGTGCTGTTTGCCGGTGGCTCTTTCTTCGACCTGTTCCCCCTGCGCGGTCTTGTCTCGGACAATTTCGCCGATCTCTCATGGTGGGAAAAGATCATCGACTATTTCTGGCATCTGACGCTGCCGCTCATCGCCATGTCGCTTTCGGCCTTTGCGACCACCACGCTTCTGACGAAAAATTCCTTCCTCGATGAAATCCGCAAGCAATATGTGGTCACCGCCCGCGCCAAGGGGCTTACCGAGCGTCAGGTGCTTTATGGCCATGTCTTCCGCAACGCCATGCTGATCATTATTGCCGGATTTCCCGGTGCCTTCATTGGAGCCTTCTTTGGCGGCTCGCTGCTGATCGAGACGATCTTCTCGCTCGATGGCCTCGGGCTGCTCTCCTTCGAGAGCGTGATCAACCGCGATTATGCGGTGGTCTTTGCCACCCTCTATATCTTCTCGCTGATGGGCCTGCTCATCAGCCTTGTTTCCGATATCACCTATATGCTCATCGATCCCAGAATCGATTTCGAGAGCCGGGAGGTGTGAGGATGAGCCAAAAAGACATGACCAAAGCAGCCAAGCCCCGTTTCAAAGACCGTCTTTCGCCGCTCAACCAGCGTCGCCTCAAGAGCTTCAAGGCCAACCGGCGCGGCTATATTTCTCTGTGGCTGTTTCTGTCGCTGTTTTTCGTCACGCTGTTTGCCGAGCTGATCGCCAATGACAAGCCCTTGCTGGTTTCCTACAAGGGTGAAATCCTCTCGCCCCTGCTCACGGATTATCCGGAAACCAAGTTTGGCGGCTTCCTGCCGGTGACAGATTATCGCGATCCCTTCATTCAGGATGAGATCAACGACAATGGCTGGATCATCTGGGCTCCGATCCGCTACAGCTACAGAACCGTCAATATGGACCTTCCGGTTCCCGCCCCTGCCCCGCCAAGCTGGATGCTCGACAAGGAGGTGCGCTGCGCGCCCTTTGAAGAAGGGGTCAATGACCGCAACTGCACCATTGGCAACTGGAACTGGATCGGCACCGATGATCAGGGCCGCGATGTTCTGGCGCGCCTCATCTATGGCTTTCGCATCTCCGTTCTGTTCGGGCTGACGCTGACCTTTTTCTCCTCGATCATCGGGGTGACGGCGGGTGCCGTGCAGGGCTATTTCGGCGGCCTCACCGATCTTGTATTCCAGCGTTTCATTGAAATCTGGACCTCGGTGCCGCAGCTTTATCTGCTGCTGATCATTGCGGCCATCATCACGCCGAGCTTCTGGATATTGCTCTCTATCCTGCTGCTGTTCAGCTGGGTGGCGCTGGTGGGCGTGGTGCGGGCGGAATTCCTGCGGGCCCGCAATTTCGAATATGTTTCGGCGGCGCGGGCGCTGGGGGTTTCCAACCGGACCATCATGCTGCGGCATCTGCTGCCCAATGCCATGGTTGCCACCCTCACCTTCATGCCCTTCATCCTCAATGGCTCGATCACGACGCTGACCTCGCTGGACTTTCTCGGCTTTGGTCTGCCGCCGGGCTCTCCATCGCTGGGCGAGTTGCTGGCGCAGGGCAAGAAGAATATCGAGGCCCCGTGGCTCGGCATCACCGGGTTCCTTTCCATTTCCATCATGCTGAGCCTGTTGATCTTCATTGGCGAAGCGGTGCGCGATGCCTTTGATCCGCGCAAGACATTCCACTAAGGAGGGAAGCCCATGAGCAAGACCCAATCTTCTTCACCGCTTCTTTCTGTGCAGGATCTCTCGGTTGCCTTCCAGCATGATGGCAAGGAACAGATTGCCGTTGATCGCATCTCCTTTGATCTGGAGAAAGGCGAGACAATGGCGCTGGTGGGCGAATCCGGCTCAGGCAAGTCCGTCTCGGCCCTGTCGATCCTCAAGCTTCTGCCCTATCCCGCAGCCTCCCACCCTTCCGGACAGGTGATGTTTGACGGCGTTGATCTTCTCCATGCGCCGGACAAGCATATGCGCTCCGTGCGCGGCAACCGCATTTCGATGATCTTTCAGGAGCCGATGAGTTCGCTCAATCCGCTGCATACGGTGGAAAAGCAGATTGGCGAGGTGCTCTCGATCCATCATGGCATGAGCGAGAAGCAGGCGCGGGCGCGGGTGCTCGAACTGCTCGAGGATGTCGGCATTCGCGAGCCGGAAAAGCGCCTCAAGAGCTACCCCCATCAGCTCTCGGGCGGGCAGCGTCAGCGCGTGATGATCGCCATGGCGCTGGCCAACGAGCCCGAACTGCTGATCGCCGATGAACCCACAACGGCGCTTGATGTCACGGTGCAGGCGCAGATTCTCGAACTCCTGCGCAATTTGCAGAAGAGCCACGGCATGGCGCTTCTCTTCATCACCCATGATCTCGGCATCGTCAGAAAGCTGGCGGACAAGGTCTGCGTGATGACCAAGGGCGAGATTGTCGAGCGCGGGCCGACGAAAGAGATTTTCGAGCATCCAACCCATGCCTATACCAAGCATCTGCTCAGCTCCGAGCCCAGCGGGCGGGCGCGCCCCGTGGCAGAAGATGCGCCCACCCTGCTCAATACTGATGACCTCAAGGTCTGGTTTCCGATCAAGCGCGGCTTCATGCGCAAGACGGTGGGCCATATCAAGGCGGTGGACGGCATTTCCCTTGCCGTCCGGCAGGGAGAAACCCTCGGCATCGTGGGGGAATCCGGCTCTGGCAAGACAACGCTCGGGCTGGCGCTGTTGCGGATGATTTCCTCGGAAGGGCCGATTGTGTTTCAGGGCCAGCATCTGGATGGTCTTAACAACAAGGCCATGCGCGACAAGCGCGGCGATCTTCAGATCGTGTTTCAGGATCCCTTCGGCTCGCTTTCGCCGCGCATGTCGATTGCCCAGATTGTGGCAGAAGGGCTGGCCATTCACGCCCCGCAACTGAGTGTGGAGGAGCGTGATGCCAAGGTTGTTTCGGTTCTGCGCGAAGTGGGCATTGATCCGGAAACCCGCCACCGCTATCCGCATGAATTTTCCGGCGGTCAGCGCCAGCGCATTTCCATTGCCCGCGCCATGGTGCTAGAGCCGAAATTCGTCATGCTTGATGAGCCGACCAGCGCACTGGACATGAGCGTACAGGCGCAGGTGGTCGATCTTTTGCGCGATTTGCAGGCCAAACATGGCCTGACCTATCTGTTCATCAGCCATGACCTGAAAGTGGTCCGCGCCCTGTCCAACCGGGTGATTGTCATGCGCAATGGCAAGGTCGTGGAAGAGGGAGACGTGGAAACCATTTTCGACGCGCCACAGACGGATTATACCAAGGCCCTGATGGCAGCAGCCCTGCATATGAAAACGGCGCCGCAAGGAGTGGTCGCGGACTGACGCAGCATAACGCCGAAAGGATGCTGCAAAGCCTTATCAAATAACCGGATCTTGTCTGGCAGGAGAGCCCACCAAGGAGAGCCCGCCAGATAGCGGACTTTCTTTTGCAAGTCGGGCCGGAGTCTGCTACCTAGATCGGACCTTCCAAATATGCCATTCGGGCAAAAAATCAATAATGGACAAGACCGATGAAAATTGCTTTGACCGCCAAGGGCTGGGACATTCCCGCCTGGATCGAGAATCTCAACAAGTTGCTGCCCGAGGCTGAAATTCGCCTGTCTGACGATCTGGGCAATCTGGACGAGATCGACTATGCCTTGGCTTGGAAGGGGGACACCGCCTTCCTCAAGGATCTGCCCAATCTCAAGGCAATCTTTTCGCTTGGCGCGGGGGTGGAATTTCTCACTCAGGAGCCGAACCTGCCCGATGTGCCGATTGTTCGCGTCATCGGCGATGATCTGACCGCACGCATGTGCGAGTGGGTGGTGCTCAACTGCCTGATGCATCATCGTCACAGTCTGCGCAGCCTTGATTTGCAGACCCGAAAGCATTGGGACCAGATACCGGATGCGGCGGCTGAAGAGTTTCGCGTCGGCATTCTGGGGATCGGTGTTCTCGGCCTTGCTGCGGCGCGCAAGCTGCAGATGCTGGGCTATCGCGTTTCCGGCTGGAGCCGCTCTCCCAAGAAGGCCGAGGGCATCAAGACCTATCATGGTGCAGACGGGCTGGAAGCGATGCTGGGCGAAACCGACATTCTGGTCTCGCTGTTGCCTCACACGCCGGAGACCGAGGGCATTCTCAATCTCGAGCTTTTCAGGAAACTGGCCAAGGATGGCCCTCTGGGCGGTCCGGTGATCCTCAATGCCGGTCGCGGCAAGCTTCAGGTGGAAGCGGACATCGTCACCGCCATCAGGGAAGGCATTCTGGCCGGAGCGTCACTGGATGTGTTCGAGCAGGAACCCCTGCCCGCAGACAGCCCGCTGTGGGATTTGCCCAATGTCATCCTGACGCCGCATATCGCCGCTGTCAGCGCTCCTTACGCGACAACCAAATGCATTGTCGACCAGATCAGGCGCAATGAAGCGGGCGAGCCGATGACCGGGATCGTGGATCGGGGTGCGGGCTATTAGGCCCACTCCCCTTTTTCCTGCCCTTTGCTGAGGGCAGCCCTATAAGGTCAGCCGCCGGATCGTTCTGAGCTTGCCATATTCATTCTGTGCGATGCGCTCAATCGCTCCGGCGAGCGGTTCTTTTGCCACGGCCATGTGGAAGCCGTTGGCATGCAGCAGGGTTTGCGCGTCGGCCATGATGCCGACGTGACCGGGCCAGAAAATGAGATCGCCGCGCTCCAGCGCTGGCAGTCCGCCGGAAATGTCAAGCGCCTCTCCGGCTTCCTTTTCCTGCATCGAGGCATCGCGCAGCATCTCGATATCTGCCATTTCGCAAGCCAGTTGAACGAGGCCTGAACAATCGATACCAAGAGAGCTTTTGCCCCCCCAGAGATAGGGGGTGCCGATGAGGCTTTCGGCAACAGAGACGAAATCCCCGGCCTTTTGATCGATTTCGGTTACATGCTGGGCAACCACCCAGCCCGCCTCGCCGTTTGGCGTCGGCATATTGAGCAATTTGCGATAGCGGGTACCGCGTGTTTCCTCTTCTTCACCAAGGATCAACCCCGCGCCCATGGAAAGAAAAACCGCTGCGGGATATTTGAGATCCGGCCCCGGATAGACAAATGTACGCACGGCACTGACCCGATGGGTTGGAGCACCAACGATGAATTCGTCATTGAGCGGTCCGCCAAATGGCCCCAGTGCGCTAGAGGGCATATAGCCCACATAGCCGTCACCATCCAGTTGCACCCAGCTCCAGCCGTTGGCCCCTTCCTCAAAGACCTTGACCACCTCGCCCAGCAAGGCCTGAGTATCAAGGCCACTGCGGGCGTCCGAACCGGACTTGAGCGGGGCGACAGGCACCTGCACCCGTTTGATCACCGGATCGACAAAGCGCTCGGCTTCAACCTGTCCCTGAAGGCGCTTGTCTGCGAGATCCGGGCGGAAGGCGTTGAGAGATGAATTCAGCATTATATTGTTCTCTTTTCAGCTCCCTGTCGGGAGCAAGGTCTTGCAACAGGAATTTTTCCGGCAGGACAGCCGCAAAATGGTGCGATCCTGCGTCATATCGATGATGTGGGCCAGATGGAAAGCTGTTATGGCATGGATTGGGGCCGAAAAACGGATGTTTCGCGGATAAAGTCCCGATCTCCCCCGGCAACAGGCACTAACCCGCAATAGTATGGGCCTGACGGACAATTTTGTGCCCGAGCTTGTCCACATAAAGGGCTCCCTTGACCGTGCGCAGGATCACCACATTGCGTTTGTCCTTGTCATCACGGCGACGGGTCAACAGGCCAGCGCGCCCCATCGTGTCCAGTGCGCGCGTGATCGCCGGTTTGGTGACACCAAGCTTGGCGGCAAGGCCTCGCACGGTATGGGGCGGGGTTTCGAGATATACCGTCAGCAACACCATCATCTGTCTGGAAGAAAGATCGCTTTCTTCCTCCAGCACCATATCGTGGGTGACGTCATGCCAGAGTTTCAGCGCCTGGCCTGCGCAAATATCAATCGCCATCAATCAATAAATCTCCGCCAAGCCGCAGCCGCTCCCCATCCCGGAGCGAGCAAACAATCGAGATTACAATCGCGGCTCTTGCTGATTAAGGCAGATTCATGGCGCGCAAGCAAGTTTCGGGGATCGAGCCATTGGCCCAATCCCCTTGGATCATCATTCCGACAGCGCCTCGTGGCCTACTGCCAGCTCACATCATAGCGGCTGCGAATGAGGTTATAGAGCGCCCGGATGCCCTGCGCCTCACCGCCCTTGGGGCGGGCAGGTTGAGCGGCCGGTGCCCAGCCGAAAATGTCGAAATGCACCCAGCTTCTGGTCTGGGAAACAAAGCGGCGCAGGAACAGGGCTGCGGTGATTGAACCGGCAAAGCCGTCTGTGGTGATATGATTCACATCGGCGATATCGGATGCGAGCTTGGCGTCATAGGCATTCCACAGTGGCATGTTCCAGAGCGGATCCCACTGCTTACCGCTTTCGCTGGCAATGCCCTCGATCAATTCCTCGTCATCGCTATAGAAAGGTGGCAGATCCGGACCAAGAGCCACGCGGGCTGCGCCGGTCAGGGTTGCCATGTCGATCAGCAGATCAGGTTCTTCCTGATCGGCAAAAGACAGAGCGTCGGCAAGGATCAACCGCCCTTCGGCATCGGTGTTGCCGATTTCGACCGTCAGCCCCTTGTGGCTGGGCAACACATCACCGGGACGGAAGGCATTACCGGATACCGAGTTTTCAACCGCCGGAATGAGCACACGCAGACGAACCGGAAGACGAGCGGACATGATCATGGACGCCAGCCCCAGAACATTGGCCGCGCCCCCCATATCCTTCTTCATCAGGGCCATGGAACTGCCGGGTTTGAGATTGAGCCCGCCGGTATCGAAACAGACGCCCTTGCCCACCAGAGTGATTTTCGGATCGCTCTCCTTGCCCCAGATGAAATCAAGCAGGCGCGGCGCACGAGGAGAAGCGCGCCCGACCGCGTGAATCATCGGGAAGTTTTTCTCAAGCAGCGCGTCCCCCTTGGTGACTTCCAGTCTGGCACCATGGGTATCCACCAGACCACGGGTCACCGCTTCGAGTTCATCCGGCCCCATGTCGTTGGAGGGGATATTGATCAGATCACGGGCGAGATTGGATCCCTTTACCTGACGCAGGACTTCCTCGCTATCAACCCCTTCAGGCCAATCCAGCTGCGGCACTTCATTGGCATTTTCCTTATAGCGATCAAACCGATAGCTCCCCAGATGCCAGGCAAGGGTCGCCAGAAACAGTCTTTGCGGATCGTCAGCAAACAGTTCCATCGAAGCGAAATGATAGCGTCCCTTGGGCAATTTCACGGGCAGCAGGCCGGGCAGAAGCGGCGAAGCCGTCTTGCTTTCCTTCTTGCCCATCCCGAACAACACCGCCTCACAGGCGCCGGTAGGCCCCGGCACAAGGCAAAGCTCCCCTTCGCTTGCCACAAATCCGGTGGTTTCGATCCACTGGGTCGCCTGGGCAGAAAGCGCTTTGGGAAGAAGCGTTTCGGAATCGCTATGAATGAAATAGATCGGACAGGAATCTGGATTAATCGGCATGGTCATTCTTTCTCTTTTATCATTGCTTGCTGCCAAAATGGGGATTGAAGCGTCAGGAATCAATCCGCTTCTTTTCATCAAGCCTAATGCATTTGGCGCTTTTCGCAAAGCCGCGCACGAGCCCGCGCCTTCCTTGCACAGGCAGTCTCGCACAGAGCAAAAAGAGCATAAAAAGATCGTCCATAAGGATGCAAATTGCACGAATTAACCAAGCATTAGGGTTAATACTTTATTTCTGGAATATAAGAGTTCAGGCACCGCTGGCGGTGTCTTTGCGGTCCTTGCCCTGCATAGCCGACTTTCGAGGTTTGCTCCATGAATGCCCAATTGAATGTCAAGTCATCCCACTCCATGCGCAAGATCATGCTTGCAGGATCCATAGCGCTCTTGGTGGCTGTTTCGGGCTGTTCCTCCAACAAGAAAAGCATATCCTCTTCCAGCCATCAGGGCACGAGCTATGCGACTGAAGAAGCCTTGCAGGCTTCTGTGACCTATTGGGAAAAGCGCTACCGCCAGAAGAGCAACGATCCCCAGACTGCGCTCAATTATGGCCAGTCGCTGCGCTTGCTGGGACGCCACGAGCAAGCTCTGGCGGTTCTGGAGCAACTGGCAACGCAACAGCCAAAGGACAGGGTCGTACTTGCAGCCTACGGCAAGGCACTGGCCACCATGGGGCGTTTCCAGCAGGCCTTGCAGGTGCTTCACACAGCTCAAACCCCGACCACCCCGGACTGGCGTCTCGATTCGGCCATGGGGGCCATTTATGACCAGATCGGCGATTTCCAGCAGGCGCGCAGCCATTATGATCAGGCCCTGTTGCAGGCGCCCGAAGCACCGAGCGTGCTGAGCAATTACGGCCTTTCCTATATGCTCGAAGGTGATCTCGTCTCGGCGGAAAGCTATTTGCGGCGGGCGGCCAAAAATCCCAAGGCGGACAGCCGGGTGCGGCAGAATCTCGCGCTGGTGCTGGGCCTGCAAGGCAAATTCAGCGAAGCGGAATCCATCGCCAGCAACGAGCTGTCACCTCAGCAAGCGGCGGAAAATATGGCCTATCTGAAGACCATGCTGAGCCAGCGTAACAATTGGGACAAGATCAAAAGTCAGGGATGAGGATCCTGTCATCCTGCCTTGATGAAAGGCCGGACAGTGACTTCATAGCGTGATCGGAAAAACACAAAGGGCCCTTGCGGCCCTTTTTGCTTGCCTTTTTGCTTGCCTTCCATCCAGCCGCCTCCCCCGCTCTTTTCCGGCGGGGTATCCCGTCTTAATCGGGATAGACACCCCATCGGCTCACACAGCCCGGAGCCGCTCGGTCTGGTTCCTATCGGGGCAGACGCTCATTGCGAGGAGAGATACTGAACAGCAATCGGCCCCAGCACGACGACGAAGATCGCAGGCAGGAAAAACAGGATCATTGGCACGGTCAGCTTGGGGGGCAAGGCTGCCGCCTTCTTCTCCGCTGCGGTCAGACGGGCCGCACGATTTTCCTCGGCCATGACGCGAATGGCATCGCCCAAAGGCGTGCCATAGCGCTCTGCCTGAATGAGCGAGGTCATCACGCCGCGCACCCCTTCAAGGCCGGTTCGGTTGGAAATATTCTCATAGGCAACACGCCGATCCTGCAAATAGGAAAGCTCGGCCGTCAGGATCGTCAGTTCCTCGGCCAGCTCAACGCTGGATGTACCGATCTCTGCGGCCACTTTCTGAAAACCGGTTTCTGCCGTCATGCCCGATTCCACACAGATGAGCAGCAGGTCCAATGCATCGGGCCATGCCCTGATGATCGAGGCCTGTCTTTTCGATCTGAGGTTGGAGAGATAGAGCAAGGGTGCATAATAGCAGGCATAGGCAAACAGCATGCAGAAAAACAGGCTGACCATCGGCGGATAGTCCGGCTCGATGACGACAAAGATATAGAAGGTCGAGACGAGAAGACCGGCAAAGGGCCCTATGATGCGGGCAAATGTGAAGGTCATCACATGCTTTTCGAGGCGGAAGCCGGCCTGCTTGAGCTTGCGGCGTGTGTCGGCATCGGAGAAGGCGTCGCGCATCTTGAAGCGATCAACGATGTTGACGACCAGTTCCTTGGGTTCCTGTCTGAGCGAGATACGGCCTTCCTTGCCGCTATTGAGCATGGCGCGTTCGCGCTTTCTGATGCGCTCGCGTTCGCTCGCCACCTCATGCATGCGTTCGCCCAGCCGGTCCTTTTCCATAAAGGGCATGGCGACCGCAAGAATCGAGGCCACGACGGCAATCGCCGTCAACAGCGCAAACAGATCCTGTAGTTCAAAGCCTGCCATCTTTCTGGTCCTATTCTTTCATCTCAAGCGCCAGCATCCAAAGATCTGACGCGGCAACCGGATTTGCTAAACATCGAAATTGATCATCACCCGCATGACAAATGCGCCAACCGCCATCCATGCCACAGCGGCGGAAATCATGATCAGGCCGAGATTTTCCTGAAACATGATGATGATGAAGGGCCTGTTGGTGAAATAGATGAGAATGGCGATCAGAAATGGCATGACACCGATGATCGCTGCAGACGCCTTTGCCTCCATGGACATGGCCTGCACCTTCTCTTTCATTTGGGCGCGAGAGCGCAGCACGCGCGACAAATTGCCCAAAGCCTCCGACAGAGAGCCACCGGCCTGAGATTGAATGGCGATCACGATGGCGAAGAAGTTGGTCTCCGGCAAAGGCACCCGCTGATGCAGGCGCGGAACCACCTTGGCAAGCGGCAAGCCCATGGCCTGCTCGTCCACCAGCCGCCTGAACTCGCTGCGAACCGGTTCTGCGGTCTCAGTTGCCGCGATGACGAGGCAATCGCCCAGCGGCAGACCCGTCTTGATACCGCGCACGATCACGTCAACCGCGTTGGGAAATTCGGCAATGAATTTTTTCATACGCTTCTTGCGTTTGCGGGACAGCCAGAAATGGGGAAGGCCGAGACAGCCGACAATGCCCATACCGACGGATACGGGCATGGACATGCCCCCCACCAGCGCTGCCAGAAACAGGGCGCAGCCGCATACAAGACTGTAAAGCCAGAATTGCTTCGGCGTGATGGTCAAGCCAGCCTGACCAAGCCGGGCCTTGAGAGACTGTTTCTTCTCCTTGCCCTTCTTGTGCGCATTTTCCATCTGCTTGAGGTTGGCCTCGATATCCTTGCGCCGGTCGGTACTGGCGGATTTGAGACGCTGGTCGGCAATCTTCACCCGGCTCATGGATACGGCCTGAATGCGCTGATCACGGCTGTAGTTTTTCGACAGGCGCGGATAGAAAAGCCCCCACGCAATGCCCAGAACGGCAAAGACGACAAGAAGAAAAAGCGCAATGGTAAAAATCAGATCGCTACCGATAATGTCCATGACCTCTCCTCATCATCCAAATTTCTGCGGCTCGACATTGGCAGCATCGAGGGCGGCGGCAAGATTGGATTCTTCGTTATAGTAGCGCGCACGCTCCCAGAAAGCCGGACGACCGATGCCGGTTGATCTGTGAAAGCCGGCAATTTTCCCGTTGGCATCTTCCCCGGTCATTTCATAGACGAACAGATCCTGCGTGGTGATGACATCGCCCTCCATGCCGGTCACTTCCGTAATATGGGTGATGCGGCGAGACCCGTCGCGCAGGCGGGAGGCCTGTACGATGACATCAACGGATCCGACAATCATTTCACGAATCGTCTTGGTCGGCAGATTGAAGCCGCCCATGGTGATCATGGCTTCCAGACGGGAAAGCGCTTCGCGCGGCGAGTTGGCGTGCAGCGTACCCATGGAGCCGTCATGGCCGGTATTCATCGCCTGCAACAGGTCGAAAGCCTCAAAGCCACGCACCTCGCCGACGATGATGCGTTCAGGGCGCATACGCAGACAGTTGCGGACCAGATCGGTCATGGTGATCTGCCCTTCCCCTTCCAGGTTCGGCGGGCGGGTTTCCAGACGCACCACATGGGGCTGCTGAAGCTGAAGTTCGGCGGCGTCTTCGCAGGTGACAATGCGCTCGTCATTCTCGATAAAGTTGGTCAGACAGTTGAGCAGCGTCGTCTTGCCCGAGCCGGTACCGCCAGAGATGACCACATTGCATCGCACCCGACCGATAATCTTCAGGATCTGGGCACCTTCAGGAGAAATCGTGCCAAAGCGAACCAACTGGTCAAGGGTCAGCTTGTCCTTCTTGAATTTACGAATGGTCAGCGTCGGACCATCAATGGCCAGCGGCGGCGCAATGACGTTCACACGAGAGCCGTCTGGCAGGCGGGCGTCACAAATGGGGCTGGATTCATCAACCCGTCGCCCGACCTGGGAAACGATCCGCTGGCAGATATTCATCAACTGGCCATTGTCACGGAACCGGACGTTGGTCAGATAGACCTTGCCCTGAGTTTCGATATAGGTTTTCTCTGCCCCGTTGACCATGATATCGGCGATGTCGTCGCGGGCCAGAAGCGGCTCAAGCGGACCATAGCCCAGCACGTCATTGCAGATATCATCAAGCAGATCTTCCTGCTCGGCAATCGAGAGGACGATATTCTTGAGCGCGATGATTTCGGAGACGATATCGCGAATTTCCTCGCGGGCGGAATCCGCATCCAGCCGCGCCATCTGTGCCAGATCGATGGTATCGATCAGGGCACCGAAAACCGAGGTCTTGATATCGAAATATTGCTCTGAGCGCCCGGAAGACGAGCTGTCTTCAATCGGCTGATAATTCACCTCCACAGCCTGCTTGTAGCTTTCCTCTTCCTTCTTTGCAGAAGGCTTGGAAGGCGCAGGTTTGGAGGCCACAGCCTTTGACTTGCTCACTGGCGCCGGAGCTTTGGCGCTCTCTGTTCCACGTTTTCCGAACATCTCTTACTAACCAGACTACCAGAAATTTTTGACGACTATTTCGACTTTTTCAGTTTTTGCATCAGTGGCGCAAAAAGAGATTTGCTCGCTTTGGGCGTTTCCGAGCGGCCCGTGATATCGCAGGCCAGACGATCGAACAATTCAACCAGCTTGGCGCCAGATCCCAGTTCGCTGATCATCTGGCCATTGTTGGCGGCCTGACCGAAAACAGCAGGTTCAAAGGGAATTTCGACATAATTTTCACGCTCCAGCGCCGCCGCAAAATCCTTGGCCTTGATTTCAGGGCGCTTCTGCATGCCGGTCTGGTTGATGATCAGATGTGGCGGCCGCTCTCCGCGGCGCTCCTGATCGATCATGTCAAAGAGATTTTTGACATTGCGCAGGTTGGCCAGATCGGGCACCGCCGTAATCACGATTTCATCGGCCCCCAACAGCAGCGCCTTGCTCCAGTCTGTCCAGACATGGGGCAGATCGAGCACCGTATAGGGTGCGCTATTCTGGAGCAGCTCAACCATCTGGGTGAAGAATTCCGCGTCATAGTCGCAGGTATTGTCCAGCACCGCCGGTGCGGTCAGCAAACTGAGCCGCTCGCTGCATCGGGTCAGCAGGCGCTCCAGATATTGATCATCCAGTCGCTCGCCAGCCTTGATGGCATCGGCAATGGTTTGGGGTGGGTCCTCGTTGAAGTCCAGCCCGGCCGTGCCGAATGCCACATCGAAATCGGAAATGATCACATCCTGCTGATTGCTGGCGGTGATCGACCAGCCGATATTATGGGCCATGGTCGAGGAGCCGACCCCACCCTTGGCCCCCATGAAGGCAACCGTTCGGCCAAGCGGTTCGGAATCCGGGCTGACAAACAGGTCACTCAGCGCCTGAATCAACTCGACCTGCCCGACCGGTGCGACGATATATTCCGATACGCCACGGCGCACCAGATCACGATACATCTGCACATCGTTGACATGACCGACGAGCACCACCTTGGTGCCGACATCGCAAACTTCGGCGAGACGATCCAGCGCGGCGATCAACTCGTCATAACTGAGATTGGCCTCAAGCAGAATGAGGTTCGGCGTTGGCGTGTCCGAGAAAAATTCAATGGCAGACTGGATTCCACCGGATACCGATTTGAGATGGACACGGGCCATGCGCCGGTCCTTGCCGATCGCATCAATCGTGGCCTGAATCTGCGGCGTCTCGCAAAATGCAGTAATCGACACCCGCGGCAACGGGCGCACATCGATCGGCTCGCCGCCTGCTACGCCAGACAGTTCCTGCTGAAAAGCCTGCAATTCGGGATCTTCTTCGAATCCCATCGTTGGAATTGTTTGCTCACTCATTGGCCTACCTCGGAGCTGGTACCCTCTTCGGAACTCATCTCTGTGGACCAGGTTTGGGCACCCTGGCGGTATTTCTCGGAAACATCCGAACGATGCATGGAATCTCTTGCGTCCCATCCTCTCGGCTGCACCAGATCTTCAGGATTGGCGACCGCTACAGCCAGATTTTGCTGGGTGGAGCAACCGAAATCAAAATGCTGGTAATTTTCCAGCGACCGCGCAAGATCGGCAGGATGGGTGCCGCAAGGAAGGGTCGTGGCTTCCACACGCGGATAGGCGAGCCTGATCGGAGCGTCTGACGCATCCGCCGCTGTATAGGGGAAGATATCGATCCTGCCAGCAGCAACGCCCTGACGCATCAGGCTTTTTCTGATTTCCCTTGCGACATAGCCGGCGTTGATCTCGTTGGCGGATGCAGAAGGCACCATGACCTGAATGACCGAGGAACGATCACGCAGGAATTCTCGCGCATAGGCGTCAATGGCCGACTGAGATGACGGGGTCAACTTCTCGCTATGGACACCGACGGGAATATCCAGCGTGCGGGCAGCCTGCTTCAAGGTGATCGGATGGCGTTGGCGATAATCCTGAAGAACCGATCCGGTTACCTCTTTCTTGGATTCACACCCCACCAGCATCAGGGCACAAACCGCAATGGCCGCACCTTTCAAGATCGGGTTTCGGTAAGCGTGCTGTTGCCGGCTTGTCTGATGCATTGGCTTGATCTCGCCCTGTTTGAACATTGCCATGCCCTCACTCATAGCTGTAGCCGAAACGGCCATTATATTTCACACCCCGTCGGCCTTCTCCGCCAGACATGTCATAGCGGCGGGTCAGGGCACCAAGGAATAGGTCGTTCATATCCGATGCAGCCTCGAGATTCTGGGTCGGCAGAGCCACCTGCGACTTGGCAACGGGCTGAACGATATAGGGCGTCACGAAGAAAACCAGCTCCGTCTGATTGCGCTTATAGTCCCGCGATCTGAACAATGCGCCCAAGACAGGCAGATCCTTGAGATAGGGGAAGCCATCAATATTCTTGCGAAGATCATCGCGCAGCATTCCGGCCATCGCCATGGTGCCACCCGAAGGCAATTCCAGTGTGGTCGACGATCTGCGGGTCGTCACACCGGGAATGGTCAGCTGGGAACTGCTATCACCCACCGTGATCGTCTGATCCGATGAAATTTCCGATACTTCAGACTTGACCTGAAGGCTGATGCGATTTTCCGAAAGAACCACCGGCCTAAAGGACAGCGCGACACCATATTCCTTATATTCAACCGTGATTTTGCCATCGTCATAGCCAGACGGAATCGGAAATTCGCCACCGGCAAGAAAATCTGCCTTTTCTCCGGATATCGCTGTCAGGTTCGGCTCGGCCAGAGTGCGAATGAGCCCGTTACGCTCCATCGCTTCAAGAGAAGTGGAGAGGTAATTCGAACTGCCGCCCAGCGTCACGCCGACACTGGTGTCCGACATGCTCTGCAGCGCAACCGACAGGGGGTTGCTGATGGTGCCCGAGCTGGAGAAGATACCGCGGGAGATCGATCCCCCCATGTCGATACCCAACTGCTTGATGACCGTGCGCTGGACCTCAGCCACGGTGACACGGATCTGCACCTGTTCGCGGGATTGAACGGCGATGTAATTCTTGACCTTCTTGCGGTCGCCGACATAGCTGGCTGCCAGATCCATAGCCTTTTCCGCATCGGCAGGTTTCTCGACACTGCCAGAAAGGGCAACGCCCTCTCCCACACCATCCACCTGAATGTTGGAAGACGGGATCATGCGGCGCAGCAGTGCCGTCAGGGAGGCATTGTCACGGGCGACATTCACATCGAAACTGGCGATCTGGTTGCCATCGCCATCAAACAGGATGACATTGGCCTGACCGATCTGCATGCCCAGAATATAGACCCGGCGCGGTGTGCGGACGACGGCATCGGCAACGGTAGGGCTTGAGACCAGAACATCGCGGACATCTTTGGGGGTCTCGATGACCATGGACTTGTTCAAACCGACTTCGATGTTGCGTCCATTGGCGCTTGCCGCCTTGATGCGCATCTCGGACCCGGCCTGAGCATCGCTCGCGGCAACAGCAAACAAGAGGCTCACCATGCATGCCAGCATGACGAGGGGCAGAAGCGAGAAGAGAAGTTGCCGGCCTCTTGCGTTGCGGCTCGATACCGTATGATCGCCGACCATTTTCACACCTTTTGAAGAACTGATCATTGCTTTACCGTCCTCTTGCTCATCATGCCCGAGCGCACCATGATAACGGTGCCGCTGTTGACGTCGGCAACGTCACCATCGTCATCCGCATCTTCCAGCGAACGCAGGACCAGCGAAATCGAACCGCCTGCCTGAGCAGCAGAGAGGATTTCCACCTGCTGGGGCAAAAGCTCCAGTGTCGCCGTTTCACCGACGACCACCTTGACCCCGTCCTTTTCCTCCGTGGTCTGGTCGATGGCCAGCACACGGACATTGTTCAGAATTGTCTCGGAAGTAACCCTGTTGTTCTTCTGTTCCGTCAGGATCACGTCGACCCTGTCCTTGGGAAGAATGAAGCCGCCAGCGCTGGTCGCCGCCGAAATGGGGGTGGCGCTTGCGCGATAGCCCTTGGGCAGCACAGAGGACATCATGCCCTTGCCGCCAATGGCAAGCTTGCCTTCATTGATGGGTTCCCCTTGCAGGAAGGAGCCGCGCGCCACAGCACCGACAAGCTCGCTATCCGCTTCCGGGCGATCATCCCTGACGATATAGCCCGGTCCGATATTTGCCTTGGGCCATTTGCTCCAGGAAAAAAGGTCGGCAGTAAAACTGGTGCCGAGCGTCACATTCTGTGCCGCAGTCAGAACTTCGGTCACCTCGATCTGTTCGGTAGGTTTTGCTGGCTCCACTTTTGCCTCTTGCTGTTTGTTACCAAGAGACCTAGCCAGGACCATAGCAAACAATCCGGCAATCAGTGCGACAACAATGACGGCGATACGCGCTACTCTCATGTCCTCGTTTCCCATGCGTTTCAGGCACTAGACGCTATTTGAGCGCCATGCGCCCGCAACCAGTGTCCAACACTTATGGTTAACGACAAGTAAGCGTGTTTGCTTAATATCAGCTTAATTTCGCAAAAAACGTCATTTGTTTACATTCAGCAATAATTGGCGGCGTCAGAAAACACAAATGGCCATCCTACTCTACAAAACCATATGTCGCAGAGTAAAACAGCCCCAATCATGACTGGTAGAGAATGCTATTATACAAGAGAACTTGACACAGCTGTTGCTTCAACTGAGAAGGAGGCAATTTTGACAGTTTTAATACAGCAATCAGGAAAGCGCCATCCTGACACCGGCGTCCATCCAGTCGGATATTGCATAGATCTGTAGACCGGCAACACCCAGAGCAAGCCCATAAGGGATGCGTTTTACCGTATAAAGACGCAGGGCCCATTCCATCTTGACCAGAAAACCGGGCAAGAAGCCCGAGCGCACAACAGTGAAGCCAATGGCCATAAGGGCACCATAGATGGAAGACAGGGCAAAGAACCAGAGCGTCAGTTCAGGCCCCAGCCATATGGCGGCCACCGCCGCGAATTTGGCATCGCCACCGCCGATGCATTTGAACATCCATAGCAGATAAACCACGATGAATGTGATCAGCCCCACTCCAAGATGAGAGAGTGCATCCATCCAGCTCATTCCGATGCCATAGGCAAACAGAGGAAAGGCGATCAGAAAAATCAGGGCCACGCGGTTGGAGATCCGCATGGTGAACAGATCCGAGCTGGCAGCATAGGCAAAGACGAGCGGAGCAAACAGCAACAAGCCGTAGCCGAATAATATGTCCATCATGTCTTCATCCTTCCCCGCTTTTGCTCAGACAGGACTGCTTCCCTGTCCCGGCATCAAATCCTGATGAAATGCGCGCTTTTCATGCACTGATAACCGACGGTGATCTTGATGCAAAAAAGTTACAAAATCATTGAATTGACTGGCTTAATAAAAAAGAAGGCTGCCCTTGGGACAGCCTTCTGAAAACCGTATTTGCCATCCCCCAAGGAAAATGGCAAATTCTGACATCGCTTAAAGAGCGTCGTCCAGAGCGGTACCGATATCGCCGAACAGGCCGGTGATGGAGGTGGTCAGGCCTTTAGCTGCAGTCACAATGCCAACGCCGATAAGGCCAGCAAGCAGAGCATATTCGATAGCAGTTGCACCGGATTCATCTTTAAGGAAGTGAGCGAATTTTTTCATTTTGGACTCCTAATATTCCACAATTTGACAGCTCGATTTTCGAAGGTCATCGCTTTCCGCGATTTTGTTGTGTCCCTCGAACAGTGTCACTTTTATCGAATAAGTCTTTCCATCCAGTTAAACCAATAGGTAAAAATATAATTCCCAAACAAGACTAAAGATCTTGGTTAATTAAATACTATGATTTTTCTGAGAATATATAATCCGTATTTTGAAATAATACTTATTTATCCCAAATTAATCTCCATCATTACAGAAGAATAACATTACTAACGAGAAATTAAATCTGCATTCTGGTCAAACAAGCCTCAAACATTGGGGCGCCATTTCGCGGAAAATGCTGTCTTGGCGGCTTCCCTGAACAAGCGCTTTCCTTGCCTGTGGGGCGCCTTAAAGCTTCCTTCACCATTTTTATCCATTTTACGTAGGAGAAGCATTGCTCCTGCATAGCGCGCAGGCGGTTACGCCCTTGGAGACGGATCATGAAGAGTGCCAATTTTTTATTCGCTATTTTTACAATCGCTATTCTGTCGATAAGTGATGGGGCACTGGCTGAACAATCCTACCCGATGATTCAGGTGAAAATGGACCGTGCAAAGGTGATGCGCGTCTCTCGCCCCGCTTCCATGGTCATCATCGGCAATCCGGCCATTGCAGATGCCACTATCAAAGACAGCAAGACCCTCATCATTACCGGCAAGCAGTTTGGCACCACCAATCTCATCGTGCTGGATGCTGCAGGTGAACCGATTGCAGATGAGCTTCTGAGTGTTTCATCGGCCACTGAAAGCAATGTGGTCGTCTATAAAGGAGCGGATCGTTTTACGCTTCATTGTTCTCCCGACTGCGAGCCGGTCTATCGTGTCGGCGACCAGAAGGACAGTCTGACGACACTCTCGGAAGGCATCAGTTTCTATAATCAGCTTGCCAAAGGGGAAGAGGCTTCACCCAGTCTCGACTGATGGCAGCCCGACTGGCGGCAAGGGGACTTTTTTCTGTCGGCTATTAACCAGTTTTACCAATCATTCATAAAGGCTTTTCTGGCATTCTTGCGGCAGGTCCGATGGGGTGTGGGCAGTGGCTGCTTGCTCTGTCGGATATGCTAGCGGCATGAATATAGCCTCTTCGACTGGATGCCGTGAAGAGAGGAAAATGACATGAGACCGTTCTTCCGAGCAGGTTTTCTCGCCAAACGATCATCTATGTTGCGAAAGCTTCGGCCTTCCGAGAGCAGATTTGTCAGGGATGAAGACGGTGCCACAGCCGTTGAGTTCGTATTGCTGGCAACTCCCTTTTTGGCCTTTCTCTTTGCTCTTCTGGCCATGGGCTTCATGTATCTCAATGCCACCATGCTCGATGACGGCGCGGCGCAGGCGGGCCGGCAAATTCGCGTTGGTGAAGCCGAGGCAAGCAATTTGACCAAGCAAGGTTTCAAGAAGCTGGTCTGTGAGAAAATGGCCATTGAAGAGGCCACCTGCCTGGCCAATCTGATTGTAGATGTGACCAGCGATCCGGATCTGTCCAACCTTGATACCGATGCGCCGACTTCGGATGGCAAACTGGACAGCTCCAAGGAGACCTTCCAGCCGGGCGACCCCAGTGACTATGTCATTGTGAAGGTCTATCTGCCAATGAACACGTTAAGTGGCCTGTTCAGCTTGATTGACGGAGGCGAAAGCCCCGTTTTCACATTGTCGTCTGTCGAAGTGTTCCGCAACGAACCCTACGAATAGGATCTGCCTGACGGTTGCATCGTCATTTTCAAATTTCCGGACCAAACATCATGCTGGCATTTTCAAATAGACTTCTTTCCGGTTTTCGTGCCCAATTGCAGCGCTTCCGCAAGGACGAGCGCGGCGTGTCGGTCATCGAGTTCACACTCGTGATCCCGATCATGGCTATTCTGGCGGTTGGCTCGTGGGAATTGACCAAGGCTGTGATGACCAAACGCAAGAATTCCAATCTGGCGACCTCCGTCGCCAATCTTGCAGCGCAGGACGATTCCATCACCAACTCGGACTGGGCGACCTTCGAAGATATCGCGGATAAAATTCTGTTTCCCTACAACAATTTCGCTCACCGCTTGGGCTTGATTGCAGTGGAAGTGGACAAGAATGGCAAGCTGAAGGAAGTTTGCAGCTACGGCGATGCCGATATTCAAACATCCGAACTGCCTGATGCGCTGCGGATCAACAATTCCTTCTATATCATGACCGCATCCGAAGTGGACTATCTGGCCTTCACCAAGGACGCGAAATTCTATGGCATGAATTCGGGCGTCACGGACATGACCTTCCGGGATATCGCCATATTCGCACCAAGAAACTCAGATGAGATTTCCTGCGACTGACGCCAACTCAACGACTGGCACCAGCTCCAGTGCGCCAGCGCGGCATCGGTATCTATCCACCGCAGCGCCCGAACAGCCATTTGATCGGGCAGAGACTGCGCCCTAGCGTTTGGTGGCGATTTCAATCAAAGGATCATAATCCTTGAGGGTGACGCTGCGGAAGCCGCCATCATATCGCCTTTCGATCGCATCATAGGCGTCCGGCGACTGTTGCTCCATATCCTTGAGCGCATTGACGAGATCCGCCTTTTCCTGCTTCGAGATCTCGTTGTGAATGACATGGGGGCCTGCCGGTATTGCCGGAGAATGCCAGATGGAGACAAAATCGGGATTGGGACCAGACTGCCGCCCCCGCTGGCTGGCAGCTGTATAGGCTGCAATTGCGCCCTCGCTGGTAAAGATATTCTGATTATAGGGAGTGCTGGACCAGACAAGAGCGGCATCGACCTCCCCATCTTCCAACAGCTTCAGGGCATCCTGCGGATTATCTCTGGCAACGAGGGAATCGAGATCTCTTTCCGGGTTGAGACCAGACTTCTTGAGCTCATTCATGGCCATATAGAAGGGAATGGCACCATTTCTGGAGGACAGGGCCATGGTGCGTCCTGACAGATCCGCCAAGCTCTTGATGCCACTGGCACCGCGCACCACCAGCAACATATAGATGCCGTCGGGCGCCTGCCGCGATACGGGTGCGACCAGCGGCGTCAAACAGCCGCAGGAGGCATAGGCCATGGAGAAGATGCTCGCCGGATAGATGGAATAGTCAATCTGCCTGCCAATATGAGCAGCCATCAGCGCGGGCATGGATTTATAGGCGACGACTTCTACCGGACGGGAAAGGCTCTGTTGCAGATATTTGCGAAAAGGTTCTATGCGCGCCTGCAAATAGCTGGCCCCCTGCTCGGCGACAAGCCCCATGCGCAGGGGCGGCTTGTCCTTGATCAGGGTGATGCTGTTCTGACTGTCCTCTGGCATGACGAAAGATGGAGCAAGAGCATTGGCATTGGCATCGCCATAGTTGCCACCGGCACCGTCATCCATCCCGGTTATCGCTGGGGATGGACCATTCTGCATTTGCTGCGGTGTCATATCGCCTTGCGGGGTGGGCATGTTGGAAACGGGACCGTTGGCCATATCGGCATCCAGCGCATCAAGCGTGTGGCGCTCTACGGCTTCCTGAGCATGCGAAGCGGTCGCCGCCACCAGCATGAGCCCCAGAGCGGCGATCATAAACAGTTTGCCAAAGTCGGCGAATGGTCGACGAAATGCGACCAAACGGCCAGAAACGGTATCAAGCATCTAAAAACAGTTTCCCCCCAACAAGGAAGTATGAGAATCATATAATGGACATCTTGCGGTGATATGTCACCGGGAACAACCGGAATTACCTGCGTATACTCACGTCAAATCCTTCTAGCGAGCTCTCTATGACCCACAATCCATCCATCGTTGTTTTCGATATCGGTAATGTCCTGATCCGCTGGGATATGCAATATCTTTACGAATCTTTCTTCGCCTCAAAAGAAGAGATTGATGTCTTTACGCAAGAAACGGACTTGCATGCATGGAATTTGCAGCAAGATCTGGGAAGGGACTGGGCCGAGGCAACAGACATGCTGGTTCGGGATCATCCCCGCTATGAGAAGGAAATCAGGGCTTATCGCGACCGTTGGCATGATATGGTTCCGGGGGTTATCGCCGGCACGGTTCTGATCAAGGAACGCCTGCAGGAAATGAATGTGCCGCTTTATGCCATCACCAATTTTGCCACCGACACCTTCAGGGAATGTCAGGAGCGCTTTCCAACGCTGAAGCAATTCCGCGATATCGTGATTTCGGGCGATGAGAAGATCGTCAAGCCGGATGCGGATATTTTCCTTCGCCTGCTTGAGCGCAATGGTCTTGATGCAGAAGATTGCCTTTTCGTCGATGACAGTCTGCCCAATGTGGAAGGCGCAAGAGCGGTCGGCATGTATGCCCACCATTTCAAAAGCCCGTTTGGACTGGCGCAAGACCTGCGCGCTCACGGCTTTTCACTTTAGCCGGAATATCGCACCTTAAGCGGAATGAGATTTTCCTCGTTCAATGGAGTGGCCCTTTGGCCACTCTTGGTCTTTGCTTGTGGGGCCTTTGCTTTTGCCGCATAAGCTCGTCGGCATTTCAGCCCTCAAGGATCATGCGTCCCCGTTCCATCTTGAAGCTTTTGAGCTTGCTCAGATAGCTCATGCCCATCAGCGTTACGTCCAGCGCGCCCTTGGGGGCGACAAGGATATCAACATTGCGCACGCTCACCTGTCCGATACGGATGGTTGGTACGCGAGCCCGCGCATAGAAGACGACGCCATTGGCGGTGCTGACGCGCACCTTGTAATCGGATTTGGTAAAGCGCAGGCCGATGCGGCTTGCATCTTCATGGGTCAGGGCAACGAAGCTCGCGCCGGTATCAATGACCGTGTGGATTACCTTGTTGTTGAAATGGGCCTTGGCAAAAAAATGCCCCCCTGCCCCGGCCTGCAAGACGATGCGGCGGGCAGAGGCCTGACGGCTCTGGGCGGCGGAATTTGTCTGTTCGGAAGAGGTTGAAGCGCTAAGAGCAGAACTGGTCTCGCTGGCCTTCATATAGCCATTGGATGTGAGCCAGTCGGTTGCCAGCCCCGGCAGCATGGTGAAAAAGAGAACAGCCCCCAAGGCCAGAAATATCAAACGCACCATAATAAACTCCGGGCTTTCAAACCGGAGAAATGATGACACGAGAAGACGGACAGGCCGTTAATATGCGGCTACAGACGGGACTTTTTCCGGGCCGTTGGTAAACAAGGCCTGAAGATCAGGCCCTGTCTCTTGCTCTTTGAGGTCAGTTGCACTTGCAGCCGACTTACTTGGTGCCATACATGCGGTCGCCCGCATCGCCAAGACCGGGAAGAATATAGTTCTTCTCGTTGAGTTTCTTGTCGATGGCGGCGGTGATCACCGGAACGTCGGGGTGGGCATCGGTAAAGGCCTTGATGCCTTCGGGAGCTGCCAGAAGGGAAACAAAGCGGATATTCTGCGCGCCACGTTCCTTGAGCTTGTTGATGGCCAGAACTGCGGAATTGGCGGTCGCCAGCATTGGATCAACCGCGATCACGAGACGGTCTTCGAGATCTTCGGGAGCCTTGAAATAATATTCAACCGCTTCAAAGGTCACCGGATCACGATAAAGGCCGACATGGGCGACGCGCGCGGAGGGAACCAGATCCAGCATGCCTTCCAGCAGACCGTTGCCCGCACGCAGGATGGAAGCAAAGACCAGCTTCTTGCCAGCAAGCGTCGGCGCTCTCATTTCCATGAGCGGCGTTTCGATCATCTTGGTGGTCATTTCCAGCTCGCGGGTTGCTTCATAGCAGAGCAGATGGGAGATTTCCCGCAGCAGCTGGCGGAAGGATGCCGTGGAGGTATCCTTGTCCCGCATGATGGTGAGTTTGTGCTGAACAAGCGGATGATCGACGACTGTTACCTGCTGCATGGCCCGTTTCCTTTGATCTATGATGAAATTTCGCCCCTTTTAGCCTAAGCTGTGCTTGAAGGGCAAGCAATCAGGACCATTGCATGGACAGTGATAAACCGGTTTCTTGGCTCAAGCTGAACAAACGGGCCTGAAGGAAGCCGATCAAGGGCCAAGATCAAGAGTCTTGGGCTGCCTGGGGCTGCCTGGGGCTGCTCAAGCTGACAGCTTGTCAGTGTGCCTCATCAAGACGCGCAAGAAGGCTTCTTCGGCTTTCCTCATCCAGAAAGGCGGCCTCAAGAGAGCGCCGTGTAAAGCCCTCCATAACATCCCGCCCCCAGCCTTGCGCTGCTTGCATTTCATCATATTCCTTGCCAATCGAGGTGGAAAAGAAGGGCGGGTCATCGGAAGAAATGGTCGTCAGGACATCCGCTTCCATCAGCGCCTTGAGGGGATGGGCCTGAAGCGAGGGATAAAGCCCGAGCGCGATATTGGAATGGGGGCAGACTTCCAGCGTGATGTTCTCAGCGGCCAGTCTTTTGACCAGATCCGCATCCTCTATCGAGCGCACGCCATGGCCGATGCGCCTGACCGGTAGATGGTCCAGAGCATCCTTCACGCTTTGCGGCCCGCCAAATTCACCGGCATGGGTGGTGCAGGCAAGACCGGCCTTATTGGCAATTTCAAAGGCTGGCGCAAAGGCGCGCTGGCTGAAGAGCCGCTCATCCCCGCCCATACCGAAACCGGTCACCAGCGGATGGGGATGTCTTTCGATGCGTTTTGCCACATCGATGGCAGCCTCCGGCCCCATATGCCTCAGGCAGGTAACGATGAAACGGGCCTCGATGGGAAAGCCATTCGCATCGCTTTTTTCCTGCGCCCGCCGATAGCCTTCGCTGATGCCATCGAGCAGATTCTGATAGCTCATGCCAAGGGCTGCAACATGATCGGGCGAGAGGAAAAACTCGGTATAGAAGCATCCCTCGGCAGCGTTGCGCAGAAGATAGTCCTCTGTCAGATCGGCATAGTCTTCCGGCGTGCAGATGACGGCGGCTACCTTGTCGTAGCATTCCAGAAAATTGGTGAAATCGGACCAGATATAGGAGCCGTCATCGCGCATGAAGGCATCCAGATTCTTGCCGTGCCTTTCGGCCAGCCGATGCACCAGTTCGGGGTGGGCGGCACCTTCGATATGGACGTGGAGTTCTGCCTTGAGGAGCTTTTGGCCGGAGGGTTCGATATTCACTTGCGACATGTTTTCTTGTTCAATCTCTTGGAGCTATCGGAGGCAATCAGGGGAGCAATGGAGCACGCAATGGTCAGCTGTTTGAACCACCGGCAGGATTCTCGCTCCAGCGACAGCGCCAGTCTTTTGATGGATAGGCGCGCTCGCAGATGAGCCAGCGTCCGCAGGGATGCTTGCCCTTGAGGCGGTTCAATTGTGCATTGAAGGAAGCGGCCATGGGCCAGAGGTCTCTGGCCGCCTGTTTGGCATCGGCTGGGCAGCCCGCCCGGCTAACAGTGACAGGGGCGCGCAGCTTGTCCGGCTTGACAGGATCGCTGGCCAGCGCCGGTTGCTGCGCCAGCCCGCCTGCGACAATCAGTATGGAACAAACAAGCCATGCCCTTTTCTTCATCGCCAGTATCCCGTTCAGGCCTTGAGGAAGGAGGTGCCATGCCTGCCCGGCGCAAGCCCCAGATGATCGGCGATGGTTTCACCGATATCGGCAAAGGTGGTGCGTTGCCCTGCATAACGCCCCTTGATATCGGGTCCGAAAATCAGAACCGGCACCTGTTCGCGGGTGTGGTCCGTGCCCTGCCATGTGGGGTCGCAGCCATGGTCGGCGGTCAGGATCACCATGTCGCCGGGCTGAAGCGCGGCTTCCAGTTCCGGAATGCGAGCGTCGAAATATTCAAGCGCTGCGGCATAGCCGGGCACATCGCGGCGATGACCGAAATGCATGTCGAAATCCACGAGGTTGGAGAAAACCAGATCGCCGTCTTTGGCTTCGGCAATGGCTTTCAGGGTTTCGTCAAAGATATTCGCGTTTCCGGTGGCCTTGATCTTTTTGGTAACGCCTTGAGCCGCGAAGATATCGGAAATCTTGCCCACGGCCAGCACCTGCCGACCGGCATCCTTGGCACGGTCCAGAAGGGTCGGCTCTGGTGGCAGAACCGAATAGTCATGCCGGTTGCCGGTGCGTTCGAAATCGGCAGGCGTTTCGCCGATGAATGGGCGGGCAATGACACGGCCGATATTATAGGGTGCGACCAGCTCGAAAGCGATCTCACAAATCTCATAGAGACGATCCAGCCCGAAATGCTCTTCATGGGCGGCAATCTGATAGACCGAGTCGGCGCTGGTGTAGCAGATCGGCATGCCGGTGCGGATGCTTTCCTCTCCCAGTTCATTGATGATCACCGTGCCGGAAGCATGTTTGTCGCCCAATATGCCGGGCAGACCGGTCCGCTCCAGAAAGGCTCTGGTCATTTCGGCGGGAAAGGTGGGTTGCGTCTCGGGGAAATAGCCCCAGTCGAAAGGCACCGGCACACCTGCGATTTCCCAATGGCCCGATGGAGTATCCTTGCCGATGGAAACCTCCACCGCGTTGGCGCAAAGGCCTTCAGGCTCCCCTTGATAATCGAGATTTTCCGGCCGACTGCCGGCCGCCTTCTGCGCCACCAGCCCCAGTCCGAGCCGGTCCATGTTGGGCAGGCTCAAAGGCCCTGCACGCAGGCCTGCCTTGTCGCCCGCACCTTGGGCGCAGGCGGCTGCGATATGACCGAGCGTATCCGAGCCCTTGTCCGATACGGGTTTGCCGAATTTCTCCGCATCGGGCGCATTGCCAATGCCGAAGGAATCCAGAACCAGAAGAAATGCGCGTGCCATGAGACACCCCCTTTATCAAATCCTGCGTCAAGGGAGCAGCAACAGCTTCAGTTGCTGCTGCTCGACCCTTCCTGTTATTCAGCGCCTGTCGTTCAGTACCTGTCGTTCAGGGCCTGTTGATCGATGATGTCATAGACGCTTTTGCTCTCGGTCCCTGTCTCGCCAATGCGGTAGGCTGCCTTGATGCGGGCCTTGGCCTTTTCGATCTGATCCTCGTTGTTGGCATAGACACGGGCGATGGGCGTATGCGCATCGATCTTGTCACCCAACCCTGCGAGCGCATCAAAACCGACAGAATGATCGATCGGATCGGCTGCGCGAATGCGGCCCCCGCCCAGTTCCACCACAGCCAACCCGACCTCGCGGGTATCAATCGCCTCAACCAAGCCTGCCTTGTCAGCATGGATATCAACCACCATCGGGGCGAGTTTGAGATGGTCTTCCATATTCTCAATGAAATCCGCAGGGCCACCAAGGGCAGTCACCATCTGGCCGAATTTCTCCGCCGCCTTGCCGGACCGGAAGGCCTCTTCGATCTTCTCGGAGCCTTCTTCCCTGCTGGCAACCACGCCGCCGATAAGCAGCATTTCGGCGCAGAGCGCGACAGTGATTTCCCAGTTGCGCGGGTCGATGGCATCGCCGGTGAGGAACTGCACCGCATTTTTCATCTCGATGGCATTGCCTGCCGCGCTGGCCAGAGGCTCATTCATATCGGTGATGAGCGCGGAGGTCTTGACCCCTGCCCCATTGGCAACCGTAACCAGACTTTTCGCCAGTTCGATGCTTTCCGCATGGCTCGGCATGAAGGCACCGGAACCGGACTTGACATCAAGCACCAGCCCCTGAAGACCGGCAGCGAGCTTCTTGGACAGGATCGAGGCGGTGATCAGATGGATGCTCTCCACCGTCGCGGTAACATCACGAATGCCATAGAAACGTTTGTCAGCCGGTGCCAGATCGGCCGTCTGGCCAATCACGGCACAGCCGACTTCTCTCGTCACCTTGCGGAACAGGGCATTGTCGGGCTGGGTTACATAGCCGGGAATGGAATCGAACTTGTCCAGCGTGCCACCCGTATGGCCCAGCCCGCGACCAGAAATCATCGGCACGAAGGCACCGCAGGCGGCAAGAGCGGGCGCCAGCATCAGGGAGGTATTGTCTCCCACCCCGCCGGTTGAATGCTTGTCGACCACGGGGCCATCCAGTTCGGACCAGTCCAGCACCGAGCCGGAATCGCGCATGGCCAGCGTCAGGGCGACCCGTTCATCCTGCTCCATACCCTGAAAGAAGACGGCCATGGCAAGCGCCGAGATCTGTCCTTCGGTGACCGAGCCATCGGTGATGCCGCGGACAAAGAAGCCGATTTCCTCGGCGCTCAATCTGCCGCCATCCCGTTTCTTGCGAATGATTTCCTGTGGCAGCATCAGTAGCCATCTCCTGCGCTGGCTGTCTGGCCTTCCATGGCGGCAAGCAGGGCATCAAGCACACCGGATGCGCCAAAGCGGAAGCTTTCCGGGCTGGCCCAGTCAGAGCCCATATATTTGGCGGCAATCGCCAGATAGGTGCCTGCGTCTTCAAGCGTCTTGACGCCGCCGGCCGGTTTGAAGCCGACTGTCCTGCCACTCTCGGCAATGGCTTCCATCATGATTTCCGCCGCTTCCGGCGTTGCATTGACCCCGACCTTGCCGGTGGAGGTCTTGATGAAATCGGCGCCGGCCTCGATTGCCATGTCAGAGGCTGCACGGATCAGCTCCGCATCTTTCAATTCGCCGGTTTCCAGAATGCATTTCAGTTTCGCCGGGGCGGCAACGGCTTCGCGCACCTTCAGCACAAATGTCTCGGCAAAGCCCCTGCGCCCTGCCTTGAAGGCATGATAGGGAATGACCAGATCGATTTCGTCTGCACCGTCGGCTAGCGCGGCGCGGGTCTCCTTGAGGGTGGCTGCCAGATCATCGCCGCCATGCGGGAAGTTGACCACGGTGGCGACCCTGATCGTCGTTCCATTGAGGCATTGCTTTGCCTTTTTGACAAAGCGCGGCCAGACGCAAACGGCAGCGGTGTTGCCATAAAAGGTTTTGGCACGGGCGCAGAGCGCCTCGATGGCTGCATCATCGCAATCATCATTGAGATTTGTCAGATCGAGCAGCGAAATGGCCTTTTGAGCCAACTGTTTTTGTTCCATTTTCTTCTCTTAAAGGTTGAATATCACCAAAGGAAAAGTGCCAGCTACCCATAGACCAGAACTGGTCTGAACTAACCTCGACGGCTCTGGATGGGCCTGACTTTGCCGCCCTTCTATTGGGTGGCCATGGCCTTGAGATAGGCGCGGATCACCTTGATCAGCTTCTGCGCGCCAATCGGGCCGACTTCCTTGGTTTCTTCATGTGACAATTCGGTTCCGGTCATGCCGGCACCATAATTTGTGATGGTGGAAATCGCGGCCACCCGCATGCCCATCCAGCGGGCGAGGATGACCTCGGGCACGGTCGACATGCCCACGGCATCCGCCCCCAGAATACGGGCGGCGCGAATTTCTGCCGGAGTTTCAAAATTGGGGCCGGAGAACCATGCATAGACACCGGTGGCCAGCTTGATATTAGCAGCCTCGGCAGCGCTAGAGAGGCCTGCACGCAAGCTGGCGTCATAGGCTTCTGTCAGGCCGACAAAGCGGTTGTCGGATTCCACCCCGATCAGCGGCGAGCGTCCGGACCAGTTGATATGGTCATCGATCAGCATCAATTCACCCGGAGCGACTTCCTCGCGCAGGGATCCGGCGGCATTGGTCAGCAGCAGTTGGGAGCAGCCCAGAGCCTTCAGGGTTGCCAGCGGCTGCTTCATGATGGTGGCATCGCCATGTTCATAATAGTGTGAGCGCCCGGCAAGAATGGCGACCTTGACCCCCATCAATGTGCCGACCACAAGCTCGGACGCATGGGAAGAGACCGAAGAGACGGGAAAACCGGGCAGGCTTTGGTAAGGAAAGCGCGCCGCATTCTCCACCTCGTCGGCCAGAGCCCCCAGACCGGACCCCAGAACCATGCCCACCTCGATGGGCCCCTTGACCTTTTCCAGCACACGTTTGGCTGCATCCTGAGCGAGACCTGTAATGGTCATGTGCGCATCTCCCTGTTCGTTTCAAGCAATGAACTCTAGCGCCATGCTGTGACTTTTAAGTGGCGTTCTGCTATATGGCGTTTTGCCAGCTGGCATTCCAGCTGGCAGCTTCAAGAGGGCGCACCGTAGGTTCGTTCCCGTGCGCCCTTTGCCTTCTGCCCGCGCTGCATCTGGAGCCGAGCCCAATCGCAGCCATCCGGGCAGAGCAGACTATCTGTTTTCTTCCAGATCGAAAGCCGCAGGCAGCAGAGCATCCAGCGTAAAGCTTTGCTGGATGCCATCCATATCTGCGGCATGAATGACCGTATCCGGACTGCCGAATTCCCGAATTCTCTGGCGACAGCCACCACAGGGCGTGATGGGTGGTGTGTGGTCGGCAATCACCACCAGTTCCTCGATGGCGCGACTGTCTTCAAGCTCGCTGCTGGCCATGATCATGGCCGAAATGGCCGAGGTTTCGGCGCACCAGCCTTCCGGGTAAGAGGCATTCTCGATATTGCACCCCGTATGGACCGTACCGTTGCGCGTGCGCAGGGCAACGCCAACGGGAAAGCGCGAATAGGGCACATGGGCCTTCTGGCGCGCATCGGCTGCCAGTTCCAGAAGCACCCGCGTCTTGTCGGTCACTGCGATTTGCTTTGTGCTCATGCGATCCTCCTAGCGCTCCTTGGTATAGGGCACACCGCTTGCCTTTGGCGGAATGGACTTGCCGATAAAGCCAGCCAGAAGGACGACGGTGAGCACATAGGGCAACGCCTGCATCGCCTGCACCGGCACCTCGCCTATCACCGGCAGTTCTGTGCCCTGCATGCGGATGGCTACCGCATCAAGGAAGCCGAACAGGAAGCAGGCACCAAGCGCGTTGACCGGTTTCCACTTGGCAAAGACCAGAGCGGCCAGCGCGATAAAGCCCTTGCCCGCAGTCATGTCCTTGGAAAATCCTGCCGACTGGGCGATGGAAAGATAGGCTCCGGCAAAGCCGCACAGGATACCGGTGATGATCACCGCGCGATAACGCATCCATGCCACGGAAATGCCAGCCGTATCAACGGCTCCGGGATTCTCGCCCACCGCACGCAGGCGCAGCCCGAAGCGGGTGCGATAAAGCACCCACCAGGTGAGCGGTATGGCGATGAAGGCGGCATAGACCAGCAGCGAATGCCCCGAAATCACTTCCGAATAGATGGAACCGATGATCGGCACATTCTTGATGCTATCAGCCAGAGGCAGGGTGACTTCGGTGAAGCGGGCCGTGTTGGGCAATTGCGGCGTTTTACCGCCACGACTGAACCATGCCTGCCCGAGCAGAGCTGTCAAACCGCTGGCAACAAAGTTGATGGCAACGCCGGAGACGATCTGATTGCCTTTCTGGGTGATCGAGGCATAGCCATGCACCAGCGCCAGACCGATGGACACCAGAATGGCGGCCAGCAGTCCAAGCCATGCCGAACCGGTGACCGCAGCCACGCAGCCCGCCGCAAAGGCGCCACCGAGCATCTTGCCTTCAAGGCCGATATCGACAACACCGGATCGTTCCGAATAGAGCCCGGCAAGGCAGGCGAAAAGCAGCGGCACGGAAAGACGCACTGCCGAGTCTGTCGTAAGAATGAGTGTTTGCCAAATTTCCATCATCACGCTCCTTACGCTTCCTGCTCGGGCTGTTCATGCCGTGAGGTGAAAATCCTGACCAGCGCGGGCCTGAACATATGCTCCATGGCTCCGGCGAAAAGGATCACCAGACCCTGAATGGAAATGATCATGTCGCGGGTGATCTTGGGCATTTCGAAAGCCAGCTCGGCACCACCCTGATAGAGCATGCCAAACAGGATTGACGCCATGATGATCCCGACCGGATGAGACCGTCCCATCAGCGCCACCGCGATACCCACAAAGCCATAACCGGTCACATAATCCAGCAGCAGCCGGTTCTGTGCGCCCATGACTTCATTGAGTGCCATCAGCCCGGCCAGACCGCCGGAAATCATCATGGTGATGATGATGATGCGCGACTGATCCATACCGGCATAAAGGGCGGCATTGGGATTGGTGCCAAAGGTTCGGATGGCATAGCCCAGCCGCGTGCGCCAGATGAGCGCCCAGACAAAGACACAGGCCAGAAGCGCCACCACGAAGGAAAGATTGAGCGGCGAGGATGACATGTGAATGCCGAACCAGCCCAGCACATCATGAATGAAGGGCAGGCGCCCGCCTTCAAGGAAGGTGCGGCTTTCCGGCTGCATGGAATCGGGCTGTTTGAAGACGCGCACCAGCAGATAGGCCATCAGCGAATAGGAAATGAAGTTGAACATGATCGTGGTGATCACGATGTGACTGCCGCGCTTGGCCTGAAGATAGGCCGGAACGGCCGCCCAGGCCGCCCCGAACAGGACCGCCCCTGCCAGCGCGAAGGGGAATGTCACATACCATGGCACATAATGATCAAGGGCAAGACAGGCAAGCGTGACACCGAGGCCGCCGACATAGGCCTGCCCTTCTCCACCGATATTGAACATGCCAGCATGGGCTGCCACCGCCACAGCAAGGCCGGTAAAGATGAAGTTGGTGGTGTAATAGAGCGTGAAGCCGATGCCTTCGCCATAACCGAGCGAGCCCTGCACCAGCCAATAGACCGCATCAAGCGGATTTTCGCCGATCAGCAGCACCACCAGACCGGAGACCAGCAGGGCCGCCGACAGATTGAGCAGCGGGATCAGGCCATAATCGACCCAACGGGGCAATTTTGCAGATTGAGCACTCATCTATTTCGCCCCCTCAGAGCCCGCAGAAAGCTCTGCCTTCTTGTCTGCTAGCGCGGATGTGTCCGCGATACCGGCCATCATCAGGCCCAGTTCCCGCTCATTTGCACCAGCTTCCCTTTCGCCGACGATCCTGCCATCGAACATCACGAGAATGCGGTCTGCCAAGGAGCGGATTTCATCAAGTTCCACCGAGACCAGCAAAATCGCCTTGCCGGCATCGCGCATTTCGATCAGGCGCTTGTGAATGAACTCGATGGCGCCGATATCGACGCCACGCGTCGGCTGACCGACCAGAAGGATGTCTGGATCGCGTTCCATTTCGCGCGCCAGCACCAGCTTCTGCTGGTTGCCGCCGGAGAAATTGGCTGCCTTCAAATGCGGATCCGGTGGACGGACATCAAAATCCTCCATGAAATCCTGCGTTTCCTTGAGGATGGCAGCAAGATCGAGAAACAGGCCCTGACCATATTTCTTCTGGTCCTGATAGCCGAGGATCATATTTTCCTTGGCCGGGAACTGGGTCACGAGCCCGGTGCGATGACGATCTTCGGGCACATGAGCCATGCCGCGATGACGCCGATCCAGCGCATCGGCCCTGAGAGTCGGCTCGCCATTGATCGTGATGGTTCCCGAACGGGCGGAGATCATCCCCGCAATCGCTTCCATCAACTGGCTCTGACCGTTGCCGGACACTCCGGCGATGCCGACAATTTCTCCGGCATGGACCTTGAAGGAAACATCCTTGACCCGATCAACGCCGCGCTTGTCGGTCACCGTGAGATGATCGACCGAGAGCACCTCTGCGGCCGGGTTGGCCGGTCCCTTCTCGACATTGAGAAGCACATGGCGGCCAACCATCATTTCGGCCAGTTTCTCGACCGAAGTGTCCGCCGTATGCACCGAGCCGACCATTTCGCCGCGGCGCATGACCGAGACCTCGTCGGTGATGGCCATGATTTCACGCAGCTTGTGGGTGATCAGAAGGATGGTTTTGCCCTGATCACGCAACTGCCCCAGTATGCGGAACAGGTGATCGGCCTCCGCCGGTGTCAAGACGCCGGTCGGCTCATCCAGAATGAGGATATCGGCACCGCGATAGAGCGCCTTGAGGATCTCGACCCGCTGTTGCAGACCAACAGGGAGATCCTGAATCAGCGCATCGGGATCGATATTCAACTCATATTCGTCAGCCAGTCGCTTCAGCTCCACGCGGGCCTTGTCCACGCCCTTCTGGAGCAGCGCCCCGCCTTCGACGCCAAGCACCACATTCTCGAGCACCGAGAAATTGTCCACCAGCATGAAATGCTGATGCACCATGCCGATGCCCACGGCAATTGCCTTCTGGCTGTCCGGAATGGTTTCGCGCTTGCCATTGACATAGATCTCGCCGCCATCGGCCTGATAGAAGCCATAGAGGATGGACATCAGGGTTGACTTGCCCGCGCCATTCTCGCCGATGATGCCGTGAATGGATCCCTTCGCGACGCTCAGATCAATATTCTTGTTGGCATAGACCGGACCAAACCGCTTTTCGATTCCGACCAGTCGAATGGCGGGTACATCGCCGGTTTGGTCATTTCCGGAGCCTGCGGCTCCCGACCCCTGGCTGCTCCGCGCCTTTGTTTGCTCGTCCAGATGCAAGATATCTTCCCCAATTATCAACCCCTCCCGCCTATCTCTGCCGCCGCATGCTTCTTGTGGCATCGCTCAAGGCAGAAAACCGGGACCCACTCCCTGCCATGCACGGAGCGGTATGGGTGGGCTTTGTTGCGCAGGGACCCGGTTCCGGTCCGGCTGGCAATTATATGGCGACCCGCAATGGGCCTCCCTACTCATCATGGTAATAAAAATGCGCCCCATCCGACAAACTGGACAGGGCACATTTCATATCAGGTTCAACTGCTTAGAACGGGCAGCTATTGTCGGAACGGTAGTCGTGAACGACAATCTTGCCGTCGACGATTTCTGCCGAAGCCTGATCGGCAGCGCTGCGCATGTCAGCACTGATGAGATCCTTGTTATTCTCGTCATCAGCCCATGCAACGCCGTCTTCAGCCAGACCGAGCACATAGATGCCGGAAGACCAGTTGTCGGCTGCGAGATCCTTGAAAGCGTTGTAAACGGCAGTATCAACGCGCTTGACCATCGAAGTCAGAACGCTGCCCGGATGCAGGGCATTCTGGTTGGAGTCAACGCCGATGCCCAGTTTGCCAGCGTCAGCGGCTGCCTGAAGCACGCCAGCGCCAGAACCGCCAGCTGCGTGATAGATCACGTCTGCACCACGGTCGATCTGGGATTTGGTCAGCTCGCCGCCCTTAACCGGGTCGTTCCATGCAGCACCGGTGGTGCCGATCATATTCTCGAAGATCTCGACGTCAGGATTGGCAGCCTTTGCGCCCTGCTTGTAGCCGCAGGCAAATGCACGGATCAAAGGAATGTCCATGCCGCCGACGAAACCGATCTTGCCGGTCTGGGATGCCTTGGCAGCCAGAAGGCCAACGAGGAAGGAACCTTCATGCTCCTTGAAAACGATGGAGCGCACATTCGGCATATCGACGACCATGTCAACGATGGCGAATTTTGTATCAGGGAATTCAGGCGCCACTTTCTTGAGGGCTTCAGCCTGAGAGAAACCGATAGCCACGATCGGATCAAAACCACGCTGGGCAAAGCGACGAAGAGCCTGTTCGCGCTGGGCATCATTCTGAATTTCAAAATCACGATATTCAGTGCCGGTGTCCTTCTGATAGGCTTCAGCGCCATTATAGGCGGACTGGTTGAAGGACTGATCATTCTTACCGCCCAGGTCATAGACCACGGCAGGTTTGATTTCAGCAGCAAGTGCCGGAGCTGCAACCATCATGGCTGCCAGCGCAGCAGCACCGAAAAATTGACGCAACATGTCTAACCCCTTTTAATTGGTATGCTGTATCGATTGCTCAATCGATCGCTTAAACGATCTGTTTTTCTATCATGTTTTGCCTGGACCGGATCAGCACACTGCCGCGTGACTTCCGGGTGAATCATATCAGAACCGGCATGAACATCACGAACTGTCGGCAAATACAGGCCCCTTGCAACACATTGGCGACAGTCTTACACGGTCTGACGCGCTTTGCAGCCAGAATCTTTTCTTTCCACCAGCAGCAGCCTGGCTTTTGCTGCCACCCAAGGTGGGCAGGCGCGAAAATCATTTCTTCAAATTTGCCCGATAGTGCGATGACGCTGAAAAGAGTGGCAATTTTGAAAAAACTTGATGCGATTTTACGCATTTTTCATTATTTTTTTCCTTCCTGCTCTCATTTCTCGATCATCATATGCAGATTTGTTATCAATCATCGATTGATTGATTTGTTGATAACTTGCCCCAAGAGGCCACCTCAGGTTGCCGATCGGGCAAGCTGCTGCGGCTTTTGCCTGCGATTATTTGCGTGGTTTGGCCCTGCGCGTGGCCTCGGTGTTGATGGGATCATCGGGCCAGACATGTTTGGGATATTGTCCGCGCATGTCCGATTTCACGTCTTTCCATGATCCGCGCCAGAAGCCGGGCAAGTCACGGGTGACCTGAATGGGCCGATGGGCTGGCGAGAGCAGATGCAGCAGCAGCGGCAATTTTCCGCCCATGATCGCCGGGTGGGCATCAAGCCCGAACAGCTCTTGCACCCGCACCGCCAGAACAGGCCCGTTTTCGGCGGCATAATCTATGGGAATATGGGAACCGGTGGGCACCGTATAATGGGTTGGCAAATCCTTTTCCAGCGCCGCCAGCCTGTCATAGGGCACCATGGCCCTCAGGGCCGATGAGAGATCACTTGCGGAAATATCCGAAAGCGCCATCTTGCCAGCAAGGAATGGCGCGAGCCATGTTTCCAGCCCAGCCAGCAATCCCTCGTCAGACAGATCGGGCCAGCCCTCTTCGCGGTCGGCAACAAAGCGCACCCGACCGCGCCAGCGCTCGATATCCTTGCTGAAGGGCAGCAGGCGCAGGCCACCCTTGCGAATCGCTTCGATCAGCGCCTTTTGCACCGCCTCGGCAGAGGGTTCCTTCAGGCGCTGCTCGGCCAGCACGATACGCCCCAGCCGGGTTTGCAGTTTGGCGGACACGGAGGCATTGCCGCGCTCGAAGCTGATGGTTTCCTCTTCATGGATGAGAGCGGCGAATTCTTCCTCGATCACCTTGCGCGAGATGGGCGCGGCCAGCGTGATGCGGGCATTGGCTGCCGATCCCTGCAAATCGGCAACGACGAGAAAGCTCTCCACATTGAGCGGGTCATCCGCCTGCAATACGCCACCCCGGCCCGAAGCGAGCAGATAACGCCCCTCGGCACCGCGCCGCATGGCGATCCTGTCCGGATAAGCGAGTGCCAGAATGCGACCGGCATCCTCGGAATTGGGCTTTTGCGCAGAACCCTTGCCAATCCAGCGCGCGGCCAGCGCCTTGATATCCTTTGCCCGCGGCAGCTTGCCCGCCATCAGATCCTGCAACAGGCGGCGCATGTCATTGTGGCGCAAGCGTCCGCCTTCGCTGAGCAAGGCAGCCATCATGGCGGCCAGCTGTTCGGCCCCCAAGGCTCTCGCCCTGACCAGCATATGCGCCAGACGTGGCGGCAGGGGCAGTTGCGCCAGCTGCTTGCCATGGGCGGTCAATGCGCCGGAAGCATCCAGCGCGCCAAAGGATTGCAACAGCTTGACTGCTTCGGCCCAGCCTGCGGCGGGTGGTTCATCCAGCCATTTGAGGTTGGCCGGATCGGCCTCGCCCCAGAGCGCCAGATCAAGCACCAGCCGGGAGAGGTCTGTCTCCAGAATTTCCGGTGGTTCGAAAGCTGGCAGCGCGGCCGTCTGCCCCTTGTCCCAGAGGCGATAGCAGATGCCGGGCTCGGTGCGTCCGGCACGGCCCTGCCGCTGGTCGGCACTGGCGCGGGATACCCGCACGGTTTCCAGCCGCGCAATGCCGAGATTGGGTTCGAAATGCGGTCGGCGCACAAGCCCTGCATCGATGATGATGCGCACGCCGTCAATGGTCAGCGAGGTTTCCGCAATGGAAGTGGCCAGCACGATCTTGCGTTGGCCTTTGGGCGGCGGAGCAATGGCGCGATCCTGATCCCTGCCCTCCATGGCACCATAGAGGGGTGCAAGGATGATATCCTTTTGCAGCCTTTGTTTGAGGCGCTGGGCAAGGCGCTCTTCAACCCGATGAATTTCGGCCTGACCGGGCAGGAAGACCAGCAGCGAGCCTTCCTCTTCATTCAGCGCCTCAAGAACCGCAGTGGTGACAGCCTCTTCCAGCCGGTCACGGGGCTTACGCGGCAGATAGCGGGTTTCAACAGGAAAGGTGCGGCCCATGCTTTCGATGACCGGAGCATCATCAAGAATGGAGGCGACACGGCCACCGTCCAGAGTGGCCGACATGACAACAAGACGCAGATCCTCGCGCAGCGCGGCCTGCGCTTCCAGCGCAAAGGCAAGGGACATATCCGCATCAAGACTGCGCTCGTGAAATTCGTCAAACAGCACCACGGCGACACCTTCAAGGCCGGGATCATCGACGATCATGCGGGCAAAGACACCCTCAGTCACCACTTCGATGATCGTATCCCTGGAGACGCGGCTTTCCATGCGCACGCGATAGCCCACCCGCTTGCCGACCGGCTCACCCAGAAGCTGGGCCATGCGGCGGGCGGCTGCCCTTGCGGCAAGGCGGCGCGGCTCCAGCATGATGATCCTGCCATTGCCCTCCGCCATCATTGCGGCAAGCCATGGCTGGTCAAGCAGGGCCAGCGGCACGCAGGTGGTCTTGCCTGCGCCGGGGGGTGCGATCAGAACGGCGCGTGTCCCCGCCTCCAGAGCGGCCAGAAGCGCTGGCAGGGCTTCCCGGATGGGCAGGTCAGGCAGGATAATGGGTGATTGGGTGGCGATCTTTTCGGTCATGCCCTGCCCCTAGCGGCTCGCAGCTTCAAAGGCAAGTGCTTTCATGCCTCTTTACCCTTGTGCGGCAAGGCGGATGATAGGCCCGCCCGCCGCCTTGGCGTCTTCTTCATCATGGGTGACAAGCAATGTGGGCAGCCCTTGCGCGCGGGCGCGCCCAAACACATGCTGGCGCATATGCTGGCGCAAATCCGCATCCAGCTTGGAGAAGGGTTCATCAAGCAACAGCGCCCGAGGTTGCGACAGCAGCGTTCGCGCCAGAGCCACCCGTGCCTTCTGTCCGCCCGAAAGGGTGGCAGGATCCCGCCCCTCGAAGCCCACCATATTGATGGCGTCCAGCGCCTGTCTGATCGCTGCCTTGCGCATCTCTCTGCCCTTTACCGAAGGCGAAAGGCCAAAGGCGAGATTGCCTCCCACAGAGAGATGGGGAAACAGCAGCGGATCCTGAAACAGGATGCCGATCTGGCGGCGCTGGGCAGGCAAGGCGGTCACATCCTGCCCGCAAAGCGTCAAACGGCCGGATGCCCTGAAGGCAGGATCAAGAAAACCGCTGAGATAGGCCAGCAGCGTCGATTTTCCAGAGCCAGATGGCCCCATGACGGTGACAATCTCGCCCGGATCAACAGTCAGCGACAAATCGATCAGCCTGCGGCTTTCAAGGTGAATGCGCACCTGATCGAGGATCATTGCCCTGTGTCCGTTATGCTCTTGCATCTCGCCTGCTGGTTCCTTCATCATGGACTTTCTCATATCGCCTTATGCTGCCCTATGCAGCCTTGTGTCTCCGTTGGTTCTTTTCAGCTGGCGCAAGTCACGGACCGGCAGGGCGCATGCCGCGCCGCCGCTTATAGATGAGGGCGGGCAGCAAAATGGCAACAAGGAAACCGGCAAAGGGCAGCAGCATCTGCATCAGGGCATAAAGGCCGATCAGACGACGATTGCCACCGGCGCTCAGGGCCACAGCTTCGGTGGTGATCGTCTCCCAACGCCCTCCGCCGATAAGCAGGGTTGGCAGATATTGTCCGATTGAAACGGCAAAACCGACCGCAGCGGCCGTCAGAACGGGCCTGAGCAGCAACGGCAAGCGCACGCGCCAGAATATACCACCGGAGCGATGCCCCAGACTGGCCGCCATTTGCCCATAGCGCGGATCAAGCGCATGCCAGGGATCGCTGAGCGAAAGCATACAATAGGGCAAGGTGAAAATAAGATGGCCGAAGACCATCGCCCAGAGCATATAAGACGCCCCCATGGCCAGCAGGATCAATTGCAGTCCGAACAGAAAGGCCACTTGCGGTATGATCAGCGGCAAATAGAGAAGTATCATGCTCAGGCGAGCTGTGGTGCGTCTGCCAAGGCTGGTGCGGGCCTGCAAGGTGGCAAGGGTCAGGGCGATGGCAATCATGGTTGCCAATCCGGCGATCAGGCAGGCATTGGCGAGAGGCTCCAGCAGCATCGACCATTGGCTGCGCCATGTCTTGAGCGTCAGGCTCTGGGGCAGCGCATCGGGAAAGCGCCAGAAGCCAGCAAAGGACCACATGCTCAGCCCGGCCAGCCCGACCAGCATGACAGCCACCGCTGCGCCTACGGCAATAGCAATCAGACGCCGGAGCCAATCGTCGCCTTGAAACCGGCGACCGGTTTGGGAAAGGCAGGAAAGCAACCGGCCCGCAATCTTTTCACCGGCCCACCATATCGCCAGAGCGAGGAGAGTGACGAGCAATTGCAGGATCGCTCCGGCGGAGGCGAGAAAGCGCATGGACAGATCCGGATCACTCATCCAGCGCAGCAGTTGCACCGCCAGCGGCGGCGGATTGGTCGGGCCCAGAATGAGCGCCACGTCAACCACCGACGAGGCATAGGCAATGACGGCGAAAATGGGCAAGCGGATCTGGCGATAGAGGCGCGGCCAGACAGCATGGAGCCAGCCCATCATCGGGCCATAACCAAGGCTGCGGGCAAGCTCCAGCGTCCGGCGTGGCTCCGTCTGGGGCAAGGCGGCAAGGCTGACCAGCAGCAGGAAGGGCAGCTCCTTGATGGTCAACCCTGCGATCATCGCAAGACCGTAGGGATCATGGGGGAAGAACCAGTCCGGCGGCCTCGTCCAGCCGGTCAGTTCCGGCGACAGCATGCGCACCAACCAGCCAGAGGGGGCAAACAGAAAGGCAAAGCCGAGCGCGGCGGCGGCATGAGGGATGGAAAGCAGCGGCGAGATCAGCCGGACCATCCAGCGAAAAAGCCGCGTGCCGGACCATGCGCCAAGAAGCCCGATCACCATCGCCATCGCGAGCAGCGTGGTCAGCAGCCCGCTGGCAAGGCTCAGCGCCACGGAGCGCCAGAGGCCGGGCGTTGCCAGCAGAGCACGGAAAGGGTCAAGCGACCAACTCTCCCCACCCAGCACCGGCAACCAGCCCAAGGCTGGAAACAGAACCCCGCATAATCCGGCCAGAACCGGCCCGAGCATCAACAGGCTAGTCAGCAAGGGCGCATGATGAAGAGGGCTGAGGCGCATGATCCGGGGCTCTTGGAAATGAAGGGCCTTTATGCTGGCCCTCCTTGCTTTATATCGCGGTTGCCGAGAGGCATTGCATCGTCAGCTTATTGCACGCCGTAACGTGCCGTCCAGTCTTGTTCGAGACGTTCCATCCATGAAGCATGCGGTTCGGGCAGAGCTGGGCCGAATTCTTCCGGCTTCAGCGTTGCCACACCCAGATCCAGCGCATCAAACCGGGCCTTGTCTTCATCGGACAGGCTGGCGATATCCAGAACCGTTGGATCGCCCCAGATGGCAGGATCCTGCTTGCGGGCCTGCGCCTCTGGCGAGAGCAGGAAATTGGCCAGCACCATGGCCCCTTCCCTTGCATTGGCATTGAAGGGAATGGCAACAAAATGGCTATTGCCGATGGTGCCGCCACGGAATGTGAAAGAGCGGACGCTATCGGGCAATTCATCATTGGCAATGGCCGCAGAGGCATCGCCGGGATTGAAGGTGAAGGCGATTTCGATTTCGCCATCGGCCAGCAGATTCTTCAGGCTTGAGACATTGTCGGGGAAGGCTTTTGCCTTATGCCAGAGATAGGGATGGAGAACATCAAGATAGGCAAAAAGCTTGTCTGCGACAGCCTTGTAACTATCTTCGCTCACCGGCATTGACAGCACGGACGGATCGTCGGCCAATTCAAGCGCCAATTGCTTGAGAAAGGTCGAGCCGAGGAAATCCGGCGGCTTGGGATAGGCAAAGCGGCCCGGATGAGCCTTGGCCCAGTCGAGCAAATCGGCAGCAGATATGGGCACGTCATCGGTGATCGCGCTGTCATAATAGAAAGACAGCTGCGCCATGCCCCAGGGGCTTTCCAACCCGTCGGTCGGCACGGTAAAATCGGTGGTAAGGGTTGGTTTTCCCTTGATGTCGGCGAACTTATAGTTGGGCAGGTCCGGTGCCCAGCTCATCGGCAACAGCAGGCCTTGCTGTTTGAGCGAGGCAAAATTCTCGCCATTGATCCAGACCAGATCGACCGAGCCGCCCTCCATCTTGCCCGCTGCCTTTTCGGCAATGATCTGGGAGACGACATTGGCGGTATCGCTGACCTTGACATGCTTGACGCTCACGCCATAGCGCTTTTGCAGCATTTCGCCTGCCCAGTCGATATAGGCATTGATGCGGTCGGCTCCCCCCCAGGCGTGGAAATAGACGGTTTGCCCCTTGGCCTTTTCGAGCAGATTTGCCCAGTCAGCAGGCATGCTTTCGGCCATTGTTCCGGCCTCAGCCACATAAGGGGCAGCAAGAATGGGAAGCGCCAGCAATGAGCGCTTCAGAACACCCGCTCCAAAGCCTGCCCTGCGCGCAGAAAAGCGGCCCATATTTCTGCCTTGAGGGATTTTCGGGGTTTTGTCTTGCCGGATATCCATGGGGCTTTCTCCTCATTTTGCCTGACATGTATCAAGCCTTCAGGCGCTCGGGCTATCTGTCTTGCGCGCTGTATTGCACTGCTGCCTTGCGTTTCTTTCAGCTTCTGCGCCACACGGTCAATTCACAAGTGGTTGAAACCGGCTTGATGCTGGCTTGATACAGGCTTGCTAAAGGCTTGCGGCGCGTGCCGGAAAAGACGTTTCAGCAACGGGCGCACTTGCTCAAACCTTATCTGGCGCAACAACTGGCCAAATTGCAAAACCCCGCAAACCTGATGGCTGCGGGGCGTCTGGCTTGTAATAAGCATCCGGGATTTGACTGGCTCAGTCTTCTCCGGCTCAGTCTTCTCCAGCTCCGGCATCTTCTGCCTGCAACTGGGCGTATTTTTCCTTGCCCAGCTCTTCGAGCAGATTGAGCTGGGTTTCGAGAAAATCGATATGGCCTTCTTCGTCGGCCATCAATTCTTCGAACAGCTTCATGGTGATATAGTCACCGGCATCATTGCAGGCGTCGCGCCCTTCCTTATAGAGGGTCCGCGCGGAAATCTCGCCCTTCAGATCGCTTTCAAGAATTTCCTTGATCGATTGCCCGATCATCAGCGGATCAAGCGTCTGCAGGTTTGGATGACCTTCGAGAAACAGGATGCGCTCGATGAATTTATCCGCATGCTGCATTTCCTCGATGGATTCTGCGCGCCATTTGGCGGCCATCTTGCTAAAGCCCCAATCATCCAGCAGCCGATAATGCAGCCAATATTGATTGACTGCCGTCAATTCGCTGCGCAACCCCTTGTTCAGATATTCAATTACTTTCTCATTGCCCTTCATGATGGTCCCTCTGATTGCAATTGTCAGGTTCTAGTTCGGATATACGAAAGAATGGCAAATTTGGTTCTGGTCGCCATTATTGCCTGGCCCGAGCCTTTCTCGAGTCATCCGTAGCGAAGTAAACCACGACGGAGCGGTCTGGTCAAAAAGTGAAAATGCGACAGGGTTAAGGCTTTAGGAGAATCCGGGACAATCATTGGGAGCGCCATGGAAATTCGGCTGCTTGGCGCGGGCAATTTCGTGGCTCTGGGCAATCGCCACATCATGGCCATTCTGCAACAGAATGGCCTCGATCATCGGGCGACAGCAACCGCATTTGGCCTTGCATCCACGCCCCATATAGATCTGGTTTGAATGGATCGGGGCGTCAGGATTTTCTTCGGCAAGCCTGGCGGCTATTTCAAGTATTTCCTGATCGGTGATTTTGTTACAATGGCAAATGATCATCAATGGGCCGTTTATTGCTGGCTGTCTGCTTTTGCGTGAAACTCAGTCTTTCATATAGGTGCAATTGTTAATATTGGCAAATAGGCCCCGTGACCATATCTATCATGAAAGCCTTTTTCATGAGGGGAAACACCATGGACAATTCAGAGAATCGCACGCTTCTGCTCACCGGAGCCAGCCGAGGCATCGGTCATGCGACGGTCAAACGCTTTTCCGATGCAGGCTGGCGTGTTTTCAGCTGCTCGCGCCATGCCTTTTCAAACAAATGCCCCTGGCCGATGGGGGAGGAAAACCACATTCAGGTCGACCTTGCCGACCCTGACACGATCGGCGATGCCGTGGCACTGATCAGAGAACGGCTGAGAGACAATGGCGGCAAGCTTCATGCTCTGGTCAATAATGCGGCCATCAGCCCCAAGGATGAGGAAGGCCAGCGGCTGGACAGTCTGGAGACCCCGCTCGATCTCTGGCACAAGGTCTTTGCCGTCAATTTCTTTGCGCCCATCATGCTGGCCCGTGGCCTGTTTGACGAGTTGAAGGCGGCGCAGGGCTCCATCGTCAATGTCACCAGCATCGCCGGTGTGCGGGTGCATCCCTATGCCGGATCAGCCTATGCGACCTCCAAGGCGGCGCTGGCCTCGCTGACGCGGGAGATGGCGGCGGATCTGGGACCGCATGGCATTCGCGTCAATGCCATCGCTCCGGGGGAAATCAACACCTCCATCCTGTCGCCGGGGACGGAGAAGATCGTCAGTTCCATTCCCATGCGCAGGCTTGGCCAGCCTTCGGAAGTGGCTGACACGATCTATTATCTCTGCACCGAGGCAAGCTCCTATGTGACGGGAGCGGAAATTCAGATCAATGGCGGCCAGCATGTGTGAGACCTGCCGCCATGCAGGCAGCAGCGCCCATGCCCATGGCTATGCCCATTGCGGGCTTTTCAGCCCGTCGTGAAGGGGAAAAGCGGCCCGAAGTGATAAATTCTTCGTGAGTTTTTCGCCAGCGTCGCCGGACCATGATCGCGCCCCTCATAGTTCTTGACGATATATCAGCCGGTTACCGCTTGCCTTGCCCATGCTGCCGCAAAGAGAGCATTTGCGGCTTGTTCATTCTAGAACCAATTGCGACTTTCTGTCGCACCTATTTGCGGTTACTCTTTCCCTCCAAGCATGAAGGAATGGCGGAGGAGACAGGCTGGAAAGCATCTCATGTCAACTCTGCCGAATAATCGGGGAGGATTGACATGACGGACATTGCTCAGGATTTTACATCCTTGTCGAACGAGACAACGAACAGCCAGAAGAGCGGCGATGGCAATCGCAAGCCGGTGATACAGCTGCTGACGACAGCAGACCTGTCAGAAGCGCTCAGTGCCGGGTTGCGCGATTTTCGCGCCAGTGCCCCATACGGGCTGTTCTTTGGCGGCTTTTATGCCTTGGGTGGCTGGTTTCTCGCCTGGCTGCTGTCGGCCTATAACATGCCCTATCTGGTCTATCCGCTGGCTTCGGGTTTTGCGCTCATTGCCCCCTTTGTGGCTGCGGGTCTTTATGAGGTCAGCCGCCGCCGTCAGGAGGGAGAAGCCCTCTCCCCCGGTCATATTTTCGGGGCCGTTTTCGGCGAGCGCTCCAAGGAACTGCGCTGGATGGCCCTGATTACCGGCTTTGCCTTCATCATCTGGATCGACATCGCGATATTTCTCTATGTGATCTTTTTCGGCCTGCATCCTGTCAATCCGGCCGAACTCGTCAATACCATCCTGCTGACACCGCAAGGGGCGATGTTCCTGCTGGCGGGCAATCTGATCGGGGCGGTTCTGAGTGTCGCGGTCTTCTCGATAACGGCGATTTCCTTTCCGATGCTGCTGCACAAGGATATCGACTTCATCACGGCGATGATCACATCTATCAAATGCGTGATGGCGAACAAGAAGACGATGCTGAGCTGGGCCATTTTCATCGGCTTCCTGATGATGATCAGTCTGGCGTCCTTTCTGCTCGGGCTGGTGGTGATACTTCCCTTGCTGGGGCATGCCACCTGGCATCTCTACCGCCGCGCAGTGACCTTTGAAAGTGGCGAAACCGCCAAATAGCAACGCCCAAACACAAGCATACCTTGCTGGCACATTTTCTCTTTTGCATCGCACTCCTTTCCCCAAAGGTGATGCAATATCCGAGCCCAACCGGAAGAGGAGCGTTGTCAGCTGCGCGCAGGTCAGCCCCATCTGACCGCGCGCTTTTTAGCGAGCGCACAGGGCCGTTCCCCTTCCTAGCTCATCATTCGGCGGGATTGTGAGAGCCTTTGGCACTGTCACCATGCAACAGGAAATGCAGTGTGCGCCTGATATCCCCTCCGACGCCAAACAGGCTTGGCACCAGAAACAGCACAAACAGGGTGGCAACCGCCAGACCGAAAACAATGGTAATCGCCATTGGCTTGAGGAATTCGGCCTGAGGTGAGCTTTCAAAAAGCATGGGGGCAAGGCCGCCCACGGTGGTCAGCGATGTCAGCAGGACAGCACGCAGCCGGTCGCAACTGGCACCGATTGCCGCCTCTCTTGCGCTCTGGCCATGGGCAATGCGCTCGTCAAGGCGGCTGACCAGAATGATCGAGTCATTGACCAGAATGCCCGCCAGCCCCAACAGCCCGATGAGCGAGAGGATGGTCAGTTGGAAGCCAAGCAGATAGTGGCCGAGAATGGCCCCGACCAATCCGAAGGGAATGATCATCATGATGGCGAATGGCCGACTATAGGAGGCAAAGATCCAGGCGAGAATGATATAGATCGCGGCCAGAGCGATCATCAGGCCGATCCGCAGATCGGCAAATGCGTCCATGCGCTCCTCATTGCGTCCTGAAAAATAATAGTCGACGCCATATTGGCTGGATATCTGGGGCATGAGGCTTCTGTCCAGTTCGGCGACCAGTTCCGTGGCCGTGACGATTTCGGCATCGACATCGGCTGTCACGGCAATGGTGGTCTTGCCGTCAAAGCGCTGGATGGAAGAAAAGCCCTGCCGGTCACTGATGGAGACGACTTCGGTCAGGGGTACGAAAGAGCCTTGCGGGCTCTTCAGCCAAAGGCTCCTGAGGCTGTCCACATTGCTGTGGGACAGGCGTTGCAGGCGCACTTCCACTTCTTCATCCAGAATGGCCAGCTTGCGGGCCGTCCGCCCCTCGATGAGATCTCGCACCTGTTCGCCGACGCTCTGGGCGGTAAAACCAAGGCTATGGCCGCGCGGGGTCAGCGCCAATGTCAGCTCCGGCTTGCCATAGGGCATGTTGTCATCCAGCTCGCTGACGCCGGGATAGGCTGACAGCCGCTCCTGCAAATCAATGGAAGCCTGCTTGAGAATATCCGGGCTCGCGCCGGTGAGGCGAATATCGAGATCCGCCCCCGGAGGGCCGCCGCGCTGGCCACGGATGGCCGCCCGCTTGAGCCCTGCCATCTGCGGCATATTGCGATTGAGGGCGCGAATGAAGGCCGGAGTGCGGATGCTGCGCTGCTCGGATGCGGTCAGGCGCAAGCGAAGGGAAGCGACATTGTCTGCGGTGGTGCGCCCCGATTGTCCGAGGGTGATGAAGGAGGCGGTGACCAGTTTTTCGCCCTTGCCGATTTCCGCTTCGGTTTCATAGACGGCATCATCCACGCGCTTGACGATTGTGAGGGCATCCTCTTCCAATATGCCGACATTGAAGGTCATGGAAATGGTGACCGTTTCCGCTTCGGCAGACGGAAAGAAGACAAAGCCGACCCGTCCCCCGGCCACCAGCCCACCCATGATGGCCATGGAAGCAAGGCAAAGCGCCAGCGTGGTGTAGCGCCAGTCATAGGAGAGGCTGACCAGCTTGCGAAAAGCACCATCGCGGAAATGATTGAAGCGCCTGTCGAAGCCCTTGCGGAAAGCGCTTTCGCTCTGGCGGCCATGATTGGCGCGCGGATCGGAATGTTTCAGCCTGCGCACATACAGGGTTTCAATGATCAGGGATATGCCTGCCGCAATGATGATGAAGACCAGAAGGGCTGCCATGCTGCCCGCCGCGAAAAACCCGTGCAGCCAAGACCAGAGCCACTGGGTCAGTCCGCCGAATTTGGCCGCCATTTCCGGCGACAGGCCATAGAACAGCACCAGCGGCAAGAGCAGGATAAGACCGACAATGATCACCCGCTTGACGCTCCAGTTGCGATTATGGGTCGGGGTCATGGAATGGGCGAGATGACCGGGCAGGATGAAGAAGCACTCCACGAAACTTGCGGTCAGTACCGAAATCACCACCAGCGGCAGCACGCCCATCATCTGGCCGATAACGCCGCCGATCAGCAGAATGGGAGCAAAAGCGGCAACTGTGGTCAGGGAAGCGGCGGTGACCGGCAACAGCATGCGAGCCCCCCCGCCCTGAGCGGCCACCGGACCGGGGGCTCCGGCCTGATAGCGGGTGGTCGTCTCCTCGCCCACGACAATCGCGTCATCGACGATGACGCCGAGCATCATGATGAAGGAGAAGAGCGACATCATGTTGATGCTCTGGCCCAGTGCCAGCAGCACCACGCAGGAAGCAAGCATCGAGATCGGAATACCCGCCGTGACCCAAAGCGCGGTGCGCAGATTGAGGAACAGCGCCAGAATGATCATCACCAGAATGATGCCCGAGGCGGCATTTTTGACCAGCAGCAGAATGCGATCCACCAGCGCTTCGGCGAGCGCGTCATATTGGGTGATCTTCAGGGTCGGCGGGAATATACCCTCGATGGATTTCAGATAATCATTGACGATGGCGGAGGCATCAAGGGAATCCGCTGTCGGCGCGCGCCGCACGATCAGCTGGATGGCGGATTCGCCGCGCATGATGCCGCGCACGCCATCCGGATCCAGCCTGCGCTCCACCTGCGTGATGTCGCTCAGCTTCACGCTGGATCCATCAATGCCGGAAATGATCTTGATATCGGACAGGCTCTCGGGCTTCTCCTCGACGGCCAATGTGCGGACCTGCTTTTCAAAGCCATCCTTGACATTGCCCGAAGGCAGATCGCGGCTGTTCGATGCAATCTGATTGGCAATATCCTGCACGGTCAGGCCGAGGCGGCGCATGTCATAGTCGGTGAGGCCGACAAAGAATTCCTCATCGCGCAAACCGGTGAAGTCGACCGTATCAATACCTCTGTCGATCAGGTCATCGCGGATATCCTTGGCAAAGCCTCGCAGGGATGCTTCATCGAAGGGGCCGGAGAGGATGAGCCGCGCCACGTCATCGCGAAACTGGCGATAGGACACATTGGGATCATCGGCCAGATCCGGCAGGGTGTTGATCATGTCGACGGCGGATTCCACATCCCGCAAGGCCTGAGGCATGTCCACGCCCGGCTTGAATTCCAGAATAACGAAAGCGGCCCCTTCGCGGGCAAAGGATGTAACCTTGTCGACGCCATCGATGAAGCGCACCTTTGGCTCGACGATCTCCAGAATATTGGCCTCGACATCCTCGGCGCTGGCCCCTGACCAATTGACGGAAATCTCGATGGTGTCGGAATCGATGGTCGGGAAAAACTGGCTGTTCATGCGCGACAGGGCAAAGAGCCCGGCCACAAGCAGGATGATCATCAGCAGATTGGCGGCATTGGGGTGATGGACGAAGAAACCGACCGCGCCACCCTTGCCATCGCGATCAAAGCGGCTCATTGCGCCTCCCTCCCCTCAGCCTTCTCTTGAAGGGGACGAGCCGGTTGACCTGTTTGCGGGGCCACCATCTTCTGGTCCATTTTCTGGCCCTTCCCAACGCCTTCACCGCTCTGGCCGGGCACCACGAGCTTCAGGCCCGGACCAGCTTCGGCCACGCGCGTGGTCACGATCTGCATTGCCGGATCAAAAGCCGTCCCGTCGATGAGGGCATTGTCACCCAGATAGGCAAGCACCCTGACACTGACCGGCGCCATGCGGCCATCGCGGTTCACATAGACGCGATCTCCGCCATAGATGGCAGCCTGCGGAATGGAAATGGCATTTTCATAGATCTTGTCCGGCACCAGAAGCTCAACAAATGTTCCGGTCCTGAGTTCGGATTCGGCTTCCAGACGGGCGAAGACCTCCACCCCGCCATTGGCTGCATTCACCTCCGGGGTGACCCGCGTAACAGTTGCCTTGTGCGCGACCGTCCGTTCGCCAAGCAACCAGTTGACCTTTATTGCCTTGCCGATCAGGGCCTTTCCATCAGAGGTGAGGCGGCCATATTGCGCATCGGACAATGTGAAGCGGACATCCATGGCATCCGGATCATAAAGGGTGACCAGAGTGTCATTGCCCGAGACGGAGCGGCCCAGTTCCACAGCCTTGCTCTGCACCACGCCCCTGTAGGGGGCGCTCAGGGTGGTGTTGGCAAGATTGCGCCTTGCCTGCTCCAGTCGCCATTCCAGACGGTCCAGATTGGCTTTCTGTTGTTCGATCTGGGAGGCGAGCACCTTGAGATTGAACTGGCGGCTTTCCACACTCTGCTGACGCTGGGATACTGTCAGGCGGCGGTTTTCCAGGGCCTGCTGTGTCAGGCTGCCGCTCTTTGCCAGTTGCTCGGCGCGCTCCAGATCCTTCTGCCCGAGGGTGAGCTGTTCCTCCAGCCTTGCAAGGCCTGCTTCGTCGCTGGCAAGGGACACCTCACTGGCGCTCAGGCTGGCGCGCGCTTCAGCCAGATTGGCTTCCGCCTCACGCACGGCCCCTTCAAATTCAAATGGATCGATCCGTATCAGGGCGGCACCCTGTTCGATGACATGGCCTTCCAGCAGGTTCGGATTGACCCACACCACCTCGCCGCTGACCAGAGCACGCAGCTCCACCTGACGGGCTGCGGAGACGGTGCCATAAAGAATGATGTCGGGTTGCAGCGCTGCGGGGATGGCGCGCTTGACCTCCACCGCATAGCTCTGCTCACTGGGAGGGCGACGATTGACCTCGGGTTTGGTCGCAACCAGTTGCCAGGCGGCAAAGCCCCCTGCTGCTATTACCAGAACGGGCAGAATGAGCCGGAAGGTGCCGCGCAGGAAACGGGCCAGCGGCGACTGACCGCCCTCTCTTGCATGAAAGGACGCTTGCGGGTCTTCGTCATGGGCCAAAAGGCTTTCGGCATGGTCGGTCGTCCGGCTTGGCTGAAGGTCTTTGCTATGGTTATTCATCGTCTCTGGTCAATGGTTGCTGCCGGATTGTCTCCAAAAGGACATTCTATATCCGGCCAGAAAAAATCTGTTTGAGGCCTCAATCCAATGGCTTGCGAAGAGAAGGGAGCGTTTTAACTTTACGATCTGGCGTATATTCCTACGAGGAGAAGCCAGATCCGGATCTTAAAACATCCCTGTTTATCAATATATTATGTGATAAATTCAGAAGGCATATCCAATCGGATTGCCCCATATTCCCCCGCCTTTTCTCCCCACTGGCTGAGCAAACCATCCCGTAAAAATAACAAGATAAATGGTTGCCTCCTAAGCGGTTATCTCAGTGATATTGCTTCCATGCAATCAAATCTTTTCATCATTTTGTATCAAGAGAAAATGTCGGGAAATAAAAAACCACCCGAAATCGGGTGGTTCTTCTTGTCTTGAACGATCATTTAATCAGCGTTGGCTGGCCAAGGGCCGCGCGAAATTCGGGCGCGGGCTGCCTTTGGCTGCCTATTTTTTCTGAGCCGCTTTGGCAACTTCCTCGGGATCAAATTCATAGTGCGTGCTGCAGAATTCGCAAGTCACCTCGACTTTGCCATCAACGATCATTTCCTTCATTTCTTCGGGATCGAAATTCCTGAACATGTCGCTGATCCGCTCGCGACTACAGGTGCAACGGTCGAAAATGGGCATGGCCTCGAAAACCCGGGGGGCATTTTCATGAAACAGCCGATAAAGCAGGGTCTCGGCAGGCACATTCGGGTCGGTCAGTTCATGATCGTCAATGGTGTTGACCAAAGCCTCACATTCGCGCCATGCATCAGCCTCGCCAACATGGTGGGTCTTCTGCATTTCCGGATCGGGATGATCGCCCGGATGCAGATCGCGATGCGGCACATCCGCTGAGGAATGCGGCAGATATTGCACCAGCAAACCACCGGCGATCCATTCGCTCTTTGCTGTCCCGTCTTGCTGCTTGGACACCATTTCGGTCACCGCAAGGCGCACCCGGGTCGGCAGCTGTTCGGACTGCATGAAATAGCTGTGAGCGGCGTCTTCCAAGCTCTTGCCATCGAGCACAACCACGCCCTGATAGCGGTTCATATATTGGCCCTGATCAATCGTCATGACCAGATGGCCCTCGCCAAGCAACTGCTCGGGGCGCGTTTCGCCTCTAGCAATCAGGGCGCTCAGGGCTTCCTCGTCAAAGCGCACATAGGCGCGCACGGCGTCTGGCGCATTGAAATCCACCACCAGCATATTCACGGCACCCTTGGACTGAACCTGAAGAATGAATTTGCCCTCGAATTTCAGGGATGAACCGAGCAGAGAGGTCAGCGCTATGGCTTCGGCGAGCAGGCGATTGACCGCATCGGGATATTGGTGACGCTGGATGATGCCGGTCACGGTTTCATTGAGATGCACCATGCGGCCACGCACGTCCAGTCCATCGACCTGAAACGGCAAAACGCGGTCCATGGGAGAGACGATATTGGTTTGTTCAGTCATCTGGCTCACTTTCCTGTGGCACCGTGAGGGCGGTCGCACCATTGGAACGGCGCATCCACCCTCTCAAGATGGTCCGCAGATGGGATGCATCACGGACCGGGCGCGCATTCTGTAACTTCACAAAGGCAAAGGGCGGATACGCATGTATCCACCCTTGTCCCTGTTTCGATTGCGATCGTCAAGACCCCGCCATTGCAGACATGAAAGCCTGCAGCTGGTTTGCCTGACCTGGATCGGGCCCGCTCAAAAGGGCCGCATTATCGCGTCATTCGTCGCCAATGGCCTTGTGGAAGCACCAGGCCATGACACCTTTCTGGGCATGCAGACGGTTTTCCGCCTCATCGAACACCACGGATTGCGGTCCGTCGATGACTTCATCCGTCACTTCCTCGCCACGGTGGGCCGGAAGGCAATGCATGAACAGGGCGTCATCCTTGGCAAGCCCCATCAATCTGGTGTTGACCTGATAGGGTTTCAAGAGATTGTGACGATGTTCTGCATCTTCATCTCCCATCGACACCCATGTATCGGTGATGATCAGATCTGACTGGTCGGCGGCATCTTCGGCTTTATCGCACAGCTCGATGCGCACGCCACGGCCGCGCAGCCGGTCAATGACGGCATAATCGGTCATCAGTTCATCAGGCACGGCAACGCGCATGGTGAAGTCGAAATGCTCGGCAGCATGCAGCCAGGAGGCCAGCACATTGTTATAGTCGCCCACCCATGTCACGGTCTTGCCTTGCAGGGAACCACGATGTTCCTCATAGGTCATGATATCTGCCATGATCTGGCAGGGATGGGAATAATAGGTCAGACCATTGATGACAGGCACGGTGGCATATTCTGCCAGTTCTGCCACGGCGTCATGGTCCAGCATGCGGATCATGATGCCATCGACGAAGCGCGACAGCACACGGGCGGTATCGGGAATGCTCTCGCCACGACCAAGCTGCATTTCAGCGCCGGTCAGCATCAGCGGTGTGCCGCCCAATTCGCGCACGCCCACATCAAAGGAAACGCGGGTCCGGGTCGAGGGTTTGTCGAAGACAAGGGCAATCACCTTGTCTTCAAGCATATCGGTTCTGCGCTTGGTCTTGCGCGCAAGCTTGATCTTGTGCGCGGTCGCCAGAATAGTCTTCAGGTCTTCGGTCTTCTGCGTCTCCAAATCGATGAAATCGCGCGTGGCACTATTCGACATGGTTTGCAATCCCCCCTATCAATGACTGTCTGCCCTTGCAGAGCGCATGCTGTTGAGCGCCCGTTCCAAGGCCTGGAGTGCAAAATCTATTTCTTCCTGACCGATGGTCAGAGGCGGAGCCAGTCGCAAAACATTATCGCCAGCGCCAACGGTCAGAAGACCTTCCTTGCGGAGCTCGGCAACCAGCTCTGCTGGTGGCATTTTCAGTTTGAGGCCAAGCAGCAAGCCGCGGCCCCTGATCTCTTCAATAAAATCCGGGTATGAATCCATCAGCCCGGCAAGACTCTGTTTCAGAATAAGCCCGGTTTTAGCGACATTGTCCAGAAAACCATCTTCCAGCACAACATCAAGAACGGCATTGCCAACGGCCATGGCGAGTGGATTGCCACCATAGGTTGAACCATGTGTTCCCGGCACCATGGACTCTGCAACCTCTGCTTTTGCCAGACAGGCCCCCATGGGAAAGCCTCCGCCGATACCTTTGGCGATCGCCATGATGTCCGGTTCGATGCCCGACTCTTCATAAGCGAAGAGATGGCCGGTACGCCCGACACCGGTCTGAACTTCGTCAAGAATTAACAAGATGTCGGATTCATCGCACAAATTCCTCAAGGCCTTGAGGAAGGAAGGCTCGACTTCGCGGATGCCACCTTCACCCTGAATGGGTTCCAGCAGGATCGCTGCGGTGGTTTCATTGACCGATTGTTTCACCAAATCAAGGTCAAGAGCGGGCAGACTCTGAAAGCCCGGCGCTTTTGGGCCGAAACCTTCGAGATATTTTTCCTGACCGCCTGCAGCGATGGTCGCAAGGGTTCTACCGTGAAACGCACCGGCGAATGTCAGAATTGTCGTCCGCTCCGGAGCCCCTTTTGCATAGTGATAATGGCGCGCGGTTTTTATCGCGCATTCCACCGCTTCTGCACCGGAATTTGTGAAAAAGATCTTGTCGGCAAAGGTCGCGGCACAAAGACGCTCGGCCAGCTTGTGCTGACCCGGGATGTCATACAGGTTTGATACATGCCAGAGCTTATCCGCTTGTTCCTTAAGGGCTTCTACTAAGTGCGGATGGGCATGGCCGAGGCTGTTGACAGCGATCCCGGCGGCGAAATCAAGGAAGCGTCGCTCATCTCGCGTCGTAAGCCAGGCGCCTTCTCCCTTTTCGAATTCCAGGTTGGCTCTTGCATATGTGGCATACAGCGAAGATTGCGTCATTTTCCTTATCCTTGTCCCAAGACAAAGGTCTCCTGATATTAACCACCCAAAGGGCGAAAAACCGGACAAAAGCCCGGAAAACCAAGACTTTTGCCGCTTTAAAACAGGCTCTTCTCATTGAAAATGGTTAACCGATCATAATAGGCAGGAAAACCGGGTCAACATGCCCCGAAGCAGCGCTATGAGAATGGCAGTATTTCAACAAAAAAAGCCGCTCCAGCGGCGGCCGATGAAGGCCCTTCTATTGCAAGAATGCCCCCCTCTTGTCAATCAGAGACTTTCGGCATTCTTCGAAATATTATGCTGAATATATACTAATCCACAAAATTTAATAGGACACAGGCCGTTCGGGACTAGATTTGCTTTTGTGAAACCGGCTTCTTCTGCGCCCTCTTATGGGGGCTGTTATTAGTTAAACTTCATTAACCTGTACGCGCATCAGGCAGTTGTCATCATTCTGCGACCATCGTATGAGAGAGCATGTGTTTCACGCCAGAGGCCAAATTTACTGCGCAACTTTTAGGCAGTCAGGGCCAAGCAAAGAGGCACATGCTAAAAAACCAGCAGTTAATCCATCAACATTGGTCAGACGCATATTGTGACATAGATATTCAATAGTTAAGCACACCTTTTCCACAAGCAATCAACAAATGGATGAGGATAAATTCAAAAAAGCGTTGTCTTTCGTTTTTTGGACAATGGTTGATTCGAATAGTTGGGGAAAAGGGCTGATTTGGCCCCTCATCCAGTTGCGGCAGACTCCAACCGTATAGTAGTTTACGAATTATTAACGAATAACTATCGTGCGGCAAAAATCAAATCCACTTAAGAAAGACAAACCTTTGGTTGTGTTAACGCAACCAGATGCGGTTCTTGGTTTGTCTTCTGTAACAGTCTAGACGGAGGCTTTAATATGTCTTGGACTGACGAACGTGTTGAACTACTCAAAAAGCTTTGGTCTGAAGGCCTGAGCGCCAGTCAGGTTGCGTCTGAACTGGGCGGCGTTACTCGCAATGCCGTCATCGGCAAGGTACACAGGCTTGGACTGTCAGGACGTGCAAAAACCACGACTGCAGCGCCACGCCCGCGGCGTCCTCGCACCCAGAGCAATCGTCCTGCACGCTCCAGCAGCAGCTCGGCTGCGCCAAGCGTCGGAGCTACGGCACTCAAGGTCGACAGCCAGCCACAGTCGGCACCACAGCCCAAGGCTGTCAAGCATCCCGAGGCGGATCCTGTGGTCGTGCCAATTTCCAAGCGTGCGTCCATTCTCACGCTGACGGAAAGCACCTGCAAATGGCCGATTGGCGATCCGGGAGACTCAGATTTCCACTTCTGTGGACATAAATCCGAGTCCGGCTCTCCTTACTGCAAATATCATTCAGAAATCGCCTATAACACTGGCTCCGATCGCAGACGGTCCAAGAAGGCAAGCTGATTGATACCAAGCGGGCTGAATGGTCGCTTCTTGATATGATAAAAAGCCGTGCTGATTTCAGCGCGGCTTTTTTTGTGCGCTGGTGCGGGAGGAGCCGGTTGGCATGGCGCAGCGCAGCGCGCACCCCAGGCTCTTTGCATGTTGATCACAGAAGAAACCAGCCCCACCCTTCATCAGGATTAAAGAGGCACCAGATGGCCCGAAACAGAAATCCTTTCAGATGCATATCCATAAGTAATTCAACTTATTGCAAAAGTATTTCTCTCTGAATGGTACGATCAAGCCAGGCCAAGATATTGGCCAAAGCATGCGCTTTGTGGCCCAAAGTATGAATAAACTTGAAGCGGGCCACGAATAACCCCATATTGGAGTCATGCCGGATGCTTGAAGATGAGGTCCGGTATTGAGGGTGTGGTGAAAAGCCGACCCCCCAGCGAATTCTCCAGCCCCGTCTTTTCATGACGAAAAGGGAGAGTTCGGTTTCACTTGGAGCCTTTGCTTTCCATTTGATTGGGCGCAAATGTTCTGTAATTCAGCTCCGGTCGTTCCAATCGGGATGGAGCATAGTCGCGCGTCGCTTACCAAGAAGGACCGCCCAATGTCACGTATGTCTGCCTTTTCCAGCCCCTTTTTACTTGGCTTTGATGAAGTCGAGCGCGTGCTTGACCGCGTCGCCAAGGGAGCCAATGAGGGCTATCCCCCATATAATATCGAGAGACTGGACCCGACCGAAAGCAAGTTGCTTGAGGGCAACGGGGGCGGCGGTGATGTGTTGCGCATTACGCTCGCCGTGGCCGGTTTCACCCGCGATCAGCTTGATGTGACACTGGAAGAAAGCCAGCTTGTCATTCGCGGTCGTCAGGTGGATGACCAGAGCCGCCAGTATCTTCACCGTGGCATAGCCGCCCGCCAGTTCCAGCGCTCCTTCGTGCTGGCTGAGGGCATAGAAATTCTTGGCGCCGAGTTGAAAGATGGCCTGTTGTCCATCGATCTGGCTCGGCCGGAACCTGAGAAGGTCGTGCGCAAGATTGCAATCGACGTCAAAGAGTAAGCGTGTGTTCCACCCTGGCCGGACGCCCTGCCCGATCCTCCCGACATGGGGCAGAGAGGCTGGCCCAACATGAAAGCAGATGCCATGAATGAAGAAGAAATGTTCGAAGACGATCTGGATGATGGCATGGAGTCCATCATGCTGGAACGTCGCATGGCCTATGTGCGCCAGGTGAGCATGGAAGAAGTCATGGACATGTTCCCCGAAGCGCCAGAGATTCCGCAAAATCAGCAACTCTGGGCCCTGCTCGATGTTCAAGGACAGCCTATCGCATTGGCGGGTTCGGAATCCGCCGTCAAGCTCAGCGCCATGCGCCATGATATCGAGACCGTGAGCGTGCATTAACAGGCACAGCCACGGGTGCTTACGAATGCTCACGAATACTCCATGAATGAAGCGGTCTGGATATTTTCAGACCGCCCTGTCTTGTTCGCTTTTAATGACGAACCAGCCTCCGCCGCGAGACCTGCTTGACCTCCCCTATTTGACTATCAGATCCCACCGACAAAGCCCGAAATAGCACCGAGCGTGCCCGTCGTTGTCAGACAGGCCATGATGGACCATTGCCGCCAATGCAGCAGATAACCTGCGAGCAGCGCCAACAGCAGCAACACAGGCTCCAAACTGCCCCACTCGGGCTGATAGATGGAGATCCAGCCAAAGCTGTGTTTGTCGACCGTGGCAAATAGCACATGCAGCCCGAACCAGACGGACAGATTGAGAATGACACCAACCACTGCGGCAGTAATGGCCCGCAGTGCCTCTCTCAGCCGGGGCCGCTCGCTGATCCACTCGATATAGGGCGCACCGGCGAAAACCCAGAGGAAGCAGGGGGCGAAGGTTGCCCAAAGCGTGACCATGGCCCCGGCCAGTCCGTACCAGAGATTGATCCCCTCCCCCGAGCGGGCAGCCGCCAGAAAGCCGACAAATTCGGTAACCAGTATGAGTGGCCCCGGCGTGGTCTCGGCCAGCCCCAGCCCGTCGAGCATTTCCGGCGCGCTCAGCCAGCCATATTGGCTGACAGCGTCCTGCGCCATATAGGCCAAAACCGCATAGGCTCCGCCGAATGTCACCATGGCTAGCTTGGAGAAAAACAGACCAATCGTGCCCAATATCGCCATCGGCGAGAGCCAGAGCAGCAAGGCGAGCGGTAACAGCCAGATGCCGAGCCAGAGGAGGATGCTTTTCACAGTCTGCGCAGGAGAAACAGCCCGACCGCCATCAACCGTCACCACCTCTTCATCCGCTCGCTCGGGCTCCTTTGCCTTGCCCTTCTGGCGGGAACCATGCCAGAGACCATAGAGGCCGGCGCATAAAATGATCAGCGGGAATGGTGCCTCAAGAAAGAAGATCGCCACGAAGGCAAAGGCTGCTATCAGCCAATGGGCCAGTCCGTGGAGTGCCTTGCGGCTGACGCGCAACAATGCTTCAAGCACAATGATCAGCACCGCAGCCTTGATGCCCAGAAACAGGGAAGCAGCAAGGGGCGTGTGGCCAAACAGTGCATAGGCAGCCGAGAGAAGCAAAACCACGAGAGCGCCCGGCAGCACAAAAGCAAGACCGGCAACAAGACCACCCTTCACACCATGCAAACGCCAGCCTGCATAAGTGGCAAGCTGCATCGCTTCAGGGCCGGGTAGCAGCATGCAAAAGGACAGGGCATTGAGAAATTGCTGCTCGGAAAGCCATCGCTTTTCATCGACAATCAATTTATGCATCAGGGCGATCTGGGCAGCCGGGCCACCAAAGGAGAGAACGCCGATCTTCCACCACAGGGCCGAAGCTTCCCTGAGGCCGGGGGCTTGCGATCTGCCGATCTCTGCATCGGGATTGATGTCTTTTGCCATTTTATGCCCTTCTGATGCGTAGCCTGACAACAGGCCACACAGAAATATCATGCCGCACAGCCAAACCGGTTGGCGCATGGCACGATAGCTGAAAAGCAATCTGTTTGCCTGTCAAATTTGACAGGCAAATTACAAATGGGCAGGAAAATAGCTAGAAAGGCAGTCTATGCCTGATTGCGCAAACAGCGATCAGGCTGCGTCTGACTCAGGCAGATGGCAGAGGACGGCACGTATGGCATCTGCATCGGTCGCTGCGCGCAGTTTGTTGAGGGTATCCTCATTGCGCAAGACGCGGGCGATGCGCGCCAAAGCCTTGAGATGATCAGCGCCAGCCCCTTCGGGAGCCAGCAGAAGAAATACGATATCGACCGGCTTGTCGTCCATGGCTTCAAAATTGACAGGCTTGTCCAGCAGCGCAAAAATGCCGTGGATCTTTTCCAGCTCGGCCAGTTTGCCATGAGGGATGGCGACGCCTTGCCCCACTCCGGTTGAACCCAGTCTCTCGCGCTGGAGCAGCTTTTCGAAAATCTGACGTTGCTGTAACCCGGTCATCTTGGCCGCGCGCTCCGACAATTCCTGAATAACCTGCTTCTTGCTGCTCGCCTTGAGCAAAGGGACTATCGCTTCAGGAGCGAGTAGATCGTTCAGTTCCATGAAACTCTCATGTGTCAGGTATCTAGCTTTCAGGTCCGATGAAAAACAGGATACCCCGGTTTCTTGAAATGATCAAAGCCTTCAGGTGGTCGGACCTGAAGGCCATTTGATCTTGAGCGAACGCCAACGGCCTTGAGCCCAGTTGGCTAAAGCGCGCCCGATTGTTGCACAATTCAATCCAATCGGGTGCGCCCTTGTCATTCCATGATGATGTTTGCCACCATCCTATGTCTATGACGTTCCACTATGCTTACTTGTCGGCCAGAGACGGGCTGATCCATCCGATGTGGCCATCCTTGCGTTTATATACCACGTTGATAGCATCATCTCCGGCGTTGCGAAAGACCACGACAGGATCGCCAGTCATATCGAGAGCAACAACAGCATCGCCAACCGTCATGGTACGGATGGGTTTGGTGGTGCTTTCAGCGATAACAACGGGCGTGAAATCATCGGGCACTTCATCCTGCACCGCAGGATTCTGCAGCACACCGTAAGCGATCTCGATTCCTTCAGGGCTTTCGTGAAAATCGTTGCGATGACTTTTCAGGCGTCTTTTGTAACGGCGCAGCCTCTTGTCGATATGCTCAACGGCATTGTCGAAGCTCTTCTGAGCGTCAACATCCGAGCCGCTTGCCTGCATCACCATCCCGGAATCGAGATGGATCACAAGATCGCTCTTGAAGCCGATGCCTTCCTTTTCCAAGGTCATCTGACCACCAAAGCCTCCGTCGAAATATTTCTCGACAGCCTCGGCAATCCGATCCTCTGCGTAGGCGCGAAGTGAATCGCCAACATCGACTTGTTTGCCTGATACTCGAAGCGTCATGGAACCCCCTATCAATTATGGGCCTATAAAATGACCGGCGTTGGGTCTTTCAGTTATAACGACACTCGCAAATGTGGCCTAAAAAGCCGGCCGTACTTTGCGGGCGACATCAACATGTTGAAAGCCCGGTCGGCCATACGCATGAAACCATACCACGGACCACATTGACATCTTTACGGGCCGCGCAGACATAGGCGGTCCGGTTACAAATGTCAATGTTATGGGAAAGTCTCTCATGCATGCTTTCAGTTTGCCAAAATTCACGAGCTTTGACCAGCAAACTCGACGATTGAGACGAGGAAACACGCATCTTTACGTATTTATCCACTGACAGTGAATGAGCGTAACTAACAAACAGCTACCGCAGCAAATATTTTCATTAATTTCTTAAGCTTATGTCAATTCGTTATATTGTTACAAATTCTCACAATGACATAAAAAGCCCTGTTGGCGAAACAGGCCTCTCATCCTAAAGGTGAGGGCAATGGACGGAATGAAATATGGCCCGGAAATGGCCGTTGTCTGCGCGGGATTTTCGCTTCCGGTTATACCCGACATTTTCCAGAGCTTTGACGTACTGGTCAATCGGCATATTATTTCTCTTCTTGCCGACGAATCCCCTTGATCCGTAGATTTGCGCAGAGATCAATCCAGCCGATTATCCGGCTAGCCGCGCGCCGCCTTCTTCTCGCGCCGCCGCTGTACGGAGGAGGGAATATGCATGGCTTCGCGATATTTCGCGACGGTGCGGCGGGCGATGTCGATGCCGGAATCGCGCAACAGCTTGACCAGTGCATCATCGGACAGAACGCGATCGGCGGCCTCCTCGTCAATGGCCTGACGAATACGGTGCTTGACCGCCTCGGCCGAGTGGCTGTCCCCTCCCGATATGGCGGAGATGGCTGAGGTGAAGAAATATTTCATCTCGAAGGTGCCGCGATTGGTGGCGATATATTTGTTCGACGTGACGCGACTGACGGTGCTCTCATGCATCTGGATGGCGTCGGCAATGGTGCGCAGATTGAGCGGCTTGAGATGGGTCACCCCATAGGCAAAGAAAGCATCCTGCTGCTTGACGATTTCGGTTGCCACCTTGAGGATCGTCTGGGCGCGCTGATCAAGGCTCTTGACCAGCCAGTTGGCGCTTTGCAGGCAATCGACCAGAAATTCCTTTTCCTTCTTGCCTGCCGCCGTTTCATTGATCTGGGCGTAATAGCTGCGATTGACCAGCACCCGTGGCAGGGTTTCGCTGTTCAGCTCAAGCCGCCAACTGCCATCGGAGGCCTGTCGCACAAACACATCAGGAACCACGGGCTGAACCGTCAGATGCCCGAAGGCGCTGCCCGGGCGCGGATTGAGCGCCTTGATCTCGCGGATCATGTCGGCCAGATCATCATCATCAACCGCGCAGAGCTTGCGCAGGGCAACAAAATCGCGTTTGGCCAGAAGCTCCAGATTGTCCAGCAGCACAGCAATGGCCGGATCGTAGCGATTGAGATCCTTGAGCTGGAGAGCCAGACATTCCGACAGTGACCGGGCAAAAACACCTGCAGGCTCGAAGCCCTGCAAAATCTCCAGAACTCCGGCAACTTCGGCTTCATCGACGCCAAGCCGATTGGCAACCATGGCCAGATCAGTTTGCAGATAGCCGAATTCGTCCAGTTCGTTGATCAGAAACTGACCGATGATCCGTTTGCGCTCATCGGCAATCGCCGTCATCATCTGCTGTTCGAGATGATCGGCAAGGGAGATTTCGCCTGCCAGCACCGATTCCAGATCATAGTCGGGATTGGCCCCGCCATCGCGCATCGGCGTTGACATCCATGGGTCATTCAGACTCGGTCCGGCTTGCTCCTGCGGGCCGTTGTCGTCGGGGAAGACATTATCAAGCCGCGCATCAAGATCGTTGGAAATCGCGTCCATCTGCTCGGGATTTTCGCCGGAAAACTGCTCCGACAAATCCGTATCGGCAACACCCTCGTCAAAACTATCGGCACGGGTATCATTGTCACCGCCATCGGCGCTCTGATCCTGCCCTCCGCCTTGCTCAAGCCTTTCATTGGAGGAATTGGAAGAGGATGCATCAGCGGGATAATCATCGGAGGCTGTTTCCAGCAGCGGGTTGCTTTCAAGCTCTTGCTGGACATAGGCGACGAGATCGAGATTGGACATCTGCAACAGCTGAATGGCCTGCATCAGCTGCGGCGTCATCACCAGCGATTGGCTCTGGCGCATATCCAGTCTTGGTGTCAAAGCCATGTGCTTGTCTGTCCTCACCTGAGCCCCGCGACCCATTTTGGGCAGCAGCAGCTATCCGTCCCTGTTCAACTTGTTGCGACCGGAACACCCATCCGCCCCCTGCCTGAAAGCTTGGATGTATCCTGAAACATTATGCCACACCTGCTCGGCTTGGGCCGGGTGTCGTCAATCGCCATATTTCTGGCACCAATTTATTAGTCCCAATAAGGCGAATTGGTACAAGTCTTGCTTGTAAGCTATAGCAGGGTTATACCCTTTTGCACAATTCAAATCTGCTGTCTGATGAAAAATAGAAATTCATCAAAAGCTTATCCTCTGAATTATGTGCATGACCGAAAAAGCTCAAGCCTGAAGGCTGCCTCGCTTATAGTCATTGATCAATTATTTGGCAATTTCCTGAAAGTTCAAGCCCTCATTGGCAAAGCAACCATCAAGGAAGCGAATTCTCATTCTCCGCCTATCATTATTGGCGCGCCATTATGGGCTTACATGGAGAAACTCTCGCCAAGATAAAGTCGGCGCACATCCGGGTTCGCAATGATTTCATCTGGTGTGCCGTTGGTCAGCACATTGCCTGAATGAATGATATAGGCGCGATCAATCAGACTGAGCGTTTCTCGCACATTATGGTCCGTGATCAGAACTCCAATCCCGCGCGCGGTCAAATGGCGTACCAGTTGTTGAATGTCGCCAACGGCGATGGGGTCAACACCGGCAAAAGGCTCATCAAGCAGCATGAAGGATGGGCGAGAGGCCAGAGCGCGGGCGATTTCCAGACGCCGCCGTTCACCACCCGACAGGGCAATTGCCATGGATTTGCGCAGATGCGTGATGGAGAATTCCTCTAGCAACTGATCCAGTTGCTGCTTGCGCTTCTTGCGCTTGGGCTCGACCAGTTCGAGAACGGCCATGATATTCTCTTCCACATTCAGGCCTCGAAAAATAGAGGCTTCCTGCGGCAGGTAACCAATGCCGAGCCGGGCGCGCCGATACATCGGCAATCTGGTGATATCGAAACCATCAAGGGAGATATAGCCCTTGTCCGGGCGAACCAGACCGGTAATCATATAAAAGATCGTGGTCTTGCCCGCTCCGTTCGGCCCGAGCAGGCCAACCGCTTCACCGCGCTTGACAGCCAGAGAGGCAGATGTAACCACCGTGCGTCGCTTGTAGCTCTTGCCGATATCGTGAACGACCATCCAGCCCAGACCATCCTGCTCGAGCGGATCGAACGGATCGGACTGATTTTCTGTCTCATCAAGAGGCGAAGAATGATCGATTTGCTGCATGGACAGATGCGCACCTGACTTCTAGTGCCGCGAGGCGGCGTTTGTTTTTATATTCTCGTTGCCAATCCAACCGGACCAGCAGTGATGTTTTTTGCTCCGCGTTACTCATTTCTGTTGCGAAATGAACAAAATCCAACCAAGGCAAACCCCGCTTGCCATGGCATATGGCAGGCAATCTGGCCGAGGCAAGCATAGGCATCATGCTCGATTGCTCTTAAATGCAATCGCCCTGATTGTCGAGTAACTTTGCCTTCGAGAGCCTAGTTTTTTGGTTTCCTGTTAGGGATAAACAATCCTTGCACGCGACCGGAATTGCTTTTCTTGCCAGCCGAACTCTGGTTGGCGGCGGCAAGTCGGGCGGCGCCGGAGCGCATGTTGATTGTCAGCTTTGAGCCGCGCAGAACATTCTTGCCCTGAGTGAGGACAACATTGCCACTGAGCACAATCACCTCCGAGGTCATATCGACCGATGCCGTTGAGCCGGTCGCCTTCTGGTCTTTCTGACTGACAGTCACACCGCCATGCGCTTCTAGGCGCGTGATGGACTGGGCGGTTCCCGCACCTCCTCCTGAATAATGAATCGTCAGGGTTTCGGTTCTCAGGGTGGTCTCGCCCTGCCGCGCCCAAACGCTGCCCTTGAAAATGGCAATTTTCTTCTTGTCATAGATATCGAGCTGATCGGATTCGATTTCAATAGGCGCATCAGGGTCTGTCCGCAGGCCCGATGCCACATCGGCCATGCCTTGCGCATGAACGGGAGACGTCATCATCATCCCGCCCGTGGCCAGAAGAAAGCCGGCGCAGAACAGGATACAGATCCTGATGAGGCGACCAGACAGATGGGCATCACGGCCCGAGGCCTTTTTCCGATCTTTAAGAGAAACGACAGGGTTCATTGTATTTCGTCCTCTTGCCGGGGAGCTGATTCCTGATTGTCTTGGGACTGAGCCGAAGATTTGTTGAGCAGGGCCGCATCAATGAAAAGGCGCACATTGCCACTGAAGCGGAATTGCTCGCCATTGTCGATGGCCTCAAGGCGATTGGCCGACAGCCGGATATCGCGGGAGGCGATGTTGACCGGACTGAGGGTCTCCATATATCCCTTGGGCATATCGACAGCAACCTTTTCGGTATTGAGTTTATAGCCGAGAGAAGAATCCACCTTCACCTCGCCATCCAGACCGAGGGTTTCGGCCTGCTGATCGAAAACGCCGGTATTCGCGTCAATGGTAACCCATTCCTGCTTGTCATCGGTGATGCGGGCTTTCACATTATCAAGATTGATCACGTTGGGCGTTTCAACCTTCTGGCTGGCCTTGTCAGCAGCCACTTCATAGGCGCGACCATCGGTATAACCGTTCAAATTCGGATTCTGCATGACCAGCTCATCCTGCTTGAGGCTGTCATCCTCAAGCTGAATTTCTACGGTGGTATCTGCAGGCTTGTTTTTGCTGACCCAGCCCACAAAGCCCCCGATGATGGCAAGGGCGATGATCGGCAGGCTCCATTTGAGCACAAAGACCCGTCTGGAATGACGTTGCGCCCGACGAAAGGCCTTCTTTTGCTCTTCAGTGGAAATGATGCGCGGTCCATGCCGCTCGTCTTGTGTGGCATCAGCGTCTGTCACAGCAACGTCATCTTGCGACATTTCGGATGGAGATCCATCTTCTTGTTGGTGCGCTTTTGATGCGCCGCTGTCCGGATCTGTCCTGTCTCTCATTGTCTTCCATCCAACAAAGGCAGGCTTAACGCTTCTGCACACCGCGCGGTTTCATAGCCTCTCCCTGCTGGAGAATTGGGGGCTCGATCACCGGCGTTCAATCTCTACAAAGGAAAAAGGCGAAATTAAGCTCGCGCTTTTCTTGTCACCTGCCCCATTGTCAGCTTGCCGATCACTTCGGCGCTGACTAGAGGGCTCGTTTCAAATGACGAAGGGAGCCAGTCCGGCTTTCCGCCTTCAGCTCCCTTGGCCACTATTTTGGGCCACTATTTTGGGCCATTCTTTCCGGGCCAATTTATTCGGGCCAGATATTCGTGGCCAAGACCTTCAGACCAAAGCCTTCTCATCAAAGCTTTTTGGCCAAAACTTGGCTCTTACCCATTATCCTCGCTCACATATTCAGCTATGCGCAAAGATATCGGTTTCGTCCCAGCCAGCCAGATCCAGCTTGGCACGGGTCGGCAGAAAATCAAAGCAGGATTGCGCCATCTCCTTGCGGCCCTCGCGCGACAAACGAGCGCGGAAAATGCCCATCAAACCATGCAGATGCAAAACATCGGTCGCGGCATATTTCTTCTGTGCCTCGCTCAGCATGTCCGCGCCCCAATCCGAGCTTTGCTGCTGCTTGGAAATGTCGATATCGAGAAATTCGCGGCAAACGTCTTTCAGGCCATGGCGATCCGTGTAGGTCCGGGTCAGTTTGGACGCAATTTTGGTGCAGAAAACCGGCTCGGGCATGACGCCGAATGTGTGATAGAGAACCGCGATGTCAAAGCGGGCATAGTGGAAAATCTTGGTGATCTTGTCATTGCCAAGAAGGGTGCAAAGATTGGGCGCTTCCTTCTGTCCCTTGGCAATCTGCACCAGATCGGCGCTGCCATCGCCGGGAGAAAGCTGCACCAGACAAAGCCTGTCGCGGTGGGGGTGAAGCCCCATCGTTTCGGTATCAATTGCGACTGCAGAGATGTTGTCATAGTGGTTTAGATTGGGAAGATCTCCCTGATGCAGTCTGATTACCATTGATCGTAAACTTCCTGGATAATTGCAGCGACCCGAACCGGGACGCATCTGGACTGGAAATGAAAAGCGATTTCTTGCGAATATCTGCCAATGTTCGAAACAGCATAGAAGGTTCGTCACGCTGACTCAAGACTTGCCATCGAATTCGCACACGCAAGACCGTAATTGTTTTGCCAGCGCCCTCTGCTTGCAACAAGGCGCGACATTACCCGCCCTTGGCTGACTTTACCGCCTCAGGATTGCGGCAAAAGGGCATCAAGGACCAGAGGGTCTGGCAGAGTTGTTTCAGGGTTCACCATCATGAAACCATCGGAGAAATCCCAATGGGTCCAGCCAAGGCAATTCTGCTCGGCGGCGGTGCGTACTGCACGCAGCCATTCCGCCCGAGCATGTGGATCGACCGCGAAGGTCAAGGTGCCGAATTCATTGATGATGACGGGGAGCTTGTGATCTCGTGACCATTTGCCAACCTCTGCCAGAGCGGCGGCAATGCGCTCTGCGTTCCAGCCATCGCGATAGCTTTCAAGCATCCGCTCAGCAGCGTCAGACATGCCCGCGGCCTTGAGCTTTTCGACCTGCTTGATAAGCAGCGGCGAGCTGGCATCGGCTGGGAATGGCACATGACTGATCAAGGCCAGCGGACTTTGTGGCATCCATGTCATGGCCTGATGGGTAAAAACCATGGGGTCATAATAGTGAATGGCATAGACGAGCCCCTCGCCGACCAGAGGCTCGGAGGCTGCCAGAATCTCGCTGCGCTGGAAAACCGCAGGCCCGACAACAAGCTTTCGCCCCGGCTCAGTCGCATTCAGATGCGTGACCAGTTTTTGCGCCTGTGGCCACCAGACAGATTGGCTCGGAGCCGGTTCATTGAGCAATTCAAAATAGACAAGCTCCCGTGGCCATTGCACGCTCAGCGCGGCAATCCGGTCCCATGCATCAAGCAACAGCGCAAGCCCCTTCTCCGGCTGCTGCATATGCAGGTGCTGGAAGGGGCTGGAGGGATGCAGATCGATGCTGACCGCATAGTCAAGCCCGACTAGTCGGGTCACTTCGGCGTCCAGAGCCGCAGAGTAGGCGGAAATTTGCTCGGGCGTTGAAAATGTCTCCATGAACCGCTCGGCAGGCACGGGCAATCTGATATGGGTAAATCCGAGCGCATTGAGCTGGCCGAGGAGACTGTCATCGGGCTTGTAACCGGAATAGGCGGGATCCCAGTTTGGCAGATTGAAGCCACGGGCAAGCTTTTGATCCGCCCCATCTCTGGCAAGAGGGAAAGAAGCCTGACAATTGCTCAAACCGGCAGGCAACGGTTCCCCAGCATGAGCGGGCAGGCCTGCCAGGGGCAACAGGCAAAGAGCAAGCGCCCGCATTAACATCTTGAACAGAGAGTGGGAATGAGAATGGCGCTGGATCTGAAATCGGGCCTGAAATCGGGTCTCAACTTTTGTCTGAACTTTTGTTTGGCGCATTGTCATGGCAGTCGACAGCTCCCTTTTGTCAGCGCGTGCGTGTCAGCAACAACCAGAGGGCATGAGGATTGGTGGTCAGATAACGCCAGAACAGCCTACCCGGCTCCTGATAGATCCGGTAGGCCCATTCAAGACCGGCATCCTGCATCCATTGTGGTGCGCGGGCATTTTTGCCTGAAAGAAAGTCAAACAGCCCCCCGGACGTCTTGATCACGCCAACACCGGTCAACTTGTCCAGATTGCGAGCGACGAATCTTTGTTCCAGCGGCACCCCCATGCCGATCCAGAGAATATCGGGTTTCACCGCATTGATCTCTGCGATCACCTCGGCTTCTTCCTCCGGTTTGACATATCCATTGCGATAGCCGGCAATTCTCAGCTTCGGATATAGGCGTTTCATATTTTCCGCGGCGCGCTCTATGCCCTCTTGCGTTGCTCCGAGAAAGAAGAAAGTCGCCCCTTCCTGCTGGGCAAGACGGGCGGCATTATGCACCAGATCTGTTGTGGCCACGCGCTCGGGAAGCGGCTGTCTTGCGAGGAATCTGGAAGCCTTGACCAGCGGCGTGCCATCGGCATGAATGAGATCGGCCTTTAGAAAAAGGCTCCTGATCTCCTCATTGCTGGCGCACATGGACAGCACTTGCCCATTGGCGGAGGTTACATATAGCGGTCGATGCTCCCTGCCGCGACTTGCAATGGCGAAGTCAAGCATGGTGCGCGCGGCACCATCGCAATCTTCCACCGCGATGGGCAAGCCCCCAACCGTAATCTGCTGAATATCTTTCATTATGTCCCCCGAGGACGGCGCACTTCTCTCCCAGAGGTCCAATATCAGAAAAAGCTTAACTTTGGGTTTGGTCCAGAAGCAGCCCGACACCCGTTTCTCCGGCCCATTCGCACCAGTCGGCAAGTTCGCTCTCGTTCAAATCGTCGCATTCCAGAACCAACAGCGCATCGTCCACCAGATCAATCAGATCTTCCAGCGAATTGGGGGTCAATATCTGCTTGGCCTCAACAATCACGAAGCCGTAGGTCTCGCAACAAAGCTCGATCAGGTTGGCCAGTTCCTCGGCAAGAGCAAGATTGAGCCCTTGAGCGTCCGAGAGGCCTGCCCCGCCGACAAAGGGAATGAAATCATGGGTTTCAAATTGCTCGACCTTGGCCGTTTCCGGCACAGCCGATGCCGATCCCCCCACCTGCATGCGGGCTTTGGGCTGTTGCTGCAAGGACAGAACGACAGGACGGTAACCGGCATCGACCGCAAAATGCGTCACCAGCCTGGTTGCCGCTTCAAGGCCCTGTCCCGGCTGGGCAGAGGTTACCAGCATGCTCGTGCTATCGTTGTTGCCCTTGTCCTTGACAAAATCATTCAGGCTATCAAAGAAAGTCGAGATCTCCGGCCCGGACGGCAGATCGGTCTCGCCATCAGCGCTGGCAGCGAGCTGCGGCAGACGAATGACCACCGGATCCTTGCCGCTGTCCAATTTCTTTTCCTTGTCGTCAAGCTCATCATTTTCGTCATTTTCGACCTGCTCGGCTTCAACATGCTCGGCACGCTCAGCGTCTTCACCAGCAGCCAAGGCGCTGTCTGCAACAGGACCGCGCGCCGGGGCGTCAATTGCCAGCTCGCCCTGTTCGGGTTCGGGCAAGTCTTTCGGTCCGGCAGAACCTTCGTCTATCTCGGTTTTCTTGAGGGCGACAGCACTTGCTGCGGCAGTAGCAAGAAGGCCGGTTTCGTCCTTCAGGCTTTCCCCGAAGCCTTCTTTCTTGCCTTCTTTCTTGCCTTTTGCCTCCACTCCTTTTGCAGCATCAGCTTTGAGCGAAGCGCCGACCGTTGGAGAAGGCAGTTCAATCTTGGGTGCATCTTGAGAGGCGAAAAGCGGACTTTTATCATTCGCAGAAGGTTTGGCCGCTCCCTTGGTACGAACAGACTGATAAGCACTCTTGCCAAGATCGGGCCCGTTCGGGATATCCTTGATAACCGGAGCCCGTTTCTTGGCAAAGGCAGGCATGTCGTCACGCGCTTTAACATCTTGCTTTTTCGCTGTTTCGTCCGGAGTTTCCTCCTCCTTGAGCGCGCCAGTGTTGCGACGACCGGACATGTCGGCCTCGGGCTGGCGATATTCAGGGATGGCAAATGCTGCCCGCACCAAAGCCACCAGCACCCCGCAAATCAACCCCAGAGCGAGCAGAGCAACACCAACCAGCTTGATCGAAGGCTTGGTTGACTTGATCGGCACCGGTGCCTTCGAAACAATGCGGGCTTCGCTGAAATTGAACTGGGACTGCTCGTCGGTGATCTTGTATCGGGCCAGAAACTGCTCATACAGATTTCGGTTGGCGTTTGCCTCCCTTTCCAGATTATCCAGTTCGACCATAGCCTTATTGAGAGAAATCGAGCGCTGACGCAAATCGGCAAGCTGGCCTTCCAGCGCCTGCTTCTTGGCGAGGGTTGTCTCATAATCCTGCTTGGCGCGTTCCACCAGACGTTTGCGTTCTGTGGCAATTTGCCCCGCAATGATCGATTGCTGCTCACGGTTTGCCAGCATGCGCGGATGGCGTTTGCCCAAAGTCTGGCTCAGTTCGGCAGCTTCCCGACGCAGGCGATCCTGTTCCTGCATCAATTGATCAAGATTGGCGAATTCACCGGCCTGTGTGGATCTTGCACTGCCCGGCACCCCATCCTTGAGCGCCTGATCATAGCGCGCCTTGGAGTCGGCAAGTTCGGTGGTCACGGTGCCAAGCTGCGAGACCAGAGACGTCAATTGCTGATTGTCCAGAGTGCCTTGCGCGCCCGCATCGATAATACCATTTTTGGCGCGGAAGGCAGCAACGGCTTCTTCGGAAGCATTGAGATTGCTATGCAGCAGCTTGAGGCGCTCCGACAGCCAGCGGGCTGCCTCTTCATTTGCATTGCTGCGATAGTCCTTCTGATCGCGCACAAAGGCTTCGGCTATGCCATTGGCATATTTGGCCGCAAATTCCTTGTCGCGTGATTTGGCATTGATTTCAACAATATAGGTCGCACCTTGGCGATCAGCCTCAACATTGCCGCGGAACATGGCGACAAGCGCGGTCTGACTTTTCGCCTTGGCATATTCCGGATCATATTTGGCGCCAAGCTCTTCGACCACCTTGGCCAGAAATCCATCACTTTTCATGATCTGGACATAGCTGGTCAGCGCCGCCGCATCGCCTCCGATGCCGGACATGACGGTGTCATTGTCGGTCACTCTGGGCTGGCGCGGATCAACCAGAACAAGCGCCTTGGCGGCATATTTGCTGGGCAGCATAATATAGGTGGCAAGACCGGCAACTACCACCAGCATGGTCACCGCAGTGATCAGCAGAAACTGTTTGCGCATGAAGCGCATGATGGAGCGAGGATGGACCAAACCGCTCCAGACATCCGACGATCCGGCAGGGATCTGATAGACAGGGGCATCGGGTTCTTGCGGTTTTTCATCTTGCCGCAAGTCTGCCATGACAGCGCCCCGAGTGGAAGTAGGGGCGACATCAGCTGCGTCCGGATTATCACCCGGCTGCCAATCGAGATCAGATTTCTTGTTTTTGCGACCGAACATAAGTCAATCCCTGCAACTCAATACATATGCGTTCAAAAAAGTGGCCAAAATCCACTCAGATCCTGATGCAAGTATGCAGAGATGATATTGAGTTTTGGTTAACCATAAGCCTCGATTGCGCATTTCCGCCTTGGTAATTTTATCAAGACTTCTGCGAACAGGGCAAAATGTCGCGAATCCTAAGCAAAATCTCATGCCGCAGGGCGGAAGATCCTGTCGGCAAGCTTTTTGAAGAAGGCCAGTCTGGGGCGCAAAATGGCGCCGTCGATCACTTCCAGCCGCCCTGCCCGGTTGAGAGTATGCAGCTTGCGTCCCGGCCAGCGCTCATTGGGCGCGAGAATTGCCAGCGTCTTCTGCTCATAATGCTCAGGCGAGAGATGGGTCACCTCGACCAGTTGCAACTGACAGCCATAGGAAAGGCTGCAATCCTGCACCGGACGGCAGAGCCTGCCATCCATATGGACAAAATTGCCCGCCGGGCGCGCCGTTGCCTTGTCAATCAGCACCGGATTTTGCGCGTGCGCATGCCAGGGGCCGAACAGATCGTCGGCATGGAAGATCGAGAGACAATCGGAATAGCCGCCGCCACCGTCGCGCGTGACACAGAAGAGCCACCAGCGCCCCTGATGGCGGGTAATGGTGACATCGGCTGCATCTATATCGGTCAGAATGGTCTTGTAAGGCTTCCAGCCGAAGGGGAAATTCTCGGCCTTGTAGAAGGTCACGCTCCGGTTGGCCGAGGTTTCGGGAACCATATAAACCTCGCCCTCATGTTCGATGAGGAAAGGATAGGACAGATGGAAGGGTTCCTCCAGACAGGGACGCGCTGGGCCGGTCGGCCCCTTCTCATCCAGAGTGAGCACGGAAAGAATGCCTTTCTGGCTGCGTGGATCGAGATCTTCAAAGAAGAGATAATGCACACCATCCTTATGCCAGGGCACGGGATCGGCATAGAAATGATTGTCATGATCGGGCAGCACCTGCCAAGAGGGGCCCGCCAGCGATCGGTTGCTCCAGACATCGTCACCCTCTCCATCAGAACCATCAGCGACCCAGCGCCAGCCAATGCGCCAGTGACTGGGCAGGAAAAGGCGATAATAGATCTGTTTCAAGGCTGCCTTGATACGTTCTTTTGCCGCTTGGCTTGTCACTTGCCCGGCGGATTTCCATTCAACCTTCTGCTCTCTGAGTGGAGCCACCCAACGAGCCGGATTACGGCTCCATGCAAGCAGCAATGTGATCACGCGGGCATAGGTCTGCTCCATGGCTCCTGACACGCCCTTGGCCAGTTCCGGCGAAGGCTCTGCCGTGGCAACGATCTGCCCGGCCTGATCTCGCAAGGCGATCTGCGGCAAGCCGCTTTGCATGATGGCGGTGATCAATGCCCGCTCGGAGGCAAAGCCATTAAAGAGCAACGTTACAGAAGCCTTGCCTTTGGGGGCAGCGCCATCGCCAACCAGATCGATCACCAGATCAAAATCCTGATCGGCTTTTGCGAGGGGCGCCATTTGCGCCAGCAATGCAGCATCCATGGGCGAGGCGAGATGACTTTTCCCGGCAAAAAGCCTGTCCGCTTCGGAATAAAGCAGCGTCTCGATATGAGCCGGATGCGGTACGGCCTCTGCCTGCGAGGAAAAGAATTCCACCTGCCCGCCTTCTGCCAAGCGCTCGATGAGCAGCCGGATCCAGTTGCGGCAATGGGACGGGTCGAAATGGAGGCAATATCTCATAGACCCCGGGGCTCCCTTCAAACAGATTTATCAAACAGCAATGCCGGTCACTTTCTCAACCAGCTGATGATAGCGGTCGATCATGGCCGACATGGAATAGGTCTTTTTCAAAGCGCGGCCGGACTCGGTCAATTGTTCACTGAGGGCCTTGTCGCGCAGCAATCTGCGGATCGGTTCGGCATAGCTTTCCGGATCATCGCTATCGGCAAACAGCGCGCAGGGGCCAAGCTCGGTCTTCATGACCTCCCTGAGCACGGGGATATCATTGCAGACCACGGGCAGACCGGTCTGGGCGGCCTCAACGGCGGCAAGGCCGAAGGTTTCCGCCTCGGTGGGGAAAAGGAAGATATCCATCGCGGCCAGCAGATCGCCAACCTGCCCGGATTCCATCTCTCCGGTGAAATGGGTACGTTCTTCAACGCCGAGCGCTCTGGCCACCGACCTCAGGCGCATTTCATCCGGCCCCTGCCCGCCGAGCACAAGATGCCAGCATTCATTAAAGGTCAGCGCCGTGATGGCAACATCAAGTCGCTTGAGCTTGTTGAGGCGCGCCACCGAGCCCAGCAGAATGACATCATCGGGCAGGCCAAAGCGGGCGCGAGCATCGGCCTTTGTCAATTTCGAGCTCTTGTCCTTGAAGCCATGCGGGACATGGGTGATGCGTCTGGTATAGGCGGGTGGAAAGCCTGCATATTCGCCTGCCGTATCAACGGAATTGACGGTGACGATATCGTAAAGGCCCAGCTTGCCCCAGATCTTGTCGATGCGCCGGATGGTGTCATTCATGGTGGCCTGAGCGGAAACCTGATTGGCAATGACATGGCGCACCCCGGCAAGACGGGCTGCTGGGGCACCAAACAGATTGCCATAATGCTGGAAGGTCAAGACCACATCTGGCTTCAAGGCGCGGATCTGGAAAATCAGCCGGATGAAAAATAGCAGCAGCGAAAAGGGATTGCGTGGGCGCTTGCGAACGGTGAAGGAGGTATCGGGCGCGTCATCAAAGGCATCGGTCTTGCGGTAGAAAAACAGATGATGGATGTCATAGCCTCTGGGTGCCATGCCCTCGCCAAGCAGCCGGGAGATTTCCTGTGCGCCGGCATTTTCGGCCTGCGTCTGAATGAATAGCAGCCTGACAGGGCGCTGGGCTTGCACCGCATCGGCAATTGATGTGTCTGGTGCAGTCTGGGCCAGATCGTTCAAGACATCACCTCATTGACTTTCAGGCAGCGGGGCCATGCCCACAGTCCTGTTGGGAGCTTCATCAGGGCTCTCAGCCACAAACCGCAGGATCGAGGGATCCATGCCGGTCAGGCTGCGGCAGAAATAATTGGTCAGGAGCGCCATGCCAACCATGACAGATCCGGAAACGACCGCCGCGCCCAGAATACCAAAATGGGGAATAACAATGAAGAAACCGACCACGCGCAGGATCAGCGAGGTCGTAACAATGGTGACATAGCGGCCCTCATGCCCGGTCAGCATGAGAAAGGCGGGCGCGGCCCCATTGGCCGCCGTCAGGCCGGTGCCGATGGCCAGCAGCAGGAAGATCCAGTAATAATCGGCATAGGCGCGCCCGAAAATCATCAGCATGTAGTCGCCACCGATAACAACGGCGGCCAGTCCGACCACGACGATGATCAGGCTCATGCCCGCCATGATATTGAGCGCATGCTTGAGCTCGGAGGTCTTGCGCGCGAAATAGAGCCCGGGCACACGACGGGTGCCGAATGTGTTCAGCCCACTGGTTGCCAGCCCGAAGGCATTGGCCAGTCTTGCCGCCACGAAATAGGCACCGGCGGACACCGGATCCAGCAACATGCCAATGAGGAAGACTTCCAGATGCTGATTGGAGGCTTCCATGATGGAGGCCAGCCAGAGCCGCACCGAGCGCGGCGTCCATTGGCGCGGATCATATTGCGCGGTGACGCTGCCGATCTGTTTCTTGACCTTTTGCGCCACCACATAAATTTGCGTTGCGACCACAAAGGCCAGTCCGACAGCGAAGACTGTGAGAATTTCCGTGGTGGTGACGGCATGCCCGACAAACAGGCTGATGGCGAGAAACATCACCGCCAGTGCCCGCCATGTGAATTCATAATGTCCGTCAGCCATGCGGATGCTGACGACCGCCCGGGTCACATGCGAGCTGTAAAGGGCAAGGCAATTGCCCGCCAAAAAGGCCATGGATGCGAAGGCAATCCAGTTGCCGCCGCCCACCATTTCGGTGAAGAAGGCGGTATCCATGGAGAAGACAATCCAGAAACCCAGACAGACGAGGAGCACCCCTGCGATGCTGACCATCCAGCCAAAGCGCACCGCTCCCAGCGCCAAGGCAGGTCTGCCATCGGCCAGATATTCGCTCCATGAGCGCACCACCTGCATTTCCTGCCCCGAGGCGGCCACGATAGACAGGATCGACAAGGCGGAAAAGAGAATCGAGAAACGGCCGAATTCAACGGCTCCGGCGGCATGGGCGGCCAGCGAGAAAAGCGAGAAGGAGATGACAGCACTGGCAGCCTTGAGCAACATCGTTCCGAAGATGCCCTGAGCATCCCGGTTGACGACCAACTGCCTGATCTTGTCCATGACCCGTGAAGGAGCCACCTCTGTCGTTTCTGTCATTGACTATTTACCCTGAACTTCCTGGCGCCTTTTTGCGGAACCTTCCGGATATGTTCGAGCGCGCGGAAGATGATCACCCCACCGGTAGACATTGCTACAGAGAATACCGTGCCCCCAACCCTGTTCTAGGCAATACAGACTAGATGATCTTCGAGAATATTCGGTTACGACACATGATTAACGCATCGCTAACGGGATATTTGCGATTTTAGGTTTAACAGTCTCTTTACGCTCTGTGGCCGCATGTCTGCGCGCCGGCACGGGCAGCGACTTCAGCCTGTCCAGACCAAAGACTGAGAGGAGATTTGACAGGCCTAGCGCCCCGTTATGCCGTAAATGACGAGCCCGACCATTTCCTTGACCAACAGGTCCGCCCGCTCGATCTTGCCGCCGGGATACCAACTGAAAGCAGTGTTGGCCAGATTGGTGCGGTGATCCACGGGAAAGGGCAGGATATCTGTCCAGCCTGCCCTTGCAAAGCTGCGCAGGGCGCGTTCCATATGAAAGGCGCTGGTGATCATCAGCCAGCGTTTGCTTTTCTCTTCGCCCACCAGCTGCGCGGAGAAAACTGCATTTTCGACGGTGTTGCGGGATTTGGTTTCGATCAGGATGCGGCTGGCATCCACGCCCATATCGATCAGCAGATCGCGGGTCATTTCCGCTTCGCTGACGCCACTGTTGCCCAGAATCACATCAAGCGGCGAGGCATTGCCACCGGAAATGAGGATCGGGCAATCCGGTATCTTTCTGGCAAGGCGCATCGCCTCTGTGATCCGCTCGCCGGAATGGTTGAGTTCGGCTTGCTGCCAATGGTCCGAATGGGCCGTGATGATGCTACCGCCGAGAATGATGATGCCATCAATGGGGGCGCCCTGCTCCAGATCGGGATTGACCGGATAGGCAACCTCCAGTCTGGCCAGCAATATGTCGGTCAGCGGCGAAAGCACCAGCAGAAGAATGACCAGAGTGGCCAACAGGCACCCCTTGGCAGGCCCGATCGCTCCCAGAAAGAGCGAGACAAGCCCGGCCAGCAACCCCAGCAGCAGCCAGCTTTCCACCAGCAGCATCAGGCCGACAATCTTTGAGAGGACGAAAAATGCAGTATTCACCATGGAGCTATCCTACCAGCCGTGCGGCTCGCCATTCCATTTGAAGAAACTGCCATTGTCGCTGACGGTTGCCGCCTCAATGGTTTGCATGATGCCTTTTGCGCTTTCCTCAGGGGTGATTTCCGCATGGGAGCCCCCCATGTCGGTTTTCACCCAGCCCGGATGCAGAAGCAGGCAGACAAGCCCGTCAGCTTCCAGCTCCTGCGCCAGAATGGACATCACCTTGTTGACCGCAGCCTTGGAAGAGCGATAGGCATATTGGCCGGTTCCCTTGTGGCAAATAGCCCCCATCTGGCTTGAGACGGTTGCGATCTTTGCGCCCTTTACAGCCTTCAGATTAGGCAGCAGCGCTTCGCTTACTCGCAGGGGGGCCATGGCATTGACCGCGAAGGTTTGCATCCACCCATCATAATCCATATCGCTGCGGGACTGATGCTTAGAGCCCTTGATGCCGGCATTGTTGATCAGCAGATCAATCGGCTGCTCCTTGAGAGCGGCTGCCAACTTGTCGACAGAGGTCTGATCGGTGACCTCAAGGGCATGCAATGTGATGCGGCCCAAATGCTCTGTCACCCGCTGCCGAAGGCTATCCGCCTTTTCCGGTTGACGACAGCAGGCATGCACATGCCAGTCTCCTTGCCGGAGATATTGATCCACAAGCGCAAGCCCGACGCCGCGATTCGCCCCCGTTATGATGCAATGCTTCATTTGCCGTCTCCTGATGAGTGTCCTGTATGCCTGTATCTCTTACATGCCAGCTTCTCTTGTATAACGGGTAAGCATCGCTGCACAAAAGGGTTTGAATATGACATAGCGGGCTTTTTTGCTGTTGGAGCAGCAAAGAGGGCCAATAGAAAGCCTTCCCCAAACGCCCCGGTTTGAAGCCAGATCCGTGCTTACCGGCATTCTAAGTAATTTACACAATGTAAGGCATATAAAGAATTCTTTATATCATTATTGCTTTGGCAAGCATTGCGGGTTATAGCTGTTGCAAAATCTGCGGGCTCGTTGCTTCAAGTCCCCCGCACCCGTTGAGACGCAAACAATGGAGCTGGCCACAACGAGATCGGCTCCAAAATTTGAGGATCCATAATGGCTGATTATGTTGTCAAAGATCTGTCCCTTGCTGAATGGGGACGCAAGGAAATCGCAATTGCCGAAACCGAGATGCCCGGCCTGATGCAGACCCGCACCGAATATGGCCCCTCCCAGCCGCTCAAAGGTGCCCGCATTACCGGTTCGCTGCATATGACCATTCAGACCGCCGTGCTGATCGAAACGCTGACAGCGCTGGGTGCCGAAGTGCGCTGGGCAACCTGCAACATCTTCTCCACTCAGGATCACGCTGCCGCAGCGATCGCGGCGTCGGGCGTTCCTGTCTATGCCGTCAAGGGTGAGAGCCTTGAAGAATATTGGGATTATGTCGACCGCATTTTCGACTGGCCGGACGGCAAGGGCCCGAACCTGATCCTCGATGATGGCGGCGATGCCACCATGTATGTTCTGCTGGGTGCCAAGGTTGATGCCGGTGAAGAAATCATCCCCAATCCTTCCAACGAGGAAGAGGAAGTGGTCAAGGCCCAGATCCTGAAGCGCGCCAAGGCGACGCCGGGCTGGTTCACCAAGATCCGCGATGGCATTCTTGGCGTTTCGGAAGAAACCACCACCGGTGTTCACCGTCTTTACCATCTGGCAAAGGCTGGCGATCTGCCCTTCCCGGCGATCAACGTCAATGACTCGGTCACCAAGTCCAAATTCGACAATCTCTATGGCTGCCGCGAATCCCTCGTCGATGGCATCAAGCGTGCAACTGACGTGATGATTTCGGGCAAGGTTGCCGTGGTTGCCGGTTTCGGCGATGTTGGCAAGGGCTCGGCGGAATCCCTGCGCTCTCAGGGCGCTCGCGTTGTGGTCACCGAGATCGACCCGATCTGTGCGCTTCAGGCATCCATGCAGGGCTATGAAGTGGTCACCATGGAAGAGGCCGCGCCAAAGGGCGACATCTTCGTAACCACCACCGGCAACAAGGATGTGATCACCCATGATCACATGCGCGCCATGAAGGATCGCGCCATTGTCTGCAACATCGGTCACTTCGATTCAGAGATCCAGATCGGTGCTCTGCGCAATTACAAATGGCACAATGTGAAGCCGCAGGTTGACGAAGTGGAATTCCCCGATGGCAAGCGCATCATCGTGCTGGCCGAAGGCCGTCTGGTCAATCTGGGTTGCGCCACCGGCCATCCATCCTTCGTGATGAGCGCCAGCTTCACCAACCAGACCCTTGCCCAGATTGAGCTGTTCCAGCGTCATGATCAGTATGGCAAGGATGTTTACGTTCTGCCCAAGGCGCTCGATGAGAAGGTCGCCATGCTGCATCTGGAAAAACTTGGCGTCAAACTGACCAAGCTCAACAAGGAGCAGGCAGACTATATCGGCGTACCTGTGGAAGGACCGTTCAAACCGGATCACTACCGCTATTGATCATTTCCTTAAGGAATTGTTAAGGAATGGCGAAAAACCAACGGGTTAACGCTGCCCTGTGGTGAACAGAACAAAAGGCGCCCTTTTCTCAATGTGAAAAGGGCGCTTTTTTTTGGCCAATTTTGCACGCGGACTCTTCTGCCCGAGTCACGGAAAGGTTAATGTTAAGTGATTCGATTTGGATCGGAGGAGGCCCCGGTCCAATTGTCTTAGTGGTGTAGTTTAATCAGTATCAAACGCGTTGTGCCCGAGGCTCCTCCTCTGTTTGCATCATTCAGGGGGCGCTGGAGGAGTCTGAGTCTTTGCAGGAAATTCTGTCCGCAGATGACGAGAATATCCGGGCTTGCCGCGTTAGGCTGAAGAAAGAAAACCGGTCATGATGTGTTGGGCATCGGATGTGACCAATTGGGCAGACAGATTGGCTTGAGGCCAATCCCGCAAGGGCACCTTCAAAAAGGAGGGCTTGGGCGGCAAGAAAATGAACGACCGCCCCGCGGTTTTTCGAAGCGGCGAAAGGACGAGCAAGATGCCGAGAAACGGCCTGTTCGGAGATATAACAAGATCCCAGCGCCTGGATAGATCCAAGGCCAGCTTCATTTCAGAGAGCCAGGAGAGACTATCATCTTTCTTATCCTCTTTGTTCTGCTCTTCATCGCCCAGCGTCTGCCAGCCCAGAGCCATATGGTCCAGAGCCTTTTTGCAAAGCTCCGCCCGCTTTGGCATCTCCTTTTCGGGTCTCCTTGTCTCGCTGTCCCTTGCTGTCGCAGTATTGCCTGAAACAGCCCTTGCCCAGGCTGCCGGATCCATTGCAAGCGAAGCGAATGAAGCGGAACAGAGCCTGGTGGCGGGCGAGCTTCTGCCTTCCATTCCTGCGCTGATTGAAAGACCGACATCATCGCTCACGGCATCCTTCGGTGGCAATCCGTTGCAATGGGAAATGCTGGGGCTGGCGCTCATTGGTGCGCTGGTCATTTTCGTCTTCATCGCCGGCTGGGCCGTGATCCGCGAGCGCAAGCGCAGCCGCGAGCGTCTGTTGGCGGCAATGGAAGCCATTCAAACCCTGCAAACCAAGCTGGATCGATCCGAAAGCCTGCTGGATGCAACGGATCAGCTGATGATCATCTGGAATGGCAATCAGGAAAAGCCGATCGTCACCGGCACGCTTGCCAGCAATGATCACCTTCTGCCCGCAGGCAGCGCCATCCTTGCCTTTGGCAACTGGCTGCAAATCGACAGCGTGCAGGATATCGAAGCCGCCATTGCCAAGCTGCGTGCGACCGGTCAGCGCTTTGTGCAGTCGGCCCAGACACTGAATGGCAATCTGGTCGAATTCCGCGGCCGCACCTCCGGAGGTCGCGCTCTGGTGCAGTTGCGCATTCTGGAAGGCGACGAGCATGATCGCGTGCGCATGGAGCATGAGGCCGCCCGCCAACGCAAGGAGCTGGGTCGCCTCAGCGCGCTGCTCAACAGCATGCCCATGCCGGTATGGTCTCGTGATGACGATGGCCAGTTGACATGGGCCAATGACGCCTATGTCAGGGCAGTGGATGGCGAAAATCTGGAAGCGGTTCTGGACGCTCAGGCCGAGCTTCTGGACCAGAGAGGCCGCGAGGCGGTGTTGCAGATTCACGAGCGCCGCGGCCAGAATGGCGATGATCAGGATCTTGCCATCAAGCGCCTGCCGATCATCGCGGAAGGCAAACGCAAGATCTTCGATGTCACCGACATCTATCTGCATCCCGGCTCTGTGGGCATTGCAACCGACGTATCGGAACTGGAAGCTGCCGAAAAGGCGCTCGACCGCATGCATCTGTTCTATGCCAATACGCTGGACCAGTTGACCACGCCGGTGGCTATTTTCGACTCCTCCCAGCAATTGCAATTCTACAATGCGGCCTATAGCAGCCAGTTCAAGCTGGATCCGGCCTTTCTTGATACCAATCCGGACGAGAATGCCATTCTGGAAAAATTGCGCATCAACCGCAGTTTGCCTGAACAGGCCAATTTCCATGAGTGGAAAAAGAAATTCCTCTCTTCCTATCGCGATGTGGAAGCCCATGAGCATTGGTGGCATTTGCCAGATGGCCAGTCCCTGCGCGTGATCGCCGCGCCAAACCCTGATGCCGGTGTCATCTATATTTTCGAGAATGTCACTGAACGGCTTGATCTTGAAAAGCGCTATAACGCCCTTATCCGCATGCAGAGCGAAACGCTCGATCACCTCAATGACGGTGTCGCCGTGTTTGGCTCCGACGGACGCTTGCGCATGTCCAACCCGGCCTTCAGCCGCCTTTGGGATTTTCAGGAAGACCAGCTTGAGGGTCAGCCCCATGTGGGCGCCGTGCTCGAGCTGTGCCGCCGCAAATATGCCTCCGCAAAGGTTTGGGCAACGCTGATCGGCAGTGTCGTCGGGCTCGAAGACAAGCGCGAGGGTGTCATGGGCCGCATGGAATGCCTCGATGGCCGTTTCCTCGACTATGCCTCCATTCCGCTGCCGGACGGCGCAACCATGATGACCTTTGTCGACGTCACCGGCAATGTGACTGTCGAGAGAAGCCTGCAGGAGCGCAACGAGGCCCTGCTCGCCGCCGATCAGCTCAAGAATACCTTCATTCAGCATGTATCCTACGAACTGCGCTCGCCGCTGACCAATATCATCGGCTTTACCGAGCTGCTAACCAGCGAATCCTTCGGTGCTCTCAATGGACGTCAGCGCGAATATACCGACCATATCATGACCTCCAGCTCGTCGCTGCTGGCCATCGTCAATGACATTCTCGATCTGGCCACCATCGATGCGGGGATCGTCGTGCTGGAATTGTCCGAAGTCGATCCGGTCAATTCCATCAGAGCGGCTGCGGAAGGGTTGCAGGACCGGCTGGCGGAGAAGAATATTCATCTCGATATTTCGGTTGCCGAGAATATGGGTGAATTTACCGGCGATTCAAAACGGGTTCGGCAGGTGCTGTTTAACCTGATTTCCAACGCCATCTCCTTTTCCGATCCGGATTCGGAAATCTCGATCATTGCCGAGCGCACACCGACCGATATCATCTTCACGGTTGGCGACCATGGCTGTGGCATGCCGGAGGATTATAGAGATTCGGCCTTTGACCGCTTCGAGAGCCGGGCGACGGAAACCAATCGCGGCGGCGCAGGTCTGGGCCTGTCAATCGTCAAGAGTTTTGTCGAGCTGCATGGTGGTCAGGTGACCATCACCAGCAACAAGGGAAAGGGTACGAGCGTAACCTGCAGCTTTCCCATTGAACCTAAAATAGACGCCCAATCCACCACCGCCGCAGCAGAGTGACCCCCTTTGGGGGCTAGATCAACGGTTCAGCGGCAGGCACAAAAGCGCCAAGGCATGAAATGTCACAAGGCATGAAACGGGACCATCGAAGGTCCCTTTTTCATGGCCTTTTTCCGCTCTCTTGCAGCGCTCGATTCTCAGTTGGAGAACAGCCTCGGCAGTTGCGCCAATGGCGTCCATCATTCAGGAATTTCGAGCTGCGCCTCTCGTTCATGGCTATCATGTCGGCAATCGGCTGATAGTTTTTCACCATAGGAGTCGACAAGCCGCCCCATCCTGCTATATCCAGTGCGCAGAACACAACGCGCCATGCTCGGAGCCGAGTCCATGGCAGCTGTAGCTCATGCTTTTCATCGCGCAGATAGCAGGATGCCTGATGGCTGACCCAACATCCTCACCTTCATCTATCGCTTCGAACTGGTGCTTTTGCTTTGACCCGTTGACCGAGGCGGCAAGCGCCGCTCTGGCCGCAGATCTGGCGCCCCTGTTGCGGGTTGGCGATGTGATTGCCCTTGAGGGAGATCTGGGCATGGGCAAGAGCTTCTTTGCCCGCGCCCTGTTGCGCGCCCGCGCCGCTGATCCCCTGCTGGAGGTGCCCAGCCCGACTTTCACATTGGTGCAGGGCTATGACATCGCATCGGGTGAGGATAGTCTGGAAATTTCCCATTTCGACCTTTATCGAATCAGCGACAGCGAAGAGCTGTATGAAATCGGCTTTGAAGAAGCCTGGGAAAGTGGCGCAGCGCTTGTGGAATGGCCCGACAGGGCAGATGGCCTGATTCCCGCCTCCGCCCTCTGGCTTTCTTTCTCCCCTTCCAAGGTGGATGATGCCCGGTCCCTGACCCTGAGCGGGGATGCGCTTTGGGAGGAGCGGCTCGCCCGCCTTTGCGCCAAGCGGCAATTGCTCATCCGCTCAGGCTGGGAAAATGGTCAGCGCAAGCCGATTGCCTCCGACCTCTCCCCGCGCAGCTATGACCGGGTCTACCGCGTGGCTTCTTGCGAGACTGAAATCCCGTCCGATGCGGATAACAGCACCGATGTGGCGATCCTGATGGATATGCCAGCACGCGATCCCGGCCCGAAGCTTGAGGATGGACGGCTTTATGATCTGGTTGCCCATCGGGTTACCTCCCTTGCGCCGATGCTGACGGTCTGTGAGGGGCTGGAAGCAATGGGGCTGAGGGTTCCCGCCCGCTTCGGCTATTCGCTCGAAGAAGGGCTGATGCTATGGGAAGATTTTGGCGCCATGACCCTTGCGCAAGGGCCTGAGAGTCCGGTCGCCAACCGTTATCTGGCGACCGTCACGGCGCTGGCAGACTTGCATCAAAAGCCGCTTCCTGCCCACTTTTCCGGCAGCGGTGGGCAGCATCTTTTGAGCCATTATGAGAGAGCCGCCTTTGAGGTGGAGCTGGACGTATTTCTGGACCATTACTGGCCGCATGTGCGCGGACACGCCTGTCCGGATGAAAAGAGAGCCGCCTTCAAAGCTCTGTGGGCGCCGCATCTGGAACAACTGGAGCAAAGCCACAAGGCTCTCGTCCTGCGCGATGTGCAGGATCCCAACTGTTTCTGGCTGCCAAATGAGGGCACAGACGGGCGCATTGGCTTCATCGATTTTCAGGACTGCCTGATCGGCCCTGAAGCCTATGATCTGTCCGCCCTTTGCATGGATGCCCGCGTGACCATCCCGGCGGCCCTTGAGAAAAGAATGCTGCAACATTATCGCGCCCTGCGCCGGTTTGACGAAGCGCAAGCAGCCGATTTCGACAGGGACTATCACCTTTGCGCAGCGCAACGCATATCGAAGAATCTGGGCGCTTTTGCCCGCGCGGCCAATCAGGCCGGACGGCCCCACTATCTCTCGCATGTGCCGCGCAGCCTTCTCTATCTGCAAAGAAGCATGGAGCATCCATCGCTTGGGTCTCTCAAGCAATGGTATGAGGCCGAAAAGCTGATGCCTCCGGGGTGAGACAGACATCAAGGCAAGACTATTTACCCTGCTCTCGGTAACTTGCAGACATGGAGAGCACAAAATGATAACCACAGCCAAGCCCCGGTGATTCCTGTTGCACCATCGGGGGAAAATAACGACCAAAGCACGGACGATACCATGACCACGCTCAACCGCCCCAAAACCGGAATGATCCTCGCAGCCGGAATGGGAAAACGCATGCGCCCTCTCTCTGCCATTACCCCCAAACCGCTGATCCCGGTGGCAGGAAAGGCGATTATTGACCGTCCGCTCTCGGCTCTCGAAAAGGCAGGTGTCGAACGCACCGTGATCAATGTGCATTATCTGGCCGACCTGATCGAGGTTCATGTCAAACAGCATGACAGTTTCGAGATCGTCATTTCCGATGAGCGCGACGCGCTGCTGGAAACCGGTGGCGGTGTCGTCAATGCCCTGCCACATTTGGGCGAGGAGCCTTTCTATCTGCTCAATTCGGACAGTTTCTGGATGGAAGGCTCGGTCAACAATCTTGATCTGCTGGCCCATTACTGGAAAGACGACGAGATGGACGCGCTGCTGCTGCTGGCGCCAACCGTAACAGCCGTCGGCTACAAGGGTCGGGGCGATTTTCTGCTCGATCCCTATGGCCGCCTGCGCCGCCGCAAGGCGCATGAGGTGTCGCCCTATGTCTATAGCGGCGCGGCCATCATGCATCCGCGGATGTTCAAGGATGCGTCGAAAAAGAAGCACTCGCTCAATGTCGAATTTGACAAGGCGATTGAAGAAGGCCGCCTTTTCGGCCTTATCATGGATGGCACCTGGCTTCATGTCGGCACACCAAAGGATATTCGCTATGCCGAACGCGCATTGGCGGAAAGCGCCACCGGTGGACGCCTGCCCTGATTTGCACCTCTGGCATCTTGCGTCTTGAGGCAATCTATTCTCAAATGTCCCCTTGAATGAATCAGTTGGCCAAGAAGCGCGGCCAACTGATTGCCTCGATCAGCTTTCGCTGCGATCTGCCCGGCCTGTTGCCGGATATCGGGCGAAGGCAAGCGGCTAGGAGAGCGAGATGCAGGGCGCAGCAAATGTTTTTACCATCTCTCCTTCCTGCTCATTTCTGCCCGCTCTGATCGATGCGCTGATCGAGGGCAGGCTCGTTGCGGGTTTCAGTGCGGAAAATCCCTCCGATCTTGGCCGCGCAATCATTTATGTTCCCACAAGACGAACGGCGGATGCCCTCAAGGCAGCCTTCCTTCCCCATATGCTCAAGCGGGGTTGGAAAAGCGCCATTTTGCCCAAAATCCATGTTATCGGCGACAGCGAAGAAGATCTCTTGCCCTTCAAGGTGGCGGCCAGCCAAGGCGATGAATTCCGCCGTCTGCCCACGGCGATGGACAGCCTTGAGCGGCGCTTGACCATGACACGGCTGGTGCATCACTGGGCCGAAACCGTGGCCCGGCAGGTGCTGGCGCTCGGACCTGACCAGCCGCTGCATGTCTCCGGTCGGCCGACCGATGCCGCCTATCTCGCCATTGACCTTCTGGCGCTGATTGATGCGGTGCATCGTGAAAGGTCCGACTGGGCCTATCTGGACAATCTGGTGCCCGAGGATTATGGCGCCTTCTGGCAGATGAGCCTCGATTTTCTCAAGATTGCCACAGCCACATGGCCCGAGCATCTCAAGGGGCTGGGGCTCGTGGATCCGGTGCAGCGGCGCAATGCAGTGCTCGCTGCCGAAATCATGGCCATCAGGCACTATGACGGCCCCGTCATTGCGGCAGGGTCGACGGGGTCGATTCCGGCCACTGCCGATTTGCTGGAGGCGGTTGCCCGCCATCCCAAAGGCGCGCTGATCCTGCCCGGACTTGATATGAGCCTTGACGAGGAAAGCTGGCAGGCGATCGGCCATCTGCATCCTGAGATTGGCCAGAGCGAACCGGCGGCTGGCCATCCGCAATTCAACCTCAAACAGTTGCTCGACCGCATGGCGCTCCGGCGCGATGACGTCATCGCGCTGGCTGATGTCGAGGCTGATCTGGCCCTGCGCGAGACGCTGGTCAGCGAGGCCTTGCGTCCGGCGGAAACGACCGAGCATTGGCAATCAAGCCTTCAGGCCATAGCGCCTGCGGACAGGGCCCGCGCTCTGCAAGGGGTCGCTCTGGCCGAGGCTGGCAACGAACAGGAAGAGGCACGCATCGCCGCGCTTGCCCTGCGCGAGGTGCTGGAACGGCCCGATGCCCGTGCCGCGCTTGTCACACCAGATCGCGCCCTTGCGCGGCGGGTTCTTCTGGAGCTGAAACGCTGGGGCATCGAGGTGGAAGACACCGCCGGGATGCCGCTGGCGGAAACGCCGCCTGCGTTGCTGATGCGCCTGATGATCGATTGCGTGATCAGCGGCTTTGATCCGGTCAAACTGCTCTCGCTGCTCAAGCATCCGCTGGCCTCCTTCGCTATGCCGCGTGCCGATGTGCGTCGGGCTGCCCGCTTTCTTGAGCTGCGCGTGTTGCGCGGGCCGCGTCTTGGCGACGGGTTAAAACCCCTGCTCGATGAGTTTTCCCGCCAGCGAGACAGGGAACAGCAGAAGCTTGGGGCGGAGATTGCATTGCCCGAGATCTGGCCGATTACCGCCCTACTGCTTGAAAGGCTAACCAACGGCATTGCCCCGCTTCTGGCGCTGATCGAGGCTGACGAGCCGCCCTCCTTTGCCAAATGGCTTGAAGAGGTTATTGCCTCGCTCGAAGCGGTGGCGCGAGACAAGGATGGGGCACCCGACAGGCTTTATGACGAGGCCGCCGGACGCTCCATGCAGGATTTCTTTGACCGTGCCTCCCTGTCTGCCGCCATTGCCTCTGATCTGGAGCCACAGGATCTGGAGCCGTTTCTGGTGGCCATGATGTCCGGCGAAACGGTGCTTTCTCATGGCAAGGGCGACCCACGCCTGCAATTGCTCGGCACTCTGGAAGCGCGGCTGCTGGATGTCGACCGCGTTGTCATTGGCGGGCTCAATGAAGGATCATGGCCAGCAGAAACCAAGACCGATGCATGGCTTTCCCGGCCCATGCGCGCACAGATGAAGCTGGAGCCACCCGAGCGCCGGATCGGGCTGGCCGCCCATGACTTTGCTCAGGCGATGGGACGACGGGAAGTCGTGCTCATTCGCGCCGTCAAGATGGGGGGCGAGCCAAGCGTTCCCAGCCGCTGGCTGCAAAGGCTGGAGGCGGTGGCCGGAGCGCAAGCGCGCGAGGCCATGCATGAAAGGGGCGATCAGCTGACCCGCTGGGCACGTCAACTGGATGCGCCGCGCTTGCAGATCAATATCGAACGCCCTGCCCCATGCCCTCCTCTTGAGGCCCGCCCCCGTTCGCTGTCGGTCACAGAAATCGAAACATGGGTGCGCGATCCTTACGCCCTCTATGCCAAGCATGTATTGGGCTTGCGCGATCTCGACCCGATCGGCTCGGCCCCCGGCGGCGCGGAAAAAGGCTCGATCATTCACGATATTCTGGGGCGCTTCACCGAGGAATGGACCGGCAGCTTTGATGAAAGTGCCGTTGAATGCCTACTCGCAATGGGCCGTGAAGCTTTTGCGCAGTGGGAAAATTTCCCCGATCTCCTTGCCTTCTGGTGGCCGCGTTTCGAGCGGATTGCCCGCTGGTTCGTGCTGGAATGGGAAGCGGAGCGCGATGGCAGAATTTCCGGCCGTCATGCCGAGATTTCAGGCCGCATCACCCTGCCCGTAAGGGGAGGCGATTTCGTGTTGCGCGGCCGCGCCGACCGGCTCGACATCACCAGCGAGGACATGCTTGAGGTGATCGATTTCAAAACCGGACAGCCACCTTCCGCCAAGCAGGTTTTGCCCGGCTTTGCCCCGCAGCTGGCGCTTGAGGGCTATATGGCCAGACTGGGCGGCTTCGAGAAAATCCCGCGCGGTATTGAGGTCAGCGATATGGCATGGATTCGCCTTTCCGGTGGCCGCAAGGCAGGAGAGCGCAAGCCCGGCGTCGAGAAGGATTATGCCGCCGAGGATATCGTCGATCTGATCGGCAAACGCCTGCTTGCGCTGATCAGCGCCTATGATGATCCGGCCAAGACATATCCCTCCCGCGCCCGGCCTATGTTCGAGCGCTTCGAGAGCCCTTATGATCATCTGGCCCGCGTCAAGGAATGGTCGCAGCAGGGCGGGGAGGAATAGTCATGGCCATGCAAATCCCTCAGGAAACCAAAGACGCGCAGGCCCGCGCCTCCGACCCGGAAAATTCCGCATGGGTCAGCGCCAATGCCGGTTCGGGCAAGACCTTCGTGCTGGCGCGGCGCGTCATCCGGCTGTTGCTCGCAGGCACCGAACCGTCCAAGATTCTCTGCCTCACCTTCACCAAGGCAGCGGCTGCGGAAATGTCGAACCGGGTCTTCAAGCTGCTGAGTGGCTGGACCGAGCTTTCTGACGAGGCTTTGCGCGGCGAGCTTCATGAGCTGGATGGCAAACGCCCCACAGAGGCACAATTGCAGCGGGCGCGGCGGCTGTTTGCCCGTGCGCTGGAAACGCCGGGTGGTCTGAAGATCCAGACGATCCATGCCTTCGCCGAGCGGCTTTTGCACCAGTTCCCGCTGGAGGCCAATGTTCCGGCGCATTTCGAGATTCTCGACGATCAGCTCGCCGCCGACATTCAGGCCGCCGCCCTTGCTCATGTGATGCGCGCCGCAAGGCTGGAAACCCGCCCGCATTGGACGGCGGCGCTGTCGCTGCTGGTCGATCATATGGGCGATATGGATATCCAGAATGCCCTCATTTCACTGGTGCATGATCGTGAAGGCTTTGGCCGTTTCATGGAAAGCAGCGAAATTTCCTCAGTCGGCGGTGGCTCGGCGGGACTGGAGGCAGCCATTGCCAATCTCGCCCGCGCGCTGGGTCTCTCGGCCAGCGACAGCATGGAAGCGCTGGAAGCTGAGATTCCCTTCGGCCCCCACTTCCCCGCCGCCTATATCAGCGAACTGGCGCCGCTGTTTGAAACTGGCGGCAAGCGCGACAAGGCACAGGCCGCGCTGATGCGGGCGCTTGTTGCCCGTCCGCCAGTTGGCGAGCAGATCCTTCTCTGGCTGGAGCTTTTTCGCAAGAAAGACGGAGCGGCAAAATCGCTCTCCTATATGGCTTCGAAAAAGATGCTGGAGAGTGATCCGGGGCTTGGCGATGCCATCGAGCGGGAACAGGTGCGCCTTGACGCCCTGTTTGACAAACGCAATGCATTGACAACGCTGGAGGTCAGCCGTGCGCTCTTCACGCTGGCCGAAGGGGTCATCGGCTATTATCAGCGCGCCAAGGCGGCGCGGGGGCTTATGGATTTTGAAGATCTGATCATGAAGGCGGCGCAGTTGCTGCGGCCGGTACGGGCAGCAGCCTGGGTGCATTACAAGCTGGATCAGGGCATTGACCATATTCTGGTTGATGAGGCGCAGGATACCAACCCCTATCAATGGGAAATCATCCAGCAGTTGGGAGAAGAATTTTTCTCCGGCGACAGCGCAAGGGATGTCAATCGAACCATTTTTGCCGTTGGTGACGAAAAGCAGTCGATTTATTCCTTTCAGGGCGCAGAGCCCAAATGGTTCGCCGACATGCGGGAAGCCTTCCGCAAGAAGGCCGTGGCGGCGGGCAAACCCTTTCATAACATCAAGCTGAGGCTTTCCTTCCGCTCAACACCGCATGTGCTCAAATCGGTCGATCAGGTCTTCTCTGTCGCCGCAACCTATGAGGCGCTGTCTTCGGACAAGGAAAAGACCGACCATGAACCGATACGCGGGCGCGATCCCGGTCTGGTGGAGGTCTGGCCGCTCTATGAGCCGATCGAGCAGGAGATGGACGAGGATTGGGCCAAGCCGCTCGACGCTCAGGGAGACGCCGATCCGCAGGTGCGGCTGGCCAAGACCATCGCCAGGACCATCAAGCACTGGCTGGACACCGGTCAGCATCTGGAGGGCAGCGGGCGCAAGATAACCGCAGGGGATGTTCTCATTCTGGTGCGCAAGCGGGGAGCCTTCGTCAATGCGGTGAACCGGGCCCTGAAGGAGGCAGATTTGCCCGTGGCGGGTGCCGACAGGCTCGCTCTGCTTGATCATATCGCGGTGCAGGACCTACTGGCTCTGGGCGACATCATGCTGCTGCCCGAGGATGATCTCTCGCTTGCCGCTGTGCTGCGCAGTCCGCTTTTCGGGCTATCGGACGATCGCCTTTTCGACCTTGCCCACGATCCGCATGGGCGCAAGACAAGTCTTTGGGATTGCTTGCGAAAACGCTCCGAAGCCAACAGGCCGGAAGATGCGGATTTCTGCGATATTTTCGCCCATCTCAGCCGCTGGCAAGGGCAGGTCGACTTTCAGCCTCCGTTTGATTTCTTCGCCCAGATTCTGGGGCCGGAAGGCAAGCGACGCGCCTTCATCGAGCGGCTCGGGCCGGAAGCGGACGAGATTATTGACGAGCTGTTGTCACGGGCTCTGGATTTCGAGAAAAAGCAGACACCAAACCTGCAGGCCTTCCTCGCCTCGATGCGGCAGGGCGGAGCAGAGATCAAGCGCGACATGGGCGCGGCAGAAGGCCAGATTCGTGTGATGACCGTGCATGGCTCCAAGGGTCTGGAGGCTCCGGTTGTCTTCCTCATCGATGGCACGGGCAAACCGGCAAGTGCCAGCCATCACCCCCATCTGGTAGAGCTGGATGCAGGCGATGGCAGCCCCAATCTAATGGCCTGGAAGGCGCCCTCGGCCAATCAGCCCTCCCCTGTTGCCATGAGCCTTTCCAGACTCGATGCGGATGCAGAGGAGGAATATCTGCGCCTTCTTTATGTAGGCATGACACGCGCAGAAGACCGGCTTTATCTTTGCGGCTTTGCCGGAGTGCGCGGTCCGGCAGAGAATTGCTGGTATGAGGTGACGCGGCGGGCGCTTTCCGATCAATTGCAGGAAGTGCCGCATCCGGTGACGGAGGAGACGATCTATCGCTGGCATCTGGAAGGGCGCTTCCATGAGAAAGCGGCGCAAGCACAAGCGAGCCAGACGGATCAGGACACCCAGTCCGAGCTACCGGATTGGGCCTTGCGACCGGCGAGCAAAGCTCCAAGCCCTGTCAGCCTCTTGCAGCCATCAAAGGCGGCTGAGCGGATCGAGGGCGAACATGGATCTCCGCAGTTGGTGGCCAGCGGGCAGAGCCGCAGTCCGGTGCATGACTGGGAGCCGCGACGGCGCGGTACCATCATCCATGCGCTGTTCGAGCATCTGCCACAAGTCGCTGATTCTGAAAGACAAAATGCAGGTCTTGCCTATCTGGAGCATGTCGCCAAAGACATGCCGGCTGCCAGTCGCAAAGCCATATTGGAGGAAGTTCTCCAGCTTCTGGCCCAACCGGATTTTGCAGATCTGTTCGGCGCCGACAGTCAGGCGGAGCTGTCCATCAGCGGCATGGTGCATGTGAATGGACAGGAGCATGCAGTATCAGGCCAGATCGACCGGTTGCTGGTGCGGGAGGACAAGGTCATAGTGATAGACTATAAGACGAATCGCCTTGTGCCGAGGACCGAGGCCGAGGCTCCCCTCGCCTATCGCAGCCAAATGGCTCTTTATGCACGCCTTTTGCAGCCACTTTATCCGGGAAAGACTGTAGAAACCCTGTTGCTGTGGACTGCCGCGCCAAGCATAATGTGCATTTCAGAGGCAATGCGGCAATCTGCGCTCGACGAGATTGGCGTCAATCAACCTATTGCTCCTTGACGTGGGAAAGGTGAATACCTACCTTCATGGCAACAGAAGAATATTCAGATATCAATGAATATTGATAAAAAACCAGCCCGGATCCGTCCGCTTGTGGAGGTCGGAAGGGGCGCATTGAAAAGAGGCAAGAGATGGCTATCGTAAATGCTACCGACGCAACCTTTACTCAGGAAGTTCAGGGCGATGTTCCTGTTGTTGTCGATTTCTGGGCAGAATGGTGTGGTCCGTGCAAGATGATTGCGCCAATTCTGGACGAAATTTCTAAGGAAAAGGGTGGCGACGTCAAGATCGTCAAGGTGAATGTGGACGAGAACCCGAATACCGCGGCCCAGTTTGGCGTGCGTTCCATTCCGACCCTGCTGCTCTTCAAGGGCGGCGAAGCCGTTGCCATGAAAGTTGGCGCAGCACCGAAAACCGATCTGATCAAATGGATCGAAACCGGCGCCTGATTGTCAGCCGATCCTTTAACATCCCGAAACCCGGTCAAGCTTTCTTGGCCGGGTTTTCTTTTGCCGATCCACATCTGGCCCGACGGCAGACAAGCTGAAACCGGGCGAAAAGCGGGCTTTAGCTGACGGCAGCCTGCTATTTCGGGATGGCAATGGAAATTTTCAGGGAAAATGAGCCACAAACAGGGCTCCAAACAAACGAAAGCCCACCGGGGGAGGAGGACCGGTGGGCTTCGTTGGAGGATCCAAAACCGGGAGGAGGAAGTTTTGGATCGGATCAGGCTTTGGGAGGAGGTAAAGCCTGAATTCTAGAAACTCGTGGCTTTCGCTTTGACTTTTGATCGTCAGCGAAAGACTTTTTTATTTTGCAGCTGCAGCTTCGCGTGCAATCTCGCTGATGTCCGAACGGGAGATACCCAGATCGTTAAGATCGCGGTTGCTCAAACGGTTCAGTTCTTCAACAGTGTCACGGTAGTTGCGCCACTGACGGTAGTTCTTCACAACAGTGTTCATCATTGTCGTCATCCTTTGTTGCTATGTGGCATTTCAGGTTCAACTGCTCTTCGAAAGCGTCGGGTTTGTAACTCGTTTTAAAGTTCCTCATCGCTTTCTTGAATATGTATATAGAACATGGCTGAGAAAATTACACCCCTCAAGTTTGCATAGCTGTCTTGCCGTTCATGCAATTCCTGCCTACCTATTTTTTTAGACATGCATTTTATGCAAGTCTCGATTTTTAAGGAGAATTTTTCATTATAATTCAATGACTTAAAAATCCCTCTATACTAAACTAAGGAAGTAAGTGTTTTCCTCAATTCGACAAATTTGCATCAGAATCTGATGCGGACCGGTTCAAAACCTTCGCTGCCCGGTGCAAATCTACCCGCAAAACACCCGCCAAGACTCGAATTACGCACAATCTGGCGGGCAAGAAAATCATTTATATCGATATAAATATTTTAGGTCTTGACGCATGAAGCGCAAAAAGGCCTGCGCGCTGCGGCCAACGCATGGCTCACACCGGAACAGAGATGCGCAAGAGGCAGAGCGGCAGGCTCCCAAGCCAGATCAAAGGGTATCGTGCAAGGCTTTGGCCCGACGCGCACGATATGACGCAGCATCGCAGAGGATATCTGGATTGTGTTTGGCGAGGCGCTATTGCGGCAGGGTGCCATTATCCCTGAGAATATTGCCCGCCAGATAGAGCGAACCGCCGACCAATATTCTGGGGGCCGGTTTCATATTCATCAGAGTGAGGCGCTTGAAGGCTTCTTCAACAGAGCCCGCAGCAGAGGCGGGAATTCCGGCCTGCTGGGCAATCTGCGCCAGTTCCACCGGATCCAGCGCTGCATCATTGCCTTCAATCGGCACAGTGATGATATCCTTGGCCAGCCCCTTGAAGGGAGCAAAATAGCCAGCCGGATCCTTGGTGTTGAGCATGCCGACAATCATATGCAGCGCACGCGGGGCCTTTTCTTCCAGATCGGCAAAGGCCGAAGCCACGGCGAGACCGGCATGAGGATTATGCCCACCATCGAGCCAGAATTCGGAGCCCTTGGGCAGAAGATCAAACAACGCACCGCTGGTGAGACGCTGCAGGCGTGCAGGCCAATCGACCGTTGTCAGGCCCTTGGCAATCTGTTCGTCGGTGATTTCCGGCAGAACCTGCTTGATCGTCGCAATGGCTGTTCCTGCATTGGACAATTGATGGCGCCCGCCCAGTCGGGGCAAAGGCAGATCCATCAGGCCGCTCTCTCCCTGAAAGATCAGGCTGCCATGTTCCTCATAGCTCATCCAGTCCTGACCACCGATGGAGAGGGGATGAGCGCCAACCTTTGCGGCCTCGGCTTCAAGAACCGAGCGCACCTCTTCTTCCTGTTGCGCCCAGATGGCGGCAATGCCCTTTTTCATGATACCGGCCTTTTCCCAGGCAATGCGGGAAATTTTGGAACCGAAAAAGCCCTCATGATCATGGGCAATCGGGGTGATAACCGTCGCCAGCGGGTCCTTGATGACATTGGTCGCGTCAAAACGCCCACCTAACCCCACTTCCAGAATCAGCAGGTCGGCAGGATGCTCGGAAAAGAGCAGAAAGGCTGCCGTGGTGGTGATTTCAAAAAGGGTAATCGGCTCGCCGTCATTGGCCTCTTCGCAGCGATGCAAGGCGTCGATCAGAATTTCGTCGGAGACCAGCACGCCAGCAAGGCGGATGCGCTCGCGAAAATTCACAAGATGCGGCGAGGTATAGACATGCACCTTCTTGCCAGCGGCTTCCGTCATAGCGCGCAAAAAGGCCGATGTGGATCCCTTGCCGTTGGTGCCGGCAATATGAATGGTGGGAGGAAGGGAAAGATGCGGGTTCCCCAACTTGGACAGCAGTCGCTCAATACGCCCCAGTTCCAGGTCTATACTTTTGGGATGGAGCCCGACAAGGCGCTCCAGAATGGCTTCTGTCTGTTCGGTCATCGTCTATTATCGCAATCCAGATGGAGAAATCAAAGCAGGCCTTGCATATTCATGCCAGCAGAACCGGAGCCATACTCTTCTTCTCAAGGCAGGAGGGCCGCGCAAAACCGGTGGCCCCGACGCAATAACATCCCGAGCTTTAAGGCCCAGGATGTCGTTTGCATTATTTCGTCAGGCTCGCTGAGGGCGCGCCCAAACCCCGATACAGGGCGACATCAGCAGCAGCGCCGCTGTCAGCGGGCAAGAATGGCTGGTCAGTCGGCTTTCTTGGCTGCCCCTGCGCCCTTGTCATTCTTTCCGGCAACCTTTGGATCATCGGGTTGGGCTGTCATGGGCGCGGCAGTCATGGTCAGGGGTGCCTTGGGCGCGGCTGCCTTGGCAGCGGTATTTTTCGCCGCGGCGGCCTTGGCCTGCGCATCAGGCTTTTGCGCATCGGCCATATTGTCAGCAATATCAGCCATGGCTTTTTCAATGGCAGCCTGCTCCGAGGTCAATTCCTTGACCAGCTCTTCGGGCACGTCGGTGTTGGTGAAGAAGCGGCAGAGGCGCGCGATGACCTTTTTCAGGTCATGGCGATGGACAACCATGTCGACCATGCCGTGATCCTTGAGATATTCGGCGCGCTGGAAGCCGTCGGGCAGCTTCTCGCGAATGGTCTGCTCGATCACGCGCTGACCGGCAAAACCGATGAGCGCACCGGGCTCGGCAAGATGGATATCACCAAGCATCGCGTAGGATGCGGTCACCCCGCCGGTGGTAGGGTCGGTCAAAACAACGATATAGGGCAACCCGGCCTCGCGCAGCGCCTGCACGGCGATGGTCACACGCGGCATCTGCATGAGCGAAAGAATACTCTCCTGCATGCGAGCCCCGCCGGACGCAGAGAAAAGGATGAAGGGGGTTTCATCTTCCACGGCCTTCATCATGCCTTCGATCAGCGCCTCACCGGCAGCCATGCCCAATGTGCCGATCATGAAATTGGGATCCTGAACAGCAACCGTCAGCAACAGGCCTTCGACATCGCCCTGCGCCACTTGCACGGCATCCTTGTAGCCGGTCTTGGAGCGCGCCTCTTTCAGGCGCTCTGAATAGCGTTTGATGTCACGGAATTTCAGCGGATCCTCGGCAACGTCCGGAGCTTCCAGCAGGGAATAGTCGCCATTATCGAACAGATACTGGAACCGCTGGGCAGCGTTGATCCGCATGTGGAAGTTGGAATTGGGAACGACATACTGATTGTTTTCAAGGTCCCTGTGGAACACCATTTCACCGGTGACCGGATCCTTGATCCAGAGATTCTCCGGGACATCCCGGCGATTCAAAAACGAACGAATTTTCGGTCGAACGACAGTGTTAATCCAGTTCACGAACCAATTCCTGCTTTAAGTCTTGAAACAGTCATGACGAGGCCGCCCTCGCCTTTGCTTTCCTGTCTTAGCCTATTGCAGCCATGGATGCAATCTGATGGTAGCAAGGCCTGATATTAGTCTAGGCCTTGTCACAGTTGGCGTCGATCCCTGCAAACAGCTATGAAGCCTTGCACGACCATGAACGGTATATCCGGCGTAGACACTTTCGAAATTGCAGGATTAGCATTCAATTGTGGTCAGCACACGCCCAAATAAGGCACGCACAGCTTTTTTTCGCCTCAGGATTAACAACAAGAGCCGCAAGGCCCGATCCCAGCTCCATCTTCATCTTGTACAAAAGCCCCGGCCTGTAAGCCGGGGCTTCATCATCTCTTCAATCTGGCGTGGCGCCTTAAGCCTTGGCGCGTTTGCAGCCTTCGGCCAATCCCGTCACGATGTCGGTCACAGCCGAGACGGTCTTGTCCGTCGCCCTGCCTTCAGCATCAAGGCTGTCCTTGATGGCATTGACAAGGACGGAGCCGACCACGACGCCATCGGCATTTCGGCCGACCGCTTCGGCCTGCTCGGGGGTCTTGACCCCGAAGCCGACGGCTACCGGCAATTCGGTATGCTCCTTGATGGCCTTGACAGCGATGGCCACCTTGTCAGCATCAAGCGCCCCGGTGCCGGTGATGCCGGTGACCGAGACATAATAGACAAAGCCCGATGTGTTGGCCAAAACCTGCGGCAGGCGCTTGGCGTCGGTCGTCGGCGTTGCCAGCCGGATGAAATTGACGCCAGCCTCTCTTGCCGGAAGGCACAGCTCGTCATCATGCTCGGGAGGCACGTCAACCACAATCAGACCATCCACTCCGGCTGCCTTGGCGTCTTTTACAAAGACTTTCGGATCGCGGATATAGATTGGATTATAGTAGCCCATGAGGATGATCGGGGTTTCATTATCCTGCTTGCGGAATGCGCGCACCATGTCGAAGGTCTTTGCCATGGTGTGACCACCTGCCAGCGCCCGCTGGGTGGCCAGCTGGATCGGGACGCCCTCGGCCATGGGATCGGAGAAGGGCATGCCCAGCTCGATCACGTCGACGCCGGCCTTGGGCAGTGCCTTCAGAATTTCCAGCGAGGTTTCCAGATCCGGGTCGCCAGCGGTGATGAAACCCACAAGGGCGGCGCGTTTTTCGGCTTTGCAGGTGGCAAAGCGGGTATCAATGCGTGTTTTTTCCATTGCTCTTTGCTCCTGCATCTATTCCGCAAGGGGGCCCTTGCCGAGAAACTTGCTCACGGTGTTGACATCCTTGTCGCCACGACCGGAAAGGTTGACGACGATGATCTGGTCCTTGTCCATGGTCGGAGCCCGCTTGATGACTTCGGCAATGGCATGGGAGCTTTCAAGCGCAGGAATGATCCCTTCGGTCTGGCAGAGAAGCTGGAAGGCTTCCAGCGCCTCGGTGTCGGTTGCCGAGACATATTCGACCCGCCCCGTGTCACGCAGATAGGAATGCTCCGGCCCGATGCCCGGATAGTCGAGCCCGGCAGAGATGGAATGGCCTTCGAGAATCTGGCCGTCCGGATCTTGCAAGAGATAGGTGCGGTTGCCATGCAGCACGCCCGGCTTGCCAGCATTGAGCGAGGCACAATGCTGATCGGTATCAAGGCCGTAACCGGCTGCTTCGACACCAACAATCTGCACATCCTTGTCCTCTAGGAAGGGATGAAACAGGCCGATGGCGTTGGAGCCGCCACCAAGGCAGGCGCAGAGCATGTCTGGCAGTCGCCCTTCGGCAGCCAGCATCTGCTCCTTTGTCTCCTGCCCGATGATCGACTGGAAGTCGCGCACCATCATCGGATAGGGATGCGGACCGGCGGCGGTGCCGATGATATAATAGGTATCCTCGACATTGGTCACCCAGTCGCGCAGGGCCTCATTCATGGCGTCCTTCAGGGTACCGGCTCCGGCGGTGACCGGATGGACCACTCCGCCCAGAAGATTCATGCGAAAGACATTCGGGGCCTGCCGCTCGACGTCGGTTGCGCCCATATAGACCTCGCAGGGGAAACCGAAACGGGCGCAGACGGTGGCCGTTGCCACACCATGCTGACCGGCACCGGTTTCGGCGATGATGCGGGTCTTACCCATGCGTTTGGCCAAAAGGATCTGGCCGAGGCAATTGTTGATCTTGTGGCTGCCGGTATGGTTCAGCTCTTCGCGCTTGAGATAGATCTTGGCGCCGCCAAGATGCTCGGTCAGGCGCTCGGCGAAATAGAGCGGGCTCTGGCGGCCGACATAATCCTTGTGCAGCTTGGCCAGTTGGGCGTGGAATTCGGGATCTTCCTTGGCCTCGCGATAGGCCTTGTCCAGATCGAGAATGAGCGGCATCAGGGTTTCAGAGACGAAACGCCCGCCATATATGCCGAAAAAGCCGCGATCATCGGGGCCCTGGCTGACGCTGTTGGGCAAAGAGGTCGGGTCAGTCATACTTGCTTCCTTGTTCAAAAGCTGTCCATGCCTGACCGCACTCCCTTGGCTTTACAGCTCTTTGGCGGCTTCCTTTGCGGCACGGACGAAATCCATGATTTTCTGCCGGTCCTTGACGCCCGGCGCGCTTTCTATGCCCGAGGAGACATCCACTCCCTGCGGGCGGGTCAGACGAATGGCCTCGGCGACATTGTCGGGATTGAGGCCCCCTGACAGGACGAATGGTTTCTTGAGCTTGAGATTCTGGATCAGGCGCCAGTCGAAGGTGATGCCGTTGCCCCCGGGAAGATCCGTCTTCATGTCACGGGGAGGTTTGGCGTCAAACAGCAGGATATCGCACACATCCTCATAGGCAGCTATGGGGGCGAGATCCGCTTCATCCCGAATGGACAGGGCTTTCATGACCGGGCGTTGGAAACATGCTCTGATGTGCGAAACACGCTCAGGTGTTTCCGTGCCGTGCAATTGCCAGATATCGGGATTGATCGACCGGTCGATGGCCTCAAGCTCATCGTCACTCGCATTGACAGTGAGGGCTACTATGGACGCTTTGCCGCGTACCGGACCCACCAGTTCCTTCGCTTTCCCATAATCCACATGCCTCGGGCTTTTCGGAAAGAATACAAATCCAATCCAGTTGGCACCACATTGCAGGCCGGTCTCGATAGCCTCCGGCGTCGACAGCCCGCATATCTTTACATACATTGAGAAACCCTTCCTTGCAATGGCTTTGTCGTTTCGCCCCGGCTGAGGGCCGTCAGCATCCTCGCTCAGCATGACCTGTCCGGCCAGCGGGAAAGCCGCGCCCTTTCTCCTTGCACACCGATTGCGCAAGCCAGCCAATCCATATCTACCACAAATTCAACCGGCAGCAGAAAACAGAAATGCCAGCCGCGCGGGCTGGCATAATCTCCATGTCGCCACACGGCAGCCTTACCTGCCGAGCATCGACATTTGCATCGCAACATGCTGTGCGCCCCGCTCTCATGAGCCTCAGGCTACAGGTTACATGGCAACCTTGGTGACAGCGGTGCCTGTTGCTGCGGGCAGAGCCGGAAGATCACTTCTCGGATCGGCGGCCATTTTCTCGATCCGCTTCTGCTGACGATCTGCCTCATTGCGCCATTTCTGCGCTTCATAGCGTTTCTCGCGTGCCGCCTTGCGGTGGCGCCCCTGCTTCATCCAGGCCATGAAACCGCCAATGAAGATGCCCACCAGCAATGCGCCGAAAATCACCACATAAAGCGGCACGGTGAAATCGAGAACCGGCTGCTCGGGAGAAAACGGATCCAGAGCCAGCTTCACAGTATGTCGATTGGCCACCGCCAGAGAAATCACCACAATGGCGAAAGGCACCAGAATGATGAGCTGCAGAAAGCGTTTGATTATTTTCATAATCGGGAATTCCAGTCTTGATCGGCAGGCTTATTCGCTTCCGTCCCCGTCATTGAGGCGTTCACGCATTTCCTTGCCGGTTTTAAAGAAAGGAACATATTTTTCAGCCACCGGGACTTTCTCACCGGTGCGCGGATTGCGACCGATGCGTGCCGGACGGTTCTTCACCGAGAAGGCACCGAAGCCGCGCAACTCGACCCGATCGCCGCGCGCCAGAGCGTCGGAAATCTCGTCAAGAATGGCATTCACAATATGTTCGACATCTCTCTGATAGAGATGCGGGTTTTGTTCTGCGATATGTTGTACCAATTCGGACTTGATCATCGTCCGCTCCCCTTCATTGCTACCCAAACAGATTCAATTTACCTTCGAGCAGATCCCAACATAATATTAAGCGTAAAATGCTCTTATTGTTCGTTTTTTTGAGCCTGCCAAACTGAAACCAGTCCGTCAAGTTGAACCGCGCTATTTCGTTGGGCAAATAGGTCAATAATTGGTTGAGGAACCCAGCTGGAAAGCATCTCACTTGCAAAACCAAACGGGAAGCTCTGGCTGATCGGCTCCGGTTTCCATTCAACGATCTTCAGATTCTTATCCAAATTATGCTTTTGAATCAACCAGTTCTTTGCATCCTCAGGACCTCCGAGTTCATCGACGAGCTGTAGCTCCAGCGCCTGCCCCCCTGTGACAACGCGTCCATCGGCCAGTTCAAGAGCCCGCGCCCTGTCAAAGGGTCTATTTTCCGCCACAAGATCCACAAACCATTGGAAAGAATCATCAATCATCCGGGCGATCATGGCTTCGGCTTCCGGATTCCTGCGTGAAAACGGGTTCGGCTCGGCTTTCATAGGAGCGCTCTTGATGGAGCGCATCTCGACGCCGACCGTGTCCATCAGTTTTGTAATATCGGTATATTGGAAGAGCACACCAATGGAACCGGTAATCGATGTGCGGCGGGCAAAGATCCGTTCGGTGGGCAGCGCGATCATATATCCGGCTGAGGCCGCCATTGCATCCATACTGGCGACGACAGGCTTTTTCTTGCCCAGCTTTTGCAGCTCTTCATAGATGGCCTCACCTCCGGAGGTTGCACCACCGGGGCTATTGATCGAGACGATCACCCCTTTGACCTTGTCTGATGCGGCCACCTGACGGATCAGCTTGATCTTGCGATCCTGTCCAAGAATGGTGCCTGCAAAGACAATCTTGGCGATATGATCGCTCTTGTGGGACAATTCTGAATCATCCATGACAAATGAGAGCGATGCAGCTGCGACGAGTATGATCAACGTCAGCACGGCCACAATACGCCAGACTGAAAGCTTGCGCTTGAGCTGGCGACGCTCGACCAAATGATCCAAATCGAAAGACATGGTGGGGTTTCCTCAGACTGTTCCTTGATGATTTATCGCCCGCGACGACATAATTTGCAACGGCAATATAGGGGCGCTTTCTAAAAAGAGTTTGAAAAGAAATAGCAAAATAAAAATGCCGCAGGTTTTATCACCTGCGGCATCCGCATTATTTACAAGATCACTTATAGCAAGTGCGACTTATTCGTCATCGCCACGGGCTTTAAGGGCAGCGCCGAGAATGTCGCCAAGGGAAGCACCGGCATCGGAAGAACCGAACTGTGCAATGGCTTCTTTCTCTTCAGCAACTTCAAGCGCCTTGATGGAAACACCGAGCTTGCGGTTTTTCTTGTCGAACTGGGTAACGCGAGCGTCAACCGTTTCACCAACCTGGAAGCGATCGGTGCGCTGGTCGGCGCGGTCACGGGCCAGATCGGCACGACGAATGAAGGAGGTGAGGTCAGAGCCAACAACCTTGACTTCCAGACCATTCTCTTTCACTTCGGTGATTTCGCAAGATACGATCGCACCGCGTTTCAGTTCACCGGAAGCGTCTTCGAACGGATCGGATTCAAGCTGCTTGATGCCAAGGGAGATACGTTCTTTTTCAACATCAACATCAAGGATAACGGCTTTGACAACGTCGCCCTTGTTGAATTCTTCCAGAACCTGTTCGCCAGGACGGTTCCAGTCCAGATCGGACAGGTGAACCATGCCGTCGACTTCGCCTTCGAGGCCAATGAAGAGACCGAATTCGGTCTTGTTCTTGACTTCGCCTTCGACGACGGTGCCAGCAGGATGATTTTCTGCGAAAACAGCCCATGGGTTGTCGAGGGTCTGTTTCAGGCCCAGAGACACGCGGCGTTTTACAGGATCGACTTCCAGAATCATCACTTCCACTTCCTGAGAGGTGGAAACGATCTTGCCCGGATGAACGTTTTTCTTGGTCCAGGACATTTCGGAAACGTGGATCAGGCCTTCGATGCCCGGTTCCAGTTCGAGGAATGCGCCGTAATCGGTGATGTTGGTTACACGACCGGTGAATTTCTGACCAACCGGGTAGCGCTGCTCGATTTCAGACCATGGGTCAACTTCAAGCTGCTTCATGCCCAGAGAAATACGATGGGTATCCTGGTTGACGCGAACGATCTGAACCTTGACGGTCTGGCCGATGGACAGAACTTCGCTCGGATGGTTGATACGGCGCCATGCAATGTCGGTGACATGCAGCAGGCCGTCGATGCCGCCCAGATCCACGAATGCACCATAATCGGTGATGTTTTTGACAACACCCTCGACGGTCTGACCCTCTTTGAGGTTCTGAACCAGTTCGGTGCGCAGTTCGGCGCGGGTTTCTTCCAGAATGACACGACGGGAAACAACAATGTTGCCGCGACGCTTGTCCATTTTCAGGATCTGGAAAGGCTGTGGCGTATGCATCAGCGGGGTCACGTCGCGAACCGGACGGATATCCACCTGAGAGCGAGGCAGGAAGGCAACGGCGCCATCCAGATCGACGGTGAAGCCACCCTTGACCTGGTTGAAGATGGTACCGGTAACTTTTTCTTCTGCTTCGAACGCTTTTTCCAGCTTGCCCCAGCTTTCTTCGCGGCGGGCCTTGTCACGAGACAGAACAGCTTCGCCCATCGCATTTTCGATACGCTCGAGGTAGACTTCAACCTCGGAGCCAATCTCAAGACCACCGTCTTTTGCCTGAGCACCAAACTCCTTCAGTGCCACGCGGCCTTCAACTTTCAAGCCAACATCGATGATAGCCATGTCTTTTTCGATGCCGACGACGGTGCCTTTGATCACCGAACCTTCATGTGGTTCGGTTTCGCTAAAGGACGCGTCGAGAAGGGCGGCAAAATCTTCCATGGACGGATTAAGATCGCTCATAAAAACTCCTAAATAACCCCTGTTTCAGGGCTCTCGCGCCAATTGGTTCGTGTTTCACCATGCTCCTGCCCGACCATGTCCTATTAAAAAGACAAGTCCATCCTTTGGTATAAAGGAGTGGTCCGGCGCGTATGCGGTCGGTAGGGAGCTCAATTTTAAACGGCACTCGCAAGGAGCGCCTGCCAAGGCATGGCGACAGGAAAAGATACCTAAAAAGCAAAATTCGCCTGCGACATCCCCCAACGCAACAGACTGATAGTTATAAGAAATAACGGAATTTATGCAAGTGAATACATAGCACAAAGCGCAACAATCAGCGCGCTGATTGCCACTCTTTTATCTTTCGCGTTTTTCCTCAACAATCCTAACAGCTTGCTGGAATGCGCCTTCTATATCCAATTTTGTTGTATCAAGCAAGTGGGCATCTTGGGCAGGGACAAGAGGAGCCACAGCTCTGTTCTGGTCGCGCTCGTCCCGCTTCTTCACATCTGCAAGGATGCCCGCATAGTCAGCCTCTTCCCCCTTGGCGAGGATTTCATCGGTCCGGCGCCGGGCGCGCTCCTCTGCGCTGGCGGTCACAAACAGCTTCACATCGGCATCAGGACAGACGACGGTGCCGATGTCGCGGCCATCGAGAATGGCACCACCGGGACGATTGGCAAAATCTCTCTGGGCTTCCAGCAGGGCCTGACGCACCGCCGGCATGACTGCCACCCTTGATGCTGCCTCGCCGATGGCGTGGGCAGAAAGCACAGAGCGATCCAGCGCTCCCAGATCAAGCGCCCGGGCCGCCGCCTCGGCCTGATCCTCATCATCGAGAGGCTTGCCCTTTTGCAGCAGTGCATGCGCCACGGCCCGGAATGTCAGTCCGGTATCCAGATGAGGCAAGCTGAAATGCTCGGCCAGCCTGCGTGCCATGGTTCCCTTGCCAGAAGCTGCCGGTCCATCAATTGCAATGATCATCGCATGTCCATCCGGTCTGTGTTGTGCCAACCCGGATCCGAGGCTCCGGTCAGATCCCGTTTACACCATCGGGGCCAGCCTTGGGGGGCACGGCGGCTTTTGCCTCGTTGCTTCCCTCTTGCTGAGCCGGATCACAGGATTTGCGCTCAGCTTTACCAGAGTCGGGTGCCAACCAATAGGCCTCGTCATAAATTTTTACAGAGTTTATCAGGCATGTCAGCCGCGTATCGACTGGCACCTTTTTTGCTGGTGCGCAATAGAAGCCTTCCAGCAGGAAGCCATTATGATAGTCGGAACTCTGAAATGCGAGGCAAAGCTTCAACAGGCCATTATATTTGTAGCCGAAGCTTGCAAAGCCCATCTCACCGAAATCGGTCAAAAGCTTGCGGTTGGCTCCCCCGAATGCCAGCCTGATCTTCTTGTTCTTGAATACATTGAGTTGCTCGATTGATGCCCGCAGGCCTTTCTTGCGCTCGCCGAGCATTGGCGGCAGGTTATAACCCAAAACAAACTGCTCTTCTTCATCACCAATAGATCCATAGTGAATCCAGGTTGCGTTGCCATAGGAGGGATTGTCCGAGATATAGTTCCAGGTGAAGTTGAGAGGTGCGTCAATCAGGCTCTTGTCGATGAAAATCTTTCTTGGCTGATCATAGCCAGCTGACAGTTCAGCAGGCGCATGCAGATCAACTTCCGAGCGCAAGGAGGCCGCGAGCGGGGCCATGACTTTCTGGCTGAGACGATATGGCAATCCGCCCAACCCCATCCAGGCGACACCAACCATCAACCCAACGGCAAAATACATAATCCGCAACATCATTCTTCTCCATCAAGAGCAATGCGGGAAGAATACAATCAAAAGATGCATATATGATTATTCGAGCGCCCAACCCCCAGCTTCTTTCAGTCAAGGTTAAGCATGTCTAAAAAGACCTGATGGGCAGATGTTGCTCCAGAAACCGAAGGCTCCTTATGCCGTACCAGCTCAGAAGCTCTCCATCGACAAAGGCATGGGCGAAGGGAAGTTCCTCCAGCCGACCTTTTCTTTCCAGAAAGGGATAGGGCTCGGAAGAGCACAATAAAAGAGTCGTTTCAGGATCGAAAGCGGCAAGATCGATAACCGGATATTTCTCGTCAAACCGGGTGATGTGGACGCCAAGCCGGGCAAGGCAATCGCCGATGAAACTGTCCGCGCTCACTGCCATCCATGGCTCGCGCCAGATGAGATAGACGATCTGGCGGATCGGTTGCCGAGGCTTGCGCCCCCATTCGATGAGCGCAGGCAGAGGCTGTTGCGGTGACCAGAAGCCACATTCGCGGCCAAGCAGCGCCCTGCTGCGCGCAGCCATGGCATCAAGCTCTTGCGAGCCCAGCAGACTGGCGAGGTCTTCGAAAGCCTGCGCCATATCCGCCAGTGAGCCGACATGGGTGACATGGCATGCAATATCCTTCTGCTGGCCCATGAAGGCGGCATTCTCTTCGCGATCAAGCAAGATGAGATCCGGCCTGACTGCCTTTACCCTACCCCAGTCCCAATCCTTGGTGCCGCCAACAATCGGGATGTCTGCCACCACATCTGCCGGATGGATGCAGAAACGCGTGCGGCCAACAGGCATGATGCCTGCGGCCAGCAGGGTTTCAGTCCAGCTCGGGACGAGAGAAAGCACGCGCCTTAGATGGTCCGGCATCGGCTTTATTCGAATTGCGCGCCGAGCGCTTCCATCAGATCGGCAAAGCCGGGGAAAGAGGTGTTGATGATGGCAGCATCATCGACAGTGACCGGCTCTTGAGCACCAAGCCCCAACACCAGAAAACTCATGGCGATGCGGTGATCCAGATGGGTAATGACGCGCCCACCACCGGGGATCTCCTGTCCACCCTTGACGACGAGATAATCCTTGCCTTCCTCATAGATGACACCATTGGCTTCCAGCCCGGCAGCAACCGCTGCCAATCGGTCGCTTTCCTTGACGCGCAGTTCCTCAAGGCCCTCCATGCGCGTTTCGCCTTCAGCAAAGCAGGCCGCGATGCTGAGCACCGGATATTCATCGATCATCGAGGGGGCACGGTCCGCAGGCACGGTGACACCCTTGAGCGCCGAACTGCGCACGCGGATATCGCCAATGCGCTCACCGCCGCTGTTGCGCTCATTCTCAATTGTAATATCCGCCCCCATTTCCAGCAGCGTGGTGATCAGCCCGGTGCGGGTTTCATTGAGCAGGATATCCTCGATGACCAGCTCGGAGCCGGGCGTGATCAAGGCGGCAACAATGGGGAAAGCTGCCGATGAGGGATCGCCCGGCACGATGACCTCTTGCGCGGTCAGTTCCTGCAGGCCCTCGATGGTGAGAACCGTTTCCCCGGCTTCGTTGATTTCTTCACCCAGCGTCGCCCCAAAACCGCGCAGCATCTTTTCGGTGTGATCACGGGTCTTGACCGGCTCGATCACTGTAGTGGTCCCGGCCATATTAAGCCCGGCCAGCAGCACGCAGCTTTTCACCTGCGCCGAGGCCATGGGCACCCGATAGCTGATCGGCTGGGCAGGATCGGCGCCCCTGATGGTCAGGGGCAAGCGATCTTGCGAACGGCTGAGCACTTCAACGCCCATTTCACGCAGCGGATTGAGAACGCGCGCCATCGGACGGCCCGAAAGCGAGGCGTCGCCCATGAAAGTCGTTGCGAAGGCATGTGCCGCCGCGATTCCCATCACCAGACGGGCGCCTGTGCCGGAATTGCCGAAATCAAGCACATTGGCAGGTTCGACGAGCGAGCCGGTACCCAGACCGCTCACATGCCAGATATCCTCATCATCCTTGCGCACCGCGGCACCGAAAGCGGCCATCGCCTTGGCGGTGTTGAGAACATCCTCGGATTCAAGCAAGCCGTGAATTTTCGTCTCGCCGCGCGCCAGCGCACCAAAGATCAATGCCCTGTGCGATATGGATTTGTCCCCCGGCACGCGCAAATGGCCCCTGAGGCCGGAAGACTTGCGAGCGGCAAGTGGAGACAAGTTGGTGCTGTCGTGAGCCATTTCCACCCCTTGCTAAATTTCTCTAATGGGCCCAACGTCCCGACTGTCCGGTTCGGAAGCAATCCAGAAAGGCCATTTCTTCGTTGAAACGGAACCCGACTTACACCATATTGCCCACTACGTCACGCCAACTTCATAAGAAAAGAGCAAATTCGCAGCCTTTTCGACTTTTAGCTTTTGACAGGCCGCATAAGGTTGGCTAATGGAGTTGGTCAAATCTATGAATCGAAAACCTTGCTAGGTGAAGAGGCAAAGCTGTGGCACGACCAGAACTTGGAACCAAACGCGTCTGTGCAGATTGCGGCGCTAAATATTACGACCTGAACCGTGATCCTATTGTTTGTCCCAAATGCGGGACCATCTTCGAATTGGCCAAACCAATGGTCGCCGAAGTTGCGGAGGTCGATGAAGCGGAAGAAAATCTCGCAGCATCCGTATCCGGTGCAGGCAAAGATGATGCCGATGTCATCTCCCTTGAAGACGCAGATGCGGAACAGGCTTCCGATATCGATGTGCCGGATCTGGACGATGATGATGATGGCGACGACGCAGACGTCTTCCTCGATGACGAAGAAGATGAAGAAGCTCTGGATGCCATCGGTCTTGACGTCGCCGTTCCGAACGAAGACGACGAATAAGACGACGAATAAGACGACGAGTAAGATCAGGGCGCCTGCTGTCGTCAGAATATGATCCATTTGGCCTTGCCAGAGGTTCATCTGCTGGACGCCAGCACCAAGGCGCATATGATACGAGAGAATGAACAAAGCGCAGCCACACCGGTTTGCGCTTTTTCTCTATCTTGAGCCTCATGTCGACTGCGGGAGACTGCTTCTTGCTCGCAGCGACTGCTATGCGCCCAAGCCATCTCGCCCACAATTGGCAATCAGCCTCGCCCCAATCTTGCCTTCAGCCTCTGGTGGCACTGGCGATCGCTCTTTGCAATGGACCGGCGCTGTTCGCACATTGCGCAGACATTGTTTCGTTCTGAGCTTTTCCCCAGCCAATCGCCGCCCATGACATCCCCACTGAGAAGCATTTGCTGAGCAAGGCCAAAGACTACCGGGATGATTTTTCCCACCAGAATGGCCAAATCGCCTTGTTTTTGCACCTGCGGATGGAGCCACCCTTCCCCTTTGGGTGCATACCCTTCGGGTGGCATCATCTATCTGGGGAAAGAATCCACATTTTCGTGAAATTGGGTATTGATTTCATATAGACGCTTCAATATGTTCCGCTTCACCACGAAGCGAGAATGACGCTTCTTAAGTGGGGCTATAGCTCAGTTGGGAGAGCGCGTGAATGGCATTCACGAGGTCAGCGGTTCGATCCCGCTTAGCTCCACCATTTTTCCCTTATTCAAACTTGCCTAACGTCATCAATCGGTTGGATTGACGTTTTTTTACTGCGCACCCGGATTGCGTACCCATGTGGATAAAGGCTGCGCCTCTCCCCGCGCAGTAAGTTCGAAGCATCCCGCTCACTGCGCGGCCTCGCTCGGATGGTTGCGTCGCCCCACCCCACATCTTCTCCTTGATGGTGTGGAGCCGTTCACTTCCACTCTCAGGCACTCTCAGGCATTCCCACGATCCCAGATAATCAAACACTCATGGTCCCGCCCCTAGACAGTATATACGGAGCCTAACCCACCCAATCGCAATTATGTCCGCGAACATCGATATGGATAAAGGTTTGATATCTCCCAATCCCGCCTTCGAAAAGGCCATCATTGCGCATTTGCAGAATGGTTTTGTACCATGCCAAAGGTGTGCCGGTATCTGCAATGGTTATATCGGCTGCCGTAAAGCGCATATGTTGGCTTTTGCTCGCACCACCGATACAACGATTATAAGCTGGCGAGCGGTAGCAGCTGCTGATGCGCACCGGTACGCCAAACTTTGTACGTATCGCCTGCAAGAGTCTGGCAAGCTCTATTACATTTTCCCACAATTCCTCTGGCGGATCGGTGTTCAGGTTAGCGCAGGACCCGACAAGATTGCTACCACCCTTGAATAGAAATTCCTTGGCAGCAAAATTGGGTGCCAAGGGCAGGACTCTGGCATTATAGAAGTCGACAAAACTCTGTTGTGCCGCAATGGGCTCGGCCAAAGCGGAAATGGTGTCAGAACGAGGCGGTATGAGACGTCCCTCATTCTCGTCATAGGAGGCAAAAAAGCCCCAATAGCCAAGGTCATAAGTGTAACCATGTATTCTTCCGCGCCCCGTAATGAAGGTTTTGCGACGAGCGTAAACATCTTCAGCCCATTTCGAATTTGATAGCTGTTTGCGCAAGGCGTGGGCGAGTTCAGCTCGCAGGTCCATTTCGGTCATGGACGGATTGGCTTCTTTCTTGGCTTTCACTGTCTGGACAGTATTTCTTGATGCGCCTCCCTGTTGAATGGCTGCATCAAACAGCATTCCCAAGCTCAAAGGATCGCTGAGCCCCATTGCGGCAGCTTGCGGGACAGCCATGGCTTGCCAATAGGTTTTTCGACTGTAGGCCAACTGCGCTTTGCGTGTGACCTCCAGTTCGCCAAGATCTGCGAATTGCTGAAACCAGTCATTCCTGATCTTGTTGTTTCCGTCGAGCACGGTTTCCCGCGCCCAGTCGATTTGATCACCAAGATCCATCGCAAGCATGCTGCGCAACTGCTTTGCTCGATCCTGTCCGAAGACACTGCCCAGTATCTTTGGATCGGCTTGATCTATGAGCAAGAGAACGGCTTGTAAATGACCATATTTGAGCGTGAAACCATGATAGCCCCAGGTCATCACCGCGCCATCGAAATCACCGACAATCTTGCCAAAGCCATGACCTTCGAAAGCGGCCGTTGCCTGAGCGCAAATATCAAACAGGTCGGGCTCGGGCAAACCGGTCAGGTCTTTCCAGTCTGAAACGCGAATGACGGCCTGCAGGGCATCCCGTCCCGTGCTGGATCGCCATACGGTCAGAGCGCCTTCGGTATCTTCACCAAAAATCATGTCGATGCCTTTGGTATCGAGGCCCGAACTGGTGAGCGCGGATTGTATCGCTCGGACAAGATGTCCGTAAATGGCTCTCGTGCCCTTGGCCTGGCGCATCAGAACCGGGTCGTCATCTGCGGCTTCGGCTTCCTTATAGACTGGCGTCGGCTCCAGAACGGGAACGACAGGAGCCGGATCTGACGTGACATCCCGAATGACTCGCAAAATATCACGCACTTCGCTCACAAGGCCGCCTAGAATCTTGGACAGAGCATTTTCACTGCTTTCAATCGCCTTGTTGAGAACAGCCTGAGCTGCTGCATTAATCTCACTAGCGGCATGGTTCATATGCAGGATGTCGAGCTTTTCGATCTCATCGACAAGGGCAAGAATGCGACTTTGCTTTTCATCATCGGCCAAATCCGATTGCCCCACTTTCTGTATGGCATCCTTGAGCTTTGACCGAGTCTCTTCCAGTTTGACCAGTTCCGTGCTCATCTTCCCGCTCCCCTCGTCTCTCGTTTGATTTGTTTCCTCTTCTTGTGGTTAATTCTGAGCTGCCAATCGTTTGATACGATCGGCTCTTGCTTTCATGTCTCCCAGCAGAACGGCCGTGTTGACCAATCTGTATTCAAGGCCGGATTTCTCGGCAGACGCCGCGATTGCCTTGTTCAGGGCTTGTTGCGAAAGCTCGATCAAATGAAGCCATTCGGCCAACATCTCGCGTTTGGTTGCTATCTTTTGTCGCAATTCTGCTGCTCTGGCAGCATTCGTGAATTGGACGGTTTGATATTCTCGGAATTCGCTACTGGTCAGGGTTCTAAAAGCGATTGTTGAATGGCTGAGAACAACATCAAGCAAATTGTTGATCTTGTCAGAGGAGCTTGCCAGCTCCTTGCGGAATGCTTCACGCGAACCGATGCCAATCAGAACATCAAGCCCCTCCTCCAGTTGGGAAATTCTTGTTACCAACAGCGGGGACACCAGATCACTGGTTTGCAGGGTTTCAAAACCGATACCTGCTGCTTGCAGCTGTTTAACATCCTCTTTCATGACTTCCAGAGCCTGGCCCTCGGCATAGGCAAGAAGGACGCCATTCATCGTCGCGACCGATTGGACGGCAAAACGCAAGGAGGCCACGAAGGGCGGATCTGCGGATGGCGCAAAGACGGAAATATCCGCACGCTCAAGGCGATCAGAGATGGACTTGCCGTCAAGCGCCCTGATCCTTTGCTTGCGCTCTTGGGCGGCCATTTCGTTCAAAACCGTGTCAGATGCTTCGACAACCTCATCGAAAATCTTCGCATAGGTCTGAAATTCCCTCACACCGGAGGAGGTGGCACAACCAGCAACAGTCAGCGCCACCAGAACCAGGAGAAACTTAAGCATCGATACCTCTTTGCATCAAGAATTTGGATCTTGCTCTTGGCCCCCTGTTTTTGGGAGCGTGTTATCTGGTTTGAAAGTCTTCATATCGTGGAATAGCTCATGAACATCGCTATCCAGCCACGATGCTACGGCTTGCTGGACATGCAGTGGCGCACATTTACGACCATGGAGCCAATCCTCAACTTGCCCTTGTTCCTTGTCGAGAATCTTGGCCAGCTTGGCTATGTCCTTGTCCGGTTGTTGCTTAAGCTTGTCCATGACGCTGTTGCCGGGATCGGCAATGGCCCATCGCGGTTGTTCCAGCGCATTTTGCGAGCGGAACAGATTAGCGCCCGCCTGTCGAAGATTCATGATTGCATTCTGAGCCATCAGGCCCGAGACAATACCGAGAAAGGCAACGAAGAAGGGATTGAGCGACTTGGTTTCATCAAACCCTTCTCCCGACACGACCAAGACACCAGCCTTGACCAGAACAAAAATCGAGAAAGCAGCGAGAATTCCGAGGATTGGCCTGAAAATATAATAGGAGACCGGCGTTTCCTCATTATCGAGGAAACTTTGGGTCAGATGAATGAGCCCACCCAGCGCGCCCATGATCAGAACCAGAACCAGCGTGACGATTTCGGATTGTTTGGTAGCCAATGTTTCCATTATACAAAGCCTTTTACCGAAAGGCTCAATGCAGAAACTGTCTTCCAAAGATCTGAATTCTTTAGCTAGCGTGTAAATTTGATTGAAGTGATCAATGTAATTTTTGCCATAAACCTTTTCGAGAATAACTTTAACATCATCCCGTCTACCTTCTTCATATTCATTGTAATTATTCAATAATGTTTGCAAAATATTGTAATTGGCATCAGCCTCCTTTTTCTTCACATTGATCGCGTTAAATTCGCCCCTTAAATCCGCGAGCTTTTTCAGTTCTGCATCCGAATTTTCTGCAACATAATCTTCGATATTTGAATATAGGAACGTATATTTATTCTCCAGTTGCGCATAGGTGCCGACATATTCTGATTTAAATTTGGCAACCCCGGCGGGCTTCAGAGTGTCATTCATAAAGTTGATGTAAGCTAATCGCTTTAAATCATATTCCAGTTCAACTTTTTTCAGATCACGATAAGCAGTATTTAATTCGTCGCGTAGCTTTTTGATATCTGCGGAATCTTGTTGTAATTCCTGCAAACGGCGATCTTCGTCACCCACTTCTTTCAGCAGCCAGAAATAGATCGGCACAGATTCTGTGCTCAATGCCTTGGTTTTTTGCTGAATCTGGTGCGTTGCCAGCGTCATGACGGACAAATAGAGGGCCAAGCCATAGAAAAAAGCCAAATAGGCACCAGCAAAAATCTTGCCCCAGTGAAAGAAGCTTTTGCTGCCAGCAAAACCTGACGACCCTTTTCCGGTCATTTCTTTCTTAACGTCGGTTATTCTTGGCTTTTTCGGGTCTGAACCGCTTTCTCCATTCTCTTTCGAAGTCATGACATACCTCGCAATCAGGGATAACGCTACCTGCGATGGTAATGCTTAACAAATACGTAATATATACTACTATTGATGGCATTTTGAAATTACATTACATACTAATGGTTGCTTAATCTGGCCGTACAATTTACACCAAATGCCTGACTATGCAATGAAAGCTGCAGAACAGAATATTTGCTCTCCTCCGTCCCAAACAGCATGTCGCGGTGTGCTGCCCCCTCCTGCTCTCATCAAGGCATAGGGCCGATAGACGACAGCATCGCATCGAGCCAATTGCCAGCCCTCATAGACAACGGGAAAGGTGAGATTGGAACCACAGGCTCACGCCGCTTGCCCGAAGGCAGGAGGCAGGAGGCAGGAGGCAGGAGGCGTCAGATTGGGCCAGAAGTGCCCAGATAGCGCCAGCAATTTATCATCCGGATGCGGTAAAGCTGTTCAGATGGAGGCTCTTTTGAAAAGAAAGGCAGAGGTTGTTTGCCATTCGGTAATCAGATCGATGTTGGGCATATCCCTCAACCATCTCAACTGAACCCCGTCCATCAAGGAAAGCAAAAGGCGCCCTCTGACCAGCGGTGGCAGCTCCATATCGCTTTTTGCCGAAGCGAAGGTATTGATGACCTGTTGCTCTCGCTGCGCGAAATAGTCATGAACCGGATGGTTGGGCTGCAGCGCCTCGGCACTGAGCAAGGCATAAAGGCGCACGATTTCGGGCTGTTTGGCATTGCGTTTGACGATTGCAGAACAAACCGCTTCGAGATCGATTTGCGGGATCGACGTGTAGAGTTCGTCTCTCTTTACACCCAGTTCATCAGCAAAGGCACAACGATCATCTTCATCGCGTTTTTCGATGATCGCGAGCAACAAATGCTCTTTGGTACCGAAATGATGCAAGATTGCCGTATCGGTAATTTCGCACTGCAGAGCTATGTCGCGGATGGAAATTCCCCAATAGCCGCGCTGTGAGATCAATAGGGAAGCGACATCAATGATTTGCAGCTTTCGCTCTTCTGCTTTCAGCCTGCGCCCTGTCCCTTTGCCCAATGTGCCCATAAATTCTTTATCCAGTCGGTTCGCAAATGCCACGCTTTTTGTATCTTTTTTTCAAGCCTTGTCAAACAGTAGCATTGCAACTTGATGATTGCAGCGTGACCGGCAGAGCCTCTCGCCTTGATCGACAGGCCTCTATCGGAGGCAAGATTGCAATGGACATGCGGCCCTAGAGCTTTGACAGACCATGCAGACAGGCTGAAACGGCACCGATCAGAGACAAGAGCAGCGTCAGACGCCCAGCATGTGCTGCACTCATGATCCGGGCAAGGCGCGAGCCCAGAAGCATTCCGACAATCATGACAAGCAGGATCATCAGCCAGACTGTCCAGGAAAGAACCGGCCAAGCCTGAGGCGAGGCCGCAACGCGCGCGATGACGGTTCCGGTTGAGAGGGTGACAAGATAAGGCTGCAATGTTGCAACGAAGGATGTCTGATCCCAACGCGTTGCCTGTTTGAGGGATGTGAGGGCGACACCGCCGACACCGGCCAGAACGGTCATGGAGCCAGCCAGACCGCCTGCAATGGACAGGCTCGTCCCATTGCGCGGATATTGCCGCGCACGCCCCGCCGCAACAGACAGAGCAAGCATGAAGAGCATGATGATTGCACTGACCATTTCGGCCTGAGCGCTGGGAAACAGGGAGACAAGGTAGGTGCCAGCCAGAATGCCGGCACCGCTTGCTGGCAAAAGTGCCAAATAGCTCTTCCAGTCTACATTTTTGAAAACTTGCGTCATCACACAAATAGCTGATGTGACGCCGCAAATCTGCACCAGTACCACCCCCTGGGCGGGTCCGATGGCGATGATTGTGAAGGGTGCCACGACCATGGCAAAACCAATGCCGGAAACCCTTTGCAAAATGGCACCAACAAACACCGACGCCAGAAGGAGATACATGTATTTTCTCCGCTCGGTTCAGCGAACGCGCCGGATCATCATGAACAGGATTGCCCCGATGATTGCCGTGCATCCGGAGACCAGAAAGAGGGCGTGATAGCCAATGGTGGTGATGGCAGCCGCGGCCAGCAAGGGACCGGCGATCTGCCCTCCGGTTGCCGCAAAATTCAGGATACCAAGATCTTTTGCCGAGGTTTCCGGATCAGGCAGAACGGCGATATTCAGCGCCTGATCTACGGCGTTGAAAATACCAAGCCCGAGCCCGGCAAAAACCGAGTAGAGAATGATCATGGTTGGGTTCGGGGCAAAATAGGGCAGGAAGACACCAACTGCGATAAGAAGTGATGCAAGCACCACAGGCAGTTTGATGCGGCCCAATTTGTCTGCGATCGGGCCAGACACAAAGGCCATGGCAATGCCCGCAATCATGATGATTGTCGCCGTGATGGAGATATAGTGGCCCGCTTCAGATCTTTCGAGCAGCAGATAGTCGGTCAGGATATAGAGGATATAGCCCTGAACCGAGAATTTGGCGACCATGATAAAGAATTTGCCAAACAGGGCCAGATAATAGTCGCGCGCATCATGACGGGCAAAAACGAAGTGATCGAGGACCATCTTTCTGGAGAAGGTCTTTTTCGGCATGGGCAAGCTGGAAAGCTCTCTGAAGCAGAAAGACGCAGCCGGGGCACTGATCACGGTCAGAACACCAAGAATGATGAAACCGAAGGAAATATCACCGATAAACTGCGCTCCGATGACCTGCCCCAGTCCGGCACCGACACCGACACCCAAAGCATAGGCCGATGCGGCGCTACCGCGATAGCGAGGCGCAATCCGGTCTGCAATCGTTGCGATGAGCGGGGCGATGATTGCGTTGAGGAAAATCTGGTAGATGGCCCAGGTTGCGATCAAGCCGGTGGCTGTCGTCACGCGCCCCAGATAAAAGAGGCTCACAAGCGAACCGATGGCGCCAACCCAGATCCACGGGGTGCGCCGCCCGAACCGGCTGCGCGTCAGATCGGAAAAAGCTCCGATGATCAGGTTTGCAATGGTTGCGACAACCATCGAGATGGTTGAATTGAGAGCGATGATTGCCGCCTTGTCGACGGAGTCAATTTCGGCAACCCGAGCCGGGAGCAATACGGCAACCGCTCCCAAATAGGCAACGATCCAGCAAAAGGCTCCAATTGCAAGACCGATCGCGATCCTCGTCGGGAAATGCGGCTGGTCATCATTGGATGTCTTTCCGGTCCACTCACTGGGAGAACCGGCATTCACATTTTGAGCTGACATTGTATTTTCCTCCCAATATCAGTTTTGCATTTCTAGAATTGTTCTGGCTCCCTGCGCAGCCCCCCAATAGGGGGAGGCTTCAACCAATATCTCTCCTGCAGGCGGCACGAAACGCCGCCCGTCCTGATCCCAATGGGAGAGAGGCTGAAGGCTGGCTTTGATTGTCAGTTGGCTATGCTGGCCCGGCGTGAGCTCCGCAAGAGCGAAGCCCAGCAATTCTCTTTCGCCTGCCCTCTCCCCCTGCTGACATGTGCCATAGATCTGCACATTGATCTGGCCGTTCAATGGGCCGACATTGGCAACATCGACCGACAGGATGAGGTCTTCAGCTCTCTCTTCCAAAAGCTGAATCCCGTTTATCGCGAAGTCGGAATAGGACAGGCCGAAACCGAGCGGGAACAAGGCTTGCTTGCCGTCATGGGCCAGCTTGCGCTGGCCATACCAGCGGTCATAGGTAATTTCTGTTGCTGCGGCATCAAAGAAGGGAAGATCATCCTCGCTGGCCGCCATGGCATAGGGCAAGCGACCGGCGAAATTCTTGCGGCCCAGAAGCAGATCGGCCAGAGCATGACCTCCTTCCATGCCCGCATACCAGCCCAGTATCAGGGCAGGAACTTCCTGATACCAATCGGTGATCATGATTGCACCGGCTGTCTGCACGACCACGACGCAGCGGGGATTGACCGCCTGCACCCTGCGGATCAGTTCGACATCTTGCGGCAACAGACCGAGCTTCTTGCGGTCTCCACCGATTTCCGGCTTTCCCTTGGCCGCTTCAAGGCGTTCAAGCATTGTTGCCAGAACAGCCCGCTCGGAATCTGTCTTGGGTTCGGGGTAGAGCTTCATGAGGTCATCGCGCGCGTAAATGCGCCCGTTCACCCATTCTCCTTCTTCTGCGGCGGTATAGCCGACAACGACGAGGGCGACATCGGCCTCGCAAGCCAGCTTTTCGGCAGCTTGCAGATCGCTTCCGTCTGCATGGCTTATTATCTTACCCGGCAAAGCGGCCGTAATGCCTTCCAGTGGCGTCACGACATGGGCGGCATGCACGTTCGAAGATCCCTTGTCGCCGGTATTCGGCAAGTCTGCAAGGCGCCCGATTATGGCAATGCTTTCAAGGCTCTTCTCATTCATGGGTAGAACCGCATTGCCATCGACGGGCTCATTGCGCAACAGAACCATGGATTTCTCGGCGGCTTTGCGCGCCAGCTTTCTGTGTTCTGCGCTTGCGATGATGCTCTTGTCAGGTTCGGTTTGGGAACGGCTGGCATAGTGACGCAGCTGGGTTGCGATCAAACGCAAGCCCGACGCCTTCACCTTGTCCCAGCCAACCTCCCCCTTCTCCAGAGCGGCAGGCAACTGATCGGCGCGCAACTGGGCAAACGGAGCTTCAAGATCCATACCAGCGTCAAGAGATTGAGCCGCATCGCGAATGGCCCAGACGAAGTCGCTGATGACAAAGCCTTCAAAGCCCCATTGATCGCGCAATATCTCGGTCAGCAAATTTGCGTTGGCGCTGGCCCAGGAGCCATTGACCTTGTTGTAAGCGCACATGACGGAGTCTGCCCCCGCTTCCAGCGCCCGGAGGAAATGCGGCAGATAGTCTTCCTGCATCGTTTTCTGGTCGCACAGAACATCGACATCAAAACGGGCATTTTCCATAGAGTTGAGCGCATAATGCTTGATACAGGGCATGGCGTTCGGCTTGACCCCGCGCACCAGCGCTGCGCCCATTTCGCCGATCAGGATGGACTGGTCGGAATAGGTTTCCTGAATACGGCCCCATGCGGGATGGCGCGGCAGATTGAGGCAGACGCCACCGAAGAAATTACCGCCACTGGCGCGGACTTCCAGCCCGATCGCCTGACCTATTTCTTCTTCCAGACCGATGTCCCATGACGCACCTCTTGCCATGGAAACGGGAAAGGCCGTTGCCTTGCCCACGACAACACCACGCGGGCCATCAATGAAGCTCACGCCCGGAATTCCAAGACGTGCGTTGGATCCCATGACATATGGAATGTGATTATAGCCATACTCCATGATCCCGCTGCGCCCTTCCCAGAAAGGGGTATCGCCATGGAGCAGCGCCAATCGTTCGCCCGGCTCCAGCTGGTCATAAAGGTCTCTGGCAAGCGCATCACTTGAGGCACCAGCCTTCACTTTCAGAACGGCCTCTTCAAATGAAGATCCATCGGCTCGCTTGGGTGCAACCTGTTGCGCATCCGGTTGAGTATCGCTCAAAACAGCCTCCCTTACTTTGTACTTAGCATGCACTAAGTTAATATAAGCTACATCCAATCTTTGGCCGAGGTCAAGAGGGAATCCGATTGGAGGATCTCCGGTCTGTCTTATCTCGAAGTCTTCCCTTGCGCGGGGCGTATCGCGGGACAAACTTGTGGTTGACGGCTGACAATATCAGCGCTAACATCTCATTACTTAGCACATACCAAGTACTAAGTAATGGGCTTCATTTTGTCCCAACCTCCACTTTACTGACACAAGCATGCTGCATGGTGGTCCGGTAAAACAAAATGGGTGCTCTGAATGCAGAGCATTCAAGGGAGGAGACAATATGGCCAAGGGAAAGAGCGCTGTAAAAGGCATCGCGCGGATGCCTTATCACCTGATGGCAAAGCCCACCGGATTTCGCTGCAACATCGCCTGCGATTATTGTTTCTATCTTGAAAAGGCAAAAGGCAGCCTTCGCCCCGGAAATGATCAACGCGTGATGGATGATCAAACGCTGGAAGCCTATATCCGCGCCTATATTCGGACGAATCCGCTCGAAGAAATCGAATTTTCCTGGCAGGGTGGAGAACCGACGCTCGCCGGTATCGGGTTTTTCGAAAAGGCCCTGACGCTTCAGAGACAATATGCTGCTGGCAAGAAAATCCTCAATTCCATTCAGACCAACGGGCTGCTTATTGATGATGACTGGGCCCGTTTTCTGGCCCGGAACAATTTTCTGGTTGGCCTTTCTCTGGATGGGCCGGCCGCACTTCATGACACTCATCGCATGGCCAATAATGGCAAGGGCGTGCACCATCTGGTCTTGCGTGCCCTTGAGCATCTCAAGCGACATAAGGTCGAGACAAATATTCTCTGTGTCGTCAACGCAACCACCGCCAGCCAGCCAGAAGAGATCTACCATTATCTGACGGGCGAACTCGGCATGCGCTTCATTCAGTTCATTCCTGCGGTTGAGCAACGCAGCCCTGACAATCCAACGGGCGAGCTATTGCATCCTCAGAATGAAGAGCAAGGCGCAGCTTTAACGCCGTGGTCGGTATCCGGAAAAGCTTATGGCGCTTTCATTTGCGCGATCTTCGATATCTGGGTTCGGTCTGATGTCGGCAAAGTGTTTGTCCAGTTGTTTGACAACACGCTCGCGGCCTGGCTGGGGCAGAAGCCTGCCCTTTGCGTGATGCAGCCAACCTGCGGCCAGAATCTTGTCATTGAAATGAATGGCGACATTTACTCTTGTGATCATTATGTCTATCCGGAAAACCGGCTTGGCAATGTCCGGAGCGATGATCTCGCGACACTGGTTGACAGCAAGGCCCAGCGCTCCTTTGCGACTGCGAAGGCCAAATTTCCCCATGTCTGCGCTCAATGCGAATGGCGCTTTACCTGTCAGGGAGGCTGCCCCAAGCACAGGATTCACCGACAGGGATCTCATTGGCACAATCATCTGTGCGATGGCTATCAGGCCATGTTTGGCCATATGGCACCCTATATGACCTTCATGGCCGATCAGATCCGCAATCAACGCCCACCGAGCACTGTCATGAGCGCGGTCAGCACCATCAGGCAGAAAGGTGTTGAGGGAAAGAACTCTCCCGAAAAAGACTGGCCCGGAAAAAACTGGCCCGAAAAGAAGAAGCAAGACAAGAACTTCATAGCAGAACTCCGAGCACCATAAAGGCAGATTGGGCTCACCTGCCAGTTCCTTTTTCCAATTCTTCGCTCCTGCCCCATCCCCACCCTGAAAGGCCATCCGTTCCATGGAAATGGCAGGCAGCGCGCCCTGCAATGGAGGTTGCAGCTTGGGCGTTTTTCCAACCCTGTTTCTAAAATGCAGAATTCTTGAGGAGGATACCATGTCTGCATCTTTCAAAATGACCCGTCGAAATCTCTTGCTGGCTTCCGCAGCGACAGCAGGAACCGCAATTTTGCCAAGCTTTGCCTTGAGTAAATCGATGCCCACCCGCCCCAATATCGTCTGGGTAGTCTGTCATGATATTCATGCCGAGTTGCTGGGAACATACGGCAATCAATTGGCCAAAACACCGGTGATCGACAAGCTTGCAACGGACGGAATACGGTTCGACAATTGCTTCTCGGTCGCGCCGGTTTGCTCCCCTTCCCGGTTTGCACTGGTAACAGGAATGTATCCGGACAGCTGTGGTCCTGCGGATCAAATGCGCGGCATTGCTCATGTTCCGGATGAATTCAAGTCGCTGCCAGTGGTGATGCGTGAGGCCGGTTATTACTGTACGAACAATGTGTTCACCGACTATAACTGCGATCTGGATCCGGATAAAATCTGGGATGAATGCACCATCACAGCCCATTGGCGGAACCGCCCGGCAGGCAAGCCATTCTTCTGCGTTTATAACTATTTGATCACCCATGAATCCCGTATCATCCACTTTAACGGAGATTTGAATACCGATCCGGCAACGGTTCCTGTTCCTCCATATCTGCCTGATATTCCGGAAATCAGAAACACAATCGCTCAGAATATCGAAGTCGTGAACCGGCAGGATCAAGCGCTCAAAACTCTTCTCGATCAGCTTGAAGCTGACGGGCTGGATGAAAATACCGTCGTGATGTTCATGGCGGATCATGGTGGCGTCACTCCCCGAAGCAAACGCTATTGCTATGATGAGGGCCTCCATGTTCCTTTCATCATGCGCATACCTGACGCGCTCGCTCATTTGAGGGGTAAGCTTGAGCCGGGCAAATCCAGCCAGAGGCTTGTAAGCAGCGTTGACATGGCCCCGACGACCTTGGCAATCGCCGGAATTGGCATTCCTGATCACATGGTTGGCAAACCCATCGTCGGTACAGATGCGCAAGAGCGCTCCTTTGCTTTTTCCATGCGCAACCGCATGGATGAGCGATATGACATGGTTCGAACCGTTCGTGACGAACAGTTCCGGTATATCCGCAATTACTCGCCGCACAGAATCTACGGACTTCACAATGCCTATGAATGGCAGATGGTTGGATATCAGGCATGGGAGCGTCAGCATCTGAATGGAACGCTAAGCCAGGTTCAGGATCGTTTTTGGCAACCCAAACCGTCTGAAGAGCTCTATGACCTCAAGAATGACCCACATCAGTTGATCAATCTGGCTTCCAATCCCGATTATGAAGATCGCCTCGACTGCTTAAGCAAGGCGCTGGATGAGCATATGATGGACGTGATGGACAATGGGCTCATTCCGGAGGGCACCAAAGCGGAAGGCTACTGGCCAAGCCGGAAAAAAGACGCCTATCCCATTCAAGAGGTGATGACTGTTGCCCGCACCGGAATAGAGCGGAATCCAGACAATATGCCCATTCTTATGAAGGCGCTTGAAAGTGATAATGAGATTGTTCGGTTCTGGGCAGCTCAAGGCATTCTGATGCTTGGCTTTGTTCCTGCCGATATCAAGGAAACCGTCAAACAGCGCATGAAAACTGATGACTGTGCGCATGTTCGCTGTGTCTTGGCAGAAGCGATCGGAGGGACTTCCGATGCGCCTGAAGCGGTCGAGATTCTCGCAAATATTCTTCTGGATGAGCCATCCAAACGGGCCAAACTATTGGCGCTGGAGAGCCTGACCTACATCCCTGTGCAATATGCCAAGGCTGCCCGGGATGCCATTGAAACGATACCGACTGTCAATGACGGTTACCTGACCCAAGCATATAACTATCTATCTCTGAAACTCGATGGTGTTTATGAGCCCCATATCCCGACTTACTTTGCTGGCAAGCCCAAGCTGGGCAAACCACTGGGTGATCCACGTATCTGATTGAAGAATAACAGGAACTCCCTTGACACGATGGGCCCCAATTTTTGCCATCGCGTCAAGGACAGCAACTATTTCGGAACAAATCAACGGCGTTCGCCTTTTTGCTTTCCACCATGGTTCTCGCCAGAGCCATCAGTTTCCCTCTCACTTTCCAGCTGCCCTTTCCCTCTCACATGAAATGAATCTTGCCGTTCCGGGACAGGCTTTTGTTGATATTCTTGGAGCGCATTTTCTTGCGAAACTGCTTGGGCTTTTCCTGAAAGCGCTTGTGGAAGGCCTCGTAGAAGGAGGAAAGCGATCCGAAGCCGGACTCAAAGGCAATTTCAACGATCGACAAATCGGTCGAAATCAACAGGGATTGAGCCGTATCGAGCCGGTGGCGAACAATCGCCTGATTGATGGTCGCCCCCATGGCGCGCTTGAAGACCGACATGGCATAGTTGGGATGCAGCCCCGTTGCCTCCGCAACATCATCGACGGTTATCTTGCGCAGGGCATTTTCGCTGATGAAGCGCAGCATCTGCTCTATATGGTGGGTGCGTTCGATATCCCACTGGCGCAAATTGACCAGCACTTCACCCTGCTCGCGCAGATCACGCCAGCCATCCTTTTCGATGCGCTTGAGGCGGGCAATCAGTTCGGAGCGCGTGATATCCTCGATGTTGGCATCCCCGGCCAGCAACTCGTCGCGCCAGCCCTGAAAGATTTCCCGGTCATAGGGCCTGATCGACAGCGCTTCAATGACGGCACCGCGAAAGATGGCTTCGCGCAGCCGGGACAGGTTGGCCATGCCGAGGATGGCGGACATGGGCACATAAAGGCAAACGAAGGTCGTCCCCTCTTCCAGATCGGTAACCTGATGGGGGCTCATGCCCCAGAACAGACACAGCCGACCTGCCGATATGGTAAGCTCGCGCCCATCGAACCAATAGGTCATCTGCCCTTCCAGCACAAAATTGATCTCGATCTGGCTGTGCATGTGAGGACCAACCATTTTCCGCACGCGCGTGGTTGCACCGGCACAGAAGCGATGATCGTCAAAGATAACAAGAGGATGGGTCGGGCCGAGTTCGGGATGGGCCGGTATGGCACCGTCGAGCCAGAAATATTGTTTGCTATCCATTCCCTTTCCTCCCCTCATATCTTAGGATTCCGGAATATTTTTTCAACAATCCGGTAGAGTATTTCGGATTTCGGACCGAACATCAATACATTCGTTTGGCACATCCGGGGGGTCCGGGTGACGAATCACGGCCAAGACACTGTTTGTGTCCGATGGCCATTGGGAGGAAATCATGAAATTTTGCGAAAGACTGGGCGGCATCGCCCTTTGCGCAAGCCTTGTCTCATCCACGGCCCTTGCTGGTGAGCTGGTGCTCAACTCGGACCAGTCCGACCCGGCACCAAAGAAGGCAATGGAAGAACTGATCGCCGATTTCGAAGCTGCCAATCCTGACATCAAGGTCAAGTGGAACAACTTCGATCACGAGGGCTACAAATCGGCCATCCGCAATTTCCTGAGCGCCGATGCTCCGGATGTTGCCGCATGGTATGCGGGCAACCGCATGGACCCGTTCGTCAAGGCAGGTCTGTTTGAAGATATTACCGACGTCTGGGACGAGAATGGCCTCAACGAACAGCTGCATTCCGCCGCGGCCTCGATGACCATTGATGGCAAGAAATGGGGCGTTCCCTACACCTACTATCAGTGGGGCATCTACTATAACAAGGACGCCTATAAAAAGGCGGGCGTTGAAGTTCCCAAGACCTGGGGCGAATTCATTGCAGCTTGCGGAAAATTCGAGGCTGCGGGCATCGACTGCCTGACCACCGGCACCAAATATCTATGGCCCGGCGCAGGCATCTTCGACTATATCAACCTGCGCACCAATGGCTATGAATTCCATATGGATCTGACCGCAGGTAAGGTCGCCTGGACCGATGATCGCGTCAAGGCAACCTTTGACAATTGGGCCAAGATCGTTCCCTACACAACCAAGAACCATGCCGCTCTTGACTGGCAGGAAGCCGCAACTCTTCTGGTTCAGGGCAAAGCCGCCAATTATGTCATGGGCAATTTCGCTGTCGCCACCTTCAAGCAGGGCGGCATGACCAATGACAATCTCGGCTTCATGTTGTTCCCGGAAATCACGCCGGGTATTCCGCGCGCAGAAGAAGCACCAACGGACACCTTCCACATTCCGTCCGGCGCAAAGAACAAGGCCGATGCGAAGAAATTCCTCGCCTATCTGGCCTCTGCCGATGCCCAGACCAAGATGAATATCACGCTGGGCCAGTTGCCGGTGAACAACAAGTCCCATGCGGATGATGATCCATTCCTCAAATCCGGTTTTGAAGCGCTGTCGAATGCCTATGCCCTCGCCCAGTTCTTCGACCGGGACGCCCCTGCCGACATGGCCAAGGCTGGCATGGAAGCCTTTCAGGAATTCATGACCAAGCCGGAGCGTCTGGACAAAATTCTGGAACGCCTCGAGAAAATCCGGGGCAAGGCCTACAAGTAAAGGCTTTTGACAAACAGAAAATGCATGTCGGGCGGGTCAATCCGCCCGACATGCCGTGCAGCATTTCTCCCATTATTCCAGAGAGAGTGGCTTGTTATGGCAGGTCGAGCAAAATCGAGCAAAAAAAGTCAATTCAAATGGGCGCCCTGGCTGTTTCTGGCACCGGGCATTCTCATGTTCCTGATCTATGTGATCTGGCCCATCTTCCAGTCGATCCGCATTTCCTTTTATGACTGGGATGGTCTGGGGGCGATGACCTGGATCGGGCTGGAAAATTATGTCGATCTGCTGGACGACGATTCCTTCTATACATCGCTCTGGAACAACCTGATCTGGCTGATCCTTTATCTGCTGGCCGTTCCAGCCGGTTTGGGCATCGCCCTGTTTCTCAATCAGACGGTCATGGGGATCCGGCTCTACAAGTCGCTCTTCTTTTTCCCCTTTGTCATCAGTCAGGTGGTGGTAGGCCTTATTTTCACATGGTTCTATGCGCCCGACTTCGGGCTATTGCCCAAGATTCTGGGGCTGTTTTCGGGCGAGGAAATCGCCATTCTGGCCGATGAACGCTATGCCACCTTCGGGGTGATTGCCGCCGGTCTATGGCCGCAGATCGCCTATTGCATGATCCTCTATCTGACGGGGCTCAACAATATCAATCCCGAGCAGGTGGAAGCGGCCCGCATGGACAATGCCAAGGGCTGGTCGATGCTCTGGCATGTGATCCTGCCGCAATTGCGCCCGGCCACCTTCATGTCCATCGTGGTGACGGTGATCGGTGCGTTGCGCTCCTTCGACCTGATTTCGATCATGACGGTGGGCGGCCCCTTCGGCTCGACCCGCGTCTTGTCCTATTTCATGTATGAGCAGGCGCTGTCAGAATATGGCTATTCGATGGGATATGGCGCGGCCATTGCCGTGGTCCTGTTCGCGATCATGCTCGTCTTCATCTCGATCTTCATTGTCCGCATGCTGAGCCAGGAGAGGAATGGCTGATGTTTCCAAAACCCATTCAACAGATGTCGCCCTGGGTTCAGACCAGCTACAAGATCATGCTGCCCATCGCGCTGCTGATCTGGCTTCTGCCACTGATCGGCATTGCCGTCACATCGATCCGCCCCGCCTCAGATCTGGCTGCGGGCAATTATTTCGGCATGCCCTCCAGCTTTGCCGGGATCGAGAATTACACTGCGGTGTTTGAACGCAGCAATATCGGCTATTATATCCTCAATTCCTTCAAGATCACCATTCCCACCGTCATCGGCGCGGTCGCTCTGGCAAGCCTGTCCGGCTATGCCCTCGCGGTCTATCGCTTCAAGGGCAATCTGCTGGTCTTCTTCATGTTCGTGGCAGGCAATTTCGTGCCCTTCCAGATCCTTGCCATTCCGGTGCGGGATCTGACGCAACAGATGGGCCTTTACAATACCACCACCGGACTGGTGATGTTCCATGTCGCCTTCCAGACCGGCTTCTGCACCCTGTTCATGCGCAACTTCATCAAGGGGCTGCCCTATGCCCTGATCGAGAGCGCAAGGGTGGAAGGGGTCTCTGAATGGAAGATATTCCTCCATGTGGTGATGCCGCTGATGCGTCCGGCGCTGGCGGCGCTATCGGTGCTGGTCTTCACCTTCATCTGGAACGACTATTTCTGGGCTACGGTGATGGCGCAATCCGCTGACGTGCGGCCGGTAACGGCGGGCATGAACGAACTCAAGGGACAGTGGAAAGCGGCCTGGGAACTGATCGCTGCCGCCTCCATTCTCGCCGCGCTGCCGCCAGTGACCATGTTTTTTCTGATGCAGCGGCATTTCATCGCTGGCCTAACACTGGGAGCGACCAAGGGATGAGCAGACTTGTCACGATTGGCAAGGGTGCCCTTGCCCTCACCCTGCGGCTGCCACAGGTGGGCATGCCGGAAATCATTGCCTTTGACAGCGAGCCTGCCAAAGGCCTCTCCACCCCGCCCCCGCATGGGCAAGGAGTCTGTATCCTTGGCGACATAGAGCGCGCCAGCCGGACCAACGGGATGGATGTCGCCGTTTCCGGTGCGGTTCTGCTGCCGCTCGGCGGTATGGGCTTTTTCGGCTGGCCCGCCATCGCAGGCCATCGCATGGGGCGGGATTTCGTCCTGCAATTTTCCGACTGGCAAGTCGAGGAGGATGGGCATCAAACCAAGCTTAAGGCCCGAGATGCTGTCGCGCATATGGGCCTTACCATCACGCTGGAGGCCTTTGCGTCTGGCGTGATCAGCATCGCCAGCAGTCTTGGCAATGAAGGCGATGGCGACTATTGCCTTGAACGCTGCATGGCAGGCTCCCTGCTCATTGCGGCGGGCGATGTGTCGGTTCGCGGCTATCGCGGCATGTGGGGGCGCGAGTTCCACGCCTTCAGCGAGCCGCTTGGCGAAGGCATGTGGCTAAGGCAGAGCCGCCGCGGGCGGACCTCCCATGATTGTGTGCCGACCCTGTTCATTGACCATGACAGATCGAAATTCGCCGTCTCGCTTGGCTGGAGCGGCAATCATCAGATCGTCATCGACAAGCTTGATGACGGCCGCCGCCTTGTCCATGCGGGAGAATTGTTTGAACCGGGCGAGGTGATCCTCAAGCCCGGGCAGAGCTATCAAAGCCCGCCCCTCTATGCCGGAGCGGATACCGCTGCCCTGCATGCCTTCCTGCGCGAAGAGCTTCTCCGCTGGCCGGAAGGGAAAATGAAACCGAGGCCGGTGACGCTGAACACCTGGGAAGGGAATTATTTCGATCACCGCCTCACAGATCTCAAGGATCAGGCAAGCGCCGCCGCCAAGCTGGGCATCGAACGGTTCGTGCTGGATGACGGATGGTTCGGCAAGCGGGACGATGACACCACGAGCCTTGGCGACTGGGATATCGATCCGCGCAAATATCCCGACGGTCTGACGCCTCTGGTGGAGCATGTCACAGGGCTTGGCATGCAATTCGGCATCTGGTTCGAGCCGGAAATGGTCAATCCCGTCTCCGCACTGTTCAAGGCCCGTCCCGACTGGGCCTTGCAGGTGGAAGGGCGGCCCCTGTTGCTTTCGCGCAACCAGCTGGCGCTTGACCTGAGCCGGAAAGAGGTCTGCGACTATCTGTTCGAGAAGATCGACGCGGTCCTCTCAAGCCATGATATTTCCTATATCAAGTGGGACATGAATCGAGACCTCACCCATGTGGGCGGGGTCGATGGCCATGCAGTAACATCCACCCAGACAAGGGCAGTCTATGCCCTGATGGACAGGGTCAGGTCTGCGCATCCCGGCGTTGAAATAGAGAGCTGCGCCTCTGGCGGCGGACGGGTCGATTTTGGCGTTTTGGCCCGCACCCATCGGGTCTGGGCCTCGGATTGTACGGATGCTCTGGATCGACTGGACATCCAGCATGGCATATCGCAGTTGCTGCCGCCCGAACTGATTGGAGCCCATGTCTCGGCCAGTCCCAACCATCAGACCGGACGCAGACATAGCCTCGCCTTTAGGGCGCTGGTGGCCATGGCCTATCATTTTGGCATCGAGTTGAACCCGCAGGCCCTCAGCCGCGAAGAGGGGCAGGAACTGGCCCACTATATCGCGACCTACAAGCGCCTGAGGGGACTGCTGCACAAACCGGGGGCCAGTTTCCAGCATCCGCCGCTGGACGGGCGCTATATATGGGGTGCTGGCGATGAAAGCCGCATCGCGCTTTTTGTCGCGCAGGGGCCGCAAATGATGGCAGAGCAACCCGCTCCCATCTTGCTGCCCGAGAGGATCACCGCTCAGGACGGGCAATGGCGCATTAGCGCTGTCCATCCGGCCTATCCGGCGTTCCTGCGCATTTCCGAGGCCCAAAAGAAACTGCTGGCAGGCGACATCCTGTTCTCGCTTGCCGATCTGGCCCGAACGGGCCTGCCGCTGCCGATGCAACAGCCGGAAAGCGCGGTCATGCTCGAAATTGAACAAGTCAAGGGAGGTTCCATCAATGGCTGACGTATGTCTTGGGAACGTAAAGAAGTCGTTTGGTGCCATCAATGTCATCAAGGGTGTGGATCTGAAGGTCGAGGATGGCGAATTCTGCGTTTTCGTCGGGCCATCGGGATGCGGCAAGTCGACCCTGCTGCGCATGATCGCCGGGCTGGAAGACATCACCGAAGGGGAATTGACCATCGGCGGCGAGGACATGACTGCGGTCGGGCCTTCGGATCGGGGCGTTGCCATGGTCTTCCAGTCCTATGCCCTTTATCCGCATATGACGGTTGCCGAGAATATCGGTTTCGGATTGCGCATGACGGGCCATGCAAAGAAGGATATAGCCGAGCGTATCGATCATGCCTCACGCCTGTTGCAGCTTGATGCCCTGCTGGACCGCAAGCCGGGGCAGCTCTCTGGCGGCCAGCGCCAGCGCGTCGCCATTGGTCGCGCCATCGTGCGGCATCCAGAGGTCTTCCTGTTTGATGAACCGCTATCCAACCTTGACGCCGCCCTGCGGGTGCAGATGCGGCTTGAGATCGGCAAGCTGCATCAGGATCTGAAAGCCACCATGATCTATGTGACCCATGATCAGGTCGAGGCCATGACCATGGCCGACAAGATCGTCGTCCTGAGTGCTGGTCGGATCGAACAGGTGGGCTCGCCGCTGGAGCTTTATCATCGCCCGAAAAATCTCTTCGTTGCCGGTTTCATCGGGTCGCCGAAAATGAATTTCCTCACCGTCACGATCGAAGAGGACAACGGCAAGGCGTGCGTTGCCCTGCTGCCCGGTGGGGCCAGAATGACGATCCCGACCGATGGCAAGAAGGTGCCGGGCGGCGAGATGACACTGGGTATCCGTCCCGAGCATATTGATGCCACGGGCAAGGGTGATGTTGTGATCGACACCAAGGTCGCGCTGGCCGAATGCCTCGGCTCGGAAACCCTGTTCTTCACCGATCTGCCCGACGGCTTGCAGATTGCTGTCAAGGCAGATGGTCTGGCACAGGAAAAGGCTGGCATGGCCCTGCGGATCGGTCTGCCAGCCAAGGCTTGCCACCTGTTTGACAAGGAAGGCAATGCCATTGTGAACGGGGATTTGACGCGATGAAACTGGGTGTTTGCTACTATCCCGAACATTGGCCGAAAAGCTGGTGGCACCGGGATGCCCTGCGGATGAAGGAACTGGGGATCGACTATGTCCGCATCGGTGAATTTGCATGGTCCCGCATCGAGCCGAAGCGGGACGATTTCCACTTCGAGTGGCTTGACGAAGCCATGGATATTCTCCATCAGGCCGGATTGAAGATCATTCTGGGCACCCCCACTGCGACGCCGCCCAAATGGCTGATGGATGAATATCCCGCCATTGCTGCCGTTGATGAGAATGGGCGCACAAGGGGCTTCGGCTCACGCCGACATTACAGCTTTTCTTCCTCCGATTACTGGCGCGAGAGCCGACGGATCGTCGAGATCCTTGCGCAAAGATATGGCACCCATCCCGGCCTTGTGGGCTGGCAGACCGACAATGAATATGGCTGCCATGACACCACGCTGTCATGGGGGGCGGAAGATCTGCGCGCCTACAAGGATTGGCTGCGCTTTCACTATCAGTCCGCCGAGCAGCTCAACGAGGCATGGGGGGCTGTCTTCTGGTCGATGGAACTCAATGATTTCGAGGACGTCGTTTTGCCCAACGGCACGGTAACCGAGCCCAATCCGGCAGCGCGCCTCGATTTCTGGCGCTTCTCCTCCGATCAGGTGGCGCGCTATGACCAGATGCAATGCGAGATCATCAGGCAATATTCTCCCGATCGCTGGATCACGCATAATTTCATGGGGTTCGTCAGCGATTTCGACCATTTCAAGCTGGCTGAAAATCTTGATATCGCAAGCTGGGACAGCTACCCCATCGGCTTTGTCGAGAAATTTCCCTTCAGCCAAGAGGAGCGCGTGCGCTGGGCGGAGACATCCCATCCGGATATCGCGCCCTTCCATCATGATCTTTATCGCGCGGTTGGCCGTGGGCGTTTCCTGATCATGGAGCAGCAGCCCGGTCCGGTGAACTGGGCGCCATGGAACCCGGTCCCGAAACCCGGCATGGTGCGTCTGTGGACCATGGAAGCGCTGGCGCACGGGGCCGAGCTGGTGAGCTATTTTCGCTGGCGGCAGGCGCATTTTGCGCAAGAACAGAATCACGCCGGTCTCAATCTGCCGCAATCGGACAGCCTCTCCCCCGGCGGGCAAGAGGCGGCGCAGGTGGCAAGGGACATCGACAGCCTGCGGCAAGCGGTTGGCGACATTTCCAGCGTCGCCAAGGCACCGGTTGCCCTGCTGTTTGATTATCACAGCCACTGGGCCACGGTCATTCAGCCACAGGGACAGGATTTCCGCTATGAAGAGCTGGCCTTTCGCTGGTATGAAGCGGTTCGACGGCTTGGGCTGGATGTTGATTTCGTCCCTCCCGGCGCTTCCCTTGAGGGCTATGCGCTGGTGCTGGTCCCCTGCCTCATCAATGTGAAGCCGGAAATGCTGGCAGCCCTGTCCAAGGCAACCGGCAAGGTGCTCTATGGTCCGCGCAGCGGTTCGAAGGATCTCCATCTGAAAATTGCCGACGCCCTGCCCCCCGGCCCCTTGCAGCAACTGACGGGCAATCGCATCATCCAGAGTTCTTCATTGCGACCGGGCCTCAGCGATCCGGTATCCGGAGAGACGTCCGGCGCGGCCGTGCGCTGGCGGGAATATGTCGAGACAAACGCCACCATTCTGGCCCGCTTTGCCAATGGCGATCCGGCCCTTACCGAGAAGAACGGGCAGTATTATCTTGCCTGCTGGCCGGATGAAGCCCTGCTGAACGAGGTTATGTCCCATGTGACAGAAAAAGCCGGACTTGAGACCATAAAGCTGCCTGACCATGTGCGCCTGCGCCGTCATGGCTCCTGTGTCTATGCCTTCAATTATGGTCCGGACGAGTGGCACTTGCCTCAAGATGCAGAGCCGGTGATCGGCAGCAGGATATTGAAAGCGCAGGATTTCGCCATCTGGAAAAGCTGAGCCTGACAGCATGCCCGACCGACTATCGAGAAAGGCCGCCCGACCTCTGTCGGGCGGCCTCTTTTTGCCTATCCTGTGGCCGCTCGGATGCGGTGGCCATTCGCGCAGAGGTATCGGACATGACATGGCTGGCAGCCGCCAACAGATCGCGCCTGTTGAGCTGCTTTCATTGCGGCCATGAGATTGAGGTTGCTTTTGAAGCGCTGCGGCGTTACGAAAAAGTACCAATCAGGCGGCAATCAGTGCCGCCATCCTGCACAACCTATTTTCATAGGTTCACCTAGACAAGCGACATGAAATCCTCAATTCAATCTCTGTTGCAGGATCGACATTCTTGCCGATCCTTCCTTGACGAAGTTCCCCCCATCGAAGATCTGAGGTCCATTTTACGCGCCGCAAGGCAGGCCCCGAGCAGCGCCAATCTGCAGCCCGGCCGCTTCATTGTCCTGACCGGAGATCCCTTGAAGCAGCTTTGCGACAGTCTGGCTCGGGTTGCCGATGAGCCGGTTGAACCGCTTGAATATAGCTATTTTCCGCAAAAAATGCCCGCCGAGCTGAAGCGCAGGCAACAGGCCGCTGGTTATGCTCTCTATAGTGCGCTGGGCATTGAGCGACGCGACATCGCTGGCAGACGCGCACAATTTTCGAGGAATTACCATTTCTTTCACGCGCCGGTCGGCATCGTCGTAACGCTGCGCAAAGAGCTTGGCTCGGGTTGCTTCATGGATCTGGGCATGACGATCATGGCGCTCATGCTCAAGGCCCAAAGCATGGGCTATGGCAGCTGTGCCATTGGTGCCATTGCCAACCACGGCCGCACGGTTCATCACCATCTCGGCCTGCCAGAGGACGAATTGGTTGTCTGCGGCATTGCCCTTGGAAAGCCCAATATTTCAGATCCGGTCAACCGCTTCAGAACGCAACGGGCAGAGATCGAGGACTATTGCGAATTTCACGGCTTCGGCAGGGATGGTGAAGCATGATGAGGCCTGAAATCTTTCTCGGTGATCGGTTGCTCAGTGACGTTATCGCATCGCAAAGTGCCGATGAGACCGCCAACGCTCTTGGCAGACTGGTGGATCATTTTCTTTGCGGCAAGAGCTTCCGGGTGCAACCGGATGCCCCTTTCATTCAGGACATTGCCGGCCAGCAAATTCTTGAATGCTGCACCTCTGGCAGTTCCGGCCCGGCCAAGATCATTCGGCGCAGCTGGCAATCCTGGCTCTCCAGCTTTGCCATCAATCAGAAGATCTTTTCCTATCAACCGCAGGATCGGGTCGCGGTTTTCGGCACGATCAGCCATTCCCTTGCGCTTTACGGATTTCTAGAGGCGCTCTACTGCGGCCTCGGCATCCATATGCTGCACGGTTTGTGGCCGAAATCGCAAATGTCCCAGTTGGTCGGGCATGGAATCACCATTCTCTATGCCACCCCGACCCAGTTGCGCATGCTCAAGGGCGAGCCGGTGGAAACGGTCCGGTTGGTGCTCTGCGGTGGTGGGGCTCTTGATCCGGCAACCAGAGACCAGATCGCGATCCTATTCCCGAATGCCGATCTGCGGGTTTTCTATGGCGCTTCGGAGACAAGCTTCATCACGCTGGCAGACCGGCAAACTCCGGCCGGGTCCGTCGGGCGCAGCTATCCCGGCGTTACGCTGGAGATTCGCAATGCCGATGATGGCAGCGGTGAGATTTGGATCAAGAGCCCCTATATTTTTGACGGTTACGCGCAGGGCAACAGCAGCTCCTTTGAGCGTGACGGGGAATTTGTCACGGTTGGCGAGACCGGCTATCTGGACAAGCTGGGCAACCTGTTCCTCAAAGGGCGGCGCGACCGGATGGTGACGATTGCCGATCAGAATGTGCATCCCGAAGCGCTCGAAACATTTCTTGCTTCAAGGCTCCCCACACGACTCTCGGCGGTCATGACCGTCCCTGACAAGCTGCGGGGTCATTTCATGGCAGCCTATATTGAAGCTGGCGATACCGCCCTTGATGAAGCGGCGCTGCGGCATGAGATCCTTGAAACGCTCGGTGCGGTGATGATCCCCCGCCATATTGTCATGGTTGAGAATTTCGCGCTTTTGCCTTCGGGCAAACCGGACCTGAAACAGTTGCAGAAGGATCACCCATGGCGCTGATTATCGGAGCAAAACGCACCGCTGTCGTTCCCAGAAACGGTGCCTTTGGTGCGCTTTTCCCACATGACCTTGCGGCTCCAGTGGTGCAAAAACTGATGCAGGATGCCGGTCTTGAGCCGGGCAGGCTTGATCAGATCTTTCTGGCAAATGCCTTGGGGGGTGGCGGCAATCCGGCGCGCATGACGGCACTGGCCGCAGGGCTTGACCATATCTCGGGCATCAGCATCGACGCACAATGCGCGGGCGGGCTTGATGCCATGGCGCTGGCCATTGCCCATGTTGATGCAGGCTTTGCGGATGTGGTGATTGCCGGCGGCAGCGAAAGCTTCTCGCAGCGCCCCTTGCGGGCATGGAACAGGGCGGACGGAACCACCGACTTCTATAGCCGACCGCCATTTAGCCCTTTCCCAGATCGCGATCCGGAGATGGTCAAGGCGGCTGATGATGTTGCCACCTTGCTCGGCATTGATCGCGAGGAGCAGGATGCTTTCGCAATCAGCAGCCACCATAAGGCAATGGTGGCCAGAGAATGGCTGCAAGAGGAGATCGTCCCTATATCGGGGGTCGTCAATGATGCCTTCCCGAGACGATTGTCACCGGCGCTTGCTCGCCGCACCAAGGCTCTATCCGGCTCGATCAGCGTCGCATCCACGGCCCCGGAAGCCGATGGCGCGGCCTTCTGCCTGATCGTTTCGGACAGGATCGGAATTGACACGGATTTTGCGGCCAGAATAGTGGCGCAGCATTCAGCCGGAGCTGATCCGACCAAGCCGCCTCTGGCTCCCGTCCCTGCAATCAAGCGGGTTCTTGCCCAAGCCGGGATCAGGCCGGATGATCTGTCGCTGATCGAGATGATGGAGGCTTTTTCCGTTCAGGCGATTGCCTGCAATCGCTTGTGTGATCTTCCCTTCGAGAAGACCAATCTCTCAGGCGGTGCCCTTGCGCGCGGCCATCCGATCGGCGCTTCGGGGGCGATCCTTCTATGCAGGGTCTTTCATGAATTGCGCCGACATCCCGGCAAGGCTCTCTGTGCGATCGCTGCGGCTGGCGGAATAGGCTCTGCCCTTATTCTTGAGGGCTGACTTTCTGCCTCATTGTAAAGCTTCGGGCAGAATTCCGGTGCAATTCCGGTCTCGGCGGATTTGGCAAAGCCGCTGCGCCGACGCCCCATTGATGGCCGGACCATACATTCATGCCTTGATGCTCATTCATGAAGTGCATTCATGACTGCAAGCAAGAATCACACCCTACCGTCCCTCCTGCCAGCGCCCATATTCGTATCATCAGAAATTCAACAGTTGGATGATCGAGTAACAGGCCCAGGAGGCTGCCGATGACGAAAGATAATCAGAATCCGAATTCCGATAAACCGGCAAATGCAGAAAGACGTGACTTGCTGAAATTTGCCGGAGCAAGCGTTGCTATTCTTGGTGCGTCCTCGATCTTCAACATATCAGATGCAAAGGCGCAGACTATGACCAAGGATTGGGACAAGACATTTACCCAAAGCGAAAAAGTGGATCATCAGAAAGTCAGCTTCAAGAACCGTTACGGTATCACGCTGGTGGGTGATCTCTATGTTCCGAAAAACCGGACAGCGGAAAAGCTGGCAGCGATTGTCGTCAGTGGCCCGTTCGGTGCGGTCAAGGAACAATCTTCCGGCCTTTATGCCCAGACCATGGCGGAACGCGGATTTGTTACCCTCGCCTTCGACCCCTCCTATACCGGGGAAAGCGGCGGAGAGCCGCGCAACATCGCCTCTCCGGACATCAATACGGAAGATTTCAGCGCCGCTGTTGATTGCATTGGATTGCAGCCGATGGTCGACAGGGAGCGGATCGGCGTCATTGGCATTTGCGGCTGGGGCGGTATGGCGCTCAATGCCGTTGCCGTTGACAAGCGCGTCAAGGCGGTGGTGGCAAGCACCATGTATGACATGACCCGCCTGATGTCGAAGGGCTATAATGACAGCGTGACCCTTGAGCAGCGCACGCAGGCGCTTGCAGGTCTGGGGCAGCAGCGCTGGCAGGATGCAGAAAATGGTAGCCCGGCCTATGGTCCGGTGTCGCTTGAGCTGAAGGGCGGCGAACCTCAGTTCGTGGTGGACTATGCCGACTATTACAAAAAGCCGCGCGGTTTCCATGCGCGATCGATCAACTCGAATGGGTCATGGAGTCTCACAACGCCGCTGTCTTTCATGAATATGCCGATCCTGACCTATATTGCCGAGATCGCGCCGCGGCCGGTCCTGTTCATCCATGGAGAGAAGGCCCATTCGCGCTATTTCAGCGAAACGGCCTATGCCAATGCAGCCGAGCCCAAGGAACTGATGATCATTCCCGGTGCCAACCACACCGATCTTTATGACAAGGTGGACGTCATCCCGTTCGACAAGCTGCAATCCTTCTTCGAGCAGCATCTGGCAGCCTGATTGCCTCTCATCAACAGACAGGGGCCTGCGATCACGGGATCGCAGGCCTTATTCATATTTGGATCTGGATGTTGGCAGATCGAGCGCGGCCACCACCTTTACCCGCCCCCGTGACATGATCTCTTGTTCGGCGTCTCTCGTTCAGCGTCTCCTGATCAGCTTTGCGCCCGTCAATCGCTAGAGTTCTTGCAAAATCGCTTTGATTTCTTTCTGAATACGCAGGCTGCGGGCTGGCAGGACGCGCTTGCGGCGCTTGATCAGCCATAGATCATGGCTAACGACATTGGGAAGTGCGGCGATGGTCACTTGGTCATGATGGGCATAAGCTGAAATGCCACTGCGCGGCAGGATGGTATAACCCAGCCCCCGTGCGACCGGATCGGGAATCTGGCCGATCTGGTTGATGAAGCTGCGGCGGACGATCTGTTCCACACCGGGATAATCGTCGAAATTGGCACCGAGCAATTCGTCAGCATGGGTGAGGCCATCAGGGTGGGCAATGAAACCCAGGGCATCAAGCGCCTTCTGGCTTTCCGGCACAGGATGGTCCTTTGGCAGCAGCAGGCACAATTCGTCCTGTCCGACACTTTCCCCTTCAAGCCGCGAATGGACCGGCGCATGGGTGACGATGCCCATGTCAAACCGCCCCTCGATCACACCAGTGAAAATGTTCGCCTCTGGGGTGGCCTCCAGCATGATCTCCAGCGAGCGGGCGGTGGTCATCAGGTCAAGAAAGCGCGGATAGAGCAACAGAGCCATGGTGCCCGAACAGGCAACCGACACTTTGCCTACATCCGGATCGTCAAAACCAAGAGCGTGGCGCAACTCTCGCTCCTCGCCCCGGCGACGGCGACCAATGGCCAGCAGATAGTCTCCGGCGGGCGTCAGGGTAAAGCTCTTGCCATCGCGGGCAAGAAGCGGCTGGCCCACTTGCGCCTCAAGCTTCCTGACATGCTGGCTCACCCCCGGCTGGGTCATGTTCAGCGCGGCAGCTGCGCGGGTGAAATGCCCCGCCTCACAAAGCGCAACAAAGGTGTCCAGCCAGATTGCATTCAGCATCAATCATTCCATTTCGTTATGATTTTGAGGATGAATGATAATTTGATGAGTGAGATTTGTCACCCCATATTCCGGACATCCAGCAAGGAGCGTCCCATGACACAGACAATTCCACGAACCTTCTCCCATATTGGCCTTTCCGTACCCGACCTTGAGGCCGCCGTTGCCTTCTATCGTGATGTGATGGGCTTTTATGTCATCATGGAGCCGACAGAGATCAGTCAGGATGACAGCGATATCGGCATCATGTGCGATGACGTATTCGGGGCCGGCTGGGGCAAATTCCGCATTGCCCATCTCTCGACGGCCGACCGCATCGGTTTCGAACTGTTCGAATTCCCGAACGCCTACAAGCCCGAGAATAATCTTCCCTATCGGCAGGTCGGGCTGTTCCATTTCGCCATTCAGGCTCCCGATGTGGAGGATCTGCTGGCGCGGATCGTTGCCGCTGGCGGCAAACAGCGCATGCCCGTGCGCAGCTATTATCCTGGCAAGAAGCCTTACCGTATGGTCTATGTCGAAGATCCGTTTGGCATCGTCTTCGAGCTCTATTCCCACAGCTACGAGCTGACCTATTCTGCCGGTGCCTATGATTGAGGATCAAAATGACAAATCTGTTTGACGCTGTAGCCCTGAAAGGGCTGAAACTGAAGAACAGGGTCGCAATGGCGCCGATGACCCGCGCCCGCAGCCCGAACAATATCCCGACCGCACAGACCGCCCGCTATTATGCCCAGCGGGCTGGCGCGGGTCTGATCGTTACCGAAGGCACGGTCATTTCTGCGCAAGGGTCCGGCTTTGTCGGCTGTCCGGGCCTATGGTCTGGGGAGCAGATTGCCGCCTGGCAACCAGTGACCGAAGCGGCCCATGACCAGGGCGCGGCGATCTTCACCCAGATCTGGCATGTTGGCCGGATCAGTCACACATCGCTTCAGCCCGGCGGCAAAGCGCCGGTGAGTGCCACCGGACAGCAGGCCGTCAAATCCTCCGCTTTCGGCATCACTCCAGAGGGCACCCCCGGATTTGTCCCGGCCTCCCAACCCCATGCGCTGGCAACTGACGAGATTGCGCCAGTGGTGGAAGACTTCGCCCAAGCTGCCGCCAATGCGGTTGCGGCAGGTTTTGACGGGGTGGAAATTCATGGTGCGAATGGCTATCTGGTCGAGCAATTTCTCAACGGCGCGGTGAATGACCGGACAGACTGCTATGGCAGCCAGTCTATCGACAATCGCATCCGCTTTGCGCTCGAAGTGGTTGACGCCTGCATCGCACGGATCGGAGCCGACAGGGTTGGCATCCGCCTGTCGCCTTTTGGCCGTCTGCATGAGCTGGGTGATTTCGCCGATGAGGAGGAAACCTTCCTCACGCTTGCTGCCGAACTTGGCAAACGCTCGGTTGCCTATGTCCATATCATGGATCAGGCCAGCCGCGGTGCGCCTGCGATGCCGGAGGGGTTCCTTGCCAAATTCCGCAAGGCCTTTGACGGCATCCTCATCCTCGCGGGTGGCATGACGGCGCAGAAAGCCAACGCAATGCTTGCCGAGGGTCTGATTGATATCGCCGCCTTTGGCGTGCCTTTCATCGCCAATCCCGATCTGGTGGAGCGGATGCGTCACGACTGGCCGCTGCAAGCCCCTGATCCGGCGCGCTATTATGGCGGCGACGCAAGGGGCTATATCGACTGGCCCAGCTTTCTGACCGGTGAGAAGAAAGCCTGAAATTGATCTTGTGATGACGTCCCATGGCTTGAAAGACAGCCATGGGATCAGCAACCGGCAACCTCGGCCAGTTTTTGCCGCAGCCATTTCTGCGCCGGGGCATGATGCAGGCGCTCATGCCAGACAAGCATCTTTTGAAATCCCCTGACGGCAACGGGAGGTGGCGCGATAAAAAGCCCCTCTTCGTTGGCAACCAGCCTTTGCGGCACAAGGGCGATGAAATCGGATTGGCGGATCAGATCCATCAGAATGGTGAAATTGGGCACCGAGGCCACCACCCGTCTTTGGCGCTGAAGATGGGCCAGCGCTTCATCGGTGCTGCCGGAAAAGGCCGTACCGTCATGGGACATGATGGCGTGATCGAGCCCACAGAAGACATCGAGATCATCAAGCCGCTGCCGCTGCGGATGATCGGTTCTGGCGATGGTCACATAAGTCTCGTCAAACAATCGCCGTGTCATCAGATTTTCCGGTGCCATTTCCGGCGTTACCAGCGCCATATCCAGCAAGCCTTCAGCCAATTGACGCGCAAAATCCGGAGCGACCGGGCAGACCGACAGGCGGATACCGGGCGCTTCGTCATGCAACAGCCGAAGAAAGGGCAAAAGCAACGCTCTTTGTGCATAGTCCGTCGCAGCAATACGCAATGTGAAGGCGGCCTGTGAGGGCGAAAAACTCTGCTCTTGCAGGATATTCTCCACCGCATCCAACGCCGTCTTGATGGAAGCGGCCAGTGCCTCGGCGCGAGGCGTTGGCAGAATGCCGCGCTGGGTGCGAACAAACAATGGATCATCAAGACTGTCCCGCAGGCGCGCCAGCATGCCGCTCACTGCGGGCTGTGTAACGCCAAGCCGCTCTGCCGCCTTGCTCACCGAGCGGGTCTCCAGCAGGGCATCCATGACCGGCAGCAGATTGAGGTCGAAAGTTTTGATATTAGCCATCGTTATATCTCATGTAAGAAAATGCGATTTGAATTATATGCCATATTGCCCGATATCTCCAGCAGACCCGCAAATCAGGAGAAAAACATATGCATTCCATCCTTTGGCCCGAGGGCTATGTGCCCGGCTTTACGGATAATTTCTGCTCCAACGAAGTGATTGTCAGCGGACTTTCGAGCGCGGACATCTGGCCCTTTCTGGCGATCCCTAGCCATTGGCCAGACTATTATGCCAATGCGTCCGATGTGGAGATTTACGAAGGCAAGGGCCCGGAACTGGCGTTGGGCGACAGCTTCTTCTTCCGCACTTTCGGCTTTCCCGTACCGGCACGCATTGTCGAATGCATCGCCCCGATCAAAGGCCAGCCAGCGCGCATTGCCTGGCATGGATGGTCCGGAGAAGAAGGCACGGCAGAGCGCCTTGACGTTCATCATGCCTGGCTGATTGAGGATCTCGCCGATGGCCGGGTACGCATTCTCACGCAGGAAACCCAGAATGGCGCTCCGGCGAGGGAAATGGCCGCAGCCGTTCCCAACCCGATGATCAATGGCCATCAGGAATGGCTCACCGGCCTTGTGGTCGCTGCCCGCACCGCAAAGGGCGCGTAAGGGGTACAATCGGATCTTGAAGCTCATTGCCAGGATCTGGGTTGGATGAAGCTGGAACGGGGCGCGCCAATGGCAGCTGGCAAGAGCGGCAGAAAAAGCCTCTCAAAAAGCGGCCTAAGGCTGCGCCCCGTCTGGATATTACGCCCGGGCTAGTCAGACAGGGCGTTGAAGTCAGGAGAATATTTCTCCTGCCATTGCGGATAGGGCTTGCTGAACAGCTTGCCGGGTCCGGTTACATACCAGCTATATTTCTCGCGTCGCTCATAGCTCACATCCATATAGTCATCAAAGCGCTCGCCCTGACGGTTGGAAAAGAGCGGTTTGAGCGTTTCAAGATTGATGAAGCGGGGCCAGACGCTCTTGCCGGGATTTTCGACCAGCAGCCGGTCTTGCCCGAATTCAAGCGATACATCCTTGACATGCACCAGCTTGCGATCCTTGATTTCCTCGCTCTTGAGGAAGGCTACCGCGCTATTCACCGCATCGATGACTTCCTTGTCCGGCTCGGCAATGCTCATCAGGAATGCGATGATATTGACGCTTTCGCCACCGGAGATGGAGGCAAGCTCATAGGAGCGGCCGCGCTCGCAGGCAAGACTTTCGAAATTATACTGGGCGCACCAGCCGGTTTTCTTGCCATCGACCACCACTTGCCGGTCGAGAATGAGACGCAGGCCCTTTGCCACGGCTGCCTCGGCGCGTTTTGCCAGCGCATCATCGACAAAAGCGAAATCGCCTCTTTTGTCAGCAACATCTTCCAGCACGCCCAATACATTTGAAATGGCATTGTCATTGAAGGTCACGTGACGGTGATAGCCGACGGTGACGGGGAAGAATTGCGGCCAGCCGCCATTCTCATATTGGCCATCGAGCAGATAGGTGAGCCCCTTGAGGATGCTGTCCTTGAGCGCCTCGTCTCCGGTAGCCTTGTAGATGCGCGCCAGAGCGATCAGCTGATAGCTGGTGGTATTGTTGTCGATGGTCGATTTCTGGCGATAGGTCGGAAAGGTCTCACGATCAAACGGCTCGGAAAGATCATTCGAGCTTGAAAGCTTGAACCAGCCTCCATCGGCATTCTGGTTGGCCATGATACCGGTTGCGACCGCCTTGGCTTCCTCGGAGCCATACCAGTCCGCTTCCTGATCAAGAATGGTTTTCATCGTGATCTTGCCCTTGCGGGCCTTGAACATGGCTCCCTTGGGGCGCAGCAGGGTCACTTCGGCCATCTCGCGGGAACCGGTCCAGCTATATTTGCCTCCCAGCGCCTCGAAGACAAAGCGGAAGGGCACATAGATGACACCATCCACCAACTCCGGCGCCACGGGAGCCTTGACCGCCTTGTCGCCAACCATTGCATCAAGGCTGCCAAGGGTCATGCTGACAGACTTGTCATTGAGTGCATAGGTCACCTTGTCACCATCGACGCGCATTGAACCGGCAAGCTCGTCGAAAATGTCCCGCAAGGGAGCGGTGACGATCTTGTCCTCGGTCATTTTCGGCTTGAGATAAAGCCCGTCGATCAGTTCGTGATAGCCGCCGTCCACTTTCATCATCGGTTCACTCAGAATCAGCGAGACAGTGTGTAATTCGCCCTCTTCCCAGGTGACCGGTTGCTGTGCCTGGGCAATGGAAATCCAGCTGGCGGCCGCGCAAAGGCTCGCCAGTGCCAAACAGGTGTTGCGCATGGAAATTTCTCCTCTCTGTCGACACAAAGGTCGATAGAATATGATAGGCGCAATGAATTACGGGTGGCCATGACCAAAAAAAGGCCTTTTGCGGGTTGATGTTACGATTCCATCCATCCCGGTCTGACGCAGGCCGGGCATGCCGCGCGCACCATCCGGCGATGGTGGCGATTTGCCCTTGATATGGGCTGAGGCCGGAATTCGGAGAGGAAATGGATGCCTCACCCGGTGACGGCACGCTGTCGAGAAGTGGTTGGAATTTGCAGCCATGTGGCGTAAATTGACCACTGGAACAGGCGTATCCTCTCTGCGCATGCGCTGTTCTGCCTTGTGCCAGACGCGCCTTCGAGGTGAGGAAATGCTTTCGCCATTGCAACTGGATATTGCCCTGTCCGACCAGATCATCAAGGTTACGCGCTCGCGTTATTTTCATAATCTCTGGCTGCCGATACAGATTTCACGCCGCGACCCTCAGCCGCATTTTCCCTTGCATAATCATGACTTTGATGAGGTTGCCTATATCATGAAGGGGCATGGCATCACCTTCATGGGCAACCGCTTCCAGTTGCTGTTGCCGGGCAATGTCACCTATCTGAGAGCCGAGGACACCCACGCCTATCCGATGGTGGATTCCTTGCGGCTACTCAATATCTTCTTCGTGCATGATCGCTTGATCGAAAATTTCCCCAAACTGAAAAGCCTTGTTGAAGACTTCCACGCCCTGCAGTCCAGCAATAGCCAGCTCTTCACCGACTATACCGCTTATGCTCGTCTCAAGAGCCTTGCGGATCTTCTTGATGTGGAGACTTTCTGTTCTGATGATTATTCGGAATATACGGCCATGGCGCATCTGGTCGAATTTTTCGTGCTGGTGCTTCGGCAATATCAGCGTCAGGAAGAGTTCACCCTGACGGATCCCGAGCAATTGGCGCGCAACAAGATATTGAAGATTTTTGCCGATCCGGCTCTGGCTCAAGCCAGATGCCGAAAGGAGCTGCAAGAGGTCGTCACATGCCACACCCTGTCATGGCGCAGCTTCGAGCGCATTCTGCCGGAGATGGCCGGTTTGACGCCGCATGAAATGTGCATTTGCAACCGCTTCATTGCCTTTCTCAACCTTCTCATGGATCAGCCCGACCAAACGCTCGAAGAAGCCTGTATCTCAGCCGGTTTTTCCGATTATCGTTCCATGTCTCGCAACTGTCGCCAATTTCTGACGCTCCGGCCAAAAGAGGTGCAGAACAAGATCATGCATTTTCTGGCCAATCCCCCTTCGCCATCAGAAATGCAATTAACCCGCCCCTAGCATCGTGTGAAGCGCTGCAGCTGGTGAAGACATGAAGCACAAGGGGCGGTGCGGCAATTTCTCCACAGCACAGCCGGTCTTGCCAGCGCTTTCAAACCTGCAGCTTTAAGAGGCGGAACATTTCCAGACATCTTGCCAGAAAAGACCGCAGGCCTTGCCCTTGCCGCCCAATGCAAGGCACCCGGCTGCCTTTTTGCAGACCATGGTCTTGAAACCAATCGTCCCGCCGGTTACCCCACGGGTGCGGCATCTGTCTCCCACATTTCATATCATGATCAACATATTGTAACTGCATGCCTATTGATCGGCGCTCTCAGCCCCCACTCTTCTCGGCGAAATCCCGTCTGGAATACGGCCTTCATCATCCTTGAACCGCCGTTGATCAGACTTTGCGTGCGGGCTGGAAGCTGCTTTTGCAGCGTCCGGATAACAACCGGAATTTCCGCTTTTTCCGAGCCGTAAAGATGCGGAGCGCGCCCATTGTTTCTAAATATGGTTGTGTCTTCAAGAAACTTCATACTTAAGTCGATAATTTACATAAGATACTGAATAATATTGACTAATTTCAAAACCGGTCATTTTTCGCCAAACTTCTACGAAATATGGACTTTTTTGCCCTGTCTGGAACCGAAAAGCGGTGGCTAACTAAATGGGCAACGTCTGATCAGCCGATCATCCCGAGCAGAAAAGACGTTGAGCAAGTGGGAGGCAATCATGGTTTCGAGAGCCGTTGTCGCGGTTGATCTGGGCGCATCGTCCGGGCGCGTACTCAAGGTTTCACTGTCCGAGGGGCAGCTCTCTGTGGAGGAAATCAACCGGTTTCCCCATGGCCCGAAATCGATCGATGGTCGCCTCTGCTGGGATCTGGATTATCTCTGGGCCGGCATTGAGAGCGGCATTGCCATGGCCTTTGCCGATGACCCTTCCATTGCATCCATCGGGGTGGACAGCTGGGCGGTTGATTTCGTGCCGGTCGATGTCGATGGCGTGGCCCTGTTGCCATTTGTCAGCTATCGCGACGCACGCACCCAGGGCATCATGCCGAAATTTTCACAAGCAACCGCGCTGAGCGATCACGCCCTGTTCGAGCGAACCGGTATCCAGTCGCTTGAACTCAACAGCCTCTATCAGCTCTATGCGCTCAAGGATCATCCGCTGGAAAGCTACCAGCGGCTGGATCGCTTCATGCTGTTTCCCGACTGGGTCTATTTCCAGCTGTCCGGTATCTGGTCCTGCGAATATACCAACGCGACAACCACGCAAATGCTCAGTGTGCATGACAAGAGCTGGGATCCCGACCTGTTGCAGCAGATCGGGCTTTCCCAGAATGTCATGCCCCGAATCCGCAATGCGGGCGAGATACTCGGCCCCCTCAAGGCCAGTTGGTGCGCCAAATGGGGGCTTTCGGAAGAGAATGGGCAGGCACCGAAAATCGTGCTTTGCGGAACCCATGACACGGCCTCGGCCGTGGCTGCCCTGCCTTCGCTGACCCGTGGCCCCTATTTCATATCGCTGGGCACATGGGCGCTTGTGGGGCGCGAGGCACAGGTGCCCGATCTTTCCGATTATGCCTATCGGCATGGCCTTTCCAACGAAGGTGGCGTGTTCGACACCATTCGGCAATTGCGCAATGTCTCCGGTCTCTGGCTGATCCAGCGTGTCCGCGAGGAGATTGATCCGGAGAGCGATTTTTCCGAATGGGTGGAGGCTGCGGAGCAGGCCAAGCCGGGCCGTTCGCTGATCCAGCCGATGGATGACCGCTATTTTCGTGCCGCTTCGATGGTGAGCGAAATTCAGGCTGCCTGCCGGGAAAGCGGGCAGCCTGTGCCGGAAAGCCGGGGCGAGCTGGCCCGCTGCATCTTTGAAAGTCTGGCGCTCAATTTTGCCGATGTGCTGGAGGATTTTTCCAAGGGAGAGACCATTCCCGAACTGCATATCGTGGGTGGTGGCGGGCGCAATGCCCTGCTCTGCCAGATGGTGGCCGATTTTATGGGTCGTCCCGTCATCGCAGGGCCGTTTGAGGCCTCCGCGCTTGGCAATGCGATTGTGCAAATGATCGGCCTTGGCTGGATTGCCGATCTTGATGAAGGGCGCCAGATCATCCGCAACAGTGAGGACTTGCCGCGCTATATGCCCCATCCCCGCAAAATTCAGAAAAATATTCGTCAGCGCTACCACGCGCTGCTCGACAGACAGAAGGAACAGGCCTAATGACACGCCTTGATTATGATGCCGCCCGCGAGGCTTTTGCCGAATGGGGCTTGGATACCGAAGCCGCCATGACCAGCCTTGCAGGCATTCCTATTTCCATGCATTGCTGGCAGGGAGATGACGTGGTCGGCTTCGAGGCGAGCGAAGGCGGCAGCGCCGGAGGCATCCAGATCACCGGCAACTATCCGGGGCGGGCCAGAACGGTAGCCGAGCTGCGTGCGGATCTGGAATTTGCCTATGGCAAGATTGCCGGCAACCATCGGCTCAACCTGCATGCCAGCTATTTGGATACAGATGAGAGGCCAGCCCGCGACGAACTGGAATACAGCCATTTTGCCAGTTGGGTGGATTGGGCCAAAGAGAATGACCTCGGGCTCGATTTCAACCCCACCTTCTTTGCCCACCCCAGAGTGCATGAAAATCTCACACTCAGCCACCCGGACAGAGGCATTCGCGATTTCTGGATCCGCCATGGCCAGTGCTGTCGTGCCATTGCCGCCCGGTTTGGGCAGGAGCTTTCCAGCCCATGCGTTGACAATATCTGGGTTCCCGATGGCTACAAGGATACCCCGGTAGACCGTCTGGCGGCGCGGGAACGTCTTGAAAGTGCCATCGACGAGATGCTTGCCACTTCCTATGATCCGGCGTACATGCTCGATGCGGTCGAATCCAAGCTGTTTGGCATCGGCATCGAGGCCTGCACGGTTGGCAGTCATGAATTCTATCTGGGCTATGCCATCCGCAAGGGCACCCTGCTGTGTCTGGATATGGGACATTTCCATCCCACCGAGAATATCGCCGACAAGCTTTCTTCCGTCTCGATGTCGGTCAAGGAAATCCTGCTGCATGTCAGCCGCCCGATGCGCTGGGACAGCGATCACGTGATCCTGCTCAATGACGACATTCTGGCAATGGCGCAGGAACTGGTCTTTAGCGACCTGCTTGGCCGCACACATATCGGCCTTGATTTCTTCGATGCCACCATTTCCCGCACGGCAGCATGGGTGATCGGTACGCGCAATATGCAGAAAGCCCTGCTGCGCGCTCTGCTGATGCCGCAGGAGATGCTGAAGACAGCCGAACATGAGCTGGATTTCACACAACGCTTCATGATTACCGAGCAATTGAAAGATCTTCCCTATGGCGTCATCTGGGATGAATTCTGCTCTCGCAACAATGTTCCAACGGGCAAGGCGCTCATTGCCGATCTCACGGCCTATCAGGCCAGTGTAGTCTCTCGCGGATAAGGACTTCGCATAATGACACAATTTTCCCATCCAATCCCCTTTGTTCAGCAAATTGCTTCCCTTGCGCGCCTGTGCTGGGAGATGGGCTGGAATGAAGCCAATGGCGGCAATATTTCATGGCGCCTGCCAACCGAGGAAGTGGAAAGCGTGCTGGCGCGGCGCTATCCGAATGTGGCTCCGGGCCAGCCAGTCAAACTGCCACAGCCGCAGCCGACCCTTGACGGAGACTATTTCATCGTCACCGGCACCGGACAATATTTCCGCCATGCCACCGAATTTCCCGATCAGGTTTTCGGTATCGTGCGGATCGTTGAAAATGGCGCGGCCTATCAGACGGTCTGGGGCTTCAGCAATGGCGGGCGGCCTACCAGCGAATTTGCCACCCATCTTGCCGGTCATGCGGTGCGCAAGCGGGTTTCGGAAGGGCGCGAGAGGATCATCCTGCATTGTCATGCCCCCGAATTCATCGCGCTGAGCTATATTCTGCCGCTCGACAGTCAGGAACTGACCATGGCGCTCTGGACCAAGATGCCAGAATGCATCGTGATCTTCCCCGATGGCGTGCGCATCGTTCCGCCCATGCTGCCCGGAACCACCAGCATCGCCGATGCGTCGGTCAGGGAGATGGAGAAGGGGCGCATCATTTCCTGGTCGCATCACGGCATCTTCGCCTCCGAAGCCACACCGGATTCTGTCTTCGGGCTGGTGGAGACAATCGAGAAGGCCGCAGGCATCCATCGCAAGGTGCTTTCCGCCGGGGGTCAGAAACAGACCATCTCGAATGAACTTCTGGCCGAACTGGCTGACTATTTCTCTTCAATGCTGGTTTGCAAACCAGAGATTCCTGAGGTGAAGCAAGAATAAGATTCTGATTTTTATACATAGTAAGGGAGTGAGACTATGAAAATGAAGAAGCTACTACCGTTGGCAATTGCAGGTCTTCTGGCGACATCCGCCATGGCGACGGCTGCTGACTTACGCATCGCCATGGTTCCAAAGAGCCTTGGCAACGCCTTTTTTGAAGCTGCTCGTGACGGAGGAATGGAAGCAGCTGAACAATTGGGCGGTGTTGAACTGATCTTCAACGCACCGGCTGTGGTGACCGCAGAAGGTCAGATCGAAGTGATCAATGCGCTGATCGCTCAGCGCGTTGATGCTATCGCGATTTCTTCCAACGATCCGGACGCTCTGGTTCCGGTCGCCAAGAAGGCCATGAAACGCGGCATCAAGGTGCTTTCCTTCGATTCCGCGATTGCGGCTGAAGGCCGTCAGTTGCATCTGCATCCGGCAACCGCTGCCGGTGCTGCCAAGGCCCAGCTGGAAATGGCAGTTGACGCCATCGGTCCGGAAGGCGAAATCGCCATCCTGTCCGAAACCCCTCAATCCACCAACCAGAATGAGTGGATTGAAGAGATGAAGAAGCTGCTTCCAAGCGACGCCTTCTCGAAACTGAAACTGGTCGATGTTGCCTACGGTATGGGGCAGTCGGATAAGTCCTATCGTGAAACCATCGCCCTGCTGCGCCGCTATCCTGATCTCAAGGCCATTATCGCCCCGTCAACCGTTGCCATTTCGGCTGCGGCAAAGGCGGTGGAAGATCAGGACATGGTCGGCAAGGTCTATGTCACCGGTCTGGGGCTTCCCTCCGAACTGGCGGGCTATGTTCATACCGGTTCGATCAAGTCCTTCGCGATCTGGAACCCGATCGATCTGGGCTATGCGGCAACCTATCTCGCCTATGATCTCATCAAGCAGGATGACGTCAAGGCCGGTGATGAAATGGATGCCGGTCGCATGGGGAAATTCACGCTCGACGACAAGCTGGAAACCTCTCTTCCTCAGCCATTTGTCTATGACGCAAGCAACGTCGACAAATATTCCAAGATCTTCTGAGCCTTGAGCTGGAAGTGAAAGGAACATTCGGGCGGGTCGGACTTCCGGCCTGCCCAACAAGCGGAGGAAATCATGGCTGATCATGCGAACATCACTCCCCTTGTCGAGCTCAAGGGGATCACCAAGACATTTGGTGGCATTCATGCTCTCAAAAACGCCGAATGCCGGATCTATCCCGGTGAAGTTGTCGCGCTGATTGGCGAAAATGGAGCCGGCAAATCAACGCTCGTCAAATCGATGACGGGGCTTTATCACCCCGATAGCGGAACCATCAGGATCAAGGGCATTGCCGTCAAGCTGGCGACAGCCAAGGCCGCTGCGGTCATGGGCATCACCGCCATTCACCAGGAAACGACGCTGTTTGAGGAACTCTCGGTCGTCGAGAATATCTTCATGGGCCATCCCTGCCTCAAGAGCAATGGTCTGCTCGACTGGAAGAGCATGCATGACAAGGCAAGAGACCTGCTGACAGAGGTGGATCTGCATGTTGATCCCTCCATCATGCTCAAGCAGCTCAGCCTCGGGCAGCAGCATATGGTGGCAATCGCCCGCGCTCTGGCTGAAGAGGCCGATGTGGTCATCATGGATGAGCCGACCTCCTCGCTGTCTTCCAATGAAATTGAAAAGCTCTATGTGATCATCGAGCGCCTGAGAAAGATGGGAAAGGGCATCCTTTTCATCTCCCATAAATTCGACGAGATCTTCCATATTGCAGACCGCTATGTGGTTTTCCGAGACGGCAGCTTTGTTGGCGAGGGCAACATCGCCGATGTTCAGGAGCATGATCTGGTCAAGATGATGGTCGGGCGCGAGGTCGAAACCGTTTTTCCCAAAAGGGAAGTCGAAGTCGGTGCCCCGCTGATGGTGGTTGAAAATCTCGGCAACGGCATCGAATTCAAGGATATTTCCTTCACCTTGCACAAGCGCGAAATTCTGGGCTTCTATGGTCTGGTCGGCGCCGGTCGCTCCGAGGTGATGCGCTCGGTCATGGCCTTGAGCCCCTATCCGTTTGAGGGCTCGATCACGCTGGATGGCAAGGCGATCAACTGGCGCGACTGCTCCGAAGCGATTGATGCCGGTGTCGTCTATGTGCCCGAGGACAGGCGCAATCAGGGAGCCATTCTGCCCCTCTCCATTCGCGACAATATCGCATTGCCATCGCTGAAAAGGCTGGCCAACGGCATTTGGCCCGACAAGAAGGCCGAGCAGAAGCTGGCACAGGATTATGGCCGGATCTTTGCCATCCGGGCGGCCAATATCGAGCAGCCTGTCGAAGATCTTTCCGGCGGCAACCAGCAAAAGGTGGTTCTGTCGCGCTGGCTGGCGACAGAACCCAATGTGGTGATTGTCGATGAACCGACCCGGGGCATTGATGTCGGGGCCAAATCGGCGGTGCATGACGCCCTTGGCTCGATGGTCGAGCAGGATCTGTCCGTGCTGCTGGTTTCCTCCGAGCTGCCCGAACTGATGGGCATGGCGGATCGCATCATCGTGATGCGGCTGGGAGAAATCGTTGCCGAAATCGACCGCAAGGATTTCGATGCCGAGGTCATCGCCGCCTATGCAACGGGCGCAAAGGCACCGCAACTTCGTTCCAACGAAAAGGTGGCATAATGTTGAAGATCATGAAAAGTCGCGAGGCGCTCCTCGCAACCAGCTGGCTGGCGCTGATTGCCATTGCCGGCATCATCACGCCCAATTTCGTTACCATTCCGGCCCTGCGCGACCTGCTTACGGATTTATCCATCCTGATGGTGCTCGCTCTGGCGCAGATGATCGTCATTCTGATCCGGGGCATCGACTTGTCGGTTGCCGCCAATCTGGCCTTCACCGGCATGATGGTGGCGCTTCTGGCGGTTGCCAATCCCGGTCTGCCAACCATCGTGTGGCCCCTCCTCTGTATCATCATCGGCACCTTTGTCGGCATGCTCAACGGGCTTCTGATCTCGGAGCTGAAAATCCCCCCCATTGTGGTGACACTGGGCACCATGAGCGTTTGGCGCGGCATGATTTTCGTTGTCTCTGGTGGTGCATGGGTCGTTCAGCACCAGTTTCCAGAAGGCTATCTGGCGGTGCCGCGCACGCCCATATTCGGGCTGACGCTGTTTTTCTGGATCGGACTGCTGGTCACATTCTGCATGTGGCTGATGACGACGCAGACCCGTTTCGGTCGCGAGCTTTATGGCATGGGCGGCAATCCCAAGGCCGCCGAATATGCCGGCGTCCGGGTCAAGCATCATGAATTCTGGGTCTATACCTTGACGGGGGCTCTGTCGGGCCTTTGCGGCTGGCTCTGGACATCCCGCTATGCCATGGCCAACACCGACGTGGCGCTAGGCTTTGAGTTGCAAACGGTTGCCGCCTGCGTGATTGGTGGAGTGGCCATTTCCGGTGGCGCCGGAACGGTCATCGGCGCAGTATTCGGAGCCCTGTTCCTTGGCACGCTCTATAACATTCTGCCCGTTATCGGGGTGAGCCAGTTCTGGCAGCAGGCTCTTTCGGGCGCCATCATCCTGATTGCCGTCTATTTCAACATGATCAGCCGCAAGCCGCCCGTTCGGCGGATACTTCCCATGGCTGCAGCCGAAGGAGCGGAAGAATGACCATGATTGCCACCTCCAAAGATCAAAATGGCCTTGAGGCACCAACCTCCCTGTCGGTCGGTTCCGTCCTCAAGTCGCGGGAAATCGTCCTGATCGGCTTGCTGATCATGGTCTTCATTGGCGGCGACGCCTCAAGCCCGTGGTTCTTCGACATTTATAACCTTCTGGATTCAACCGCGATCTTTTCCGAGATAGCGATGATGGCCCTCTCCACGGCGCTGGTGATCATCTGTCGCGACATTGATATTTCAATGGCCTCGGTGATGGCCCTCTCCTCGCTGATGATGGGGCTGGCCAGCCAGTATTTCGGCCTCGGCGCGCTGCCGATCTGTGCCATCGGCCTTTTGACCGGCGCTTTGTGCGGCCTGTTCAACGGCTTTCTGGTCACCCGGCTCAAAATGCCCGCCATCGTGGTCACCATCGGCACCATGTCCCTGTTCCGGGGTATCGCGGCCGCCATTCTGGGCAATGGCAAGATATCGGATTATCCCGATAATTTCACCGCCATCGGGCAGTCCTATTTTCTCGATATGGTGCCCTATTCCTTCATCACCTTCGTGCTGCTTTCGGGCCTGTTCATCGTCTTTGTGCATTACACAACGATCGGGCGATCCATCTTTGCCCTTGGCAACAATCCCGAAGGGGCCCGCTTCTCGGGCATCAGGACCGACCGGCTTCGCTTCCTGCTCTTCACGCTCAATGGACTGATGGCAGGGCTGGCTGCGGTTTTCCTGACCTCGCGACTGGGCAGCACCCGCCCCGACATCGCCAATGGTCTGGAAATGGAGGTAATTACCATCGTCGTGCTCGGCGGCGTCTCGCTTGATGGCGGCAGGGGCACCATCTCGGGGGTCTTTCTGGCGGCCCTTGTCATCGGTTTCCTGCGTCTGGCGATCACGCTCAACAATGTTCCTGGCAATATTCTCATCGTCTTCACAGGCACGCTGTTGATCCTGTCTGTCGCGCTGCCGATCATCGGCCGGAAATATCTGCCAAGGCTGCGCAAACAGAAGAATGAATGAATGGACCATAAGACATTCTTGCAAAGCGAAGAGAATGAAAATTTCAAAAGGAGGATGCCGTCCTGACCGGCGGCATTCCTGATAGGGGAGCGCTGAAACGTGGAACGTTATGCCTTCAGAATGAAATTAAAACCGGGCTTCGAGGCGGAATATAAAAAGCGCCATGACGAGATCTGGCCCGAAATGGTCCGTGTGCTCAAGGAGGCCGGGATATCCCAATATTCGATCTTTCTGGATGAGGAAAGCGGCGATCTGTTTGCCTTCCTTAATCGGGAAGAAGGGCACCGGATGGATGATTTGCCAAAGTTGGAAGTGGTCCGGAAGTGGTGGCAATGGAATGCACCGCTCATGGATGTGAAACCGGATAACGAACCTGTCTCAATTGCACTCAAGGAAATGTTCTATATGGCCTGATTTGGCCAGCCCTGCCCGACGGGAAGGCTGGTGCAGGGTAAATTCATTTTTCAATTCTGGCCGGAATGTCACCGGAGGAGGAACCGGCCAGATCGGGCGTTGGCCTCGTCTTTGCGCTCGTGAGCAGGAAAGGCGCGATGGTCAGCCCGCCAGGACGCACAGCTCGTCCAACATGGAAGGAGAAGCTGAAATGCCACGCATGATACTGAATGAAACATCCTATTTCGGGGCGGGCTGTCGTTCCGAACTGGTTACGGAAGTGAAGAATCGCGGTTTTGACAAGGCCTTGATCGTTACCGATGCGGTTCTTGTCAAAAGCGGGGTGGTCGAAAAGGTGACCGCGCTACTCGATAAGGCGGGCCTTGCCTATGAGATCTTTGACAAGGTGATGCCGAACCCGACCATCGCGGTGGTCAAGGAAGGCATCGAGACCTTCAAGAAAGCCGGGGCCGACTATCTGATCGCCATTGGGGGCGGTTCGCCTCAGGATACCTCAAAGGCCATCGGCATCGTCATCAACAATCCCGAATTTGATGACATTCGCAGCCTTGAGGGCGTCGCGCCGACCAAAAAGCCCTGCGTGCCGATCATCGCGCTGGCCACTACTGCGGGGACAGCCGCCGAGGTGACCATCAACTATGTCATCACCGATACCGAGAAACGCCGCAAATTCGTCTGCGTCGACCCGCATGACATTCCCATTGTCGCGATCATTGACAGTGAACTGATGGCTTCGATGCCAACCTCGCTCAAGGCTGCAACGGGCATGGATGCCCTGACCCATGCCATCGAGGGCTATATCACGCTCGGCGCATGGGAGCTGACCGACGCGCTGCATCTGAAGGCCATCGAGATCATCGCCAAGTCGCTGCGCGATTCCTGCGCAGGCAAGCCCGAAGGTGTCGAAGGCATGGCGCTTGGCCAATATGTCGCTGGCATGGGCTTCTCCAATGTCGGGCTTGGACTGGTGCATGGCATGGCCCATCCGCTGGGTGCCTTCTATGACACGCCGCACGGGGTGGCCAATGCCATTCTGCTGCCGAGCCTGATGGCCTATAATGCCGAATTTACCGGTGAGAAATATCGCGATATCGCGGTTGCGATGGGTGTCAAGGGCGTTGAGGCCATGGCGCTGGAAGAGGCCCGCAAGGCTGCGGTTGATGCTGTCCAGCAGCTTTCGATCGATGTCAAGATCCCGACCAAGCTGACGGAAGTGGGGGCAAGGGCCGAGGATATCGACGCGCTGGCAGAAGCTGCCATGGCCGATGTCTGCACTGGCGGCAACCCACGCCCGGCCAAGCTCGAAGACGTCAAGGACCTCTACCGCGCCCTGATGTGAGCCGTTGGCAGGCTGGTTCATTTCGGCATCCCGGATCATTCCTCCAACAGGAACATCCGGGATGCCTTTTTGCTTTCATGCTTGATTGCCGCTCAGGAAAGAGCCAGTCCATCCGCATCGAAATAATGCAGTTTGTCGTCATTGAAGCTCAGATGCACCTGCTCGCCGCGGCGCACATCAACCAGGTCGGGCAATTTGGCGATGAAGGCCGCCTCGGCCCCCTTGTCGATCTCAAGGTGAAGATTGGTCGACTCGCCGAGCTTCTCGGAAAACAGCACCTTTCCGGACAATCGGGCCGAGGCCGGGTCTGAAAGCCGCACATGCTCGGGCCTGATGCCGACCATCAGGGGCTTGCCTGCCATTGACGGCTTCAGGATTGCCCCTTGCGGCAGTTGCAGCGCGGCATCATCCATTTTCAAGAAGGGGTCCGCTCCCTCCATCTTCAGGGCGCCTTGCAGGATATTCATTTCGGGCGAGCCGATGAATTTCGCCACAAAGAGATTTCTGGGCCGATCATACAGCTCCAGCGGCGTGCCGACCTGTTCGATATGGCCGCTATTGAAGACAACGATACGGTCGGCCAATGTCATCGCCTCGACCTGATCATGGGTCACATAGATCATGGTGGAATCGGGCATCTGCTCTTTCAGATTGGCGATTTCGATACGCGTGGCCACGCGCAAGGCTGCATCAAGGTTTGAAAGGGGTTCGTCAAACAGGAAGACTTTCGGGTCGCGTGTTACCGCCCGTCCGATTGCTACGCGCTGGCGCTGGCCGCCCGAAAGATTGCGCGGATAGCGCTCCAGATAGTCCGTCAATTGCAGCATATGGGCCGATTTGCGAACGCGCCGGTCGATTTCGTCCTTGGCCATTCCAGCCATTTCAAGACCGAATGCCATATTCTGGAACACGGTCATGTGCGGATAGAGAGCGTAGGACTGGAACACCATCGCTATTCCCCGCTCGCCGGGTGGAATGTCGTTGGCTTTCTCTCCATCAATCTGAAGTGTTCCGCTGGTGATTTCTTCCAGTCCGGCAATCAACCGAAGCATGGTTGATTTGCCGCATCCGGAAGGCCCGACGAAAACCACGAACTCGCCTTTTTCTATTTCCAGATCAATGCCATGCAGCACTTCAACCGTACCAAAAGACTTTCGAATGCTGGATAGTGAAACACTCGCCATTGCCGTTTCCTCCATAAGGGATTTGCTGTGATCCATCGGGAGGACTGGATCACAGCATTTCGGGGGCTGCTCGCTATCGAGTCCCCTTTGTTGGAATTACTTGTGGGCGTTCTCGTTGCACCAAGCCTGATATTCCTCGCGGGCTGTTTCATGCAGCGGATAATATTTCCGCAGATCCCCGCCCTGAGCGAGCTTGAAGCGTGAGAAATCTTCCCATTCGGCATGCTTGCTCGCGACATCAAGCGCCTGCTCGGCGAAAGAAACCGGAACGGTAATGGCACCATCGGCATCGGCGACGATGATGTCACCGGGCATCACAAGCACCCCACCACAGGAGATGGGCACATTGACGGCATGGGGGAACATGCTGGTCTGGGTGTGAAAATTCGGGGTGGTTCCGCGCACCCACATCGGCAGCCCTGTTGCGATGGCCTTTCTGGAATCGCGAATGCACCCGTCAACAATGAGACCCGCACCACCGCGCCCGGCCATATAGGTCACCATCATCTCGCCGAAGATACCGCTGCGCATGTCTCCGCGGGCATCGACGACCACGACATCGCCTTCTTCCACCTGATAGAGCACCTGCCGATGCATCTGGGCTTCCGGATCATCATATTCGTCGATGTCATAGACGTCCTTGCGTTTCGGCAGGAATTGCAGGGTGAGGGCCGGACCTGCGATGGTCTTTACCTCCTTGCCGCCTGTCATCGGAACCGGGCCGCAGATATATGGATCGGTAATGCCCAGCTTGCTCATTTCACCGCTGATTGTTGCGGTTCCCACTTCGGCAAGCGCCTTGATAAGCTCTTTTGAAGGGCGTGTAATTGTTGGTATTTTCATTGAACTAATCTGATCCTGCACATAAGACTCCGTTCAGGAGCATTCAGCATGGTTCCTGATCTTGCACTCATGTTGTGATGATTGAAGGAGCGGCGTCTGGCGTCGCTCCGTTTGGCGGGAGTGAAACTATTTTTCCTGCGCCAGTTTTGCGATTTCGTCGGCAGCCCAGACGACAGCCTCCTGCGGGCTCATGCCATCCACCAGCATTTTCTGGATTGAGGTGGAAATCGTCTTGGAAGCATAAACCTTGGAAGCAAGCGGCGTTGGAGCGCCGGAATAGCCAATGGTTTTGCCGTTGGTCGCCAAAGCGTCAAAATTGGCAAAGGACGGATTTTCGGTGAAGAGTGGCATGGATTTGGCCATCTGCGGGAAGATCGGATACCAGCGACCACCGGTGACCTCGATCAGCTTCTGATAGGCTTCGGGATTGAAGAAATAGTTGATCCATTTCTTGGCAAGATCCGCCTCTTCTGTCTGGCTGGAGACCATCCAGGAGAAGGAACCAAGCAGGGTTGCCCCGCTCTCGCCGTCAGCCTGACCTGCCGGAATATTGATCAGATCGGTGTCTTCCAGCAGTTCCTTGTCATTCTCGACCATCCAGGAATATACGCTGGGTGGATTCATGATGAAGGCAGCCCGGCCGGTCTGATAGGCGGTGTTGTTGCCGCCATCATCCCATGTCAGCGCAGAACGCGGGATCGTGCCTTCATCAAACATATCCTTGACATACTGGTAGGCACTGACCGTTTCGGGCGAATTCCAGGTGATGGTGCTGCTGTCCTGACCAAACATGGCGCCGCCAAATGACCAGATCAGCATACGCAGGGCCGATTCCGCATCGTTGGAGCTGCTGAGGGTAATGCCCAGCCCCATATATTGCGGATGCGCCTTGATGATTGCCTGACTTGCCTTGCGCAGATCCTGCCAGGTCGCCGGTACCTCCACACCCGCTTCCTTGAGCAAATCCTTGCGGGCAAACATCGGCACCAGATCGATTTCGATCGGCACGGAATGCGCTTCATTCTGATAGATGGCCTGAGGTACCATGCTTTCATAGATGCCGCCCTCTTTTTCGCGCATGGAGGCCAGAACATCATCGATCGGCATCGTCATGCCATTGGCGGCATAATATTGGGAATTCTGCCCCAGTTGCATGAAGACATCGGGAGAGGATTTGCCTTCGAAGGCCGATGCCAGACGCTGGGTAAGCACGTTGGCCGGTACGATGACATAATTGACGTCGACGCCGTTTTCCTCACCGAATTTCTCGGCCATTTCCTTGATCAGAGCATCTGCCTGCTTGTTGAAAGCCTGCAACCCCCAGATATTCAGCTCTGTTGCCTGAGCCGCAGTTGCTGCAAGCAATGCAGCCGAGGCAAGCAGGACGGTTTTCATGAGTTTCATATTTTCCTCCAGTCATTTTGGTGTCATCAGCCCTTGACGCTACCCGCAGCAAGGCCCTCGACGATGTATCGCTGAGCCGCGATATAGATGATAAGGATCGGAATGATGGCGATAACGGAACTGGCCATCAGCTGACCCCAAATGTAGGTATCGCCCATGATCAAGCCTGACAGGCCGGCAGTGAATGTCTTGGATGTGTCGGAATAGGCATAGACCAGAGCATAGAGAAATTCATTCCATGCATGGGTGAAGGCGAACAGGGCGACAACAGCGATGCCCGGGCGGGCGATGGGGAGCACCACGCGGCGCAGAATCTGCGTGCGCGTTGCTCCATCCATCAGGGCTGCTTCGTCCAGTTCTGCGGGGATTGTTGCGAAATAGCTGATCATCATCCAGGTGCAGAAAGGCACGGTGAAAGTCAGATAGGCAACGATGAGGCCCATCTTGGTATCCACGAGGCCCATATTCTGGAGCACCAGAAATAACGGGATGAAGAGCAGGGAAGGCGGCAGCAGATAGGCCGTCACGATCAGGCGTGCGGACAGATTGCGCCCCTTGAATTTCATCCGTGCCACCGGATAGGCGGTCAGCGCACCGATGACAGCGGATATGATCGTAACGCCGATGGCAACCGCGAAGCTGTTCAGCACATATTGCAGGAATGGCGAGTCAAACAGCGCGTTGCGATAATTGGCAAAGGTTATATGGCTTGGCCAGAGCGTCGGCGGGATCGCGTAGATCTCCCGCGAGACCTTGAGAGAGGTAACCAGAACCCAGTAAACCGGAGCCAGAGACCAGCCAAGGGCAATCAGGACGCCGATCGCCGTTATCAGTCGGCGGATGATTTTGGTTCGCTTGCGTTCAACCATGACAGCTCTCCTTATGCATTCTGGTCGCGCAGCATGCGCTGGGTCAGAAGAACAATGAGAATGAGAAAGACCGGTATGACCGAAACGATCACGGCAGACCCCAGCCCCAACTGGCTTTGCGTAATGGCATATTCATAGGCCAGCGTCGGCAGGATATGGGTACGGCCAGCCGGTCCTCCACCCGTCAGCACATAGACCATCTCGAAGGAATTGAAGGTCCAGATGGTGGAGAGCATGACAGTAACCGCGATAACACCGCGCATCTGCGGCAGGGTGATCCGGAAGAAGCGACGCACGGTGCCCGCACCGTCAATGGCCGCCGCCTCGTTCAGATCCGGCGGAATGGAGGCCAGAGCGGCAACGAACATCATGGTGAAGAAGGGCAACCCCTGCCAGACCATGGCAATGGCCACGACAAACAGCGCGATGGACGGGTCCGACAACCAGTAGACCGGGCGGTCGCTCAGCCCCAGTTGCATGACGAGATATTCCAGAACACCGCTCTGCTCATCAAAGATCCATTTCCAGGAAAGGCTGGCAATCATGCCCGGCACGGCCCAGGGCAGGAAGGCCAGAGCCCGGATCAGCCCACGCGCTGGCATCGGCTGGGATAGCAGCACCGCCATCGCCAGCCCCAAAACCAGCTTGAGCGCAACGGTTCCCACGGTGAGATAGAGCGAATTGAGCGCCGCGCCGCGGAAGGTCGCATCCGAAAACAGGGTGATGAAATTCTCCAGTCCGCTGAAATGCCCCCCGCGAGCGATCATGCGATCGGTGAAGCCGGTGGAAATGCCATCGATCAGCGGATAGGCGATGAAGGCGGCAAAAATCGCGGCCGCCGGAGCCAGAAAGATATAGGCCATGATCCAGTCTGGCCGGTGTCTTTTGCGTTTGCGCGGAACGATCGGACTGGAAAAACCTTGCGGGAGAGCATTGGTCGCCATAATCTCAGCCTGCCTTCCGCTCAGCCTGAGCGGCTTCGATCAGACCGCGCATATAGCCAATGGCATAGATCCGGCCGAGCCCTTCATAGCCGGGATGCTTGTTCGGCTCTCCCCACATGACCGGGGCATGATCGGGCCGCATGACGCCGTCAAAACCGATATCCATATAGGCCTTGATGCATTCATACATGTCGATTTGCCCCATACCGTGAAAAGTCTCGTGCATCCGGTAGACGTCGCCTTCCATGTCGCGGAAATGGACAAAATGAATACGCCCGTCGCGCCCGAGCTGTCGGATCGTTGCGGGCAAGTCATCCTGCATCAGGGCAAAATTGGCCTGACAGAAAGTGATGCCATTGGCCGGACTGTCGGAGAGAGAAAGAAGGCGCTCGAAATTCTCAACGCTGCTCATGATGCGACCGACCCCGAGCAACGGCGAAATGGGGGGATCATCGGGATGCATGGCCAGCTTGACTCCGGCCTTCTCGGCAACCGGTATCGCCCGTTCCAGAAAGGCTTCCAGCGTCTGCCAGAGCTGCTCTTCGCTTACGAGAATCTTGCCGCTTGAGCGGGGGTCCTTTTCGACAATGGCATGGTCGTAGCTTGTGGTTCTTGCCCCGCCCGGCAGTCGGGTGGTCATGGATGTACGCAACCAGCCATTTATCGCCATCCAGCTGTAGCAGAAGACCTCGATGCCCAGAGCGCCCATATTCTCGATCATCGCGAGAACACGCTCCAGCTCAAGCTCGCCTTCCGGATTTCCCAGCTTGATATTGTCCATCGGAATCCAGCCTTCGAGCACGGGAACCCGAAAGCCGAAATCTTCATATGACTTCTTGATGCGCGCGAGGGTCATCAGGTCCCAGACAGGAATCTCCGCGGTGGCGTCCCGGATGGTGACAATGTCGTTCACGCACATTTCTCTTGCGTAATACCATTTGGAGTTGATTTCAGGCTCGAGACACAAAGCTGTTCTCATTTATTCCTCCAAGAACCTTGCAATGTTGTTTTGACTATATTATAGTTCATATTTGAACTGCATATGTTCTGATTTGAACTATACGCCACTTGGGAGGTTTGGTCAAGCAATGTCCAAAATGACGCAGAACGGAAACCCGACGGTCGAGAGGCTGATGCAGATATTGCGTGAGCTTGAACGGTCCCCGCACGGCTTGAGCAGAACCGAACTGGTGGAGAAAACCGGCCTTGCACGATCGAGCGTGTACCGGATCCTGAACTCGCTTGAAGAGCATCGGATGATACGGGAGCTTTCCACCGGCACATTTGTGCTGGGCAACAGGGTGCTGGAGCTGGCAAACAGCGTGACCCACAACAGTGATTTCTTCCGACTGGCGCAATTCCTTCAGCCAGAGCTGGAATTCCTGGCCTTCAAGATCGATCAGACCTGCAAGATTTCAATTATGGAATCGGAAGCAATCATGGTGATTGCCGGCGCAACACCCAAGGCCCCCCATGCCCTGAGCTACACAATAGGCGAATATCTGCCCATTCACGCCGGTGGCGCCAGCAAGGTGCTGATGGCCTATTTGCCTGAGGCCGAGCGGGACAGATTGCTCTCGCGCAATCTGGGTGCGCTGACCGACAAGACCATAACTGACAAGAATCTGTTGGCAAAAGAGCTTGAATTGATCCGGAAGCAGGGCTGGGCAGAAGACAGGGGCGAATATAGCCTGAGCGTCTGCTCTTTCGCCGCCCCCATCTTTCGCCAAACAGGCGAAGTGATCGCCGCCCTCTCCATCCCCTTCATGAAAGGGGCTGATGATGCATTGCGCGAGAGCCTGAGGGAAGCGGCAGTGAATGGAGCCAACGCCTTGAGCAAATCCATAGAGCAATATTCATTCAGACCATGACCTCATTGGGCCGTGGTCCAATGAGGATCTAAGATTCTGATTTTATTTGCCATTATCAAGCGAAAAGCATCATGGACATCTCATAGTGATCGCACATAGATGCTTTGGCGATTTTTACGGCAGCATTTCGCCGGTCAATCCACCTGTTCGCCATAAAGCGTCCAGTGTTTGTGAATGAGGGCCTGATTTTCAACCTCGTCGGCCAGCGCCAAGGCCAGATCCGGCACGGCGATGCCGGTGGGGACACCCTTTTCAAAGACCATATAGTCAACGCTCAATTCATAGCGGCCGCTTCCCGTTCCCGGACGATAGAGCCATGGCGGTGAGAGAAAGCTCCAGCTGAAATCATTGCGCCCTTCGAACAGATCCAGAGCGATGCGGCAGCCCTCCAGCAGCGGCACCTGCTTCCAGTTCTTGACGCATTCTTCCAGCACGCTGTCAGATTGTCCGGGCTGGATTTCTCCGCTCTCCTTGCGGGCTGCGGCATCATAGAAAAAGCCCTCGCCAGTGATATCGCCAAGCCAGCGCAGATGCACCGCAGGCTGCACACCGAAATACCAGCGCGGGAAACGCGGATCGTCGAACATTTGCAGGCCGGGCTTGACGAAAAGGCTCGCCGCTCCGCCAACATACATCAGATATTTGCCTTTGGCATCGCGAAAGGCCTTGATGATGCGGCGGGTGCCCTCGGCCTGACGATAATAGACTTTCAGGTCGACCTCATGGCCGCCCGAAAAGATAGAGACCACCACATCGTGGCCCTTGAGCTTTTCGGTCAGATCCGGCACATCGAAAATGTCGGCCTTGACGCTCGCAAGACCATTGCCGGAAGGCACCTTCTCGGCATCCAGCGCCAGGCCGGTCACTTCATGACCGCGCGCGAGAAGCTGTTGGGTGAGCGCGGATCCGCCCATCCCAGTATGACCAATGACAGCAACTTTCATGATTTCCTCCAGAAACTTTCCTGTTTCAAAATATTAGCGGATCGGGTCGGCCCCGAATTCGGCGAAGATGCGGGGCAGCATTTCGCCCAGTCTGGTGAATTCACACACGCAATGCTCGGCAAGTCCCTTGATGGCAAAGGGGGGAATGACGACACCCGGCGGCAGCATCAGCTCCGGCTTTCCGTCCCTGATGAGATAGCCAAGCCAGAAGCGGGTGCGATGTTCCACCCCGCCATCCTTCTCCCTGAAGGTGTGGCACATGATCGCCGGAGCGGGGGGCATGTTTCCTTCGCGAACAACCGGTGCGCTGAGCCCGAAACCGCCAGCAAAGGACGCGATATTGGGCCGTTTGAAACGTGCCATATCAAAGCCCATATCCTCGGGAGAGAGGAAATGGATCGCGATATTTTCCATACCGCAGCCGGTATTTTCCGTCACATGATGCACGCATCCCTGATTGCGCTCGGCCAGCGGCAAGGTCTGGTCTGTCAGGCGGGCCCGATCCCGTGGCGAGAGTTGCGTTCCGGCATGACAGTCCGGATACCAGATCCGGTAGCGCAGATCTTCCAGCGGATGCCACGCGAACCACCAGTCGAACATTTGTGCCGTGGCATCGGGATAGAACATCCTGTTGGCGATGAAGCCGGCACCATTTGACAGATTGCACCAGCCGATCTCGGTTTGCAGATAGCCCGGCTCCAGCAGATCATTGAGCCGTTCCGGACCGATTGCCGCCTCCGGATCGCACGGGCTGGCCATCATGGCCAGATGGGCGGGATCGGCGCTCGGTATAGGCTCGTGAAAATATTTCGCCAACGGACCGGCTTCCTCTTGCCCGGTGAGCGCGGGCAACAATGCCTTTTGCTGCGTGGTGGCCAGATAGGCTTCCAGATCGAAATCCTCTTCTGGTTCTGAGCCTTGAATCATTTTTCTTTCCTTCTTTTGTCATTACAGATGTCATTGCGGACGGGGATGGCGCTAAGAGGTTTGAGCGGCCACGCCCACAGTCTGGCTGGTTGTTCTTTCCGCCGTGATGGCAAGGGGGGCCACGATCAGTCCGAGAATGGCTGCATTCACGCACATCAGAAAAATGATGCTGCCTCGGGCCGTCATGTCTGCATAAAATTGATGGGCCAGCAGCCCGGACAGGGGAGCAAAGATCAGGGTCGTGATTGCGCCGATGAGCAAGCCCCTAACCAGACAGCTTTGTCTGGATAGCGAAAACCGCCCCGATATGGCGGCAATGGTGCCCGTCCGAATGGCGCGGCGCGTGAGATAGGTGCCCACAAGTGCAATCAGAAAGGCGGGCATGAAAGTGCCGGGAATGAATTCGATGATGGCACTCGGGGTGGTCGCAAAGGGCGCACGGAGGCCCGCTGCTGCGGTTTGGCCATAGGCGATGCCAAAGGCGATGGCGATATTGACGAGTGTCGGCGCAATCGTATCCCTGAGATAGAATAACCGTATATCCATGTGACCCTCCCCGATCTGTCCGGTCTCCCCCCAGAGTATGGAATGCAGTCGGGATGCCTCGTTTCGGGGCCTATCCAAAAGGATAGATTTCCTTTCAAAGCTTCCCTTTTCTGCCCTTTGACTGTAGCCATAGCCTTATGGAAGGTCCAACAAGTGCCAGTCATAACGGACATCGGCGAGACTGATGGAAAAGACAGATCTCAATCTTCTGCGCAGCCTTCAGGCCCTGCTTCAAAGCAGCAATGTGACGCAGGCGGCCGAAACGCTCGGCCTCAGTCAATCAGCGATGAGCTATAATCTGGCGCGTCTGCGCAATCTGCTGGGCGATGAAATCCTCACGCGGCAAGGCAGCCATATGGTCAAGACGCCCTATGCGCAGACACTGGAAGAGCCGCTCGCGCATATTCTGGGCGATGTCGACAGGCTGTTTCGGCGCGACATGCCCTTCGAACTGGCTGAGTGCCGCGAAGCATTCAGCATTGCCTTGCCTGATGTCGGTGAGGCGGATTTCGCCCCACTCCTTTTGCACAAGGTGCGGCAGGAAGCGCCCAATGTGAAACTGAACTTCATACCCATCGGCACGCTCAGGATACTGGATGCCCTCGATGATGGCTCCATCCATGTGGCAATCGGGGCCTATCTCGAAGGGCGCGTTCACCACAAGCGCAAGCTCCTGTTTCATGAGCGCTTTTTGAGCCTTTACAATCCCGAACGGATTGATCGGTCCGAGATGGACAATCTGGAAAGCTGGCAGGCCTTGCCGCATATCGTGGTCACCGAAAGCAGCGGCGAGCCGGACCCCTTGCGGCTGGCGCTGGGGCGCAATGGTCAGAAATGCAATGTCGTGGCCACCTCTTCGCGGATCATGCTGTTTCCGATGCTGCTCAAGGATGCGCCGCTGGTGGCAACCCTTCCGGCGAGCCTTGCCACCCGTTTTGCCAAAATCTACGGCTTGGAAACCGCTGTTCCTCCGGTTGAGATGAAAGAGGTGCCGATCATGCTGCTCTGGCATCAGTCCTTTGACAAGTCTCCGGCGCACACATGGTTGCGCCAGACAATCTATGAGTCATTCCGGCCTTCCGGAGACCATTCCTGAGACTTCTCTCTGAGAGAATGCAGCCAAAGCGCGCCTTCCCCGCCCGAAAAGCAAAAACCGCCACTCTGACGATCAGGGCAGCGGTTTTCTTCCGATTTAAGATGGCGGCTTACATCAGGGCGCGGTAGAGGTCCTTGACGTCTTCGAGCTTGGCCGGGCGTGGGTTGCCGCCAGTGCAGACATCGGCCATGGCAGCTTCTGCCAGCGCGTCGATATCCTCGGCCCTTGCGCCCACTTCCGTCAGCTTGGTCGGGATCTTGACATCGATCGAGAGCTGCTGGACAGCATCAACCGCCGCCTTGCGGGCCTCTTCCAGCGCCATGGCCTCAACGCCCTTGACACCCATCGCAACCGCGATATCGCGATATTTCTCACCGGTAAATTCGGCATTATAGGCCATCAGGCTCGGCAGCAGAATGGCATTGGCCACCCCGTGCGGCGTGTCATAGAAAGCTCCCAGCGGATGGGCCATGCCATGCACCAGTCCAAGCCCGACATTGGAGAAGCCCATGCCAGCGACATATTGGCCAAGCGCCATGCCTTCGACACCTTCGGGCTTGCCTGCGCAGGAATCGCGCAGCGACCTGGCGATGATCTCGATGGCCTTCAGATGCAGCGCGTCGGTCAGCTCCCATGCGCCAAGCGTGATATAGCCCTCGATGGCATGGGTCAGGGCATCCATGCCCGTTGCAGCCTTGAGCGAGGTTGGCATCGAAGCCATCAGTTCACTGTCAATGATCGCGACAATGGGAATGTCATGCGGGTCGACGCAGACGAACTTGCGGCGTTTCTCGGTATCGGTGATGACATAGTTGATGGTCACCTCGGCAGCCGTTCCCGCCGTGGTGGCCAGTGCGATGATCGGCACGCAGGGCTTTTTGGTCGGCGCGACGCCCTCAAGGCTGCGAATGTCATCAAATTCGGGATTGTTGATGACGATGCCGATGGCCTTTGAGGTATCCTGAGGCGAACCGCCCCCAATGGCGATCAGATAGTCGGCACCGGCTTTCTTGAAGGTCTCGATGCCTTCCTTGACCACCGCGATGGTCGGGTTCGGCATCACCTTGTCGAAGATCTCATAGGCAAGGCCCGCCTTATCGAGCAGCGCGGTCACCTTTTCGACCACCCCGCTTTTGACAAGCACCGCATCGGTAACGATCAGGGCCTTGTCAAAACCACGATTCTTCACTTCCGTAACCAGCTCGGAACGACAGCCCGCCCCGAAATAGGATGTTTCATTCAATATCATTCTGTTCATTTGCTTCCTCCATAAGAGAGTTGGACCCTTGCCCCCGAACAGGCAGACAGGGAGCGTTGGTCTTGCTTCATTCAAATGTGCGGTCCAGCCGCTGCTTCTGGCTGATTTCGTAGGCTTGTTCCATGTCGTCCAGTACGGTTTCGACATTCTGCGGCGCCCCCAGATAGCGGTTGATAAGCCGTCCGGCAGCATCGATGAAGCCGAGGAAGCCGTCATAGCGCGGTCGCAGCCAGCTTCTGTCCAGTGTTTCGAGCGTATTTTTGAAGAAGTCGAGGCTTTGGGCGTTGGTGCGTTCATCCAGCCACGCATCGCGGTGTCCCGGTTGCCCCATGGCATCGAAGTAAAATCCACTTTGCACCTCGCGGCTCATGATCCAGAACGCAAATTCCAGAGCGATTTCCCGATGTTGACAGCCGGATGTGACCGCAATGCCCGCCCCCCCGATCATGGAACCACAGGGGCCATCATTCCCCAATGCGGGAATATCGTTAAAAGCTATCGGTTTGGAACGCTCTTTGCGGCTGTAGGAATTGTAGCCATAAAGCAGCGGGCAGTAGCAGAAATCATCCTGCTGTGACATGCGCTCGAGCACCTCAATCGGGTTATTGGAAAGGCAGACCGGATCGAGATTTCGGGCCACCGCCAAGAGGGCTGCAAGCACTTCGCGCGCGGTTGCGCGATCAAACAGCTCGCCCTCTCTGGCAGCCACCGGATGGCCAAGATTGGCCGACAGGGTGCAGAAGCTGGCCGCCGCATCAATCGGTTTGAGGGGCATGGTGACCCTGCCCTTCTCTGCCAGCGCGATCACCTCTTCCCACCGGGTCGGGGGCTGTTCGATCAGGTCGGGCCGGAAGCAGGCAACCTGCGCGGCGGCGTCCGTAGGCAAGGCCCAGACATGATCGTGATAGACATAGCTTGCATAAGAAGGGCCGACGCTTCTTGCGGCAAATTCCGCCAGTTCTTCATCATGGCCGGTTCCATCAAGGGGAATGAGAGACTTGTCCCGCTCGGCCTCACCAACATGGGGATGATCTATAACGATGAAATCATATTCCTTTGCCATCATGGCCAGCGGCCTGTCGGCGAAGGCTTGCAGGGAGCGCCGCTCCCAGCTGATGGTGACATCGGGATGGATCGCCCTGAAGCATTCGGCGGCCTTCTCAAGGGGCGCATATCCGCGCGGATGATCCCATGTCATTCCTTTGAGATGTATCATAATATTCTCCCGCGTCGCCTTTCAGGCGTCCGGCCCGGTCTTGCATTCAACAAAATGGACATGGTCACAAACCATGACGGTTTCGCCGCGCTGGTTGGTCATTACGGTATGTTCGGTCACCAGACCGAAACCGGGCTTGCGCGGATGAGGTTGCTTGTCGGTGATGGTGAAAGTCACGCGCACCGTATCGCCAATGAAAACCGGCTTGGGAAAGCGCAGCTTCTCGTAGCCATAGGTCATGGCCTTTGAATTGATGGCCCCTGCCCCCAACCCAGCCGCTATGGCAAAGGTCAGGGTACCATGGGCAATACGCTGCCCCTGAGGCTGGGTCTTGCACCATTCGGCATCCATGTGATGGGGATAGAAATCGCCAGTCTGGCCGGCATGGATCACGATATCTGTTTCGGTGATGGTGCGGCCCTGACTCTCGCGGCTTTCCCCTATTTCGAATTCTTCAAAAAATTTCTCGAAAAACACGTTATTCTCCAACTGGTTATTCTGAAATCTCGTTCAGGCTCTGTTCAATTTCGTCATTATGCTCGCCGACGCGTGGTGCGGGTTGCTGGCTATAGAAGCGCTCGCCATCCACCCGGATCGGACAGCGCAGGGTGGTGAATCCCTCCTCTTGATTGCGCCCGACATATTGGGTCATCTGCAGAGCCTCGAAGCCCTTCTGCTCAAGCAGATCCTCCCAGGTCAGAACAGGCGCGCACCAATAGTCGGCGGGTTCGAGGACATCGAGCCAGTCCTGCGTCTTTCTCTTCTTGAGATGCTCAACGAGGATCGCCTTGATGCTGTCGCGCTTGGAGAACCATTCGTCGGGATCGGGGAAGGCAATCAGCGCAGAGCATTCCAGCAAGGTGCCAAGGTGGGGAATGTCTCCCATGGCGAGGGCCAGATAACCGTCCGCTGTGGGGTAGATGCCATAGGGAGCGCCAAGATAGGCGCTGGCGCTGCGAATATTGGCCCGCTTGGGCAGCTTGTTGCCGTCATTGAGGAAGTTCGTGAGAAATTCAAACTGCAGATCGAGAGAGGATTCCACAAGGCTCACTTCAACATGGCCGCCCTTGCCGGACACGCCCTTGCGCACCAGACAGGCCAGAATGCCCTGCACCAGATGAGCCCCGGTAATCAGGTCCGAGATGGAGAGGCCAATCGGCACCGGCCCCTGACTTTCGTCGCCGGAGAGCCATGTCAGCCCCGAGCGGCTCTGCGCCAGAAGATCCTGCCCGGGCAATGTCTTCCAGGGGCCATCGGTTCCATAGCCGGTGATGGTGCCATAGACGATGCCGGGATTAAACTGTTTGACGGTTTCATAATCAAGTCCCAACCGCGTCATGACGCCGGGGCGGAAATTTTCGATCATCACATCGGCGCTGGCAATCAGCTTCTTGATCCGCTCAAGGTCTGCGGGATCCTTGAGATTTGCGGCATAGCCCTTCTTGTGGCGATTGATGGTGTGATAAAGCAGGCTGTCACCGTCATATTTCATATCGGCAGCCAAATAGAGCTGGCGGCTTAAATCACCAGTTCCCGGTCTTTCGATCTTGATGACATTTGCTCCCAGATCGGCGAGCCGCATGGCTGCCGACGGGCCGGCAAGAAACTGGCTGAAATCGAGAACGGTAACGCCTTCCAGCGGACCTGTGGACATTGTTTTCTCCAGAATTGGGCGAGAATTGGTAGGTCAGGGAATGGCGGTGGCCGACATGGCCGCCCACCGCCTGCTTGGTCAGTCTAGGTGGTAAACTTCTTCCATCTCCGCCCAAACATCTTCGTGCGGCGCTCTGGTTTCGAGCGGTTCAAGGCATGGGATACACTCATCCCACCATTCCTGGGTTTTCGGATCAGCCGCCATCTTGGCCATGTCGGCGTCGAAATCTTCTCCCACATATTCGAAATAGGAGAAGAGATAGCCGTCCTTGAAATAGATGGAATAATTGCGGATGTTGCATGCCTTGATCATGGCGTTGATTTCCGGCCATGCGTTGGCATGAAGTTCCTTGTAACGGTCGGCCTTTTCAGGTTTGGTCCTGATTACGCCACTGACGCGTTTGACATCTGTCATTCTTCTCGTCCTCCCGGGACATCAATGGTTTGAAATTCGGTAATATTTGAGCGCATTCTCGCAAAAGAGCTTGTTGCGGAATGTCTCGCTTTTTCCGGTCACGATGCCGAGAAGGATCGCGATCCACTCCCTTGCACCGAGGCCAAGCTGAGAAACCGGATAGTTGGTTGCGAAAAGAATCCTGTCTTCGCCGAAAGCGGAGAAGCATGCCTCCAAAGCAGGACGAAGGCTTGCCATCGCCCCCTCACTGGGCGCATCAATGCCGGAGATCTTGCAAGCGACATTGGGCAAATGCCCCAATGCGGCGATGTTGGCCAGCCACCGGTCCCGATAGAGCCTTTCCTTCTGATCCGGATCGGCTTTGGCGATCACCGGCGCATCGACGATGCCCATATGGTCGAGAATGATCGTGGTGTCGGGACAGAGTTTTGCCAACTCAACCAGATCTTCCAGTTCCTCACAGCGCAGGCAGGCCTCGAAAAGAAGCCCCAACTCCCCCATACGCTGTACATTGGCCACAAAGGCAGGCGCCAGACAGGCTCCTTTCGGGCTCTCCGGCACATGCAGAACATGGCGGATGCCCCGAATGGCCGGATTGGCCGCCATTTCCGCCAGCATGGCTGCACTTTCCCGATCTCCCAGATCCAGCGATGCGATGGCCGCCAGAATTGGGCTTTCCCTGAGGGCGCATCTGGCCGAGACATAAGCGACCTCTGCTAGCTTCTGATCGGCAGCGACATCCACTTCAACATAGATGGCGGCATCCAGTTTCCAGCCCGGTCCCTCGCCGCATTCAGCGAGATAATCGGCCTCGGTCACGGTATGCGCCAGCGCGGGAACCCCATCCAGCCAAGGCAGTGAGAATTTCTCCAAGTCCCATATGTGAAGGTGAGTATCGACGATATGCTGCATGACCCTTTCCTTTCGCAAAGGCAGGGCCGGAGGATTGGCTCCGGTCCTGCTCAAGAGCTGACTAGAAGCCGTATTCCACCTTGGTGGCACCATTGGCGGACGAGCCGTAGCATGCTTCCACCACACACATGGTCTTGTAGGCATCTTCTATGCTGTTGGCGAAGGCATAGTCCGGATCTTCCATTTTCTTCTGAAGTCCGCCCATTGGCCCCATGAAGGCTTCAGGGAACCAACTGCCGCTGATATCCAGCTCCTGCCAGCCCTTGCCGTCGTCCAGCACATATCTGAACTTGTCTACCGACCCCTTGGGATAGTTGAGGATGACGCCGATCTGGATTTTGATGGCCCCCTTCGTTCCCTCGATCTTGAAGAAGCATTCCTGTTCATCGGGTGCGTAATCATGGCCATGGTTGGTGGAGATGTTGGCGCGGACCACATCACCATAATCCATGATGATGGCAGACCGCGTCTGAGCCAGTTCCATCATTTTCGGATGCTTCATGGTCTTGGCATAGACCGCCTCAGGATCCCCAAGGAAGAAGCGAACGGCATCGATATAATGGATGGAGTGATAGTTGACCTCCATGCGCTCCTTCTCGAACAGGAAGCTCCAGAGATTCCATGGTGTCTGGCAGACAACGCGCATTTCGACATCATGAATATCCCCAAGCAGACCGGCATCGATCATCTGTTTGGCGGCGACCATGAAGGGAGCGCGACGCAGCTGGAAATTGATACCCGCCGTCAGTTTCTTGTCGCGGCAGGTCTTCAGAATGGTCTGGGCCTCCCCGATGCTTTCCCCCATCGGCTTCTGAATAAGTACGCCGGATTTTTCTGGCAGCTGTTTGATGATCCCGGCAATTTCCGAGGCCGGTACCGCCACATCGAAAATGGCGCCCTGCTCTTCGCCAAAGGCGATCAGCTCATCAAGCTTGTCGAAACTGCGCTCTATTCCCCAGTCCTTTGCGACCTGGGCCGCCTTCTCGCCATTGAGATCGAAGCAACCGGCAACCGTGTAACCGGCCATCCTGTAGGCGGGCAAATGGGCGTCCGTGACGATGCCACCGGTACCAATGCTGACGATCGGGCGGGGATTTGCAGGTTTTTCAGGATCGGTATTCACGATGCTGGAGAGTTCTGTATTGGTCATGTTTTATTCCTCCAAATTCAAAGATCAGCTCAGGCTGTTTGCATAGCCAACGGCAATCACCGATATGATCAGGATAATATTGCCGAGATTCATCATGCTGAGTGGGCGCTTGAAGCCTTTCCACTCCCCTGTCTTGATCCCCCAGAGGTTGGCGATGATGAGTGCAAGAGACATGAAGCCGATCCAGCCGACGACCGGACCAAGGTCGCCGAGAAGTGCCGTGGACTTGGCGTAGAGACCAAGGGCACCAAACCATAATGCACTGGTCAGAATGGCCTTGAAATACGCAAAAGATGCACCTTTCTTCAGGTAATCGCCCCAGGTTGCATTTTGTTTCATCACATAGAGGGCGTAACCGAGATTGGCGATGAAGGCACCACCGGCAAAGACGATGACATAGGCAATCAGGCTGGCCTTGACCGGGTCGACGCCGTCCGCGACCGCCAGAACGGATGCCTGATGGGCGAAGGTGTAGCCGATATTCATCGCCGCCGTGCCGAAGCCGGAAAGCAGCGCCATGGTCAGGCCGACCATGAATTTGTCATTGACGGAGACTTCATCATCGGTCTTGCTCTGGGCATCTTTCATCAGACCGGCCTTGGTGATAACGCCCACGCCGACCAGCATGATTGCCATACCGGCGAGCAGCACGGCAAAAGGCCCTGCGGGTGGAACCTTGTCGAGAATAAACAAGGGGATAAGAGAACCAAGCGAGGTGCCCACACCGGTGTTGATGCCAACGGTCAGGGAGAGGCCGATATTGTCGATGGCCTTGCCATACCAGATGGCGCTAACGCCCCAGAGAAAACCGCAACCGGCGGCGAGGATCAGCGTCCCCATCGGGGTCGCCCAGATATATTTCGAGAAACCCGGAACCTCGATCGAGGTCCAGAGAATTGGGAAGATCAATATCCCGATGATCGAGAAAACCACCCAGAAGGCTTCCCATGAAAATGGTTTGTAATTCTTCATTCCAAGGCCGAAGCTGCCCTGGAACAAACTTGCTATGAGTAGGACTAGAAATCCACTGGCCATTTATACCTCCCGGAGTTTGTGCTCAGTGAAGACGAATGCTTTCAAAATTCGAACTTTCTGCAATTTGGGCAAAGCTCTCCCGTTCATCGCAGAGACAAGCTTGCGACGGCGAGGTGATCAAACCGAATGACGCGAATGGAGAGCTTTGAAAGCGCTTAGAATACGGCTCTCCAGAACAGGAGAGCCGTCATCAGGCCTCTAGCCTGGCTGAGGTGCTGGTTTCATTCATGTTCCTCCAACATTTGCGACCAGATCTTGCGCGGTGTTCCAAGGGCGCTGGAGATTTCTCCAGCCGTTTTCAAGAGACGCTGACAAAGGGGACCAATCCGCTCTTGCGGCATATTCTGCACCATGGATGAAACACTCAGTGAATATTTCACCGCACCGTTGGGCGAAAATATGGGCGCGGCAAGACAGCGAATGCCCAGAACATCTTCCTGATCATCCATTGCCCAGAAACGCTTGCGCACCTTGCGCACCTCCTCCAGAAAGCTTCCCTTGTCAGTGATCGTGTAGGGCGTGCGCTCTTCTTCAAAGGAGAGCGCATCGATGATTGTGGTCCGTTGTTCCTCGGTCAGCCATGCAAGAAGCACCTTGCCCATGGCAGACCGGTTCAGGGACAGGCGACGCCCTTCCCACGAATTGATCAGAATGCTGTCTTGCGGGTCCACCTTGTGCAGATAGACCGCTTCCAGCCCGTCGAGCGTGCCCATGTGGCAGGTAATCTTTTCGCTCTCCGAGAGTGCCCGAAGATGAACAATGGCCTGATCGCGGATGGAAACCTTGGCAACGGCCAGATTGCCCAGCTCATAGAGGCGGAAACCCAGCGCGAATTTGCTGCCATTATTCAGGCGCCGGACAAAGCCGATATCTTCCATTGTCTGTAGAAGATTGTAGGTAGAGCTCTTGGGAAATCCCGTTTTATTGACCAACTCCTGCAAGTCTGCTTCATCCTTGCTGAGAAGATCGAGGATTTTCTTCGCTCTCATGAGTGCCGGTACCTGATATTTCTTTTCCGCCATCCGAACTCTTGCTCCTGAAATCAACGCGCGTTAACGACGGCTCCATCCCAGGGAGAAAGGGCCGTTTCCATCATGGGCGAAAGCTCCGTTGTCAGGCCTGCAAGGTCTCTGGCTCCCTTGTCGGACAAGGGCAACAATGGCTCACCCATCTCAAAGCCCCGGATTTCCAGCGCAGCCTTGAAGGCAACGGGAAAAGGCGCTCCGAACATGGCTTTGCGAACCAGCGGCAAAATTGCCTTTTGCAAGGCGACCGCTTTTTCTATCTCCTTGTTTTGCCATGCCTTATAGGCAGAGACCATTACTTCAGGAAAAATGCAAGCAGACGCAGTGACACAACCGGCGCCCCCCATCAGCAAGGATGGTACAAGGCTTTCCTCTCGTCCGGTCAGTACGGAAATATCGCTGTCTTCCTCGCGGATGATGTCGAGGAAATGCAGAAAATCTACCATGCTGCCACTTGAATCCTTGATGCCTGCAACCAGTTTGTTGCGGCAAAGCTTGCGGATTGTCTCATAGGCAATCGGCTGCGAGAAAAGCGGAATATTATACAGGATAACGGGAACACCACTTTTTTCCGCGATGGTTTCAAAAAAGCGCTGCACCATCGAGTCATCGGGCTTGAAATAGTAGGGTGGCGAAGCCACGACGGCCGGACATCCAATGCTGCTGGCAAATTTGGCCAGATCCGCAGCTTCATATGGATTGGGAGCAGCCACGCCCGGCAGAATGGGAATACGACCAGCGGCCTGATCCGCAACAATTTCCATGCAACGGCATTTTTCTTCAAAATTCATGTGAAGGGCTTCACCCACCGAGCTTACCGGAAAAATTCCGTCTAGGCCGGCCTTGATACCGAATTCAACAAGCCTTCGCGTCTCTTTTTCATTGACCCGCCGATCTGCACCGAACGGCGTCAACATTGCCGCAATTACGCCTTTTGGTCGAAACATTTGATCTTCCATTTCAAGTTGTTTGTGCGGATAGAATATGCCGGTGTCCAAAATAGTCAATATACGAGATCATAGTTCAACATATTGAACTGGTGGAATTGCAGTTGCTATCTATACATTTTTATTGATGTTTTTTTCTTTACTCAGGACAACTCCACCAAGGCCTGGCCTTGAGAGAGAAGCAAAATGACAAAATTTGACATGTAGTTTGACAAAAAAATACATGATCGCAGATGGTCGATTGTGAGGGAGAATGATCCCGCTGGCCTCAGGAATAGCCATTACTGGCCCTTGGCAAGAGGCCCCATTTTGCGCAGAGCCGCAGGGGGCAGAAATAGTGCCCCGACAGGAGGGACAGCAGGGAAGCCAACAGGGTGTGCCGATGCGGGCATTGTAAAAATGGCCGTTCAGTGACGGCCATTCAGACTCATGGAGTGATTGATATCAATGCCCTGTAAGGCGCAGGTAGCAGCCGCGCCCGGAGGATCAGACCCATGTCTGTTTCAGGCTGCCATAAAAGGACAGGAGCCTATTGCGCGGGCTCGACACGCTCGGCACCTTGCGTCCTTTTGCCGTGACGATCACCAGCCAACAGAGCAGAATGGTGCTCCAAGCTGGCGTCAGCTCCGAGGCTTGTCCATTTTTCGATCAGTTCATCATGCAACCCGACGACGGCGGGTTTCCAGATATCACCGGGCACCATGAAGAATGCTTCAGGCCCTTGGCGCGAACTCCACCACAGGATGAGCGGTGCGAAGGTGATGGGCAGAGCGACAGGCAGCAGCCAATAGAAAATAGCCGGGGCCAACAGTCTGGCCGCGATCAGTCCAACAAGCCCGATAAGCGAAATCCAGGCTGATGCCCGGATGCTTTCATTCAGGCTCAGTTGACCATCACCACGATTGTTGGTTGGCCAGCCGCCATCCTTGCCCATCATCACCTGATAGACGGACCGGGTGGTATAGAGCATGACGATGGGAGCGATCAGCGAGGAGAGCAGCACCTCCAGCAGCGTTGAGGCAAATATCTTGCCAGCGCCACCGAAACGAGCGGCATCACCGGTCACGGAAGCCTTGATGGCGACCATCAGCTTGGGCAACAGCAGCAGGCCGAAAATCCCGACCAGCAGGCTGATCGCCTCGAATGTCATGGAAGGCGGAATATAGGGAATGGGCCAGTTGGGTTCGGGGAAATAGTCAGGCTGGGGATCAAAATTGGGGGCAAGAATCGATATGACCAGAAAGACCAGCCAGAACAAAGGGGCGATATAGGCCATGATGCCCTGAGCAAAGACAAAACGGGACCAGGCCTTCAGGCCCGGTGCCCCGATGATGCGCGAATGCTGCAAATTGCCCTGACACCAGCGTCGGTCCCGCTTGGCGTGATCGACGACATTCTCCGGGCCTTCCTCATAGGATCCTTCCAGATCATCATCGACGCGCACAATCCAGCCAGCGCGCGCCAGAAGCGCCGCTTCGACATAATCATGGCTCATCACATGTCCGCCGAAGGGGGGCATGCCGCGCAACATGGGCAGCCCGCAGGACTGGACGAAAGCCCTGACGCGGACGATGGCATTATGCCCCCAGAATGGTCCGATCTCTCCCTGCAACATGGCAAGCCCGCGACAGAAGACGGGAGAATAGAATGAGGCGGCAAACTGCATGGCGCGACCAAACCGGGTTTTGGCGCGGATGATCTTGGGCAGGGTTTGCAACAATCCCAGCCGTGGCTCCGCCTCCATGCGGCGGATCATTTCCAGAATGGTTTCCCCTTCCATCAGACTGTCAGCATCAAGAATGAGGGCATAGTCATAGACACCGCCGGAATGAACGAAGAAATCTTCGACATTGCCAGCTTTCTTGCCGACATTCTGCGCTCTGCGGCGATAGAAGAAACGGCCCTGACCGTTGCATTCCTCTACCAGACGCACAAACATCTGCTCTTCCTGCCGCGCAATCTCATCCTTGCGGGTGTCCGAGAGGATCGCAAAGTGAATATTGGCGTCAGGATCTGCATATTTGAGAGACAGATCCATTGCCGCAAGGCGGGTAAAGGACATCAGCGGATCTTCATTATAGACAGGCATGAGAATGACTGTCCGCCCCTTGATCTGCTGAACCCTTTTTCTTTTTACACGTAAGGCAGAACTGGTCAGGCCAATAATCCCCTGCATCCCGCCCCAGGCCAGCCAGATCGTGGAGACCAGAATGAGGAGCGAGAGGGTGATATCGATCAGATTGATGCCATTGACCGCGACCACCTGCAAAAAGGTCAAAAAGGCGACGGCCCCCACCACGAGGCTTGCCAGAATCGTCGCGCTCCGCAGCAAATAAAGCCCGAGCCATTTCATTGCCAAAGTCTCACGCGCGAGACAGTCTGGCTGTGGTGCGCAGCAACACGCGCAGGCTCGCCATCAACCGATAGCGGCGGCGTCTTGGCCGTTCCAGAATCTGAGTAGGCATGGCCATGGGGGCCTGCGGCAAAGCGCATGGGCCAGAAGTCAATTCGTCAAATGTCATCGTCATCACCTTGATATGTGCTCGCAAAAACTCATTATTAAAGAGACTTACTGATTGATCCATTGATAAGCCCAGGTTTCCGTCAGACGACGGCCAAAACCGGACAGATGCGCAGTCATCTCCACGATGCTACCCTTGGGAGCGGAGACATCCATAACGAGTCGCCAGACCTTCTCGCCAGCAATTGGCGTCAGGGTCTGTGTCTTGATTTCACCATTCATAATATTGCTGTTGATCGTCAGCTTCTCGACCTCACCGGCGGGCACATTGGCCAGAAGCCCGTCCTTGAAATCGATCACGAATTTGCGCGAACCATCGGCATTTTCCACCCCGGACACGCCGCCCGCGCCGGACCGGCTTTCCAGAACATAGGCAAGGCCTTCTTCGGCGCAGGCCGGCAGATCGCCCCAATGCATGCGATAGGCATATTCATAGCTTTGCCCGGCCTTGCCGCCTTCTTTTGGAACCCAGAAGGCAACGATATTGTCATTCACTTCCAGATCGGAAGGAATTTCCACCAGTCGCACAGCGCCCTTGCCCCAGTCGCCCATCGGCTCGATGCGCAATGACGGCCGCCGCTCATAGAGGGCGGAGACATCCTGAAAATGATCGAAGTCACGGTCGCGCTGCAGCAGCGCAAAGCTCTTGGGTGCCTGCTCGGCAAAATAGCTCGAAGCCAGCTGAGGCGGGTTGGACAGCGGACGCCAGACCCGCTCGCCATTCTGCTTGACGATCTCGAGCCCATCACTGTCATGGACATTGGGGCGATAATCGTCGAACTTGTCGCGATTGCGTTCGGCAAACAGGAACATGGATGTCAGCGGAGCGATGCCAAGCTGAGGGATGTCGTCGCGCAGGAAAAGACGCGCCGTGGTTTCAATCACCGTATTTTCACCCGGCTGGATGACAAAGCGATAGGCTCCGGTGACAGACTTGCTCTCAAGGGCGGCAAAAACCGTGATTTGCTGTTCGGCAGATTTCGGGCGCTCGACATAGAAACGGGTAAAGACCGGGAATTCCTCAGGCTCGGAGCTGCCCGTATTGATGGCCAGCCCGCGAGCGGAAAGGCCATAGACCGACCCCTTGCCAAGGGCGCGGAAATAGGAAGCCCCCTGAAAGGCGATCAGTTCATCGAAAATATCGGGACGATTGAGCGGATGATGCAGACGGAAGCCTGCGATGCCAGGCAGGGTCACATGCTCGGGCACCAGCTCTCTGGCCTGCCGCTCATAGATGAAATCATCGGTACTGAAGCTGACTGGCATCGCCTTGCCGTCGGCAACGTCATAAAGGGCAACCGGGGTCTTGAACAGCCAGCCCATGTGAAAGGCATGCAGACGGAAGGCGGATTGATCGATATCTGCCAGTCGAGCCTTCTCCGGATTGAAGCGGATCAGGCGATAGGCATCATAGGTCAAATCCTTCAGATAGGCTTCGTTCACCTCCTGAGGAGCTCTATAATCCTGAGTGGCCAGCTGCTGCATCTGGGCGCTGAGGATATCATAGCTGAAGTCTACTCCTGCGGTGGCAGACTGGGGTGCAGCCACATTTGCTTCATCGGCGAATGCGGAGCTGCATAGAGAGACCAGTGTTGTTGCCGCGCTAGCAGCCAGAAAGGAACGACGTGATAAATGCATCAGTAAATTACTCATCCAACTTCGATGGGTTACTCGAGAAAAAGGAATATTCTCAAATTCAAAATTGCCCTGACCGCTTCAGCTCGGTTTCCTCAGGCGAGACCTCGGACAATTTCTAGCTCAAGATTCCTTCACTATCAGACATAATTGAGGCGATATTCCATCTGCTTGTCTTGTTGTTTTTGCCAATCGGCCAACACTTTTATCAGGATTGGGAAAAAGTGTTGCAATTTCAGCCGGATGTCATGATCTAAAACTGAGGCTTCGTCAAGATTTCCTTCAAGAATTGCAAAAAATGCTGTGACTCATTTCGCCCATGTAGGAATTTGTTAACCATTCTGGTTCCGCAAGGACAAAAAATTGCCGCAAAGTGGCTCAGCTTCTGTCGTGAGGCTACATATCACACCTTCTCTCAATGGTTGTTTTCCTGCGACAAGCAACAAAAAAAGCGGCTATTGCCGCTTTCCCTTTTTTCCTTCAATGTCACAGACTTAAACCGAACGGAGGCGGAATTAACGCCCCACCAGAGCTGCAAATCATCGCTCCGCACGCATGGCGTTCAGATTCTGTGCAATTGTGGCGCCTGCCTTGAAGATGGCACTGCCTGAAACAATGATGTCAGCCCCCATTTGGCAGGCGAGTGGATAGGTGGCATCTGTGATGCCGCCATCAATGGCGATCAGCGGATCAACGCCCTGCTCTCTGCCCATCTGTTTCAGTTCGGCAATCTTGTCCGCGATCACCGCATCGGGTGCGCCGCCCGGCCAGCCGGGATCAACCGCGATGAAGGTGACCATTTCCAGCGAACGGAGCAGAGGCTTGATGAGCGAGACCGCCGTTCCCGGATTGAGCGCGAGAGAGCGGATCACCTTGCGCCCGCTTTGACATCCGGCAACCGGCACATCCAGCGCCACCAGAGCGCGGTGCAGATGGGTCATGCCCTCGACGTGAATATGGACAATATCGGCGCCTGCTGCCAGATGAGCCGGTATCTGGCCCAGCGGATCGGCCACCATCAGATGCACATCCTTGAGCATCCCCGTCATGCTGGCCTTGACCAGACCGGGGCCGGCGGTCATCTGCGGACAGAAGACGCCATCCATGATATCAAAATGGAGAAGAGAAACACCCGCCTCCTCCAGCTCGGTGATCGCGGCACCATAGGCCATGGCATTGGCCGCCAGCAGACCGACGCTGATATGGAGGCCTGTCTTGCGCAGCCAACGGGTCAGGCTTTCGCGTGAGGCGAGATCCTGTTCTGTGAGATCTGGCATCTGTCTTTCCTTTGCAAGAATTTTCCGATCACAAACGGATCAGGCCCGCATCTATCGCGGCAACCAGACACCGCTCAGCACCTTGTGGGTGCGCGGACCGGTCATGATGTCTTCCAGTTCGGCCTTCACCTTGAGATAATGCGGGGTCTGCTTGTGCGCCTTGACCGCCTCTTCATTCTCATAGGCCTCATAGATGGTGAATCTGGTCTCGTCTTCGGGATCGCGCAGAACATCAAAGCGGATGCAGCCCGGCTCCTTGATCGAGCCCAGATGATTGGGGTGGAAGACGCGCAGAAAATCCTCAACGCGATCCGGTTTGACCTGAATTTCAACGAGCGTTACATGCATGGATCTGTCCTCGCAGGCTTTCAATGCGGATAAGCGGGAAAAGGAGACCAAAGGGGCTTGCCCCTCTGGTCCTGTTGATTTCGACTTTTGCGATCGGTGCAGCGATCAGAAGTCGAAATTGTCGATATTTTCCTTGGTGAAGACCTGACGTTCCGGCAGGATGATGATGCCGTTGCCGTCTGCTTCATAATCATAGCCCTGAACGCTGTTGGGGCTGACTTCAACCGTGCCCATGCCGGGAACATCGAGCTTGTCGCCAACATTCATCGGACCATCGGCTACCAGCTTGTTGGCTGCATAGATGGTCAGAGCACCCTGTTTGGTGACGTCCCAGAGGCCGAACTGCTTGACCGTGTCACGCTTGACATAGGGGCGCATCACATTCGGGGTGGAGAAGCCGACAATGGTGACTTCACCGGCCCGCTTCAGGTTTTCAGCAGCCTGAGCGGCAGCCGGAAGCGCGTTGGCATCCGGGCAGAGCATGACATCCAGATCAGGATAGGCCTGCAGGATGCCTTCTGCGGTCTGCAGGGATTTCTGCGCATCATTATAGCCATATTGGGTGGTGACGATTTCCCATCCCGGATATTTCTCAGCCAACACTTCCTTGGCACGCTTTACCCATGCATTCTGGTCGGTGACGGTCGGGCTGGAATAGAAGAAGGCAACCTTGGCTTTTTCCTTGGTGACCTGATCGGCAGCCATTTTGACGAGCATTTCGCCCAGTTGATCCGGCGTACCCTGATTGATATAGATGGAACGGCATTCCGGATTGGTGTCCGAATCCCAGGTCAGAACCTTCACGCCGCGCTTCATGGCGCGTTTCAGGGCCGGGCAGAGACCGTCCGGAGAGGTGGCGCCGATTGCGATGGCATCATAGCCCTGATTGACGAAGGTATTGATATATTGCACCTGACCGGAAACGGATGGTTCGGTCGGGCCGTCATAGGTCACGGTGACACCGAGTTCCTTGCCCGCAGCGACGGCACCCTGCCCGCCGGAATTGAAGAAGCCCACGCCGACCATCTTCGGAATGAAGGCGATTTTGGCATCGGCAGCCATGGACGGCGTCATCATGCAGATCGAGGCAACGCCAAAGGCCATTGCTGCGGAGATTTTGCCAAGATGTTTCATATTTCTACTCCCAAAATATTCCTCATAATACCTGCGGAGAAGCTGGGCGACCCCGCGGGCGACCTCCCGGAAATGCGCTGGTTCAGGCTTTTTGCTTGCCAGCGCTGTTGAGAACACGCCAGAGAAGAAAATAGGCGCGTCCGATTTCACTCAGGCTGCGCAGCGCGACAACCACCACCAGCAGGGCTCCGGAAAGAGCGCTCGCTATGTGGCTGGAAACCCCGATGATTTGCAGGCCTGTTTGAAAATACCCGACTACGAGCACTGCAAGTGCCGTACCCAGGATGGTGCCAGAACCGCCATAGATACTCGTTCCTCCCAGAACAACGGCGGTGATGGCAGGCATCAGAGCATCCGAACCGAAGTCCGAACGGGCTGAACCGAAATAGGATGCAAGAACCAGCCCCGACAGGGCTGCCATGACCCCGGTCATGGCATAGGCAATGGTCAGGGTGCGGAATTGCGGAATGCCGGCATAGCGCGTCGCCCGCGCATTTTGGCCGATCAAATAGATATAGCGGCCAAAGCGGGTGCGATGGAGCAACAGCATGAAGATCACGGTCGCCACCAGAAAGATCACCAGTGGGAATGGCATGCCCATGACTTCGAGATTGGCCAGCTCGACGAAACTGTCATCAAAGCCGGAAATCCCCTCATATCCGGAGGCACCGCCCAGACCGGACAGCACAAGCGCCGCACCGGAATAAAGGAAGCTGGAGCCCAGCGTGATGACCAGCGGGTTGACCTGCGCGATCTGGATGGCAACCGAGTTAACAATACCGGTTATCGCACCGGCCCCGAGGGCGCAGAAGCAGGCGACCCAGATATTGACACCGGCCACCCAGAGCAGACCCAGCGTGATGGCAGAAAGCCCCATCACCGAGCCGATTGACAGATCGATGCCACCGGTGATGATCACCAGCGTCAAGGCCAGAGCGACAATACCGACATGAATGAAGTCGCTGGTTGAATAGAGCAAGGTGCTGATATTCAGGAAAGCGGGATTGATGGCACCGAAGAACAGGATTTCAACGACCAGCAGCAGCGCCAGAACAGCTTCCCAGCGTTTCAGGATGTCTAGGGATTTCATGGTCTTGCCTCCTTGGAATGGGCTGCAACGGCAGGTTCTTCGGCATTGGCCATCCGAGCGCCGGACACCGGCTCTGCCTGTCTTGCGGCAGGAGAAGAGCCTGTAAGGGCCGCTTCTTCAGGCTCCAGAAATTTACGATATTTCTGATAGCGCAGGGATTGCGCCATGGCCTCGCGAATGCGGCCATCGCCGATGAGTACGATCAGCAGGATTGCCCCTGCGATCATGTCGTTCCAATAGGCATCAAAGCGCAGCATGACCAAAACCGAGTCGATGGAGGTCATGAAGAAGGCGCCAAGCGCCGCGCCAATCACGGTCCCCGTACCGCCCAGCAGGCTGACGCCGCCCAGAACACCCGACGCAATCGCCCGCATTTCCATGCCATTGCCCGCGGTATTGGGAATGAAGCCGATCTGTGCGGCAAAGATGATGCCTGCCAGAGCCGAGAGAATGCCGTTGATGGCATAGGCAGTGAGCTGAACCCTGTTGACGCGGATACCCAGCAGGCGGGCGCCTTCGCGATTATCCCCCACGGCGAAAATTGCATGGCCGAAGGCGGTGTAGCGCAGGAAAATATGGGCGGCTGCCAGCAGCAGCAGCACCAGCCAGGCGAAGGGGGAAAGCCCCAGCAGCCAGGCATGAGAGAGATCCTTGAAGCCTTCCGGCAATCCCTCGATCCAGCTGCCTCCGGTGGTCAGATGAACACAGCCACGGAAAAAGCCGAGAGTACCAAGAGTTGCCACGATGGCAGGCACGCGCAGAATGGCCACCATGAAACCATTGAACAGGCCACAGCACAGGCCGACAAACAGGGCAATACCGATGGAAGCCATCATGCCCAGACCGTCATTCATGCAGACCCCGGCAATTGCCGCTGACAGGCCCATGATCGAACCGACGGAGACATCCAGTCCCCGCGTCGCCATCACCATGGTTGCGCCGATGGCCAGAACGAACAGGGTCAGCGAGTTGGAATAGATCGAGAGCAGCGTCTCGAATCTGAGATAGGACGGATCTGAAATGGCAAGGATGGCCAGCAGCAGCACGATGATGATGGCGACCGATGCCTCGCGGTTATTTTGCAGAAAACGTATCATCAGGATGCTTTCGCCTCCCCTGCATTCAGGCCAAAGGACATTTGCGCAATCGCGTCGACCGTGATCTGTTCACCCTCAAGGAAGCCCGTCGGGTAGCCGTGGGCCATGGCCATCACCCGATGACTCAGGCGCTGGATTTCATCATGATCCGAAGAGATCAGGAGAATGGCGACGCCACTGTTGGCCAGATCGTCAATGATGCGATAGATGTCGGCGCGCACGGCCACATCCACACCGCGGGTCGGTTCATCCAGAATGAGAACACGCGGCTTGGCGGCCAGACATTTGGCCAGAAGGATCTTTTGCTGGTTTCCGCCAGACAAGGTGCGCACCGCTTGCGTGGATGTGGCGCAGACAATGCCCAGCTCTTTGACATAATGCTGAAAGCGCTCTTCTTCCTGCTGCAATTGCAGCCAGGACGTTTCCCTATAAAGCACGAGGGATGAGGCATTCCAGCTCAGAGGTGCATCGACAAACAGACCACTCGACTGGCGGTCTTCGGGCAGATAGACCAGCCCCAGATCAAGGCTGTTTTGCGGATCGGTATGGGTTGCGTCCTGCCCTTCAACCAGCACCCTGCCGCGAGCTGCCTTGCGAATACCATAGATGGTCTCGGCCATCTCGGTACGCCCGGAACCGACGACGCCGGCCAATCCGAGAATTTCGCCCTCGCGCAGAGAGAAGCTGAGATTGGCGAAACCCTCGCCGCACAGATTGTCCACTTCGAGCACGATTTTGCCGTGGCTTGCGGTGTGACTGCGTTCACCCAGAACATTTTCCGCTCCGCCTTCGACATGGGTCATCGCGCGGACAATTTCGGCGTCGGTATAGTCATTTGGCGGACCGGCCATAACCACGCGTCCATCGCGCAGGATGCTGACAATGTCGGCAATCTCGCGGATTTCATTGAGCTTGTGGCTGATGAAGAAAATGCCGACACCCTGAGCTGCAAGGGCGCGCATGCGATCAAACAGCAGCTTTACCTCGCGGGGTGTCAGGGCCGAGGTCGGCTCATCGAGAATGAGAATCCGGGCTTCGCGGATCAGGCCGCGGAGGATTTCGACCATCTGCTGGTCGGCCACTTCAAGCTGGCCTGCGGGGGACTGCAAATCAATGTTGGAGCCGATTTCCCGAGCCAGCTTCGCAAGGCGCGCATGCAGGGCGACGCGATTGCCTTTCATGTTCATGAGAACATTTTCTTCGATGCTGAGATTGGGAAAGAGCAAAGGCTCCTGCGGCACCATGTGAATGCCCATCTGGCGGGCCATGACAGGGGTCAGTTTGTTGGCATGCTCACCATTGATATAAAGATCGCCCTGATCCACCGAATGCAGGCCGGCGATGATGCGCATGAGGGTGGATTTTCCCGCCCCGTTTCCTCCCAGAAGGGCATGGATTTGGCCGGACTCAAGAACCAGATCAACACCTTTGAGAACGGTCACATTCCCGAAGAATTTCCAGATGCTGTCTGCCTTTATGAGTTGTTTGCGTTGGCCAGACGGCTTTGGGTCCGTCATTGCGAAAGCGCTCCTCAATCACTCTATCATTTGCGGCTTCGTGCCGCTTCCTCCCCTCTGCGGCCTTGGCAAAGAAGGTCGCAGAGTCAAGTGCTGTGCAGCTTGGCAGATCAGGCCGAAGCCTTTTCCGCCTCATAGAGTTGGAAAGCCTTTTCTGGCGTCTCGCCATCATGAACAATGGAACGGATGGCCTTGATCATGCCCACGGGACTGTCGGACTGGAAGATGTTGCGGCCCATATCGACGCCATGGGCACCCTGATCAATGGCCTTGTAAGCCATGGTCAGAGCTTCCATTTCGGGCAATTTCTTGCCTCCGGCGATGACGATGGGAACCGGGCATCCGGCGACGACCTTCTCAAAGCCTTCCTCGATGAAATAGGATTTGACGATATGTGCGCCGAGTTCGGCGCAAATGCGGGTCGCCAGAGAGAAATAGCGCTGGTCGCGGGCCATGTCCTTGCCAACGCCGGTAACAGCCATGGTCGGAATACCGTAGCGATTGCCGGTATCGATCAGTTTGATCAGATTGGCCAGCGACTGATGCTCATATTCGGCACCGACATAAACATTGGTGGTGATCGCGGACGCATTGAGACGAATGGCGTCCTCGATATCGACGGCGACCAACTCGTTGGACAATTCCGTCAAGACGCTCATGCCGCCGGAGCAGCGCAGCACGACAGGCGTGCGGATGTCGGCTGGCATGGTGGCGCGCAGGCCGCCACGGGTACACATCAGCACGTCGGTATATTGCGCCAGCGGGCGGATTGTCAGATCAAGCCGCTCAAGACCTGTCGCCGGTCCCTGGAAATAGCCATGATCAAAAGCCAGCATGACCGTATTGTTGCTCTTCTTCTGGAAGATGCGGGCCAGACGGTCCTGCATTCCCCAGTCAAGTGCATTGGAGCCTCTTACCGGGAAGGGGTGGGTTTCAACTGGTACATCAATGCCGAAGTCCTTGCCTTCTTTAATGTCATCGATATCAGCCATGCATTTCCTCCATTTATCTTCGACAGGATGATGCCCTCAGCATCCTCCCAACCTGTCTAGAGGCGTTCACATGAACAGAACGCCATCAAATTCTCATAGAGGCTACGCGCAAAAATTGGACATTGTCAACCCAAATACAGCGTCAAATGTTGCTTCAGTGGACATATGATCAAGTTTCAACCTAACACTTTATATCTACTACTTTCGTTATCATTTTGTTTTTAATTGCAATTCCCTTCAGCGCTGAAGCATTCCAATCTGGGAAGAGATTTAATGCTTGACGAAAGGGTTGATCACATAGAAGTTATATGATCATATGAACGAACCTTGAACCAATGTTATGACTTGTGATCAAAATGAGCGACGACAGTAGATTTGAACATGATGATGCCGAGCTATTAAGTCGGGTGGCATGGTATTATTACCATGATGGCATGACGCAAAGTGAGATCGGGACAATCCTGAACCTGTCGCGCATCAAGATTTCCAGAATGCTGGAAAAGGGTCGCAAGATGGGACTGATCCATATTCATATTAACTCCAGCTATGGGGGCTGCTTCGAGCTGGAGGGACGGCTGCAGCAATTGTTCGGATTGCGCGAAGCCCGGGTCATTCCCGCCGATGACGGGCAGAATTCGACAGAACGCATCGCCGAGGCTGCCAGTCAGTATCTGATGGGCAAGCTGGACAAGGCCGACCTGCTGGCCGTTGGCTGGGGCGCGACTGTCATGGGGGCCCTGCAACGGTTGGCGCAGACCCTGTCACACAGGGATATTTCACTGGTCAGCCTGACGGGCGGGGTTGCCGCCTATATCGAAGGCGTGGCCACCGGTCGCACCGCGCAGAATGTCCATCTGATCCCGGCACCGCTGATGGTATCAAGCCCGGAACTGGCCCATAGCCTCAAGATCGAGCGCCATGTCGTCGATGTGATGGACATGGCCAGAACCGCCAATTATGCGCTTGTCGGCGTCGGATCCGTCGCCAATCAGGCCACCCTGATCACATCCGGCTATGCTACCGGATCGCAGTTTGAAGCCTTCCGACGCCAGGGCGCTGTCGGAGATATTATCGCAATTTTCTATGACAAAGATGGCAATGTTCTCGATTTGCCTTTTCACGACAATCTGATCGGTCTGGATCTTCAGGCCTTGCGGGAAATTCCCAATGTTGTCGCGGCAGCCTGCGGGCAGGCCAAGGTCGAGGCCATTCGAGCTGCTGCACGCGGCAAGCACTTCAATGTGCTGATCACCGATGAGCCGACAGCTCTCGCCATAATTGAGGGAGAGAGTCATGAAAAGGAAAGAGGGATACGTTCTGGCGATTGACGCCGGAACAGGAAGCGGCCGAGCGGTCATATTCGACTGTGCCGGTCATCAGATCGCGGTTGGACAGGAGGAATGGAACCATCTCAGCGATCCCAGATATCCCGGCTCAATGGAGTTTGACTGCCAGTCCAACTGGAAATTATTGAGCCGATGCGTGCGCGAGGCCCTGCAGACAGCGGGCCTTGCAGGGGCGGACATTCGCGCCATCAGCGCCACCAGCATGCGCGAAGGCATCGTCATCTACGACAAGGGCGGCAAAGAGCTATGGGCCTGCGCCAATGTGGATTCACGCGCCTCGGAGGAAGTGCATGAATTGCAGGCCAAGAGCCCCGAGCTGGAACGCTATGCCTATGCGATCAGCGGCCAGAGCTTTGCGCTGGGCGCCATCCCGCGCCTGAAATGGCTGGAGAAGCATCTGCCGGAGACCTATGCCAGCATGGCCACCATGTCGATGTTGTCCGACTGGATTCTGGCGCGCCTTTCCGGCGTCATTTCATCAGATCCCTCAAATGCAGGCACGACGGGCATCTTTTCGCTTCAGACCCGCGATTGGGATCTGGAGATTGCCCGCCGGGCGGGCATTCGCGGCGACATTTTCCCGCCTGTTGTGGAAACCGGTACGCCGATTGGTACAGTCAGCCCGCAAGCCGCCGAAGAGACGGGCCTTGCAGCAGGCACCATGGTGGTCATGGGCGGCGGCGATGTCCAGATGGGCGCTCTGGGCCTCGGGGTTTCGCGCCCGGGTCATGCGGCGGTTCTGGGCGGCACCTTCTGGCAGGAAGTGGTCAATATCCCCGAGCCGATCACCGATCCGGACATGCGCATCCGGATCAATCCCCATGTGGTGCCCGGTGTCAGTCAGGCAGAAGGCATCGCCTTCATGGTGGGCATGACCACCCGCTGGTTCCGCGATGCCTTCTGTCAGGAAGAAATGCGCATTGCCAAGGAACGCGGCATTGATGCCTATGCTCTACTGGAAGAGGAATCGGCCAAGGTTCCGGTCGGCGCCAACGGCATCATTCCCATTTTCAGCGACGTGATGAATTTGGGCTCCTGGTATCATGCAGCCCCATCCCTGCTCAATCTGTCGCTGGATGCGAGCCAATGTGGCAAGCCGCAGATATTCCATGCCATTCAGGAAAATGCCGCCATTGTGGCCGCAGAGAATCTCAATCTGGCCGCCAATCTGGCCGGTGTCAGCCTTGATGAACTGGTCTTTGCCGGCGGCGCTTCCAAGGGCAAGCTGTGGGGGCAGATACTGGCCGACGCCGTCGGACTTCCCGTCAAGGTGCCGGAAGTGACGGAAGCAACGGCCTTTGCTGCCGGGCTGGCGGCATGGGTGGGGCTGGGCACCTATGCCTCACTGCCGGAAGCGGCCGACGCCACCGTGCGCTGGAGCCGCCGGATTGAGCCGGACCTGCACAAGCATACTCTTTATAACGAGCTTACCGATCGCTGGCGGGAAGCCTATGCCCCACAGCGCGCACTGGTTGGCCGCAACGTCACCCAATCCATGTGGAAGGCTCCCGGATTGTGATCGACCCGATGCGGTCTGGCGTCCAGAGACACCGGACCGGCATTTCGCATTTTAAATGCATGACAGCGCTTTGGACTTTGCCGCCATGCTTTCCCAATCGGCCGCCCATTTCGGCCAACAAACATAAAAGACATTGTCTGGAAATCGAGCATCCATTTTCAGAACCAACACAAGAAGAGGCTACGTTCCATCCGAGATGGCGTAGGCGGCACTATGTTCAAGACTAAAGAAGGCGATCATTCCTATCGTTTCACCGACCATGGCCCGAAATATCTGCAACGCGGGCCGAGATCCGATATCGGCGTTGTCACCTTGCAACCCGGCCAGCATTTCGCCACGCACAAACATTGCGTGATCGAGGAAAATTTCCTGACCATCGAGGGCGAGGTGCATATGTATGTGGATGGACAGCTGCATAAGCTTGGGGTTGGCGATTTCCTGCGCTGCGATCCGGGCGAGGCCCATTATGTGATCAACAAGGGCGAAATCCCATGGAAGGCCGTTTTCATCAAGGCCCCCTTCAACCCCAAGGACGGCACTCCGATCGAATGGGAGCCGGGCGACGATCCCGAAATTTTCAAGACAGCCTGACCGGACGGACAGCCCTGCCTTGAAAGAGACGCAGAGCCACAGGTCATTTTCAGCTTGATATTTCTTTCTTTCGATATTTTGATACCGCAATCCTCCCTGAATGAGCGTAGCGCTCTTCGCCTTCAAAAAGCGATGAGCGCTATTCTCATTCCCTCTTCCCCCATGGACAGTGCCTATCCCCAAAAGCCTGCCCCCTTCGAGCAAGATGCATGCGCGCGCTTGCAGCGCCCCGCTCTTGCCTATCCTATGAAAGGAACGCTCTCATGAAAGGCATTCTTTCCATCCAGTCCCATGTCACCTATGGCCATGCAGGCAACAGCGCCGCGGTCTTTCCCATGCAGCGCATGGGGCTGGAAGTGTGGCCGATCCATACGGTGCATTTTTCCAACCATACCCAATATGGACAGGGCTGGACCGGTGAAACCGTCTCCAGCGAGGCGATTGAAACCGTTTTTGCGGGCATGGAGAAAATCGGCGTGAGCGGCAGGATTGCCGCCATCGTAACCGGATATCTGGGCGATGCCTCCCATTGCGACGCGATTGCCCGCATCATTAAGGCAACAAAGAAAGCCAATCCGGACTGCCTTTATCTGTGCGATCCGGTCATGGGCAATCCGGAGAAAGGCTGCATCGTCAGCGACGGGGTTGCCGAAAGCCTTGTCGGCACCCTGATGCCGATGGCAGACATTCTGGCTCCCAACCAGTTTGAGCTCAGCCGCTTCACCGGGCAGGAAATCCATAGCATGGAAGACGCCATTGCCGCCTGCAAGAAGGCGCAGGAACTGGGCCCGAAGCTGGTTTTGGCCAAGCATCTGCACGGCATCAAAAGCGAGAATTTCTCGATGCTGCTGGCCGCAGAAGAGGCCTGCTATCTGGCCCAGCGCCCGCATCTTTCTTTCGAGCGCGAGCCGGTCGGTGTCGGTGACATGATTTCGGCAACCTTTCTGGCCGGCCTCGTCAATGGCACATCTGCCGCAGACGCCTTTGCCCATTGCAACAATGCCGTCTTCGGCATCCTTGAAGAAACCAAAGCCTCCGGCGAATGGGAATTGCAGCTCATCGCCGGGCAGAAGCATTTCGAAGCGCCCACCAATCAGTTTGCTCTAAAGCAGCTCTAGGCCGCTTCAAGCCCCTCCTCCCGCAAAAACGGGATACTATGAAAGGCCCGCCGCTCCGTCTCGTGATGGTCGGCGGGTCATTTGCCCAATCCTCCGGCAACCGGCCCTCCCCTGTCGACACATCGATTCTGTCCCGCCCCTTGCGCATCGTCGCATCATGCATCAAGGCTGAAAAATCATTTCAACAGGGCCAGAGCACCGATCATGAACACTGGGCCTGAGCACAGGGCCTGAGCATTGGGCCAGAGCACCGGCCTGTCAAAAATTCCTAGTTTTACCCGTAAAGCTTTGCTACGGAAGTTTCATCTCCGTTTGCTCGTCAATTGCAGCAAACGGAAGGTTTCTGCGCGGAAACATGCGGGCAATCACCCTCGCATGATGCTGCTCGGGCACCTGACGTCATTCGAACTTGCGAGCCCCTGATCCAACGGGCGTTAAGGATATTTGGGACGAGCAAAGTTCGAGCTTTACAAACTTATATACAAGATATATTAGATATACCTAAGAGGAGAACATCATGATCAGCAGTCTTTCTGTTGGCAGAAATGAGAAGTCGGGAGGAGACAATCAGCGGGCGTTGACCACGACCCAGATTGTGCATCTTCGACTCCGCACGGAAATCATTTCCATGCAACGACTTCCCGGCGAAGCGATCAGCGAGAAAGAGATCGCGCAGGAATGCGGTGTCAGCAGAACACCGATCCGGGAAGCCCTTCTCCGTCTTTCCGAAGAGCGTCTGGTGGACATTGTTCCCAAGTCCGGCACATCGGTTGCCAAGATTCCCATCGCCGATGTTCTGGAATCACAGGTGGCACGCGCTGCTCTTGAGCAGGTGACGACCAAAGCCGCCGTCAAGCGCGCAAGAGGCAGCGATGTTGCCAATATGCGCGCCCTGCTGATCGCACAGCAGGAGCATAAAGACGCACTCAATTATGAGAAATTCTATGAGGCCGACGAAGACCTGCATCAGGCGATCGCCCTTGCCGGAGGATATCCGGGCATCTGGACGATCATCGACCGGATCAAGTTGCAGGTTAACCGCTACCGGCTTCTGACCTTGCAGCATCCACGGCGCATGGAGCGTGTGCTGAAGGAACATGCCGATATCGTTGATGCCATTGCAGAGCATGATGAAGACCGCGCTGCAGAGGCGATGCGGTTGCACTTGGATGGTCTGAGTGCAGAGGATCTCCGCGTCATTCGGGATCACAACCCAAGCTATTTTGTCGGAGACCTGGATCAGGTCCTCGATAGATGGGGAAGAGACATCTCTTCTCTGAGTTAGCAGCCATCATCTTCAAGAGCGAAGGGGTGCTGCTGTTTTAGTTCTACATACGGAGGAATTAATGAAACATTTTAGTGCAATGGCTGCATTTGCAGGTGTCGGAGCTCTGGCTCTTTCTGCAGTATACAGCGCTACCCCTGTGATGGCTGAAACTGTATTTCAGGTTGCTTTCAACCAGCCGGAAACTCATCCGCAGTTCAAGGCAATGCAGAAATTCGGTGAAGCTCTGGCCGCTCGCACCAATGGCGAATACAAGGTCGAGGTTTATCCCAACGAGTTGCTCGGTGCCCAGAAAGAAGCCATCGAGATGACCCAGACCGGTACCATTGCCATGTCTCTGGCTGCCGCCAGCCTTCTGGAAAGCTGGAACCCGGATTTCGTTATCTTCAACCTGCCTTACATGTTCGACAGCGTTGACCAGCAGCGTCAGGTCGTCAATGATCCTGCAATCGTGGGCGATCTTTATCATTCCGTTGAAGATCAGGGCATTGTCGTTCTGGCCGCTTTCCACGGCGGTGTTCGCAACGTCTATCGCAAGTCCGGTCCGGTTGAGAAACCTGCCGATATGGGCGGCGACAAAATCCGCGTGATGCAGTCTGACACCAACATCGAAATGATGAATCTGATGGGCGGCAACGGCATCGCAATGGGTCAGGGCGAAGTTTACACCGCGATCCAGACCGGCGTTCTTGACGGTGGCGAGAATAACGAAATCGTCTACTCCTCCCTCAAGCACAGCGAAATCGCACCTTACTATTCCTACACCCAGCATCTGATGATGCCTGACTATCTCATCATGAGCGCCGACATCTATAATGATCTGCCCGATGATGTGAAACAGATCTTCGCTGAAGAGCTGCCAAAGGCTGTCGACTATGAATATGAGTCCTTCGCTGAAGCTGTAGCTGTTGCAAAAGCCGATGCAGAGAAAGCTGGTGCCAAATTCAACCAGGTTGATCTGAAAGCTTTCCGTGATGCGGTGAAACCTCTCACTGAGAAGAAGCTTGCCAGTGAGGTCACCAAGACCATCTACAAACAGATCCACGGCGAATAATCCGCAAAACCAAAGCCAAGAGGCGCCGGGTGCTTGCATCCGGGCCTCATTCTGGCGCGAGGGAGGTAGTTTCGATGCACGCGATCAAGCGCTGGGCAGATCGAATTTTGGCGACAACCTGTATTGTCCTGTGTGGACTTCTGGTGATCGCCGTAACCTGGCAGGTTATAGGACGTTTCTTCTTCAACGCCTCGGGCGCTGTGTCTGAAGAGCTCGCCAAGATCATGTTTGTATGGGCCGTTCTGTTGGGCGCAGCCCTGCTGTTCGGCGAGAAGGGCCATATGGCCATTGAGCTCGGCCTCGACATGATGTCGGCCAGGAACCAGACAATCTTTCAGATCATCATCAGCCTTTTGATACTCGGTTTTGTCACGAGCATCCTGCTTATTGGCGGTATCGATGCCGTTGACCGGACCATGCGCCAGACAAACGCAGCGATCCCGTTCATCAAGACGGGGCAGATCTATCTGGCATTGCCGCTGAGCGGGGCATTCTCGGTGTTCTACTGCTTCTATAATATTTGGATCGATTTCAAATCCCTGACCGGCACGGGTCAGGGCCAAACCAGCAAGATGGAGGGCTGATCCAGTGGCAAACGCAGCAGATATCGGCCTTATCATGCTCATCTCCATACCAATTCTGTTAGCAATTGGTGTGCCGATCAGTATCGCCATGGGCATTGGCTCCGTCGCAGCCATGACCACCATCTTCGGTTTCGACCGCATGGCAATCACCGCAGCACAGCGGATTTTTGCCGGCATCAACTCTTTCTCCCTGCTAGCGATCCCCTTCTTTGTTCTTGCCGGTATCATCATGACCAACGGCGGCATAGCGCAAAGGCTGATCAATTTCGCCAAGGCGGTGATATGGTTCATACCGGGCGCCCTCATCCAGACCAATATCGTGGCAAACATGCTGTTTGGTGCGATCAGTGGTTCCGGTGTTGCCGCAGCGGCAGCCATTGGCGGGGCCATTGGCCCGCAGCAGAAGAATGACGGCTATGATCCCAACATTGCCGCCGCCGCCAACATCGCCTCGGCTCCGGCGGGCATGCTGATCCCGCCCAGCAACACCTTTATCATCTATTCGCTGGCCAGTGGCGGCGCATCGGTCGCGGCCCTGTTCGTTGCCGGTTACGGCCCCGGTATCCTGTGGGGTCTGGGCTGCATGGTTCCGGCCATGTTCTTTGCCCGCAAGGCTGGTTACAAGTCGGAAAAGCTCGGCAGCTTCAAGCAGAATCTGAACATCACCATTGAGGCGGTGCCATCGCTGCTGCTGATTGTCGTAGTGGTTGGCGGCATCATCTCGGGCATCTTCACGCCAACGGAAGCCAGCTGCATTGCCGTTGTCTATGTCACGATCCTGTCCTTCATCTATCGCACCATCACGGTGGACATGATTCCGGGCTTCCTGCTGGCGACCGTCAAGACCACCGCGATGATCATCTTCATGATCGGTGTTTCCGCCATCATGGGCTGGATCATGGCCTTTGCCAAGATCCCGAACATCATCGCAAGCTCGCTGCTCAGCGTCACCGACAGCCCGATCCTGATCATGATCATCATGAACTTTGTCATGCTGCTGCTGGGTTGCGTGATGGATCCGACCCCGGCGATCCTGATTTTCGCGCCGATCTTCCTGCCGATTGCCCTGTCTCTGGGATTTGACGTGGTGCATTTCGGCGTGCTGATGGTCTTCAACCTCTGCATCGGCACCATAACGCCACCGGTGGGTCCGATCCTGTTTGTGGGATGCCGAATAGCGAATTTGAAGATCGAGCAGGTTGTCAAACCTCTGCTCCCCTACTTCCTGATCCTGACAGCCCTGTTGATGGTGGTGACATTCGTGCCCGACCTCTCGCTCGCGCTGCCAAGGCTTGCAGGCCTGATGAACTAGTCCCGTACCAAGCCATCATCGGGGGCATTTTCAAACAAGACTGCCGGACATTGCAGCCCGGCAGAAACAGAACTTTGGCTTTACCACGCGCGCAAGCACAACGGTCAAGCAGGCGCATTCGACAGGTGCAGATGGCCCGAAGAATGCCGCCTCATCAAGGAGAAAAAAATGAAAGCGCTAGTCTACACAGCCCCGCACAAGGTTGAAGTTCAAGATGTTCCAGAGCCAAAGGGACGCCCCGGCGCCGCCAAGGTCAAGATGCATTATTGCGGCATCTGCGGCTCCGATATCGGCATTTTTGCCGGCAAGCATCCGCGTGCAACCGCACCGCTGGTGCTTGGACATGAATTTGTGGGAACCATCGAAGAAATTCAGGGTGGATCAGGGCGTCTTGCCCCCGGCGACAGGGTTGTTGCCTATCCGCTCATTTCATGCGGCGGATGCCTTGCCTGCCGCACCGGCCATCCTCATGTCTGCAAGACCCTCAAGCTGATCGGCATTGATATGGATGGCGGCATCGCCGACCATGCCTGGATCGATGAAGATGTATTGTTCAAGGTACCCGACAGCATGAGCGACAAGATCGCCGCTCTTGTAGAGCCTCTTGCGGTTGTCGTCCGCTCGCTGCATCAGGCCAAATTCAATCTTCTGGATTCAACCGTTGTTACCGGTGCCGGTCCGATCGGCGTGTTGACCGCGATCGTGCTCAAGCATTCGGGCGCCTCCCGCATCGTCATCTCCGATGTCGATCAGGCTCGCCTCGATGTCTGCAAGGAACTCGGTCTGGAAACGGTCAATGTCAAGGACACCAACCTGGTGGATTATATCAATGACAGCACCAATGGCGAGGGCGTCGACATCGTCTTTGAATGCTCCGGCGCTCCAAGCTCGGCTGTCGAAATGACCAAGCTGGCCCGCATCGGCGGCACCATCTGCATGACCGGCATTCACAAGGAACAGCGTCCGGTCGATTTGCGCGACATGAATTTCAAGGAACAGATCCTGATCGGCTCCCGCGTCTATACCAAGAACGAGTTCGAAATTTCCGTCGCCTATGCGCAGACCATTGCTGAAGATCTTGAAAAAGTGGTGACCCAGATCGTGCCGCTGACCCAGTCGGAAGGCATTTTTGACATGATCGCAGATCCGGCCGTCAACACGGTCAAGGTTCTGGTGGATTGTCAGGCATAAGAATTCAAGAGAGATCGAAACGATGAATCCATATGATGTAAAAGGCCAGAAGGCCATTGTAACCGGCGGCACCCGCGGCCTTGGCAAGGGCATGGCGGAAGTGTTGCTCGAAGCTGGCGTTGAGGTTGTCATTTTCGGCTCTGGCGCCAGCGTCAATGACGTTGCCAAGGAATTCTGTGATCGCGGTTTTGCCTGCCATGGCGTGATCGTCGATCTGGCAAGCGCCAAGGCGCGCGAAGAAGGCTTTGCCAAGGCTCTCGATCTGCTGGGGGGCGACCTTGATATTCTGGTTACCGCAGCAGGCGTGCAGAAGCGTCACAAGAGCGAGGAATTCCCGCTTGATGACTGGAATGCGGTTCTGGAGGTCAACCTGACCGCCGTGTTCGATCTGTGCCAGCGCGCCGCGCGCGTGATGTTGCCCAAGGGCCGCGGCAAGATCGTCAATATCGCCTCGCTGCTGAGCTTCTTTGGCGGCTTCACCGTTCCGGCCTATGCAGCCAGCAAGGGCGGCATCGCCCAGTTGACCAAGGCACTGGCCAATGAATGGGCCGGTCAGGGCCTCTGCATCAATGCATTGGCTCCGGGCTATATGGCAACCGACATGAACACCGCGCTGCTGGCCGACGAGGGACGCAATGCGGAAATCTCTGCCCGCATCCCGACCCATCGCTGGGGTACGCCGGAAGACATGAAGGGGCCGCTGCTGTTTCTCGCATCGGGCGCTTCGGACTATGTCAATGGCACCATCATTCCGGTCGACGGCGGATATCTGGGCCGATAGTGGCGTCCTAAATTGAAAGTGAAAGATAATCTCATGAAAGTCATCGTTTCTGATTGCGACCACGAGTCGATGCAGATCGAAAAAGACGTGCTCGCCAAGGCCGGTCTGGATTTCACCCATATGGCCGCGCGCACAGAGGATGAAGTGATCGCCCAATGCAAGGGTGGCAACATCATTCTCAACCAGTATGGCAAGTTCGATGATCGCGTTTTCACCGCCCTGCCCGAAGTCAAGCAGATTGTCCGCTATGGCGTCGGCGTCGACAATGTCGATCTGGAAGCGGCAACCCGCCACGGCGTTCAGGTCTGCAACGTGCCGGATTATGGCATGCATGAAGTGTCCGACCATGCCCTCGCGCTGATGATGGCCCTTATCAGGAAGATCCCGGCAACGGTAAGCCACACCCGCAACAGGGACTGGGATTTCCGCAAGATGGCTCCCATCCGTCGCATTTCCGAGATGACGATCGGCGTTTTGGGCGTTGGCCGCATCGGCGGGCTGTTTGCCAAAAAGGTGTTGCCGCTTTGCAAGGAAGTGCTGGTCTGTGACCTCAACCGTAAAGATCTCGAGAACAGAATTCCGGGTGTCAAGCAGGTCAGTCTGGAAGTGCTTCTGAACAGCAGCGACGTTGTTTCCGTGCATTGTCCGCTCAATGAGGAAACCCGCAACCTGATTGATGCAGACAGACTAAAGAGCATGAAGGCAGGAGCCATCATCATCAATACCGCTCGTGGCGGCATCATTGATGAGGCGGCTCTGGCCGAGCAGCTCAAATCCGGCGCCCTTGGCGGTGCTGCCCTTGACTGCATTTCCACCGAGCCAATCGACAAGCAGTCGCCATTGCTCGATATGGACAATGTCTTCATTACTCCGCACATGGCTTACTATTCCGAAGAATCATCGGCCGAGCTCAAACGCAAGGTCGCGGAGGAAGCTGCGCGGTTTGCCAAGGGTGAACCTGTCCATTATCCGGTCAATCAGCTCTGAGAAGAGCGATCACTCCTCCCTCTGACCGGACGGAGATCGATTCACCCTGCACGGCCCGGCCTGATTGGTCGGGCCGTCAAACGAAAAGGAAGCTTGTCATGATTTATGGTTGCCTTGAAAATCTGTCCGAAGCATCAAATACACTGCCGGAAAATATCCTTGAAGGACTTCACTTCCTCGAAAAGACCGATCTGATGGCGCTGCCGACAGGGCGCACAGATATTGATGGGGATCGCCTTTTTGCCATGGTGCAGGATTATGATCCCAAACCCGCCGAAGACGTAAAACCCGAAGCCCACAAACGCTATATTGACATTCAATATGTGGTCAAGGGCGAAGAGCTGATCGGCATTGCTCCCCTCAGCAAGGGGGCAGAGATGGTTGAAGATCTCCTTGAGGACAAGGATGTCTGCTTCTTTGACAAACCGGCGCAAGAAAGCATGCTGTTTCTGTCTCAGGGAAGCTATGCAGTCTTCTACCCGTGGGATATACATCGCCCGGGATGCCGTTCCGCAAAGCCATCCCATGTAAGAAAAGTCGTCGTCAAGATCGAGATTGCCTCCTCCTGACCCCGGCAGAAATGTCCTCTCAGACAGTAGAAACCCCCAAAGGAGATGCCGCATGGATATCCGTTATTCCGTCAATCAGAAACATTTCAAACGGATGACCACCGAAGAGGTCGCCGAGGAATTCAAGATCACCAATCTTTATGTTGCCGATACCATTCAGGCGGTTTACAGCCATGTGGATCGCATGGTGACCTTCGGCTGCATGCCTGTCAGCGAAACCGTTCCGCTGGACAAGGGCATCGAATGCATGAAGACCTTCGGTACCGACTATATTCTGGAGCGTCGCGAAATCGGCATCTTCAATCTGGGAGAGACCGGCACGATCATCGCCGATGGCGAGAGCTATGAGCTGGGCTTTCAGGATTGCCTCTATATCACGCGCGGCACGAAGGAAGTGACCTTCCAGAGCGCTGACGCCAGCAAGCCTGCCAAATTCTATATGGTCAGCGCTCCGGCGCACAAGAGCTGCAAGACCACCTTCCTGAAAATGGCCGATGCCAAGAAGGTGCCTCTGGGCGATCAGGCAAACTGCAACAAACGCGTCATCAACCAGTTTATCCATCCGGACGTGCTGGAAACCTGCCAGCTGTCCATGGGCCTGACGCAGCTTGAGCCGGGCAATGTCTGGAACACCATGCCCGCTCACACTCATGAGCGCCGCATGGAAATCTACACCTATTTCAACCTGCCCGAAGATCAGGCGGTGTTTCATATGATGGGTGAAGGCGATCAGACCCGCCATATCATGATGCATGATGGCGATGCGGTCATCAGCCCTTCCTGGAGCATCCATGCCGGTTGCGGCACCTCAGCCTATACCTTCATCTGGGCGATGGGTGGCGAGAACCAGACCTTCAACGACATGGACGTCATTCCGATCAACGAACTGCGCTGACCGGTCAATCCAAGATTTGCAAAAGGGCTGTTTTCTTGCCGAAAACAGCCCTTTTTGTTGCCTGAGCCGTTGCCAGCACCTGACAGACCATCGGTCTGGACAGGTTATTGGTCGGGAACCGCCCGAAACAAAACTGCCACGCCAGATGCATACGGGCATACATCGACGTGGCAGAATACTAAGGCACTAGAATGACCTGAAGCAAAAATGTAGCCCTTCAGTCAGTCTTAGCTGTTGTTGTTCTGTGCAGGAACACAGGTGTAACCGATCAGCGAAGCACTGGAATCAGCTGTCGGGATGAATGCAGCCTTGGCGGCATCACCAAGGAAACAATAGGAATCGTTTGCAACATAACGGTCGAACTGATCCGGACCAGTTGAGATGAGTACACTACCCTGGTCCTGAACCATCTGTTTTACCTGCGTGCCAGTCAGGTTATGACTGTCTACCTGGCCTGCTGCGAATGCGGGTGCGCTCAATGCAACGGTGGCAATAGCGAGTGCGGAAAGAACGGTTGCTGATTTTTTCATCGATTTATTCCTCTTAATTTTTTTATCGATGCGACACATTTTCTCGCTGCGACACAGCATAAATAGAAACTGCTCCCCTCCCCTTCAACTGTCCATTTGCTACATATCTGTTCAAAAAAAAGTGATGCCGAAACGATACATAATTCAATGAGTTACCCTTGAAATTCGGGTTTGGAATACCCATCATAAACCATAAGATGTGTCGCAGTTCGACAATCAATTCACCACTGGCACTGGTAGCGAATATTCAGAATGAACAATTTTTGATTGTCTGAAATTTCATAGATAAACCGGCGCATCAGAGCGCAAGACGCAGATCATCGCAGCGTCAGCCAAACAGGCTGGCACGGCTCCCCTCTCTTCACGATCAGGATGTGCTGTCAGCTTTTAACAAGAGCAGAGTGGCGCGGAGCGAAGCTGTTGCTGATCGGCTCGGAAGCGGCCCCGATGGCAACGGTCCAGAGATCGGCAGTGCCAACGGTCAGCGGCGGATTGCCGCTGCGGTTATCCTTCTTGCCCCGCTCAGCATTGATCATGGCAACCAGACGGGCAATCAAGGGCATGGGGGCGGTGGCGCAGAGGATCACCGCTTCGGGTGCAAACAGCAGATTGACCGCTTGTGTCGCCCAGCGCAGATGAGCCGCAGCGCCATCGAGCCAGGCGATCATCTGCGGCGTCTCCCGCTGCAAGGCTTCGGTAATAAGCGCGAACAGGTCATCATCATCCGGGTTCCAGCCCATCGCATGGCAAAGGGAGGCGAGCGAGGCGATATGTTCAAGGCTGGTCGCTTCATTTGCGCTCCCCAGAGGCCTGATAAGCCCGATCTCACCGGCATTGTCTGCCGCTCCGGTGTAAAGCTCGCCATTGATGATAATGCCCGCCCCGAGACCATAGCCGAAATAGAGGCAGACGACATTGCGCAAGGCATGGGCGTTGCCGATCAGCTTCTCGGCGATAGCGGCGGCGGCGGCGTCATTCTGCAAACTGACCTCCAGCCCGGTGCGGTCCTTCAGTCGCTCAACGAGAGGGAATTGCTGCCAGATCGCCATGGAATAGGAATCGCCACTCTCTTCTGGCGACAGGGCCTCTGCCCTGCCAAAGGGTCCGGGCATGGCAACACCAAGACCGGCAGTGCGCTCGCCTGCGCCCGGACAGATTGCCTCAAGGTCGCGCCGCGCCTTCCTGATCAGGCGGACAATGCTTTCAAAGCCTTCTTCAGGATTGACCGCATCGAGCTTCTCGGAGCATCGCATCATGATGTCTCCGGTCAGGTTGACGACAACCAGTCGGGCAATATTGCGGTCGATCTGCAAGCCGATGGCAAAGGCCCCCTCAGGTGCCAGCCTGTAGGGTGTCGCCGGTTTTCCGCGCCCTTCCTTCACAGTCTTCTGGGCCGTAACCAGTCCGTCCTGCTCCAATTCGTCGATGATATTGGAGACGGTCTGCTTGGTCAGCCGGGTCGCTCTGGCCAACTCGGCCCGCGACAAGGCCTTGTTGACGCGGATCGCATCGATGATCACACGGCGATTATGGGCGCCAGCGCTGCCTGCATTGGAGCCAAACACGGCACGGATGGGCGTTTTCTTCTTTTTCATAAAAAGAACATTGACATGCTTGGGTAACTTACGCAATCATTAAGTCCAATTACTTGACTAAATAGCCAATCAAGAGCTATCGGCCCCTCCCACCATGGCCAAATCACCCTATGTGACGTCGGACAAGCTTTTTGACGACGTCGAGAATCCTCGGCACAGATGCGCCGAGTTCAAACTGAGGAGAACACGATGCGTTCAAAGATCACAGCAGTCTCTCTGGCAGCGACAGCACTGACATTCATTGCGTCAGGTGCCGCCCTCGCCGAAACCCAGCTCAATGCCCTGTTCATGGCGCAGGCCGCCTATAGCGAAGACGACATTCGCGCCATGACCACTGAATTTGAAAAAGCCAATCCGGATGTGAAGATCAATCTGGAATTCGTCCCCTATGAAGGTCTGCATGACAAGACCGTGCTCTCGCAGGGCGCTGGTGGCGGTTATGATGTTGTCCTTTATGACGTGATCTGGCCTGCCGAATATGCGCAGAATAATGTACTGGTCGATGTCACCGACAAGATCACCGACGAAATGCAATCCGGCATTCTGCCCGGCGCCTGGACGACCGTCAGCTATGATGGCAAGCGCTATGGCATGCCGTGGATTCTTGATACCAAATATCTTTTCTACAACAAGGAAATGCTCAAGAAGGCAGGCATCGACAAGGCTCCGGCCACATGGGCCGAGCTGAAGGCAGATGCCCAGAAAATCAAGGATGCCGGGATTGTAGACTATCCGATCGCCTGGAGCTGGGCTCAGGCCGAGGCAGCGATCTGCGATTACACGACACTGGTCAGCGCCTATGGCGGCGATTTCATCAAGGATGGCAAACCGGCCTTCGCAGAGGGTGGCGCGCTTGATGCTCTGAACTATATGGTCGACAGCTACAAGTCCGGTCTGACCAACCCCAATTCGAAGGAATTCCTTGAGGAAGATGTCCGCAATGTCTTCCAGAATGGCGATGCTGCCTTCGCGCTGAACTGGACCTATATGTATAACCTTGCCAATGATCCCAAGGAAAGCAAGGTTGCGGGCAATGTCGGCGTGGTTGCCGCTCCGGGCGTTGAGGGCATCAGTTCCGAATCCGCTGTCAATGGCTCCATGGGTCTTGGCATCACCTCAACATCCGAGCATCCTGATGAGGCATGGGACTATATCGTCTTCATGACTTCGCAGAAGGTGCAGAATGACTATGCACGTCTCAGCCTGCCGATCTGGGCCAGCTCCTATACGGACCCTGCCGTCACCAAGGGTCAGGAAGAACTGATTGCGGCTGCGGAAAAAGGCCTTGCTGCCATGTATCCGCGTCCTCTGACCCCGCATTATCAGGAAATGTCCCTTGCCCTGCAGCAGGGCATTCAGGAAGCCTTGCTGGGCATGTCTCCGGCTAAGGATGCGCTTGAAGCTGCGGCTGAAAATAGCGGGCTTGAATAAGAGCCCATATTGGTGAATGAGAGCCGGGATCATTGATCCCGGTTCCTTTCCGGTTGGCAGGCAAACCGCGCCGACAATCGGCATGGTGTCGGCATGGGGCCTGAAACGGTCTTATTGAGACCACAGGCTGTGCGACCCGCATCCCAGCCAAGCAACCGGTAACCGCTCCAGTCCAAATCATTTGATGAAGGTCCAATATCATGTTGTCTGACCGCAAGACTCTTCATGTCTGGCTTCTGATGCTTCCGCTGCTCTGCGTCATGATCGCGGTGATCGGCTGGCCGTTGATCGACACGATCCGCCTCGCCTTTACCAACACGCGTCTTGTCGGATCCGCAGGAGAGTTTGTCGGCTGGGACAATTTCACCCGGATGCTTTCGAGCCGGAATTTCCAGAAGGCCTTTTCCGCCACGATGCAATTCACACTGATCTCGGTCAGCCTTGAAATTGCCATCGGCGTTCTTGTCGGCCTGCTGCTCAATCAGAAATTCTACGGCCGCACGATTCTGCGCGGCATGCTGATCCTGCCATGGGCGCTGCCGACTGTGGTCAACGCGACGCTCTGGCGCCTGATCTATAATCCCGAATATGGTGCCTTCAATGCGGTTCTTCTCAAATTCGGCATCATCGATCAATATCAGTCATGGCTCGGGCAGCCGCAGACGGCGATGGCGGCACTCATTCTGGCGGACCTCTGGAAGAATTTCCCCCTTGTCGCCCTGATTGCCCTTGCGGCCCTGCAGTCCGTGCCCAACGACATCCGGGCGGCGGCCATTTCAGACGGTGCCAACGCCTTCCGCCGCTTCCGCTATGTGATCCTGCCCTATCTGGTTGGCCCGCTGATGGTGGCGGTCGTTCTGCGCACGATTGAGGCCTTCAAGGTGTTCGACATCATCTGGATCATGACACGCGGCGGTCCGGCCAACTCCACCCGGACATTGTCGATTCTGGTCTATCAGGAAGCCTTTGCCTTCCAGCGGGCCGGGTCCGGCGCATCGCTTGCGCTGATCATCACGCTCGCCATCACCGTTCTGGCGGTCATCTATATTCGCATCATGCGCCAGTGGGCAGGAGGGTCCAACTGATGGAACATCAATCCCGCGCCTTCTCCCTGTTTCTTCATGCCATGGCGCTGCTGGTGGCGCTGGTCATTCTGGCGCCGCTCCTCTGGCTCTTCATCATGAGTGTCTCCTCCAATGCAGACCTTTCTGCAAAGCCGCTGCATTTCTGGCCGGAGGTGTTTGATTTTTCCCGCTATGGGCAGTTGCTCTCGCGCAACGCCAATTCCACCGGTGCGGCATTTCTCGCCTCGCTGTTCAACAGCATCAAGGTCTCATCGATGGCAACGCTGATCGCGCTCGCCGTTGGCATTCCAGCGGGCTGGGCTGCCTCGCGCAATCCTCGGGTTGGCTGGTCATTGGGCGCGGTCGTGGCGACCTATATGCTGCCACCGGTGGCACTGTCCGTGCCGCTTTACATGATCCTTGCCAAGGCGGGCATGCTGAATACCACATGGGGGCTTGCCCTTGTTTATCTGAGCATTCTGGCACCCTTCTCGACATGGCTGCTGAAAGCCGGCTTCGATCCGATTCCGCGGGATCTGGAAATGGCGGCAGCCATTGATGGTGCCCGCCTCGACCAGACCCTCAGGATCGTCATTCTGCCCCTTGCCATGCCTGTCATCGCGACATCGCTGATTTTCGCCTTCCTGCTGGCGTGGGACGAGTTTTTCTACGCACTTCTCTTCACTTCGAACCAACAGGCCAAAACACTGACCGTCGCCATTGCCGACCTCGCAGGCGGGCGGGTGTCCGATTATGGCCTCATCGCCACTGCCGGGGTTCTGGCCGCTCTGCCGCCGGTTTTTGTCGGTGTCCTGATGCAAAGAGCACTTATTTCCGGCCTCACAAATGGAGGCGTGAAAGGGTAACAATGAACAAGAAACCAGAAACCGAGGCTCAATTGGCCATCTATGACGAAATGGCCAGACAATTGAACGACAGCCGGGCCTCTATCGAAGGGGCGGGGGAAGCGGCAGAAAAGATCGCCGCGTCCTTGCGCCAGACCGGACGCCTGCTGCTGTTGGGCATGGGCGGTTCCCATGCTGTGGGGCGGGCTCTGGAGCCGCTTTATCGGGCCAGTGGCATTGATGCCATTGCCCTGCCGCTGTCCGAACAGCTCGGGCAGCCACTGCCTCTTGCTGGGCGCACCATTATCGTCACATCCCAATCGGGGGAAAGCGCCGAAGTGCTGCGCTGGTTCAGGGATTGCGCCCCCAAAGATCATGTCTTCGGGCTAACCATGGAGCCCAATTCCTCACTTGCTGGCCTTGCTCCAAGCCTTGTGGGGGCGGGAGGCTCGGAGATTCCCTTTGCGGCCACCCGCAGCCTGACGGTCTCGGCGGCCCTGCATGCCGCCGTTCTGGGTGCACTGGGGCAGGATCTGGGCGATCTGTTTGCCATTCTGGAAGGCACTGGCGTTGCCCGTATCGATGAAGCCGTTGCCGCTCTGGCCAAGGTGCATACGGTGGTGACCTCATCGAGACAATTGCAGGGCGTTGCCGAGGCGATTGCGCTCGGATTGACCGAATTGTCGCGGCTGCCCTGCTTCAGTCTGGAAGGCGGGCAATTGCGCCATGGCCCGGTGGAAATGCTGGGTGAGACTGTTGGAGTGGTTCTGTTCCGGGCCGCCGATGAGACATGCGATCTGGTGACAGGGCTGGCCGAGTTTGTCGCAGAAACCCCTTCCCCGCTGGTGGTTTTTGATGCGTCAGGCAAGGAGCCGATCAAGGGCGCCATTTCGGTGCCCTGTCACCCTGCCAAGGGGCTGGCGGCGATTTTCTCGCTGTTGCCAGCTGCACAGCGTTTCATGGTCGATTTTGCCGCCTCGCGTGTTGACAATGTCGGCACCCCCTTGCGTTGCACCAAGGTAACCAGAGTTGAATGACAGGGGCTCGCTTGAGAATGAAGAATGAATGCTTAGCGCTGGCGACGGTTGGCAATGTCAATGTCGATCTCATCATGGGGCCCGTCGCGCCAAACCTTGAGAGCGGTACGGAATGTATCGTCGAACATGACGAATTGCGCGTTGGCGGTGCAGCCGGCAATGTTGCGCTCGCCTGGCAGGCGCTGGGCTGTCCCTATCAGATTGCGGCCAATATCGGCTCTGATCATTTCGGCGAATGGCTGCGCGGCCGTTTTGGCAAGGCGGCCGCAAATTGGCCCATTGCCGAGGGCGGCACCACGGTTTCGGTCGGCGTGACCCATCCGGACGGGGAACGCACCTTTCTAACGACCAGAGGGCATCTGCTGGCTCTTTGCTGGCCCGAGGTGGAAGCCATGCTTGACTGGCAGAAACTTTCAGGCGGCGTGCTGCTGCTGTGCGGCTGTTTCCTGACCGACAGGCTGACGGCTGACTATGCCAGCCTGTTTGCCCATGCAAAGCGCCATGATGTGGCAATCGCGCTGGATACCGGCTGGCCGCTGGATGGCTGGACCGAAGAGGTCAAGGCTGCAACCCTTGGCTGGCTCTCTCATAGCCAATATCTGCTGTTCAATGAAATCGAGGCGACAAGCCTCTCCGGAATCAGCGATCCGCAGAAGGCTGCGCACTGGCTGCTGGACCATATGCCCGAGGGCGGCACCGTCATCATCAAGCGAGGGGGCAAGGGCGCCTTGCTGGTGCGGACAGATTGCAGCTTGTCCTGCCCGGCACCGAAGGTGGAACTGATCGACAGCATTGGTGCGGGCGATGTGTTCAATGCGGCCTTTTTCGCGGCGCGCACCAAAGGCGCACAATGGCAGGAAGCCATGCAGGCCGCCGTGGCAACCGCATCGCTTGCCATTTCAACCCATCCCAGACGCTATCGTGAAACCAACGAGGGGGAGACGATCCATGAGTTCGCTTGAACTTTCCAACGTTACGAAAAAATTCGGAACGCAAGAGACCCTCAAGGGCATCGACCTTTCGCTGGAAAGCGGCGAATTTCTCGTGCTGCTGGGCGCATCGGGTTGCGGCAAGTCCACCTTGCTCAATCTCATTTCCGGACTGCTTGATCCCAGTTCGGGCAGCATCACATTGGAAGGGCGCAGGCTGAATGGCACTCACCCCAAGGATCGTGACATTGCCATGGTTTTCCAGTCCTATGCGCTCTATCCCAACCTGACGGTCGGGCGCAATATCGGCTTTGGGCTTGAGATGCGCAATGTGCCCAAGGCAGAGCGGGAAAAGGCCGTGCTGGATGCTGCCAAGGTGTTGCAGATCGATCATCTGCTCGATCGCAAGCCGTCAGACCTGTCGGGTGGCCAGCGCCAGCGGGTTGCAATCGGTCGGGCACTGGTGCGCAAGCCCAAACTGTTCCTGTTTGACGAGCCCCTCTCCAACCTCGATGCCAAACTGCGCATGGAAATGCGCGGCGAACTCAAGCGGCTGCACCAGATGCTTGGTGTCACCATCGTCTATGTCACCCATGACCAGATCGAGGCGATGACGCTGGCAACCCGCGTTGCCGTGATGCGCGACGGTCATATCGAGCAGTTGGGCACACCGGAAGAAATCTATAACAGGCCCGCGACGACCTTTGTCGCCGACTTCATGGGGTCGCCCCCGATCAACATGTTCAAGGGGCAGCATCTGCCCGAAACAAGGCTGATCGAGCTGGAGCTGGCCGACACGCCCATTGCGCTGGATGAAGCGGTGATGTCTGCCTGCACACAGGATATTCCCGCCAAGCTCATCTTGGGTATCAGGCCCGAAGCCTTCGGGCTGGAGCCGATAAAAGGCGGCATATCCATCGACTGCGTGGTGGAGATTGTCGAACTGACCGGACCGGAAAAGATCGTATCGCTTGATGTCCGCGGGCAAAGGGTGATCGCCACCTTCAAACCGGAGCAGAATTTCAAGCCCGGCGACAAGGTCACCCTGCATGCTTCGAAAGACAAGATCTCGATCTTTGACGCAGAAACGGGAAAATGCTGGTCCTGAACCAGAACATGAGCCTCAAACTGGGCCAGAAGCTGAGCCAGAAGCGGAGCCAGAACAAGAGCCTGCCGGTGGGGCTTTCATCCCCTCATGTCTCAAGCGGCTATGAGGAGAGCAAACTAGAAGCGGCTTCTTTGCATGGGGGCTTTTCTGAGCCAGTTTTTCGGCGTTGAGCCATAGGTCTGCTTGAAGGCGCTGGTAAAGCTTGACTGGCTGTTATATCCGGCCAGAAAGGCGGCCTGAGCGATTGTCATGCCTTGCCGTTCAATGGCCTGCCGTGCCTTCTCCAAACGTTGCTTGCGGATGAAATCGGAAACCGTGATGCCAAAGTGATGTTTGAAATTTCTCTGGATCGAGCGCTTGCTGGTGCCGGTTTCGCGCGACAGGGTTTCGATGGTCAGATCCTCATGCAGATTCTCGACCACATAATTGCGGATCCGCTCGGCCTGACTGTAGGTATGAATTTTTTCGACGCTGTCTTTCTGATTGAGCCTGTTTGACATGTCCATGCAAGCCAGCGAGAGAAGCTCCATCGCCTTGGCAAGCCGGTAAAGCTCAAGGCCTTGCGACAATTGCGCCTCTTTGTAATGGCTCGGTGGATTGATGATCGCCTCACCCAGCTTCACCATTTCGCTATTGGCCTGCCAGAGATAGCTGCTGATATGCCCTGACTGGAATTGCTTGAAGACATGCCCCTCTTCGCCTTCAGCCATGCTTTGCAGCCAATTGGCGGGTAATGAGAGCTTGACCTTGCGCAATATGCTGTCGCCACAATTGGGAAGGCTGCGCAACATGCAGGGCCGGTCGCGCTGAATGAGCGCGATCTGCGGCTGGATCCTGTCTCCATGTCCGGCATGGATGTCAAACAGCACATCATCAAGATAGAATTTCTGGCCACCTTCCAGAAAGAGCAGCAATTGGAAGCAGGGCGCGAGCATCTCGGTCAGGGTGTCGGTATGGTGCCGTGGCTTTCCATCCAGATATGCAAGTCTGGCGAAGGTTGGAAATATATGTGTTTCTGCCATTCTCGTCTCCGATCAAGATGCAAAAGCCAAATGCACTCTGCAGCAAGCGGGAAACCCCGCCGAATTTGACGCCTTTGAGCAAAAAATTGGCGCATGGACGCAAGTCTTCGAAATTTACATCAAGCGCATATTTCCTTTAACTTGACTGTGAAAGTCAAGATATATTTCGGGCAGAAATATGACCCGAAGGCTTGGCACCCTCTTTTCCAGACACAAAGGCTCGTTGTTTTCCAATGACTTCTTATGCGTTCAGTAGAATAACCAAGAACAGGGACCACAAGACTTTTCGCAGCTTGAGCGGGTTGACCGGCCCGGGAATTCTCTTTGCCTCACTGCTTGCCAGTACCGCTTTGGCCAAGGCGCAGGAATTGCCGGAAGATGACATGCTCAGCGCCATCGTGGTAACCGCCGCCGGGTCCGAGACCGATGTGATCAATGCACCCGCCACGGTCAGCGTCGTGACGGCGGAGGAAATCGAAAAGCTGCCGGCACAGGATGCCCGCGAACTGCTCGAGGCCGTCCCCGGCATCACCTTCAACTATTCGGGCAACCTCAAAAAGGTTCAGATCCGGGGCCTCAGCGAGCGCTATACGCTGTTTCTGATCGATGGCAAACGGGTCAATTCCGATCCCAACGTCTTCAGGGGCAATGACTATGATTCCGGCTGGGTTCCCGTCGAGGCGATCGAACGGATCGAGGTCGTGCGCGGCGCCATGTCCTCGCTCTATGGATCGGATGCGATTGGCGGCGTGGTCAACATCATCACCAAGAAGGCCCAGAATGAATGGCATGGCTCGCTGACAACCGAGGTGACCGTGCAGGAAAACCGGAAATCGGGCGATTATGGTCGCGGCTCCTTCTCGCTGTCCGGCCCGCTTGTCAAGGACAAGCTGTTCCTGAAAACCTTCGGCAGCTATGACGTTCGGGCGGCCGATGATGATGACATCAATCCGGGGCTTCAGAGCAATGGCTCAAACCTGCCGGGCTTCTTGGAAAGCGATGACAAATTCATTGATGGCACCGCAACTTGGCTCGTCAATGACAGCCATGAGATGGATTTCAATCTCGGCTTTTCCAGCCGCAAGGAAGACCAGACGACACTCGAGCGCAAGTCAGTCGGCGTGACCCATCGCGGCGAGTATGATTTCGGTTCCTCCGAGATCAAGGTCTATGGCGACCAGATCCACAATGATTATGGCCATGGCAACACATCCGGCACCATGCAGCCCAACACGGCCTATAATTTCAACGCCGACGGCAAGGTCAATACCGAGGTCGAAATGATCGTGCCGCACAAGCTGACGGTTGGCGCGGCTTATAAATATCAGGAAATCGACGATGAATTCGTTCTGACAGGCAGCGGCGGATCACAATCCTCGGTCTGGCAGGCGGCGATTTTTGCCGAAGATCAGGCGATGATCACCGACCGGTTCGAGATGACCTTCGGGACGCGCTTTGACAATCACGAAAAATTTGGCTGGAATCTCAGCCCGCGCGTTTATGGTGTCTATAATCTGACGGATGAATTCACCCTCAAGGGTGGCTGGTCCTCCTCCTTCAAGGCCCCGACCCTGCTTGAGAACAGCACCAACTGGTATCAGATCTCCTGTGGCGGCAGCTGCTACATGGTGGGCAGTGACGATCTCGACCCCGAGATCGGTTCGAGCTTTGAGGCCGGAGTGTCCTATGACAAGGATCTCTTCTCCGTCGGCCTGACCGGCTTTCACAATCAGATCAAGGACATGATCCCCTATCCTCCGGCGCGGACATCCGATCCGGTTGCTGCCCTGAGTTATGCCAACTATATCGGCCTTGCTGCCGATGGCAATCCGATGTTCAGTTACGAGAATATCGATGAGGCACGCACGATGGGTATCGAGGCCAGCTTGTCGCTGCGGCCTCGTGATGATCTGACGATCACGGCGAACTATACCTATCTCGACGCCAAGGCCATGAGCGGGGTCAAGCGGCCCCTTGCCTATCAGCCCGAGCATACGGTCAATGTCGGCGTCGACTGGCAGGCAACCGAGCATCTGACATTGAGTGCCAAGGGCAACTATACCGGCGATCAATATACCTATGTTCCGACCGACGGCAACATGAGCAATGCCTCCAAGGTGGATGGCTATTTCACCGCCGATGTGACAGGCACCTATGATGTGAACGACAATTTCACACTCAAGGCCGGTGTTCTCAATATCGCCGACAAGCAGATCTATCGGGATGTCTCCGATGATTTCAACGTCGACGGGCGCAGATATTATTTCTCCGCCAACATGCGCTTCTAATCCGGAGCTGCGACTGTGACGCAAGCCTCTCGCCTCATGTTTTTGTGGGCGGGAGGCTTTGCCGTTTGCGCCATGCGCACAACAATGCACCCAACGACGCGCTTTGATACGCGCAGCGATGGGCATAATGACAAATGAAGGTGACTGACAAGATGTCTATGCATTCCAGCTTCTCTGCCCTTGCCTTGGCGGGGTACCTTGCCATCTGCCTTGCCCCTCAAGCCGTGAGTGCCCCCGCCATGCAGAAGCCTTTGCAACCCGTCAAAACCATCACTGCCCTCAAGGCACCCCTCGCGCTTGATGTTGTAGCCCAGCAGCCCATCTCACTGCGACTGCTCGGGGCGGCTGGAGCGCTGGTCAATCTGTCCATCGAGACCGGGGGAGCCCCATTCAATGTGGCGCTCAAGGGAGACAGCGGCAAGCATTACCGCCAGTTCCTGACCGAAGGGCAAGGGCGCAAGCATATTGTCTTCCTGCTGCCCGAAGAGGCGGCTCATCTCTTCATAGAGAGCCCGGTTGCTGGCCAGATTATCCTTACCCAAACCAGCATGATCGCCGCCGCAGAGCTCGTGCCACCGCCGCGCATCTATCAGAGCCCGCGCCTGCAACACCTTGCGGACAATTTGGCAGAGAGCGGCGCGACGGAAGCTTTCTGGAGCGAGATTGGCCGCGAGGGAACGCCACTGGTCGAAGCGGGCAAAGAGGGGGAGACGCTGCTGACCTTTCTGGCACGCGGTGCCAGGCAGAATGTTAAAATGCTCGGCGGTCCGGCCAATGATATCTATCCGCTTGAGCGGTTGGGCGACAGCGATGTCTGGTTCCGGACAGTATCGGTTCCGGCAGGCACGCTGTTTTCCTACCAACTAGCCACCGATATACCCGACTTTTCTGGGCCGGACAGAGCGCGGCGTGTTGCCATATTGGCCAAAGCCAAGGCCGATCCCCTCAACCGGCATCCCTGGCCGGAAACGGCTCCGGACGCCTATAACCAGTCCTCGACCTTCCGCGTGGCCGGAGGTGCTTTAAAGCCATGGTTCACCACGCATGCCCAAGCACAGGGCAAACTGACCCATCACCGCCTTGCCAGTCAGGCACTGAAAAATGAAAGAGACATCTGGATCTATCGCAGCCCCGGCGTCGAGCCATCCAATGAAGAGACGCCCTTCCTGTTTGTCTTTGATGGCGAGCAGTTTCTGAAGGAGGGCCATCTGGAACGCAGCATCGATGCGCTGGTCGAGGCTGGCAAGATCCCGCCACTGGTGGCCATTTTCCTTTCCTCGATCGACAATGTGGTCCGGGCCGAAGAATTGCCCGACAGAGATGCCTTTGCCGACTTCATGGCCGGTGAGTTGCGCTCCTTTGTCGCCGCTCAAACCGGCATGACACCAAAGGCCGAGCGCAGCATTCTTGCCGGCTCGAGCTTTGGCGGTCTGGGCGCGACGACCATTGCCCTCAAGCATCCCGAGGCCTTTGGCAATGTGCTCTCGCTCTCCGGCTCCTACTGGTGGTCACCAAAGGGGGCCTATTCAGGTGACAATATGGTCGCCCGACGCGTGGCAACTGGCCAGCAAGAGGCTGTGCGCTTCTATTTGGCGGCCGGTCTTTTTGAAAGCACAAGGGGCGATGGCTTTGCCAGCATACTCGAACCCAACAGGCATTTGCGCGACGTGCTGACCGCCAGAAATTACACGGTCATTCACGAGGAATATCCCAGCGCGCATGACATGTTTGCATGGCGTGAAATCCTGCCTCAGGGCCTGATTGCCCTGCTGGGCGCGTCCAATGTCGATAGGGATGCGAGTGTTGAATAGGCTGTTGATATCTTGAGTTTTGTATTCAATTTTTATTCATCAAGCCATTTTGACCTTTTTCCTGTCACAAGTTGGGTTATGTTGCAAGTCATTCTCAAGTTAAAGGTGGCCAGCAAATGCCTCCGGCCTCCTTCTCATTGCTCAAACAAGGGATAGATAGATGTTAGCACGACCGTCTTGTCTTGCTCTGGCCTTTGGTGCGTTGATCGCATTGGGGTCTGTTCAGTCGCAAGCCGCCGAGGTGGAAATCTCCACGGCACGGGATGCAGCGCAATTTGCCAATAGCCCACAGCATGTCGTCGTCATGGATGTTGCGGCTCTGGATACAATTGATGCGCTCGGCATTGTGCCGGTGGGCGTACCCGACAAGCTGTTCGTGTCCTATCTTGATCACCTCACGGGCAAGGCCGAAGGGGTCGGAAGCCTGTTTGAGCCCAATTTCGAGGCAATCAATGCACTGCAGCCGGATCTGGTGGTCGTCGGGGGCAGATCGTCCGCGCAATATGACCAGATGTCAAAGCTGGTACCGACCATCGACATGACCATTCCGGGCACCGATATCGTCGCGCAGGCCAGAGTCCGACTGGAAGACTATGGCAAACTGTTTGGCAAGGAGCAGAAGGCGAGCGAGCTGGAAGCAGCTTTTGACGCCAAGCTCGCCGAAGCCAAGACGGCCGTTGCTGGCAAGGGCAACGGTCTGATCATCCTGACCAATGGCCCCAAGATCTCCGCCTATGGTGCGACGGGCCGTTTTGGCTGGCTGCATGAGGCAATCGGTCTGCCAGAAGCGGTGACCTCGATTGAGGAAGCAACCCACGGCGAAGCCATTTCCTTCGAATTCATCCGCGATGCCGATCCGGACTGGCTGCTGGTGGTCGACAGATCGGCAGCCATCGGGGCAAGCGGGGCCTCGGCTCAGGCCACGCTTGACAATGCGCTCGTGCATGAAACCAAGGCCTGGAAAAATAAGCAGATCGTGTATCTCGATGCCGCCAATATCTATATCGCGAGCGGCGGTATCCAGTCGATGAGCCACACGCTTGACGAGGTGATTGCCGCATTCAGCAAGGCAGATCCTTCCTGAAACAATCAGGGTCGCCGATCGATATTTCATTGGCGTTTGGCGGCCTTGCTCCTTGAGGCGTCGCAACAGCGACGAAAATGACATGATCAAAGGATGGGTCATTGCACTTGGCATCCTGACAGTCGGCATCATAGCCAGCCTGTTTGTCGGCGTCATAGATCTCGATGCTGGCAGTTTCCTGCAATCGGGTGAAGGGCTGGACCTGTTGGTGGTCAGCCGCATTCCGCGCACGCTGGCGGTTCTTCTGACCGGAGCGTCGCTGGCGGTCGCCGGTATCATCATGCAGATGATTGTTGCCAACCGCTTTGTCGAACCGATGACGGCGGGCTCCGGCTCCACTGCGGCACTGGGCATATTGCTGATCACATTTCTCGCGCCGGAAGCCTCCATCGCCCTCAAGATGGCCGCCGCCTGCATCATCTCCCTGCTGGGCATGATGGCCTTTCTTGCCATGGTGCGCCGGTTGCCCAGCCATCAGCCCTTGCTTGTTCCTCTGGTCGGGCTGGCCTATGGCGGCGTTGTCAGCGCACTGGTCACTTTCATCGCCTTCCAGATGGATCTGCTGCAATATCTGGAGACATGGTTCAACGGCGAATTTTCCGGCATTCTGCAAGGCCGGTATGAGTTGCTGTGGCTGGCCGGAATCCTGATGCTGCTTGCCTATTTCGTCGCCGATCAATTTGCCATTCTTGGCCTGGGGCAGAATGTCAGCATCAATCTGGGCCTCAATTATCATCAGATTGTCCGTCTGGGCCTGATCATCGTTTCGCTGATTTCTGCGGTGACGGTGGTCACTGTTGGAGTCATTCCCTTTGTCGGTCTGGTCGTGCCCAATATCGTCAGCCGCTGGCTGGGCGACAATCTGCGCCGAACCCTGCCGGTCACCGCGATGATGGGAGGCGGGCTGGTTCTGCTTTCCGACCTGATCGGGCGGATCGTCAGGCATCCTTTTGAAATACCGGCAGCGACCATTTTCGGCTTTCTCGGGGCCAGTCTGTTTCTCTGGCTGCTTTATTTTCCGCCACGCCAGCCCGGCACCCGGCCTGAAGCTCCCCATGCCCATCAGGAGAAGAAGGCCTGATGACGATCTCAAGACGCATGCTCCTGTCCCTTATGCTGTTCCTTGTCTGCTCGGTCGGCTTTCTGACCCTGAATGCCAGAGGCAGCTGGGATTTCGTTCTGTGGTTTCGCGGTACAAAGCTTATCGGCATCTGCCTTGTTGCCTTCTCGATTGCGGTCTCAACCGTGCTGTTTCAGACATTGACCCACAACCGCATTCTGACCCCGTCGCTGATGGGCTTTGACTCGCTCTATGCGCTGTTGCAGACCCTGCTGGTTTTCACTCTGGGCGGGCTCGGTTTTGCGCAATTGCCAGCCCAGCTTTCCTTCTTCTCCTCCTTCGTCATCATGATGGTCGCCTCGCTGGCGCTGTTTGGCACGCTGCTGGGGCAATCCCGGCAGGCAAGAGGGGAAGACATGCACCGGCTTCTGCTGACCGGCATCATTTTCGGCGTCCTCTTCCGCTCGGTGACGTCCTTTCTGCAAAGGCTGATCGATCCGAATGATTTCGTGGTAGCGGCAACCTCTTCCATGGCCAGCTTCAATGCCATTGATGGCGATTTGCTGCTGATCAGCAGCGTCATCATGCTGGCGGGCTTCTTGGGGGCGTGGTATCTGCGCTTTGATCTGGACATCATGGCGCTGGGGCGGGATGTCTCGATCAATCTGGGCGTGGATTACAAACGGCGGCTCTATCTGACGCTGATTGTCATCGCGGCGCTGGTATCCGTTTCCACCGCTCTGGTCGGACCGGTTGCCTTTTTCGGGCTGCTGGTCAGCAACCTGACCTATCATCTCTTTCCGACCCATCGGCATGCGATATTGCTGCCGGCATCCTCGCTGCTTTCGGCCTGCATTCTGATTGGCGGACAGACCATCCTCGAGCAACTTCTCAATTTTGCGACCCCGCTCAGTGTGATCGTTGAATTTCTGGGAGGCGCAACCTTCCTGCTGTTGATCCTGAAAGGAAAGAGCCGATGATTGAAATCAGCTCTGTCAGCCATGCGCTGCATGGCCAGACCATTCTGCATGACATTTCGCTGCAAATTCCCAAGGGCAAGGTTACCGCGCTGGTCGGCCCGAACGGCGCTGGCAAATCCACCCTTTTGTCCCTTGTCGCGCGGCTCCAGCCGCTTCAGCAGGGGCAAATTGTCGTGGATTCCCTTGACGTCTCTGCCACTCCGAGCAAAAAGCTGGCCCAGAAGCTGGCGATCCTGACCCAGTCGAATGTCTTGGCCTCGCGGCTGACCGTTGCCGATCTGGTCGCCTTCGGGCGCTTCCCGCATCATCATGGCAGACCCGGCCCCAAGGATGACGAACTGGTGGACCGGGCGATTGAAACGCTCGATCTTGCCGATCTCAGGCACCGTTTTCTTGATGAAATATCCGGCGGGCAAAGGCAGAAGGCTTTTGTTGCGATGACCTATGCGCAGGACACGGATTATCTGTTGCTGGATGAGCCGTTGAACAATCTCGATATGCGCAGCGCCCGCACCCTGATGCAGCGGCTCTGTGCGCTCTCCGCCCAGTCGGGCAAAACCATCGTCATCGTTCTGCACGAGATCAACTATGCCGCGCTTTATGCTGACTGGATTGTCGGTCTGAAGGACGGCAAGCTGGCCGCCAATGGGTCGACCAGCGACTTTCTCACCGGCGAGACAATCGAGCGGGTTTTTTCCATGCAGGCGGATATTCACCAGATCGGCGAGCAGCGCTTTGTCATGCATTACCGGTAAATGATGACAAGGCAGAGTGGCGCATTGGCGACAAAAAATGTCGCCTGAGCACTAGCTTGCAAACTTGAACCAAAAACTCAATAATTGATATTTTAACAGAACAGGCCTGCTTTCCTTTCCCTTTATCCTGACAGGCCTGTTCCTGTCCTGTCTGGTGCACAGATATCGTCTGGCCATTGGCAGATAAAAAGATAATCCAATCAGTCCGGTTCAACAGCGCTGTTGATCATCAAACCATCGGAGCGATGAAAATGCCTTTTGAAAAGTCTTTCCTGTTTGGCCTTGCGGGCTTGATCATGCTGGGCGCAGCTCCGGCCATGGCAAATGACGCGCAGGCGCAAGCGGACAGAAGCATCGCGCTGGAATTGAACAATGCCCAACCCAGCGGTGAGGCCTGCCGCCTGTCCTTCCTGATCCGCAATGACCTAGGAACCCCGCTTGCTGATATGGGTATCGAGATCGTCATACTGGATGACAAGGGGCTGGCGCAGGATCTGATGGTATTGAGCACTGGCGCCCTGAGCGATGGCAAGCGCCGTCTGCGCCAGTTTGATCTGCCCAATGTGGATTGCTCCGCCTTGGGCGAAATCCTGATCAATGATGTGTCTGATTGTCAGGCGGAGGGCATGACAGCTCCGGCTTGTCTGGCTGCTCTGCGCCCCTCCTCCAAAATCGCCATCAAGCTGGGGCTTTGAGCAGATCACCTTTCCGCTTCTATTTTCATTATGGGAACCCGAATAATGCCAGAAAGCGCTTCAATCACGGCAACAGATGTCACCCCGGCCGCCATGACGCCCCCTCCGGCCACAGAGAGCCTGCCAGCGGAGATGATTACCTCCAGCCCGATGGCGGACAGCCAACTGGCAAGTGGCAATCTGCCTGTTGGTGATCTGAACGGTGGTTTAGGCGGGGATCTGGCCAATGGCAGCGCCTCCGGATTCGATGTTCACGCCCTGATCGGGCAGATCCAGTCGATCATCGACATGGGCGGGCCTGTGGTCATGCTGCTGCTGGTTCTCTCCGTTCTGTCTCTGGCGGTCATTCTCTATAAGCTGTGGCAATTTTCCCTGATCGGCATTGGCCGCCATAGTCGGGCTCGCAAGGCCCTCGCCCTTTGGCGCACCGGCAAGCGGGCGGACGCCCTCTCGCTGCTCGACAAGGGCAAGTCACCTGTCAGCATTGTTGTGGCTCATGCCATGCGGGGGCAAGTAAACCATCCGGACAAGCAGGCCCTGATCCGCGAGGATATCGAACGGGTTGCGGTGCAGTCCCTGTCGCAGACCCGCGTCATGCTGCGGTTTCTGGAAACGGTCGGCCAGATCTCGCCTTTGCTGGGCCTGTTTGGCACGGTGATCGGCATGATCGAGGCCTTCCAGCGCCTACAGGAAGCTGGGGCGACGGTCGATCCTTCGGTTCTGGCCGGTGGCATCTGGGTTGCTCTGCTGACCACGGCGGTGGGGCTGGCGGTCGCCATTCCGGCAAGCCTGTTTGCCGACTGGTTCACCTCGCGCGTCGAGAGAGAGCAGAGCGTGATGGAAGAGCTGGTGACGGCTGTGCTGACCGGCCAGATCACTGACAAGCCCCATCCGGAAACAACGGAAATGTTGCATTCTCAGGCGGAGCTGCTGCATGCGTCTTAGTGCGCCCCCAAGGAAGCGCTCCATCGTCGGGCTGACATCGCTGATTGACGTGATCTTCCTGTTGCTTCTGTTTTTCATGCTGACATCCACCTTCTCGCGCTACAGCCAGTTGGATCTGGGGGTGGCGGGAGCCGGAGGGGGCAGTGCAGGCTCGACGCCCAAGCTGATCATCTCGCTGTCGCAGGACGATAGCATCCGGCTGAATGGAGCTGTTGCGGAACTGGCCGATCTGGAAACGGCGCTCACCCCATTCATCGATGAAGGCGTTGAGAATGCTGTCGTCGTGCCAAGGGGAGATGTGCCATTGCAGAAGCTGGTCACCCTTTTGCAAGAGCTCAAGCAGAGCAAGCTCAAATCCGTTTCTCTGGCAAACTGAAACAACTATCCGGATTGGTCATTCACCATGCGCATGCACAAGGCGAAAGCTCACAAGAAGGTTCTGCCGGACAATACGATTCCGCTGATCAATATCGTCTTTCTGATGCTGATCTTCTTTCTCATCGCCGGAACGGTTGCCCCGCCCGTATCCAGTGATCTCAATCCGGCGCAATCGCGCTCGCTGCCGCAAATGCCACCAGCGGCCAATGCCGTGGAAATCCTCGCAGACGGCACCCTCATCCATCATGGACGGGCTGTTTCGAAGGAGGAAATCCTGTCGCTGTTTCCGGCGCCTCCAGAGCGGGAAGAAGGCGCGGACGATGCCGCGCCGGAAGGCGGCGATGCGCATGAAATTTTGCATATTCTGGCGGACAAGGCCTTGCCCAGCTCGAAACTGATGCCGATCCTTCAGGCCTTTCGCGCTGCTGGCCATAAGAAAATCCGTCTTGTCACCTTGCAAGAGGGGCAGTGATGGGCAGATCGGGTCTGGCAATTTTCATCCTGCTCTCGGGAGTGGTTCATGTCGCAGCGGCCTTGCTGTTTGTAGACCGGCCACCAGAGATTCTTGAGGAGCGCGGCGCGGGCGCAACCGCCCTTGAAATCGGCAATCTGTTTGACTCTGTCGGGCAGAATGCCGTCGAGGCAACGTGGGTTGAAAGCATTGAGACGCCCGAAAAGACAGCCGCGCCGGTCAAGGTGGCAAAAGCGGCGCGCATCGAGCCCGCACGCACAGTTGAGCCCAAGGCCCCTGCCCTTGCTGCGGTCGCTCCCGTACAGGCCTTTACGCCCAATGAGGCCTTGGCAAAAGCAGATATCTATACCGCAGAAGCGCTCGAGCCGGTCAAGCCGGAAGACAGCCTCACCCCCGAGATGGCAAAACTCACCCCCGCAGAGCCGGTCGTGGAAAAGCCGGTAGATAGCGCTGAAAAGCCCGAACCCATAAAGCCCGAGGAGACTCAGGCAAGGATTGTCGAGCGCCTGCCAGCCACCAAACCACCCGCGCCAAAGGCTGCCGCAGTGCGTCAGGTGCAACCCGCCAAGACGGCAGCAAAGGCGCAAGAGGCAAGGCAGGCCAGCATTGCTTCACGCAAGGGTGGTTCTGTTGCCAACAGCAAGGGCAAAGCCGGAGCCACGGGTGGCAATGGCGGCAAAAGCGCATCCAACGGCACCGCTCTGACCTCCAACTATATGGGCAAGGTCCGCTCCCGCGTGGCGCGCAAGAAACGCTATCCGAATGCAGCGCGCAGGCGCGGGGAGACCGGCACAGCGGTCATCCGCTTCGTGGTGGCGCAGAATGGTTCCATGTCTGGTTTGGGGCTGGTGCGCTCTTCAGGCAGCAAGGCGCTTGATGAGGCCGCACTGTCCATGGCGCAAAGGGCCGCGCCCTTCCCCAAAATCCCTCAGGAGACGGGCAAGGCACGGATCACTTTCACCCTGCCGATCAGCTTCACCAAGCCATAGTCCGGATTTGCGGATCAGAAGCTGGTGATGACGGTGGCACCGATGGACTGGAAGCTGTCCATGGAGGTAAGGGCCTCAGGAGCTTCTCCAAGACTGATTTCCTTGCCGACCAGACGCGCCGGATCGAGTTTTCCGGACTGCACCATATCGAGCATGGCCCCATAACGATGGGCCTGCATGCCGTGAGAGCCGAGAATTTCCAGCTCCTGCCCGATAACCTTGGCCATCGGGATTTGTGGCGTTGCCTGCTCGGCCAGCATCAGGCCAACCTGAATATGCTTGCCGCGACGACGCAGATTCTGGATGGAATTGAAGCAGGTAACGGGATTGCCGAGCGCATCAAGGGATACGTGAACACCCCCCTTCGAGATATCCATGACGGCTTCTGCGACATTGGCAACATTGGTGCTGTTGATAGCAGCCACAGCGCCCAGCTGCTTTGCCAGAGCCAGCTTTCTGTCATCGATATCGATGGCGATGACATTGGCTCCAACCGCATTGGCAATCATCACCGCCGACAGCCCGACGCCACCGCAGCCATGCACGGCCAGCCATTGTCCGGCAGATGTCTTGCCCTGATCCACCACCGCCCGGAATGAGGTGGCAAAGCGGCAACCCAGACTGGCCGCAGTGGCAAAGCTCATATTTTCGGGCAGCGCAATGACATTGAGATCGGCCTGATGGATCGTGACATATTCGGCAAAGGATCCCCAATGGGTGAAACCGGGCTGTTCCTGATGGCTGCAAACCTGCTGATTGCCGGAATGGCATTCCGGGCAAGCCCCACAGCCACAGATGAAGGGCACGGTCACCCGGTCGCCGGTCTTCCAGTTGCGCACATCCTTGCCCACCGCGGCGACAATGCCAGCCAGCTCATGGCCGGGAACATGGGGCAGTTCAATGTCGGGATCATGCCCCATCCAGCCATGCCAGTCGCTGCGGCAGACGCCGGTCGCCTCCACCTTGATGACGATGCCATGGAGTTCAGGGGTCGGATCGTCCAGAGTGACAAGTCTGGGTGTTTCTCCGAATTGCTCGTAGAGAATGGCTTTCATGGCTGTCGTTCCTTGCAAGGCGGGATGTTTGTTTTGCACCAGTCTAGGCAGTTTCGAGGGCCGAAATCTCGCCTTTCTCACCCATCCTGAAGATTATGGATAATTTCTCCCCTGAATTTTGCCATTCACGAGCCTTTCCATGCAGTCCCCACAAGAAACGGGTGCCCGCATCCGCAAAATTTCTCCGAAATTTTCTCAAGATTTCCATTCAGACATGGCTAATAAAGTGTAAACACGCTGATTTCACACAACAATTTCTCGCTTCAGGACACCGATCTTCGCGTAATAATTGCTCTCGCCTATCCAATATTGCCAAGATGAAACGATTGGGTAAATATTTTCGCGGATACTCTCTTCATCGGTGCCATTTGTCTGCGGATAATTATTATGTTCGACCGGTGGTAAAGCCTTGCTTTTTCGTCTTTTCGTAAAGACAGAGGGGCAAAGCGGTAAAGACCCTTGAAAATTAATCATATAATTCAAATCAGTTTGTGGCCTGCAGCCAGAAATTGTAAAAAGCTTTAAGTATTTTTTAAGCATTTCAAATTGTCCGGTGACATGATCATTCAATGGCGGGAAGATTGGTAACATGCAATACCGTCCGGAAATTGATGGCATAAGAGCCATAGCAGTTCTGTCCGTTGTCATTTTTCATTCCGGGCTGGGGGTCCTGAATGGAGGATATCTCGGCGTTGACCTGTTTTTTGTCATCAGCGGTTATTTGATCACCCAGATTCTGATCTCCGAACTGGAGGCTGGGCGCTTCAGCATCATTTCTTTCTATGAAAGACGCATCCGGCGCATTCTGCCAGCGCTGTTTGTGACGCTCGCGCTGTCCTTTGTGGCGGCATGGTACCTGATGAGCCCGATCCATATGGAAGGCTTTTCACGCAGTCTTGTCGCCGTCGCCGCCTTCTGTTCCAACATTCTGTTCTGGCGTGAATCGGGCTATTTCGATACCGCCGCCGACTTCAAGCCACTGCTGCATACATGGAGTCTGGCGGTCGAGGAACAATATTACATTTTCTTCCCGCTCTTTATGTTGATTGTCTGGCGGTTTGGCAAAAAGGTTACGCTGGCCCTTCTGGCCCTTGCCTTTGTCGCCAGCCTTGCCATTGCGCATTGGGGAATGATGAACAAACCGGTCGCGGCCTTCTATCTGATGCCGACAAGGGCATGGGAGCTGCTCGTCGGGGTGTTCGCAGCCTTCCTTGCCCAACATCTGGAACAGCAGGGCAAGCAACCGCAGGGGCTTATGGCCAATCTGCTCAGCATTGCAGGCCTGATGGCCGTATTCTATTCGCTCCTATTCTATACGCCCCAAACGGCAGTCCCGAGTTTCCCCGCCCTATTACCGACCGTCGGCGCGGCGCTGCTCATTCTTTATGCCAGAGAAGGTACGCTGGCCAACCGGCTGCTGGGCAACAGGCTACTGGTGGGGATCGGACTGATCAGCTACAGCGCCTATCTGTTCCACCAGCCTCTGCTAGCCTTTGCGCGCTACCGCACCCTGCATGAGCTCAGTGCCGAGGTCTCGATATTCCTTTGTATCACGACCTTCATCTGGGCTTATCTGAGCTGGCGCTATATCGAGCAGCCTTTCAGAAACCGCAAGGCCATCGGACGCAAGATAATCTTTCCACTGGGAGCGGCAGCCACCGCGATGCTGATCGTTTCCGGCGTCTGGAATATTCGCAATGATGGCGTCAATGCCAATGACACTCTCAAAATCGTTGATACAAGCACGTTCGACGCCTGCCATTTTCATCATGCGCCCAACAACCTGAGCATGGATTTCTGCAAATCCTCGATGGCATTCGAGAGTTATTATGTGCTTATGGGTGATAGCCATGCGATGGCGCTGTTTGCCCGGTTGAAAAAGACCTTGGCCGCAAAAGGCTATGGATTGATCGCCTTCACCAAGAATACGCTCTATCCGGTTGCCGGAACCTATCGTGATGACAGGGTCGATAATGAAGACCGCATGGAGTTCCTCGATTCCGCTTATGACTTCGCGACCAATAACACCAATGTGCAGGGCCTCTTCATCGCCTCGCGCTGGGCAACCCATATCGAGGGCGGCCCGTTTCTGAGGCCGGACGGGCTTCAGGATGATCATCCCTTCGCCAACACCATCGTTGCAAAGAATCTTCACAGCGCGCAGGCGACAGATCAGGATCTGTTGACCTATTCGGCGCAATTCATGGCCCGCATCGCCAGCAAAAAGCCGGTAACCATCATTGGCCCCGTTCCGGAAGTCGGGGTCGATGTGCCAAGAGCGCTGCTGCTCGACAAATCGCTGCTCAATTATCCCGTTGCCTGGTTTGATGACCGGGAGAAGAATGTCAGGAAATTGTTTCAGGACATGCGCGCGGCCAGCGACAATATTGCCATCGTCGATCTGAGAGACATTTTCTGCAAGGACAGTTCCGGTATTTGCATTCAGGAAAAAGACGGCTATTCGCTCTATGTCGATGACGACCATGTCAGTGATGCCGGAGCGGCCCTGATCATGGCAAAGATCGCCGGGCTCCTTTCCAGTCCTCCCCAGCTCTCGCGCACCATGGCGCCCAAGAGCGCCGGGCAAGCGACCGGTTCAAAGGGCAGCTAAATTGCCCGGACCGCATTGCGCATAGGCGCAGCAGAAGAAAAGAGAGCCTTGATACGGCCAACGTCTGCGGCAGAAAATATCGCGTAATTTATTTACAAAGCGACGATAATTGCTTTGCATATATTTTCCTGTTTAAAATTGCAATTTAGAACAATCCACAGAGATTGATAAAATTCTCAAACACAAATCACCCTCATATATCCAATTTGGAAATATATATTCCAAAAGCGTCCCAAAAGAATAGATCGAAAGAATGGAATCTTCTTTCCACTCAACGCAGAGGCAAGAGACTTGCGAAATGCTTCTCGAAGAGAAACATACATGCTAATATATTCCATAATGAAGAACATATCCTTCTTCACTCCTGCAAGATAGGAACGGAAAATGAGATATCTGAGTCACAACGAAATTAACAACGCTCTGGCACGTGGCCATTTCGAGCGGTCCAAACAATTTCATTCCCTGCTGGCTCGTTTGTTCAAGTCTCATGAGACAACAGCAGCCAGACGGCCAAGAAAGCATGGTCCTGCGATGAAATCGCGTATCGCATCCGTGTGATAATGCCGCATTCCTTTCAATCGGAAAGATTGAGAGCCGACAGTTTTGATGAAAGGTGACCGCCTCCCAATCGGTCACCTTTTATTTTGTCCATATCAGCGCGAATAACCCTGCGAGCGGCTGTGAATGGCTGTGGGTGAATGACACAGAGCCGCAAAGCGGCTTGCACTTTGCGGCTCTGCTCCATGGCGAAAAAAGGGGAATTACCGATCCGTTGGGGGAGATCAATCGGTTCCGGACCATTCCTCGCCATCAGGAAAAGCAAATCTTTCTTGCGAGTCCGGCTTCAGCGTTGCGCCATAGCCCGGCATCTGCGGCGGGTAATAGCGCCCTTGTCTGAGGACCAGAGGCTCTTCGAAATTCTCGTGCAGATGATCGACATATTCCAGCACGCGTTTTTCCAGACTACCGCTTACGGCAATATAATCGAACAGCACCACATTGAGTGAATATTGGCACAGGCCGACGCCGCCACCATGGGGGCAGACCGGCACGCCATATTTCGCAGCCATGAGCAGCACCGCCAGCACCTCATTCACCCCGCCCAGACGGGCCGGATCAAGCTGGCAGAAATCGAAGGCTTCGGCCTGAAAGAATTGCTTGAACATGACCCGATTGTGGGCATGCTCTCCGGTGGCAACACCGATGGTGCCGATTTGATCCCGAATGGCCTTGTGACCGAGTATATCGTCCGGGCTGGTCGGCTCCTCGATCCAGAGCGGGTCGAATTCGGCCAGACGACGCATATTGGCAATCGCTTCCTCAACACCCCAGATCTGGTTGGCATCCATCATCAGATGGCGATCCCAGCCCAGTTCCTCGCGCAGGATGCGGGCTCGCTCAACATCCTGTTCGATGTCCGCACCAACCTTCTGCTTGAGATGGGTCCAGCCGCCTGCGACGGCTTCGCGCGCCAGACGTCGCATTTTCTCTTCCGAATAGCCAAGCCAGCCAGCAGCTGTCGAGTAGGCCGGATAGCCCTTGGCGAACATTTCCGCTTCACGCGCCGCCTTGCCCGCCTGCTTGCGTTTGAGCAGCGCCAGCGCTTCATGCGGGGTGATGGCATCCTCGATATAGGTGAAATCGACGCAGCGGACCAGCTCTTCAGGCGTCATGTCAGCGAGCAGCTTCCAGACCGGCTTGCCAACCGACTTGGCCCACATGTCCCACAGGGCATTGACCAGCGCGGCGGTTGCCAGATGAACAAGCCCCTTTTCCGGGCCAAGCCAGCGCAACTGGGAATCTCCGGCAACAAGCTGATGCCAGAATGAACCAAAATCGGCAGTAATCTCTTCCAACTCCTTGCCAATAACAAAGCTTCTGGCAAGGGTTTCTGCCGCGGCGACCACAAGATCATTGCCGCGCCCGTTGGTGAAAGTCAGGCCATGGCCGGTAAGCTGCTGGCCGCTATCCGTTTTCAGGATGACATAAGTCGCCGAATAGTCCGGCGCTTCATTCATCGCATCGGAGCCGTCCAGATTGCGGGAGGTGGGAAAGCGGATATCCTTGACGGTAACATCAATAATTCTAGTCATGAAAATCTCTCCTTATGGAGATAGGGAAATTTGAAAAATCGGGCTAGGTGCTTCAGTTCGGCTTCAATTCTGCTTTAGGCCCTCAATGGCTTCAATGAAGGCGCGGGCATTGGCTCCAACCTGTTCGGTTGGCATGCCGGGCTTGTAAAGAGCACTGCCCAAGCCGAACCCGGCGGCTCCCGCAGCCCAGTAATCAGCCATATTGTCAGGTGCAATCCCGCCCACTGGGAGGATACGCGTGGCTTTGGGCAGGACTGCAAGCATGGCCTTGACCACTGCGGGAGCCGCATTTTCTGCAGGGAAGAGTTTAAGCGCGTCCGCTCCGGCATCAAGCGCGGCAAAAGCTTCCGTTGGCGTCGCGATACCGGGTACACAATAGAGGCCAAGAGACTTGGCATAGGAAATCACATCGGTGTTGCAATGAGGCATGACGATCAGCTTGCCTCCTGCGGCTGCCACGCCATCAACGGCTTCCCTGCTCAACACGGTGCCAGCACCAATCAGGGCACGGCGGCCAAAGCTTTCCTGCAAGATCGAGATGCTTTCAAAGGGTCGAGGAGAATTGAGCGGAACCTCTATCATGGTGAAGCCTGAATCAATCAGGCACTGGCCCATTCCAAGAGCCTCTTCCGGCGCCAGACCACGCAAAATGGCCACAAGAGGGCATTGCCCGACAAACTGTTCAAAGGACATGGTTCACACTTTCAGAAATTTCAGGGAAGAAAGATAGAAGAGCCCGCACCCGGTAAGGAGCGGGCTCTCATTGGTTATCGACCCAACAGGCTGAAGATGCCGATCGAGACGGGTGGTACGTAGGATATGATCAAGAGGAGAATGATCATGATCGCAATGAAAGGCAGAATGCCTCGCACCACTGTGCCGAGCTGGGCGTTGCCGACCCTTGCCGCCACGAACAGGTTGATACCCAAAGGAGGCGTGATGAAACCGATCGCAAGGTTGACGACCATGATGATGCCGAAATGGATCGGATCAACACCCATGGAAGTGGCCACAGGGAACAGGATCGGAGACAGCACCAGAATGGCTGGCGTGGTATCCATGACACAGCCGACGAACAGCAGCAGGACGTTGATGATCATCAGAATGATGATCGGATTGTCCGAAATGGTCGTCATCAGATCGGCCACCTGAACCGGGATCTGCTCAATGGTCAGGATCTTGGCAAAGGCCGTTGCGCAGCCCAGAATGACCATCGTCGTACCGGTGGTGGAGCAGGAACGCGCCACCGTCTTGAGCAAATGCTTCAGGCTGATCTCGCGATAGAGCACCAGACCGCAAAGCAAGGCATAGACGGCTGCCACGGCGGCGGCTTCCGTCGGGGTGAAGATACCCGCATAGATGCCACCCAGAATGATGATCGGGTTGAGAAGCGCCCATTTTGCTTCCCATACCAGCTTGGCGGCAACGTGGCAGTCAAACTTGCCTTCAACCCCGGCAATCCCTTGTTTCTTGGCATAATAATAGCTCCAGCCCATCAGCGCGAAGCCGATCAGGAAGCCCGGAACAATACCAGCCATGAACATGTTGGAAATGGAGGTACCCGTTGCGACACCGAAGATCACCATCGGGATGGATGGCGGGATGATGACGCCAATCGATCCAGCGGTTGCCACCAGAGCCAGTGTGAAGGATTTGGAATAGCCCTTCTCCAACATGGTCGGAATGACCATGGAGCCGACGGCGGCCACAGTGGCCGGGCCGGAGCCGGATACGGCAGCAAAGAACATGCAGACGGCAACGGTGACGATGGCCAGACCACCGGTCACGCGGCCGAAAAAGACGTTGGCGACATCAAGGATACGGCGCGACACACCGCCTGCCCCCATCAGGTCACCGGCCAGAATGAACAGCGGGATCGCCATGATCGGAAAGCTGTCAGTACCGGCAATCAGCTGCTGGGAAATATAGTTGGGCGAGAGCGCTTCTGCGACGAGCGCCGCCGCAGCCGAGGCCAGACCAATGGCAATGCCAACAGGGACATTGAGGATGAGGAACAGGACAAGGCTTGTAAAGAGGACTGTAGCGACCATGCCTTAGAACTCCTCGATATTGGTTTTGTCAGGATTGCGCAGGCGCCAGATGATGGTTTGCACCTGTCTGATCGAAGCCAGAAAGAAGCCAACCCCGGGCGCGGCATAGATCATCCAGAGCGGGATCGCCAGAGCGGTCGAGCGCTGGTCAAGCATCATCTGCTTGAGAACGAGCGTGTAGGTCGTCTTGACGATGAAGAGAGCGAAAGCGAGGAACAGCAGATCACCGACAATAACCACCCAACGCTGCCATGACTGGGGGAAGAGCCCCAGAGCGGCGTCGATCTTGATATGCTTCATCTCACGAGCGCTATAGCTGATCATCAGATAAATCAGCCAGATGAAAACGTAACGCGCCAATTCTTCGGACCAGGACAGAGATTCCCCCATCACATACCGCATGAATACCTGCACCGCGATAAGCGCGGTCATGAAGAGCAGGAGAAAGACGCTGATTGAAATTTCGAAATATTTGTCCAAAAAGCGTAGAATGGTCATCTACTTGGTCCTTTTCGAATATCGAATTCAGTGGCCGCAAGACATATGATGCGCCAAGGCTCTCGCCCACCCGGAGCGCGGCATCAAGGGCAGCATATGCGCGAGGACTGGCAATCCAGCCCTCGCAACTCGCGACGATGAGGCTTATTTCTTCAGCAAGGCATCCATATATTCAGGATGATCCATTTTGGATTTGACGAGATCATAGATCTTCGCGTCCACAACGATCTTCTGCCATTCTGATTTCTGAGCCGGGGTCAGTTCGGTAACCGTCACACCGTCATCCTTGATCTTGGTCAGGATTTCTTTTTCCAGTTCCTGAGAACGGTTGCGCTGGAAGGTGGTGGTTTCCTTGGCGGCGGTCAGGATCGCATCCTGCTCTACGTCGCTCAGGGAGTTGAATTTATCCAGATTCATGAACACGATATATGGCGTGTAAACATGCTGGGTCAGAGACACGTTGCTCTGAACTTCCTGAAAACGGTTGCCGTCGATGATGCCGAGCGGGTTTTCCTGACCGTCAACCGTGCCCTGCTGCAGAGCGGTGAACAGTTCGGAGAAAGCCATCGGGGTTGGGTTGGCACCAAGGGCACGCCATGCAGCCAGATGCACGTCGTTTTCCATGGTGCGGATTTTCATGCCCGAAAGGTCGGAAGGCTCGGCGACCGCCTTTTTGGAGTTGGTGAAGTTACGGAAGCCGTTTTCCCAGAAAGCCAGACCCTTCAGGCCTTTTTTCTCAAGGGTCTTCAGGATTGCCTGACCGGTTTCACCGTCGAGCTTGGCATAGGCATCTTCCGGGCTGAGGAAGAGGAAAGGCGCGTCGAACGCATAGAGATCCGGGAACAGGGTAGCCAGCGGAGAGGTGGAGCTGACGCCGATATCGATGTCACCGAAGATGGTGCTTTCAGTGATGACGCGGTCGTTGCCCAGCTGGTTGTCCGGGAAATGCTTGACTTCGATAGAGCCGTTGGTCTTTTCCTCCACGATGCGTTTGAATTCAACGCCAGCGTCCTTACCCGATACGGATGTGACGTTTGAGAAACGAAGTGTTTCTGCAACTGCCGGGGAAACGATTGTACCTACAGCCAATACAGCTGCAAGTGTAAGTGTTTTAATGGACATTTCTTCCTCCTGTGGTAAATGTCTCTAAGTTAATCGCGAAGTTATAGAAATTGTTGCTTGGCTTAAAGTTGGACCAAACCCCAATTAATACTTTCTCCATTTGAGAAACGAACCGCCTCTTCTGCAACTTTACGTTTCAGCTCAAGAGCGGCATCTTCCGAATACCAAGCCATATGCGGCGTCAATTGGCAGTTATCCAAAGCACGCAAGGGGCTATTTTCCGGCAGAGGTTCGATTTCGGTGGTATCAAGCGCAGCTCCGGCGATCTTGCCGGACTTCAGGGCTTTTGCGAGGGCGTCTTCATCGATCAATCCACCGCGGGCGGTGTTGACGATATAGACGCCATTCTTCATGCGGCTGATTGCGGCCTCATCGATCATATGGAAATTGTCATTCGTGACCGGGCAGAAAAGCGCGAAGATATCAGCCTCGGCAATCACCTCATCAAGAGACGCGCCCTTGATATAGTCGGTGCCATCGGCAGCACTGGGCTTGTAGAATTTGTCATAGCCGACAATCTTGAAACCAAGCTCATGCATTTTCTTGGCATAGAGGCGACCGATGCGACCAAGGCCAACAACACCAACCGTGGTTTCGCAGAAGCGGCGGATTGGAGCGGCCACGGTGAAATCCCAGACGCCATCATGAACGGCCTTGTCCATTTTCGGCACCTTGCGGATGATGGAAAGGCTGAGCGCAATGGCGTGGTCGGAAACCTCATGCATGCCATAATCAGGCACGTTGCAAACCTGCACACCGGCTTCCTTGGCAGCCTCAAGATCGACATTATTCACGCCAACACCATAGCGAATGATCTGTTTGAGATTGGGCAGAGCGTCAAAGACACGCTTGGTGAAAGGGGCATACTGGTTGAGGGCAATCTCATAATCCTTGATCTGGTTGATCAGATCGTCCTCGGTCCTGCATTCCAGCAGGGCGAATTCCAGACCAGCCTTGGCAAAGACTTCCCGCTCCATATTCTGATCAGCGTGATCAAGATCGGTAATGACGATTTTCATTCGTAAACTCCTTCGGTTAGCGGCCCAGATAGCCGCCATCTACCGGTAATGTGACACCGTGGACGTAATCGGATGCTGCGGAGGCGAGGAACACCAGGGGACCTTTCATGTCCTCGCCATTGCCCCAGCGCTTGGCTGGAATACGTGCGGTGATTTCTGCGTTGCGGCCCTCATCGGCCAACAGAGCGGTGTTCATGTCCGTGGCCATGTAGCCCGGAGCCAGTGCGTTGACATTGATGCCCTTGCTGGCCCATTCGTTGGACAGGGCCTTGGTCAACTGCATCACCCCGCCCTTGGAAGCGGCATAGGCCGGCACGGTGAAGCCGCCAAAGAAGCTGAGCAGCGAAGCGATATTGATGATCTTGCCCCGGCCCTTGGGCAGCATGACATTGGCTGCGCGCTGGCACAGGTCGAACACGGCGTTGAGATTGACCTCCAGCACCCAGTTCCAGTCTTCCAGCGGAAACTCTTCGGAAGGATGGCGGCTCTGCACACCGGCGCAATTGACCAGAATATTCAACTCACCACCGAGCATGGTCACAGCCTTGTCAAAACCTTCGGCGCGGGAGGTCGCATCGGCCAGATCGATGGCCAATCCGTGGCATTTGGCTCCGTTTTTACAGAGCGAGGCAGCCACTTCAGCGGCCTTGTCGCTTGAGCCAACGATCAGCACTTCGGCGCCTGCTTCCAGCAGACCTTCGACCATGCCAAGCCCGAGGCCGCGTGTGCCACCGGTGACGATGGCCTTCTGGCCGGATAGATCCAGTTTATACATTGTGTTTTCCTTGAATTCAGGCCTGACAATCGACGAGAATCTTGATGGTGCGCAGGGAGGGATCGGCAACCATGTCAAAGATCTTGTCGCTTTCGCTGAGGGGGACGACCTGTGAGATAACCTTTTCCAGATCCTCAGCCATATTGGCCAGCAGAGGCACGGAATCGGCGAATTCGCGCATGGTGTAGACGCGGCTGCCGACCATGGTCTGTTCCTTGAAGTTGAGATCCATCAGATTGACCGCATGAGGGGCCTTGTGAACACCGGTCATGCAGATCATGCCGCCAACGCGGGTCAGCTTGGTCACTTCCAGAGCCGCGCTTTCAACACCGGAACATTCAAAGACGATATCCGCGCCGACATTGCCCGTGGCCGCATTGACGTGATCGACCAGATTGCTGTCGCGGACATTGACCGCATCGAAACCGAACTCTCTGCAAAGAGCCAGACGGCCTTCGTCAATGTCGGAGATGATGATCTGGGATGCTCCGGAATGCTTGAGCAGAATGGCGGTCAGGATGCCGATCGGGCCCGCGCCCATGACGACACAGCGATCAAGGGTCTTGAAATTGGCCTGATGCAGGGTGCGCACGACAACGGCGAGAGGCTCGGCCAGTGCTGCCAGCTTGTCGGAGACCCCGTCGGGCACCTTGACCAGAACATTCTCGTCAACCCAGCAATGGTCTGCCATGGCGCCGTCGACATCAATGCCCAGCAGATGCAGGGTCTGGCAAACATGGGGCGTGCCATTCTTGCAGGGATAGCATTCACCGCAAGAAATCAGCGGATAGGCGGTGACGCGGTCGCCCTTTTCGAACTTGCTACCAGCAGGAGCTTCATCGACAATACCGACAAATTCATGCCCCAGAATGAGAGGAGCCTGAGCGCGTGGATGCTTGCCCGAATAGATGCCGATGTCGCTGCCGCACAGACCGCAATAGAGCATCTTGACTTTCACTGCGCCTTCTTGCGCTTTGGGTTCAGGAACGTCCCTGACCTCAACCTTGTTGGGACCGGCATATACAAGTGCTTTCATCTTCTTGCCCTTTGATACCTTGATGTTAGATCTGCTATAGCAGTTCTCGTAAAAATGAATGCGGCGATCTCTCGCTTCCCCGATGGGCAAGCCTAGAGAAGGCCGCTCTCTTGTGCGAATTTCCAGAGCCCGATATAGGCGGTGTTGTCGAACTGGGCCGTGCATTCAATGCCGAAGCTGGAAAGCGCGCGCTTGTAGAGATCGCACAGCTTGTCATCGCCGATCATGATCAGCGGCAGCGATGCATCATCGCGCAGCTCGCGGGTTGCCGCCGTCAGTTCATTGCCAATCAGAAGGCCGGAGAGATAGGAACGCAGGGCTTCCTTTGGCAGGCGTTCGGTCAGCCCCATGGTGCGGGTCGCAAACAGCTGATGGGTGAGATCCCCAGCCTGACCGCTTTTGGCAACGGACAGTCCCAGATCAAAGGCCTTGTCGGCATCTTCCGCAGCAGCCTTGGCTTCCGGCATCAGACGCCCGAGAATGGAGTGATCACACAGGACAGCGAATATTTCGCCCGTCATATAGGTCGAGAAACTGTCAAGCTTGCCCTTGCTCATGGTAACCCATTTGGAATGGGTGCCCGGCAGCAGGATGCGGGAGGCTTGCCACCAGTCATCATGATCGATCAGAGCGCCCGCAATCTGGATTTCCTCACCACGGATCACATCGGGGGCGAGGTCGGGAGCATCCAGCAGCACGCCCGGCACGATATGCAACGTCCCGCCATCGGGCAGCGTGGCCTTTCCGGCATTACTGGCCAGATCACCGAGGTCTGCCGGGCAGCGCACATAAGGGGCTTCAGACCAGCCCTGAGCCGAACCGACCATGCCTCCGGTTACAACGGGCACATCGGGATATTGCTTGCGCCAGTCGCCACAAATGCTTTCGAACGCAGCCTCATAGCCTTTGACACCACCGGGCGCGGGCAGATGCTGAATACCATAAGGGCTATGGCGCTGATCCAGTATCTTGCCATCTTCCAGCAAATAGGCACGAAGGCTTGATGTGCCCCAATCAAGTGCGATCAAGAGACTCATTTCATATTACTCCAACCGAGTTCCCGAGAAATCTTCTGCGCACATCTCATGATCACCGGCCCGAGCAGATTGATGCGCTCGGATGGCATGAAGTTGAGTGTGCTTGAAATGGAAATGGCCGCGACCGCTCTTTCACCTTCAGCATAGGCAGAGGCACCTTCAGCATAGACAGGGGCGGCAATGCAGCGAATGCCGATTTCATTCTCTTCGTCGTCAAAGGTGTATCCGCGCTCTCTGGACAGCAGCAGATCAGCGCAGAATTGCTCATAGCTTTTCAGGTCCGGCCCGGAATTCTGAAGGCGGGGGTGATTGGCGGCAAAGGAGTAGAAATTACTCCATTCGCTCTCACTCATGGTCATCAGCACCGCCTTGCCCAAGCCGGTAAAGGCCATTGGCACCGTCAGGCCAATTCGGGACCGCATCTGAAACCCGCGACTGCCGTTGATCTTGTCCAGATAGATCATCGTGCCCTCATTGGTGGGGGCACCCAGATGGATCGTATCGAGCACCTGATCGGACAGGGCCTCAAGAAAGGGTCTGGCAACGCCAACCAGCGGCCGCTGTTCGCGCGCCCTGTCGCCAAGATTTACAAGGCGAGGACCAAGGAAATAGCCCTTTTCGGGAATGTGATAGAGATAGCCTTCGGTCACCAGATTGTGCAGCATGCGCGTAATCGTGCTGCGCGGAACCTTGAGTGCGTCCGAAAGACCTTTGACATTGGCCACCCCGCTCCCGATGAGCTCCAGAATGGTCAGTCCTCTCAGCAATGTCTGTGTACCAGCCAACAGCGTTCGTTTTCCGAACGCATCAAACTCGGCCGATCCTCCCGATTGAACCATAATTTCCTCCTGGCGCCGATCCTATTGGGCAAAATCTGTTACGTCAAATATTAAATCTAACATTCAGTATCTGGTACACCAGTTATCAATTTTACCATCGTACTAACCCGTATTTCACCTTCGATTCCCAGACAAAAGGAGAGCTAATTCGGTGGAAAAGGCACTGAATAAATCAGTTCATGTTTCAGATGACAGTGCCCAAAGGCATAGAAATTTCTCCTTTTGATTGTCGTGCAAAATCCAACACCACATTGACGAGCTACTACTTTAGGCGCTAGCTCCACTCGTGGAGTCGCCAGACATTACGCATCTTACCGTAAGACCAAATGTCGCAGCTCTTTCAATATTGTGCTTTGGCATCTCTCAATCTAATCATATGGAAAGATCAAGGGAGGCCGTCAGAGCGATGTTGGTGCGACAATTCTATCAATCCGTCAGCTTCTGAAGGGAAAGAAATTGTCACACAGCCCATCAGCAATCAGACAGGCCGCTCCCGAGAATTGAACCAGATCGACGGCGCTAATTAAGCCATTGTTGTAAATAGATAAAAACACGAGCTTAAAGAATGAAGATGCGGGCGATGGCATTCTCCAACAGGCACAAACCCTTTCGGACCGCCACCCTTTTCCGCGACATTTTGGCGCACTTTTCGCCCTGTTATTTGTCACCTGAAGGGGTCAATTCGGCGCGCCCTCGCCCGCCCTATTTGGCTGACGGAGCCTTTCTGAAGAGCCCTTTGGCATCTGCCTCTCGGCAAGCGATCCAAGATCAGGCAGCACGGAACGTCTTCAAGTTATTCATCAATAACTTACCAATCTCGCTGATTGAAAAAAAATATCCCGCCCCCGAAAGGGCGCAGATCAGTATCCGGCACTGGAACAGACAGCCAGAGCAAAAATGAGAATTCTGGAAATAAACGGGCTTTCTGGCTTTCAAGCTGCCAGTGGAGCAGATCAAGGAGAAAACGCATGAATGAGCTGCTTAAAATCGCCTCCATCGGCGAATGCATGATCGAACTGTCGCCTGCCAAGGGCGTAGAGGGCTTCCCGGAGGGCACAAAGATCTTCCGGCAAGCCTTTGCCGGTGACACATTCAATACGGCAACCTATCTGGTGCGCCAGTTCGCTCCCAAGGCAGAAGTCTCCTATATCACCGGACTGGGTGCTGACATGCAGAGCCAGAGCATGCGCGAGAAATTTGTCAGCGAAGGCATCAAGGTGGATCACATCACGCTGGTGGAAGGCAAGAATCCCGGTCTTTACATGATCGAGAATGACGAGACAGGCGAGCGCTATTTCCAATATTGGCGCAATGATGCCGCAGCCAAGCTGATGTTTGGCGGCTGGTCGGTCGAGAAGATCGCCGAACTGCTCGGCCAGTTCAATCTGGTTTATTTCTCCGGCATCACGCTGGCGATTCTGGACGATGTGCAGCGCGACAATCTGCTTGCCGCTCTTGGCTCTCTCAAGGGCAAGGTGAAGGTTGCCTTTGACCCCAATTTCCGCCCTGCGCTCTGGCCGGATCGCGACAAGTGCCGCGCGGTCTTCAGCAAGGCGGCGAGCGTCACCGATTTTGCGCTGGTTGGCTGTGAAGACCATGCTGCTCTCTGGCAGGAGAGCGACGCGGACAAGATCGCTGATGCATGGCGCGGCTGGGGCGCTGGCGAAGCCATCATCAAGGGCGGCGACAATAGCTGCGTCATCGTCAATGGCGAGGGCCGCCTCGAGGTTGCCCCTCCGGCAAAACTCAAACCGGTCGATACCACCGGAGCAGGAGATTCCTTTGCCGCAGGCTATATCGGCATGCGCATTCAGGACAAAAGCGTTGACGAAGCGGCCCGCATGGCGCATGCCATTGCCGCCAAGGTCATCATGCATCCGGGCGGCGCCATCGACAAGGCGGTCTGGAGCCCCGTTCAGGAAGGCCAATATTGATATCATCCCGTGGCCTGTCCGGTCTTTGCCCGAACAGGCCCGCCATTGCCACCGCATTTTGCAATGAAAAGTGCGGCATTCCGTTCCATCTCACCACAGGATACCATCATGTCCGCTTACGTACGCACTGAAATCACCCCGCTTGCCAGCGTTACACTCACTGCCGATCAGATGCCCGCTTCCCTGCCGGATGCCTATGATCGCGTCAAGGCCGTCATCGCCAAGGATGCCGGCTATTGCGCCGCATGGAAGGTTGGTGGCTCCACTCCCCCGGCCCAGAAAGCAATGGGCATTGACGAAATCTTCTTCGCTCCGATGCATGAGAAAGAAATCGTGGCCGCCGACAAGCTGGTCCCCGGTTTCAAGACCCTGAGCATCAATGCCGAAGGTGAAGTTGCCTTGCGCATTTCGCAGAAGGCGGCCCCTTATCTGGCGAAAGGCAAGGATGCCGTGGCCAGCGCCCCGCTGACCGACCTGTTCGATGTCTGGTGTGTCAGTGCCGAAATGCCTTCCGGTGCGCTGACCAATGGCGGCGATTTTGGCGTGCCTGCCATCGTCTCCGACCGCTGCGGCTCGGGCTGTCTGGTGCTTGGCCCAGAACATGCCTATACGGCTGATACCAAGTGGAATGGCGAAGTGATGAAGACCGAGCAGAATGGCACGGTGATCGCCGAAGGCACCACTCTGGATCTGATCGGGCCAGCGGATGAGGTCGCACGTGAATTTATCTGTGTCGCTCTCAAATATGGCTTCAACCCGAAAGCAGGCCAGTGGATCTCAACCGGCGGCATCATTCCCTGCAAGGCGCTGGAAGAGAATGCCGACATCAATATCTATTATGATGGCAAGGTCGAGCTGTCCTTCAAGACCGGATATGACGCGGCGTAACCGTACCACTGATGCACTGATGCTCTGATGCTTTGGCCTGATGCATCAAGGGAGGGCTGGCACAGCATCGCCCCCTCCCCCTGGCATCATGGACTGCGATGACAGACTGACAAACAAAAAGGCTGCTCCCTGATCAAGAGAGCAGCCTTTTCTTTGACAAGCCAAAAAGATACCCGGCGCTATTTGGTCTCGGATTTTGCTATATCCACCACGTCGCGACTGAAAGTGCGATGATAGCGGCCGAGATGGAAGTCGAGAATGGTGATCGCCTCTTCAATTCTGCCTTTGCGCAGAACTTCGATCATTTCCCCATGCTCCTCAAAGCTCTTGGTGGTCTGGATCCTGTCCCGGCCCAGATAGGTTCGAATTGCCGAAACCTTGGCCTCGATCAAGCGGTAGCTCTCGGACAGATAATGATTGTCGCAAAATTCAAACATGGCCCTGTGATATTGCAGATCAAGGTCCAGATAATGAGAGCGCTTGTCGATTCTCTTGGCTTCTTCCATCTTGTGCCAGATGCGTTCCAGCTCGGCAACAAGTCCATCGCGATTGCGCTGGAAGGCCAGACGCAGGGCTGCGGTTTCCAGAATGAAGCGATATTCCGAGAAGCGTTCCAGATCGGTGCCGCTCAAAGTGAAGACAAAGGTGCCCTTTTGAGGGAAAACCTCAACCAGCCCTTCCACTTTCATTTGCGCCAGAGCGTGGCGGATAGGCGTTTTGCTGATATTCAGGCGTTCAGCGAGCTTCTGCTCGGACAAGGCTTCACCAAGGGCGAATTCGCCCTCACTGATAGCGGCTCTGAGTTTTTCCGTCGCGATATCAGATAGGGACGGCGGCCTTTCAATTTCTTCCAATTGGCAACACTCGGTATCAAGAGTTCAACGAAATAGAGAATTTCGATTCTGCTTGGTATCAAGTATACTACACATCAGGGGGATGCAAGCATTGGTTTTACTGGCAGATGCGCAAATATTGACCACAACTTAAGATTTTTGCATGGTTAGGAAATCTTGCAAGCAGCAAGTCGCTGCTTTTTGTGACCATGCAATCATTTCAAAAAGGCATGCTCTTTTGCATAAAAACGCTTCATATCGCGCATTTTCAGTCCAAAATACGCAAAAAAAGCGAAATTGGCATTGTGCGGATTCGCACTTCACATTTACTACGAAGGTATAAAGCGCGACAGTTTGTCTGCAAAATGTGGCGGGCCTGTTCGCAAATCGACTCTAAAAAACTGTATCACTTTTGATTGAACGAGTTGTTTTCCTCACCTCGCCCAAGCGGTATCAACAGGGACCATCAGCTTGCGGACTGTTGTTCCTTTCGTGCCGCATCGCGCGCAAATTCCGATGCAGCCTCAACAAGCGCCCTGTCCGGCCGGATGCCAGTGTAAAGCGCGAACTGCTCGACAGCCTGTAGCACGATCACCTCGGCACCCGATATGCAGTTTTTGCCAAGGCGCTCGGCCGCCTTGATCAGCGGCGTTTCGGCGGGCATGGCAACCACGTCAAAGACATGCTCGGCCGCCTTGATGATCGCCTCATCGAAAGCCAGCATTTCGGCTTCTGGCCCCTGCATGCCCATGGGGGTCGCATTGATGATGAGAGGGGCTTTGAGGCCCTCCGGCTCCGCAGCCCAGTCATATCCGTAAAGTGTGGCCAACGCCCGCCCGGTCTTTTCATTGCGGGCAATAATCGTCCCCTTTTGATGGCCACTGTTGCGCAATGCGGCAGCCACTGCCTTGGCCATACCGCCCGAGCCGCGCAGCAGGAATGGCTGAGCCGGATCGATCCCCGCCTTGGCCAGCAGGTCATGGATCGCGATATAGTCGGTATTGTAGCCCGTCAGTCTGCCTTCATCATTGACGATGGTGTTGACGCTGTCGATGGCGGCGGCAGATGGTTCGAGCCCATCGAGCAGTGGAATGACCGCTTCCTTGAAGGGCATGGAAATGGCGCAGCCGCGGATGCCAAGGGCGCGTATGCCACCAATCGCAGCCGAGAGGTCGGATGTCGAGAAGGCCTTATAGACGAAATCAAGCCCGAGCGCTTCATACATCCTGTTGTGAAAGCGCGTCCCGAAGGGGCTTGGCCGCGCCGAAAGGGACATGCAGAGCCGGGTTTTGGGACCGATGAGGGGTTTTTGCGGATGCGTCACGGATAAGCCTTTCCCTATGGCCGGCAGTCGGCCGCAGTCTGATATCGGTGGGAACTATAGGGCGCAGCAAGGCGCGCAAACAAGACGGGAGGTGCCTTTCAGCCCGCTTTCACGCAATAAAAAGGCACGCGCGGTAGACCGGCGTGCCAGTTGATCGCTTGCCGCCGCATCAAAACGGGGGACGTTTTGGGGCTGATGCGGCAGCTTTATTCTCGCTTATTCGGCAGCGATTGGTGCGCCCGCTTCATTGACGGGGCGCTTGACGATGATCAGCAAAGCTGTGGTTACCGCCGTGCCGATCAGGATCGACAGGATATACATGGACAGGTTGGACACTGCATGCGGGATCGCCAGCACGAAGGCACCACCATGCGGCGCGCGCAGACCGCAACCGAAATACATGGAGAGTGCGCCGGTCAGGGCAGAACCGACCATGATGGAAGGAATGACGCGCAGCGGGTCTTTGGCTGCATAGGGAATGGCACCTTCGGTGATGAAGGACAGCCCCAGAACGAAGGCAGCCTTGCCAGCTTCACGCTCTTCTTCGGTGAAGCGGTTCTTGGCAATGAAGGTGGCGATCGCCAGACCGAGCGGAGGCGTCATGCCAGCGGCCATGGTTGCCGCCATCGGGCCGAAAGTGTCGCTGGTGAGCAAGCCGACGGAGAAGGCATAAGCGGCCTTGTTGACCGGCCCGCCCATGTCGAAGGCCATCATGGCACCCAGAACAAGGCCAAGGATAACCGCGTTGGTCTGGCCCATACCCTGCAGCATGGCGGTGAGGCTCTCATTGATATAGCGAACCGGTTCACCGATGACATAGACCATCAGCAGGCCGACAATGGCGGTGGACAGCAGCGGCAGCACCAGCACCGGCATCAAGCCTTCAAGGGATTGCGGCAGCTTGATATTGTCTCTGAGCCAGAGGGCAACATAACCGGCAAGGAAACCGGCCAGAATGCCGCCAAGGAAACCCGCGCCCAGATTGACGGCCAAGAGACCGCCGATGAGGCCCGGCGTCAGGCCGGGGCGGTCAGCGATGGAATAGGCCATGAAACCGGCCAGAACCGGAACCATCAGCTTGAAGGCAGCGCCACCACCGATAGCCATCAGGGCTGCGGCGAGCGTGCCTTCCTCCTTGAAGGCTTCGATACCGAAGACAAAGGACAGGGCGATCAGAAGGCCACCGGCAACAACGACCGGCAGCATGTAGGACACGCCGGTGAGCAGATGTTTATATGGGCCGGAGCGGTTGGCCTTGAGTGTCGCCTTTGCCTCTTCGACAGACTGCATACGACGTCCGCCAGCGCTGACTGATGCCGCAGGGGCTGCGGTTTCGGCTTCACTGAAAGCGGAGGCAATCACGCCAGCGGCGTCTTTCACCGCAGCACCGACAGAAGACCGATAGATCGGCTTGCCAGCAAAGCGACTTTCGTCGACATGGGTGTCGGCTGAGATGATCACCACATCAGCGGCAGCGATATCTTCCGGGGTCAGTTGATCCTTGGCCCCGACGGAGCCTTGTGTTTCAACCTTGATTTCGTGGCCCGCAGCAGCCGCCTTCTTCTTCAGGGCGTCGGCGGCCATGAAGGTATGAGCGATGCCCGTGGGGCAGGATGTAACAGCGACAATGCGCTTTTTGGTAGCATCAGATGTGGACACGGCTTCCTCCTTTTGCTGGTCACAGCTTGCTTGCGCCGGTAACCCGGCCTCTTTGAAAGCCCGGGCCAATATTCCAGCAGTATCCCGTATGGCCTGGCTTGTGGTTGTTCTGAAAATGGCCAGATCCTTGAAGGGCGTCTGGTCAATGTCTTGATCAATCGCCAGGATCACCAGATCCGCCTTGGCGATATCCTCCGCTCCCAGTGGAGAGCTGGTTTCATCTGGTCCGCGACATTCAATCTTGATGTCGTGGCCCTGATCACTGGCAACCTTGCGCAAGGCTTCGGCTGCCATAAGGGTATGTGCCCGGCTTTCCGCACTGGCGGACACACCAACAATTGTTGCCATTGCTTTACTTTCTCCTCGCGAAATTCAGAGTTTCTCTATGGTCACGCGATCTGCGAAGCCCTCGATGACTTCACGCGCGGGCAGATGCGGTCCGATTTCTCCCAGCGCCCCCAGAGAGAAACCCGTTGCCAGCCGGGCAATGTCTGCGAGCGGCAGTCCTTGCGAGCGGCCATGCAGGATGCCAGCCACCATGGCGTCACCGGCTCCGACAGTGCTTTTGACCACCGCACCTTTCGGGATGGCGCAAAGCACTTCATCCCCGGCGATAAACAGCGCCCCGTCCGCTCCCATGGAGACGACAATCAGATCGACCTTGCGGTTGGTCACGCTGCGCGCAGCGGCGATGATCGCGTCATGCCCGGAAAGGGGATGGCCAACCAGTTCGGAAAGTTCGTCCACATTGGGCTTGATGATGTCCGGTCCGGCCTCAAGGCCCGCCGCGAAGGCATCGCCGCTTGCATCGAGGATGACCTGCTTGCCCAGCCCCTTGAGATGGGTGATCAGATCGCGATAGATGCCAGAGGGCAGCCCGGCAGGCAGGCTGCCTGCGAGCACAAATGTCTCAACGCCCTTTTGCGCCAATGCGTCGATCGCAGCTTCAAGCGCGCCGCGCCCTTCAGCACAATTTTGCAAGCCGGGCGCGTTCAGATCGGTGATTTCCTGCTTTTCCGGATCGACAATCTTGATATTGACACGGGTGGAACCGGGCAGGCGCACGAAGCGATCTTCCATGCCATGTCTGGCGAAGAGCAGCTCGAAGGGCTGGATATTGTCGCGCCCGAGAAAGCCCGTTACAGCAATCTTGTGGCCGAAATGGGCCAGAAAACTTGCGACATTGACGCCCTTGCCGCCAGCGTCAGACTGTTCCTGCGCAATGCGGTTCACCTCTCCCTGTCTGAAATTCGGGATCTGGACGGTCTGATCAATCGCCGGATTGAGCGTCAGTGTCGCTATTTTCGCTCCTGCACTCATGGCATCTCCCCCTTTACGGATTTCTACCGTTTTATGACTGCCTGTCTTTTGTCTTTCACCTTGCGCTTCGGCCCGCCAATTGTGCCCGGGCGGGCCGTTGCCATTAATCAGACCGGTTATTTCAACGCCCGAACCATGGAGGCTTCGGTGCAGGCCAGAGCGCGGGTTGCAAAGTCGCGGGCCTGCTGCATCGAAAGGCTCCTCACCTTGGCCTTGACCGAGGCAATGGCCGGAATGCTGACACTCAATTCATGGACGCCCAGACCGGTCAGGATCATCGCGCCGAGCGGATCGCCTGCGATGCCGCCACAGGCACCAACCCAGATACCGGCTGCATCGGCTGCTTCCACCGTCTTGCGGATCAGGCGCAGGACAGCTGGATTGAGACCATCGGCCATCTTGGCCAATTGCGGATGCATGCGGTCCATGGCTAGCGCATATTGCGTGAGATCGTTGGTACCGATGGAGAAGAAGTCCACTTCACGGGCAAATTCTTCGGCCATCATCACGGCAGAGGGGATCTCGATCATCATGCCGATTTCCACCGGATCGGCCCCGACCTGCTGGCGCACTTCCTCGGTGATGGCCTTGGCGGCACGCAATTCATCCAGCGATGAAATCATCGGATACATGATGCGGATCGGGCCATGTCTGGAAGCGCGGAAAATGGCTCTGAGCTGGGTTCTGAAAATGTCATCCCTGAGCAGACAAAGGCGGATACCGCGCACACCGAGGAAAGGATTCATTTCTTCAGGCGTGGTGAGATAAGGCACATCCTTGTCGCCACCGATATCGAGCGTGCGAATGATCATCGGCAGGCCATTCATCGCCCTGATCATCGCGCTGATCGCTTCATATTGCTCGTCTTCGGTGGGTTCGGTGTCGCGCTGCAAAAACTGGAATTCGGTCCTTAGCAGCCCGACACCTTCCCCACCAGCCACCACGGCGGCATTTGCTTCTTCCACATTGCCAATATTGGCGACAACCTCGATGCGATGACCATCGCGCATGATGGCGGGCTGGTAGCAGGCATTGCGTTCGGCTTCTGCCTGTTGCTCATAGGCATTCTGCGCCGTTCCGGCTGCGGCAAAATCCTTCTCCGTCGGCCCGGTGACCAGCAGCCCCGATGCCCCGTCCAGAATGACACGCATGCCATCTTCAAGAGCAAGGCAATCGGCGCCGGCACCAACCACGGCAGGGATATCGAGACTGCGGGCAATGATCGCGGTGTGCGAGGTCGGCCCGCCCGAGGCGGTGCACAAGCCCAGAACCAGCTTGGGATCCAGTCCCGCGGTGTCCGAGGGGGTCAGGTCATCGGCGACAAGAATGATCGGGCTATCGGGCAGATCGGGATCATCTTCCACCTTGTCTGCCAGTAGCTTGAGCAGGCGACGGCCCACATCCCTGAGGTCGAGCGCGCGGGCCGAGAGGATTTCATCCTTCATCGCCGAGAGAGCCTCTGCATGCTCTTCATAGCTCTCTTTCCAAGCCCAGCCTGCGCTGGCGCCGTCAGAGATCAGTGCCCGTGCCTTGCCGAGCATTTCCGGATCATCGAGAAATTCGCCCTGTGCCTTGAAGATTGCGGCCTTGCCAGCGCCCTGCTTTGCCAGCATGTCATCATGCAGCGCAGAGAGTTCGGTTTTGCCCTGAAGGAGCGCGGCATCAAGGCGCTGCAATTCCGCCTTGGCTGTTGCGGATGATTTTTCGGCCACCACGATACGGCCGCGCTGCAACTGGCAGACCGGCCCCATGGCAATGCCGGGAGAGGCGGAAATCGCCTTGATGACCGGCCCTTCATAGGCGATGGCTTCCAGCGCGAGGGGAGCGCCAACAGAGGCTTCAGCGGCGGCTTCCTCTTCGTCTTCCAGCCCTTCGGCCAGTGCATTGAAAATGGCTTCCAGCGCCTTTTCCGCGTCCGGACCCTCGGCGCTGATACGGATTGTGGCATCCTTCTCGATGCCCAGCTTGAGCAGACCGATCAGGCTCTTGGCATCGCCGACCTTGTTCTTGTTGCGCACAAGGATATTGGCGTCAAAGCTCTTGGAAAGATCCACCAGAGCGGTCGCCGGGCGAGCATGCAGCCCGTGGGGGCTCGTGACCACATGCTCAAAGCCCAGCTCATATTCCTGCGGCGCGTCTTCAGCCGCTGCCGCATCAGCAGCGACATCCTGTCCGCCAGAAAGACGACGGGCGATATCGCCCGCATCCGTTGTGGTGGCAAGACGCTTTGCCTCTTCGGCATCATCCAGCACGTCGGTCAGGTTGGAGAGGATGGTCAGATGCTCATCGGATTTGGCCGCGATACCGACCACCAGATACACCCGTTCGTCATTGTTCCAGATCACACCTTCGGGCAGTTGCAGGACGGCAACTCCGGTTTCCCTGATCAACTCGCGATCCTTGGGAATACCATGGGGGATGGCAATCCCGTTGCCCAGATAGGTATTGGCGACCTCTTCACGGGCCAGCATGCTGGAGATGTAGCCGGGCTCGATATTGCCGGACTTGACCAACAATTCGCCGACCTTTGCGATGGCGTCACTCTTGTCGAGCGCCTGCCCTCCGACACGGATTGCGGATTCCTTGAACTGCATCACTTCCTCCGAATTCTCAAATTCAACGCTTTGAGACCTCTATGGCTTTTCGCCTTATTGTCTGGAGCGGGTTCTTCGACCCGTCATTCTGCGTGACAATAAATCCATTTAAGTGAATTATTAAAGAAAAATATTTGATTCACATCAACAGCAATCCGCTGAATTGGCAATTCTGCGGATTATTTTCTGCAAGATTCTCAAATTTCGCGCCAATAAACGCCCGTTTCCGAATTATTACTTCTATTTGATGTATTAATTAAATTACAGAAATTGCTATTATTTTTTCCGCTCCAGCCGAGAAACGGACGAAATCGAGACGAATTGGCTTTGGAGGATGTCATAAATCTGTTGATTTAGGGCCGGGCAAACGGATTAATTCCATCAAAATTACTATTTGATCTGTTTCATGGCTCTGGCGAGTCGCATCGCGATAGTGTCCGGGCTGAGGATCAAGGACACGGGAAGGAACCGATGGAATGGCAAGAAAGGCTACGCGCTCCGGAAATGGCGGCGATGCTTCCATCGGCTTCAATCAGAAAAAGGTGCGCGCCTATAATGAACGCCTCGTGCTTTCGCTGATCCAGCGGCATGGCGCTCTGGCCAAATCCGACATCACGCGCAAATCAGGCCTGTCGGCGCAGGCGGTCTCGGTGATCATCGGCGAGTTGGAAAAGGACGGACTGTTGTTGCGCGGCGAGCCGATAAGGGGACGTGTGGGCCAGCCCTCCGTGCCAATGCGGCTCAATCCGGATGGCGTCTTCTCTTTTGGCCTCAAGATTGGTCGACGCAGCGCCGATCTCATCCTGATCGATTTTGCAGGGCAGACGCGCAGCGCTTCACGGATCACCTATTCCTACCCGATGCCGGAACTGGTCATGGCCTTTGCCTGTCAGGGCATTCGCGAGATGAGCCAGAAAATCGGGCCTGAGCAGCAGGACAAGATTGCCGGTATCGGAGTTGCCCTGCCCTTTCACCTTTGGGACTGGGAAGAAAAGGTGGGAGTGGCAACAGGGACAATGGATGTCTGGAAGACATTCGACATTGCCCAGCAGTTGGAGGCGGCAACGGGGCTCAATGCCTTCACCCAGAATGATTGCACGGCTGCCTGTTGCGCAGAGGTCGCCTTCGGGCGCGGCATGGCTTTCAGCGATTCCCTCTATATCTTCGTTGGCACATTCGTTGGCGGCGGGGTTGCCCTCAACAATTCCATTTATGCCGGGCGGACGCGCAATGCCGGTGCCCTTGCCTCGATGCCGATGCCCGGCCCGGACGGGGCTCAAAAGCAGCTTCTGGATTTTGCCTCGCTGTTCTTTCTGGAGGAAATGCTGAAGGAAAAGGGCATGGATCCAAGCCTGCTGCAACAGCCTTCCTATGACTGGACTGCGCTTGGCGACATATTGGAAGAATGGCTGGATAGTGCGGCGTCTCACATTGCACTGGCCATCGCATCAGCAACTTCGATCATCGATTTCGAGGTTGCCATTCTGGACGGAACCATGCCGCCAGCGGTGCGAGAGACGCTGGTTGAAAAGATCCGGGATGCCATCGCGCACCAGAGCTGGAAGGGCATTGAGCTGCCCGTTGTTCTGGAGGGAACGCTGGGCAGTCCGGCGCGCGCCATGGGCGGGGCGAGCCTGCCGCTCTTCATCCGCTATCTGCTCGATCAGAATATGCTCTTCAATCAGGCCTGATCAATTGCCCCAACGATGGGCCAAATGTGCCAGAGTGGCCGGTGGCTTCATTCATCCATTTGGGTGATATATTCAAGGATCTGGCTCAGGTCACCCTTCTCGTCATAGATGGCCTGACTGACCAACTTCACCGCGACTTCATGGCCGTCCGCATGCCGGATCCGGCATTTGACATCCTGCGCATGGCCCATATTGATCAGGGAAACCCGCGCAGGTTCTGACGCCAGATGCCGAAATTCCGTTGTCAGAAAAGCCCCCAGACTCGCCCCCAGAACCTGCTGACGGTCGTAGCCAAAGGCCCTGAGCCAGAGATCATTGGCCTCAAGGACAATACCATTGCGATCGGTTACATGCAGGGGCATGGGAACACTGACCAGCAGCTTTTCATAACGCTGACGGCCATTTTCGGCAGCTTGCTCCAACCTGCGCTGCTCGGTAACATCACGCAGGGAGATGACCGCGCCAATTCTGGAGCCGTCCTTGTCATGCACGGCTCCGCCGGTGGCATTGACAACTTTCTCTGTCTCCCTATCTTGCCCGAAGATGAAGTCAGTCTCTTCCAGCGTGCCATTCTCATAGGCCATTTTAAGCGGATGCACTTTGGCGCGGATCGGCCCTTCGCCATCGTCCGGCTCATTTTCGTTGCAGGCCAAAGCGGGGATGAACATTCGGAGTGAATCCTCAATACCGAGCATCTCGCTGGCCTTTTCATTGCAGATGGCGGGAAAACCCTCTGCATCGCAACCGATGACACCATCCTGCGCCATATCGAGAACTGCGCTCAGATAGTTATTCTGCACCTCCAGCTGCCTTGTTCTTGTTGCGAGGATGGCTTCCAGCCTTGCATTCGCCTCGGCGAGCTTGTCCTGAATGCGACGCTCCAGCAGCGCTGCGCGAATGCGGGCGCTCAGGACGGCAAAATCAATCGGTTTGTGAATATAGTCGACCACGCCATTCTGCAAGGCCTGCACATGCATTGCCCGTTCCTCATTGGCCGTTACCATGACAACGGGCAGATTGAGATGCGGCAAGAGAGAGTGAAGCTTTGCGAGCACGTCAAAACCGCTCATGCCGGGCATCACAAGATCAAGTATCATGAGATCGGGCGCATCCTTGCGGATTGCTTGCAACGCGGCCTCGCCGTCGGTCACCAGCTCGGTTTCATAGCCCTCGACTTCAACAAACAGGCCAATCAAGTCCAGCAAATCGCGGTCATCGTCAACGATCAGCACCTTCGGTTTGCTGCGTGTTTGCATCATATGATTGCTATGATCCGGTTCATGGGCAGTCAGATTTGGCATGATGATGCACTCCCTATCTGGCGCTGGCAGAAATCCTCTTCATTGCGTTCCGGTCTGGCGGGTATATCAGCCGGGAATTGCATATCGTAAAGTCTGGATTGCTCGGGCTTCAGAGATGCCACGAGATCGGCAAGTCTGGCGAATGTGTCCGATATCTGGCCCAGCCTCTCTTCATCGGGCAGCGCAGCAGAGAGCGGCAGCAATCCCTTCAGGGCCTGTTCAAGGGCTGCCGCGCTTTCGCTGACATCCTGAAAGCCGATCGTACCGCTGCTGCCCTTGACTTTGTGCGTCTTGGCGATGGCGCATTCGATCTGCGCGGCAGAGAGTTCCGGTTCGGACCCGATCGCGTCAATATCCTTCTCAAGCCCTGCCATGTCTCTTTTCAGGCTTTCGCAATGTCGGGCAACAAGGCTTCTTAATTGATCGATCATGACGCCTCCCTGCGGATATCACCACACTCTGCAACGAACCGGATCCAGATTTCCGCAATTCGGGCAGGCAGCTCGATGGGGTCGAAAGGCTTGGTAATGACATCAAGCGCGCCCATTGCCTTGTAGCTTTGGACTTCGTGGCGCTGCGCCTTGGCAGTCATGAAAATGACCGGTATGGCTGCCACCTCCGGCATGCTCTTGAGCGTCTTGAGGGTCTCGACACCATCCATCACCGGCATCATGACATCAAGCAGCACCATATCAGGGCGAAACCGGGGAATCCGTTCGATGGCCTGCTGTCCATTCTCGCAGAGATCAAGCTCATAGCCACCCAACGCGCCAAGAGCCAGTTCGGCAATGGCGCGAATGTCGTGATCGTCTTCCACATAGGTAATCCGTTGCAAAGGCATGGTCATGACGGTCTCCTAGCCGCTCGCTCTCAGAGTTGCAGGTGATGGTGATGCCGGTCTGTCCGCCAGAAGCTGAAGAGCCACCTTCTCTTCGGGCAGGATATCAAGATTGATGAAGAAGGTTGTTCCAGCGCCGGTTTCTGTCTCGAAATCGAGACTGCCGCTATGGGCCTTTATGATCTCTCTGGAGATGGCCAGCCCCAGGCCGGTTCCACCTCTGGCCCGGGTGTCGGAGGAATCCGCCTGTGCGAATTTGTCGAAAACCCTGTCGCGAAACTCTTCGGCGATGCCGTCACCGAAATCGCGAACGGCAATCCGCAGGCGGCCCATCTCCGCATCCGCCGCAGCAGACAGGATAACCAGCCCGTTCTGAGGGGAGTATTTGACCGCATTGGAAATCAGGTTGGTCACCACCTGTTCCATTCTACTGCGATCAGCAAAGACCCAAATCGGCTCGGCAGGGCAGTCCAGATGGAAGCTGACGCCAAATTGCTTGCCAAAGGCGCGATTGGTCTCCAGCACCTCCTCCAGAAAGGGCACGACATCGAAGGCCTCGAAGTCATAGGACAGCTTGCCAGCCTCAATCTTTTCCAGATCGAGAATATCATTGATGAGCACGGCCAGTCGCTCACAATTGCTCGTAGCGATGTCGAGCATCTTTCTGGCATGGTCAGGCAGGCTGTCTGCCGACGTGGTCCTGATGAGACCAAGGGCACCCTTGATCGAGGTGAGCGGCGTGCGCAGCTCGTGGCTTACGGTGGAGACGAATTCACTCTTGAGCCGGTCTACCTTTTTCAAATCGGTAAGGTCCGTCATGATACCGGTGAAATAGACCTCTCCCTTGATGATCAGCTTGCTGACTGCCAGATGAATCTGGATGGTGCTGCCATCCTTGCGAACGGCGGTTGCCTCGCAGCCACCATCACAAATCCGGCTCACCGGCCCCTTGCCGTGATTCCTCAAATAGCCGTCATGATGCATCCGGTCATGCTCATTCATCAGCATGGATATATTCCGGCCGATCAGTTCCCTGCGGCTAAAACCGAACAGATTGACCGTCGCTTCATTCACTTCGCTGATCAGGCCACTCTGGTTGATCATCAGAATGGGATTTTGCGCCGTTGCCAGAATGGCCTTGAGGCTCTTCTGCTTTTCTTCCAGACTGGAAGCCATGTCATAGACCGAGCGCAGCAGCACGCCGATTTCGTCTGGCCGGTTTTCTCCGTCAACCTTGAGGCTGTCCACCGACGCCCCCAGCGAAAGCTGCCGGGCGGCATCGGTCAGCTTGCGCAACGGCTTGACGAAATGATGGGTGAGAAGAAAGGCGATGATGGCTCCGACCAGCGTGAGCAGTCCGGTGAACAGGATAACCTGCTTCTGCATCTCGCGGTTTTGTGCCAGCAATTGCGCCTTGGGGGTCAAGGTTACGGCCAACAAAAAATGATCGGGATCGAGTTGGTCAAAATGAATCCGGCTGGTGCGGGCCACATATTTCTCATTACGCACACTGTGTGTATAGGCAAGCGAGGGGGGTAAGGCGCGCCCGTTCCGGCTGGCGCCCACCGAGCGCTCGGAGAATGATGCGTCATGGGCATTTTCGCCATTGCCGGATTCGTCCGGGGCGAGATATTGCGCCAGATCGGGGAAATCTGTCATGAAGTCAAGCAGCGCCCTTGAGCTGTTATTCGCCTCAGACAGATTGAGAGACGTGATGTCCGCCGGATCTATGGTCGGCTTTCTGAGATAGTCACCTTGCTCATTGACCAGAATGAAATCCTGAGGCGCCCTGATCGCATCATGCAGATCGGCAATCACCTTGCTCATATTGATATTGACGATAATCATGCCGAGCGGTTCATCGCCCGCCCCCCACACTCTTGTCGCAACACGCATGACAAAGATATGTGGCTCCTCGATGAGGCCAAGTTCGCGATTATGATCGATACCGAAATAGCTGATCCGGCCCTTTGGCGATTGCAGTGTTTGGCTGACATATGCCCGGCGGCTCTTGTCTTGCAACAGGGCTTCTTCGACCCGCACAATCTGCTCGCCGACACGGTTGACCCGGATCATCTCCCTGCCATCCATGCCGATGAGGCGAACCTGAAGCAGATTGCGCTCGCTGTCGGCAAGCGAGAGGAAGATCTGGGCAAGTCGATCCTTCCAGACAACCTCCTCGGCCACGGCCTTCTCATGCAGAGGCTCTTTTCGGGCGTTCAATATGCCCTGAATGGGAGGCGTTCCCCCAAGCATCGCAACGCTACGGGCAGCATCCTCAACCACGGTCTTGAGATCCTGAGAAAGGCGCTGAACCGCAAATTGCAGCCGTTCATCTTCATAGGCAATGTTGGCCTTTTCATTTTGCCAAATCTGCCAGAAGCCAACAAAAACCGATGTACAGAGAACCAGACCCACAGCTATGACCAGAAAGGGCGCAAAAATGCTCCTTGTATGATTGCCTTGCTTGTCAGAAATGGGTTCCATCAGCGTCACCGGCAAAACTGGTCAATACTAGTTTTAGCTATATATTTGTGTACATAACAAACAATTAATCTCAAGTAATCGCCCACTAATACAAAAGACAATCATGTTTATTGAGCTAAAATTTCCAAATTACACAGACCTACCAATATCAATCAAATACAATAGCCAATAATATTTGCAGACGATCTCCATCCTTATTACCGCATGCATGAGTATGAGCTATACATGTTTTCCCAGAGGGCAGTAAAAGCAACCTGAATTCGGCCCTGAATGCGATGGCAGTATCAACACCATCTCTGCCGGTTGTTATTTGGCGCCAGGCGATCATTGAGGCAAAAAAATCCTCCCGGGCCCTCACTTGACGTGAGGACCCTCAGGAGGATTGGAGGCTCTCAGGGGACTGTTAATTTTATGCGGCTTGCATGCGTCTTTTGCGCAAATATCCGGTAATGGGTGCCTTGGCGAGACCAAACAGCACCACGCCCAGAACCAGTATCGTAAAGGTCAGGGTCAGGGGCTTATCGACGAATATACCCCAGGATCCCTGCCCCAGCATGATCGACTGACGCAAATAATTCTCGGCCAACGGAGCCAGAACCAGCGCCAGAATGAAGGGACCGGTGGGATAGTTTGCCCGTTTCATCAGATAGCCGAGAATACCGAAAATCGCAGTAATCCAGACATCGAAAGTGCCATAGTTGATGGAGAAGGCCCCCACCAGACAGAAAGCAACCACAATTGCATTGAGGTGGTTCTGGATCAGCCGCAAGGCATTTACGAAGACCGGAATGAGCAGGATATTCGATCCCAGCAGAAACAGGTTGGCAATGGTCAGGCCGGCGATGGTGCCCCAGACGATATCTGCAGACTGGATCATCAGCATCGGACCGGGATTGAGGCCGAACATGATGAGCGCACCGAGCATGATGGCGGTTCCACCAGAACCGGGAATACCCAGCGTCAACAGGGGGATGAGGGAACCGGGAACTGCGGCATTGTTGGCAGCCTCCGGGCTGGCAAGCCCTTCTGACGCGCCCTTGCCGAAATTCTCGGGATGTCTGGAGAGCTTCTTTTCCGTGATATAGGCAATGAAGGTGGCTATCGTTGCGCCTGCGCCGGGGAGCACGCCTATGCCGGTACCAATCATCGAACCGCGCAAAGTGGGCAGGGATATATGTCGCAGTTCAGCCAAGTCGGGGATGAATTCGCTGAATTTGAATTTGGGTTTGCCCATATTGAGGCGAATGCGTTCTTCCACATTGACCAGCACTTCGCCAATGCCGAACAGGCCGATGATGACGGCGACGAAATCCACCCCTTCGATCAGTTCAGGCATGATTGCAAAGCGCACATTGCCCGAGACATAGTCGCTGCCGATGGTGCTGAGCAAGACGCCGAAAAGCGTGGCGATCAGGGCCTTGAGCGGATCGGAACCGGCCAGCACGATGATCATGCTCAAGCCCAGAAGCATCAGCATGAAATATTCCGGAGGGCCAAGAAAGATGGCATATTCGGCAATGATCGGCGCAAAGAAGATCAGCATCAGAAGGCCGAATATACCACCGACAAAGGAGGCTATCGCCGAGATGCCGAGCGCCTGCCCGCCCCGGCCCCGCTGCATCATCGGATAGCCTTCCATGGCCGTCACGATGGCCGGGGCATCCCCCGGTGTGTTGATCAGAATGGCGGTCAGTCGGCCACCATACATGGTGCCCATATAGACCCCGGTCAGCAGAGACAGACCGGAGATCGGGCTCATCCCGAAGGTAAGAGGCATCATCAGAGCGATGCCGGCTGATGGCCCCAGCCCGGGCAATGCCCCAACAAGCGTGCCAATCAGTCCTGCCACGAAAATTAGCACCAGATTTTCCGGTGTGGCGACAGTATTGAAGGCCAGCATCAGGTTTGATAACGAATCCAGCATGTGTTTCGTCCCGTGAATAGATTACTGCGGCTCAAAGCACCGGCAGATTCAGCCAAACGGCAAAGATGACATAGATGGCGGCGGTCGTTGCTGCTCCGACGAACAGTGAGTTCGTGATCGGGTGATTTGCAACGCGCCAGGATAGAAGCACGATCATAGCAAAGATGGGGGCAAGCACGGAGCCGAAGGCCATCGCAGCGATGCCGAGAACCAGAATGGCGGTGGTGATCAGCAGACCGGCAATATTGGGGGGGTGCTGTTCGGTTGCGGCATTACCCCTGGTGTTTGCCTTGCGGTGCTTCAAGATGCCTCTGATCACCTGCAAAGCACAGCAGATGAGGATCAGCACGCCCACATTCAACGGGATGAAACCCGGACCAAACGAGAATTCGTCTGCATATTTGAGATCTAGCGAGCCGATCGCAAGGCTGGCGGCAAATGCCGCCAGAATTGCCAGAAATGCGATTTCTGCGGTTTTCATGATACCCATCAGTTCTTCTTGAGGAGACCAAGATTGGACAGGTTGGTTTCATAAATGGTGTTGGTCTGTTCCAGATATGCGGCAAAAGCATCCGCATCAAGATAGCCGGGGATGATGCCGTTTGGCTCCAGATACTGGCTTTTCCATTCAGGCAAGGCCTGCAAACGCTCAACCATGTCGGAGAGATAGTCCTTTGCCTCGGCAGGAATATCCTTGGCAGCCACAACCCCGCGGAAGACAGACGCGACCACGTCATAGCCATTTTCCTTGAAGGTCGGAACGTCAGGGAACATCTCGGTGCGTTCCTCGGTGGAGATGGCGATTGCCCGCATGCGTCCGCTCTTGATGAATTCGGAAACGGCACCCGGATTGATCATGGCAAAATCAACCTGCCGACCCAGCAGCGCACTGGCCACTTCGCCATCGCCCTGGAAGGGAATGAAGTTGAGTTTCACGCCAAGGGCATCAGACACCATGATCGTGGCAATATGCTCGATCTGACCACGACCACCACCGGCAACATTGAGCACGCGGCTGGCATTCTTGACATCATCGAGGCTCTTGAGCGGTGATGAGGTGGGAACGACCAGCAAGGTCGGGTCGATGCCCAGACGGGCAATCGGGGTGAAATCCTTGTAGTTGAGCCCGACATCAGCCGTCAGAGGCGTGGTGATGAAGGATGACGTGGCCGCCATCAGATAATGACCATCTCCCTTGTGGCTGTTCAGATAGCCCAGCGAGGTAGCCCCCGCTCCACCGGGCTTGTTGACGACATTGATGGATGCATCGACAAGCTTGGTTTCGCGGATAATCTTGGCCATGGAGCGCAGCATGGTGTCATGTCCACCGCCGGGACCATAGCCCGCCACAAATTCGATGCCACGGCTTGGAAAATCAGCCGCTTTTACGGGCAATATCGCAAGTGCTGCAAGAGCCGAGAAAAGAACGGCCGTCTTGAGGGGTTTGAAAAACATCGTTTCTATTCCTCCCTAGTGAATAACGATGGATATTCTTTGTTCCTTGGTGAAGTCTCAGTTTTTCATGCGATGAATTCGCATCCGAGTTCCTTCAGATTCTTGTCAATCCAGCTGCCATCATATTTGCCTTCAATGGTTGTCTGATATTGACGCTCTTCGGCTGCGTGCTTCTTTTCAGCACGGTCGAGAATTGTCGATGCGCTTTCCTTGGGCAGGCAGACCAGACCGTCCCAGTCGCCGACGATAAGGTCGCCGGGATTGACGGTCATGTTTCCAAGCGCAATGGGAAAGCCGATCTCGCCCGGACCATCCTTGTAGGGGCCACGGTGACTGATGCCGCTGGAAAAGACGGGCAGATCCTGTTTGCTGATGCTCTCCAGATCCCGGATGGCACCCCAGATGGCGACACCGGCGATCTTGGACATGGCACCGCGTGCCAGCATCAATTCTCCCATGATGGCATTATCGAGCGCGCCACCGGCATCCACGACGATGACATCCCCCGGCTGAGCCATGATGAGGGCCTTGTGCAGCATCAGATTGTCTCCTGGGCGAACGCTGACAGTCAGGGCAGGACCAGCGAGTACGCCTCGCCGATGACGGGGGCGCATGCTTGCGGGGGCCCCTGTGTGGCGGTTCATGACGTCGCTGATATTGGATACTGGCAGTTTTGCAGCGCGGGCGATCTGGTCCGGATTGACCCGGTCCCAACTTTCCTTGATTCTAAAACCTTCAGCCATGTTTTCTCCTATTCTTGCAGACCGCCAAGCGCGGCGGAAGTTGCCAGAAAGGCGGGATCTATTTCCCGACCTTCAAGATGATCAATGATGAAACGGGCAGCCATGGTCGCCATGTTGCGTTCGGCACCGGGCGTCAGCCCTGCGGCATGAGGCGTTACGATGAGATTGGGTGCCTTGAAAAGCTTGCCTTCAGCGGCGGGCGGCTCCTGCTCGAAGCTGTCGACACCGGCGCCTGCGATCAGGCCTTCCTGCAAGGCATCGGCGAGCGCATCTTCATCAATCATGCCGCCCCGGGCCGTATTGACGATGGCCGCATGGGACGGCATCTTTTCAAGGAAACTGCGATTGACCAGATGTCTGGTGGCCGCAACAAGCGGGCAATGCAGGGAGATGACATCACAATGAGTGATGATGTCATCCATATTCTCGACCGCATCGACCCCTGCAGGGCATGAAGCGCTTCCTGCGGCCAGCAATGCGGGGTCGAAAGCCGATACTTTCATGCCCAGCCCCATCGCCATGGCGGCCACTTCGCGCCCGATAGCGCCAAAGCCGATCAGGCCGAGTCTGGTATCGGCAAAATCCTTGCCGACAAAGGAACCCTTAAGCCAGTTGCCTGCCTTGGTGGCTTCATCAAGATAGGGAAGCGACTTGCGCAGCGCGATGATGAGGGCAATGGCATGCTCGGCCACCGCACGGGCATTGGCGCCTGCCGCCCTGTATACAGGAATTCCAAGCTTCTCGGCGGCAGCCAGATTGATGTTATTGACCCCGCTACCATGCTTGGCGATCACCTTGACCGATCCGGAGGCACGGATCACAGCGTCGGTGATCTTGCCCTGAGAAACCATGATTGCACAAACATTATTGCTTTTGGCCGTTTCCACCACTTCATCCGGCGTGGCGTAAGGCGGCGAGAAGACGCACTCAAAACCATTTTCCTTCAGCAGATCCACAGCTGAACTGTCAATGCGGCTACGCGTAACCAAAATTTTTTGCTTTTCAGCGCCCATCGATATTGTATCCATTTAATGCTTCAATTGTCTTTTTCGTATACATTTAATAGTCAAAAGTCAAACATTAAATACATTTACAATCCGCGTCGGTCAGGCTATATCTTTTATCCATATGAAATTGTAGGAGTTTTTTTTGCTCATGCCAGTCCAGCAAGACAACACAGATCTGCCACTAAGCGACCAAGTGTATGCAAAAATGCGTGAATTGCTGCGTGATGGTGCCTTCACATCCGGTCAGCGCGTCAGCGAAGCTGATATATGTGATCGGTTTCAGGTGAGCCGAACACCCGCAAGGGAAGCCATCCGGCGGCTGCTGAATGAGGGATTTCTGACCACGGTGGAAAGCGGCAGGATTGTCGTTGCCGAAATCGATATCGAGCGGGCAGAGGAAATCTACGATATGCGCGAGGCAGTGGAATGCCTTGCAGCCAAGCTAGCAGCCAAGAAGGCCAACACGAAAGATCTGATCGAATTGCGCAGCATTCTGGACGAACAACAGCGCGGCGCAACCGATGAAACCGATTTTCTTGACATCAATGACCGCTTTCACCGTTGTGTATACAAAATTGCCGGTAATCGCTATTTGCTCCGCAGCGCCGAGATCCTGCTGGTCTCGGCAGGCATGATCCGCGGCACGACGCAGGGACGCTATGATTACAACACATGGTCGCAACAGGATCATGAGGAAATCTATCAAGCCATCGAGGATGGCAACACCACTGCGGCGGAAGATGCCGCCCGACGCCATATCCGGCGTGGACGGATGCAGCGCATCAGCCTGCTCAAGACCATGTCCAAATCCTGATCCGGCGGCTGCTTGATGCCGTTCCCTGATGCGGCCCATGGGCGGGCTCAGGACGCATGGGCAAACATAGATGCGCCGGCAATATTCATTTCTTCAGGAAATTCTGCCTTCAGAATGGCCCCCGTGTCCGACTCGGTGATAAAGAGCGTGCGGTTGCCCGCTCCACCAAAGGCACAATTGGTTGTTCCCAGACCGCGCGGAGAGCGCACCACGGCAACGGGGTGGCGGGCAGAGCCTGCCGATCCGTTGCCGAATGTCTTGCCGCATGCCAAAGAGATCAGGATACGGGCTTCTTCTTCGGTTTGCGCAGCATGAGCAGCAAGGGTATGGATGCCAAGCTCAATACGGCCATCAGCCAGAAATCGTCGATATAGCTCAACATGGCCGATTGTTGCGTGACAAGGGCGTTGACGTTGTAAATGGTTGTTGCAACGCCGGACAGCAGCCCCGGCACATGCGCATGGACAGCATCCGAGGTGATGGTGATGCGCGTTGCCAGCTCGGCATGGTTCACCTGCATCATGTTGGTCAGCACTGCCGAGACTACGGACACGCCGATCCCCTGCCCCATATTGCGCACCAGCGCATACATGGCCGTGGCATCGCCTCGCAAATTGGGCGAGAGCGTCAGGAAGGCCATGGTCGAAAGCGGTACAAAGATGAAGCCCATGCCAAATCCCTGCAAGGCACCGGAGAGGATAACCAGCCAGGAATCCATCTGAAGATTGAAGCCAGTCATCATCCATAGCGAACCGGTCATGACCAGCGCACCAAAGACCATCATCACACGGGCGTCAACACGGTGGCTCACCTTGCCGACAATCATCATAGCCACCATCGAGGCAACGCCTCTGGGGGCCATCAACTCGCCCGATTCAAGCACCGAGTAGCCAAGGAAATTCTGCAACAGAGGGGGCAAGAGGGCGAGGCCGGAAAAGAGCGACAGGCCAATCAGGAACATGACAATGGAAGCCAGCGCAAAATTCGTATCCTTGAAGATGCGCAAATCGACAAAGGGGTTTCTAGCGGTTACCGAATGAACCATATAGACCCAGAGACCGGAAATCACCAGCCCCAGTTCAACCCAGGTTTCAGTGCTTTCAAACCAGTTATTGTCCGACCCACGATCCAGCATGAGTTGGAGGGCACCAACCCCGAGGGCCAGCATGGCAAAGCCGAAAAAGTCGAAATTGCGCTTGCGGATGTCGGAATTGGGCATATAGACCATCAGCATCAGAATGCACAGGATCCCGACCGGCACATTGACCAGAAAGACCCAGCGCCAGTTGACGCTTTCGGTCAGCCAGCCGCCAAGCGTGGGGCCGATGATCGGTGCCACCATGATGCCCATGCCATAGATGGCCATCGCCTGCGCAAGGCGCTCCTTGGGGTTGATATTGAGGATCACCATCTGGGCCAGAGGCGCGATCATGGCACCACACAGCCCCTGCAATATCCGGAATGCGACCATTTCGCCTAGGCTGGTGGCAATTCCGCACAGGGCAGAAGCCACGGTAAAGCCAAAGACGGCAGCCAGAAACAGAGGCTTCTGGCCAATCCTGTCACTAAGCCAGCCCGTGAGGGGCGTTGCGATGGCCGAGGCGACGATATAGGAGGTCAGCACCCAGTTGATTTCATGCTGGGCCGCGCCCAAAGAGGCAGACATATGCGGCAGCGCCACATTGGCGATGGTCGTATCGAGCACCTGCATGATCGTTGCCAGCATGAGGCCGAAGGTCAGCAGCCCCCTATGAGCGACAATGACTGCGGGTTGGGAATCCGAAACGGAATGAGACATGCCTGTTCCTCTTGGGCAGCGAACGCGAAGGATTTCGCGTCCGATGCATTGGTCCTTTAGATGCCCTTGAGCTTATCAAGGGTCGATTTTCCTTTATCAACGCTCACCAGAGCGCTCATGCCTGCGCGCAGATTTGCGGTTTCGGACACCGGTTCCAGTTCGATACGGACCGGGACGCGCTGCACGACCTTGACCCAGTTGCCGGTGGCATTCTGGGCCGGGATCAGGGCAAATTCAGCTCCCGTACCGGCGCTGATGCTGGTCACCTTGCCCTCAAAGGACGTGCTGGGATAAGCATCGAAGGTCACTTCAACCGGCATGCCGACTTCAATTCCTTCCAGCTGGGTTTCCTTGAAATTGGCTTCCACCCATGTGTCATCTGCTTCAAACAGGCTCGCCATGGAGCTGCCTGCGGTCACATATTGGCCGACATTCATGTCCTCGACCTGAGTGATAACACCAGCGCTGGGGGCCAGAACCGTGGTTTTGGAAAGATTACGCTCGGCCTGTTCCAGCTGTGCGATGGCCGAACGGACCAGAGGATGCTCATCGGTCGGCTTGACGGGATCTCCCCCTAGCGCGGCCCTTGCGCTTTCAACCTGCTTTTCAGCCGTGGTCACGGCATTCTTGGCAGACAGAAGCGAAAGCTTGAGTTCATCCAGCGTCGAATTGGAGGCAACCCCCTTCTCGGCCAGAATGGCGCGACGATCATACAATTCCTGCTGCACAACCAGCGTGTCCTTTGCCGAGGCCAGAGAGGCCACTGCCGTATGGAAGCTGACCTTGAGCTGTTCGACATCAAGGCGGGCTTTTCCCAAGGCGGCCTTGTCTTCGTCCACCGCGATCCGGAAGGGCTCCGGATCAAGCGTGAAGAGCACATCACCGGCTAAAACATGCTGGTTATCCTCGACACTGACCGAGGCTATCCGGCCAGATACATCAGCGGATATGGCAATCTTGGTCTGATGGGCATAGGCATTGTCGGTTTCGGCAAATCGTCCACCGGTCAACCATACCCAAAGTCCGCCCAGAATGATCAGCAGGGGCACGGAAACCATCAGGATCAAACGGCCGGTCTTGCGCTTGCCCTTTGTTTCACCGGCTCCGTCCGGATCGGCCTGAGGCATTGGAGCCGCAGCGGGTTTGTTGTCTTCACTCTGCGGAGTGGACGCATCACCTTCGACTTCCAATTCGGTCACATTATCGGCAACCGTTGAGCTGCGAGCACTCATGTTATAATTCCTTGTTCTCGGGAGACATTTCTATGAGCTGGGCACGGATATTTCTCAAACTGGCCTTCAAAATATCGCCATGGCCCGGCTCCAGATTGCTCATGATCTGATCAAAAAGATCATTCTTGATGTTGCGTACATGTATGAAAAGCTCATGGCCATCCGGGGTCAGCGTGACCAGTTTGGCGCGGCTGTCAGAGGGGTCCTGAACGCGCTTCACCAAGTCGCGTTTCTCCAGCCGGTCCAATATTCCGCTAATGGTCATCGGATCGCTATCTACGGCCTGGGCCAATGTGGCCTGGGAGAGACCATCTGGCTGGTGGGCGAGAAATACGATCACCCGGGCCTGTTGCAGAGTGATGTTGAAGGATTTCGACATCTCCTCATATCGTCTCTTGAACAGGCGAGACACTTCAAAAAGCAGATAGCCAACATGCTGTTCGGCTTCTTTCTCGTCCATTTCCCACCTCTTTGCACCAATTCATATGTGTACTTATTATAAGGCGCATATATGATGTGGGAAATTGCAAAGTCAACGAGATTCAATCCGCTTTTTTTGCATAGCTCCATTGTAGCCGGAATTAAGGTACAGGATTCGCGAAACGAAATTCTTAAATGCCTTCAACGGGCTAAAGGAACCAAGCCGCAGAGACAAAAAAACCCTCTTTTCCCGAAAGAAAAGAGGGCTATTAGGGCGGAGGGTAATTTCTATTTTCTGGGAATGCCGGAAGGGCGCGACAGACGCTTCAGGGCTGCGGTCCGATAGGCCGCATTGGGTGCCCCATATTTGTGATAATTGTCGCGCCGCTCGACTATCTCGAAGAAGAAGCCATCGCCATAGGGGCGGCTATAGAGCTGCATATAGGAGCCATTTTCATCTTCATCATAGAAGATATTGGCCTCGCTAAGCTGCTTGAGGAAGGCTTCCTCAAGATCAAAGCGTGTTGCCAGATCCGCATAGTAATTCTCGGAAATCGGCAATGGTTCGAAGCCACGCTCTTTCAGTTTGGCAGCGGTTGCCAACAGATCGTCGGTGCGGAAGGCCAGATGCTGAACCGATGATCCCGAGCTGTCGGCAACGAACCGGCCCGCAAAGGTGCGATGGGTCTGCACACCATTCATGGTCAGGCGGAAGGCACCATCGGAACTCTGGATTGCCCGGCTATGAACAAAGCCGCTTGGATCAGACACATCGACCAGCGGTGTCTTGTCGAGAGCGAAGATGGATTCATAAAACAGGGTCCAGGTCTGCATATCCTCGTCATTGACGACCTGAGCCACGTGATCGATTGCTGTCAGCCCTGCTCCGGCAATATCAACATCCTCGCCCAAAGGCTCAAATTCCACCGTCCAGACCTTGGCCAGCGGGCTGGTGCGATCAAGCAGATGCAGCACCGAGCCACCAACGCCACGCACGGCGGGAATATTCAATTCACCAACCAGACGCTTCTGCATGAAGGGACTTGCACCCAATATTCTTGCCCGTTCGGCGGCGGCCGATGCATCATCGACCAGCAGGCCGATATCGCAGACCGAAAGGCCATGCATGACATAGGCGGAATGGGCAAAACCCTCCTTGGAGGTATTGATCACAAGCTTGATATCGCCCTGTTGCCAGAGCGTGACATCGCGGGCGATATGTTTGGCTGTCTTGACAAATCCCAACGCCGAGAGCATTCCGGCCAGATTGCCGGCATCCTTGTCGCTGGCGGCGAATTCGACGAATTCCACGCCGCGGATCGGTTCACGCGCCGGCATTTTCGGCACATTGAGCGCCAGATGCGGCTCGGCCTGACGCACCTTGTCCATCAGGTTGAGCAGGGAGCGCTGGCCATCGACGGCGATGGCGCGCGGTCTGCCGCTGCGGAACTGGTCATTGAGAATTTCCAGCGCAATCGGTCCCTTGTAGCCGGTGGCCGCGACGCTGGACATGAAGGAGAGAAGATCCAGTTCTCCCTCGCCGGGCATGGTGCGGAAGTGACGGGACCAATATTCCAGATTCATTTCGATCTTGGGAGCGTCGGCCAGTTGCACATGGAAGATGCGCTGGCCGGGAATGGAACGAATGGCGTTGAGCGGATTGTTGCGTGCCAGAATGTGAAAGCTGTCGAGAATGAGGCCAACGGCCTCGTGATCGGCCATGCGGATCACTTCCCATGCGTCGCGATAATCCGAGATGACCCGTCCCCAGGCGCGGGCCTCATAGCCGATTCTCAAGCCGCGCTTGGCAGCCCGCTCGCCCAGCTCGCGAAAATCCTCAGCAATCTGTTCGATGCCGCCCAGCGCTTCGGGATGATCGGACGAACTGACCAGCAGCAGATCGGTGCCCAATTGCTCCATCAGATCGAATTTGCGTTCGGCGCGATCAAAGGCGCGGATACGGGCCTGACCGGTAAAGCCTTCGAAATCGCGCATGGGCTGCAACAGATCAATGGTCAGACCGTGGTCACGCACCATTTTGCCGACCGTTTCAGGAGATCCATCAAAGGTGATGAAATCCTGCTCGAAAATTTCGATCCCGTTAAAACCGGCTGCGGCGATGGCCGTCAGCTTCTCACCGAGATCTCCGGCAATGGAGACGGTCGAAATCGATGTTTTCATGGCAGCCCTCCCAAGCTTGTTGCAACCATATTCATAAATGTACTGTTTAGTACATTGAACCTAACACAGGCCCTTTGCCGATGCACAGCCTAAAAGCGTGAACCAGCCTAATGGACTAAAAAAGAGTGTTTTACGCCGATCGCTCGACGCAAAACACTCCAGTGGGTGGATTCTCCTAATTGGTTGCTACATGCCCGACACCGCCTTGTGGCGAGTAGATGTCGAGGATATTCCAGTGTCCCGAAGTCGGGGTCGGATTGTTGATCATGGCCACATCCAGCACAGTGGGGCGACCGCTCGCAATGGCCGCTTCAAGGGCTGGCTTGAAATCTGCGGCGGACTTGACGCGCACCCCGTCGCAGCCATAGGCGCGGGCGATTGCGGCATAGTCGGGCAACTGGTCAACCGGGCTGACAGCCTTGGGGAACAGGGTGCCATAGTTGAGACCATAATGGGCCAACTGCAATCCTGCGATGGTGCCAAAGGCATTGTTGTTCATGACAACCCAGATGACAGGCAGCTGCATTTCGGCAGCCGTTGCCAGTACCGACGGATTCTGACCAAAGCCACCATCACCCACGAGACTGATGACGACCTTGTCGGGCGCTGCAATCTTGGCACCGACGGCTGCCGGAGGGCCAAAGCCCATGGTGGCGAAGCCGCCCGGAATGAGCGCCGTACCCGGCGTGCGAATATCGAACTGCTGGGCGACGCCATTCTTGTTCCAGCCGACATCGGATGTCAGGATGGCATCATCGGGCATGACATCGCGCAGATCGGCAAGAATACGCTCCGGCATCATCGGGAAGGCATCGGACTGCTGCATTTCCTGATTGGACTTGACGAAGTCGGCGCGGAAATCCGCGATCACCTTGCGCAATTCGGGCCGGTCGATCCCTTCCGGTTTCATTTCCCTTGCCACCCTGACCAGAACCTTGAGTGCCGATTTGAGATCTGCAACAGCGCCGATTTCGGTGGGATAGTTGCGGCCGATTTCCTGCGGCTCGATATCGATATGGATGAGTTTGGATGCCCCCTCGCCGATATTGAAGGTATATTCTGGATACCAGGAAGAGCAGTCAGCCTCCTTGAAGCGGGTGCCAAGACCGAGGATCCAGTCGGCATTGAGCGTTGTCTGGTTGGTCAGCGGCGTGCCCCAGAAACCGGTCATGCCCAGCACCAGCGGGTGATTGTCCGGCATGGCGCCCTTGCCCATAAGGGAATAGGCAACCGGTAGATCGAGATGATCGACCAATGCGCGCAATTCATCAAAGGCGCGAGACAGCATGACACCGCCACCGGCATAGATAACCGGATGTTTGGCGCTGATCAGACGCTCGATGATCGCACGGGCGGTTTCATCATCCAGCGAAGGCTTGATCAGGGTCTTGGTATTGGCAATCTGGCGCTGCCAGAGGGCAGGATCGATTTCGGCGGAGAAGAAATCCATCGGCACATTGACCAGAACCGGTCCGGGCTGGCCGCTTTCTGCCAACGCAAAGGCCTTTTCCATGATCTCGGGGAACAGCTCCGGCGTATCGACGCGCCATGCCCGTTTCACGAAGGGGCGATAGATTTCATATTGCGCGCCATCGGCATGCATGTTGACTTCCTGATGGGGGTGCTTGCCGTAATAGTAACTGGGAATGTCACCGGCAATCACCACCATCGGAGTGCAGTCCAGCGCCGCGTTGGCGACCCCGGTTGTCGCATTGGTCAGGCCGGGGGACAAATGAGCCAGAACCACCGACGCCTTGCCCGTCACGCGGGCATAGCCGTCAGCAGCATGCGCGCTGATCTGTTCGTGGCGAACCGTCACGAACTTGATGTCAGAGTCGGCCAGAGCTGCGAGGACTGCAATGTTGGTGTGGCCACAAAGGCCAAAGATATGCTCGACGCCGCGTGCTTCGAGATATTTCACGAGATGGGCGGCGATGGTCTTTTCCTTGTTGGGGACGCTATGCTCGTTCATCACATGGTCTCCGTATTATAGAATTCGCCGAACAATTCTTCATCAGAGGGGCGATCCGCCGGAATTGGGCGCGCGACCCATGTGACATTCATGTAATGCTTGAGGGAAACATTCTCGTTGGTGATGTTGCCACCCCAGATGCCGCAGCCAAGGGAGCTGGTCATCGGCATGCCATTTTCAAAGCTGCCGGCATTGGCCTTGGATTGCGGCTGACGAACCATGACGCGGCTGACCGGTGCATTCATCGCATGGGCGAGAATGCGGTCATCATCATTGGAATAGATACCGCAGGAATGGCCCTTGCCTCCGACCTCATAAATGGCGCGGATCTTGGCCATGGCTTCATCGAAATCCTTGAATTTGTACAGCGCCATGACGACACAGAGCTTCTCGCCGGAGAATTTGTGCGCCTTGCCGATTTCTTCCTGCTCAACCATGATGAATTTGCGGTCTTGAGGGATTTCGAAACCGGCGAATTCTGCGATACGCTGGGCAGAAATCGCCACGGTTTCAACTCTGCGGGAACCATCTTCCTTCCATAGGGCTTCTTGAATTTTTGCCTTTTCCTCGGCATTGCAAAGATAGCCGCCTTCCTTGATGAGGGCTGCTTTCATGTCGTCGTAAATCTGCTCGGCAATGACCAGATTGCCATCGGCAGAACAGCCCGAACCATAGTCCGAGGTCTTGGAAATACGGCTGTTCATGGCCGCGATCTCCACATCGGCGGTCTCGTCGATCACCATGGTGGAGTTGCCCGCGCCAACGCCATAGGCCGGTTTGCCCGAGGAATAGGCCGCTTGCACCATCGGCTTGCCGCCGGTGGCAAAGGTGACGTCACATTCGGCCATCAACTCGTTGGTCATGGGAATGGAGGGCTCTTCCACGCACTGGAACAGATCCGCCGGAGCGCCCAACTTCTTGCAGGTCTCGCGCATCACGCGCACCATCTCGGCCGTGGTTTTCTTGGCGCGTGGATGGGGTGAGAAAATCACCGCATTCTTGCATTTGATGGCATAGATGCCGGTCACCGGCGGGGTAAGCTCTGGGTTGGTGGTTGGAATGAGCGAGGCGATGACACCTGCCGGTTTGGCAATCTTGGTCAATCCCTTGGCTTCATCCACCTCGATGACGCCTACGGATTTCTGACGCAGCGCATCGCGCAGCACGCCCAGAATCTTGAAGCGCTTGCCAGCGCGCCCGGCGCGATCGCCGATGCCGCTTTCATCCACGCCCATCTGGGCGATGCGGACAAAGGTCTTTTCATTGCCGCAGTTCCAGCCAAGAGCCTGAGCCAGACGATCCACCTGCGCCTGATCATAATCCTTGATTTCTTCCATGGCCGCACGGGCGCGCGCAATCATGTCGGCGACCGTCTGTTTTTCCTGTTCCGTTATATCTCGTGCCATATCTTCTCTCCCTAAAAATCAATATGCAGCAGGCTTCAGCCCGCCAGGCCGTTCTGCTGATCGGCAAATTGTGCGCCGCCTTCAAAGACCGTCTTGGCGGCCTCCAGACAATTGCGGGCATGCTGTTCGTGACCCAGCTTGGCCGAGCGTTCCGCATTGGGAAGCTCGATCGACAGGGGAAGGTCCGGGAACAGATAATTGATGACGGAAAAATCAATCGCGCCCTCGCCGGGATAAAGGCGGGCATCCCGCGCGATACGGATCATTTCATCCTTGGTATAGGCGACATCATCCGCGTCGCAGACATGCAGGAAATTGATCCATTCGCTGGGCACACGTTCCAGCGCAAAGAGCGGGCATTTGTTGAAATGCATATAGAGCGTATCCACCAGCAGCCCCTGATTGGAACAACCGGCCAGCTCGAGAATTTCGACGCATTCATCGAGCGTGGCCAGACGCGAGAAAGCGGGGAACTCAAGATTGATCGTCAAGCCGAATGGCTCGGCGAGCGAACAGATACGGGTAAATTGCTCGACAATATAGCCGCGGTCGTTGCGCACGTCGGTCCAGGCCGAACAGATGACCTGCGTTGCCCCGAGTTCGGCTCCGGCCTCAAAGGCTGGCAGGAAGCTTTCCGGATCGATATCACGATGGATCTTGGCCAGTTCCACATCGATGCAGCGGATGCCGGTATCCTGCATCGCCTTCTTCGTGGACGAGATGATCGCCGGATCTGTCGGGTTGATGTCCGGCTCGCCAGCAACACCGAGATGGATGAGGCGGAAGCTGGCATGGCTGAAGCCTGCTCTGGCCGCAATTTCAACCTGTTCGGGCGGTGTAACGCCGGGTACTGTCAAATAGGCTAGAGAATAGTCACGCATCACTTGTCCTCCGAATGTTGGGCCCATGGTGGTGGTGGCATATGGGACATACGCCCCGGAAGCTTGCGCTCCAGCAGGGCTTCGGCCCGTTCAACCGGCTCCCTGAGCATCTGCCAGTTGATTCCTGTCTCGATCCCCATTTCCTCGCATGCAAAAGCCACATCCTCGGTTGCGACATTGCCGGTAGCCTTGGGGATGAAAGGACATCCACCAAGGCCGCCCACCGCCGCATCAAAGATGCGCACACCGGCCTGAAGACCGGCAACGAAATTGGCGATGCCAAGGCCGCGCGTATCATGCAGATGCAGGGACAGCGCGACGTTGGCAGGCGTTTCATCCCGCAAGCGCCGGCACAACTCATAGACGGCGCGCGGGTTGGACAATCCGGCTGAATCGGCAATATTGATTTCCTGCACACCCATGGCGGCAAAATCGCGGGCGATATCGCTGACGCGATCGGGATCAATATGCCCCTCGAAACCGCAGCCAAGCGCGGACTGGATGCCAGCCCGGACCAGAATACCCTCGCTCAGGGCCTTCTCGATGACCGGCTTTATCTTGGCGCGGCCCTCATCTACCGAGCGATTGGTATTCTTCTGCGAGTGGGTTTCGGATGCCGAAACGGAAATGGAAAGATGTTTGACCCCGACGGCGAGCGCCCGCTCCAGCCCTGCGCCATTGAGCACAAGGGCTGTGTAGGTTACGCCTTCTCTGGGCTTCAAGCGCGTAAACAACTCGTCGGTATTGGCCATTTGTGGCACCCATTTGGGATGCACGAAAGAGCCGATCTGGATCCGCTTCACTCCAGCCGCTTCCAGCTGGGCCAGAAATCCAAGCTTTTCTTCCAATGAAAACAAGCGCTTTTCATTCTGCAAGCCGTCGCGCAGGAATTCGTCTTCGATCAGAACAGTTCCGTCGAACGCAAACATGCCTTTCCTCCCGGTGGGGTTTGGCCTCCCCGTTGGCATCTGGCCAGATTCACCGGCCTTGCTCCCAATTTAACCGTTTGGATAATTAAATAAAAATATCTATTTTGCTATACCAGCAAACATGATGTTAATTTTTGCGGGAGCTTCAGCCATGCTGACCCTGAGACAGATTGAAGTCATACGTGCAATCATGGTGGCCGGAACGGTCAAGGGAGCCGCCGAACTGCTCAATGTGTCGGCGCCGGGCATCAGCCGGGTGATGAAATATACCGAGGACCAGCTTGGTATCCGGCTGTTTTCGCGCATTCACGGGCGCTATTCACCGACAGAGGAAGCGCGCGACATTTTCGAGCAGGTGGCCTCGGTCTTTCAGTCGGTAGAGAATCTGCATCAGGCAATCGAGGGCCTCAAGCAGGGAGAGAACCGGCGGGTTTCCTTCGGTGCGGTGCCCTCCATTGCCCATCATGTGCTGCCAAGCGCGGTGCGGGCCCTGCATGACCAGTTTCCCGACCTTGAGCTTCATCTCAACATCATCAAGATCGAGGAAGCGATCGACTATCTGTTGCTGCACAAGGGCGAGCTGGTGGCGATGAGCTATCGCCTTGATCATCCCGGTCTTGCGGTGCAGCCACTCTATAACGGCCAGCTCTTTGCCATTCTGCCCGCCGATCATCCGCTGGTGAACAAGGAGCATCTGTCGGTGCATGATCTCGCCAAGGAGCGACTGGTCGGGATCGAGCCAACCGACCCTTACGGCCAGTTGCTGCTGGCTCCCTTCACCGAAGCGGGACTGGATGTCTCCTATTCGATTGTTGCCCGCACCGGGCAGACCGTCTCGACGCTGGTGGCGCAGGGACTGGGCGTGGCCATCATGGACGAGCTTTCCCTTGCCGGTCCGCAGCAACATCCCAGCATCGTGGTGCGCTGTCTGGCCGAGCCGACCAATTTCAGAACCTATGCGGTGTTCGGTGCCGACAAGCCTCGCTCGATTTTTGCCGACGCCATGGTCAAATGCCTGATTGCGGAAATGAGAAAAGCCGCAGCGGAACGCAGGCGGCTTTCTCCCTTTTGATTTCTCCGGTTTGCGACCCCTGTCAGAAGCCGAAAAAGCGCGGCAGGGTTATCACCGTTTCCGGCACGAATGTGATGATGAAGAGCACCACCACCTCGACAAGGAACAGCGGCAATATGGCCCGCGTTATCTTGACCATCCCGACCTTGGCTATCGCCTCGGCAACAAACAGGCAAAGGCCAAGTGGCGGGGTGATCAGGCCGATCATCAAGTTGAAGATCACCACGATGCCGAAATGGGTCGGGTCTACCCCAAGCGAAACGGCGATCGGGTGAATGATCGGGACCAGCACCAGCATGGCTGCCGTGCCTTCCAGAAACAGACCGACAAACAGCAGCAGAAAGTTGATGGCAATCAGGAAAGTAACCTTGCCGTCAACGCTGGACAGAACCCAGTCGGTGAGCGTGTTCGGCACCCTGTTATAGGTCAGCAACCAGTTGGCAGCACTGACGGCGGCGATGATGATCATGATCACCGAGCTGTCTTTCATGGCCCGCGTGAAGATGCGGGGCAAGGCTGCGACGGGAATGTTGCGATAGACGAAGACACCCAGAAACAGGGCGTAAGCCACGGCGAAGGAGGCCGCTTCGGTTGGCGTCACGATGCCCATCAGGATGGAGCCGACCACGAAAACCGGCATCAGGAGGGGCAGAATGCCTCCCAGCAATGCATTGAGCGCGGAGACATGCAGTATATCAATAGCATTCTGGCCCCGGTCATTCTTGACGGTCGCCATCACATAGATGGAAAGGAAGATTGCCAGCAGAACACCCGGCACGATGCCGCCAAGGAACAGCGCCGGAACAGAAACGCCCGATACGATCAGGGCATAGATGATGACCGGGATCGAGGGGGGAATGATCGGACCGATAACCGAGGAAGCGGCCGTAACGGCGGCCGCAAATTCGCGGCTATAGCCATTCTTTTCCATTTCCGGAATGAAGACACGCCCGATTGCCGAAGTATCAGCAACCGCCGAGCCGGACAGCCCGGCAAAGATCACCGAAGCCCAAATATTGACGAGGGCGAGACCGGCGCGCAATCGCCCGACCAGAACATTGGCAAAGGCGATGATGCGTCCGGTAATGCCGCTTTCATTCATCACCTCACCGGCCAGCACAAAAAGAGGAATGGCCAGCAGGGGAAAGGAATTGATGCCGCGAAACATTTCCGTGGCGACAATGCGAATGGTGAAAGGGGCGTCATTGATGGCCATGAAGACCAGCAATGTGCCCAAAATCGTGATCGCGATGGGAAGCCCGATCATCAGCCCGGCAATAAAAATGGCATAGATCATGATACGGCCTCTCCTTTGGCAGGTGCGGATGGCACTGCAGGCGCCGGGGGCGCTTCCTTGAAACGTTCGAACAGTCTGAGCAGGGCTGCGATGGTCAGCATCGCGCCGCCCAATACGATGGCATATTGCCAGGTGCCCACCTTGCCGACCCATTCGAGCAGCGGGATGCCCGTCACCTGAGCCAGCCAGTCTCCCGTGGTTTTCAGGCCAGAGCTGTCAACATGACCGCGTCTCAGCGCGAAGGCATGGCCGGCGAAGATCAGACTGAAGCCCGTCGCCGCAGTCAGCAGATCGCACAGCATGAGCACATATCGCTTGATCCTTGCTTCCAGCATATCGAGGAAGATGGCAAAGCGAATGTGGCTGTCGGTCATATAGGCATAGGCCAGACCGAACATGACGCCATAGATTGTCAGATAGATGGGGAGCTCTTCACCCCAGGCGATGGATTTGCCGATTGTGTATCGGCGAAGAGAATTCACAAAAATTACCAGAAATACGAGCGCCATAGAACTCCCCGCGCCAAACGCAAAAAAACGGCGCGCGAAACGGCTTATCTTATCCATAACAGGCATTCCTTATTTGTATTGAGACAAAAGGCCGGAGGCGGGATTTCCCCACCTCCGACAACCTGGAAGCTACCTATTTGGACGCATCTGCGACCGCCTTCTGGAGGCGATCAATCCACTCGGCATCAGCACCGAGTTCCTGACGGAGATAATCGACAACGGCTGGCTGTGCCTTGGCGGCAAATGCAGCAATCTCTTCCGCGGTTGGCGAATAGACCTGCATGCCTTCTTCCTGCACTTTCTTGACGCCTTCTGCCGTGCCCCACTGCTGAATGGCACGCCCCATGGTGCCAGCAACCTGAGCAGCCTTGGTCACAACCTGCTGCTCGGCGGGGGTCAGGCTCTGATAGAATTCGTCAGAGACCAGGATGAAATCGGCACCATAGACATGTCCATCAAGGGTCATGTATTTCTGCAGCTTGTGCAGGCCGTTGTTATAGATCACGCCGACGGGGTTTTCCTGTCCGTCAACCACACCAAGCGACAAGGCGTTGGGCAGTTCGGTCCATGCGATCGGGGTTGGCTCGCCGCCAAGGCCCTTGACCATTTCGACATAGAGAGGAATTGGCTGCACGCGGAATTTCAAGCCAGCCATGTCTTCAGGCTTGCGAATTTCACGTGTCCCGTTGGTGAAGTTGCGGAAGCCGGTTTCGCCATAGGCCAATGTGCGAAGGCCGGTCTTCTCAAGGCAATGCTCGCCCAGAGCCTTGCCGAACTCGCCATCCAGCACGGCCCAGGCGATGGGGGCTGAAGCGAAGGTGTAGGGAATGTCCAGAACACCTGCCGCCGGGCAGATTTTGGACATCGCACCGGACACAAGAACAACCTGAGTGAGGTTTTCCTGAGCCTGCCCGACCAGTTCGGTTTCATTGCCCAGAGATCCTGCGGGGAAAAGCTCAACCTTGAGGCTGGATTCGCCTTCTACTATATTTTTGAAAATGTGAGCTGCAGCCCCTTTTTTCGAGGCAGTCCATTCATCAGGATCCACATGGGCCAGACGGATTGTCTGAGCACTTGCATAGGATGCCAGACCGATTGTGATCGCGGCAGCTACTGCAAGTTTCCTTCCAATTTTGAACGTCATATCATTCTCCTCCCTAATAAGCGTTCAGTTTCAGTGACTTGTTACAATATCAAACTTATCGAAAGTCTCCTTCATTCGATTGGGATTCGCGGGCAGGCCCGTGAAGAGTTCAAATGCGCGAACCGCCTGATATACGGCCATTCCCGATCCGGGCAATGTGCGGCAACCACAGGCACGCGCATCCTTGAGCAGCTGGGTTTCCAGCGGAAAATAAACGATGTCGGCGACCCACATCTGGTCGTTCAGATAATCCGGCGGCAATGCGGAGCCTGGCAATTTGGCCATTCCCATCGGTGTGGCATTGACCACACCATCGGGACGTTTGGAAGAAAAGAGACCTGCAAGAGAGCCAATGGCATGGGCGTTCAGATCCGGCCATGTCCTTTTCAGATGATCTACCAAATCATCGGCTCTGCCAAGATCCATGTCATGGATCGACAGGCTCTTTACACCGCATTGAACCAGCGCATGAGCGACGGCAACCCCTGCCCCGCCAGCGCCTATCAGAAGCGTATCTTGCCAATTGGCCCCCACTAGCCCACGACGAAAACTTTCTGCAAAGCCCCAAAGATCCGTATTGTGCCCGATCCTCTTGCCATGCCTGAAGACCACCGTATTGACCGCACCAACCATTCTGGCATTGTCAGACAGGTCGTCAAGATAAGATATAACCTCCATTTTATATGGATATGTGACATTCACACCGGCATAGCCTGCCTTTTCGACCTCATCGAGGATATTTGAAAGAGACAAGTCCGCGCGGCTGTCATCTTCCATATCGAGCAGATGATAGTCGCAATCAAAACCCTGAGCCTTTGCTTCTGCCATATGCATGGCCGGTGTGCGAGACTTGCCAATACCACAACCGATCAACCCGATATCGATATGGTCCGGAATGACCGCTGCGTGAGCGCCTTGCATCGTGCAGTTCCTCCTTCGTTGCTCCGCAATGCGAAACAACACTGCATTGTACCATTCGGTTAATTATTACCTCACTTTGTTCCAAGCGGATAATTTCGTCAACCCCCCTTTAGTTGATTGCCCCACGGCTGGACTTTTGCCTCCATTTCGACAATAGTTAGCGATCAAACCGGAAAGCCCAGACTGAAGAAGGCCATGGCAGACAAAGCGGAATCCACGCCAAAGCGCATCCGTTCCTGGAAACAGGACCCTGAAGCTGTTCGGGCTGACATCCTGCGCGAAGCAACATCGGAATTTGCCAAGAATGGTCTGGCAGGCACGCGGGTGAAGGATATAGCGGACCGGATCCAGACGTCCCGACGGATGATCTTCTATTATTTCGGCGACAAGGAAGGGCTTTACCGCACGGTTCTCGAAGAGGCCTATATCAATATCCGAAAGGCCGAGGAGGACCTCCGGCTGGACGGTCTTCCTCCGATGGAAGCTCTTGTAAAACTGGTAGAATTCACATTCGATCACCATCGCAGAAACGAGGATTTCATTCGCCTTGTCATGAGCGAGAATATCCATAACGGGCATTATATGGAGCAGATCGAATCGCTGCATCTGACCAACACCAAGGTGATCAATCAGCTCAGCCGGATCTGCGAGGCGGGCGAGAAGGCGGGGGTCTTCAAGGCGGGTATTTCGCCGCTGGAACTGCACTGGCAAATCAGCGCCCTGTCCTTTTTCAACGTTTCCAACAGAGCCACCTTTTCGAACAATTTCGGCAATGACCTTTTCTCCGAAGAGGGGCAGAATACCCTCAAGGATTATGTGGTCAATTGCATCATATCGTCTGTCAAAGCGGAGTGAGACAGCCCGCGCGGCACCGGCAAAATGCGCGCTGCAAGGTCGCCACTCCTGTGAGATCTGCCAAGATCGGGCAGGCCAATAGCAGGCCGAGATGCGACAAATTGCCAATGCGAAAGTCGAATAATGGGGGCGTGCATTTCTTTTATGCGCGCACCGCTCGCCTTTTCCCCTCTCATACCGCTCGCCTTTTCCTCTCCCATAAAGTGGTGCCATCGACAGCAGGTCTGCAAGAATCGCGCCCCGCAAACTAGCAGAACGGGCTGCCTGCAACAGCTCAAGGCAGCAATAGAGACAGCTTCTTGCCCCGCTGCCGGAAGGCACCAACCCGACGTTGATTTTAAGTCATTCGTCCTCTTTGAGATCCTTGGCAAAGTCTGTATTATGACGTTGGAAAAATTCGTTTGGCGGGCATATTTTTCGGTATCCAAACAGTTTTTAGCGGTATATATGAGCTTTCACGCTCGGCCCGGAATTCAGCGGAAGAGAGCTTGTCACAACTGTATTTTTGAGGACATTCCATGTCATCTCATTCTCTCTCCCAAATTCTCATACGCCCGGCGAACATGGACGATCTGGACCAGCTTGTTGCGCTGGAAGATCGCTGTTTTACCTCCGATCAGATCAGCCGCCGGTCCTTTACCTCCTTTATCAAGACGGATTCCGCCCGCCTGCTTGTCGCCATCGGCGAGGAAGGCGCCCTGCTGGGCTATGCCCTGATCCTGTTCAGGGAAAGCACGTCTGTTGCCCGGCTTTATTCAATCGCAGTCGTAGAGGAAGCCCGCGGGCGCGGCGTCGGTTCCCAGCTTCTGGGTGGTTCGGAGGCGATTGCCAAGGAACTGGAATGCGACCGGCTGTCGCTTGAGGTACGGGCCGACAATGAAAAGGCGATCAGCCTCTACCGCCATTATGGCTTTTTGCCTGAAGACGAATTGCCCAACTATTATGAAGATGGTGCAGATGGAGTCCGCCTCATCCGCATGCTCGATCATCTGCCGCAGGGCTCCAAGCCAGCCAACCGCACCCGCCTGCCGATCATTCTGGTGGATCGCCTGACGGATCTGGAAACCGCACCGAACGGTTCTCTGGTCATGACCGTGCGTCAATATCTGGCGCTGGAGCACGGGGTTCCCGGTCGGCGCGTCATCAACCTGTCGCGCTCCTATGAGCCGCTGTCGCTGGGTTATTATTGCAGTCTTCTGGCCGACGCGCGCAAGGAACGCTGCCTGCCCGAGGCCGATGCCCTGCTTGACATCAACTGGAAGCGGATTCACCGTCAGGCCCTGCTGCGCCTTGACCATATGCTGGACAGCATGGTGGACAAGACCTTCCCTGCGGCCATCGACGTCTATTTCGGGCGCACCGCCGACCGGCGTTTTCGCGAGGTCGGCAAAAAGGCTTTCGATCTCTTCCGTTGCCCGATCATCCGGATCAATCTGCAATCGGAGCCGAAATTCAAGATCAAGGAAATCGAGGCGGTTGCCATTCACAAGCTGACCGAGGAAGAGCAGCCGCGCTTTCTTTCTGCCCTCAAGGCTTTCCTGAAGGGCAGCCTGCCCAAGCCGTCCATCAAGAAGCTTCCATCTGCCGTGGTTGCCATTCTGGCCAATCCCGAAGAGGAAAGCCCTCCCAGTGACGAGAAGGCGCTGGAATCCTTTGCGGCGGCGGCCGAAAAAGTCGATGCCCGCGCTGAATTCATCACGGCCAAGGATTTCGGACGCCTTCTGGAATTCGACGCGCTGTTCATCCGCGAGACGACAGCGCTCAACCATCACACCTACCGTTTTGCCAAGAGGGCGCAGCGCGAGGGGATGCCGGTCATTGACGATCCGCATTCGATCCTGTGCTGCACCAACAAGATCTATCTGGCCGAACTTCTGAAATCGAACAGGATCCTGACACCGCGCACGACCATTTTCGACAAGCCGCGCCTCAAGGATCTGGCGGACAATTTCGAATTTCCCGGTATTCTGAAAATTCCCGATGGCTGCTTTTCCAAAGGGGTACACAAGGTTTCCAGCCGCGATGAATTGAATGATCTGAGCAAGGCGCTGTTCCGCAAGACCGACCTCTTGATGATTCAGGAATTCATGCCGACCGACTTCGACTGGCGCATTGGCGTGCTCGATGGCGAAGCGCTGTATGCCTGCAAATATTACATGGTCAGCGGCAACTGGAAAATCTACGAATATGAGAATGACGGCTCGATCCAGTCCGGCGATTCCGAAACCATGCCGATCTCGGCGGTTCCGCCCGCCGTGGTCGAAACCGCCATTCGCGGCACCCGTCTGATCGGCAACGGTTTTTACGGCGTGGATATCAAGGAGACTCCGAAGGGGCCTTGCATCATCGAGATCAATGACAATCCCAGCGTGGATTATGGCATTGAGGATGATGTGTTGGGACCGGATCTCTATCAGCGTCTGATGGCCGTTCTGGTCAGCCGGATCGGTCGGGCCGGATCCTGATCGGCGTCAGGCATCAGACAATGCAAAAAGGGGCTGGCGCAAACGCGCTGGCCCCTTTGTGTATCAGGCAATTCTCTGGGAGCTTGCTGGCAATTCTCTGACAGGCTTCTGACAGGCTTCTGGCAGGCTTCTGGCAGGCTTCTGGCAGGCTTCTGGCAGGCCCTCCCTCAGACAATCTGGTATTTCTCGACAATCGCATAGAAGGCGGCCCGTTGTTCTTCGCTCAGATGCGGATAAGGGTGCCGCCCGAGCCCGACGCTGTTGTCCATGAGATAGAGCAGTTGCTTGACCCCCATTGCAACGGAACCAAGTGCGGACAGGTCGGTGTGCAGCTCGCAGAGCAGGGACTGCCATTTTTGCGCCTCGCCGCGACTGCCATTTGAATAAGTCAGGCAGACATTGTTCAGCGTGCGGGGCAATATATTGCCCAGATCAGACATGCATCCCGCCGCCCCATGGGCGAGCGCTTCACATATCATCCCGTCCACACCGGTATAATAGACAAAGTCGTCGCTCTCACTGGCGATGGCCAGATAGGCAAGTGCCCGTTCCCTGTCGACGCCATTATCCTTGATCCCCCTGATATTGCCATGTCTGGCCAGTTGGGACACCATTTCAGGGGCGAGCGCGCGAGGGGCTATGGCTGGCGCATTGTAGAGATAGACCGGGATCTGAAGCCCATCGGCGACGCGGGAATAATGGAGCAGCAGATCACCATCGTCGCAATCGGCAAAAAAGGGAGCCAGCACCGTGGCACCATTCAGCCCAAGGCCGGATATGTCTCGCCCGAGCAGGATGGATTGGTAGGTCGACGGCATGCCGATATTGGCCAGCACCTTGACCCGTCCATCGGCTTCCTCGACCACCTCGGCACAGATGCGCACCTTTTCGGCATGGGTGAGGCAGGTGAAATCGCCCAATAGGTCGCAGACAAGGATATTGTTGCCGAAGGTGACCTGCCGCCTGACCTGATTTCTCAGTGCGGAATAGTTGATCGTATCATCGCTGTTGAAACAGGTAACGAGGGCAACAAAAGTCTCCCCGTCGACGGGCTGAGGGCTCATCCTCGACGTCCGGAGCATCTGAGATGTCCGGGAGGGCTGGGCCGGGCTTTCCTGTCTGTTTGAGCGAAGATTTTCCATCTCTTTCTTCTTTACTGATGATGGTTGCGGATGTGCGACTGGATATCGAGGAGCACCTCTTCATTGCCGAAACCGCCGGCCTTGGAGATGAACCATTTGACATCCAGTTCCCCCGCCTGACAGGCCCCGAGCACGACGCCGGGCATCAGTTCGTCGGCAAGGTCGATGGCCGGAATGCCAAGCGCATTGGCCACTGCGATGGCCGTTTCGCCCCCCGTGCTGAACACCGTCTGGCAATGATAATCACGGCAAAGGATGAAGGCCGCAGCCCCCACGAGTGCTGCTATGCGCGCGCCTTCCTCGTTGCTGATGCGGGGCGCAACCGAGCTGTTGTCCATGCGAAGCAGAATATCGCCGCCCTTTGTGTCCCTGTCTGCCAATTGTGAATGGCACAGGGCAGCAAGCTCATCCACCCTTGCGTCGGGCGGCAGGATGACGCTGAGATAGTCGCCCCTTTCTTCTGCCCTGTCAGCCTGAATGAGAGAGGGTCTGGCAAGGCTGCCGACGATGGCAAGCAACGGGCCTTCGGGCGCTTTGCTGCTCGCAATGGGCACGCCCTTTGCCTCGCCTGCCAAAACAAGCGCCAGAGCGCGGGCAAATCCTCCCGCCCCGACCGGCAGACAATCGCTTTGCAGTGCCGCCCGGGCAAGAGAGGAGAGATGCGCCTCGCAAGTGGCATCTGCGATGATCAGGCGAATGCCCGCCGAGATATGGTCGGCGATGATTTGGTCGAGCGCCGCCTCACCGGCTTCGATTTGATCAATCGTTATGACGCAGGTTGCCAGCGCAGTCTGTTCGCCAATCATGCCTGCAATGTCGGATCTGGCAAGCGGGTGAAAGGGATCCTGCCCGATGTCGGTTTGATGCAGAGGGGTGCCGAAAAGATAGATCTGGCCATCCCGGCATGTGCGCCCGGTCTCGGGCATGGCGGTACAGATGAGGGCCGCCGCCTTGCCGGTTGCTGCAAGAGCGGCTTCTGTTTCCGCTCCGGGATTGCCGCGCATGGTGGAGTCGATCTTCTTGTAGAAGCGTTCATAGCCCTTGCTGCGGCACAGTCCGATGACATCTGTGACAAGCCTTGCGGCCGCCTCGGGAGGAAGAAAGCGGGTTTCGCTGTTGATCGAGATATTGCCCGCCACCAGATGGGCGTCAGAAAGGGACTGGCGATGCAGAAGCAGTTTGATCTGCTTGCCAAGACGGGAGAAGTGGACGCCGGAATCGCCCGCTCCTGTAAAATCGTCCGCAATGATGGCCAGTTTCTGATCCTCTTTCACGGTTGCCCCTCACATTCCTTGCCGTTCTCTGCTGTTTTCTGCGGTTCTTTGCCATTTCTCCGAATCTGCCCCCTGCTCTCTTCCTGAAGCTTGGGCAGATCGCTCTTTTCTAGTCCTCGATAGACAAGGTGACATGCTTGATATAGTCGCGCAGATAGGAGTAGCTGATCTGCAAATGCCCATCGGAGGTTTGGATGATAGACGGATAGGAATAGTCGCCACGGAATGCGCCCTTGCTGTCATGGGCCGAGAGCAGATGCGGGTCGTCTTCGACCACCAGCTCCGGCTGCCAGCTCTTGCCCAGATCTCTGGAGCTGGCAATGATCAGCGGATTGCGCGGCACGCCCCAGATGGCACTATTTTCGGTCACCTCGCACTGGGCGAGAAAGGCCTCTTTGTCCTGTATCCATGGTGGCACGGCGCTCTCGCAGTCGCGCCCTGCCGCACCGATATGGTTATAGATGATCAGCAGCCGCCCATCGCAAAGCCCGATTGCCTGAATGGATGAATTGTTGTTGGGCAGCGATGTCGCTTCGGGCCGGGCCCATGTCAGCCCGCCATCGTCCGAGACAGACCGGAAAATGTGGTCTGCCTTGCGGCGGCGATAGAAAGCCACGCGGCAATCGGGCAGGATATTCATGTGAACACAGCCCTCGCTGCCGGGAACCTCCTGCAGGTGCCAGCAATTGCCGCCATCATCGGAAATCTGCACCAGCGAGCGGTCATTGCCAAAGGCATTCTTCATGCTGGAAAACCAGACAGGCAACAGGATCTGCCCTTGCGGATTGACCACGGGTGGATGGCGGATGAAGGTGCCTTCGCTGTCGAACAGGGTTTCAATCGGTGCCCAGCTCTTGCCCTCGTCATCAGAACGGCGCATGCGGACGATGGCCGTGCCCTGATCGGTTTTCAGCTGGGCGGTATAAAGCAGCCAGATCTGGCCGGAGGGATGGCGAAAGAGCGCCGGATTCTGCTCCGAGCGCTGGGCATCATCGCTCATCCTGACCGCCTCGCTCCAGACCCCTGCGGCATGATCAAAGCGGGAGAGATAGATGCTGATATCCGATGACCCTTCCATGCTGCCGCCAAACCAGCAGCAAAGGAGATCGCCATTATCCAGCGCCAGAAGATTGGACGCATGATTGCTCAGGCACGGGGTTGGAATCGCTCTGCTCGCAACTATTTTCATGGCTTTTCCTGACTTGCTCATCGGTCCTTGTCACCAAGGCTTCAGACAAAAATGCATAAAGATATCTTGCGCACAGGCGAGAGCTGCCTAAGCCAGCGCCTGTAGCATCCTGTTTTCACTGGTCCTATTGGAAGAAACCGATGCCTGGTCAGGCCTCTTCCAGTTCCTTGCTGGTCTGCTGCGCGATCTCTTGCAGACGCAGGCAGGCCACCAGATGGCCATCGCCATGATCTTCCAGCTCGGGCACCGCTTGTGCGCAGGCCTCGGCAGCATAGGCACAACGCGGATGGAACCGGCAGCCAGATGGCGGATCGATGGCGTTGGAAACATCCCCCTTGAGAATGACCCGTTGCCGCTGGCGTTCAACGTCCGGATCGGCCTCGGGCACAGCGGAAAGCAGGGCCTTGGTATAGGGATGCAGCGGACGCTGGAACAGCTCCTTCTTGTCGGCAATCTCCATGATCTTGCCCAGATACATCACCGCGATCCGGTCGCTGATATGGCGCACAACGGCCAGATCATGGGCGATGAACAGATAGGTGAGGCTGTATTTCTCCTGAATATCCATCAGCAGGTTGATGATCTGGGCCTGAATGGACACATCCAGCGCCGAGATCGGCTCATCGCAGACGATGAATTCGGGATCACAGGCCAGCGCCCTTGCGATGCAGATTCTCTGGCGCTGGCCGCCGGAAAATTCATGCGGATAGCGGTTGGCGACGCTCGGGCTGAGCCCCACATCGCGAATGAGATGGGCGATCCGGCCCGGAATTTCCTTTTCCGGGCAGATTTTATGCACTTTCATCGGTTCGGCCAGAGCCTCGCCGATGGTCATGCGCGGATTGAGGGTCGAATAGGGATCCTGAAAGACGATCTGGGCCCGCTTGCGCATGGTGCGTAGCTCTTCCTTGGAGAGCGAGGCCAGATCCACCCCCTCGAATTCGACACTTCCGGAAGTGGAGCGATAGATTTGCAGGATCGTGAAGCCGGTTGTCGATTTGCCGCATCCGGACTCACCCACGAGCCCCAGGGTTTCACCCTTGAAGATATCGAAACTGACATCATCGATCGCATGAACAATCGCTTTTTCACTTCCGAAAGCGCCGATCTTGATAGGGAAATATTTGACAAGGTTCTTCACCTTGACCAGAGGCTGTTTGGCATCAATGGTCATAGCAGATCCCCCTCTTTGCGCGTGGCGCTCTCTTTGGTTACATCCACCCAGCAGGCTATGCGGTGTTTCGGATTGGCACCGTCACCGGCAACCGGCTGCAGGCTTGGCATCTCGCTGGTGCAGCGTTCCTTGCGATAGGCACAGCGGGGCGCGAAGGGACAGCTTTGCGGCTCGACGAACAGGTTCGGCGGTGCCCCGGCGATGGATGGCAGGCGGCTGCCGGCTTCGGTCTTGATGCTCGGTATCGATTTCAGCAGACCGATGGTGTAGGGGTGGCGCGGCGATTTGTAGATTTCATCGAGCGGTGCCTCCTCGACCACGCTGCCGCCATACATCACCATGATGCGATCCACCATGCCCGCAAGCAGGCTGAGGTCATGGGTGATCCAGATGATCGACATGTTGAGCTTTTCGCGAAGTTCCTTGACCAGTTCCACGATCTGGGCCTGAATGGTCACATCCAGCGCGGTGGTCGGCTCGTCGGCAATCACCAGATCGGGCTCCCCCAGCAGAGCCATGGCGATCATCACGCGCTGGCGCATGCCGCCCGAAAGCTGGTGCGGATATTCATGCAAGCGATGCTCGCTGTTGGAGATTCCCACCAGATCGAGATATTTTGCGGCCTGCTTCATGGCGTCGGCGCGGTTCATCTTCTTGTGATAGATGATGCCTTCACAGAGCTGCGCGCCGATCTTCATGAAAGGATTGAGCGAGGTCATCGGATCCTGAAAGATCATGCCGACCTTGGAGCCGCGCACCATGTTGATTTCGCTGGCGCTGGCCTTGGCCAGATCCTTGCCCTCCAGCAGCACCTCTCCATTGGTGATCTGGGCGGCTGGCGGCAGCAGCTTGATCAGGCTCATCATGGACACGCTCTTGCCGCATCCGGATTCGCCGACAACACCGAGCATCTCCCCCTTCTCGAGGGTAAAGGAAACACCGTTTACCGCGTAAAGATAGCCATTGCGCACCTTGAAGCGCGTATGCAGGTTTTTCACTTCCAAAAGTTTGGTCAAAGCGCCCTCCCTTTAGCTGTTCGTTGTTTCTCTATTTCCATTGCCGCGGGTTGAGCGCATCGTTGAGGCCGTCGCCAAGGAAACTGAAGGCTATGGTGACCAACGCAAGCACTGCGGCAGGCGCTGCAAGAATGTGCGGATAGAGCTGCCAGACGCGCAATCCGTCCGAGATCATGTTGCCCCAACTGGGGATTGGAGGACGCACGCCGACACCAAGGAAGGAGAAGGAGGATTCAAAGACCATGGCTTCCCCAAGAGCGGCGCTGATATAGACGATGATCGGGCCGATGGAATTGGGAATGACATATTTCCAGACGATCTTGGCTGTTGGCACGCCAATGGCCTCGGCGGCGAGCACATAATTCTTGTTGCGCACCGACATGATCTGACCGCGGATGATGCGGGCAGCCTTGGGCCATTTGATCAGCGCCAGAGAACCGAAGACCAGCACGAAATCCACCAGAATGGTGTTGCGGTAGAAGGCATTGCCGGTCAGCAGAAACTGCTCGTCCATCCAGTTGACCAGCCGTGGCTTCATGGAGACGTTGATGACGATCACCAGCAGCAGAGATGGCACAGACATGGTGATATCGATCAGCCAGACGATGAAGGCGTCGATCTTGCCACCGAAATAGCCGCCCAGCGAGCCCATGAAGATGCCGATGATCAGGCTCAGCAAGGTGGTCGAGAAAGCCACGATGACGGCGGTTCGTGCGCCATAGATCACCCGGCTCATGATGTCGCGCCCCAGATCATCGGTGCCAAACCAATGTGTCCAGGATGGCGCCTGATTGCGCGCCATGAGATCCTGCGAGAGAAAGTCATAGGGCGTGATATAGGGGCCGAAAATGGCGATGAAAAACAGGAACAGCACCAGCAACATGCCCAGCAAGGCGAGCTTGTTGGCAACCAGCCGGTCAAAGGCATCCTTGGCCAGACTGAATTGCTTTTCTTCCTGTTGGAGATCAAGCGTGTTGTCCGTCATTATTCGTCTCCTGTCTTTTTGGCTGCGGCGCGGGGGTCAAGCAGCGGATAGGAAATATCAACCAGCAGGTTGGAAGCCATGACCACCGTCGAGAAAATCAGCACGATCGCCAGAATGACCGGATAGTCGGAGGATTTGATCGCGGTTTCGGTGAGACGGCCAAGGCCGGGCAGCCCGAAGACCTTTTCGATGAGAATGGAATTGTTGAGCGTGGCGATGATCAGCAGGCCGATCTGGCTGACCACCGGGGTCAGCACTGGCCGCATGATATGCTTGACCACCACCTGATAGTGCGGAATGCCCTTGGCGCGGGCCGTGCGTACATAATCTTCGCTGAGCACTTCAAGCACACCGGCGCGGGCCTGACGAATGATCAGGGCCATGGGATTGAGCCCCAGCACCAGCAGCGGCACGATCACCTTGAAACTGAGCAGACCGCTCCAGCCATAGGGCACGTCCATATCCATGACCAGCACCAGAAAGACGATGATCAGCGGACCGGCAACAAAGACCGGAATGCCCCAGACGATCAGGGCAAAGCCGACGATGAGATTGTCCAGCAGCTTGTTCTGGTTGAGCGCGGCAATCACGCCCAGAATGATGCCGACGACCGAGAGCAGGAAAATCGCGGTAAGGCCCAGTTTGAGGGTTACCGGAAGCGCTGCGCTGATCATCGAGTTGACCGAGCGACCGGAAACCAGCGAGTTGCCGAAATTTCCGTGCATGATATTGACCAGATAATCCATGAACTGAACCAGAAACGGCCGGTTCAGGCCCGCGGCATCCCTGATGGCTTCCACTCTGTCCGGATCATAGGCGACATCGCCCGGTGCCTGCAGGAAGATAAGCTTGATCGGATCGCCTGCCCCAAAGAACACGAGAGCGTAGATCAACAGAAGAAGAATAAAAACCGAGGGAATCCACTTCAGAAGTCGGAATAAGATGTAGCGTCCCATATCAAGTCATCCTTGCGAATTCGGGAAAAAGGGACGGGAAGTGAGACCACCACGACCCGTCCAGGTTCGCCGTCCTTTACGGACGTTTTGCTTCGTCGATTGTTACATTCCATGGCTCGATGACTTGCCAGTCATCATTCTTGTCGAAATTGAGGACCCAAGGCATGGCCCATTTCGACATCACGTCGTAATAGTAAGGAATGTAGGTCCAGTCTTCACGGAAGAGACGCTGTGCTTCCTGCGCAAGCTTGATGCGGTCAGGGTCCTTCACACCCTTGACGGATGCTTCATCCAACATGGCATCAATCTTGGCATTTTCGTAACCGCCCAGTTTGTTGCGGGCGTTACCGGACTGCGAATGGATCGAGCCCATCAGGTAGGAAACCGCATCGGGAACGCGTGTGCCGACATCGTCACGGAAGATCTGAACGCTCTTCTGGTCCGGGCCGGAATAGGTTTCGATGGCAGGTTTCATTTCGATGCCCTGAATGCCGAGGATCTTGCGCCATTGTTCAGCTATATACTGGGCAGCGGCTTCATGGGTCGGGGTGGAAATACCGACAAACATGATTTTCGGCAGGCGGTTGGCATCCTTGTATTTGGATGCGGCCAGTGCAGCCTTGGCAGCTTCGGGATCATATGGATATTTTTCAAAATCCGGATCGACGCCGGGTACCTTGTTGAGGATCTGGCTTGCTGCCGTGAAGGGGCCATCCGGGAAAGCGGCGAGAGCCAGCTCTTCAGGATTGACCGACATGATCAAAGCCTTGCGGACATTGATGTCATCCATTGGAGGTTTCTTGGCGTTGATCCAGAATTGCTGACCTTTGGCCAGTGCCGGGCCGCCAAGGAAATCTGCGCCAAGATCCTGAATGATGGTTGGTGTGATGAGCTCGGTATGGGCATCCATCGTGCCGCGCTTGAGCATCAGCGTTGCAGTGCTGGCATCAGCAACCGTCGTCAGGACGATTTTTTCCAGTTTCGGTTTCGGGCCGAAGAAATTCGGGTTTGGAACAAGGGTCAGGATGCCTTGGTCAAGATCCATGGTTTCAGGCATGAAGGGACCGGAAACGACGACACCATTCTGCGGCATCCACCAGTCGGATTTTTCATTGCCATTCTCGTCCTGAGCCTGAGAAATCTTGACCGGAGCGATCAGGGCTGTGGCGATTTTCTGATCAAAGATCGGATCGGCACTGGCCAGCTTGACGGTCACGGTTGCTTCATCCGCAATACTCAGACCGGTCATGTCCTTTGCGTTGCCGACGACAACATCGTTGAAGCCTTCCACGCCACCCAGAAACAGATTGACGCGGGCATGTTTGGTTGCCGGACGGGCGGACAGATTCCATGTGCCAACCACGTCTTCAGCGGTAATCTTGGAGCCATCAGACCAGACGGCATCCGGATTCACATGCAGGATCCAGTTGACATAGCTGTCATCGGACTCGACGCTTGAAAGAACGTAAGGGGTCAGCTTGCCGTCCTTGTCGAAATACATTGGTGCAGCCCAGCTAAGAGATTGCCAGCGCGCTGCGTGTCCTCCTCCCTGAAGGGGCGACCAGTTCTGCTGCAGAACGGGATGGGCGATGTTGAGCACCTGACCACCTTCGGCCGATGCCGGACCGCCTTGCAGCGGTGTCAGCCCGAGCACTGCGAGCCCGAGCAAAAGGACTTTGAAAAGATCCTTTTTCATGTAGTTGTCTCCTCTCATTTCAACTTTCTCTATGCAATGGCGTTCTTGGTGCGCCTTAACGAAAATTTTGCAATTCGCATGCCACCGAAATAAGTAATTGAAATATAGATATTTATTTTTTGGTGTAAGAAATTCACCTGAGAGGGCGCTGTGTTGATTTGCACTAATTGTTGATGCATAACGCATCACCCGTTCGTTGCATTTCCTCTCATCGGTCCGCATACTCCTGCCCGACCAGGGGGGAGATCAGGTCATGGTTATCGCGTTTATCGCGCCGTTCGAGCAGATCCGCATCAAGGCGCAGAGCATCATCGACACATCCAACTATCCGGCCAAAGCCTATCTGGGCGATTTGCATCAGGGGGTGAAGGCGGCCAAGCAGGCGCTGGATGAAGGGGCCAAGATCATCATCAGCCGCGGTGGAACGGCCCGCCTTATCCGCAAGGCGCTCAATGTCGAGGTGATCGAGGTCGAAGCCTCCGTTCAGCGCACCCTCGCCTTTGTCTATAAGGAGACGACGGAGACAACGCGGATCGGCATTGTCGGCTTTGCGCCGCTGATCAATCTGGTCTCGCCGATCTGCACCATCCTGTCGCGCAATTATCGCAGCTTCGAATTGCGCGAGAAGGAAAGCTTTCAGGAAAGCATGGACACTCTGGTGCAATGGAAGCCGGATGTGGTCATTGGCGATGCGGTGGCCTTTCAATGGGCAAAATCCAAGGGCCTTAACGCCTATCTCATCGAATCCAGCATGGAAACCATCGTTGACGCCTTTGAGCGCGCGATGCTGGTCTACAAGAATCTCAATCGCTATTTCATGGCCGAGAAAAAGCTCGAAACCGTTCTGGACTGCACGCGGGACGGTGCGGTTCTGGTCAATGGCGAGGGGCGGATAGAGGAAATCAACAAGCAGGGTTGCACGATACTGGCCCAGTCCAGAGATGACCTGCTCGGCGCGCAGATCGCCAGTTTCTTCGACAGCCCCGAACTCAGCAAGGCCTTCCGCAAGAAAAGCCATGTGCGCAACATGCTGGTCACCTGTCATGACGACAAGCTGGCGCTGGATCATATCCCTGTCTCATCGGAGAAATTTTCCGACAATGCCGCCGTCATTCTCTTCCAACCGATCCAGAAGATTCAGGATGCGGGAAATCTCATCCGCAAGAAGCTCAGCGAAAGCGGCTTTTATGCCAAATATACCTTCAGCAATATCCTTTATCACTGTCAGGAGATGAAGCGGCTGGTGGAGATGGCGCAGCTCTACAGCCATACGGCCAGCAACATCATGATCGAGGGAGAAACCGGCACCGGCAAGGAGCTGTTCGCCCAGTCGATCCATAATGCGGGAAAGCTTTCCAACGGCCCGTTTGTGGCGGTCAACTGTGCCGCGCTGCCGGGCAATCTTCTCGAAAGCGAGTTGTTCGGCTATGCGCCGGGGGCTTTTACAGGGGCCTCGCGGTCTGGCAAGATCGGCCTGTTCGAACTGGCCCATGAAGGCACATTGTTCCTTGATGAACTGACAGAGATGGATGTCTTTTTGCAGGCCAAGCTGTTGCGGGCGCTGCAAACGGGGGAGATCATGCGGATCGGTGACAACAAGGTCATTCCGATCAAGGTGCGCATCATAGCCGCTACCAACAAAAATCCGCTACAGGCCATCAGGGCCGGGAGACTGCGAGCGGACCTGTTCTATCGCCTCAATGTACTTGACCTGACCATTCCGCCCTTGCGCGAACGCAAGGGGGATCCGGAGCTTCTGTTCAGCCGGTTTCTGGAGAAAGCGTGCAAGATGCAGTCCATTCCCGTTCCGCCCCTGTCGGGAAAGCTGCGGCGGGAATTGCGGCAGCATAGCTGGCCGGGCAATGTGCGCGAGCTGGAGAATTGCGCCGAGAAATTTGCCACCCTGCAAAGCCTGCATGATTTCGACACGCCGCTGCTGTCATCGCAAAGCCATCATATGGGGCGGATATCGGGCAGTCCGGATGAAATGGACAGCCTTCTGGAAGGGGGAAGCCTTGACGAGATGATCGCAGCCAAGGTCAACCAGATTTTCAAGCAGGAAAATTGCAACATCACCAAAACCGCGCAGCGACTTTCGATTGATCGCAACACGGTCAAACGCTGGCTGGGCAAGGACAGCAAGGCGCAAGGCACCTTGCCGCATTAATCAAGGCTGGCCAGAGCCGCTCCTAGAAGGCCTTGCCACGGGCGGAGACCGGCCAGAGGCATTCGACGATGCCCTGACGCACGCCCACATACCAGTCATGGATATTGCAGGTCGGGTCGCAATGCCCCGGCACGAGGCGGAGCCTTTCATTGATTTTCAGGACACCTGCCGGATCGGCAATCGTGCCATGCTCGTCCGAGCATTCCAGATAGGTGACATCATCACGGCCAAAGACGACAGGCAGGCCGCTATCGACCGATTGCACCTTCAGGCCCGCATCGACTATTGCCCGGTCCGCCTTGACATGGCTCATCACCGATGTGAGCAGGAATAGTGCATTCTGCCACTCGCCCTCATCAATGCGCCTGCCATTTTCATCCAGAATGCGGCCATAGTCGGCATCCATGAAGGCATAGGAGCCGCATTGCAGCTCGTTATAAACCCCGGAGGCGGATTCAAAATAATAGGAGCCGGTGCCTCCGCCACCGACAATGTCGCATTCGAATTCTTCCCTTTGCAGCAGCGCCAGACATTGCCGGACCATGGCAACAGCGGCATCGATTTTTGCCTTGCGCTGTTCATAGTCAGGCAGATGCTGCATCGAGCCCTGATAGGCCTGAAGCCCGGTAAATCTGAGCCCCTGCGCGCCCTTGATTGCGTGGGCCAGTTCGAGCACCTGTTGCGGCTCGCTCACACCGCAACGCCCTGCGCCGCAATCAATCTCGATAAGACATTCAATCTCTGTTTCATGGCTGTAGGCTGCTGCGGACAGCTCGGCGACATTGTCCAGAGCATCAAGGCAGACGATGGTGCGTGCGCCCAGCTTTGGCAGACTGGCGAGGCGGTCTATCTTGTGCGGATCGCGCACCTGATTGGAGATCAGCAGATCGGTAAAGCCAGCACGGGCAAAGACTTCCGCCTCGGACACCTTCTGGCAGCAAATGCCGCAAGCGCCGCCCAGTTCCATCTGCAACAGTGCAATATCAACGGACTTGTGCATCTTGGCATGCAGCCGGTGGCGCATGCCATGAGCCTTGATGAAGGCTCCCATTTTCCGGATGTTATTTTCCAGGGCATCAAGGTCAAGAATGAGGCAAGGGGTCTGGATTTCAGACTCTTTCATGCCGGGGCGGGCGGGAATGTCAAATCCGACCTCCAGATGTCCTAACGCGTGATGTTCCATGCTATCGACCGGGGGCACGATTGTTTTCCTTCTTGCTGGTTTGTTTTCACTCGCTTTTTTTGCCCGCACAAGAGCGTATCGCGGGGGGCAGAGTCAACAGGGACCAGAGATTCTCACGATAATATGAGGAGAGAAAGGAAATAGGCTCGCCCGCATAAAAGAAGGGCCGCCAAGAGGCGACCCAGTTTGCTTCCATTATCCTTGTGGATGCAGCCTTTTTGGCGCATCTGCATTGGCGCATCTGCCATATGCCTTCAGGCATGCTGACCATGTTGCAGGGCCACCATGATGCCGCGCAATTCGGCAAGCCCCTTGAGGCGCCCGATGGCCGGATAGCCGGGCTGGGCCTTGCGCTTCTGGTCATCCAGAATATCAAGACCATGATCAGGGCGCATCGGTATCGACCAGTCACTGCGGCCTTCCAGCTTGCGTCTGGCTTCCTCATCAAGGGCGGCCTGCATCAGGGCAACCATATCGACATGCCCGCCCAGATGCTCGGACTCGTAGAAAGAGCCCTTGATCGCATCGCTTTCAAGGGCGACATTGCGCAAATGCAGGAAATGGACCCGGTCACCAAACCGTTTCATCATGCCGGGCAGATCATTGTCCGGCCGCGCGCCCAGAGAGCCCGAACACAGGGTGATGCCATTGGCCGGAATATCGACCGCATCCATGAGATATTTATAGTCGGCCTCGGTGGACATGATCCGCGGCAGGCCAAGCAGGCCGAAGGGTGGATCATCGGGGTGACAGCAAAGACGCAGACCGAGGGTCTGGGCAACTGGGGCTACTTCCTCAAGAAAGGCAACGAAATGGCGGCGCAGTTGATCCTGCGAGATATTGTCATATTCGGCCAGATTGGCCCGGACCCGATCCATCGAAGGCGTTTCAGCATCTCCGGGCAGGCCATAGATGATCGATCCGGCCAGCAGGTCACGTCCGGCTTCATCGAGACGGTCAAAGCGCGCCCTAGCCTCTTCGATCACCTCTGGCGGGAAGTCCTCGCTGGCCCCCTTGCGTTTCAGAATGAAGAGATCAAAGGCGGCAAAGTCGATCAAGTCAAAGCGCATGCAGGTGGCACCGGTCGGCAGGCGATAGGTGAGATCGGTCCGCGTCCAGTCCAGCACCGGCATGAAATTGTAGCAAATGACCTCGATACCGGCCGCTGCCAGATTGTGCATGCTGCGCTTGTAGTTCTCGATATGGGTGCGCCAGTTGCCCTTCTGCTTCTTGATATCTTCGGACACGGGCAGGCTCTCGACAACCTCCCAGGCCAGACCGGAAGGTGAGCCGTCCCGCTTGTGGGCGATAAGCTGCTGGCGCGCAGCAATTTCCTCCGGGCTCCAGACATCGCCGGTGGGGATATGATGCAGGGCACTGACGACCCCTTCCACTCCGGCTTGCAGCATATCCTCAATCCCTACTCGATCCTGTGGACCGAACCACCGCCATGTCTGACGCATTCGCTGTCTCCCGTATTATGATTCTCTTGGTACCTCGCCTCCAGAGACTGGAAACCAGAAACACGGGCCAGAAACATGTGATGGAAACACATGACTGAAACATGTGTCTGGAACATGTGGCTGGCGTAACCGGACGTTTTAGAGACGTCTGCAATGCCCATATGGTTCAATGCCTCTGCGCCGGGTTGCCGCGTTATATCAATCTCTATCACAGCCAAGACTGGTTGACAAGTATGGCAGTATGCCGGTATGGTGGTTTGCAACGGGAGGAAAGCTTATGTCACTGCTTGATGGGTTGGAGCAACAGGAAATTGATCTGCGTTTGCCGGTAGCGCCGCAGATTCATGCCATTTTGCGCCAGCAGATCATCCGCAATCAATTGGCACCGGGGAGCCGCATGTCGGAAGCGGAATGGGCCGCGGCCTTTGCCGTTTCGCGTCAGCCGGTGCGGGAAGCCTTCATCAAGCTGGCCAATGACGGCCTGCTCGACATCCTGCCCAACCGCGGCAGCTTCGTGAAGAAAATCTCTCCCCCTGCTGTCATGGATGCCCGCTTCGTACGCGAGGCAATCGAGGCCGACATCGTGCGGCTGGTTGCCCAGGCCCATGATGATGCGGTTGATCGCGAGCTTTCCAGCCAGATGGAGCATCAAAGAAAGGCCGTCGAATCAGATGACCCGGATGCTTTCATCGTCCTTGACGAATTGTTCCACCAGACATTGGCAGAAGCGGCGCACAAAATGGGCGCCTGGGCCGTGGTGCAAAGCCAGAAAGCCCAGATGGACCGGGTGCGCTATCTCTCGCTGGTTGAACATAATACCGAGAAATTGTTGGAGCAGCACATCGCCATCGTCTCGGCGATCGCTGCCAACGATGCCGATGCGGCAGAGGCCGCCATGCGGTCTCACCTGAGGCGCATCCTCAAGGATCTTCCTCAAATCGCACAAGAAAAACCTGAACTCTTTGAACCCGGGGACACCTGACCCCTTACAAATCCGTCTGGGAGGACGAACAGATGACATTTTCGACAATTGGCAAAACCATCCTGGCGGGAGCCATCGCCAGCCTTCTGGGGTCTGCTGCCATGGCCGCAGATTACACCCTGAGCATCAACACAGCGCTCGCAACCACTGACCCGCTTTACAAGGGTCTTGAGGCCTTTCAGGAAAATATCGCCAAAGCCTCCGATGGTCGCATGGAAGTCAAATTGTTCCCCAACTCCCAGCTCGGCCCGGATGAAGACGTGCTTGAGCAGGCCCGCGCCGGTGCGCCGGTTGCCGTCATCGTCGATGGTGGTCGTCTCGCCGTATTTGAAAAGGAACTGGGCGTTCTGGGCGCTCCCTTCCTTGCCTCCGGTTATGAAGGCATCCGCAAGGTCGTGACCTCGGACCTGTTTGAGGAATGGGTCAAGAAACTGCATGACACTTCCGGCCATCAGATCCTGTCCTTCAACTGGTGGCAGGGCGAACGTCACCTGCTGACCAACAAGGAAATCAACGTCCCCGCAGACCTCAATGGCATCCGCATGCGTACACCGGGCGCACCTGTCTGGACCGGCACCATCGCCGCCATGGGCGCAACCCCGACCCCGATGCCATGGGGTGAGGTTTATTCCGCCTTGTCAGCAAATGTAATCGATGCCGCCGAAGCCCAGTTGCCCGCCATTGTTGGCGCCAAGCTTGATGAAGTGATCAAATATGTCACCAAGACGGGCCATATCAACCTGATCACCGGTATGGTGACCTCGGCCATGTGGTTCGACAGCCTGCCTGCCGATCTGCAGAAGATCCTGCGCGATGAAGCCCTCAAGGCCGGTGACATTGCCTCTTATGGCACGCTGGATTCCTTTGCCAGCATCGAGAAAGAGCTGAAGGAGAAAGGTGTCGAGGTTCGCGAGATCGACATCACGCCATTCAAGGAAGCCACCGCCAAGGTTTATGACGATCTGGGCTATGGCGACCTGCGCGACAAATTGCGCGCCATGGCTGCCGAATAAGCCCAGCGTTTTAGGACTGCCGCCGGGATCTCCCTCCCAACTCTTCGGGATTTCCTCGCGGCAGTCCGCTTTTGCGGCCCAATTTTCAAGCGCACCCTTGCCGCTTGAAACCGATACTCAACGACAATCCGCACCCTTTCTCCTCTCCCCGTTCTGGAGCAAGGCATCAACAAGCGAGGCAGACATGCCGGGGTTTCTAGGAAAAATAGAATTTGCTGTGGGAGCGATCCTGCTGGCCGTGGTTACATTTCTTGTCTTCATCGCGGCGGTGATGCGCTTTTTCGGCCATCCGCTGATCTGGTCGGTTGATCTGGCCCAGATGCTGTTTATCTGGCTCTGCTTTCTGGGGGCGACGCGCGCCATGCGCGAGCGGGTGCATCTGGGGGTCGACTTTCTGGTCCGGCTGTTTCCCTATGCTGCGCGACGCCTCATTGAAAGCGCCATGGCGCTGATCTTCATCGCCTTTCTGCTGGTGCTGGCCTATGAAGGCTACAAGCTGACGATGCTCAACTGGCAGCGGGTTTATGGCGATTCCGGACTATCCTATGCATGGGTGACGATCTCGGTACCGATCGGCTCGATCCTGCTGTCCATTTCCATCCTTTCCAACATGATTTTCTCCTGGCGGCCTGCCGGTGAGGAGAAACCGCTGGTCTTCACACGACAAGGCGGTGCTGGCGCAGATGCCGGTCAACAGCAAGATGCGGAGGCCTGATCATGGGACTGATTATCCTCATATTTGCCATTCTCATGGTGCTGGGCGCACCGGTAGCCTTTGCCATCGGCATTTCCGGCTTTGTCTTCTTCCTGACGTCCGACGTCATGCCCGTTTCCATCGGCGTGCAGAAGATCGCCACCACCTCGCAGAGCTTTCCGCTGCTGGCGGTGCCCTTCTTCGTTCTGGCCGGTCACCTGATGAATGAAAGCGATATCACCGACCGCCTGTTCCGCTTCTCCAAGGCGACCCTTGGCTGGATGTCGGGAGGGCTGGCGCTGGTTTCCATTTTCCTCTCCACCCTGATGGGCGGTGTGTCGGGCTCGGCTGTGGCCGATGCGGCCATGGAAGCCCGTGTGCTCGGCCCGCAGATGCTGGCCAATCGCTATTCGAAGGGTTACACCGCTTCGGTCATCGCCCTCTCCTCGCTGATCACCGCAACCATTCCCCCCTCCATCGGGCTCATTCTCTATGGTTATGTCGGGCAGGTTTCCATCGGCAGGCTGTTTCTGGCCGGTGTGGTTCCGGGCCTGCTGATGATGCTGTTCCTGATGGTGGCGGCCTATGTCATCGCCAAACGGCGCAACTATATCATTGAAGCGGCGCAAAAACCGACCCTTGGCGAAGTCGGGCAGGCTGCATGGGATGCCAAATGGGCGCTGCTGTTCCCCGTTCTGCTGATCGTCTCCATTCGCGGCGGCATCTTCACCCCTTCCGAGGTGGGAGCCTTTGCCGTGGTCTATGCCATCCTGATCGGCAGCTTTGCCCACAGGGTCATGACATTTGACTCCATCAAGCGGGCCTTCGGCTATGCCCTCTCGGATATCGGCATGATCATGCTCATCATCCTGATGAGCGGCATGATCGGCTTTGCCATCATCTTCATGCAAGTGCCGCAGAATGTTGCCGGTTTTCTGCTCAGTTCACTTTCGGAACCGCATCTGGTGGTCGGCGTCATCCTTATCTTCCTGCTGATTTCGGGGCTCTTTTTCGAGAGCACGATTCTGGTGCTGCTGCTCACGCCGATCTTCGTGCCGGTGATCAAGAGCGCCGGAGTGGATCCGGTGCATTTCGGCATCCTGATGATGACCATCGTCACCTTCGGCTCCATGACGCCTCCGGTCGGTGTTGCCATGTTCACTGTTTGCAGCCTGCTGGATACGCCGATTGATGAATATGTGAAGGAAAGCCTGCCTTTCATGCTGGCAATCCTGTGTCTGGTGCTGTTGCTTCTGTTTGTGCCGGAACTGGTGCTTTTCCTGCCCAACTGGGCCTTTGGCTAGCACCATAACAGCCCCCATTGAATATCTTGAGCCGCCGAAGCGAGACGTGATGGCGGCTCATGTCTATTCCGGTCTCCCCCTGTCGATCCCACTGCTGAGACCGTCCCGCCCCGTCTGCCGGGCCATTCAATATAAGAGACATTGCCATGACTTCAGAGATTTTCGAGGCTGCGAAAGACAGCGTCAAACGCCCCGCCTATGATCGTTCCGCGCTCAAGGTGCGGATGTGCCATATCGGTTTTGGCGCCTTTCATCGCGCCCATCAGGCCATCTATACCGACCAGTTGCTCGGCATGGGCAAGAGCGACTGGGCCTATCGGGAAATCGAGATGATGGGGCCGACCGAGCTGCTCGACGGTCTTGCCGGGCGCAGCTATCTTTATACAGTGGTCGAGAATGGAGCCGATGCGCAGGACGCCCGCATCGTCGGTTCGGTGATCGATCACCGGCATATGGCCGATGCCGGGCCGGAAGGCATCATCGACGCCATCAGCGAGGATGCTATCGCGCTGGTCTCCATCACGGTGACAGAGAAGGGCTACACGCTGGCGGCCAATGGTGGGCTCGATTTTGACAATCCGATGGTCAAGGCCGATCTGGCCAATCCGCAAGCGCCCAAAACAGTGATCGGTACGCTGGTTGCCGGTCTTGCCAGACGCAAGGCCGAGGGCAAGAAGCCTTTCACCATTCTCTCCTGTGACAATCTGCCTGCCAATGGCCATATGACCAGACGGGCCGTGCTGGACTTTGCCCGTGCGGTGGATGCCGATCTGGCCGCATGGATCGAGGCGGAGGCCCGCTTCCCCTCCACCATGGTGGACCGCATCGTTCCGGCCATGACCGAGGACAGCCATAAGATTCTGGCTGACTGCATTGGCTATGCCGATCCGGCGGGTATCCTTTGCGAGCCCTTCCGGCAATGGGTCATCGAGGATGATTTCGTCTCCGGTCGGCCGGACTGGGATCTGGCAGGGGCAACCTTTACCAAGGATGTCATGCCCTATGAGAATATGAAGCTGCGCATGCTCAACGGCTCCCACTCTTTCCTTGCCTATCTGGGGTATCTGGCAGGCTATGAAACCATTGCCGACACCATGGGCGATGCGGCCTACAAGAAGGCAGCCCGCGATCTGATGGTTCTGGAACAGGCCCCGACGCTGGAGGCGCCCCAAGGCGTCAATCTGGATGACTATGCCGACGCGCTGATCGGGCGCTATTGCAATCCGAATATCCGCCATCGCACCTGGCAGATTGCCATGGATGGCAGCCAGAAGTTGCCGCAACGGGCACTGGAATCCATCGCCCATCACCTCAAGGCCGGAACATCCTATCGACGCCTTGCGCTGCTGGTCGCGGGCTGGATGATCTATGTCAGCGGTGTTGATCTGCAAGGGCAGCCGATCGATGTGCGCGATCCGCTCGCAGACAAGCTTCGCGCGCTGGCCAGCGGCGATCAGATCGGTGTCATCGTCAGCAACCTGATGCAGCAATCAGGCGTCTTTACGCCGGAGCTGGCAGAAAATCCCGAGTTGAAAGCCGCTCTGGAAGAGGCCTACAGAACCATCCGGGAAAAGGGCGTCAAGGAAGCCGTGAAGGCCCTTAAATAGGCGGGGAGCCAATCGCTGGCAACCGCACGCCAAGATGTCGGCCCGGATGCGTCCGGGCCGTTTTTCATGGTATGCGAGCAAGCTCAGATATCAGGTGATATGTCCTATCGGCCTGTTCAGAGCGCTTCGACCATGTCATGGCCTGCGCCATTCCAGAGGAAGAAAAGTGGCGTCGCATTCGGTGCCGAGGGCGCATCGCCACTGATTTCGGCCAGCACCATTGTCGCGCGGATGACGCCAGCATGGCAGACAAAAATGGGCAGGGTGTCACCGTCCGTTTTCGCGCAGCATTCAGCAATGGCCTTGTGTACTCTCAAAACCAGCTCCGGCCATGTCTCGCCATCTTTCGGCTCGGCGTGACGGGAAGGCAAATCCTGCACCTGCTGCCCCTCGAACTCGCCCCAGTTTCTCTCACGCAAATCGCCATGAAGCGCGAAATTCCTGCCGGGGAAGGCAAGGCGGCAAGTATCGATGGCGCGCGACTTGGGGCTGACATAAAGGGCAATCGTCTGGTCCCAGCTTCGTGATGACAGCGCGCTGGCCTGTTCGCGTCCAAGATCGGACAGGGGCACATCGGTTGCTCCAGCGACGATGGAATCGCGGTTGGCTGTGGTCTGGCCATGACGGATCATGCAGAAGCTTCGTTGCGGCAGGGACGGGAAAGACATTGCGGGCATTCTCTTTTTCTGGAGCCAAATTCATTTCTGAGGACCGGCGCGTGCTGGCCTCTGGCTTTTTGAATTCTGTTGCATCTTCGGCCCGGGCAGGCCTCCTGCCAAACGAAAACAAGCCGAACCGGAGGGGAAGAGGCGGCAGGATATCAGCAGATCTATAGCCCTGCTCCGGCCTTGTCCAGAGAAAGCCGGACTTTGGAGCAACAGCTGATGATAAAAAACACGCTTTGACAAAGCGGCTAGGCAAAAGCCTTGTTAATCAGATTGATCTCGTGAAGGACGAGATCATGCAGCTCATAGGAGCAGAAGCCGATATCCCGGAAGAAACCGAAACCAAAGGCGAGCGCAAGGATCGTCAAGGCTAATTGCTCGGTGTTGGCCTTCTCGTTCAATTCGCCAACCTGCTGGGCTTCCTGCAACAGTTCGACATATTTATTCTTGCTGTTATTCATGATCTGGATCAGGACCGCATGCATGGTTTCACTCATCCGCGATGCTTCCAGAAGATCCTTGTAGAGCTGGGCAAAGGTCTCCTTGATTTCCCGCTGAGCGGAGCCGCCCAGATAGGCCATCAGGGTTTCAACCGGTGACGTTGTCTGGATCTGGCTGACAAATTCGATCTTCATGCGTTGCCAAAGGCAAAGAAGTGCCTCTGCACGCAAGGCATCGGCCGATTCAAAATGATGATGAATCTGCCCCGGAGAAGACTCCGTTGCCTTTGCGACATTCCTGACGGTCGCTGCCGCCAGCCCTTGTTGCTGGATAACCTCAATGGCTGCCTCGATGATTTCCGAGCGCCTCTGTTCTTTTGGTAGATAGGACATTATATTTTCCAAAGCGACACATTGCCCAAATTCCCTAGCCGAGAATCAAGGCATTTGTTAAATAATTCCCTATAGGAATAAAATCAAACTGGACATGAGTGCAATTTGGACATATGTACAAGTGCTGCATGGCCCGGTTCTTCGAGCGCTCTTGCAGAGTGTCACCACCATTCCTACATGTTGCGGGATTGCATCTTGTCAGCAGTCGGATCTTTTTTCAAAAAATAGTGGAAGGCAATATGACCCATTCTTCCAGAAAATATGTTTTAACCGTTGCGATGGGCCTTGCACTTGGTCTCGCCTTCGTACCAAAAATGAGCCTGGCTCAGGGTGCTGGCCTCCCCCCGGCGATGGTCACCACAATGGAAATCAAGCCGCAGCAGGTGACGATCCATACCGAGTTGCCCGGCCGCGTATCCGCTTTTCGGACTGTGGACATCCGGCCTCAGGTTGGTGGCATCCTTGAGAAGCGCCTGTTTGAAGAGGGGGCCGATGTTACTGAGAATCAGCCGCTCTTTCAGATAGAATCCGAGACCTACAAGGCTCAGGTCGAAAATGCTCAGGCCTCATTGACGAGTGCCGAAGCGGCACTGGACCTTGCCAATATCGAGCTTGACCGCGCCAAACAGCTGTTCGAGAAAAAATCTGCCAGCCAGCAGACCTATGACAGCGCGCAAGCGGAGGCCAAGAGCGCCAAGGCGACTGTCGCCGCAGCAAAGGCCACGCTGAAAGCACAACAGATCAACCTCAATTACACAACGGTGCGTTCGCCGATCAATGGGCGCATCGGTGCGGCTGAGGTCAGCGAGGGAGCCCTTGTTTCGGCCAGCCAATCACAGGCTCTGGCAACCGTGCATCAGGTGGACAAGGTTTATGTGGACCTGCGCAGATCCGCTCTGGATCTGGTCAAGATGCAGAAAATCGCAAATCAGGCACCGGACGCTTCCGCCGTCGAGATTCTGGATGCGGACGGCACTGCTTATCAGCAAAAGGGCACGCCGCTGTTCACCGATGTGACAGTGGATGAGGCAACCGGCGATGTGACGATGCGCGTTCTTGTTGACAATCCCGATCAGGATCTCCTGCCCGGCATGTTTGTCCGCGCCCTTGTCCCTCGCAAGGTCGTTGACAATGCTCTGCTTGTTCCGCAGCAGGCCATCATTCGTGATGCCACCGGTGGTGCGCGCATCGTTGTGATTGACGCCGAAAACAAGGCCCATTTCAAGGATGTGGTTCTGGGTGAACTGGTCGGCAGAAGCTACATCATCGCCGAAGGCCTTGAAGCAAACGCCAATGTGGTCATTCGCGGCCAGACACGGGTTACACAGGACGGCGCTCAAGTGGTTGCGACCCCCGCAGAACAGTCCAAACAGTAACGGGATATTCCGATGCCCAGTTTTTTCATCGATAGACCCGTCTTTGCATGGGTCATAGCGATCTTTATCGTGCTCGGGGGTCTGTTGACCCTGTCCATTCTGCCTGTCACGCGTTATCCGGATATCGCGCCTCCCAGCGTGTCCATTCGTGCCACCTATTCGGGCGCTTCGCCCGAGGTGGTCAATGACAGCGTGATCAGTATCATCGAGCCGGAATTGTCCGGCGTGAAGCATCTGCTTTATTTCGAATCCACAGCCAACTCTTCCGGTTCCGCCACCATCACGGCGACCTTTGAATCGGGTACCGATCCGGAGCTGGCGCAGGTCGATGTGCAGAACAAGATCAAATCCATTGAACCCAGATTGCCCGATTCCGTTCAGCAGACGGGTCTGACCATCGAATCCTCCTCTTCGAGCTTCCTGATGGTCGTTGCCCTGACTTCACCGGACGGCACCCTGTCCGCCCTTGATCTGGGCGACTATATGGAGCGCAATCTGGTCCAGCCGCTGAACCGTGTAGCCGGTGTTGGTCGCGTGCAGTCTTTCGTTTCGAAAAAGGCGATGCGCATCTGGATCGACCCGCACAAGCTGCTGTCCTATTCCCTTTCGGTGTCTGATGTCACCAGCGCCATTTCAGCGCAGAATGTGCAGATCTCGCCGGGCCGCGTTGGTGCCGAACCAACTGTGGAAGGCCAGAGGGTGGGCATTCCCCTGACGGTGGAAGGCCAGCTCAGCACGCCAGAAGAATTCGAGAATATTGTCCTCCAATCGGATCAGGATGGCTCCAAGCTGACGCTGGGCGATGTTGCCCGTGTGGAAGTTGGCGCACAGACCTATGCCTTCGTTTCGCGCATTAACGGTGCGCCATCGGCTGCCGCCGCCATTCAGCTGGCACCGGGTGCGAACGCCATGCGCGTATCGCAAGCGGTCAAGGATCGCATGGCGGATCTGGCAACAGCCATGCCAAATGGCATGGAATGGTCCGTGCCTTATGACACCTCGCCGTTTGTTGCCGTCTCGATTGAAAAGGTGGTCCACACCCTGATTGAAGCCATGGTGCTGGTGTTCCTGGTGATGCTGCTGTTCCTGCAGAAGATCCGCTATACCCTCATCCCGGCGATTGTCGCCCCGATTGCCTTGGCCGGCACGCTTGTGGTGATGTATGCCACAGGCTTCTCCATCAACGTTCTGACCATGTTCGGCATGGTGCTGGCCATCGGTATCATCGTGGATGATGCCATCGTGGTGGTCGAGAATGTGGAGCGCATCATGGCGACCGAGGGATTGCCGCCCAAGGAGGCAACCCGCAAGGCCATGAAACAGATCACCAGCGCCGTTATCGGCATCACGCTGGTGCTCACGGCGGTGTTCATTCCCATGGGCATGCAGTCCGGCGCGGTTGGCGAGATCTATCGTCAGTTCACCATGTCGATGGCCGTGTCGATTCTGTTCTCGGCCTTCCTTGCGCTCTCCATGACACCGGCCCTTTGCGCCACGTTGCTCAAACCGATCGATCCGGATCATCATGCCTCCAAGGGTGGCTTCTTTGGCTGGTTCAACCGCGGTCTTGACGGCGTGACCAATGTCTATGTCCGGATGGTTGCGGTCTTTGCCCGCCGGATCGCCGTCATGGCGGTACTGTATCTGGTGATCGTTTCCGGGCTTGGTTACAGCTTCATCAAGCTGCCAACCTCCTTCCTGCCAGTGGAAGATCAGGGATCCTTCATTACCCTGTTCAGCCTGCCATCGGAAGCAACACAGGAACGAACCAAAGAAATCGTCTCCATGTATGAAAACCACGCCCATACCCGTCCGGCAACCAAGGACGTCTTTGCGGTCGTGGGCTTCAGCTTCAGTGGTCAGGGCGCAAACACCGCCCTGTCCTTCACCACCCTGAAGGACTGGACCGAACGCGATTCGACGGCATCAGACGAGGCCAACGCAGCAAACCGAACCATGTTTGCAGCACCGGAAGGCCAGATCTACAGTATCCTGCCGCCGTCCATTCCTTCGCTGGGTACGTCATCTGGCTTTGCCATGCGCCTGCAGGATCGTGCCGGTCTTGGCAATGAAGCATTGCTCAATGCACGCAACCAGCTGTTGGGAATGGCTTCCCAGAGTCCGTTGCTGACAGGTGTCCGTCCTGATGGTCTGCCGCAAGGCTCCAGCATCAGGCTGATTATCGACCGTCAGAAAGCGGAATTCCTTGGTGTGCCCTTCTCTTCCATCGCCTCGACCCTGTCGTCGGCCATGGGATCCAACTATGTCAATGACTATAGTTATCAGGGCCAGTTGCGCCGTGTGACCGTTCAGGCCGATGCGCCATTCCGCATGCAGATCGAGGATGTGCTCAAACTCAATGTTCCAAGCTCCACCGGAGCCATGGTCGAGCTTTCTGAAATCGTAAAGCCGAACTGGGAAGAAAGCCCGTTGCAGCTGGTTCGCTATAATGGTCTGCCCGCAGAGCGCATCAGCGGCAGTGCCGCTCCGGGCGTCTCTGCCGGTGAAGCCATGGCTGAAATGGAACGTCTGGCCTCGCAGTTGCCGGAAGGTTTCGGCATCGAATGGACCGGCCAGTCGCTGCAGGAGAAAAACACCAACGCACAGACGCCGATGTTGCTGGCCCTGTCGATGCTGGTGGTCTTCCTCGTGCTGGCTGCGCTCTATGAAAGCTGGTCGATCCCCTTCTCGGTTCTGCTTGTCATTCCGCTCGGGGTGATCGGTGCCGTGCTGTCGGTCTATGTGCGCGGATTGGAGAATGACGTATTCTTCAAGGTCGGGCTGATCACGATCATCGGTCTTTCTGCAAAGAACGCCATCCTGATCGTGGAATTTGCCCGAGCCCTGCATGACGAGGGCCGCAGCCTGATGGATGCGGTGGTCGAGGCTGCCCGGTTGCGTATGCGACCGATCCTGATGACCTCCCTTGCCTTTACGCTGGGTGTTGTGCCGTTGATGCTGTCCCGCGGGGCCAGTGCCGAGACCCAGCATGCCATCGGCACCGGGGTGTTCGGCGGCATGATCACGGCCACATTCCTTGGCCTCATATTCGTGCCGGCCTTCTTCGTCTTCGTGGTTGGGGTTGCCAACCTGTTCAAGCGAAACAAGAAGGACGACGCTGCAACAGCCTGATCTGGCCACAGGCCGGATTGTAGAAGAAACTGAAAGGGGCATCATTCATGGATATGGATGGTGCCCCTTTTCTATTCTGCACAAGAGGCCCAATTAACATGACGGAATGCCGCAGCATCATTGATATATTGATCATGGGATTCTAGTGTGTTTTTCTTGTAGCAGACGTAACCAGTTCATTTCTCGAAGGATCCCCCGTGTCTCGCAGCCTTTTTTCCATTGCTTCGCTCCTGCTCGGCTCTGCCTTCCTGTTCTTTGCCGGAGGGCTTACCGGCATGTTGTTGCCCGTGCGCGGGGGCATGGAAGGTTTTTCGAGCTTCAATCTGGGCCTGCTGGGTACAGGATGGGCGGTCGGTTATGTGTCCGGTTGTCTGATGGTGCCGCAGATGGTCACCCGGGTGGGGCATATTCGCGCCTTCAGCGTGATGGCGGCCATGGCCTGCATTTCGGTGCTGATGTCCTCGCTGCTGGTGATGCCATATGCATGGATCATCCTGCGGGCGCTGGCAGGCTTTGCCTTTGCCGGTGCGGCGATGATCGTTGAGGGCTGGCTGGTCGAGCGCTCAGAAGCGGAAAATCGCGGCATGATTTTCGGCACCTATACCATGGTCAACCTGTTTGCCAGCACGGCAGGACAGATGATGATTGCCATCGGAACGCCGGAGACCTTCCAGCTCTTCACGGTGGCTTCCATTTTCTATGTCATCGCCCTGCTGCCAACTGCCCTGACCAAATCCCAGGCCCCCGCACCGCTGGCCCGTGCGCAGCTTAACATCTCCCGGCTCTGGAAGAATTCACCTGTTGCCGTGGTGGCCGTTCTGCTGACAGGCATTTCAAATGGCAGCTTCGGGACGCTTTCGGCCGTTTATGGCCATGATATCGGCCTGTCGGTGACGGCCGTTGCCTTCTTTGTCAGCGCCTCGATTCTGGCCGGCGCGGCGGCCCAGATTCCCATCGGTTTTCTCTCCGATCTGATCGACAGGCGCATGGTCGTCATTCTGCTGGCGCTGGTCGCCATCGGCTCTGACAGCATGTTCGTCACTCACGCCCCCACCAACACCAACCTTGCCGTGATCTATTCGGCGGTTTTCGGTGCGGCCATCTATTCCTTCTATCCGGTGCTCGTGGCCCATGCCAATGACCATGCCGACCCATCCGAAGGCTTGCAGACGAGCAGTGGCCTTTTGTTGCTGATGGGCTGCGGGACGATGATCGGCCCGCTGCTTGGCGGCGTGCTGATGTCGCTACAGGGGCCGCGCGGGCTGTTTGTTTCCACGACCATCGCCCATATCGGCATTCTCTTCTTCACCATCTGGCGCATGACCCAGCGCAATGCGGTGACGACAGATGACAAGCGGCAGTTTGTGCCAATCGCTCCCATGCGCACGCGCACACCGCAGACCATCATTCTGGCCGATGGCGATATTACCGATGATGAGTGAAACGCCCTGACGGCGCTCTGACAGCACCCTGATCGCACCAGACATTGACCAGTCATTGCCAGTTGTTGTGAAGTCAGTACCCAATCATTGCGCAGCGACGCTGAGGAAGCGATAGTCTTCACCCTGAAGATGAATTGCAGTCAGGGCATTGCCATAAACGGCGCCCGTGTCGATGCCGATCCGACCAAGGCCTATTTCCGGTTTGCGGAAAGGCGTGTGACCGTGAATGATCCGGCGGTCCGAGGCGGGTTCCTCGACGAGAAACGCCTCACGGCTCCACATCAAATCCCTAACCGTCTGCTCCTGCATGGGCACATGATGGCGCATGCCAGCATGCACGATATGGGCTGACGGCATGGAAAGGGCGGCGGGCAATTCCCTCAGGAATTTCCTGTGGCTGCGCGGCATTCTTTCCGCCAGCCAGCCCGAAAGAGCAGCCTCGGGCAGGCCCGTCTTTTCAAAATCTGCCAGATTGATGCCGTAGGACGCCAGTGTCGCGACGCCACCCCATCCGATCCATGGACTGGACAGGCTGGGCTGGAGAAGAAACTCGCAGAATGTCAAATCATGATTGCCGCACAGCACAAGGCGCTCCACATTGGCGGGCAGCGATGAAGAGAGGCAATGCTCGATGACCGCACAGGAGTCCGGTCCTCTGTCGACCAGATCGCCGACATAGACAATCAGCGTGGCAGTGGAACGGGTGGCCGCGTCCTTGAGGATCATGGCTTCAAGCGACAACAGAAGATCGATACAGCCGTGAATGTCCCCGATCGCATAGACATCAGCGGGCTGCTCCGCGAGCACCAGCCTTGGCCGGGCGAGCGGATCGGCCATGATATTCTGGGCCTTGGAAAGAATTGAAGCGACCATTGTGCAGGCGAATTCCTTGCATGAAAGCGACCATTTCGCAAAAGGCGACCGGTGGCCACCTTGCGATCATATTGGCCGGACTATGCCTTTTTATGCTGTCAGCGTAAAGGCGTTTCGGGGGATTTTGCCGTCTCCGGTCAAAAATGCGGCCCTGCGCTTGCTACCATGACATGTGACATCAAAGCTTCACACAACTGTCATATAGAAATTTTATAGACCAGCCCAGACAAATCCTACGGCATTCCCCGCCAGCTCATAAATTTACAAAAGCAGCTTCCATGACATCCCCCTCCGCCCCCGCCCTGTCCATGCATTCAATATCAATGAGTTATGGAGCGGAGAAAACTCTCGATAAGATCGATATCTCACTGGAGGCGGGCAAGGTGCTGGGGCTTCTGGGTCCGTCCGGTTGCGGCAAGACCACGCTTCTGCGCCTCATTTCCGGATTGCTGCTGCCCGATTCAGGCGAAATAGGCATTGCCGGGCGCATTGTTGCAGCTCCGGCTCGCAAGATCGCCCTGCCCCCTGAAGCGCGGGGCCTTGGCATGGTGTTTCAGGATTATGCCCTCTGGCCGCATCTGTCGGTTGCCCGCAATGTCGCCTTTCCGCTCGAAATGCAGCGATGCTCCGGCGCGGAATGCCGGGAACGGGTGCAGAAGGCGCTCGACCGGGTCGGGCTTGGCGCCATGGCAGAGCGTCGGCCTTCCGACCTCTCTGGTGGGCAACAGCAGCGCGTGGCCATTGCCCGCGCCATTGTCGCCGAACCGCCGCTTGTGCTGTTTGACGAGCCGCTTTCCAATCTGGACCGCGAATTGCGCGAAAGCATGGTGGAAGAACTGAGCGACCTTGTGGCCGAGCTTCATCTCAGCGCGGTCTATGTCACCCACGACCATGCCGAAGCGCTGACGCTGGCCGATCATGTCGCCGTCATGCGCAAGGGAAGAATCGAACAACTGGCTGCCCCTGATGATTTGATCCGGGAGCCTGCCACGCTGGCGGTCGCCGACTTTCTGCGGCTCGGTTGTCTGCTGCCTGTCAGCCGCAATGGCACCGGCTGGCAGATCGAGCATTCCTCCGTTGCCCTGCCCGATGGCCCCATTCAGCTTGACAGGGCGCAGCTTCTTTTGCCCGAACGGGCATTACAGCTTGGTGATCACGGGCCAGCAAAGCTCAAGGCGCGTGTTCTGCGCGTGCAAACCAGAAGCATCGGACATGCCCTTACGCTGGGTATTGAAGGAACCGATCACCTCATCCGCCTGGTCAGCAACATGCGCGCCAAGGTGGGAGAAAGCCTCGACATTTCCTATTCACCAGACGAGCTGCGCTGGTTTCCGGCGTAGTCTGACCAATCCATTGGAGCCAATTCATGCGTTCAATCACATTTGCCCTCGCCCTCGGCCTGATGGCCTCAACAGCCGCTCATGCAGACGTGACCGTCTATTCGGCCGGTCCGGGATCTCTCATCAACAATCTGGCCAAGGGCTTCACCGCCAAAACCGGCATCAAGGCCAATGTCTTTCAGGCCACGACCGGCAAGGTCATGGCCCGGCTTGAAGCCGAAAGCGCCAATCCTGTCGCCGACGTGGTGATCTCTGCCAGCTGGGGCACGGCAACCGACTTTGCCGAAAAGGGCCTGCTGCTGCCTTACACCAGCGCCAATGCCGAGACCGTACCGGGCTTTCTGAAAACCGATACCGCCGTTGCTCAGGGCGTTGCCGGTCTGGTCATCGGCTGGAACACCAAATCCGGTACGCCGAAACCGGGTGATTGGGCAGATCTGACCAAGCCGGAATACAAGGATCTGGTCACCCTGCCTGATCCGGCAGCCTCCGGCGGCACCTATACGCTGGTGGAAGCCTTCACCGCCAATGACATGACCGACATTTTGCAGGGTCTCAAGGATAATGGCGCGATTGTTGCCGGAGCCAACAAGGCGGCTCTCAATCCGGTGCTTCAGGGCGCCAAGGCTGCCGTATTTGCCGGTGTTGACTATATCACCATGGGGGCTGCCGCCAAGGGCGAGAGCATTGAGGCCATCTTCCCCAAGAGCGGCACGGTGGTTGCTCCGCGTCCGATGATGATCCTCAAATCCTCCAAGAATCAGGATGATGCCAAGAAATTCATCGATTATGTGCTGTCACCGGAAGGGCAGAATGAAGTGGCCAAAGTCTATCTGATGCCATCGCGCACGGATATCAAGGTTGACCGTCCGCTGATCGGTGATCTCAAATTGCTGTCCACCGATGGAGCCCCTTCGCGCGAAGAGGTTCTGGCTGGCTTCAAGACGATCTTCAACTGATGGCAAAGGCAACGGCGACTGGCGCTGAGGGCAGCGCCCTATTGAGATGGATTGCCACCTTCGGCTTGCTGCTCGTCGTTGCAATTCCCTGCCTGTTCATCGTCATTCAGGCGATTTTCCCCGAGATCGGGCGCGGCTCGCTGGCTGCCCCCTTCTCACTTTTTCTCAAGACGCTTTCTGATGCAGCGCTGTTCGGCCTTGCTGGCAACACGCTGATCCTCGGAATAGGCACGGTTGTCTGCGCAGCACTGCTTGCGGTTCCCCTCGCGGCCCTGCGTGCGCTCTTCCGTGTGCCCGGCGCGCTGCTCTGGGACGCGCTGCTGCTGATCCCCTTCATGATCCCCCCCTATATTGCCGCCCTTGGCTGGATCATGACCTTGCAGCCCCATGGCTATATGGAACAATTGACCGGCTTCAATCTGACTGGCCTGATCTTCTCGATCCCCGGCATCATGATCATCATGGGGCTGAATACCTTTTCGGTGGTCTATTTTGTCCTTTCGCGCACCTTCGAGACCATCGGCGCGCGCTATAGCGATGTCGGTCGGGTGTTCGGCGCGGGGCAATGGCGCTCTTTCTGGCGCATTACCTTTCCGTTGGCGATGCCCGGACTGGCCGCCAGCCTGCTGCTGGTCTTTGCCATGGCGATCGAGGAATATGGCACCCCGGCGGCGCTGGGGCGACGGATCGGCTTCGAGGTGCTGGTGACCGGCATCGAGAACCGGATTTCGGAATGGCCAATTGATCTGCCCGGTTCGGCAACCCTGTCGCTGCTGCTGGTGGCGATGGCTCTTCTCGCCTTCATGCTGCAGCGCTGGCTGCTGATGCGCCGCGACTATCGCATCGTTGGCGGCAAACCGCAGACCTCGGACAAGCGCTCGCTAGGTCTCTGGGCCGTGCCGGTCTCGCTCTATTTCGGCTTCATCAGCTTTCTGGCGACGGGCCTGCCCATTCTGGCCATTCTGGCAACCGCCCTCTCGCGCACCATTTCCGGAGGCCTGGCAGCGGACAATCTCGGGCTGGACAATTTCACCGAATTGCTCGGAAAGGGCAGCGACGGGCTGGTCGCGCTTGGCAATTCGCTGGCGCTTGGAACCTCCACCGCGCTTCTGGCCGGGTTGCTCGGCGCAATCACCGCCTATTCGGTGGTCAAGGGACGGGGGCGCTTCCGTCATTTTCTCGATGCCCTGTCGATCACGCCCAATTCCCTGCCCGGTGTGGTGGTCGCGGTGGGCATCATTCTGGCTTGGAACCAGCCATGGCTTCCCGTTACACCCTATAACACGCCCTTCATTCTGCTGCTGGCCTATATCTGTATCCTGCTGCCGCAACCTGTGCGCTATGCCACCGCATCGCTGCATCAACTGGGGGACAATCTGGAATCGGCGGCCCGTGTTTGCGGCTCCCGACCGCTCAAGGCCTTTACGCGCATCATCCTGCCACTGATCCTGCCCAGCATGGTGACCTCGATGATCCTCGTCTTTGCCGTCGCCTCGCGCGAGCTGGTTGCCTCACTGCTGGTTGCCCCCATCGGTTTCCAGACCATCGCGGTCTATATCTGGACCCAGTTTGATCAAGGCTCGGCCGGTCTTGGCATGGCAATGGCCTTTTGCGCGATCATGATCACGACGCTCATTCCGCTCGGGTTGATTGCACTCTTGCGCTGGATCTCAAGGGGACGGGTGGCGGGCCTCAACTAGTTGCCCTTTCAGATGAACAGCAAAACCCCGAAGCAATGCTCCGGGGTTTTGCTGTTCAGTTGATGCGGCTCTTTGTCCCCACTAGCCCATCAGAAGCTCGGGCAGCCATGTGCTCAAGATGGGGAAGAGGCAGAGCAGCAGCACCACAAGGAAATTTGCCAGCAGGAAGGGCAACGCGCCGCGGAAAACCGACAGGATGCTCTCGCCCGAAACACTGGCGCAAACATTGAGGCACATGCCAACCGGCGGCGTTACCAGACCAACGGCAAGTCCGGAAATCAGCACCGCGCCGAACTGGATTGGCGACACTCCCAGCATCTTGAGCGCTGGCAGGAAGACCGGCGTCAAGAGCAGGATGGCCGGGCTGACATCGACAAAGAAGCCGATCAGAAGAATGACCACGGCCACCGCCAGCATCGCGGTTGTTGGCCCGAGCTGGAGCTGGACAAACAGCATACCGATCATCTGCGTGACATGCTCAAGCGCCAGAATCCACGTAAAGACACCGGAAAAGGCGATGATGATCATCACATTGGCCGAGCTGAGGATCGCCTCGCCAAACAGTTTGGGCAGATCCTTGAGGGTCAGTCCGCGATAGACAAACAGGCCAACGAGCAGGGCATAGAGCGCACCGACGGCAGCGGATTCGGTTGCCGTGGCGATGCCGGTGACGACGGAGCCGACCACGATCAGCGGCATCAGCAATGCAGGCAGGCCTTCCAATGTACCGCGCAGCACCTTGGCGGGTGCCAGATCCACCTCCTCGCATGGAAACTTGTTCCTGTGGGCGATGATCAGCACGATGCCGAGCATGAAGACGCCAACCATGACACCGGCGATCAGACTGCCCAGAAACAGCCGCCCGACGGATTCCGAGGCCGCAAAGGCATAGATGACCATCGGAATGGATGGCGGAATGATCATGCCCATGGTGGAAGAAGCGGCAATGAGACCGGTCGCCGTGCGCACAGGATAGCCCTTGTTGCGCATCGCCGGGATCATCACCTGACCAATGGAGGCGGCATCGGAAACCGACGAGCCGGAAATGCCGCCAAAGACCATCGCCGTCATCACAGACACGAGCCCGAGCCCGCCTCTGAGGCGGCCGACAAACAGCATGCAGAAGTCGATCAGGCGCCCCGTGAGGCCACCATGATTCATCAGATGCCCCATGACGATGAAAAGCGGCAGCGACAGCATCACCGAACTGTTCATGCCGGCATAGACGCGGGCGGGCAGAACGGCGATCAGGTCGGGCTGATAGGTCAGAAAATAGAGGAGGCCCGAGAGCCCCATCGAATAGGCGATGGGAACACCGATGAGCATGAACAGGACAAGACTGCCAATAAGCAAGAGCATGGTCGTTCCGCCGCTAGTTTGATTTATCTTCAAGAGGCGTCATGATCAGGGCGACCAGACGCGTGATGCAAAAGAGAATGGCGAATGCGCAGCCGATGGGGATCGCAACCTCGATCAGTCCCTCGGCGATATGCAGCACCGGATCCTCACTGTTGCCGACAACAGCGATCCATTGGGTGCTGTAATAGAGAAGCATCGCATGCAGAATGGCGATCAGCACCAGATTGGCCCCCTCGAGCCATGTCTTGAGGCGCAAAGGCAGGCTGTCGATCAGGGCATCAATGCGGATATGCTTACCCCGCGCCACATCCACCGCCGCTCCGAGCGCGGTGGTATAGATAAACATCATTACCGTTGATTCGCTGCCGCCGATGATGGTGGTGTTGAAGCCATAGCGCATGATCACCAATATGACGACCAGCAGGAAAATCAGGCCGAAGAGAGCTGTCAAAAGCCACGTCAATAATTGCATCAGCAGTTTTTCGGCGCGAAGCACTGGATGCACCTGATAGGCAGGGGCAGGTCCGGACATGTCAAAGCTTTCAGATGGTTTGTGTGGTCTCTTGCAATTGCCGGAGTGGCCTCAAACCACCCCGGCAGATGTGCGCATCAGGTCTGTTACTTGCCAGCCTCGATGGCGGCATTGACTTCTTCTTCAGAGAAGGTGCCATTCTGGATGTAGAAGTCCCAGACAGGGCGAACCTTTTCGACGAATTTGGCGCGGTTTTCAGCGGAAACTTCATTCACTTCCAGCTTGTCGCTGAGGAATTTCAGATAATCGGCTTCCGATGCGAGCCAATTTTCGTCACTCCATGCCATGGCTTCCCTGGAAACCTTGTCGAAGATGGCCTTGAGATCATCAGGCAGACCTTCATACCATTTCAGATTCACGAACAGCGGATCGGGATGGATCTGATAGTTGAGCAGGGAGAGATATTTCTGGGCTTCGTAGAATTTCATCACCGAGATGTTGCTCGGCGGATTTTCCTGCCCATCGGCAACGCCCATCTTCAGGGCCATATAGACCTCGCCATAAGGAATGGACGTCGGGCTGGCGCCCAGCGCTTCGAATGTCTTGATGATGGTTTCGATGCCTGGCGTGCGAATCTTGAGACCTTCCACATCTTCCGGCGTGTTGATGGCATGCTTGTTGTTGGTCACGACGCGGAAACCGCCAGCCACACCGGTCGCCGGAATATAATAACCGTTGGCCTTGGCTTCATCGGCAATATGGGTGCCGAAATCGCTGCGCATGGCCTTCAGCACGGCATCGGTGCTGTCATAGAGGAATGGCAGGGTATAGATCAGGAATTTCTTGTTGGCCTTGGTGAAGGCACCGCCACGGGTACCCTGCACGGTGCCCATCTTGACCATATCCATCACTTCCGGTTCGCTGCCAAGCTGGCTGCCCGAGAAGACCTCGACAGAGATGCGGCCATTGCTTTCCTTCTCAAGAGCTTCCTTGAAGAAGAGCATGGATTTGTGCCGAACCGAGCTGTCCGGCTGAGAATGCGCGAATTTGAAATTGAAATCTGCGGCCATGACCGGAAATGCAAGCCCGATCCCGACGGCCATGATTGCGAGTTTCGCAAATGCCTTTTTCATTGAATGCCTCCCTTTTGATAACCGCCCGATCCGGTCGAACAATCCGGTTGGACGGCGAAGCGGCGCATTCCTCACCGCTCCTTTCTCCTCGCTAGAGCCTATAAGAGTGCGCATTTGTCCGCGCCGCCAAATCCGGCCCGAACACAGACGCACCAGCAAGTCCTTTTCGGGCCAAAGCCCGATCCGTGTGCTGTTGTCTGCTCCTTCCCCTGCCGGGGGGCATGCGTCCAAGACGCAACCATCATGATATCCCGGCCTTTGTGAGCTGAGGCAGGAATGGTCTCCCAATCATCCATACCGCAACAACAGCATGTTGCTAGAACACTACTTACCGGTAGATTTTGTCAATAAACAAGTATTGTATTTGCCACTATTGCGACAACGCGACGCAGAAGACTGTGAACGAGTGGCATCCGTTTGGTGCCAAAATCTCTGTTTTCCGCAATATTTTAGGGTGTTAGCACCAAATTACGGCAGCAAAAATCAACAGATCGCTTACACTTTTGATCCTGCTACCGGATATTGACAAGCGGCGCGAAGTGCCTATCATCCATACTCACAAAGCGAAAAATCCATACTTTGGAAGGAGTTCCATACTTTCCAAAGGTCCGAGGCAAAGATGGCGAAGCTCCCAAGAAATGTGCGGATTGGCCGAAATGGTCGTGTAGGTATCCTTAAGAAGGTCCCCAGAGATCTCTGGGAACATCCGCAATATCGGGATCGCTCCAAGGTGATCGAACGCTCGACCGGGGCTGTCAATGTCACAGAAGGGGTCAAGATCGCCTGCGCCATGCTGCAGGATCTCGAGCAGGAATTCGCCTCCGCTCGCGCGGAGCTTTATGCTATCGAGGCGCTTCATCCCCATGAGGAAGAGGCTTTGCCAGATGAGCCCCATGAAGTGGAAATTTCGCCCGCAGATCTCAGCGCGGCTGAAGGCAGCAAGCCCCCCCTGCCCGCGCCTGTCGATGACAGCCGACCTGCGCCCAGACGAAGAGAAGCGGAGGCCACAAGGCGGGACATACTTGATGCGGCGATGGAAGAATTCGCCGCCAAGGGGCTGAGCGGGGCCCGCGTCGATGCCATTGCCGCCAGAACCCGCACCACCAAGCCGATGATCTATTACCATTTTGGCAGCAAGGAAAAGCTCTATGCCGCCGTGATGGAAGAGGCCTATGGCGGAGTGCGCACCAAGGAACAGGGCTTGCATCTGGACGCTCTGCCGACGGAAGAGGCCATGCGCCGCCTTGTCGAAGTCACCTTTGACCATCATGCCGAACATCCTGAATATGTGCGCCTTGTCACCGTCGAGAATATCGAGATGGGACGCCATATCACCGGCCGCAAGAGCCTGATCGAGCGCAACGCCATCGCCATTGAAACGGTGCAGGATCTGCTCCGCCGGGGCGAAGCGGAAGGCATTTTCCGGACGGGCATCAATCCCTGGCACCTGCATTTTCTGATATCCTCATTCTGCTTCATGCGCGTCTCCAACCGCTATTCATGGCGCGCGGTGTTCGACATGGATCTGTGGGATGAGGAGGATGTTCCGGCCCAGCGGGAGATGATCGTCGAAGCGATCCTGCGCTATGTGAAGCCTTGAGGCTTTTTCTTTTCTCTCTTTATCAAATTCATCCCTGATGGCGCTTTTCTGCCTGCCTTTATCTGGCTGCCTTTATCTGGCTGCACCTTGAGGGCTGGGCTTGGATCATCTGGCCCTGATTGGGACAGGATCAACCCGAGAGAGGCCTGTCTTGATGCAATTGAGAACAATTCATAGAAAGTTATTCGCTATAATCTTCATTTCATTGATTAAAATTCTGGTCCATATATGTCTCAACAGCAAACAACAAAACGCGCTGACCAGACAAAAACAACAAAAACGGAACCAGACCAATGAACAAGATTTTGACCCTTTCGACAGCAGCCCTCGCCCTTGCCGGTGCTTTCGCCTCTCCCTCTCTGGCAGCAGACAATGCCAAGCCGGTAACCGAAGCCCTGAAAGAACTGTCCCATTATCAGAGCGAAGAAAGCCGTATCGCCAAGAATCTCGATACCTTCGACAATCTCGATTTCGAGGTCTTTTCCGGCCAGAAATGGAATCGCCTGCATGAAAGCCACGCCGACAATATCGTCGTACACTGGCCAGACGGCCATAGCGCCACAGGCCTTGACCAGCATATCGAAGACCTGAAGGCCTTCTTTGTCTTCGCTCCGGACACCAAGATCGACAAACATCCTGTCCGTATCGGTCAGGGCGAATGGACCGGTGTTGTTGGCGAAATCTCCGGCACCTTCACCGAACCGATGCCAATCGGCGGTGGCAAATTCATCGAGCCGACCGGCAAGGCCTACAAATTGTCCATGGCAACCATTGGCCACTGGACCAAGGACGGCGTGATGGATGAGGAATATCTCTTCTGGGATAACGACGCCTTCTACAAACAGATCGGCCTGCGCTGATCAAACGCCACTTGCGCAAGGGGGCTTTCCCTCAGGAAGGCCCCTCAATAACCCTCAAACAAGAAATTGACCGCTCGTGCAAAGACTGCACACAACAACAGTTGGAACATTCACATGATCGACAACAGCACCGCTCCCTATGCAGCCTTTCTTCTCCGCGTCACCTCCGGTGTCCTGCTTCTGGCTCATGGCCTGATGAAAGTCTTCATCTTCACCATTCCCGGCACCGTCGGCTTTTTTGAGAGCCTCGGCTTTCCCGGCCTGTTTGCCTATCTCACCATTCTGGCCGAAGTGGCTGGCGGCGCTGCCCTGATCCTCGGCGTTGCCACCCGCCCGGTTGCCATCCTGACCCTGCCTCCGCTTCTGGGCGCCCTCTATGTTCATGCGGCCAATGGCTGGGTCTTTTCCAGTCAGGGCGGCGGCTGGGAATTTCCGCTTTTCTGGGCGCTGGCCAATGTCGTCATCGCGCTTCTTGGTGGCGGTGCTTTCGCTCTTCGCCTGCCGGTTGGCGAAAAACTCTCTGAAAAACTGGCATGGGCGCAATAAGCTGAGCCCGGCTACTCTGATCCAACAAAAATAAAATAGAAGAGAGCGAAACAACAACAATCATAAAAGCTCTCACGCAAACTGGAAACGGTGCCCTTCGCAATGAAGGCACCGTTTTGTTGTTTGAGCCGGGACAAGGGCTTTCTGATCACGGCAGGACTGATGATGGATACCGCCTGGCAGGCCCACTGTTGCATTTGCTTTTAAAGGACAATTTGCCACGGGACGAACCGCCCTTATGGTCCGGACAGCCCCTTATGGATGCTTGACCCCTGTCTTCATGGATTGCTATTGCGACGTTATAACATTTCATTTGGAAGCAAAATGTTCAGACGACGCAAAATAGACAAGAGACTGCCGGTCACCGTGCTTTCGGGTTTCCTTGGTGCTGGCAAAACCACCCTGCTCAATCATATTCTCAATAATCGGGACGGTCGGCGCGTGGCCGTCATTGTCAATGACATGAGCGAAGTGAATATAGATGCGGATCTGGTACGAGAGGAAAGCTCGCTCAGCCAGTCTGAAGAGAAGCTGGTGGAAATGAGCAATGGCTGTATCTGCTGCACCTTGCGCGATGACCTGCTGGTAAAGGTGCGTCAATTGGCAGAAGAAGGCCGATTTGACTATCTGCTGGTGGAAAGCACCGGTGTCTCGGAGCCGCTTCCCGTTGCGACCACCTTCGAATATCGGGATGAAGCGGGCCAAAGTCTTAATGATATCGCCCGGCTGGACACGATGGTGACGGTGATTGATGCCATTCACCTTGTCAGGGATTTGGGCTCGAGAGATTTTCTGTCCGACCGGGACGCCCTGAAGGCCAATCTTTCTGATCATGATACGCGCACGCTGGCGGATCTGCTTGTCGACCAGATCGAATTTGCCGACATCATCATTCTGAACAAGATATCCGATGCAAGTCCGGATCAGCTGGCAGCGGCCCGGTCCATCGTGAATGGTCTCAATCCCGATGCCCGCCTGATCGAAACGGACTTTGGCGCGGTGTCACCGGATGCGATTTTCAACACCGGATTGTTCGACTTTCAACGCGCGCACACGCATCCTAAATGGTACAAGGAGCTCTATGGCTTTGCCGATCATCTGCCAGAGGATTCCGAGTTCGGCATTACCAGTTTTGTCTGGACGGCGCGGCGGCCGCTGCTGCCGGAGAAATTCTTCGCATTCACCCAGACACCGCTTCCAGGTGTCATCCGGGCCAAGGGGCATTTCTGGCTGGCCACGCGCCACCGCATCGTCGGGGACTATAGTCTTGCGGGCAGCATCGCCAGAACCGGACCGCTGGGCTACTGGTGGGCATCGGTTCCCCAAGAGCGCTGGCCAAAGGACCGCGCCACACGCAAACAGATCAAGGCCCTGCTTGATCCGCAATATGGCGACCGCCGCCAGCAGCTTGTTTTCATCGGCCTGCTGGGGGAAATGAAAAAAGAGCGCATTTGCGCGATGCTTGACAGGGCGCTGGTTGATCCGATTGCGCAAGGCGCATTCGATCCGACCCAATATGCGCATCTGCCCGACCCCTTCCCTCAATGGGAGCGCGCGCGACAGGAGGCAGAATAGAAGAGGCCCAAAGCGCAGCGATAACCAGCGGCACCATATCAATCGAATGGTGCCGTAACAGGGCCGCAAGATGAATCAAGATCAGCACCGGAATCAGTATCAGAGGGCGAGGCTGGAATTGATCCGCTTGTCAGCCGCGATATAGGACTGGATCTGGCGCACGATCTGATCGGCATGGTCCGCGGCCAGCCGGTCGGCAAGGGCAAGATCGCGGGCGATGATGGCCGCGATCATCTTCTCATGTTCATCGACATAGAGATGGGGAATATCGTCATTATAGGACTGATAATAGAGCCGCAATATCCGGCGTCCCTCATCAAGAAGACGGGTGAAAAGCTCGGTATAATAACGATTGCGCCCCGCTCTGGCGATGGCCAGATGAAATTCGCGGTTGGTGGCGATCATCTCGAAGACATCGCGGCTATCTACCGCACTTGCATAGAGATCCTTCCAATGCGTGATCTCGGCAAGATCGGCTTCTTCAAAATTGGCCGCTGCCTGCCGGGTCGTCACCCGATACATCAGCGACAGGGCATCGAAAAACTGCGACAGATTGAGAAAGTCGATGTTGGAAACGATCGTTGCCCGGTTTGGCAGGGTCGTGATCAGCCCCTCGGCTGCCAATCGCACCAGAGCTTCGCGAATGGGTGTGCGCGACATGGAAAAGCGGGCTGCCAATTGCAGCTCGTCGATCGGGCTGCCGGGGGCGATTTTCAGCTCGATGATTTCGCGATGCAGGGTCTGATAGACATGGCCAACGCCAGCGCCTCGCTTGAAGGGGCCCTTTGATGCTTTTTTGTCTTTTGTCTCGGTCATGTCTTTATTGCCCAACGATGTTGCGATTGAATATTTCTAGCGAATATCTGAAAAGTCCTGAAGCAAATGTTTGTATTTTACTTGTCGACATACTATCGTGTCAATTCAAGAAACAAACCGATCTGCGCAAAGCATATCACCTGAGCAGGGTCTATCGATGAAAAACCATACTTTTCAATGCATTGACGGCCATACATGTGGCAATCCGGTGCGGCTTGTGGCTGGTGGGGCACCGCGCCTCGAAGGCAACAACATGATCGAGAAACGGGCACATTTTCTGGCCGAATATGACTGGATTCGCACAGGCCTGATGTTTGAGCCACGCGGCCATGACATGATGTCGGGATCGATTCTCTATCCGCCGACGCGAGACGACTGTGATGTCGCCGTGCTTTTCATCGAAACCTCCGGCTGTTTGCCCATGTGCGGCCATGGCACCATCGGCACCGTGACGATGGCCATCGAGAATGGTCTGGTGACCCCGAAGGAACCCGGCAAGCTCAGGCTGGATACACCGGCAGGGCTTGTCACCGTGGAATATCGGCAGGAGGGGCGCTATGTGGAAGAGGTGCGGCTGACCAATGTGCCTGCCTTTCTTTATGCCGAAGGCTTGAGCGCGGAAATTGAAGGGTTGGGCGAGGTGCATGTGGATGTTGCCTATGGCGGCAATTTCTACGCCATTGTCGAGCCGCAGGACTGCTACCGCGACATGGCCGATTTTTCGGCCGGAGAGCTGGTCGGATTTTCACCCAAGCTGCGCGCCGCGCTGAATGAGAAATACCAATTCGTGCATCCGGAAAATCCGGCGATCAACGGCCTCAGCCATATACTCTGGACCGGCGCTGCCAAGGATCCGCAAGCCACGGCCCGAAATGCGGTTTTCTATGGTGAGAAAGCAATTGACCGGTCGCCATGCGGCACCGGTACATCAGCCCGCATGGCCCATTGGGTGGCCAAGGGACGGCTGAAAGTGGGCGACGATTTCATTCACGAAAGCATCATCGGCAGCCTGTTCAAGGGGCGGGTGGAAGCGGCCACCAAGGTGGGCGACAGGGATGCCATCATCCCCTCCATCGGCGGCTGGGCGCGACAGACCGGTTTCAACACCATCTTCATTGATGATCGCGATCCCTATGCCCACGGCTTCACCGTGCTCTGACAGGCTTGAGGCCTGAACGAACAAAGGCGCCGGAATTGCTATTCCGGCGCCTTTTTACCAAGCTCATTCCGTGCCTGCGACCATGGCTATCAGACGCTTGAGAACCCGGCTATCCTGACGCAGACCATCATGCTCATATTCGTTGGTTACCCAGCTCTTGAGGTTGCCCACCCGACCGGCGGTTTCCAGCGACAGGCCCGCATCCACATACATGTCATCGAAATAGACCGCTGCGGCGACAGGCACCTCGTTGGCAGCAAGGCGCACCCTGTCATAGAGCGCCGCTTCAATCGGCCTTTGATGCAGCGCTTCGGTCGCCGCGCGGAAGGGCCGCAGCGCCTTGATATCCTCGAACATCCATGGAAACATCATCTCGCCGGTGAAAAGCAACGGCCGGTGCCCTTCGGCAAAGACGGGATGCTTCTCGCGCTCCCTTTGCGCTGCCCAGTTGGTCGCCGCGCCATTCTGGGCATAGATCACTTCCTGCAAGGCGCAATAGAGCGGATTGGTGGCATAGCCCGTTTCGACCATGACGTCATGCAGGAAGCTTTCACTCAGTTTGCCATCCTGATCCAGCGCGCCATCCAGCAGCCAATGGACTTCCTCATAACCCGGCTTCATGCCGAAGGCGATGCCCAGCGTTTGCAGGCGGCGCACGGTCAACCGGTCACCGTTTGGCAGGCGAACATCTTCGCTGGCCAGAATATCGGCGATGCGCGCCAGCTTGGCCTTGTCGGCAGCATAGCGGGCATAAAAATGCCGGTTCTTTTCCGCAACCCGCGGGAAGGTGCGTTCATAGACATCCTCCGCGCTGGCATCCAGCCCGGACAATCCGCCGGTTACATAGCAGGCTTCCAGCGCCTGCGGTGCCATGGAGAGATAGCTCAGGGTCAGAAAGCCGCCATAGCTCTGGCCCAGAGTGGACCATTTGCGGCCCTCATAGAGGCTTTTGCGCATGTGCTCGCAATCGCGAATGATGCTGTCAGCTCTGAAAGAGGCCAGAAAACGGGCCCCTTCCTCGGCGCTGGCAAAGCGCTGCATATGCCGCCCCTCGACGGCTGAAGAACGACCGGTGCCGCGTTGATCCAGCAGGATCACGCGGAAGGTTTCAAGCGCCGTTTTCAGCCAGACAGGGCCACCGCCGGAGGGCCTTGGCCCTTTGCCGCCCGGCCCGCCCTGCAGAAAGAGCAGAAGCGGCAGATCTTCATCCTTGCGTTTGGGATCCACCACTTCGCGGGCAAACAGCGTCAGGCTTTCCCCGTCCGGATTGGCCCAGTCGAGAGGCACCGGCAGGGTTATGTCGCGATAGGCAATGGCGGGAAAGGTCACATAGGTCATCGCACTCTCCTTGCGGTGCAGAATGATAGAAAGCCCGTTATCGCGCAGCAATCAGACTACGGGTCTTGTCGGACAGGATTTCCGGTCCATGCTCGCGCATGATGACAATATCTTCAAGGCGCACACCGAATTTGCCAGACAGATAAATGCCCGGTTCGATGGAGAAGACCATGCCTTCTTCAAGGATCGTCTCCGAGCTGGCCGACATATAGGGATGTTCATGTATATCGATACCCAGTCCATGGCCGGTGCGATGGAGGAATTTGTCCCCATAGCCCGCCTTGGCGATGGTAGAACGTGCGGCATCATCAATGGTCGAGGCCTTCACGCCCGGTCTGGCGGCAGCGAGCGCGGCCTTGACCGCATCTTCCACCACATGGGCGATGGCTTCATAGCCTTCCGGCGGCGCGCCGAAATAGCCAGAACGGGTCATGTCTGAGGGATAACCGCCCTTGCGGCAGCCCAGATCGATCATCACCGCCATGCCCTCGACCAGTTTTGTCTCGCCGCTGTCATGATGGGGGAAGGCTCCGTTTGCACCAAAGCAGACGCTGGCAAATTCCGTCACGGCGCCATGGCTGGCGAAAAAGTCATCAATGAAACGCACCACATCCAGTTCGCTCATGCCTGCCCTGAGGCTGGCAAAGGCCTTTGTGATGCAGGCATCAGTCAGGACGGCATTTTCCTTGAGTTGAGCAAATTCGCTTTCATCCTTGCGGCAGCGCAGATAGCCAAGCGTATCGCCAAGAAACTGGCGTTTGGAAAGGGACAGCGCATCCAGCAGCAGAAGTGCGAAATCGGCCCGCATGGCTTCGTCGACAGCAACCGATAGGGATGCCTTGTTCATGCCGAAGCTTTCGAGCATCTCGTTCAGCGCGCCTTGCGGCCCATCCGCATCGGCCCAACAGAAAAAGGGAAGATCGGTATGCTGGCGCACGCTATCCTGATTGAGGGCGGGCATCAGGAAGGCGGCATGATCCTTGGTTACCAGCACCATCACCGGCCGCTCGTCACCATGGGCGGACACGCCCGCAAGCCATGCCATGTTTGATGTCGGCCCCACTGCGACCAGATCCGTGCCGACTTCGGCCATGCGCGCCCTCAGCCGCGTCAGGCGATCATCAAACAGTTTTTTCTTGGAATTTGCCATCAGGATCCGCTCCATCTTGTTTGTGCTGTCAACAAGAAAGCAAAAAAGCCGTGCCTTTCACAACATTTCATGTCGACAAATAAAATACAATTGGTATTGTCTCTGCATAACATAGAGCTTTCTATCCTTCCCGAAAAGGCGGAACCGGTCGGGTTGTTGGATAAATCATGGGAGAAAGACATGGACTCCACTATTTTCACCTGTTGCATGCCTGCTTTGATGACGCCATGCACCCAAGACCGCACCCCCGACTATGATGCTCTGGTCAAGCATGGCAAGGAAATGATCGACGCCGGAATGGGCGCGGTCGTCTATTGCGGCTCCATGGGGGATTGGCCCCTGCTATCCGACGCAGAACGCATGAAGGGCGTTGAAGTGCTGGTCGAGGCCGGGCTGCCGGTTGTTGCCGGGCTTGGAGCCATGAATAGCAAGATGGCTGTTGCTCATGCCGCCCACGCCCAGAAGGTTGGCGCCAAGGGGCTGATGATCATTCCGCGCCAGCTTTCGCGCACATCTGTTGCCTCGGCCCAGAAGGCCCATTTCGAGGCGGTCCTTTCGGCTGCTCCCGATCTGCCCGGCGTCATTTACAACAGCCCCTATTATGGCTTTGAAACACGCGCCGATCTGTTTTTCGAATTGCGCAAAAATCACCCCAACCTCGTCGGCTTCAAGGAATTTGGTGGCGTTGCAGCTCTTTCCTATGCAGCCGAGCATATGACCAGCAGCGACAGCGACGATGCGCTGTTGATGGTCGGCGTCGACACTGCCGTCTATCATGGCTATGTCAATTGCGGCGCGCAGGGTGCCATCACCGGCATCGGCAATATTCTGCCCAGGGAAGTGCTGCTGATGATTGCCCTCTGCAAGAAAGCGGTCAAGGGCGATCAGGAAGCCCGCCGCCTTGCCCTTGAGCTTGAAAATGCCCTTGCGGTTCTGTCCAAATTCGACGAGATGCCGGATCTGGTTTTGAACTTCAAATATATGCTGGTGCTGCGCGGCAAGCCTGAATATACGCTCAATTTCAATGAAAGTGACGTGCTGAGCGAGAGCCAGAAAGGCTATGTCGCCAAGCAGCTGAAGCTTTTTGATGACTGGTTCGCAACCTGGAGCAAGCAGCCTTCAATCGCTCCTTATCTTGGGTGATCGGCACTCTCATTTGATTGCCCAAATCCGTTGCCCAGTCCCCCGGCAGGGCCCTTCTTGTAATGATGGAAGGGCCCTGTCTTTTGCTATCAGTGACTGATGCTTCTGCTTCTCTCAGAGGCTGATGCCGTCCAGCCCTTCTTTCTCGAAACGGGCGAGCAGTGCCAGCTCTTTCTCGTCCAGAGTAATACCCTCAGCCAATGTCTGCTTGCGAGCGGCGAAACGGCGCTGGGATGGCAACCGCGCGCCCTGCCCGGCGATGGCTTCGAGCATCATTTCAGCCCGGGCAAAGGGATCGCTCGTGCGCCCTTGCGAGAATTTGATCGGATCCAGCGCGAGGATCAACTCACCATGATGGGGGGCCAGCGTCGTGGTGCCGAGGGCTTCGAGGGCCTCGGGGCTGGTCAGATCGCCGATCATGGCACCGGCCAGCAATTCGATCATGGTTGAGATGGCCGATCCCTTGTGACTGCCGAATGGCAGCATCGAGCCTTCCAGCACGGCAGCGGGATCGGTACTGGCATTGCCATCCTTGTCGATGCCCCAGCCTTCAGGCAGGCTCTTGCCGGAGCGCTTGTAAAGCTCTATTTCACCGCGGGCGGCCATGCTGGTGGCAAAATCAAAGACATAAGGATCCTTGTCAGGGCGCGGCCAGCCGAAGGCCAGCGGGTTTGTGCCCAGCAGGGGCGCATTACCGCCGAAAGGCGCGACCGTCGCATAGCTGGGGCACATGGCAAGCCCGGCCAGACCATGGGCCGCAATGGCCTCGGTTTCATGCCAGAGCGCGGAAAAATGGGTGCAATCCTGAATGACCAGCGCGGCGAGGCCATATTCCCTCGCCTTCTCTACCAGCATCGGCAAGCCGAAATGAAAGGCCGGATTGGAGAAGCCCATCTTGGCATCGATCCTGACGATGGCCCCGTCGGCGGACATCAACGCCGGTTTGACATCCGGCTTGACCTGTCCGGCCTTGATGGTGCGCAGACAGCCTTCTATGCGATAGAGGCCATGAGCGGCACAATGATCCCGCTCTCCGGCAACGATAACCCCGGCAAGGCAATCTGCCACTTCCGCAAGGGCTCCGACCTTCCGGAAGATCCCGGAAACACGCGCTTCAAGCGCCTCAATGGTGACCGTTTCTGTTTGTGACATCTTATCCTCATATCAATCAATAAGTATATTTCTTGCCTTGACGGCAGCCAATCGCGCGACAAATTGTGGTTCCTGAAGCTATCGGGAAATCCGCCGGTTGCCAAATGCATACAAATTGTATTATCTGTGTCGTCAGAACATCAAGTCTTTCCTGCAGCAAAAGGACATATCCATGAGCTATAAACCCCATGGCAGCCATCTGATCGCGGGTGAGAAGGTCGAAAGCCCAGAGATTTTCTCCTCAGCGCCCGTCTCCGGACCCGCGCATGATTTTTCAAAAGGCACACCGGACCTTGTAGCAAAAGCATGCGAGGCTGCGGAAGAGGCATTCTGGTCATATGGCTATTCCTCGCGCGAAGAACGCGCCGCCTTTCTGGAATGCATTGCCGATGAAATCGAAAAGCGCGCCGCAGATATCACCGAAACCGGCCATCTGGAAACCGGCCTGCCGACGGCACGGCTTGAGGGCGAGAGAGGCCGGACGACCGGCCAGTTACGCCTGTTTGCCAGCCATATCCGCGCCGGAGACTATCTCGACCGCCGCCTGACTGCGGCCCTGCCGGACCGTCAACCCGCACCGCGCCCCGATTTGCGCCTGATGCAGCGCCCGATCGGCCCTGTCGCCGTGTTCGGTGCGTCCAACTTCCCGCTGGCCTTCTCGGTTGCCGGAGGCGATACGGCCGCAGCGCTTGCCGCCGGTTGCCCTGTCGTCGTCAAGGGACATAGTGCCCATCCGGGCACGGGCGAGATTGTCGGCGATGCTGTTGTTGCGGCGGTCAAGAAATGCGGCATTCATCCCGGTGTCTTCAGCCTTGTGCAGGGTGGTGGCCGCGATGTCGGCACGAGTCTTGTGCAGCATCCCCTGATCAAGGCGGTTGGTTTCACCGGCTCCTTCTGGGGCGGAAAGGCACTTTACGATCTCTGCGTTTCCCGTCCAGAGCCGATTCCTTTCTTTGGCGAGCTGGGCTCGGTCAACCCGATGTTTGTGTTGCCTGAGGCTGCCAAGGCACGCAGCGAAGCGCTCGGCAAGGGCTGGGCCGGTTCGCTCTCCATCGGCGCCGGTCAATTCTGCACCAATCCCGGCCTTGGCATCATTCTGGAAGAACAGGCCGAAGCCTTTGGCAAGGCCACCATTGAAGGCCTGAAGGCGGTTGGCGAACAGGTGATGCTGACATCAAGCATGGCAGACAGCTATCGCAAGGGTGTTGCCGCTGTTGCTTCGGAAACCGGGGTGCGTGAATTGCTCACCTCCATGTGCGACATGCGCAATGCGACACCGAACCTGTTCATGGTCTCCGGTGCCGACTGGCTTTCCAACAAGCTCCTGAAGGAAGAGGTCTTCGGCCCGATGGGCATCATCGTCACGGCAAAAGACGAGGCGGAAATGCTGACCATCGCGAAAAGCTTTGAAGGACAGCTGACAGCCACCATGCTGATGGATGAAGGCGACAAGCCTCTGGCGGGCAAATTGCTGCCGATCCTTGAGCGCAAGGCAGGCCGCATTCTGGCCAATGCCTTCCCGACAGGGGTCGAGGTTTGCGACTCCATGGTGCATGGCGGTCCCTTCCCGGCTTCCACCAATTTTGGCGCAACCTCGGTGGGCACCATGTCCATCCGCCGCTTTCTGCGCCCTGTCTGCTATCAGGACATCCCGCTTGATGTTCTGCCTCAAGACGCGCAAGATATGTAGCATTGCAAAGGGGGCCGGAGCATCTCACCCGGCCCCCTCTTTCATTTGATCATTTTTGGTCGGATCCCAAGCCTGCCTCCCCTTTCAGATCTCTTGGGTCCATCTATCAGGAGTATTGCTGTGTCATATGATGTTATCGTCCTTGGTGCTGGCATTGTTGGCGTCAGTACAGCGCTGCATCTTCAGGAGCGCGGCCTCAAGGTTGCCATTCTGGATCGTCAGGAACCGGGCCTTGAAGCCTCTTACGGCAATGCCGGGATCATCGAGAAGGACGGACATGTTCCGCTCGTCATCCCCAGCGAGCTTGGCCCGCTGATGAAATATGGCAGCAATACGCAGGTCTCGATGCATTATCACCCGACGATGATGCCGCGCCTTGCGCCATGGCTGTTTGCCATGTGGCGCCTTTCCACCCCGTTCGGCATTTCCTCCTATGCCCGGCGCGTAACGCCCCTGCGGCAGGTTTCGGCCAGCGAGCATTTCCATTTTGCCCGCGATGCCGGTATCATGGACAAATTCCGCGAAACCGGCTGGATCAATCTCTACCACAGCGCCAAGAGCTTCGAGAGCACGGCCAGAACACTCGGCTATGCCGATGAATTCGGCGTCGACTATGACATTGTCGGCAGAAGGGAACTTGAAGCACTGGAGCCCTCCTTTTCCTTTTCCGATCAGGACAAGGCCATTCACTGGAAAGGCTGCGTTTCGGTCTCTTCGCCCGGCGGGGTGACACAGGCCTATGCCGACCTGTTCAAGGGGCGCGGCGGTGCCCTGCTGCTGGGCGATGCCCGCAGTCTGAAACAGGAATATGGCAACTGGACGGTTTCGTCTCAGGATGGGCCGGTATCAGCCCCCAAGGTCGTGATCGCTCTGGGGGCATGGAGCATGGATCTGCTCAAATCCTTTGGCTACAAGCTGCCGCTGGAAGTCAAGCGCGGCTACCATCAGCATTTTGCCAGCGAAAAGGGCGCAAGCATGAACCGCCCCGTCGTTGATGAGGATATCGGCTTCCTGCTCACGCCGATGGAAGACGGCATCCGCCTGACGAGCGGCATCGAATTTGCCGCAAGAGACACGCGCAAGACGCCGGTGCAGGTCAGGAAAGCCATCAAATGGGCCAAGAAGCTCTATCCGCTGGGCAAGCCGGTTGAGGATGAGCCATGGATGGGCTTCCGCCCCTGCTTCCCCGACAGCCTGCCGCTGATCGAGACCTCGCGGCAGCATGAAGGCATGTATTTCAATTTCGGCCATGGCCATATGGGCTTCGCCGTCGGGCCGATCACCGGCAAGATGACCGCCGATCTGGTAACCGGTCAGAAGCCTTGCCTCAGCGTCGCAGGCTTTTCTTCGCGCCGTTTCTCCTAGCAGATACGGAGCGGCGGCTGGATGTCGACGACAAAACAATAAATAAAAAAGAGAGCGCAAGCCCCTTGCGCTCTCTTTTTTCACTCTTTCCGAGAATTTTCCAATTAGAGATAGTCGACCAGGCTGAGATTGAGCAGGGTGCTCAAGGCGGAGTAACTCGCTTCCAGCTGGGTTTCATAGGCGGTCGCCTCCACTGCGGCGGCGGCCACATCAACCGATGTCAGATCGGTTGCCAGTTCCTGTGCCGTGGCGATGAAATCCTCTTCATTCTCAATATAGGATTCCAGCCTTGCGGAGACGCTGCCAGCCTTGCTCGTCGCGGTAATGATCGCGTCCTGCGCGTCAACAAGCAGATCGTCGATATCATCGAGATCATCGGTCGTCAGGGTCGTGGAATTGGCCAGATAGGACAAGGCGCGCATGGCCTGTTCGATGCCTTCCAGATCGGCAGTCACGCCATATTCCACTTCCGTACCACTATCGAGCCGAATGAGCTGGGTATAGTCATCGCCCTGATAATAGTCGGTGTTGACGGTGGTCAGGTCGGTCGCTTCATAGCTTGAGATATCAACCGGCAGAGTGTCTGTTTCACTGCCTGCGAAAATATAGCGGCCGTTATATTGGGTGTTGAGCAGCAGGACCAGATCTTCCAGATATTCAGCCGCCTCATTCTGCAGGTCTTCCAACTCGTCATCGGTGCTGGTGCCGGAGACGGCACTGCGGGCATTGGTCAACAGGTCGGTGATATCCTCGAGCACCGAGGCATAGGTATCACTGCGGCTGACAACGGTTTCAGCAGCCGAAATGTTGGATTCTGCGGTTGAAATGGAAGCACTCAGATCGAGCACCGTAGAGGCGGAGGTACCCAGCCCGCCATAATCGGTGGAAACGAGGCCGGTCGATTCCTGCTCCTGCACCTTGGCCAGCTTGGCTTGCGTGGCCAGTGTCTTGGTCAGCAGCGAGGAGGTGCTCTGAAATGTAGCTACGCGCATTGCCATGTGATCACCTATGAGAAGGCCGATTGCAGGTCTTCAAACATCTCCTGCAATGTGCTCAAGATGGTTGAGGCCAGAGAATAGAGCTGTTCCAGCTCCGTCAATCGTTCTGTTTCTTCATCCACGTTGACACCATAGGCAGAGCTGATGGCATCTTCTGCCGAACTGAGAGCTGTCTCGGCAACATCCAGCGCATCGGAAGCGCTGTTGGAGGCGTTGACCGCCGTGGAAATGATTTCGGTTGCATATTCGCTGAAGGTACGATCCCCCGAGGCCAGATTGCCTGCGGCATCATAGGTGGCATCTCCTTGCAGGGCATCAAGGATATTGTTGGCCGTGGTGGAAGCATTGCCCGAGCCCAGTAGCGTTGTCGGATCGTCCGAGACGCTGTCCACCACCGCAATGTCGGAAGCTCCGGTGCCCGTCAGGATGTCGCCATCCAGACCATCCACGGCATTGAGCGTTTCGATCAATGTGGTCGCCAGCTCATCGAGATCTTCCATATAGGCAGGCAAGGTTTCGTCGCGCAGCTCCAGCAACGCGCCAATCTTGCTGTCCGAGCCGGAGAGCCTTTCGGTTATATCGGAGCCATTCACCGAAATCGTGGTCTGGCCTTCGGCATCGGTGTCCGTCGTCAGCAGATGGGCCGTCGAGCCGACCAGCATCTGTCCTGAGGAGGTATAGACCTTGGTGGAGCCGTCATCGCAATCATAGGTGACCACATCGAGATATTCCGACAGGCTGACAATGGCTGTCGTCAGCTGGTCTTCCAGATCTGCGGTGCTGTCGCCACTGGCGGTGGCGGTTCTGATCTGCTCATTGAGAGAATCGATGCTCTCAAGAAGATTGTTGACCGATTCAACCGCATCCTCGATCTCGCTGTCGGCATTGTCGATCAGATCCTGCACGGTTTCGGCCGTATCGCGGATCTGGCTGGTCAGCTCTTCCAGAGCCGTGACCGCCGTATTGGCCAGAATGCTGCTCTCTGGCGTGGTCGCCAGCTCTGTCATTGCCTCTTCGAAGTCGGAAAGGGTATCGACAAGCGTCGTGCCCGAACCGTCTTCATCTTCCAGCGTGCCCAGAGAGGTTTGCAGGCTGTTGAGATAATCGGCCGTAGTGGTGGCATAGGCGGCTTCGGATGTCGCCTCCACCAGATCCTCGACCAGATATTTGCTGACCGAAGAGGAAATGCTGTCAACGGAAACACCGCTGCCCGTCCCTCCCGATATGGAAGAGGAAACCGACGCCGATTTGGTTGTATAGCCTTCCGTATCCGCGTTGGCGATGTTGTTCGAGGTCACGGACACCTGCACCTGAGTGGCAGAGAGCGAACTCGAAGCGATATAACGCGCAGTAGATAGGGAGGACATTAGCTGTTCCTTTCAGAGCAAACGCCTTCGATCCACATTAGGGACAAAAGGCGCCATACCGGCCCGGCCGCTTGGCTATACCTTGCGGGAGGGCTTGAGCGATCCCGCAGCATAAGCCGCGCTCGCAGACCGTCCGGTGGAGCCATAGGAAGGCAGCGCGCTGGCATCCTGATTGTCCCGAATGGCCCGCATGATGGCGCTGATGCGCCTTTCATTGGCACTCTTGGCACGGTTCAGATTGCTCGCATTTTCCATGAAGGAATGAGCCAAAATCTGGATCCGGTCCTGCAAAGCGTTGAATTTCTCTTCCGACGCATAGAGAAAGGTCTCTCGTTCGGCTTTGAAACTCTTGAAGAAGGCATCGAATTCCATCGTCAGCTTCTGCTTTCTCACCAAAAGGTCATCCAGTGACGTGGGACGGCCGCTTTCCAGCCGCTGATTTTCTTCTGCCGCAATTCTGATCAGGTCATCAGCCACAAGAATGGCTCTGTCTATAGCGCTTTCAATGCGCTCGATATCCCGTTGCGAATGGACCATCTCAGTGTTCAGTTTGGAGCTCATGGCACACCCTAGCCCTTGTTATATTTACGGAATTTATTAAGATTGGCGTAAGCGGAAGCGGCCTGATTGGCTTTGGTCTTGCGCGACCGCTTCTGCTTGATTTCCACCTGCTTGAGACGCATTTGCCGAATGAGTGAAAGCAGATCATTCTTGGCGACAAGCAACAGAAGCTTGCCGGATTGCCGATCCGGATCCTGCTCATACCGTTTGACCTCCGCCCTGATGCGGCGGATTTCCTTCCTGCAATTAGCGACCTCACGATGCATTCAAATCACCGTACTGCGCTCATCAGATCATCGAACATGTCACTCGCTGTGGAGATGATCTGGGATGCTGATGAATAGGCCTGCTGTGCGGCGAGCATGTTGGAAAATTCCGTACTGGTATCCACGGTACTGGCTTCCAGAGAGCTGCTTTCGATGGTACCTGCCGAGCCCTGCCCCGCGATATGCAGGGTTGCGTTGCCAGACTCGTTGGAAACCGCGTAGATGCCGTCGCTGTCTTCGGTCAGACCGTCCGCATTGGTGAAGGTGGCGATAGCGATCTTGTAGATCGTTCTTGTTTCGCCATTGGTGAAGCTGGCGACAACAGAGCCGTCAGAATCGATTTCAACCGAGTCAACGGTGCCGTAAGGGCGGCCATCGACATCGACGGAAGAGACGTCAATCTCCACGTCGTCGGAGTCGTTTGTTGAATATTGGGTCAGACCGTCGTCAGATCCTGCCGTGCCGAGGTCGACCGTGATATCGCTGGTTGAGGCACCGGTGCTCCAGGTGATTGAAAGGGTTGCATCATCAACAGTGGTGCCGGTCGCTGATGTGCCTGTTGCCTGGTCATAGTCACCTTCTTCGATATGATCGAGATTACCGTCTGAATCAAAGAAGATGGTATAGGTGCTGGACGTAACCGAACCCGTTGTCGAGGAATCATCGGCGGAAACCGGATCGGAGAAGGATACGGTCCAGGTATTCTCGTCCACCTTGGTATAGGTGGCGGTTACGGTGCTTGCCGTGCCCAGAGAGTCATAGACTTCGAAGCTTGTCTCGAAGGAACAATTCTCAGTGCTTGAATCGACATAGGTTTCTGCATCGGCCGGCAATGTTGCCTGCATCGCAACCTCGGTCGTTGCCTGAGCCGAACTCTGGATCGAGGAAATGTCGATCTTGGTCAGGTTGACGCTGCTGGCGCCACCGGACACTTCACCATCGGCATCGGTCGCCCAACCAAGAAGATAATATTCCCCATTGGTCAGATAGCCGTCTTCATCGACGCTGAATTCGCCATTTCGTGTATAGTAGCGGGATGAATTGTCCCCTTCCTCGGAGACGATGAAATATCCGTCACCCTCAATGGCGAGGTTGGTTTCGATATCGGAATCGGTGATCAGGCCCTGCGCGGTATTGTTTGTTGTATTGCTCGCCGAAACACCACCACTTTTCGTCGCCCCGCTACCGGCAACCAGACTGGAGAAGCTGGTGGTGGACGCCTTGTATGCTGTCGTTTCAGAGTTTGCCAAGTTGTTGGAAACCGTGGACAAAGCCTGCGACTGCGCCGCCAGACCTGACACGGCAGCATTTGTTGCACCCATCAAACTCATGATACTCTCCTACTAATGCGCCACATTTGAAGTCTGTTGCTCAAGTGGCAGAAATGGCTTTAATTCAACGAAGTTGCCCGCCGATCAGGCAATCATCCGTCAGGTAGAACTGATTGAGGTAATGTCATCGACGGTGAAGCCCACGTCGCCGATCAGCAGATAGGTTTCATCTCCGGAGGAATCGATCCCGGTGACCGTGCCCGTAACCGAGGTGCTGACATCGACATCCTCACCGTCGGCATCCGTGGCGGTCACTTCAATGGTGTAGATGCCGCCATCCTCGAGCTGGTTGCCGTCATCATCGACGCCATCCCATTCGACGGCATAGGTGCCTTCCTCGGTTTCTCCGGTGGTGGTGTAGACCGTGTTGCCATCCTCATCGAGAATGTTGATGGTCACTTCCTCGGCATCGCTATCGAGCGTGTAGTTCCACTGAGCCGAACCGTCCTGAATTGTGGTGGTATCGCCATCGACGGTGACGGTCTGGCCGATATATCCAAGACCGTTGGATGAGATCATCGTCTCCAGAGAGTCGACCACGCTTTCCAGACTCTCGGCATTCGCCACCTGCTGGTCGTAGGTGGACAGCTGCACGAGCTGACTGAGAAACTCGGTCGTATCCGTCGGGTCGGTCGGGTTCTGGTTCTGTAGCTGCTCGACCATGAGCTGCAGAAATTCGGATGTATCCAGACCAAGAGTACTGGATGATGTGGTCGTCGTTGTCGTCGTACTTGATGTTGAAGACGCCAGTGCAGATACAGTCATGGCTTTTCGCCCGCGCTTTTCGAGAAAAACACCAGATAAACACCTGTCTTTGACGACAAGTTTTTACCCCTCATATTTCTGAAACGGACCATCCGGCGAAATCAGGCGAATTTTTTTAAATTTTATTTAGTAAAAATTTGACGAATACTTATTTCCGATAGGTATTTTTTGCCTATCATCAATTTAGTCAAATAATTTATAAATATATTTCCAATTCAATAGCACAGATAACACCCATAAATCCTATATTATACATTAGATAATCTTCAAAAACGTAACCCAACCCCAAATAAAACAACATCAAGTGCGCGAAATTGATTTATATACGAGAAATTCACTCCCACTCATCAGTTTGATGAATAGGTGTCTGGCCTAGTTGAAATGGGATAATTGGAGATAGTCTTGAAGACTAGAGGCGCTATTCTGAAGGCAGGGCCTTAGGGGATCATTTCTTGACTTTGGTCATGATCCGATTAACCAGAGATGGGGGAGCCTTGGGGCCAGGGGCCTCTTTGGCCAGTCTGGCAACAGCTGCATCAAATTGCAGTTTCTGTCTGGCGATTTCTGATCGCTTCAGCAAGCCATTGGCCGCAGACTGGGCGTCTTGCGGCCAATTCGTCAAATCCGGGCCATAAGAATCCAGCAGCTCTTCAAACCGCTCGATCGACATTTCACCATCGGACTTGGCCATATTCGCCCTATCAGTCATAGGACAATATGGCTTCAAAGCCCGATCATCCTGCTGCTATCCCGCTTTTGCAGTCACCTCTGCATCATCCTGATGTAAGATCCCGCCCATAACGGTGTCAATGCTTCGTTGTTGCATTCTTGCCAATTCTGCCCATGCATTGCGGAATTCGAGAATACCACCCGCAAGTTTTGCATATCTTTCGATGGCGTCGTCGCGACCATAGGCGTTGTGCAGAGCAAAGATATTGCTCGTATACATGTCAATGAACTGCTGTCCCATTTCCGGGTCCCGATCAAGGCTGACATTCTGGCGCAGACCACTGAGAATTTTGGACGCATGCACGACACGGCCGAACGCGCTTTCGAATTCCTTGCGTTTGAGATAGTAGCTGGTCAGAATGATGGCATTCAGGGCTTCATCAAGCAACATTGCAACCGCCTTGACTGGCGGCACTGCGGCATTGGCGGTTCGGTAGGCATTCACAGCACGATTATGTGCATAATTCATATTAGTCGCTCCCGGAGTTGAGAATTGCTTCGATATAGGAGAGATCGTTCTCTGCCTCTTCGATTGCCGCTTGGTATTCGGAGTATAGTGTCGTCAAACGCTCTTCATAGGCGTCGACGGTGTCCATGATGTCTTCATATTCGGTTTCGTAATCTTCGTTCTGCTCTTCCAGCGTTTCGATCTGGGCGACGATCAGACCGTCGTCTTCGTCCGCATATTTTGCGACGGCAGAATAGAGTTCCTCGACAATGCCTGCGGAGCAGGAAAACTCGATCGTATCGCTGTCATCGCCGGTATAAACGAAGGTGATGCCTTCATAATCCGTGCCCTCGACACCGACGATACGCGTGCCGCTCACCTCGAAGCAGCCCTCCTCGCCATCGCAGAGCACACTTGTCACCTCACCGTCCTCAACCGTGATGTCGAGCGTGAAGGAGCTGGGCATATTGTCATTGCGTTTAAGGAGAGCCAGATCACTGTCGCTCGTTTCATACTGGAAATTCAGCAGATCCTCGATCGCATCAATATCGTTCAGAAGCGCGTCGTTAAGGGTATCCTCGTCCAGCTCGAGATAGTTATTCTCATCATAGGACAGGCCGAGTACGGCCATGCTCGAATCGTCGATAACCGTGGAGAGGGCGGCATAGATGGAATTGTTGGCCCCGCGCAGCAGGCTGTCACCAAAGAGAACGGCATCTTCCGATGCACCGCCATCGGCATCGGTTTCCTGCTGAGTCAGAGCCCATTCGCGATAGGCGTTGTAGGCATCCACCAACGCAACAACCGCTTCCTTGATATCGGAAAGCGACTGGCTGATTTCCACGGAGATGGACTCGCCATCGTCGGTGGTTTGATAAAGAGCGAAAGTAACACCATCAATCACGTCATCAATCGTGTTGGTGTTACGGGTCAGCTCAACGCCGTCGACCGAGAAGACCGCATCCTGAGATGACTGAAGAACGCTGGAAAATTCGCCTGTATCTTCGTCTACGATGCCCAGTGCAACACCTACGTCCGTCCCGTCGGTCGAGGCCATCTCGATGTTCTGTCCGGTTTCCCCCGTCAGGACCAGCGTATATTCGGTATCCGAAACCTGAACCACAGTGGCAGTGACGCCGGAATCATCGGTGTAGTTATTGATCTCCTCGGCGATTTCAGCCATGCTCATATCTTCGGTGATTTCAATTTCCACCGGGTCATTTTCGGATTCACTCGTTGTCAGAGTGAAAGTGCCCTCGATCCCCATGTCAGCCGTGCTGTCTTCACATTCAACCGTGCTGGTGACTTTTTGCGCCAGCGCGAGCTGCGAAATCGTCACTTCATAGGTCTGGACAGCAACACCTGCTTCGCAGGTAACGACCAGCGCATCCTCGGCTTCGATGCCGCCGATGCCGGTCAGATAGGCTTCGCGTTCGGAAAAGATATCGTCCAGTTCGAGCAGAGAATCATCGGTGCCGCGAACGGCCTCAATCGCGTCCAGGAGCGTACTGAGAAGATCTTCCATCTCCTCATAGGCTTCAATCTCGGACTCATTCTCTTCGATTTTGGTTTCGATGCGATCGGCGGGCAGCTGCTTCTCGGCAACCGCGGCCTCGATCAGAGCATCCCAATCGATATCGGCGCTGGAACTGACGGTACTGATACCAGATGACGTGGTCGACGTGGTTGTCGTCGTTGTACTTGTCGTCGTACCGGAAGAATCGGTCGTGGTAGAGGTCGTACTCGTCATGTATCAACTCCGTATCAAAGGGCGAAGCACCGGGCTGCGCTAGCGGCCCGGTGCATTTTCAATATTCATTACTGAATAAGGCTCAGCAGGTTCTGAGGCATCTGGTTTGCCTGAGTTGCTGCGGCCACGGCAGCCTGCACCTTCACGGAAGAAGAAGACAGGTTTGCCTGTTCAGCGGCGATGTCCACGTCAGCAATTGCCGACTGGGCTGCTTCAAGGTTTTCAACGCTGGTATCGATCTGTGCCGAACGGAATTCGAAACGGGACATGGTCGCACCAATTTCAGCGCGTGCTTCGGAGATCTGGTCAATGGCCATATCGAGCACGGACAGAGCTTCAGCAGCCCCTTCCTCGGTAGACACATCGAGATCCGCGATACCCAGGGACTCACAAGTCAGAGAATCGATGGACAGATTGATGGTATCGGCAGAGGTGGAACCGACAACGATCTCGGCGCCGGTGGTTTCTACTTCGGTGGTCGTGCCATTCGTCGTACCAGCCGTCAGCCCAACCGTTCCAATACCCAAAGTACCAGTGCCAGCTTCAACGGTGATTTCGGCATTATCACCAGTTGCCAGAGAGGTCAGGGTCAGGGTACCGGACTCGTTGGAGGCGACGATCGTATATTCGCCTTCATCATTCAGACCCGAATTGATCTGCTCGACCATTTCATCAACGGTCATCGTGGCATCGTCGGTCGAGAGCGTAATCTCAATGTCGTTGATGATGATAGAGCCAGTGGTATCGGCGGTCAAACCAGTCACATCAGCAGAGGCGCCAGTTGCAACAGCGGCCGTTTCTGTATCATCAACCGCGAAATCACTAGAGCCATCAAGCAAGCTGACGCCGTTATAGCGGGTGGATTCGCAGATACCGTCAATTTCTTCCTGCAATTCTTCAAATTCGGCCTGTACATAGGCGCGTTCGGTATCGGTCACGGTACCGGATGCGGATTCCGATGCCAGGGTCTTCATACGTTCTACGATGTCGGCAATGTTGGAAGCGCCACCGTCAGCAGTGGAGAGAACCGATACGGCGTGAGAGGCGTTGGTGGAGGCCTGTTCCAGTGCGGCAACGTCGGTGCCGATCTTGGTGGAGATAGCCAGACCTGCAGCATCGTCAGAGGCCTTGGTGATGGCAGACCCACTGGCCAGTTTGGCGAGAGAGTTGGTCTGATCATCAGAGTTAGAATTCAAATAACGAACAGCGGTGTTGGCTGCGGTATTGGTGGAAATTACGGGCATAGTCGAACTCCTGAACTAAACGATAGCCGCGTTACTGAACTTGCGGAATGACGCTTTTCCTCGCGCCTTGTTTCTGTAACGCAGGGCATTGCCCAATTCAGGCGAGATTTATTTTCAATAATTCCTTTGCCAGTTAACTCCCCATCAACGAAAATAGGATAGCCCCACCCCCAGCCATTAAGGATTGCGGGTAAAATCTCAAAGAAACCCGAGGGAAATTCCTTAATTTCCCTTGTCGAAGTTGCCTCAAAATTTGCCAAAACTATTTTCAAGGAACACTCTTTTGTACTTAATGCGAAGTAAATACTGATGCGCATGCAGTCTTTACTTTTCTATTGCTCAAGAGATTTGAAAAGATTTTGTTTACCAAAGCCCCGACCTTGCGAAGAAGGCCGGGGCTTTTTGATTTTCAATCTTTACCAGCTCAAGCCAACCATCAGTTTATTACTGGACCAGGCTGAGCAGGTTCTGCGGCATTTCGTTGGCCTGCGTTGCGGCGGCGACAGCTGCCTGCACCTTGACGGATGAAGAAGACAGGCTGGCCTGTTCAGCAGCGATGTCCACGTCGGCAATGGCGGATTCAGCGGCTTCAAGGTTTTCAACGCTGGTGTCGATCTGTGCCGAACGGAATTCGAAACGGGACATTTCTGCACCAAGCTCGGCACGCGCAGCTGAAATCTGATCAATAGCCATATCGAGAACCGACAAGGCCTCTGCCGCCCCTTCCTCTGTCGACACATCCAGCTCGTCAATCCCCAGCGCCTCACAGGTCAATGTAGCGATCGAGAGATTGATGGTATCGGCGGAGGTGGAACCGACAACGATCTCGGCGCCGGTGGTTTCCACTTCGGTGGTCGTACCATTCGTCGTACCAGCCGTCAGCCCAACCGTTCCAATACCCAAAGTACCGGTACCAGCTTCAACGGTGATCTCGGCCTCGTCACCTGTTCTCAGTGAAGTCAAGGTCAGGGTGCCGGACTCGTTGGAGGCGACGATGGTATATTCGCCTTCATCATTCAGAGCCGAATTGATCTGATCGACCATTTCATCAACGGTCATCGTGGCATCGTCGGTCGAGAGCGTAATCTCAATGTCGTTGATGATGATAGTGCCAGTGGTATCGGCGGTCAAACCAGTCACATCAGCAGAGGCGCCAGTTACCGTTGCAGCGGTTTCGGTATCGTCAACGGCGAAATCACTGGAACCGTCCAGAAGGCTCTGGCCGTTGTAACGGGTGGATTCGCAGATACCGTCAATTTCGTCCTGCAGTTCTTCAAATTCAGCCTGGATGTAGGCGCGCTCGGTGTCGGTCACGGTACCGGATGCCGATTGCGACGCCAGGGTCTTCATGCGCTCGACGATATCGGAGATGTTGGACGCGCCACCGTCAGCGGTGGAGAGAACCGATACGGCGTGAGAGGCGTTGGTGGAGGCCTGTTCCAGTGCGGCAACGTCGGTGCCGATCTTGGTGGAGATAGCCAGACCTGCAGCATCGTCAGAGGCTTTGTTGATGGCAGAACCACTGGCCAGCTTGGCCAAGGAGTTTGATTGATCATCAGAGTTGATGTTCAAATAGCGCACTGCAGTGTTTGCAGCTGTGTTGGTAGAGATTACTGGCATGGTTGATATCCTGACTCGAAAAAATTGGCTCCACGTTACAGTGCCGAAAAGTGCGTTACTTCACGCGTTATTCTTGTAACGAGCCAGGACAGAAAAACCGGGCGAGATTTATTTTACTTTATTTTTTAACCCTTTAAGCCTTTGTTAACTATAAAGTCATATCGCCGGAACCTCACACTTTTGCGCCTCTTCCGCAAAAATCCGGGCTTTTCCTTTGATTTCAGAGCAAAATTCATAGTTAACGAAGTATTAACAACAGACCAATACTTGGTAAATAAATAATTCAGTTTTTGCGTTGCGCATTGCAAATAGCAACAGAAGAAATTTTGATTAACAGCTTCATTTGGAACGAGGGATACTCAAAGATACGCTCGGTATTTTTTCTCACCCTTGTCACAAACATCAATCCCAGACAGCAGAACACTTAGCATCAGGCGCTCCAAGGCTACAGTCACCTGCGGAGTATCTGGTCTATTCTAGCAATTTCAGCAGATATTGAGGCACCCTGTTGGCTTGGGCCACGGCAGCCGCAGCAGCTTTCACGCGCACCTGCTCGGAAGACATCCTTGCCATTTCCTTGGCAATATCCACGTCCATGATTGCCGATGCAGCCGCTTCGAGACTTTCGATGCTGGTATCGATCTGCTTTGAGCGAAACTCAAACCGCGACATGGTGGCGCCAAGATCGGCCCGCATGTCGGCGACCGAGCCAACTGCCACATCAAGCAGGGAGAGAGCCTTTGCCGCGCCTTCCCGAGAGGAGAGATCCAGACCAGAAAGACCGAGCGCCTCAGCAGTCAGAGACTGGATGGACAGGTTGATCGTATCGGACCCTTGCGCTCCAACAACAATATTCGCGCCGGTGGTCAGAGCCTCGATCGAGCTGCCACGCTCGGTGATGGTCTCTCCCGCTGTAAGCCCCATGGCAGACAGCAAACCGGCATCGCCTGATATGTCACTGATTTCCATCTTGGCCTGAGCGCCGGTTTCCACCCCTTCAAATATGAGGCTGCCGCTCTCGTCAAGGCTTGCCGAGACGGTGTATTCGCCCTGCTCCTGCAGCGAAGCGTTGATCGCGTCCGCGAGATCTTGTGCGCTCATCGCCGCCGTGGCGCTACCATCGCTGATGCTGGTGACGGTGACCGTCACCCCGTTGATCGCAAAGGAAGCCACAGCGTCATCTGCCGAAGCGGCCCCACTGTAACCTGCGGCGTTGCCGCTATTATAGCAAGCTGCCGTTTCAACCGTATCATCGGAATAGTCGCTGGAGCCGTCCAGCAGGCTGACACCATTATATCGCGTGGCGCTTGCGATGCTATCGATCTCTTCCAGCAGAGCCGAGAATTCGGTTTCGATATTGGCGCGCTCGTCGTCAGTCACCGTTCCCGATGCGGCTTGCGAGGCCAAACTCTTCATGCGCTCCAGAATTTCCGAAATAGCCTCCGCACCGCCATCGGCCGTTTGCAACAGGGCCAGACTGTTGGAGGCATTGGTTGAGGCCTGCTCCAGACTTGCCAGATCCGACGACATGCCGCTGGCGATGGCCAGACCGGCGGGATCATCGGAGGCTTTGGAGATGCGCGACCCGCTGGACAATTTGGAAATGGAGTCCGAAAGCCGGTCTGAATTCTTGTTCAAATAGCGCACGGCCATATTGGCGGCGATATTGCTCGAAATTACAGGCATGCTCAAACTCCTCACTGCGTAAAACCGCAAGACAGTCGCACAAATTCAGATACAACCGCTCCTGCCGCGCTCACTAACTCTAACGCAGGGCATTGCCAAAATCGGGCGAAAATATTTCTGTCTAGAAGGAAATTTGCTTAAGCTTGCGTAAACAACGAAAGGATATCGGCGCTGTGGCGCTTGAGTATCTGACGCAATTTCTGCCGTCCGCGCTTGAGCAAGGATTCAACGGCGGAAACACTGGTATCCATGATTTCCGCAATTTCACTGTTGCTCATATTTTCATTGTAGGAAAAGACGATTGCGATGCGTTGCTGATCGGGCAACTGCGCAACGGCGTCTTCGAGCAGGTCGATGGCCTCCTGCATTTCCAGCACGGCGGACTGATTGGAACTGTCGTCTTTCAGATCCGGCAGCTCTTCCATTGTGGAGGTGCGGTTCTTGCGCAAGAGATCAATGCAGCGGTTCGTCACCACCTTGAAAAGCCAGGTGGAAAATTTGGCACGTCCGGCCTTCCAGCTGCCGCGACGGGTCCAGACCTGCATGAAGGCATCCTGCAGGACATCCTCGGCCTCGGGGCCATCCTGCAAAATCCGGTAGGCGACGGCATAACCGCGATCAATATGACGCTCTACCAGCGCCTGAAATGCCTCTTCCTGTCCAAGAGCGATCAGACCAAGCAACTCGTCATCACCAAGTGCAACCAGATCACGCGCCTGCAGCAGTTGCGACTTTGTCGAAACCGTTTCTGGCATGTCCGATTGTGAAACAGATTGCATGGTTGCGTTCTTCATTGTTCAGTCCATCAACGTTCGGGCTAAGAAGTCACCTCACAAAATTCTTCCTACTTATAAAACGTTGTACCGAACTCTTTCGGGCGTGTAACTATAAGTTTTTTTTCAGCTTATTTCTGTGTTTTTCTAGGAAAAATCTGCTTTTTGCCGGGAATCTTTTGCCTAGTAAAAAGTGATAATCTCTATTCTTAAGAAAACACACGAAATATAATTACAAAAATGCATCAAATATTATTCTCAGAAAATTCTAAACTGTTTTAAAAATATTTCACGAAATTCAATTTATTTTATTGTCAATATTATTAATAGATAGATTTGATTTTATCTAAGTATATTATTTACGAAAATAATTATATTTTCTCATATTAAATATTGCATGTATCTGCATGAATTTTTTACATCTTGATTAATTTATATTTATCAAAATTTAATTCAAAATTATTATTTCTATATATCAAAATTGAAAAATTATCGGTAATTCTTCAAATCACCTTCAGGCCTAGATGCACTAAATTTGGCGTTCCTAACTGAATTAGGAAGTCGGTTGAAATAGTTACCAGACTATTAATTTTTCTCAATTTATACGCGAATTTACTTTTGGATAGACACAGACAATTATAGAAACAATTGAACATATTTTCACATGAATTCGGATTCATTTCACCATGGCTGAAACGGGGTTTCTGCACAGAATTATTGCGTCTTCTCTGCCTTCGTGCCTGTAAAAACTACGAAGACAAAGCCATTGATTCGCCCATTTTCATGGACGAATCACTCTCTTTGCCTTGCATTTCATGCCAAAGCCCTGCCCTGAAACCGAAATAATGATTCGCTGTTGGAGCGTTTCTTCTTCTGGCTGATGGACGTTTCACTCATCAGGAAGAATACCGCATCATCTCAACAAAACGGCCAGATTCCCGACAATTCAAAAGAAAAGCGGCGCAGATTTTCGCGCGCCGCTTTGAGTATCTTATCGCTCAGATCGCCTTTCTGGAAACAATTCAGAAGGCTATGGCGTCATTCATGCCTGTTGATCCGAGCTGGTATTTTCTCCGAACAGGCGCCGGATGATGACATAGAGGATTGGCACCATCAGAACACCGATGAAGGTGGACGCAACCATGCCGCCAATCACGCCGATACCAATCGCATTCTGGGCATTTGCGCCTGCGCCCGTTGCTACAGCCAGAGGTAGCACCCCCAGAATGAAGGTAAGGGCCGTCATCATGATTGGCCGCAGGCGCTGCAAGGATGACTCCACAGCGGCGTCAATCAGGCTATGCCCCTGCTTGTAGAGGGTCTCGGCAAATTCCACGATCAGAATGGCGTTTCTCGCAGCCAGACCGATGGTGGTCAGAATGCCCACCTTGAAATAGACGTCGTTGGATTGGCCAAACAACCATGCGGCAAGCAATGCCCCGAAGATACCGACCGGCACAACGAGCATGACCGAGATGGGAATCGACCAGCTTTCATAGAGCGCGGCCAGCGCCAGAAAGACGATCAGGAAGGACAAGGCATACAGCATGGGAGCCTGCTGGCCTGACTGGCGTTCCTGATAGCTCAGGCCCGTCCATTCCACGCCATAGCCGCTTGGCAGTTGCTCGGCCAGTTCTTCCATTGCCTCCATTGCCTGACCGGAGCTGGTATTCGGCCCGGCAGAGCCGTCAATCTTGATGGCGGACGATCCGTCATAACGGGAAAGACTTGGAGATACCGGCTCCCATTTGGTCGTGACGAAGGCACTGAAAGGAACCATATCGCCATCGCTGTTGGAAACATACCATTTGCCGATATCTTCCGGCTGCATGCGATATTCCGCAGCTCCCTGCACGATGACAGGGCGCAAGTTGCCGTTGAGATCGAAGTCGTTGACATCGGTACCGGAGAAGATCACCGACAACATGGAATTGATGCTGCTCAGCGATACTCCGAAGCTCTCTGCCTTGGGCTGGTCAATCAGGATGCGCAGGGCGCTCTCGTCGTCATTCTCGGAGGAGCGAATATTCTGCAGCCGGGAATCCTTCTTGGCCAAGGCAACCAACTGGTCGGCTGCATCGGACAATTCTGCATGGGTTCCGCCATTGCGTGAGACCAGATACATGGAGAAGCCGCCCGAGTTGCCCAACCCCATGATTGCCGGAGGCTGCATGACGAAGATCTCGGCCTTGCGGCTCATGGCAAATTTCTGGTTGATGCGCAGAGCAACCGAAGCCGCATCAAGAGAAGGATCTTCGCGCTGGTCGAAATCCTTGAGCTTGATGAACATCATCGCCTGGTTTGAGCCTGAGCCGCCAAAGCTGAAGCCAAGGGCGGCAAAGGTGGCATCAATGGCGTCGCCTTCCTCATTGAGCAGGAAGGATTCCACTTCCGCGACCACCTGTTTTGTCTGCTGGTAGGTCGAGCCTTCCGGCAGCTTGATCTGGCTCATCAGCATGCCCTGATCTTCTGTCGGCAGGAAGGAGGAATTCATGCGCTCATAGACCAGCCATGCCCCGCCTGTCACCAACGCCAGAACCAGCAGCATGGTGAAAGGCGCCTTGAGCAAGAAGCGCACGACAGAGCCATAGGACTGGGAGAACCAGTCAAAGGACTCGTTGAACCAGCGGGCCGGAGCGATTTCCTTGCCCGGCGTCTTCTGACGCAGAAAACGGGCACAGAGCGCCGGAGACAGGGTGATGGCGACAAACAGCGAAAGCACCATGGCTGCAATCATTGTCACCGAGAACTGACGATAGATCACGCCGGTTGATCCGCCAAAGAAGGCCATTGGCAGGAACACCGCCGAGAGAACAACCACGATGCCGATCAGGGCGCTGGTAATCTGCCCCATGCTGCGGCGGGTCGCTTCCATCGGCCCCACCCCTTCATCATGCATCAGGCGGTCCACATTCTCGACCACAACGATCGCATCATCCACCAACAGGCCGATGGCCAGCACCATGGCGAACATGGTCAGGGTGTTGATGGTAAAGCCTGTCACCGCCAGCACCGCCAATGTTCCCAGCAGCACCACAGGCACCGCAATCAGCGGCACGAATGTCGCCCGCAGGGATTGCAGGAAGATCAGCAGCACCAGAATAACCAGAACGACGGCCTCACCAAGGGTGTGATAAACCTTGTTGATCGACAGTTCCACGAAGGGCGAGGTATCATAGGCATATCGCACTTCAACGCCTTCCGGCAGGGATCCTTTCAATTTGTCCATGGTGGCCCGAACCGCAACCGAGGTATCAACCGCATTGGCACCCGTGGCCAGGTTGATGCCGAAACCGGCGGCATTCAGCCCTTTGAAGATCGAGTTGGAGCCATAATCCTCCTGACCGATTTCCACCTTGGCAACATCGCCCAGATAAACCGAACCACCATCATCACTGGTCTTGAGCAGGATCTGCTTGAACTGGTCTACAGTGGTCAACTGGCTTTGAGCGGTCAGGGTGGCGGTGAATTGCTGGCCTGATGTGGTTGGCTGGTCTCCCAGCGAACCAACGGAAACCGTTGTATTCTGTGCTTCAACGGCCGAGACCACATCGGACGGGGTCAGCTGATAGCGGTTCAGAGACATCGGGTCGAGCCAGATACGCATGGCGTAACCGGAACCGAAGGAGTTGATGCCGCCGACGCCTTCTGTGCGCTGGACCGGATCTTCCACCACCTCTTCGAGCAGGTTGCCCAGCTCAAGGGTTGAATGGGAGCCATCGGTGGAAACCAGTGCGCCGACCAGAAGGATGGAATCGTTCGAGCGCCTGAGCGTGATCCCGGCATCCTGCACGACATCGGGCAGCTGGCTTTCTATCTGGCCGATCTTGGTCTGAACGTCATTCTGCGCCGTCACCGGATCGATTTCGCCGTCAAATACCAGCTCAAGAGAGGCGCGGCCTTCGCTGGAGCTCGAGATCGTGTAAAGCACGCCATCCAGATCGGTCAGACTGTCTTCGATGACCTTGGTCACGGAATTCTCGACCGCCTCTGCTGTGGCGCCCTTGTAGGTTGCAGAAACGCGGATGGTTGTTGGTGCGATGTCAGGATATTGCGCCACGGGCAGGGTCGTCAGAGACCAGGCACCGGCCAACATCGTGACAATGGCGAGCACCCAGGCAAAAACCGGGCGATCAATGAAAAAGGATCCCATATCAGCCTACTCCTTGCCTGCTGCGCTGGCAGACTGATCGGTATTGTCTTTGTCCGAAGCGGCCTCTGGGGAAGCATCCGTGTCATCCACGATAACGCCATCGACATATTTGACCGGCGTGGTGGTAACCTCGAGACCTTCTTTGAGATTGCGGATATTGTCGACGATGATCTGCTCACCTGCCTCCACGCCACCGGTCACGATCCAGTTATTCTCGTGCGAACCGATTTCATCGAGCGTGGCAAGCGCGATCTTGCCCTCACGAGCGACATAGACCGTCAGATTGCCATCACTGGCTCTCTGGGTTGCGCCCTGAGGCACGAGAATGGCCTTTGAGGTGCCCAGCGTGGCATCGACGCGCAGAAACTGGCCCGGAATGACCATCCGTTTCGGATTTTCAAATTCCATGCGCAAGGCAACGGTTCCGGTCGTAGTCGAAACCGACGTGCCGGGAGAGCGCAGGATGCCTTGACCATCAAGCATTTCGCCCGTTTCAAGCTGAAGCTTCAGGCTCAGCTTGTCTTTTGGCGTGATCTGGCCGCTTTCAATCAGATTTCTCAGTGCCAACATGCGAACGCTGGTTTCCTGCACATCCACATAGATCGGATCCAGTCTGGTGACTGTGGTCAGGGCCGTGGTCTGGTTGGAGGTGACGATGGAACCAACGGAAATGTCCGCAACATCCGGGATACCGGAAATCGGGCTGTGAATTTCGGTCCAGTCGAGATTGAGCTTTGCCGTGCGCAAGGCTGCATTGGCGGTTTTCAGCGAAGCTTCTGCCTTTTGCAATTCAACTTCGGCATCTTTCACATCAGCCGTTGAAATGCCGGTGCCCTCGATTTTCTTGTAGCGCTCCAGCGTGATCTTGGCCCCTTCAAGGGTTGCTTCGGCGCTGGCCACATCCGCCTCGGCAGACTGGACGCTGGCCTCGTAGGTTTCGTTATCAATGCGGAAGAGGAGGTCACCGACATTGACTGGCCGTCCCGGCTTGTAAGAGATTTCGGAAATCACGCCATCGACCCGCGGTCGAATGTCGACCTTCTCATAGGCAACCGCACGCCCCGGCAGAGTAATCTCATAGGGTACGTCGGACTCCTGCAGAGTGATGACACCCACAGTCAGAGGCCCCTGAGAAGACCCGCCCGCACCACCGGGCGCAGGCTGCGCCATTGGGGATGAGGGGGCCATAAGCCCGATCAATATCATCATGAGCGATGGCAGCATGCCCTTGCGCGGCACATGGGAGAGTAAAGATGTCATATTTTCGTTTCTCTTGTTTGCTTCTGACTGGCTATCTGGTTTCAAAATTTCATCTTCGCCGAAATTCGGACAAATGCCGTTGTTATTTGCCAAAATTAGGCAACTATTCTGTCACGATTATGGAAGCAAGAAGTAAACAGATGCGTGAAGAGGTCGCGGTAAATTTACCTTGCATGGCAACGCTTCAGCCATGCGCGCGCCCTATTTAAACCGCTGGTCCGGGCGAAACAGCATTCACCGGCTTAGCCGGGAAAGCGAAACATGGAGAGCCAATTGCGAGCAATTGCTATTTTCGATCAAGGAGATGGGGAACTTGAGTCATAAGGTTTCCCTGCCTTCAAAGATTGAAAACACAACCAATGCGCTCACTTAACTATATGATACCATGAGATAAAATATCGAAATAGGAATTCGGTAGTCGCTGAGAGACCATCTAGCCGTCACCACGCTTTGAGAGATTTCGAAGAAGAACAGAGGCTCCGACAAATTGCTCCAATGGAAGCTTTGAGCGCAGGTTTGACCAAGCGGTAAAGGCCACAGAATGAATGCTTCAGATGTCCCGCGACGGCCCGTCATGATGGCCCCCTCACCTGCCAAGAGGCATTCGATTGGCCAAATTTCCTAATTAAAACTACGCATATTTGCCCACAGAAATCGTGTAACCGACTGTAGCCAGCTATCTGCCCAGACATATTTACCCAATTCAAGGCAAGACATGAAGTCAAATGAAGAAGAGCCTGATGGCGACATGGCATGAATTAGCTGGATTGAAGGCCAGATGAAGATGCCCTCGCCTTGGCCATGAGTGTAAGCAGAAAGCCCCCGGAGCACCGAAGCTCTCCGGGGGCCAGATTATTTCAACGCAAAGGTCAACGATCAGTTGAGCTTGTGCTTTTCCATGCTGCGGACTTCCTGAGCCTTGAACTGGCCAAAGCGTGGCAGGAACTTGTCCCATTCGACGCTATGGGCGTCAAATTCGGGACCGTCAATGCAGGCATGCTGACGCAGGGTCTTGCCGTCCTTGAGGACTGGCACCATGCAGGCACCGCACATGCCGGTTGCGTCCACCATGATGGAGTTGAGGCTGACCACGGTGGGCACTTCATAAGGCTTGGTCAGATCGCTGACCGCACGCATCATCATCGGAGGACCGACAGAGACGACTTCGGCAATCTTGCGCCCCTTTGAAGACTTGCCATCCTTGAGCATGTCCTCAAGCGGGTTGGTAACAAAGCCCTTGATGCCGAAGGTGCCATCGTTGGAACAATAGATGACATCCAGCATGTCGCCATATTTGGCCTTCAGCAGCCCCATGCGCTCATCTTCGCCCGTCCAGAACAGATGGTCTGCGGAACGGAAGCCGATGATCATGGTGACATGGTTGCCGGTTTCCAGATGGGTCTTGGCAATCGGATAGATTGCTGGCAGGCCCACGCCACCGGCGGTGAAGACGACGGTTTCCGTTGCGGGATCGAATTTTCTGACGTCGCTCGGTTCTCCAAGCGGGCCAGCGATACCGGCGAAGAACTCGCCTTCCTTCATCTTGTTCATCAGCTTGGTCGAGGTGCCCATGCCCTGAATGACGAGGTCGATGGTACCATTTTCACGGTTCCAGTCAGCCAGCGTCAGCGGGATAAGCTCGCCGTCATCGGTTGCCAGCACGCGAACAAACTGGCCAGCCCGTGCGGACTGGGCAATCACCGGTGCCCGGATCGTCATCTCGACAATGCCGGCTGCCAGATCGGTGTGCTTGAGAACGGTGTGTTCGGCCAGACCGAGGCTGGTGAAATGATCCGCTCTCTTAACCCTGTCGGCGATATTGTCAGACGCCAGATCGATGGATCCGAGGATCTGACGGGCCGCAGCCTGACCATCACCGGCAGCAAGGATCGCCGTGGAGCCGCCGCGCGCAGCGTCACCACCGGTATAGATGCCGTCGATGGAGGTTTCCTGACTGTCCTTGCCGACATTGATCGTTCCCCATTTGGAGACCTCGAGTTTGGGCTCAGAGGACGGGATGATCGGGTTGGACTTGTTGCCAAGGGCCATGATGACCAGATCGGCAGGCATTTCGATGACTTCACCGGTCGGACGCGGACGCCGACGGCCGGAAGCATCCGGCTCACCCAGTTCGTTCACATCCACGACAGCGTGAGTGACGAAATGGGTGTGGTGATCGCCAACGAACTCTTTCGGTCCGCGCAGTTCTGCCAGTTCGATCCCCTCTTCCAATGCATGCTCGAGCTCTTCCACGCGGGCAGGCATTTCCGACTGGGTACGGCGATAAACGATGGTCACATTGCCGCCGAGGCGTTTTGCCGTGCGGGCTGCATCCATCGCGGTGTTGCCACCACCAATCACGAGGATATTCTTGTCCTTGACGTCCGGAAGCGGGGTTTCATAGGCCGGATCACGACCGCGCATCAGGTTGACGCGGGTCAGGAACTCGTTGGCCGACATGACGCCGAGCAATTCCTCGCCCGGAACATTCATGAAGGTTGGCAGACCGGCGCCGGAACCGACAAAGATTTTCCAGAAACCAGCCGCCTTGAGATCCTCAAGAGTCGCGGACTTGCCGACCACGAAATTCTTGACGAAACGACCGCCCAGAGCGTCGATCTTGGCAACCACGTCATCGATCAGCGTGTTTGGCAGACGGAATTCAGGAATACCGTAGCGCAACACGCCGCCCAGTTCGTGGAAGGCCTCGAAGACCGTTACAGGGAAGCCCTCAACAGCCAGAAGATAGGCGTTGATGAGGCCCGAAGGCCCCGAGCCGACCACCGCGATGGGTGGTTTCTCGGCCTTTTCCCATGGGCTGACAATACCGGCAAAGCGGGCCAGCTGATCCGGGTTGGCAGCCTTTTCATGCTCGGGCAGGAACCATTCCAGCTGACCGATCTCGATCGGACGGTTGGTATGCTTGCAGACGCCCTGACACTGATGCTCCTGCGGGCAGACGCGGCCGGTCACGTTCGGCAGCGGGTTGCAGCTTTCGATCAGTTCCAGAGCCTTGCGGATCTTGCCCTTGGCGAGCAGGTCGATCATTTCCGGAATATGGATCTTGACCGGACAGCCACCAATCTTCTTGGCTTCCTCGTCCTTGGTGCGCTGGATGATATGGCCCAGCTCGCAAGGCTTGTCCTCGCACTGCTTGTCGCGCAGCACTTCCAGCCAGACGATCAGTTCCACTTCGCGCAGGGAATAACCAAGCGTCTGGTAGCCCAGATAGCCCTGGTTGACCAGTTCGAAGTCGGCGGAGCGTTCTTCCGGCGTGCGGATGTAGGGCGGAATATAGCTGTCTTCAGGCCAGCCTTCCGACAGTCCCTTGAACATCGGGTAGCTTTCGGACATGTAGAGATCGAGCGCCTTGACGAATTTGCGTTTGAAGCGCAGCGGCAGGCTCCACAGGAAACGCTGGATCAAGGTGCTCATATCGTCATTCTTGAGCAGAAGCCCCCAGAGCGTCTTGATGAATTTCTCGCTCAGTTCGTCCTGCTGGAACTCCCAGGCCATGGCCTGGGCTCCGTCCGCGATGAAGACATTCCGCAGGGACCGGGGGTCCGCTGCGAGATGCTTTTTCAGAACATCCATCTGATGATCAAACAGATTGTCCTGCTTTACTGCAGTGTCAACGGTCATCTTACGATCTCCGCATTGCATTTTGCCGCCACTTTCATGATGCGGGATTTCAGGTCCGGAGTGACTTCGACCGTTTCCAGAGCGCCCGGAATGGTGTGGGCCACTTCCATGACAGCACCATTCTCGACCAGCTTGGTCAGTTCGAAGAGTTCGGGAACATCCTGATAGCAGGCCTTGCAGTTGGTGCAGAGCACTACATCTTCATCATGGATATGTGGCAGGCTTGCGCCACCGGCCGGAGCCGATGCTGCGGCACCATTGGGGCTGGCAGCGGCTGATGCCGTGCCACCAAGGCCCAGAACAGCCGGGGAAGCAGACATGGAAGCCATTTCAGCCATGCCGGCTGCGATGCTGTCCATGGAAAGCTCACGGGATTCCAGAGCTTCCTGATATTTTGCTTCCATGGCAGCCAGCTCTTTGCGATGGGCTGCATCGAGCTTGGCAGCAGACTGACCGGCAAGATGCTGAAGGGTGCGCCAGTTGTGACGGCGTTCTTCAACCAGATGCACGATCATGGCACCGACTTCCAGCTTGACCAGTTGGCGCTTGGCGTTGGCCTTCAGGATATAGGGAACCTTGCGGCCCCTCTCGAGCGACGGCATGTCGATATATTCATGCAGCGGCACGGCATCCACTTCACCCTTGAGCGGGCGGAACTGCTTTTTGAAGCGCACTTCATCATAAGCATAGTCTGCCGGGGTCAGAGGCATATCCATCAGCTTGAGCTGGCCATCTTCCATATATTCGATGGTCTGCATCGCCCAGTCCTGATCAGGGGCCGGGTTGCCTTCGATGTTGAACCGTTCGGCAAGGGTTTCCCCTGCTTTCGGATCATGCACGAAGAGCGGGCTGACGCGGGCTTCAACTGCCAGCTTGGAGCGACGGTTGGCGGCATCATCGGCAATCCCGTGCTCACCCTGACAAGGCGTATAGACGTCAAGCAGAGCAGGCGAGGAGGAATGCTTCAGATAGGCCATGACATTCTTGAGGAAATGGCCCGGGAACGAGGTCGCACTCTGGACCACGAAGACCTTCGGATGGAAGCTTGCGATAAGCCCCAGTTCCTTGCGGTCTTCCACCTTGCCCGGATTGGCCTTGCCGAAGCGGGCCAGATCGCTGTCCTGACCGGACAGGGAGGCCGTGGAAGCCTGACCACCGGTGTTGGAATAGACGCCGGAGTTGAGCACAAGCACCTTGACCGGCGTGTTGCTGGCCAGCAGGCGAGAGAGGGCACCAAAGCCGATGTCATAAGCAGCACCGTCACCGGAGATATTCATGAAGGTCGGCAGCAGATCCCGCTCGGCATCAGAGAAATTATGCCATTCGAAGTTGCTCAGATAAGCCCCGTCGGTTGCCGGATCATAGGCATTGGCCAGTTCCAGCTTGGCCAGACGCATGGCCTTGAAGTCAACAGCCGCATTGGCGGTGGTGCCTTCAAAGATACCCTTGATGACAGCCGGTCCGTCATGGAACAGGCTGTTGACCCATGGGTCATTATAGGGGTTGAACGGGAAGGTAGAGGCATAAACCGAGCTACAGCCGGTGGCATTGGCAACCACCAGAGGAGACTGACCATTGCCGGTCGGGCCACCTTCGAGCATGAAGAGGCGTTTTTCGAGCACCTTGAGAGCGCCGGAAATACGGGCTTCTCGTTCGGCATCGCCCTTGACTTCCTCAAGCTTGATGGCAAGAGCATTGACCAGCTCTTCCAGCTCGCGAATATGGGACTTCTTGCGACGGTCATGGATCGCATGGGTTGCAGAAACAACCTGACGAATGGCCGTCACCTCGCCACAGCCGCGACAAGCACCATGGCCACCGGTGGTGGAGTAATAGTTGGAGCGATCCAACATCATGCGCTTGATTTCGTTGTTGTCCTCAAAGGCAGGTTCAACGAAGCGTGCCGGTGTGTTCGGGGTCTTGGAAAGGAAGTTGAACTTGGCCTGCAAGTCGTGGAGCACGGCTGCATCCTGATCGGTTGCCACCAGAGCGCCCGGTCCGCAGATATCCACGCATTCCAGACAGCCGGTGCATTTCCATGGATCGATGGCAACAGCAAACAGACCGCCCTGACCGGTGCGTTCCTGTTCCATTGCATCGAAGAATGGACGGGTCTGGGCAACCGGCAGAATGGCCACCGCATCAGCGATGCGTTCCAGATTGCCCTTGACAACGGCGCTTTCGACATAGAGTTCATGGACCGCTTCAGCAACCAGCTTGGCAAAGCTCGGGGCCTCGTCCAGAGCCAGATATTTGCGGCGAACCGCTTCACCGACAGAGCGGACATATTCACGAATGACGCCGCGCTGTTTTTCCGGCATATCGAGATCTTTGGCCGCAGCCATCAGCAGATCATCGATGTCGAAGACGGTCGGCGGAATGGCTGCATCCGGGCAGACCATGGAGCAGTCCAGACAGCCGGTGCATTTTTCAGGATCAAAGACCGGCACTTCGCGGCGGAACAGACCCTTGTCCTTGGCTGCGGCAGAACCGGCAGGCATGAACATGCCCGAACCGGGCAGAACAGGCGCTTCACCAATGGCCCCTTCGCGGAACGGAGCGGCAACGGTTTCCTCATAGTAAAGGCTGTCAAACAGGCCTTCGGGTGAGGATTCCTGTGCGATGCGGCACATGCTGGAGGAAATGGCCGGGCTGAATGCGGGAACCGGATCACCGGCGGCATCCACTTCGACAAATTCGGCAGCGGAATAATCGACCACCACCGTTTCCTCGACGCCGTCACGGATAACCGCCATGTTGCCTTCGACAACGGCTTCACCCTTGGTGCCGAATTTATAGTTGATCTGGCTGCGAATTTTCTCGATGACAGCCTCACGATCAGCACCTTCGGTGACACGCTCGACATGACCGCAGACAGCGCCGATGAAGGCGATGCCCATCATGCGGGTCTGCAGGGCAGCAACCGGAGCATGTTTCTTGGCGATGGCAAAGCCGTCAACGACCAGGAATTTGATCTTGCGGTCACGGATGGTCTTGCGCATGGCAGCCGGCAGCTCTTTCCAGACTTCGAGCGGCGAGAGATTGGACTGCAGGATGAAGGTGCCACCTTCGACAAGGCCGCGCAGCGGATTGCTGTGCACGAAGACCTTGTGGTCCGGGGAGACAACCACTTCCACATCTTCGAGATCGGCGTTGGTGATCAGCACCGGCTCGGGAGAGAGCGTGATATAATAGTTGGTCGGAGCACCGGATTTTTCCGAACCATATTTCGGCGCGGCCTTGGAATAGAGATGCAGCGCGTTGGCCAGAATGTCGGTCAACAGCTTGCCGGTCGCGATGGTGCCATAGCCACCAACGGAGTGGAAGCGGATGCGCAGCGCCCCTTCAGGCAACAGGCTCGGGTTCGGTTTGGTTTCCAGCGCCATCAGTTCGGTTTCAGGATAGGCTGCTTTCAGCTTGGCCTGAAGCTCGGACATCAGCGGGCTGGCATCCTTGGAGAAGAACTGGCTGCCCAGATAGACAAATGGCTGGCAGGCGCCATCCATATTTTCAAAGGCTGCCACCAGATGGCGCGGCTGCAGGTCATGTGCACCAAGGCCGAAGATGGCGGTGGTCAGTTTTGGCAGTTCCTTGAGAACCGGCACACCGGGATAGCGTTCACCAGCACCATTTTCCATGGCCTTCATCAGCGCTTCCTTGACGAAAGCGGTCAGAGCCGTGTTGTCGGAACGCTCAAGAATGGTGACGGCTTTCTTGCCCTTGATCGCTTCCACGAATTCCGCATCCGGGAAAGGCTGCAGCATCTTGATGGAAACAACGCCAACCTTCTTGCCCTGACGGCGCAGATAGGCGGCAACGGCTTCGGCATCGTCGGTAACAGAGCCAAGACCAACCAGAACGGTTTCGGCATCCTCGCATTCGAAGCATTTGACGGGCGCATAGGCACGGCCGGTCAGAGCGGAATATTCCGCCATGGCTTCCCGCACGAAGCGGGCGACATCGCGCACGAAGTGGGTGCGATGGTCGACGGCACCGGCCTGGAAGTCCGGCTGGTTCTGCACGCCGCCGGTCAGGCCCGGATTGTTGATATCAACCTGCGCAGGAACACGCTGGCGGGTGCCTTTCTGGAAGGCGTTGGTCCACTGGCGCGCCCACTGCTTGTGCAATTCGGCAGGCAGCAGATCGAGGGTCTTGGCAACCATCTCACCGGCATTGTCCGACTCAACGGCATCGGCATTGTCATCAAGGAAGGTCACCAGCTTGGCATAGGCATCCTGTTCCATATCGGAACTGTGACGGCCCAGATAACGCTTGAGCTGGAAGACACGGCCCTTGGCGCCATAGAGCATTTCCTGAGCAACCGTCGGGCACATGATACGCTCGGAAGGATCGCCGATATATGCGCGCAGCAGATCATCTTCCGGCATCAGCACTTCGCTCATCATGTGCGAGGTGACAAAGCCGTCCATGCCGTTGGCAACCGGGATCATCGACATCGCGCTTACTTTATAGGAGATAGCGGCGAGGTCGGCAGCTTCCTGAGGGTTGGAGCCGAACAGGATGGTGTAGCCAGCAGGCAGCAATGCGTAAATGTCGTCATGACCGGCCATCACGTTCAGCGAATGGCGGGAAACAGAACGCGCAGCAACCTGCATGACAAAACCGCCGACTTTCTTGCCGACGGTTACATAATGAGACTCAAGACCATAAAGCACGCCCTGAGAGGAAGACGCGTTGGAGACATATTGCCCGCCGGTAAGAGCCGCGCCAAGCGCGCCGGACTGAGCGGAATGCTCCCCTTCCGGTTCGAAGAAGAAGGGATGACGGCCCCAAACATTGACGCCACCGCCAGCTCTGAAAGCTTCGTAGATTTCGGCAATCTCGGTAGAAGGTGTAATCGGATATCCGATAACCCCACCGCACACCTGCCCCATTACCTGGGCCACGGCGCCGTTGCCGTTGATTACCGTCGATTTCCCGGGATAGGCCGGTGTTTTTGGAAGTTTGTCGTTCATATTCTCCACCCAATTACAACAAGCCAGTCGTTGGTCGCCTCAGCCTGTCGAAATGAAATAAAGTGCTCAAAGAATTGCCTGCAACGAAAGCCCAGCGGCAAAGACTTGTTACCCCAGGTCCTCAGATAGCTTTGGCTGTCAGAAGCAGTCGCGTGGTCTAAATGGTCATGTGAGCCACACAAAAATACCGAAAGCGCATCACCATGCGGTCATTCCTCCCGATACTTTAGTGTTATAATCGTTAGTCTATCCAATGACTTCAGGCGTTGATTTGCATCAACACAGCCGCCCAACACGGCCTTGCCACCGCATGACGATACAATTTTCGAGCCTTGTAGAAATATTCAAAAACAGCACCTTGAGCGCTGATATAACAGAGGTTTTTATCAACAACCTGACGCTGCCTGCAGCATGTGAATACACCTTAGGATTAGGTTTGGGGCGATTTTTCTCGACATATTTGCTAATAAGACCAAAGGATGAAAAGGCCGTTATAACATAACCTCAGCAGTGCTCCGGCCATCCCCGTCACGGCTTTGCCTGGCTTCCATTCCCAGCCGAATCTTTTGCCCGGTGAGAATGCTCAAATCTTTGCAAAGCCGTTTGGACAAAACGACTTGTCCGGCAGCATCCTCGCCCAAAGGTGAGATATGTTTCTTCTCTTCCAAGCAATGCAGCGCGATAAAATTGACCGAAAATCACAAAGCCTTGTGCGCGCTGTTCAGGGCAGACAAAACTTGCTTCCAACCTTCAAAATTGGCGGATTACCCTACAAAAAACGACAAGCTCCTCGCCGAGCCATGCAATAGAGACGGAGCAAGAAAATCGACAAAATCCGGTCCGGGCCCGTCGCTCACATCGATTAAGTTGATAAAAGTTTTCATCTTTTTCCAACAGCACCGGACAAAAAGAACGGACATCATTAACAGAACACGCTTAGGAGTTAATATTCACAGATCGCACAACTTTGCATAACGATTTTTTCCGCCATGCAAACTACCTCTATCCACTTTGGTCTAATGCGCGATTCCCGTCCATAAGGGTCGAATTCAGGCACCAACTAGCCTTTGGTCCAAATCTTTTAGGCGTTCCCGCCCTTTATCTCATTAAAATAAATGAGTAATACTTCCGTCATTGAGGATTTTGTCATCGGGTGTCCGATCCATAATTTCCGGCGGGTTTTTACCCGTTCAACCTCAACCTTAACGCAGCGCTCAATCCGGGCGCTGCCTAGCATAGCGGTAATAAAATGGCGATTTCCAAAACTCTTTCTGATGAGTTGGAGAAACGGCGCAAAATCGCACTGGACGGTGGCGGCGCAAAGAAAGCTGAAGACAGACATGCCAAAGGGCGCATGACCGCCCGCGAACGCCTCGGAGGTCTTTTTTCCGAAGGTACGTTCCAGGAATTCGGCTTGCATGCGCAGCATAATACCCGTTACTTCGGAATGGCAGACAAATCCATCCCGACAGACGGCGTAATTTGCGGCACAGGCTTTGTCGACGGTCGTCCAGTAGCAGCCTTTTCCCAGGATTTCGGCGTGGTCGGTGGTTCCTTGGGTGAGATTCACGCCAAGAAAATTTGTGCAGCCCTCGATCATGCTGTGAAAGCAGGCGTACCTGTTGTTGGCTTCAACGATTCAGGCGGAGCACGTATTCAGGAGGGTGTTGGTGCCCTTTCCGGTTATGGTCAGGTGTTCTATCGCAACGTCCAGCTCTCTGGTGTTGTGCCTCAGATCTCTGTTATTGCAGGCCCTTGCGCCGGTGGCGCAGCCTACAGCCCGGCTCTGACCGACTTCCTCATCATGACACGCGAGAATGCGCAGATGTTCATCTGCGGACCAGAAGTCATTCGCGCTGTCACCGGTCAGATCACCACCATGGAAGAAATCGGATCCGCTCAGGCCCACGCCTCGGTCTCCGGTAACATCCACTTCATTGCTGAGAATGACGCACATGCCGTGCAGCTCGTTCACAAGCTGCTCTCCTTCCTGCCATCCAACAACATGATGGATCCGCCGCACCATATCGAGCCGGACCTGAAGATTGTTGATGATCCCAAGCTGGATGAGCTGGTTCCTGCCGACTCCAAAACTCCGTTCGACTGCCGCGAGGTTATCAAAAGCCTGGCTGACGATGGTGATTTCCTGGAAGTCATGGAGCATTTCGCAGCCAATATCGTCATCGGCTTCGGCCGCATTGGCGGCATGGTCGTCGGCTTCGTTTCCAACCAGCCCACCGTCAAGGCAGGCACGCTGGATATCGACGCCAGTGACAAGGCTGCACGCTTTGTTCGCTTCTGCAACGTCTATAATATCCCGCTCGTCACTCTCGTCGACGTTCCCGGCTTCCTGCCCGGTGTCAACGAAGAACGGCGCGGCATTATCCGTCACGGTGCAAAAATGCTCTTCGCATATGCCTCCGCTACGGTTCCGAAGATCACGGTCATCATGCGCAAGGCCTATGGCGGCGCCTATCTGGCCATGTGCTCGGAAGACATGGGTGCAGACCGCGTCATGGCATGGCCAACAGCCGAAATCGCAGTCATGGGTGCTGAAGGCGCCGTCAATATCCTCTATCGCAAGGAATTGAAGGAAGCCGAAGACAAGGTATCCAAGGCGAAGGAACTTGCGGACGAGTATCGCACGGAATTCGCAACGCCTTACCTGTCTGCAGGTCGACTGGCTATCCACGATATCATCCAGCCTCGTGAAACGAAGAGTGCAATTGCCCTCTCCCTGCGCGGCCTGATGTCCAAACGGGAAACCCGTCCGCCGAAGAAGCACGGCAACATTCCACTCTGAGCAAAGGATTATCTTGATGCTCGAAAACCTGGAAATCATCTTAACGGGCTTTGTCGTGGTAATGCTGGCTCTTGCCATCCTGTGGGCCGCTTGTTCTCTGATCGGATCTTTCTTCATCCGTCACGAAAAGAACAACTCAGGCACAGGCGGCAAGGGCAATGCTCCAAAGGTACCGCCGAGTTCGGCGGTTGCCTCCCGGGCAGGCGTACCACCGCATCATCTGGCTGCGATCGCCGCAGCCGTAGCCGCAACACTTGGGGCTGGTTACAGAGTGACCCGCGTCGCTGCACCACCCCACAAAGTCAGCGAATGGCCACTGGAAGGTCGCATCAAGGCATTTGCCGGGCACAATACCCGCAATGGCTGGACTTCCATCGTGCCCTTGAACAGTAGCCAGACAACCAATTCTCTGAGAGGACAAAAGTAATGAAACGCTTGCGGATCACCGTACAGGGCATCACATATGATGTAACGGTGGAAGACGAAGATTTGGACATCGCCGGTGCCGCAGCGCCGGCTCCGGCTGCCAAACCAGCAGCTCCAGCCCCTGTTGCTGCTGCTCCAGCACCTGCTGCTCCGGCCCCAGCCGCTCCGGCTGCTGCTCCGGCTGCTCCTGCAGGTGACGGCGCTGTACCAAGCCCGCTCGCCGGTACAGTCATCAGCGTGGACGTTTCTGTCGGTCAGAAAGTTTCTGCCGGCGACACTCTGGTTGTCCTTGAAGCCATGAAGATGAACACGAACATCAGTGCTCCATCTGATGGTACAGTTACCGCGGTCAATGTGGCAGCCGGTGCTACCGTGACCGAGGGTCAAGTTCTTGTAACCCTTTCATAAGGAGGGAGAACCTTCTCATGGAAGGCACAGCAACTCAGGCCTCCAAGCTTGAACAGATTTGGCATTTGACCGCTTTTGGCGACGTGACCTGGCAAATGATGGTCATGTGGGCGATCATTGCTCTGCTGTTCTATCTTGCGATCTACAAAAAATTTGAACCGCTCCTGCTGATTCCGATCGCCTTCGGTGCATTGCTGGCCAACCTGCCCACGCAGGGTCTGGTCAACCTGCCTCATGGCGAGGAGGCTGGCGGTCTCTACTATTACATTTCCAAAGGCGTCGAGCTGGAAATCTTCCCACCGCTCATTTTCATGGGCGTTGGGGCTCTGACCGACTTCGGTCCGTTGATCGCCAATCCGCGCACGCTGCTCCTTGGCGCAGCTGCACAGTTTGGCGTGTTTGCCACCTTCCTTGGTGCTACCTTCATTGGCTTCGAACCTCATCAGGCTGCAGCCATCGGCATCATCGGCGGGGCTGACGGCCCGACCTCGATCTTCCTTGCCAACAAGCTGGCTCCGGATCTGCTGGCTCCCATCGCTGTTGCAGCTTATAGCTACATGGCGCTGGTGCCGATGATCCAGCCTCCGATCATGCGGGCGCTGACAAGCGATGCAGAACGCAAGATCAAGATGAAATCCTTGCGTAAAGTGGGCCGTCTTGAAAAGCTCATCTTTGCTGGCATGGTTACCATCATGGTCATTCTGCTGGTTCCGGCAGCTTCCGCCCTGATCGGCATGCTGATGCTGGGCAACTTCCTTCGGGAAAGCCTTGAAGCAGAACGCATCACCAAGGCAGCGCAGAATGAGGTGGTCAACGTCGTTACGATCTTCCTGGGAACGTCCGTCGGCATCACGATGACGGCCGAACGCTTCCTGAACTTCGATACCATGAAGATTCTGGCCCTTGGCATTGTCGCTTTCAGTATTGCTACTGCTTGCGGTGTTCTGATGGCCAAATTCATGAACATGTTCTCGAAGAACAAGATCAACCCGCTCATCGGTTCTGCCGGCGTGTCGGCTGTGCCCATGGCCGCCCGCGTCAGTCAGGTGGAAGGTCAGAGAGCGGATCCAAGCAACTTCCTGCTCATGCATGCCATGGGCCCGAACGTTGCCGGTGTGATCGGGACCGCCGTTGTGGCAGGCTTCTTCCTTGCCTGGTTCTCGATGTAGCCGTCGATCGGACTTAACAAAATATTACGAAAGCGCGGGTTTTTGGCCTGCGCTTTCTTTTTTGGGCGGCCTTTTCACCAGTCCATTAGTACCTTAGTCGTAGCAAGCGACTGATGCCGAGCGTTTTGATTGGTGTCAATGTTTCCCCCCTTCATGAGCGTAGCGTCGAAGCTGTTGTATTTGTTCCGCTTATTGCAATCCGTGCAATAAACTTGGCAAATTCCGCAGCAAGGGGAGGAAATTTATGTCCGATCGCGGGGTCGCCAGCGGTCGCGAGGAGGATTTGTCTGCCGCAAATAGGCAGAACGGGTCCGGAAAGGGTGTCACCGCATCTTTTCCAATCCTGACGCGCACCGATTTTTCAAAGTCAACATTCCTTGTCGAAATAGAGCATCCAGTGATGGCAAACGCGGCCCGGCCCGGTCAGTTCGTCATTGTCATGCTGCATGAGCTTGGCGAGCGCATCCCGCTCACCATTGCCGATTTCGACCGGGATAGGGGAACCATAACGCTTGTCGTGCAGGCGGTTGGCAAATCCACAAGGGAGATGCAGCTGCTATGCAAACCGGGACGCGAGGTCTATGCGATGCTCGGCCCGCTTGGCATTCCGAGCGACATTTCGGGCAACACCAGAAAGGTTATCTGTGTCGGCGGCGGGCTCGGTATTGCGCCCATCTATCCGCAGGCGCGGGCCTTCAAGGAGGCTGGTGCCCATGTGATCGGCGTGCTTGGCTTCCGCTCAAGCAACCTGATGTTCTGGGAGGACAAGTTCCGCGCCATCTGTGATGACTTCATCGTCTGCACCGATGATGGTTCTGCGGGCATTCAGGGGCTTGTCACACAGGGCATCGAAGAGGCGATCAAGCAGAATCCGGATGTCGACGAAGTCGTTGCCATAGGTCCCCCGATCATGATGCGCGCCTGCGTGGAAACCACGCGCCCTCATGGTATCAAGACAATGGTCAGCCTCAATCCGATCATGGTGGATGGCACCGGCATGTGCGGCGGCTGTCGCGTCAAGGTCGGCGACCAGATCAAGTTCGCCTGCGTTGACGGGCCAGACTTCGATGGCCATCAGGTCGATTTCGACGACCTTTTCACAAGGCTGCAACGCTATCGCCCCGAAGAAGCAGAAGCGATGGAACGCTATTCGGACAGTTGCCGCCGTCTGGCCCTTGCGCCGGACGCTGCGCCCAGTGAGGGAGGCAAGTAATGGCCCGCAAAACGATAAGATCAATTCCGCAACAGCGGGCGGAAATGCCGGTTCAGGATCCCGAGATCCGGGCCCGGAATTTTGAAGAGGTCGCGCTTGGCTTCGATCTGGAAAATGCAATGCTGGAATGCGAGCGCTGCCTGATGTGTCCGCAACCGGCCTGCATCGAAGGATGCCCGGTCAAGATCGACATTCCCGGCTTCATCTCCAAGATGCTGGAGGGAGACTATCGGGGTGCCTATGAGCATATGACCGATGCCACCCAGCTTCCTGCTGTCTGCGGCAGGGTCTGCCCGCAGGAGGACCAGTGCGAGGGCGTTTGCGCTGTCGGCGCCGGGACGGGGCTCGAACCGGTTGCCATCGGTCGCCTTGAACGCTTTCTGGGTGACATGGCCATCAGGGAGGGTTGGCAGAAAAAAGCCTCGATCGAACCCAATCGCTTCCGGGTTGCCATCGTGGGATCTGGTCCGGCCGGAATGGCCTGTGCGGCGGATCTGGCCAAAGCCGGATGCGCCGTTACCATTTATGAGGCCTTTCATGTGCCCGGTGGCGTCTTGCGCTATGGCATTCCGGAATTCCGCCTGCCCAAGAGCGTGGTGGATGCGGAAATATCCAATCTCAAGGCGCTCGGTGTCGATATCCAGTGCAATACGCTGGTCGGGCGGCTGTTCACCATCGAGCAGATGCTCGACGAAATGGGATATGACGCCATCTTTATCGGCGTCGGTGCCGGAACACCGCATTTCATGGATATTCCGGGGGAGAATCTCAATGGCGTACTTTCGGCCAACGAGTTGCTTACCCGCTGTAACCTGATGCATGCTGGCGATTTTCCGAAATTCGACACCCCGCTGGGCCTTGGCAAGCGCGTTGCGGTGATCGGGTCCGGCAATACTGCCATGGACGCCATGCGCGTATCGCTTCGTCTGGGGGCCGAGCAGGTGCATTGCATCTATCGGCGCAGTGAAGTGGAATGCCCTGCCCGCAAGGAAGAGCTGCACCACGCTCAGGAAGAAGGCATCACATTCCACTGGCTGACCAATCCGGTCGAGATCCTTGGCGATGCCAAAAACAATGTCCGCGCCATCCGCTGCGTGCAGATGGAGCTTGGAGAGCCGGACAGCTCGGGGCGCAGGCGGCCCGTGGTTATCGAGGGCAGCGAATTTGATTTCGAGGCAGACACGGTGGTCTATGCCATCGGCACCTCGCCCAATCCAATTCTCGGCCAGACCTCGTCGATCGGCCTTAACAAATGGGGCTATATCGACACAGAGGACGATCTTTCGACCTCCCTTGCCGGTGTCTATGCCGGCGGTGACATCGTCACCGGGGCGGCGACCGTGATCAAGGCGATGGGCGCTGGCCGCAAGGCCGCGGACAGCATTCGCCGCTATCTGGGTCTTCGTGACACCAATGTGATTTACGAGCCGGAAAAAGCCAACTTTGAAAACAGCCTGTTCGGCATCGACCTTGCTGAACATTGCTTTACCAGAATAAGACAAATCTAGCTGCCGGAGCCAAGACCATGACGGAATATGGCATGCAGACTTCCACCCATGATGCCCCTCCCAGCGAGGCCGGGACCACATCAAGGAAGCTTCCCGCAAATGGACCTGCCGAAGTCATTCAGGAACATATCGTAGAAATCGTTAGTGACTCAGGGGAAGGCGCGCAAAGATGCGGCCAGTCCCTCGCGTCCATCGCTGCCCGATCCGGGCACGGAATCTGGACCGTGGAGATCATCCCGGCCGAGATCCAGCCGCCGCACCGCTCCATTGCGGGTGCCAGCGGCAACCGCGTGCGCATGGCGGCGCACAAGGTGACCAATGTCGGCGACAAGGCCGATCTGGTCATCGCCTTCAACGAGCAGGTGCTTCTGAGCCGCCTGCAGGCCAACGAGATCAAGCCGGGCGCCACCATCCTCATCGAGGAAATGTGGAAGAGCAACAAGGACCCGGCCATCGCCCAGAATTACGCGCGGGTGACGGCTGAAGTCCGCGCTGCCGGATACAAGCTGTTTGAAATTCCGATGGAAACGGAATGTCACAAATATGTGCCGGACGCGACCAAGGGCAAGAATATGTTCGTGCTCGGTATCCTTTGCACGATCTACAGCCTCGACAATGATCTGGCCGAGGCGCAAGTCCGGCTGACCTTTGCCAAAAAGGACCAGAAGATCGTCGATGCCAACCTCGAGCTTCTCGCCGCCGGGCGCGCCTGGGCTGCGGAAAATCTCGGCATTCGCTACATGATCCCGGCAGCCCCCGTGGTCAAGCCGCAGATCGTGACCAACGGCAACGCGGCGCTGGCTCTCGGCGTGGTGGCTTCGGGTATGGAAGTCTGCTCGATGTATCCGATCACGCCTGCGACCTCTGCCTCGCACTATCTTTCGACCATCTTCGAGAAGGTCGGCTGTGTGGTGCATCAGGCCGAAGATGAAATCTCGGCGGCAACCTTCGCCATTGGCGCTTCCTATGCGGGCAAATGCTCGGTGACCATCACGTCCGGCCCGGGCCTGTCGCTCAAGCAGGAAGCCATTGGCCTTGCGGTGATGGCGGAAATCCCTCTTGTTGTCATCGACGTGCAGCGCGGCGGCCCTTCCACCGGCCTGCCAACCAAGGTTGAACAGGGCGACCTGATGGCGGCGATGTTTGGCAGCCATGGCGATGCCCCCAAGGTGGTCATGGCGGTGGATTCGATCGAGGACTGCTTCTATTCGGTCATCACCGCGCGCAAGATTGCCGAGACCTTCAACATGGTGGTGGTCATCCTGTCCGATGCGGCCCTGTCAACGGCGCAACAGCCCTTTGACAGGCCCGTCTTCAATGCCGACTGGCTGGCCCCTCCGGTCAATCAGAGCGCAGTACCTGTAGACGCCCACCCTTATGACTGGGACGAGCGCACCGGCATTGCCACCCGCTTCATTCCCGGCCAGCCCAACGGCATGCATTGCCTTACCGGCCTTGCCCATGATCGGGACAGCCATGTTGCCTATGATCCGCAGATCAATGAGGAAGGCCTGCTCAACCGCAGCCGCAAGCTGGCCGCGCTGCAGAAATCCCTGCGTCTGGCTCCGGTTTATGGCGATGAGGAAGGCGACCTTCTGCTGATCGGCTGGGGCAGCACCCGCGGTGCCATCGAGGAAGCCGTCAAGCTGATGCGGGAGAAGGGCCATAAGGTCTCGTCGCTGCATCTCAAATATCTCCAGCCAATGGCCAGCGGTATCGATGCGGTGATGAAGAGCTTCGGCAAGGTCATGACAATCGAGAATAACTGGAACGACCCCAAGAGCGATCCGCTGATTGACGAGTCCAACCGCCGTTATTCCCATCTGGCCATGCTGCTGCGCTCGCGCTGGCTGGTGGATGTGGATTGCTGGGGCAATGCTCGCGGCCAACCGCTCAAGCCATCGGAAATCATGGCGGCCGCTCTGGCCAAACTCGACCAAGACAAACAGCAAACGGCGGGAGGGCAATAGGATGACTGCTTCCATGAGCCAATGTCTGATGCAGATGGTGCAAACCGACTATCAGATTGCCGACTATCAAAGCTCTATCACTCCGCGCTGGTGCACCGGCTGCGGTGACAATGCCATTCTGACCGCCATGCAGCGGCTATGCCGGGATGAGCAGTTGCCACCGGAAAAGACCGTGTGCGTTTCGGGCATCGGCTGCGCCTCGCGCCTGCCGCACTATATGAATGCCTATGGCTTTCATGGCATTCACGGTCGCGCCCTGCCAATCGCGGAAGGGATCAAGATCCGTCGGCCCGATCTCAATGTCTTCGTGACCACGGGGGATGGCGACTGCTGCTCCATCGGTGCGGCGCACTGGCTGCATGCGGTGCGTTACAATATGAATATGACGCTGATATTGCATGACAATAATGTCTATGGCCTGACGAAGAAGCAGGCCTCGCCGACATCGCCAAAGGGGCTCAAGAGCAACACCACCCCGTTCGGGGCCACGCTCAACCCGCTCAATCCGCTAAGCGTCACGCTGGGCATTTCCAACGTGTCCTTCGTGGCGCAGGTGCCGGACTGGATTCCGGAACTGCTCTATGATGTGCTTTCCAAGGCCTATCATCACAAGGGCTTTTCCTTCATCCGCATTCTGCAGCGGTGCCCGAACTTCATGAACCATCATTTCGATGCAGCGGTGCAGGATCCCTTGCGGGTGCGGATGCTGACCCATTCGGATGGCTTGCGGCTGAAGCCGGAATTGTCCCGCATCTACAAGAATCAGGAGACCCATAACCCGCTTGATCTCAATCGGGCGCAGGCGCTTGCGATGCTGGAGGAGGAAATTCCGGTCGGCGTGCTTTATTCCAACCCGGATGTGCCTTGCTATGACGAATTGCGCAAGGGCAAACGGCCAAGCACACCGCAACTGGTGGAAACCGTCCTCAATGAAGAATTCGACAAGGTTGGTATCTGGCCTGAAGGCCAGCATGCCTCCGCAAACGGGGAGTGACCGATCATGCAGGTGACTCAAATTTCTACGGCCCCTCAGGGACAGCTTGAAGATGCATCCATTGACGGGGCGGCGCTGACGGCCCTTCGGCCGGCACTGTTTGGCCGCTACAAGGCGCTCGACAGCTTGCGCTATGACTATCCGCTCGTTCTGGTGGACGGGGAAGAGGTGGAACGACCGCTTGTTCCGCTCTGCCAGATCGTGGATGAGGCCTTGCGCCTGATCGCCCGCAAGGGTCCGGACGGGGAAGAATTGCGCCAGCAGGTGCTGCGGCTGGAACAGCGCATGCGCGACAAGGTCGCTCAGGGCTCGGAGGAACGGCTCTCCGAGCTTTGGCGCATCTGTGAGGCGGAACTGGTGGCCGAAAGCGGCCAGTCGGCCTTTGGGCCTCTCGATCAGGCTCTTGATCGGGCATGGCAATCCATCCGGCTCGATGGCCGGGTCATAGGTTGCTCGGAGCTGACGCCGGGCAAGCTGCTCGCCCATGTCTGGCAATCCATGCATCTGGCCCGGGCGCGCAAATTCCGCTACAAGGTCGACCGGCTGGTATTGCGGCTCAATGATATTCTGAAATCGGACCATATCAAATCCGATGAGGCCCATAGCCCCGAGGCCCTTGCCCAATCGATGGGGCTGGATGGTGACAAGTCGATCGATTTCAGTGTCCTGTCGAACATCCTGCATCGACAACGCCCGGAGGACCGGCTGCCAGCGGAACGGGTGTCCCGCATCAGGCATGTGTTGCAGGTGCTGCAGACACAGGCCTTTTTCGGGCCGGGTCGGGCAACCCATAATTATCCGGAAAAGGCGGCTTGCTACAGCTATGTCTTCCAAAGCTGCACCGAAGCGCTGGATGCCTATCGGGATCGCCTGCCAAGCGTTATCGAATTTACCAAGGCGCTGGCCATTGCTGAAATGGAAGTCGAGAACAAATATGTGCCTCACTTGCATGATGCGGTCTTTGCCAGCTTCGATGAGAGCGATCTCACGCAGGAGCAGATGGCCTTCCTGCCGCCTGCCATGATCTTCCTGCGTGATGGCGTCACCAATTCCTCCGAGATAGCCCGCGCCTATGAGGCGCTCGCCTGCGGGCTGCCGATCAAGGTGATGATTCAGGTGGACGACATTCTCGGGCCGACGTCACCGGTGCCGCCGCGCAATTCCTTCGGTGCGGGCAATACGCGCCTTGCCTCCATGGCCATGGGCATCAACAATGCCTTCGTGGTGCAGGGCTCCAGCGCCCATATGGTGCGTATGCAGGATGATCTGGTCCGCGCCATGCATTATGGCGGTCCGGCCATGTTCTCCATCTATTCGGGTGCAACCAGCAGCGTTCCCGGTGTCCCGGCCTATATTCTGGCGGCGGCGGCGACGGAATCGCGCATTTTCCCGAATTTCTCCTATGACCCGTCGGCAGGCAAGGATCTGGCCAGCCGGTTTGATCTTTCAGCCAACCCGCAAGTGGAGGCAGACTGGACCGAGCATGGTTTGCAATATGAAGATCCGGCCGGTGTGCGCAAGCAGGAAAGGGTCCGTTTCACGCTTGGCGACTTTGCCCTCGCCGACACGCGCTATCATCGCTTCTGCCAGAAGGCCGGGCAAGAAGACTTGAGCGGCGATATGGTGCCGTTCGAGGAATGGCTGGAAAGATCCGGGGCCAGCGATGACGTCAAGCGCGCCTATCTTTGGGGCATCGATCCCGAAGACAGCCTGATGCGCGTCGTGCTTGATGAAAAGATCGTCGTCGCCGCCCGGCGTTGCAAGGACGCATGGAACCGGCTGCAGGAGCTGGCGGGGATCAATAATTCCCTCGTGCTGGCCAAACTGGCAGAGGAACGACGCAAGCGGGAAGCCCTGTTGGCGGAATTATCCAGCGAAGGCATCTCCCCTGCCCCGGCAGCCCAGAAAGAGCCTGTCGCCGAGCCTCCCGCCCAATGCGTGGACAGCCAACCGGAGGCGGATGATGACGGCAGCGCTGCTGCCGAAGTGCTCGACGGCATGCCATGGATCGAAACGGCGCGTTGCACCACTTGCAATGAATGCCGCCAGATCAATGACCGGCTGTTCGGCTATGACGAGAATATGCAGGCCTATATCGCCGACCCGGATGCTGGCACCTATCGTCAGCTGGTGGAAGCGGCGGAAGGTTGTCAGGTCTCCATCATTCATCCGGGCGAGCCGAGAAATCCTGCCGAGCCGGATCTGGACGATCTGAGGGAACGGGCAAAACCGTTTCTATAGAACCGCAAGCAACAGGGTTTGACCATCTGTCAGCCGGGGGCGGAAACGTCTCCGGCTGTTTCATCAGACGATCAGCAAGGCAGACCGCGACCGGCGTCTCCCGGCCTTCTGCGATATCTGGCTATATCTGGCGTTGTGGGTCGGTCATTCCGGGCTACATCAACAGCCCGCTTGCCGACCATTCTCTTGATGGCTGGCGAATATGGGCGTCCGACAGCACGGCGACAAAGCGGTCGATATCAAACTGGCTACCGTCCTCGCCATCGTCATAGCGTATCGTCCTGATCGAAATATCCGATGCTTCGCCAGACAGCAGCAGGGCAAAGCGGACCGTCAGATCCTGATGCCGGAATTTCAATTCAAGAGAGATGCTTGGTGGCCCGTCCCAATCGATTTCTGCCTTGGCCTCATCGCGATAGTCCAGACTATTCGGCTTGAAGAATAATTCAGCCGAAGAGGCAAGAATATCGCCGATATTGGCATGAGAATCCGTAAAGACATAAGAAATCAGATGCCCAACATCAACAAGCCTCAACTCGTTGATGACATCTTTCATTGCCCAAAGCAAGGCGTGTTCATAAACTTCTTTGCAATCAGCTGTTGCAAGAGGTTTTCGACTGGTCATGGTCGATTTCCGGGAAGCGTTGTTCATTCTTAGCCCGAAGCGGTTTTGTAATTCGAGCCGTCGGCAGAATACACATAGTATAAAATTTCTGCAACTACCCGGAAAAACTGGGGTGGTATAGGTAAATCAACTTCACTCTCGGCAAACAGGGACCGCGCAAGCGGAACATTTTCAATGACCGGAATGCCGTTTTCTTCAGCGATTTGTCTTATTTTGAGGGCGATCAGATCCTGCCCCTTGGCCACCACCACCGGCGCCTTGTCGACGCTGTGCTCATAGCGTAGCGCGACAGAAAAATGCGTCGGGTTGGCAATGACAACGGTGGCCTGTGGCACGGAAGCAATCATGCGGTTTCGTGCCCTGTCGCGGGCAAGGGATCGCATGCGCCCCTTGACCAGAGGGTCACCCTCGGATTGCTTGATTTCATCCTTCACTTCTTTCGGGCTCATGCGCAAGTCCCTGCGCCATTTACCCCTGACCCAGAGAACATCAAGTAGAACCAGCGAGATTGTTGCAACACAAATGCCGGAGACAAGCCGGATTGTGAGAGAGAGGAGTTCCTCTGGCAGCAAGGTCGGATCCGTAAACATGCTATTCACCAGAACCTGTCGTTGACTTGAAATGAGAATGGCAAGCACAACGGCGAGCATCGTGAGTTTTGCGAGCGCCTTGAGAAATTCGACCCAGCCCTGCGCGCCGAACATGCGCGAGAAGCCCTTGGCCGGCGACAATTTGGAGAGATCGGGGCGTAGCCGTTCAAAGGAGATTTGCGGCGGATGCTGAAACCATGTCGCGGCCAGTCCGAACAGAAACAGGATGGTGATGGGCGCAAGCAGGAACTTGGCCACTTCCATTCCGACAGCCGAGCCCAGCTGGACAAATTGCGCTTCGTTTTCAAGACGAATCTCTCCTGTTCCATCAAGTATGCGTGACATGGTCCTCGATAAGGATGCCACTTGGGTTTCCAAGGCAAATGCCAGAATGACCAGAATTCCGAGAAAGGTCGCGAAGGCGTTTACCTCTTTGGAAAGGGGAAGATTCCCCTTCTCGATCGCGTCTCTTATCTTCTTTTCTGTCGGTTCTTCTGTCTTGCTGTCTTTGCTCTCGTCAGACATTGTTTCTCACTTGAACATTGTGGCCTCAGCGGGCCACCCCGCCCGGGAGCAGCGCCCTACTGAAGGAAGGCCCCGCCTTCCTGTTTCGGATTGAGATCGATCTCGCCACGGCCTGCCATTTCGAGAGCGAGATCGGTGATCTCGCGTCTGGCAGCAAAGACATCCCGCTCGGCGGCAGGCTGGCTGCTGGCCAGCTCGTGCTCGATGATGCGCCGGGTGCGGCTGGCCAGAGTGGAAAGGATGGACTGGCGCAAGCCCTGTTCCGTTCCCTTGAGGGCCATGACGATGGATTCGGTGTTGATCTGATCGAAGATCGCCATCCGGGCCCGCGGCGTGAGATTGATGATGTCGTCGAAGGTGAACAACAGTCCCTTGAGGGCCTCGACGGCCTTTGGCTGCCGCTCCTCGAGCGAATTGAGCGCTGCTTCCATCTGGTCGCGCTCCATCTTGTTGAGGATGTCCGCCATGCGCGAGAATGTGTCGGCCTGCATATTGCCCGAGAAATTGAGCAGGAAGTCCTCATGCAGCACCTTTTCGATATCCCGCGCCGCTTCGGGCACGATAGGCTTGATTGTCAGCATGCGCCGCATCAACTGGTTGCGCATTTCCGGCGGCAGCTGGTTCATGACCTTGGCTGCCGCAGCCGGTTTGCTGCGCGAGAGAATGAAGGCCGCCGTCTGGGGATGCTCCTTCTTGAGATAGTTGGCGACAGCCGTTTCGGAAATATTGGCGATCCTGTCCCAGATGGACCAGTTGGAGGAGCCGGCCACATCGGCGATGATGTCGGAGACCTCTTCTTCAGGCAGGACACCGGTCAGCAATTTCTGCACTTCGTTGACCGAGCCATAAAGGCTGGCGCCATCGCCGAACTGCTGCACAAATTCCTCGATGATGGATTCCATCTCTCTGGCGTTGACACTGCCAAGCTGGGCCGCAACGCGGGTGATCAGCCGGATCTCGTCGCTATCAAAGTGGGAAAGCACCCGAGCGGCGTTGGTTTGACCCATTCCGAGAATCAAAGCTGCAACCTTTTCAACGCCTTTGAATTTGCGAACCGTGGGTTCGGGGGGTTGAATTTCGTTTGCAACAGCAGGCAAAGCCGCCATGACACACCTCTATCGAATTGGTTATTTTCTTATTTGGCAATTCCGACGGACCTGCCCCTCGGCATATGCAACGGGTTCAAAAAGCACGCTCAAATGCCATCAGGCATCGAGGGCGGTGTGCATCAATTGATGGATTCCTGCTTGGTCAGGTTGCCCGAGCCAACAATTTCCGTCAGCGAAACACCGAAGCGGGAATTGTCATCTTCCACAACGACGACCTCACCGCGCGCCACGACGCGACCATTGACCACCACTTCAACCGGCTCTCCGACACGGTGATCAAGGGGAATGACCGCCCCGCGCCCGAGCTTGAGCAGATTTGAGACCAGCATCGAGGCGGAGCCCAGAACCACCTGAATATCGACGGGAATATTCAGGATATTGTCGAGATTGCGATCGGACTTGATGGTGTTGCCAAAGGTGGTCGCACCCTCTGCCGTTTTGGAAAAATCGGCCAGTGTCGGGGTTGCCTCTTCCTTCTCCTTGGCGGCGGGAGGTGGCGTAACCGGTTCATCAAGCTCGATTTTCTGAAATTCGATATCATCAGGATTCATGGGGCTGTTCCTCTTAAATGTTCAAATTATTTGCGTGCGCTCTTCGCAACAGGCGTCATGATTTGAGATTCACCCGGCGCAGCATCGCCGGCAGTTGATCTTCGATGCGGTAGAAGGACGGATTTTCCATCTGAGGGCTCGCGGACGCCCCTGCGGCGGCTGAGGCAGATGAGGCCCCGGCACCCGTTGAGTTGCGCGGCTCGGAATAGGCGTCTTTTCTGGCCGCCTCGTTGGCGGCTTCGCTGATGCGCTTGAGAATACCGATCTGGTTGTCGCATTCCTTGCCGATCTCTTCCTGGAAGGCGACCATTTCCAGTCGCAATTCCTTTTGCTGACCGCGCACTTCGCGGGTCATCTTGTCCAGATCGGTTACGATGTCGCGGGCTTCATCGATGCGTTTGCCAAGAGCGTTCAGCACCTGCTGACCACGCACATTGATTTCATCAATCGAAACCTCAATCCCTTCCAGCGCCAGATTGGTCTGTTCCATGATGCGGCGAAATTCATAGTGATTGTCGCGCAGCTTCTGGAGCCGGGTATTCATCTTCATGACCCAGACCGAGGTGATAATCAGGGCAATCATCAAAATGCCGTCAGCGAGATAAGATATCATCGAGAATGTCCTCTTTATGGTGGATCTGATCTTCAACCTGCAGGCAGTAGGAGCCATCAGACTGGCCCATGGTGCAGGTGAAGAGAGGCTGATTGTTACTTTTCAGCGTGACTTTCGAACGCGGGGTCGCCTGAAGCTGGATGATGTCACCGACCTTGAGATCGGCGAGCCTGTCCAGACTCATCTGCTGCTCTTCCAGAACCGCGTCCAGCTCGATATGGGTGCGCTGGATTTCCGCCTGGAACTGCTGTGTCCAGGCCTTGTCGCGGTTGTTGCCTTCGCCATTGACCACCTGCGCCAGATTCTGTCGCAGCGGTGTGAGAGCCGAGTGCGGCACCACGACAAACATTTCGCCCCCCCGCCCGATCGCCTGCAGCAGCAGGCGGCCAACGACTGCGGAATTGTTGCGGCGACCGATGACGGCAAAGTCCATCCGGGTTTCGATGCGCTCGAATTTCAGCGTGATGTCCGAAATCGACTGCAAGGCATCTTCCAGCGCCTTGATGGCATCCATGAACAGGGAGCGGGCGACGCGCGTTTCGATATTGGAAAAGGCGCGTTCATCATCGATCGGCGGTTCGGTTCCATCTGCTCCGAACAGCACTTCCATCATGGAAAAGATGAAATCGCGGTCGAAGCCGATCAGCAGGCGAGTGTCCCATTCCGGCGTATAAACGACGGCGGCCAGTGCATTGGCCTCATTTTCGTCCAGAATGTCCCCGATCCGATCATTGCCGATATAGCTCACGGAGACAAAAACCGGAGACGCCGCCCGCTGACGCATTGTGTCTGCAAATACCCGGGCCATTCGATCAAAAATGATCGGGAGCATCGGCAGACGTTCAATTGAGTTTCCTGCTGCATCCAGCAGTCTGTCGGTAATTGGCGAGAGATGATGTGGCTGTGCCATGGCTTATGCCGCTCCCTTTTGCTGAAGGTCATAAACCGTTTCATCCGCCCCGCTTGCCCCGATGGGACCGACATTCATGGTCTGGCTTTCGACCTCGTCGATGGTGGGACGATCATTCTCGGAAATGGTCTTGCGCCCATGTTCAAGGGCAATCTGGGGTGCTGCACCATTCATGAAGGCCAGAAGAGACTGCTTGACAACAACATAATGCCGGCTTCTCTTCTCGCGCACGGAGCGGACCTTGGCGGCCAGCGGATTGAACACCGCATAGGCGCAGAAAATACCGGCGAATGTTCCCACCAGAGCGGCGGCAATCAATCCGCCCAGAATGGCCGGGCTCTGATCAATGGCGCCCATGGCCTTGACGATCCCCAGCACTGCGGCAACGATACCGATGGCGGGCAGGCTGTCGCCCTCTGCCAAAAGGGCATGATAGGGTTTCATCTGATCCCGCATGCGGGTCATCAGTTCCTCGTCCATCAGGCTCTCGATCTCATGGGGCCGGGCGTTGGACACGATAAGAATTCTGAAATAGTCGCAGATGAAATCGCGCAGCGCCGGATCATCGGAGACCGATTTATACTGGTTGAAAATGGCGGATTCCTGAGGCGCCTCGATATGGGGTTCGACCTCGTTACGACCCTTGGAGCGCAATTCACGCATCAGCGTGTAAAGGAGCCCCAGAATGTCGAGATACTCTCTCTTCTTGGGAACCGCATTGGTGATCACTTCCAGAATGGCTCGCCCTGTATCGACGACCACTTTGAGAGGATTGGCGATCACGAAAATGCCTGCGGCGACACCGAAGACGATTACAAATTCCCAAGGCTGCAACAATACTGCTACATGCCCACCCATTGCGGCAAAGCCACCAAGCAAAGATGCCAGAGCTATGGCAAGTCCCAAAAATATACTCAAGATCGGCTCTCCCGATTTAGACTTTTCGTTGGAGCCAACCTAAATTTCCTGTCTTGCGCGAACCTGACCAGACGCGTCAGGCTTGCTGCTTGCGGCTTTATGGCACCAGGCTTTTCAAATCATGCACAGCCCCTGGTCGGGCTCACAGCCTCTTATGACTGCAAAGAAACAGTCGGATTGAGAAGAGGCGTCGGGCGGGCAGCCCTATTGTCATGGATTTTGTGAGAAAGAAGCCGGACGTCAGCTTGGGGCAAGTTGATGGCTGCATCATCCCGTCCAACTGAAACGGAGTTGTAGCCATGAGTGATACATATCTGCGCGTAACCATGCTCAACAGAGACTATCAGAAGTCTCTGGACACGCTTAGCCAGGATGCCCAGGTGAGCCGTGCGACAGAAAACTATCTCGAGAAAATCAGGGATATCAAGAGCATTGACGATTTTCTGGACGATTACGAAGTCTATAGTTATGCCATGAAGGCCTTCGGGCTGGAAGACATGACCTATGCCAAGGCCTATATGCGCAAGGTGCTGGAAGAAGGTGTCTCAAGTTCGGATTCCTTTGCCAACCAGCTGACAGATACGCGCTTCAAGGAATTTGCCGAGGCCTTTGATTTCGAGAATCTGGGTGAGGCAACAACCGCAATGTCCCGGACACAGGACGAGGTTGTTGACAAATATCTGGAACAGACGCTGGAAAGCCGCGAAGGCGAAGAGAATGTCGGCGTCCAGTTGGCGCTATATTTTCAGAACAAGGCATCCTCCATCACCAATCCGCTGGAATTGCTGGGCGATGAAGCGCTGGCCGAAGTGGCCCGGACCATTGCCGGGATTCCCGATGAGGCTGCGGGCGCGGACATCGACTGGCTGGCAGAGGCGATTGGCGACAAGATCGATGTCGAAAAGCTCTCCGATCCCGACTATGTCGACGAGTTGGTCGAGCGCTTTTCCATTCTCTATGATCTGAACAATGACACCACTTCCACCGAGGTTCCCAACGTCCTTATTTCAAGCAGCTCGGTGATCGGACTGGATGAAGATCTCCTCATGTCCCTTCAGGGGCTGCATCTGGGGGGGATCTGATGCCAACATCAAACTATGTTTCCCTCTCCTCCCAGATTGCGCTTGATAACAGGATGCAGTCGGTCGCCCGCAATGTCGCCAATATCAACACGGCGGGCTATCGCGGCGAGTCGATCAATTTCTCCGAAATTCTTGCCAATTCGGGCAGCGATACCGTGAGCTTCGTCTCCATGGGTGATACCCATATTTCGCAGGCCAAGGGTTCGGTTTCGCAAACCGGCAATCCTCTTGATCTGGCGATTGAGGGCGATGCCTGGTTTTCCTTCCAGCGCGGAAGCGAGGTGGCCTATACACGCGATGGCCGCTTGCAGATGGACCCCAGCGGACGCCTGACCACGGTCAATGGCGAATATGTCCTGTCTTCAAGCGGCTCCTCAATCCAGATTGATCCCAGAGGTGGCCAGATCGTGGTGCAGGCAGACGGAGAAATCGTCCAGAATGGCCGTACCATCGACAGCATTGGCCTGTTTGAAATCAATCCTGACGACAAGCTGAAACGCTATGGCGGCTCTGCCGTTGTGCCTGAAGGTGTGGCCTTCCCCGTACAGGATCCCTCCAAGGCGCGCGTCATGCAGGGCTATGTCGAAGGCTCCAATGTCAATCCCATGATGGAAATGACCAAACTGATCATGATCAGCCGCGCTTTCGAGAGCGCCCAGAAGGTCATGGATACCTCTGAAGAAGCACAGCAACAAGCCATTCGAGAGCTTGGAGGCGATTCATGACCCTTCCCGATATCTCCAGCGCTGCGCTGGACGCCGTCAGGCCGCATGACCTGTCGAGCCGAACCTTTCAGCAGACGGCCAGCCATCAGGCATCCGGCTCCCATTTTTCTCTCTCGGCAACCGGAGCTGCGGCAGAAAGGGAACAGGCGGGGCATTTCAACTTGCTGAATACGGATTTTTCAATCGAGGAAATCCCCCTGATCGGAGATTTCTTCTCCGTCATATCCTCCCTGTTCACCTCCTTTGACGGCTCAGCCACGGCAAGGAGCGAGGGAGGAGACGGGCTTGCCCTCATCAATGGCACGGATGCTCCCCGGCAAGATGCTGCCGCAGCCGATCGCGGCGTTTCTTCCGATGCGCCGTTCGATCTCAGCCGTCTCGTTCCTGACATGGATCTGATGCCGACCGGCACGATCGATCTGGTCGGCAGGAGCGATCAGACTGAAGCCCGAGAAAGCCAATCTGGCTCGCACGCGCCCGAACTGGATATTGCCCAGATAACCGGTTTGGCCGCCCACCCTGCCAACAAAATACCTCTGGATACGCTTGCTGCCATGCAGGCCCGCCATATGGAAATGATGTCCCAACAGGACTGACAAGGTGTCGATGATCATGTCGCAAGAAAAAAGAGCCACGACTTTAAGCCGTGGAAGTGCCAACAAGCTGGACCGCCTGCAAGGTGTTGTCCGCCTGTTGCAGGAAGAATATCAGACGCTCAGGATTTGCGGCTCGGTGACCCAGATCACGCCGGGCTATTACGGCATCAGCGGGCTGGATAAACACGCCCATATCGGCGATTGCGTCGAGCTTGATGTCATGCGCCCCTTTGGGCGGGGGCCGGCGCGGGCGGAAGTGATCCGCATCGATCAGGGCAAGGTCTTTGCCAAGCCCTACAGCCGTCATCTTGATGTTGGCATCGGCACCCGGGTCTACCGGATGGGGCCGATCCAGTTCTGCCCGGATGACAGCTGGAAGGGTCGGGTGATCGATGCGCTCGGCCGTCCGATCGATGGCAAGGGGATGCTGGTGCCCGGCAAGCAGAGCGTCCAGCTGGAGAATGACCCGCCTTCGGCCATGGAGCGCGGCCTCGTCAACAAGCCGGTGCGCACGGGTGTGCGCGCGATCGATCTGTTCACACCGCTCTGTGTCGGTCAGCGCATTGGCGTTTTCGCTGGCTCCGGCGTTGGCAAATCGACGCTTCTGGCGATGCTGGCCAAGGCGCTCGAGTTTGATATCGTGATTGTCGCTCTGGTCGGGGAGCGAGGGCGAGAAGTGCGCGAATTCATCTCCGAAACGCTGGGGGACAGTCTGGAGCGATCCATTGTCGTCGTCGCCACGGGCGATGAAAGCGCCATGATGCGCCGTCAGGCTCCCAAAACCGCAATGGCGCTGGCAGAATATTTCCGCGATCAGGGCAAGTCGGTGCTGATGATCATGGATTCGGCAACCCGCTTTGCGCTGGCATCGCGTGATGTTGCCATGGCCTCGGGAGAACCTGCCGTGGCGCGCGGTTTTGCACCCAGCGTTTTCTCCGATCTGCCGCATTTGCTCGAACGCGCAGGCCCCGGCGCTGCCCCCAGAGACAAGGATGAGCCCTGCGGCGCGATTACCGGCGTCTTTGCCGTGCTGGTCGATGGCGATGATCACAATGACCCCGTCTCGGATTCCATTCGCGGCATTCTGGACGGCCATATCGTGCTCGACCGGTCGATAGCCGATCAGGGGCGCTATCCGGCGATCAATCTGCTGAGTTCGGTTTCGCGCATGGCCAACAAGGCCTGGGCAGCCAATGAAACCACCTTGATCATGAAGCTCAAGGGCATGATTGCGCGCTATGAGGAAACCCGCGACCTGCGACTGCTGGGCGGATATAGCAAGGGAGGAGACCCCGAGCTTGACCATGCCATGGATCTGGTGCCGCGCATCTATGATTTTCTCTGCCAAACCCCTTACGAAATGAGCGACACCCGCAAGGATCCATTCCGGGCGCTCTCCGATGCCCTGATGGCACAGGAGAAGAAGAAGGGCTAGCGATTTCGGTTTGCAGCAGCCTTTGGCGCAAGTTTCGAGCAAGCCAGCAAGCCTAGTCTGGCCATGTCTTTAGAAAAAGCGGACTGACCCGAGGATAACAGAATGGCCATTTCAATCCCTTCCGATCTGGTGCTGGATGTCGTGAATGCGGCAGACCCTGTCGAGCGGCAAATGGCTGCGCAACGCCTCGGCTCTGCCCCGCGCGCCGAGATGCAATTTGCCAGTGCGGCCACTTCCACACCGAACGCTCAGGCCATGAGCGATGCTGCCAATGAGGCCAGTTTCAAGAAAACCTACGACGGCTTTGCCAGTCCTGCGGTTTTGTCTGATGCCGGTATCTCGCGCTATGGCAAGGGCGCTGCCAAGGTCAAGAATCCGGTCAGCGAAAAATTTGTGGCGCTGATGTTGCACCAGATGCTGGAGACCATGCTGCCACGCGATACCGAAGGCATCTATGGCGAGGGCCTCTCGGGCGAAATGTGGCGATCCATGCTGGCCGAACAGGTCGGCAACCAGATGGCCAAAAGCGACAAGATCAATCTGGCAGCCCTTTTCGATCTGCCAGATCAAGCCTGATCCATTTTCCTCATCATGTATGAAACAGAGTCTGACATGCAAACCTACACAGAAAAGAACACCGGTCAGAGTGTTGACCTTCCGGTTGTTGCCAAATCCAGATCTCATGGCGGCGTCAAACCTTTGGGGGCTGATCTTCCAGATAGCGAAGAACGCATTCTGGAAACGGTCCAGCGCGGCATCCGCGCCGTTGCCCGGGAAACAAAGGCATTGCGGGAAAAAGGCAAGATTGACCTGCGGACGCACAGCGATGAAAAATCCCGCATTCTGCTCGATCTGAGCCGTCTGACGAAAGGGGTCGACATCGAAGCGCTGTCCCCTTCGGTAACGTCCGAACTTCTGGTTCTGCGTAAAATGCTGACCGAAAACGAGCATGTCCTGAAACAGCATCTGGAAGCGGTGCGGGAAATCACCGAGCTGCTCTCCAAAGCCATGCTCGAGGCGGAATCTGACGGCACCTATGCTGCTGGAATGACGGAGTAACCAAGGCATGCGCTACGCCCTGCTTGCACTCTGGATCGGAGCTGTATCGACGCTTTCGGCCTATGTCTCCGGCCATTGGATCAACAACAGAAATTTGTCCGACCTGTCCGGCCTTCCCATTCAGGAAGGCATGGATTTCGAGAAGACGCGGGCGATCAGTGTCCCGATGATCTCGGATGGCAAGGTAAGGGGATATATCGTCGCGCAATTTGTCTATACGATAGATTCCGCGACGCTCCGGGAGCTGGCGATACCGCCCAATCCCTATATCGTCGATGAGGCCTTCCGAGCCATTTTCAACGACCAAAGCATCGATTTCGACCATCTCAAGACCTATGACATTGATAGCCTGACGACACATATCAGGGATAGCGTCAATAGCCGGATGCAGGCCAAGCTGGTGCATGACATTCTGGTGGAAGAATTCAGCTTTTTCCCCGAATCCTCGATCAACAAGACCTAATCCCTGCCCCGAGGCCCATTGCGCAACCACGCCATTAGCGGGCAACGCAATGACTGGGGCATGGACTGGGGCATGGACTGGGGCATGGAGCTTGGACATTGGGCCCAGATACAGGGCTTCGGATACAGGGCCGGAATAATCGCACCTGCTCCCTTTTCCAAACCACAACCGCTCAGGCTGGTGCAGATCCAGACTGAGGAACAGCCTTGCGCAAGCTTGCCGAGGCATCCTTTGATCGCACGCAATCAACAACGGAGAGCGACATGTCGGACACCCAAGTCGTCGCAGCTATTGGGGCCACCGCTGAGAAAAAAGGTCGGGATGTCGGCTTTGCGTTTGGTATCGTCATCATTCTGACGATCCTGTTTCTGCCCATTCCTCCCATTCTCATCGATATCGGCCTGTCCTTGTCGATTGCCCTTTCGATCCTGATCCTGATGGTCGCGCTGTGGATCCAGAAACCGCTGGAATTCTCGTCCTTCCCGACCATTCTGCTGATTGCCACCATGTTGCGCCTGTCGCTGAATATCGCCACAACGCGGATGATCCTGTCGCAGGGGCACAAGGGGCTGGATGCCGCAGGCAACATCATCAACGGTTTTTCCCAGTTTGTGATGAGTGGCGATTTCGTCATCGGCCTGATCGTCTTCACGATTCTGGTGATCGTCAATTTTCTCGTCATCACCAAGGGCGCGACGCGTATTGCCGAGGTGGGCGCACGCTTCACCCTTGATGCCATTCCGGGCAAGCAGATGGCGATTGACGCCGACCTCAATGCCGGTCTCATCGATGACAAGGCCGCGCAGGCCCGCCGCAGTGAGCTGGAAGAGGAAAGCTCCTTCTTCGGTGCCATGGATGGTGCATCGAAATTCGTCCGGGGTGATGCCATTGCCGGTCTGATCATTACTGCTGTCAATATTTTCGGCGGGATCGTCATCGGCGCCACTCGGCACGGCATGAGCATGGCCGAAGCATCCGACGTTTTCACCAAGCTGTCGGTCGGTGATGGTCTGGTGTCCCAGATCCCGGCGCTGATCGTGTCTCTGGCCGCCGGTTTGCTGGTTTCCAAGGGTGGCACGCGCGGCTCTGCGGAAAAAGCTGTCATGGGGCAGCTGGGCAAATATCCGCGTGCGCTGTTTGTTGCCGCCAGCCTGATGATCATTCTGGCGCTGATGCCCGGCCTGCCGTTTCTTCCCTTTGCCATGCTGGCGGGGATCATGGTCTTTACCGGCTATTCCATTCCCAAGCGTCTGGCCGAGCAGGAAGCCGAACAGGTCCGCAAGGCGATGATCGCAACCAAGAAGAAGGAAGATCAGGACCGCCTGAGCGCCAAGCCGAATCTGAAGACGCCGGAAATCGAGCTCTGCCTTGGCAAGCAGCTCACCGCCCAGATGCTCACCTCGCGTGATGATCTGGCCAGCCGCGTGGCCAAGATGCGCCGCAAATTTGCCGAGGATTACGGCTTCGTGGTACCAGACATCCATCTGACAGACAGTCTGGCGCTGCCGCCCAAAAGCTATCAGATCAAGATCCACGGCACGGTCATTGCCAGCCATGAATTGCGCGTCGGCGAATTGCTGGTGCTGGCCGGACCGGAAAAGACCGCTTCCCTGCCCGGAGAGCCGACCCGCGAGCCAGCCTTCGGCATGCCGGGCATCTGGGTGCCGAGCGCCTATCAGAGCGAGGTGGACCGGATCGGGCTCAGTTCGGTGGACAGCACCACGATCGTGCTTACCCATCTCAGCGAGGTCATCCGCAACAACCTGCCGCAATTGCTGTCCTACAAGGATATGCGCCACCTGATCAATCGCCTCGATCCGGAATATAAGAAGCTGATCGATGACATCTGTCCGGCGCATATTTCCTTCTCCGGTCTTCAGGCGGTTCTCAAGCTGCTGCTTGCCGAGCGTGTCTCGATCCGCAATCTGCATCTCATTCTGGAAGCGATTGCCGAAATCGCGCCGCATGTGCGCCGCTCTGAAGAAGTGGTCGAACATGTCCGCGTCCGCATGGGGCAGCAGATTTGTGGCGATCTGGCCAAGGGGGGCAAGCTTTGTGTGATCCGTCTTGGCAATCGCTGGGACCTCGCCTTCCATGAAGCGCTCAAGCGCGATGCCAAAGGTGACATTATCGAGATCGATCTCGAGCCTCAGCTGGTGGAACAGTTTGGTCAACAGTTGACCAAGGTGGTTCATGCGCAGGCCTCCAACCAGCAGAGCTATGCCCTTTTGACCACGCCTGAAGCCCGCGGCTATGTGCGCATGATCGTGGAACGCCTGTTCCCGACCCTTCCGGTCCTCTCGCATCTGGAAGTGTCGCGCGGCGTCGAACTGGTTACCATCGGAAGCGTGTCCTGATCTGCCATGACCTGGTTACACCCGACAACCCTGCTTGCCGTCTTCCTGATCCAGTGCCGCGTTGGTGCCTGCCTGATGATCATGCCGGGATTTGGCAGCTCGCGCATTCCAAGGAATGTCCGGCTGTTCCTCTCGCTGGCGGTCTCCATCGGACTGGCACCGCTGCTGCTGGCACCGGTTCTCAAAAGCCTGCCGGACACCGAGCTTGGCCGGGTGGTGCTGCTGATCACCACCGAATTGCTGACCGGTGTCACCATTGGCTTCATCGGCCGCATTTTCATGACGGCCCTTGAGACCATGGGCAATTATGCCGCCACCTTCATGAATCTGGCTGCCATGGGTGGCAGCCCGCTTGAATCGGACAATGCCCTGCCACCGATGGTCAATATCATCACCATGACGGCGATAGTCATGATCTTCATTTCCGGGCTGCATTGGCAGTTGATTTCCGGGCTGGTGTCCTCATTTTCGGTCATCCCTCCCGGACTTTCCTTTGATGCCCAGGGATCCCTTATCCAGTTTGTGGATAGCCTGACGGAGGCCTTTCTTGTCGCCTTGCGCGTCTCGAGCCCTTTCGTCCTTTACTCAGTGCTTGCCAACCTTTCTCTCGGCCTGATGAACAAATTCACCCCGCAGATACCGGTGTATTTTGTCTCCATGCCGTTCATTCTGATGGGTGGCCTGTTGCTGACCATGTTTGTCGTCAGCGAAATGGTGGGGATTTTCATCGACGCCTTTTCGCTTGCCTTAAGCCGATGAAGTAGAGAAAAAAATGTCAAAAAGAACCGAAAGACTTCGCAGACTTCTGCATGCCCAGGAACAAATGCACAACAGCACCCAGAGAGCCGTTGAACAGACCGTTCAACAGAAAACAGAACTGCGCCAGAAGGAAGCCTCGCTGGTCAGGCTGATGGCGGAAGGGGATCCCATTCTGGTCAACGCGCTGATGGCCTCCCATGCCCGGCAGCTCAAGAAGGTGGCCAAGGAACGCGCCGAGCTGGATCAGGCGCTGGCGGTGTTGCAAAAGCAATTGCGCAAACATGGTACGACGATGGAATCGGTCCGGCGTTTCCTGTCCATGGTGGAAGCCAAGGAGCGCAAGGAGCAGGAGAAATCGGACAATATGGAAATTCTTGAAATGGTCACCAATCCCAAGGCCAAACATTTTTAAACCAGAAAAACAGCCATTTTTCACAAGCCAGAAAAAGCCCCCTTAGAGGGGCTTTTTCTTTTATTTTCAGCACTAGCCAAGGCCGAAGAGAGAAAAATACACAAGCGGGAGAATTGGTCAGCCTGAGGCAAGCTTTGCTCCCTATGGTGAGAAGCACGACAGGTTGAGCATAACTGGAAAACAAATGTTCAAAGGCATGAAGCCGCCCTGTTGTCCCGGATACAAGCCCGGAATGTCCCCAACAACTCATTCCTTGAAAGGGACACTATTATGTCTAACAGTATTCTGACCAACACTTCTGCAATGACTGCTTTGCAGACCCTGAACGCAACCAACAAATCTCTGGACGCCACTCAGGAACGCATTTCCACCGGTATGCGTGTTTCCGGCGCTGAAGACAACGCTGCCTACTGGTCCATCGCTACCACGATGCGGTCAGACAATAGCGCATTGTCCGCTGTGCAGGATGCTCTTGGTCTTGGTGCTGCTACCGTAGATACCATGTACACCGCTCTCAACTCCACCGTCGATGTCGTTTCCGAGATCAAGGCGAAACTGGTTGCTGCCAAGCAGCCTGGTGTTGACCGCGAGAAGATCCAGTCGGATATCACAGAACTTCAGAAACAGCTCAAGAGCACGTCTGATTCTGCTGTGTTCAACTCTGAAAACTGGCTGTCTTCGGACTCCACCATCAGTGTTGACACCAAGCAGATCGTAGCATCCTTCAGCCGCTCCAACGGTTCTGTATCGATCCAGAATATTGATGTCGATATTGCAAGCACCCGTCTGTTTGACACGGGTGGTGCTGGTGCCGGCATTCTGGATGGCGATCTGACAGGTCTTACTGACAACGCCTATGCACCTACGGGTTCTTCTATCGCCTTTACGGGTGGTGACGGCACTGGTACCTCTGTTTCGGTCTTCACTCTGGATATCACCGCAGTGACCGACTCGACAACCGACCTTGCTGACCTTGACAGCCTGATCGGTGCGGTAGACGAACAGCTCAGCGCACTGACGGACGCGGCAACCAACCTGGGTTCGATCAAAACCCGCGTTGACATGCAGAACGACTTCATCAGTGAACTGACCGATGCCATCGATCGTGGTGTTGGCCAGCTGGTTGACGCAGACATGAACGAAGAATCCACTCGTCTGAAGGCTCTTCAGGTTCAGCAGCAGCTTGGCATTCAGGCTCTCTCTATTGCCAACTCTGGTTCTCAGAGCATTCTGTCTCTGTTCCAGTAAGCTGAACAACAAGTGGGCTCTTGATATTGTGAAAGCTGTAAAAGGCGCATCCCGACGGATGCGCCTTTTATTCATTTCCAATATGTCATTGGTCCTGCTTGTTTTTGGATATTTATCTGCAATTTGTTGCTGCCCTCGCAGGCTTCGCGCAAGTTTGCCAGCCCATAGTCATCAAGAGACATTTCCTTTTGCATGAAGAGGGTTGAATTTCGATGCCTGGCAGTGAACAAGCCGAAAAAATATTGGCAAATCTCAAAGAGCTCGGACCCAGACGGCTACTGGCTCTTGGTCTTATCGGGCTGATGACCCTTTTGATGGTTGGCGGCGGAGCCTATTTCCTTTCCAAGCCGCAAATGACCGTTCTCTATTCCGGCCTTGATCGGGAAGATATCACCCGTATCGGCTCGGCCTTGCAGGATTCGGGCATCCGGTTCGATGTCAACACCGAAAGTTCCGCCGTGCTGGTCTCTCACTCGGCCGCCTCGCAGGCCCGCATGCTGCTGGCCGAAAGAGGCCTGCCGCGGGGCGACAGCGCCGGTTATGAACTGTTTGACAATCTGGGATCTCTCGGGCTGACATCCTTCATGCAGGAGATTACCCGCGTTCGCGCACTCGAGGGCGAATTGGGGCGAACGATCCAGTCGATGAAAGATGTCCAGTCGGCGCGCGTGCATATCGTATTGCCCGAGAAGGGATCCTTCCGCAAGAAAGACCAGACCCCTTCGGCCTCGGTCGTCATTCGCGCTTCGGGAACGGGAGAATTCCAGACCGCGCAGGCCATCCGCTATCTTGTTGCGGCCGCCGTGCCCGGCATGAAGCCTGCCGAGGTTACCGTTCTGGATGCCTCAGGCGAGTTGCTCGCTTCGGGTCAGGGCAAGGACGCAACCTCCGCAGGCGAAATGGCCGGACTTGAGACCCTTGTTTCCAACCGCATTCAGGAAAATATCAGAAAGACGCTTACCCCCTATCTCGGGCTGTCGAATTTTCAGGTTTCCGTGGCTGCGACGCTGAATACGGACAAGGAGCATGTGGCGCAGACGATCTTTGATCCGGACAGCCGCATCGAGCGTTCGGTGCAGACCGTTCGCTCCAGCGAAAGCTCGCAGAATGCCAGCTCCCAGCCGCCCACGACCGTCGAGCAGAATCTGCCCAGCGAAACGGTGGACAACAGCGGCTCGGAACAGTCGCTGGAAGAAAACCAACGGCGCGAGGAAACCATCAATTACGAGATTTCGAGCAAGAAGGTCGAACAAACCCGCGAGGGCTATGATGTGGAGCGCCTTTCCATCGCGGTTCTGGTCAATCGGGCAAGATTGATGGAAAGTCTGGGCGAGAATGCCGACGAAGCCACAATCAATGCCGCCATCAATCATCATATCGAAGAGATAAGCTCGCTGGCCTCCTCGGCTGCCGGTCTAAACGACAATCGCGGCGATCAGATCAAGGTGGCCGTGGTCGATTTCAAGGCCGGTACCGGTGAGCTGGAGCCTCTGCCGCCGCTGACCATTACCCAGGTGCTGATGCAGCAGTCGGGCAATGTCGTCAACGCCGTCAGCATTCTGGTGGTTGCGACGCTGTTGATCTGGTTCGGCCTGCGTCCGGCGATCAGCGCTCTGGTTCCAAAACCCGTGGCCAATGACAATCTTCCCGAAGATGCCGAACATTTGGCCGAGCTGGAAGATCATATGGGCTTTTCCGCCACCGATCCGAGCACCCATGCCGGCCTGATAGAGGAGCTTTCCAAGAAGCTGGAAGCCTCGCCGGTGCGCAAGCTTGAGCGGGTGGTGGAAATGAATGAAGAACAGTCTGCGGCCATTCTCAAACAGTGGTTCTATGAATCGGAGACGGCATGATGGCACTGGCACTCAAGGATCTTATCCCCTCGGTTCATGCGGCTCATTCGGTTCAAGCGGGGTCTCCCGAACAGCTGACAATCAAGCCTCTGGTCGTAGAAACCATGCTGAAACAAGTCAAAACAGCGAAGGACGCCAGAGCGCCGATAGACGTCAACGGGTCAGCCGAAGCCGCAGCTACAGCCGCAACCGCAACCACTTCGGCCAAAACGCCTGCGGACATCCGGTTTGGCGGCCTTGATCTCCTGCTTCCGGCTGAAAAGATCAAGATTGATCCCAAGAGCCTGAAAGATACCCAGATCGTGCAGACAGAGGCATGGTCCAGAGGGCTGAGGGACGCGGAAATTCTCTGGCAGGAACAGCTTTCCGTGCAACGGGGCAAGTTGCGCGAGGAGTTCGATGCCATGAAGCAGGTGCTGGCTGCTGAACTGCAACGCCAGTTGAACGGGCATATTGCCGAGCAGATGGACATGATCAGGACCATGTTGGCCGATCAGCTGGCCGACCTGCTCCAGCCCTTTCTTGCGGAGCAGGCCCATCACAGGATTATCGCGCTATTTGCCGAGGTTGCCGAGCAGGCATTGCAGGATTCGGTTGCCGACAGCCCGGTTCTGACCGGCCCCGACCATCTGCTCAAACAGCTTGGCGCTGCCGTGGACTGCGAAAAACTGTCGGCGCTTGTCGGGGACATTCTGCCGCAGGACCAACAGGGCGAAGGTGAAGAAATCTCACTGCAAGTGGATGCCTGCATTTTTGAAACGCGCCTTGCCGACTATATGACCCAACTCAAAGAGGCCGTCCAAGATGTCTGATCAGGAACATGCCAATGACAAGGAATTGATCATCATACGCCGTCGCTATGATTATGATGCGGACCGGCATCATGGCGGCGTCTGGAAGATAGCCCATGCCGATTTCATGACGGCCATGATGGCATTTTTCATGGTGATGTGGCTGATCTCCAGCACCGATGAGGCAGCCAAGAAGCATATCGCCCGCTATTTCAATCCGGTGAAGCTTTCCGCAATGACCGCTTTCCCCAAAGGGCTGGAAGACCCGGACCCCAAGGAACAGAAAATCGGCACGGAGGCCACGCCGCCCAACACCAAGCTACCGGATCATTCCTCCTCTGACGAGGCGTCTTCCCGCACCGCCATGACGGCATCATCGAGCGAGACCGGGAACAACGGTGTGGCGGGCAGCGTCGGGGATCGGGACGGAGGAACAGAGACGAGAAGGCTGCCAAGCTTTACCGAGGCAGAAATCTTCTCCGACCCTTACGGGGTTCTTGATCGCATCGTCATGAATGACAGAGCCTTTTCCGAGCAGGCGAAGAATGAGGCCTCATCGGCCCAGACCGCCGACCAGATCAGCGATCCCATTCAGGGACAGATTCAGGGCCAGGGCGGCGCGGCCATGCGTGATCCCTTCGCCCCCCTCTCATGGCAACTCAACCCTCTTTCACTGGAAGACAAAACCATTGCCGAGGATGCCAGTTCAGCGAATTTCTCCATCGTCGGGCAAGACAATGGCGACATCCGTTCGGAGGAGATGAACGAGGCCGGGACTGAGCTTAAAATGGCCGCGACCATGGACGCGAATATGGATGCGCCAGAAGATCCAGAAGATACGGCTCTCACCATGGCCTTTGAAAGCGCCGCCAATGCCGGAGCGCAAGCAAGGGCAGCGGCCGAGGCGCTCAAACAGGATGAACATCAGCAACAGGGCCTTCAGGGCGAAAGCCCGCAGGAAGACCAAAAGGCGCTGACGCAAGTTCCGGCTCCTGTGGCATTGGCTTTGGCAAAGCTCGCGGACAATGCGGACGAGGCGGACAAGGCACAAATGACCGGGTTGAAAGCCTCGGAGGCCGACAAGACCATTAGTGCGGCACTCAATGCTGCGCTCAATGAAGCTCTGGCAGCACAGGTGAATGCCTTCAAGCAGATTCTGGGCGCGGCGCTCAATGAAGACCCGAAACCAACCGTCGGCCAGACCATGGGCAAGGAAATCACCGTTACCACAAGCGGCGATGACATTCTCATCAATGTCTCGGACAGCGCCAATTACGGCATGTTTGCCATCGGATCTTCCGAACCGACGGCGCAGTCGATCATTCTGTTGGAGCGGATAGCCAAGAGCCTGAAAAGTCTCAAGGGTGATATCATCATTCGCGGCCATACCGATGGGCGTCCTTTCAGGAGCGGGAAGTCCGACAACTGGTATCTTTCCACCGCACGCGCCCATATGGCCCGCTTCATGCTCATCCGCGGCGGGCTCGACGAAAATCGTCTGCTGCGCGTGGAAGGCTATGCCGACCGGGCCCTGAAGCATCCCGACAATCCGCAGGCCGATGATAACCGCCGTATTGAAATCCTCGTGCACCCGGTCAAGGAGACCAAGTCATGATAAAGCATGTCTTATCAGAGGGCGCGCCTTCGCACCTTTACCGGCGCTGCCCCCCTCTGCGCATCTCTGCGCGTTCCCGGCTGCTACCCGGCCTTCCGGTTTCTTGTCTTCTTTTTACCGGCCTTCTTTTTGCCGGCCTGCTGTTTACCAGTCTGCCATATACCAGCCTGCTGGTCAGCGCCAGTCATGCCGCCGAAGTGGCCCAGTCGGCCGGAATGGAGGCTGGCACGGAGACGAAGGCCTACGCTGAAACCGACGCTAAAGCAGGAGCGCAATCTGAGGCTAAGAAGATCCGCGTCATAGGAGGCGGCATCTCCATGGTTCCGGCCAAGAGACACCCGGCAAAAAGCCAACAGAAGGCGCCTGAGCCCGCATCATCACAGAATGCAACGGCCGCTTCTTTGCTGGATGAAACGGCTCCGGATCAGCTTGCTCCCCATGCGGTGGATGCTTCGGTTGATGACATGCAGCCCTATCTTCAGGTTCGCGTTGTCCAGAGCATGCAGGCGCAAACGGCGAAAGGTTCGATGCAGGCCTTCACCGCTCAACGCAAACTGATCGCCAATCTCAACCAGCATTTTCTGGAGCTGGGACCGGATGCCTGGCAAAATCCGCAGAATGCCAGAGCGGCGGTCATTCACCTGCTGTCCGGGGGACATCCGGCCGTGGGTCACCATCTGCTCTCGCTTGATCCTCCCGCGGCGATCGATCCGGCTTTGCTGAAGGGAGCGCTGGCCTATATCGAGGGCAGAAGAGGAGAGGCCTACCGCGCCCTGTCGCCCATCGATCCGCTGTCCTTGTCGCCAACGCTGGGGGGCCAGATCGCACTGGTGCAGGCAATCCTTTCCCTGCCCGAAAATCTGGAAGACGCCCTTGCCGCAATCGACAAGGCGCGCCTGTTGCTGCCCGGTTCTCTGGTCGAAGAAGCCGCCCTCCGGCGCGGGGTCTCGGTTGCGGCGGCCCAGAGTGATGCCAGACTGTTTCAGGCCTACTCCCTGCAATATATGCGGCGCTTCAACAATTCGATCTATAATTCGGATTTCCGCCGCCGCTTTGCCATTGCCATGCGGCGCTTCGGTGAAAGCAAGTCCGGCACCACCTTTGCTGAGCTGGATACGGTCATTTCCGAATTCGACATGGATGCCCGGCGCGGCCTATATCTGCTGCTGTCCTATTCAAGTCTGGTCGGCGGCAATGTCGCCTTGGCCCAGCAGGCCGCAAAGGCAGCCTTGCCCCTGACCCTTGATGGCTCTGCGGATCAGGCGCGCTCGCATCTCTATCTCGCCGGTTCGATGATCGATGCGGACAGCATCAAGCTCGCCCTGCAGCATTTGTGGGCGGTGAACCGCAGCAGCCTGAGCAGCCGCGACCAGCTTCTGGCCGACAAGATCGCGCAGGTGCTGAACAATATCCGCGCCTGGCCGGAGAATGATGATCCGACGCTGGCTTTCAGCATCATGCCCTCCACAGCCGACAAGGGCGAACCCGGTTGGCAGCTGGAAACCCTCACACAAGGCAGACGTGCCATAAAGCAGACCGATCTGTTCCTGACCTCTTCAAAGCAATCATCTCTACGGTAAAAAGCCATGCCCAGTCAGACCATTCCCGCTGCCGCCCCATTCGTCAATAACAAGGCGCTGCTTTCAGGCAGGCAATCCATTCACGGACAGGGCCAGCAAAGAAACAGTGCGCAGGATAACAGGCCCGATACCGGAGAAGAGATCGACCCGGCAGCCAGCGAGCAGGCATCGGCAGAGAACAAGACCCGCAAGGAAAGCACGCGGAAGGCCGATGGCGAAGAGGGGCAGACGCCATTCGAGAAACTGTTTGATCTGGTATCCCCCGAGGCCAATGGCAAGCATAATCCATCGCAAGAAATGTCTGCCGATCAGGGAGCGGGGAAAGCGGGCTCCGAGGCAGGGAAACAATCGGACTTCACCTCCGTTCAGCAATTGCTAGCTGAGGCCGGGTTTGGCGAAACGGTTGCCTGCGATACCTCGGACATGCTCCCCGGCAATGGTGGAACGCTGGCTGATGCCTCTTCAGGCGCGGATCTGCTGCAACAATTGGCGGGGCAAAATGGAACGAGTGCAACAGCTTCTGCGCAGCAGGGCCAAATGCAGGCTGACGGGCGTCAAACGGCCCTGTCGCAGCAAGCAGCAATGAATGCCGCACAAGAAGCCGCGCAAGACAAGAACATCTTCAAGACCCTTGCCCAGCAGCCTGAGCAGATCCAGCTTGGCAGCGCCGAACAATTGGCAAGGAGCGCCGGATCTGTTGGCGCCAACGCGGCTGACATGAACAATCTGGCCGCCTACAAACTGGATAGCCGCGCAACATCCGCTTTCGACAAGCTGGTGCCAATCGTCAAGGAAGCCATGCTGACACCCACCCAGCAGGCCCAGCGCGACGGCTTCACGGTTTTGAAACAGGAAACCCATTTCGCCCCGGTCGACATGCTCGAGACAGCCGGAGCCGCCGCTGGTCCGTTGGGCACAGGCACTGCCAATTCGGTTCTCAAGCAGATCGGCGATGCGATCAGCAACAGTCTCAATGGCCAGAGTGCGTCCAATCCGGAAAGCTCTCTTGATGCCCAGCTTGGCGGCAGCCTCAGGCTTCACCGCAGCGGCGATGCCTTGCGGGTGCTGGATATCCAGCTGCATCCGGCGGATCTGGGCAAGGTACGCCTGTCGGTGCGGCTCAATGACAATAATGTCGAGGTCCGCATTGAGGCAACCAAGGCAGCAACAGCCCAGATGTTGGAGAATAACCAGCAGGAGCTGAACAAGCTGCTGCAAAAGGCGGGCTATCATACAGACCGCATTTCCATTGTCGCGATTGATGAAAAGGGCGCGTCCCAGATCCTGCCGCCTTCCGCATCGGACAATCTCAGCCAGCAGAATGGGCAGGACAAATCGGCCTTTTCGGGATCGGGCAACGGCTCTGAGTCGGGCAGCGGCGGGCAGCAGCAATCCGGCTCCCATGATGAGGGGCTTACCTTCTCTCTGGATGGCCATGATGAATATGTCGAGGGGTCGGGCCATGAAGCCTCTGTCAGCAGCCAGCCTTATCGCGGCCTTACTCTTTAGCCTTTCCCCCCTGCCCCCGGCATTTGCGGCAAAAGCAACAGCGAAAGGGCAGACCGGGGAAAAGGCAGGCGAAGCCATGGTGGATGCGGTGTGCGAGCAGGAAATGCGCGCCGCAGCCGCCAGCGAAGGCGTCCCGCTGGGCATTCTCTATGCGGTTGGCCTGACCGAGACCGGACGCGGCCTGAAGCTGCATCCCTTCGCTCTCAATATAGAGGGCAAGAGCGTGATGACCAGTTCCAAATCCGCAGCGCTGGACGCTGTGCGGGAAGCGCGCAAACAGGGCAAGAAACTGATCGATATCGGCTGCATGCAGATCAATCATCATTATCATGCCAGTGAATTCTCTTCCTTGACGAGATGATCAATCCCCATGCCAATGTGCGCTATGCGGCTAAATTCCTCAAGCAATTGCGCAGCCAGCAGGGCAACTGGACCATGGCCGTTGCCCGCTATCATGCGGGGCCAAACAACAATCCGGCCCAGAAGCGCTATGTATGCGCCGTGATCCGCAATCTCGTCGCCAGCAAATTTGGCCGCTGGACAGCCAAATCGCGCAAATTCTGCCAGAAATAGATTTTCCCCTTTCCGGTCCCCCTTCCCGTTGCCTCTTTTGAAAGAACAAGGCTGGCATTGTGCGCGTCGGCCTATGGCCCTTGCTGCCAGCGGCTGTTGGTCACTTGTGGCTTCAAGGATAAAAATTTAATTAATTCATACTGTTACGCAATTTTTGTGGCCAGTTTCGCGCAAGCCTTCTGTCTTATTCTCTGCTTATCGATCCACACAGCCCGCTCAGGGCGATACTGCGCCACTGCTCCGGATGCGAGAGATAGCGGTCACTATAAACAGGAGAGCAACATGGGCCTTTACGGCGTAATGCGTTCTAGTGTTTCAGGCATGAACTCCCAATCGAGCAAGCTTGGCACTGTATCTGACAATATCGTCAATGCGAACACCACCGGCTACAAGAAGGCGGAGACGGAATTCAAGTCCGTTGTCACCAGCCAGAGCACCACGACCTATAATTCCGGCGGGGTGGAATCCATTACCTCCTACGACATTTCCACTGCGGGCAGCATGGAATATACCACCAGCGTGACCGATCTGGCGATTGACGGTAACGGCTTTTTCGTGGTGTCCGATAATGACGGCACGCCTTTCCTGACCCGTGCAGGCAGCTTCGTTGCGGACTCGGACGGCAATCTGGTCAACTCGGCTGGCTATTATCTGCAGGGCTTCGACTTGAGCCAGGGCACGCCATCGGTTGTTGCCAACGCCCTGACAGGCCTGTCGAAAGTCAATATCAACCAGTCTTCCCTTGAAGCCAACGCAACCACCGAAGGCTCGATGAGCGGCAACCTGCCAGCCAATGCGGCCGTCGAGGCGGCGCCCCTGCCATCAGCCAACGATGGCGTCATTACCAACATCAATTACACCGCCAAGACCTCGCTTGTGGCCTATGACGATGTGGGCAACCAGTTGCAGCTCGATATCTATTACACCAAGACCGGTACCGACACTTGGGAAGTGTCCGTCTTCAACAATGCGGATGCCACCGATGGCGGATTCCCCTATGCCACACCGGTAACCACGGTGCATGGCAACACCTATACCAACCCGATGTCGACAACCACCCTGACCTTCAATGCCGATGGTACGCTGGCGGCCACCTCGCCAACATCCTTCAGCTTCCATATTCCCGACCATGTGCCTGCAACTGAAGATGTGGAAGTTTCCATTGCCGGAATTACCCAGCTGGCAGCTGATTTCGGGGTCGATGATCCTGTGCTCGATGGCAACGCACCGCAGAGCGTGGAAAGCGTCGATATCGACGACGATGGAACTCTCTATATGGTCTATGAGGACGGCACACGCCGGGCGACCTATCGCATTCCGATTGCCGATGTTGCCAGTGAGGACAATCTCGCGCCGATGGGCGGTGAAGTCTACACCCCGACCAATGAGAGCGGCGATGTTCAGGTCGGCTTTCCGGGCGAAAATGGCATGGGATCCATCGTCTCGGGTGCCGTTGAAGGGTCCAACGTGGATCTGGCCGAAGAGCTGACCAACCTGATCATCGCCCAAAGGTCCTTCTCGGCCAGTTCCAAAGTGTTCCAAACCGGTTCCGATCTGCTGACCGAGGTTGTCAACCTCGCCAGATAATACGGTTTCACGAGACTGCACAGCGTCCCGATCAATCCTCCCTGAGGGTGTAGTCTCGTGCTTTTTCTAAGGTAAGTGTCATGAGTCTTTCAGTTGCCCTGCAAGTCGCCCAGTCTGCCCTGAGCACGCGACAAAAGGAAACCGCGGTTCTTTCGCGCAACATTACCAACGCCACACAGGAAGGATATACGCGCAAGACGGCATTGGTCTCGACCCTGCATTCGAGCGATGGATCCGGCGGTGGCGTCTATATCAGTTCGATATCCAGAGCAACCGATCAGGCTTTATTCTCCAGTCTGGTGTCATCAACATCGGTGGGAGAAAGAAGTGAGGCCTATCTGGATGGTCTGACGCAATTGTCCGCGACGATTGGCGACACCGATCAGGACATTTCGCCCGCTGCCGTGCTTGGTGAACTGGAATCGGCATTGCAGGCCTATGGCGCCATGCCATCCGACTCCGTGCTTGCCGGTCAGGTTCTGACTGCTGCGCAAAATATGGCATCAACGCTCAATGACGCCTCTAGTGCGGTTCAGGCCCAACGGGAAGCGGCGGACGCCGAGATTGCCCAGTCGGTTGAAACCATCAACGAACAATTGGCCATCATTGAAGAGCTCAATGACGAGATCGTGCGCGGAACGGAGCTGGGCAGTGACGTGACCGATGCGATGGATGCGCGCGATCAGGCGGTGCTGGCGCTTTCGGCCGAGATCGGCATCAAGACCCAGACGCGGGAGAATAACGACCTGATCATCACCACCGAGAGCGGCGTGATGATGTTCGAGACCACCGCCCGCAGCGTCACCTTCGAGCAGACAGACACCTATTCCGCTTCCACCATAGGCAATTCCGTGCGCGTTGACGGCGTGCCGGTTGCCGGTCCTGATTCAAGAATGGAAATCTCCAATGGCCGCATAGCTGGGCTGGTGGCCGTGCGCGACGAAGCGGCGGTCACGTATCAGAACCAGCTTGACGAAATGGCCCGCGGTCTCATCACCGCCTTTCAGGAAAGCGGCAATGCGGGCATCTTTTCCTATTCCGGTGGCCCGGCCATTCCTGCCTCCGGCACACTCGTTTCCGGACTGGCTGCCGATATCTCGGTGAATAGTGCGATCGATACGGACCATCTGGACCTGATCCGAGATGGTATCACCGTCGACTATAACCCCGACGACTATGCCAGTTATGGCGATCGCATTCAGGATTTGCTTGGCAATCTTGATCAGTCGATGACCTTTGATCTGGAAACCGGCGTTGACACAACGGCGACGCTTTCCGACTTCGCGGCCTCCTCGGTGAGCTGGCTGGAAGCGGCGCGTCAGAATGCCAACAATACGGCGGAGAACCAGTCCATCACCCTCAATCGGGTAACGGAATCCTTCTCCAACGCCACCGGCGTCAATATCGACGAGGAAATGCAAAGCATGCTGGAAATCGAGCGGAGCTATACGGCGACGGCGAAACTGATCAGCACGATCGATGAAATGTTGGATCAACTTCTTGAGATTGCAGGCTAAATCATGACAAACTATGTATCAACTCTCTCCCTTTCAACGGCGACGAAAAATTCCATTGCACTGCAAACAAGCAATCTTGTGAAGCTGGAGAAGGAATCCGCATCAGGCCGCAAATATGATGTCGGTCTGGATCTGGGCAGCGCCACGGGTGAGGCCGTTTCCGTCCGGGCCCAGTTTCACACCCTCAATGCGATTGTCGATACCAATGCGCTGATTTCCAGTAGCCTTGATGTTTCCGTAAAGGCTCTTGAAAATGTCTCCAGCTCGGCGAGTGAATTCCAGTCGACATTGCTGACCAGCATCGGCAGCGGCACGGCGCGCAGCGTCGTCGTTTCCAGCGCCCAGGGCTATCTGGACGAGATCATATCGACGCTCAATACCTCCTTCAACGGCTCTTTCATCTTTGCCGGCATCAATACCGAGGAAACGCCGGTTGTCGAATATGAAACGGGGTCTTCGAGCAAGACCGCCATTGACGCATCATTTGTGGCAACGTTTGGATTTGCCCCCGATGATCCCAATGTCGCCAATATCACTGCTGCTGATATCGAGGCCTATCTGGATGGTGATTTTGCAGATCAGTTCAATGATGCCAACTGGAGCGCCAACTGGTCCAGCGCGACGGATCAGGTTACCTCCAGTCGCATTTCCGCCACCGACGTCATAGACACCTCCGCCAGCGCCAACGAGGATTCGCTGCGTCAACTGGCCATGGCCTATACCATGATGTCTTCGATTGGCGCGGAGAATATGTCGCAGCAAGCCTTTGATGTCGTGGCGACAAGGGCCAGTGAGCTGATCGGGGGAGCCATTCAGGGCCTCAACAATGTCATCGGCAAGCTCGGCAACGCTCAGGCGCGGGTCTCTGATGCCTCCGACCGGATAGCCATTCAGACCGATACATTGAATGAACGCATCATCGATCTGGAAAATGTCGATGCTTCGGAGACTGCGGTCAGGCTGTCAAATGCCCTGACCCAACTTGAGCTGACCTATTCCATCACGAGCCGGATGCAAAATCTCAGTTTGTTGAATTATCTATAATTTTTCCGTTTCAAACAGGGGTCGGCAGATGATTGCCACAGGCCCCATGCGAAACCGGCATGCAGGAGTGGCCGGCCTTATGGAAGCGCATCTTTCTATAGTGCCGCCGCCCCTTTTCGGAAAGATCACAAGGGCGAGGAAAAGAATGTATACGTCTTACTATGCGGAAAGCTCTCAACTGTCTGGTTGCTGTCAGAAAAGCAACGAGGTCGAGGCAATCAATCATCTCGTGGCAAGCCTGAAAGACGCCAAGATCCAGGGGATCCAGTCGCCGGTTGGCGTCAAGGCGCTTTATCAGACCAATCTGGTCTGGAGTTATCTGCTGGAAGATCTGTGCAAGCCCGAGAATGCCTTGCCGGATCAGCTCAAGGCCGACCTCGTCTCGATCGGCATCTTCATCCTCAAGGAAGTTGGCCGTCTTCGCCAGAATGAAGACGGAAATATCGACACTCTCATTGACCTCAACGCAATGATCAGCACTGGACTGGCACAATGAAACCCATGCGTCTTACCTTCAAGGCCGGAGAGCGCTTTTACATCAATGGCGCGGTTGTCCGGTTTCCCAAGAAAACAACGATCGAACTGCTCAATGAAGCCGAATTTCTGCTCGAGAACCACATCATTCAGGCTGAAGAGACAACAACGCCGCTGCGTCAGCTCTATTTCATTGCCCAGATGATGTTCACCTCGCCGACCAATCTGGAGGAAGCGCGCCAGACATTCCTCAAATTTGCGCGCGGCCTGACCAGCACCGTCGATCACTATCTCCTGTGCGCCGGCATTCAGGAGATCGTCGATGTCGTCAATACAGGCAATTATTACGAGGCCATGAAGCGGATCCGGGATCTTTATCCTCTGGAAGAGAGCCTTTTGCACGATGTGGTGGATCTCAACGAGGAAGCCGCACCGCTCTATGACAAGGCTGCTCTGGCCGCCGGGATGTAACCCGAAAGCAAATGAGAGGGAAACTGTCCTGCAGCCTCCCCTTTCACTCCTTTTGATCCATTTGCCCCTTTCACGCCAAACTAGATAAGGAACCCCACCCATGTCCGTAACATCCGTCGGAGCAACCTCCAGCACCACGAGCAGTCAGTCTTCATCGAGCACAAGCGATGCCATGACCCTCGATTATGACGCCTTCCTTCAAATGATGGTCACCCAGATGGAATATCAGGATCCGACCAACCCGACCGACATGTCCGAGCAGATGGGACAGCTGGCGTCATTTTCCAACGTCGAGCAGAATATCCAGACCAATAACAAGCTTGATACCCTGCTCTCACAGCTCTATGTGAACCAGTCCGCTTCGCTGGTTGGCAAGACCCTCTCCGCAACGCAGAATGGAACGGAGATTTCCGGCACCATCGCTTCTGTCACGGTTTGCACCGACGGTGTCGTGGCAAGTCTGGAAGATGGCACAGATGTCCTTGTCGGCGCCGGGGTCACCATTTCCTGATGAATGAAGTTGACGCACTCGACCTGGTCCGGGAAGCCTTCTGGACCGTCATTGTCGCCGCGAGCCCGGCGGTGGGCGCAGCGATGGTGATCGGGCTGGCCATTGCCCTGTTTCAGGCCTTGACCCAAGTGCAGGAAATGACCCTGACCTTTATTCCCAAGATTTTGGTCATTTTCCTGATGCTGATCGCCAGCGCCACTTTCATCGGCACACAGCTGACCAGCTTTACGCAGATCGTTTATGATCATATCGAGCATGGCTTCTGAACACTTCACCTCCTCCTTGCCGGGTGGAGTGTTCTGCCATTGCCCAACGCTTGCTCGCGGCCAACGGCTCCGTCCCGCCCATACAGGGACCGACGAGTGGTGCCGATCTATCCCTCTTTGATTTCTCCCCCATCCGGTTCGCCTGCCAGCACAAGTCACATTGCGGCGCGCAGGCCCAGCTCATGCTCTTGCATGGGTCTAATGTCGGCCCCATGGTCTGCCCCCACTCTCTGGATAGGGATAAAGGCCGCTATTCATCTCGCCAAAGCGAGCCCGGCCGCGAACGGGCAGAGGGCATGTCATACAGTTTCTAAGCAGCCTCGAAGCAGCCTCAAAGCAATCTCAAAGCAATCTCAAAGCAATCTCTAAGGGAAACCGCAGGGGCGATGACGCTCAATAGGGTGAGGCCCAAAGTGAAGATTCTGCGGCTCCCAATGGCGCCGGGGGCCGTGATGGCAGCTTGCCATGCAGACCGGATAACCGTAGCGTGGCTCGCAATCAGAGATGCGTTCAGTTAGCGCGGAGAGCCTCTCTGGAGCCTCTTCACAAGGCAATAAGGGCCCATGGCTGCAAAAGCGTAGAATCGACCTCCTGACGCATTTTAAGGAGATAGCGGGCATTTGAAACTTTGCCTCATGCAGCATTTCAGAATGCCAGACTTCAGGTTCTTGATAATCCAGCTGGCGGAATGCCGTTTGGAAGAAGACTTGAAATATTCGGTGTCATACCGAAACATCCGGGCGGATGCCATGAAATAGAATTTATCTTGCAATATGACGGCCAGAGGCCGTGATTTTCAGTTCTGTTCTGATGGAATATACGTCTGGCACAGCTGCTTCCATATTGCAGCCCTGTCGTTGCCCCTGATGGTGTCTGAGGAGGCTGCCGCGACTTTACATGCGGCCCGATCTGCCATGTGGCGTTGAATTCCCATCAGCGATCTCTCAGCCCTGTTCCGTCAATGCGTTGAACATATAGCCAAGATAGCGCTTGGAATCGATCGGATCGTAGCCCAGACGATGTTTCAGCTTCTTGCGCAGCTTGCTGATATGGCTCTCGACGACGGTCTCTTCAACATCTTCGTTGAGCAGGCCATAAACCGCATTATAGATCTGGGTGCGGCTGACGCGACGGTCCCGGTTCTTGACCAGATATTCCAGGATGCGGCGCTCCCTGCGGGGCAGTTCCAGCGCTTCTCCGCAAATCTCCGGAGAGCGACCATCAAAATAGACACGGACATCGCCTTCTACCTGCTGCATTTCAGTCTGAGCTCCTGAACGGCGGCTGATAACGGCTGCCCTTACCAGAATTTCTTTTACATGAATGGGTTTGCTGACAACATCATCAAACCCGGCGGCAAACAGGTCCAGGGTCTGTTCAAGCGATGTTTTGTCATTGAGGGCAATCAGAGGGGTTTTGCTGCAACGAGAGCGGATCAGGCCCGGATAGCGCGTTCTCTCTTCGCAATCCCCCAGCAGAAACGCTTCTACCGAGTTGATATCTGAATCGGAAAGGCTTGTGACCCAGCTCCCGAATTCCTGCGGTACAATCCCGATGGAAGGCACACCTTCCCGCTGAAAGCCGGCAGTATAGCCGTCAGAGACCAGCTCACGTTTTTCAATCAGTACGATCATCGAAATACTCCATATCTTGGTAGGTATAGAGGTATTGCAACGACGCGCTTTCGTCACTAGAAAACATGCGCCCAATTACAGCTTTTCTGTGGCGCGGAAAAGGAAATATAAAGGGAGAGAGCGAGCTTTTAATAGAATTATGTCTAAAAGTTGCAGTATTTTTCTATAGCATTTTAGACAAGCATACTAATGCACTCGATTTACAAGACATTTATGCCTGACGACGGACACAATCAAGACACACATCTGCGAATAGTTAACGACTGTTTACACTTATATTACACACAATCCAATTGTGTCATTGAAACAATAACTTTTCAAATTTTACGCTTTGGATAAGTTTTATTCGAATAAATACATAGTACAGACAAACTAACATTGTTATTTTTTACAATACTCCATTTCGCGTGTCTGATTGTGTCAAATTATGTTTGAAAGCAGGGCTTTGCCACCTGCCGGTTTTTGCCCTGTCGCCGTGAGCGAGACAGAAACAAGGGACATTATCAGACAACAAAAGCCTCCCTTAAAGCTGTATCCGACAGCCTTTGGCACGTCTTGCCGCAGCCATGCGCCGAGGCTTGGCAGGGCGCCCCACAGAGGCGTCTGCTGCCCGTAAGACGAAGCTTCAGCGTGTGTCATGTACCGGAGTGACGGAAGAGAGAAGAAGGGCAATAGAGGGCGTTTTGCAAGAGGCCGGAAACCCGGTCGGGCTTTCTCTCGGCGTGCAGATATAAAACAACCGGAGACGGGCTTCATCCCATCTCCGGTGTCATTGTCTCGGCGTCATTGTCGCAATGGCAATGAGGCGTCTTTTGTTTGCTACTGGATCACCAGTTCAGCCTGCAAGGCGCCCACCGTCTTCATGGTTTGCAGGATCGAGATGATCCCCGATGGTCGCAGACCGATCCGGTTCAGGCCGCTGACAATGGTCTGCAAGTCGGTTCCGCCGATGATGGAAAGAGAGCCGCCATTCTGGGACGCATCGATATTGGTCTCGGGCATGACAACGGTCTCGCCATTGCGCGAGAATGGCTCGGGTTGACTGACCATCGGGCTTTCGGTGATGCGGACCACCATGCTGCCATAGGTCACCGCCACGGTCGAGATCTGCACATGATTGCCGATCACGACGGTGCCCGTGCGTTCATCGACAACAACCTTGGCAGGGGTGTCGGGCTGAATGACAAGGCCTTCGATCTGGGCGATGAAGCGGGTGGCGCTCATGTTGCTCGGCTTTCTGAGCACGACAGAGCGGAGATCCCGCTCCTGGGCCAGCTTGATGCCGAAACGCTCGCGGGAATAGGCATTGATGGCATCGGCAATGCGCACTGCGGTGTTGAAATCGGGATTGGTGAGCTGAAGGACAAAGGAGCGCAGATTGATGAAATCATCCTGAAGTTCGCGCTCCACAATCGCTCCATTGGGAATCATGGCCGAAGTCGCTATGCCTTCGCGCAAGGATTGGGCATCGCCCTGCTCGGAAAAACCGGCAACGGCGAGCCCGCCTTGCGCGACAGCATAAACCTGACCATCCGAACCCATCATGGGTGTCGCGATCAGGGTGCCTCCAGACAGGGAGGTCGCATCCCCCAGAGAGGCCACATTGATATCGATCTTCGTTCCCTTTTTCACAAAGGCGGGAAAATTGGCCGTAACCACCACGGCCGCGACATTGCGGGTGCGCAGATTGGCGTCCCGCACATTCACGCCCATGCTGTCGAGCATCGATTGCAGGGATTGCTCGGTGAAGGGAGAGTTGCGCATGGTATCGCCCGATCCATTGAGGCCGACAACCAGACCATAGCCGATGATCTGGTTATCGCGCACACCTTCCAGAGAGGTCACATCCTTGATGCGCACGGCGGCAAGGGCGCTGGACAGAAACAGCAATGAACATAGTGCTGCTGCAAGGCATCTGATCAAAATCTTCATCTTATGGCCCTATCGAAATTGTTCCATCAGCTTCAACACGTCCCACAACGATCAACCCGGTATCGACATTGCGAACGCGGATGATCTCGCCGACCACTCCGTCTTCAAGGGGTTCGACATGGGCGATGATTTCCAGTCCGCGGTCCTGAAACACCAGTTGAGCCGGCTCCCCCCGCTTGACCGCGTCGCGCCGTCTGATCGCAGAGCGCTGGATCGGCATGCCAACCGGCAGGTGGCGCACGGCTTCCTTGCCCAGAATGTCCTGTATATTGGGAATGACCGTGAAGCGATCGATCGAGCTGGCCCTGAATTTGCGCTTTTCAAGCGAAGACAGCGTGATGATATCCCCTTGGGCAATGGTGGTTCTGGGAACCGGCAGAATGACCGAAGCAGTTGCCGCTCGGCCCTGTTGTGCCCAGAAGCTGCCAAACAGCAATATGAGCAGGAAGAGTGAAGCCGCCCGGACAGAGCGCATCATCGAAAACACGCTCGCCCTCGCCAGCACAGGCCGGGAATGGTTAGCGGTTCTCATCAGCGGATCCCCTGAGTGACAACACCAGCCATGTCATCGACAGCCTGAATGACCTTGGAATTCATTTCATAACCGCGCTGGGCGGCAATGAGGGCGGTGATTTCCTTGACCGGGTCGACGTTGGAATCTTCCAGATATCCCTGACGGATCGAGCCGAAACCGTCATCGCCGGCATTGCCTTCGACCGCCTCACCCGAGGCCTCGGTTTCGGCAAACAGGTTGGCACCCTTGGCTTGCAGACCTGAATCATTGGCGAAAACAGCCAATTGCAGCTGACCAAGCAATTGCGGAGCATTCTGGCCATCAATGGTGGCATAGACCTGACCGGTTTCATTGATCTCAACATCAATGGTCCCATCGGGAATGGTGATGGCCGGCTCGACCGGATAGCCATCAGAGGTCACAAGACGCCCCTCACCATTGGTATTGAAGGAACCGGCGCGGGTATAGAGCGTGTCCCCATCGGCGTTGCTGACCGTGAACCAGCCCTTGCCATCAATCGCCAGATCGAAGCTGCCGGAGGTGTTGTTGAGTGTCCCCTGGGTATGCAGATTGCGGATGGCGGCGGCGCGAACACCAAGACCGAGCTGAGCCCCTTCCGGGATCGGTGCTTCACCGGTGCGGTTGGGAACGCCCTGCACGCGCACGGACTGATAGAGAAGGTCGGTAAATTCGGCACGCGCCCGCTTGAAGGCGGTCGTGTTCATGTTGGAAATATTGTTGGCGATCACTTCAACATTCAGCTGCTGCGCGCTCATTCCGGTCGCAGCGATGGCAAGAGCTTTCATATCATTATCCTCGATGTAAAATGGTGCCTGTCATGTCCATCACGGGTTCACGGCGACTGTGGGCATGCTTTCCGACAGGAAGATGCCAGCGCCAGAACACTCAGATGGCCATACGGCTGACTTCCTGATAAGCGGCGACAACCTTGTCGCGGATGGCAATGGCACTCTGAAGTGCAAGCTCGGCATTCATCACGGCATCCACGACATTCTGGACAGATTCCTTGCCTTCAATCCCGGCAATGGCGGCGGCTTCGCCATGCTTGACCGTATTGATGGCGTCGGTCGTCACACCGGAGAAATATTCGGCGAAACTCTTGCCAGCCTCATCGACTTCGCCGGACAAGTTGACCGGTCCGGCCGAATTGCTGATGAAGCGAGTTTCGGACACATTGTTGAAATCGCTGCCTCGTGTCGCAAGGCTGGATACTGCATTCAAACCGTCAAGCATAATTAGCTCCTCAGCAAATCGATGGTGCGCAGAACCATGCTGCGTGTCTGGGTCATAATCTTGAGGTTGGCCTCGTAACTGCGATTGGTCTCACGCATGTCAGCCAGTTCGATCATGCTGTTGACGTTGGGCAGTTTGACCTGACCATTCTCGTCCGCAGCCGGGCTGGAGGGATCATATTCGACGGTGAAGGGCGCATTGTCCGTGCCGATATTCTTGACCTTCACAAGCGAGGCACCAACCGCACGATCCATTTCCTGCGCAAAGACAATGGTCTTTCTGCGATAGGGATCAGAGCCGGGCGTTGCCCCTGTCGACTGGGCGTTGGCGAGGTTTTCGGAAATGACGCGCATGCGCTCGGCCTGCGCGGACAATCCGGTGGAAGAAATGCGAAATGTCGCGGAAAGGGGATCAATCATCACTGTGCCTTCGCTGCCATCAACATCATACTGTGGATGGATTTGATCAAGTTCGTTGTCAGAGTGTGATCTCGGGCAACTTCACCGGCCTTCATCATTTCCTGTTCCAGTGAGACCGAGTTTCCGGAATAAGTGATGTCCCAGCTGTCGCTTTTCTCAACATCGACACTCCGCGTTGCTCCATCGATCGCGGTCATGTGTCCAGGTTGGGTGCTGGCCATGCGAACATGGGCTTTGTCAAAGAGCGCGGTAAAGCTTTCCACGTCCTTGGACCGATAGCCTGGCGTATTGGCATTGGCGACATTCTGAGCAATCGTATTCTCGCGAACCGAAAGCCAGTTCTGGTGCGTCTTTGCCAATTTCATCAAATAGACAGGTTCCATTTGGAGTCTCCATCAAATTCCGATTATTCCCTTTTAAGCGTCCAAACTTGCCTGAACCTGTCGAAACAGAGCTATCTTATTGATTTTATTTTATTATTTTACCTTTTGATTCAAATTTTCTTCGAAGTTTGTTGTCCGGAAGGAAAAGACAGCGACAAGACGCAAAAAAAGCCAGACACATGACATGTGCCTGGCAAGGGGGCTTTGCTGCCGGACGGGTTAGGAGCCTGAGCTAGAAGAAGGAGCGGATCATGCTGCCGACAAGAATGTTCCAGCCATCGATCAAGACAAAGAACAGCGCCTTGAAAGGCAGTGAGATTGCGGTCGGGGGCAGCATCATCATGCCCATGGACATGGTGATTGTGGCCACGATCAGATCGATCACCAGAAAGGGCAAGGCGATCAGAAAGCCCATCTCGAAGCCGCGCTGCAATTCCGAAATCATGAAAGCCGGTATCAACACCCGCATTTCCACCTCATCCGGGCTGGTGGCCTCCTTGATATTGAGATTGGCGGCGGCGAGATCGCTGAATAGGCCGATATCCTCATCGCGCACCTGTTTCAGCATGAAGGAACGAAAGGGAGCCGCCACTCTTTCATAGGCCTGCGTTTCATTGATCTGATTGTCGAGCAACGGCTGGACACCATTGTGCCAGGCCTGATCGAAGGTGGGGCCCATGACATAGAAAGTCATGAAAAGCGCCAGACTGATCATCACCATATTTGACGGCGTGGATTGCAGCCCCATGCCGGAGCGCAGGAAAGAGAAGGCGATCGAGAAACGAATGAAGCTGGTCACCATGATCAGGATGCCGGGTGCGAGCGACAGCACCGTGATCAGGGCAATCAACTGGATCATGCGGCCTGATGCGGATGCTTCTCCGCTTGGCAGCAGCCCATTCAGGTCAATCGACTGCGCCCAGGCCGGGCTGGCGAGCAACAGCAGGAACGGTAAGCCAAATACAAGTCTTTTCACTGGATCACCATGGTCTCTAGGATAAATTCACGCACGCTTCCCTCGGCCCTGATTTTTGACCGCTGATTGAGGTCTTCGCGCAGATTCTGCAATCCGGTCGCGCCTTCCAGATCTGAAACTTTCAGGGTTCTGAGATAGGCGGCAATGTCGCTTTCAATCTGGCTGACGAGAAATTTGGACTGCTCCATCGCTTCTTCCCTGAAGACGATGCTGCCCTGAATGCGCACAAAGGCCTTTTCCGCACCGGCCAGATTGACGATGATCGGCTTGATCGCAAGGATCTGGCTGGGGGCATCATAAAGCGCATGCACGGGCGGGGTTTCCTGTGCGCGTTTTTCTTCCAGCACGATGTGCCGGGTCTGATTGACCAGATGCATTCCGACGAATGCGCCGATAGCGGCGGCCATCAATGTCATGACGAGCAGCATGACAAACAGGCTCACATTCGAGCGGCCTGATCTGGCGGAGATTGTACCATCGGACATAACCACAATATTCGACATCTTGGCGGAGTATCCTTCTCTCTTTCCCGAGGATCTGTTGGCGGTCCGGTGGCCGGATCAGGCGTCTTGAGCGCAAGATCCGGCGGCCGGGAGGACGGTCGCAAATTCTAGAAAGGCACCACCTGATCATAGAGCTGCTGCCCCCATGCGGGTTGCTGCATTTCCGTGATGCGGCCGCGACCGCCATAGGAAATGCGGGCTTCGGCAATCTTGTCGTAGGTGATGACATTGTTCGCGGCGATATCGCGCGGGCGCACGATGCCCGAGACATTGAGCACGCGCAGCTCGGCATTGACGCGCACTTCCTGACTGCCGGAAATCACCAGATTGCGGTTAGGCAGCACCTGTGTCACGACGGCAGCAATCTGAAGGTCAATCTCTTCCTTGCGATTGATCGCGCCCTTGCCCTTGGTGGAACTCTTGGAATCCGCATCAAAGGATGCCTCTCCATCCTCTCCGAAACCGAAGAGATTGAAACCAAAGCCGAGGCTCTGCTTTTCGCTGCTGTCGCGGCTGCGATCGGATGCATTGTCCAGATTGGCTTCATCCTTGATATTGATGATGACGGTCAGCACATCGCCCACTCTCTTGGCGCGCGGCTCAAGAAAGAACTGGTTGCGATCTTCCGACCAGATGGAATGAAAGCTGCGGTTCGTTGTCGGCTGATAACCGACCAGCGTCGGATTGATCGATTGCATGTGCAATCCATTTCCCATCGGCGACATTTCCGGGGTGGCCCCGATGCTCTCAAGCTTGCTGGCGCAGCCGGAAAGCAGAATGACCCCGAAAAGCGGGATCAGTGCTTTTGAGACAGACATGATCATTGATCGCGATCTCCAGACTTGATTTCGACAAGAGACGCCATTTCCTGCGTCAGGTTGGATGCCTTGACCGCATCCATCTCATTGAGGATGGCGCTCACAACGCGAGGCTTCATTTTGGCGAGCAGCGCAATGGCAACCTGATCGTCAACAGAGGCAAGCCGTTCGGCAGCCGCTTCCGGGCGCATGCGTTCATAAACGGAGATGATGTGCTCCTTGACTTCACCAAGCACCTTGTCGCGTTTGGCGATCCAGTCCTGCACATCAGCTCTGAGCGCTTCAAGCTTTTCGATGCGCTCGTCGATGTCGCTCTGCAAGGCAATGAGATTGCGCAACTGCCAGGCATATCTCTGCTCGGAGGCCCGATCGGAGATATTCTTGCAGAAGGTGTCTGCGTCGATCTCGTCGATATCAGACGCCTCCGCTCCGGCGGTCTGGTCCGATGCAACCATTTTGCTCTCGGCAGGGGGCTTGGAGGCGGGCTTGGCATCCGCGATACCGGCCGCTGAAGCTGCAAGGGAAAATGCAAAGGGAACAGTAAGCAGCAAGGCAATCACCCGCAGCAGACATGTTCCCATCAAGGAGGCTCTGGAAAAGCGATTTGCCATCCCGCCGTCTGAGTTGCTCATTTAATCCTCGCTTTTGTGCGCTCGTCAGTGCGCGCATCGCATCATGTTGGCAATTGCCCACACCATGCCGGGGCAAACTTGCGTCAGGCTGTTGCGCGGTGCCCGGCGCGCCAAAAAATGGCTCTATTTGTCCTAAGGCGTGCAGAAGCCCATGAATTTTGAACAAAACTGCGCATTTATTCGTAGACAGATGCGACCAAAAGCTCATAAGTCGCAGAGTTTCGGGAAACCTGCATCAGGGATAGACTAGACATTGACTGGGGACCGACTTGGTAAAGGCTTCAGGGTGTGGCGAGATGCCCCATATGAAAGCACTTGAAATTCAAATATGAATGCAAAATGCATTTTTGATCAGACGCACGATATGCCTATCGAAACGCATATCTGACCATTTAGAATTCTAACGATTTCGAACGACCATTGATGAGCCAGAGACCCACCCTGTTGAAACATTTGCGCAAGCATCGGGCAATCACGTTGCTCGCAGTTGCTGCCATGTGGTTGCAGGTTGTCGCCTTTGGCCTGCATCTGTCTACCAGTGCCAGAGCTGCGGCGGGGGCCGCCGCCGGGACTTCTGTGGCAGGTGAGTTTTTCGGGATCATCTGCACGGCAAATGGACTGGCAGCCATGTCACTTGATGGCAGTGAGCCAGCCGCCGCCACCGGCAATGACTGCGCCGTCTGTGCGCTTACCGCGCTTAACGATCTGGGAGTAAATGATCAATCCCAGACTTGCGAGCGACCGGTGCATGCGATTACAACGCTTTTCTGGATGCCAGCCCATAGTGAGGGAATGGTGTCTGTTTCTCCTCGCGTAGGCACCAGCCGAGCGCCTCCTCTCCTTTAAAAACCCTTCATTCCATTCACTTAATATCTGACCAATCGACCAACATGCAGGATCCTGCTGCATCGGGACCAATTCCAAACCCTGCAATCAGGTTGATACAGCAATAAAGAGAGCTGTCATGGAACCTATTTATGGCGATCTATTCGTCAGTCTGTCGCGCTGGCAATTTGCCGCCACTGCGCTTTATCACTTCCTTTTCGTCCCTCTGACACTGGGCATCACCTGGATCCTGGTGATCATGGAGGCGGTCTATGTCATGACCGGCAAGGAAGTCTATAAAGACATGACCAAATTCTGGGGCAAGTTGTTCGGTATCAACTTCGCTCTGGGTGTGACCACCGGCCTGACCATGGAATTCCAGTTCGGGACCAACTGGTCCTACTATTCCCACTATGTGGGGGACGTGTTCGGCGCGCCGCTGGCCATTGAGGGCCTGATGGCCTTCTTCCTTGAATCCACCTTCGTGGGTCTGTTCTTCCTTGGCTGGGACAAGCTTTCCAAGCGCCAGCATCTGGCCGTGACCTTCTTCACCGCTCTTGGTTCGAACCTTTCGGCCCTCTGGATTCTGGTGGCCAATGGCTGGATGCAGAATCCGGCCGGTTCGGAATTCTCCGCCGAAACCATGCGCATGGAAATGACCAATTTCGCCGAAGTGGTGCTGAACCCGGTGGCGCAGGTCAAGTTCGTGCATACGGTTGCTGCCGGCTATGTCACCGCCTCGATGTTCGTGATCGGCATCTCTGCATGGTATATTCTGAAAGGCCGCGATCTGGCCTTTGCCAAACGCTCCTTTGCGGTTGCTGCCGGTTTCGGCCTTGCCGCTTCCCTGTCGGTCATCGTTCTGGGCGACGAGTCCGGCTATGAGCTGGGCGATGTCCAGAAGGTCAAGCTGGCGGCCATCGAAGCGGAATATCACACAGAGGAAGCGCCTGCCGCCTTCAATCTGATTGGCTGGCCCAACGACGAGAAAATGACGGTCGACTATGGCATTCAGATCCCGTGGGTGATGGGCCTCATCGCCACCCGTTCGCTGGATGAGCAGGTGACCGGTATCATCGATCTGAAAAAGCAGCATGAGGTGCGTATTCGTTCGGGCATGATCGCCTATGACTATCTCACCAAGCTGCGCGCCGGTGACCAGTCAGAGGAAACCAAGGCTGCCTTCAACGAACATAAGGCAGATCTCGGCTATGGTCTGCTGCTCAAGCGCTATACCGACAATCCGATGGAAGCAACCGAGGAAATGATCACCGCAGCGGTGGAGGATTCCATTCCGTCGGTGCCTTATCTGTTCTGGAGCTTCCGCATCATGGTCGGCTTCGGCTTCCTGATGCTGTGCTATTTCGGCCTGTCCTTCTATTATACCGCCAAGAAGCAGATCGAGAACAAGCGCTGGCTGCTCAAGCTGATGGTCTGGTCCATTCCGGTGCCTTGGCTGGCGTGCGAGCTGGGCTGGTTCGTGGCTGAATATGGCCGTCAGCCCTGGGCGATCGGTGAAGTATTGCCGACCTTCCTTGCCGCATCCAGCCTGACGATCGCAGACCTGATCTTCTCGCTCACCGGCTTCCTTGCCTTCTATACCTTCCTGTTGGTCATCGAAATGTGGCTGATGTTCAAGTTTGCGCGTCTGGGGCCGAGCTCGCTCCACACCGGTCGCTATCACCATGAACAATCCAAGCCTTCGTCTCTGGCTCCGGCCGAGTAAGACCCACTGATAGGAAAAAGCGATGATTATCGATTATGAAATCCTGAAATTTGCCTGGTGGGCGCTCGTGGGCGTTCTGCTGATCGGCTTCGCCATCACAGATGGCATGGATATGGGCGTTGGCACCCTGTTGCCTTTCCTTGGCAAAAATGACAATGAACGCCGCATCATCATCAATACTGTCGGCCCGCACTGGGACGGCAACCAGGTCTGGTTCATCACCGCCGGTGGTGCCATCTTCGCTGCATGGCCTGCAGTCTATGCGGCCGCCTTCTCCGGCTTCTATCTGGCCATGCTGCTGGTGCTGTTTGCCCTGTTCTTCCGCCCTGTCGGCTTTGACTATCGCTCAAAGATCGAAAATCAGGGCTGGCGCAATGCTTGGGACTGGGGGCTGTTTGCCGGTGGCTTCATCCCCTCGCTGATCTTCGGCGTTGCCTTTGGCAACCTGTTGCAGGGCGTGCCGTTCCATCTGGACGAATTTCTGCGCGTGACCTATGACGCCAAATTCCTCTGGGCGCTGCTGCCATTGCTCAACCCCTTTGCCATTCTGGCCGGTCTCGTTTCCGTCGCCATGCTTGCCGGACATGGCAGCACCTGGTTGCAGATGCGGGCCGATGAAGTGGTCGCGGCACGGGCCCGTCAGGTCGGCTTCTATGCAGGCGTGGCAACGGCGGTGCTGTTTGCCCTTGCCGGGCTGTGGATCTGGGTCGGCAACTTCAACTGGTTCGTTATTGTCAGCCAGCCTGCTTATGACGCCATGCCGAACCCGCTGGCCAAGGAAGTGGCCCGCGAAGCCGGTGCGCTGTTCAACATCTATGGCAATTATCCGATTGCGATGCTGGCTCCGGCAATCGGCATTCTCTGCCCGCTGCTGATGGCTTTGATGAGCAAGGCGGGCAAGGGTGGCTTTGCCTTCCTGTTCAGCGCTCTGGGCATGACCGGCATCATCGCCACTGCGGGGCTTTCCATGTTCCCGTTCATCATGCCTTCCACCACCGACCCGAGATCCTCGCTGACGGTCTGGGATGCGACCTCCAGTCACCTGACCCTGACGGTCATGTTCTGGACTGCCGTAATCTTCGTGCCGATCGTGCTGGCCTATACCATCTGGTGCTACTGGCGCATGTGGGGTCGTGTCACGATGGACGAAATCGAAGCCCGCAGCCATTCGGCTTATTGATCACCGGAAAGGAAATCTGACTATGTGGTATTTTGCTTGGATCCTTGGATTGACCGCCGCCCTTTCCATCGGCGTGATCAATGTCATGTGGTATGAAGCTCAGGATAATTATGACGAAAAGGATACTTGATTAGCTCCTTTCAAACATTATAAATCTTTCATGACCGGGTCCGCCCGGTCATGTCATTTGAGGGCCGGTAAAGGCCGAACGAGCAGGGACCTCTATGTCCACAAAACATATATCCGCCTTTCTCAAATCCCAATCATCCAGAGCCCGGCGTCCACTCAATCTCTCCATCGTTCTTTCCTTTGGAGCAGGCATTGTTCTTATCATCCAGATGGGCATTCTGGCCTTCTGTGTGGATTCGGTTCTGACCCACAAGGCATCCCTCACAGACCTTCTGTTCCTGTTGCCGCCGCTGGTCATCCTGTTTTTTCTAAGGGCCATTCTTTCCTATTTTTCCGAGCGTCTGGCGCTGAAAGCTGCCATCGACCTCAAACATGCCGTGCGTGGAGATCTGCTACGCCGCCTCATCGCCAAGGGACCGATCCTTGAGCGCGGCAGCGAGAATGCCGTGGGCGATCAGGTCACCATGCTGACCGAGGGCATCGAGGCGCTGGAAGGCTATTTTGCCCGCTATATGCCCGCCATGGTGATGACGGTGCTGCTGCCCTTTGCCATTCTGGCGGTCACATTGAGCCGCGACTGGCTGTCGGCGGTGGTGATGGTGGTCACTGCGCCGCTCATTCCCGTTTTCATGATTCTGATCGGCAAGGGCACCGAAAAGCTCAATCAGAAGCAATGGCGCAAGCTGGCCCGTCTCTCGGCTCATTTCCTTGACATGATACAGGGGCTGACGACCCTCAAACTTTTCAATGCCTCGCGGAGGGAAGCTGAGACAGTTTCGCGCATGGCCGAGAGCTATCGCCGCACCACGATGAGTGTGTTGCGCGTGGCCTTCCTTTCCTCGCTGGTGCTGGAATTTTTCGCCACCGTCTCGATTGCCATTATCGCCGTGCTGATCGGTTTTCGCCTGCTCTATGGCGACATGACCTTTTTTGACGGCTTCTATGTGCTGCTGCTGGCGCCGGATTTCTATCTGCCGCTGCGCAATATGGGCACCCATTATCACGCCCGCATGGAAGCGGTTGGCGCGGCCGAAGCAATGGTCTCGATCATGGAAATGGATGATAGCGAAGCTCAAAAGGGCGCGCGCGGAGAAACCCAGCCCGACATGCAAAGCGGTATTTCGGTTGAATTCCGCGCGGTTGGTTTTGCCTATCCAGATGGAACGCGGGCGCTGGAAGACATTTCCTTCAAGCTGGATGCTGGCCAGAGTCTGGCGCTGGTTGGGCCTTCCGGGTCTGGCAAAAGCACCATCATCGATCTCATTCTGGGCCTTGCCCGGCCCAGTGAAGGCCAGATACTGATCAATGGCCACGATCTGGCAGGCCTGCCACTTGATGCATGGCGTGAGCAGCTGGCCTATGTACCGCAGAAACCGACACTGTTTTCAGGCTCCATCCTTGACGCCATTCGCTATGGCCTGCCGGATGCCTCGCAGGAGAAAGTGGAAGCTGCGGCGAGGCAGGCGCAGGCCCATGATTTCATCATGGCGCTGGAAGATGGCTATCAGCATCAGCTCAATGAAAAGGGTGCGGGCCTTTCAGGCGGCCAGATCCAGCGGATCGCCATTGCCCGCGCGCTCATCCGGGGAGCGCCTCTGGTGCTGCTTGACGAGCCCTCAGCCCATCTGGACCGGGAGAATGAAGCGAAAGTGCAAGATGCGCTGCATGCCCTTGAACAGCAGGCAAGCTGCATCACCATCGCCCATCGCCTGCACACGATCGAGGAGGCGGACACTATCCTTGTGCTGGAGAAGGGCAAGCTTCTGGAAACAGGCAGCCACAGGGAACTGATGGACAGGGACGGCGCTTATGCCGCGCTGGTTCGCTCCGGCTTTGACGGAACATCGATGGAGGCGCGCAATGGCTGAGATGAGAAAATTGCTCGGGCTGATGCGCCCTTGGACCGGCTGGATTGCCCTTGGCGTGTTTCTCTCGCTGATCACGGCGCTGGCCAACGTGACGCTGATGGCGATTTCCGGCTGGTTCATTGCAGCCATGGCGCTGGCGGGTCTGGCCGGTGTCACGATGAATTACTTCACCCCTGCTGCAATCATTCGCGCCATGGCGATCACCCGCACGGTGGGGCGCTATGCGGAACGGCTGGTCACCCATGAAGCAACCCTGAGACTGGTGGCCGAACTCAGGCGCTGGTTCTATGATCGCATGGAGCCGCTGGCTCCGGCGGGGCTGCAAGGCATGAAGAGCGGTGATATCTTCTCGCGCATCGGGGCAGATATCACCACGCTGGAGAATTTCTACCTGCGCGTTTTGGTGCCCGCCCTTGTGGCCATCATTGCCGTGCCGATCTTCTGCATCTTTGCAGGCTACTTCTCGACCGGGCTGGCCGTTGCACTGATCATCTTCTATTTTCTCGGCGGCATTCTGACGCCATGGCTGATCCATCATTTCGGTCGGGAAGCGGCCAGCAAGCAGGTTTTGGAGGCCGCTGATATGCGGGCCTCACTGGTCGAAGGGCAACAGGCCCTGCGCGAAATGCTGGTCTATGGCCGCGAGGAGGATTATCGCAAGCTGATCGATGAACAATCCGGCCGCCTCTGCTCAAGCCAATTGCGGCTGGCCAAATTGCAGGCCGCATCGCAAAGCGCCCTTACCCTTGCCGCCAGTCTTGCGATGTTTGCGGCGCTCTGGTTCATCATCCCGAAGGTGAGCGACGGCACATTTGAAGGTCCGATCCTTCCCATGCTGATGCTGTTTGCCATGGCAAGTTTCGAGGTTATCGTGCCGCTGCCGGTGGCCATTCGCGCCTTTATCGAGACTCAGGTTGCCGCCAAGCGCCTGTTTGGCCTGACGGATCAGTCCCCCAAAGGCGTATCAGCACGAGGACAGGACGCCATCGATGGCAAACCATCTGTTACCCCGACGCTTGCCCTCAAAGATGTCAGCCTTGCCTATGAGGATGGCGGCAAGAGCGCCTTTGATCATATTTCCCTTGTTGTAGAGCCGGGCGAGCGGGTGGCGATTATCGGGCCTTCGGGCGTTGGAAAGTCGAGCATCATCAATGCCCTTGTCGGCTTCTGGCCACTGACGGGTGGAGAGATCCTGATTGACGGTCAGCCGCACAGCCGCTTCACAGCTGAAAGCCTGAGGAGCCATTTTGCCGTAGCTCCGCAAAAGCCGCATCTGTTCAATTCCACCCTCAAGGGCAATCTATTGGTGGCCAATCCGGACGCCACAGAGGCGATGCTTCAAAAGGTGCTGGATCAGGTGCAGCTGTCCGATTTTGTTTCTTCCGAGCCGGAAGGCATCGAGACCTTTGTCGGCGAAGCCGGAGGCACCCTGTCAGGCGGGCAGATCAGACGGCTCTCGATTGCGCGAGCGCTGCTTTCTCCTGCCCCTATTCTGGTGCTTGATGAACCGGGCGAAGGGCTTGACCCGCAGATGGAGCGGGACATTCTCAACCGGATTCTCGATGAGGAAACAGGGCGTTCGATCCTGCTGATCACCCATAACAGCGCCGCCCTTGAGCGCATGGACAAGCGCCTTGAGCTATCTGACAGCCACTGATGGCTTGGCAAGCGTTCAAAAATGGCAAAAGGCGGCCTCGGAGAGCCGCCTTTTTCATTATTTGATGCTCTAGAGAAAGCTCTAGCCAATCGGCACGAGGTGATTGTCCCACTGATATGTGTGGGTGACGCGCGTCCTGTCCATCTGGGTGCCAGCCATCTCTTCGGACAGACAGACAATGCCCATGCCGCTGGTGCGCACCATCTTGTGATTGCGGATGGCAAGGCCGCAGACATCTTCCTCCTGTATGGCACCCAGAAATTCGCCGCTGTCGGTGTCGAACTGATGCACGACGCCACCACGCGGCGAGGAGGCCGCCAGCAGTTTCTTTTCCATATCGAGCGCAACGCTGCCGATATAGCCCTGAATGAGGTGCTGCTCTTCCTCCGGCGCTTGCAGAAGGCGCGGTTCCTCGCCGCGCTTGTGCAATCCCAGCATGGCGGGGGCATTGTTGACATCCCCCTGCCACTGCATGGCAAAGGCGACGGTTCCGTCTTCGCCAAGGCTCAGGTGGCGGATGGAGCTTTTATGCATGGCTTGGGGCAGCTCGACCATTTCCACCAGATCGCCATCGAGAGTGACATAGGCCAGATTGGGCTTCATGGTGGGGATATTGAGTTTTTCACGGCCACTGTCCGGGTGGGTCTCGATGCCGCCATTGGCAATGACGAAATGCTGCCTGTCGGGCATCAGCTTGAGATCATGGGGGCCGACACCGTGGGAGGCAAATTCCCCGACGCGCCGATAGCCATCAGCGGCATTCCAGATGCCGATGACACCGCTGGCATGATCATAGTCATTCTCGGCGGTATAGAGCCGGTTGCCATCTTCTGAATAGGCACCATGGCCCTGAAAATGTCTCCCTTGAGGACAATGAAGCACCGCCATGGTTTCTCCGTTGCGGCAGTCGAGCGCCAAGGCAAAATTGCCCGGACGGCGCGCGAAGGCCACGGCCTCGGGGCGACGCGGATGGGCAGCGGCGGCATGGCCGCGCCCGGGCAGGGCAATTTCGAATATCGTGCGCCCCTGCTCGGAAAGACCAAACAGCGCGTAAGAGCCATCGCTCTTGCGGGCCGCAGACAGGAAGGCAGGGCTGCCAGCATCGGCCCATGTCACCGAAGGACAGAGACCAAGAGCGAACAGGCCGGTAAGAAAGGAGCGGCGATCAGGCATTTCAGTCTCCATCCAGAGCGTTGAAACCGGCAGAAATGCCCAGCCTTGGTGCCAGATATTCTGCCAGCAGATCATTGGTGAATGTTATCGCCCCCTGCAGGGCTTCGGCGCGAATGCGCCCCTGCACCGTCCCCACTGCGGCGAAGGCGGGATCATCCAGCTCTTCGGCAATGCGGATGGCCCGTTCAAATCCCATGTCGATATCCTCATCGCCACCGGAAAGCAGGCTGGCCAATTGCCGGTTGGCCGCAAGGGAAAGCTGCACATGGCGCAGGGAACGGCCTGACCGTCTGGCCTCGGCGCGGCTGGGGCGCGGCTTGGCAAAGCTGCCCATCGGGCGGCCAAGGCGGGTCTGGGCGGTGAATTGCAGCCCCGTCGTCAGCGCAGTATAGAGTTGGCGTACCGCCTCGTCAGGGCCGCGATAGATGTCATTGTCGGCCTTGATCATCAACTCGGCATAACCATCCTGCCAATCTTTCAGAATGGCTGTGGCATTGTCGGCGATATCGGTTGCCATGACATCCATCAGGGCGCAGCGGTTCGGATCGGGCCTGTTGGTGAATTGCTTGTCGTAAAGCAGGAATTCCATCGGATAGAAGCCCCGCGCCGCAATGGATACGGCCTTGAATTTTTGCCCGTCATGGATGACCGGATCATTGGCCCTGAGCAGGCTGGCAAGGGTCTTGGGCGTGAAGCCCCGCGTATCGGGCCAGAAGGCCAGCGCAAAGGCGCGGTCATTCTTCTCGGAGGGGCCAAAGCGCAAATGGCTGACCAGCATCCATGCATCAAAAGCCTTGTTATAGGCCTCCTTGATGGCTGACAGATTATCCGGACAGTTGGCCTTGATGACAGCGGAGAGCGCTGCGCTATCCTCCGCGAGACGTTGATAGCCGGGCATGACATGCTGGTGAATGATATCCGGCACAAGGCGCGAGAGGTCGGCATCATCCGCGATGGTCGGAGCAGGAGCCGACAGCAGGCTGCAAAAGAGGCCGAATAAAATCAGGCAATATTTCCACATGGTCACAAGCTCTCCAGAAATTTGATCAGGGCTTTGCGGTCTTCGGGCTGCATGGCGATGACGGCTTCTTTCTGCCTCTCGGCCTCGCCTCCATGCCAGAGCACGGCTTCGAGCAGGGAACGGGCACGGCCATCATGCAGAAAGAAGCTGTGGCCGGATACCTGTCTGGTAAGCCCGATGCCCCAGAGCGGAGGCGTGCGCCATTCCTGCCCGTTCGCTCTGGCTTCAGGCTGGCCGTCGGCGAGCCCCTCCCCCATGTCGTGCAACAAAAGATCAGTATAAGGCCATATGAGCTGGAAACCCAATTCGGGCTGATCCTTGAGACGATGGGTCACATAGGAGGGACGATGGCAACCGGCGCAACCGACCTCATGAAACAGCTGCTTGCCACGCAGAACAGGGGGGTCATCGACATCGCGCCGGGCAGGCACGCCGAGATGGCGGGAATAGAAGGTAACGAGATCAAGCCCGGTTTCATCCACCTCGAAGCCCCTTGCATCCCGGTCCCCATGGGGAGCTGTGCGGCAATCGCGCTGTTCAGGTGAGCAATCGCCCCAAGGCTCGGAGAAGAGTGGATTGGAGATGCCGATATCGCGGAAGAAGGCCGCAGCAGACTGTTCTTCAACAGTTGGGCGACCGGCCTTGAGGCCAAAGCGCCCAAGCATCGGCATCTGATAGCGTTCCGACCAGACTATATTGGCCTTGCCCGATATGCCGTCGCCATTGGTATCCTCCGGGTCGGCATGGGCGAGAATATCACTGGCGGGAATGGCTTCCAGCAGGCCAAGCCCGATCATTTGCGGCGCGATGCGCGGGCTGAGGCTGGCGTCCGGATGCAAGGGGCCATAAGCCAGATCGGCAGCCTTGTAAGTTGGCTTTCTGAGACTTAGCTCCTCGCCTCCGGCAAGCGTAATGGTGCTCTCCTGATAGTCGATTTGCAGGCGATATTCAGCCGGATAACCGGCCAGAGCAAAATCCTGCAATTGCCCGCCATAAACGGGGTCCGGCATGGAACCATGATAGCCTTCAATCTTGCCGATCAGAGGGTCATTCGCATCGGGAACCGCCACACGCAGGAACATGGATACGGCACTATCCCCCTCACCTTCTGGTGGATGGCCACGACCGTCACTGACATGGCAGCGCATGCAGGATCGGGCGTTGTAAAGTGGCCCCAACCCATCGGAAGCTTTTGTTGAAGACGGGGAAGACACCCAGAGCTTTTCGAACATCGCCTTACCGAGCTCAAAATCCAGCTCGCTTTCAAAGCTCATGCTGGCAGTGGGTTCGGAGAAGGCATCCTTGTCCTTGCGCAGCCGAACGGTCGCGGCTCCGGCGGATTTCGCCTCGAAAGGCTGTGGCGCATCAAACCGGCTCGGCAAAGCCGTGACACGCGCTATCCGTTCTGCCTCGGCCTCTGTGCGGGGGATGATGTCCAGATGTGGCTCATCGAGCGGCCCGGCCAGAACCGGCAGGGCAAAGAGCTGGGGCAAAAGGGCCAAAGACAGTGTCAGAGACAGAGTTGGGAGCCGGGTCAGAGACTGGGTCAGGCTATGGCGGATCATGGCTTTGCCTTGCATTCGGTCCAAACGCAAAAAGCGCAGCCGATAAAAGCCGCGCTCCTTGTCCTTATTGCATCCGGCTTATTCGAAAACAGCCGTTGGATTATCGAGGCTGTCGGAGCCTTCAAATTCGATGTCGTTCAGCTTCAGGGCGGAAACGACACGCTCGATGGATTTGGTCTGATCAACCAGAGCGTTGACGCCGCCCATGACCAGCGCTTCACCGCCAGCATTGCCGCGCGCCAGCATCTGGTCATAGCTGAAACCGGCCTCGGCAGCAGACTTGATGGCACCGAGCTTGAGCATGGTGGTGTCGAGCTTGCCGGTCAGTTCTGCATCCAGATCCTTGTCCGCTTCTGCGACCAGATCGGACAGGGACGGACCGGAAACCAGCGAACCATCGATACGGACATATTCACCGACATAGGCATTGCGGATGCCCAGACCATCATAATAGTGGCTGTTATGGGTGTTGTCGGAGAAGCAATCATGTTCTTCTTCGGGATCATTCAGCATCAGACCAAGGCGCATGCGTTCACCGGCCTGCTCACCATAGGACAGCGAGCCCATGCCGGTGACGATGGTCACGATACCGGCATTCTCGTCCGCCATCAGAGCGGTGCGGGCTTCACCACCTTCGTTCCACTGTTCAGACATCCATTCAAGATCGGACACCAGAAGATCGGTTGCCGCCTTCAGATAGGCCGCGCGGCGATCACAATTGTCATTGGTGCAGGCATCGCCCTTGGCATAGTCGGTCCAGGAGCGCTCGCCTGCGCCATGGTCCGTGCCGTGCAGATCCTGTCCCCAGAGCAGAAATTCGATGGCGTGATAGCCGGTCGCCACATTGGCTTCGATGCCATCGGCCTCATGCAGGGTTTCAGAGAGCAGCTCTGGCGTGATGTCGCTTGCATCAATTTCCTTGCCCGACAGGGTGAAGTCGGGATTGGCAATCACGTTAAGGGCCGCATATTCATTTTCATCGGACGGACCACCGTAAGAAGCGTCCACATAGTCGATCAGGCCTTCATCCAGCGGCCATGCATTGACCTTGCCTTCCCAGTCGTCAACGATCGCATTGCCGAAACGATAGACTTCGGTCTGCTGATAGGGCACACGAGAGGCAAGCCATGCTGCGCGGGCGGCGGTCAGCGCTTCTGCTGACGGTGCCTCGATGAGAGCATCAACGGTTGCCTGCAATTTCCGGGCAGCGCTCAGGCTGTCTGCATATTTTGCTTCTGCGATGTTGGCGTAAGTTTCCAGCACCGCTTTCTTGCTTACAGGTTCAGCGGCAACGGCTGCGCTTCCCAGCCCGAGCAGACAGGCAACAGAATAGCCAAGCAATAGATTCTTTTTCATCGATTTTCCCCAAATGTAAGTGGTCCCGATGCACCGCGAAAGCGCTTGCCAAGACAGCGCCCAACGGCACAAACCAACAAGGAGCGCAGGCTGCCGAATTCCGCTTCGGCGTGAGCCAAAGCCCGTTCTCCTTCTTGGCCGAAACCTGAATGAAAAATTCATCTTTGTAAAGTTGATTGTTGTATTCATAATAAAAACCTGTTGAGAGCATCCGTGCAAGCACTTATTTGCCACGACTATTTTTTTGCCTTTGACAGATGTTCCCCCGCAGTTTCCGCATTTATGCTATTTTTCTGTAAGGTCTTGTATTCATGAGTATGCGAGGGGAGAGCAGAAACATGACAATTGACTGGGATCACCATCGCAGAGAGGTCCATAATCTTGGGCAGATTCAGGATTTTCTCAAGCAACTCGTCTATGGCGGCAATGACGGCATCGTCACCACCTTCGCCATCGTGGCCGGTTTTGCCGGAGCGCAAGCGGAAGGCGTTGCCCAGATCGGTGCCATTGCCGTGCTGGTTTTCGGCCTCGCCAATCTTTTTGCAGATGCGGTTTCCATGGGGCTTGGCGAGTTTCTCTCGACACGCTCACAGAAGGATCTCTATCTCAAACAGCGCAAATTCGTCTTCGAGGAACTGGCCAATCATCCCCAGCAGGAATATGCAGAACTGGTTCAGATGATGACCGAGCGCGGCCTGCCGATTGCTTCGGCCAGAAAGATCGCCGACGAGATCATGAAAAGCCCCGAGCTGGTGGCGGATCTGATGATGAATTACGAGCTGGAACTGCATGACATGCGTCAGGTCTCGCCGGTGCTGGACGGATTGGTAACCTTTCTCTCCTTTGTCGCTTTTGGCATCATCCCGCTTGTGCCCTATCTGCTCTTATCCCCCACTCAGGGCACCTTCTTTTTGTCGGTCCTGACGACCTTTCTGGCGCTTGTCGGGCTTGGGCTGCTGCGCTGGTGGTCAACCCGGGAAAGGCTTGTGCGCTGCGTGGGGGAAACAATCCTTGTGGGGGGCGCATGCGCGCTGGTGGCCTTCACGGTGGGAGCCCTCGTCGGATAAGCCGGCCAAGGCACAGATGGGGTGAAGAAGTGAATAGCCGGGCGGTGCTGAAGGCATCAAGGGATCTGGTCAAAGCGCGATAAAAGCGATAGAGAAGAAGACGGAATGCGCAACTGGCGCGCTTTGCGATGGAGGCAAGTTTGTTCGACACGTCACACCCCATGCTCAAGCCACTCTGGGTCCGTCTTCTCATCTGCGGGATCACGCTATGCTGGGGCGTTTTTGAATTTTTCATGGGCAGCACCACCTGGGCGGTGATCTTTGCCGTTGTCGGGCTGATATGCGTCTATCATCTGTTGCTGGAATATGTGCCCCCCGAAGACAGACCCAATCAGGGCGGTTCATCCTAGGGCTTCCTCCTGCCTTCCCTTATGCCCTTGATGCCCTCGCCCAAAAGCACTCCCACCTCTCCGGCGCACATTCAAAAGGGTACTCTTTCAAAGGGGGCTCTTTTAAAGGGCAGACAAACCAGCAAGACAACAAGGCTGCAAAGGTGGCCTGTTGAAGACTGAGATACAGCCTCGCCCCTCCCTTCCCGCCGACCTTTCTTATCAGGAACCATTTTCATGAGCCAAGATCTTGCCATAACATTTGAGGATATTCTCAGCGCAGCCGAACGCCTGAAAGGGCATGCCGTGCGCACACCACTGCTTGAATTTACACCGCTCAATGAAAAGCTCGGCAAGCGGGTTCTGGTCAAGTTCGAAGGCGCGCAACATACCGGCTCTTTCAAGTTTCGCGGTGCCTTCAACCGCATTTCGACCATCGAGCCATCGGCCAAATCGGCTGGCGTGGTGGCCTGGTCTTCGGGTAACCATGCTCAGGGCATTGCTGCGGCTGCCCGCATGAACCATATTCCGGCAACCATCGTGATGCCAAGCGACGCCCCAAAGATCAAGGTCAACAATACAAGGGCGCTCGGCGCAGACATTGTCTTCTATGACCGCTACAGCGAATCCCGCGAAGAGATCGCCATGGCGCTGGTTCGGGAAAAAGGCGCCATTCTGGTGCCGTCCTATGATGACCCTCATATCATCGCCGGACAGGGAACCGTGGGGCTCGAAATTGTCCAGCAGGCAGAAGAGGCCAAGGCCGATATCGGCGCGGTGATCGCCCCTTGCGGCGGTGGCGGGCTTGTTTCCGGCATCGCGACGGCCATTAAGCATGAATGTCCCGATGCGTCTGTCTATTCCGCCGAACCGGTCGGCTTTGACAGCACCGGCCGCTCGCTCAAAAGCGATGGTCCGGCAAAGAATGATCCCGATGCCCGCTCCATCTGCGATGCCCTGCAATCGCCCTATCCGGGCCAGATGACGCTGCCGATCAACAAGCTGAAGCTGGCCGGAGGACTGGCGGTCAGCGATGACGAGGTCCGCGCGGCCGTGCGCTTTGCCTTTGAAAAGCTCAAGCTGGTGGCCGAACCGGGAGGCGCTGCCGGTCTTGCAGCCGCGCTTGCGGGCAAGATTCCAGCCCATGAGGGCGCGTTGGCGATCGTCATTTCCGGCGCCAATGTCGACCCGGATCTCTATTGCCAAATTCTCGCTAGCTGAGGCAGAAAACAGACAGAGCATGAAGAAGAACCCCGGTGAAAGACCTTTTTCATCGGGGTTTGTTTTAGGGTTGCCCAGCAAAAGGCACAGTCTGCAAGTCGTGCAAATCACGCGTAATTGCAATATCTTGGCTTTTTGCGCCTTTTGCTTTGCTCTATGCTCGTCTTGATGTTGCGAAGGTCTTGCTTTCGATTGTATAAAGACGCCCAGCACAAAGGTGTTGAAGATGCCCTTTAAACGACCCACTTTGAAGACCATTTCCGAGTTGAGCGGCTTTGCTGTCACAACGGTATCCAGAGCGCTGAATGACGGGCCGGAGATCGGGGCAGACACCAAGGAAAAGGTCAAGAAGATTGCCCGGGAAATCGGCTATGTCCGCAACCGGTCCGGGCTTGGACTGGTCACGGGCAAGACCAATGTCATCTCGCTTATCCTGTCGGCGGATCATGATGTCATTGACGATCACACCGGACGCCTGATTTCTTCCATCGCCCACAGTTTGAGCGACACGATCTACCACATGAATATCGTGACCTTTTCCTCGCCAGCTGAAAGGCTTGACGTGGTTCGCCATGTGGTCGAGACAAGAGCGGCAGACGCCATCATCCTCAACCAGACCAAACCGGAGGATGAGCGGGTTGCCTATCTGATGGAACGGGCCTTCCCCTTTGCCACCTATGGGCGGACCAACTGGCAGGACAGGCATTGCTATTTCGATTTTGATACAGAAGCTTTCGGCGACATGGCGGCCAGACGCCTCTGCGAGAAAGGCAGACGCCATTTTCTGGTTGTCTCGCCGCCTGCCGATCTGAGCTACAGCCAGCATTTGCTGGCCGGTCTCAATCGGGCAAGGCAAAGCCATCCCTGCAAGCTGGATATTCTGGCCGGAGCAACCAGCCATGACAACAGCGAAATTCTGCTGCAGGCATTGCTCGACCGGCTCCAAAGCGATAAAAGCGTTGATGCTATCATCGCACCTTCCACGGCCACGGCAGTTCTCTCCCTTGCCGCCATCGAACAGAGCGGCAAGAAGCTGGGCAGCGACATTGATGTTTTTGCCAAGGAGGCCAGCCCCTATCTGAAATTCATCCGAAGCGAAATCATATCGGTCTATCAGGATCTGACAGAAGCAGGTGCCTTTCTGGCTCAGGCAGCCATACAGGCGATCGAAAAACCAGACAGCCCGCTGATGCAAAGACTGGAGCCAACAACTGAAGAGTTCAAAACCCCCTGACTGTGCATTTCGCCAGTTTCCATTCCCTCCGCATCTAGCCGACGCCTTGCTCCCATAAAGGCATCCCATCGAACAGGATATTCATTTGCTTTCTCACCCCCTTTCTGCCCCGCTTTCTACCCCTCTTGCCGGCATCAAGGCCGTTATCTTCGATTTCGATGGCGTCCTTGTCGATAGTGAACCCATTTCTCTTGGCGAGCTACAGAACAGTTTTGAAGAATTTGGCATCCATATGGAATGGAGCGCATTGGTCAAAGGATTTCTCGGTACGGCACCGCGCGACATCACCCGTTTCATGAAGGAGAAAACCGGGCGAGACCCTGAGGGCGTATTTCCCGGAGGCTGGAACAGGCGGGTTCTGGCACGCATTGAAAAGGGACTGACCATGATTGCCGGGGCGAAAGATCTGCTCGATGAGCTGGATCGGCGCGCAATTCCCTATTGTCTGGCGTCGGGCAGCAGCCCGAACCGCCTTCTGCTTTCCCTGACCAAGATCGGCCAGGAAAAGCGCTTCGAAGGCCGTTCTTTCAGCACCGAAATGGTTCCCAATGGCAAACCCGCCCCGGACATTTTCCTTTATGCCGCCGAGAAGCTGAAGGTTGATCCGAAAGACTGCATGGTCGTGGAAGATGGCATCGCGGGCACCATCGGCGCCAAAGCGGCAGGCATCGGCCGGATTGTCGGTCTGGTGGGGGGCAGTCATCTCAGTGACGCAGAATTGCGCGCGCTGCATGCAAAGGCGCTGACGGAAGCGGGTTCGAACATGATTGTCGAAACGCTTGACGCGCTTGTCACGCAAGAGTGAAGCGCCAGCCGAATTGAGCCACCGGCAGATATCGGTCAACCGGTGGCCTTTTAGCCGTTCGCTCTGAGAGATTTGTGAGAAAATAAAAGAAAGGGCGCCTTTTGCGGCGCCCTATTGCTTGTCTGCGAGATATTTGTCGAAGGCTTCCAGCGTGCGTTGGGAGACATGATGCTCCATGCCTTCGGCGTCAATTTCCGCAGTTTCCCGCGGCACACCAACCGCCACCAGCAATTCCACCACGGAGCGGTGACGGGCGCGCACCCGATTGGCCAGCGCTTCGCCTTCATCAGTCAGAAACACGCCGCGATAGGGACGGGATACAGCAAGGCCATCACGCTTGAGGCGCGCAATGGCTTTGGTTGCCGTGGGATGAGCCACCCCCATGCGGGTGGCGATATCGGCTGTGCGTGCTTCGCCCAGCTCGGCGATCAGATCGCCGATCATTTCAACATAGTCTTCCATCACGGCGCAGGCCTGTGCCTCGCGCGCCCGCACGAATCTCACGCTCTGTTTGGATGGACGTCTTGGACTTTCTGCCATTGACTTCTTCTTCTCTTGCGTTGGCAATAAGGCCATTCAGGGTGACCATGGCTCTTCGGGCTCTTGGGTAAAGAATGCACTGCAAATTTGCAATTAGCAAATAGGGCGCAGGCCAGAAAAGGGAAATTTGTTCATTATTTAAAATATAGCCAAGGCTACATCTTGAATTTTATGTAGCCAAGGCTAAACTTAATATAACAGGGTTTAAAGTGTAGACAAAATGATATCCAGAGACCAAACCATGTTTGCAACCGATCAGACTCGTCTGAAAATGAGCGCGGTTCTTTCCGGAGAAAGACGCGGCTGGAGCGGCAAGCTGCTGTTTGCCGGACCAGCTATCATTGCGTCCGTCGCCTATATGGATCCGGGAAATTATGCCACCAACATTCAGGCGGGCGCGGGATATGGCTATGGTCTGCTCTGGGTCGTTCTGCTCGCCAACCTGATTGCCATGCTGTTTCAGGCCCTGTCGGCCCGGCTTGGCATTGTGACGGGCAAGAATCTGGCCGAGCTTTGCCGTGACAATTTCTCCACCCCGATGGTCTGGATCATGTGGGCGGTCAGCGAAATCGCGGCGATGGCAACGGATCTGGCCGAATTTCTCGGCGGTGCGATTGGCCTTTCGCTGCTGTTTGAGATGCCGCTTCTGGCAGGCATGGGCGTAACGGCCATTGTTACCTATGGCATTCTCCTTTTTGAAGGCAAGGGTTTTCGCCCGATGGAGCTGATCATCGGCGCCATGGTTGGCGTTATCGGTCTTTGCTATCTTGCCGAAATATTCGTCGCCCCCATCGCATGGGGCGATGCCGGCACGGGCTTGGTCTCCCCGGAACTGGCCGATGCGGCCGCCCTGACCATCGCGGTGGGCATCATCGGCGCGACCGTCATGCCGCACGCCATCTATCTGCATTCGGGTCTTACCCAGTCCCGCGCGATCATCCGCACCGAAAGCGAGCGCCGCCGCGTGCTCAAATATTCCAACTGGGAAGTGGTCATTGCTCTGGCGATTGCCGGTATGGTCAATATGGCGATGGTGATGATGGCCGCCAGCACCTTCCATAATGGTCACAGCGAAGTGGCAGAAATCGAAACGGCCTATCACACCCTGACGCCGCTGCTCGGCGTTTTCGCAGCAGGTGCCTTTCTGGTGTCGCTGATTGCGTCGGGCATTTCCAGTTCGGTGGTGGGCACCATGGCCGGGCAGATGATCATGCAGGGCTTTCTCCATTTCAGAATCCCGGTCTGGCTGCGTCGCCTGATTACCATGGTTCCGGCTTTTGCCGTGGTCGCCATGGGGGTCAATGCCACGCAGGCGCTGGTGGTCAGTCAGGTCATTCTGAGCATTTCCCTGCCCGTTCCGATGATCGCCCTGATTATCTTCACCTCCCGTCGCGACATTATGGGCGATTATGCAACGGGCAAAGTGATCCGCACGCTTGCAGCGGTTGGTGCCACGGCGGTGCTGGTTCTCAATTTTATTCTGTTGGCAGAGAGTTTTGGCATTCCGGTGCCATTGTTGGCCAGCTGATCATCCCTATATAATAGAAAAGGCTTCCCGATTGCCCTTTGGCTCTTGAGGCCGTCCGGACGCCAAACAGATGAGCCGCTTCCTCAAAAAGGGAGCGGCTCATTGTTTTTGACTTCCTTCATGACAAAGAAGGTGCGGGTCTGGCGCACGCCGGGCAAGGCGATCAGTTGTTCGCCATGCAGTGTATTGAAGTCGCTCATGTCCCGCACACGGATGGTCAGCAGATAATCAAAATCCCCAGCAACCAGATTGCAGTTGAGCACAACGGGCATGGAGGCGATCGCCTCTTCAAAGGCCCTGAAGCTTTCCGGCGTGGAATGATCAAGCACCACCCCGACCATCACCAGCGCCCCCAGCCCGACCGGCTTGGGATTGATATGGGCATGCACGCCCAGAATATAGCCCTCTTCGAACAGTCGCTGCGTGCGCCTGTGACAGGTCGCCGGGCTCACATTGACCCGTTCGGCCAGATCGGCGTTGCTGAGGCGACCGTTTTTCTGCAATTGGCGCAATATGTTCCTGTCGATGCGATCAAGTCCGGCTTCAGGCATATGAAAGATTCTTTCATTAATTATGATAATTTTGCTCTATTATCTCACATTTAAACCAATCCTATCCGATTTTATCAATTTTCTCTAACAACTTTCAAAGCACCTTTCATTCGATATTGGTTATTCTGAAGCCATATCAGAATCAGCATCCATTCCAAGAGGTTTCCATTGCTTGAAAAATTTGAACGCTATCCGCTGACCTTTGGTCCGACTCCAATTGAAAAACTCCCCCGCCTGTCCGAGGCGCTGGGCGGCAAGGTTGAAATCTACGCCAAGCGCGACGACTGCAATTCCGGCCTTGCCATGGGCGGCAACAAACTGCGCAAGCTGGAATATATCATTCCCGACGCCATTGCTTCGGGGGCCGATACGCTGGTCTCGATCGGCGGCGTACAATCCAACCACACGCGCATGGTCGCAGCGGCTGCGGCCAAGATCGGCATGAAATGCGTTGTGGTGCAGGAAAAATGGGTACCCCATTATGATGCCGTCTATGACCGGGTCGGCAATATCCTGATGACCCGGCTGATGGGCGCCGACAGTCGTCTGGTGGAGGACGGTTTCGACATCGGCATTCGTCAGAGCTGGGAGAATGCGATTCAGTCGGTCAAGGATGCCGGTGGTGTGCCTTATGCGATTCCGGCAGGGGCATCGGTGCATAAATATGGCGCACTGGGCTATATCGGCTTTGCCGAGGAAGTGGCCGAGCAGGAAAAGGAACTGGGCTTCACATTCGACTATATCGTGGTGTGTGTCGTAACCGGCTCGACTCAGGGCGGCATGATCGTCGGCTTTGCTGCGCAGGACCGTGCTGACCGAGTGATCGGGATTGACGCTTCGGCAACGCCGGAACAGACCCGCGCTCAGGTTCGCTCCATCGTCGATAACAGCGCCGAACTTGTCGGGCTTGGCCGCAAGGTGCGCGAAGACGAGATCGTCATTTTGGAAGATTATGCCTATCCGGCCTATGGGGTTCCTTCCGAGGAGACCAATGAAGCCATTCGCCTTGCGGCCCGCACCGAAGCGATGATGACCGATCCGGTCTATGAAGGCAAAAGCATGCAGGGTCTCATCGATCTTACCAAAAAGGGTTTCTTCCCCGAAGGCTCGAAGGTCCTCTATGCCCATCTGGGCGGTGCACCGGCGCTGAATGGCTACAGCTATTATTACAAGGACGGCTAGGACCTGCTACCTGCCCGTTCTGGAACCGCGCCCCTCTTCGCCTTCCCCCCGGCGGTGTGCGCGGTTCCGCTTTTCATTTTTCCTTCCCGGCGCGAATCCGCTAGTTTGCAGCAACAATCTGCCGCCTTGATTCGAGATGCTGACCATCAAGGCCAAAGCGGCAAAAGGCTCTGGCCCGTTGCGAAGGAAAATCCATGGCTTCTGCCACCGTCCGCGAAACCGATCTTTATCCCCCGATCAAGACCTATCTCGAACAGCAGGGTTACGAGGTGAAGGGAGAAGTGGGCGCGGCCGATATCGTGGCAAGCAGGGGTGATGACGAACCGCTGATTGTCGAATTGAAGCTCGGCTTTTCGCTCACCCTGTTCCATCAGGCCATCACACGCCAGAGCGTGAGCGATGCGGTCTATATCGCCGTACCGCACAGCGGCAGCCGTCAATTTCAAAAATCGCTTAAGAATAACATCGCGCTTTGCCGTCGCCTCGGCCTCGGTCTGATCTCTGTGCGCCTCAAGGACGGCTTCGTGACGCCCCATCTCGACCCGGCCCCTTACAAGCCGCGACAGGTGAAACCGCGCAAGACGCGCCTGTTGCGCGAATTTGCCCGCCGGGTGGGCGATCCCAATCAGGGCGGAGCCTCACGCCGCAGGGCGCTGGTCACGGCCTATCGGCAGGATGCTCTCAAATGTCTCAAATATCTCGCCGAGCATGGCCCGACCAAGGCCGCGCTTCTGGCACGCGGCACGGAAGTGGAGCATGCCCGCCGGATCATGTCCGACGACCATTATGGCTGGTTCGAACGGATCGCCACCGGCATCTACCAGATGACACCCAAAGGCAAGGAAGCCCTTGCCGACTATGCCGAGGAGCTGGAGAAGCTGAGCTTTCCGACCGGGGAGCAGGAATTGCCAGCCGCGCAACAGAATGAGCGGGGCCCTTAAGGCACGCTCTTGCCTATCTGATTGCGCATAACTTTCGGCTGCGCTTGCTGCAAGCCTTGCAACTTGCCTCAAGTCCGCTTACTTCCTTTGATATTGTTGTAGAGCACCTCATGGGTGCGTCTTATTCCGGACCGGGGAACAAGAGCAGCGTAAGCCTATGCATGAGAGATCTGTTCAGACCCTTCATCATAAGCCTCTTTCATATTCGATTCTGGCAAGGCCCAAGAGGCAAAGCCGGACGAGCCAATATCACGATTTGGAGCGTGACATGAAAATTGCTGTTTCCTCTCAGAATTTCCGCACAGTGACCAACCATGCAGGACGCGCCCGGCGCTTTCTGGTCTATACCGTCGGCGACGATCTTTTGCCGGTGGAGACCGACCGTATCGACCTGCCCAAAGAAATGGCCATGCATGAAGTCGGCGATAGTGGCATCGCCCATCCGCTTGATGCGGTCGATGTCATCCTGTCAGCCTCCTTTGGCGCAGGCTTTGCCCGCCGGATGCATGCGCGCGGTCTGATTGCCAGCATCACGGAGAAAAGCGACCCGCTGGAGGCCGTCAGGGAATTCATGATGAATGGTCAGAATCTGCCCCAGCTTTGCGATTGCAATCACGACCATGGAGATCATCATCACTAGATGACTTTTCTCGCGATGCAAGATGCGCTTTGATTGAGTGCGCTGCGCAAGACCATCAAACATCAAATTATCATAAGGGGCCATCGGCCCCTTTATTCATGACCGGCACGGATCCCGCTTCAAAGGCAATGTGCCTGCGGTCGCCTTTTGGCCGCCTTGTCATCCTGATCACCCTTTCAGAGCCGCGCAACAGAGGCGACTCTGAGGCCAAGAAGATGAGCGCAGATTGCCCGGAGGTCAGCCCGAGGCAAGCTTGAATGCACATCATAAAGAGCACAAGTCGGCATGCATTTTGTTAAAATCCAGAATTCCAACAGCCGACAATCCTCCATTCCCCCATTCAAACTGGCCGTTTTCTGCGCCTCAGGGACGTTCTTGTGTTTTTTTTGCAACAGGACGGTCCATTTGACAATTGGACTCTGAAAGTCTGTTTGTGATTTACAATTTAACGGTTATTGTCTCCCTGTCGCAAGCTTATCAAATACTAGGGTCAGAATTATGAACATCAAGAGCCTCATCCTCGGTTCTGCAGCAGCATTGGTCGCTGGCGGCGCAGCTCAGGCAGCAGATCTTCCAGTAGCAGAACCTGTAGATTACGTAAAAGTTTGCGACGCATATGGCGCAGGCTACTTCTTCCTGCCAGGCACCGACACCTGCCTGAAAATCAGCGGTTATGTCCGTACTGAAGCTCGCTTCAACGACGCTGACTCCCGCTCTGACGAAAAATTCGACATCTGGGCACGTGGTCAGGTTAACTTCGACGCTAAAGAAGAAACCGAACTCGGCACCCTGTCTTCTCGCGTTCGTATCGAAGGCGAAGACGATGGCGACATCTCTATTGCTAAAGCATGGTTGACCCTCGGCGGCTTCTACGCTGGCTTCCTTTCTTCTGCTGGTATCGTTGACTATGTTGGCGACATGTACGGCGGCGACTATGATCTGGGTGACACCACCGTTCCTCAGATGGGCTACAACATGGCTCTGGGCAATGGCGTAACCGCTACTCTGGGTATTGCTAACAACAAACATCTGATCGGCGATCTGACACCTGCTCTTGACTATGCTGGTCAGTCCCTGCCTACCCTGGTTGCTCGTTTGAAAGTTGACCAGGCTTGGGGTAGCGTTTCCCTCGGTGGTATCGTAAGCCAGGCTCGTTATGCTGACGCTCGTTACGACAACGATGTAGCTTACTCCGTAGCTGCTGGTGGCATTTTCAACCTCGACATGCTGTCTGAAGGTTCTGAATTCGGCCTGAACGGCTTCTACACCAAAGGTGCAATGGCTTGGAACGGCATCAACGACAGCTCTGTAATGTCTGACGCCACCCTGAAGGGTTCCGAATACGAACTCAACGAACTCTATGGCGTATCCGCAAGCCTGAAATATGCTTTTGCTGATAACCTGTGGACCGTTATTTCCGGTGGTTATGCCGAATATGACGACCAGGGCGCTTCCGAAGACTTCGATCAGTGGTCCGCATCTGCTGAACTGGGCTACAAGCCAGTTAAAAACCTCAAAGTCATCGCTGGTATCCAGTACACCGATCGTGACTTCGAGCGTGCAGCTTCTACCGCTGACTATGACACTTGGGAAGGCAAACTGCGTCTGCAGCGCGACTTCTAAGAACAGCGTCATACTGTTTGAATTATCAAGATCCCGGGAGCTTCGCTTCCGGGATTTTTTTATGTCCTGATGATGAGCCCAGATGATCAGGCCTGATGCCCATGATAGCAGGAACCGGGAACCGGACATGAAAAGGGCCGGCTTTCCAATCACGGAAAACCGACCTTGTATACTTTTTCGGACTCTTTTGCTCCGAAAGCCTGTCAGGCAGCTTCACCCGGGCTGGCCAACGCCAGAATGGACGCAGCCAAAGTATCGAGCAACGCATTCAACTCATCAATCGAATGGGCCTTGCCGCACTTCAACTCGTTGCAGGTCAGAATGATCAAATCGGCCATATTGGCCGGGCTCTGTCCTGAAGCGCCGATATATTTGGCGTAGGGGACAAACAATTCGGCCAGAAACAGCTTATGCTCCTGTTTCAGCTTGATCACGGCAGGATGATTGCGCATGGCAGCGCCATTCCAGAGCGTTATTGCCTCCGGATGCTGCTGTAAAAATCGAAAAGGGTCGATCACCATGACATCGAAATAGACCTGCAGCTGCTCACGCAGACAGGTGCAATGGGTCAGTTCCTCCCGAACCTTGTTCAGATGCTCCTTGAAGGTAAAATAGGCGGTCTCTGCATAAAGATCTTCCTTATTGGCAAAGACGGCATACACCGTTTGTCTGGAGAGGCCTGCTTCCTTGGCCACATCCGTCATGGATGTCCTGTTGTAGCCGTAGCGCGAAATGAGCTCCTTCGCCGCCGATATTATCTTGTCTTTTGTACTTGTCATTTTGCTTGCGACACATTCCTTGCGACACGAATGTGCTTCCCCTGTTCAAAATGTGAAGTGCGTTGTTACTTATGGCCTAATTATGCTGGCCGAGACGATTGCTATTATTTCGTATCTTATAAAAGACTATACGAAAAGCAGTTTTCTGTAAATTTAATTTACCTGAAAGATTGACAATGGATGTCTAATTGTCTATTTTGATCTTACACGAAATGTCCATTCGTAATGGCACTTTTGTCATGCACATATAAAGTGAAAGTTTGTAATGAGCTTTCTGGCGTGATGAGAAGCGATTTAGAATCGACATACGGAAAGCCGAAACGAAAATGGCTGCAGCATCTGCAAGATGGGTTTGCTGAATTTGTTTTGGGAGAAGGTTTTAAAGGTGTGGCATGCCGGAACTTGCGAATTCTCGACATGCCACTACATAGAAATTCCGTTTTGGACCGCGTCAACGGTTTGAAACGGATACAGTCTGTCCATCTAACTGCTTGCGACACATGATAGTGATGGACACTGTCGTCACGGGGTGAGTTGGGTTACCTGTCTAAGCTTTACTGCTTGCGACACCTGACGGGTAGTGCTCGCTCCGTGACGAAATTTATATCATTAGAATTTGTGCAAGAAAAGCCCAATTACAACTTTTCATTTGCTGTAATTGTGTTAATTCTTTTCTGATGGCCTGAAATGGCCCTTTTGCCCGCGCTTGTCCACAGCGTGAGGACGACTATAGCCGTAATTTTCTCCAAATTATCAAGGTTTTTGTTCGTCTGCCTCTTTTAGGCGGATGGATTTGTGATTCCTGCCTATCTGCGCGCCCTCCTTAACAGACGACTTTTGAGGCTTCACAGACTCTCACAGTGAAATAAACGCGTTATTCTGGCGCCTCGATCCGATCGATGGCGTGGTTCATCTCTGTGCAAAGCTGTAGCGAAGGTCTGAAGATACAAAAAGGGCGCCCAAGCGGCGCCCTTGAAATCATTATATTATCGTTCCGATCAGGCCGAAATGGGCTCCAGATCGAAGGCGGCAGCCATCAGCTGCTTTGTGTAAAGCTCTCTTGGTTCATCGAAAATCTGCTCTGTCAGACCTTCCTCGACAATCACGCCCTGCTTCATGACCATCACATAGTCCGACATTGCCCGGACGACGGAAAGGTCGTGAGAGATGAAGAGATAGGAGAGATTGTTCTTGTCCTGAAGATCTCGCAGCAATTCGACAATCTGCTTCTGCACCGAGCGGTCAAGGGCCGACGTCGGTTCATCGAGCACGACGATCCGAGGCTTGAGTACCATGGCGCGGGCAATCGCGATGCGCTGACGCTGACCACCGGAGAATTCATGCGGATAGCGGTTGCGCATGGCCGGATCAAGCTGCACCTCTTCGAGCGCCTCGATGGCGCGTTGATCCCGCTCTCTGGCGGACAATTCGGGATGATGCACCAGCAGACCTTCAGTAATGATCTGACCAACCATCATGCGCGGCGACAGGGAGCCGAAGGGATCCTGAAAAACCAGCTGCAGCCGCTTGCGATGCTCTCGCATGGCTTCGGCCGAAATCCGGTTCATATTCTCGCCATCGAGCAGCACGTCGCCGCTGACCTTGGTCAGCCGCAACAAGGCCCGTCCAAGGGTTGACTTGCCCGAGCCGGACTCGCCCACAATACCGATGGTCTGCCCCTGTTTGAGGCGGATATCGACATTGTTGACGGCGCGCAGAATATGCTTCTGCGATCCGAAGAGGCCGGAGGTGATGTCGAAGCTGACATTGACACCCTTGCCTTCCAGCAGCACGGGAGCCCCCGATTCCGGAGCGGCCTTGCGCCCTTCCGGCTCGGCGGATAGCAGCATGCGGGTATAATCATGCTTGGGCGCATCGAAGATTTCCTTCGTGTTGCCCTGCTCCACGACTTCCCCTGTTTTCATCACATAAACCCGGTCAGCAAAACGCCGCACGATATTGAGATCATGGGTGATGAAGAGAATTGCCATACCCAGCTTCTGCTGCAGATCGGCAAGCAGCTGCAGGATCTGCGCCTGAATGGTCACATCCAGCGCCGTGGTCGGCTCATCCGCGATCAGCAGATCGGGATTGTTGGCCAAAGCCATGGCGATCATGACGCGCTGGCGCTGGCCACCTGACATTTCATGAGGATAGGATTTCAGGCGCTTTTGCGGATCGGGAATACCGACCAGTTCGAGCAGTTCCAGTGCGCGCGCCATGGCCCGCTTCTTGCTCATTTTCTGATGGACCTGCAGTGGCTCGCAAATCTGCCGTCCGATGGTATAGAGCGGATCCAGTGAGGTCATCGGTTCCTGAAAGATCATTGTCATCTTGGAGCCGCGATAATTGTTCAGCTTGCGCTTGGACAAGCCCAGAATCTCGTCTCCATTATATTTGACCGATCCTTCGGCCCAGCCATTATCGGCCAGAAGGCCCATGGCGGACATCATGACCTGACTCTTGCCAGAACCGGACTCGCCCACCACTGCAACCGTTTCGCCCTTCTCGATATGCATGTCGATGCCACGAACAGCATGCACATCCTTGTCGCTGTTGGTCTCGAAATGCACATGCAGATTTTTGATATCGAGCAGAGCTGTTTTGTTATCTGTCATTTTCCCGTGCTCCTATCGATCCTTGGGGTCCAGCGCGTCGCGCAGGCCATCGCCTATGAAGTTCAGCGCAAACAATGTTGCCGTCAGGAAGATAGACGGGAAGATCAGCATCCAGCTCGCCCCTTGCAGGTTGCGTGCGCCTTCAGAGATCAACACGCCCCAAGAGGTCATCGGCTCTTGCACGCCCAGCCCTAGGAAGGAGAGGAAGCTTTCCAGCAGAATGACCTTGGGCACCAGCAGGGTGACGAAAATGACCACCGGACCGAGGGTGTTGGGAATGATGTGACGGCGCAGGATACCCCCTGCCCCGACGCCCATCGCTTCGGCCGCCAGAACATATTCCTGCCGCTTGATCGACAGGGTCTGCCCGCGCACGATGCGGGCCATATCCAGCCATTCCACCGCTCCCACGGCGATGAACATCAGAATGAAGTTTCGCCCGAAGAAGACCACAAGCAGGATCACGAAGAAGATGAAGGGCAGTGAATAGAGCACATCGACGACGCGCATCATGATCAGGTCAACCCGGCCGCCGAAATAGCCGGACAGGGAGCCATAGGTCACCCCGATCAGCAGCGCCACGCCGGAAGCCAGCAGACCGATGATCAGCGAGATACGGCCCGCAATCAGGGTGCGGGTCAGCAAATCACGGCCGTTGGCGTCGGTGCCGAAATAGAAATGCATCCGGTCGATCTTGGCTGTGACAGTAACGCTTTTCATGTCTTCAGAAAAATCGGAGTAGGATGCCTCCTTGAACAGGTCCGAGCGATCGAAATAGCGAACGGATTTCTCATTGATCGGACGGGACGAACTTGCCCGAACGGTCACTTTCGAATCGGCAATCTCGACATTATCGGCTGTGAGACGCGCCCGCGAGAGAACCTTTTCCAGCGCCGGAGCGATTTCCTCATCCTTGGGATAGGCCGCCAGCGAGCTGGGAACCTTCACATAGTTTCTGTAGACCGTGTCATATTGGTGGCCGGTGAAAAGGGGGCCGAAGAAACAGGCCATCGCGATCACAAACAGCACGACGAAGGATGTCATGGCTGCACGGTTTGCCTTCAGGCGTGCCCATGCGTCGTCCCAGAGGGAACGGCCGATTTGCGCTTCCACCAGCTTTTCAGTTGCCTGACCGGCTTTTGTTTTCATTGTTTTGTTATTCATTGTTTCCTCAATCGTAGCGCACGCGTGGATCGAGCCAGGCATAGAGCAGGTCGACGATCAGGTTGAAGACCATAATGAAGACCGCGATGACAATCACGGTGCCCATGACGAGAGGATAGTCGCGGTTGAGCGCGCCTTGCACGAAATAGCGACCAACACCGGGAATGCCGAACACGGTTTCGATCACGACCGAACCGGTGAGCAGCGCCGCCGCAGCCGGGCCAGCATAGGAGACCACAGGCAACAGGGCCCCGCGCAGGGCATGGACGACGACAACCATCCAGCCGGGCAGGCCGTTGGCGCGTGCGGTGCGGATATGATGCGAGCGCAGGGCTTCAATCATCGCTCCGCGCGTCAGACGCGCAACCACGGCAACCTGCGGCAGACCCAATGTCACGATCGGCAGGATCTTGTTCGACCATGCGCCATCATTCCAGCCGCCGACTGGCAGCCAGCCCAACATGACCCCGAAAATGAGAGTCAGAATCGGCGCGACGACAAAGTTGGGAATGGTGATGCCCATGGTGGCAACGGTCATGACGGCATAGTCGGGAATTTCATTCTGTTTCAAAGCAGCCCAGACGCCCAGAGCGCCGCCGACAAGAATCGCCATCAGCAGGGCATAGCCGCCGATTTCGATGGAGATCGGCAGGCCATTGCCGAACATTTCGGCCACAGAGAAGTCGCGGAAGAAGAAACTCGGCCCCAGATTGCCATGCAGCACATTGTTCATATAGATCAAATACTGCTCAAACAGGGACTTATCTAGATTATAGATCTTGTTGAGATTTTCCATCACCTTGGGATCGAGCGGGCGCTCAAGATCAAACGGGCCTCCGGGGGCCACCCGGATCAGGAAAAAGGAAAGCGTGACAATGATAAACAATGTCGGGATAGCGGTTAGCAGTCGCTTGAACACATATCGCAGCATAATGCGTCCTTCTAGGTGAAGTTAATCTGCATTCATCTGCTCCACATGCTGAAGCAAACGCACAGTATGATCGTAAACCTGGCACCGTCCCTTTCGAGATCAACAAAGATCATGAAATCGAAAAATCCTGACGGCCGCTTGAATTGCAAAAGCACGTCCCAGGTTCGCTTCTTGTTTTTTCTTAAGGAAGCCTTAACGCTTCTGTTTTGGCAATTCCAGCAACTTGTTCGCGAAATGCGAACTTCTGCGCCACTTCTGTACACAAAAGGGCTGCCAAAGGCAGCCCTTCGTGGATTCGGCGCGGATTAGTCCTTGGACATCCAGCGGGACGGATGGACGTTCAGAAGATTGTCTTCCCATCCATGCAGCTTGTCGGAAACAAGGCTGAGGGAGCTGTAATAGAGAAGCGGCAGGTAAGGCTGGTTCTCCATGAAGATCTTCTCGGCGTTGAAGAGAATCTCGGCGCGCTTGTCGAGATCAACCGTCTTGGCGGCTTCATCCATCAGTGCGTCATAGTCTGCATTCTTCCACTGGGCATAGTTGAAGCCGGAATCCGATTCAACAAGCATCAGGAAGTTCTGAGGGTCGGAATAGTCACCGATCCAGCCAGCACGGGCAAAGTCAAACGGAGCATGCTCACGCAGGTTTGCATAGTGGGTCTTGGTGTCGGTGTTGAGCAGCGTGGTTTTCACGCCGATCTGCTTCCACATGTCGGCAATGGCAACTGCCGTATTCTTGTGGTTTTCCGAAGTGTTGTAGCGGATTTCAACTTCCAGCGGCTTTGCGTCGCTGTAGCCGGCCTCTTCAAGAATGGCCTTGGCTGCATCTTCGCGTTCGATCTGGTCCATATCCATGAAATCGACATAGGCTGGTTCGCCATAGTTGCCAATTCCGGGAGGAACGAGAGAATAGCCGGGAAGCATGGTGCCGCCCCAGATGTCTTCTGCAATGAAATCACGGTCAATCGCCATGGAAAGAGCCTTGCGGATCTTCGGATCGGCCAGTTTTTCTTCCGTGGTGTTCACAGCGTAATAATAGGTGCCCAGATAAGGAGCGACGCGGAACTGGTCGCCCAGATTTTCGCGCATGAAATCAACCTGCTCGACCGGAGCATCGTTGTTGGAATCAAGCTCGCCGGCCTGGAAACGACGCAGGGCTGCACCGCGGTCTTCGGTCGGATAATACATGACAGCGTCGATCTTCACATCGGCAGCGTCATGGAACAGCGGGTTCTTGACGGCTTTCACATGGCTGTTGGGAACGAACTCGGCCAGAGTGAAGGCACCGTTGGAGACCATGTTGCCCGGCTTGGAGAAATCATCGCCGAATTTTTCCACGCTGGCCGGATGCACTGGCAGAGCGGACTGGTGGCAAAGCTGACCGAGGAAATAAGGGGTCGGCGCATTGAGGGTGATTTCCAGCGTTGCATCGTCAATCGCCTTCACACCAAGCTCTTCCTTGGGCAGTTCGCCCTTGTTGATCTTCTCGGCATTCACGATCGGATACATGATCGTTGAATATTGGGCAGCGGTTGCCGGATCTTCGATGCGACGCAGCGAATAGACGAAGTCGCTAGCGACAACCGGGTCACCGTTGGACCATTTGGCGTCATCACGGAAATGGAAGGTATAGACCAGACCATCTTCGGAAACGTCCCAGGATTTGGCAACACCGGCCACGCATTTGCCATCGGCGCTATAGGTCAGCAGACCTTCATAAAGATCGCGCAGAATGTGGGATTCATAAACGGTCTGCGTTTTGTGCTGATCAAGGGTTTCCGGATCTGCAGAGTTGCCGCGGTTATAGACGACTTCGGCAGAAGCTGAGCTCGCCACCAGCGGAAGCGCGCAGACTCCAGCCAGCAATAGCGCTGCAATAGAATTTTTCATCATAGACAATACTCCCTGTTGTTCCCAAAAGGCTTATTCCATTTATTGGTCAAAAGCTAATTCCTTTGCTCCCACAATCGCAAGCAAAATGAAGGAATTTTACAAGAATCATTGTGAGAACGAACAGATTTTCAGCTTTTGTTTCTAAGGAACGGACACAGCATGCTTAGTCAATCGAGGCTGGAAGAGCAAGGTGTCACACGAGCGCACAAACACAGCCCCAGATTGAAGGTCAGATCATCCGGGGGCTTCTCGTCACAAAAATCTTTTGGAAAAACAATGCTGGCCAGATCAAGCCAACCGGATTGCACCCGACAAGCAGGTACAGGTGCAGGCGCACATTCTCCTATGCTGGTTTGCTTTTCGGAGAATGTGCGCTGCTTCTTATCAATCGACGTTGCCAGCAAGCGCAACCATGACGCCACGCAGCTCGGCAAGGCCTCTCAAGCGCCCAATGGCCGGATAGCCCGGATTGGAGCGACGTGTCAGATCGTCAAGGATCTGATGACCATGGTCAGGACGGAACGGAATGGACTTGCCAACCTTGTCTTCCACGGCCTTGAAATGGCGAATGACGCTGACCATGTCGACATCGCCGCCCAGATGGTTGGCCTCATAGAAGCTCTTGCCATCACGCTTGGTGGAGCGCAGATGGAAGAAGTGAATGTAATCGGCAAATTCGTCGATCATTGCAGTGAGGTCATTGTCACCGCGCACGCCGTAGGAACCGGTGCACAGGGTGAAACCGTTGGCCGGGCTCTGGTTGATTGCCCTGAGGGCACGCATGTCTTCTACCGTGGAGACGATGCGCGGCAGACCGAACAGCGGACGGGGCGGATCATCGGGATGAATTGCCATCACCGCGCCAACCTCATCGGCAATCGGCAAAACGGTATTGAGGAATTCCGCCAGATGCTCGCGCAGCTTGTCTGCGTCAATATCCTTATAGAGGGCAAGCTGGGCACGGAACTGCTCGATGGTGTAGCTCTCTTCCGAACCGGGCAGACCTGCGATCATGTTGCGGACAAGAAGATCCCTGTCTTCCTGGCTCATCGCATCAAAGCAGGCTTTCGCAGAAGCTTTCTCGGCGTCGGAATATTCGTCCTGCGCTTCTGCGCGTTCAAGAATATAGAGGTCGAAGGCAGCAAAGCGATCGGCGTCGAAGCGCAAACAACGCGCGCCGGTCGGCAATTCCCAGGCCAGATCGGTCCGGGTCCAGTCCAACACGGGCATGAAGTTGTAGCAAATATTGTTGACGCCTTCCAAGGCCAGATTGCGCAGGGATTCGCCCCAGTTGGCAATCTTGGTCTTATAGTCACCGCGCTGCAGCTTGATGTCTTCATGCAGCGGAATGGACTCAACCACAGACCAGACAAGTCCCTTGTCTTCGATGATCTTCTTACGCTCGGCAATCGCCTCGCGGCTCCAAATCGTTCCGTTTGGAACATCATGCAAAGCCGTGACGATACCAGTGGCCCCAGCCTGACGGATATCGTCAAGGGTGACCGGATCATTAGGCCCGTACCAGCGCCAGGTCTGTTTCATTTTTTGCCTCTTACTTCGAGTTTCATTTCGCTCTTGGCTCCGGGATACCCCCAGAGCGCCGAGCAGGTTTATTGCCTGTTTTCTTTCTGCCTTGTTTGGCCGAACAGGCTTGTTATTTACTCAGTTTGACGACCTTTGGCGTCTTGAACAGATCGCCGTCAAACTTCGGATCTTCTACATCGGAAAGCACCAGAAGCGTGTTGCGCACATTCTCCAGATGGTTCCACATGGCATCGCGCGCCTTGCCCGGATCCTTGCGGTTGAGCGCGGTCAGGATTTGCTGATGATCGTCAAGCCACTGCTTGCGATAGCTCTCGTCAAAAATGCGGGCATGCAGACCATCCCAGATCTGGTTGCCCTTTCTGAGGCGCCACATTTCATTGACCATGTCGATCAGGACGCCATTCTGCGTTGCCTCGGCAATCAGGCGGTGGAACCATTCATCGCCATCATAATCGGCCTTGCCCGATTCGATGGCCTGAATTTCCATGTCCAGCGCTTCCTGCATGCGATGAATGTCATTCTTGGTGACCATGGTTGCGGCAAAGGCTGCGATGTTGCTCTCGAGCAACTGGCGCGCCTGCAAAAGCTCGAAGGGGCCGATATCGGAGCGGGCAATGGCATTCTTTTCGGACTGGTTGGGCAGGCGTTCAATATAGATGCCCGAGCCCTTGCGAACCGACACAAGCCCTTCGATCTCAAGCATGATGATCGCTTCACGCACGACGGAGCGCGAGACATCGAAATCCTCGGCAATCTGCCTTTCCGTGCGCAATCTCGTGCCAACGGAAAGAGACTGGTCGATCATTTCCTTTTTCAGCGCCTCGGCGACTTCCTGATAGCGTCTCTTGCCTGTATCCGTGATCATGTCTGGCCCTCACTAGCCACAGCAGAAAAAGGGCGGGTCTGCATTCCTTTTCTGCGCTTTGCTTCTTGCCGTCTGAACCGCAGAGATGGCCTTTCGGCGCTCTACTGCGTCCCTTTCCGGGCTTTATCGGTTATTCCCCGGCTTCCTGCCGCTTCTCGGCATAGAATGCCGCAAGCTTGTGGAAAGCCTCCTTCTTGGTCGCCTTGTCTGCGTCGATCAGGCCTTTCTTGTTGCCTCCCCGCTGGAAGACATTCTGGCGGCGCTCCACCCGGAAATCATAGAGAATCCATGGGGATATGCCTTTGACATAATCGAGCGAGCGCAAGGTCGCGATCTGCTTTTCATAGACCTCGGTCTGGTAGGCCTCACTGAAGAGGCCCGTCTTTGGTCCCTGAGCGCTGATATCGGCGTCGGCGCCGGTTTCCGAAATCACAACGGGTTTGTCCGGAGAGGAATTCACACCGATTTCAACGAGATCTTCAAAATTTTCCTCATACCAGCCGTAATATTCATTGATCCCGATCACGTCGATATAATTCGACAGACGATCTTCGATCTTTTTTCTGGCATGGTTGATAAGGCAAGCTGCCGAGGTCAGCCGTGTCGGGTCATATTGCTTGGCGGTTTCGGACAGGCGGCGCATGAAATCGAGCCGGGCGTCGGTGTCCGGATTTTCGTTGCCGACCGACCAGATGATCACGCTGGCGCGGTTCCTGTCGCGCTTGATCAGCTCGATGAGCTGGTTCTGGGCATCGCGGAAGGTGGCCGGATTTTCAAAGTCGATCGCCCAATAGACCGGAATTTCTTCCCACAGCAGGAAGCCCAGCTCATCGGCAATTCTGGCCGCCATTTCATGATGGGGGTAATGAGCCAGACGCAGGAAGTTGCAATTGAGCTCGCGGGCATGGGCGAAACGGCGGCGGATATCCTCCTCGCTCGTCACCTTGCCTGTTGTCCTGTCATCTTCATGCACGGATATGCCGCGCAGGAAGAGCGGCTTTCCGTTCAGGAACAGACCGGCACCGATCTGTTCAATCTGGCGAAAGCCAACCCGGTCGCGCACTTCATCCTCGCCGAGGCGAGTGATAACGTCATAAAGGCGCGGGTTGGAGGGGGACCATAATTCCGGGCTGGCTTCGATCTCGGCAGTCGCCAGGCCATCTTGGGAGGAAGCGATGACGGTATTGATGCCGAGGTCAGGGATATTCAGTTCAATTTGCGCGCCCTTGGCATCGGGGCCGTCGAGAACGGCTTGCACGGCGATGCGGCTGTAGCTCCCGTCGGGAACCAGCCTGACAAACAGGTCGCGGATAAAGGTTCGTGGCGTGGTGTAAAGCTCGACCGAGCGATAGACGCCACCATAGTTGAACCAGTCGGTATTGCGCATGGGTACGCGATCAAGCGTGCGGGCGTTGTTGACGCAGAGCATCAGCCAGTTCTCCCCCGCGCGGAGCTTTTCGGTCAGCTCGACGCAGAAGGGGGTGGAACCACCATAATGGTTGCCCAAGAACTCGCCATTGAGAAAAATCTTGCAATCATATTGCGCCGCACCGATGCGCAGGAATTTTCGCTCGTCCTTGCCGAGCGCCGCAGCATCAAAGGAACGGCTATACCAGGCACTGCCCTCGAAGAAATACCATTTCTCCTTCAGCATCTGCCAGTTGGACGGCACAGCAACCTGCTCGCCCATATAGGGATCATAGTCATAGGGTTCGATCCGGTCTTGCGGATCCATCCGTTCCATCTCGAACCATTTCTGGCGCAGGCCGGTATCGAGAAGATCAACACAGAAATTCCAGTCGCCATCCAGGCTTTCGGCCTTGCGCCCACCAACGAACAACATCGTCTCGTGATTGAGATTCTGAAGATTATATGGCGCATCATAGTCTTCGTCGTGAAGACACTGGAGAGCATTTTCCGCCAATTCAGACCGTTCGAGAACCATGGGGCACTTCCTGTTGCTTGGATGTCCGGCCCGCTTGTCGCGAGGGTCGGGCAGGAGACAAAAAACATGGCGGATTTCCGCCCGCCATGTTCGAGTTGTCAGTCCATATGCTGGCGGGAGCCGTGAGATGGACCGTCGGCTGGTTTGAAAGCCAGCTCTTATTGAACAGCCTTGATGCGTTCGATCAGGTCAGCAAGACGTTCGGACTTTGCAGCCAGCTCTTCATGCATCGGCATGACAGCTTCGACGAACGGAGCCTTGTCGACTTCCACAAATTCAACACCGAGTTCGGATTTGGCTTTTTCGATTTCCGTGGAAACGATTTCGCCCCAGAGCTTGCGGTGGAAGTCCATGGATTCATGAGCTGCCTGCTGAACGGCTTTCTGCTGATCCGGGGTTAGCTTGTCCCATTTCTTGGTGGACATGACCAGAACGGAAGGGATCATGGTATGTTCATCCAGGGAGAAGACCTTGGACACTTCGCCATGACGGGCAGTGGTCATTGCAGTCGGGTTGTTTTCGGCGCCGTCAACAACACCCTGTTTCAGAGCCGAATAGAGTTCGCCCCATGCGATCGGGGTCGGGTTGCCGCCAAGCAGCTCAACCATGCGGATCGCGGAAGGAGAAGGCTGCACGCGGATCTTCATGCCATTCAGATCGGAAGGCTTGTTGATCGCCTTGTTGGCATAGAAGGAGCGAGCGCCTTCATAATAATAGGTCAGACCGATGAAGCCCTTGTCCTTGGAAGACATCAGGATGTCATCACCGATTTCACCGCCAAGTGCATTGAAGAAATGATCTTCGGAGGTGAACAGGTAAGGCAGGTTCAGGGCACTGTAGGATTCTTCAAATGCTTCAAGCTCGGAAGCGTTGGATTTTGCCATTGCCAGAGTGCCGTTCTGAACCAGCTCCATGGACTCACGCTGCGTACCAAGCTGCGCGTTGGCATAGATGCGGATCTTGACTTCACCATTGGTCAGTTCCTTCACGCGATCAGCGAAGAAAGACATGGATTTGTGCAGCGGATGATCTTCTGGGTTGTTGTGGCTGATTTTCAGCGTCACTGCGCTTGCTGCGGTTGCAGTCAGAGCCAGAGCCGCACCAGCGACAGCGCTAATAATGGAATGCTTGAATTTCATTTTTCCCTCCCGATTGATGTCTCAGTCGGTTTGTTTGCCTTGCAGACCGCCTTTTGTCAGCGAGCTGCCATTTACCCAACCAAAGCACACCTGCAATCAGAGATAGCTGACCACATACGCCTCGACCGGTCGAACCAATATTCAGATTTGGTCGACCAAACAATTCTCCATTTTGAAATTTTTGTCAATCAATTTTTATTTTGGTTGACCAATTTTGTTTTTTGAGCGATGTGTATAGGCAACAGAGATGCCGAATGGCACACCAAGTCTACGGACGAGAAGAAGCGAAAAGCCTAAGGAACTTGTTATCTATCTGATTTATAGTTCTTTTTGAAAAGTCTTCAGCTGCGTGGACCGATTTGCCACCAATCCGCATCCCTCGATTTTGAATGGCTAAGCCAATTTGGAAGACGACTATTTCCAGATTTTGTGTCGAACCATTTGCTGTCAAACTGGGAACCGGCTGTTGATAAATTGGCCGACCAATTTAATTCCAAGTGGCAGCCCTCTCACGCCAGACCCCGGTCTGGCTAAGAACAAACAGCGATTGGAGTGCAGCCATGAAACAAGCTGTTCGCCTGGTAAATGCGGTTCTGGGAACCCTGACCGTTCTGGTCTTTACCATTCTTGTCATCTGCGTTGTCTGGCAGGTTGTCTCGCGTTTCATTCTCGGAACGCCAAGCACAACAACAGACGAAATTGCTCGCTTCCTCTTCATGTGGGTCGCCTTTGTGGGCGCTGCCTATACTCTGGGCCTCAAGCGCCATCTGGCAATTGATATCGTCACCCTCGTGGTAGACGGCCCCGCCGTGCGCTATATCCGCGTAGCCGTATTGCTGATCGTTGCCGCCTTCGCTGGCGTGGTGATGCTTTATGGTGGCCTTGAGCTGATGTTCAAGACCCTTGAATCGGGCCAGATGACCCCCGCCCTTCGCCTCCCCATGGGCTATGTCTACGGCGCCATCCCGTTTTCCGGTGCCATGATGCTCTTCTATTGTGCGGCGTTGATCCTGGAACAGTTTGATCCTGAAAGCGAAGAAGGAACGAAAGCACCTTCAGAGCCATCCCCGGCCCAATCCACGCCGGCCGAGCAAGACTAAACGGATCGAAGAGAGAGTAAAAAACCATGGAATGGCAAGCAACTATCACGCTGTTTTCGATCTTCATCGTCCTGATGGCATTCAGCGTTCCAATTTCCTTCGCAATCGGCATCGCGACCATGTTCACCTTCATGGTGATCGACATGTCGTTCGATCAGTCGATTTTCATTGTTGCCCAGCAGATGGCCTCCGGCCTTGACAGCTTCACCCTGCTGGCGATCCCCTTCTTCATTCTTGCAGGCAACATCATGAACCGCGGCGGCATCGCCATGCGGCTGATTGAATTTGCCAAGATCCTTGGCGGTCGCCTGCCCGGCTCGCTGGCCCACTGCAACGTGCTGGCCAACATGATGTTCGGTGCCATTTCCGGCTCGGCGGTTGCCTCGGCGGCAGCTGTGGGCGGCGTCATGTCTCCGCTGCAGAAGAAGGAAGGCTATGATCCGGCCTATTCGGCAGCGGTCAACATCGCTTCCTGCCCGACCGGTCTGCTGATCCCGCCATCGACCACCTTCATCGTCTATTCGCTGATCACCGGCGGCACCTCGATTGCAGCCCTGTTTCTGGCCGGCTATCTGCCGGGTATCCTGATGGGGCTGGGCCTGATGGTTGTTGCCGGCTTCATCGCCAAGAGACGCGGCTATGCCGTTGCCGAGCGCCCGACCCGTCAGGAAATGTGTGAAAAGACCAAGGCTGCCATCCTGCCGCTTGGCCTGATCATCATCATCATGGGCGGCATCATCGGCGGCATTTTCACCGCAACCGAAGCTTCCGCAGTTGCCGTTGTCTATACCCTGTTCCTGGCGCTGATCTGGTATCGCGAAATCTCCGTGCGTGACCTGCCCAAGATCGTTCTGGAATCGGCTGTGACCACCTCCATCGTGCTTTTGATGGTCGGCTGCTCCATCGGCATGTCCAAGGCGATGGCCTTCTCGGATATTCCTTTCTATATCTCCGACGCGCTGCTGGCGATTTCCGACAATCCGATCGTTATCCTGCTGGTGATGAATATCGCCCTGTTGATCATCGGGACCTTCATGGACATGACCCCAGCCCTCCTGATCTTCACCCCAATCTTCCTGCCAGTGGTGGAAGATCTGGGCATGGATCCGGTTCATTTCGGCGTCATGATGACCTTCAACCTGTGTATCGGCATCTGCACCCCGCCAGTTGGCTCTGCCCTGTTCATTGGTTGCTCGGTCGGCAAGGTTGCCATCTCCAAGGTTCTCAAGCCGATGCTGCCCTTCTATGCGGTGCTGGTGGTCCTGCTTCTGGCAGTCACCTATATTCCGGAGATTTCTCTGGTGCTGCCTCGCTTCTTCCTCGGCTACGGCGGCTAAGGCTCGCATGACGGATGGTGGCGGGTACGCAATCGTGCCACCATCCCATGACGGAATTCAACAAACCAGACCAACCGGGAGAGAGCCCGCCAGCCCCTTGAGGGCTTGCAAAATGCCCTCCCGGTCAGTAACGGCACTTTCCCTCGCGCGGAAACTGCTGCTAATCCTTGAAATCAGGCCCTTGCGAGAGGCTTGCCAAACAAGCCCCCGATTTTGGCCCTAGGGAGACCTTCATGTATCAGCTGAAAAAATGGACGCTAAAAAGCCAGACCGCAACGGGTGTCGTGCTCGAAGTCGAAGGGCGGCACAGCCTGCAGATCGATATTCTCGAAGACCGGATGGCCCGCGTACAGTTGCTCAAGGATGGCAACTATCGTCTTGATCGCAGCTGGACCGTTGCACCCGGGGGAGACGATCCCCTTGAAGGCCGCAAGCGCGCCTCGCTCGACGGCTTCTCCTGCCCTTCCTTCTCATGCGAGAGCACCGATGACACGGTTACCCTTGCAACCGATTGCCTGAAGCTGGTCGTGCGCCCGCCTCTGGGGCTGGTCTGGTTCGGACGGGCAAGCGCCAGCGATGAATGGCAGCAGATTGCCGAAGACCGCCCGACCGGTGCCTATATGCTGGGCCGCAAGGACCATGCCCACAGCCATTTTCTGCGCCGTTCCAAAACGGATCGCTTCTACGGGCTTGGCGAAAAGAGCGGTGAGCTGGAACGCTCCGGCCGTCGCTTCGAGATGCGCAATCTCGATGCCATGGGCTATAATGCCGGCTCCACCGACCCGCTCTACAAGCATGTGCCTTTCACCATCACGCGCCTTGAAAGCGGCCTGTCCTACTCGCTCTTCTATGACAATCTGGCCCCTTGCTGGTTTGATCTGGGCAACGAGCTGGACAATTATCACGTCGCTTTCCGCTCCTACCGCGCAGAAGATGGCGATCTGGACTATTATTTCACCCTTGGCAATTCCATTCTGGATCTGACCAAGGCCCACACCCATCTGACGGGTGGCACCGCCTTCCTGCCGCGCTGGTCGCTTGGCTATTCGGGCTCGACCATGTCTTATACGGACGCGCCAAACGCGCAGGAACAGCTGCAGGGCTTCGTTCGCCTGATCCAGCAGCATGACATTCCGTGCGACAGCTTCCAGCTTTCCTCCGGCTATACCTCCATCGGTCCGAAGCGCTATGTCTTCAACTGGAACACCGACAAGGTGCCTGATGCGAAGGGCATGTCAAAGGTCTTTGCCGATGCCGGTCTGGAACTGATCGCCAACATCAAGCCTTGCCTGCTGCAGGATCATCCGCGCTATGGCGAGGTGGATAATCTGGGGCTGTTCGTCAAGGACAGCGATACGGGCGCAGCCGAACGCTCTGTCTTCTGGGATGACGAGGGCAGCCATCTGGACTTCACCAACCCGGACACCCAGAAATGGTGGCGTGACAATGTCAAGACCGCCCTTCTGGACTATGGCATCAACTCTACCTGGAACGACAATAACGAATATGAAATCTGGGACCGTCAGGCACAATGCGCAGGCTTCGGTGATCCGATTGATATCGATCTGATCCGTCCGGTGCAGCCGCTGCTGATGACCCGCGCCTCCAATGACGCGCAGGTGGCATTCGCACCGGAAAAACGCGCCTATCTGATCTCCCGTTCCGGCTGCCCGGGCATTCAGCGCTATGCCCAGACCTGGTCCGGCGATAACCGCACCAACTGGAACAGCCTGAAATACAACATTCCGATGGGTCTGGGCATGAGCCTTTCCGGCCTTTACAATGTCGGCCACGATGTGGGCGGCTTCTCAGGGGATCGTCCCGATCCGGAACTGTTCGTGCGCTGGGTGCAGAATGGTATCTTCCATCCGCGCTTTACCATCCATAGCTGGAATGACGACCACACAGTCAATGAGCCATGGATGTATCCGGAAGTAACCGCCCATATCCGCAACGCCATCAATCTGCGCTACACCCTGTTGCCTTATCTCTATACCCTGCTCTACAAGGCCGTGGCGGAAGACGAGCCGATGATCCGTCCGACCTTCCTTGATCATGAGCATGATGCACGCTGCTATGCACCGACCGATGATTTCTTCCTCGGTGAGGATCTGCTGGTTGCCAACGTGGTGGAAGAAGGCGCAAAGACCCGTACTCTCTATTTGCCGGACAATGGCGTCGGCTATTATGACTTCTGGTCTGGCGAATATTTCCATGGTGGTCAGGAACTGACCGTACCGGTTGCTCTGGGCTCGATACCGCTGTTCGTCAAGGCGGGCACGGTGCTGACCCTGTCGCCGGGCGTCAAGCGCTCCGGCTCCGTCAAGGGCCAGCTGCGTCAGATCGTCATCTACCCGCTGCCCGGTGATGCAAGCTGCACCTTCGAAGGTGAGGTCTATGAAGATGATGTCGACAATGTCGACGCCCTTTCCGGCAATCATCGCCTGACCCGCTTCAAGGTCACCCAGACGGCAACCACGCTGGATCTTGACTGGCAGCATGGCGGTTCATTCGATCCGGAGCTTGAAGGCTGCAAGGTCAGCGTTGCCACCCGCGATTCCCGCCTGCTGTCCGTCGCAGGCGCCCCTTATGAAAACGGCACTCTGCTGCCATTCTAATCTGGAGATTTTTCATGACCATTTCCGATTTGCTCAGCGCACCGGGCACCCCGCAATTGCCCGACTATGACCGCAATGGTCTGCGTCCGCGCCTCATCCATCTGGGCTTTGGCGCTTTCGCCCGCGCCCACTGGATGAGCTACCATCAGGATTTTCTGCTCCAGCATCCGGGCAGTGACTGGGGTGTCGTTGTCAGCGACATCCTGTTCGGTGCCGACCGTTTCGGGCAGCTGGAAGAGAATGACCATCTTTACTCTGTTCTGGAACATGGCGACGCTGGTTCCAACCTGCGTATCATCGGCTCCATCGTCAAAACCGCGCATCCCGAACGCGGCGGCATGGATGCCTTTTTCGCACCGTTCCTTGAGCCCGATGTCGCCATCGTTTCCATGACCGTGACCGAGAAGGGCTATTGCCTTGCCGGTGGCAAGCTGGATGAAGCCAACCCGGCGATCAAGCATGACCTTGAGAATCCGCATGCACCAAAATCGGCCATCGGCGCGCTGGTGGAAGCGCTGCGTCGTCGCCGTGATGCCGGTCTGGACGGTTTCACCATCCTCAGCCTCGACAACCTGCCTTCCAACGGCAAGCTCTGCCAGCTGGCCGTGACCAGCTTCGTTGAAAAGCTGGATGCCGAGCTTGCCAAATGGATCAAGGCGAATGTGACCTTCCCCTGCTCCATGGTTGACCGCATCGTACCGGCACTGACCGATGAAAGCCGGGCGCTGATCAAGGAAACCCTTGGTGGCATGGAAGATCCGAACGGCATCGTTTGCGAACCGTTCCGTCAGTGGGTGATCGAAGACAATTTCGTCAAGGGCCGCCCGGCATGGGAAGAAGTCGGCGCACAATTCGTGCCGGACGTCGAGCCATTCGAGGAAATGAAGCTGCGCACCCTCAACGGCGCTCACTCGTTCCTGGCCTATCTTGGCTATCTTGGCGGCTATGAAACCATCGACGCCTGCATGGGCGACGAGAATTACAAGAAGGCCGCCCACACGCTGATGGTCAAGGAACAGCAGCCGACGCTTGACGTGCCCGGCAATGTCGATCTGAACGCCTATGCGGATGCGCTGATTGCGCGTTTCTCCAACAGCCAGCTCAAGCACAAGACCGCGCAGATTGCTTCTGACGGCAGCCAGAAACTGCCACAGCGCATGCTGGCTTCCATTTCCTGGCATATCGATCATGGCTCCGACTGGTCGCTGCTCGCCCTTGGCGTTGCCGGCTGGCTGCGCTTCATGACGGGCACCGACGAGCATGGTCAGCCAACGCCGATCAGTGACCCGCTGGCAGAGCAGATCGCCCAGAAAGCGCTGCAATTGCCAAATTGGGAAGCTTATATTAACGGCGTTCTGGAGATGGATGCGATTTTCCCTGCAAAACTGTCCCAAAACCCGGACTTTGTGACGAGAATCAAAGCAACATATGCAACTTTAGTTCAGACGGGTGCGAAGGCGACCGTGGCTGCTGCGATCTCTTAAGACCATCAAGAGTTTCCACCACCAAAGCCTTCAGGTCATCCGATCTGGAGGCTTATTTTTTGGCAGCCCCCGCCCAAGACAGGAGACATAACCATGCAAACATTTCTAGGCCCCGACTTTCTGCTGGATACGCCCGCAGCGCGTCATCTCTATCATGATGTCGCAGTAGGCCTGCCGATTGTCGATTACCACAACCATCTCATTCCCGAGCAGATCGCCAACGACAAGAAATGGGACACGATCGGCGAAGTCTGGCTCGCCGGTGACCATTATAAATGGCGCGCCATGCGCTGGGCTGGCGTTGCGGAAGAGAAATGCTCCGGTTCGGCATCTTTCCGCGAAAAATTCGACGCCTTCGCAGAGGTCATGCCGAAATGCTTCGGCAACCCGCTCTATCACTGGACCCATCTGGAACTGCAGCGCTATTTCGGCATCAATGAATTGCTCTCTCCCAAGACCGCAGACATGATCTGGGAAAAGGCCAATGGCATGCTGGCTCAGGATAGCCATTCTGCCCGCGGCCTGCTGCGCCAGTTCAAGGTCGAATTTGTCGGCACCACAGATGCTCCATGCGACGATCTGGCCTTCCACAAGCAGATGGCAGAGGATTCCAGCCTTTCCGACATGGTTGTCGCCCCAAGCTTCCGCCCCGATGCTGCCTACAAAATCGACCTGCCGGGCTTTGCGCCCTTCATTGCCGATCTGGCAAAGGTTGTCGGCTATTCGGTTGACAGCTATGCACCGCTGATGAAAGCGCTGATTGAGCGCCTTGATCATTTCGTGGCGCACGGCTGCAAGGCAACCGACCATGGCATCGACGTTCTGCGCTATGCCAAGCCGGTCGATCAGGCCACGCTTGATGCGATCATGTCCAAGCGCCTCTCCGGCGAAGAGCTGAGCGAGCTGGAAATTGCCCAGTTCCAGACCAACATGTTCGTTGACCTGTCCAAGGCCTATTATGAACGCGATCTGGTCATGCAGCTGCATATCGGCGCTGTGCGCAACTGCAACCACCGTCTCTACAAGAGCCTCGGGCCTGATGTTGGCGGCGATTCCATCAATGACCGTCCGATTGCCATCGAACTGAACGGCCTGATGGGGGAAATGGATCGTGACGGCCATCTGCCGAAAACCGTCCTCTACCACCTCAATCCGTCCTTCAATGAAGTGATCGTTTCCACCGCAGGCAACTTCCAGGATGGCGAGATCGCTGGCAAGGTGCAGGCCGGTTCGGGCTGGTGGTTCAATGACCAGCTCGATGGCATGGAGCGCCAGATGAGCCAGCTTTCCCAGATGGGCCTGTTCTCCCACTTCATCGGCATGCTGACCGACAGCCGCTCGTTCCTGTCCTTCCCACGGCATGAATATTTCCGTCGTCTGGTCTGCCAGATGGTTGGTCGCTGGGTTGAAAATGGCCATGTGCCAAATGATACGGATTTGCTGGACAAGCTTGTCAGCGATGTCTGCTACAACAATGCGGCAAACTGGTTCCTGCCAAAGAAATAGGCTTTGTTGCTGATAATATTCACGAATTTAAAAAGGATCGGCCCGGCAGAATGACCTCTGTCGGGCCGGTTCATGTCTCACAATCAGAGCTTGCGATAAATCATTAACGAGTTTCTTGGTAAAATCTGCAGAGTTACTTCAATTGTGATATAAATCCAATCTAAGAAGAAACACGTACAGAATCCGCAACCAAGTTTAACGAGCCAAACAAAGAGAGATCGACTTTCTGCCCTTCGCAGAAATCAAAAGAAAAACAAGTTCATCTGAAATGATGCTTGCTTTGTAGATCCTATCCAAGAAAAGCATAAGGGATATACCATGCATCCAAAAGTCTCCCCGCTGCTCTCGGGAACCAAGGTTATTCCGGTTCTCGTGATCGAAAATGCAGATGACGCGCAGCCGCTGGCGCAATGCCTTGTCGACAATGGCTTGCCGGTTCTGGAGGTTACGCTGCGCAGTGACGCCGCGTTCAGGGCAATTGAGATTATCGCCAGTCAGGTGCAAGGTGCGGTGATTGGCGTCGGTTCCATTCTCACCGAAATGCAGCTCAATTCGGCCCAGTCGGCCGGAGGATGGTTCGGAGTATCGCCCGGTGTTTCCGAGAAGCTGATGCGGGCGCTGGAGCTTAATGACTGGCCGTTCCTGCCCGGAGCCTCCACCCTTTCGGAAATCATGACCCTGAGGGACGCCGGCTTCAAGGAGCAGAAGCTGTTTCCTGCCAATATTGCCGGTGGTGTTCCCATGCTTCGGGCGATTTCGGGGCCAGTCAGCGATGTTACCTTCTGCCCCACCGGCGGCATCAAGCCGGATAATGCCAATGACTATCTGGCAGAGAGCAATGTCTTTGCGATTGGCGGCAGCTGGATCGCCTCTCCAGATCTGATCTTCGCCAGAGACTGGCATGAAATTGGCCGCCGCGCCCGGGAAGCTGCCAGCCTTGGCATGCAATGGCGTACTGCAGTTTGAAGACCCAAGACCACATTTGCGACAGTCAGACCAACTGAGCCGGGAGCCCCCTTCCCGGCTTTTTTCATGTCCGCTATCTGCGCGTCACTCCGGCTTGGGCCGCGCTTTCTCTGCCATCAAGTGAGGGTTACGGCTCAACTCCCGGCACAAATAGCAACTGGACCGTTCAGCGCTTTTCACCTAGCATCGGGGCAATTGATTTGATTTTATCATTGCCGGAGAGCGCCATGCTGTCGCGATGCCCCGATTTTCTCACCAGACCTTTTCTTTGCCTTGGCATAAAAGCAATATCACCGATCTGTCTTGCCAGCCTTCTGTGCCTTGGCGCTGCGGGAGCTAGAGCGCAGGAAGGAGATCCGGCGATTGATCTGCGTCTTTTCGGGCAGAATGTCATCGAGGAATATAATGGCTGCCATCTCGCCTTCTGGCAGGCGAACAAGGATCCGGAGGCGGACAAATTCGCCTATGTCTTCTATGCCCCCTTCAATGATGGCGAGGAATTGCCCGCGTGGATGAAAATCGGCAAGACGGTTTTTGAATTCCAGCGTCAGGACGAGGTCGAAAGCGGCGGACAGGAGCTGGAATCCCTGCGGCTTTATCGCACCTCCAAGGGCACCTACACAACGCTTCTGGAAGTGACCGAGCAACATGTCTCGGGCAGCACCATCGTGGTGGACAAGGCAAAACTGACCGTCACGCAATCCAAGCATTATCCCTTCGTCATTTCGGTCAAGGGGGGTATCTTCTGTCCCGACCAGACCCTGAGCGAGCAGACAGACCAGCCACAGAATGAACAATCACTGACTGGTCAATCGCAGGCCGGGCAATCGCCGTCAGGGCAAGGACAGTCCAGGTCAGGCATGCCCAGCGGCGTCATCGCTGTCGATCCTCCCTTTGGCGATCCGGTGCCTCTGGAAGAGGCCATCCCGTTTGACAGTCTTGATGCGGTGCCGCGCGGAACGCTCAGTGCGATCCGCCGCGATGCGCCCGAATGCAACATGGACCAGACCGCAGGCTTTGGTGCCCACTATGCCATCAGTGATTCCGTGACGCTGTGGGAGGTGCCCTGCAATCTCTATGCGAAGACGGGCAGCTCTGTCTATGTGGCCAGCATGAATGACAATTCGGACTTTTCAACGGTGCTGCCCTTCCCCTCGCTGCCGGGCATGGAAGGGGCCACATCCAACCATGAGATCCGCAACCCGCAAATGGATATATCCACGGGGACGGTGACATCGGAATATTATGATGGAGATGGCAGTTGCGGCAGCTTCGAGGCCTATCAGTTGCGATCGGTGGAAGGTGAAGCGCTGGAATTTTTCCTGCTCGAATATCGCGAGAAGCCGACATGCGACGGCATACAAACCAGTGCGCGCCAGTTTCCCCTGCGTTACACGGCCCAATAGCAGGAAGACTCCTGTCAGCCTTGCCAGTTAGCCTTGCCGCTCAGGCATCGGCGCATTCAAATCGCGATCACCTAAGGTGCGAGAGGCTTGCGCAGCTGGCAGCAGGTCAGAAAAAAGGCGGGCTTGTTAGCCCGCCTTCATAAAATCACAAGCCCAAAGCGGCTTGCAGATCATCCAGCAGCCCCAGACCAGAGAGCAGGATGAGCAGGATCGCAATCGGTGCGATGAAGCGCAGGATAAAGATCCAGCTCTTGGCCAGCAGGCCCGGAGCATCCTCACCGCAGACTTCCTTGAGCGCGCGCGGCGTGATCACCCAGCCAACAAAGACCGCGATCAGGAAACCACCGATTGGCAGAATGAGGTTCGAAGTCAGGAAATCCATCAGATCGAAGAAATTCTTGCCGAAGATCGTGAAATCACTCCAGATGCCCATGGCCAGCGAGCAGGGAACACCCAGCAGGAAGGACAGGAAGCCGGAAGTGACCGTAATCTGGGTTCTCGTGAAGCCCTTGGAGGAGAAATAGGCCACCAGCGGCTCAAGCAGAGAGATGGAGCTTGTCAGCGCCGCAATGGTCAGCAGCAGGAAGAACAGCGTGCCGAAGAAGATGCCACCCGGCATCGACATGAAGACCGCAGGCAGCGTGACAAAGGTCAGCCCCGGCCCGGCAGCGGGATCCATGCCGAAGGCAAAAACCGCTGGCAGGATGGCCAGACCGGCCAGAATGGCCACTGACGTATCAAGGAAGGTCACTTGCCATGCGGACTGGCCCAGCTTGGCGTCCTTGCCCAGATAGGAGCCATAGGTCAGGATTGCCCCCATGCCCAGCGACAGCGAGAAGAAGGCCTGCCCCAACGCAGCCATGATGGTTCCTCCGGTGATCTTGGAGAAATCCGGCGCAAGGAAGAAGGCCAGCCCCTTTTCTGCACCCGGCAGGGTGATGGAGCGAATGACAAGGGCGATCAGGATGAGGAACAGGATCGGCATCAGGATCTTGCCAGCCCGCTCGATGCCGTTGGCAACGCCACCAAGCACAACGAATACCGTCAGCGCCACGAAGATGGCCTGATAGATGATCGGCTTGACCGGATCGGAGATGAAACCGCCGAAGGCCTGCCCGAGAGCGGCGCCATCCATGCCGGAGAATTTGCCCCCGGCGAATGCGAAGATATAGTCAATCGTCCAGCCTGCAACAACGCAGTAGAAAGACAGGATCATGAAGGCGGCAGCAATGCCCATATAGCCGACGATGGAAAAGAATCCCGGCCCCAGCTTCTTGAACGCATTGACCGCGTCCGACTGGCTCGCACGTCCGATCATGATTTCGGCCAGCAGAACCGAAAGACCGATGGTAAAGACCAGCGCCAGATAGATGATGATAAAGGCGGCTCCCCCGTTATCGCCAGCCATATAGGGGAATTTCCAGATATTTCCAAGGCCGACAGCCGATCCGGCAGTCGCCATGATGAAACCGAGGCGAGAACCCCAGTGTTCGCGTTTGGCATTCATTGTTTTGTTTTTCCCAAAGCTTATTCCCGGCAGACAGCGCCCATAGGCCCACTGCCCTCCAACTCCATGCTGCACGACCCTGCGCGGCACTGCCAGCTCCTCCAAAAAAGCCCTCAGAGCCAGCCGCACCACCCGACTGCCCGGAAAAATGCAACAAGCCCTTCACTTGCGGTGCCTTCATTGCTCCGGGTCAGCCATGAGCCGCCATCGGACAGCTTTGATCCAATGGTTAAGGCATGACTAACAGCGCACACTTTTTGCGCAATTGCTGCTCAAAAGTCGATCAAAGAATCAAGAAAAAGTCAAAAATGGCCCGAAAATCGAAGTTTTCGAGCCATTTGGAACGATTATATTCACAAATAATTCAGATCGTTCTATTTTTTAGACACTGAGGTATCAAAAAAGCATCACACAGCGGCTAGAAGCAGGCGCGCAGGAAGACAATCACAAGCCCTGCCAGAATAAGAGCAAGCCGCAGGGGCAATTTGTAATTGGCAATCAGGCCATAGGAGATGGCAGCGAGGCCAACGGCGAGTTGAAGCGCCACAAGAAGGGCCAGAACAGGCTGTTGTGCAAGCGCGATCAGTTCGGGGTTAGCGATCATGCCAAGGGGAATGATATAGAGCCCGATGCCCAGAGACATGGCCGAGAGCGCCACCTTGAGCCAGTCTTCGCCCACCATGCCTGCGGCGATGAAGACCGCGCCACAGACCGGTGGCGTGATGGTGGAAAGCAGCGCAAACCAGAAGACGAAGAGATGGGCCTGCAAAGGCTGAAGACCCGATTGCACCAGAGCCGGTCCGGCAACAGAGACGCAGATGACATAGGCCGCCGTGGTGGGCACTTCCATGCCAAGCACCAGACAGGCCAGCGCCGTCAGCAACAGCGAGGGCCAGAGCAGACCGGACGATCCGGACAGGATGAGCGAGGTGATCTTTACCCCCAAACCGGTAACCGACAACACGCCGATGATGATCGAGGCGCACAGGATGATCGATGCGATCATGGAAACCTGACGGGCCGCCGTGTTGAAGGCCAATTCGAGACGGGTAATGATCTGGCTTGGAACCGCTTTCAGGGAACGGTTGATCAGCAGCATCAGCGCTCCGGCCATGATCGACAGGCTGGCTGCATATTGCGGTGTGTAGTCGGCAACAAACATGCCCCAGAGCAGCACGAAGAAAGGCACCAGAAAGAAGGCCGAGGTGATCAGCACATCGCGCATGGGCGGGCGATCCTCTTCGGCGATGCCCGAGAGCGCATATCTGGTGGCATAGGCATTGATGCCGATCCATACGGCAAAGAAATAGAGGATCGCAGGCAACAGCGCGGCCATGATGATCGAGGTATAGGGCGTGCCGGTCAACTCGACCATGACAAAGGCTCCCGCCCCCATCAGCGGCGGCATGATCTGGCCACCGGAAGAGGCCACCGCCTCGACCGCACCGGCAAGGCGCTTTGGATAGCCAAGACGGGTCATGGCTGGCAGGGTAATGGCTCCGGTTGAGGCCACATTGGCGCTGGCCGAACCGGAAATCGATCCAAACAGGGCCGAGGAAATCACCGATACCTTGGCGCCACCACCGGTCAGACGACCTGCGGCGGCGGCTGCCACATTCATGAAGCCCTGCCCGGCTTCACCGGCATTGAGCACCGCGCCAAAAATAACGAAGATGGCTACGACAGAGACGGATACACCGGTCAGGCTGCCCCACAAGCCGCCCTCGGCAATGGTCAGGGTGCCCAGAAAGGAGCCCAGCGGCATGGGCGAATGGCCAAATTCGCCGGGAATATATTGACCGAACAAGCCATAGAGCAACGCCAGAAATGCAACGATCGGCAGCGGCCAACCGATGGCCCGTCTGGCAGCTTCCAGCACGACGACAATGAGCGTGATCGCCATGATGATCTGGCCATTGCCTTCCAGAAAACCATATTGATCGATCAAATCGGACTGATTGAGCGCAATATAGAGACAAGCCGCAATGCCTGCGGCGGCCAGCAGCCAGCCGGAAAGCCGATAGAGCAGACGGCCTTCTCCGGCGCGTGAGCCGATGATCAGGATCCATGGCAGCGCCATGGCCATATGCAACGGGCGGGATACCAGATTTGGCGTCAGCCCCGAGAAGATCAGCCCGAGATGAAAGACCACAAGCCCGATCGCCAGTATGGTCATGACAAGACGTATGGGCAGGCTCTTTTGTTGCGGGGCTTGCATCATGGGAAGGCTCTTCTTCTATCTGTTTTTGTCGTTCGGTATTTGTCGCTGAATGGCACGGTGTGCCGGAAGGCAGGTATAACAAGGCCGCGGCCAGTCCGGCCACGGCGTTTTTCATGTTTGAAGGATGCGGATTTACATCTGGCTTTCGGTCAGTTCGAAGCCTGCTTCCTTGTAATATTTGACGGCACCGGGATGCAGCTTGGTGGTGATGTTGCTCATCAGCGCCTTGTTGACGCCCTTCCACCATGGTGCGGTTTCGCTCATCTTGGCCTTCTGCTCCCAGAAGGTCTTGGTGAGTTCATAGGCGGTTGCCTCATCCATGGCCGCTGTTGCATAGGCAACAACAGGCAGGGAGGTGGTGTTCACGTCGGCATCCTGACCGGCATAGGTTCCGGCGGGAATGACAAGCTTGGCGCGCTTGGTTGCCGCAATCTGCTCATCAGAGAGGGACAGGATCGCCACATCGGTAGAGGCTGCCGCTTCAACCACATTGGGAGCCGGATAAGAGCCCGATGTCACGAAGCCATCGATCTGGCCATTCTTGAGCGCGGGCACAGCGTTGGACAGTTCAACCTGAGCCAGATCAACCTTGCCTTCCAGCCCGAAGAGCTGAAGATATTTCTCGCCTTCCTTGGCGCCGAAGGAGCCCTTGCCAAGCAAGATCGACTTGCCTTCCATGCCGGCAAAATCGGTAATGCCGCTGGCCTTGGAAACGACGAAATGCATCGTCAGGCTGGGAATGGGAAAAAGGGCGCGGATATCGGCGAATTTCGGGCTTGTCTTGCCTTCAAAGGCCCCCTTGCCAGCCTGCGCCAGACCGACCAGAGCGGGCGGCGTGGTGAAAACATAATCGGCACCACGGCCGCGCACTTCCATCACATTCTGCACCGAGCCCTGACTTTCCTCGACGGTAACGATGATACCGCCATCGGTACCAGCCTTGATCGCTTCGGCGATCTGGACGCCCATCTGATAATAGGACGAGGAGGTTTTGGCAGATTTGTAAGTGACGCGCGTTTCGGCCTCAGCGACGCTGGCTGTGGCAATGACGGCAACAGCAGCAAGAAGAGTTCCACCCCATTTAAGCATTGTATTTCCTCCATATTTGCGGGAAAGCATATTGTTGTTGGCCCACACTAGCCAAATTTGCGACAGCCGCAAGGGCAAGAGGGAAGACAAACGCAATTTTTGACAAATTTTGCCGCCAGAAAAGCGCATTTTCTTCATCAATGACCCATTCATACGCAAGAAAACATATAAAGTTGTAATTCGGCGCTTTATCGCCCCACCTCCCTTTTCGGCGGGGTGAGATTGGGGGCCAACAGAATGATGAGCAGGGCAAGACTGGAAAGCAGCAGGAAGGCCCAGCGAATGGACAGGGCATCGGCCAGCAGGCCAATTGCCACCGGTCCGATCAGTCCGCCGCCATAGCCGAAGGTTGCCACTGCGGCGATGGCCGGTCCGGGCGACATGGTGTCATCATTGCTCGCCCGCGAGAAGGCCAGCGGCACCACGAAGGCATAGCCCAGCCCCATCATGGCAAAACCGATGAATATGGCAGGCATGGTAGCAACCGAAATGGCAAGCAGCGAACCGCTGGCGGCCAGGAAACCGCTCATTCTTGCAGCCCTTACCGCGCCCAGCTTGCCGATGATATAATCGCCAGCCAGCCGCATGATGACCATGGTCACCGAAAAACAGCTATAGCCAAGGGCTGCCGTGCCTTCATTGGCCTGTGCCACATGCACAAGGAAGATGGCGCCCCAGTCGCCCATCGCTCCTTCGCCCAGTCCGGCGCATAGTCCCATCAGACCAACCAGAGCCAAGGCCCCTTTTGGCAAGACGAAAAGCGGCTGTTTTTCTCCCGCCCTCTTCTCCCGCCGGGGAGACGCCCAGGATATGAAGCCGAATGGCAAGGCCAGCAGCAGGCCAAGAGCCCCACCGATCAGAAAATGCAATGTCGGGCTCAACCCCATCTGAACGGCCAGAAAGCCGGTCGCCGCCCCCATACCGGAGCCAAAGCTCCACATGGCATGAAAGGAGGACATGATCGGCTTGCCACGGGCCTTTTCCACCTCGCCTGCCCACGCATTCATTGCCACATCCATGGCTCCATGCGCGGCACCGAAGGCAAACAGGGCCGCCGCCAGCAACAGGCTGTTTGGCGCGAAGGCGAGCCCGGTCAGCGTCACGCCATAAAGCAGGGCAACGGCCTTGGTAACCGCAGCGCTGCCATGGCGCTCGACGAGATGGCCCGTGGTCGGAAAGGACAGGATGGCCCCGGCGCACATGCTCAGCAGCAAGAGGCCGAGCAGGGTTTCGCTCAATTGATGAATTTGCGCAATGGCAGGCACACGCGAGGCCCACATGCCGAAAAAGGCACCATTGAGCATGAACATGGCAGACACGGCCCGCCTTGGGGTGCGCAATCCGCGCCATGGAAGCGGCGCATTGGCAAACGTTGGTTCATTATGCATAAATGATCTCCGCACCGGCATCCTTGAAAGGCTGCATCAGTCTTTCCTCTGCATCGGTCACGATTTTGGTTATGTCCGGAATGGGTAGAATACGATGGCGCGCGCGCTGGCCTATTTTCTCTGACGCGCAGACCAGCACGGTTTCGCTGGCGGCCCGGATCAGGCAACGGGTCATGCTGGCTTCGTCCGCATGGTCCATGCTGAGGCCAAAATTCGGATCAAGGCCGCAGATGGCAGGGAAAGCAAGATCGGCGGCGAGATTTGAAAGCGCCGCTTCTGCATCCGCCCCAACGGCACAGCCTCCCCAAGGGCTCATGCGTCCGCCGACAAGATGGGTCGCAATGCCCTTCTCCAGCATGATAGAGGCAATTGCCGGAGCGGGAGTGATGACAAACAGATTTTCAAGCGGCTCAAGCTTCGCGGCGAGATGGGTTTGAGTTGTCCCTCCACCCAGAATGATGCTCATGCCCGCATGGATCAGCGGCAGGCTGGCCCTTATCAGGCGGTCATGCTCGATCTGCGGTTCATTCTGTCTTTGTGCAAAGGGAATGGCAGCTGAGCGGACGGGGATCGCTCCGCCCCTTACACGGCGGGCAAGGCCGCGGTCTTCCAGCGCCAGAAGGTCCCGGCGAATGGTATCGATGGATATATCGAATTCCTCAGCCAGCCGGGTTGCCACCAGCTGTTCGCCGCCTTCCAGTCTGGAAAGCAGCAAATCCTGTCTTACATGGGGATTGTTGAGGGTCAGATCTGCCATACGGAATGCCAAGATTTACGAGAATTTGCATCATTTTGCTGCTTTATGCATTGTTTTGCAAAATCATGCAAGAATTTTCGTATCACCAACGCAGCTTGCATGCGCGGTTACGGGGGCTTGGCATTCCGGGCTGACAGCCTGACAAAGGCAGTTTATTGGGGGGGCCTTGACTTATTCGGTCTCGAAGTCAACGACTTCGGAAATCATGACAAAGCCATTTTCCAGAATTGGCCAGCTTTTGGCCACTGCAACGGCTTCATCCTTGTTGATGGCTTCGATTTCCGCATAGGCGGAAAGGACTTCGCCGGGGGTCACCTGCTTGACTTCATCTTTTGTTACCATCAGGCTCTGCTTGAGAACGCTGCCAGGATTGACAACATATTTCTCAAAGGATTCGCTCCAGACTTTCAAGGCGGCCAGTTCCTTCTCGCCATCTTCAAAGGTTGGAGGCAAACGATTCGATTGGAAAAACAAATTGAATTTTGGCACCACCACACTCCGTGTCAAATTACTCTTGCTGGTTTCGTTTGGGATTTATGTATCACCGAGCCTGATTTAAAGGCGAATGTGGCAAAAAACAGAGCGAAAATGTGGTTTTGCCTAATGTTTTCGCGATATATCAACTGTTAGAACGGCATAAGGAACATGGGAGAGGAAAATGATCCGTTGGGGTATTCTTGGAACCGCACGCATTGCGCGTGAACAGCTGGTGCCTGCAATACAGGCTTCCAGAAACGGTTCCCTTCACGCTGTCGCCAGCAGAAATCAGCAAAGCGCAGATGCATTCGCCAAGAGATTTGGCATGCCTTTAGCCTTTGGCAGTTATGAAGAGCTGCTGGCAAGCTCGGAAGTGGACGCAATCTATATTCCACTTCCCACCTCGCAGCATGTCGAATGGACAAGGCGTTGTCTGGAAGCGGGCAAACATGTGCTGTGCGAAAAGCCGATTTCGCTGCACGCCCGAGAGATCGACGAACTGATCGCAGCCAGAGACAAGAGCGGACGGGTGGCCAGCGAAGCCTTCATGGTGACCTATCATCCGCAATGGGCGCTCGTGCGTTCGCTGATCGCCGATGGCGAGATCGGTACCTTGCGGCATATTCAGGGGGTCTTCAGCTATTATAATGTCGACCCGAACAATATGCGCAACAAGGTTGAGCTTGGTGGTGGTGGGCTGCCCGATATCGGCGTTTATCCAACCGTTACCGCACGCTTTGCAACAGGCAGGGAACCGGTCCGGGCCAGAGCCTCAATCGTGCGCGACCCTGATTTCGGCACGGATATCTATGCCAACTGCCAATATGATTTCGGCAGCTTCGACATGACCTTCTATTGCTCGACACAATTGGCCCTGCGCCAGAGTATGGCCTTTCATGGCGACAAGGGATTGATCGAAGTGACCGCTCCCTTCAATGCGCTCAATTATGATGCGGTCAATGTCTGTCTTTACAACGCCAATCGCAGCGAAATGAAGAAATGGGCCTTCCAGTCTGCCCATCAGTATCAGCTGCAAATCGAGGCCTTCGGCGACAAGATTGCCGGGCAGGATGTTCCCCTCTTCAGCCTTGAAGAGTCCCGCGCCAATCAGGCGGCAATCGATGCGCTCTATGCTGCGGATCTGAGCGATGGCTGGGTTGACGTGTCCTGACCGCATCTCTTCTAAGGTGTAGCTTTCCTTAATCTGGCGCATCGACGCATAACAACGAGAGGGGCTTTCAAAGCCCCTTTTTTTGTGCGCGGCCTTGCGCTTTGATCCGCGCACAGTCTTTTGCTCATTGGCCCCGCCAGCCATCCGTCCAATCGGATGGCAGATGATTTTGATCCGGGTCATTGCCCCACGATGAGCAACAATTGTGGGCAAGCCCTTTCGCTTCCCAGCTCTCTGCAAAGCAGACAACTGGCCAGCCTCCATCTTCCAGTCCACACGCTCGGCGATATTTCCCGGAAGTTTTATGCGCCTTTTCAAGAGACTGGCAATTTTTGCCAAGGGTCCCACCATCAACAATGTAATATTGTTTGACAATCTTTCAATCTAATAATATGACAGTATGACCATTTAGAAATTATCTGGATTTTTGGGAAATTGGAGGACCCTGATCATGAAAAGATATTTGAGCCTTTCGGCGCGTCTTTTGGCAGCGAGCGCTCTTGTGGCCTTTATGGGAGGAGCCGCTCAGGCCGAGCATACATCCTTGACCATCGCAACAACGACCACGGCGGAATCTACCACCGGAGAGTTGATCAAGCAGTTTGAAGATGACGTTCGCACCATGGGTGACGGCAATATCGACGTCGAGATCTATTATTCGGGATCGCTGGTCAAATCGTCAGAAACCTTCGACGCCGTGCGCAATGGCGTGGCCAGCTGCGACATGACCAACGGCAGCTATCAGACGGGGAAGAATCCGGCATTCCAGTTTGTCGCAGATGTCATGGGGGGCTATGACAATCCGCTTCAGTTCATGTCATGGATCTATTATGGCGGCGGCAAACAGGCCATTAACGAGCTCTATAACGGCTATAACATGCAGTTTGTCGGCGCCTTCATGGGTGGTCAGGAATCTCTGGTCTCGTCGCGCCCGCTGAAAGGCGTGAAAGATCTTGAGGGCTTCAAGTTCCGTTCCCCTCCGGGAATGGAATCGGAGATTTTCGCCTCGCTGGGAGCCAAGCCTGTGGTGATGGATTTCAACGAGATCTTCACCGCTCTTGAGACCAAGATCATTGACGGCGCGGATGCCTCGACCCTGACCAACAATTACCGCCTTGGCCTTTATGATGTGGTCAAGGAAACCACCTATCCGGGTTTTCATTCCATGTCGGCAGACCATCTGGCCTGCAACAAGGATGTCTGGGACGCAATGCCAAAGGCCCATCAGTTGATTCTGGAAACTGCCATGCAGAAACTGTCGATGAATCTGATGATGAAAACTCTGGTTCTGAATGGCGAAGCGGCGGCCAAATCTCCTGCGGCTGGCGTCACCCTGCATAACTGGTCGGCCGAGGATCGCGCCACCTTCCGTGCTGCGGCCAAGACACGCTGGCTGGAATGGGCCAAAAAGACGCCGGAAACGGACAAGCTGGTTCAGAGCCATATCCAGTTTCTGGATCGCATTGGCCTTGGAGACAAAAAGTAAAGGATCCATCGCAGTAATAAAGGTCGATTTGCCGAATTCAGGCGGGAAATCGACCCAACCAGCTTGAGCTTTGTTCTCGTTACGACTGACTTTGCAATATTGTAGTCTGCAAATAGACATTGTATTGATTTGCCTTGATTTGAAACCGGATCCTTATCGGATACGGTGCTTACAGGAAAATCAGCGAACTATTGGCGAGGGAACATGTCCAAGGAATTGAAGCATAAATTGGCAATCACTCCGGCGGCGGCGCCTTTGCCGCGATACCGCGTCGTTGCCGATCAGATTGCTGACCTTATTCGCAAGGGCGCGCTTGAGCTGGGGCAGAAAATGCCACCCGATGCTGAATTGGTGGAGCTGCTGCAGGTCAGCCGCCCCACCATTCGCGAGGCCATGATATCGCTTGAAATGATGGGTTATGTCGAAACCCGGTTTGGATATGGAGCATTTGTCGCCCAGAGATTGCCAAGCAACAGACCCGGACTGATTGACGGATGCAGCTTTTCCGAGCTGGTCGAAGCCCGATACTGGTTTGAAGCTGACATTGCTGCGGTGGCGGCCCTTTCGATTTCCGAAGAGAAGATCGCGGAATTGCGCGAGATCCTTCGGAAAATGACAGAACCGGACCTTCCAGTGCATGAGCTGGACAGATATGATTCGGACTTTCATATGGAAATCGCCAGGGCAACCCAGAATTCCATGTTCATCACCATCATGGACCAACTCTGGAGCGTGCGTGAACGGTTCCCGAACTGGGCCCGTATCCGTCGTCAGATACTGGGTGCCAAGGAAAATATCGTGGCCGTTCAAAGAGAACATGAAGTCATTCTTGACGCGCTGGAAGCGCGAGATCCTGAAGCGGCTCGCAGGGCCATGCAGATCCATTGCAAGAATTTCGGCGTTCCCTTCCTTGAGGAAGGGGTAGATCGGGACAATCCATCTGACAAGGATGACATTGTTCTTGCCATCATGGAGCGCCTGCATGTTCTGGAAGACTTGAAAAAGGAGTGATCGCAGCCCCTGAAGGATGAAGAGACATCTTCATTCCTGCGACCGTCCGTCATCAGTTGACAATGAGGACGCCTCTGATGAGGCGCACCTGTTGCCAGATAGGAGGAATGTGAGATGGCAATTTCTCACAAGGACGTTAGGAAAAAACGGTCGCCCATTGACTATCTTTCTTCCCTTTTGGGGCTCATCAGCATGTGGGGCGTGCCGATTGTCGTTTGCGTGATTTTCTATGAAGTCACCATGCGCTATGTCTTCGTCAGCCCCACCCTTTGGGCAAACGAGCTGTCGCTCTGGATTTGCGGCGGGGTCTATCTGCTTGCCGGTGTCTATGCCATGCGCAAGCGCGCCCATATCAGGATCACCGTCATTTATGACATTTCCCCGCGCTGGCTCCAGCATGTGTTTGATGTCATTTCCGTGGCTCTGCTTGCGCTCTATGTGCTGGCGCTGGTCTGGGGCAGCTATACGGATGCCGTTCGCAAGCTGATCTCCTGGGAAACCTTCGGTACGGCTTGGGACCCACCCATTCCGGCCACGCTCAAGCCCCTGCTGCTGATTGCCTTCGTCCTGATGGCAGTGCAGGCACTTTCCAACCTGATCATGGACTGGAAAGACGGCGAAAGCGAGAGCTGACCGGCCCCCAACAACCAACCATTTCTAACCGAACTCTGAAGACCGCCTGAGGTTGTCGCAATGGCCTTTTCAAGGCTGCCGAGACAACCAACGGGAGAGCTGTGTCTTCACATCAAAGGAGCCAGAGCTATGGATGCGGGTTTAATCTCGGCCGTTTTGCTGATGGGGATGCTATTCCTCCTCGCGATCGGCATGCCACTAGCATTTGCATCTGGCGTGCTCGCTGTCGCCGTCATGGCGATGAAATTCGGCGCGGGCATGCTTTTTAGCCATTTTGGCATGGGACCACTCAATATTCTGGCGCAGCGCATCTATGGCGTTCTGACCAACTATGCGCTGATCTCCGTGCCTCTGTTCATCTTCATGGCCCTGATGCTGGAACGATCCGGCATCGCAAAGGACATGTATAGCAGTCTCAACATGTGGCTGTCGCGGACCCGGGGCGGCATCGCGATTGTCACATCCATCATGGCCATCGTCATGGCGGCCATGTCGGGCATCATCGGCGGCGAGGTGGTCCTGCTGGGTCTCATCGCGCTGCCGCAGATGTTGCGGCTTGGCTATAACCAGAGTCTGGCCATCGGCACGATCTGCGCCAGCGGCACACTGGGCACGATGATCCCGCCCTCTATCGTCCTGATCATGTATGGTCTTGTCACAGAAACCTCGATCCATTCGCTGTTCAAGGCCGCTTTCTTTCCCGGCTTCATGCTGGGGGGCTTCTACATCATCTATATCATCATCCGTACACGCCTCAATCCATCGCTGGCACCCTTGCCGGAAATGGACGAGGAGCAGCTTGCCGGCCTTGAAAAGACCAAGTGTTTCCTGATGCTGCTGGGCTGGATGCTGGCGGTCTGGGGGATCGGGCGTCTTGTCCATGGCGCAGCGATTGAAATCCAGAACGCATTCGGCGGCCTGAGGCCGGAAGAGTATCTGCCCTATTCCCTGCAACAGCATCTGCTTTCAGCGCTGGCGCTGGTGATCGGCTCGGTCGGCACAAGACTGGCTTTCGGCCAATCCATTTTCACCGAAACATGGCGCATGTCGAAAGGCCTTGTGGCTCCCTTCATTATCGTCGGGGTGGTTCTGGGCTCCATTTATGGCGGCATTACCGGCATCACGGAAGCGGCGGGCATGGGCTCGATCATCGTGCTGCTGATCGTTGCCATCCGCAAGGAGCTGAGCTTCAATCTGATCAAGCAGGCAGCAAGCCAGACCTTTGTTTCGACCGGCTCGATCCTGTCGATCACCATGGGAGCGACGGCGCTGGCCGGGGCCTACACCATGGCTGGAGGTCCGACCTATATTGCCAATCTCATCATCGGAGCCGACATGCCAACCTATGGCGTGCTGCTGATCATGATGGTGATCTTCCTGTTTCTGGGTGCCTTCATGGACTGGGTCGGCATCGTGTTGCTGGTCATGCCGGTCTTTCTGCCGATCGTGGTCGAGCTGCCACGGGCCGAACTCGGCCTGCTCGGCCCGATGGTGGATCAGGCAGCAATGGTGCCGATCTGGTTCGGCGTGGTCTTCACGGTGGCCATGCAGGTGGCCTTCCTGTCGCCTCCCTTCGGTCCGGCAGCCTTTTTCCTCAAATCGGTCGCGCCACCACACATCACCCTGCCGGATATTTTCAAGGGCTTCATCCCCTTCATCGGCATCCAGATTCTGGTGCTGCTGCTGGTGCTCTTCTTCCCGGAGCTGACCATGCTCTTCCACTGATCAAGCAAACAATCGGACCGGCTTTCGGGTAAACCGGTCCGCCCCTTCGCCGCCCGCGCGGCCTGTATCTCTCCCAATTGAATGAGGTTCAATATGACAACCAAAATCACCAATGTTCTTGTGCGCGATATCCGCTTTCCAACCTCGCGCAATCTTGATGGCTCGGATGCCATGAATGCAATTTCCGACTATTCGGCCACCTATGTCACCCTGCAGACCGACAGCGGGCTGGAGGGCCATGGCCTGACCTTCACCATTGGCCGGGGCAACGATCTTTGCGTCGTGGCTGCGCGCGAGCTGGCGGAGATGTTCGTCATTGGCCATACTCTGGAAGAGATCACGGCCAATTTCGGCGCTTTCTGGCACAAGCTGGTGGCCGGGGACTGCCAGTTGCGCTGGGTTGGACCGGAAAAGGGTCTGGTTCATCTGGCAACCGCTGCGCTGGTCAATGCCCTGTGGGACATGTGGGCCAAATCGCAGGGCAAACCGGTCTGGAAAATGTTGGTCGACATGAGCCCGGAAGAGCTGGTGCGCTGCGTTGACTTCACCTATATTTCCGACGTTCTGACCCCTTATGAGGCCATTGGCCTGCTGCGCAAGGCGCTGCCGGGCAAGGCGGCCCGCGAGGCAGAGATGCTGGAGAAGGGCTTTCCGGGATATACCACGGCCGCGGGCTGGCTGGGCTATTCGGAAGAAAAGATGCGCCGTCTGGCCCGCGAAGCCGTGGCCGATGGCTGGACCCATCTCAAGCAGAAAATCGGTGCCGATATCGAGCAGGATGTGCGCCGCGCCCAGATCCTGCGCGAAGAACTGGGCTGGGAGCGTCAGCTGATGATGGACGCCAACCAGAATTGGGACGTGGATCAGGCGGTGGAGAATATGCGCCGTCTGGCCGAGTTCAACCCGCTGTGGATCGAGGAACCGACCAGCCCGGATGATGTTCAGGGTCATAAGGCCATCCGCGACCGGATCAGCCCGATTGGCATCGCCACAGGCGAGCATGCCCACAACCGGGTGATGTTCAAGCAGTTTTTCCAGGCCGGTGCGATGGATTTCTGCCAGCTGGATCCGGCACGTCTTGGCGGGGTCAACGAGGTTCTGGCCGTGTTGCTGATGGCTACGAAATTCGGTGTACCGGTTTGTCCGCATGGCGGCGGCGTTGGCCTTTGCCAATATTCCCTCAATATCGTGCTGTTCGACTATATCGCCGTGACAGGCAATCTGGAAAACCGGGTCCTCGAATATGTCGACCATCTGCACGAGAATTTCCATGAACCACTGACGGTCCGGCAGGGGCGCTATTATCCCAATCCCCTGCCCGGTTATGGCGCCACCATGAAGGCAGAATCACTGGATCGTTTCGAATATCCAAATGGTGCCGAATGGGCTGAAAACGCCGGTTAGGCGAGCCCCGCTGGCAAGGATGGTGGGTGGTCCTGCCCCGTCCTTGCCGGCAACGCAAGTTGAGGCACATTTCGTGCAGGCTTGCTCGCCTCAAGGCGCGCATCAGCAAGGTGAGCGCGCGGGGGAGCGTGACGCACTAGGCGGTATCCTTGGTCAGATGCTCACTGGTAATCGCGTCTTCCTGATCGGTCAGCCGCTGATCCGGTATCTTCTCTCCGGACCGTTCTGGGCCATGGTCTTTGCCCTTGGCGAGCAGCCCGTTGAGCAGGAGCAGGTCCATATCGTCGAGCGATAGGGGTTTGCTGAAATAGTAGCCCTGGAAGGCAGACACCCCCATCTGCTTGAGCATGGCCAGTTGCTCTCTGGTCTCGACGCCTTCGGAGATGACCCGCATCTTGAAATTTCGTGCCAGTTCAATGATGGATTTTACCATGATCCGGGTCTGCTCATTGCGGGTGAGATCCTGAATGAATGTCCTGTCAATCTTGATTTCGTCGATCGGCAGCGACTTGAGATAGCTCAGAGACGAGTAGCCGGTTCCGAAATCATCAAGCGATATGGAAAATCCGTAGGCCTTGAGCCGGGTCAGCTTGTCTGTCGCATCCCGAATATCCTGAATGAGCACGCTTTCGGTGACTTCAACCACCAGCTTGGAGTGATCGATTTCATATGGTTCGACAAGCGCGATGAAATCTTGCACGAAACTATTGTGCCAAATCTGCTTGGCGCTGAGATTGATCGACAATTCAAGATGTCTGGTGGCCGGGATTGACTGCCACTGCTTGAGCTGTTGGCAGGCCTGTTCAAGCACCATCTTGCCGATGGGCAGGATGATGTTATTTTCCTCGATCATCCTGATGAAGCTGCTGGGGCGCAACACCCCATGCACAGGATGGATCCAGCGGACAAGGGCCTCACCGCCGGTGATCTTCTCTGCGGCGTCATATTTCGGCTGGATATAGATGGTGAATTCCCTGTTTTCGATCCCCTTGTGGATCGACTTCTGCAACTCGCTGGCATGGGCCAGTTCATTATGCATGCTGATGTCGAAGATGACCGCCGAGGCGCCCCCTTCCGACTTGACCCTGTAGAGCGCGGTATCTGCCAGTTGCAACACCTTTTCAGCGGTCATGTCGCCTGAACTGAAGATGATGCCCCCTGCGCTGGCGGTGATGGCATATTCGATTTCCACGGCCTGAACCTCGCTTTTGAGCGTGAAGGCACGGGAAATTTCTTTCAGGATCCGGTTGGCGAAATCCTGCGCTGTGTCATAAGCGGCTTTAGGGTCCCTGCCCAGACGTGGCAGCAGGATAACAAATTCATCACCGCCAAAGCGGGCGATGACGGCATTTCCTTCGTCGCCATTGCGCAGCCGGTCCGAGACCGCCTGAAGCAATTTGTCGCCCATATGATGGCCATAGCTGTCATTAAGCAGCTTGAAACGGTCCAGATCGAGAAACAGCAAAGCGCTGAAGATGCCCTGCCGCGCGTTCGTTTCGATCGCATCGGTGAGGGCCACTTCAAACTGGGCGCGATTGAGCAGCCCCGTCAACTGGTCATAATAGGCCAGATTGGTAATTCTCTGCTGGCTTCGTTTCTCCGAGGTAACATCCAGAATGATGCCGACAAGCCAGAGCGGTTTGCCCTCGGCATCATATTCGGCAATCTTGCCGCGATCCCAGACCCAGACGATCTCGCCATTCGGACGCAGGATCCTGAATTCGATGCTGTAAGGGCGATTATGGTCCAGCAGGTCCCGAAGAGCACGCTGAACCGGCTTGAGATCCTCGGGCAGAATGCAGCCGACAAATTCCTTGAGGGTGTTATCACTGTTGCTGATACCGGTGATTACTTCCCAATGATCATTATGGCGAACCTCATTGGTCACCACATTCCATTCCCACAGGCCTTCCTGCGAAACATCCAGCACATGCTGCAACCGCATCTTGTTGCGATCCGCTTCTTCCTTGAGCGCGACAATGTCGGACACATCCTTGGCAACGATGAGTATTTTGCGCTCCCCGACGGCGTCCCGATAGGGGATCTTGATCGACTTGTGGTAGCGCTGTTCTCCCGTCTTGGCGTCGGTCAGCTCCTCAAGTATTTCCTGCCTTCTGAATTCATTCATCACCTGCTGGGCGTTGGTGCGCAAAAAGTCGGACTGTTCCCTGTCCTTCGTGAAATGAAAATCGTCCTTTCCGACCATGTCCTGTGGACTGCTATCATACAGCCTTGCAGCAGCTTCGTTGCAGAAGACGAATTTGCCCTCGTAATTCTTGATGACCACAATATCGCAGAAGGAGTTGAGAATGTCGCTGACGATCGTCATGCGCTTTTTGTGCTCTTTTGCATGGGAGGACAATTGCAGAAAGGCAGCGCCAGCCAGAATGGAAAAAATGACAATGAAGCTCATCGGCTCGCCCGGCCGAACATCCAGCAGATGGAGGGACAGTATAATCAACAAGGTCCCAAAGACTGCGCGCAGCAAGAGCTTGTAAATCTGCTTCCTGCGCGAAATATCTGTTATGGGCGACATATCTTTGCTTCTGAACTCCGGAATTGCAGGTTGGCTTCACGAAGAAATACTGCGACCGATTATCTCAGTAAAAACGTCAATATAGGCCTAATGCAGTCGGGATATTCGGCAAAAAGCATGATTATTGAAGGAAATGGGCCATTGGGCACACCATTTCGACCGGGCGATTAGGCCGCATACTGCCCGGCTGACTGATAATTGTCCGCAGTTGGCGGGCAATGGGCCACCATGTCCGTTTGGAATTGAGATGGGGTTGACCGCCTCGACCTTCAGCTCGACTTGATCCAGCGATCGGCCTGAGCCACGAAGCCGTCAAAATATTCCTTGATGAGCGCAGGCTCGGATCTTTCCTCGATTTGCGCCGGGGTCAGGAACTCATCCTGGAACCATGGATATCTGTGCGAGCTGAAGCAGGATACGAGCCAGTCAACAAAGAGCCGGTGACGCGCAGACTTCAGAACCTCCGGATGGCAGGTCATCCAGATATCGAGGGAAAGCCTGAGGCCGGGAATATCCACCGGCTCGACATTGCCGCCAATGAGACGGGCATAACTGGGAAGCATGCCAAGCCCCACGCCCTTGGCAATGGCCCAATAATGGGCGGAAGAAAAGTTGGTTCGGATCGCAACCATGCGCTCGGCCACACCGGCGCCGAACAGTTCGGCGAGATCAAAATTCTTTGGCCGGTCCGCATCCTGCTCGACGACCCGATGTTCGGACAGCTCCAGAATGCTGCGCGGCACGCCAAAACGCTCGATATATTGCGTGCTCGCCCATGGTACGAGATGCAGCTTGCCGAGCTTGCGGCGGATCAGATCCGGGTTGGTTGGTTCCTCCAGCTGTACCGAAATATCAGCCTCGAGCCGCATCACATCGACGGATTTGATGGCGCATTGCAATTCGATCCGGTTGATGCCGGCGACATCCTCCACGAACTCACTCAATTGCGGAATGAGCCAGAAAGTGCCCAGCCCTTCGGTTATGGCAACGCGAATGGGACCCTTCATGGTGTTGGCGCTCGCAGAAGCCGTGCGCCAGAGATCATTCATCGAATGTTCCACCTCGCGGGCAGATACGACAACCCTACGGCCTTCGGCCGTGAGGCGCAGTCCGTTCGGTTCACGGAAGAAAAGTGGATAACCAAACTGGTCTTCCATTCTCTCAATCGTCTTGCGGATGGTGTTGATCGACATGGTGATGGAATCCGCTGCTCCCTTGAAGCTACCCTTCTCCGCCACTGCGAGAAAGACCCGGACCAGATCCCAATCGACATTCGCCCATGGGTTATCCATTTATGCACATCCCCTAATCAACATTTACGCAAGCCTTGAGGCCCTTCACCACGATAGTATGCCGCATATTGGCAGAACCTAAGCAGAGTACGCAACATGATCCCACATACAGCGACAGACGACTCAGTGAATAAGCATGCACTTCAGCGGGCGCTGGCCCGAGTGAAGGTGACCAATCATGTCGACCTGATGAATGTCACCAGGCTCCTGGTTCAAGCAGAAGCAGCCATCGGCGCGCTTACCAGACCTGACGTCATTTTGAAAGTGGCCAACCATAATCCCGACTCTATCTGGTTGTTTTCTAAACATGATTCCGAAAAACCCGAAGGCTTTCATGCGTTCCTCCTGTTGAATCAGAAAGGCAAGCGACAGCTTTTGGAGGGAACGCTGGATCTGCATAATCCTCCTCTTGACTGCATGGTGCGTCAAGGAGAATCCCCGGCTATCATTTATGTTTGGGCACTATTCACACCCGGTATTCTTGCCGTTGGCATGAATACCATGCTCGACCATTTTGCCTCTCCGCGCTACGCCCATGTCGACATGATTTCCCGCGCAGCAACGGCGCATGGGGAACGGGCGATGCTGCGGCTGGGCTTTGTCAAGGGCTTTGCTCTTGACGGTTTCGAGCATCAGGATCTGTTCATTCTGGCACGATCAGACAAGGCAAGGCAATCCCAACGCCCTCGCTATGACAGCTATGAGAGGGGTCTTTATCCGACGGGCATTACCGTCGTGCACGAGATCAACGATCTGATGAAAGTGGCCGCCATTCGCAGTGCCGTCTATATCGGCGAACAGAGCTGCCCCTATGACGAGGAATTTGATGGCAATGATTTTGCCGCAACGCATCTGCTGGCCTATGTGAATGACGAGCCGGTCGGCTGCATGCGCCTGCGCTTCTTTGGCGATTTTGCCAAGCTGGAGCGTCTGGCGATCCGCAAGGAATATCGGAAAAGTCGCGTCGCCTTCCAGATTGTGCGCGCTTCGGTAGACCTCTGCCGGGCCAAGGGGTTCCGGCGGATCTATGGCCACGCACGCAAGGATTTGCTGCATTTCTGGAAGCATTTCGGCTTCAACGTCAAGGACGATGCGACCGAGTTTGACTTCTCCGGTATCGATTTTGTTGAAATGCTAGACGAAATTCACCCAGCCAATGATGCCATCTCACTAACTGATGACCCATATCGCATCATTCGTCCTGAAGGACAATGGTCGAGACCGGGTATTCTCGAGGGGGCTGTGGCTTCGGCAATGTAGGACTTTTCCCATGACTAATGACTTCCAAGTTACGGAACTCATTCGCGATTTGACGTCCTGTAAGCAAAAGGCGGAGCGCATTGGTTTCGGTTTCCTCAGTGATTTACTGGCCACAGCTCTGCTGGAAACCGCTTTGCAGGCGATCGGCGGAAAAGATGCCCTTGCCAATCCTAATCTAAGACTGGAGCGGTTAATCGAACTCAAGCTTCGGACCGCACTGGGCGGTTCGGGACACAATATCGTCCCCATGTGTCCCGAACCGCATCCTACCATGAAGAAGAAGGCTCCCAATGAGCAGCCGGGAGCCTCATGACTGACTGGAGCCAGAGGCCTGATGCCTTTGTGCGACAGGACCTGAAGAGCCGGGACGCGCCGTCTCTTCAGGCCAGCCATTCGCAAGAGAGCGGATGATAGCCCTTCGGGGCAGGAGGTCAGGCCGAGGGTGGACCTTGGCGGTTTTTCCTCTTCACTGCTCTTCACGGCTCGGTGAACCAACAGTTCGGTGCGCTTTGCTCTTGCCATAAAGCTGATTTCATCTCCAAGACAAGCGCAGAAAGGGCGGCCACTGGCCGCCCTTTCAATATCTCACAATGCTGTCTGCTGACAGGCCGATTATGAAGCAACCTGTTCAAGGAAAGACTCGATACGGCTGCGCAGATCATAGGCACTGCCCTTGAGCGCACCGGTCGCATCCTTGACGATTTCTGCCGATTGGGTGGTGACTTTCACCTTCTCGCGCACGTCATTCATGTTGCTTGAAGCCGAGCTGGTGCTCTTGGCTGCCTGCTGGACATTTCGGGCAATCTCGCCGGTGGCAGCGCTTTGCTGGTCAACAGCGGATGCTATTGCCGAGGTGTAGCCATCCACTTCGCCCATCACAACCGTGATCTTTGAAATGGCGTCGACCGTTTCGCGGCTCGAGGACTGGATGGCATTGATCAGTGAGGCGATCTCCTCGGTTGCCTTGGAGGTCTGATTGGCCAGTTCCTTGACCTCAGCGGCCACAACGGCAAAGCCCTTGCCAGCGTCGCCAGCTCTTGCCGCTTCGATGGTAGCGTTCAGCGCCAGCAGATTGGTCTGCTCGGCAATGGCCTGAATGAGGCTGACAACTTCGCCGATTTTACGGGATGCATTGTCAAGCTCGGCAACCTTTTCATTGGACATGCGCGCTTCGGAAGTGGCGGTGGCCACAACTTCGCGGCTGCGCACGGCCTGCTGCATGATCTCGTTGATCGAGGCGCTCAATTCCTCGGCAGCGGAGGCAACGGTCTGAACATTGTTGGATGCGTCTTCCGAGGCTGTCGCAGCTTGCGTCGAGCTGCTTTCGGTTTGCACGGCAACATTGCTCAACTCGTCTGCGGCACGTTCCATTTCTTCGGTTTGCGCAGAAACCGTACCCAGATTTTCAGAGACCGTCTCGCGGAATTCGGAGATCAGGGCAGTGACACGTTCGGCATTACGCATGCGTTGTGCATCATTGGCCTTTTCCTGCTCGACCAGTTTCAGCCTTTCAATCGCATTGTGGCGGAAGGTTTCAACCGCACGACCCATATCACCGATTTCATCCTTGCGTTCCAGCCCGGACACTTCGATGTCAAGCTGCTGATCAGCGATCTGCAACATTTCAGAGGTCAGTTTTGCCAATGGGCGGGTAATGGAGCGCACCATCAATGTGCCAAAGACAGCGGCAAACAGGATGAGCAACCCGGTGATGGCGCCTGCATGCAACGTCGCATCCCAGAGCACGCCGTTGATGCTGTCGACCAGCATGCCCGAGCCGATCATCCAGCCCCATGGCTCAAAGCCCATCACAAAGCTCTGCTTCTCGTGGAATACGCCCTTGGTGTCTTTCCACCAATATTGCACGAAGCCTTCGCCATGTTGTTTGGCCTGATTGACAAATTCCTGAACATAGAGCTTGCCTTTGCCATCCTTGACCATGGAAAGATCCTTGCCTTCCTTCTCAGGCTGGACCGGATGCGCTACGTTGTAATAGTTATAGTCATAGACGAAGACATATTGCGTTTTCTGATAGCGCATGCCCCTGACGGCATTCTTGGCTATTTCCTGCGCTTCCTCGTCGGACAACTCACCTTTCAGCGCCTTCTTGTGATAATAGTCAGCGATATAATAGGCGGCCTCGACAGCACCCTTGGTTTCTGTGCGCTTGGATTCGGCAAGATGGGTGCTGAGCGTCTGGATCTGATAGGCCAGCAGAACGAGGAAAGCGAGGGTAAAGAATCCCACCAACGCGTATAATTTGGTTGAGAGTGAGCGGAAGATCTTCTTCATTGGGCAGACTCCAATCGATGCGTAGAAACCCACAACCCGTCAGATGCAAAGCATGCCAGGTTGCGCGAAAAACTATTAGAATGTGCCCTTAAAGTAGAATAGCTGGCGAAATGTTACCCACTCCTTACCTGCAGCCTCGGGAATGAAGTTATTTTGGATATTCATAACAATTTCCCGTAATTATAGGTTGTTGTGCTTTTTTGATCACACGTAACCACGTTGTTTTACTTAGTTGTTTTTATCAGTATTGATGATTTTGTTCCGAATTCGGGTTATTCAAAACTCACTTTGTTGCGCAATCTCATGCTGCATGGCAGGGCGCAAGCTGTCGATGAAGATTTTCAAAGACACGGCTTTGGAGGCGCGTTGATTTTTCACGCCTTCAGAACCAGCTTGGAGGCTTCCCAGAAAATCGGCATATTGGTGAATGACCGTTTTGGGGCCGATTTGAGGCTATAGTGGCTGAAGGCTAGGCACGAAGCGAATGATTACATTTGCTCCGCCTAGATCAAAGGCCATTCAGGCGATAAACTGCGACAATGGATTTAACACACTCGAAGCTCTTTGGTGGCGTAGCAATACTCGATAGCCATGTTGACAGCTACAAGTATGCGCCACATTGGCACGATGAATTTGTCTTTGCGGTATATCGTGGAGGCGCCAAGCGCTATCGCTGTGCCCGCCATACGGGAACAGCGACTTCTGGTGATGTTTTAGTGATCGCGCCGGGAACCTTGCACAGCGCAGCAACATTCGATGAAACAGGCTGGAATTACCGGGCCTTGTATTTTGATCCAATCCAATTGGCGCAAGCGACCGGGCTTTCCGTGGCAGAACTGGATATCAGGTTCCGCGATTTTACGCATATTTCACAGAAGCCGGGTCTGGCCATCAAGCTCTTTGAGGCGCTTGATACTGGAAACGAAACGGAGTTGGCCCTTTCTGAATGGCTGCTATCAATTCCTGCGGAATGTGATGCTGGCACCAACGCAGCCCCTCCTGAGCGATTGGCGAATGTCTATGACAGGATCCTGGACGATCCCCTTTCACCAATGAAACTGGCAGAATTATCCAGTCTGGCAGGCATCTCGCCGGAACATCTGTCTCGGGCCTTCCGAAGGGCTTATGGTGTATCCCCCTTTCAATTGGTCACAGCAGCACGCATTCATGCAGCCTGCAGACATATAAGGCAGGGCAAGCCTTTGGCTGACGCTGCCTGTTTGGCAGGATTTTCAGACCAGAGCCACATGAACCGCTGGATCAAGAGAAGCTATGGCATTTCACCCCGTTTTCTGGCCAGAGATCAATAACGTTCAAGACACGGATGTATGGGACCAATAGCATCGATGGCAAATCAACAGGAATGTGAGTGCGATCGATGAAACGACCCCTGAAGCAGAAAACCATCGGCCTGATTGGCGGATGTAGCAATGTTGCAACCGGCGAGTATTACAGGTTTCTGAACGACGAGGTGAACGCCCGATTGGGCGGATGGGAAATTGCAGAAACACTCATTTCAGGAATGAATTTTGGAAATATCGAGGCCTTTGTGCGCGCAGGTGCATGGGATCAGCTAGAAGCCTATATGGAACGTCACGTCGATCGGCTTATAGCTGGTGGGGCGGATGCAATCCTGTGCGTCTCCAACACCTTGCATAAATCGCTCGGAAAAATCATGAGCGGGAGAGACACGTCCTTCATTCATATTGCGGACCCGACCGGTGAAGCGATCAGAAATCGGGGCCTTGAGAAGATCATCCTGTTGGGGACAGAACCTGTTATGAAACAGCCTTACCTGAAAGCGCATTACGAGGAAAAATTCGGTCTGGAAATCATCGTACCGGATCCTGACGAGCAAAGAGATGTTGACCGGATCATCTTTGAAGAATTGGTCAAGTTCGACATCCGCGAAACTTCGCGGCAACGCTATCTCGATATCGTCGACAGACTGGTTCGCGAACAACATGCAGATGGGGTTATTCTGGGCTGTACCGAAATTTTCCTGCTGCTTCGCGAAGAAGATCGGCCGGAGCTGCCGATGTTCAACACAACCAGACTTCATTGCCAGGCGGCGGTTGATTTTGCCCTGTCATAGCTCTTCGCAATCTTGGCTAAGGATGAAGCCTGCGTCCGATAGCTGATCCTTGAAAATAGACAGCCATGGCACTTTTAGGGAAACGATGTTGCAGCACCGATCAACCAGCCATGTCCAGCGAGGGCAGCCGAGGCGCGTGGCTGCTCACTCGTTTTGGGTGCAATCGCCGTCTGCCCTTAGATTTGCTCAAGTCCGATTTTGCGGTCTCTGGCCCACATCTTTCTGAAGGTGACCCATCCGCGGTCGGGTATGTCCAGCTTAAGTTGCTCGCTGACCGGGCGGTCAATTTCCGACATGCAGGCTCCGTTGGCGGAGACGTTATGAAGCGTGGTGACAAAGTCTCCTTTGTCGTCGCGGCCCTTCACCTGTTTGTTAAGGTCGGTTCGGACCTCCGAGCGCCGTTCGGTTGCATCAAGCGAAGATTGAATGATGGCCGGAATTTCCTTGCGCAGACTCTGCGCGGTCAGGGACATGCTGTTTGTCTTCTCGCTCATGGCAGCGGAGAAGGCGAGGGTTTTTTGAGCAATCTGGGCCACCTCCGACATACCGGTGGACATCATCCCGACCGAGCGGCCGGACGCGCTGACAATGCGGCCGAAATTCTCGGTTGTCGCGCGCTGCTCTTCCGTGGCAGAGGCAACGGTGGCGGCCATTTCGCTCAGCCCCCGTGTGCTCTGGATCAGTTGATCCATGGAGGAAACCGCAGCGTTGGTTTTCTGCTGGATCGTCACGACCTGCTCGGAAATCTGTCTGGTTGACCTGTTGGTCTGTTCGGCGAGATCCTTGACCTCGGCGGCAACCACCGCAAAGCCTCGTCCTGCCTCCCCCGCTCTTGCCGCCTCGATCGTCGCATTAAGGGCGAGGAGATTGGTTTTATCGGCAATGTCGCTGATGACCGAGACAAACTGGCCGATATTGTCGGCCGCCGTTGCCAGTTCGGCAATTGTGTCCTGCGAAGACGAAGACAAGGACACAGCATCAATCGTCAGCTTGTTGGAGATGTCCGTTTTCTCCGCCACTTCACTGATTGCGGACAGAAGCTCTTCTGACAACGCCACCGCTTCCTGCGACCGCGTGTGGGTTTCCTGAGCCTGAGCCAGTATCTGTGAGACGCTGGTATTTGCCTGCTCAAGCGAGCTTCGCATTTCCTGCGACTGTTCTTCCACCTCTCCGGCGCTGGCGGCGATCACGTCGATGCCTTCTTCTGTCTTGCTTTTGACTTCCATTGCCATGATGGAAAGAATTTCCCGCCGCGTTGCGAGATTCTTGCGCTCCATCTCTTCACGTTCCTCTTCAAGCTGACGCATCTCGATGAGCTTCATCTTGAAGCGATCGAACGCCCGCGCCAGATCACCGATTTCGTCATTGCCCTTGGCCGTCACGCTGGCGTTTAGATCGTTATCAGAGAGTTTATCAAGCGCGACGACAACCTCACGCAAGGGCTTAGTGACCGTCTGACGCGTAAGAAAAACTGAAACCGCAATGCCAAGCAGCGTTGAAACGATGGCAACAACGATGAGGATATGTTCCGTTGTCTTCTCATGTTCTTCGGCTGCTTGCGTGGCATTTAGCGTAAAGCCCTCGATCTGGCGCAGAAGATCCACCAGTTCGCGGTTGAGCTGTTTTTCCTCCTGTTCGATCGTCTGAAGAAGTGCAAGCGCCTTGTCGGTCTCATTGTTATTGGAATGGGCAATGATCTGAGCGGCATGTTCATCATAAACGCGATGCTCGGCCTCGATCTGCTTGAGAGCGTCGAAGACATACCGGATTTCAGTACGCGTCTTTTCATCATAGCTGTGAGCAAGCGCCTGCTCCGCGATGCGTTCGCCTTGCAGGATTTCCTGCTCGACGAGCGAAGCATAATCCATGAAGCTTTTCTCCGCAGCGGCCTTCTGCGCCGGAATATCGCCTTCAACAAGGCCATTGAGACGCAGAACCCGCTCGAACATCACGGACTGTTCCAGTTGATGCGTCGTGATCCGGCTCAAAACCTCGGTCAAGGGTATATCGGATTCAGCGATGGTCTCGATTTCCTGACCGATCTTTCCCAATTGCATCACGCTGAAAACAGATTGAGCAATGATCACGAGGCTCAAGACCATAACGATGGTGATCACCTTGGCGGACACTGAATAACGCATCTTATCCTCATGCTTGCTTATGCTTAACGAAAGGTAATCAAACTATTGCATGAAGAAATTAACAAAGTAATACTACTTATACGGGCGGTTTTTTGCCGATAACCAATCATAGAAACATGAATGTCTCAAAGGCCTTTCGAGCATTCCAGCTTGCTCCTCTCTCTAAAGAACTGAATGCCTCTTCGATTGGCTGAAAAGCCGGAATAAGAATGAAGATGGCCAAGATTGATTTGTGCCTCATTCACAGGAGGCAAGGTTTCGACAATTCCAAGGATAGTTCAAAACCCATTGCCAAGCTGGAAAAGCTCTCAAGAAGCATTACCTCTCCAAGCACACTTTTTGAAGAAATGCTCAAACGCTCCATGATGGTCCTGCCGAACATCAGGAAATTCAGGGCTTCAGATAGACCGGACGATAAACGAACCGTTCTGAAACTGGTATTCGCAATCCGCTTGGCATATGACCGATAACAACGATTTCGGACGCCGCAAGGATCTCAACAATCACAATTTTAGGGGATAAAATCTTGAGAGATAAATGGCGCGCTGGGGAGGATTCGAACCCCCGACCCCCAGATTCGTAGTCTGGTGCTCTATCCAACTGAGCTACCAGCGCAACCTGTGTGCCATGCTCTTTTGAGCTCGGCAAGTGAGGCTGTTGTCTAATCCCTATTGGCCGCGTTGGCAAGGGCGTTTTCGTTTTTATTTCATTTTTTTAACAGCGTTGGCCCTGCCTGTGAAAAGAGACGACTTATACCCTGATAACGATGAGATCGGAACGGGCGAAAGCGGCCCTTGCTGCCGCAAGAGGGTAAGGCTCATTCTTCTTCGCGCCAGCTATCCGTTTGCCACATATGAGTAAATGCCTCTCGATAGGTCGGATAGCGAAGGATGCCGCCGATCAGTTCATGCAGACGAATGTTGCTACAGCGTTTATTCTCGCCATAGAAGCTGCGTGCCATCGGCGTCATGTCGGCTTGCTCGAAAGGAAGCTCCTCAAGGCGCGGCAATCCCATCAGATCGGTACAAAAATGGATGACCTCCTGAGGGGTGGCAGGCTCGTCATCGACCACATTGAGAATACCGTCATGGCACCTTCTGGCGGCCTTTGAGACGACGCGGCCGATATCCTCGACATGGATGCGGTTGAACACCTGTCCGGGCTTGTTGATGGCGCGGCAGGTGCCGCTGGCCAGCTTGAGCATCTGGTTGCGTCCGGGGCCATATATTCCGGCCAGCCGATAGATGCCCAATGGCTTGCCAAGCTTGCTGGCCAGCGCCTGCCATGCATTCTCTGCGGCGACACGCTGGACCGAACGGCGGGAAACGGGTCGGCATTCACTGTCCTCATCCACCCATGCGCCATCATGATTGCCATAGACCCCCACGGTGGAGAGATAGCCGATCCAGCCAAGCGCCGGCATTTGCATCAGTTCGTTGCCAAGACAATTGAGGACCGGATCGCCCTCGCCCCCCGGCGCAATGGAGACGAGAATATGGCTTGCCTCGGACAGGGCTCCCTTCAGCGCATCAGAGGCCTTGAGGCCATCAAACTGCAGGGGGCGGATGCCTTCTGCTTGCATGGCCTCTGCCTTTTTTGCAGAGCGCGTGGTCGCCGTGATCCAGTCGCATTCGGGCGCGAGTTCTCTGGCGATGGCCTGCGCGCTGTAGCCATATCCGAAGATGAGTAGTTTCATGATGTCTTTCCTTTCAGCGCCAAGTGCCATTCGGCCTTTACGTCAGGATCTGTTTCCTGATCTTGCTTTTGGTTTGCCAGATGTGTGAAATCCTGATCCGGCGTGATTTGCCCCAGCGCCCAGATCGCCGCGCCCCGCACCAGCGGATCGCTATCGTCAAGATGGGGCATCACATCGCAGGACAGGCTGTCCAGCCCCGAATTCCCCGCCGCGATCAACACATTGCGCAGAAAGCGATTGCGGCCGATGCGCTTGATCGGCGAGCCGGAAAAATGCTGCCGGAAGGTTGCGTCATCCATCGCCAGAAAATCGGCCAGAGCGGGTGCCTTAAGATCATCCCGCGCCTTCAGCTTTGCTTCGCTGGCCTGCTGGGCGAACTTGTTCCATGGACAGGCCGCCAGACAATCGTCACAGCCATAGATGCGGTTGCCAATGGCGGCGCGCAATTGATGGGGGATGGGGCCCTTATTCTCGATGGTGAGATAGGAAATGCAGCGATTGGCATCAATCTGGTATGGCTGGGGGAAGGCACCGGTCGGGCAAGCTTCCTGACAGGCCACACAGGAGCCACAGCGGTCCGTCTCCGCCTCGTCGGGCAGCAGGTCCAGATTGGTGAAGATCGCGCCCAGAAAGAGCCAGGAGCCGAATTCGCGGCTAACCAGATTGGTATGCTTGCCCTGCCAGCCAAGGCCAGCCAGCTCGGCCAGCGGTTTTTCCATCACCGGTGCGGTATCGACAAACACCTTGATCGCCCCTTCGGGATGGCTCTCGCGCAGGCGGGAGAGCAATTTGGCCGAAAGCTGCTTGAGCCGCCCCTTGATCAGATCATGATAATCGCGATGGCGGGCATAGACGGATATATTGGCCTTGTCCTTGCGGGCCAGAAGCTGGCGCGGATCCTCATCGGGGCCATAGTTGAAGCCGAGCATGATGATGGATTGCACATCGGCCCAAAGATTGGAGGGATGAGCGCGACGCTCCAGTGTCTCCTCCATCCAGTCCATGGAGGCATGATAGCCCTTGTCTATGAAGTGTCTGAGCAGATCTTCCCGGTTTTGGGCATCGCGGGCGCGACAGACCCGCAGCTGGGCAAAGCCGAGCGCGTGGGCTTCCTTTGCAAGAAAGGCCCTTAGCTTTGCCTGTTTTTCCCGGTTTGGCACGATCATGCACCATCTTTGAAGGAGAAGCGACTAGAAGTCCAGATCCACATACATGTTGGAAGGTGGTATGCCCTTGATGCTATCGGCCAGAAGGGGGCGGAAAGCCGGGCGCGACTTGATGCGTTGATACCAGTCCTTGACGACCGGTTCTTTCTCCCATGGCACTTCACCCAGATAATCGATCGTGGACAGCATCGCGCCTGCGGCAAGATCCGCATAGGAGAAATTCTCCCCGGCAAGCCATTTGCGACGCTCTGCCAGATAGGCAATATAATCCAGATGAATCTTCAGATTGGCCCTTGCTGCACGCAACAGGGTCGAATCAGGCGAGCCGCCGCCTTCGCTGGGACGCCGCATGCGCTTGTAGATCTTTTCTTCGACAAAGAAGCGGGCGCTTTCATCCACGGCCTTGTTGATGAACCAATGCACCAGCCGCCGCACTTCGGCGCGATGGTTGGGATGATCGGGCAGCAATCGACGCGCCCCCAGAGCATAACCTCTGGTTTCATCAAGATATTCGGCAATCGTCATCGCGCCACACACCGGAGGGCCGTCATTTTCCCTGAGAACGGGAACAGTGCCCGCTGGATTGACCAGCAGAAAATTTTCCGTCCTCTCCCAAGGCAGAACTTCATTCAATTCCGCATTCGCCTTGCATTCGGCCAAAATCAGGCGCGTAAAGCGAGAGGGAACTGACATGGTGGTGTGATAGAGCAGTAGCATTGCTCGTGCGATTCCTTTCGTGCCTAAGGCTTCATCCAGCAAAAAGCTGGCAAAAGTGTGGACGCGTAACCATTCAAGTATGAAATGATTATCAGCAATTTAATGGACATGATTTAAAAGCAACCATTAAAGTGCCGCACTCTTATCCGATTTGGGATGAGAGGCGAACATAGTGGTAGAAACAGATTTCTGCCAGAGAAAGAATGAGCGAAAAATGGATATTGCCACATATTTCGAAGCCATCATCCTTGGTTTCATCGAGGGCTTCACCGAGTTTCTTCCCGTATCTTCCACCGGCCATATTTTGCTTGCCGGACATTTTCTGGGATTTGAGAATAGTGGCAAGACTTTCGAAGTGCTCATCCAGCTCGGCGCCATATTGGCAATTCTGACGGTCTATTTCCATCGCCTGCTCAGAATCGCCCTTGATTTGCCCTCCAGCCAGAAAGCCCGCCTGTTTGTCGTTGGCATCCTGCTGGCCTTTTTGCCTGCGGCGGTTCTTGGCGCCAGCCTGCATGGTTTCATCAAGCATGTGCTGTTTGAAAGCCCGCGCCTCATCTGCACCACACTGATCGTTGGCGGCGTCATTCTGGCCTGGATCGACCGGCTCGATCTCAAGCCGCGCTATACCGATATCATGGATTATCCGCTGTCGCTGTGTTTCAAGATCGGCCTGTTCCAGTGCCTTGCGCTGGTGCCGGGCATGTCGCGATCCGGCTCGACGATTGCCGGTGCGCTGCTGATGGGTACGGACAAACGGTCGGCTGCCGAATTTTCCTTCTTTCTGGCCATGCCGACCATGGCCGGTGCCTTTGCCTATGACCTTTACAAGAACCGCGACATTATCAGCATGGATCAGGCAAGCGTGATTGGCGTCGGCTTCGTGGCTGCCTTCATTGCAGCCGTTTTCGTGGTGCGCCAGTTGCTGGATTTTGTCTCCCGTCACGGCTTCATGCCCTTTGCCATCTGGCGTATTCTGGTGGGCGGCGCCGGGTTGATCGGGCTCTATCTGGTCGGCTAGTCGCGCACCATCTGATCGGCGATGGGATCGAGACGTTAGGACAGAGGTCTGCCCAAACTGACCCTTTTTACCGGTTTGACCCTCCAGCTTTTTCACAGCAGCATCCGATTTCGTATCACCATGTGATACTTTTTTGCGTGCGTGCTTTCCCGTCGTCCGAAATGCGCCAGTTTCTTGCCTTTCAGTTCAGAGAAGGCCGATATCTGCATTCAGGGTTGTTTTTCAGATGGTTGCGCGTTTCAGCCTGAAAAGGCATCCCGACTTTTACCTACAACTAAAAACAAATAAACATATTCAATTTCCATGAAATCAGCCTCAGGCCGCGTCGATCAGGGGCGATTTATCCATTTATAACAAATTAACCGATTGCTCCGAGCGTGTAGTTCAAAGCTTCGAAAAGCCGAAATGTCCCTGTGAAGAGCGGCATTGAACATGCACGTGAGGAATGAGTGATGAGACATCTCTTGCTGAACCGGTTGCTTGCGGCAATCGTGTCTATTCCGGTTCTGGCCATTGTTGGCCTTGGCGGATTTCTGTCCTACCAATCCTATGAAAATTACCAGCAGATGAAATATGCAACCGATCTTGTTGCTCTGGGAAATGCCGGCGGATTGCTTTCCGAAGGCCTGCCCAGAGAGGTCTTTTCTTCTGCCAGCGAACGCAGCCAGAAGCGTCAGGAAACCGACAAGCTTTATGATCAGGTTCTGGCTCAGTTTGATGCCCTTGGCTCCGATGACGCAGGCCTGCGGCAGATCCAGCGCGATTTGCAATCGGCCCGCCCCAATGTGGCAGCCTTCCGGGCAGAAATCGACAAGGGCAACGACTCTCCGGTTCTCGGCGTCAAATATCTGCAACCGATTTCTGCGCTCGCCAACAAGCTGATGCGCCGCGGTGCCTCGCTCATTCCCGATGCAGAGCTTTCAAACCGGCTGCTGGCCTATTTCGCCAGCCAGCAGATTCGCGACAGTCACAATATGATCAGCAGTGTTGTGCCTCCCGTTTTCGCAGCGGGTGCGGCGGACATCGCTCAAATCTCCATTATCCTGCGGGGCCAGTTGCAGGAACATTATTTCGCGCCGATCTTCGAAGATAACGGTCCTTCCCTCACAGTATCCGCCTATCAGGCCTATATCGATGGACAGGATGGCAGGGATTTCAAGGCTTTCTTCGATCAGATCGTTCAGCATCATGAAAATCTTCCCGAGAGCATCAAGGGCCTCTGGAACAAAGCTTCCCGCGCCCATGACCAGATCACCCTGCAATTGACCCATGATGCATTCCAAGCCAGCAACGAATTGGCCGAGCAGAGACTTGCCTCCGCATGGGACAGGCTTCTGACCTATACGCTCGGCACGCTGCTCATTCTTGTCGCGGCGATTGGCGTCAGCTATGTCGGACTGCGGGCCTTGCAAAAGCTGATCGGGGACAGCGAGAGCGTTCTGGCCGAACTGGCCGAAGACAGGCTGGAGATCGATATCGCCTATACCGAGCGCAAAGACGCGATCGGCAAGATGGCCCGTTCTGCCGAGCTTCTGCGCGCCGCTCTGCTCAAACGCCGGACCCTTGAAGCCGAGGCCCGCGAACGCGAACAGAATGCCCAGCAGGAGCGCCGCAGCATGATGGTACAGCTGGCCGACCAGTTCGAGCATTCGGTTGGGGGCATCGTGGCCGAGGTATCCAGCTCTGCGGCCCAATTGCACCAGACCGCATCCGAGCTGCAACGCTCTGCGGAAATGACATCCAGTCAGGCCAGCTCCGTGGCCTCATCGGCGGAGGAAGCGGGAGCCAATGTCTCCTATGTGGCTAGCGCCGCCGAAGAGCTGGAAGCCTCCATTCGCGACATCAAGCGTCTGGTCGATAATTCGGCAAGCCAAAGCGGAGAAGGATCCGGCAAGGCAGAAACCACGCGCGGGATTGTCAGTGAATTGCAACATGCCGCGATCCATATCGGCGATATCGTCAATCTGATTTCCGGCATCGCCGAGCAGACCAACCTGCTGGCGCTCAATGCCACCATCGAGGCCGCACGGGCAGGCGCGGCTGGCAAGGGCTTTTCCGTTGTCGCCGCCGAAGTGAAGGAATTGGCAACCCAGACATCCAAGGCAACCGAGGAAATCGGCCAGCAGATCAACCATATCCAGCTGACCACCGATCAGGCGGTGGAAGCCATTGGCAGCATCTCGGAAATCATCGGAGCGATCAGCGATTCATCGGGAGCTATTGCCTCGGCGGTGGAAGAACAGGGCCATGCCACGGGCGAAATCGCCAAGGCGGTCGTCAGTGCCTCAACCGGCACAACCCATGTCTCGAACAGCATTCAGGAAGTCTCCCAAACCGCCAACAGCACCGGCAGCAGCGCTTCGCAAGTGCTGTCTGCCTCGGAGAATCTGTCCAGTCAGGCAAAGACTCTGCAGGAGCAGATGCACAGGTTCCTCGACAATGTCCGCGCAGCCTGAGCGGCGGCGGCAAGGCTGAAAAACAAAAAGGCCCTGCGGATATGGCAGGGCTTTTTATTGGCAAGGGCAAGAGCGACAGGCTTAGCCTTGTTCGGCGGCGATGTCTGACAAGACCTTGCGGAAATGCTCTATGCCGGCAGCGCCCGAGACCAGATATTTGCGCTCGAATATGATCGCGGGAACGCTATTGATGCCCTGCTGGCGCCAGAAATCCATCTGCTTGCGCACGGCTCCATCATAGCGCTGTTCTTGCAGAATGGCGCGTGCCTCGTCTGCATCAAAACCAAGATCGGCCACGAGAGCAATCAGCACCGAACGGTCGCTCACATCAAGCCCGTCGGTAAAATAGGCTTTCTGGAAGGCCTGTTTGACCTCGCTATCGCGCCCGACAAGCCCTGCCCAGTGAATGAGTTGGTGCGCATCGTGGGTGTTGACCATGCGCATTTCATCGGTGAAATTGAAGGTGAAGCCAAGGTCTGCGCCGATGGCCGTGATATGGGCGCGGTTCTGGCGGCTTTGCTGTGGCGTGATGCCATATTTCTCACCCAGATGCTCGCCCAGATTCTGCCCCTCAGGGCCCATATCGGGATTCAACTGGAAAGGCTGCCAATGGATTGCGGCTTCCATTCCCAGCTCATCAAGCGCATGGCGCAGCTGATGGTAGCCAATGGCGCACCAGGGGCAAACAACGTCTGAGACGATATCGATATGAAGGGCCTTGGTCATGCGGGTTCCTTTGCGAGCAACAATCCTGCCGATATAGGAACCCGCGCCGGGAGATTAAAGCCCCAGCTTGCCCTCTCTGAGGCGGAAGAGCGTGATACCGGTCGAAACAGCCAGATTGAGGCTCTCTGCCCGGCCTGCCATCGGGATCTTGACCAGATGGTCGCAGCTCTGGGCGAAATCATCTGCCAGCCCCGACTGCTCGTTGCCCATCATCACCATCAGGGGATCTTTGGGCTTGATCGAGCGATAGTCCACCGCACCCTGCAAATGGGTGCCGACAATGTCGCCCGGCCAGCTGTTGCGCCATGAGAGAAACGCTTCGCGGCTGGCGCGATAAAGCGGGACATGGAAGATCGAGCCCATGGTGGCGCGTACCGCCTCCAGACTGAAGGGATCGGTTGTCTCACCGATCAGCAACAGGGCGCTGGCTCCCACCGCATCGGCGGTGCGGATGGAGGTACCCAGATTGCCAGGATCCTTTACCCCTTCCATGGCAAGAACCATGTCGCCACCCGCTTTTTCGATATCGACCGCCAGATCCGCCAGCTCGCCATAGCGCTGGCGGAAAACGCCGATCACATGCTGGGGATTGTCGCGATGGGTAAGCTTGGAGAGCACCTGCTCGGAAACCTCCAGAATGAGCCCGCCTCTGGCATAGACTTTTGCGGCCACCTTCTGAACCAGTTCGTGACTCTTGATATTCTTGGCATAGACCAGAATATCGGCGTCCCAGCCCGCTTCCAGCGCGAAGGCGACCAGTTGTAGCCCTTCAGCCATGAACTGGCCTGTCTGGTTGCGCACCTTGCGCCGCTCCAGCGACCTAATATCCTTGATATGCTGGTTGGAGACGGCGGTAATTTCCTTGATCAGGCCCTTTTTGGTGGCGCGGCTTTCCAATTCTGTCATTGATCCGCCTCCTCTTGCTTTGTGAGTGGTCGCCAGCGGGTATAGAGCGAGGTGTTGAGCGTGCGTGCGCCCCCTTCCTCGGCAATCATCAGCTCGCCGGATTCAACGATGCCGCCCTGCCCTGTCATCACCTCGATCATCAATTCATCGAAAGCGGCATAGGATGCCCGCATGGCGTAGCAGGTGAGGGTATAGAATAGCGCCTCTCCGGAGAGGATCTGTCGGCAGGCATCAAGCATTTCAGGCAGCATTTCAAACAGCTGCCAGACTTCGCCCTTGGGGCCACGTCCGAATTTTGGCGGATCCAGCAGGATGCCGTCATAGACATTGCCGCGCCGGATCTCGCGCTGGACAAATTTCATGGCGTCATCGACGATCCAGCGAATGGGCTTGTCGTCCAGCCCTGCCAGCATCTGGTTTTCCTTGCCATAGCCGACCGCCTTCTTGGAGGCATCGACATGGGTCACTTCGGCACCGGCGCGAGCGGCGACCAGAGAGGCAACGCCGGAATAGCCAAACAGATTGAGCACCCGAGGAGCACGCCCCAGATAGGCTGCGCGGATCTGCCTGTCCATCCAGGCCCAGTGCGCGGCCTGTTCGGGGAAAAAACCGACATGGCGGAAGGCGGTGAAGCGGCCATAAAAGCGGATGTCGTCCCAATGGGTTTCCCATGTTTCGCCCAGCGCAGAAGGATAGCGCCAGCGCCCCGGCCCTTCCTCTTCCAGATCGCCGGTGAAGAAAGCATCCGCCCCCTCCCAGATATCTGCGCCCAGACGCGGGCTGCCCATAGCCTGAGGCTCGGGCCGCACGATGCTGTAAGGTCCATACCGCTCCAGCTTGCGACCATGGCCCATATCGAGCAGGGCATATTCGTCCCATGGCTGAGTGACCATCAGCGCAAAAGGGGCACGGCGCGGCGTTGGCCCCGCAGGTCGTGGCGGCAGAATGAAAGGCTCGCGCTGTTCGGCCTGCTGTTTGGGCTGGCTTTTGCTCTGGGCTGGCTCGCGGTCAGCCTGCTTGACGATACGGCCGGGCCTGAAGCCTGATTTGCGGCTGGACGGGCCGGGTTTTGCGGCCCGTTCCTCCGGGCCACGCGGTGCTGCTGCAGCGCCACGTCGGCTGCCAGCCCCTGCCTTTGCTCCGTTTTTGGAGCTTCCCTGTCTGGACGAATGTCCGCCGCGCCGCTGTGCCATGACCATCCTTGAGCATCTTGGAACTGAATGAACGGATCCTCATGCCGATCCGGGTCCTTTCTATAGCGGCTGGCAAGGACCGGCGCAAGAAAAAGGGCGGATGAACCGCCCTTTGATCCTGTCGATTTTTGACATACTGCCTTTTGTGAAGGCTGGCTTTGCCAGCTCAGGCCTGCGATACCTTGAGCAGGAACTGGTCCACCGTGCGCGCCAGTCCCGATGCGCACTGGTTGACGTCGGTCGAAACGGTATTGACGTCATCGACAGCGCGGTTGGTTTCGCTGACAGCTCCGGACACCACGCCGATATCCTGACTGAGCGCGGTTGTCCCGCGAGCGGCTTCCTGAATCGAGTTGGCGATTTCGTTGGTTGCCAGATTCTGCTGCTGCACGGCTTCGGAGATGGAAGCGGTAAAGCTGTTGACCTGCTCAATCGTGGAGCCGATTTCCTCGATCGAATGGACAGCTTCCTGGGTTTCACCCTGAATCGTGTTGATCTGTGCGGAAATCTGTTCGGTCGCCTTGGAGGTCTGGTTGGCCAGTTCCTTCACCTCAGCCGCCACAACCGCAAAGCCCTTGCCCATTTCGCCGGCGCGTGCCGCCTCGATGGTGGCGTTCAGTGCCAGAAGGTTGGTCTGTTCGGCAATATCCTGAATGAGGCTGACCACATCACCGATCTGCTGGGCAGCTGCGGCAAGGCTTCCGACGCGATCATTGGCAGCACCGGTGGTGATCATCGCGGTATTGACCGCATTGGTCGCCTGATCAACCTGCCGGGCAATCTCACCGATCGATGCGGAGAATTCCTCACTGGCAGCAGCCACAGTCTGCACGTTGGAAGAAGCAAGCGTTGCTGCATCCTGCGCCTGACTGGTTCTTTGTGCCGATGACTTGGACAGGTTGGCCAGATTGTCTGCGGTGGAACGCAGGCGCCCCATCTGCTCCGACACGACGCTGAGTTCGTTGCTGGCTTCGCTGCGGAAGGAATTGATCAGCTCATCAATGCGCACCTGACGTTGTGCCTGTGCGGCCTGATCCTTCTGCTGCTGTTCGGCAAGCTGATGACGCTCGATCCCCATGTCGCGGAAGATTTTCACGGCACCGGCCATTTCACCCAGTTCGTCATGGCGATCTTCAGCCGGAATCTCGGAAACCATTTCATCATTTGCAAGGCGCAGCATGGTGGCCTTGAGCGCACCCATAGGAATGGTGATAGAGCGGATCGTGTACCACGCAACGGCCAGACTGAGCAGCAATACCACGCCACCAATGGAGAACATCAGCCGGGTATTGGTCCAGAGGATCGCCTGCATGTCATCCATATAGACGCCGGTGCCAACAACCCAGCCCCAAGGCGCAAAGCCCTTGACATAGGAAAGCTTGTCCACCGCCGTGTCAGAGCCTGCCTTTGGCCACATATAGCCGACAAAGCCGCCACCATCAGCACGCACGGTCTGGACAAAAGTCGGGAAGATGGCAACTTCATTGGCATCCTTGAGGCCCGAGAGATCCTTGCCAGTGAGTTCCGGTTTGGCCGCATGCATGACAATGACGCTGTTCATGTCATTGATCCAGAAATATTCCTGACCGCGATAGCGCATGGCTTCGATGGCTTTGGCGGCGGCCTGCTTGGCCTCCTCTTCGCTCATTTCACCGGCCTTGAAGCCATCATATTTCGATTGGGCAACATTGACGGCAGCATCGACGAGGCTCTTGAGTTCGGCGGCTTTCTGCTCGGAAAGTTCATGTCGGAAACTGGAGTCCATCGTAACGGTCAGGCCCAGAAGACCGACGAAGAAGAGACCTACCAGAAGGTAGAGGCGTTTGGCGATGGTAAAACGCATGATCAATCCCATTCTGTTGCGCGCGCAACTCTCGAACTATCATCCGAAGGATATCCGGCGGCTCGGATCCAAGGGATGCTACACAAACCCGCTCTCATTCCCGGACAGCGCTTCGCAGCAGCCATGACACGTAAAATTACGGAGCTATTTTTTACAAGCTACGGGAACAATATGGACAGTTCGTTAAAAGGAAAAAGAAAACACGAAGATTTTTTAATACAAATCCGCGAATACTACTTTGTTAGAATATTGATTGAGTAAAGGACTTGTTAACCCTCTCTAGTCTTTCGTCTATCGAGTTGCAATCCTTCATAAATACTCTTTTTTAGAACAATGACATAAAAAAACCCGGCAAACAGACGCTTGCCGGGGCGATTTTACTACAATATCCAAAAACTCAGGCGGTCTCGGTTTTGGCTTGCGGCATCACCACCTTCTTGAATTTGGCATTTGCCAAAGACTTGACCTCTGAGGATGCGGCAACGGTGCTATCCGTTGCGTATGCCTGATGGTGTTCCTCGATTTTATTCTCATCATAGAGATAATTCACCATCACACCCCAGCTGATGCTGCGGCCGCGTTCGGAACGATCGGCATTGGCATGAACCTTGTGCAACATGGCACCATTACCAAGATGGAAGTTGGCAACCGGATCATAGGCCGAGCCCTTCGAACTGCGGGCATTGAGCAAATAGCGCGCGGCAAGCGGCGCGACAAAATCATCAGGAGGAACTTTGTCCTCGCCCAATTGTTCCAGAATGGCCCGCTCTTCAGGTTTGAGCAGCGGATCATTGGTCTCGAGCGCACTGCGGATCCAGCGGCGGAAGCCGGGAACCGGAGAGAGCGTCACGAAGGTGTGCAGCGAAGGGAATTCCTTCTGCAATTCAGCAACAACCTGCTTGATGAGGAAGTTGCCAAAGGAAATGCCGCGCAGACCGAACTGGCAGTTGGAAATGGAGTAGAAAATTGCGGCATTGGCGACGCGCGGATCGATATGCTCGCGTTCCTGATCCAGAATGGAGGCGATGGATTTCGGGATATCGCGAGTGAGTGCCACTTCAACGAAGATCAGCGGATCGGTCGGCATGGCAGGATGGAAGAAGGCAAACAGGCGGCGGTCCCTGTCGGCCACACGCTGGCGCAGATCGTCCCAGCCCTGAATTCGATGCACCGCTTCATAGGCAATGATCTTCTCAAGGATTTCAGCCGAGGTTGACCAGTCGATCCGTTCGATTTCCAGAAAGCCGCGGTTGAACCAGGCGGAGAAGAGGTGCTGGAAATCATGATCAAGGCTCTTGAGCTCCGGCTCATCCTTGACATAGCCGAGCAGATCGGCGCGCATATTCACCAGACGCGCCGTAGCTCCGGGTACGCGATTGAGGCGGCGAATGAGTTCCTGACTTTTGGGTTCGGCAGCATAATAAAGCTTGCGCGCTGCGGCGTGATCGCCGGGCTTCCAATCGGCCACAGCCTTCGAGAGGGCCGTATGATCGACGCCGAACTCACCGGCGAGTTTCACGAAAAAGCCGTGACGTTCTTCCGGGGTCGCAGCTTCATATATGTCGAGTATCTTGAGCGCGTTTTTCAGCCCCGAGGCTTCGCCCTTGTCTCCAACCAGTTCCTTGCACAACGGGATCAGTTGGTCCGCAGTCATCGCCACCTTGGACGACAGGAAGGGGCCTGCGTTGGCAATGCGTTGAAGCATGTCGCTGAGAAAACTCTTGGCTGCCATATTGAAAAATCCCTTTGATCACATTGGTCTTGATGAAAAATACCATCTGGGTAGATGCCATTTTCCTTTTAAATCTCATGATTGAAAATATGGGGTCCGCAGCGTTTCAAACAAGTTATCTCTTTGCAGAAGTCCCCCCATTTCTCACTCTAAGGTTTGGATTCCCGCTCGTTGCCGCTTTTTTTCCTCCACGCGCTGGTCAATTTTACATATTGCGCTGGCGCGATATTCTGGCGTGGGCAAAAAGAAACCGGCTGGCAGTTTCCTGCGAGCCGGTTTGCCAAATTTCTGGTGTCTGGAAGATTATGCAGACAGAATGTTGACCGCATGCTGGGCGATCATGAATTCCTCGTCGGTCGGAATGACCATCACGGGAACGGAATCCTCAGCCGAAATCAGTTCGGTGCCACGGGTGTCATTCTTCTTGGCATCAAGCTTGATGCCCATGAATGCGAGGTCGGCGCAGACCTTGTCGCGAATGATCGGGCCATTTTCACCGATACCGGCCGTGAAGACCAGAGCGTCGATACCGCCAAGGGAAACCGCCAGAGAGGCAATCTGTTTGGCTGCACGCTGGCAGAAGATATCCAGAGCCAGAACAGCGCCCGGCGCTTCATTCTCTTCGATCTCACGCATGTCGTTGGAGATATCGGAAATGCCCAGCAGGCCACATTTGTAGTAGAGCATCTTTTCCAGATCATCGACGCCCATATTATATTCGCGCATCAGATAGATCAGCACGCCCGGATCCATGCTGCCCGGACGGGTACCCATCGGAATGCCGTCAAGAGCGGAGAAGCCCATGGAGGTATCAACGCTGACACCATCCTGCAGCGCAGCAAGGCTGGCGCCGCTGCCCAGATGGGCAACAACAACCTTGCCCTTGGCAAGGTCAGGTTTGTTCTGGCGCAGATTGTAGGCGATATATTCGTAGGACAGGCCATGGAAGCCATAGCGGGTCACGCCGGCATCGGTATATTCCTTCGGAATTGCGAAGGTGCCATTGATGGCCGGAATGGTGCGGTGGAAGGCGGTGTCGAAACAGGCGACCTGCGGCAGGTCGGCGCGGCTGGAAGCCAGAGCCTTGATGGCAGCCACATTCTGCGGTTGATGCAGCGGTGCAAGAGGTGCCAGGCTGGAGAGCTTCTCAATGATTTCATCATTGATGAGCATTGGTTTGTCAAAGCTTTCGCCACCATGGACAACGCGATGGCCAGCGCCGATCAGCGGCAGGTCTTCTGGCAGCTTGCTTTCGATCCATTCGAGCAGATGCGGCAGAATGGCAGGCACAGTGCCCTGATCCAGATGTTCCCAGGATTCATCGGCCAGCAATTCCTTGGCAGCGGTTTTCACCTTCAGATGCGCAGAAGAGCCGATGCCATCGAGCTGACCGCCAAAGAAGAGAGCAATTTTCTTGTCTGCATCACCAACCTGGAAGACAGTGAATTTCACGCTTGAGGATCCGCTATTGAGGACCAGCAAGGCGCCTTTTTTAATATCCGTCATTGTTACTTTTCTTTCTATTCAAACGAGGGTCCCGAACTATTTGTTTGTCAACAAGACAGCCAGGGCACATGAAGCAAGGCGCGCAGACAGATTGTCGGCACGACTGGTCAGGATAACCGGAACAGCAGCCCCCAGAACAATGCCCGCAGCATCTGCATGGGCAAGGAACGAGAGCTGTTTGACCAGCATATTTGCGGATGCAAGATCGGGAGCCAAAAGAATGTCCGGATCACCAGCAACCTCTGATTTGATGCCCTTGGTCAGCGCTGCTTCCTTCGAAATGGCATTATCGAAGGCCAATGGGCCGTCAAGAATTGCACCCCTGATCTGACCGCGATCTGCCATCTTGCAGAGCACTGCCGCATCAACGGTGGAACTGATTTTGGGATTGACCGTTTCCAAAGCGGACAGAATGGCCACTTTCGGAGTCTCGATCCCCAGCACATTGGCAAGGCCAACGGCATTCTGAATGATATGTGCCTTGTCATCGGCGTTGGGAGAGATATTGACCACCCCGTCCGTGATCAGCAGAGGCTTGTGATAGCTCGGCACATTCATCACGAATACATGGCTGATGCGCCGATAGGTGCGCAGTCCGCTATCGCGGCGGACAACGGCCGTCATCAGCTCGTCCGTATGCAGCGCCCCTTTCATCACGGCCCCCACCTCGCCAGAAGAGGCCAGCCCGACCCCCTTGTTGGCAGCATCCTTCTCATGGCGGGCATCGACAAGGCGAAAAGCGCCGATATCGAGATCATTCTCTCTGGCAATCGCCGTAATCACATCTTGCGGGCCAACAAGCACTGGCTTGATCAACCCCAGACGCGCCCCTTCGCAAGCGCTTTCCAGCGCTATGCGGTCACAGGGATAGATGACGGCGGTTGGCAGGGGATCAAGAGCACCGCATTGCGCCTGCAATGAAGCGAGCTGATCATGGGCAACAGGCAGAAACTGGGGCAATATGCGGCCCGGCTGATCGCCGCGTCTTTCCGGCGGCATGACATCCGCACTGCCCTTGACCAGAACGGCCCCATCCGGATCAGACAGCAGGCAATCGAAGGTGACCAGCTTCTTGCCGTCGGCATCGATTGTCTTGGAGCGCACGGTTATGGTTGCCGTCAGACTGACGCCTACGGGGATTGGCGCCTGAAAGGACAGATGCTGCGCGCGGTAAGTCGTGCCGGGGCCGGGTAGTCGGGAGCCGAGCAAGCCCGAAAAGAGCGCTCCGGCCCACATGTCATGACCGACAGAGCGGCTGTTTCCGGCTTGTTGCAAGCCCGAGGGAGAATGAAGCGGATCCATATTGCCAGACACTGCCGCAAACAAGTCGACATCTGTCTGCGTCAGAATCCGGTTTACACTGGCACACTGACCGACCAACAGCTCATCATAGGTCAAACTAATGAGCTTGGTGATTGGTTTCTGGAGTGCGGAGGGAGGAACGGTCATGAACTCTCTTCATCACTTCATTAAAACTAGACATTCGTATATCACCTGCGCGGAATGCACGTCCAGATGACGACCTATTCCTCAAACGCAGATCAGATACACAGATTACCATTATTGTGCAGTGCAATCAAAATTCGAACAGTTCTAATGTTTGGTTTAAATTGCTGGATTTGCAATAATGAATTTAAATGCATATCTGCTATGCTCTGATAGCGTATCGGAAAGTGGATCAAAAATAATTTCAAAGATTTCCCAATAAGTGCAAATACTTAAATGACCCTTCGAAATATACCAACCCACATAAAAGCCACGCTTTCAGACCCGCTCATAAACCCCCGTCCGGCTGTCAATTGCAAGCAAAAATGCCTCCGGGAGCCCCTTCTCCACGCCAATTCCCTAGCGCCTGCACAAGAAAAGCCGGCTACTCTGGACAAGAGTAACCGGCTTTGCATGAGGCGATCTGGTGCAATGCGGTAGCGCTAAATGCTCGTTACGCCTTGTTGTTGCGCGCAGGCGACGCCTACATGCGGCAATATCTGCGCGGGCCATTATAAGGCTGATAGGTACAGTCAGATGCCCGGAAGCTTCTGTAGCGGCTTGAGCAAGCCCGAACATTACACCAGTTCGGGGCACTGTTGCGCTGGGCATTCTTGCGTGCCACATCAGCAGCAATGGCTCCAGCGGCCAGCCCGATAATGGCACCGGCGACGGCAGCCCCGGCATTGTTGCTGCTTTTCTTGTGATGCACTGGAGGGCGGCGGTTGGGAGCAGGCGGTCTTTTGTGCCAGCGCGGATCGTTCGGCGCAGGCTGAGCCTGAGCGCCGGAAACGCCTACCAGCCCCGTAGATGCTATATTGTTCGTCAGCGGCAAGCCGGTAAAGCCCATGCAAAAGGCGATTGCCGAAGCAATGATTGTTCTTTTCATATTCATATCTTTTTCCCCTTTTCCAAACAGAAATGCCACATTCAAATCTGCCTGTTGGCTGAAGGAGTTTTTCAGCAGGAATTTTCTGGTTGCAAGAAGGCCGCAGGGTTTCAGACACCGCGCGGCAACATATAGGCGGGAGCGGGCCTGCTGCCGTTGGCAACAGATCCCTAGCCTTGCGTGAAGAGAAAGCCGCAGAATGAGACAGGTTTGGCTAAAATGCCGCACCAGTAGGCAAATGACGATGCGTCCGGCTGGCGCCGGAATGCCCCGCCAAGATGCCCCTTCCCGGCCATCTTCAGCAACCTATGGAAAGAAAACGTCAATTTAGTGATCGGAGTTTCACATTATTGTGACCAAAATGCTTCCAGAGCCTTCTGGCCACGAAAAGCCTAGTCATTCATGAAAAGATCGCGAGTGAAAACCTTGTCGGCAACATCCCTGATCTGGTCTGTCCAGCGGTTGGAAACAATCAGATCAACATCCTTTTTGAAGCGATCCAGATCCCGTTCGACATGGGAGCCGAAGAAGCTTTCTTCCTTGAGCGCCGGCTCATAGACAATGACTTCGATGCCCTTGGCCTTGATGCGCTTCATCACGCCCTGAATGGATGAGCTGCGGAAATTGTCCGACCCCGCCTTCATGACCAGCCTGTAGATGCCGACCTTCTTTGGCTTCTTGGCTATGATGGCGTCGGCGATCACATCCTTGCGGGTGCCATTGGCATCGACGATGGCATTGATCAGGCTTTGCGGAATATCGGCATAATTGGCCAGCATCTGCTTGGTGTCTTTGGGCAGGCAATAACCGCCATAGCCGAAGGAGGGATTGTTGTAGCCATCCCTGATGCGCGGATCGAGGCAGACGCCCTTGACGATCTGCTCCGAACTCAGCCCCTTGAGCATGGCAAAGGAATCCAGTTCGTTGAAGAAGGAAACCCGCATGGCCAGATAGGTGTTGGCAAACAGCTTGATGGCTTCAGCCTCGGTAGATTCGGTGAGCAGCACCGGACACTCTTCTATCGCGGCGGCCGATTTGAGCATGTCGGCAATTTTCTGCCCCTTCTCGCCCGTATCCCCGACGATGATGCGCGAGGGATAGAGATTGTCATGAATGGCCTGGCCTTCGCGCAGAAATTCGGGTGAAAAGAGGATCTGGTCGGTGAGAAACTCTTCGCGCATGCGCTCGGTATAGCCGACAGGAATGGTAGACTTGATAACAATGATGGCATCTGGACAAAGCGCGCGCGCACTGGCGATCGAGCTGTCAACGGAACTGGTGTCGAAATAATTCTGCTGCGGATCATAGTTGGTCGGCGTAGCAATGATGACAACATCGGAACCGGGCAGAGCAGCTTCCGGATCAAGCGTTGCGAACAGATTGAGTTCTTCGCTGGCCAGAATTCTGGAAGCCTCCTCATCCTGAATAGGTGCCTGTCTTGCGCTGATGGCAGCGATCTTTTGCGGATCGATATCCAGTATGCGCACGGCGTGACGCCGCGACAGCAGCAGAGCCATGGCCAATCCGACATATCCGAGGCCGACGACAGTAATCTTTTTCATTCATTCATCCGTTCTTTGCGCGCACTGCTCGATGCTGCCTGCTATAGGCGCTTTTTAGGCTCCGGAGCAAGAGCGCCACAGCCGAATTTGACTGAAACGCTCCAAAAGAAAGCTCTGGTCAGCATAAAGAATCCGACCATCGTCAAGCTTTCCGGCCTCTCTTAAAAGGCCTTTCTCCAACTTTTGGCAAGGGCTAACATGGAAATATCTCAAAAGTGAGACGTCGTGCCTCAATCTGGCGGCTATGTGAACAACAAAAGGATGGTGGCCGGGAAAGCCGAACTCATCAACGAGCGGGGAAAGCGCGAGATATGGGTTTGGAAAGGAACTGGGAAAGGGGTGGCAAAATATAAAATAAAAGGCAGGGCCCTTTTCGCGAGGCCCCACCTTGGCTTGCTAAGCTGTTATCTTCTGCCGGGCCGGATCAGGCCATGGGGCAGGCTATTGACCAGAAATCAATGCATCCACTTCGGCGCGGCTCGGAACCGCTTCGCTGGCCCCCTTTTTGGTCGTCGCCAGAGCCCCGGCCGCAGAGGCAAAACGCAAGGCCGCTTCCAGTTCCATGCCTTCGGCCAGCGCGGCTGCCAGACCACCATTGAAGCTGTCACCGGCGGCAACGGTATCGATCGCCTTCACCTTGAAAGGCTCGACCTTGCCGCACTCACCACTCTTTGTGGCATAGGCAAGGCCCTTGGAGCCGAGCTTGACAATGACAATTTCCGGCCCGCGATCACACAGGCTGCGCGCCACATCAAGGGCCTCCTCGAAATTGGTCGGCTTGGAACCGGCAAGGCCAGCGGCCTCGGTTTCATTGGGAGTGATGATATCCGCCTCGGCCAGAAGCGCATCCATGCCGGAGGCAGCAATCGGAGCGGGATCGAGAATGACCTTCGCTCCGGCTGCTTTTGCCTTGCGCATGGCAGCGATGGTTGCCTGCTGTGGCGTTTCCAGCTGGAACAATGCCACCTTGCAGCCCTCAAAGCAGCTTGCGTCCGGTCCTTCCGGTGACCAGGCCATATTGGCCCCGCCCACGACCGTGATCGTGTTCTGGGATGTTGCATCGACATGGATGAGCGCCATGCCGGAATCCTTGTCCGGCATGGTGACGAGGTTATCGGTATCGACGCCAAGCCCGGACAGGCTTGCCCTGAGGCTTTCACCAAAGGCATCCGCACCGATGGCTGCAACAAACCGGACCGGCCCCTTGGCCAGTCTTGTTGCGGCCACCGCCTGATTGGCCCCCTTGCCCCCCAGCCCCTTGAGGAAACCGGTGGCATGGCTGGTGACGCCGGGCTCGGGCATCTGCTCGACAGAAACCGTCAGATCGAGATTGACCGACCCGAAAACCGTTATTGACATTCTTCTATTCTCCCAAAGCGCGGATTTTCTTCCGGTATAGCTCCGTGCCCTGTTCGATACGGTCGATCACGGCGCCGAGAGCCCAGAATTTTTCCTCTATGTCAAAAGGAACCGTGCGGCTGTGGATGCTGGCAAAGGTTCCCATGCGCTGATGATAGAGCTTGGCCATTTTCGGATATCCCATCGGCTCCACCTGTGCAGACAGCACGAGGAAGACAGAGAGCTCTTCGCACAGCTCGGGATGCTCGTCACCATGATCAAGTACCCAGCGATAGAGATCCGGGTGGATATTGGTGAAGACACCACAGAAGCCTGCGGATCCGGCCTGCATTGCCGGAGTGGCAATGGCGGCATTGGCGTTGCAGATTTTCATCGGCGTGCCCTTGACCAGCTCCACGCGTCGCTTGACGGTTTCCAGATCACAGGACACATCCTTGACGATAACAAAGCGGCCCGAGTTGGCACAATAGGATATTTCGTCATCACTCATCAGGCGACGATAAGGGGCGGGACATTCATAAAGCCCCAGCGGCATGTCGGCGGGCAGGAAGTCCAGCAGCGCATCGAGATTGGCGCGGAAGGCTTCTGCACCCTTCTGCTCCGGGTCGAGCCGGTTGGTCACAAGCACGATGGCATCGACACCCGTTTCAACCATCCCACCCAGTTCGGTCTTCTGATCTTCCAGACTGTCGGAAATATGGCCCGATGCCATGACCGGGACACGACCGGCAACCTTCTCGACCGTGAAGCGGGCGAGCGCAACGCGTTCCTCGACGCTGAGGAACAGCATTTCGGAAGACTGGCAGACCGCGAACAAAGCCGTTGCGCCATTTGCCAGATACCATTCGATGAGGCGCTCATATCCTGCCCAATCGATTTTGTTATCGTCGGTGAACGGCGTTAACACGACGGGAATGATGCCGGAGATTTCTTTTTTCATTGTTTATTCCTCTTGTCAGGCTTTGGGACTTGCCGTTCAGATATTGAGTGTTTCGGGATTGACGACATAGGGGAGCAGTTCCTTGGGATCCCCTTGCAGCCAGGCCAGAATATTGTTGACGCAGCGAAGGGTGACGCGTTTCTCGGCCATCCTGTCCATGCCGGAGACATGGGGGCTGAGAATGACATTGTCACAGCTGCGCAATGGGCTGTCGGCGGGCAGCGGTTCGGTTTCGAACACATCCAGACCGGCTCCATAGACCTTGCCGGACTTGAGAGCAGCGACCAGCGCAGCCTCATCAATCAGCGGTCCACGGGACGTATTGATGACAATCACGCCATCCTTCATCCTTGCGAAAGTGTCGGCATTGAGCGTATGGCGGGTTTCAGGCGTCGAGGGCGCATGGACCGAGATGAGATCGCTTTCCGCCAGAAGGGTATCGAGATCGCATTTTTCGACGCCAGCCGCTTCGGCCTGTTCTTCGGTGACATAGGGATCATAAACCAGAACACGCATGGACTGGCCCTTGAGACGGCGCGCCATGGCGCCACCAATGCGCCCAAGGCCAATGAGGCCGGCGGTGCGTTCCCAAAGACCGGGATGGAAACCGTCGAACGTCCAGCGGCCATCATGCACCATGGCATCGCGGCGACCGATACCGCAGGCAAGAGACAGGGCCATGGCATGGGCATATTCGGCCACGCTTTCGTGATTCTGGCCAAAGGCCATGGCAAGAGGAATGCCGTGCGCGGTCGCTGCGGGGACATTGACCCTGTCATACCCCACCCCCCAACGTGCGATCATTTTCAGATCGGCGGCGGATGCGAGAACATCGGGGGTGTAGGGTTCGCCACCGGCAATGGTGGCTACCACGCCACTTTCAAGCATCTGCTTGAGAGTGACCTCGTCGGGAAGACGCCCGGTTTCGTTGACAATCACCTCATAGCCCGCCTCGCGCAGGGGATCGAACAGAGGGCATTCATTTGTGAATTGTTCTGTCAGAACGAGAATTTTCTGCTTTGTCATTGCTAATTGACCAAGTTGGGCAGGAATGTAACGAGATCCGGCCAAATGATGAGAAGGGAAATGGCGATGATCTGGGCGATCAGGAAGGGAATGATCGCCTTGAACATCCGCCCGATGCTGATCTCGCCTATCTGGGCTGCCACGAACAGGCATATGCCGACCGGGGGTGTCATCAGGCTCATGGTGCCAGAGAGCAGGAAGACCATCGCGAACTGCATTTCGTCAATGCCGAGACTGCGGGAAATGGGCAGGAAGATCGGCGCCAGCAGCAGCACCTGCACACCCGGCTCCAGAAAGAAGCCAGCGATCAGCAGAATGCCGAGCACGAAGAACAGGAAGATTGTCGGGTCATCGGCAAATAGTCCGGTCAGGGTGCGGACCGATGAAATGGCGCCGGTCACCGTGAGAATGTAGGACAGCACAGAGGCTCCGGCGATCACCAGATAGAGGCTGGCCGTCGTGCGCATCGAGGCCCGCATGCATTCGAGCACATTCCGCCCCGAAAGGGTCTTGAGCACAAAGCGGCCCAGAACCAGAGCATAGACACAGGCAATGCCGCCCGCTTCCGTTGCGGTGAAGACACCGGAAAGCGTGCCGAAAACGATAAAGAGCGGAATGGAGAAGACCAGCGCGGTTTCGAAGACCAGTTGCTTGTCGGATTTCTCGACCGCCTTGATCTCGCCTTTTGGCAAGCCTTTGGTCAGTGCGGTGATCAGCACGATGACCGCACAGGCTCCACCAAGCATCAGGCCGGGCACGATACCGGCCACGAACAGCTTGATGATCGAAACCTGCGCCACCGAAGCATAGACAATCATGATGACCGAGGGGGGAATGATCGGCCCGATCATGGAACTGGCAACGGTAACCGCGGCAGAGAATTCCTTGGTGTAGCCCTGCTTGGGCATGCCATTGATGAAGATCTTGCCAAGCGCTGCGGTATCGGCAATGGCTGTTCCGGATATACCGGCGAACAGAACCGACGCCAGAATGTTGGCATAGGCGGCGCCACCAGCCACGAAGCGGGTGATCTTGGCGGCAAAGGTGATGAGGGTTTCGGTGATGCCGCCCCGGTTCATCACTTCCCCGGCAAAGATATAGAAGGGCGCGGCCAGAAGCGAGAAATTGTCCAGCGAGCTGAAAAAGCGCGTCGGAATGATGACCATCGGCAGATGGGCATACCAGGCCGCCGAGGCTCCCGTCAGCCCCAAGGCAACGGCGATAGGCGAGCCGATCAAGACCAGAATGAAGAAAGTCGAAAAGATAGCTGCCGGGCTCATTGTGCCGTCTCCTTGCTGCCAAGGACGGGCTGTTCGATATAGCCGGCGATGGCCTGTATTGCGATCATCAGATATCCCGCCACGACCGAGGCGTAGGGGATCCACATCGGTAGGCGCATAGAGGGGGAAACCTGCCCGGTATCCATGAGGAAGGGGATGCCGAGAAGCACAACAATTGCCGCCAGAGCAAGCGTGGTCAGCAGAGACAGAAGTGCCGCGATCCGCTTGATCCGGTCAGAGGGGATGATAACGATCAGATCGATCATCATCTGCTCACCATGACGGAAAGTCGCGCCAGCGACCAGATAGACCGCCCAGACAATGGCATAGCGAAGAGCTTCCTCGCTCCAGCCGATCGGATCAGCGAGCACATAGCGGGCGCCAACGGCCATGAAATTGACCAGCACGATCCCGGCAAATATCGCCACAGCCAGATATTCCGTGGCGTTCGACAGCTTGGCTGTCCAGCGCAGATAGGTCTGCGTCAGTGAAGATGCCATGAGATTATTCCATTCGGATTAGGCCTGCCGGCCCCTTGAGGGATTGCAAGAGGGAGGCCGGAGCCGGCAGGACCGGGATTTACGACGATAAAGACTTATTCGCCGTAGAGGTCTGCTTCACTTTTTGAAACGGCCGCAAGGAAGCTGTCGACATAGTCTTGACCCAGTTCCTTGGCGAGAAATTCACGCACCGGCTTCTGCGCCTTTTCACCGAATGCCTTCTTCTCTTCAGGCGAGTTGACATAGACTTCCACGCCCATATCCCTGATGCGCTGGGTGTCGGTCAGATAGCCCTGCCCTTTGCCCGAAAGCATGATGGTTGTGTAGAGATCCACGCCATCGAGCACGGCAGCCCGGTTCTGTGCACTCAGCCCGTCAAGGAAGGCAGGATTGGCATAGGCAAACACGGCCGAGAAGATATGCTCATCCAGCGACATATATTTGATGACTTCGCCCCAACCGCCATTGATAACCGTGGATGGCGGGTTTTCGCCGCCGTCAACCACGCCCTGCCGAATGGCCATCGCGCTTTCCGGGAACGGGATCGGCGTCGGCGCGGCACCCAGACTTTTCATCAGGGCGATCATGACCGGGCTTTCCATGGAACGCAGTTTCAGGCCTTCCACGTCGGCAGGGGTTTTGATCGGATGCTTGTTATTGACGAAGTTGCGGAAACCGTCGGCAGCAAACCCGATAATGCGCAGACCGGCCTCCTTTTCGACATCGGCCACGAAATCGTCCATGACCGGGGCGTTCTTCATGAATTCAACCGCATGGCGGGTCGAACGGAACAGATATGGCATCGAGAAGACCTGAACACCGGGATAGAAGGAAGCAAGCGCTCCATCCGTCGTGGCCGTCATCTGAAAGATATTGTTGCGCACGCTTTCCAGAATTTCGCGGTCGCCACCAACACCACCATGCAACAGCTGTACATCGATTTCGCCGTTGGTGTGGAATTCCACATATTGCTCGAAAGCCTTCATAGCGTGGGTTTCGGGATTATCGGCCTCTGGCAATGTTGTTGCAAAGCGCAGGGTTTCGGCCTGAGCGGAAAATGACAGCATTGCAGATAGCGCTACAGCGGCAACACCGGCCAGCAGTTTGACTGAGTGTTTCATAAGTCCTCCTATTTCCTCCAAAGACATCGGCACCTCCTTGCGCCGAATGCTTATTTCGCTTATTAACATGTCTCTAACATGTTAGCAATGATGTCTTTGACCTGTTAGTAAATTTGTTCAATCGGCTTTTGTCCTTCATTGAGCTCGAATTTCGGCATGGCTTGATTGAAAAATGCGATCACTGCGCGTATTGAGAAGAGGAATTTTTCCGTGAAACCGGCATCACAGAGCATGAAACAGGAAAAGACTATGCTGAAACGGGCAGCCTATGAACGCATTTTGGAACTGCTTGATCAGGGCGCTCTGGTGCCGGGAACGATGGTATCGCAGCGCGAGCTTGTCGAAATGACGGGAGCAACTCTGGGCTCGATCCGGGAAGCCATTCCTCGTCTGGAGGCAGATGGCCTGCTACAGACGCTGCCCAAGCGCGGACTGATGGTGCCGTCCCTTGACGTCGCCTTCGTGCGCGATGCCTATGAATTGCGGCTCATTCTGGAACTGAGCGCAATCGGCGCTGCTGTCAGCCGCATTCCCAAGGCCACCTTTACAGACTGGATCGCACAGCACGAACATTTTCTGGAAGATATCAGAGCCAATTCCGATCAGGACACAGCCAATGCCATGCAGAAGCTGGACTGGGACATGCACGCCGCCTTCATAGGCAGCAAGCAGAATGCCCTGATCGCCAAGGTCTACCGCGTCAATTCGGTGAAGATCCACATGGTGGTCCAGTCTCAATTGCAAGTGACGCCCTTCAATGCCGAGCGGATTGCCGGTGAACATCTGGCCTTCCTGCGCCCGATGCTGTCCGGCGACGTGAGCAAGGCTGAAAAGGCACTGGAAAAGCATATCAACAATTCCCTGCATCTGGCGCTTGGTGGCAAGCTCTAGCCTTTGTGCATTTACGCATGGCAAGAGATGGGCCTTTGCTGTAAGGATTGGGTGCAGATTCAATAGATGCCGGATCCCGATCGTGTCAGAAAACAAGTTCGTACAAGCCGTTGCCGCCCATCTCAAGGCAATCAGAGAGCAGAGAAATCTCAGTCTTGATGACGTTGCCAGCCTGACCGGGATCTCGCAAGGCACGTTGACGCAAATCGAGCATGTGGAAATCAGCCCGACCATCTCAGAACTGTGGCAGATCGCATCGGGGTTGGAGACCTCCTTTTCGGCCTTTCTGGACCAGAATTCCGATCCGGAAGAAAGCCCGACCTTCCCGAATGATCCGAACATGAAAATCGTTCCGATCTTCACCTTCAGCAAGGCGGTGAATTTCGAGATTCATGAAATCACCCTGACCAATCATCACCGCCAGATGTCAAAGCCCCACGCCCATGGGGTCATCGAGAGTATCATCGTCATCAAGGGTGAGTTGGAGATTTTGTCCGACGGCCACTGGCAAAGCGTCAATGAAGGCGGCACCTTCCGCTTTTTTGCCGACCAGCCCCATGGTTACAGGGCAGTGAGCAGAATGGTCGTGTTTCAGGATATTATCAGCTACTGATCAGCCGGACACCGGATCTCTACCCCGCATCCAAACGAACAAGAATAACGCTCGAAAAATGCGTAAATTTCGGCAATTTTCCAAATAGTTCCCGCGCAGCACCAACAAATATACGCGCCCTTTATCCTTTACCCCAATCCACATAGACGTAAAGTCAGCCCATAAATTTCCGGCCTAGACTTGGCGATTTTTCCAGACCAACGGAATTCATCTACAATATTCTGTCGGCGACATTTTATATTATTCAAAAACGCATTCATTCACAAATTGGCGATCACGCGAAAAGAATTATTCAAACTACACTTCAAACGAAAACAATGTATCGAAATATAAATATTTTTAATATTTCAATCGCATCGCATCATTAATTCGCTCGAAAATTCCCCGATTTTTCAGTTTAATATAATTAACACAATCGAGTGATACGTATAGCAATGGTCATTCCATCTTTTTCAATACTAATTTCTCGCAGCAAAACTTGAATTTAATTATGAGCGTCAATTAGAATTTTTTATGAAAATTCCAATCATGGTTTCATTTTCTGACAGAGTGTGCTAAAGGCCTGCAGTATGACTATTAAAATGAAAGTTAGGAACGTTTCCAAGCTCTTTAATGATGAGAGCGGAGAAGGCTGGAAGCGCGTTCAGCAGGGACAGAGCAAAGAGCAGATCTTTCGCGAAACCGGCGTCACCGTCGGCATCAACAATGTCAGCTTCGAGGTCAACGAAGGCGAGATCTTCGTGATCATGGGTCTATCCGGATCCGGCAAGTCCACACTGGTTCGCACCCTGAATGGCCTCATCCCCTCCTCGGCAGGCGAGATCTGGATCGACGATGTCGATGTAGCCTCCTGCAGCAAGGAAGAGCTTCGAAAGGTTCGGCGTGAGAAATGTTGCATGGTATTCCAGCATTTCGCGCTTTTCCCCCACAAGACCGTTCTGGACAATGTCGCCTTTGGCCTCAAGGTCAATGGCGTTGCCAAGGAAGAACGCTACAGGATTGCGCTTGAATCCCTCGAAAAGGTTGGCCTCGATGCGCATGCAGACAGCTATCCCGGCGAGCTTTCGGGCGGCATGCAACAGCGCGTCGGGTTGGCGCGCGGGCTGGCCAACAATCCTGAAATCCTGTTGATGGACGAGCCATTCGGCGCGCTTGATCCGCTGATTCGCCGCGAAATGCAGGATGAGCTGGTGGTGCTTCAGCGCGAATTGAAGAAAACCATCATCTTCATCACCCACGACCTCAATGAGGCGCTGCTGCTTGGGGATCGCATCGCGATCATGAAGGACGGAGCCTTCGTTCAGGTGGGCACCGCGCAGGATATTGTTTCACAGCCAGCGGATGCCTATGTGAAGGCCTTCGTGGCCGATATCGACCGCAGCCGCGTCTATACCGCTTCGGATATTGCCGAGGATGCATCCCGTGTGCCGATGACCGCCAAGGTGTCCGACGCCATCGCGGCCATGGACCGCACCCAGACCGAGATCATTCATGTGGTCAAGGACGGGGTTCCGGCCGGGCTCCTGACCCGCGCAGACGTGGAGAAGGCCCGCCCCTCGGCCCGCGTCATGGACATCATGCATGCCCATCCGCCAACGGTGCCACAGGATGCCTATCTCAACGAAATCTATTCCGAAGCGCAAACCGGCATGCCGCTGGCCGTGACCGACGATGATGGCAAACTGGTTGGCGTTGTTTCCGCCGAAACCATTTTCGAGCATCTGGCAGCAGATGACGAAAGCGGCGAAGACAGCATCACCAGCGCAGCAATATGATAAGGAGACTGACTTGATCAGCCCTTCAGACTTTCTAACAATCCCGTTTGATGACGCGGTCAACAGCTTCGTTCGCGGTTTTCTGGTGCCCAATTTCCGGCCTTTCTTCCGGGCCTTGCAGGTGCCGGTGAATGAAGTGCTTCAGGCGCTGGATGGCTTCTTTGCCTGGGTGCCGATGCTGGTGATCACGCTGGTTTTCGCTTTTGTTGCCTGGCGCGTGGTCAATCGCACCATGGCAATTGCCACCATTGTCGGCTTTTGCTTCATCGACATGATCGGCCTTTGGCCCGAAACCATGACAACCCTGTCGATGATCATCACCTCGGTGCTGTTCTGCGCCGTGATCGGCATTCCTGTCGGCATTCTCGCCGCCAGCAGCAACACCGCATGGAAAATCACCCGACCGATCCTTGATATCATGCAGACGGTGCCCAGCTTCGTCTATCTGGTGCCGATCGTGATGTTGTTTGGTGTCGGCATGGCACCGGGCATCATCGCCACCATTATCTTCGCGTTGCCGCCGATCATCCGCATGACCAATCTTGGCATTCGCAATGTGCGCAAGGATTTGATTGAGGCTTCGGAATCCTTTGGGGCCACCTACTTCCAGATCCTCTGGGAAGTGCAGATTCCTCTGGCGCTGCGCACCATCATGGCTGGCCTCAACCAGACGCTGATGCTGGCCCTGTCGATGGTCGTCATTGCAGCGCTCATCGGGGCCGGAGGTCTCGGGCTGGTGGTCAATACCGGCCTTGGGCGTCTCGACGTCGGCGGCGCAACAGCCGGGGGTGTCGGCATCGTCATTCTGGCAATCATTCTGGACCGCATCACACAGGGTTTTGCGGAACCGAATAAAAACAACACATCCTTGCTTGCAGTGGTTGCCTCCATTTTCAAGGGCAAACCGGCCACCACTTCAGACAAGCCAAGCGCTTAATGTGACGCCAGCAAAAGCCGGATGGCATTCGTCTGTCTGGCTTTTGCTTTTACAAAGACCACCCAATTATTTGAGGAGAGTTTCTTATGGCAAAGGCTATTCGTAAATTTGCAGCAGCTGCCGCCCTCACCGGCGCAGTTCTGATCGCGGCTTCCCCTTCCTTCGCAGCAGAGCCCGGAGAGGGCGTGACCATCAAAATGGGTCAGGCCACCTGGGATACCGGCTGGTTCCATTCCGAAATCTACAGCCAATTGTTCCAGAAGCTGGGCTACAAGGTTGATGGTCCGACCACCCTTGATGTTCCGGCCTTCTATCAGTCCGTCGCCTTTGGCGATCTTGATCTTTGGGTCAATGGCTGGTTCCCGCTGCATGACACCTACAAGCCAGCCTTCGAAGGTAGCGCTTCCGTCGTGGGTGCGGTTGCCGAGAAGGGTGCCTTGCAGGGCTATCTCGTCGACAAGGCTGCGGCTGATGAATTCGGCATCAAGTCGCTTGACGATTTCAAGCGTCCTGAAGTCAAGGAAGCCTTCGATCGCAATGGCGATGGCAAGGCCGATCTGGTTGCCTGCCCTCCGGGCTGGGGTTGCGAGATCAAGATTTCCGAGCATATGAAAGATTATGAACTGGAGGATGCCATCAACCCGATCAAGGCTGGTTATTCCGCTTCCATGGCCGATGCCGTGGCTTCCTATGAGGCCGGTGAGCATATCCTGTTCTACACATGGACCCCGAACTGGACCGTGAATGAATTGCAGCCTGGCAAGGATGTGATGTGGATCAACGTACCGGAGCGAGAAGGCGTTGAAACGGCCCCTGCCGTTACCGGTCTGGATACCTGCGTATCGGATCCATGCTCCATGGGCTTTGCTGCTGCCGACATCAATCCGGTTGCCAACAATGCCTTCCTTGAGAAGAATCCGGCGGTCAAGGCACTGCTGGAAGAGGTCCGCATTCCGGTTGAAGATATCTATGCGCAGAATGCTGCCATGAATGCTGGCGATGACGATGTCAAGGCTCAGGCAACCGCCTGGATCGAGAAGCATCAGGACGATGTCAACAAATGGCTTGATGACGCGCGCGCTGCTGCGAAATAAGCATGGAAAGGCCCGGGCTTTCTGCCCGGCTACTCCATCCATAGAAAAGGCCGTCGGGATTTTCGCAATCCCGGCGGCCTTTTTCTTGATCAGCACATGTCCGTTCAGGCCTTAGCTCTAGGCCGCAGCTGCATCCGGCAGGGCGAGCTGCCTGTCCGCTTAGAGAAACAACTCGACCGTCTGGAATTTGGTCACATCCACCAGCCCCACATCGGAGATGCGGATTTCAGGGATAACCACCAGCCCCAGCAGGGAATGCTGCATGTTGGCATTGTTGAGCGTGCAGCCACAGGCAGCCATGGCCTCGACCAATTTGGTGGCCTTTTGGGCGACGATCTCGGCGCGTTCCTCAGACATCAGACCGGCGATGGCCAGCTCGACGGTTGCCAGTTCCTTGCCTTCGGAGAAGACAGTGAGGCCACCGCCCACCTTGCCCAGATGATTGGCTGCGGCGGCCATGTCTTGCTTGGAAGTGCCAACCACAATCATGTGATGGCTGTCATGGGCCACAGTTGAGGCAACGGCGCAGGGCTTGTTGTAACCAAAGCCGGACACGAAGCCGTTGACCACCCCACCGGTACCGCGATGACGCTCGACCAGAGCGATCTGGCAAACATCGCCCTCAGCATCCATCTGCACCAGACCGCGCTCGACGGACAGGGTGCGTTCCAGCGCCTTGGTCGGAGCCTGATTTTCAATCACGCCGATCACACGGGCGCGAACCTGATTGGCACCTTCGGGGGCGAAGATGTCGAAATCATCGGCGGCCAGTTTCTTGCCCAGATGGACGGTGTTGCGGCAAAAATCGGGATAATTTGCCTCGGGAATGTCGATCAGCAGCTGACCATTTTCCGCCAGAACCTCCCCCTGCGCCATGACCAGCTCGATCGGCAAGCTCGGCAGATCGGAGGTCAGGATGATGTCGGCGCGGCGGCCCGGCGTGATGGAGCCGATATCGCGATCCATACCGAAATGCTGGGCAGTGTTCAGCGTTGCCATCTGGATGGCGGTTACGGGCTTCAGGCCTTGCGCGATGGCGTGGCGCACCACGCGACTCATGTGACCATCATTGATGATGGTACCCGAATGGCTGTCATCGGTGCAGAGAATGAAGCTGCGAGGATCGAGCCCGTCTTCGGTGATGGCCTTGACCTGTTCGGCCACGTCATACCATGCCGAGCCGAGGCGCATCATTGGCCGCATGCCCTGACGGGCGCGGGCAATGGCATCTTCCTTGCGGGTGCCTTCATGGTCATCGGCCGGACCGCCAGCCACATAGCCATGGAACATCAGTCCCAGTTCCGGCGTCGGGAAATGCCCGCCGACGGTCTTGCCCGCATCCTGCGTGGCCGCGATCTCACCGAGCATCTTGGCGTCTCCCATGGCGACGCCGGGGAAATTCATCATTTCGCCCAATCCGCAAATCTGCGGCCAGGTCAGGGCTTCCTTGACGTCATCGACGGTGATTTCAGCCCCGGCATTTTCCAAGCCCGGAGCAGACGGCACACAGGAAGGCACCTGAACCTGAATATTGATCGGCATGTTGGCAGCATCGTCATGCATCACCTTGACGCCCTTCAGGCCCAGCACATTGGCAATCTCGTGCGGATCGATGAACATCGATGTAGTGCCATTGGGAATGACCGCACGGGCAAATTCGCTGACCGTGATCATGCCGCTCTCGACATGCATATGCCCATCGCAAAGGCCCGGCACCATATAGCGGCCATTGGCCTCGATGACCTTTGTATCCTCGCCAATGGCATGGCTGGCATCTGGCCCGACAAAGGCAATGCGCCCGCCCGAGATGGCCACATCTGTATCGGGGATGATTTCGCCGGTATGGACATTGACCCATTTGCCCTTGCGGATGACGCTGTCGGCCATACGCCGACCCATGGCCACATCAACCAGTTGAGGGGCAAGTTCGCTCCATGATGGAATAGGCATAAAGACCTCCGAATTCAGTGTCGCAGATAAGGAACGCCCAGTTTTGCAGGCTGACCGGACCGACTGCGGATCAAAATCAACAGGCCGATGGACGCCACATAGGGCAACATGAGAAAGAATTGATAGGGTACATCGACCCCGACACCTTGGGCATGAACCGCAAGACTGTCAAGAATGGCAAAGATCAACACCGCCACCATGGTGCGCACAGGCTTCCAGTTGCCCGCAATGACGGCGACAATGGCCAGCCAGCCGCGCCCACCCGAAATATCGGGGCGGAACTGGTCGGCAAAGGCCAGCATCAGAAAGGCCCCGCCAAGCCCTGTCAGGGCCGAACCGAACAGCAAGGCCGCATATTGGCGCACAGAAACCGAAAGTCCCTTAGCTTCAAGAAATTGCGGATTCTCGCCCGCAGCGCGTGTCTCCAGTCCGAAGGTGGTGCGGCGCAGGAAAAGGGCGATCACCGGCACACAGAGCAGGGCGATATAGGTCAGCAGATGCTGATCGAACAGAATCGGGCCAATGACCGGAATGTCTGAAAGCACCGGGATCGGCAGGGTGTCGATGGTGGAATAGCTCGGCGGCTTGCCACCCCCGACAAAGCTGCGGAACCAAAAGAGGGTCAGCCCGCTGGCCAGAAGATTGAAGCCAAGGCCGGTGACGAAGTAATCAACCCGAAGGCTCACTGTCATGAAGCCGATGATACCACCAGCTATGATGCCTGCCCCAATGGCTGCGGTTGCTGCAAGCAGGGGCGAGCCGGTTTCGGCCATCACCAGATAGGCAATCAGGCAGCCCACCAGCATGGTGCCTTCCACGCCCATGTTCCAGATACCGGCGCGCTCGGTGACCAGTTCACCAAGTGCGGCCAGCAGAATAACCGTTGCGCCTCCCATGGCGGCAACCATGATCGACATCAGGATTTCGGGCGAGAACAGCTCAGACATGTTTGGCCCTCCGGATGCGGACGCGATAACGGACAATGACAGATGCGCTGAGGAAAAACAGCAGCAGAATACCCTGCATGGCAGGCACCAGCGCTGGCGGGATGTCGGAGAGGACGCTCATATAGAGCGAGCCATTTTCCAGCGCGCCAAACAGCAGCGCCGCGACAAGGGCTCCAAGCGGATTGAGCCCGCCAATCATGCCGACAATGATGCCGGTAAAGCCAAGGCCGGTCAGAACATCGCTCTTGAGGCGGTAATTGACGCCGAAAATCTCCGATACGCCAGCCAGCGCCGAAAGGGCTCCGCTGATGGCCATGACGATGAGGATGGTGCGGGCGACATTGACACCCTTGAAGCGCAGCGCCGTGGGGTTGGCCCCCAGCGCACGGATTTCAAAGCCGAAGGGCGTGAATTTCAAAATCGCCCAGCACAGCAGGGTGGCCACTATGGCCAGCAGAAAACCGACATGCAGTTTGGCCTCAGAGCTGATCAGCGGCAGGTGGAAATTGTCCGCCAGCAGGGCCGTCTGGTGATAGGAGGTCGAGCCAGCTGCCGTCCATGGGCCTCCGGCCAGCAGATAGGAGAGGAAATAGACCACGACATAATTGAGCATGACCGTGGAGATGATTTCATTGACAGCGAAGCGGCTCTTGAGCCAGCCGCAGAGCATGCCCAGCGCCGCGCCGCCGATCATGGCAGCGATGATGATCACGGGTACGGCAACCAGCATCGGGCAATCGCCCAGATAGAGCGAGGCGAAATAGCCGCTCATGGCACCGGCAAAGACCTGCCCTTCCTGACCGATGCTCCAGACCTCGGCACGATAGGCGATGACGGTGGCAAGGCCGGTAAAGATCAGCGGCGTTGCGGCCACAAGGCTTTGCAACATGGCTTCTCTGGACCCGACAGCGCCCTCGAACAGCGCCGAGAAGCCCTCGGCAACGCTGGCGCCACTCAACCAGATAAGAAGAGACGTGCAGGCAAAGCCCATCACCAGCGCCATTATATAGGCGGCGATGCGCGCCTTGTAGGCAACCGTTTCGCGTGGTGTGATCTCGATCATGCCGCACTCTCCAATGGGTGCCCGGCCATCAGCAGACCGATTTCTTCCAGATTGGTCTGGCGCGCATCGACAATGCCCATCAACCGCCCCTGAAACAACACCCCGATACGGTCACACAGCTTCATCAGATCTTCCAGCTCGGAGGAGGCGATCAGCACGGCAACACCTTCGGCTTTCTTTGCAAACAGACATTTATGGATATAGTCGATAACGCCGACATCAAGGCCGCGGGTGGGCTGGTTGGCCAGCAGCACCTTATGCGCAAGCTGCATTTCACGGGCAAGGATGACCCGCTGGGCGTTGCCGCCCGAGAGATTGCCGACCAATGTCTCGCCAGAGGGAGCCGATATGCTGAAGTCAGCGATCATCCTGCGGGCATTCTCCGCCATCTTGCGAAAATTGAGCAAGCCACCTCTGGCGAAGGCTCCGCGATGTTCGCCCAGAATGAGATTTTCCTCGATCGAGAAGTCGCGCACCAAGCCTTCAGCAAAGCGGTCTTCGGGGATATGGCCCAGCCCCATTTTCTGGATGGCATGGGCTCCCTTGTCATTGATCCGGGTGCCGTCCAGCGAAATGGTGCCTGACAACGGCTGGCGGACACCGGCGATCACTTCCATCAGGGGGCGCTGGCCGTTGCCCGCCACCCCGGCAATACCGAATATTTCGCCCTCATGCACAGTCAGGCTTATCCCATCCAGATCGGGCCGGTCGCCCGTTCCCTGTATGGTTACACCATCGAGCAACAGACGGGGCGCACCCAGTGTCATGGCCTGCCGTTGCTGATGCTCCAGATCACGCCCGACCATCATGCGGGTCAATTCTTCAGGCGAGGTTTCGGCACTCTGTTTGATGCCGACAAGCTCGCCTTGCCGCAATACCGCCACCCTGTCGGCCTGCATCACCTCTTCGAGAAAATGGGTAATCAGGATGAGGGCAACCCCGTCGGCCTTGAGCTTGTCGATGATGCGAAACAGCTTTTTCGAGCCCTCCACATCCAGCGTTGCAGTCGGCTCGTCAAGGATCAGCAGCTTGGCATCGAAATAGAGCGCCTTGAGGAGTTCGGCCCATTGCTGCTCTCCCACCGAGAGATCGGCCACTCGGGCATTGGGGTCGATCTCGATGCCGTAATTTTCGCAAATCTGCCGCAGTCTGGCTTCGGCGCGGGCAAAATCGACAAAAAGCCCCGTCTCGGAACCGACGACGATATTCTCCAGCACTGTGAAATCGGGCACCAGCACGAAATGCTGGTGAACCAGCCCGATGCCATGCCGGATCGCATCTGCCGCCGACGTGAGACGCAGAGGCGCGCCTTCGAGCAAGATTTCGCCGCCATCAGGGCGATAAAGTCCGGTTAGGCAGGCCGAGAGCGTCGACTTTCCGGCACCATTCTCGCCAAACAGACATAGCAGCTCACCGGCATCGACCGAGAAAGAGACATCGTGATTGGCCGTGACGGCACCAAAGCTCTTGCTCAGAGACTTGACCTGCAGCGTTGGAATGGTCGTGGAAGGCATAAAGGGCATGAAGGAAGCGTTTCAGCAGTTGGGCACCCCTGCTGGCGCAGGGGCGCGTTCGCATCAGTCAGAGGTCGGCAGGGACAGATCCAGAGGGATTGCCAGCGTACCAGCCTCGATCTGGCTGGAAAGATCGGTAATCTCGCCCTTCAACTGATCGGGCAATTTGTCCTCGAAGGCATGATAGCCGGAAAGCGAAGAACCACCCTCGGCCATGGAGAACCAATGTTCGGTCTTGTTGCCCTCATAAGCGGCCCCATTGGCTGCATGGTCATACCATTCGTCGATGATCCAGTTAAGGTCCGGGGTCCATGAGATCAGCGCGCTGGCGACGACGGATTTCGGAGAGGTTTCGCCATGGTCAACATAGTTGCCAAAGCAGAGAATCTTTTCCTTCTCGCAAGTCTCGAAGCTTTCGACCAGTTGGAAGGTAAGGTCGGCACCGGCGGCAATCTGCGCCTTGGTGAATTGTTCGGCCTTGGCCGGGTCATACCAGCTTTCGATGAAGGCAACCTTGCGCTTGACGCCCGGATTAACGGAACGGGCACCAGCAAAGAAGCTGTTGATCTGGTCATTCACATCTTCGGACGGAAACTGGCCAACAACACCGACAACATCGCTTTCCGTCAGGCGACCAGCCATGACCCCGAGCAGATAGGAGGGTTCGTGCGCACGCTTGTAGACCCAGTAGGCATTGCCCCCGAGGCCTTCATTGCCAGAGCCAACCACAACGAACAGCACGTCAGGATATTTTTCCTGCAGCGCCTTGACCTGATCGGAATAGCTGCTGTGGGCCCAGATGATCTGATATTTGCCCGATTTGGCCATCAGTTCCATGGCGTCAGCGGCATCTTCACCCCAGACACCATTGACATTCTTGTAGGAAATATCCAGCCCGTGGGGCGCTGCTTGCGCAATGCTTTCGACATCGCGCATCAGGGTCGCATCCCATGCTGCTTCCGGACCGGTCGCCAGAATGAGGCCGATGCCCAGTTTGCTCGGTTCTGCGGCATGGACTTGCGTGGCCAGAAGCATCATTGCGGCAGCGCTGCCAAGCTTCTTAAAGATGTTCATCTTGTTCTCCAGGTTGGATAAGGTCTTATCGTTTGTCCGGCGCTTTTGCACGCCCTTTCCTTCAGAAATCTGCAAATGGCTGCCCCGCCTTTCCTGCCTGCCGGCCATAAGGCGGGGCGCTCGTTCATTCCCCGATGCTTTCGAGCACCGGATCGAAGATATTCAGACCGACGCAATCCACAGCGCCAAGATCGGTGATGGCATAATCGGGAATGGCAGTGATCGAGAGAACGAACATGTTCATGAAGGGCCATTCCAGCTGGCAACCTGCGTCGCGGGCGGCCTGATCCAGCGCCTGTTCCCTTTGTGCCATTGCTTCAGGCGCAAGGTCGGAGACGATGCCGCCGATCGGCAATTCCAGACCTGCAACCGCTTCACCATCACGAATGAAGACCTGACCGCCCCCCGCAGCAATCACCCAGTTTATGGCTGCGGCCATATCTTCGGCATTGGTGCCGATGCAGACGATATTATTGTCGTCCGGCGCGGCGGATGTTGCCATGGCACCATATTTGAGGCCGAAGCCGGAAACGAAGGCGACAGGCTTGTTGCTGGTTTTGCCGTAACGCTCGACAACGCAGACATAGAGCACATCCTGCTCGATATCCGGTTTGATTTCGCCATCGACCACATCCAGCACCGCATCGCGGCGATTGCGCACGAAGGGCACTTCCAGCGACATATTCATGGAGAGGACCTTGACCTTGCTGGCCTCGGACATTTTCCGAATATCTTCGGCCTTGACCGGCGCGACCTTCATGCTATCGGTCAGCAGGGCCGGGCGTTCGGGCCGCGTCACCGGCTCGATCATGCGATTGCCCTGAGCCACGAAGCGCCCCTTGGCAATCACCTGCTCGACACGGAAGCTTTCCGGGCTGTCAACCAGCAGGATATCGGCCTGACGTCCCGGTGCGATGAGCCCCACCTTGTGGTCGATCTGGCAGGCTACGGCGCTGTTGATGGTTGCCATCTGGATGGCCGCGATCGGCGGTACACCCGCCGCGATTGCCATGCGCACCATATTGTCGACATGACCGCGCTTGAGCACATCGGTCGCGACCACATCATCGGTGCAGAAGCTGATGCGATGGTCGGCCTGTGGCACATATTTGGTGGCAAGCTGGATATTCTCTTCAAGAAAATGACTGATCGAGCTTTCGCGGATGAGCATGAACATGCCGTTGCGCATTTTCTCCAGCGCCTCGGTCACCTCGTAGCTCTCATGGTCGAGGCGAATGCCGGCGCTGGCATAGCTGGCCAGCTTGGAGCCCTTGCACATGGGCGAGCAGCCAAAGACAGGCAGCTTGTGCTGGCGGGCGATTTCCAGCGCCTCGATGACATCGTCATCCTCTTCCTGAATGAATTCACGCACGGTTTCCCAGATGCCGATACATTCGGGCCATTCATGGGTGGCGCGGTGGTCATCGGGACCGAAATAGTGATTCACGGTCGAGCGCGGCATAGTGTAGGGCGTCTTGCAGGGCGCGCCCCAATGGATCGTCAGCGGGCTGGCATTGGCTTCGTCCAGAAAATGGCGCACGCCTTCAAGCCCGGCCACAACGAGGATTTGATCCAGACCGGAAACCACCGAGGTTGTGCCATAGGGCACGACCAGATCGGCAAAGCTGGAAATCGACAGTTTGGAACATTCCACATGAAGGTGCCCGTCGATCATGCCAGGCGCCAGATAGCGCCCGTTGGCATCATGCATGCGTGTTTCGGGTCCCTTGCAATGGTCCACATTGCCAATCGCGACAATATGGTCTTCCTTGATGGCGACTTCTGCGGGGTAGATTTCAGCGGTGGCGACGTTGATCAGCTTGCCGTTGGTAATCACCATATCGGCCTTGATGTCGCCGTTTCCGGCCCGGATCAATTCTCTGAGATTCACTAGCCTCTTCTCCTGTTTGCCCATAAATATTGTCTGAAACGGGGAGAGCTCAACAGGAATTACGTGTCTGAAGCCCTGAAATAATATCTCAAATGAACATTGCTTTAGTCGGGAGGCAATAGTATCCTTCCCTACATGCTTAAAAATCAGGCAAAATTCCAATTTTTCGGCAACCCATTCAAAATCGCCACGTTACAACATACCCAAAATGAACAAGCACAATGACAAGCCCTCGATCGCGGAACTGATCGGCAGCAATGCCCGCTTTGCCTTTGGAGAAACGGCCTATCATGCCGGAGAAATTTTCGGGCCGATGAAGGGATACCAGCTTGAGGCGATCTATTTGCGCGTCGGGCAGGTGGAGGTGCGCTGCGACGATACGGTTTTTGCAATGGAAGCGCCGCAGGTTGCCCTCATCGCTTCGCGGGAGCGGCTGGAATATCGGTATGGCCCGGCCAATCTGAGCAATGTGCTCTGGTGCCAGTATCTTTCCGATCAACTCGACAGCCACACCTATGGCTATCTGTCACGCGGATGCGGCCCACTTGATGTCTCTCCGGCATCGGTTTCCCTGCTCAAGATCGGCGCGGACCTGCCAACCGAATTTGAATCCGGCATGGAGGATATGTGTTCTGCTCTGGGTATTGCGGTGATGGAAAATCTGATGATGCGACGCCAGACCCTTGATACGGCGGGCAGGATTCCGCCACAGGTGCAATTGGTGCGGCGCTATATAGAGGATCATCTTGCCTCTCCCATCACGATGAAGCTGCTAGCCGAGCTGTCGGGCCTTTCCGCCCAGCATCTCAACCGGCTCTATCAGGCCGCCTATGACGAAAATCCGCTGGATTGCTTGTGGCGTCTGCGCGTGCGGCGCGGAGCGCATCTGCTCAGCCATACGGGCAAGCAAATCAGCCAGATCGCCTATGAGGTGGGCTTCAAGACGCCCAATCATTTTTCCCGCCAGATCAAGAGCGCCTATGGCCTGTCGCCGCGCCGCTTGCGGGCCGAAAGCTGGTCACGCCGGACGAACTGACTGGCTTCAAATCTGAATGGTCGAATAAAGACTGCCTCACATGCAGGCTGGCCCAAATGCAGAAAGAGGCAGACAAAGCCCGCCTCTTTCCTTCTTGCCCACCAAGACCCATCTTGGTTTCAATTCTTGAGCCATCCCTCGAGCTTGGCCTCATCGGGAAGGCCGCCCGAATGCACCAGCTTGCCATCTACCGAGATGCCCGGCGTCGACATCACCCCCGCCATGGCGATTTCTTTGGGGTCCGTCACCTTTTCCACCTCGGCCTCTATGCCGAGCCTGCTGGCGGCATCGCGCATCATTTGCGCTGTGGTCTCGCAGCGTTTGCAGCCGGGACCAAAAACCTTGACCTTTTTCATAAGCCCTCCTTCCCTAATCATTCATCTGGTTTCACATTGCTAGAAAATGGCGTTGAACAGGAAGCCGACAGCGAGGATGCCAGTGGCGACCACCGCGATGAAAACCGCGATGAGACGTAAGGTCAGCACCTGACGCAAAATCAGCATCTCCGGCAAGGACAGCGCGATCACGCTCATCATGAAGGCAAGCACCGTGCCCAGAGCCGCCCCCTTGCCAAGCAATGCCTCGACAATCGGAATGACCCCTGCGGCATTGGTATAGAGCGGAATGCCCATGATGACCGCCGCCGGAACAGACCACCATGCGCCACCTCCCATGATGGCGCCCATCATGTCCTCAGGCACATAGCCATGAATGATGGCCCCCAGACCAATGCCGATGATGATCCAGAGCCAGACTTTCGCAAGAATGTCCCTCACCGCGACATAGCCAAGCCGGTAACGATCAAACAGGCAGAGCGCCTCTGCTTGCACGCCCTCAGGCGCATTGGCTCCTGAGTGAATTTCCCGCACCCAATCCTGCAACCAGCCTTCAAGCTTGAGCTTGCCGATGATCCAGCCTGCCAGAATGGCCACGCCAAGCCCGAAAAACAGATAGGTCAGAGCCACATTCCAGCCGACGAGCCCGACAAGCAGGATAAGCGCCACTTCATTGACCATCGGCGCGGCAATCAGAAAGGAAAAGGTCACCCCGAGCGGCACCCCAGCCGACACGAAACCAATGAAAAGCGGCACCGCCGAGCAAGAGCAGAATGGGGTCAATATTCCAAGGCAGGCAGACATAACATTGCCCAGCCCTTGCCGCTTGCCAGCCAGCAGGGCGCGGGTTTTCTCCGGGCTGAACCATGACCGCACGACGCCCATGGCAAAAACGATGAGCGTCAGCAACATCAGCACCTTGGGCACGTCATAAAAGAAGAAGGCAATGGCCTCGCCGATATGACTGTTGCGTTCGACAGGGAAGAGGCCGGTCACCATTTCAGCAAAAGGAACGAGCTGGCTGTAGAGGACCCACCAGAGAGCCAGCGCAACCACCGTCAAGACAAGCAATGACAACGGGCCGGGCTTGCCTTCACCCTTCATCGCCACCGGTTCCCTTGCCCTGTCCATTTTGTCCATTTTGCCCATGGCGACACCATCCTCTAGCATGCGCGCGGCTCTGCCAGATCGCATTTGACCGGGGGTCTCTGCACAGATTTCACGCGCTCGCAATCAGCCAGATGCGAAGCATCATTGCGCACCCCGTCAATGGCCGCCTGCAAAGCCTCTTTGGTCCAGTCCGGATTGTCTTCTGCCAGCGAATAGAGCATCCATTGCGCCTCCCGGCGACCGGATAGCAAATTGACCTCGCTGAGCACTTTGCAGTGACGTGAAATTTTCGGCTGCGGTAGCTGCAACGCACCGACCAGCTCGCAGACGCAAAGCTCGTTTTCTTTCGCGATCAACGCCAGAATCCTGAGGCGGATCGGATCAGACAGGGCTGCAAAGAGATTTGTTACGTGATCCATATCCTGCATATACGCCTCACCGCATATGCTTGTCAACGAATATGCACCTAAGCGAATATACGCACATCGTAATTGACAATTACTCTCATATCAATTATTCAAGAAATTATGATATATTATCTGTTCCCATCAACCGAATTGATCACCTGCCTCCAGAGAACGGCATGACGAGACAGGCCATAGCCGAGAGAAAGCCAGACCATGTCTATTGACGCAACAATTGCCGCCGATGGCCCGCAAACCGGAGCTATCGGTTTTTTCGAGAAATGGCTTTCCCTCTGGGTCGCGCTGTCGATCATAGCGGGCCTGGGGCTTGGCGAGCTGTTTCCGGCGCTCTTCGGGCTGCTCGCCGGGCTGGAACTGGCCCATGTCAATCTGCTGGTCGCCATTCTGATCTGGGCGATGGTTTATCCGATGATGGTGTCGGTGGACTTCTCCTCCCTCTCCCATGTCGCCGATGAACCCAAGGGCCTGATCATCACATTGCTGGTCAACTGGCTGATCAAGCCATTTTCCATGGCGCTTCTCGGTGTGTTTTTCTTCAAATATCTGTTTGCCGGCATGATCGGCACAGCAGAGGCTGATTCCTATATTGCCGGTCTCATCCTGCTTGGCGCGGCTCCCTGCACTGCGATGGTTTTCGTCTGGTCACAGCTGACGCGGGGCGATGCCAACTATACTCTCGTGCAGGTGAGCGTGAATGATCTGATCATGGTCTTTGCCTATGCGCCGATTGTCGCCCTGCTGCTGGGTGTTACCGACATTCCGGTGCCATGGGACACGCTCATTCTGAGCGTTCTGCTCTATGTTGTCGTGCCGCTGGCCGCTGGCTATTTCACGCGCAAGGCGTTGGAAAAAAGTGAGAAAACAGGACAAGCCGTGGGTGATTTCACCGCCCGGCTGAAGCCGCTTTCCGTGCTCGGCCTGCTCGCAACGGTCATTCTGCTGTTTGGCTTTCAGGGCGGGGTCATTCTCTCCCAACCCTTGCTGATCTGCCTGATTGCAGTGCCCCTGCTCATGCAGTCCTATGGCATTTTCGCAATCGCCTATGCGGCGGCATGGATTTTGCGGGTTCCCCACAAGATCGCGGCACCTTGTGCGCTCATCGGCACGTCGAATTTCTTCGAACTTGCCGTCGCCGTTGCCATCGGGCTTTTTGGCCTGCATTCAGGCGCTGCACTGGCAACGGTTGTCGGCGTTCTGGTCGAGGTTCCGGTGATGCTGTCCCTTGTTGCTTTTGCCAATCGGACCTGTAGACATTTCCCGGACTAGCCAAAGCGCGGCTATGGTTTTCAACCGCTGATTTTTCACATTCCAGCCTTTCGGCCCTGCAGGGCCCTCAAGCGATATTTGCGTCTCTGCAGGGCCTTCCGTTTTTTGGAAATCTCCGTCTAGTTTCAAGCGGCTGTCGCCGCGATGCACGCCTTGCAGCGTAGCGTGCGCGCTTGCGGATTGCTCCCAGCCAGCCTCTTGAAACGGCGTTTCTTGCTGTTCCAGATCCTCACCTTCAATCTCTGAGGCCTCAATCCTCACTTGACAAAATTTCACCAGAAGACCATTTTTTGTATTGCGCAAACGGTAAACCAACGGTGAGCAAACGTTATCTCACAACGGTTTTCATTTTCGCCAGGGAGGCAGGAGTGGTTTCAGATACGAGTTCGAGGCCGGGCGGCACCATTCAGCGCGCGACCATTCGCGACGTGGCTGCGAAAGCCGGTGTGAGCGTTACGACAGCGTCCCGCGCGCTCAATGGCACGGGCAGAATGTCGGACGAGACACGGCTGCGGGTGCAGCAGGTTGCCAAGGCGCTCGACTATCGCCCCAACAGCATGGCGCGCGGACTGGTGCAACAACGCTCTTTCACATTGGGGCTTCTCACGGACGACACCTATGGCCGCTTTACCTTGCCTGTGGCGGCAGGGCTTTCATCGGCGATGACCGACAGGGGTGTCTCTGTCTTTCTCAGCGCTGGCGAAAAAGAGCCCAAACGCATGCAGCTCAATCTGCGGGCAATGGAAGAAAAGCGGGTGGATGGTCTGGTGATCACGGGCAAGCGGATTGATCGCAGCCTGCCGGTGGATGTTTCCAATCTGGGCATGCCCGTCGTCTATGTCTATTCGGAATGCCCGGAAGGATCGATCGGGTTTGTGCCCGATGATTTCAACGCTGCTAAAATGGCAACCGAACATCTGATCCGGCTGGGGCGGCGCAAGATCGTCCATATCACCGGCATGTCTTCCTTCAAGGCGGCCCATTTGCGCGAAGCAGGCTGGCGCATGGCGCTGGAGGAAAGCGGCCTTGCGCCTCACGGTGATGCCCTGTTTGACAACTGGACCGAAGAGCATGGCTATGAGGCCGCCTACAGACTTTTTGACTCCGCAGCAGACAGGCCGGACGCCGTCTTCTGCGGCAACGACCAGATTGCCAGAGGTGTCGTGGATGCCTTTGCGCATATGGGGATCAAGGTCCCTGATGATGTAGCCATTGTCGGTTTCGACAATTGGGAAGTCTTTGCCAAGGCAACACGCCCTCCCCTGACTTCAGTGGATATGGGGCTCACCTGTCTGGGCAAGAGCGCAGGTTTAGCATTGCTGGATATGATTGAAGGCAGGCCGATTGAAGCTGGCTTGAGGAAATTGCCTTGCCGTCTCGTCGTGCGACAGTCCTGCGGAGGAGAAGCGTCCGAATAGACGGATGAAAAGCCCCTGAGATATCGCTGGAACATGACTCAGGGTGGGAGGCGCATATTTTGCGCAAACGTTGTCTCACTGGTGCATCCATGGCTTGGGACAACCATAGAGGAGGATTTGAAGTGACTATCAAAGCACTGCTTGGTGGCGTCGCCATCGCAGCAATCGCATTGCCCGGATTGGCTCAGGCTGAAACTTTTTCCCTCTGGGTCCGTTCTGACGGATCCGAATTCATGCCGAAACTGGTTGAAGCCTTCAACGCCAGAGGGGAAGACAAGGCCGAGCTCCAGATTGTTCCCGTTAATGAGCTGGTTCAGAAATACGCCATCGCGGCTGCCGGGGGCTCACAGCCCGATGCCCTCTCGCTCGACCTGATCTTTACGCCATCCTTTGCGCAGGCCGGACAGCTCAAAGATCTGACGGAATTTGCCAAGGGCCTATCCTATTATGACAGCCTGTCCAAAGCGCATCTGAGCGTCGGCACTTATGAAGACAAGATCTACGGCATGCCCTTCTCGGCAGATGCTTCAGTTCTGGTCTGGAACAAGGATCTGTTCAAGAAAGCAGGCCTTGATCCGGACAAGGCACCGACCACATGGGCCGAAATCCGCGCTGACGCGGAAGCCGTCGGGGCGCTTGGCGATGACATTTACGGATTCTATTTCTCGGGCAATTGCGGCGGCTGCAATATCTTCACCTTCACACCGCTGATCTGGGCTTCGGGTGGCAATCTGTTTGAAGATGAAGGGGCAAGGGCGACCGTCAAGACACCGCAGATGAAAGAAGCAATTGAATTCTATCGCGGCATGGCCAAAGACGGCCTTGTTCCTGCCGGATCCCAGACCGATTCGGGCTCGAATTTCTTTGCCGCCTTTGCCGGTGGCAATATCGGGCTGACCCCGTCAGGCTCCTTCGCCATCGGGGCGCTCAACAATCAGTATCCGGACCTGCATTATGGCGTTACCTATCTGCCCGGCAAGGATGGCGGCTGGTCTTCCTTCGCCGGTGGCGACAATATCGTCGTCTCGGCCAAGACCGATGCTGCCAAGATGCCGGCCATTCAAGCCTTCATCGACTTTGCCTATTCGGTAGAGGGGCAGACCATTCTTGCCAAGAATGGCTCCCTGCCTGTTCGTGCCGATGTTGCCGAGCAAGCCCTTACCGGCCTCGACAGCCGCTACCTGATCGCGGCCAAGGCAATGGACAATGGCCGCACGCCTTACACCCCGGTCTTCAACGATCTCATCAACTCGCTCAATGGGCCATGGATCACCATGCTCAACAAGGCTTTCTTTGCCGATAGCGAAGAAGAGGTCGATGAAGCCATGGACGAGGCGCAGGAAGAAATGCAGTCCATCATCGATTCTTCCCGGTAGATCCTCCAAAATATCTGCCTAGAAAGAACCGTCGGCCGGGACCATTCCCGGTCGGCGGAACCCTCTTACATCACAGCATCAAAGGATCGAACCATGACAGACAGTCTCATGGCAGGCCCGGAGACCCATGTGCCCACCCCGCGCAGGCGACGCAGACATGCTCAATGGAACGGATTGCTTTTCGTTCTGCCCGCGCTTCTGCTCGTCACAGTCTTCTTCATCGTGCCTTTGGGCATGGCCGCCTGGATGTCCCTGCATAAATGGCCACTGATGGGCATTCCCCGCTGGGTCGGCTTCGACAATTACGAACGCCTCTTGTCCGACAAGAGCTTCTGGTCATCGCTCTGGTTCACGATCGAATATACTGTCGTTATCACCATCGGCCTTCTAGGCGCCGCCATGGCGCTGGCCCTGATCGTTCAGGGACAGGGCAAGGCGATTGCCATCTACAGGAGCATCTATTTCCTGCCTGTGGTAACCGGCTTTGCTTCTGCTGCGCTGTTGTGGTCGTGGCTATCGAATGTCGATACGGGCCTGTTTTCCCCTCTGGCACAGGATATTGGCCTGACCGAGGGACGGGTGAATATATTGGCGAGCTTTACCCCCGCTTTCTGGTCGGTCATTGCCATGGTGATCTGGAAAATGGCCGGTTTCTATATGGTGATCCTGATGAGCGGACTTCAGGCGATCCCGACCGACTATATCGAGGCGGCGCGGATCGATGGTGCCAAATGGAGCCAACGCTTCCGCTTCATCATCATGCCGCTGATCCGCAAACCCTTTGCGCTGGCGCTCATCCTGTGCATCTCGGGCTCGATGCTGGCCTTTGACCAATTCTACATCATCCTGAGCGGCGGCCCCAGAAACAGCACGATCACTGCCGTTTACAAGATTTTCAACGAAAGCTTCATTTCATTCCGCCTCGGATATGGCGCAGCCCTCTCCATGGTGCTGCTGCTCATTCTGCTGGCGCTGAGTGTCATTCAGCTTGCGTTCCTGAGCGACAGGGGACCGAAAAAATGAATGCCGTCACCTTCTCCGATCAGGCCGCGATGGCCGCCTCCGGACCGACAGAACGCAAAGGGCGGCTGCGCTATCACAGGCTGCTCTTCCATGTTACATCGGTGCTCGTTGCGCTGTTGTTTTTGGCCCCTCTTGCCTGGGTGGTGCTTTCCAGCTTTCGTTCGCCGATGGAATCCACCCAACCGCCGCTGCCACCATGGCCGATGGAAGGTTTCAGCATTTCCAGCTATGACCGGCTGGAGAATTTTGGCCAGTCGGTGCTGCATTATTCGGGCAATTCGCTATTTGTCGCGGTGGGAACATCCGCGCTTACCATCGTGGTGTCGCTGTTGGCTGGCTATGGCTTCTCGCGCTATCGCTTTCCGCTCAAGGGCTTTGCCTTTGTGCTGATCCTGTCGACCATGATGATCCCGTTCCAGTCGATCCTGACGCCGCTCTTTCTGCTGCTGGCGAAAATGGGGCTGCAAAATACGCTGATCGGTCTCATCTTCATCTATACCACCCTTCAGCTTCCCTTCTCGGTCTTCATGATGCGCAATGCCTTTGACGCGGTGCCAAGGGAAATCGAGGAAGCAGCCCGCATGGACGGGGTCAAGGGCTGGCGCATGTTGGTTCAGGTCATGGGGCCGCTGGTGTTGCCCGGCGTGGTGACTGTTGGCCTGTTCGCCTTTCTCAATGCATGGAACGAGTTTCTGGCGGCACTGGTGCTGCTCACGGATCAGAGCAAATTCACCTTGCCGGTTCTCATGACCGCCGTCCAGCACGGACGCTATGGTTCGGTCGACTGGGGAGCCGTGCAGGCCGGGGTCACGCTGATGATGATCCCCTGCATGATCCTCTTCCTCATCCTGCAACGCTCCTACATCAGAGGCCTCACGGCCGGTGCCGTGAAATAGGCACCCCCGCGAAAGGACAATTCAATGAATGCATTTCCTTCTTCCCAAGCTGGCGAGGCCATGCAACCGAAAGCAAAATTCCGCCCGCTTGCGGTCAACCAGATCGAGGTCAACGGCTTCTTTGGCCCCAAGCTTGACATAACAGCGACGAAGACCGCCAAGCTCCTGTTTGATCGCTGTATCGAGGCTCGCATGCTGGAGCAAGTGGACCCCTTATTGCCCAATCCGGGTATCGTGATCCCGTTTCAGCATAACAACACAGTCACGACACAGATGTTCTGGGATTCCGACTTTGGCAAGAGCATCGAAACCGCAGCCTATGCCCTAAACCGGCATCGCGACGGCGAACTGGAAGCCCGCGTAGATGAAGTGATTGACGCCTATGGGCGCCTTCAGGCCGAGGACGGCTATCTCAACAGCTGGTATTTGCGGATCGAACCGGGCAAGCGCTGGACCAACCTCAGAGACAGGCATGAGCTTTATAATGCCGGTCATTTGATGGAAGGGGCAATCGCCTATTATCACGCCACCGGCAAACGCAAATTCCTCGACATCATGTGCCGCTATGCCGATTGCATCGATGCCACCTTCGGACCTGAAGACGGCAAGAAAAAGGGATATCCGGGCCATCCCGAACTGGAATTGGCGCTGATCAAGCTCGGTCGGGTCACCGGCGAGCAGCGCTATCTGGATCTGGCCAAATTCTTTGTCGATGCGCGCGGTCAGACGCCGAATTATTTCGACGAGGAAGCCTATGCGCGGGGCGAGAAACCGGAGGATTTCCATTTCTCGACGCTGGAATATTGTCAGGCGCACAAGCCGGTGCGCGAGCAGCGCGAAGTGGTGGGCCATGCGGTAAGGGCCGCCTATCTCTATGCGGGGATGGCCGATGTGGCCACCGAATTCTCCGATGCCAGCCTTGATCCGGCGCTTGAGGCTCTCTGGGCCCATCTCACCGAGCGCAATCTCTATGTCACCGGCGGCTTCGGCCCTTCCAAGGAAAATGAAGGGCTGACATATGATTATGATCTGCCCAATGATACCGCCTATGCAGAAACCTGCGCGGCTGTGGCGCTGGTCTTCTGGTCCAGCCGCATGTTGGGTCGTGCCCCCGACGCCCGCTATGCGGATGTCATGGAGCGGGCCCTTTATAACAATGTCCTGTCCGGCCTTTCCGATGATGGCACCCATTTCTTCTATGACAATCCGCTGGAAAGCCATGGGCACCATCATCGCTGGCGCTGGCATCGCTGCCCCTGCTGCCCGCCAAATGTCGCCCGATTGATCGCTTCCATCGGCACCTATTTTTATGGCCTGTCAGAGGATGAAGTGGCCATGCATCTATATTGCGACAACAAGGCTGAAATGGTTGTGGCTGGCAGCAGGCTGACCCTGACCCAGAAGACCCAATATCCTGCGGATGGTCTCATCGCCTTTGATGTTGCGCCGGAAACCCCGACCCGCTTCACGCTTTCCTTGCGGGTTCCCGCTTGGGCAAAGGGCTATAGCCTGACACTGAATGGCAAGAAGCTCGATGCCAGCCCGGAGAAGGGCTATATCCGCCTGCAACGGCTCTGGCAGGCGGGCGACCGGCTGGTTCTGGACCTCGACATGCAGCCACAACTGCTCTATGCCCATGCCCATGTCGCCGCCGATCAGGGGCGGGCGGCGTTGCTGCGCGGACCGTTTGTCTATTGTATCGAGGGCGTTGATCATGCCGCTCCGCTCAATAGCTATCTCCTCAAGGACGGCTGCACAATCTCCACCACCAGCATAGAAACATGGCCAGATACGGTTGCCCTCTCGATCGACGCACTGGTTGAGAGGCGAAAGGATGATGCGCTTTATGGCGAGGAACCGCCAATGCGCGAGGGAGCAAATCTGATGGCTATTCCCTATTATCTCTGGGACAATCGTGCGCCGGGCGAAATGCTCGTCTGGCTGCGCAGGGAGGCATGATGATGAATGAGCAAGTCAATCTTCAGCATATGCAAAGGCAGGCCGGGCTGTGCCTGAGGCGCGTCAGCAAATCCTTCGGGTCGGTAGAGGTGATCCGTGATGTCGATCTTGATATCGAGGGCGGCGAGTTCGTGGTCTTTGTCGGGCCTTCGGGATGCGGGAAATCAACTCTGCTGCGCCTGATTGCAGGGCTGGAAGAGGTGACATGCGGCGATGTGATGATCGCAGGCAAGGATGTCACCGATGAGGATCCGTCTGACCGTGGCATAGCCATGGTGTTTCAGACCTATGCCCTCTATCCGCATATGACGGTGGCGCAGAATATGGGCTTCGGCCTCAAGGTGGCCGGACGGCCCAAGGTCGAGGTCGAGGCCAAGGTGCGTCAGGCCGCCGATGTGCTTCAGCTCAACGATTATCTGGACCGTCGTCCCGGCCAGTTGTCGGGCGGACAGCGCCAACGCGTGGCCATCGGGCGCGCCATTGTCCGCGATCCCGATGTGTTCCTGTTTGACGAACCGCTATCCAACCTTGATGCGGAACTGCGCGTCGACATGCGCATCGAAATCGCCCGGCTGCACCAGAAGCTGGGCAACACGATGATCTATGTGACCCACGACCAGACCGAGGCAATGACGCTGGCCGATAAGATCGTGGTGCTGCGCGCAGGTCAGATCGAGCAGGTCGGCTCCCCCGCCACGCTCTATGATGATCCGGACAATATGTTTGTCGGCGGCTTCATCGGCAGCCCGAAGATGAATTTTCTGGATGGCATCATGCGCCCCGACGGGGTGGAGGTGGCAGGCGTCATTCTGTCGACCCGACCCCTTGGCAGACGGCCTGCCGATGGCACTCCGGTTCATGTCGGTATCCGGCCCGAGCATTGGCGCCTTGCCAAGGCGGGAGAGACGGCGGTGCCATTCGAGGTTGGCTTTTCAGAATTTCTTGGCGGTGCGAGCTATCTCTATGGCACCATCGGCAAGAAAAGCTGCACCGTGAATGTGGAGCGAGAAGCGATCTCCAAACGCGGCTCCGTGCTTAATCTTGTCGCGGATGCCAGCCATATCTGTCTGTTTGATCAGGAAGAGAAGCGCATTCGCTAGGCGGCAGGTCAAGCCGATCAACATCTCCCCCGAGGCGAGGCATCGCCCTGGGGGAGCCATCAATGCGGGCCGATCCGGCGATCCGGTCACACAGCAAAGGGCTTAAAGGCATATCGGATCAATCGAGCATCAGGTCGGCCGGTCTGCTCTCTTCGTGCACAAGGCGGGCATTGACCATATCATTCATCTCGGTTCGCTTGGCAGCGGCTTCGGGATCCAGCCCATAGCGCAGCCAGCGCTTGTTAAGGCGTCGTCTAAGCAGCTCAAGGCCGGGATTGACAAATACACTGGCGGTAAAGGCCTCAGCCAACCCGTCCCATGGGGCCGAGCGCAACAGCAGATAGTTGCCCTCCACCACGATGATCGGGGTCGAGGGCGCAATTTCGATAGCTCCGGCAATTGCGACATCCAGATTGCGGTCAAATGTCGGGAAAAAGCGGAGCGCGCTGGAGTTTGCGAGGCCTTTGACAGCCTCACAAAACCCCACCGCATCAAAGGTTTGTGGCGCTCCCTTGCGGGCAAGCAAGCCATGCGCCTTCAGGATTCGATTGTCGAGATGATAGCCATCCATGGGCAGCAGGGCCGCATTCGGGCTCTCATGCTCCGCCTCGATCGCATTGCCTTTGGCATCACCTTTGGCATTGAGCGCCTTGACCACCTCTGCCGCCAGCGTCGATTTGCCTGAAGCCGGAGCGCCCGCAATGGCAACAATCGTCCGCCGTCCGGGCTTTTTCAGCCTGTCGACCAGATCGCACACCGCTTGCGTTTTCCTTTTCAGGCTTTCCTTTTTCATGCAACCGCCTCTTGATCGGGAGGGGTCATCGCCCCTGTCATCAAAGCAACCGCATCTGACATGGAATATTGGGCAGGATCAATGACGCAAAGCCGCTTGCCCAATCTGTGAACATGGATACGATCAGCCACTTCAAACACATGGGGCATATTATGCGAGATGAGGATAATGGGAATCCCCTTACTCTTGACCGTCTTGATGAGATCCAGAACCCTGCGGCTTTCCTTGACGCCAAGGGCTGCGGTCGGCTCATCGAGAATGACCACATTGGTGCCGAAGGCGGCTGCGCGGGCAACGGCCACCCCCTGCCGCTGTCCGCCCGAAAGGGTTTCCACGGTCTGGGCGATATTCTGGATCGTCATCAGCCCCAGTTCGGAAAGCTTGTCGCGGGCAAAATCCTGCATCTTCTTCTTGTCGAGCTGGCGGAACAGGCTGCCCATGATCCCGTCCTTGCGAATTTCCCGCCCCATGAAGATATTGTCGGCAATGGAGAGCGCAGGAGAGAGGGCGAGCGTCTGATAGACGGTCTCGATGCCATGTTCGCGGGCCTGAATGGGCGAGGTGAAATGAACCGGTTTGCCTTCAAGCCTGATCTCGCCACTATCAGGCCGCAGCGCACCGGACAGGGCCTTGATCAGGGTGGATTTTCCCGCGCCATTATCGCCGATAATGGCCAGAATTTCTCCGGGCAGCAGGTCGAAATCGCAATCCTCCATCGCAATGACCCGCCCATAGCGTTTATTCAATTTGCGTGCGGTTAGAATCGGGCTGGTCATCACAGGCTCACTTTCCGTATGGTCTGGTCGATGGTGACGGCGAAAATGATCAGAGCGCCAATCAGCAGATAGGTCCACTGGACGTCAGCGCCGAGCAGACGCAGGCCAAGGGTGAAGACCCCGACGATGAGGGCTCCGAACAGGGTGCCTGCCACCGAGCCGCGGCCGCCAAACAGCGAAATGCCGCCAATCACCACTGCGGTGATGCTCTCAATATTGGCCAATTGTCCGGCCTGCGGGGAAACCGAGCCAAGCCGCCCGATCAGGGCCCAACCGGCAAAACTGCAAATGAGGCCGCCAATGGCATAGACCGAAACCAGCGTGGCCTTGACCTTAACGCCGGAAAGCTCGGCGGCATCGGGATCATCACCCACCGCATAGACATGACGCCCCCAAGCGGTCTGACTGAGAATATAGGACATCAGCAGGACCAGCAGCAGCATCAGGATCACGCCATAGGTGAAGACCGCCCCGCCGATGGTGATCGTTCGTCCGAAAAACTGCAGAATAGGGGCAACCTGAGCAATTTCCTCGCTGCGGATAACGACGCTGCCAGAATAGAGAAAGTTGGTGGCCAGAACGATCTGCCACATGCCAAGCGTGACGATGAAGGGCGGCAATTTGACATAAGCCACCAGCAGCCCGTTGGCTGTGCCGAAAATCAACCCGGTTGCCAGACCGCACAAAACGGCCAGCTCCGGCGGGAGGCCCATATCGAAGGTGAATTTGCCCATAATCACCGAGGAAAGAACCGCGATGGCACCGACCGACAGATCGATGCCTGCAGTCAGGATCACAAGCGATTGCGCCACGGCCACAATGCCCACGATCGCCACTTGCTGCAGGATCAATGTCAGCGCGAAGGGCGAGAAGAAGCGATTGCCGTTCAGAAGTCCGAAAATGATAATTGCCGATACCAGCACAAAAAGCGGGATGGCAGAAGGCGTCGCCTGTAGAAAGCCAAGCAGGCGATGAAAGCTTGATTTATGGGAGCTGCTGAATTCCGCGACACTCTCCTGCTCTGGCAGGCGCGGCTCAACAGAGCCAGGTGCATCAGTCATGAGAAGACATTCCTAATGGTGCATGGGATTGGCCCGAGGGTGCAAGGGTGCGGAACGCCCCGAGGGCGTTCCGCGTCTGGATATGTCACAAGAGACTTAACCCCAGCAAAGATTCTTGCCTTCTTCGACGGTGAGCTGCTTGAGCCCTTCCACCGGCTTGTCGGTGACAAGGCCAACGCCTGTGTCAAAGAAATCCTTGCCTTCGGTAGCGGCTGGCATTTCGCCGGTTTCCACTGCCTTGACAATGGCTTCCACGCCCTTTGCTGCCATATCGAGCGGATATTGCTGTGCGGTGGCACCGATGATGCCCGCTTCGACATTTGCCACGCCCGGGCAACCGCCATCGACGGATACGATGATGGCGTCATTCTGCTTGCCGAATGCCTTCAGGGCTTCATAGGCGCCCGCAGCGGTCGGTTCGTTGATGGTATAGACCACATTGATGTCCGGATTGATGGCGAGCAGATTTTCCATGCCCTTGCGGCCACCTTCTGCGTTGCCATTGCCGATTTCCTGCCCGACGATGCGGCTGTCGGTTTCATCACCCCATTTGCTCTTGTCGCCGATATCGATGCCGAAACCGGTCAGGAAGCCCTGATTGCGCAGCACACCAACAGACGGCTGGGTGACGTTGATATTGATCAGGCCGATCTTGGCATTGGCCGGATCGTCAATCGTCTTGGCAGCCCATTGACCGATCAGTTCGCCCGCCAGGAAATTGTCCGTGGCGAAGGTCATGTCGGCAGCGTCCATGGGATCGAGCGGAGTATCAAGGGCAATGACCACCAGACCGGCGTCACGTGCCTTTTTGACCTGACCGGTGATCGCCTTGGAATCGGTTGCAACCAGCAGAATGCCTCCGGCTCCGGCTGCGATGCATGTTTCGATTGCCGAGACCTGCGTTTCATGGTCGCCGTCATATTTGCCGGCATAGCTTTGCAGCTTGACGCCCAGTTCCTTGGCCTTGGCTTCGGCGCCTTCCTTCATTTTGACAAAGAATGGATTGGTAGCATCCTTGGTGATCAGGCAGACCGACGTGTCGGCGGCAGACGCTGCGACAGACAGACCAGCCGTCATTAGCGCAGCAGTTGCCAATGTTGTGAAATATTTCATAAGTGAACTCCAGGTTCTGTTTGCCTCAATCTTCCGGGGTTCGGTATCCTCCCACCGTTCCACCGAAAGTCTCCTCCATGGGCAAAAGCCTCGAATGGCACAATCAGTACATATTATAAAAATCTCTAATCGAAGCTTCCTCCCTTGCGGCTATGAGCCGCTCTATCATGGGTAACTCCGAGGCAATTCCTCTGTCAATTAATACTTCCTAATGAATTAATAATACCATGATCCTATTGACGCTGATTGACCCTTGCGGAGCAAAACGGGCATTTCTAGAATGGCCTTTGCAGACGGCCCTCACGCCTCGGGCCTTGAAAAGGTTACTTAAAAAGTCAGAATATGAGCAAAAACAATCACGAAGCCCGACAGCGAAGCTTCCAGAAGGGCTCCAATCAGGTTGCGATCCGAAGCTATAACGAGCGTCTGGTGCTTCAGTTCGTTCGCGAGGGAAAGGCTGTTAGCAAGGCCGAGGCGACTCGTGCAACCGGTTTGTCTGCCAATGCCATTTCCACGATTTTCCGCACGCTGGAGGAAGACGGCTTCCTTTTGCGCGACGAGCCGATCCGCGGCCGGATCGGGCAACCCTCCACTCCGATGCGCCTTAATCCCGATGTGCGCCATTATCTGTCTTTCGCCGTGGGACGCCGAAGCATGGAACTGGCCGTTGTCGATTTTCTCGGCCAGATCAGAGCCTCGCGTCGGGTGACTATCCCCTATCCGACACCGGAAGGAGTGCTCACCTTTTTCAAGGACAATCTTGCCAGTGTGTTGCGCTCGGCTAAACTGAAGCGCGAAGCGATTGCCGGGATGGGACTGGCCATACCATTCGAATTGTGGAACTGGACCCATGAATTTGACGCCCCTCTGGAAGAGATGAACAGCTGGCGCGGCTTCTCTCTGGTGGAGGCCCTGCAAGATCTTGTTCCATGGACCATCGTGCTGGAGAATGATGCAACGGCTGCCTGCCGGGCGGAACTGGTGTTTGGCGGCCGCAACCGCTTACAGGACTGGATCTATTTCTTCATCGGTGCCTTTGTGGGGGGCGGCATCGTGCTCAATGGCAGCGTTTTTGCCGGACGCAAGGGCAATGCGGGGGGCTTTGGCCCGATGCGGGTGCCGGGCAAGGATGGCGACCGGCTTGTTGATCACGCTTCGCTGGTGGTGCTGGAACATTGGCTGGCCAAGGAGCCGGACCAAAAGCTCAATATCTATGACGAGGCGACCGACTGGAACAGGCTCGAACCATTCCTCAGCCAATGGATAGAAAGGGCGGCGCGCAATCTGGCCCATGCCACGGTATCCGCGCTTGCCGTGATCGACTTCGAAGGTGTGGTCATAGATGGCGCCTTTCCCGAAGAGATCCGGGCACGGCTCGTTGAAGCCTTTCGTCACCAAATGGAAGTGATCGACTTGCAAGGTGTTTCGATGCCTGAAATCGAAGCCGGTCATGTGGGGCGCAAGGCGCGCATTCTGGGGGGAGCCGCAACGCTGATCAACCTCAATCACATGATCGACCAGAATACCCTGCTGCGATCTCAGTAGCAGCGACGGCCTTTCACTTCTCGCGCCCGCACTAAGGAGCAAAGCCGCATTTGGCGGGCATTGTCGCGTATGAAATATCCAGATGCTGAAGTTGCCGGAAGCGACCTGAAACGCTCTGAGCAGAAGAGTTTTCCCGCTTTGCTGCCAGCTCTCCTAGTTCGAATTGTGTCTTGCGGCGCAGTCCTGTTTGCCGCAGACTCCGGGTTCAAGAGATGCCAGCAAAGACACGCCGAAAGTGTCGCCTAGATCCGTTCCCGAGATATGCGCGTGAGCTCCATGAACTTCTCTCAAACATCGATTGAGACGGCTGTTCAAGACATTTCCGAGATGATCAATTCGGCATCCTTTGGCATGGTGTCGTGGGAAGAGATACCGAAAGCCATGACGGCGCTTTTTCCCGGCTCCTTCTCCTCCATCCAGAATCACGATGTCATCAACGATCAATTTCCATTCGCTGTGGCTGACGGTCTCGATGCGGGGCATATTCTGACCTATGCAGAGCATTTCCACGCGATCAGTCCGTATGAAAAGCACTGGATGGCGCATCGCGACGGTCAGGTCTGGATCAGCGACAAGGTCATTTCGCTGCATGAGCTGGAACTTACCGAATTTTACAATGACTGGATGAAGACCGCAGGCGACTTTGATTCTGCAATTGGCGTGAGGCTGGTGCCGGATGCCTGCGTCGAGCTGCGGTTCAATTTGCATTTCCCAACCCGCTTTCTTGACCTTTATGAGAGGCCAGCCTCTGCCATCATAAACCGCCTTCGCACGCCGCTTCAGAGCGCCATCAGCTTGTCTCGCCATCTTGACAGGCGGCAAGAGAGAGCAGCCCGCCTTGCGGCGATGGTCAGCCGCAACAACAAAGTGGCCTTTGTGGTCGACTGGCAGGGCCTGTTGCGGGAGGCCAATCGGTCTTTCGAGCTCCTGATGCAACAGGGCGGGCCTTTCGCTCTCAGCCAAAGGCGCGTGACATTGAGGGATGTCAAGCAAAGTGAGTGCTTTGCTGCTCTTGTTCGCAAGGTTTCATCCAGCGCCAACTATCCGGCCCATCGCATGGTGATCCAGGATGAAGCCCGGGACTGGGTGCTTTCCTTTTCCCGATTGCCGACGGGGCGGCCATGTGGCCTGATATTGCAGCAGCCTCAGGTGCTGGTTGTTGCCACGCCTCTGGGCCTTACCCAACGGGCAGAAGACCTGACAGAGTTTGCCCGCGCCTATCAATTGACAAGGGCGGAACAGCGCCTGTGTCAGGCCCTCATGCAAACGCAATCCCTTACAGATGCGGCGCTGATTTGCAAGATTTCCTACGAGACATCCCGAACGCGCATTAAGACCATCTTCCAGAAAACCGACACGGCCAGCCAGATCGCCCTTCTGCTGCGACTGGAGCAATTCTGCAACGCCTGATCTCCCCCGCCCTCCCTTTTCTTCAGAAGCGGCAAGCGGCCATTTGGCTTTCAGCCCCTGCGCCAAAGACTTCTTGTTTCCTGCCCCCCCTTTTTGCTGCGCTTTCCCAGGCCAGAAATGGCATGAAAGCGCCATTGATGCACAAAAATCCGCGCTCGCCTCCCCCATTTGGGAGCGGGCAAAATGGTTCTGTCCTGCTACCCTTTGGAGCAAGTTTCAGTGCTGCAAATCTTGCGAATTTGCTTGGCCACGGAAGGGCGGATCGGCACCTGCCCAATGACGAGAAAGAGAGACTCAAGGGGAGAGTGTTATGGCTAGAATTATCGGAACAAACGGCAATGATGTACTTTACGGAACCTCTACGGAAGGGGATGAAATATTTGGATATGACGGCGATGACGAGATCCATGGCGATGGTGGCAATGATGTCATCGACGGGGGCGCCGGAGCCGATGTGATCTATGGAGATGACGGGGCCGACACGCTGCATGGCAGCACCGGCGATGACATCATCCATGGAGGAGACGGGAACGACGAAATCCATGGCAATGACGGCAATGATTCCCTCTTTGGCGGAAACGGCGATGACGAGCTTCATGGAGACAGTGGCGATGACATGCTGTTCGGGCAGGCCGGAAATGATGTGCTCTATGGCGACACAGGGGACAATGAACTCCACGGGGGCTCGGGAAACGACATTCTTTATGGCAATGCTGGCAACAATATCCTCAATGGTGAAGAAGGCGACGATATCCTCTATGGCAGCGACGGAACTGACGCGCTCTTTGGTGGCGATGGTGATGATGAACTCTATGGGGGGCTGGGAGACGACAATTACTATTATGGCGGCGCGGGAAACGACTATTTCGACGGCGCCGTCGGCGAGCATGATGTCATACGCTATAACGAAGATTATCGGAATGGCGGCACCGGCGCGGTCACCGTCAGTTTCATAGCTGGTCAGGCAACCGACGGCTATGGTGACACCGACACATTCGTCGGCATCGAAGAGGTGCGCGGCACGCCATATGACGATGTCTTCATTGGTGCCGATCAGGAATATGCAAGATTTATCGGCTTGGCTGGCAACGACACCTATAGCGGAGGCAGTGGCCGGGAATTTGTCGATTATTCCAAGGACGCTGGCTACGAAGATGCCGATGGCAACCTAGGCACCTCCGGTGTCCATGTCGATCTGGCAGCAGGGACCGCGACAGACGGTTATGGCGATACCGATACCCTCTCCAATATCGATCAGGTCAGAGGAACGCAATATGCCGACACGCTGCTCGGTTCCACTCTGGATGAAAAATTGCAGGGCGAAGAGGGCGACGACATCATCAACGGGCGCGCTGGTGATGACAAGCTGGAAGGCGGAGCCGGAAACGACACACTCTATGGCGGATCGGGCGACGACATTCTTGATGGTGAAGCTGGGGCAGACATCATGGCCGGAGGCATCGGCGATGACATCTATTATGTCGATGATGTGGGCGATGTCGTCAAGGAAGCTGCCAATGCCGGCCTTGATATCATCGCCAGCACGCGGACTTTCTCCCTTCAGACAGAAGGGCTGAATGTGGAAGCTCTTGTTCTTGATGGTGACGCCGCTATCAACGGCTTCGGAAACAACCTCGACAATCTTATTTCCGGCAATGACAATGCAAACTGGATCAAGGGCTTCAATGGCGACGACATTCTATATGGAGAAGCCGGCAATGACGTGCTCAATGGTGGTGCTGGTGAGGATGACATAGAGGGTGGCGAAGGCAATGACACGCTTTATGGCGGAGCCGGGAACGACATTCTCTTTGGCGATGAAGGCAATGACATCATCAATGGTGGCGATGGCAATGATCTGATCTATGGCGGCACCGGCGACGACATCTTGTCAGGCCACAAGGGAAATGACACCTATTTCGTTGGCAACAGCAGCGATCAGGTCAAGGAATTGGCCAATGAGGGAACGGATATCGTCCAGAGCTCGGTGACCTTTTCGCTGGTTGCCCATAGTCAGCATCTTGAAAATCTGACCCTGATTGGCGATCTGAGCGTCGATGGCTCTGGCAACATGCAGAATAATGTCATCAGAGGCAATGGCGCCAGCAACAAGTTGAGCGGCCTGAATGGCAATGACAGGCTGTTCGGCAGTGGCGGCAAGGACATCCTATATGGCGGCAATGGCCATGATGCGCTTCATGGCGGAACCGGCGATGATGCGCTACATGGTGGAGCTGGCAATGACAAGCTGTTCGGCAATGTCGGAGCCGACACGCTGATCGGCGGAGCGGGCAACGATCGTCTCGATGGTGGGCTGGGCGCCGATACCATGTCCGGCAACCTTGGTGACGACACCTATATCGTCAATCATTCCGGAGACGTGGTCAGGGAATATGCCGATGAGGGCAAGGATCTGGTCGAAAGCTCCGTAACCTTCTCTCTGGTTGCCCATAGCCAGCATCTCGACGATCTGACCCTGACCGGCAGTGACGTGGTAGACGGCACAGGCAACATGCAGGCCAATGTCATTACGGGCAATTCTGCCAATAACGCGCTGCGGGGTTATAATGGCAACGACAAGCTCTATGGCAATGGCGGTGCGGATAGCCTCTTTGGCGGCAATGGCTCAGATCAGCTCTTTGGCAATGCTGGAGCCGACAAGCTCTTGGGCGGCAATGGAAATGATCTGCTCAACGGCGGCAATGGCAATGACCGGCTGCTCGGCCATGCCGGACACGACAAACTCTATGGCGGCTCGGGCGCTGATACGCTGTTCGGAGGTCTTGGCCGCGACCTGATGTATGCGGGTGTTGACGCAGCCAAAGACACCTTCATTTTCAATAGCGTGAATGACAGCAAGATGGGAGCCAACCACGACAGGATTTATGCCTTCGATAGCGGGGAAGATCTCATCGACCTTTCCAATATCGATGCGATAGAAAGCTCGCTTGAAGATGACAGCTTTGCCTTCAGTGGCAATAGCGCGGCGGCCAATTCTATCTGGTATGAAATTGATGGTGCCGATGTGATGATCTTCGGCGATGTCGATGGAGACGCGGTGGCTGATTTCACCATCGAATGCGCGAATATTTCGTCTCTGGCAGAGACCGACTTCCTGCTTTGATCATTCTCCCAACACTGCCTGCGACGAGGAGTGGGGCACCTTTGGGTGCCCTTCTTTTTCTGTGCAGATTTGTGTGCCGGCACTCATGGAAGGCGGGCTGCCAGGAAAGGGAGAATGACAGCCTCATTGTCTGCGGCACGGAACAGGGATAACAGCTGGCCATTGCCAGAGAAAAGAGCGATTTCCGCTATTTCAGGCTTTGCAGACGAATAATTTCACCTCGTTCAAATCCAGCTGCATGCGGATGTCGGCAGGTGGCTGGCTGTCTGTGAACAGGGCCGAGATATTCTTGATATGGCCCATCTCGACGGTTGCTCTGGTGCTGAATTTGGTGGAATCGGCCGCAATGAAAATCTTCCGGGCCGTCTTCATCATGCTTTGCACCATGATCACTTCATTGAATTCATAATCCAGCAAGGTGCCGTCGCTGTCGATCGAGCCGCAGCTTGTGATCAGATAATCGACGCGGAAATGATTGATGAAATCAAGCGCGGTGGAGCCGAGAATGCCGCCGTTGGTGCTGCGCAGCTTGCCACAGGGAACCATGACATTGAAGTCCGGATTCTGATAGAGCACACTGGCCACCCGCAAGCTGTTGGTGATGATCTGAAGCCCGCGCTTTTGCAGCAGATGCTTAGCAATCGTCTCCGTGGTCGTGCCGATGGAAATGAAGATCGAGCTGTTGTCCGGAATCTGGGCCGCGATGGCTTCGCCAATCGCTTCCTTTTCTTCGGTTTCCGATGTCTGCCTGACAGAATAGTCGAGATTGAGAACGCTGGAATTGCGCGCAGCTCCGCCATGATGGCGAATGAGAAGCTTTTGATCACTGAGCTTCTTGATGTCGCGCCGGATGGTTTGCGCCGAAACATCAAGCAGTTCGGTCAGTTCCTCAACGCTGATATAGCCACGCTCATTGACTTCCCTTAGAAGTTTGTCCTGACGGGGATTCCCGACAATGACTGCGTCCGGCATGAGACTTCTTTCCTGTCTATTGGTTGGCGGCCAGAAAGGCGTTGACGGTTTCAAGATCCGGTATGCCTTCGCGCCCACCCAGTTTCGTGCATTTCAGGGCAGCAACGGCACTGGCAAATCGAACCGTTTGCGCCATGTCCATACCCTGCGCCAGAGCGAATGCAAAGGCCCCGTGGAAAACATCACCGGCACCGGTCGTGTCCAGAACCTTCACCTTGAAGCCCGGTACATGACCTACCTCTCCATTTTCCAGCCAGTAGCAGCCATTCGCTCCTGCCGTGACATAGACTTTACCATCGGTTCTGGTCTGGGCAAGGCGCAATCCACTCAAAAGATCATCTGTTTGTGTGAATTTCGCCAAACCGGGTTCGGAAAACGCCACATGATCAGCCAAAGCGACCAGCTCGCTGATGTCCTGCGGAGTGATATCGGCATCCAGAATGCTGGGAATGGCGGCTTCTTTCGCCATTTTCAGGGCGTGAACGGCTCCTTCATGCCAACGGACATCGCATAACACGGTCTGGAACTTTGCGAAATCAACGCTCTGCATCCATGCCGGATCCCTGCTCAAGCTGTCATCCTGATAATTGATGATCATCCGCTCGCCCTCGTCATCGACAAGGATGGCCGAGAAGGACGAACTGGCACCGTCCACCTCGCGGGTGAAGCGATGGCCAACCTTATAATGATCAAACTCGCGGATGATGGCCTGAGCCACATCATCCGTCCCCACCCTGCCGATAAATTCGACAGGCAGGCCCAGCCGCGCCACGGCAACGGCTGCGGTTGCGGCCGGTCCACCACCAATTTCGAAATAGTCTCTGGCGACGAATTTGCCACCGCTGGCGGGGAGTTTCTCGACGCGGAATACACGGTCAAGAACTGTGATGCCGACGCATGCAACACTCATGCTGATTTCCTTGTATTTGCAGCGCCCAGCAGGCGCCCTGTCTTCCGGGTTTGGCGTTCTGGGTCCAAAATATCACCAAAAACAATCAAAAAACAACATCAATGTGTTGTATTTTGTCTGTTTTTGTTGCAAATGTTGTATTACGATCAAATTCGCTCAAACGGGAGGTCTGAATGACGACTGTCGGTTTTATCGGTCTCGGGCAGATGGGCGCCGCAATGGCTGCCAATCTGATCAAGGGAGGCTATCAGCTCAAACTGTTCGACATCAACAAGGATGCCGTAGACAAATTGGCCACGCAAGGAGCTATTGCCTGCTCCAGCGCAGCAGAGGCTGCAAGCGCGGTTTCATTTGTCATTACCATGCTGCCCAACGGTGCTCTGGTGAGAGATGTTCTGCTGGGAGACGGTGGCGTTGCCGCCGCAATGCCCAAGGATGGGCTGGTGATTGACATGTCAACCATTCACCCGCTGGAAACCGATGCGCTGAGACAGGATCTGGCGGCACGAGGCATCGAAATGATGGAAGCGCCGGTGGGGCGAACATCAGATCATGCCATCGCAGGAACCCTGCTCATTCTGGCCGGGGGCACGAAAGAGCAGATTGCCCGGGCGCAGCCGCTTTTTGACCTCATGGGTTCGGAGACCGTGGATGCAGGCGGTCCAGGCAAGGGCATCCGTGTCAAGATCATCAATAATTACATGAGTATCGCACTCAATGCCCTCTCGGCAGAAGCCATCGCCCTTTCTGAAAAGATCGGCCTCGATTTCGACACGGCCATGTCGGTTCTCGGTGGAACACCGGCTGGCAAGGGCCATTTTACAACCACATGGCCGGGCAAGGTGCTGGCCGGAGACCTCTCGCCTGCCTTCATGATTGATCTGGCACATAAGGATCTGGGCATCGCGCTCGATCTGGCCAATCAGGTTGGCGTTCCCATGCCGATGGGGGCTGCCTCTCGTGAGCTTTACAATATCAGCCGCGTTTCCGGTCGCGGACGTCAGGACTGGACCGCCATTCTGGAACAGCTGCGCGTTCTGTCCGGCCTTGAAAGCAAGGCGAAATAGATCCGGCAGGGAGGAAAGCATGAAAAAGACAATAGAAGCCTGGGGTGAGGTGGACGGGAAAAGAGCCGACCTCATCACGCTGACCAACAGCAACGGCATGACCATCCGTGTGACGAATTATGGCTGCATTGTTACCAGCATCGAAGTGCCGGACAGGCATGGGGCGACTGCCGACGTGGTGCTGGGCTATGGTTCACTTGAGCGCTATCTGGGCGGTCATCCATTCTTCGGAGCGGTTGCCGGTCGCTTTGCCAACCGCATCAGGGATGGCCATTTTTGCATCGATGGTCAAAGCTATCAGCTGGAAACCAACGAGGCCCCGACCGGCCAGCATCTGCATGGCGGAGCAAGAGGCTTTGACAAATATGTCTGGGGCTATGATCTGGAGGAAAGCAAAGACGCAATTCTCATTCACTTTCATCGGGTCTCGCCCGATGGTGAATCCGGTTATCCCGGAAGCCTGCAGGTCAGCCACACCATTGGCCTGAGCGAGGATGGCGCGGTTTGCTACGACTTCACGGCCAGTTGCGATCAGCCGACCATCGTCAATCTGGTCAATCACAGCTATTACAATCTGGCAGGCCATGATAGCGGCAGCGTTGCGGATCATGAATTAACCCTCCATGCCGATTTCTACACCCCGGTATCGGACAATATGATTCCCACCGGCGAAATTCTCTCGGTGGAGGGGAGCGGGCTGGATTTTCGCACGCCAACCCGGATCGGTGCCAACATGGAAAAAGTCAGGGATGGCGGCATCGACAATAATTTCATTCTCAATTGCAAAGAGACAGATGGTGCCTATTGGCGTGCGGCCGAGCTCTACGAGCCGACATCGGGGCGCTATATGACCGTGCTGACCACCCAGCCGGCGATCCAGTTCTACAATGCCTTCAAGCTATCCAACAAGGAATGGATCGGGCGCAACGGCTGTAAATATGAAGCCTTCGGCGGGCTCTGTCTGGAAACCCAGGGTTACCCGGACGCGCCAAACCAGCCGCACTTCCCTTCTGCGGTTCTTCGTCCCGATCAGCTTTATCATCACCGCACCCTTCACCGGTTCGGCACGCGCTAGGCCCTATCCCCGGAAGGCCGGAGGTCAATTCGCCTTGATCTCCGGCCGCCTTTTGGCAGGATATTCCCATGATCTTGGAAATCATCGTCGTTTCGGCGATCATCGCGCTGGGCAGCTTTACGCAAGGGTTGACCGGCTTTGGTCTGGCGCTCGTCAGCGTGCCGCTGCTCTCCATGGCTCTCGATGTCAAGGCGGCGGTCCCGATCGCTGGTATTTTCGGCTGGCTGGTGACCTTTCCTCTTGTCTGGAAAATGCGTCATAATGTGCAATGGAGAAGCGGCCTCATCCTCTTTGTCGGCTCACTGCCGGGCTCTTTTCTGGGGGCCGATCTGCTCAAGCGCCTGCCCGCAGAGGCCATTCTGATCACGATGGGCATCGTGCTGATCCTCTCAAGCCTTTATTCCCTCTTCTCCCGCAGCCCGCTTTTCAAGAAGACTTCCACGCCCGTCACGCTGGGCGTCGGCTTTTTCTCCGGCGCGCTGGGCGCAAGCGTGGGCGAGCCGGGGCCGCCGGTCATCGCCTATAGCTCGATGCAGCCATGGAATGCCCATGAGATCAAATCAACGCTGGTCTTCTTCTTCATGCTGCAAATGGTCGGGGCAATTGCCGGCTTCTGGACCAAGGGGTTGCTCGATGTCTATGTGTTCGAGCGTGTGGCCTATGCCTTTCCCGCCTTTGTCGTGGGCATGAGCCTTGGCATGGTCGCCTATCAGCTCCTGCATAAATACAGGATCAACTATCACGGCATCATCCACTCACTGCTTTTGATCATTGGCACCATGCTTGTGGTTAAAAATCTCCACATTTTGTAATTTTTCCTGAGAAATTTGTGTAGCAATGTTGTTTTTCGCCCATGATTGCGCTGAAACACTTTCGAAAATGATCAATTTTTGGTAATCTTGCAGCATAGAAACACCAAGTATCACATTGGCAGTGCAAAAGGTCTCCGACGGCTGTCACGGCGCAATCTTAGGGATGCGTAAAAAGAGGTAACAGAATGGCCTATATTTCCGGTACAAAACTGATCGAACGCGCATGGAAAGAAGGATATGCGATCGGCGCTTTCAGCGTGCATAACGCCGAAACAACCCGCGCTATTCTGAAGGCGGCCGAGGAGGAACAGGCCCCGATCATGGTCATGATCGGACAGAAAGTGATCAACACCATGGGGCTTGATGAAATGAAGGCAATTGTCGATGCCTTCATGGCCAATATCACGGCTCCGGTGGCCATTCATCTCGATCACAGTCGCCAGTTTCCACAGACCATGGCAGCGGCCCGCATCGGCTTTCATTCGCTGATGTTTGATGGCTCCGGCCTCGAATTCGAGGAGAATTGTCGCATTACCAAAATCGTGGCCGAAGTTTCCCATGCGCTGGGCGTTGGATGCGAGGGCGAGATCGGCAAGATCGGCGGCGTGGAAGATGACATCGCAGTGGATGAAGCCGACGCGATGATCACCACGGTCGCCGAGGCGCAGGAATTCGTCGATCGCACCAATCTGGACTATCTGGCGATTTCCATCGGCACCGCCCATGGCATGTATAAGGCAGAACCCCGTCTGGCCTTCGACAGGATCAGGGAAATCAAGGAAATCGTCCAGAAACCTCTGGTGATGCATGGCGGTTCGGGTGTGCCTGATGAACAGGTTGAGCGCGCCATCAAGCTTGGCATCGCAAAGGTCAATGTCGACACAGAACTGCGTCAGGCCTTCACCTATGGCGCACAGGCCTATTGGAAGGAAAATCCGGAAGATTTTGTTCTTGCTGATTCATTGGGATCTGCGGAACGCATCATGAAAGAAAAGGTGAAAGAGAAAATTCGCCTGTTTGGTTCCAGCGGAAAAGCTTCTGATTTCTAGTCAGGTCTCGTCCTCCCACGAGTTTTTTCCTCCACTATGGCTGGAGCACACCTTCTCCCCCTGACCCCTTGCGGGTCAGGGCTTTTATTTGATTGAACAGACAGATTTCCCCGCAGAATATCCCTTGGAGTTGGCCTGCAAAGGCAGGCTGACATTTCAGAGCCAGCCCCTTAAAGAGGGATGCATGAGGGCAAAAGGCAATCCCGGAACAAGTCCCCCTTCTGAACAGTGCCCTCATATCAAAAAGAAACCCCTCTGACAGCCAAGGCCGAAAGAGGGGGGTTCTGTTTGCGATTTCAACTCAGGCCGGTTTGAGCGTCCCCTGCTCTAGAGCAAGTCGTCGGCAGCATCCGGGATTTTGCCAAACAGGACCGCATCAGCACTGGCCGCGCGACAAAAGACTGCCGGCTTGCCAATGGGGGCTTCCACTTCGACCCAGCCGCCCTGATAATGCTCCAAGCTCCAGATATGGATCCATTGATCCGGTGGTAGATAGAGTTTGCGGCTGGTGGCCCCCTGCTCATAGACCGGGGCAACGAGCAGATCGCGTCCGAACAGATATTCATACATGACTTCATAGGACAGGGCATCGCCCTCATAATGCATGAAGAGCGGCCGCTGCACCGGCATGCCGGTCATTGCATTCTCCTTGACCGCCGCCTTGATATAGGGCTTGAGATGGGTAAAGATTCGCGTCATGCGTGCCAGATGGCAAAGCGTTTCGGTGTCCGTATCGAACTGGTGATTGTCAAGCGGCCGGTTGCCTTCATGGGTGCGCATCATGGGGGTGAAGGCCGCCATTTCGGCCCAGCGCATGAATAATTCGCGATCCCGCTTCATGCCGTGCAGGGTGGTATAGCCGCCAATATCGGAATGATGGATGCCATTGCCGAGCAGACCGGAGGAAAGCGCGCCGTTGATCACCGATGGCATGCCGTCATCGATATTCCAGTTGACGCACTGATCGCCCGCCCAAAGCGTATGGCAATAGCGCTGAATGCCGGTATAGCCTGCGCGCATAAAGAACAGGATATCGTCGGTTTTGCCCGCTTCCTCAATGGCTTCATGATTGATCTTGGCCCAGCGACGCGGCCAGTCATTATGTTCGATTTCTGCCGACTTGCCATTGGCCAGAGTGCAATCGGTCGGCAGATATTCGCCAAAATCGGCCATCCAGCCATCAAGGCCGAAATCGATCATGTTGGTCTTGATGACCTCCTTGTACCAGTCGCAAGCCTCGGGCTTGGTGAAATCCACCACCCCGCAATAGAATTCGCCGAAATCGACGACATATTTGGACCCGTCCTGACGAGTGGCCAGATAGCCCTTGCTTGCCGCTTCCTGATAGAGGGGAAAGTCTTCCAGCACATATGGGTTGATATAGCCGAGAAAGCGGATGCCATCGCGCTTCAGCTCATGAATTTTCTGGTCGAGACCGGGATAGAGTTCCGGATTCCATTGCCAGTCCCATTGCAGGCGCTTGCCAAAGGAGGTCATCTTGATGCCCTGCCAGTCCTGACACCATGCCCCTGCCACCTTGACGCCCGCCGCCCGCGCCTTCTGCAACTTCTCTAGCGTAACGTCCGTTCCGCCCTGAATGCCGAGAATGACGCCGTCGAGCACCCAGTCCGGCAGCTCGGGCTGGGTGCCGAACAGGGCGGAGATATTGTGCATGAGCGCCGGAAAGCTCGGCTCGCAGTCAAACAGCAGATGGTCGGGAATGGCCCAGCACTGCAATTCGTGAAATTCCTCGTGCCGGAAGTCGAAATCGGCATAGGCCGTGGTTTGCAGATGCACGAAATAGCGCTCGCTGGAAAGGAAGGTCGGCTGCGGATAATTGGTGTTGTAATAGTCGCCGCCCGCCCGATCCTTCACATCGGCCTGAAAGGTGATATAGCTGGCCTTGTTGCGTCCGACGCCGGGCTCGGAGGTCCAGAGCGGGAAATTGTGGCCCCTGAGATTGAAATAGGTCAGCTGTTCGCCGCAGCCATAGATCTTTTCATCCTTGCTGGCATCAAGCCGCAGCCAGACCCTGTTGAGGCCTTCCCTTGCATCAAGAAAACTGATCTTGAGACGCCCTTCAGGGGTTTCCTCGGCGCTAAGGGTGATCTGGTGTTCCCCCTCATAATGAAAGTCGATGCCGATGGTCTGGCCGTCGCCCTTGAGCACGAAACAGCGCAGGGCTATCCGCTCGCTGACATAGTCCCTGATGTCGAAATTGCCGCGATACATGTCGTAGGTGGCGTTGCCCCTGCCGACAAACAGGATTGGTGAGCTGTGGGAATGGCGCAGCACTATCCGGCCCTTGTGCGAGAGTATGAAGCCGGTTTCGGATCTTTCGAATTTCATGTCTTTTCCCTCGATCTACTCTTGTGAATGCCGAAGGCAATCGGAATGCAGAAAAGCAGCGCTATGCGGGTTGATTTTGCGTCTGGTCTGTCATGGCGGGAGATGGAGGGGGGCGCGCCCCCTCCTCATTGCTTTCATGGCAAACTATTTGGAAGCCTTGGAGAAATCGGCATCCAGTCTGGATTCACAGGATTTGATTTCGCTTTCAAAGCGGTTCAGCCATTCCTTGCCCGGCTCGCCAACTTCATTGATGAAGAAGTCTTTTACGGGCGCGGTGGCTTCCTGGAAGGCCTTCTTCTCTTCGGCGGTTGGCGTATAGATGGTGCCGCCAGCCTTGCGGAAGGTTTCGTATGCGTCGAATTCCTTCCATTTCGGATAGACGCGCAGGAACTGGTTCTGCGCTGCCACGCCATCGATGACGACGCGCTTCAGCTCATCGGGGAAGGATTCAAAACGGTCATTATTCATCACCCAGACACCGCCCATATAGGCATGGCCATCAAGCACGATATAGTTGAGGCTTTCCTCGAATTTCATGGTGGTGATATCGACGATACCATTCTTGGTGCCATCAACCACGCCGGTGGACAGAGCCGTATAAACCTCCGGCCAGGAAATCGGGGTTGGAGCGCCACCAAGCGCCTTGACCAGCTCCTGCTGGATCGGTGCCGGCACCGTCCGGATCTTCAGCCCCTTGATATCCTCGGGGCTTTTAACCTGCTTGTCGGTGGTGGCAAAATTGCGCCAGCCGCCCGAGTTGGACACCATCATCAGACGCAGATTCTGGGTCTGCTCAAGCACGTTGGTGCGCACGTCAGCGAGGAAATCCTCATTGTCATAGACGCATTCGGCTACCCGGTCATCGCGCAGCATATAGGGCAGGTCGAAGGCTCCGACCGGCGGCCAATAGTTGGCCAGTTCCGGAATGGTGGTCTGGAAATAATCAAAGATACCGGACTGCACACCGGAGAGGCACTCGCGGGCATTGCCGCACAGCTGGCCACTTGGGAAAATTTCAACCTCGATCGCGCCGTTGGAATGGTTCTCGACAAAATTCTTGAACACCAGCAGCGACTGATGGTTATAGCTGTCGATATTGGTCACATGCGGAACCGTCAGCTTGTAGTCTGCGGCCTGTGCGGCAGCAGAAAGCAGTCCGGCGGTCAGTATGGACAGTCCTAGTGCTTTGATATTCATGGGTTACCTCCACTGGTAAATATGTTGCCGACAGAGCTTCCTCTTTTCACTGCCGGCCTCCTCCTAAAGCCCGCTCACATCATTCCAAGCAGTTTCGGCAAGCCGATAACGAGTGGCGGGAAGAACGAAATCAAGAAGATCACCAAGGCCTCTGCCAACAGAAACGGGATGATCGCTTTCGAGATTTTCTGCAAAGGCACACCGGACACGCCGGAGGCCACAAAGAGCACCAGTCCCATCGGCGGTGTTGCCAGACCGATGGACAGATTGACCACCATGACAACCCCGAAATGGATCGGGTCGATGCCAACATTGGTCATGATCGGTGCCAGAATGGGGGCAAAGATCAGAATGGCCGGACCTGCATCCAGGAACATGCCGACAAAGAACAGAAAGATATTCATGATGAAGAACAACAGATAGGGATTGTCCGTCACCGAATAGAAGAATTGGGTGATATTCTGGGCAACACCCGACAGTGAAATGGCCGAAGCAAAGCCGCTGGCCGCTGCCACAATGATCAGGATCGCCCCGGCATTGATGGCAATGCGCACAAACATCGGGAAGACATCCCTGAGCTTGAGGATGCGCATGATGAAGACCGACAGGATAAAGGCATAGAAGACCGCAACCGCTGCCGCTTCGGTCGGCGTGAAGATACCGCCATAGATGCCGCCCAGAATGATGACCGGGGTCAGCAATGGCAGGATCGCTGCCTTGAAAGCCGCACTGCGCTCGGCGCGCGGCGCTCTTTCAAACTGCTCCACTGCGGGATATTTCTGGATCTGCCAGCGATTGACGATCATCAGCGCAACACAGAGGATCAGGCCGGGCACGATACCGGACATGAACATGGCGGCGACCGAGGTATTCATCACGAAGGCATAGATCAGCATGATGCCGCTGGGCGGGATGATCGTGCCCAGAACCGTCGCCGCCGCCGTGATGGCTGCCGCATAGGTGCGATCATATTTGAAGCGCTCCATCTCGGGGATCATCATGTTGCCAATGGCCGAGGTAGCCGCCACGGACGATCCGGTCAGGGCACCAAACAGGGTGGCGGAAATGATCACCACATGCCCAAGCCCGCCGCGCATATGCTGGACCATCTTCTGGGAGAAGCTGATGATGCGGGTGGTGATGCCACCATTGACCATGAATTCACCGGCCAGCATGAAGAATGGCAGCGCAAGCAGCAGGAAATTGTCCAGACCGGCATAAAGCCGCTGGTAGAGCAAATTCATAAACAGCACCTTGTCGGCTTGCAACAAGGCAATCGCCGGGGACAGCCCGAGCGCAAAGAGAACCGGAACGCCGATGACCAGAAGGATCAGGAAATAAACGGCAAAAATCGGAGAAACCATGACTATTTTCCTCGTCTACGTCCTCGCCCTTCAGGCTTTTGGGGCGCTATCTGCTGGAGTGAAATGGAGAAACTGGCGCAGCTCGGAAATGATCTTCTGCAAGGCCGAAAGCAGCGTGATCGCCATCAGCAATGGTGGCGCGATATAGATGACATTCATCTTGATCGGCAGGCTGTCGGCATGACTGGTGCCGCGCAGGAAGAAGTCATAGCCAAACTTGATCCAGACCAGAAAGGTAAGGATGACCAATATATGGATCACCACCATCAGCAGGTGACGGATGCGCGTGCCATGCATGGCATCGAGCAGAAAGGTCATGGCGATATTCTTGTCCTGCAGATAAATCAGAGGCAGGCACAGATAGGTCATGTAGATCATCAGAAAGCGCGAGGCTTCATCGGTCCAGCTCAATGGCATATTCAGGATATAGCGGAACAGCACCTGCAGCAGGACAATCACGGTCATGACGACCAGCATCAATCCGCCAACCCAACTGCCGATCTTGCTCAGAGGAGCATTGATGCCGTTGAGGCCTTTTTCAATAGTTGCCAACATTAGTTTCATTCCCGTTTGAAAGAAATCCGGACTGGAGCGCATGCCGACATTACCCATCGGCATGCGTTGGCAGCGTCAGGTCAACTCAACCACTTCGATTCCAAGGCGTTTGGCAATCGCCCGCAAAACCGGACGATGCTCGCCATAGGTCAGCGCGGTATGATGCTCAAGGCCTTCGCAAATCATGCGATCAAGGAACTGGGCAACCGGGATATCCGGCCGGGCCACCCCGGCCGTGCCGGAGAAGGCCAGTGGAGCCTTGATCATGTCTGCCCCCGCCAGAACGAGGCGCAGCTTCTCATGTCCCTGTGACAGGCGAGCAACAGTGATGCGTCCGGGCTTGAGCGCAAATTCGGACAGCAATGGCAGCTTGCGGTTGGAATGGATCGTACCCTGAATGGTCTGGTCCCGGTCAGCCATATCGATGGGCGCCTGACCGCAATGCCAGAAGACGATGGTGTCATCCTCAAGATTGACATCGACAAGATCGGTGTTGAAGACGCTGCCACCAGAGGCATTTTGCAAAATGACCGATGTCAGCACGCCCAGCATGTCGGCTTCGCAGCCACCGGGGGTATGATCTTCATTGAGCAGCGCCAGCGCCCCACAGGCCGCACAGCCATATTCGACAAAAAAGTCAGGCCAGCAGCGCACGGCAATGCCCTTGTAGCCCTGTTCGTCGGCTTCCTTGCGCAGTTTGGAATAGACCTTGAGGGTCTTGCGGGTCGCATCCTGATCAAGCTCGGCCAGATTGGGGAAATCCTTGGCGCGGCGCGCATAGGGCGCATCGGCGACAGAATCCGGCAGCGCTTTGACTTCTTCGATAAAATCAAGGATCGGGGTCTGGTCCACTTCGACACCGAACCGTTCCTTCAGCTGTTCGGCCTTGAAGTTACAGGCATCAAAGCCGTCGGGATGATGCCCCACAAGCTTCATGCGGGCACCGTCGAGATCATTGACCACAGCGCCAGCGCGGGCCAGCACCATAAGCTGTTCGCGGGCCGCCGGGCTTTCAGGCGCATCATGAATATAGTCGATGGCGAGATCGTTGCGGCTCAATGCATGGCTGGCCAGATTGACGCCGCAGAAGGAATTGAGGCGCAGACGCCCGCCGGTTCTCTCTTCCGGGAAGGACCACATCACCAGTGGAGCGTCGATTTCCTTTCCCAGCTCCACGGTCATGGTGGCATCCGTGAATGTCACTTGCAGCAACAGAAGCATGTCGAGCTTGCGCGCTTTCAGGGCTGGCAGAGCAGCAAGTACGGCATCTGCATCAAACAGCAATTCGGGCTTGCCAATCAGCTCGACATCCAAAGCCTCAAGGCTCTTCCAGGCTTTGGCGAGAATTTCTTCTGCATAGGGAACATCAAAAGTCGGCCTTCCCAAGGCCACGACTCCGATGCATGGTCTTTCAACGGACATTGCACTCCTCCACGATTCCAAATTCCTGACCGTTGGTGAAGCCCGGTCTTGGCCATCACCAACTTCGATACCTCCATATCGAGAAGTCAGAAATTTCGTTACCGATCACAATAAGTCGATAAACGCTCAATATCCATCGATATAATTACGTATATTCGTTCATTTAGCACAAAAAAGATCAAATTATGAGCTTATAATGTTTGTTATGTTACATTAATGATCAAGTCTATGATTGAAATAGACCAAAGGGAGAGGCGTGCAGGAAGGTAGGTTTGCAGGATTTTGAGTATAGCGCAATGCCTGCGCGCTGGCGCCCTATAAATTTTAGACCATCCGTAGCAAATCGCACACCAAAAGCACTTGCTCTGGCGCGACCAGAGAGCGGTTTGCCGCTCAAGCAACAAGGCGAAGGGGGGCTGCGGGGGTCGTTTGCCACAAAGTGAAGCTCAAAGCGGCCTGAAAACCTCTTTGAGCTGTGACGCCAGTCATGACGTATGGGGGGCCGAATGGTTGGCTAAATAACGCGGCTTGTTTCCGGCTCAAACCTGTTGTTGCTGCATCCGGAAATGTCAGGAAGCTTCAAGCCGGGCGAGAAATTCGTCCAGAGATCCTCTGAGATTACCGGACTGTTGCCGGACCTCGTCCGAGCGGCTGGACAGGGTGGAGGATGTGGTGAGCAAGGTCTGCATTGCCTCATGCATCTTGAGCATATTCTGGGTCACCAGACTTGTCTGGCTAGAGGTATCCTGCGCGTTGCCTGCAATCTCGTTCGTTGCCGTGCCCTGCTGAATGATGGAGTTGGAGATGCTGGATGTCTTGTCATCCACTTCCGTCATGGTGCTGTAGATCGATTCGATGGCCATCACCGCGTCGCGGGTCTCAGACTGGATGGCGGCAATCTGGCTGCCGATTTCTTCCGTCGCTTTCGATGTCTGGGTCGCAAGATCCTTGACTTCAGCCGCCACAACAGCAAATCCCTTGCCAGCATCTCCGGCCCGGGCCGCTTCAATCGTCGCGTTCAGCGCCAAGAGATTTGTCTGTTCGGCAATGGCCTGAATGAGAATGACAACTTCTCCGATCTTGTCCGCCGCGTTGGCAAGGTTCGAAATTTTCTGGTTGGTCAGATCGGCCTGCTTGCTGGCGTTGGTCACCACCGTTACGGTGTCTTCCACCTGTCGACCGATTTCATCGATGGAGGAGGCCAGCTCCTCGGCGGCTGCGGCCACTGTTTCCACCTTGCTTGAGGCGCTATTGGCTGCATTGATGGTGGAATCCACCGTCGCGCCGGATTGTTTCGTCGCGTTGCTGGTGGTCTGCACCGCCGACTTGAGATCCTCGGTTGCTCCATCCAAAGCGCCCAGAACGGCTTCCGTGCTGCTCCGGAAATCGGACGCCAGCTTGTGCATCAGACGCTTGCGATCTTCTGTCTGATTTTCCCGCTCACGCTCCACCTGCTCGGCCAGTTGCCGCTGCTCGATGAGCGAAGCCTTGAAAGCTCCCAAAGTCTCATGCAGATGACCAAGTTCATCACTCGAAGTCCAGCTGGGCAATTCCGCATCCAGATTACCGGTGGCAAGATCGCCCGCACAATTGGAAAGCTGATCGGCGCGGCGTCCGATTGTCCGGCTGAAATAGATCCAGCTCGCTCCTGCAAATAAGGTCATCAGCAGGGTTCCGACTATCAGCATGGCATCGGACCGTAAACTGGTATCGTGCAGCGAAACCAGCTGCTTGGCCATGTCTTCATGAATGACGGTTTCCGCGTCATCGGCCAACTGGATGAATTGCTCGAAGGTCTCGTCAAAGGCAGCATCGGCACCGGAACCGGCATTTTGCGTCGACTGGCTTTGGCTGTAGCGCTGGTTGGCCAGATCTGTCAGCCGGGCGATGTCCTTGAGAATGGCCTCTTCGCCCTTGAGGGCGGAATGGTTTGTCAGCGCCGTACCTGCTGCCTTGAAGCTGTCTGTCGCCTCGGTGAAATCTTCGCCATCGTCACCTCCCAGAATTTCGGCCACCAGCAAGTGGCCATGTGCCAGATGATAGCGCGCTTCACCGGCAGCTTTCTGCGCCAAAGGATCATAAGCATGGTTGCTTGCGGTTTGGGCAATCCGGTCGGTCAGATCATCATAGAGCGCGTCGAATGTCTCGTCTGCGCCAGAGCCGACACCCTGATCCTGCGCCAGTGTCGCATAACGGGACTTGGCAGCTTCAATGAATTGCGCAATCGCTGCGTCGACCTGCGTGATCTTGTCTCTTACGGCTGCGGATTGGGTGGGATGGAAGGTGCCTTCGTCATTGCTGCCGCCATTGAGGATGGCATTGGCATAGAATTTGGTTTCATCCAGCAGTGACCAGACCTCGTCGATGCTCTCGCCCTCATCCCCGGACATGATTTCCTCGAAAAGAAGATGGGCACGGGTGGCCGTCAGCTTGATCTCCATGGCCGCATCACCAAGGGGAGCCAATTCCAGTCCGATCCGCTCTCCGTCGCGCCCGACTGAAGTCAACAGATTGTGTGACAGATACCCCAGAGACAGGGAGACGGCAACAAGTCCGCCAAAAACAATAGCCAGCTTCCGCGAAATACTGAATTGCATGGAACACTCCAACCCAAGAGAGACATTCCGCAAAAATGTAAGGGGAGACTATTAACTTAGTGTAAGTTCGTAGTTAATTTTACCTAAACCACTTAGGTGCCGAGGGCAGCGGGAGGATAGCCGCCCTCAGCTTGCTGGTTTCTCTGATCGGATCAGGCCTTGCGCTGCTCAAGCGCCGCCCACATTTCCTCGAACATTTCCTCACATGCGCGCGGCGCGATGGAAATGAGAGGATCGATCATGAAACCGCTGAAGATCTTGGACTTGTCATTCTCCAGAACGCCCTCAAGGACGAGCTGTTGAACGGCAAGCACACGATCTTCAAGGGCCTGAACGGCGGGAGGGAGGATGCCGCAGGCGATCGTTTCAATCTTGTTCTCGCTGACAAGGCCGTAGCTTTCCACAACACAGCCCTTTGGCGCAGAGGCATTCTGGCCAATATTGGGCATATTGACCTGTGTCCGGCATGGGGTATCGGTCGCCCCGCTCAGGGCCTCGATCATCAGCACGCCTTCTTCACCGGAAGGCTTGAGTTCGGAATCAAGGAATTTCTGACGCGCTTCATCCTGCGCGGCCTGCCGCTTAATGCGCCATTCGTAAGGCGTCAGCACAACTCCCCAGCTATTGAGCTCTTCTCCGCTGCCAAGATACCATGGCACGAATTCCGCCAGATGACGGTCGCCGGCAGCGCCGAGCACGCCAAAGCGCTTGAACAGATCCTTGGCGATCTGGAAATCGGAATCGAACCAGAGTTCTTCCTCGTGGCGTTTGGCTGCATTGGCTTTCAGCGTGGCGACATCCTCAGCCTTGATGGCGGCCTTGAATTCCTCGAAGATATCCTTGCCATTCCACTGGGCTCCGGTGGCAAAGGTGAAGTGATTGACGCCGGAAATGTCGAGCTTGATGTCATGTCTGGCAGGCAGCGGTACATTATAGGTTTCGCTGACCCAGCGTCCCAGCATTTCCTGCGTGTGGAACACTTCGTGGCAGCAGCCTACAGCCTTGATCTTGGGCTGGGTCGCTGTGAGCGCGGCGGTGCACCATGCCATCGGGTTGGTATAGTTGATCACCCATGCATCGGGACAGACGGCCATGATGCGATTGGCAAATTCCGCCATCACGGGGATGGAGCGAATGGCCCGCGCAATGCCTCCGGGGCCTGTGGTGTCGCCAACGCTCTGGTAGATGCCGTATTTTTCGGGAATCTTGAGATCGATATAACGGTTTTCCGTCGGGCCCGGCTCGATGGAGATGACAACGAAGTCGGCACCGCTGAGAGCGCGGTCAAGGTCCGGCTCGGCTTCCACCACGAACTTGCCGGTCGCTTCCGGGCGCGAGAAGATATGCTTGCTGACTTCCTTGTTCTTTTCAGCAGCAGCATTGTTGATATCGTAAAGAACCAGACTGCCACTGAGAGATTTGGAAAGGGCAAGATCGGCCATGAGGTGCAGAGCCCATTGTTGGCTGCCGCCTCCGATATAAGCAATTTTTACGTTTTTCATGAGCTAGGCTTTCTCGTTATAGCATCTTGAATGGGTCAAAAGGCGTTCGATAAGGTCAGCACCGCCCGGCCCGGTCGCCGCAAGGGCGGCCGGGAGCAAGGGTTCGGCTGAAAAAAAACGTGCGGTTACACGCCGATAAGATGTGGCAGGAACAGCGTCAGCGACGGAATGTAGGTGACGAGCAGCAGCACGATGAACAGGACGATGAAGACCGGTACCAGGAATGGAATGATCTTCTCGATCTTGGTATCCCCGACGGCGGCACCGACAAACAGCACACACCCGACCGGTGGTGTGATGTTGCCGATCCCGAGGTTGAAGATCATCATGACGCCGAAATGGATCGGGTCCATGCCGAACATTCCGGTGCAGATCGGCATCAGGATCGGAGTGAAGATCAGGATGGCCGGGGTCGCGTCCATGAAGGTGCCCAGAATGAGCAGCGAGATGTTGATGATCAGCAGCAGAACGATGCGGTTGTCGGTCAGCTCAAGAAGCAGTCCTCCGATCATCTGCGGGATCTGGGCATAGGCCATGATCCAGCTCATCAGGCTGGAAACCGCCACAAGGAAGAGGATGACGCCAGTTGTCAGGGCAGTATCGCTCAGGGTCTTGAGCAGCATCTTGCCGTTGATGGTTCTGTAATAGAAGGAGAGCAGGAGGCTGTAGACAACAGCAACCGCAGCACCTTCCGTGGCCGTGAAGACACCGCCGACAATGCCACCCATGACGATGACGATCAGCATCAGCGCAGGCACGGCATCCCAGAAGACCTTGAGCATTTCCATCGGCGTGCGATGGCTCTCTTCGGTCGGCAGATTGTGTTTCTTTGCCATGAAATAGGCAACGATCATCACCGCGATACCCCAGAGGATACCGGGAATCCAGCCGCCCATGAACAGACCGGCAACGGATACGCCGCCGCTGACGATGGAGAATAGGATCAGCAGTCCGCTGGGTGGAATGAGCATGCCGACCGGACCGGAGGCAATGTTGATTGCTGCCGAGAAGGCGGGATTATAGCCCTTTTCCTTCTGGATCGGAGCCATGGTGCCGCCGATGGCTGCGGTGCAGGCCATGCCGGAGCCGGACAGGGTGCCGAACAGCATGTTGCCCATGACGTTGGCATGAGCCAGAGCGCCGGGCATGCGACCACCGACCATCAGCGCAAGATTGATCAGCTTTCGGGCGATGCCGCCATGATTCATGATGTTGCCCGCAAGCATGAAGAAGGGTACTGCGAGCATGCCGAAGCTGTTGATGCCGCCAAACATTTTCTGGGCGCCCTGAAAGGCCACCATGTCAAAGGGCAGGATGACAAGGATTGCCGCAAGAGAACTCAGGCCGATGCCGATCGCAATCGGAATGCCGGCAAACATGAAGATCAGAAACAACGGCAAGAGGATCATTATGACCAGATTAGTGTCCATCCGAACCGCTCCTTATATCTTTGATGACCTCGACGAAATTCTGTGTTTTGAGCAGGATCGAGAGAAAGCCGGAAAAGGGAATGATCACATAGACCCAGTTCATTGGCAGATTCATACTATCCGAATATTGCCCCTCACCGATGAGGACCAGATTGATGCCGCCCTTGATCATTACGATCAGGCAAAAGACCAGAACGGCCGCGAAGCTGAACGCCTCGAACAGCATGCGGGACTGCCCGCGAAACATGTCCTTGACCAGACCAAGAGACATGTGACGATCCGTGATGCCGAAGGCGAGCGCTGCGCCCAGATAGACGAGCCAGATCATCGTGAACCGCATGGCCTCATCCGTGAACTGAGGCGGGTCGTTGAGGACATAGCGCGCGAAAACCTGCCAGGAGGCCATGACGACAAGCAGGACCAGAAAGACCGTGATCAGCGACAGGACGGTCTTTTCCAAAAGTAATCGAAATTTCACCATGAGGGTTGTTGCCTTGTGTGAGGAGAAGGCAGTGTTTTCGACCAGAGGCCGAAAACACATTGTCTTGTCAGAGAAAGCAAGGCTTTCTATTCCTGAGCTTTCTCGATACGAGCGACGATTGCAGCGGCTTCTGCATTATCGGCGCGCAGCGCGTCATAAAGGGACATGACACGGGCCTTGAAAGGCTCCAGATCGACTTCCTTGAAGACGACGCCCTGCTCCTTGGCCTGCTCGATGGCCTTGGAGATCTTTTCTTCTTCAAGCTGGGCGACACGCTGGGTGTAGGTCTCGGCTTCTTCCTTGAAGATGGCCTTCTGCTCGTCGGAGAGCTTTTTCCAGGTCTTGGTGCTGATGATCAGCACATCAGGAATGGTGAAATGGCGGTCGAAGGAGAAATGACGCACGATTTCAACAAATTTGCCGTCGATCAGAGAGGTCGGGCTGCCTTCGGCGCCATCCACGATGCCCTGCTGCAAAGCGGTATAGACTTCACCCCAAGGCACAGGCGTGGCGGTTGCGCCGAGCATTTCAACAGCCTGCGACATCGAGCGGCTGTTCGGAACGCGGATCTTCAGGCCAGCCAGATCTTCCGGGCTGTTGATTTCCTTGCTGACGGTATAGAAGCTGCGGGCACCGGCGGTGTTCCAGGAAAGCCCCATGAAACCGGCTTCCGGATGTGCGTTGAATACGTCTTCCTTGACGGCATTCATGGCCTTTTCAACGCCAGCATCATCCTTGAACAGATAAGGCAGCAGGAAAGCGCTATAAACCGGGTTGAATTTTTCCAGATCGGTTGGTGCGGTGCGCACCATGTCCAGAATGCCCATGCGCAGCTGGTTGATCATTTCCGATTCAGTGCCAAGAACGCCGGCACCGAATACCTGAACGGTAACATCACCATTGGTGCGTTTCTCGATATTGGCGCTCATTTCATTCAGCGCGATCACTGTCGAGTGATTGTTATTGTGTGAATCCGATACCTTGATCGTCAATGCAGATGCCGCTGTGCTCAGCGCACCGGCTGCGATTGAAGCGACCAGAAATGCTCCGATCTTACCAAGTCTCATGACTTTCTCCCTTGCGAAACGCATATTATTGGAACTGGGGCCAGGCAAGTATTTCTACGTGTAAGTATTCCATGTCTCTTTTGAAAGCCTCCACCACGGTCAACTGAAGATGCCTTTTACGCATACATTCGTTTAACTACTTACCCCCTGCAATGTTCAATCGCCGATTTACTGGAATTGACACATATGCTGTGGGCAATATAAATTTCCATCAAAAATAAATCCAATACAAAAAAATGGCGCTAATATAAAAATATTTTATAGCGTGTCATGCTGGTGAAATAGCGCGAGGAGGATGGCTATGGATCGTATGCTGGAGCAGTTTCTGGAGGTCGCGGATGCCGGATCCTTTGCGGCCGCGTCGTCCAAGTTATTGATATCACAGCCCGCTCTTACCTATAACATCAAGAAGCTCGAAGAAAGAATGAAGGTCAGGCTGTTTGAGCGGTCCTCACGCGGGGTGCGCCTGACCTCCTATGGCGAGACCCTTTACAAGAGTGCGCATCTGATGCGGCGCATTTATGCCAATGCCATTGAAAGTATCGATCAACTTAGAGAAGAACGCGAGCATGGTATAAGTATTGGCACGGGTTATTCTACATGGACGCAGTTTTTCAAAGATTATCTGATCAGGCATCATCAGGCTTTTCCCAATGTGTCGATCAATGTCAGCATCGGCAACATGATGTCCTGCATGGATCATCTTCTGGCAGGCGATATCTCCCTGTTCGTGGGTCATATCATCCCGGATTTCAACAATCGAAGCGAGGTGGAATTCATTCCGCTGGGCATGGCGGTTGACGCCTATTTCGTGCGGCCGAACCATCCCCTGCTCGAAGCACAAAGACGACGGGATGAAATCTTCGCATGGCCCACCTGCATGGCCTTTCCACCGGAAAACCGAAAACTGGAACAGCGCTCGGATGCCAATGAGCCGCGCTCGGACTGGTTTGGCCATACCTTCATGTCCAACTCGATGGGGGCCTGCATCGATGTGGTGCTGGAAACCGATATGGTGCTTGTCCACTCAAGACAATTGTCCAGCTATCTGGAGCGGAGCGGGCTGGTAGAGATCGACATGGCCCCAGCAGAGCCTGTTCCGCGCTGGCTGATGGGCATTTATGTGCTTCTGGAGCGCAAGTCCGATCCGCGCATATTGGAAGTGATCAATGCCATTGAAGCCTTCACGCCTGAATTCGGCCTTGAACCGGTCGACTGAAGGCGGCCTTTCCGGCAAAGGCCAGAATATCGGGCCGCCCTTTCACGCCGGTTTGTGGCTCTGGTTTGTCGCTGTGACTTGTCGCTGTGGCTAAAATGGGTGAACGATCATTTGCCCCATATACATGCCCAGCAGGATGCATATCGCATAGAGCAACACAAAGAGCAGGATCTCATTTCTCATTTTACTCCAAACTGCCAAGGCAACGGGAAGTCTGTCCAGTGCGTTTGCCTTCTTGCGACACCTGCTTGTTTGCTTTTCAGAATTGCTCCGTTCGGCCTTCAATTACGGACGCTGCGACATGATTCTTTTCAGGAAAATCAGCAGATCGTCGATGAAGGTGAAAATCACCGGGATGACGATCAGGCTGAGAAAAGTGGATGTGATGAGGCCGCCGATAACGACCGTTGCCATCGGTTGACGGAAACTGGGATCACCGCCGGTCAGGTTGAGCGCCGCAGGTGCCATGCCACAGCCCATGGCAATGGTGGTCATGATGATCGGGCGGGCCCGTTTGTGGCAAGAATCCACCAGCGCTTCCATCCGGGATTTACCGGCCCGGATGGCCATGATGGCATATTCCACCAGCAGAATGGAATTTTTCGTCACCACTCCCATCAGCATCAGCAGGCCAATGACCGCGGGCATAGAGAAACTCGTTCCCGTCAGGACAAGCGGCATCAAGGCCCCTCCCAGAGACAGGGGCAAGGCCATCAGAATGGTGAATGGTTGCAGGAAGTCGTGAAACAGCAGCACAAGAACCGCATAGATGCAGAAGATGCCAATCGCCATCGCCGTACCGAAGCTGCTGAACAGCTCTGAACTGCGCTGAAGTTCGCCCTGCTCGACCAAACGGACACCCTTGGGCAGCTTCTGCATGGTCGGCAGGAGCTGGGCTTCCTTGTAGACATCGCCAAGGATGCGTCCGTTGAGTTCCACCGACAGCGTAACATTGCGCGATCTGTCGATCCGGTCAATTTCGGAAGCACTGCCACCGATTGCAATATCGGCGATCGCGCCCAGACTGACCGAGCCATTGTTTCCCTCTACCCGGAGATTCATCAGGTCATCAAATGACGACCGGATCTGCGGGTCAAAGCGGACACGAATGGAGATCTGGCGCTGTGCCAGATTCAGCTTTGACATCGATGCCGAATAGTCGCCATTTGTTGCCACCCTGATGGCCTCCGAGATTGCCTCCGAGGTGACCCCGAGAGCAGCAGCGCGGGCAAAATCGGGGGTGATCTGCAATTCCGGTGCCTGCAGAGATGCACTCGAGGTCACCGCACCGACGCCCTGAAGGGTGCGCAATTGCTTTTCAAGAGAATCCGAGGCCTGTTCGAGGGGGCCGTTGTCATCACTTGCCAATGTGATTTCAAGCGCGGTGCCATTGCCTCCCGAGCCGACTTCGACGCGGATTCCGGGCAGCACGGAAAGCGCATGACGGATATCATTCTCGATCGCTGACTGCTTGCGATCCCGTTCATCAATCGGGGTCAGATCCACCACGAGAGTTGCCGTCTTGACGTCACTCGTCGTTGAGGAATCGGTTCCCATTCCTGATGAAGAACTGCCGACCTTGGTGAAAACGCTGGTTACATCGTGCAGTTTTGCAATGATATTTGCTGCCTTGTTTGCAGCATCATTCGTCTGCTCAATCGTGCTGCCCGGCTGCAGCGTCAGGGTTACTTTCGTCTGGGCGTCGTCTGAAGCCGGAAAGAACCCCGTGCTGAGGAGCGGTATGGTTGAAAGCGAAAGGGCAAGGAAAAGCGCCACGCCAAACAGCGTCAGCTTGCGATGGGACAGGCTGGCTGTGACCAGTTTGAGATAGCTTGCCATGATCCAGCCGTCGCCCTTTTCCTCCATCGGGCTGGACTTCATCATATAGGCCGCCATCATTGGCGTCAGCAGGCGGGCAACGAGCAGGGAGGCCAGAACCGCGACGGATGCGGTTATGCCGAATTGGCGAAAGATCAGCCCCGGAATGCCTGCCATGAAGGCTGTGGGGAGAAAAACGGCAACAAGCGTGAAGGTCGTGGCAATCACCGCCAGTCCGATTTCATCGGCTGCCACAAGGGCTGCCTCCTTGGGAGACTTGGCCATCTTGAGATGACGCGCGATATTCTCGATTTCGACAATCGCGTCATCGACAAGAATGCCGACCACCAGCGACAGGGAGAGAAGCGTGACAGTGTTGAGAGAAAAGCCCCAAAGATAGATGGCAAGAAAGGTCGGAATGACCGAGAGCGGCAGAGCCGTGGCGGCCAGAATGGTCGCGCGCCAGTCCCTAAGGAAGAGCCAGACCACGATGACGGCAAGCAGCGCCCCCTCATAGAGCATATGCATCGAGCCGTTGTAATTCTCGATGATCGGGCCGACCGTGCTGTAGGCCTCGACAATCTCGATATCGGTGTTGCTATCAGAAAAGCTTTGCATGGCGGCGCGAATGTCGGCTGCAACTCCGGTATCCGAGAAACCGTTGGAACGTTTGACCTCGACACCGATGACGGGCTGACCATTCAGATAGGCAATCGATGATCTGTCCGAAAAGCTGTCATAGACCTTGCCGATCTCGTCAAGGCGCACCAACTCCCCATTGGTCAGAGGAATCCTGATCGTCTTGAGTTCATCAATCGAGGCAACCGCCCCAAGGGTGCGGATGGTCTGCCGGTTGCCGCCGATCTCGGTTCTGCCGCCCGAAGCATTTTTTTGCACCGAGCCCAGCTTGGAGGAAACCGTCTCGGCAGTGATGCCCAGAGAGGTCATCAGGCGCGGATCAAGATCGACATGCACCTCGCGATCAACGCCGCCGACCCGAGCCACTTCGCCGACACCGGCAACCGAAAGCAGGGCCTTCCTCATTTCATTGTCAACAAACCAGGAGAGCTCGGTTTCATTCAGCCGAGTGGATTTCACCGCAAAGGTGACAAGGGGCGAGCTTTGAATCGTCACCTTTGAAACACTCGGCGACTCCATGTCCGAAGGCAGATCGGTTGTGCTGTCAACGGCGTTGCGGACCTCGTTGAGCGCCTCGTCGCTGTCCTTCTCGAGTTCGAAGGAGACGTTGATCGAGACGGACCCGTCGGTCACGGTCGTGGTGATGTGATCGAGCCGGTTGAGAGAGGCCAGATTATCCTCGATCTTGCGGGCGACCTCGGTTTCCAGCTGCGCCGGAGCCGCGCCTTCCAGAGAGGCAGAAATCTTGATCGTGGGCAGATCCATGTCCGGGAAATTCTGCACCGCCAGTCGGTCGAAGGCCAGAAGACCTCCAATCGTAAGAAGGGCGAAAAGCAGAATAGACGGGATCGGGTTATGAATGGACCATGCTGAGAAATTCACTGGGCTTCTCCCACGATCTTGACAAGTGCCCCATCGGAGAGGAATGCCCCGCCGGACTGAACAATATTGCTCGCATCCTCAATGCCGGAAAGGATTTCCACCTCATTGTCAAAGCGACGACCGGTCTTGACGAGGAGGCGTTCGGCGCGTTTGTCAGCGCCGGCTGCGAAGACATAGTTGATGCCGTCGCGGAAAACCAGGGCCGACTCGGGGACCGTCAGGGCCTCCTTGGAGCCGAGCAAGATGACCCCGGTGGCATAAAGCCCAACCCGCGGCCTGCTCCCTTGCGGCAGGGACACGTAAAGAATGGCACGTCCAGTGTCGGTGTCTATGGTCGGGCCAACAAGCCGCACCTTGCCCCTGATTTCCTTGCCGTCCGGCCCTTCAAGGATGGCCTCCAGTCCGGCCTTGAGGTGCGGGAGATATGTTGCGGTCACTTCGGCCTGCCACTCGACCTTGTTTTGCCGCAACAGGCGGAAGAGTTCGGTGCCAGAGGAGACAACCTGCCCCAATTGTGCCGAGCGGGAGGTGATCTGGCCATCATCAACAGCCCGGATCGTGGTCTGCTCCAGCTCGATGCGCTGGCTTTCCAGATCGGCCTTTGCCGAAAGCAGGCTGGCTTCTGCGGTCTGTTCGGCAATCAGATATTCGGTCACCTTTTCATCGGAGAGCGCACCGCTGCCCTCAACCTTTCTGGCGCGATCCGCATTGGCCTTCGCCTTGGCCAGATCAGCTTCGGCGGATTGCACTTCCGCTTGCTGCTTTTTCAGATTGGCCAATGCCGTCTCCTTGGCCAGATAGGCCAGAGGATCGCCCTTCTTGACTTCGGAGCCGACATCGACCAACAGCTCGTCAATCCGCAAGCCGCCAATCTCCGAGGCGATGATTGCCTCGTGCCATGGTTCGAGCCAGCCACTGACAGGAACCGTTTCAGGCCAGTTTCGCGTCTGGGGCTGAACCAGAGAGACGCTGAGAGCAACAGCTTCTTCCACTTCGGCCTTGGCAGTCCCTTGAGCGAGAGTGGGGGAGCTTGTGGCAAGACTGGAGACCAATGCCCCGGCCAGACAAGCCGCGACCATCCGTTTGTAAGACATGGTTGCCTCTATCCTTATTTCTGATCAGTGCCGTTGTGTGTTGCCGGGCGCGGGCTGTCTGATGCCGCCTGCCATCCGCCGCCAAGAGCCTTGTAGAGTTCGATCCAGTAGCGGGTAGCATCCCTACGGATCTCAATGAGGGTGACTTCAGCCGACAAAGCCGAGCGGCGCGCCTCCTCGCGGTCCAGCAGGCTGGCATTGCCCGCCTTCCAGTTGATGTCGATGGCATCAAAATAGGAGCGGTAATTTTCTGCCGCATCCTTGGCATCGCCCATGCGCAGGCGCGTGCTATTGACATGCACCAGTGCGGCTTCCACTTCCTGTACAGCACCAAGCACACCGGATTTATATTCGGCGACCGCAGCATGATAATCGGCCAGAGCACTCTTGACGGCGGCCCGCCGGGTTCCGCCATCAAACAGCGGCAGCGACAGGGCCGGGCCAAAGGACCATGGTGCCGATTGCCCGGACATTGTCGAGGAGGAAATGGTGATTGTTCCTCCCAGACTGAGGCTGGGATAGAGATCGGCCTTGGCAACGCCCAGCTCGGCGATCGAAGCGGCGACTTCCCGCTCCAGCGTCTGGATGTCCGACCGTTGCCTTATCGCCTCGGCGGGGACCCTGTTGACATTGAATTTGCCGGCAAGCGGAATCGCTGTGCGCCCCTTGCCCAGAAGGTTGGAAACCCTTGTTTCATCGCCTCCGGTGAGCTGGGCGAGTGTCTTGACCAATATCCTGCATTCGGCCTTCTGTTCGGTCAGCGTAGACGCCGAAGAGGCGGCGCTTGCCTTTGCCAGAGCAAGATCAGAGGAAGAGGAAAAGCCCGAACCTACCGCTTTTTGCGTAGCAGCTATCGTCTCGCGCTGAGAGACGAGTTCCTGCTGATAGACGCTCTCAAGCTGGCGGCATGCCCGATATTGCACATAATCATCGGCGACCTCTGCTGCCAGGGATACCCGGGCATCATGCCAGTTGGCCAGCTGTTTTCCCAGCCGTTCGCGAGCGGCGTCGCGCGTGAGACGGTTCTTGCCGAACAGGTCGATTTCCCAGGTGGCATCGAGCGCTCCGCTCGTTGTCGTTGCTTCCTCAACCCGGTTGGCCCGCTCCCCTTCCGTCCCGCCCCCCTCGAGGGCGCCGGATCCGTCAAGGGTTGGTAGCAATGCCGCCCGTGAGGAGGCCAATGTTGCGCGCGCCTTTTCTATGTCGGCCGCAGCAGATGCCAGATCCGGATTCTCCGTCTGGGCCAGCTCGATCAGTTGCAACAGGGAGCTGTCGCCAAAACTCTGCCACCATGACAGCATATTGGCGGACTGGCCGCCATGTGGCAGCGTTTCATGCCACATGGTCGTTATGGCAAGGTCCGGCTGTCGCTCGTTTGTCGTCACGACACAGCCGGACAAAAGCAAGCCGACGGGCAGGATAACCGGTATGAAATGATTGGATCTGGATGCCGCCATGTCTTTCCTCTGTCTGCCTGTGGGCCAGAACAGAGGATTAGACGATTGGATGTAAAGTGGGGTCAAAGTTGCGTTAAGAAATATAAAAGTCCGTGCGCATCCCGGTTAGGGCTGCAATATAGTTTTGTAATTGCAAGGAGGCATTCGGCATGACAAGCGTCCTTCTGGTCGATGACGACAGCGAGCTCACTACGCTTTTGAAGGAATATCTGGTCGAAGAGGATTTCAGGGTCTACACCGCTGAAGATGGCCGGACTGCGCTCAAATTCCTGTCGCAGCATTCGGTCGACATTATCGTGCTCGATATCATGATGCCGCAAATGAACGGCATTGAACTCTTGCAACGCATCCGCAAGACCAGCACGGTTCCGGTTCTGATGCTGACAGCAAAGGGCGATGACGCGGATCGCATCGCCGGGCTTAATCTGGGCGCCGATGATTATGTCACCAAGCCCTGCTCTCCCGGAGAGTTGCTTGCACGGCTGCGCGCCATCATGCGCCGCGTCGAGCGCATCCTTCCCCCGATGGAAAGCCTGCAGGCAGGCAATCTTATCTTGCATTCGGGCAAGCGTTCAGCGGAATGGAACGGCAAACCACTGGAATTGACCGGCACGGAATTCAACCTTCTTGAAGTGCTGGCCCGCAGCGCAGGACAACTCATATCCAAGCAGGACATTTCGAAGCAGGCCTTCGGCAGGCCACTCACCCCCTATGATCGCCGGATCGATGTCCATATCAGCAGCGTTCGGCAGAAGCTTGGCAAGCGCTCCGATGGGCAATCCTGGATCCAGTCCGTTCGCGGGCAGGGCTATCAATTGATCAGAGAGGAAGAATGAACAAGCTTTTCTGGAAGTTCTTTCTGGTGATCTGGCTGACCCTGACGGCGTCCGTGCTGCTGCTGTTCGTTGTGACCAAGACATTGCAACTGGCCCCGCTCCCCCGAGAGATAGCGCATCAAAAGGAATTGTTTGCGCTGAATACGGTCACGGCCCTGTTGCATGAAAATGGGCTGGAAGCGGCCCAAACCTTTATCAATGCGGCAGACCGGATCCCCACCTCTATTGTGATGCAAATCATGCCTCTGGAGGGGGAGACGCATTGTCCAACAGATATGGTCAACTTTAGCGCAACCACGATGTCAAAGGGGCAATGCTATCAGATCACGGTTGAGCCGGAGATAGAGGATCCGTTCTCGGTAGCCTGGATACGCTTTGCACCAGTCACATTCGTTCTGATGGCGGCGGCCCTTGCCGCCTATTGGCTGGCGCGCTATCTCATCACGCCGATTTTCAAGATCCGGATGGGCCTGAAAAGGCTGGCCGGGGGGCATTTTGATACCCGCATTGCCCACACGCTGGGTGGTCGGCGCAATGATGAGCTGGTTGCCCTTGCCCATGATTTTGATGTCAGCGCCGAACATCTGGACAAATTCCAGAAATCCCGCGAAAGACTATTCCACGATGTCTCCCATGAACTACGCTCCCCCCTGTCGCGACTTCAGGCTGCCATCGGGGTGTTGCAGCAGAATCCTTCCAAGCTGAATGCAATGCTTCTGCGCATGGAAGCCGAGGTGGAAAGAATGGATGGTCTGATCGGGGAAATTCTAACGCTCGCCAGACTGACAAGCCGCTCAAAAGAGGAATTCGAGCTTCAGACCCTCGATATCGTCGATCTTTTGAATGACATTGTTGCAGACGCCTCATTCGAAGCTCAGGCGCGCGATATTTCCATCGAAATCAACGGAACCAGTTCCTTCGTGACCAAAGTCAACGGCGAGCTGATTTATCGTGCGCTGGAAAATGTCATTCGCAATGCCATCAAATATTCTCCCGATCACTCTGCTGTTGGCATCAAGGCCGTTGTCAAGGAGGGCTGGCTCCATATCGCGATCGCCGATCAGGGGGGCGGGGTTGATCGCGCGGAGCTTGAAAAGATTTTTCAGCCCTTTTCCCGCGGTGAAGCAAAGGGAAGCGGCTATGGGCTGGGATTGGCGATCACCAAGCAGGCAATCGAAAGAAATGGCGGCAAAGTTTGGGCCTCCCTGCCGGATACGGGCGGTCTGACCATAACCATAGCCATTCCAGAGAAACAATCAGACTGAGGCTTTCTTGAAAATGGCAATGAACAGGATGCCCTGCTCATTCAATCACTCATAGCGGCCTTTGGAGACAAGAAGCATGCATGCCGATATCGAAGACCTGATTGATGATCTATTTGATATCAATTCCGACTATCTCGTGCTGAAAGGCAAAATAGAGGAGCTTCTGTGCAATTATCATTGCATCTCGCTGCTATATGGCATCGATTCCGCCAAGCTGGCGAAGTTGATCCATTTTGAAATCTCGATAATTGAAGAGACTATTGTAGACGACATCGAGAAGCAGCGTTTTTACAAAACGCTCAGGGCACTGACCAAAAGCAGCTTCGTGGATGCAGGCAGCGGGGGATGAAGAACCCCTGCCTTGTATCATTCTCAGACGCGTCAGGTCTGGACCTGAGCGCGCCCGATAGCATCTGCTGATCACCGGCATTCCGGCAGCAGCCCCCCCCCAACAGGGCGCCATATTTGCGTGCGAAATACAGATGACCAGCAGTGTGTTGTCATTTGTTATCTTGAAAGAAGATCTTCTATTTCGGCGGCAAACTGGGTGCTTTCAAGATCTTTCTGCAAGCGCCAATCGAGATTGTGATAGGTATCAAGATAGCGATAACCACCATCGCAGATCACAGAAACAATGGCTCCCTTTTCCCCTTCTTCCTGCATTTTCCGGGCAATGATCAAGGCTGCATAGAAATTGGTGCCACTGGAAGGGCCAACCGGGCGCCCAAGCAATTGGGACAGCTTGAGCATGGCAGCGACCGATGCAGCATCAGGCACCTTGAGCATGGCATCCACCACATCGGGCTTGAAGGCAGGCTCGACCCGAGGGCGGCCAATGCCTTCAATGCGTGAGCCGACATCACTCGTCAGGCTGGCATCGCGCGTCGACCAGGCATCCATGAAAACCGAATTCTCAACATCCGGCACACACAGTTTCGTTGCCAGCTTGTGATAGCGCAGATGACGTCCGATTGTCGCCGAATTGCCCCCTGTACCGGCGGCCATGACGATCCATGCTGGGACGGGATCGGGTTCGCGCTCCATCTGGCGCAAGATGCTTCCGGCGATGCATTTGTCGCTGCGCCAGTCCGTTGCCAGCGCCGCATTGGTGAACTGGTCCATATAGTGACCGTTGGTCTCTTCAGCCAGACGTTCGGATGCGGCATAAACCTGATCACTGCGTTCGACCAGATGAATCTGCCCGCCATAATGCTTGATGGCGTCGATTTTGGTCTGCGAGGTATCTTTCTGCATCACGGCAATGAAAGGCAGCCCGAGCAGTTGGGCAAAATAGGCTTCACTGACCGCAGTCGAGCCGGACGATGCCTCGATCACGGTGGTTTCCGGACCGATATAGCCATGGCAGATGGCATTGGCAAACAGGGATTGCGCCAACCGGTGCTTCAAGCTCCCGGTCGGATGGGTGCTTTCGTCCTTGAAATAGATCGGCGTATCTTCAAAACCGGGCAGTTCAAGCAGGATCAGATGGGTGTCAACGGCGCGCTGCTTTTCCCGCTCCAGCTTTTCCAGCGCCATGCAGGCCCAGCTCTGATGTGTGTCTTGCTGACAAAGCGGATGATCCATACCGGTCTCCATGACTTGCATAACCTGTCGCATCATGCGTCTCCTTTCAGCGCAATGACCGCTTCGATTTCGATCAGCGCGCCTTTGGGAAGGGCGGCCACCTGATAACAGGCGCGGGCCGGAAACGGCTCGGCAAGATAGGAGCCATATGCCTCATTTACTGCGGCAAAGCCGGACAGATCCTGCATGAGAATGGTCGTCTTGACGGTATTGGCCAGCGAGGTGCCAGCCTCCTCGGCGATGGCGGCAATATTCTGCATGCTCTGATGCAGCTGACCGACCACATCGCCGGCTTCGATTTCGCCACTCTCGGGATTGATCGGCAATTGCCCTGAAACGAACAGCAAGCCATTGGTCGCTACGGCTTGAGAATATGGCCCAATCGCACCGGGAGCCTTTTTGCTGGTGATTGCTTTCATGGTGCTTCCTTGTTGATTGATAGAATGGATCTAGTTGTCAAAAGAGAATGAGTGAACATAGTCGCTCAGCTGGCGTACGGTTTCCTCGTTGAAGCCGGCGCGCACGATGCAGCTCGGGGTCAGAATGAAATCTCCCAGCCCGTCTGCGGCGGCAAGAGAGGCATCCACCTGGCTTTTCAACGCGTCTATGTCATTTTCGGTGATGGAGCGGCGGTCGATCCCGCTCAAAACGCAGCGCTTTGACGACAGCATGCCAGCGCTGGAACTGGGGGTGGTTTCCCATGCATGCCAGTTGAAGGCCTGCACCGGATAGTCGAGCAATTCCTTGAACCGTATCGACGCGCCGTGAATATGCAGGATATTGAACGGAGCGCGCGCCGCACCAAGCAGGGCTTCATGATCGTAAGGCTCGACAAATTCGCTGAAATCATCATAGCTGAACAGATCGCGAGAGGTGTCCTGATGAGCAAAGAAAACCCCGGTGGCTCCGGCTTCCATGGCCGCAGCGATGGTTTTTTGCGTCGTGGCAGCAATGCGCGCAAGCGCCTGATGGATCAGCGGTGCATTGTCGCGATCCTTGAGCTGTTCGCGAATGCGATTGCCGCTCAGTTTGGCTGCAGTCGTCATCGGGCTGAATGAGGAAAAGAAGATCGGCACATCTGGCAGGGCCTGACGCATCAGTCGGATCGAGAGGATTTCGCGGGCCAATGCTCCGGCATCCGGCTCGATCGCTTCGAGCTTGCGCCAGTCGGAAACGGTCTTGAAGGGCGTATCCACCAGCTTGGCAACGCCGCCGGTCGGGACTTCGGAAAAATCAACATCAACGCCATAATCCTCAATGGTATACATGCCATTTGGCGCGGCCTTGACGAAATCGAGATTGAACTTCTTCTGATTTTCCACGGAACTTTCTGCAAGCGCTTCCGGGTCCATGTCACATTGCGGGAAATGCGTCCAAAAGGAAAAGAGCGGTCCCTTTTCTGCGCGTGTTCCAAATACCTGTTTGATGAGGGGGGAGTATGTCATCAGACAATACCTTCCTGTTCTGCCGCCTAAGGGCAGTCATTCATTGCTAAAAGTTAGGGGAGAAAGTCGAGAGTCTCGTCAGCCCGGCGGCAGAAGAGATGAACAGGCTCGCATCAGTCGTTGACGCATCATGTCCGCTTCCTCATCATTTCTGAAAGGCTCTCGATCACGGCTCCAAACCACTTGGGGCCAGAAGGGGTCGTCGGTCTGGCGTGCAACCAGATGCACATGCATCTGGCCGACGATATTGCCCAGATCGCCGACATTGATCCGCACCGGGCTGAATTCCTTTTCCAGCCCGGCTGTGATTGCGGCGATTTCCTCGATGAAAATCTGGCGATCAGCTGCGGAAAGATGATGGAACTCCTCAACCCCTTCTCTTCTTGGCACAAGAAGAAGCCATGGTATTCTGCGTTCTTCCATCATCAGAATATCGCTTAGCGCTGTGCTGATCAGAGGGCGGGTTGCCTTGATCAGGCGTTCATGCAGGGTGAAGGTTCCATCTGTCATGTCTCAAGCTCCAGCCAGTTTCTTGCTTGCCCGACGATCCCGGAAATAGCCATAGAGCGGATAGCCCAGAACCAGAAGACTGAGACCAACCAGCAGCCATGACAGCGGGGAGGCAACCAGAGACGTCACATCGCCCTGATTGATGAGCAGGGTGAGACGCAGATTCTTCTCGACCATATCGCCCAGCACCAGCCCCAGCACAATCGGCGCAAGCGGGAAATGCAAACGGCTGAGCACATAGCCGACCACGCCGAAGCCGAGCATCAGCCAGCAGTTGAACATATTGTTCGACAGGGCATAGATACCCACGAATGTGAGAGCCAGAATCATCGGCGCCAGAACCGTCTGCGGCAGACGCATGACATAGGCAAACAGCTTGATCGCAACGGTTCCGCCAAAGGCGAACAGCACCAGAGAGGTCAGCAGCATCTGCCACATGAAGCCATAGACGATGTCCGGCGTGTTGCGGAACAATTGCGGGCCGGGCTGGAGACCATGCACCAGAAGGCCTGCCAGAATGACCGCAGCAACACCACTGCCCGGCACACCGAGCACCAGAGCCGGAATCATGGCAGCAGCATTGTCGGCATTGTTGCCGCATTCAGCCGCCGCGATGCCTTTGGGATTGCCCTTGCCGAAGCTGTCGGGATCATCCGAAACACGCTTGGTTTCGTTATAGGCGATGAAAGCCGCCATGGAGCCGCCCGTTGCAGGCAGGATACCGACCCAGATGCCGATCAGCGAACTGCGGATCCATGTCGGAATGAACTGGCGGAAATTCTTCCAGAAGCTGTCTTCCGGGCCGGACTCGATCTTGATCTTCTGGGCCGTGTCGACGATCTTCTTCTCGACCATGCGGATGGCTGGAGGAATGGCGTAAAGACCGGTGAGAATGATCAGAATGTTGATACCATCCAGCAATTCGCGCTGATCGAACACGAAGCGGTCTGCACCGGTTACCACATCAGAGCCGATTGCACCGAACATCAGGCCAAGAAGACCGGCGGTGATGCCCTTGATCGGATCCTTACCAAGCAGAACGGCAATGGCGGAAAGGCCGAAGACACCAACCCAGAAATATTCTGCCGGACCGAACAGCAAGGTCACCTTGACCAGCGGCGGCGCGAAGAGCATCAGGGAGATGGCGCTGAATGCTCCACCGATTGCCGAGGACCAGCAAGCCACTTTCATCGCGTAGGCTGCCCGGCCCTGATGGGCGAGAGGGTTGCCATCGAAGGTCGTCACGATGGAGGGAGGCGTGCCGGGAATATTGAGCAGAATTGCCGGAATGGCACCGCCATACATGGCGCCGTTATAGATACCGGCCATCATGCCCAGGGCCACCAGCGGCTGCATGGAGAAGGTGAGCGGGATAAGCACGGCGATTGCCATGGTCGCGGTCAGGCCGGGAAGAGACCCGACAACCATGCCGGCAAAAACGCCAATCAGCATTCCCAGAAGATTCTGCCATTCCAAAACATAAGGAAGAGCATGAAAGATGGCTGCAATAATATCAGTCATGGCGGTATCCCTAGTTTGAGGCCGAGAACAGGGTGACGAAGAATTCGTGAGGCAGCGGCCGATTGAAGAGCAGCACGAAGACCAGATAAACAAACAGGCAGAAGCCGATTGCCGAGCTGATGAGCGCGATCCAGTTTCTGTATCCGGCGAACGCGGCAAGAGCGACGATCAGCAGGGCCGAGGCGGTGAAATAACCGATATGGTCAACGACAAGCAGATAGGCGACAAAAATCAGAAGGCCACCAAACATGCGCTTGAGGCTGATGGAAAATGTCCATCCCTTCAGATCATCTCCCAATGCGCTCTGGGAGGCACCGGTCAGGCTGCGCACGATCATCACGACCGAGCAGAGCGCGATCCCGCCGAGGATGAAATTGGGGAACATCTGCGCATCGGCAGGAATATCCTTGATTGACAGCCAGGAGACAAAGGAGACGACCAGCAAGACGATGGACAGGCCGATTTCAGCAGTTTTATAATTCATGATCCCGATCCTAAAAGACTGGATGGCGGCTTTTACAAGCCGCCATCGCCTTTATTTTCCTTATTTGGTCCAAGGAGTCTTTTCCCAGGTCATGTCCAGATTTTCACTGGTTTCTGCGAGGAACTTGTCATAGTCCTTGTCGTTCAGATAATGAACGGGAACACCGGCAGCCTTTGCCTTTTCGGCATATTCAGGATCGGCCATTGCCTTCTCAACGGCAGCGCTCAGCTTCTCAACGATTTCTTCGGGGGTACCGGCAGGAACAGCCAGACCACGGGAAGAGCCCATGACGACATCAACGCCCTGTTCCTTGAAGGTCGGTACATCCGGCGCGAAGTCGGAGCGTTCCGGAGCCATTACACCAAGAATGCGCAGCGTTCCTTCCTTCATATATTCAACACCTTCGGAGAGGTTGAAAGCGGCGGCGGGAATGTGACCGCCAAGCAGAGCGGTGCGCAGCGGTGCGGTGCTGCCAAATGGCACGTGATTGAAGGTCGCACCGGTTTTGGCCTGCATTTGCAGAATGGCAATATGTTCACTGGAACCAACAGAGCCGGAGGTGCCGATCGGAAGCGCGCCGGGATTGTCGATGCCGAACTGGATCAACTGCTTGAGATCCTTGATGTCGCTGTCTGCGGGAACAGCAATGATGCCCGGATCGTAAACGAGGTTTGCCACGCCCTTGAAGCTTTTCGGCGAATAATCGGTCTCGCGCTCATAAGAATAGCCGAACATGGCTGGCAGGTTGATGAAGCCGAGGGTATAGCCATCAGTCTTGGAAGAAGCGAGCAGGGAAAAGCCGATTTCGCCGCCAGCACCGGGCTTGTTGATGATGACAAGATCCGCGCCGAGATATTTCTCGATGAATGGCTCGATCGTGCGGGCTGCAACGTCGGTTCCGCCACCGGGACCGAAGGCGACGATCACGTCAATCTGCTTCTCGGGGTAATCTGCCGAAAATGCTGATGTGGTAGAAATGGCACCAGCAACCAGCAGTGCGGCTGAAGCTGCAACGGCTCTTTTGATATTGAACATATTGTTCTCCTGTTGGGAATTGCCTTTGTCGAGTTCTTTTTTTACGCCAGCATAGCCACAGGCTTGCTCTAAGAAAAATATTTGTTCAATATGCTTTCTATAATAATTTCATATACCCCCTTCAGAACCATGCGCCTTGAACAATTACGACTCTTTCTGCTGATCGCCCAACATGGCTCGATCTCTGCGGCTGCGCGAGCGGCCTCCATTGCCCAGCCCGCACTGAGCATTCACATGCGCCAATTGGAAGAAAGTGTGGATACCATTCTGTTTGAACGCTCGGTGCGTGGCGTGAAGCTGACCGATGCGGGCATCAAGCTGCGAAGACATGCCGATGCCATTCTGCGCCATGTGGAACAGGCGCGTGAAGAGGTGATCCAGATCGGATCGGAACCGGCCGGTCAGGTCGTCGTTGCCTTGTCAAAATCCATGGTGCCACCGCTGGCGGGCAAACTCTTCTGGCGCTGCCATGACCGTTTCCCCAAGATCAATCTGCGGCTGCTTGACCTTTCGGTCCGGGATTCTCGGCAACTGATTGAAACACGTGAGGTGGATTTCGGCCTTTTGCCGAATGCGCCTACATTGGAAGATGTCAATATCTTCCCCCTGATCGCTCAGGATCTTTATCTGATTGGCCCCCGGCAAGCGGACAGAAACCATCCGAATTTCGTGATGTTCAAGGATTTGCATCGCTATCCGCTCGTCATGGGCGGCAAGAATGACCAGTTGAGAATCGAACTCCAAACCACTGCAATCAAGCATGGCTTTGCCATCAATATTCAGTATGAACAGGATGCCGCCGCCATCTATCACGAGATTGTCCGATGCGGAGAGATCTACACCGTGGTTCCCTATTCCATCTTCGCACATGATATCGAGGCCGGTGTCTTAAGCGCTCACAAGATCATCGATCCAACCCCGGAACGCATCATGAGCATCGTGTTCCGCAATGACATAGAGCTTTCCAATGCCGCTCTGGCCGTCAAGAGCCTGATCGTCGAACTGGTGCATGAAGCGGTGTCGACAGGCGAGCTTAGCGGAAGATTGCTGCAGTTCCCCGAATTCTAGACCGCCAAGCAAATGCCTTCACAATTGCAAACACAATGACAGCGCTCGTCATTTGACATAGTGCATGCTCCCCGCAATTAGTCTCCCACCCGCACCCACGCATTGGCGCTCACCATCTTGCAATCCTTGCCGCCCATCACCGCCGCAGCTTCGGCGGGCAAGACTATGTGAACGGTCGAGATATGCTCGATCTCGGTAGGGCTCTTGACCGTAAGGTTCCACGTCATCTTGCTGCCGAGCCCTTCTCCTGCCGGTATCTGGCCAAACAATTCCGAAAAGATCTCTGCTTCCCAGGCATCATTGCCCACGGTGCGCCATGTGACCTTGCTCTTGCCCTGCGCCTCTAGCCTTTTCGTCATTTCCAGTTTGTCCGGATGGAACGGAGCCTGATAGGTCAAGGGGCGGGGTTGTTGCCACTCCGGCGGCAGAGCGCCGGGTGATTTGGGGAAAAACTGCTCCATGATCGGCGGACAGCCATCAAGCCGCGTTGCACCAAGTCGGGCCTGCCACAGGCCGGGCTTGGGCTGAATGCCTTCAAACAGCGCCAGTTCATCCTCTTCTCCACCGCATTCCCTGGCGATGGCTGCCCGGGATCGGCGATCCCAGTGATAGGCCCCGGTCTTGCGGTCAACAACAAGGATTGCATCTGCGGATGTCGGCGGTGGAAGACCGACGCTTTTACCGGCCTCTGCAATATTCTCGCGATCAAAGTCAGAGAGATAGAAATCCGCCCCATTGCCATGACATTCAGCAATGATGACATTTTCGGCAAGTGCCGGGGCCGCGAGGCTCGTGCCCAAAAGCAAAAGAGCGGCGAAGGTCAGAGTGTGTTTCATGGGGTGCGTCCTTTCCTGTCCATCACGGTGCCGGGCGTCGCGCAGGGGCGAGCAGATCAAGAAGCTGTTTGGCGGCTGCGCCATTGTCTGCCTTTTGCGGCTGCGCCCCGATTTTTAGATTGTTTAGGATGAGGTCGAATTCCTGTGAGGAGATATAGGGGGTGAAAGCGCAGAGCAGCGATCCGGGCGCGACTTCGAGACAATCCTCGCCGCCCTCCTGATTGAGCCCGACGAGTTTGAAATTGCCCGCCGGATCGCGATCCCAGAACCAGCTGCGCACCAGACCGTCCGAACCGACGTCTCCGAACTCGGTAGACCAGCGCGCCGGGAGGAGGCCATTGACCGGCGATCCCTTGAATCCGAATTCGCAATCCTCATCACCACATCGCCGGAGGACCTTGCCGGTTGTCAGAGTGAATTGCAGGGTCTGCATTGCCCGTTCAAGCTCCTTGTCCGACCGGTCAGGATCAGCACAAAGCTGCCCGACCCGCGTGAGGCGGCATCCACGCTCTCCCATTGGCCAATCAATCGGGTTCAGCCATATCGAATGAGCTGCCCCTGCCTCCTGTGCAAATTCGGCGCGCGGATGGGGGCTTGACGGCATCACGTCTGCGACCCAATTTTCTGGCAGGTGAAAGAAGAGACCGGTTGTCTCATCGCGCATGTCGCAATTCTCGACGGTCCTGTCGCCGGGCAGGCAGCGGTGGGGATAGTCCTCCCACGCCTTGCCAGCCTCCTGCCCCGAGACCGGTGATACCCCGCCATCCGGCCCGTGCCCATCACCGCTGTCCGCCGAAGTGCCGCTTTGCGTTCGCCCGGCCCCGGCAGCATCATCGACGACCTCACCGACTTCGATCGACATACGGGTCTTCTCGACGCGCTCACCAGAAGCGTCATGGCTTTTATAGACCAGATCATAGGTGCCCGGCTCGGCGGGGGCGTGGAGCTGATTGCCATAGGCAAGATCGCCGAGCGTTGCCCCCCAGTCGATCTGACGGTCGCCCTGCCAGATCTCGATGCCGTCATTCCATAGCTGGCTGCCGATGCTCTCAACGACGATCACCTCGCCCGGCGCAACTTGTGGCGGTGCAATGAGCGTCACCTCCGGGTTGGCTTGCGACAAGATCATCATCTCCTCGACCAACTCACCACCCCAGCTTTCGAGCCTTAAGAGATAGCGTCCCGGCGTGGCGGGAAGATTGATCCCGGCCTGTTTGACGCCGGCTTGGCCTTCGATGGTGGAATAGGTAATCGCATCGCCTCCGGCCTCAGAATAGAGCCGCAACGCCAGAGCTGCCCCGCCCTGCTCCTGACCGGCCTGCGTGATGTTGAGATCAATCGCCACGGTTTCCCCGCGCGCCGCATAAGGCCCCCGGTCCTGCATCACGGTGACAGGCAGGATGCCCTGCATGGTGACAACAACATCCTGAGCTTCCCCACCGGCGGCAAATTTCGTCTCCCCACGACCGCCAGTGGCTGTGACGATTGCCGTGTATGACCCCGGTGCCATCTCCACCGCAAAGGGCCTGTAGCGTTCATCGCCGGAGACCTTGCCAAGCACAAGTTCTTCGCCCGTCTCGTCATTGCGCAGCGCCCATTCATAGACATCGGGCATGGCGCCGGGATAGGAGAAGATGAGGCGAACGCCAGTGGCTCTTACGGCTGGTGCATCCGCCGTTGTCCGCGCTAGCGCCTCGGCCAGCTCTGCCCCCGTCTGGGGCCGCATCAACAGCCCGTCGGTCTTTTCGGGAATGCAGGCAAGGGCATCCGCTTCCACCTCGCTGAGACCGAAGCCGACCACATGGGCCCGGATCTTCACTCCATCCGCCGCAAGCGCATCCGCAACCGCGCAGGGGTCAACACCGCAAGTCTCTAAACCATCCGTGACCATCACGATGTCTGCCTCTTCGGCGGTGCGGGGAATTTCTGCGGCGGCAATCTGCAAGGACTGGCCAAGCGGCGTCTTGCCTTTCGGGCTGATGCGGTTGAGGCGGGCGGACAATTCGGCGGCGCTTTGCCCTCCGACCGGAGCCACCACTTCGATGTCGGAGCAATCCCCCTTGCGATGGTGACCATAGACCACGACACCAAGGGGAACAGACAGGTCTCGCGAGCCAAGGAAGCCGCCAAGCACATCGCGGGCCACCTCGATTTTCGTGCGTCCGTCGGACAATTGGCCCCACATGGACCCAGATGCATCGAGAATAACAATTGTAGCCCTGTCGCTCTGTTGCGCTTTCGCCTGCATCGCCCCAAAGAGGAACGCGGCGAGCATCAGACTGCCAAGCTTCTTGAGTGCGTTTGCCATAAGGTCTCTCTCCCAGATATCGGCGAGGTTGGACCCAATGGGTCAACCCGGCTCCGATAGAGTCTCACAGAAGGCGCAGAATAGAGGCGCGCCTTTCCCGCGTCTTGGGGAATACGGCACTCAAATGCGGGGAGAGAGGCATAATGAAATGCTAGTCGGAAGCCTTGGCCCGTTCGCGTGCATCCTTGGGCGACATGCCATAGGCCCGGCGAAAGCGCGCATTGAACCATGACAGATCGCCAAAACCGCAATCCATCGCGATCTGACTGATATTACGGGAGGCAAAGCGCATGTCGCATAGCATGCGATAGGCATGGGCGAGCCGCCGCGTTGCGACATAGTCGCCAAAGGATGTGCCTTCCTTTTCGAACAAGGCGCGCAAATAACGCGGCGACAGGCCGTTGCGCATCGCAACGGCTTCTGTCGAAAGATCGGGATCGACCAGATGCCGCTCGATATCCGCCTTTACATTTCTCAGGCGCGCGGCCCGAACACCGCGACCTTGAGCAATTTCGGCGGCCTCGCGCGTTGCCCCAAGCGCAATCAGCGCCAGATCCTGAACATGGGCTGTATAGTGCGCGACATCTTCTGGTCCCAGTTGGGCCATTTCCTGATGCAGGCCGCGAGTATAGGTGAAAAACAGCCGCCATTGGGGTGTCAATGGCATGGCATTGCGCAGCATGGTTCCAAGGCCAGCCCCGGCGGTGGCAAGGTGAATGCGTGGCACCGAGACATAGAAGCCTTCGGTCGGCTCGCCATGAAAGCGCAGCGTGCCCGCTACATCGCAGGGATCGGCATAGATCGCACCGGGCTTCAGCTCGATACGCTCGCCGCCCTTCTGTTCAATGGAATAGCCACCGGACAGCGGTATATGGAACATTACATTGTCGCCACCCTCGGCAGCATGGGCCGCAGATCTGAAAGCGGTGGAAGCAGAATGCTGACCATGGCCGATGATCAGGTCCTGCAAGATGCCGATGGATGTTTCAGACTGAAAACTATCTGGATCGTCGGGCAGAAAATCGACTTTCGTGATGTTTGACACAACATCGCGGAACTCATCGACCCGGCGAGAAACATCGAAATCTTTCGAACTTATGGAAATCGTCGGCATGGCGTCTCCTCGAAATGCGATCCTGCCTCATACTGGACATCTCCGCATTTTCCCTCATACGGCAAGGATACACCAGCCTCAATTTCAACTATGCAATGCGTAAAAGAATATCACGGCACCGGGGCTGTCATTTGCCAGTTCGACTGTCGCGCGGGAAGGGCGGAGATTGTTAAGCAGCCCATAGCTGGGAGCCCGGAAAAACGCATTATTTTCAACAAGCTGATGAGGTGTGGCGGAAGGACAGATCAACGCGATGGAGCAAAAATCCGCCAACGATTTCCGCCCGATGAAGGCCATTTATGCTCAGGTGTTCATGCCGGTCCCCAATCGTTCCCAATGGTCAATGCCTGACCAGTCGCGAACGAAGATGTAGGGATAGTCTGGAATGCCGGGCGCGGAGACTTCCGTCAGTTCGCGCAGGTCGTCATTGCTCAGTACAACTGAGACGGCATTCAGATTGCTTTCCAATTGCGCGAGTGTGCGCGCACCGAGAAGGACGGATGAGACGCCCGGCCGGTTCAGAAGCCATTGCAGAGCCACATGGGCAGGCAGGCATTCATGCGCGCTGGCTATGCGTTTTACCACGTCGAGGATCCTGTAGGTCCGCCCGGTGTTCCTTTTGTCGTAGGCTTCAACGCCCCGGTGCGGGTCCTCGCCCAACCGGGTGGGGCCTGAAGGGGGAGCGTCTGCGCTGTATTTTCCGGTGAGCCACCCACCGCCGAGCGGCGACCAGGGCGTGAGCCCGAGCCTGTTCTCCAACGCGCATGGCAAGACTTCAACCTCGATGCCCCGGTCAAGCAGGTTATAGTGGGGCTGAAGCGCACAAGGCACAGGCAAGCCGTTGGCTTCTGCCGTGCGGACGATCCGCTCCAATTGCCATCCCGTTACATTGGACCAACCAATATGATGCAGCTTGCCCTCGCGCCGCAGATCGCCGAGGACGTCGAGCGTTTCGCCAACGCTGGTATCCTTGTCCCAACCATGAATGAAATAGAGGTCAATCGCATCAACCCCGAGACGCTTCAGGCTTGCTTCCAGCGCCAGCCGCACAGCGCGGCGGGAAGCCCCCGCACTGCCTTTAGCTGGCCGGAAGCGGCATTTGGTGGCAACAATCAGGTCAGCCATGCCGCCGCGCGCCTTGCCCCAGCGACCGATAATCTCTTCCGAGGCCCCATCCGCGTAGATATCGGCCGTGTCGATCAGGGTTCCGCCGCGTTCGACAAAGCGGTCGAGTTGCTGATGTGATGTCTGCTCGTCCGTCTCCGCGCCAAAGGTCATTGCCCCCAGCGCCAGAGCTGACACCGTTGGCCCATTCTGGCCGAGGGGACGCATTGGCATTGGCAAAATATCTGTTCGGGTCATCGTCATACAGTCCTCCATTCCATCTGATCGGAGCGTGGTTGCAATAGCGATAACAAATCTGCATCATGCATGGAATAACATGACATGAAAGGGTTGTTTCATGACTGAAAAGAAAATGTTGCCAACCATGGATGCGTTTGTCAGCTTCGCGACGGGGCCAAACAGACCCGCCGCAGGTGGGGCCGTTCAGTGGAACGATCTGTTCGCGTTTCTTGCCATCGCGCGCTACGGAGGCCTGTCAATGGCCGCCCGAGAGACTGGATCGAGCGCGCCAACGCTCGGACGGCGCATGCGGGCGCTTGAACGCACACTCGGGCGAGAGCTTTTCGTTCGCCATACCCATGGCTATGAGCTGACCGAAGCCGGTTTGCAGCTACAGGATCAGTTGCGCGCGGCTGAAGACGCCATTGCGCGTGCAACACTGCCTGCCCCGGAGGATGGTTTGCCGCTGGTCAAGATTGCCGCCGGAACATGGACCATGCTGACCATCGCCGAAGCCTTGTCCCGGATTACCGGTGCGCCGCCTGATCTGCGCGTGCGGCTTCTTCAGGGGGAAGATGTTCTGTCCATCCGGCGGCGGGAGGCATCGGTCGGCTTCCGGTCGCAGCGTCCGACACAAACCGGGCTGGCCGCGCGCAGGATGCGCCGTGTTACATTTGCCCCCTTTGCCGCACCGGGAGCGCCGGACCGCTGGATCGTGATACAGGCCGACACCTCTTCTGCCCGCTGGGTCCGCGAACGGTGCGGCGACCGGATTGCAGCGGAGGTGAATATTCCGCGCCTTGCGCTGGATCTGATGCTTGCCGGTGTCGGTCGCGCACTCCTGCCCACCTTTGTCGGTCAGGGACGGGCGGGGCTGGAGCAAGTCGGGGCCGATATCGACGATCTCTGCCATGATCAATGGCTCGTCAGCCATGAAGAAGACCGTTATCTGCCCGAAGTGCGACGCACGCTCGACCGGATTGGAGAGGTCTTCGGGTAAACCGCATGTGGCTTCGCCCTTGCTCTATGCGCAGGAGCTTTTTCTATCCGCTTGCGAGATGCCGTTTGGTCTTTCCTTGTGCCGCGCATGATCCCTGAAGCATTGCGCCGCGACACCGAGAGAGTATCGGCACTTCATTTCCTATAATTGGGGCAGGCACTCTGTGAGGCAAGCTCGATTGAGGCTTTGAGAACGTCTCTATGGAAGGCCCAATCCATTCAAGCGGATTCTATGGGGCAGGAAAGCAGGCTCCTCAACTTCATTTCCTGCCCAGATTTGCTTGAGAATGGACAGGCATGTGCTTCCGATATCCGTCTCTTCAATGCCGATAGAGTTGAGCCAAGGAGCGATCCATTGGTTCAGTGGGTTGTCATCGAATCCGAAGAAAGCAAAGTCTCTGGTCGGATCAAGGCCCGCCTCGATCACCCGCCGATAAGCGCCATAAGCCAAAATATCGTTCGTGCAGACAATGACTTCAGGACCATCCTGCATGTCTATGAAGGAAGGCATGCAGGCATAGCCGACTTCCAGAGGGTTGGCCCCCTCACCTGTCAATTGCGTTACATTTGCGCCATCCACTCCGGCCTGAGACAAACCGGCCATGAAACCGCTATGGCGAAAGGTTGCTGCGGTCTGATTCAGCGAGCCATGGATCACACCGAATTTGCGAACGCCCTGCGTAATGAGGCATCGGGCCATATCAAGGCCTGCCTGATAATTGTCCATGCCCACATAGGGGCTTTTGGTCGAGTTCGGATCCGGACGGTTCACGAACAGGATGGGGGGCCCCGAAGTTTGCATCTGGTCAAGCACAGGGCTTTTGACCGCACCAATTATGATAATGGCGCGGGCCAGCTGTGACTGCATTTCCAGAAGATACTCATCCTGCACTTCTGCCATCTCATGCGTATCACAGAGCGCCATAACATAACCCTCGGCTCTGAGGGCCCATTCAATTGATGACGCGAATGCCGCGATCATCGGGTTGGCAATGGACGCTGCGAGCAACCCAACAATCCGGCTCTCCTGCGTTCTGAGGGTGCGCCCGCTACTGGCTGGCCGATAGCCAAGCGCAGCCACTACGGCTTTGACCCGCTGCACAGTTTCCTTGGAAGCCTTGTTGTTGATTCCATTTATGATTCTGGAAGCGGTGGCCGTAGACACCCCAGCCTTTTGGGCAACTGTGGCAAGGGAAACCCGCTCCGTTTTTCCTCGCCCCATATTGGAGTGCGACCGTGGTGACATGAGAAATTCCTTCGTTGCTCGATTATGGCGATGCAAGAAATCAAGCCATCTTTTTCGCTGCCAACTATAACTCTTGAGAACAAGGAAACAATGACCATCTTGCAATTGGCTTATCCTTGATGCAATCTGGCTAGGCAATCGATTAACCTACCATGATTCATTCACTGGATTTCCATGAAGCTAACTTCCGGAGCCTGTGTTTGTCATTCATTTAGGTAATCGATTGCCCAACCTGTTTGAAACAATGAAAATGGCCGCTCTGCATCGCTTTGTCTTTCGAGCAATGCTGTATCGGCCGCATAAGGGAGATGAACGCAATGAGCAAGATGACATGGCGGGAATTGCCATTGATTGTGTTTGCAATCGCCGCCGCTTTCACACCAGCCAAAGCTGAGAATCGCATCGACATCATTCGGGCAGACGCCCCAGAACTGGCCGCCTATGGAGACCAGAAGCTGGGCGTACGGCAACTTGATTTTGTGCATGAAAACCAGATCGATATTCTCCATATCAGCGCAAAGGATAAGGATCGCACCTCCTACCCGCGTTATGATCGTCCCTTGACGGTCGAAGTGTGGTATCCAGCCGCAGCAGACGCCGAAGGCTCTACCGCGCTCAAGGCGAATCTGCGCGACGGCGAAACCCAGATTGATTTGCATGGCAAGGCCATCAGGGAGGCAGAACCTGCCAAACTGGACAAGCCCCTCCCCTTGGTCATTGTGACACATGGCTATCCGGGAAACCGCTTCCTGATGTCTCCGATTGCCGAAAATCTGGCTTCCAAAGGTTATGTCGTGGTGGCGATCGACCATACCGATGCCACATATGCCACACTTGGAAATATCAGCTCGACACTTGTAAACCGCACCAAGGACGACCTGTTTGTGCTCAACCAGATTGATGCCCTGTCCAAGGATGAGAGCTCATTCTTGTTTGGCCTTGTTGACACCAACAATACCGGCATGATCGGTTATTCCATGGGTGGCTACGGCACCATTGTCACCGTTGGTGGCGGCCTTACCCAGAAAGCGCTTGAGTCTCAGGAGGGATTTTTCTCCGCGCCAGCAGGTACACTCGATCAATATCGTGCTGGCAGCGAAGCCTATAATGCATTGACTGACACGCGCATCAAGACAGCGGTCACCTTCGCTCCCGCAGGAGTGAAGCGCGGTTTTATGGATGCCGAGACGCTTAAAGGCGTTCGTGTTCCGACGCTCTTTATTGCCGGATCCATTGATGACATCGTCGGCTATGAAGATGGCGTCCGCAAAATGTGGCAGCTGACCAAAAATGTCGACCGCTCTTTGCTAACGTTCGAAAATGCCAACCATAATGCGGGCGCCCCTATGTCAGCCCCGGCTGAAGCCGATTTCGTTTCCCCCAAGCTCGGCTTCAATCTCACCATGCACTATCTTGATCCTGTTTGGGATAATGTCAGGATGAATAACATCTCCAGTCACTTCATCACCGCATGGATGGACAAATATCTCAAAGGTGATGCGAGCAAAGATGCCTATCTTGATCTTGTTCCCGTTGCTCATGATGGGGTTTGGTCAAGAGAAAAAGACGGCACACCCAAAGCCGATGACAGCTATTGGAAAGGGTTCCCGAACCGCACCGCTGCGGGCCTGCGTTTTGAGACCCTCAAGAAAGGCGAATGAAGGCAACAGAAAGGAGAGAGGCCCGGTCTCTCTCCAATCCTTCTCTTTGGGAAATGAGATATCCTTAACCGCGGGCACCAAACGTGCGCTCAATGCGCGCAATTTCCCAAAAGGCAGAGCCTACCGCCCGGACGCGATGGAGTGGGGCAAAATACCACACAATCAGAAATAGTGTTTAGATGAGGAATGCTGACTTTCAAGCTCGCTCTCCAGTATAATAAAGGAAGACCTCATGAAGGGCAGGTGTCGCCATGTCCAAGGGTATTCTTACAGTTGTCTTCTTCTTGCAGCTTTTGCTGGGGGCTGGCTGGAGCATTGTTGCCTGTGCTCAATCGCGGGATTTTGATCTTGTTGTCGAGCCGGCAATCGATGAAAGCAAGACAATCCATAACACGCTTTACCATATTGAACAGGAAGCCATCATCTACAGGTTTCGCGGCCGGTCGGTAACGAGCGAATGGAATTGGCGGACGACATCCAAGGACGGGACATTTACAGGCAGTTTCACGCTTGAAGGCACATTCGTCGACGGCATTCTGAGGGCCACATCGCAAGGCGTATCGAAATCCTTTCTGAAGAATCTCCCGCGGCAATATGATCCAGACAAACCCTTCTGGATCGGCTATCGGCAGGGAACCATTGAAGGCGCTGTTACGCCGGAAGGCCGCTTCAAAATTCATTCCTCCGATATTGTCTATCGACAAACCGGTCTCGTCAGTCAAAGCATTCTGGATGCCAACGGGCAGGTCACCGGCTACAAATTGGCCTATTCTGAATTGCCGACCAAGGGGCTCGCGCCAACCGTGAAGGACTATTCACTCGAGCTGCCCTTTGAAGTCGAGGCTGCCTCCTGGTATCGCAGCAAATATTTCATCGCACGCGGTGAACGGGACGACAAACTCGGCTGGGTGCTGGATCGGTTAAGCGGACAGATGGAGGCGCTTTCTCAAAATCTGGTCCAGGGCATGTTGCCGCTGGCGCGACAGCAATGGCAGTCCATCAGGACCTCTCTCAAGGATCTTGAGGTCCAGATGGCGGACAAGGGGAATGTCTCCCTCTCCCTTGCCGCCTCTCCGGCCGATGCCTCAATGGAGCAGATCAGGCGTCTTGAGACGCTTTCAAAGGCGCATGTCAAATTGCACAAACTTGCGTTGGCGCAAAATGATCAACTGTTGCATTCCATCGAGGCGCTCAAGCTCAATTTCATGAGCAACGTGATGAAGGTCGCAACGCTCTCCTTCATCAGCTGGACCAACTTCATTCCCACCGACATGTATGCCGGGCTTGAAGGCTATTCGCTAAACACGTCACTGTTTGCACTGCCCAAGACTCTGATCTCGTGGCAGCAACAGGCCAAAGAAAATGCTGCAATCCTGAAGAATCAGACAGTGACCATCAGAATGATGGAAGTCTATGCCGACTATTGGTCGGATGTCGCAGACAGGTGCGTTAGTGAGAACCGCAAGATTCATGACCGCCTCAACGGGATGAGAAAAGATGAACTGGCTTCCTTCGCATCCGAAATCACCGCCTTTTTCTCAAGCCTTCAGCTCTAGGACAAGGAGAGCCGATCATGTCACGCCAACTTTGTTCAAGTCTTGCCATACTTGCCCTGATGACAATCGCGGCACTTCCCGCCCGGACTGAAACGGCGGCAATTCCGGAGGGTTACGAGATTACAGATACGGACATGTCCTATGTGATAAGCCTCAAGGGAGAGACCCTTTTCGAGATCGGTTTCAATATCGGCATGGCGCCCTTCGAGATCGACGGACCGCGCGATATGACCGGAAACGGCGTGCCGGATTTGACCGTCCTATGGATGAACTCCCGATCAACCTCCGCTTTTGCCGTCTTTGAACTCCGGCCCAAAGGTTTGGATACGCTTTTTAAAAGCTCCGGCATGACCCGGGATATTGTGGATCGTTTCAGCAAGCTATCCGACAAGGATGTCGCAAAGCTGGTATCGGGTGACATCAATGCCTCGGACCTGCGTCCGCATGGAAAGATCAGCCTGCCGGAAGAGATCCTGTCGCCCCCAAAGGATGCCCCCCTGTCGCAAGAAACGGGAAAACGGCAACGGCTTCAGCCCCTTGGATCAAAATAATTTGCAATATCGGCAAGTGGTTGTTGAGTTGCTTTTAGTGAGGCGCTCGAGAATAGGCCCGCCTCGGTTCGGAGCGTTGGCACGATATTCTACCGTCCTCTCTTGGCTGCCTCTGCCGATAGGGTCAAACCTGTATCAGGATCCTATCCATCGCTCTTTTCTAGGCCTTGCCGGTTATGTCGCCAATCGCTTCACACACGGCGCAACAACGCCCCTGAGAGGCTCTGTGACGACCCTGCAGTAGTAGTAAATACCGGTCTTGATTGCTAAAGAGGGGGATGCTTGAGAGGCTGGATCATTGAGAGGATCATTGTACCACCCGCTTGTACCACCGGGTGACAACCAAGCCATTGAAAGAGCTTAACTCTTTGTGACCATTCAATTTTAAGGATGAATGGTGCCCAGGAGAGGACTCGAACCTCCACTTCCATACAGAAACTAGCACCTGAAGCTAGCGCGTCTACCAGTTCCGCCACCTGGGCACTTAAGGTGTGAGGGGGTATTTACGGCTCTGGCAAGCTATTGTCAACGCATAGATTTTGAAAAAATGCAAAATTCACATCATTCCTGTTTATATCGCTTCAGCCTTGTGAAAAAGGCGCGCCAGAGCGAAATTCTGTGCGCGCAATCCCGCTCAATGATGTGGAGGTCGACTTAAGCCCATGTTCATATGCGTGGATTTTCGTATAGAAACGCAGTAGGTTGCAAAAAATCCGATAGCGACATAGATCTCATTGCAGCGCATTTGCGTAGAAAATTCTTTTCGGGAGTGATAGCCATGGCCGGTTCAACAGAACAGATCGTTACAGTCTTTGGCGGTTCGGGATTTCTGGGTCGCCATGTTGTCCGTGCGCTGGCTAGAGAGGGCTATCGCATCAGGGTTGCCGTGCGGCGTCCGGATCTGGCAGGTTTCCTGCAGCCGCTTGGCGGTGTGGGCCAAATCATGCCGGTGCAGGCCAATCTGCGTGATCAAGCGTCTGTTGCCCGCGCCATTGAAGGCAGCGACGCGGTGGTCAATCTGGTCGGCATCCTGTTTGAGACAGGCCGGGCCAGCTTTGAGAAGGTGCATCATCAGGGAGCCAGAACCATCGCCGAGGCTACCCGCAAGGCAGGCATTTCGAACATGGTGCAGATTTCTGCCATTGGAGCCGATGTTGCCTCACCATCTGCCTATGCCCGCAGCAAGGCAAGGGGCGAGGAAGCCGTGCTCAAACTTTTGCCGGAAGCGACGATCATCCGCCCTTCCCTGCTGATCGGCCCCGAGGATGATTTCTTCAACAAATTTGCCGCCATGGCCAAGCTGTCACCTTTCCTGCCGCTGGTCGGTGGTGGCGAGACACTGTTCCAGCCAGCCTTTGTCGGTGACGTGGCCAAGGTCATTGCGCTTGGTGTCAAGGGCGCGCTCAAGGGTGGCACCATCTATGAGCTGGGCGGACCGGAAAGCAAGAGTTTCAGGCAATTGCTGACGCTGACGCTGCGCGAGACCCATCTTCGACGCCTGTTGTTGCCGCTGCCCTTCTGGGCCGCTTCCAGCATGGGATGGTTGTTTGAAAAGCTGCCGATGAAGCCGGCCTTGACCCGCGATCAGGTGACCTTGCTCAAGCGCGACAATGTGGTCTCGCAATCCGCGATCGCAGAAGGGCGCACGTTTGAGGGCCTTGGCATCGATCCGGTTGCCATTGAGGCGGTCATTCCATCCTATCTCTGGTCCTATCGCCCAAGCGGGCAATATCAAGCCAACAAGGCAGGATAAAAGCACAAAGAGCGATGCGCCCTTCTATCGGATGTCACCATCTTGAGGCAAGGCAGGCATCAGGCTCTGACGGGCCGTAAAGCTTGGCCAATGCTTGTTTTCGCTTGCGGTCCATGCGCTTTCTGCAATAGCTGAAAGGCGCGGGAAAACCATATGGTTGAAGCGCGCGCGGCTGGTCAGATTCTCGCTCCAGATTCCGCCCTGAATGCCAACAAGCTGATCCTTGCTGGCACCAAGGGAGGCGCTGGCGTCAAACTGATAGGTCTGCTCCGGGTTTGAGGTTCCCGCCCAGCTCAGCCCCGGTTCCCACCAGTTGGTAGACTGGGCCATATCGAGATAATAAACCTCGCCGGGGCACATGATGACCTTATAGCCCTCCTTGGCGAGATCCCTTGCGCTTTGCGCATTCATCCATGCCATGAGGATCACCTTTTCGGGATCAACACCGCCGCCCTTTGCTGCCTCCTGCCAGGCGAGGGGTTTCTTTCCTGCCGCGACCAGTTGATCGACAACGAAACGCAGCATGGCGGCCTGCATCTTCATGCAGTCAGGCCTGCCATCACCATCCAGATGCCCTTTGGCACGGGCCCAGCTGCTGGCTGCGCGCGAGCCGATCCATGCCTGCTCGGCCACTTCATCTCCGCCCATATGCACATGGCGGCCGGGGAAGAGATCGGCCACTTCGCCGAATATATGTTCCAGAAAGAGCCATGTGGCACCCAGACCGGGATTAAGCGCATTGTTGACATAGCCCTGCACCGAAGCCCCTCCCGCCATGGCGCTCGGATCGATCAGTTCCGGCAAGGCCATCATGGCCGCATGACAATGGCCGGGTACATCAATCTCGGGCACCACTTCGATATCAAGGCCCTCAGCATGGGCGAGAATGTCGCGAACCTGCACCTGGCTATAGAAGCCACCATAGCGGGAAGCCCCGGACCCGTGCTGGGGCAGCAGGGCCAATCCGTGGCCACGCCATGCGCCGATTTCGGTGAGATGGGGATAGATACGGCTTTCGAGGCGCCAGCCTTCATCATCTGACAAATGCCAGTGAAAATGGTTGAGGCGGTGCCATGCGAGGCAATCAAGAAAGGCCTTGATGGTTTCGGCAGTGTAGAATTGTCGGGACACATCCAGATGCATGCCGCGCCAGTCATGGCGGGGCCAGTCTTCGATGATGCCCTTAGCGGGAAAGGCGAAGCGATCCGGATCAAGCCGTGCGGCACGCCAGATCTGGGCAAGGGCGATCAGGGCATGATGCAGCCCCCTCTTGCCAGCCTCGATGGAGATCTGCGCGCCCGAAAAGACCAGCCGGTAGCCCGCCTCGGACAATCCATTTTCATTGCCAGCCAACAGGGAAATGGCACATTCTGTCTTGTCTGCTGCTGTCAGGGCAAAGGGGAGCGGGCCTTCAAACAGGCGCCCATGGAGCGCATTGATTTTCTCTCCTGTGGCCTGCAAGGCCTCGTCAAGGCAAAACGCGACTGGCGCGCAAGCCTGCCAGTCTGATATGGCGCAGTTGTTAGCCAGCGGCAGCATGCCGATAGCGCGGGCGGATGCTTTGCGCTCTGGCCGGATGGTCGAGGCGCGAATGGTCGTCTGCTCGGCCAGTTTGCGGGCCTGCTTTTCATCCGGCTGGAGAAGCTCGCAGGTAATCTCAAGCGGGCTTGCATCAGGTAGAATGAGGAAGGCGGAGGATGGTCCGTCCGTGCAATGGTTCGGTTTGTGCGAGAGGGCAGGAATCGTCAGTTGCCACAGCAAGCCCTTGTCATCGGCCTTGAGTGGCCCGAGCGGGGCCAGCTCATGATAATTGGCGGTGCGGGCCAGATAACGGGCACCGATCAATTCGGTTTTCGGAGGAATGCGGGTAAGGCCGGTATAGGCCAGCCGCACGCTCGCAGGAAAGCTCGTGCCCGGAGCTGCCATCAGGCGCAATTCGATCCGGCCGGTCGGACTTGCGTCATCAATCCATCTGCTGCGTAGAACGAGGTCTGGATTCTGCATTGTTCCGCGGGCCATGTCGCACCTCCCTTGATGCTGTAATCTCCTCTGTTTTCTATTGAAAAACGCGGCCAAAGAAAAGCAAAACCCTGCCATGATGTTGCATGGCAGGGCATAAATTTCTCGATGACAGCGCAATCCCACGCCTTCTGCCTCAAGCTTGAGGCAGAAGGTAAGGGAGGCATTCACTGCTCACGGGTTTCGCGCCGCAGAATATAGAAGGATGCGCCCAGAATGAGCAGGGCACCCAGCCAGAATTGCCCCACTGGCGCAAAGCCGAACACCACCCAACCGAACAACACATTGAAAGCCAGCTTGAGATGGTCAAATGGCTGCACATAGGCGGCATCGGCAACAGAATAGGCCTTGGCACAGAGCAACTGCGCCAGATAGACCCCAAGGCCGGAGATAACGATAACGGCCAGCGCCAGCATGGAAGGCATAACCATGTCGCTACCCAGCAGCATGAAGGCATTGACCGGGCTCATCAACAGCAGCAGATAAATGGTGACCGTTTCGGGAGCCTCGCCACCGGTCAGCGACTTGGTCATGACCGATGTCGCAGCCCAGAAGGCGGCGGCAACAACCGGCCAGAGCGCATAGACGGAGAAGGAATCCGACCATGGCGCCAGAATGATCATGCCGCCGACAAAACCGACCGCGGTTGCAGCCAACCTGTGCGGTCCGACCTTCTCACCCAGAAAGAGATAAGCCCCCAGCGTTACAAAGAAGGGGGATGTCATGATCAGCGCGATCGCCTGCCAGATCGGAACATAGGCAAGGCCAGCGGTCCAGGCCTGCGTTCCCAGCACGGCAAAAATGACGCGGACCACATGCCTGCTCACATGCTGGGTGCGGGCCGCACCGAGGCCGACTTTCAGAAGCCAGGGAAGGCTGAAGAGGAAAGCAACAAAATATTGCCCGAATGCGACGATCAGCGAGCTGACGCCCAGCTTCATCGTCAGATATTGCGTAGCAAGATTGACCAGCGCAAAGGCGAGGCCAGCCAGCACCATATAGATCGCTGCCCGCACTGCGCCGGAACGCAAGGCTGGCATTGGTGCTGTGGTGGTAGATTGGGAAATCTGATTCATTTCGCATACCTGTAATAGACCCCCTTTGCCTTTTGAGCCAAGGGATCAGAGCCAAAAGAATCAGGACGCACGGACAAAGCACACGTGCCCACCCGAAAGGGACTCCTGTCGGCACGCTTTTCTGTCACGTTCTCTTTCATCCGGACTGTAACCGTCGGCTCTGGAATTGCACCAGATCTGCTGACCATTGAAGAGGGGCCAAACGGGCCAATCAGCAATGCGCTCGCGGGCTGCAAGAGGTGCCATCATTGAAGGTCTGGCGCCCTCTCTTACCGCCGGTGGGGACTTTCACCCCGCCCCGAGAACAAGGCCTGCCTATATCATTATTAGGCAGAGCTGCGCTAAAATGGGGGAAATCCGCGAAAAATGCAAGTGCGCATTTGTAAATAGGTTCCATGAAGAAATTCGATGGATCGGCAAAAGAAAAGCGGGATCTGGTGTCCCGCTTCCATCTTCACATTCGCATATTCTGGCACTTGTTCAGGCCCATATTCGGGCAACCGCCAGAGGCCGTCGCCCATTTCTCTGCCTGCGGTCGGGCTGCACCCGGCCTTCTCAGCCTTGATGGGGCCCAGCTTTGATTGGGCCCAGCCTTAATAGGACCTAGCCGTGATAGGGACCATCAGAGGCGGGGTCGCCCGCCGGAGAAGTCCGGGCATTGTGGCGCGCAGCCATGAAGCGATCGAATTCTTCCTTGTCCTTGGCACGATTCAGTTCGGCCAGGAATTCCTCGAATTCAGCTTTCTGCGCTTCCAGTTTGCGGCGTTCTTCTTCCAGACGCTCCAGTTCTGCCTTGCGATATTCATCAAAGGCCACGTTGCCGGTCTTGTCGAAACCGTGCGAGCGATGGCGATGACCACATCCGGAGCCCTTGAATTCGCGGTCTATCCTCGTCTTAAAATCCCTGAACATTTCACGCATTTCATCACCCCAGATCATATAGGCCAATATTGCAAGACCAAGCGGCCAGAAGAAAATAAAGCCAAGTATCATCAGAGCTAAATGAGAACCCTTCCAAGATGATTTGGCTGTTGCACTGTGTGACATCGTCTTCCTTTCGAATGGTTTACGTTCAATTTTCACATTGGACTGAAAGTATTCAATCATGAATATTTCCAAAATCACCCAATGTGCTCTCACATCCAGAAAGGTGGTAAGGTTAAATCTGAAGTTCAAGACATTTTCACCGAAATATATTTTGTAACAGGGTCTTGAAATGGCGAAATTCCTACCATTGCCCTGTCAAGATCAGACCTTGGTTGCTCTGGCTTGAGTTGAGGCTTGTCTGTGGTGGCATTTATCAACAAACTGTTATGTGGCAGGCATTCCAGAGGAGCAAAATTTACGATAGAAACAGACAAGTATTTGCAACTTTGGCAAAAACAAGAATTGCTCCAGTTTATATAAAAGGCTGTATTCGTCAGGCTCAGCTGATGGCATCGAACAACAGGAGCGCACTGTGACATCATTCAGCTTGCAGGATATCATGCTTTTCGCATCTGCCTCCAATCCGATATTTGCCGACCGCCAGATTAAGCTCGACACGCTTGTTCGCCTGCGCTGGCTGGCCATTGGCGGCCAGTCGGCCGCGGTTTTTGCGGTCTCATTCGGGCTTGGCTACCACTTTCACGTCAATTATTGCCTTTTCCTCATCATTCTGTCGATCTTTCTCAATCTGGCTTTGCAGATGGGATTTCGCAAAAGTGTGCGCTTGCCCGCTCTGCCGGCAACGGGAATTCTGAGCTATGACGCCGCCCAACTGGGTGGATTGCTCTATCTGACAGGAGGATTGCAAAATCCCTTTGCACTCCTTCTGCTCGTGCCAGCCATCGTTTCCGCGACGACGCAGCCTGCGCGTTTCACCGCCTTTCTCTCGATTCTGATAACGGCCATCACGACAGCCCTCATCTTCTTCCATTACCCGCTGCCATGGGCCGATGCCACGCCACCGGATTTTCCCAAGCTCTATGTCTTCGGAATCTGGGTCGCGCTGATCGTGACCATGCTGTTTCTGAGCATCTATACCTCGCGCATCGCTCAGGAAGGGCATCAGTTGGCCAATGCGCTCTCGGCCACCGAACTTATTCTTGCCAACGAGCAGCACCTGACCAGCATTGACGGACTGGCCACTGCGGCGGCTCACGAACTGGGCACACCGCTGGCGACAATCCAGCTGGTCGCCAAGGAACTTGAGCGTGGAATGCTGCGTGATGACCCGATTTTCGAAGATGTTTGCCTCATCCGATCGCAGGCTGAACGCTGCCGCGACATTCTGGGCAAGTTGCGGTCGCTTTCCGGGGATGATCACAGCAACTTCACCAAGATGCAGTTTGAAGCGCTGATTTCGGAAATTGTCGAGCCATTTGAAAATCCGGATATCGAGATCGACCGTATATTCCCTCAGAACAAAGACAATCAGCCGGTGTTGAAGCGCAATCCGGGGCTATTGTTCGGGCTGGGCAATCTGATGGAAAATGCCGTCGATTTTGCCCATAGCCGTGTGATTGTCGAATCGCAATGGACAGATAGCACCATCAGGCTTGTCATAGCCGATGATGGACCGGGCTTTTCCGATGCCATCATGACCCGTCTGGGCGATCCTTTCGTCACCTCTCGCATGGAAAAGAACCAAGCGGGACGCGATGCAACCTCCGGGCCAGATCTGGCCCGCTGGCAGAAGTCCGGCGTCAATGGTGGCGGACTGGGACTGGGCTACTTCATCGCCAAGACGCTGCTGGAGCGGAGTGGAGCCAAAGTAACCATCTTAAGAAGTGGAACAATTAAAAAGGAAAACTTGTCTGAAAAGATAAACGAAATCAGTGGAGCAGTAATCGAAATCACATGGCCTCGTATTTTGCTTGAGACAGATCAATAAAAGAGGCAAGTTTGATGCTACATTAACGGGCGAGACCGATTGCCACACCCCCCGAGATAACGTATTTTGAGACAGGAAAGACGTGCAATCATGACAGGACGAGCAGAAATGACAGCAATTGATCAAGGAATAAGCACCCAGCCGGGCTATCTCTTGCTGGTTGACGATGATCGCCCATTTTTGATTCGTCTGGCGCGGGCCATGGAAAGTCGAGGCTTCACCGTGCAATCAGCAGACAATGTGGCCGATGCCCTTTCGTCTGTAAAGACGGATCCGCCACGCTATGCCGTCGTGGATATGCGCCTTGGAGACGGAAATGGTCTCGATGTCATAGAAGCGATCCGTGATGCCAACCCGGATGCACGCACCATCATGCTGACCGGCTATGGCAATATCACGACAGCGGTTACCGCAGTCAAACTGGGTGCGGTGGATTATCTGGCCAAGCCTGCCGATGCCGATGACATTTTCGCCGCCTTGCTCAATGATGGTGAGGCCAAGGCCGAACCGCCTGAAAATCCCATGTCGGCCGATCGCGTGCGTTGGGAGCATATCCAGCGGGTCTATGAGCTTTGTGATCGCAATGTCTCGGAAACTGCGCGCAGGCTCAACATGCATCGCCGCACATTGCAGCGGATTCTGGCCAAGCGGGCTCCCCGCTAACCCCTCTTTGCTGCGGGCGCCGCCGTCCCATTCTCATGCCGGTTCGTTGCTGGCCCTGCCAGTTCAGGCCCGATCAAGCCCTTTTCAGGATTGATCGGGATTATACGCGCCTCATGTCGAGAAACAGCCGATGCTACAGCTTGGCTGGCTCGATATGCGTCGGTACTCCCGGATCATGGATGGCATGCAGTCTGGCGGCGGCAATCTGGGCAAAATGCAAGGTCAGGGCCTTTCTGCGGGCAGGCGCAAGCTTGCGATGCTCAATGTCCCTTATGATCTCGGCCCCATGGGCGTCGGCGATGATCAATCCTGCTTCCGAGGGGAAAATCTCCTCAGGTGTTTCCTGATTGGTGGCGAAGAACAGGCGATCGCAATAGTCCCAATAGTCGGGCCATTTGCTGTCGGCGCGAAAGTCGGCCAGAGAGGACTTGATCTCGATGATCCAGATTTCGCCTTTGGGATTGATGGCCAGAAGATCGGCCCTGCGGCCCGATTTCAGGGTTACTTCCGGCAGGCAGACAAATCCATAGCGGCGCAAGAGGCGGCCGGTTCCGCGCTGGATCTCGAGCGCCCGTTCCGACTGGCGACCGTCGACCGGCGCGGTAAGGTCGGGTTTGATCATCTTGCTCATAATGGCCTTCAATCTTGCCCTGGCCTGCCTTTGACTGGTCTGCCTTGGACGGGCTGGGTGATGTGCACTCTTTTATGAATGGGCAATTCTGCATCGCTCGCAAGGCCTTTTCAAGACCCTCGTTCTTGCGAGAAATGCAGTAGGCGCCCGTGCAGTCTGGCCGCAAGGTTTGCGGAAGGCCTAGAGCGCCCGCCCTGCCGCTGCGCCAGAAGCCCATGCCCACTGAAAATTATAGCCGCCCAGCTGGCCTGTTACATCAACCACTTCGCCAATGAAATAAAGCCCGGGCACCTGATTGGCCTGCATGGTCTTGGAGGAGAGCCCTCTGGTATCCACGCCGCCAAGCGTCACCTCTGCGGTGCGGTAGCCTTCTGTTCCTACCGGGACCACCTGCCAGCGATGCACCGCATCATCGAGCTTGCGCAGCATCTTGTCCCCCAGCTCGGCAATATGCCCGCTGGCCCCTTCCCGCTCGACGATGGCCTTGGCCAGCCGCTTTGGCAAAAAGGCCGATAGACTGGTTGCCACATCCTGTTTGGGATTGCTCTTGCGGGCAGCCATCAGGTTTTCAAGGCAGCGGGCATCTGGGGCCAGATCGATGGTGACCGGCTTTCCCTCCTGCCAATAGGAGGAAATCTGAAGGATCGACGGGCCGGACAGACCGCGATGGGTAAAGAGCAGCCCATGGCGGAAACGCACCTTGCCAAAACGCACCTCGGCGTCAACCGAAAGCCCCGAGAGCCCGGCAGCAAAGCTCTTCTGACTATCGGAAAAGGTGAGCGGAACCAGCCCCGCTCTGGTGGGCAGCAGCTCAAGGCCGAACTGTCTGGCGATATCATAGCCCAGCCCCGTCGCGCCCATTTTGGGGATGGATTTGCCACCAGTGGCAACGACCAGAGCCGCGGCTTCTTCGCTGCCCCGGCTGGTGGCGACCTGAAAGCGCTCACCGCGCCTTTCAACCGCCTTGATCTCGGTGCCAAGCTGAAGGCGACCACCGGCACGTTCCAGCTCTTGCAGCAGCATGGCAACCACGTCTTTGGCGCTCTCGTCGCAAAAGAGTTGCCCCAGGCCCTTTTCATGCCAGGCAATGCCGTGGCTATCGATGAGCTTGATGAAATCCTGCGGGGCATAGGCCTTGAGGGCGGAAATGCAGAAACGGGGATTGCTGGAAATATAGTTTTTGGCGCTCACCTCGCGATTGGTGAAATTGCAGCGACCGCCGCCCGAGATACGGATCTTTTCACCGGCCACACGCGCATGATCAAGCACGAGGATACGCTTGCCGCGATTGGCGGCAACGATCCCGGCCATCAGGCCAGCGGCTCCCGCCCCCAGAATGATTGCATCCCAGAGCCTGCCCATGCTTTTCGCCCCCCCGGCCTCGTCTGAGGCGAGGCTGGCCGTGTATGGGATATCGTCAGATTGGCTCGCCTTGCTGGGGTGATCCCCGGACTTTTCCTGCGCCATGGTGATTGGGTGCCCCCTATTGCTTGCAATGGCTGTTTTCAGCCTCTTGGCAATAGGGGAGACATCAGCTCAGGTCAAGGAGAATGCACTGCAGCACCGGATTGTCAGTGATTGACGATCCTCTCCGTCCGCTCAGCGGCAGCGTCTGAGAGCTCGGGCTTTGGCAGCGTTACCGACAGAATATGCTCCAGATCGCCAATGGCTTCATTCAGATTGGCAGCCAGTCGCAGCATATGCCCGGAGCCTTCCACATCCAGCTCGGCGGCGGTCATGTCGCGCCATGACAGACAGAGGTCGAAAACAGACCGCGCCCCGATATTGGCCGCAGCAGAGCGCAAGGCGTGAGCACCATTGCGAAAATCCTCATCGTCACATTCATTGACTGCCCTGTTGAGACGTTTCAGCGCCAGAATACCATCTTCACTGAACTGATGGGCGAGATCGACCACAAACTGGTCGCCGCCAAGATCTCTCAAATCTTCAATAACTTGCGTTGAATACATTTCTTCTAGTCCCCAATTGTCAGAAATATTCATTTTCTTGCGATTTTCAGCGATTTGCTGTTTTTGCTCGACAATGACATCGAGCAATTCCTTCAGCCGCTCTCTCTCGATCGGCTTGAGCAGACAGGCTTTCATTCCGGCCTGTCGACATCTTTGTTCCATTTCCAGTGTCGGATCTGCGGTCAGCGCATAGAGGGTCGGCAGGGTTTGAAGCTCTCCTTCACGGGCCAGAGCCATGAGCCGACGCGATGCCTCAAGCCCGTCAAGAACCGGCATGCGAATGTCGAGAAAGGCCAGATCAAAGGCTTTGTAGCGGATCGCCGCAATCGCCTGCCGGCCATTTTCAGCCAGCGTCACCTGATGGCCGAGGCTGAGCAGCATTTTTTCAATCACCATCTGATTGGTGCGATTGTCATCAGCGACCAGAATCTGCAGCCTTTGCGCAGCCTGATGACTGCTGATCCGGCTGACAGCTCTCTCCTTCTCCCCTCTTTGCTCGTGCAGATGCTCGGCCAGACGCAGCAGTTTGCAGAAGCGGTGCTGCAATTCATGCCGATCAACAAAGGAAAGGCCATGCTGGGGATGAATGAGCGCCAGCTTTTCCGCCTGCTCATTCTCGCGACAAACCCAAAGAATGAGCGGGAAACCACCTTTGCCGCAGGCGACCACCTGCTTCTTGATCAGGGCAATGTCATGCTCCTGCCCCTGCCCCTGCCGATCAATCACGATCAGCGAAGGCATCAGGTCCTGCTGACATGCAGCAAGCTTTTTGAGGGCCAGATGCAGATTATCATAATGATCGCAAACAGGCGCAGCATGGGAATCCAGCTCAAGCAATCCCGATTCTGGCGAAATAACCATGACAGGCCGTCTGTGTCTGAAATCGCCTTCGTCATCCTTCTGCCTTGCGGCGCCATTTTTCAGCATCAGGCCAAAAGGCGCGGTGAATGTGAAGGTGCTGCCCTGTCCCTGAGAGGAGGAAACCTCGATCTCTCCCCCCATCAGTTCCGAATATTGGCGGCAAAGCGCCAATCCAAGACCGGAGCCGCCGAACTGGGCCAGAACCTCGTCATCGGACTGGATGAAGCGATCAAAAATGCGTTGCTGGGCCTCGCTGGCGATGCCGATACCGGTATCGATCACTTCGAAGCAAATCCTGTGCGTGCGGCTGTTTTCTTCCAGCAGCCGAACCCGCAAGGTCACCTGCCCATGATGGGTAAACTTGATGGCGTTGGCGATCAGATTGGTCAGAATATCTTCCAGAAAACGCAGATTGCCATGATAAAGCCGCCGCAGGGAAGGATCGAAATGGAAGTTCAGATCGAGAGATTTCTGACGTGCCTGTTCGGAAAAGAGGCGATAGAGGCGACCGGACAGAACGAACAGGTCAAAGTCATCTTCGCGCGCCGGCATGTTGCCCGTCTCGGCTCTGGCACAGTCAAGCAAGGAGTTGATCAGCACCAGAAGCGTGTTGCCCGCTTCCGATATGGTGCCAACCATGCGGCGCTGCTCACTATCCAGCCTTGTGTCCCCCAGCAGATCGCTGAGCCCCTTGATTGCCTGCAGCGGCGTGCGCACCTCATGACTGATACCGGCAAGAAAGGCCGATTTGGCACGGCTAGCATTCTGGGCGGTCGCAATGTTGCGGCGGATCATGTCTAGGAAAGAGGCCATTGCGAGCGCCAGCATGATGACGAAAAAGATCTGGAGCCAGCAAACCAGATAGTTGCTCTGCCACAATCCAAAGAGGTGATAATGCGCAGAAAGGGCGGCAACCGAAAGGATCGCCGCAGTCAGCAGATAGATATTGCCATAGCGGAAACCCGCCGCCAGCATGATCCAGAGATAGAAGGGATAAAGAACGGTGCCTGTTTCTCCCAACCGGACGGCAAAATAGGTCAGAAGCGCCAGATCCGAGAGAATGGCCCACAGTCTGCGTCCGCTGGAAACCCCGGGAGAAAAGGCCAGATGCGTCGCCTCCAGTGCAAGGGCAAGGCAGAAGATCCCTGTCGCCGCGAAGATCTCGTCATAGGCGCCGGAGGCCAGTTTATTCTGAAACAGATAGTCGAAACCGACAAAGATCCAAGTGAAGATGACAAGGCAGAAGCGCAGGATGATCGCAACATGTTCCGTGTCTGGACGATGGGACAGAAAGGTCACTGCCCGCATAACAGGGTCAACAATCGGCTCGAAGGGATTGCTCTGCCCGGTCATGAAAATCCGATCGTCTTGACTTGACCAATAGAGGGTTTGTTGCCGGTAATTTGCGACTGGATGGCCTGCTGCAATTTTTCTGCAGATTGCGGCTTGCCGAAATAATAGCCCTGCGCCTTGTCACAATGTTCCATCTCCAGATGCTGGACAACTTCCTCGCTTTCCACCCCTTCCGCGATGACTTCAAAGCCGAGAGAATGGCCAAGGTTGATGGTAGCGCGGACAATGGCAGCATCAGAGGGATTGTTGAGAAGATCATGCACGAAGGACTGATCGATCTTGAGGCGGTCAACGGGAAAATGCTTCACATAGGAAAGAGAGGAACAACCGGTACCGAAATCATCGATGGAGATCATGACCCCCAAATCCTTGAGCTGTTGCAGCTGCAAGGCCACCTGCTTGCGATCATGCAGAACGATGCTTTCGGTCAGTTCCAGATCCAGCAATTCCGGCGGCAATCCGGTTTCTGCCAATATGCGGGCCACCAGCAGCGGCACCGACTGGCGCTGGAACTGGACGGGAGACAGATTGACGCCGACGGTGAATTCGGGCAACCCCATCTCGCGCCAGCTGGCGCCCTGACGACAGGCCTCGCGGATCACCCATTCATTGATTGGCATGATGAGGCCGTTGCGTTCGGCGCGGGCCAGAAATTCACTCGGAGCCACCAGCCCACCATGCATGTCGCGCATGCGCAGCAAGGCTTCGCAGCCGACAATCTGGCCGGTCTTGATGTCTACCTGTCTTTGATAGAGCAACTCGAAGCGGTTATTTTCCAGCGCCTCGCGCAGGGTATTGTCCAGACGCTGCTCCTCGCGGGCCCTGACATCCATGTTGGCAACAAAGAAGCTGAAGCCGTTGCCGTTGGCCGCCTTGGTGCGATACATGGCAAGGTCGGCGTTGCGCATGAGATGTTCATAGCTGTTGCCATCTTCAGGATGCACCGCGATACCAACCGATGCGGTGACCGGAGTGGACAGTTTGGCGCCAGCAATGGTACCGGGCATATGCTCCATAATGGCCTTGCACATATCCTCGATCTGCCGATCGGAGGATATGTTGGACTGAAGAATGGCAAATTCGTCGCCACCGAGCCGGGCAACCAGATCTTCCTTGCCACCAATGGCGCGCAAGCCTTCCGCCACGCGCACCAGCAATTCATCGCCAACTCCATGGCCATGCACGTCATTGACCTGCTTGAAGCCATCCAGATCGATCAGATGCAGGGCAAAACGCCCGTCGCCGCGACGGCAGCGCCCGATTTCCCTCTCGACGCGATCCCTGAGCAGGGCGCGGTTTGCGAGCCCCGTCAAGCTGTCGTGATGGGCCAGATGATGCAGATGCGTCTCGGCGGCCTTGCGATCGGTGATATCCTGCGACGAGGTGACCACCCCGATGACCTTTTCACCCTCGACCAGAGGCGATTTATTGGTCAGGAAAATCCGCTTGCTGCCATCAGCACCGACAATCTCCTCCTCAAAGGAGCGGATTCCATGTTTTGCCGCAATGACCAGTTGGTCAATGGAATCATAGCGTTCAGCCACCTGAGAGCCAAAGACTTCGGCCCTGTGGCGGCCAACCACCTGCTCGACCTTAAGACCCAGATAATTGGCCTGATTGACATTCATGAAAAGATAGCAGCCATCCAGGTCCGTCGCGCTGACCATGACGGGCAGCGTGTTGATCACATTGACGAGGCGTGACTCGCTTTCGCGCTGGGTCCAGGCCAGAATGCTTTCGCTCTTCTTGAGGGACTCGAGCAGGGAATTGGCGCGATTGGAGAGCACTTTGCTCTGACGGTGCATTTTGAGGAGGTTGCGGGCTCTTGCGATGAATTCGCGGTGATCGACGGGCGAGATCAACAAATCCGTCGCCCCGGCGTCCAGAGCGCGCAGGCGCAGGCGGCGATCTTCAAAGACGGTAACAACAATGACAGGCACATCTGCCAGACGCCGGTCTGACCGGATCTGGCCAATAAAATCATCGCCCTGCATTCCGGGCATGGAAAAGTCGGTCAAGATCAGATCCGGGCTGTTCTGCGACAACCAGGAGAGCGCCTCGATCGGTCCGGAGCAAGTGACCACGTCTATTTCGGTCTCAATGCGCCTTGCGATCTGGGCATAAATCTGTCGATTGGTATTCTGATCATCAACGATCAAGATGAGTGCCATGTTGAGCCCCGCGTGTCCCCTATGCGTTATCCGCTCTTCCCCAAGAGCAGACGGCTTTGACTATGATGGAGACCAGACTAAGGCAAACTTCTTAATGACACAGGGGCAAAATACGCAAAGCGCGCCTTGCAAGCCCAAAAGCTCTGACTAGCGTAAATATTGTGTTTATAGCCACATGAAACGAACGAGCGAGTCGATAACTCTGGGGACTATATTCCTCAGCGCAAGCCACTCCATGGATCATCGGAGCGGCGCGGTCCGGCTTTCCTTGCAGCCGTCTTCTCCAGCGCAGCCAGACGCTTTGCCTTGGCGACGACCGCAGCTGTTTGCGGATCATTGCTGATAAATTCCTTGCGCGCACCGGATACGGTCAGTTGGCCCGTAGCGGCAAGATAGCTATAGATCGCAATGACGGAATCTGCCTGCGAATAGATTTTCAGCTCGCGTGCATCGAGCAGGGAGACCTCCGCATCCAGAATGTCCAGATAGGAACGCTGCCCCGCCTTCTCTTCCATCTTGATGCCGCGCAACAGACTGGTGGCGGCTTCCACCTCGGCGCTGGCCTGTCGCACGGACGCGACTGCAGCCTTGTAGCGCAGATATTGTTCGCGCGCGTCGGCCTTGATACGAGCGGTCAGGGCATTGGTCTGATGCAACTGCTGGCTTCTGGCAGCACGCGCCTTTTGCACCTCGGACGCACGCGCCCCGCCATCAAACAGCGGCAGGCTGAGGCGCAGCGACACAGAACGTTCGGACTCGTTGGTTTCGGCGGCGCTTGAGGCAAAATTATTGGCATATTCACCGCTCAGATCGAGCGTTGGCAGGAAAGCACCCTTGGCTGACTTGACCGCATAATCGGCCGCCTTGTCATTGGCGCGGGAGGCTCTGAGGTCCGGATGCATGCGGATGGCTTTCTTTGCGGCTTCTTCCGCATTGACCGGAAGATAGCGCTCGGGCATCTGCGGAAAGATCAACTCGCCGGGCGCATAGCCAACCAAAGATTCATATCGCCCGGACGCCCCGCCAAGATCTGCATGGGCACCTTCCAGCGACGCGCGGGCGCGATAGAGCAATGCTTCGGTCTTGGACAAATCGGTCCGGGTCAGTTCACCTGCCTTGATGCGGGCGCGAGTGGCCTTGAGCTGCTTTTCCAGATTGGTCACATGCGTGCGCCTGAGGCTGATCATTTGGCGCGCTGCATAGACATCCATATAGGCTTTGACCGCTTCGAGAAGGATCTCCCGCTCCCGATTTCGCATCTCATAATAGCCTGACTTTTCTTGGTATTTCGCCTTTATCAGATTGTTTCGGCTCTGAAAGCCATTGAAGAGGCGCTGGCTGGCCTTGATGCCATACTGGCTGGTGCGGGTGCGTTCGGTGCGCCCGGACTTGAGTTCCTCTTCCACCATCGACTGGGCTGCAAAGGCGCTGACCTGCGGCATCAGGGCCGCATTGGCCTTTTGGGTTTCCGCCTGCTTGATCTGGAACCCGGCCTCTTCGGCCTGAATATCGGGGTTATTGTCGTAAACGTCATAAAGCATCTGGGCCAGATTGTCCGCAAGGGCGGGCGTGACCGGCAGACATAGGCTAGCGGTCAGCAGCGCCATGGCAAAGGCCCGACATCCCCACGGGCCGAGCACCGGTGCTGTGGCGCTCATGATTGCGCCCTTTGCCTGAAATTTTCTCATCTGGCCATTCATGCTACAGCTTCACTAAGAGGACGCATCTGGCTCACCTGAGGCGAGCCACCCTTCCACTCTTAGGTATTTATGGTTAACAAAGGGGAAACACCCAGACATATCGCGCCAGATTGGCCACATAATTGCGCTGCGGCCAACAGCGCACAATGTGTGCCAGCCATGTCTGATAATCTTGTACGGACAGGCGATTTGCCGACTGATCAGCGCTCGGAGAAGGCAACATCCATGGAGCGGTAAACCGGCTTGAGCAGATAGCGGGCAAGGGATTTGGAACCGGTCACGATATCGGCGGTGACGACCATGCCGGGCAGCACCGGATAGGCCATGCCCTTGCGATTGAACTCATTCTGGTCGAGCGCAACCTGCACCTTGAAATAGGGTTGCCCCTCTTCATCCTCAAAGGAGGTTGCGGAGATGGTTTTGACCTTGCCTTCAAGCGAGCCGAAAACATAGGGATCGAAAGCCGACACGGTTACCTTTGCATCGGCATTCAGATGAATATGGCCGATATCTTTCGGCTTGACCCGCACTTCAGCCACGATCTTGCGGTCATCAGGCACAATACGGGCAACCACTTCCCCGGAGCGAACAACGGCCCCAACCGTATTGATCGGCAATTCCTGAACGATCCCATCGGTCGGCGCGACCAGATCAAGGCTGGTCACACGATCCTGCTGCTTGGCAAGCAGGCGATCAACCTCAGCAAGCTCGCTGGCATTCTTGGATTTTTCCTTGGCCAGATCGCTGAAGATATTGGCGCGGGCTTCATCAAGCTGGATCTGGGCTTCGCGGGCCTGCTCCTTGGAGGTGGAAATCCGCCCATCGAGGGAATAGAGCCGGGCGCGGGCTTCTTCCAGCGCGGCTTCGGCTTCCAGCACCGACCGGCGGGAGGCATATTGCTGCTTGAGCAGACCGTTGAGCATGTCAAATTGCTCCTTGGCAATTTCCATGCGCTTGACAGCGCTCTTCTGCTCCGCCACAGCGGAGCGATATTCCGCTTCGCGACGGGCAAGCTGGGAAGCGAATTTCGCCAGTTCCCGGTTTATGCGTTCTTTTTCCGATGAGAAGACCCCCATCTGGGATTGGGCTATATCGCCATATTGGCGCCCAAGCTCACCGAATGAAAGGCTGTCTTTCTGATCTATCAGCGCGTCGGTGGTCGCAATCGACATGCGCAGGGAAGCGGCTCTGACGGCGAGTTGATCGCGCTCGCTCTCTGTTGCCGTCGGGCGCAGACGCACCAGCGGCTGTCCCGCGCGCACCCTGTCGCCTTCAGAGACAAGGATTTGCTCGATATAGCCACCTTCAAGATGCTGTACGGTCTGCACCGAACCGATCGGCTGAATCTGGCCGCCAGCATGGGTGACCTCAAGCACAGAGGTGACAAAGGCCCAGATGATGAATGCACTTAGAAACACCAGACAGCCCGTCACCACATAGGCGAAAAGCTGCGGCGGCTGCTCGGCCTCGAGCGCCAGCGGCAGTGTCAATGTCTTGGAATCAAGACCTGTGCTTTTCGACGCGAACAATTTCACGAAATTCACCCTGAAATGACCTTGCCCAGCCTTGGGAAAGCGCAAGCCTCATTTCCGTTTTACGCATACTCGAGACTGGAAAGCCCTTTGCCTTTCCAGTCCGGAAGATGCTCCCCACTATATGGAATGCCGCAACCGCCACACACCTTTCCCAACAATAGCCCGTTCAGGGTTAATACATCCTTGCCTAAAAGAGATTGGCGCGCCCGATTGTCCATCAGGCAACCGATTTGTTGAAGGCATCCAGCTGCGGCAGAACAGTCTCGGGCGGACCGTTGAGAATGACCTGCCCTTCATGCAGCACCAGAATGCGGTCTGCCATTTTCATGTGACTGGGGCGCTGGGTGGTGAACAGGATGGTTGATGAGCCGCGCATACCCTCCAGATGGTCCATGAATTTGCGGTCTGTTTCAAAATCCAGATAATTGGCTGGTTCATCGAGGAAATAATAGGTCGCGGATTTGCTGAAGCTGCGGCAGAGCAGCAATTTCTGCTTCAGTGCGTCCGACAATTGATGGATGGTTTCTGCCTTGAGACGGGTTTCCAAGCCTTCGGGCAGATCATGCTGATCAGCTTCGATATTGAAGGTTTGCATCAGTCCCGTGATCTTCTGGATATCCGCCTCGGGATCATTGAGATGGAAATTCTGAGTGACGGTGCCATAGAAGAAGGTTGCATTGTCTGGCTGGTAGCTGATTTCAAAGCGCAATTCGCCCAGATCCATCTGGCGGATATCCAGATGATCAAAGGCCACAGTGCCGGCGATCGGCCGGTAGAGACCTGCGAGCAGTTTCAAGAAGGTCGATTTGCCTCCACCGCTGGGGCCGGTGATGGCTACGATCTCACCGGGATTGATAACCACATTGGCGCTCTTGATCGCCGCATCAGCCGCCTGAGGATAGCGGAAGGACAGATTCTTGGTTGAGATATGTCCGTTGAATTTTCTGGAAATGCTCGGCACGATGCCGGGTATACGCTCCGGCTGGGTGCGCATGAGATTGTTCACCATGCGAATGGCCTCGATCAGCTTGCCAACCCGAGACAGGCTGAGAAAGGCATTCTGCAAGGGAGCCAGCACGCGCCAGATCAGAGCCATGATGGCAATCAGTCCACCAACTCCCAGATCCCCTTCCATCACCATGATGGTGCCGGTCCCCAGCGTGGTGATGCCCGCTGCCATCGAGAGGGCCTGACTGACGGTTTGGATCTGGCGCGAGAAATGCTGGGCGCGGAAATCAAGGGCCGCGAAATTGGCCGATGCATCTTCATAGCGCTTCTGCCAGATGGCTTCGCCGCCAACATTCTTGATTTCGCGATGCATGAGAAACAGTTCCATCATGATATTCTGCTTCTTCGACTTGGCATCGCCAGATTGCATGGTCTGCCGCTTGGCAATCGGCACGGACACCACTGCCAGTATGACATAGAAGACCACCAACATGGATGGAATGGCGGCAATCCAGCCACCAATCAGCGCGATCGCAGTGATGAAGACCAGCACGAATGGCAGGTCGAGCACCGCCGTTCCGAAAGAGCCCAGAAAGATTTCCCGCAATTTCTCAAACTGCCTCAGGCGCGACAGCTGCGAGCCGATGGAGGCATTCTGCACCATGCTATAGGGCAGATAGAGCAGCCGCTGGAAAACCTCGACCGACAATGCGGTATCAAAGCGCGCGCCGATATAGGCCAGAATCCGCGTGCGCAAGGTGCGCAAGCCATAATCCGCCGCAACGATCATTCCCACCCCGACGACAAACATCATCAGGCTGCCGGGTGCCTTGGAGGGGATCGCATAGCCATAGACGGTCATGATGAAGATCGGCACCGCCATGGCCGCAAGGTTGATGCCGAAATTGATGATGAAGAGAGACAGAAACAGCTTGCGGAAAGACGCCGCCGCATGGGCAACCCAGCCGAAGGATTGCACAAACCGGGTCCGGTTGGCCACATCCAGCGGCTTTATGTGATGGATCACCACCGCCTGCTCCGGACAGCGGATCGTTTCTTCTTCTCCGGTCAGTCCGTTGAAGCAATTGGCCTGCCCTGTCGCATAATCGACAGAGAGGATGATCCGGACAATACCATCCGCGTCATCGCTGTAAAGACAGGGCAGCTTTTCCTCTGACAGATGTCCAATATGCGCTTCATCGGCAATGGCAACATAATTGAGCCTTGTCAGCACAGCCCTCAGACCGGTCATGTCATGGACCGTGTTGAAATGGGGCAGGACCTGCGCCAGATGGCGCCCACCACCGCCCCAGCCGATCAAAACCAGCAGAACCTGAACACATCGCCCCGCCGAACTGCGATAGTCGATACCAGCCCAGCGTTCGCTGATGCCCAGCCGCTGCTCGAAATCGGAGAATGGCACCTTATCTTCAGCCGGATCCACACCGCTTGCGAAATCCCGGCTTTCTTCACCTCCCGGGATGGCGGAGATTTGCTCCGGACCCATTTCTTCTGCATCCGTCAGGTGATTGTCGGCAGAATAGTCCGCCAGTTCGGACAGGCTGACATCCCCTTCGCCCAACTTGCGGGCGGCCTGCGCAAAGGAAGCCCCTGAAAGGCTTTTCTGCGGGTCTCCCTTCAGCAGCATGGGATTGGAGCGACGGCCCTCACTGCTGGTGGCCTTGTCTGATCTGACTGGCTTGATCGGCTTGATCTTCAGCCTGCCAGAGGCAGGACGCGTGGATTGCTGTTCCGAGGAAGAACCATCGGACGAAGCATCATCGAAGCGGGATTTATCATCGCTCATTGGCCACCTCCAGCCGCCGACTTTGCCGCATTTGCGGCAGAATTCCGGGTGTTGTCCTTGGCGGTGGTGGGATAAGCGGTTCCTTCATAGGGCTTCAGAGTGCCATCCTTCAAAATCAGTTGCTTGTCTGCCAGCGCCAGAAAAGACGGCCGGTTGGACAGGAAGATGATTGTCATGGAGCCGCGCAATTGCTCGATGCCCTTGCGCAGGAGCGTATCGGAACGCTGATCAAGCATGGCATTCGCCTCCTCCAGAATGAGGATGCTGGGTTTGCGGGCGATGGCGCGGGCGATGCATATTCTCTGGCGGAAACTGGGTGGAAGTGTCTCGTTGCCTCCGGTTCCGAGCATCATGTCATAGCCATAGGGCAGAAGCTGAATATCGCTTTCAAGCCCGATGAGCTGGGCTGCTTCACGGGCGCTCTGCAATCCGTCGCGCGGATTGAACAGGGTGAGATTTTCCAGAATGGTGCCCGAGAAAATGGCAGGACTGTTCGGCACATAGGCAATGGAAGCGGACAAGTCGGCTTCGATCAGATCGCGAATCGGGAGGCCTCCCATGCGGATGTCGCCTTCATTTGGCGCCACTTTGGTCCGCAACATCCTCAGGAACTGGTGATCGTCGCTGGAATTGTTCCCTCGAATGCCAATGATGGTTCCGTGCGGAATGGTCATTGAGATGTCGTATTTCTCGCGGTTTTCCCCCATCTGCGAAGGCATCACGACATTATCGAGAATGATCTCGCCCGAGCCCAGTTCCATCGTCGCGCGGATTTTTTCCGGATTCTGATTGAGCAGAAGCAGTTCGTCAACATTCTGTTTGACCAGATCGAAATTGCTCATTTCGCTCCAGGAGCGCACCGAACGGACCAGCACCTCGACGGCTCTTCCGCCCAGAAGCAGGCAGCAGGCAAGCGAGCCAATGGACTGGGTTCCCTCGATCACCAGCAGGGCACCACTCGACACGATGGTGATCATCGTGATCGATGCAAAGGAAGCGCTCAGGGTCTGGGTGGCCCCATCCAGCTTGACCGATCGGTGGAAGGCAACCGCGATGGCTTCCTGCAGCCGTTCATAGCGCCGCATCATCTGCGGTTCACAGGACATGGTCTTGATGGCTTCAATCCCCGACAGGGCCTCGATCACGAAATCATATTTGCGTCGATCCAGCTGCTGGCGTTCATCCTGAAGATCCTGAATATTTTTCGCCCGCTTGAGCAAGCGCCAGGCGAATATGCCGAAAACCATCACCAGCAGGCCGGCAATCGTCGGACTGACAATCGCCATCACACCCAGAAAGATGAAAATGAAAGGCAGATCAACCAGCCCCATGCGCGCAGGGCCGGCAAACATGCGCGCGGTGGCAGACAGCGCATTCATGCGATCGATATGGGTGCTGGCCGGGTTCTTTTCCAGCGATTCAGGAGGCGCCCGCAAAACGCGCTGGATTGCCTCCACCCCGGAAATGTAATCGATATAGGATGAAGACCAGCCAGATATGTGGGAGCGGACAACTTTCAGCACCGTATCCACAACCAGCACGGTGACAAGACCCGAAATCAGATAGAAAAGCGTTGCGTAAGACTGGTTCGGAATGATCCGGTCATAGATCTGGAGAATGACCAGCGGCATGCCCAATCCGAGCATATTGATGACAAATGATGCCGCAATGATCCGCTTGGGAACGCGGACCTGATCAGCAAACCATGTCGACTGCATGGATTTAGGGGGTTGAAAAACCTCGTGAAAGCGCTGAATTCCGGCCCGAACAGCCGAAAGCAAGCCTTCTGGTTTTTCCCTCTTTCGACTTGTCATCATTAAAAGCGCTCATGCGTCAAAGCCCCCTGTCCGAGCGGCAATTGAACAGACAAAGGGTAAACAGAAATTTCCAGACATCTTCTATATGAGCGCAAGTCTCTTGATCTTTCCTTAACCAACTTTGCAATTTTTTGGACATTTCCAAATTAAATCAGAGTGAAAGCAGGCGCTTAACCCATTTCTAACCAGTTTCCGAAAGGGCCGATTAATCACGCATACTATAGCGTCTGGGCCAAATGCCTTTTGGCAGATGCACACTTTTGTTAAGGAAACTGGCTATGGCTGACACCAGAACACCAGACGCGAAATCCGAAGCTGCGACATCGAAATATGAATCCAACCGCGTGCAGCAGTCGCTGCAGAAAGCAGAAGCCGAGAAGGCTAGCGACTATGACACCGGCGATCATATTGCCCTGCGGCAGGATATCCTGAACCCCAATCTGCATTATGGCCTAGCCAATGGGGACGAAGTGCTGCTGCCCGAACAACAGTCCGGGGAGGCCAGTTCCAGCAACAGCCAAACCGCATCCAGCCCTATTTCATCCGATAGCAGCTCAACGCTTCCCTCTTCGGCCACATCAGGCGCCACTGCTCCTGCATCCAGTTCCGGATTGTCAGCCCCGGAAGAGAATGCCTTGCTGGAGCCGGAAAGCCCGATTCTTTCCATTAACAATGGCACCCCTGAAACTTCAGACAACAGCGCTCCCGAGGGCGGTTCTGAAGAGGCGGTCATTCCGACCGTTCAGAGCAGCGGCATCGATAGCAGTCAGGCTTCCGGCGGCTCTCTGGCCCCACAGGAAGATGTCGAGACCGACGACGCCGCCAACAGGCCTGTCCTTGCGCAAGACAGTGATGTAACCACCTCTGAGAATGTGGCCCTTGATGGCTCGGTCACGGCGACGGATCTGGATGGTGATACCATCAGCTACAGTCTCGATGCCCAGCCGTCCGAGGGCAGCGTTACTTTCAATGCCGATGGCTCCTACAGCTTTGATCCGGGCACGGACTTTGATGATCTGGCCGTGGGCGAGAGCCGCGCGGTTACCTTCAACTATACCGCCGATGATGGCAATGGCTCGACCGATGGCGGCACCGTCACCATCGAGGTGACCGGCACCAATGATGCACCGACCGCAGTGGATCTCTCGTCCGCAAGTGTTGACGAGAATGACGCAGGAGCGGTGATCGGTACCCTTTCGACCACTGATGCCGATATATCCGACAGCCACAGCTACAGCGTTGATGACAGCCGTTTCGAGATTGTCGATGATGGCGCGGGCAATATGGTTCTCAAGCTCAAGGATGGGGTCTCCATCGATTATGAGAGCGAAAGCTCGGTTACCGTTACCGTCACCACCGATGACGGCAATGGCGGTACCCTTTCGGAAAGCTTCGATATCAGCGTTGCCGATCTCAATGAAGCGGTAACAGCCGAGGATGCCTCCGAGACCACTGGCGAGAACACCACGCTGTCGAGCAATGTCAGCGCGACGGATCTGGATGGCGATACCATCAGCTATAGTCTTGATGCCCAGCCATCCGAGGGTAGCGTTACCTTCAATGCCGATGGCAGCTACAGCTTTGATCCGGGCACCGACTTTGATGATCTGGCCGTTGGCGAGAGCCGTACGGTGACCTTCAACTATACCGCCAATGATGGCAATGGCTCGACCGATGGCGGCACCGTCACCATCGAGGTGACCGGCACCAATGATGCACCGACGGCGATTGATTTACAGGCTGATAGCGCCGGAGTGAGCCTGAATGAGGATGCTGGTAACAATTCCTATTTGTCCGTTATGGATAACGGGGACATTCTCGGCTCGCAGTCGCAATTTACTCTGGAAATAACCTTTTCGGTCAGTGAACAGGCTGAACATTTCACGCCTCTGCTTTCCTATGCAGCAACGCCGGCCGACAATGAATTTCTTGTTGGTTCCTTTACCGGAGAAAATCTGTCGATCTTCATAGATGACCAGAAATTGGAGACTACGATCGACACGTCAACCCTTTATGATGGTGAAACGCACACTCTTGCCATTGTGAGGGATTCCGATGACGGATCGCTGGATATTTATGTCGATGGGGAATTGGAATATTCCATCGACAATTACATGACCGGTGTGGATCTGGCTCCCAATGGGGATATCATCCTGGGACAGGATCAGGATGATGTGGGTGGCACATTTGAAACCCGCCAGGTCTTTACCGGGCAGATTGATGAAGTCGCCATATTCTCTGAAGCTCGTGATGCTGCCCAGATTGCGGAAGATACGCAAAATGGTGTGGATTCCAGTGATCCTTCCCTGAATGCACACTGGACTTTCTCCGGCGATGATCCACTAGCCGATCAGTCCGGCAACAATCATACACTGACCGAAGGCCATGTTGCGGGGACTGGTTGGACGGACAGTACTGTAGAATTCAATGCAGGCGTCAACGAAAATGACGCCGGAGCAGTGATCGGTACCCTGACGACTACCGATGCCGATATATCCGACAGCCATAGCTACAGTGTTGATGATAGCCGTTTCGAAGTGGTTGACGATGGCGCGGGCAACATGGTGCTCAAGCTCAAGGATGGGGTCTCCCTTGATTATGAGAGCGAAAGCTCGGTTACCGTTACCGTCACCACCGATGACGGCAATGGCGGCACCCTTTCGGAAAGCTTCGACATCAGCGTTGCCGATCTGAATGAAGCGGTAACGGCTGCGGATGCGTCAGAGACCACCTCTGAGAATGTGGCCCTTGATGGCTCGGTCACGGCGACGGATCTGGATGGCGATACCATCAGCTACAGTCTCGATGCCCAGCCATCAGAAGGTAGCGTTACATTCAATGCCGATGGCTCCTACAGCTTTGATCCGGGCACGGACTTTGATGATCTGGCCGTGGGCGAGAGCCGGACGGTCACCTTCAACTATACAGCCGATGATGGCAATGGCTCGACCGATGGCGGCACCGTCACCATCGAGGTGACCGGCACCAATGATGCGCCGACGGCGGTGGATCTGTCCGCAACAAGCGTCAACGAGAATGAAGCCGGGGCGGTGATCGGCACCCTTTCCACCACCGACGCAGATATATCCGACAGCCACAGCTACAGTGTTGATGACAGCCGTTTCGAAGTGGTCGATGATGGTGCGGGCAATATGGTGCTCAAGCTTAAGGACGGTGTCTCTCTCGATTATGAGAGCGAAAGCTCGGTTACCGTTACCGTCACCACAGATGACGGCAATGGCGGCACCCTTTCGGAAAGCTTCGATATCAGCGTTGCCGATCTCAATGAAGCGGTAACGGCTGAGGATGCCTCTGAGACCACTGGCGAGAACACCACGCTGTCGAGCAATGTCAACGCTACGGATCTGGATGGCGATGTCATCAGCTATAGTCTGGATGCCCAGCCGTCCGAGGGCAGCGTTACTTTCAATGCCGATGGCTCCTACAGCTTTGATCCGGGCACAGACTTTGATGATCTGGCCGTGGGCGAGAGCCGCACGGTGACCTTCAACTATACCGCCAATGACGGCAATGGCTCCACCGATGGCGGCACCGTCACCATCGAGGTAACCGGCACCAATGATGCGCCGACCGCTGTGGATCTCTCGTCCGCAAGTGTTGACGAGAATGCATCAGGGGCGGTGATCGGTACCCTTTCGACTACCGATGCCGATATATCCGACAGCCACAGCTACAGTGTTGACGACAGCCGTTTCGAGATTGTCGATGATGGCGCGGGCAATATGGTGCTCAAGCTCAAGGATGGGGTCTCCATCGATTATGAGAGCGAAAGCTCGGTTACCGTTACCGTCACCACTGATGACGGCAATGGCGGCACCCTTTCGGAAAGCTTCGATATCAGCGTTGCCGATCTCAATGAAGCGGTAACGGCTGAGGATGCCTCTGAGACCACTGGCGAGAACACCACGCTGTCGAGCAATGTCAACGCTACGGATCTGGATGGCGATACCATCAGCTATAGTCTGGATGCCCAGCCGTCCGAGGGCAGCGTTACTTTCAATGCCGATGGCTCCTACAGCTTTGATCCGGGCACAGACTTTGATGATCTGGCCGTGGGCGAGAGCCGCACGGTGACCTTCAACTATACCGCCAATGATGGTAATGGCTCCACCGATGGCGGCACCGTCACCATCGAGGTGACCGGCACCAATGATGCGCCGACCGCTGTGGATCTCTCGTCCGCAAGTGTTGACGAGAATGCATCAGGGGCGGTGATCGGTACCCTTTCGACTACCGATGCCGATATATCCGACAGCCACAGCTACAGTGTTGACGACAGCCGTTTCGAGATTGTCGATGATGGCGCGGGCAATATGGTGCTCAAGCTCAAGGATGGGGTCTCCATCGATTATGAGAGCGAAAGCTCGGTTACCGTTACCGTCACCACCGATGACGGCAATGGCGGCACCCTTTCGGAAAGCTTCGATATCAGCGTTGCCGATCTCAATGAAGCGGTAACGGCTGAGGATGCGTCCGAGACCACTGGCGAGAACACCTCGCTGTCGAGCAATGTCAGCGCTACGGATCTGGATGGCGATGCCATCAGCTACAGTCTGGATGCCCAGCCGTCCGAGGGCAGCGTTACTTTCAATGCCGATGGCTCCTACAGCTTTGATCCGGGCACAGACTTTGATGATCTGGCCGTAGGCGAGAGCCGCACGGTGACCTTCAACTATACCGCCGATGACGGCAATGGCTCCACCGATGGCGGCACCGTCACCATCGAGGTGACCGGCACCAATGATGCCGTAAAGGCCTATGGCGGTACCGTTACCGGGTCTGAAAACCAGATATTGAACGGCCATGCCTTTGCCATCGATGGGGATGGCGATGCGATCAGCTACAGCGTGGTGACGCAGCCAAGCGGCGGCACCGTAAGCATGAGCGCCAATGGTCAGTCGAGCTTCAATCCGGGCACAGACTTTGACGATCTGGCCGTGGGTGAAACGCGCACCGTCTCGTTCCAGTATCAGGCGGATGACGGCAATGGCAGCACTTCTGTTGCCACAGTGAATATCATTGTGACCGGCACCAATGATGCGCCGACCGCTGTCTATGTCAGCAATGATACGATTGACGAGAATGATGCTGGCGCCGTTATCGGCACCTTGACCACGGCTGATGTCGACACATCGGACAGCCACAGCTATTCAGTATCGGATGATCGCTTTGAAGTGGTCAATGATGGTACGGGCAACATGATCCTCAAGCTCAAGGATGGAGTTTCGCTTGATCATGAGAGCGAAAGCTCGGTCACCATCACCATCACCACCGACGATGGCAATGGCGGCACTCATAGCGAAGATCTGGTCGTCAATGTCAATGATGTCAATGAAGGCCCAACGCTGTCGGCCTCGGGCTCATATAACTTCCTCTATAACGGCAGTTTTGAAATCTTCAACGGTGGCACCCACTATGGTGGCGATGGAACCGGCTGGATTCAGGATGCCTATATTGATGGCTGGACGCAGAGCGACATCGATATTCATGAAGCAGGCCATATGAGCCTTGGCGCAACCGATGGCAATTATCATATCGATCTGGCAGAAACCTCCAATGGTACGCTGAGCCGGGAGATGGAAGGTTTGACGGATGGCAACAGCTATTCTCTTTCCCTTGATCTCAAATCCCGCGGGGCAACGGGGGATGGCGTAAGCGGAACCGCAGAAGATGCCCTGGGGCAAAGCGTTGTTCAGGTGATCTGGAATGGCGAGGTCATCGCCACGATCGATCCGGCTGAAGATGGCCTTGGCTGGCACACTTACAATATTGAGCTGACGGCAGGATCCGGCGATGGCACCAACACCATCACCTTTGTCGAGGTGGGCTCGGAAAACAGCTACGGCACCCTGATCGACAATTTCGAGATCAACGACAATTCCGGCTATGGCGTGCTGGAAAACGAAGCCGGGGCCGAAATTGCCCTGTTGAGCGTCGCCGATCCGGACAGCGGCGAGAGCTTCAGCTATACGGTCAGCGATCCCCGCTTCGAGGTTGTCGTGCAGGATGGAGATACCGTGCTGAAGCTGGTCGATGGTGTCAGTCTGGATTATGAGACCGCATCCCATGTTTCCGTCGATGTGACTGTCACCGACAGCGGCGGGCTTTCGGATACGCAGTCGCTCGATATTCAGGTTGGCGATATCGACGATACCGCCAGCTATAACATGATCCATGGCAACCATTTCGACAATCATCTGAATGGTACCGGCGGAGCTGACAATATTTCCGGTTATGAAGGCAATGACACGATCAGCGCCGGAGCCGGAGATGATATTGTCTATGGCGGCACAGGGCAGGATACCATCGACGGTGGCCTCGGCAATGACGACATTTATGGCGGCGCCGATACGGACAATATAACCGGAGGCGATGGCAATGACTTCATCAATGGTGAGGATGGAGCCGATGTGATCCATGGGGATGCCGGTTCGGACTCCCTGCATGGTGAAGCTGGCAACGACTGGATCTATGGCGGCGAAGGCACCGACACGATCTATGGCGGCGAAGACAGCGACGTCCTGTTTGGTGAAGCTGGCCATGACAGCATCTATGGCGGGTCAGGCAATGATTATATCATTGGCGGAACCGGGGATGACTATCTCGTCGGCGGTGAGGGAAATGACATTTTCTATTACCAGCTGGGCGATGGCAACGACATTGTCGATGGTGGCGCAGCAGGAGACTGGACCGACTCTCTGGTCATTCTTGCATCCGATGGTACGGATACAACCAGCTATGGCACAGACTGGACGATCTCGCTTGATACCGGCACCATGACCATGGTCGATGGCAGCGATCAGCTTCTGCTCTCAGACGATGCGACCGGAACCATCGATTTCAGTGATGGCAGCAAGATCGAACTGGAAAATATTGACAATGTCTCCTGGTAGCAGCTGAACGGAATGAATTCAAATAACCCTTCGTAACATAAGGGTTATTTGAACATTGATGTCCAATATTTGATTAACCCTATCTTAGAAACGAAAAGATATAGTCGCTCTGGAAATGATAAAAAAAGAGGCTACCATGCTAAGTAATATCACAGACCTCGCCAGGGAGAAATCGAGCGATAAAAGGCGTGAGCTGCTCGGTCGCGTGGCAGATCTATTCTTCGATGGAGCCGAAAATCACACAGAACAAGGCACGCTGATCTTCCGCGACATCGTATTGAAAATGCTCAATGATGTCAGCCTGGAAGGACGCGCCGAATTTGCTGACCGGGTGGCAAGTGAAACAAGGCTGCCCAATGAGGTTGCCATGCAGATGGCTCAGGACGATGTTTCCGTCGCGGGGCCTGTATTGCAGCATAGCCCTGTCTTGACGGATGATGACTTCGTTCAGCTCACCCAGACCCTGCCAGCCTCTCATCTTGAAAGCATCGCGCAACGCGAACATCTCAGCGGCACGGTTACCGACGCCCTGATCGAGAATGGCACGCGGGCTGTCTGGCACAAGGTTACCCAAAACAGGGGAGCCGAGATTACCTCAAAAGGCTTCAATGCACTGGTGAGCAATGCCGACGGCGATGCCATTCTGCAATCCAATCTGGCCGCCCGCCCGGACATAACAGAAGATGCCGCCAAGAGACTGCTGCCGCTGCTGCCACCTGAAGGCAAGGCGCGTCTGGCGCAATTGTTCAAGGAAAATGCCGAAATGGCCAATGCTCTTGTCGATGGTGCCAAGAAGGCTGCCAGCGAGCAAACCATTTCGGGCCGCCAGAAACGCCTTGAAGCGAAGATTGTCATCGCAGATGTGAGAGATGGTCGGCGCGACAAGTCAGAGGCGCTCAGCCTGCTGGTAGAGACCAACCGTGGACCGGATATCGTCATGTTCCTTGCGGCCATGTCGGATCTGGAAGAGCCGATTGTTTCCAACGCGCTCTATCAGAGCAACGACGAACCGATCAGCCTGCTTTGCAAATCCATCGAAATCAGCAATTCCGCCTTTGCCAAGCTGATGGGCCTGAAAGCTGACAAGCTGAACAAGAGCCTGTCCGAAACCGGGCGGGTTGTCGCCTTCTACAAGGATCTCGATGTTGCCTCGGCGCAGCGGGCGATGCGCTTCGTATCCATGCGCAAGAATATGAGCGAAAAGCAGGCCGGGTGACGGGATCGGGCCTTCAAGGCCTCCCTGTACCGATGAGACGAACTGACCTGAAGACCAATGGGTGGTTGCGCAGCCGCAAGGCCGGGCCGCCCTTTTCAGTTTGCAGCCCAATCGCAGCAGAGAGCAGGCTTTCGGCGCGAATATTGTCTGGCAAGCATTTGGGGCGACGGGCTAATTATCGCAAGCGATCTGAAAATGATTGGCGGTCACGTCCTGAGATTCAACGTGAATGCTTTGATAGGACAGCGCGAATTTGGTCTTGGCCGCGGTAAAGGTTTTTTCAATCAGACGCAGGGCCTCTTCTTCCCTGTCAGGCATCACAGACAACAGCATGACCATCGTGTTTTCCTTCTGGATGTCACTCTCATATCTGTTCTTGAACTCTGCCCCATCCGAGCTCCAGAAGCCCAGCCCGGTCAGAAAGGTAACTCCGCCGAACAGTCTGGTCACCTCGCCGCCGACATAATCTGCCAGCGCCGGTTCCAGCGCGCGCGGACAACTCACGCATACCAGAAGTCTCTTTCTTTTCTTGCTTTCAGCCGACATCTATCCGCCTTCTCTTCGGTTGATGAACAGGAATACGAGCGCAACAATTGCAACTGAAACATAGATTGAAACATCCGGCGGGCTCCATTTGAACAAGTCAAGCAGGCCGGTATATTTGTCTTCAAATACATTCTCTGAAGTGGAAATGAAGTTCAATACAATATCGACGATCGAAACAACACCAATCGAAGACAGAATCAATTTTATGGCTCTGGAATTTTTCTTGTCCAGATCCATGAATATCTTGGATACCCTGCCGGCAATCAACTCTTCTCTCTCGAAGGTCCCGCTTTCCAGATCTTCCAGTTTCCAGCTATCGCAAACATAGTCGATTATTTTGCGTCGCTCAGCCTGTAAGCCCCGCTTCAGATCCAGAAATTCCAGCCTGATGAAGCGAAGATGATTGATGCGCTTGTCGACCACATCAAGCAATCGGCTTCTTTCCTTCCGCCTTACAGAACGGAAATTTTCTTTCTGTAGCCCGAAATATGATTTCTTCAGAATGATTTTGAATACAAACAGGATTGCATAGTAAAACTGGCAGATCTTGAGCACTTTTATCCAGCTATCGACGCAGTCCTGAGCACAAACAACCAGAGAATTCCCCGATCCGATAAAAAATCTCGAAGTGCGATCACTTTGCAGATCCGACAGGGCGCATCTGGCCCAATTCAACAATTTATCTCTTAGCTCTTCATTGCAGAAATCTGCATCATCAACAAATATAAATCGCCCCGTCCAAAGCAATATCTCGTTTCCGGTATTGTTTTCACCGAAATTGACATCATTGAATACGAGATATTTATTATATCTCATGATCATCTTGTTGTTCACGGAAAGCTTTTTGATATTCTGGACCGCATTCATCCTCTTTAGGATATGTTCCTTATAGATATATTTAGAGAATGCAGTGACCTCCGCATCGAATTTTTCCAGATCCATTGCAAGGAAATCATCATCGGCACCATGAGGATAGTGCAAGTCGATCTTGAGCAACGAAATCGTATCGTCATAGAGATGAATGCTCAGCTCAATCTTGCTGCAATGCCAGCTTGAGGCAAAATTTCCAATTGCCTTGCCGAGAAAACTATCGTCCTTCCCTTCAAATCTGTAGCTGATTACATTTCTGAAGAATGGCGGTATCAAATCGCTACTGATGGACGTGTAGCCGGAATCGTAATCATCAATATATGAAACGAATTCGTCACCAAAAAACTGCTTCAATCCAGTGACATTCATCGTCAAGCGCAATGGATCGGAATCCGCGATGCGCGATACCGTTTCACTATTCAGGTTAACCGGCGCCCGAAACGGGGATATGTTTGAGATAATCATGTTTGAATACTAAATTTTACTTTGACATCAGACATTTGAATTATTTCAAACAATACAGTCCCAACCTGTGAAAACAAGGCTCATTTTGGGCAAGTCACTCTATTCCAGCAACTGCATTCCTTATTTTTGCGGCTTCATCTTCAGAAAACCACCGGCTCCAGACAGCCTCATAATTGCGCAAAAAGTGGTTTGCGGCCGCTTTGCCATCGGCCCGATTGTCTTCCATCCAGGCAAGCAGTTCGTTCATTTCGTCATTGCGCAAGGAGAGCCTGCCAAGAAATTCCATGATCTCGGGATGGGTCTTGGCAAATGCGCTGGTGGCGACAGCCTGTATCGCAGTGGAAGGGAACATCGTCGCCTGAGGGTCCATGCATTCTTTATGAGCGATGCAGTCCCGATAGTGGGTCTCATCAATACCCGTTCCGAAATCGACCTTTTTCATCCTGTATTTGCCAAGAATGGCCGTCGGTGACCAATAATAGCCAAACCACGGCTGCTTGCCCTCATAGGCCCTTGCAAGGGAATCCGCCAGGCCAGCAGCCGAGCCCGGTTCGACGATCTCGAAGCCGGCATCGGAAAGCTTCAGCGCTTCAAACAGATTGCCCGTGCTTATCTGGCAGCTCCAGCCTGCGGGGCAGCCATGGAAAACACTCTTTCCGGGATGGTCGGCAGATCCGAACAAACTTGCCTTTTTCCTGATGCCCTCGATGGTGGCAAGAGAGGCATCCTTTTCAACCATGTAGGCGGGCACCCAGAAGCCTTCTTCACCTCCATCGGCCAGAGAATGCCCAGCAATGACAAGCATCCCGGCAGCAACGCCCTTGTCCATGACGTCTCCCATGGAACCTGCCCAGACTTCCGGCGCGATATCCGGCCTACCCTGCTCGACCATTGCAGCACCTGTCGGCATCGGGTCTGCAGGCACCAGTTCGGCATCGCAACCATAGGCTTGTTCCAGAATGAAGCGCTCGATATGGCTGAGCAAGGTGGCCGAGTTCCAGTTCATATCGGCAATGGTGACCTTGCCGCAGTCCGCAGCTTGCGCGGACATGACGGCGCCAGAGATCATCAGCGAGGCAATCAATAAATGTTTCATGTTTCACCTCCCCAAAGAGGTCCAATATGTTGTGCCGAAAGGCGCTTAGAGAAAAGCCCGCCCTTCCCTGAAATATACAAGCCGCTGCTTGAGGCCTCCTGAGGGGGCTTTCTGAATGGGCGGCCTTGATGCGCGGCCTTAATATGCGGCCTTAATATGCGACTATTCTTGCAGGGAGAAGGCTAACAATTGTTTGGCGGCAGCGTCAATCTGGGCCTTGGGAGAAATTGGTATTTTGCTGCCCGGAATCCGGCAGCCAACAGCGGGCACGGCAACAGCTGCCCGCAAGCATGAAAGGCCGGTTTATCGGTGGGAACTACTCGCCTTCGCCGAAGCGATCGCCGATCAGGGCATTCAGGGCATCCATAACGGCCTGCGCCTCATCTCCCTCGGCCACGATGTCAATGGCGCAGCCGGGCGCAGCCGCCAGCATCATCAGGCCCATAATGGAATTGCCACAAACCGTCTGGCCGTCTTTTGACACACGGACCGACGCATCGAAGCGTTCCACCAACTGCACGAATTTCGCCGAGGCGCGGGCATGCAAACCACGTTTATTCTTGATGATCAGCCGGTCGGAAACTGAAATTTTGGTCACGGAAACCGTTTACTCTCTATTTGTTCTGGCCCACGCATTCCCCTGAATGCGCAAGATTGTCCTGCAGGCAGCTTGCCACCGGCCTATTCGCCGGAGAGCAGCTTGCTTGCAATATTGATATATTTTCTGCCTGCTTCGCAGGCCTCATTCACTGCTTCAGACAGGCTTCTGTCTGCCCGGACGCTGGCCAGTTTAATCAGCATCGGCAGGTTGACCCCTGCGAGCACTTCGATCTTGTTTTCATCCATGACCGAAATTGCCATATTGGATGGCGTACCGCCAAACATGTCCGTTAGCAGAACCACTCCCTTATCCTTGTTCACGGCTTCCACCGCATCAAGAATATCCTGGCGTCGCTGTTCCATGTCGTCATCGGGGCCGATGCAAATTGTCTCAATCTGCTGCTGAGGTCCGACAACATGCTCAAGGGCTGCGCGGAACTCTTCGGCCAAACGACCATGGGTTACAAGGACAAGACCAATCATGATGTCTCTGCTCTCCTTCTTGGTGGAGCCTGCTGGCTCCGGTCACTTTCGGCCCCGGCATAGTGGCGAGACGGGCCGTCTCTGCCGGGGCTTGGAGTATCGTCTATCATGACCACTCGATAGGCGAACGCAAGCCCTAAAGTCGAGGTCGTGTCGCTAAAGCGGACCCTTCCATGTGGATAGAAGGGTAAATATAACGTCACAGGCCTCTACAACCGATCGTTTCGGGACCGACAGATGGGCAATCGGATAGCCAAGACAGGTTTGCTCTCGATCCTGTCTGGAAGGCATCCGGTCTATGGCATCCGGGTCACATAAATCAACCAATAAATGCATAGCGGCATGGGCAACATGGTTTTTATCACCAACCGCAACGATGCCCAGCCCCCGCACTTCCTGCAAGCCCCGGGTGGCCACCGGCCCATAGGCCCGCAGCTCCGGAGGCTCAATATCCTCACCGGTGTCGCCCGGGCCTGAGCTTTCAACTTCAGGCATGCGCACCAGCATGACATAGTCATCGCTGACAAGCGCCGAGGCGATGGACAGGGCCTCGGCCTGACGCCGCAAACTGCGCTGAAGCAGGGATTTGCCCGACCCGCTTTCGCCCCGTAACAAAATGCCATAGGGGCCGATGACCACTGCGGCAGCATGCATGGTCTGGCCGGGGCATGTCGCGGCGATATCTTGGGGCAGATCGAAAAGGGGACCGTCTTTCATCCGGTCGCAGTCTGGATCCAAATACAGGGACATCTGAATAAACCTCTCCCACGCGTCAAGTTGCCAGCCAGTCTAGACAGCCGGATCCGCTTTTGGCTCGGGTTTTTTCGTCGCAGCATGGACAATTGCAGGAAAACGGACGGTGAAACGGGCACCCAAAATGACGGTTTCTCCTTCAGCCTCGCCTTCACCAAGACGGTTTGAAGCCTGAATCTCGCCGCTGTAGGCTTCAACAATCTGCTTGGAAATCGACAGGCCGAGACCCGAATTCTGACCGAAATCTTCCCCTTGCGGGCGGTCGGTATAGAAACGCTCAAAGACGCGGGAAACATCTTCAGCCTGAATGCCCGGACCATCATCATCCACGGTCACCACGATCCAGTGGTTGCGCTGTTGCAAACTGACGCGCACTTCTCCGCCCTTGGCGGTGAAGGAGCGGGCATTGTCGACCAGATTGACAAAGACCTGCCCGAGACGACTGTCATTGCCGCTCACAAGGAAGGCCTTACCCTTGTCCGCAGTATCCTTGTCCAGATCAAGCGTCACGCGAATATTGGACTTCGAACCGATTTCGTCCTGTATCGAGACGATGGTTTCCAGCAGCGCCCGCAAATTGATTTCGTCAGATTCCTGCCGCGCCAGTTCCGCATCCAGCCGGGAAGCGTCCGAGATGTCCGAAATCAGGCGATCCAGCCGTCGCACGTCATGCAGGATGATGCTGACCAGCCGCTCGCGGGCTTCCGGCTTCTTGGCCAGAGGCAGGGTTTCCACCGCAGAGCGCAGCGAGGTCAGCGGGTTTTTCAGCTCATGGGCAACATCTGCGGCAAAGGCCTCGATGGCATCCATGCGCTTGTAGAGCGTCTTTGTCATCGCCCTGAGGGATTGGCTCAACTGACCGATTTCATCCTTGCGTTCGGAGAAATCGGGAATTTCCTCTCGCTGCTTGACGCCGCGGCGCACGCGCTCGGCTGCTTCGGACAATTTGCGCACCGGACCGGCAATCGTTCCGGCAAGCAGGATCGACATCGACCCGGTCACCAGCGCCGCAATCAGGAAGACGCGCAGGATGCCCCAGCGTTCCGCCTCGACGATCTTGTCGATATCGCCATCGCGGGTGGAAAGCAGAAGGGCGCCAGTGATAATCCGAGAACGCTGAATGGGAACCGCGACCGATACGATCAGCCGCCCCTTTTCATTCACCCGCACGATCGAGGCATCCGAGCCGTCAAGCGCCTTGGACACTTCCGGATACCCCCGCCCGTCGGTGTTGGCCAGTTCCTTATAGAGCGGCAGATCGGCCTGACGCAGCCAGCTGACAAAGTGATCCCAGCGGTCACTCCAGCTTTCCGTTGTTTCCATTTCGGGCTCGGGCAGATTGAACCGCAGCACGCCGGTGGAATGAAGCTGGTTGGAATCGACAATCAGGTTGCCGGCCAGATCATAGATGCGGGCGCGCGTATCGGTTGGCGAAATGGCGGCGCGCAGAATGGGAGCAGCCTTTTCCGGATCGATGGGAAATTCGAAATAGCTGAAGGTGTCATCGGCCGGAGAGAAGCTTTCACCGGCCTGCAATTCCAGCAGGCGCTCCGGATTGATCGTGATTGCGTCGGTATCCGAGGCCGCAGAGGCGGACACCGCCCCGGCAATGATCTTGCCCTGTGTCAGCAGGGACGAAACACGGGCATCGATAAGCCCTTCGCGAAACTGGTTGAGATAGAGAATGCCGATCACCAGAACAGCCAGCGCGGCGAGGTTGAGAAACACGATGCGCCGGGTCAGCGAGGACAGCGCGATCACATTGGTGAGACGGGCCACCAACAGGCGCGTGCGCCTGAGCGACCAGGGCTTGCGTTTTGCCTTTGGCCTGCCCGGCTTCTTCTGTTCCTGATTTTGCCTTCTATCCAAAACAGATGTCTCTCAACAAATCGGAGCGACCTCTTTTTGGCAAAGGTCACTCCGTCCAGCATCTATGGGCCTGCATGTGCGGCCAGCATGTAAGGGCGCTGCCGCCCAACACAGCATTATATCCATAAGGAGGCCAGATTGCCATGGCCCGAGGCGCATGGAGGCCTCTCCGGCTTCCGCCCTATTCTTCCCTGAAGCGATAGCCGACACCATAGAGAGTTTCAATCATATCGAAACTGTCGTCCACGGCCTTGAATTTCTTGCGCAGCCGCTTAATGTGGCTGTCAATGGTGCGATCATCGACATAGACCTGATCTTCATAGGCGGCATCCATCAGGGCGTTGCGGCTCTTGACCACGCCGGGGCGCTGGGCCAGAGAATAGAGAATGAGAAACTCGGTAACGGTCAGGGTTACCGGCTTGCCATCCCAGTTGCAGGTGTGTCTTTCCCTGTCCATGGAGAGCAGGCCGCGCTCGAGCAGATCGCTCTTGGCAGTCTGGCCGCCGGACTTGACGGATGTGTCACGCGCCTGGGCGCGGCGCAGAACCGCCTTGACGCGCTCAACAAGCAGACGCTGGGAGAAGGGCTTGTGAATGAAGTCATCGGCGCCCATCTTCAAGCCGAACAATTCGTCGATTTCATCATCCTTTGATGTCAGGAAGATAACGGGCAGATCCGTTTTCTGGCGCAGCCTGCGCAAGAGTTCCATGCCATCCATGCGCGGCATCTTGATATCCAGAATAGCAAGATCAGGCACGGCATGCAGCAGACCTTCAAGCCCGGACGCGCCGTCCGTGTAGGTGTCCACCTTATAGCCTTCAGCTTCCAATGCGATCGAAACCGACGTCAGAATATTGCGATCATCATCGACAAGGGCAATCGTTGCCATGTCTTTCCCTTCCTTCTGTCCATCCCTGCAAGCTCATTTCACAGGCTGGCGAAAATTCAATGCATTCTTCTAGCAAACTCTCAGCAGCCTCGACGCCAACTGCCAGCTGACGAAAAGCCTGATATGGAAGTGTACACGCTTTGGCCGGACAGGACCACGCCCCCTTGGTCGACGCGCTTGTTGCGTCACTCTATTGGCAGGGGCCACGATTTCCCGCCCCAAGACCGGGGCTATTGCGACTTCCAATTCACTATTTAGCAAAATACACAGGATATTCACGCTGTAATGTCCAAAAAAGGATATAACAAGCCCCGCAATTTCGCCGCAACTGATATGCATCAGATGCATTCCTGATATTTCTTGCAGACCTAATTTCGGAAAGCTGCAAAATTGTGGCAACAGAAATTTGTTCACAGATTGAAGGTTAATTTTCCGGTCTCGCCACGAATCGCCGTTTTCTGCGGTTTTCGACTTTAGTGGTATAAAATCCACCGAAATAGAAGTCTTCAAAGAGGCAACACAACCCCACAAAAGACCAGCTTTCAAATGAAAGAGGGGTGCTTTATGAGGAAATGGTCACGGGAGAGGGTTCGTGGCCGACTTTGCGAAATATCAACGACACACATTCGATGGGTCGGTATGAAATCCGCGAGTTCGAAGAAAGGACTGTTGCAGGGCTGCTGCCGGGAGTAGAGGACAAGGCAGAGCAGACCCTCAGGAGGAAACGTCAAGCAGAAGAGCGGACCAATCCGACGGGCTAAATTGACTTCCGCAGGACTTGAAACGGACCCCCGAGCATAGCCATTCAGGCGATGCCCGGACTGACAGATCCTGTCAGTTTCCCACAACCTAAGTGTGTCTCAAGGGGCTTGAAAAGTGAAACAATTCGGCACGTGGAACGAATCCAATGGCGTTGACAAACTCGGTCTTCGCAATCTCGATAGCGTACATTACAACTATCGTTTTCCGAAGCTGGTAGAAGAAGCGCTGGCTCGCAAGGAAGGTCGTCTGATCGAAGGCGGTGCTTTTGCAGTGGATACCGGCAAACATACCGGCCGTTCCCCAAAGGATAAACATACCGTTCGCGACGCTACCACCGAAAACACCATCTGGTGGGACAACAACAAAGCCATGACGCCGGAAGCTTTCGATCTTCTCTATGAAGACATGATGGCTTACGCTGAAGGCAAAGAGCTGTTCGTACAGGACCTGTATGGCGGCGCTGACCTTGATCACCGCATCAAAACACGTATCGTGACCGAGCTGGCTTGGCAGTCTCACTTCATTCGCAACATGCTGATCCGTCCGGAACATGCCGAACTGGCTGATTTCGTTCAGGAACTGACTGTTATCGACTTCCCGGGCTTCCTCTGCGACCCTGCTAAATATGGCGTTCGCTCCGAAACCTGCATCGCGCTGAACCTGACCAAGAAAGTCATTCTGATTGCCGGTTCTTCCTATGCTGGTGAGATCAAGAAGTCTGTCTTCACCACCCTTAACTACCTGCTGCCTGAAAAGAAAATCATGCCGATGCACTGCTCTGCAAACGTTGGCAATGACAATGACACGGCGATCTTCTTCGGCCTGTCCGGCACCGGTAAAACCACCCTTTCGGCTGATCCGAACCGCACCCTGATCGGTGACGACGAGCACGGCTGGGGCGAAAACGGCGTCTTCAACTTCGAAGGCGGCTGCTACGCTAAAACCATCAACCTGTCCGCTGAAGCTGAACCGGAAATCTTCGCAACGACCCACACCTTCGGTGCAATCGTTGAGAATATGGTTATCGATCCAATCACCGATAAACCTGATTTCGCTGATGGCTCCAAGACCGAGAACACCCGCGTTTCCTATCCGACCTACTTCATCCCGAACGCTTCGGATACCGGCCGCGCTCCTCAGCCGAAAAACATCATCATGTTGACCGCTGACGCATTCGGTGTTCTGCCTCCGATCGCCAAGCTGACCCCGGAACAGGCCATGTATCACTTCCTGTCCGGTTACACCGCGAAAGTGGCTGGTACGGAAAAAGGCGTTACCGAGCCGGAAGCTACCTTCTCTACCTGCTTCGGCGCTCCTTTCATGCCTCGCCATCCTTCCGAATATGGCAACCTGCTGCGTGAAATGATGGAAAAACATCAGGTTACCTGCTGGCTGGTCAACACCGGCTGGACCGGTGGTGCTTATGGCGTCGGTTCCCGCATGCCAATCAAGGCAACCCGCGCTCTGCTGACCGCAGCTCTTGACGGTTCCCTGAACTCTGCTGAATTCCGCACTGACGAAGTCTTCGGTGTTGAAGTTCCGGTTGCTGTTCCTGGCGTTGACACCAAACTGTTGACCCCACGCGAAACCTGGGCTGACAAAGCTGCATTCGACGCAATGGCTACCAAGCTGGCTGGCATGTTCGTGAAGAACTTCGAATATTATCTGCCACATGTCGATGACGCTGTGAAAGCTGCTGGCCCGAAAGCCTAAGCTGAGCAGATCAGTATCAAACAATTCCGGAAGGCCCGCTTCGGCGGGCCTTTTGCTGTTCAGGGGAAGGGATGCCTGTCTCGATCCAGAGACCATAGACTGCGCTGTTTGCCCCGCGGCGCACCCTGCCTGACACAGAGACACACTGCGCGCTCATCCTGCGCGCGCATACATATTGTGTCGCATTTCATGGGCCACGCCATGGTAGTATCTTTCAGCAATACTCTTTCTCTTGCCAAGTGGCGTCATCTTCCCTGATGCCCGATCAAGGATCTATCATGTATATTCGCAAGGAAACATCCGCAGACGCGGATGCCATCCGCCTATTGACGCAAAAGGCCTTTGAACCGGTTCCCTATAGCACGGGTAGCGAAAGCGCGATCATTGACCAGTTACGCTGCGAGGGTGATCTCGTCCTGTCGCTGGTCATGGATGACGACGGGATCATCGTCGGCCATGTCGCTTTCTCACCGATCCGCATCGATGGAAAATTCGACAAATGGTATTGTCTGGGGCCCATTTCCGTCGCCCCGATCAAGCAGAAACAGGGCATTGGCAAGGCGCTGGTGGGCGAGGGATTGAGAGAAATCCGGGCGCTCGGCTCCAATGGCTGCATTCTGGTCGGCAATCCGGCCTATTATCAACGGTTCGGTTTCAGCAGCAATGGCCTGTTACGCTATGGCTCGATCGATCCCGCCGTGATCCAGCACAAGACCTTTCAGGGACCAGCGCCCAAAGGCACTCTGACCCATGCCAACGCCTTCGAGCAGGTGTTAAAAGAGCTGCATCCCTGATCAGAGGGTGACGATGATCGGCCCCTTCTTGCCAATGACAATCGTATGCTCGAACTGGGCTGTCAGGCAGCCGGGAGTGAACAGCTCCCATTCGCGGGTGCCATCGCTGGCATAAGTGGCTCCGGTGGAAAGGAAGGGTTCGACCGCAATGACCATGCCTTCCTGCAGCTTGCGCCGATCGCGCCTGTCGGGAATGGCGAGAATTTCGGGCCGGTCATGCAGCGTCGTGCCGACGCCGTGACAGCCGAGCAGATTCTGGATGATGGTATAGCCCCCTGCCTTGGCTTCCAGATCGAAGGCCTTGGGAATGACCTGCATGGACTGGCCGGCCCGCGCCTGAGCAATCGCCTTGTCCCGTGCCCGCTTTGCTGCCTCCACCAAAGCGCGCTTTTCCGGCATTACCGGGGGAAGAATGAAGGTCGCCCCGGCGTCGGTGAAATAGCCATCCTTGCTGGCGGAAACATCGATATTGACCAGATCGCCGGGCTTGACGCTCTGGCTGTCGGCCCAGCCATGGGCGATCACCGGCTCGATGGAAATGCAGGTAGCACCGGGAAAATCATAAACGGATTCCGGTGCGGAAACGGCTCCCTCTTCTTCCAGAATGCGTCGCCCAAGATCGTCCAGCTCCTGCGAGGTGATGCCCGGCTCGAGCGCAGCCCCCATTTCGCGAATGGCACGGGCGACGGCTCTGCCGCAGGCCTTCAGGCCGTCTAGCTGCTCTTGGGTTTTTACGATCATGGATGGATGCCTGTCTTGAAGCGAATTGGAATTGCGGCCATCCCTAGCGCAAAATGCCTGTCAGCTGCAAGTTTTCTCTCCGCGGTTGAGGGGCAATGTCAACTCCACAATGAAAAACCCACCCCGCAGGGCGCGGGATGGGCGACAGGTTCGGCAAATTGCCTTGTCGGCTATTTGATGGCCCAGAGGGTGACCGTGCCGGAAACCTCGTTGGCAACGGCAATCATCGGCTGACCGTTCGGGCTATCCTTGCCCGCGATGAATTTGATGCCTTCGGGCGCGATGTCGCCTGCGGTCAGCTTTTCGGACTCGCCATCAAGCTTTGCATTGCTGGCATAGGTGACATAGGAAGCCTTGGCCGGATCGGTGATGTCATAGACCACGATACCGCTCATGCGCTCCAGACCGATGAAGGCATAGAGCTTGCCGTCGATCTCGGCCAGTTCGAGCGCTTCGGGCTCGGTGCCCTTGTCGTCAGAGCGGCTGTCGAAGCTTTCGTTGGCCCCTTCGCTGTTGAAGGCGCTTGGCACCAGCTCTGCCATTTTGGCTTCGATTTCATCGCCGGAATCAAACACCATCTCGCCCTCTTCATTGAAGATGGAGAAGGAGCGACCGCCATAACCATAGATGACATCAAAATCGCCATCACCATCCTTGTCGCCCTGAGAGGTGGTGATTTTCAGACGGCCGAGATTTTCCTTCTTCTGCAACTCTTCGGCATTGGGGAAGGCGGTCGGGTCCAGCTTGACCTTGCCCAGCCGTTCCTCTTCGGAATAGCCTTCATAATCGCGGCTGTCGCCCTCGTTGGACATGACCACATAATTGACGCCATCCTTGGAGAAGGCCTTGACGGTATCGGGCATGCGGAAGGACAGAACCGGCCAGTTCTGACGGTTGATCTTGCCATCCTTGTCGGACAGATCTGCCTTGACCTTGGAATAATCCTGAAAGCCGAGCGAGAAGACCTTTTTCAGAGTCGCTGTCGCGGTATCGATGACTGCGATCGCATTGCTTTCCTGCAAGGATACAAAGGCGGTCTTGCTGTCCGGAGTGATGGCGACATATTCCGGCTCGATCTGCTGGGCAAAGGAAATGCCTTCCGGCGCGGCGGTATGGAAATCATCGCCGAAATCTGCCGCTTTCAGAGCATCAAAGGAGACGGTCTTGACCTCAAGAGAGGGAATGGAGACGATGGAGACCGTGCCGACCGGATCATTCTTGAAATCGTCAGAAGGCTCGCCCTCATTGGCCACCATGGCGAATTCGCCATTTGGCGAGAAGACGACGCAGTCAGGCAGCGCGCCCAGCTCGACATCACCGACCAGCGTGCCGTCGGTCTTGTAAAGCACCAGCTTGCCATTGGCCTGCTTGTCCTTGTTCTCAACCGCAATGGCGACATAGTCACTATGCACATCAACCGAATTTGCGCCTTTGCCAAAATCCGTGACATTGAGCGAGCCAGCTTCCTTTATCTCTGACGGATTGGAGATGTCGAAAATATCGATGGCCTTGTCATTGCCGTTCACGACAAACAGTTTCTTGCCCGCCTTGTCATAGGAGACGATTTCGGCAGCGCCTTCATCAAAGACATTGGCGGAATGGGTGGCAACCGGCTCAAGCGTGAGCGCGTGGGCCTGAGACGCCAGCGGCAGAGCGAGGCAGCTTGCAAGCAGCAGCGCCTTGGAAACAGATTTGAACATGAGAACCTCTTGCTTAGGAAACTTGACTGCCGAAGATCTAGCGAAGACAGATGACAGCGGCGTGACTGCCCGGCGGCAAAGAATGTCGCAAGCGCAATGCAACTGCGTTTCCGGCCCGAAAGTCCCTTACTTTTTGTTGGCCAAACAAGATTTGCAGCCCGGATCGCTTTTCCTGCGCCGCTTCTGGCTATAAAAGGAATGCCAATATTACCAATTCTGGAGACTGCAATGTGCCGTTGGATTGCGTATAAGGGACAGCCGGTTTTTCTTGAGCATTATGTTACGACTGCGGATCATTCCCTGATCCATCAAAGCCTGCATGCCGAGGAAGGCAAGACCGTTACCAACGGCGACGGCTTTGGCATCGGCTGGTATGGTGCCAAGGAAAATCCCGGCATCTATCGCGAAATCCTGCCCGCCTGGAATGACACCAATCTCAAGAGTCTGGCCGCTCAAATCCAGTCTTCGCTCTTCTTTGCCCATGTCCGCGCCTCCACCGGCACGGCAACCAATCGCTGCAATTGCCACCCCTTTGCCTTTGACAAATGGATGTTCATGCATAATGGACAGATCGGGGATTATCACAGGGTACGGCGCGAGCTGGAAAAACAGCTCGATGACAGCCATTATGAGCATCGCTTCGGCAGCACGGATTCCGAGCTTCTGTTTCTGTTGGCGGTGCAGGAAGACCTGCAGAAATGCCCGGTCAGCGCGATGCGCAAAATTTTGCAGCGGGTTCGCAAGGCAATGGTCGACAAGGGCATTCGCGCTCCCTTGCGCTTCACCTCATGTCTTTCCGATGGCAAGCGCCTGTGTGGCTTTCGCTGCTCGACCGATCACCATGCTCCCTCGCTCTATTATCGCCGCTATGACAATGGCGATGTGGTGCTGGTCTCCGAACCGATAGACCGGCAATCGGGATGCTGGATCGAGGTGCCGCAGGATCAGGCCGTCTGCTTCAAGGAAAATGGCGACATGGTGCAGACCGAAATGCAGCTGCAATAGCTCTGGAACAGGATTCCGGGGGGCAGGCCTTAGGATACGGGCGCTCAGAGAGAAGCTCAGGGACAGAGCGTAACGCCGTCAGTTGAACAGGTTATATTGCGTCCAGTCACCCTTGGGTATTTCATTGCCCTTTTTGTAGGTGAGCTTGAGCACTTCCATCTGGTCTTTGCTGGTGTTGCAGGAATAGCTGAGCTTGTACCAATGACCATTACGGCGATAGGCGGCGCCTTGCGCATTGACCTTGGTATCGCTGATCTGCGGATCGGCGAAGGTGTAATCCACCAACCGGTCTGCATCTAGCTTTCCCATGACTTCCATATTGCAAAGCTGAAGCATTCGCTCCTGCGGCGCCATTTCCTTGAGCCAGGCGCGCAGCTTGTTGTTCATGGCAAAGGCCCCTTGCGGAGCAATCGTCACCAAGAGCAACGCGAGCGAGACAATGCAAGTTTGCGATTTCATGCCGTTGACCTTCTGGTTCTTATCATCTTGACGGGGAACCCCGGCTCCAGAAAATTAAAAGTTTGAGCGGGTCAGCAAACCGTAGACAAACATTTGAAAAACCGGGGACAGCAGACCCTGATGTGCCTTTGAATTGAGGTCAAAGTTGGGCAAATCGGGCCGTCTTGGCTCGCAGCATCACGGTTAGTGGTTAAAATTCCATTTACCTTAAATATTCATTATTTCTAGATATTTGTGAAGCCTGCCGGGATTTCGCCTCTGACTGGTTGCGGATCTTGTTTACACGGTATATTGATAAACTGGTATACTAATATGCCAGTTTGAGCAATATCCATGTGACACCCTTATGTGACCCTCAAGCCTTGCGCAGATATGCAAGCAACGCCGGCAAATCTGCTCCTTTATACACCCGGAAATACCGCTTTGCAGCTCCATTAGATATCTGATGGGGTTGGCGACAAGGATCCATGAGCAGCCTTGAAGGCATACGGAGCTTCAGCGATGAAAAAGGTAAAAATCACTTATATCGGCGGCGGCAGCCAGCAGTGGGCGCTACGGCTGATGTCCGATCTGGCCCTGTCTGACAAACTGACCGGCAGCCTTGTGCTGTATGATATCGACCATGGGGCTGCCTTGAAAAACAAGGAGATCAGTTCGCAGATTTTCGGCAAGCCCGGAGCGCTCAGCAAGTTTGTCGTAGAAGTCGAGGACGAACTGGACAATGCGCTCAAGGGGGCCGATTTCGTTGTCATATCCATTGAGCCGGGGCCGACGCAGAAACGCTTCATCGATCTCAAGATTCCGGAAAAATATGGCGTCTATCAGAGCGTTGGCGACACCACGGGGCCGGGCGGCATTGCCCGTGCGCTACGCTCCATTCCGACCATGGCCGACTTTGCCCATCATATCATGGCGGTCTGCCCTGATGCATGGGTGATCAACTATACCAACCCGATGGCCTGGTGCACCGGAGCGCTCTATGCGGCAGAGCCGGAGATCAAAGCGCTGGGCTGCTGCCATGAGGTGTTCCACACTCAGGAAATGCTGGCCAAGTGGATTGCCCAGACCTACGGCGTCGAGATGCCCAGCCGCAAGGATATCAAGCTCGATATTTCTGGCGTCAACCATTTCACCTTTGCCACGGATGCGGTCTGGAAGGGCAAGAGCATTCTGGCCGAATTTGCTGCCGCCATGCAGGAAGGTGATCCGGCAGAGCTGAGCAAGATCGCGCTTGGTCGTGAATCCAGAGAAGAATGGTTCACCTCCGAATTCAAGATCGCAGAGAATTTCCTTACCCGCTTTGGCGTGCTGGGCGCGGCGGGTGATCGGCATCTGGCCGAATTCGTGCCCTGGTATCTCTCCTCCAAGGAAGAGATCAACAGCTGGGGTGTCTGCATGACGCCCTATGAATGGCGCATCAAGCGGGCCAGCAATCCCGATGAGGCCCGGCAGAAATATCTGCAGGGTGACCTTGCGCCATCTGGCGAGGAAGGCGTGTTGCTACTGGAGGCGCTGGCAGGCGCAACCGAGGAGATGGTGCGGACCAATTTCAACATGCCCAATATGGGTCAGAATCCCGATGTGCCGGTGGGGGCCATTGTCGAAAGCTACGGTCTGATTTCCGAAAACAAGGTCGAGCCGATCGGCTGTGGCATTCTTCCTGAAGCGGTGCAGGCACTGGAAGATCGCAATATCGAAATCCAGCAGTTGGTGCTCGAAGGCGTGATGAACCGGGACAAGGACATGGTCTTTGCCGGCTTTGCCATTGACCCGCTCAATGCGATCAGCCCGCGCGCTGCCAAGGCGATGTTTGACGAGATCTGGGAAGCGCTGGAGCTGGACTGGTAAGCCCGACACCCTTGCTCCCATGCCCCAATCCATCAAGCCTCGCCGATATTTCATCGGCGGGGCTTTTCTATTGGCCCGCCCTGCCCTTCATGCTAAAGGCTTTTTATGCCAACCTGGATATTGATCACCATTTCTGCAGCCTTTCTGCAAAATATCCGCTCTGTTTTGCAAAAGCACCTCAAGGGGGCGCTGAGCACAACGGGGGCGACCTTCGTGCGCTTCTGCTTCGGGGTGCCCTTCGCCCTTCTCTATCTGTTCGGCTATACATGGCTTTCTGGCAAGGCGCTGCCCGCCTTCAACAGCCAGTTCCTGTTTTGGGTCTTGCTGGCATCACTGGGGCAGATCGGGGCGCAGTTTCTGCTGGTGCATCTGTTTTCCTTCCGCAACTTCACGGTGGGGACGGCCTATAGCCGCACCGAACCGGCGCAGGCGGCGCTGTTTGCTTTTCTGTTTTTCTCCGAAACCCTGAAAGCCTCGGCGCTTCTGGCCATCGGCGTGGCGGTGCTCGGGGTGATGCTGATTTCGGTTGCCCGCACCACCCTTTCCATCCGCACCCTGATCACCTCGACCTTCTCGCGCACGGCGCTGATCGGCCTTGCCTCGGGCTTCCTGTTCGGGGTTACGGCGGCCAGCTTTCGCAAGGCGTCGCTGTCGCTCGAACCCACCATGGCCGCACCGGACTACATCCTTCAGGCAAGCTTCACGCTGGCCACCGCCATCCTGTTCCAGACCGTGCTGATGGGCATCTGGATCACCTTTCGCGAGAAGGAACAATGGGGCGCCGTTGCGAAGGCGTGGAAACCCTCGCTGGCCACCGGCTTTGTCGGTGCCTCGGCGAGCTTTGGCTGGTTCATGGCCATGACGCTGCAACAGTCGGCACTGGTCAAGGCGCTAGCGCAGGTGGAAATGCTCTTCACCTTCGCCTCGACGGTCTTCATCTTCAAGGAAAAGATCAATCGGCTGGAAATGATGGGCTGCGGACTGATCGTCTGCGGGGTCCTGATTCTGGTACTGGGGTGAGGCGTCAGTCGGCGCTTACCCGGCGGAAGGTATCGGGATAGTCGAGCACGAGGCCATCCGCGTCAAATTCCAGCTCGGCGGAGAAATTGCGAAACAGGCCCTCATAGCGATAGCGGCGATCAGGGATCAGACAGGTATAACGCTGGTCGGCGAGAATGGGCAGGAAGGCACCGGAAATCTGGGTCGGTAGTGGCACATAGGCGGCGCGGATCTCGCGGGCCTCGCCCTTGTTCAGTTTGAGACGCCGCACGGGCAGCATGTTGGTGGCTGGCGTGACGCCGATATCGACATCAAGACAGCCCTTAAGCGCCGGGATCGGGGCCTTGCCAAGCAGATCGAACCAGTTGCCCTCACCATCCGCCTCGACATGCAGGCTCTTGCCGCCGACATAGGCGACGCGCACCTCGCGAGTGTGACCGGAGGCATCGGCCTTGACATAATAGCTGGCGCCATAGAGCGAGCCGCGCGTGCCGCAAACCACCCCGGCCAACAGCAGCCCGGCCTCATTGGCCAGACACTGACAATGCTCCAGCCCCTTGCCATCCCAGTCACTCCAGCGCACCGCTACCTGCATGTTCTTGTCCCCCCTCAATGCGCCTCATCCCAGTTGTCGGCGGCGTTGGCGTCTACTTTTAGGGGTACGCTTAGTTGCAGGGCGGGCATGGGGGCGTTTTCCATGATGGTGCGGACAATGCTGATGGTGTCATCGACCTCGGCTTCGGGCACCTCGAAGATCAGTTCGTCATGGACTTGCAGCAGCATGCGAGCCGAGAGGGACGCTTCGCTCAGAGCATCTTCCATGCGGACCATGGCGCGGCGCAGGATGTCGGCGGCCGAGCCCTGAATGGGAGCGTTGATGGCGGCGCGTTCCTGAAAATTGCGCATATTGGGATTTTTCGAATTGATCTCCGGATAATGGATCTTGCGGCCGAAAATGGTTTCGACATAGCCCTGCTCGCGAGCGGCCTTCTTGGTGGCTTCCATATAGTCGCGGATGCCGGGGAAGCGCTCGAAATAGGTGTCGATATAATCCTTGGCCTCACCGCGGGAAATGCCGAGCTGGTTGGCCAGCCCGAAGGCGGAAATGCCATAGATGATGCCAAAATTGATGGCCTTGGCGCGGCGGCGGGTGGCGGGGTCCATATCGGCCAGTGGCACATGGAACATTTCCGAGGCCGTCATGGCGTGAATGTCGAGCCCTTCCTCGAAGGCCTTTTTCAGCTGCGGGATATCGGCCATATGGGCCAGCACGCGCAGCTCGATCTGGCTATAGTCGGCCGAGACCAGCTTGTTGCCCTTCTCGGCGATGAAGGCGGTGCGGATCTTGCGGCCCTCTTCGGTGCGCACAGGAATATTCTGAAGGTTGGGATCAGACGAGGCCAGCCGTCCGGTGGTTGTTGCTGCCAGCGAATAGGAGGTATGGACGCGCCTTGTCTCGGGATTGATGAAATTGGGCAGTGCGTCAGTATAGGTGCTCTTCAATTTAGAAAGCTGGCGCCATTCCACCACCTTGCTGGGCAGCTCATGGCCTTCGGCTGCGAGATCTTCCAGCACGCTGGCCGAGGTCGACCATGCTCCGGTCTTGGTCTTCTTGCCGCCGGGCAGGCCCATTTCGCCAAACAGGATATCGCCCAGCTGCTTGGGGCTGCCGATATTGAAGGGCTGGCCTGCCAGGGCGTGGATTTCTTCTTCCAGCCGCGCCATGCCCTGGGCGAAGGTGCCTGAAAGCTGGGACAGGATCTGGCGATCGACCGAGACGCCGCGCGCTTCCATGCGGCGCAGGATCGGCAGCAGCGGGCGCTCCAGTCTCTCATAGACCGTGGTCATGCCATCGGCGGCAAGACGCGGCTTGAGGATCATCCAGAGGCGCAAGGTCACATCGGCATCCTCGGCGGCATAGGGCGTCGCCTTCTCGATCTCGACCTTGTCGAAGGTGATCTGGCTCTTGCCGCTGCCTGCCACTTCCTTGAAGGCAATCGGCTTGTGGCCAAGCCAAAGCTCGGAAAGCTCGTCCATGCCATGGCCATGCTTACCGGCATCCAGAACATAGGAGAGCAGCAAGGTGTCATCAAAGGGCGCGATCTCTATGTCATAGCGGCTGAGCAGCAGGGTGTCATATTTGAGATTCTGGCCGATCTTGAGGATGGAAGGATCTTCCAGCATGCCTTTGAGGGCCTTGACCGCCTCGGTGAGCGGGATCTGGCCTTCCACCAGCCCACCGCCAAACATGTCGCCCTCGCCGGAAATATGGTTGAGCGGAATATAGCAGGCCTTGCCCGGCTCGGTTGCCAGCGACACGCCGACCAGATTGGCCTGCATGGCATCAAGGCTGTCGGTTTCCGTATCCACAGCCACATGACCGATGCGTTTGGCCTCATCAAGCCAGACTTGCAGCTCCCCCATGGTGCGCACGGTCTGATAACTCTGATTGTCAATCGGCAAGGCGCCGATGTCGGCAGCCATTCTTGCGGCCAGATCGAGCGGGCTGGGTGTCTTGTCGCCCGCTTCGGTCTCATCGCCATCGCTGGCGGCTTGCGGGCTTTCGGCCTCCCAGCCAGCGACCTCAAGGCTGGTCGCATCCACCTCGGCGGCTTCGGTCTCTGTCGCTTCGGCAACGCGGCGGGTCAGCGTGGTGAATTCCAGCGCCTTGAGGAAGGAAACCAGCTTCGGCCCTTCCAGATCGCAGCAGACCAGCGCATCAAGGCCAAGCGGCAGCGGCACATCGCGCTTGAGATAGACCAGCTGTTTGGAAATGCGGGCCTGCTCGGCAAATTCGATGAGATTTTCACGGCGCTTCTTCTGCTTGATGCCATCGGCCTGTTCCAAAAGGCTTTCCAGATCGCCATATTCATTGATCAGCTGGGCGGCGGTCTTGATGCCGATGCCGGGTACGCCGGGCACATTGTCAACGGAATCGCCAGCGAGCGCCTGCACCTCGACCACCTTGTCGGGCGTGACGCCGAATTTCTCGGCGACTTCCTCTTCGCCGATGCGCTTGTTCTTCATGGTGTCGACCATGATCACGCCGGGGCGCACCAGCTGCATCAAATCCTTGTCCGAACCAATGATGGTCACATCGGCGCCTGCGGCCAGCGCCATTTCGGAATAGGTGGCAATGATATCATCCGCCTCATAGCCTTCCAGCTCGATGCAGGCGATGTTGAAGGCCCGCACGGCATCGCGGATAAGGCCGAACTGGGGCACCAGATCTTCAGGCGCGGGCGGGCGCTGGGCCTTATATTGATCATAGATCGTGTTGCGAAAGGTATCGCCCTTGGCATCGAAAATCACCGCCACATGGGTCGGGTTGACGCCGACAATGCCCTTGTCGCCATCCGAGATCAGTTTCCAGAGCATGTTGCAGAAGCCGGAAACGGCACCAACCGGCAGTCCGTCGCTCTTGCGCGTCAGCGGCGGCAGGGCGTGATAGGCTCGAAAAATGTAGGAAGACCCGTCAATCAAAAAGAGATGCGGTTTTTCGGACATTGGAATTTCCCTTTATAGCCTTGCTGGGCGCGCCGGTGATGGCGAACAAACCATGATCATAATCTCAGGAGACCTTAGCGCATGGATGAGGGCAAAGAAAAGGGCAAAAGAAAAAGCTCCCTGATTGATCCGGCAATCAGGGAGCCCTTGTTGAGAAAGGCAGGCCGTGCGGCTTTGACACTGGCAACGCCATTTTCCAGCTATTCGGCGGCAAAAGCCAGCGTTTTGCGCTCACGTTTCAGCCGCGCCCAGCCCGGGCGGACATAAAGGAAGCTGCCGATTTTGAGGCGCATGGCGACTTCATACATTGCGATTGCGCCAATCACGGCGGCCATCGATACGATGAAGGCGGAGAGTCCGGGATCGCCATTGCCGAATTTCATCACCAGAATGCGCGTGATTCCCATTGGCAGGAAGAAACCCAGATAGATGGGCAGCGAACGACGGCCCATATAGCGGAAGATGGCAGCCAGCGCGCGACCGGGGGCGAATTGGGTGATGACGCCCATGAAATCGACCACCGCCATGAAGCCCAGAACGCCCATGACGATCGCCACCGGCACGATCTCGCCATAGCCCAGCCAGACGACCAAGCCATTTGCTGCGGCCCAGACAATGAGCCCCAGAATGGAGGCAAGCTTCTGCTCGCGTGCCGAATTTGCCAGCGAAAACCAGATATCGCGTCCGAAATGCCCGGCAAGGAAGAAGACATAATATTTGGCCAGGTCATCAATGACGATGATGCCTGTCGTTGTCAGCAGGAATTTGCTGGCAATGGCAAGGGCGAATTGCACCGGCATCGGCAGGGGGCGGGTCAGCCGCAGGGTCAGGAAATAGAAAGGCAGCAGATAGATAAACCAGAGCGGGCCAAAGGGCTGCACGAAGGATGTGACATAATAGAGCGCTGTTTCATGGGCGCCGAACTGCTGGATGAAGAAAGGCGTCTTGAAGATGAATTCAATGGTCATCCAGAGGAAATAGAAATAGCCGAAATGGACGAATTTCTTATCCAGAAAGACGCTCCAATCCTTTGTGATGGCGCGGGCAGCGAACAGCCCAGCCACAGCGAAAAAGACCGGCATGCGAAAAGGTGTCGCAAAGGCCAGAACTGGATGCATCCACCCTTCTGCATCGAGATATTTCTCAACGCCACCGATGGAATGCATGACGACAACCAGCAGAATCGTCAAACCCTTGGTCAGATCGACCCAATCAACATGTTGCGCCTTGTTTTGATCTCGATTAACCAAATTACCCTCACCGCGATTGGCTGTAACAGCTCTAATGTTCAATTTTTTGAAAGTTAGGGTCTAAAATGACGCATTTTTACTTAAGAGTCGCTCTAATTCTTACCTTAACCTTAACCACCTTAACAACGCATTGAAATGATTGGTAAATACTCTGTTTACAAGATTGGAAAGCCAGCCTATTAAGGATTGATTAATCATGATTTTTGCAAATTGCTTCATTGGCTGTGCCGATCGACCGTAAAAATGCCCTTTTCTGGCACCAATAGCAGGCGGAAAATTGCTTGTGTATTGGGGCCTCTGCCACAATTGGTGTTAACAAGACCTTTGCGATCTGAGCCTAATATCGCTGATAACCTCAGGCCGGGCCGGTCAGCAACGGTCATTGTTTCACGAATTTGCCTCAATATGCGGCCATAGTCGCTCGCTGACCGAACGGCCCTGTTTGAGCCAATTGACAATCCAGCCGCTTCCCCATTCAGCCTTGCGCTCAAGGGGACGAATAGAAAGAGACTTCGCCAGAGATCATGACGTCGCAACGCAGTTCTTCCCATCCGGGTTCTCTTGACAATATCCGACTGAGCGATGAAGACCGAAGCCATCCGGATTCGCGGCCAAAGCGCGCTCCCAAGCGCAGCCAGCGCCCCGCAGGCAAGCTTGGGCGCAAGGCGAAGGACAAGAATGCCGATGCGGGCGGAAACGCTGGCGGCGGGGCCGGTGGCGGCTCCGGAGGGGGACGACGCCCGCCCAGAGGAAGGCGCAAATCTTCCGGTGGACGGGGTGGCGGCTCATCGATTTTGGGCGCATTGTTCCGCTTTGGCCGGACCATGGCCTATTGGCTGGTGATCGCTGGCATCTGGGGATCGATCGTTGCTGGCGGCATCATTCTCTATTACGGGGCCAGACTGCCGCAATCCACCGACTGGAAGATCCCGGATCGACCGCCCAACGTGCAGATCATTTCATCGGATGGCGGCCTGATTGCCAATCGTGGCAAGACAGGCGGGCAGAAGGTCAGCATTTCGACCATGCCGCCCTATCTTGTCGATGCCGTGGTGGCGATTGAGGATCATCGCTTCTTCCATCATTTCGGCTTTGACCCGATCGGCTTTACCCGCGCGATGGTCACCAACCTCATTCGCGGACGGGTATCGCAGGGCGGCTCCACCCTGACGCAGCAGTTGGCCAAGAACCTGTTTCTGGAACATAAGCGCACCATCGAACGCAAGGTGCAGGAACTGATTCTGGCGATTTGGCTGGAAACCAAATATTCCAAGGAAGAGATACTGGAGATGTATCTCAACCGGGTTTATCTCGGCTCGGGCGCCATTGGCGTCGATGCCGCCGCACGGACTTATTTCAACAAGCCCGCCTCGATGCTGACGCTGTCGGAAGCCGCGACGATCGCCGGGCTGCTCAAGGCCCCTTCTCGACTGGCCCCGAACAAGAATCCCAAGGATGCGCGGGAACGCGCCAAGCTGGTTCTGGCCGCCATGGAGCGAGAAGGCTTCATCACGCCTGAAGAACGCAAGCTCGCCCTGACCCAGAGCATTGATACGGTTGCGCGCCATCAATCAAGTTCGCTCAACTATATTGGCGACTGGGTCATGGAGCAGTTGCCCGATCTGATCGGTGATATCAATCAGGATGTGATTGTCGAGACAACCATCGATCTGCGCATGCAGACGCTGGCGGAAAAGGCCATCGTGGATGCGCTGGACAAAGAGGGCAAGAAATATGGCGTCGAACAGGGGGCGCTGGTCAGTGGCACACCGCAAGGTGCGGTGCGGGCGCTGGTTGGCGGCAAATCCTATCGCGAAAGCCAGTTCAACCGGGCGGTCAATGCCAAGCGGCAGCCGGGCAGCGCCTTCAAGCCCTTTGTCTATCTGACATCGCTCGAGCTGGGCAACAAGCCTGACAGCATGCGGGTGGACGGGCCGGTTTCCTATAATGGCTGGACGCCGCAGAACTATTCGAAAAAATATATGGGGCAGATTTCCCTGCGCAAGGCGCTGGCCCTGTCGATCAATACCATTGCGGCGCAGCTGACCTTCGAGGTCGGAGCCGATCAGGTGGTCAATACCGCGCACAAGATGGGCATTCACTCCAAGCTGGCGAACAATCTCTCCATTGCCCTTGGCACAAGCGAGGTCACGCCGCTGGAGCTGGTCGGGGCCTATATGCCCTTTGCCAATGGTGGCGCAAGGGCTACGCCCTATGTGATCGAGCGCGTCATCACCAAGGAAGGCCAGGTGCTCTATATGAATCCCAACATTCCCGGGCCGCGCGTGATAGAGCCGGAAACCCTGTCGCTCATCAACCAGATGATGCAGGAAACCCTGATCACCGGCACAGGCAAAAAGGCGATGCTGGCCGGACGGCCTGCTGGGGGCAAGACCGGCACCAGCCAGAATTTCCGCGATGCCTGGTTTGTCGGCTATACCGCCAATCTGGTCACCGGCATCTGGTTTGGCAATGACAATGGCTCACCGACCAAGCATGCCTCGGGAGGCAACCTGCCGGCTGAGACATGGAAGACCTATATGGTCGGAGCGCATAATGGCATGACAATCGCCGGCTTGCCCGGTGTCAGCATGGAGCAGATGGCTGAAACCCGCCGCATAGCGGGAGGCGAGAAGAATCCATGGATCAATCCGGACCTGTTGCCGGAAGGGCAGAGCACCATGCCGCTGCCCAAGGAGCGCAAGGGCCTGTTTGAACGCCTGTTTGGTAACTGATGAAGGGGCAATAGCCCCTTCCAGCTTCTCCGCTCACTGCAGGTCTGCTTTCTGCTCGCCCGCTCACTGCATGCCCGCTTCCGGCTTGTCACCTCCGATAAAGAGGGGGCAACCGGAAATGGCAGCTTCAGTCGTCATCAACGCCGTAGGAATGCAACCGCCGCCCATTGTCGCGCAGCCATGCCTGCCCATCCCGATAATTGGGGCAGATGGCCTCGACATGGCGCCAGAAGCGATCGGAATGGTTCATCTCGCGCAGATGGGCCACTTCATGGGCCGCCAGATAATTCAGCACGAAGGACGGGGCCATGATGACCCGCCAGGAGAAGGACAGGGTCCGGTTGGCGCTGCATGACCCCCAGCGGCTGGTGGTATCCTTGATGCGGATCGCAGATGGCTTGACATCAAGGGCCGCCGCATGACGGGACACCGCCTCTTCGAGATCCTTGCGGGCCTGCTTCCTCAGCCAGTCGGTGACCCGGCGGGCCATATGGGATTCATTGCCCGAGACCAGCAGAATGCGCCCCTCTTCGAGCTCAAGCAGGCGCACGGTTCCGCGCGCCACATCATTATGCTCAAGCTTGTGGGACAGGCCGCGCACGGGAATGACCGCTCCATGCTCGAAGGGAATATTGGGCGCGCGGGCCTGTTGCCTTGAGACAAGCCAATTGACATTCTTTTGCAGGAAATGCCTGATCTTGCTTTCGCCCAGCCCCGGCGGGCATGTGGCCACCGGCTCTCCCGTCTTGCTGTCAAGGCGCAGGATCAGCCGCTTGGCTCTGGCATTGATCCTCAGGCGCACGTCGATCGCGCGCCCTTCGTGATAGAGCGAGACCGTCTCGGGCAATCGGCTTCGGCGTCCGGTGGAAAGCAGCTTTCTCAAGAAGGTCTGTTCCTTAAAATGCAAGCTTTGCACATTCTATATTGCCTGTGCCCGCAAGATTCTTCAGGTGGCGGGCCATGGGGCCATGATTACTTGTTATATTGCAGTTTGACGAGATTGGCATAGACGCCACCCTTGGCGAGCAAGGCGTCGTGGCTTCCCTCTTCTACCAGTTGCCCCTGCTGAATGACACAGATCTTGTCTGCATTGCGAATGGTCGACAGGCGATGGGCAATGACCAATGAGGTGCGATTTTCGCTGAGGCGCTCAAAGGCGGCCTGCACTTTCGCTTCCGATTCACTGTCCAGCGCCGATGTCGCCTCGTCCAGCAGCACGATGGGGGCATTCTTGAGCATGGCGCGGGCAATCGCGACGCGCTGCTTCTGCCCGCCGGACAATGTCGTGCCATTCTCGCCGATCAGGGTATCGTAGCCCTCTGGCTGGCGCATGATGAAATCATGGGCAAAGGCATCCCTTGCAGCGGCTTCCACTTCCGCATCGCTGGCATCCATTCGGCCAAAACGGATATTCTCGCGGATGGTGCCGGAAAAGAGCACCGTGTCCTGGGTGACCAGCGCGATATGGCTGTTCAGGGACGCGATGGTGCAGTCGCGAATATCTTTTCCATCGATGGTGATGCCCCCTGAATTGACGTCATTGAAGCGCTGCACAAGGCTCATGATGGTGGATTTGCCTCCACCCGATGGGCCGACCAGCGCCGTTGTCTTGCCGCCGGGAATGACGAGCGAGAGATCCTTGAGCACCGGCTCATCCTCACCATAGGTGAAGGAGACCTTTTCAAAGGCGATTTCACCCTTCTCGACCTGCAAGATGCCCGCATCCGGGCGCTCGATGAGGCGGGTCGGGCGATCGAGAATTTCAAACATCAGCCGCACGCCGACAAGGCCGCTTTCCATATTGACCTTGAGGCGACTGAGACGTCGGGCCGGATCGGCCGCCAGCAGAAGGGCGGTCAGAAAGGAAATGAATTCTCCCGGACTCTGGCCGCCAAGAATGGTGCGCCAGCCGCTATAGAGGATCACCAGCGCAATGGCGAAGCCGCCCAGCGTTTCGGTCATCGGGTTGGTGCGGGCAGTGAGCGTGGCAATCTTGTTGGCGCGCTTCTCGACCCCGTGGATCGCATCGTCCATCTTGCCCGTCATCACCGCCTCGAGGCCGAAAGTGCGGATGATACGGAAACCAAGGGCGCTTTCCTGCATGGTCTGGGTGGTCTGGGTCAATGAGATGAACTGCTCCTTGGCAATTCTTTTCACCCGCCGCACCAGCATCGAAATGAAGATCACCGCCGGTGGCGCCACCACCAGCGCGATAAGGGAAAGCAGAGGATCCTGAAACACCATGACGCAGACCAGCCCGATCAGCGAAAGGGCGTCGCGCCCGATACTGGTGATCAGCACATCCATCACCGAACGGGCAGCGGTGGCATTATGGGAAATGCGGGTGATCAGTTCGCTGGACGGAAAGTCATGGTAGAAATCGGCACCCTGCCTGAGAAAATGGCGATACATCTTGCGCTGCTGATCAGCGACGATCGCGTTGCCGATATGGGCCAGAATGGTCGTCTGCCAGTAGGTCGACAATCCCTTGGCAACGAAAATCACGATGACAGCGGCGGAGATGAGCCAGACCTGATTGAAATCCTTGGACACGAAGATGCCGTTGACAATGTCTTTCATGATCCACGCACTGAGCGCGGTGGTGCCTGCGACAACGGCCATCAGAACAAAGGCGAGGACATAGCGCCTTGCATAGATATGGAAATTTTCAGACATGAGCCGGTAAATGAGATACCGGGAACTATTTGGATCTGAGAAGAGGCGAGCCCATTGGGTCCGGATGGTTTCGGCTATCATGCCATTCCTTCATTCTTCCAGTGGCTTTTAGGCAAACAGCACGGGAAGCCAGTGTCATCGAACTTGTTTTTAGCGTCTGCCCCTACTTATCGTGTTTCACTTGTTTGTAAAAGCGGAATTGGTCGATTTTGCGAGAATTTGCCCAGAGGGCAGATACAGAAAGGGCGGCAGGTGAAAACCGCCGCCCCATTTCCGGATCAGTTATTTGAGCTGATCTGCGGTATAATATCCGCTATCAAGCAGGATTTCTTTCCAGTTGTCCTTGGTGACGGCAATCGGTTTGAGCAGATAGGAAGGAACCACCTTGATACCATTGTCATAGGTCTCGGTGTCGTTGATTTCTGGCTGCTCACCCTTGAGGATTGCATCAACCATCTTCACGGTTACAGCCGCCAGATCGCGGGTATCCTTGAAGATCGTTGAATATTGCTCACCTTTTTGCATGGCCTTGATGTTGGCAATTTCAGCATCCTGACCGGTGATGATCGGCATTGGCATGTCGCCGGAACCATAGCCGACGCCCTTCAGCGAGGAAATGACGCCGATGGCCAGACTGTCGTTCGGAGACAGGACGCCATCAACTTTCTTGTCGGTGTAGAAGGCGGACAGCAGGTTGTCCATGCGGGCCTGAGCGGTTGCGCCATCCCAGAAGAGCGTGCCGACCTTGTCCATGCCGAACTGGCCTGACGGAACGACCAGCTTGCCTTCGTCGATCAGTGGCTGCAAAACGGACATTGCGCCATTATAGAAGAAATAGGCGTTGTTATCGTCTGGCGATCCGCCGAAAACCTCGATATTGAGCGGGCCTTTGGCATTTTCGATATCAAGCCCCTTGAGCAGGGAATTGGCCTGATAGACACCGACCTGATAGTTATCGAAGGTGGCATAATAGTCGACATTGGCGGAATCACGGATCAGGCGATCATAGGCGATGACCTTGATATCGGAATCAGCTGCCAGTTGAAGAGCGGAGGAAAGCGCGCTGCCATCGATCGATGCGATGACCAGAACATTGACGCCCTTGAGCACCATGGTTTCAATCTGACGCAGCTGTGTTGCCACGTCGTCACCGGCATATTGAATGTCGGTTTCATATCCGGCAGCCTGAAACTGCTTGACCATGTTGTCGCCGTCATTCACCCAGCGGGCAAGAACCTTGGACGGCATGGCGATACCGACCATACCCTTGCTTGCAGCCTGCGTCAGTGAAGATGAAAAAGAAAGTCCGAGCGCCATAGCCATAGCGCCCACGGTTGCCGATTTGATCAGCTTCCCAAGTCCCAGCATAGTAACCTCCCTTGCTAGCAAACCTGTATTTGCATCATTGAGGTGATTTTCGCAGAAGTTCCCCAACTCCCCCGAATGGTCAGCCCCGATATTCCGCCCATAATCCTCCTGAGAGCGGTTCGGCCTATATTATTTTTATAACTCAAATTAATTCAAGGGAATTCCTTGGGTATCCACCGTCATATTGAGAATAATACCGGTATACCGAAATATTATTTCGCTTCGTGCTAATTATCCTCATGAAAATCCAGCATTTTTACGTTTTATATTTTTTCCAATAAATTTAATAACCGACAAAATGGTCTTCTCCTGCATGCGATTGACCGTTACTGCGCGCTATTCTCTTGCTGTTTCTTTGCGATCCAGATCCTTTGCGTTTCGTGTCGCCATCATCATCCCGCCCAAAGCTTGCGCATAAATTAGGCTGCAACCAACCGTTAACCAACATTGCCCATGAAATAGGCAATTGCTCATAAGGCGTGCGGTTTCCATCTACTGGTGACAATCTATTGACCAGACGGTGGTTCAAGGGACACCAAATCCCTAATCGTGATTGTTTATTATTCCTCAATTTCAGCCATTTAGGCAATTGATACAGCAAATTTAACCGCCACCAACAATTTGGCACAGGCATTGCAAAATTGATCCCATCACCACCAGATGGAGTTATAAATAGTGTCTTCCAAATTTTCACATTTTGCCGCTGCTCTTGCTATGACCACCTCTTTGATCTCCGCTTCTGCAGCCCTTGCAGAAGAGACCATCAAGGTCGGTGTTTTGCATTCCCTTTCCGGAACCATGGCCATTTCCGAGACCACGCTCAAAGATGCCATGCTGATGCTCATTGAAGAGCAGAATAAAAAAGGCGGACTGCTCGGCAAGAAGCTTGAGCCGGTTGTCGTTGATCCGGCATCTGACTGGCCGCTGTTTGCAGAGAAGGCGCGTGAGCTGATCGACGTCGACAAAGTGTCCGCGGTCTTTGGTTGCTGGACCTCGGTTTCGCGCAAATCGGTTCTGCCTGTCTTTGAAGAACTCAATTCGATCCTTTTCTATCCGGTCCAGTATGAGGGCGAGGAATCACAGCGCAACGTTTTCTATACCGGCGCCGCTCCGAACCAGCAGGCCATTCCCGCTGTTGACTATCTGATGGAAGAAGAAGGCGTGGAGCGCTGGGTGCTGGCCGGTACCGACTATGTCTATCCGCGCACGACCAACAAGATTCTCGAAGCCTATCTGAAGGCCAAGGGTGTTGCTGATGAAGACATCATGATCAACTATACCCCGTTTGGCCATTCCGACTGGCAGACCATTGTTTCCGACATCAAGGCCTTCGGCGAAGCTGGCAAGAAGACCGCCGTTGTTTCAACGATCAACGGCGATGCCAACGTGCCTTTCTACAAGGAACTGGCTAACCAGGGCGTCAAGGCAGAAGACATCCCTGTGGTCGCCTTCTCCGTGGGTGAAGAGGAACTGGCCGGTCTTGATACCGAACCACTTGTCGGCCATCTGGCTGCATGGAACTATTTCCAGTCCGTTGACTCCGATGTCAACGCCGAATTCATCGACGCATGGCATGCCTTCACCAAGGATGACAAGCGGGTAACCAATGACCCGATGGAAGCCCATTATATCGGCTTCAACATGTGGGTGAAGGCGGTCGAGAAGGCAGGCACCACAGATCCGGATGCTGTCATCGATGCGCTGGTCGGCGTTTCTGTTCCGAACCTGTCGGGCGGCTATAGCGCCATGATGCCAAACCATCACATTACCAAGCCGGTTCTGATCGGTGAAATTCAGGATGATGGCCAGTTTGACATTGTCTATGAAACCCCGGGCCTTGTTCCCGGCGATGCATGGTCTGACTATCTGCCCGATTCTGCCAAGCTGATCTCCGATTGGCGTGCGCCTCTCTCCTGCGGCAACTTCAATGTCGAAACGAAAGAATGCGGCGGCAAGGGCGCTGAATAAGCGCATTTCCAAGCGCGTTTTGCGCTTCGAGCCAAAGTAAGACTCCCCGGCGGCGGACCCTCTGTCGCCGGGGAAGACATGTTTAGCAAGAGAGAATTATATGACAGTCCTGCGCGCGCTGCTTGTTTGTCTTGTCACGTTGCTGGCCTCTTTCAGCTCCATGCCCACCGCCAAAGCCGATGATCTCAAAAGCTTGATCAATGCGCTGGCCGAGGGCAGCCTGAAAGACCGGGAAGTGACGGTGGAAGCCCTTCTGGAAACCGGTGATGACAAGGTCGTGCCGGTGCTGACTTATCTGGCAGAGGGCGATCTCTATTTCCTGAAAGCCGATCAGCAGGTCTTTCTGGCCAAAAAATCGGGCAAGAATTTCAATCTGACCGATCCGGTCAGCGGCGAAATCACCAAGGATATTTCCAAGCGGCAGATCAGCAAGATACGTGTCAATAACAATTTGCGCCGCCAGATCAGGGACGGTCTCAGCCTGTTTGCCCTCAACAGCGCCGATCCGGCCAAAAGACTGGAGGCGGCAGCAACCCTTTTTCGGGCACAGGATGCCAGTGCCCTGCCCGCCATCAAGGCGCGGCTTGCCAAGGAGCAGGATCCTCAGGTCATAGCCTATCTGGAAGAAGCCCGCTCAGGGCTCATTCTTGGCTCGGATGCGGCTGAAGAGGAAAAGCTCTCGGCAATCGAGATTTTGCGCCAGAAGGGCGGACGGCAAGCGCTTGCGCTCTTGAGCAGCACCATCGAAACCAGCGAAGGCGCTGTCAAGGATGCAGCCGAGCGGGCCGTTGTCGCCATTGAGCGGGTTCTGGCTTTCTGGAACGGAATCCAGAATATCTGGTATGGCCTTTCCCTTGGCTCGGTCCTGCTGCTGGCTTCGATCGGCCTTGCCATCACCTTCGGTGTGATGGGCGTCATCAACATGGCACACGGCGAAATGGTGATGATCGGGGCCTATACGACCTTCACCGTGCAACAGGCCGTGCATTCCTTTGCGCCGGGGCTTTTCGACTATTCCCTGCTGTTCGCCATTCCGATTGCCTTTCTTGTCGCCGGGGCCATCGGCTTCGTGCTGGAACGGGGCATCATTCGCTTCCTCTATGGCCGGCCGCTGGAAACCCTTCTGGCCACTTGGGGCGTTTCGCTCATTCTGCAACAGGCGGTGCGCACCATCTTCGGGCCGACCAATCAGGAGGTCAGCAACCCCAGCTGGATGTCCGGTGCCATTGAACTGGCGGGCCTTTCGCTGACATGGAACCGTATCTGGATCTTCTTTTTCGCGCTGGCCATGTTCGGCTTGCTGTTCGCCCTGCTCAAGCGCACGCCGATGGGGCTGCAAATGCGGGCCGTGACGCAGAACCGCAACATGGCTTCCTCCCTCGGCGTTCGCACGCCATGGGTGGATGCCTTCACCTTCGCGCTCGGCTCGGGCATTGCGGGCATTGCCGGAGTGGCCCTCAGCCAGATCGGCAATGTCTCGCCCAATCTTGGCCAGAGCTATATCATCGACAGCTTCATGGTGGTGGTATTTGGCGGGGTCGGCAATCTCTGGGGCACGCTGATCGGAGCCTTGACCCTCGGGGTGGCCAACAAGTTTCTTGAGCCCTTTGCCGGAGCGGTTCTGGGCAAGATCCTTGTGCTGGTCTTCATCATCCTGTTCATCCAGAAAAGACCGCGTGGTCTGTTCGCTCTCAAAGGAAGGGCCGTTGAACAATGATCTCCGCTTTTCTGTTTCGTGGCCTTGAAGGGCGGATCGCCTGGGTCGCAGCCTTCATCGCCCTTGTCGGCGTCGCCGTTCCGCTCAGCAACCTGATGCTGCCGTCTGATCATGCGCTCTATGTGCCAGATTATGTTGTCTCGCTGTTTGGCAAATATCTCACCTATGCCCTGCTGGCGCTGGCGCTGGATCTGGTCTGGGGCTATTGCGGCATTCTCTCGCTGGGCCATGGCGCTTTCTTTGCCCTTGGCGGCTATGCCATGGGCATGTATCTGATGCGCCAGATCGGCTCGCGCGGCGTCTATGGCGACCCGATCTTGCCGGACTTCATGGTGTTCCTGAACTGGAAGGAGTTGCCATGGTACTGGTATGGATTTGACCAGTTCTGGTTTGCCGCCATCATGATTGTCGCCGTGCCGGGGCTTCTGGCCTTCATTTTCGGCTGGTTCGCCTTCCGCTCGCGGGTGACCGGGGTCTATCTCTCGATCATCACGCAGGCCATGACTTATGCCCTTTTGCTCGCCTTCTTCCGCAATGACATGGGCTTTGGCGGCAATAATGGCCTCACCGACTTTAAGGATATCCTTGGTTATACGCTGCAGGAGCCTTCCACCCGTGCGGGCCTCTTTGCGGCGGCGGCCTTTGCGCTCTGTCTTGCGCTGGTGATCAGTTCGGCAATCGTGCGCTCGAAATTCGGCAAGGTGCTGCTGGCCACGCGCGATGCGGAAAGCCGCGCCCGCTTCCTGGGCTATCGGGTCGAGCATGTGAAGCTGTTCGTCTTCACCCTGTCGGCGATGATGGCCGGTATTGCTGGCGCGCTCTATGTGCCGCTGGTCGGCATCATCAATCCGGGCGAATTCGCTCCGGCCAACTCCATCGAGGTGGTCATCTGGGCGGCGGTTGGCGGTCGCGGCACATTGATCGGCCCGATCATCGGGGCGATTACGGTCAATCTGGGCAAGAGCTGGTTCACCGCCCAGTTCCCCGAATATTGGCTGTTTGTGCTGGGCGGGCTGTTTGTTGCGGTTACGCTGTTCATGCCGAAGGGCATTCTCGGCAGCCTTTCAAGCCTGACCGGCAAGATCAAATCTCTGACATCCTCCCCGGCCGCCCCTTCGGTTGACGCCGGAGACATGCGCAAGGAGGGCGAAGCATCATGATCGAGACATCCAATCAGGTCACATCCTCCCTGCTCTATCTGGACGATGTGTCCGTATCCTTTGATGGCTTCAAGGCGATCAACGGCCTGTCGCTTACCATCGAGCCGGGGGAGATGCGCGCCATCATCGGCCCGAACGGGGCCGGCAAGACAACCATGATGGACATCATCACCGGCAAGACACGGCCGGATACGGGCGATGTGCTGTTTGAAGGCTCAATGGACCTCACCCAGCATGACGAGACCGAGATCGCACAGGCGGGCATCGGCCGCAAATTCCAGAAGCCGACCGTGTTTGAAAGCCAGACCGTGCGCGAAAATATCGAGCTGGCCCTCTCCGGCAACCGGGGCGTCTGGGCCTCGCTCTTCTATAGGGAAAGCGAGAAGGACGCCGCCCGGATTGAAGAGATCCTGCAAACCGTGCGTCTCACCCATCGCGCCCATGAACTGGCCGCAGACCTGTCGCATGGGCAGAAGCAATGGCTCGAAATCGGCATGTTGCTGGCACAGGATCCGAAGTTGCTGCTGGTCGATGAGCCCGTCGCGGGCATGACGGATGCGGAAACGGTGGAAACCGCCAAGCTGTTGCGCGAGATTTCGAAAACCCATTCGGTCATCGTCGTCGAGCATGACATGGGCTTCATCCGCGATCTCGGCGTCAAGGTGACGGTGCTGGCCGAAGGCTCCGTTCTGGCCGAAGGCTCGCTTGATCATGTCAGCGCCCATCCGGACGTCATTGAAAGCTATCTGGGGAGATAATCATGAGTGAAGCAATAGAAGTGGAGTCTTCCCCGGAAGCAACAAACTCATTCGCCTTGTCCATTGAGGGTATCGATCTGCATTATGGCGCCGCGCAGGCGCTCAGGAATATCTCGCTCGATGTCGAGACCCAAAAGATCACCTGCGTTCTGGGGCGCAACGGGGTGGGCAAAAGCTCCATGCTGCGTGCCATTGTCGGTCAGCATCCGGTCAGCAAGGGCCGCATCCTGCTGGACGGGGCCGATGTGACCAAGGCTCCGCCCTATGCCCGCGCCGGACGCGGCATCGCCTATGTACCACAAGGGCGTGAAATCTTTCCGCAATTGACGGTCAGGGAAAATCTCGAGGTCGGTTTTGCCCGCCTGCCGCGCAAGCAGAAATTCATCGAAGAGGAAATCTTCGAGCTGTTCCCCATTCTCAAGGACATGCTCTCGCGCAGAGGGGGCGACCTTTCCGGCGGCCAGCAGCAACAGCTGGCCATTGGTCGGGCTCTGGTGACGCGCCCCGCGATTCTGGTGCTTGATGAACCTACCGAGGGCATCCAGCCGTCCATCATCAAGGATATCGGCCGCGCCATCACCTATCTCAAGCAGGAAAAGGGAATGGCGATTCTGCTGGTCGAACAATATCTTGATTTCTGCCGCGAGCTGGCTGATGTTGTCCATATCATGGACCGCGGCGAAATCGTGCATAGCGGTCCCGCCGAAGATCTGGACAAGCCACATGTACGCCACCATCTCACCGTCTGAGCCCAATCCCGCGCCCGATCCGGCATCTGTTGGTGCGCAGAGGACCAGCGGGGCGGGGCGTGTCAGTTTCAAGGTCAATGCCGAGGGGCAGACCAGACTGGATCGCCTCTATCAGCAGGGCTGCGCCAAGATCCTCCTGCCCAAAGTCTATGGCGGCAAGGCTGCCGAAGCGGTGCTGATCAACAGCGCGGGCGGGCTCACCGGCGGGGATGCTGTCAGTTGGCATGCGAGCGCCGCATCGGGCACCTATGCCGTGCTGACGACACAGGCCTGCGAGAAAATCTACAAGGCCGAGAGCGGGGTTGCCCGTGTCGCCAACCATCTCACGGTAGCGGAAGGGGCACGGCTCGACTGGTTGCCGCAGGAAACCATTCTTTATGATCGCGCCGGGCTCGACAGAACGCTCGATGTTCAGCTTGAAGGCAATGCCCGTTTTCTGGCGGTTGAAAGCCTCATTCTGGGACGTCTGGCCATGGGAGAAACCCTCACCCGGCTTGCCTTTGGCGATCGCTGGCGCATTCATCGCAAGGGCAGGCTGATCCATGCCGAAGCCCAGCGGCTTGCGGGCAATGTGGCTCATATTGGCACGGCAAGGGCCGTGCTCGACGGCCACCTGGCGCTCGCCACCCTTTGCTATTGCGGCCCTGAAGAGGAAGAGACGCTGAAAGGGCTGGTTGAAAGCGCTCGCACCCTGATGGCGCCCTTTGAGGGCTGCTCTGTCGGGCTGTCGGCTTTCAACGGCAAGATTCTTGCCCGCCTTACGGCGGTTAACGGCATGGCGTTGCGTGCAGCGCTCATTCCACTGATTTCACATTTCCGGGCCGGGGAACCTCTCCCGCGTGTCTGGACGACCTGAATAGGAGAGGACGCGTCATGAATTTGACTCCGAGAGAGAAGGACAAGCTTCTCATCGCCATGGCTGCCATGGTGGCCCGCAGGCGCCTTGAGAGGGGCGTCAAACTCAACCATCCCGAGGCGGTGGCCCTGATTACCGATTTCATCGTTGAGGGTGCCCGCGACGGGCGCACCGTTGCCGACCTGATGGAAGCGGGTGCCCATATCATCAGCCGGGCTCAGGTGATGGAAGGCATTGCCGAGATGATCCACGACATTCAGGTGGAGGCCACCTTCCCCGACGGGGTCAAGCTGGTCACCGTCCACGAACCGATCCGTTAAGGAGGGCATCATGATTCCGGGTGAAATCATCACAGCCGCAGGCGACATTGAACTCAATGCCGGTCTGGAGGTCACCGAACTGGAAGTCTCCAACTCCGGCGACCGTCCGGTTCAGGTCGGCTCGCACTATCATTTCTTCGAAACCAATCCTGCCCTTTCCTTTGACCGGGCAGCCGCGCGCGGCAAGCGCCTTGACATCGCTTCGGGCACAGCCGTCCGCTTCGAGCCGGGCCAGACACGCAAGGTGCGTCTGATCCCGCTGGAAGGCAAACGCGAGGTTTACGGCTTTCGCGCAGACATCGGAGGGGCACTCTAATGGCTTACACAATTTCCCGCGCGGCCTATGCCGACATGTTCGGCCCCACAACCGGCGACAAGGTGCGTCTGGCCGATACCGAGCTGTTCATCGAGGTGGAGAAAGACTTCACCACTTATGGCTCGGAAGTGAAATTCGGCGGCGGCAAGGTCATCCGCGACGGCATGGGCCAGTCGCAGGTCGCCCGCGCCGACGGGGCAGTCGATACGGTCATCACCAATGCCCTGATCGTTGATTATAGCGGCATCTACAAGGCCGATATTGGCCTCAAAGACGGCTTGATCTGCGCCATCGGCAAGGCAGGCAATCCGGACACCCAGTCTGGCGTCGACATCATCATCGGGCCGAGCACCGAAGCCATTGCCGGAGAAGGCAAGATCATCACAGCAGGCGGCATGGACGCCCATATTCACTTCATCTGCCCCCAGCAGATCGAAGAGGCGCTGATGAGCGGTATCACCACCATGCTTGGCGGTGGCACAGGCCCGGCCCATGGCACGCTGGCCACCACCTGCACGCCCGGTCCATGGCACATCGCCCGCATGATCGAGGCCGCGGACGGCTTTGCGATGAATCTGGGTTTTTCGGGCAAGGGCAATGCCTCAAAGGCGAAGCCTCTGGAAGAAATGATTTTGGGCGGCGCCTGCTCATTGAAGCTGCATGAGGATTGGGGCACCACTCCTTCGGCCATTGACACCTGCCTTGCGGCAGCCGATGCGTTTGACGTGCAGGTGATGATCCATACCGACACGCTCAATGAGAGCGGCTTTGTCGAAAGCACGGTGGATGCCTTCAAGGGCCGCACGATCCACGCCTTCCATACAGAAGGTGCCGGTGGCGGCCATGCGCCGGACATCATCAAGATCTGCGGCATGAGCAATGTCATCCCGTCCTCGACCAACCCGACGCGCCCCTATACCGCCAACACCATTGCCGAGCATCTCGACATGCTGATGGTCTGCCATCATCTCGATGCCAACATTCCCGAAGACGTGGCCTTTGCCGAAAGCCGCATCCGCAAGGAAACCATTGCGGCAGAAGACATCCTGCACGACATGGGTGCCTTCTCGATCATCTCCTCAGACAGTCAGGCCATGGGCCGCGTCGGCGAGGTGATCATTCGCACCTGGCAGACGGCTGACAAGATGAAGAAGCAGCGCGGCAAGCTCGCCATAGAGACCGGCGACAATGACAATGAGCGGGTCAAGCGCTATATCGCAAAATATACCATCAACCCGGCCATCGCTCAGGGCATGAGCAAGCATATCGGTTCTATCGAGGTGGGCAAACGGGCCGACCTGGTGATGTGGGATCCGGCTTTCTTTGGCGCCAAGCCCAATATGGTGCTGATTGGTGGCACCATCGCGGCCGCACCAATGGGTGACCCGAATGCCTCCATTCCAACGCCACAACCGGTGCATTATCGGCCAATGTTCGGAGCCTTCGGCAAGGCACTGACCAACAGCTCGGTGACCTTCGTCTCCAAGGCAGCACTTGATGCAGGGCTTGCCGGTAAACTCGGCACCGCCAAGCAGATGGTTGCGGTGGAGAATACCCGCAGCGGCATTTCCAAGGCATCGATGAAGCTCAATGATGCCACCCCCGAGGTGAAGGTCGATCCGGAAACCTATGAAGTGCGTGCCGATGGCGAAATTCTCACCTGTGAACCGGCAAGCGAGCTGCCCATGGCGCAGCGTTACTTCCTGTTCTGATCCGGCTGTTGCCAGCCGGGCAATATCACTCCTACATATCCCTGTGCAGGCATGCCTGCACAGGGATATGTTTGACGAGGACATGACATGTCGATTGTAAAAGCAGGCAGCATTCTGCCAAAGGGAAGCTGGTCGCAGGACCCTTTCGATACCATCACGCTGGATGAGGAAGACCGCTATCGCAGGCGCATCCAGCTGACCAGTGACAATGGTCTGGACTTTCTGCTGTCCCTTTCCAAGGCCATGCGGATGGATCATGGCGATGGGCTGTTGCTGGAAGACGGACGTGTCATCAAGGTTCTGGCCAAGGCCGAAGAGCTTTATGAAGTCCGTGCCGACACGCCCCTTGCGCTGCTGCAACTGGCCTGGCATCTGGGTAACCGGCATCAGCCGGTGGAGATTTATGTCGATCATCTGCGCATTCGCAAGGATGGGGTGATCGCCGACATGCTGGAAGGGCTTGGTGGCAATCTTGGTGCCATATCGGCCCCCTTCTCGCCCATGAGCGGGGCCTATGTCAGCAAATCGGCAGGAAGCCCAGATCACAGCCATGATCACGGGCATGAACACGGGCATGATCACGCTCACGACCACGCTCATTCTCATCACCATGACCATGATCACGAACCCCATGAGCATTGATGCCGTGACCCGATCAGAAGAGATGCCATTGCCTTCATCGCAGGCTCTGAAGGGGGCTGCCCTCGTGCGGCTGCTGACATGGCTTTCCCCCGCCTTTCCCCTTGGCAGCTTCAGCTATAGCCATGGGCTGGAAACGGCGATCAGCGAGGGGATTTGCCATGACAGGGAAAGCGTCGGTGACTGGATCGGGCATCTTCTGACCATGGGCAGCGCCAGGAGCGACGCCATCTTACTGGCCCATGGCTGGCGCATCGGCGCAGGCGATAGTGCAGCATGGATTGCGCTCAATGATCTGGCGCTGGCGCTTTGTGCCAGCAAGGAACGCCATATGGAGACCAGCCAGCAAGGCATGGCCTTTTTCAAGGCGAGCACGGCATGGCCGGGGCCATTGCAGGAGCAGATCGAAGCCGCCGTACCGGAGGCCATCGCCCTGCCGGTCATTCTGGGCGCAACCGCAAGAGAGAATGGCATCGGGCTGGACAGCATCCTCGTTGCGAGTTTGCATGCCTTTGCCTCCAACCTCATTTCGGTTGCCATGCGCCTTGTGCCACTGGGTCAGTCCGATGGTCTCAGGCTTCAGGCCCAGCTTGAAGAGACCATCATCGCGACGGCAACCGAGGCAGCGACTGCCAACCTTGATGACCTCGGCACCAGCTGTTTTCACTCCGATATCGCCGCCATGCGGCATGAGACGCTTCATACAAGGATTTTCCGTTCATGACTTCTTCCAGCCTTTCAGACAGCTATGCAGGGCCGATGCGCATCGGCATCGGCGGGCCGGTCGGCTCGGGCAAGACAACGCTCACCGAGAAACTCTGCCTTGCCATGCGTGACCGCTTTTCCATCGGCGTTGTCACCAATGACATCTATACCAAGGAAGATGCCGAAGCGCTGGTGCGCAAGCAGGCTCTGGCGGAAGACCGGATCATTGGTATTGAGACCGGCGGCTGCCCGCATACCGCCATTCGCGAGGATGCCTCGATCAATCTGGCGGCGGTGGACGAGCTTTGCGCCCGGCACAAGGATCTCGATTTCATCTTCATCGAATCCGGTGGCGACAATCTGGCGGCAACCTTTTCACCGGATCTGGCGGACCTCACGGTCTATATCATTTCGGTCGCGCAGGGCGACGACATCCCGCGCAAGGGCGGACCGGCCATTTCCCGCTCCGACCTGCTGCTGATCAACAAGTCGGACCTCGCCCCCTATGTCGGGGCTGATCTGGAGCGGATGAAGCAGGACGCCGAGAAGGCCCGCGCAGGCAAGGCACATCTCTTTACCGACCTTTCTCGCGGGGTGGGCGTGGAAGAGGTCGTCGCATTCCTTTGCAAGAAATCTGGCCTTGAATGAACAAGGCATCCATCTGCAAATGAAAAAGGCCCGCACCGGATGCGGGCCTTTTTGCTTGAGTGCTGCACAGATGGGAGCGTGACGGGTCAGCCCTTCTGGGCGGCCTTGTACCAGTTGATGATGGCGCGGCGTTCTTCCGGCTCCATGAAGGTCACATTGGCGGGCGGCATGGCGTTGGTGGCCCCGGCATTGATATAGATTTCGCGGGCGGCTCGAATGATGCGGGCTTCATTGTCTAGGTGAATGCCGCGCGGCGCGATGCCGATTCCCTCCCATGCCACCTCATCCGCATGACACATGGAGCAGCGGCTGATGACGATCTCGGTCACCTCTTCAAAGCCCTCGGCATTGGCATATTTCATCTCATAGTCGCTGAGCGGGCGGCTCATCGCCTCGTCTACCTCGCCATAATCGGCAGGAATGAGCGAAATCCAGATGATGGCCAGAAACAGCAGGATCGTTGCCGGAATGGTCCAGTAGGGGCTGCCCTTGCGGGCATGGCGGGTGTTGAACCAGTGACGGATCGTTACCCCCATCAGGAAGACCAGCGCCGCAATCACCCAGTTATAGGGCGAGGCAAAGGCCAGCGGATAATGGTTGGACAGCATCAGGAAGATCACCGGCAGAGTGAGATAATTGTTATGGGTCGAACGCAGCTTGGCGATCTTGCCATATTTGGGGTCTGGTGTGCGACCGGCCTTGAGATCCGCCACGACGATCTTCTGGTTCGGGATGATGATGAAGAAGACATTGGCCGTCATGATGGTCGCGGTGAAGGCACCCAGATGCAGCAGCACGGCGCGACCGGTGAAGACATGGTTATAGCCCCAGCCCATGGCCACCAGCAGCACGAACAGCAGCACCATCAGCAGCGTCGGCTTTTCATCAAGGCTCGATTTGCAGAGGAAATCATAGACCAGCCAGCCGATGGTCAGGGAACCGGCGGAAATGAGGATCGCCTGCCAGACCTCCAGCTCCATCTTGGCCGGATCGATGAGGAACAGATTGGCCCCGGCCCAGTAGGTCACCATCAGCAAGGCCGCACCGGAGAGCCAGGTGGAATAGCTCTCCCATTTGAACCAGGTCAGATGCTCGGGCATATGCTCGGGCGCGACGAGGAATTTGCGGATATGGTAGAAGCCGCCGCCATGCACCTGCCATTCCTCACCATGGGCACCAACCGGCAGATTGGGGGCCTTGCGCAACCCCAGATCCAGCGCGATGAAATAGAAGCTCGATCCGATCCATGCGATCGCGGTGATCACGTGGGTCCAGCGGACGGCAAATTCCAGCCAGGACCAGATGAGCGGTTGCAACAAGTCAAAATCAGGCATTCCGAAACTCCACAATCAAACTCTTGCTCCTCCTCAACCAGCCTTTGTCATGGCTTTGACTGGCCTTTGTCTGGCCCTTGTCTGGCCTTTTGTTCACTCTATTGCAGAGGCAGATTTTCTGGTATGAAGAAAAAGACTGATCAGATTCAAAAAAAACAAGAAAAAGCGATGGCCAGACGCCATGTCCTATTTTGATAATATCAAGACCTTTGTTCGTGTATTTGAATTGGGTTCCATGTCATCGGCAGCACGCGACCAGCGTATTTCGCCCGCCGTGGCCTCGGCCCGTATTTCGCAGCTGGAAGACCATCTCAATGTGCGCCTTTTCCAGCGCACGACGCGGATGTTGACCCCGACAGAGCAGGGCAAGCTTTTCTATCCCGGTGCCTGCCGGATATTGGAAAGCATCGAGGAAGCCGAAGCCCTTGTTTCCAGCGTGACGCTGAAGCCGCGCGGCTCTATCCATGTAGCCGCTCCGCTGGGCATCGGGCGCAGGTTGGTAGCCCCTGCCGTGCCGGATTTCAAGAAGGAATTCCCGCTGATCGACGTCCGCTTGCGGCTTTCAGACCGCAAGATCGATGTTGCTGCCGAAGGGCTTGACGTGGCCTTCTTTCTCGGCGTGCCGGAGGATTCAAACCTGCGCATCCGCAAGATCGCCGATTGCCGCCGGGTGCTCTGTGCCTCGCCTGCTTATATCGAGAGCCATGGCGAGCCGGAAAATGGCGACGCGCTGGCCGGGCCGGATCATGCCTGCCTCAATCTGCGCTATCCCGGCGCGCCGGAATTCCAGTGGCCACTGCAAACGGCAGAGGGAGTCAAGCGTTTTGCGGTTTCCGGCCCGTTTGAATCAGACGATGGTGATGTGCTGACCGACTGGGCGCTGCATGGCCACGGCATCATTCTGAAACCGGAATTCGAGGTTCTCAACTATCTGCGCAATGGCCAGCTGGTGCCGATCCTCAACGAAACCCCGCCGATTCCGATCCAGATGGCCTGCCTCTATTCCCATCGGCGACGGCAGGATCCCAAGATCCGCCTGTTCATCGATTTCATCGCAGGCCATATCCGCACGGTGCTGGCCGAGCAGGAAAAGCAGCTCAAGGCATCCTGAGGCCGATCAGACTTTCAGACGGCCCAGCCCTTCTCCATCAACTGCCCCGATAGGTGGAATAACCGAAGGGAGAGAGCAGCAGAGGCACATGATAATGGCTCGCCTCGCTCATGCCGAAGCGAATGGGAATGGTATCGAGAAAGCGCGGCTCCTTCTGCAAGGGCTCGTCCTGATCCAGATAGGCCCCCGCATAGAAGACCAGCTCATAGATACCCGGCGCGAAATCCTCTTTTGGCAGGATGGCCCCGTCTGTGCGCCCGTCTTCATTGGTAATCTGCGTGGCAATCAGAATGCGGCTCTCGCCATCAAGGCGATAAAGCTCGATGGCCATGCCAGCAGCAGGGCAGCCCCGCGCCGTGTCCAGAATATGGGTTGTCAGATATCCAGCCATTTCTCACGTCCTTGATTTTATCACCAGCGATCAAACACCTTTTGCTCGGTCCTGAAGCCCTGATTGCATCCTTGCCTTGCGCACAAGCATATGGAGTTTCATCATAATAGCATTCATTTGCAACACACTCCTTCATTATGAATAAATACCTATCGGAATTTCAAGAAAATGTGATCAGATTTTAATGGTATAGAAGGAAATACAATCAGGGAGCCGCAAGGAACCGAAATGACAAGCAACAGGACGCGATATTTGCGAAACATGGCCGGTTACGGCCCCAACCCGCCTGCAGCCAACTGGCCGGGCGGCGCGAAGATTGCGGTGCAATTTGTGGTCAATTATGAAGAGGGCGGCGAGAATTGCATCCTGCATGGCGACGCCGCCTCTGAAGCCTTTCTCTCCGAGATTGTCGGCGCAGCGCAATGGCCCGGCCAGCGCCACTGGAACATGGAATCCATCTATGAATATGGCGCGCGCGCCGGTTTCTGGCGCCTTTATCGCCTGTTCACCTCCTTGGGCATTCCGGCGACGGTCTATGGTGTCGCCTCTGCCCTTGCGCGCAGCCCCGAACAGGTGGCAGCGATGCTTGAGGCAGACTGGGAAATCGCCAGCCACGGCCTCAAATGGATCGAATATAAGGACGCCACCCCTGAAGCCGAGAAGGCCGACATGCTGGAAGCCATCCGCCTGCATGAAGAGGTGACAGGGGCCAAGCCGCAAGGCTGGTACACCGGGCGCTGCTCGGCCAATACGGTGGCGCTGGCCAGCGAAATCGGCATCTTTGATTATATCTCCGATATCTATGATGATGACCTGCCCTACTGGATAGAGGCGGGCGAGCGCGACCAGTTGCTGATCCCCTATACGCTGGACTGCAACGACATGCGCTTCGCCACCGCGCAGGGCTTCAACTCCGGCGACCAGTATTTTGCCTATCTCAAGGACACATTCGACTGTCTTTATGAAGAAGGCGAGGCGGGAGCGCCGAAAATGATGAATATCGGGCTGCATTGCCGCCTTGTCGGACGTCCGGGCCGCGTCATGGCATTGAAGCGCTTCATGGAATATGCCCAATCGAAGGGCGATGTCTGGTTTGCCCGCCGCATCGACATTGCCCGCCATTGGCAGCAGACGCATCCACCAGTCCGCTTCGAGCGCCCGAGCCGGATGGACAAGGAGCGCTTTGTCTCCCTATATGGCAGCGCCTTCGAGCATAGCCCCTTTATCGCTGAACGCGCCTTTGCGCTGGAACTTGGCGCGGCGCATGACAGCCCGATTGGTCTGCATAGTGCACTCTGTCGCGCCTTCCGCTCCTCTTCACGGGACGAAAAGCGCGCTGTTCTGAAGGCCCATCCGGATCTCGCTGGCAAGCTGGCGGCAGCCAAAGCGCTAACCGAAGCCTCCAGCGCCGAGCAGGCCAGCGCCGGGCTGGATGTGCTTTCCGATGCAGAAAGGGCCAGCTTCACGGCGCTCAACAAGGCCTATATGGACAAGCATGGCTTTCCTTTCATCATCGCCGTGCGCGATCATGACAAGGCCTCCATTCTCGCGGCCTTCAACCAGCGCATCGAGAATGATAGCGACACCGAGTTTGCTACCGCCTGCGCACAGGTCGAACGCATCGCCTTCTTCCGCATCAGCACCCTTCTTGGCGGAGGGGCTTCATGAGCGACAATCAGATCATGATCGCCCCTCTGAGCGCAGAAGCTTTTGCACCCTTTGGTGATATTCTGGAAGCAAGTGGTGCTCCAAGCAAAATCATCAATCAGGGCTTTTGCGGGCGCTATCATGATCTGGCCGAGCTGGATTTTGTCGCAAGCGGAGACGAGGCCGGGCGGGCGGGCATTTCGCTATTTGATGCCGAGCCGCGCAAGTTGCCCTATTGCCTTGAGCTGGTCGAGCGCCATCCGCTCGGCTCGCAGGCCTTTCTGCCCATGAGCATGCATGGCTTTCTGGTGATTGTTGCGCCCGATGAGGGCGGCAGGCCCGGCAAGCCGCTGGCCTTTGAAACCAAGCCCGGGCAGGGCATCAATTTTCATCGCAATGTCTGGCATGGGGTGCTGACACCGCTGAAGGCTCCGGGGCTGTTCGCCGTCGTGGACCGGATCGGTGAGGCCAACAATCTTGAAGAATACCGGTTTGAGGCACCCTATTGGGTGATCGCAAATCCAACAAACAAAAAGCAAAAGCAATCCGAAAAATAAAGACAAGAAGTCACCGGAGGAAAGACAACATCCGTTGAGGGGTAACATGATGCAGAATAATACAATCGGTACTCCGGAGCAGCTCCGGGATACAAATTACACGCCACCCTTGCTCAAGGCCATTCCCTTGGGCATCCAGCATGTTCTGGCGATGTTTATCGCCAACGTGACGCCTGCGATCATTGTCGCAGGGGCTGCGGGCTTCGGCTTCGGCTCCAACAGTCCGGCCTTTCCCGAACTGCTTTACATGATCCAGATGTCGATGCTGATTGCCGGTGTCGCAACCTTGCTCCAGACCATCACGCTCGGCCCTGTGGGCGCTGCGCTGCCGGTGGTGCAGGGCACCAGCTTCGCCTTTCTGCCGGTGATGATACCGCTGGTGGCGGGCAAGGGCATTGATGGCATGGCGGCGCTTTATACCGGCATTTTCATCGGCGGCCTGTTCCATGCCTTCCTCGGCCTGTTCATCGGCAAGATCCGCTTTGCCCTGCCGCCGCTGGTCACCGGCCTTGTGGTGATGATGATCGGTCTGGCGCTGATCAAGGTCGGCATCCAATATTCGGCCGGTGGTGCGCATATGGTGGGCAAACCGGAATTTGGTACGCTGGCCAGTTGGGCCTGCGCTGGCGTGGTGATCCTTGTCACGCTTGGCCTCAAATTCTATGCCCGTGGCATGTGGGCGATTTCCGCCGTGCTGCTGGGCCTGATCGCCGGCTATATCTTCGCCATTGTCATCGGCAAGCTGTCCCTGACATCAATTGCCGGTTCGTGGAACAATGCTGCGGTTTTCGCCCTGCCGATGCCATTCAAATATGGCTTCGAAATGTCCTTCGCCGCCATCATCGGCTTCTGTCTGATGGCCGTTGTGTCTGCCATCGAAACCGTGGGTGACGTCTCTGGCATCACCAAGGGTGGCGCTGGCCGCGAGGCAACCGACAAGGAAATAGCAGGCGCAACCTATGCCGATGGTCTTGGAACGGCGGTCGCCGGTGTCTTTGGCGCCCTGCCAAACACCTCCTTCTCACAGAATGTGGGACTGGTTGCCATCACCGGCGTGATGAGCCGCCATGTGGTGACCTATGGCGCGATCTTCCTGATCATCTGCGGCCTTGTCCCGAAAGTGGGCAGCCTCATCCGCACCATCCCGATCGAAGTGCTCGGCGGTGGCGTGGTGGTCATGTTCGGCATGGTCGTTGCCTCTGGCATCTCGATGCTGGCTGATGTCAACTGGAACCGTCGCAATATGGTGATCTTCGCCATCTCCCTGTCTGTCGGTCTGGGCCTGCAGCTGGAGCCAAGCGCCCTGCAATATGTTCCCGGTACGCTGAAGGTGCTGCTGACCTCCGGCCTGTTGCCATCTGCATTGCTGGCCGTATTGCTCAACCTGATCCTGCCGGAAGAACTTGCCGCTGAATCCACCGAGGAAGTGTCCGGTGGTATGGCCGGTCACAATCGGGAAATCCAGCCGGGCGAGTGATCGCAAAGGCACAAAGACAAAACATCAAAAAGCCCGCCGTTCCCATGATCGGCGGGCTTTTTCCTTGATTGATGAGCGATGGCCTATTTCGCCATTTGCTCATGGCTCTGCCCGGTACCTTGCGGCATCAGCAGCAGCGTTAGCAATTCGGCAGCCACCATCGCTGCGATGACTTCTGGCCGCTTGTCGCGCAGGCCTTGCCGCGCTCCGATGGGACAGACCAGCCGGTCAAGCCGGTCTCTGGCCGCTGCCGGGCCTTGCCGCTTGAGCCAATGGCTGAAGGTCGCTCTTTTGCTCTTCGAACCGATCATGCCGACATAGCTTGCGTCCGTGCGGCTAAGCGCCTCTTGTGCCAGCAGGAAATCGAGGGCGTGATCGTGGGTAAGAATAAGGAAGATGCTGGCCGGGGGAGCCTTGCGGACAAGCGCCTCGGGCAGCGCTGTCAAATGCTGTTCGACCGGGACATCGGCAAGGGCAAGTTCTCCGGCGCGACTGTCCACCAGAATGGGGCGCACCGGCAGCGGATAGAGCGCTCTGGCCAATGCCCGCCCGACATGACCGGCCCCGAATATATAGATATGGGGCAGACTCTGCCGATAGTCCTGTTCGTGGGCAATCTCCTGCCTCTTGCGGGTCTCATCCAGCAGGCAAAAAGACAATTTGACTGCGCCGCCGCAGCATTGGCCGATTTCAGGGCCCAGAGGCACGGCCATTTGCTTTTCAACTTCGCCACGGGACAGCATGCGGCGGGCCTCATCGATGGCGATATATTCCAGTTGCCCGCCACCGATGGTGCCATAGAGCCCTTCCCCGGAAACAAAGAGCGCAGCACCCGCCTCGCGCGGCGAAGAGCCCCTGACCTCACAAAGAGTGATCTTGACGACCGAACATGCTTTCAGCAGAAAATGCTCGAGCGCCTCAGCCATCTTTTGCTCCATTGGACAGAAGCGCCTCGATGGCCATCAGCACGCGCTCCGGCGTGGCGGGCGTTTCGAGCCTTGGGCAGATTTTGTAATCCGCCACGCTGGCCACAGCCATGGAGAGGGCTTCCAGCACGGAGACCGCCAGCATGAAGGGCGGCTCGCCGACGGCCTTGGAGCGCTTGATCGTGCGTTCGGCATTCTCGGACCATTGCGCCAGTTCGACATTGAAAATGCGCGGAATATCGCTGGCCAGCGGTATCTTGTAGGTCGAGGGGGCGTGGGTTTTAAGCCGCCCCTCGCCATCCCACCAGAGCTCCTCGGTGGTCAACCAGCCCATGCCCTGCACGAAGGCCCCCTCAACCTGACCGCGATCAAGCACCGGATTGAGCGACTTGCCAACATCATGCAGGATATCGGTCCTCTCGATCACATATTCGCCCGTCAACCGGTTGACGGTAACTTCCGAAACCGCCGCGCCATAGGCAAAATAGAAGAAGGGGCGCCCCTTGCCCTTGTCCCGATCCCAATGGATCTTGGGGGTCTTGTAGAAGCCTGCTGCCGAAAGATGCACACGCGCCAGATAGGCCTGTTTGATCAGCTCATCAAAGGAAAGCAATTCTTCACCAATCTGCACCCGATTGGGCAGGAAGCGAATGGACTCTTGCCTCACGCCCCACTTCTCGCAGATGAAGGCGATAAGCCGCCCCTTGAGCTGGTTGGCCGCGTCGAGCGCCGCCATGCCATTAAGGTCCGAGCCTGAGGAAGCCGCCGTTGCAGAGGTGTTGGGCACCTTGTCGGTCGCCGTCCGCGTGATCTTGATCCGGTCAATATCAACCGACAAGGCATCGGCTACGATCTGGGCCACCTTGGTGTTGAGGCCCTGGCCCATTTCCGTGCCGCCATGATTGAGCTGGATAGAGCCATCGGAATAGATATGGATGAGGCTTCCTGCCTGATTGAAATGGGTGGCGGTGAAGGAAATACCGAATTTGACGGGTGTCAGCGCCAGCCCCTTCCGCTCAAGCCCGCCGTAACGGTTGGCCTTCTCATTGAAGGCCAGAATGGCCGCGCGACGGGCCTGATAATCGGCCTTCATTTCCATTTCCGCGATCAGGCGCGGTAGGATATTGTCTTCCACCTGCTGATGATAGGGGGTGATGTCGCGCCCCGGCTCACCATAGAAATTGGCCTTGCGCACCTCCAGAGGATCCTTGCCCAGCGAAAAGGCGATTTCCTCGATCATCCGCTCGGCAACGACCACTCCCTGCGGCCCGCCAAATCCGCGAAAGGCCGTGTTGGACACCGTATTGGTCTTCATCGGATGGGAACGCAGCAGCACATTGGGATAGAAATAGGCATTGTCGGCATGGAACAGCGCCCGATCCGTCACCGCGCCGGACAGATCGGCAGCAAAGCCGCAGCGGGCCACAAAATCGCTTTCCACCGCGACAATAGCCCCCTCGTCATCAAAGCCGACCTTGTAATCGACCACGAAATCATGGCGTTTACCGGTCGCCATCATGTCGTCATCTCGGTCGGGGCGGATCTTCACCGGAGCGCCGAATTTGCGCGCGCCCAATGCGGCCACGGCGCAGAAGAGGCTCATCTGGGATTCCTTGCCGCCGAAACCGCCCCCAAGCCGCCGCACCTGTACGGTAACCGCATGGGACGGGATGCCGAGCACCTGAGACACCATATGCTGGGCTTCGCTGGGATGCTGGGTCGAGGTGCGGATCAGCATATCATCGTCTTCGCCGGGAATAGCAAAGGCAATCTGGCCTTCCAGATACATGTGATCCTGCCCGCCGATCCGGATCTGGCCCCTGATGCGGTTGGGAGCCTTGGCAAACCCCTCCGTCACATCGCCACGCTCCAGCGTCAGAGGTTTGGCCACATAGGGATATCCCGCCTCCATCGCCTCAAACGCATCGATCTGCGCGGTCAGGGGATCATAGGCGATCCTGGCGGCTTTCACCGCCTTGCGTGCCTGCTCCCGCGTCTTGGCAACCACGGCAAACAGCGGCTGGCCGAGAAACTGCACTTCCCCTTGTGGGAAGACCGGTTCGTCGTCGAGATGGTTGGCGCTGATGTCATTATGGCCGGGCGCAACGATATCCTTGGACGTCAACACACCGACCACACCCTCCATGACGAGGCAGGCGGACAGATCCATGTCGATGATCCGGGCATGGGCCTTTTCGCTGAGGCCGAGACAAGCATGCAGCGTGCCGATCGGTTCGCGCTCGTCATCGGTGAAATCCGCCTTGCCCGTGACATGCTTGTGTGCTGATTCATGCTGGCGATCCAGATGGACCGCCCCATCTATAAGCTCCCTTTCATTGATATCCTGCTTCATTCAGTGGTCTCCGCAGGGATGGCGTGCTGCTTGTCATGCCAGAATTGCTCGAACAGATTTTTTGAAACCCGCATGCGATAGTCGGCGCTTGCGCGCATGTCGCTGATGGGGGTGAAATCGAGAGGCAGCCGCTCAGCCGCAGCGCGCATCCTTTCAAGGCTGAAGGCGCCGCCCTTGAGGAACCGCTCCGCTTCCGTGGCCCGCTTGGGGATAGCCGCCATACCGCCAAAGGCGACCCGCACACGGGCAATCCTGCCGTCCCGGATCACCATGTGAAAGGCGACGCAAACGGTGGAGATATCTTCATCCCGCCGCTTTGAAATCTTGTAGACCGCATTCAGGCTGTCGGCTGGTGCGATGGGAATGCGGATGGCTTCGACAAAATCCCCTTCCCAGCGATCCTGCTTGCCATAATCAATGAAAAAATCTTCAAGCCGGATGATGCGCTGCTCCCAGCTCTTGCGCAAAACCAGATCGGCGCCCAAGGCGATCAACACCGGCGGCATGTCTCCGATGGGGGAGCCATTGGCGATGTTGCCGCCAATGGTGCCGACATTGCGGATCTGCTGACCGGCAATCCGGCCCCAGAAGTGATCAAGATGCGGAAAGTAGCCGCTGATGGCCTGTTTTATCTCGCTATAGGTGACGCCCGCGCCAATGGTGATATGCGATTGCGAGCAGATGACCGCCTTCATGTCTTCCAGATGATTGATGAAAATCAGCACTTCAAGCTCTTTCATCTGCTTGGTCACCCATATCCCGACATCGGTGCTGCCAGCCACGATGGTGGCATTGGGCTCATCGAGACGGACATGGGAGAAATCATCCAGATTGGCGGGCAGAATTGCGCGCTTGCCGTCGGCTTCCAAGACCACCCTTGCGCCATCCTGCAAATCGATAAGGCGCTTGAAATTGGTCTTTCTTTGCTGCTCAAGCCAGTCATTGAGCGGCGTGCCATAATCGGAAATGGCGACCGCCGCCCGGATGATGGGGGCATAACCGGTGCAGCGGCAGAGATTGCCCTGCAAGGCCTCTTCTATCTGAGTGCGGTCGGGTTCGGGATGGCGCATCCAGAGCGCATAAAGCGACATGACAATGCCCGGCGTGCAGAAGCCGCACTGGCTGCCATGGTGATCCAGCATCGCCTGCTGCACCGGATGCAGCCCGCCGCCTTCATTGCTCAGGCCCTCGATGGTAACGATGTGGCAGCCGTCAAAGCTGGGCAGAAAGCGAATGCAGGCATTAACGGCTTCATACATGAGAGTGCCTTGAAAAAGCCGCCCCACGAGAATGGTGCATGCGCCGCAATCGCCTTCTGCGCAGCCTTCCTTGGTGCCGGTCAAACGCTTGTCGAGGCGCAAAAAGTCGAGCAGCGTCCGGGTTGGCGAACAATCATCAAGCGTGATCAGTTCGTCATTGAGCCAGAAACGGATCTCTCTGCGGATTGACGGCATGCCCTGAATCCTCCAGTCGAATTGAAATGCCCAGATACTATGCACAACAAGTGATTGACCAGCGATTGGGCAGTAACGACTCTATTGCAACGGCATTCTTTCGAGAATGCCGAAAAAACTACGACAGTTTCAGGATATTACAAAGAATGAAGTACAAACACCATGCAACTGATGCCCTATCGGCATCATTATAAAGACATATGGCGATTGACATCCTTATAGAGTAGATATCGGAATTTGCCCGGCCCTCCGGCGTAACAGGCCTGCGGGCAGAAAGCCCTCAGCCACATGTAATCACCCGCTTCCACTTCCACCCAATCCTGATTGAGCTTGTAGACGGCCTTGCCCTCCAGAACATAGAGGCCATGCTCCATGACGTGGGTTTCCATGAAGGGAATGACGGCACCGGGTTCAAAGGTGACGATGGTGATATGCATGTCGTGGCGCATGTCGTCCGGATCCATGAAACGGGTCGTGGCCCATTTGCCATCCGTATCGGGCATCGCAACCGGTGAGATCCGGTTTTCATCGGCAAAGAAGGGGGCGGGAGCGTCCAGCCCGTCAACCGCAATATAGGCCTTGCGGAACCAGTGAAAGCTGGCTGGCTCTTCGCCTTCATTACGGATCGACCAGTCGGTTCCGGCGGGAATATAGCCAAAGCCTCCCGGAGCCAATCGCTGCTCCCTGCCGCCAACATTGAGCGCGATCTCTCCTCCCACCACGAAGAGGGCGGCCTCGGCGCGCATATCCGTTTCAGGCCTGTCCGAGCCGCCTGCGGGTTGCAACTCGACGATATAATGGGAAAAGCTCTCGGCGAAACCGGACAGCGGACGCGCCAGAACCCACATCCGCATGCCTTGCCAGAAAGGCAGATGACTGCAGACAATATCCCGCATGGTTCCCTTGGGCAGAACCGCGTAACTTGGGGTAAATACAGCCTTGTCGGTCAATAGCTGTGATTGTGGCGGCAAACCACCCTTTGGAATGTGGTATTTCTGCAAGGACATCGGGGTCCCTTTCTTCACATCTTCGCCCAAATGGGCCATCATGGTGCGACGGACGGAGCTGTGCTCATCAAACTATTTCGCCCCTCTTTTGCCAACCTTGATGATCACTGCTTTGAAAAGAAGCATCTTCTTGGAATTTGTGAAAATAAATCAGTTTTTCGTCTTTTAAGAAGAGAAGAGTTGCGTTCATAATCGCGCGCATCACGCCAGAGCGGGCGGTTCGCGTCACCAAACGCATTATTACGATTGCAGCAGGACCAACAGAATATGACAACAAGACTGGACAGATTTGGATTGCGGGTAGCCCCGGAACTTTGCGCATTGGTGGAAGAGGAAATGCTTCCCGGCACCGATATTGATTCCGGTATTTTCTGGCAGAGCCTGTCCGATACGGTCCGCATGCTGACACCCAAGAATATCGAGTTGTTGGCCCGGCGCGATGCCATGCAGGAGAAGATCGATGCATGGTGCAAGTCCAACAATGGCCATGCCTTCAACCAGACCTTCTATCGCAATTTCCTTGAATCCATCGATTATCTGCTGCCGGAAGGCGAGGATTTCGAAGTGACCACGGCCAATGTGGACGAGGAAATTGCCAGCCTCGCCGGACCACAGCTCGTCGTGCCGGTGATGAATGCACGCTTTGCACTGAATGCAGCCAATGCCCGCTGGGGCAGCCTGTATGATGCCTATTATGGCACCAATGCACTGGATCAGACCGGAGCGCTTGCGCCCGGCAAGGGGCTGAATGAAAAGCGCGCCCTTGCGGTGATCGCCAAGGCCTCAGCCTTTCTTGATGAGGCGGTTCCACTGGCGGCGGGCTCTCATGGCGATGCGGTTGGCTATGCGCTCTCGGCCGACAAGGCCAGCCTGACAGTGACGCTTGCCGATGGCGGCAAGACCTCGCTCGGCGATCCGTTCCAATATGCCGGTCATGTGGATGAGCGGCTGTTTCTGCTCAGGAATAACGGCCTGCATATCGAGCTGCATATCGACAAGGCCGACCCGATTGGCGCCCTGTCACAGGCTGGCATCAAGGATATCATCATCGAAGCGGCGATCAGCACCATTCAGGACTGCGAGGATTCGGTTGCTGCGGTGGATGCGCAAGACAAATGCCTGGCCTATCGCAACTGGCTGGGCCTGATGAAAGGGGATCTGGAGGATCGCTTCGAGAAGAACGGGCAAATGATGACCCGCAGCCTCAATCCGGACCGAAACTATACCGGCGCGGATGGCAAGCCTCTTACCTTGCATGGTCGCAGCCTGCTTCTGGTGCGCAATGTCGGCCATCTGATGACCAATGACGCGATCCTTGATTGCGAAGGCAAGGCGATTTTCGAGGGGATCATGGATGCCTTCTTTACCACCGCCTGCGCCCTGCATGACCTCAAGCGCAAGGGCAACAGCCGCACCGGCAGCGTCTATATCGTCAAGCCGAAGATGCATGGCCCCGAAGAAGTCGCCTTTACCGAACAGCTATTCTGTCAGGTGGAGGATGCCTTTTCCCTGCCCCGCAACACGATCAAGATCGGTGTCATGGACGAGGAACGACGCACGACGGTCAATCTCAAGGAATGCATTCGCGCGGTGAAAGAGCGCATTGTCTTCATCAATACCGGCTTTCTGGATCGCACCGGCGATGAAATCCACACCTCCATGGAACTGGGGCCTTTCCTGCCGAAAGACGAGATCAAGACCCAGCCATGGATTGCGGCCTATGAGGACTGGAATGTCGATATCGGTCTTGAAACCGGTCTCAAGGGCAAGGCCCAGATCGGCAAGGGCATGTGGGCAAAGCCGGATGAAATGGCCGACATGATGGCAAGCAAGATCGGCCATCCCAAAGCCGGGGCAAGCTGCGCATGGGTGCCCTCGCCAACAGCGGCAACGCTGCATGCCACCCATTATCACAATGTCAATGTGGCCTCGATTCAGGAAAGCCTGAGAGGTCGGGAGCGCGCTGATCTGGACAAGATCCTGACGGTGCCCCTGCTCGGCTCGCGCCAGCTTGAAGCACAAGAGATCCAGACGGAACTGGATAACAATCTTCAGGGCATTCTGGGTTATGTGGTGCGCTGGATCGATCAGGGTATCGGCTGCTCGAAAGTACCCGACATCCACAATGTCGGCCTGATGGAAGACCGCGCCACCCTGCGCATTTCCAGCCAGCATGTCGCCAACTGGCTCTATCACGGGCTGGTCGATGCCGAACAGGTGATGGAAACAATGAAGCGCATGGCGGCCATCGTCGATGAGCAGAATGCCGGAGATCCGGCCTACAGGCCGATGGCCGGACATTTCGACACATCCGTCGCTTTCATGGCAGCCTGTGATCTGGTCTTCAAGGGCAGGGAGCAGCCCAATGGCTATACCGAACCACTGCTTCACTCGCGGCGGCGTGAGGCCAAGGAACTGGCCCAACAGGCATAGACACCACCAGCCCTATCTGCCGAACGGAATCGTAAAGCCCTGCCCCTCGCAGGGCTTTTTTTATTCGCCCATACCACCTTGAAAATCCAACCCGAAAAGCCAACCCATTCCGCACAAAAAACAGACTGGAAAAGAGGTTTTCGGCAACAGGTTTCAGGCCCTGTCAGTTGTAACAAGGCAATTGTGACAAGGACTGCCCAAAAGATGTCCTTGTGGATGTGTCCAGATACAGTTGGTTACAATTATAGAAGAAATATTACTTGAAACGGCCATAAACCGATTGGATAAAAGTATAAGAATTTACATATTTGCCCAGACGGACAAACCAGATGAAACATATATTGAGCCTGATCGCAGTCGCGGTCCTCATACTTGCTGCCTATATTTATCAATTCGGATTGCCTTTCGGCCTTTCTTCCCTGCTTGGGGATCAGGCCAGCCAGACAGCATCGGGGCAGGCAGGCCCGGCTTCCGGCTCCAACGGCGCAAGGCGCGCTGGCCGCGCTTCCAACGCCACCTATGTCACCCTCGCCGATGTCACCTTCAAGCCCTATGAGGATACCTTCAGCTCTATCGGCACGGGCGTGGCAAAGCAGAGCGTCAGCCTGATCTCGGAAGTCTCCGGCCAGATCAAGGAAGTGATGTTTGAAGGCACGCCTGTTGTCTCCGCAGGCGATGTGTTGCTGAAGCTGGAAGATACCAGCGAGCGCATCAATGTCGAGATCGCCGAGGCGAATCTGTCTCAGGCCGAAGACAGCCTTGAGCGCTACAGCCTGCTGCAATCGCGCAACAGCGGCATCGTGACAGCCACCAGCATGAAGGAAGCGGAATCGGCGGCAGCCGTCGCGCGGGGCAATCTGGCATTGGCGCAGAAGGAACTGGAAGACCGCACGATCAAAAGCCCGATCGACGGCCGTCTGGGGCTGGCGGAATGGGAGGTCGGAGACTTCCTGTCCAACGGGGCCGAAATTGTTGACATCAACAATACAGAAACGATCATCGTCACCTTCGAATTGCCAGAACGGGCGATGAATTTGCTGAAGCTGGACAAGGAAGTCTTTGCCACCACGCCAGCCTTCTCGGGCAAGATCTTCAATGGCAGGATCATCGCCTTTGACAGCACCATTGACGAGGCCACCCGCACCATCACCGTCAAGGCAGAGATCGACAATGGCGAAGGACGCCTCTGGCCGGGCATGACTTTCGAGGTCATGTTGCGCCAGCATACCGAGCCGCTGGCTGCGGTTCCGGCCATGGCGCTGACCTGGACGCGCGACGGCACTCAGGTCTGGCTGGCCGAGGATGGCAAGGTGCGGGCAGTTCCCGTCATCTTCCGCTATCGGCAGGATGACACCATCTGGATCGAGGGCGACGAGTTGAAGGATGGCAAGAAGGTTGTCGTGGAAGGGGTGCAGAAGCTGCGCCCGGGAGCCACGATCATTTCTGACGAAGACAAGAAAGCCGACAGCAACGCTTCACCCAAATCTGCGGAGTAACCCAGATGCCGAACAAGCATATTGAAGGCATGACGCGCGTCTTCGTTGCCCGTCCCATTCTGGCCTTCGTTCTCAATCTGTTGATCATCATCGCCGGCATTGCTGCCCTTGCAGGGGTGGAAGTGCGCGAGATGCCCGATGTTGACAAGCCATCGCTGTCCATCCGCACCAGTTATGACGGCGCCTCTGCCGATGTGGTCGACAGGGAAATCACCTCTATTCTGGAAGATGCCTTCGGGGCGCTGGATGGGGTCAAGGGCATTTCCTCCACTTCCAGCTATGGCAGCAGCCGCATCACGCTCGATCTCAACAGTGACGTGGATGTTGATATTGCAGCCAACGAAGCCCGTGAGATCGTCTCCCAGACCATGCGTCAGTTACCAGATGACGTGGAAGACCCGACCGTGCGAAAGAGCGATGCGGATGCGGATCCGATCATCCGGCTGGCCCTTTCAGGCGATAAGAGTCTGGCTGAATTGACCACGCTGGCAGAAGGGCAGATCACCGACCGGCTCAATCTGGTCGAAGGCATTGCGGAAATCACCGTAACGGGTGCCAAGGCCAATGAATTCCGGATCAATGTCTCGATGCCGTCCCTGCTGGCCCGCGGTCTGACCCTTGAAGATGTCAGCACCACGCTCAACACCCTGCGCAATGACTATTCGCTCGGTTCGGTTGACAGCGATCTCAGCACCACCACCCTGCGTTCGATCAACCCGACCGTCACCACGGAAATGATCGGCAAGCTGCGCATCAATGCCACCACCCATATTTCCGATATTGCCAATGTGCAGTTGACCGGAGAGGACACGACGCAGGCTGCCCGCGTCAATGGTCGCCCTTCCATCGGCCTTGATATCGTGCGCCAGTCTGTCGGCAATACCCTGACCATCTCGCAGGATGTGCGGCAGGCCGTTGCCGAACTGCAAAATCAGTTGCCTGAAGGGGTAGCCCTGACCATCACCACCGACGACGGTATTTTCATCGAGGGCTCCATTCAGGAGGTGACAAAATCCATCCTGCTGGCGGTTGCCATCGTGATCGTCGTGATCTTCCTGTTTCTGCGCTCGTGGCGCGCCACCATCATTCCGGCAATTGCCATTCCCATCGCATTGATCGGTACGCTCGCGGCGATCTGGCTGGTGGGATTTTCGGTCAATACCATCAGTCTGCTGGCGCTCGTGCTGGCGACGGGCATGGTGGTGGATGACGCCATTGTCGTGGTCGAGAATATCGTCCGGCGACGCCATGAAGGAGAAGGCGCCCGCTTTGCTGCGGTGGCAGGCACAAACGAGGTCTTTTTCGCGGTCATCTCGACAACGGCGACACTCGCCGCCGTGTTCATTCCCATTTCCTTCCTGCCCGGACAGGCTGGCGGGGTCTTTTCCGAATTCGGTTTCGTGCTGGCCTTTTGCGTGACCCTGTCCTCGGTGGTGGCGCTGACCATGGCACCGATGCTGGCTTCCATTCTCGATCCGGGCAAGCCATCGAAAAAGATGCTGGCCGCAAGCGCTCGCGACGAAGCCATTGCCGACAGTCTGCCCAAGCGCCTGTTCATGAAGGTCATCGACAAGGCCATTCGCCTGCCCTTGCTGACCATCGGCATCGCCACTGCCTTTGCCGTCTTTGCCGTCGGCGCGACCCAGACCCTGACCAGCACCCTGACGCCGCCTGAAGACCGGGGCATGTTCTTCATGATCGCTTCCGGGCCGGTGGGGAGCGCCAATGATTTCATGAGTGACCAGATCACCGAGGTGGAAGATGTTCTTGCACCCTTCCGCGAGAAGGGCGAAGTGACATCGGTGTTGAGCCTCATCGGACGTGGCGGCGGCACCCGCGCCTTCGTTATCGTGCGTCTGGCCAACTGGTCCGAACGGGATCGGGATCAGGCAGCGATTCTGGCGGAGCTCAACGATAAGCTCAACCGCATTGCCGGCATTCGGGTGATGGCGCGCTCGGGCAACTCGCTGGGGATTCGCGGCGGTGGCTCGGGCCTGAGTTTCGCCGTTACGGGCAAGGATTATCCCAAGCTGGTGGAAGGGGCCGACAAGCTGATCGCGGCCATGGAAAAGGATCCCACTTTCACCAACCCGCAATTAAGTTCCAATGACACATCGCTGCAAATCGATGTCGATATCGACCGGGACCGGGCGCTGGAACTTGGCATCACCCCGGACAGCATTGCCGACAGCATTTCGGCCGTAACGCAGGGTCTGACGCCAAACTCAGTCTTCATCGATGGTGAAGAAGTGGATCTGACGATCAATCCCGATGGTGGCTGGCCGGTGAATGATGCCAATGATCTGGAGCGGATGTTTGCCCGCACCAATCAGGGCAACATCATTCCGCTGTCTTCGGTTGCCAGCTTCCGGCAGGTGCTCAGTCAGGCCTCCTATGCCCGCGAAGGCGGCTCTCTGGCGGTCTCCATCAATGCCAACCTGCCGCGCGGTGTGGATCTTGGACAGGCGGTGGAACGGACCCGCGCCCTTGCTCAGGATGTGCTGCCGCAAGGAACCAGCATCACGCTGCTGGGTGAAGCGGCGGAGCTGGATTCTGGCCGGGCTGGCACCTTGCTGATCTTCGGCATTGCCGGGATCATCGTCTTCCTCGTTCTGGCGGCCCAGTTCGAGAGCTTTGTCTCGGCACTGATCATCATGATCACCGTCCCCTTCGGGCTGGCGGCTGCCATGCTGGCAATCACCATCACCGGCGGAACCCTCAATTACTACAGCCAGATCGGCCTTGTCATGCTGATCGGCGTGATGGCCAAAAATGGTATTCTGATCGTGGAATTCGCCAACCAGCTGCGCGAACGCGGACAGGATATCGACAGCGCCATCAGGGATGCGGTGAGCCTGCGCATTCGTCCGGTGATGATGACCATGGTGTCCACGGTGTTTGGCGGGCTGCCTCTGATCATCACCTCCGGGGCAGGTGCCGAGGCACGCATTGCCGTGGGCTGGGTGGTGGTTGGCGGGCTGGGCTTTGCCACCTTCTTCACCCTGTTCCTCATTCCCGTGCTCTACCGCTGGATTGCTCCGCTGGGCGGGGAACCGGGCGCAGCCAGCCATCGGCTGGAGCAGGAGGTCGCTTCACATGTGGGCCTGACCGATTGACTGTCAGCAAAATGACAGGCTGCCAGCCTGAGCGGTGATCAGCCCCGAATGAACCCCGCAAAGATAAAAAGGCTCCCGAGCAAATGCCCGGGAGCCTTTTTCATTTCAACTGAGCGACAAGCTCACATGCACGATCAAGGCCTTAAGCCTTTTCGGCACCGGCCTGAATGGCCGTCAGAGCGATGGTATAGACGATATCGTCAACCAGCGCGCCGCGGGAGAGGTCGTTCACCGGTTTGCGCAGGCCCTGCAACATCGGGCCGACAGAGACCACATCGGCAGAGCGCTGAACGGCCTTGTAGGTGGTGTTGCCGGTGTTCAGATCCGGGAAGATGAAGACATTGGCATGACCGTCAAGCGGGCTGCCCGGAGCCTTCTGGCGGTTGACGCTTTCAACGGAGGCGGCATCATACTGGATCGGGCCGTCGACGATAATGTCAGGGCGTTTTTCCTTGACGATTGCCGTGGCCTCGCGAACCTTGTCGACATCGGCGCCAACACCGGAGGTGCCGGTGGAGTAGGAGATCATGGCAACCTTGGGAATGATGCCGAATGCCTTGGCAGAATCAGCCGACTGCATGGCAACTTCCGCCAGCTGGGCAGCATCGGGATCGGGGTTGATGGCGCAGTCACCATAAACCAGCACCTGATCCGGCATCAGCATGAAGAAGACGGAAGAAACGATCGAGTTGCCCGGAGCGGTCTTGATCAGCTGCAGGGCAGGACGCACGGTTGACGCGGTGGTGTGAACGGCACCGGAAACCAGACCGTCAACATCGCCGACAGCCAGCATCATGGTGCCCAGAACGACATTGTCTTCCAGCTGGGCTTCTGCCTGTTCGGCGGTCAGGCCCTTCTTCTTGCGCAGCTCGCACATCGGCGCGATATATTTGCCGCGAATGCTGTCCGGGTCGATGACTTCCAGATTGGCAGGCAGGGCGATGCCATGGCTTTCCGAGACGGCCTTCACCTCAGCCGGTTTGGCCAGCAGCAGGCAGCGGGCGATCTTCTTCTCGGCGCAGATGACGGCAGCACGCAGGGTGCGTGGCTCGTCGCCTTCGGGCAGGACGATGGTCGCAGCCGCACGGCTGGCATCCTGAATGAGACGATGACGGAACATCGGAGGCGGCATGTGAACGGTGGCGTCGCCGGTATCGTCGAGGCGAAGAGCGGCCAGATCGGTGTGATCGGCAGTGTGATCCATCAGCACTTCCATGCGACGATCATCACCCAGCCGCACGCGGCGATCCATGGCGGCCAGTCTGGTTGCCGCATCAAAGGTCTGTTCTTCGACTTCCAGAATGGTCAGGTCGGAGAAGCGGGCGCTGAGAAACTCATCCAGAGACGGCGAAAGAGGCACGCCACAGGTCAGCATCAGGCCGGCAATCGGCATGCCCGAGCTTTGCGCCAGAGCGGTGGTCATGATGACGTCGGAGCGATCACCCGGGGTGACAACGAGGGTGCCGGGCTTGAACAGCTTGACCAGATGTTCCGGCGGGCGGGCGGCGACAACGACATCTTCCATGCGGGCAGACTCAAGACCGCCCTTATAGCGGATCTTGCAGCCGATCTCATCAACCACATCCTTGAGGCGCGGAGCGTTGAGCGCCTGCGTGACCGGATAGGCGGCGATGACCGGGAAATTGAGATTGGCGGCTTCAAGGGCAAGCTTGATCTCACTGGCAAGCGCAACATCAGGCAGGCGACCGATCATGACACCGGCCAGCGGACGCACGGCAGTGTTGACGCGCAGGGCAACGTCGCGCACGGCATCAACGATGGTCGGCACGTCGCCGGATTTGCCGGACAGAACCGCGATGACTTCAGCCGCAAGGCTGCGCCCCATGGCGACATCCAGATCGCTGATCAGATTGTGATCCTCAGCGGGGACAACGCCTTCAACGACAACGATTTCCGCATCACCACGTGCTTCTTCAACCAGAGCCACGATATCTTCCAGCAGGGTGCTGATATTGCCGGAGCGAATCTGGTCTTCCGCATGAGCCAGAGAGATCGGCTCGGGCACTGTCAGGTTGCACAGGGAGCGGGCGAAATGAACCGAAATATCCTCTTCCCCATCTTGCATGGTGGAATCGGCAACCGGCTTGGCAAAGGCGACCGTGTGGCCAGCGCGCTGCAAAGCGCGAACCAGCCCCAGCGCCGGGGTGGCAAGCCGGAATGCATCCGTCGTCGGCGTCAGGAATAATGTGCGGGGTTTAGCAGGAGCGGTCATGAAAGCTACTGTCCTTTTGTTGGTGGTGGCCTTGACATCATCAGCAAAGCGATGAACGCAACGTCACTGAGGGCTCAGCGCTCAACATCTGGAGGAATGACGAAGGCAGCCGTCCCTTGGCGGTTATGGTCTTGAAGATGACGCCGGACCTGCTCGGTTTCGGGCTTGCTTGGGCCAGCATCACGCTTGATGCCGAACCTGCTGGCATCAGGGCATTCTCAAATGGCATGTACGTTGTCTGAAGTCCAACTGGTGCCTACGGGTCACGACGAAGGCATGGCCAGAGTCTGATTTATTGAACGTACGAATTAAGGCGATAGGCTAAGACGCCACACGCGTCAAGTGCCTTCTCCCCGCCTTGGCACCCCTATTTAGCATCCGCAGCATACTCCTCCACCTTTCCTGACAAGGCAGGGTGGACAGAAGCGCATTGCTCTGGCACCAACATACCGGCCCGCTACCGCATGGTGATACAGTCCGGCATCGTCGAGATGATTTGCCCGACCGGCTCCACCAACGGGATTGGAAGAGACAGGATTTTGATGAAAGCCACGGCGCACCTGAAAGAATACAGATAAAACATTGGGTTATTTGTATGGTCTGTTCCGTGCAGTAAAATTCATACAAGTCAGGACAAAAAAAGACAGATGGCACCCTGTGCGCCCCAGCTCTTCAATCGGAATTTGCCTTTAAAAGTCACATTTTAGCCGACAAAATGCCGATTACGTTATTATACTTATCCAAAATGTCGCTGAAAATTTTTTTACCATTTGAGTCGGTTTTTGGTGCACAAAATCTGGAAATCCAAACTGTTCACATATTTCACCTTTCCAACCGGCTTCGCATGCACCGCGATACGGGCCGAAGAATAGTCCGCGCCCAGTCAACCTGATGGCGGGATCGTCGCAACAGCTCTGCATGATACAGCCAACGGGGTGCAGCTGACCTGAAAGCGGGCCGTGACAGCAATGCCAAAGTCGGTATATCTGCCTTAAGGCCATCCATGCTGCATTGCGGCAAGTGTTTGTTTTTCCGTCACCTGCGAATATTGTTTTGACATACGTAATAACACCGATATTCGTGATCGGCACCTTGGTCTCATAGGCTCCTTTCATAGAGCGCCATAAGCTCATCTCGTTACGGTTTGCAATCCGTCCGGTCCAACAGACCCAAGAAGTCAGGCCTCGTCAATCGGGAGCCGCAAAATGATGATCGGGCAGGATGTGCGCAAATCCATTTGGGAGGAGAAATCATGGATATCAATACACCGGCCAGCCGCAGCGCTGCGCTCGACACCAGCCATCTGGGCGTCGAATTTCCGTTCAAGGCACGCTATGGCAACTTCATCAACGGCCAGTTTACCGAGCCGAAGTCAGGGCAGTATTTCGACAATGTCACCCCCATCACGGGCGAAGTGATCTGTCAATGTGCCCGCTCGAATGGCGATGACGTCGAAGCAGCATTGGATGCAGCCCATGCGGCCTTTCCGGCCTGGGGCAAGACATCAACCACGGAACGCTCCAACATTCTGCTCAAGATGGCAGATCTGATGGAAGCCAATACCAAGATGCTGGCGGTGGCGGAAACCATCGACAATGGCAAACCGATCCGCGAGTCGATTGCCGCTGACGTGGCGCTTGCGATCGACCATTTCCGCTATTTCGCAGGCTGCATTCGTGCCGAGGAAGGGCATATCTCGGAAATCGACAACAACACCTATGCCTATCACATTCCCGAGCCGCTGGGCGTGGTCGGCCAGATCATTCCCTGGAACTTTCCGCTTCTGATGGCTGTCTGGAAACTGGCGCCGGCACTGGCAGCAGGCAACTGCGTGGTGCTCAAGCCTGCGGAACAGACCCCGGCCTCGATCATGGTGTTCATGGAACTGGTTGGCCATCTTCTGCCGCCAGGCGTGGTCAATGTGGTCAATGGCTTCGGTCTTGAAGCTGGCAAACCTCTTGCCTCTTCCAAGCGTGTCGCCAAAATCGCCTTTACGGGTGAGACAACAACCGGCCGCCTGATCATGCAATATGCGTCACAGAATCTCATTCCGGTGACGCTGGAGCTTGGCGGCAAGTCGCCCAACATCTTCTTTGAAGATATCATGGATGCGGATGACGCCTTCTTTGACAAATGCCTTGAAGGCTTCTCGATGTTCGCCCTCAATTCGGGCGAGGTCTGCACCTGTCCGTCTCGCGCGCTGGTGCAGGAATCGATCTATGACGATTTCATGGCCCGCGCTCTGGAACGGGTCAAGAAGGTCAAGCAGGGCAACCCGCTCGACATGGCAACCATGATCGGCGCCCAGGCATCGGGTGAGCAGAAGGAAAAGATCTCGTCCTATCTGAAGATCGGAGAACAGGAAGGCGCGACCTGCCTGATGGGTGGCACGGTGGCCAACCTGCCCGGCCTTGAGGGTGGCAACTATATCAATCCGACTGTCTTCAAGGGCAACAACAAGATGCGCATCTTCCAGGAGGAGATTTTCGGACCGGTTCTCTCGGTCTGCACCTTCAAGGATGATGACGAAGCGCTGGCCATTGCCAATGACACCGAATTCGGCCTCGGGGCCGGTGTCTGGACCCGCAATGGCAACCGCGCCTTCCGCTTTGGCCGCGAAATTCAGGCCGGTCGCGTCTGGACCAACTGCTACCATGCCTATCCGGCCCATGCGGCCTTTGGTGGCTACAAGCAGTCGGGTATCGGTCGCGAGACTCACAAGATGATGCTGGAGCATTATCGCCAGACCAAGAATATGCTGGTGAGCTATTCAACCGACGCTCTGGGTTTCTTCTGATACTCCCCGCTGGGCTTGATTGAGCCCAGCCCCCTTCCGGGACTCGTGGGTCTGAGCATCCCGGAAGGGCGGTGCCGTCCTATAGACGGCACAAGGCCATAAACAAGACAAATCAAGACAAGAAAACAGTCCCCCAACTTTCCCACCTTTTTGCGAGTCAGCATGATCCTTTGCGGGGTCTAGCGGCTCGCGGCATCTTCCAGAAATTCGCGCAGTTCCAGTGGGTTGAGCGGTTTATGGTGAAGTGCAGCACCAAGATTGCGACATTGCTCGGCGAGCAGCGGCGAACGGTTGGCCGAGATGATACAGGCGGGCACCTTGCCGTAGCGCTCGCGCAGCCGCTCCACCACATCCGTTCCCAATATGCCCGCATCAAGCTGATAATCGGCGATGATGGCGTCCGGAGCGATATCCAGCTCCTGCAACACCGATGTCGCCTCCGCTTCATTGGCGCAGGGCAAGACATCGACGCCCCATTTTTCCAGCGTGATCGAGATGGCGCTTCTGAGGTTGCTGTCATTCTCGATCAGCAGAACGATATGATGCTCAAGGCTGAGCCGTTTCTGCCTGCCGAGCAGGATGAGATCCTGTGGTAGATCGCATTTGGGCAGATCCGGGGTGCAGGGCAGTTCGACAGAAAAGAGCGTTCCCCTGCCCAGCTCGGAATGCAGGCGCAAGGGATGTTTGAGCAAGCGACAGGCCCGCTCGACGATCGCCAAGCCCAACCCCATGCCATCGGCAGCGCTCACACTGGCATTGAGGCGCTGGAATTCATCAAAGATCCTGCCCTGCTCATGCTCTGGAATGCCCGGCCCGGTATCCCAGACCTCTACAATCCGCTTGTCGCCCCGTTTGCGCACCCCGACCAGGACCTTGCCCTTCACGGTGTAGCGGATGGCATTGCTGATCAGATTTTGCAGGATACGGCGCAAATAGGACGCATCGCTGTCAACGATTGCGCAGGTGGGCACCATCCGAAATTGCAGCCCCTTCTTTTCTGCCAACGGGCCAAGTTCGTCGCGCAACTGTTCCAGCAGTTTTTCCAGCGAAACCGGCCCCACATGCAGTGCCGCCCGCCCAGAATCCAGCTTGGAGATATCCAGCAGCGCGTTGAGAATCGCCTCGGCGCTCATCAGTGCGTTGCAGGCCTTTGAAATGCGTTCATTCAGTTCCGGCACGTCTATTTCGCTTTCGAGCGAAGCGACAAACAGCTTGGCGGCCGAGAGAGGCTGGAGCAGATCATGGCTGGCAGCAGCGACAAAACGGGATTTGGAGGCATTGGCCCTTTCCGCTTCGCGCAAGGCATCTTCCAGTTCCAGCGTGCGCTCGGCGACGCGCTGCTCGAGCGTTTCATTCACCTCCGACATGGCCCGCACGGCGGCCCGCTCCGCGCTCACATCGGTAAAACTGATCACGAAGCCCTCGTTGGGCATCTGCTGGGCGAAGGCGGCCAGCGTTCTTTCCCTGCCGATCAGAATTTCGAAGGAGAGAGGGGCGCGTGTCGCGCCATCCTGAACCCATTCCTCGATCTGGTGCGCAACCGAGCTGTCGGCAAAACTCACCTTGGCGCGGATATGCTTGTAGAGCGCAGCAAAGCCGCTGCCCAGCTGGAACAGACGCGCCGGGATCGTCAGCAACTCTCCGGCGCGCTGATTCCAGCCGATCAACCGGTTCTGATGATCGAAGATGCAGATGCCCTGATTGAGATGTTCAAGGGTGGCACGGATCAGGCGCGCCTGACCATCGAGCAGGCGCTCGCGCTCCTGCCGCTCCAGCAGGACCATATCGGTGATGTCGGTTTGCAGAATGACCGTGCCGCCGTCAGGCGTGCGATGTTCGCTCACCTGTAGCCAGAAATCCCCGGCCATACAGACATTGAAGGCGACATGATTGTCCTTGTGGCGTTCCAGCCGCAATGCCGCCCATGTCTGGGCATTCTGGCCCTCGGGCAAATCCAGATATCTGCTGGTGCTGACCATCTGGACATAAGTCTCGAAATGCAGCCCGGCTTTCAGATGGGGATGGACATCGCGCAAATGCAGCCCGAAGCGGCTGTTGCACATGACCAGCACATCTTCGGCATCGAACAGGGCAAAGCCTTCCTGCACTGTTTCCAGCGCATTGGCCAGATTGACCCGTGCGGTTTCGGTCTCGGCATTGGCTCTGGCCAGACGGGCGTTGGATTCATTGAGCAAGTCCAGCGCCCGTTCCAGATCATGGGTGCGCGAGCGCACCTCGTCTTCGAGCATCACGGCCCGCTGAAACTGGGCATAGGCAACGCCGGAGGCATCAACGCCCTTTTCGACGCGCCGCATCAGGGTTGTCACGATCTTGAGCAGCTTCTCATTCTGCCGCTCCAGTGTGTCATCGGGATTGATCAGTCCATAATCCAAGGTCAGTCCTCATCGGGTGGATAGATGGCAACACCGGTCAGCGTCTGGTTGACATGCATGGAATTATATTGCTCGCCATAAGTGGAGAAGCCGACCACGCGATTGTCCGCCAATATCCGGGAAAGTTGTCCCAGATATTGCTTCTGCTCGGCTTCCAGCCGCCGCAGGATGCAATCAAAGGCGATGATCGCATCTGGCGCCTTCGGGTCGGCCAGTGCCTGCAACTCTCTTTGCAGATGCTCGGCCATATCCTGCGGTTCGGCCAAAGTCAGGACGACGCCTTCATCAATGGCGGAGAAGAAGACCAGATCGCCATTGTCTGCCACGCGCTGGATGGCGCGGACATGATGCTGGCCTCCGAACTGGACCACCACCGGATGGGCTGCAAAGATGAAGGGGCTCAATTGCTCGGGATCCTTGCCCAATATGCGCGCATATTCCCGCGCGGCTGGCTCGGCATTGATTTCCGTAACCACCCTGCGCGACGGATCGGCTCCGGTCACCACCATGCGCTTTTCTGCCGGGATCAGATGATCGGTCTTGAAAACGCGGATCGGGCAGCGGCTGATCATTTGTACCAGCACGGCGGCGTTGGACAGGATCCTGCCTTCATGCAGCACGAAGGTGCGCGAGAAGTCGGTTCCATCCCCCGCCGAGCCGCCCGACAGGGGCACCGGACCGAGACCGAAGGAAATCTCTGCCGTGAGCTGATCCTCACAGGTGGACAGGCCATCAACCAGCAAAAGGGAGAATTCGGAAGACCAGCTCGGAGCTTGCGCCGCCAGAGCGTTGCGATTGCGGATGATATTGGCAACCAGTTGCTGGCTATCGAGATTGTCGAGATCTTCTATCAGCACGTTGCGGGCGGCAAAGTGGCTTTTGGGAAAGCCCAGAGCCACGATCGTCCCCTCGGCATATCCGTTCAGCGCTATCTCGCCTGCGGTGCTGCATCCGACCAATCGGGTATGCCCGAAAGGATCACCCATCCGGGCAATGAAGGCGGAAATATCGGTTCTGGGCGAGAAGAACAGCATGACAATATCAAGATCATCGGGCTGCAAGGCCAGACACAGGACATCCACCGCGTCAGCATCATTGCAATCCACGCAAGCCGTTCTGAGGATGGTATCGGCGCTCCCTTCGAGCGTGCTTGCAGACTGGGCCCTTCCTGTCATTGTCCCTCCCCTTGCCGCTTTTGCGGTGGCCGCAGGCTTCAGCCGGATGCCTCACCTTCATCGATGACGCTCTGAAAGCTGGTCTTTTTTGCCACCAGAACCGCCTGCGTGCGGCTTTGTACCCCCAGTTTTCGCATGATTGCGGTGACATGGGCCTTGACGGTGGTCTCGGCAATCGAAAGCTCGAAGGCGATCTGCTTGTTGAGTTTGCCCTCGCAGATCAATTGCAGGATGCGGGCCTGCTGGTTGGTCAGGGAAGCCATGCGCTTGACGGTTTCGTCCTCGCTGAGCGCGGGGCTGTTTTCCAGCAGCTCATAGCCGGCGGGAATGAATTTCTGCCCCTGCGCCAGAGTCTCTATCGCCTTCTGGAAAATGGCGCGATTGCTGTGTTTGGGGATGAAGCCGGAAGCGCCGGTATGGATGACCGAGCTGATGATCTTGTTGTCCGCCATTGACGAGATGACCACGATGGGAGACCGGGTGGTGTTGCGCAACCGCAAAAGACCATCGAGCCCCTGCACGTCAGGCAAATTGAGATCGAGCATGATCAGATCCGGGCTGTCATGTTCGATGATGATTTCCAAGGCCTCTTGCAGGCTGTTGACGGTATGCACGGACCGGATCGAGGAAACCGCTTGCAGGGTCATGCAAAGGGCATCGCAGAAAAGCGGATGATCGTCTACGATCAGGGCGCTTCTGAACCCGGCTGGTTGGTTCTTTTCATTATAGGCGAGCATGGCGATCTCTCTTGCTGGATGAGAGACCCAGTTTAGCAAATGCGGATGGCCCGGACCTATGAGGCGAAGGTCGTAGTTTACATGTCTTGTAAAATGACGGTTAAGTCGTTCTGTTCGCTCCCTAAATTACGCATTTCAGCAAGTCAGGGCCACGGGACAGGAAGGCATCCTCGCAGCATCTTCGCTGCTCCCTTGTCATTCAGGCCTGTGCGGCGTGCAGATTTTTCAGAATTTCCAGGTCGCGGCAACCCGCCTGCCATCCCTGATCTGATAGCCTGCGGCATAGAGAGTGCCCTGATAACTATCGATATCATGCATGACGATCGAGCGGTAATCATAGCGGCTTTTTGCCCGGCCATTGCGGTCAAAAATCACAAGAGCCGAATAGGGGGCACCTTGATATTCGCGCAAAAGAACGGCCAGTTGCCCGTCTGCGAAAAATTCAAGATCCTTCACCACCAATCCGTCGCGCCAATCGTTATCACTGCGCACAAACATGCGGACCATTTCGCCACCATTGCCAAGCTGCCATGACAGATAGGCATCGGCGCGATAGTTCCCATCCTCATGGCGCTGGTTGCCCATCCCATGCACATAGCCCCCCATTGCGGCGGTGCGATCATAGGCATTGATCGCCGAAGCCGTCAGCAGCAAGCCATCAAGCCGCCTGTGTGCCGTGTCCTTGGCCGAGCCGAATTTCTGGAAGACGCCTTTGGGCAGCACCGTGGTGACATCCAGCTTATGCCCATCGCCACGTCTGATATCGATCTTCTCACTGGTCGCACTCGCCGAAATGCCATAACTATACCCCTGAGCGGGGAAAAAGACGTTGGCGGCACTGCCAGCGACCAGCGCTGTTGCCTGTGTCAACCCGTCCTTGGTCTGACCATCCAGATCAACATGGGCATAGGCGTGGAAATCCGCTGTCAGAAATTCAGGGTTGCCGTCTGGAAGGTCATAGACCGCAGACTTGCCCTTGTCATTGATGAAAAAGATCCCCTCCCTGCCACTGTCAATGTCCTGCATGAGAAGAGCAATCAGAGTTCCGTCCCTGTCGGCATAAATAAGGCGCCTGCCTTCCTTGAAGACCGGGCGACTTTGCGGTTTTCCCTTGCTCTCCGGATAGTGATAGGTGCCCACTTTCTCCTTTCCATCTTCTGGCGCAATCAAAATGGTGGACCATTCCGATTTGGGCAGATTGGCGAAGATGAAAGCCTTTTTCGGATTAACTCCGATATATTGGACATTTCTGAATTTGCTATTCGGGCCAAACCGGAAACTTGTCATGACGGTCTGGCTGCCTGCTCTGCCAATCAGATGCACCTGATTGGCGCTGGCATCGAGGGAAAGAAATTCGATATTCTGGGCATTGCTGCCTTTACCGGAAAAGGTGATGAAATGCTCTGCGTCCCGATTGGCGACCTTACGCCAGTCCCGGTCCTGATCGGCGGGATAGGGTCGCGTGGGGAGAGACGGGGATTGCGGTACAGATTTGGCTGGCTGCTGTTTGGCGGAGGCATTTGCCGCGGTCTGCCGGGTCAGTCCGGCAGAATTGGGCGCAGGTTCGATCAATTGCATGATCACCGCTGCCCCGGCCAGCAGCCCCAGGAAGCCGGCAGCAATCAGAAGTCTTTTCCTGCCGGAAGGCGATTTTCCGGCTTCTTCAGGCGCAGCTTGTGCCGGTTCCTGTGCTTCCGCGGAGGTTTTGGTCGTGGTTTCGGTTGTGGTTTCGGTCGTGGTTTCGCCTCCGACATCCGAGGTTGTTGCCTTGCCGTCCTCTTTCTTCCCCTCTTGCCCCACCTTTGTCGGGCGGATGCTTTCCCGTTGCCCCTGCGCTTGCGCATAGGCTGCCTGATGGGACTGTTGCGCTTGCCGCTCAGCTTCTTCTCTTTGGGCGGCATCCTGAGCTGCGGCAGCGGCGGCGTCTCTTGCCTTTTGCCCATTTGCCAAATCTGTTGCGGCATCATCGTCGAAGGTTTCGATCACCAGCAACATCTGGCGTTCGTTCAGAATGGCACCCTGTGATGGAATTTGCAGCACGCGCCCCTCATGAGCGCATTTAATGGCGATCCGCCGCCCCTCAGCCGTTTCAGCCAGAACGGCACGGCTGTCCGGTTTGACCAGTTCGCCGGTGCTTACATAGATCTCGATGACACGAAGCGGATAATGCGCATCAATCGCAGGAGACATGATGGTTTTGAAAGCCATGGAACGCTGATGCCTCCAGTCTTGTCGTAATGGGCCGGTTTCGCAGAAAGCAAATTTTACATAGCCGGGCGCAAATGAGAACCCTTCTAATCAGCAGAAGCGTACAAATCGCCGTGATTGAGATCTGTTGCTCTGTTTGTTGCCGATGACTTTCATCCGACAGGCGCAAAGCTGAAAGGGCTGGTTTTGGATGCAAAAGGATACACTCTGATACGATTTGACGCTTGTGTGTTTTTACAATGCTACAGTAATTTCGAAACAAGGTGATTAGTGATTTCTCCGCTGATTCCGACTTCTCTTCAGACAGCCAATGAGGCTCGCCATGAGCATTTTGAAAAAGACCCTTATTCTTCCTCCGATCCTGATCGCTGCTGGCCTTTTTCTGGCCTCCGGTCAGGCCGCCAAGTCGCCTCAGGCCGCAACGGAAAACAAGGAGAAAGCCACCCCGGTCAAGGTTATCGGAGTGAAGGCGGTTGCTGCCATTCCGGCCATTTCCGGCTATGGCAAGGTTCAGCCGAGCCGAACCTGGGATGCGGTTGCCCAGGTGGCCGGGCCGGTCAGCTGGACGTCGGACAAATTGCGTGACGGGTTGCTCATTCCGGCAGGGGCGAGCCTGCTCAAAATCGATGAACGGGAATATCAACTGGCCCTCGCCCAGATCGAAGCCCAGATCGCTGCGCTGGATGCGAAAGACGAGACCACCAAGGCATCGCTGAAGATTGAAGAGCGCGCGCTGGCGCTGCTTAGAGAAGATCTGGGGCGCAAGAAGCAATTGCAGACACGGGGCTCGGCCTCTCAATCCATCGTTGATACTGCCGAACGCGCCCTGCTGACACAGGATGTCAAGGTTCAGTCGCTGCTCAGCACGCTCACGCTTGATGAAGCGGAGCGCAAGGTTTTGCAGCAACAAAAAGAGATTGCCGCGCTGGATCTGGAACGCACCGAATTGAAGGCCCCCTTTGATGTGCGGCTGGATGCGGTTGATATTTCCCTCGGGCAATATGTCAACAAGGGGCAACAGCTCTTCTCGGGTGATGGCATAGCGGTTGCCGAAGTGGTGGCGCAATTCCCAATAGGGGCGCTCAGTCCGCTGTTCGGCAAATCGACCGATGAGGGATCGCCGCTGGACGCGCTCACCGATGGCAACGGAGGCCTGTCGAGCCGTCACGACAGCCTGAAGGCCAAGGTGATCCTGCGCACGCCTAGAAGTGACATCGTCTGGGATGCGAAGCTGGATCGGGTCTCGGCAGTGATGAACCCGAAAACCCGAACCCGCGGCATCGTTCTGACCATTGCAGACCCCTATGGTCAGGCATCGCCGGGGCAAAGGCCACCGCTGGTCAAGGATACCGCCGTTGAGGTGATCCTGCAGGGGCAGCCAAAGAAAGACAAGATCGTGCTTCCGGCCGCTGCCATCCGCAAGGGGCAAGTGATGGTGGTGGATGCGGAGAAACGCCTGCATTTCAAGCCGGTGAAGGTGGCCTATATTCAGGGCGACATTGCGGTGCTGATGTCTGGTCTCGAGCCGAACGAGAAGGTCATCGTCTCTGACCTGCCCGCGCCGGTCGATGGCATGCTGGTCGGCCCCAAGCCCGACAAGCCATTGCTTGAACGCATCATGGCCGAAGCCTCTGGCAAAGCACCGAGCAAGGGGAACTGATTGTCATGATCCGCTATTTCGCCAAGCATCCCACGGCAGCCAACCTGCTGATGGTCGGCATTTTGCTGATCGGCATTCTGGCCCTGCCGAAATTGCAGAGAGACACTTTCCCCGAGACGGATCCGACGCAGGTGGAAGTGCGTGTCAATTATCCCGGCGCGACAGCGCTGGATGTGGAGGAAGCCGTTTGCCTGCGCTTTGAGGAAGCGCTGGGGATCATTCCCGACAAGCTGGAGATGACCTGCGAAGCGCGGGAAAATCTCGCCATTGCCGTCGTGACCATGATCGAAGGGCGCGATTTCGACACTTTCTTCAATGATATCAAGAGCGAGATCGAGGCAATCACCGGCTTTCCGGAGAATGTCGAGCGCCCGGCGGTTACCAAGATGGAGCGCACCGCGACTATCTCGACCATCGCCATTACCGGTATCGATGATCCCGCCGCCCTGTTTGCCTATGCCGACAAGATGCTCACCCGCGTGATGCGCAACAAGGAGATCGCCCAGGCAACCATGAAGGGCTTTGCCGATCCGCTGATCGATATCAGGGTGTCGGAAACGGCGCTGCGGGATCTGGGGCTGAGCATCAGCGATGTTGCCGATGCGATCCAGGCGCAAAGCATCGATCTGCCAGCCGGCACGCTGGAGACAAGAAGCGGCGATCTGGTGTTGCGCTATGCAGACCAGCGACGCAAGCCGCGAGAATTTGGCGAACTCGTGATCCAGAGTTCCGATGATGGTGGCATCGTCCGTCTCAAGGATATCGCCACCATTGCCAAGGGCTTCGAATTTGCCGAAGACAAGGTGAGCTTCAATGGCAAGCAGGCCGCACTCATCGAAATTGCCAAGACGCCCAATCAGGATACGCTGAAAATCAAGGCCCTGATTGACGACATCCTGAAAAGTGAACGGGCCATCGCTCCTCCGGGTGTCAGCCTTGATATCTCGCAGGATGTGTCGCCCAATATCGTGGATCGCCTGCGCATCCTCACGGAAAATGGCCTTCAGGGGCTGGTGCTGGTGTTCCTGACCATGTGGGTCTTCTTCTCCCTGCGTTACAGTTTCTGGGTGGCCATGGGGTTGCCGGTTTCCTTCCTCGGGGCGATCTTCGCCATGCAGGGGCTGGGCTATACGCTCAACACCATGACCATGGTGGGGCTGATTGTCTCGACCGGCCTATTGATGGATGACGCGATCGTCATTTCGGAAAATATCGGCGCACGGCTGAAGAAAGGCGAAAGCGAGCTGGAGGCCGCAGTCAATGGCACAAGGCAGGTTCTACCAAGCGTGGTCTCCTCCTTCCTGACGACGATCCTGATCGTTGGCCCGCTGGCCCTGATGGAAGGCAAGATCGGGGCTGTGCTGAAGGTATTACCGGTCATTCTGGTGATCACGCTGGCGATCAGTCTGATCGAGGCTTTCCTGATCCTGCCCGCCCATCTTTATCACTCGCTGAAAAAGCAGGGCTCCAGAAAGCAGTCCCGCTTTCATGCGGCCTTCGAGAGGGGCTTCGAGCGGTTCCGGACCGGCATTTTCGGTCGCATGATCGATTGGGCCGTATCCTGGCGCTATCTGACCACGGGAGTGATCATTGCCATGATCATTCTTTCCGCTTCGGCCTATAGCTCCGGCATGCTCAAGTTTCGGTCCTTTCCCAATCTGGAGAGCGACACGATACAGGCGCGCATCCTGATGCCGCAGGGCACTCCGCTTGCCGAAACAGAGCTGGCGGTGCAGCAGGTGGTTGATGCGCTCGACAAGGTCAACAAGGACTTTGCTCCCTTGCAGAAGGATGGCCGGGATCTGGTCAATAATGTGCTGGTCTATTACGGGGTCAATGTGGATGCCAACGAGAAGGGGCCGCACCTGGCAACCATCAGCGCCGATCTGCTGCCAGCGCAGGAGCGCAAGGGTTCCCTGCAGGAAATGCTTTCCACATGGCGCAAATATACCGGTCCCGTGCCGGGCAGTCTGGCGATGAAATTCACCGACAAGGAACGCGGTGTTGCAGGCAATGCCATCGATATCCGCCTGCGCGGCAATGATCTGGAGGAGATCAAGCAGGCAGGCGACGCGCTCAAGGCCTTCCTCTACAGCTATGACGGCGTGGTCGATGTGCTTGACGATCTGCGTCCGGGCAAACCGGAATATATCGTCAGGCTGCATGATGATGCAGGCGGACTGGGGCTGACGGCCAAATCGGTGTCCGAGGAACTGCGTGCCATCATTCAGGGCAATACGGGGCTGGAAATCCATTCCGGGCGCTATGGCGTCGATGTGCGCGTCAGGCTGGCCGAGGGCGCGATTGACAGTCGCGGCGGCATCCATTCGATCTATGTCACCGCCTCAGACGGCTCCAAGATCCCGCTGTCAACGGTGGCCGATGTCATCGAAAGCCGGGGCTATGCCCGCATCAACCGCGTCGACGGGCAACGCACCGTTACGGTTCAGGGGTCGATCAAGCCCAATGTGGTCAATGCGCGCGAATTGATGATGGAGGTCAAGACCAAGTTTCTCCCGGCTCTGAAAAAGCAATATCCCGAAGTCTCGCCCGCTTTCAACGGACAGGGCAAGGAGGCGGCAACGACGGGTGGATCCCTGTTGACCAACTTCTATATCGGGCTGGCCTTCGTCTTCATCCTGCTGAGCTTCCAGTTCCGCAGCTATATCCTGCCAGTTGTCGTTCTGGCGGCGATACCGCTCGGGGCGATTGGCATGGTGATCGGCCATCTCCTGATGGGGCTAGATATCTCGATCCCGAGCCTTGTCGGCCTTGCCACTCTTTCAGGCGTCGTGGTCAACAATTCGATCCTGCTGGTTTCCTTCATTCATGAAGAAATGGAGGCCGGGCATGATCCGCTGGAGGCCACGAAACAGGCCGCCAGAGCACGCTTCAGGGCCGTGGTCATGACCTCTTTGACCACCATTGCCGGGCTGTTGCCACTGCTGGCGGAAACCAGCACACAGGCGCAATTCCTGATCCCGCTGGTCAACAGCCTTGCCTTTGGATTGTTGACGGCAACGGTGCTGTCGCTGTTTCTCGTGCCAAGCCTGTTCGCCATTCTGACCGATTTTGGTTATGCAAGGCGAGCATCTGACCGCAAGGATACCGGCCCTGCGAACGCGACAGACTGACGTCTGATGCAAGTGAAAAATCTGGCTATCAATCCTGCTCTGCCAGCAATGGCAGGGCAGTTTTTCATGTCCCCATGCTTGCCGAACAGGGCCGGACGCAGCGCGCCATAGGGCGCATTGATTGCTGCTGGCCGCTTCGGTTTTTGACAAGCAATCATAGCTCCGGACGAAATAAACAGGCCGTCACTCCTACAAAATTTGATCATTTGTCAAGTCAAGGAAATGAATATCTTTCCCGTTTCCCTAATGATCACAACCAAATTCACCGTCGCCATTTCTGAAAGTTGCTTTTTGATCCTATATCGAGGCGCAATCAACTGGTCAGTCATGAATAGAATTGAATTATGTGCGTGATTTCAACGTTATAATCCATGTAATGCAAACCCCATACAACTTAAGGAGGATATGGCTCAAGCATAGTTGCTGAGATACTGCTATCTGGGGCTGGGTCATTTTTGCATCTGAATTAATTTTGTCGACAGTTGGTGACATATATCGATTTTTCCGATGTTTAGGTGTCCCGGATTGAACAAGGAGGATAGTTTATGTTTAAAAAGTTGGCGCTTGCTGCCTCATTGCTTTGTGCAGCTTTCGTTTCGGTCCCTGCCAGTGCGCAGGATCAGCTTCGCTTCTCTGCGGGCCCTCCGGGGGGTAACTGGTTCGCACTTGGTGGCGCGCTGGCTGAAACCTGGACACAGGCCGGCATTCCGGCATCGAGCAGCACCGGCGGCGGTGTTTCCAACGTCGTCAATACCGACAGGGGCAAGACCGATCTGGGCTTCTCCGTAACCGCTCTGGTTGGCGCCGCCACCAAGGGGGAAGACCCGTTCAAGAAGGCCTATGACAATGTATCGGTTCTGGCGAATGTCTATCGTCAATATACCTATTTTGTCATGCGCAAGGATTATGCCGACAAGAATGGCATCAAGTCGGTCGCCGATATTGTCGAGAAGAAACTGCCCATTCGTCTGGCGACTCTCAAACCGGGCACCTCTTCGGAATTTGTCATCCGCGCTGCCTTTGAAAAGGGGCTGGGCGTTGGCTGGAAAGACATTCAGGACTGGGGCGGCTCGGTTTCCTTTGCGTCCTATTCGGATGGCTCCAACCAGTTGGCCGACAATCATCTGGATTGCTTTGCCTTCTCCGTTGGCCGCGCCGCTTCCGTGGTGCTGAAGATCGAAAGCCAGATCGATGTGGTCATCCTGCCGGTTGACAAGAAGATCCTCGACGCCATGACCGATGCACTCGGCACGGTCACATTCGAGATTGATCCTTCCATCTACAAGTCCGTGACGGAACCCGTCCCGACCATTGGTGACTATACCAGCATCGTGGTGCGCAAGGATCTGGACGAAGACACGGTCTTCAATCTGACCAAGGCTCTCTGGGAAAACAAGGACACCCTGCAAAAGGGTGTGAAAGCGGTTGAGGAACTCAATCCTCAGGAAGCCATCCCGGCCTCCGCTCCGGCCCATCCGGGCGCTGTCAAATTCTGGAAATCGGTTCAGTAACTGAAAATCCCAAACATGGCCCGGATCAAAATTCGGGCCATGTTCCTTTCCAATAGAATTCCTCGTTCCTGAAAGAAGGGCAGCGGTATGCGCGCGACAGGTTCACTCGTCAAGAGAATTGTCTATGTCTATATTCTGGGGGTCGGCCTTTTTCATCTCTATACGTCGGTTTTCGGCAGCTTCGAGGCTTATCTGCAACGCAGTTTGCATTTGAGCATGGTGCTGCCCATGGCCTTCATTCTCTATCCCATGCGGGCCGCAGACAAGGATAGCGCCAATGTTCCCTGGTATGACTGGATGCTGGCCATCGCCTCAACGCTGCCGGGCCTTTATATTCTGATCAATTACGAAGAAATCACCTTCCGCATGGTGCAGGTTGACGATGTCACCATGGCGCAGCAGGTGCTGGGCACCGCACTGATCTTCTTTCTGCTTGAAGCGACCCGCCGCGTTGTCGGCATGCCGCTGGCGATCATCGTCGCCTTCTTTGCCGGCTATATGTGGTTTGGCAACTGGATGCCCGGTGTCATGCAGGGATTGCCGTTCAATTTCGCCGAAGTGATCGAGCAGATCTATCTGACCGACGAAGGCGTCTTTTCCATTCCGCTCGGCGTTTCGGCCACTTTCGTCATGGTCTTTCTGATATTCGGCGGCTTTCTGGAGAAAAGCGGCGTCGGGCAATATTTCATGGATTTCGCGCAGGCCTTTACCGGCACCTCGCCGGGAGGTCCGGCCAAGATCTCGGTGGTCAGCTCGGCCCTGTTCGGCTCGATTTCCGGCGCGGCGGTTGCCAATGTCTATGGTACAGGAACCTTCACCATTCCGCTGATGAAGCGGATCGGCTATCCGCCCTATTTCGCCGCAGCGGTTGAATCGGTTGCCAGCACCGGTGGCCAGATCATGCCACCGATCATGGGAGCTGGGGCCTTCATCATGGCGTCCTTTCTCGGGGTGCCATTCAGCGATATCATCATCGCGGCGATCGTCCCGGCGATCCTCTATTATGGTGCCGTCCTGTTGATGGTGCATCTGGGGGCACTGAAGAATAATCTCAAAGGCTTGAGCGAGGAAGATCTGCCCGACAAGAAGAAGGTGCTGCTGCAATCCTACAAGCTGTTTCCCATCGTGGCGCTGGTTTACATGCTGCTGTCGGGCTATTCGCCCATGCTGGCTGCGGCCATCGGCATTCTGGGCGCGTGGATAGTATCCCTGCCGGATCCGGAACACCGCATGGGGCCGAGAAAGATACTGGATGCCATCGTTGCCGGTTCGCGCAATGTGCCGGTGGTCTGCATCGCCTGTGCAGCGGCGGGCATTGTCGTCGGTTCGGTGTCGCTGACCGGCTTCGGCTTCAAATTTGTCGGTCTGGTCTTCTCGCTGGCACAGGGCATTCCCTTCCTTGCGCTGGTGCTGATTGCACTGGTCTCGCTGGTTCTGGGCATGGGACTGCCAACCACCAGCGCCTATATTCTGGGGGCAGCCCTTGGCGTTCCGGCGCTGGCGCAGCTGGGTTTTGAGCCGCTGGCGGCCCATATGTTCGTCTTCTATTTCGCCATTGTTTCCAACATTACGCCACCGGTGGCGCTGGCGGCCTATGCGGCGAGTTCGCTGGCGCAGTCGAAGCCGACAGAAACCGCCATTCAGGCGCTCAAGCTGGGCATTCTGGCCTTCATGGTTCCCTTTGCCTTCTGCTATGATCTGGGCCTGTTGTCGAATTCGACGATCCTAGACAACAGTTTCGCGATCTTTGGCGGCATCGGAGCGCTGTTTGCCATGGCCTTTGCCATGCTCGGCTTCATTCGAGGGCCGATCCCCCTTTGGCAGCGCTATCTGTTTGGCGGCATGGCGGTTCTGTGCCTGTGGCCGCTCATCATGGTCAAGGTGGCAGGCGTGGTCCTGACCTTTGGTGCCGCCACGCTCTGGGGACGCCACAAGCTGGCAACGGCGTAACCTGCAAATATTCTTTTGCCGAGATGATCCGGGCCTCATTCTGCTGAGGCCCGGTTTTTTCGCGCTTTCTTGTGTATGAAAGACAGGCGGGACGGATTTTTTGGGCGCATTCTGATGCGGGCTGGCTCAAACTACTTCGACATCCTTCCCCTTTTCGCCATCCATGGCGCGAAGGAACAATCCATAAGAAAAATCACCAAGAGGTAGACATGTTTGAGAAATTGCAGGAGCAGCAACCCGGAAGCTTGCTGGGGCTTCTGATCGCCTATCAGGCCGATCCGCGCCCGAACAAGATCGATCTGGGCGTCGGGGTCTATCGCAACGCATCGGGCGAGACGCCGGTCATGCGTGCTGTGAAGGCGGCTGAAAAACACCTGCAAGAAACCCAGGACAGCAAGCGCTATATCGGCCGAGAAGGCGACCTGACCTATGTGGAGCTGCTCAAACCCATCATTTTCGGCGCCGAAAGCGACCTGATTGAGCAAACTGTGGGGCTGCAAACGCCCGGTGGCTGCGGCGCCATCCGGCTGGGAGCCGATGTCATCGCTGCGGCCAGCCCGCAGGCCAGCATCTGGCTTGGAACGCCCGGCTGGCCAAGTCACAATCTGTTTTTCGAGCAGTCAAGGCAGCCCATCCGCGAATATCCCTTCTTCGATCTCGCCACACAGACCATCCTGTTTGACAAGGCTGTAGAGGCCATGCAAGCGGCCAGCGCCGGGGACGTGTTCCTGCTGCATGGGTGTTGTCACAATCCCACCGGAGAGAATTTCACTGCCGAGCAATGGAGCCAGATCACGCAATTGCTTGTCGAGCGCAAGCTGGTGCCTTTCATGGATCTGGCCTATCAGGGGCTGGGTGATGGCCTTGAGGCCGATGCCCGGCCTTTGCGGCAGGTGCTGGAAGCGGTTGACGAGGCGATCATCTCCTATTCCTGCGACAAGAATTTCGGCCTTTATCGCGACCGTGTCGGCGCCCTGTTTCTGATGAGCAAGAATGAGCGTGAGTTGAGGATTGCCGGCACCAATGCCGCCGCCTGCGCCGCACCCAACTGGGGCATGCCGCCAGACCATGGCGCTTCGGTGGTCAGGACCATTCTGCAAAGCGCGGAACTGACCGCGATCTGGAAGGCCGAACTGGAAGAGATGTGTGCTCGCGTCAATGGCAACCGCGCCGCGCTGGCCGATGCCCATCCAGAACTGGCTTTCATCAAACGGCAGGGCGGTCTCTTCTCAACGCTCAACATGTCTTCTGACACGGCCAAAGCGCTGCGCAAGAATTACGGCATCTATTTCGCCGACTCGGGCCGGATGAATCTGGCAGGCATGCAACCGGCCGATGTCGAGCCGATCATCAAGGCGCTGATTGCGGAAGGCGTGCTTCAGGCTCTTTGAGCGGCAATGCTTTTTTCGGGACAAGGCCATCGCGCTCGTTGCCAACAAAAGGCAAGGAAGTGCGATGGCCTTTCAGCCCCAGATGATCAGGCAGGTCAGCGTTCCGACAAGCAGTGTGGCCAGCGTTACCGGCCAGCCGACGGCGAAAAATTCCCTGAAACGATAAGGCCCGAGCGCATAGGCCAGCACATTATTATGGTGGCCAAAGGGCGTAAGGAAATCGCAAGATGCCCCGATGGCCACAGCCATCAGCAACATGGCAGGTGGCAGATCTGCCTTGTCGGAAAGCTCGATGGCGATGGGGGCCAGCACCACCGCCGTGGTGGCGTTGTTGACAAAGGGCGTTATGCCAACCGCAAGGGCCAGCATGATGAAGGTGATGAGGGAGGCGGAGGCGAACGGCAGCGCTGCGAACAGGGCCTTGGCTATGGTTGCCGCAGCGCCGGTATTGGCCACCGCCTCACCCAACGGCAGCATGGCAACCAGCAGCAGGATGATGGGCCAGTTCAGTCTGGACAGGGCTTCGCGCAGATCGAGCAATCCGGTGACCAGATAGCAGATCAACACCATGCCATAGGCAATTTCCGGCGGGATGCCACCAAAGGCCGCAGCCAGCAACCCGGCCAGAAAGATGGCTGATGTGAGAAATGACTGCTTCCTTACGATGATCGGACCACCAGTCGCCACGACCGTTACCAATCCGCAATTGGTGACGGCTTGCTGCAATGCCTCGGGCTGGCCTTCCAGATGGAGAATATCTCCAACGGACAGCCGGAAATCATCCAGCGATCCTTCCAGCCGGGGCGATTGGGTCGACACGCCGACCACCTCTATCGCACGCTCGGCGAATTCACCGATGTTAGCAATGACCGAACCCTGCAGAATGCTGTAGGGCATGATGGCCGCCTGCAGCTGCATCTGGTCGGAAAGCGCGGCGGCTGTGCGCGCCGGGGCGAGATTGCCAGCGGCAAATGCTTCCCTCAGCGCAAGATCATCGGCTTCGACCAACAGACGGTCACCGGGCAAAAGCTCAGTCTCTTGCTTTAGCGGAAAGAGCCTGCGATCACCTCGCACGGCACTGGCTATCGTCCCGTCGACCATCGCCTCCACATGTGCCAGCGTAACGGTCTCCCGCCCTGCCTGTGGGCAAACAATCTCCGTTACCATACGATGTCCGATTGGCTCGCTCTGCTCGCCCTCTTCCGTTTGGCCGGATTGGAGGATGCGCTGCGACCACCAGACCAGCAGGACCAGCCCGACCAGCGATATCGCCAATCCGGTTGGCAGGAAATCGAGAAAGCGGAAGCTCTCGCCGCTGGCTTTCTGCAGCGCTTCGCTGACCAGCAGATTGGGCGGTGTGCCCACCACCGTACACATGCCTCCCATCAGGGTTGCAAAGGACAAGGGCATGACAAGCAGGCGCTGCGGGATGTGATGGCGACGGCTGAGCGAAAAGACGATGGGCAGCATCAGCGAGAAGGCACCGATATTATTCATCACCGTGGAGAGCAGCGCCCCGACCATACAGAGCACCAGCGCCACCATATGGGGCCGCCTGAACAATCGGCTGAGGGTCGCGCCGACCCCGTCCAGCAGGCGGCTGGCCTTGAGCACCTCGACGATCAGCAATATTTCCAGAACCGTGATGACAGCCGGATTGGCCAGCCCCGAGAAAGCCTGATCGAGGGGAACAAGCTGCAACAGCACCCCGGTTGCGAGGCCGACCAGAGCGACGATCTCGACCCTGAACCAGTCACCGGCAAAGACCACGAGCATGCCGAGCAGCAGCCCGAGGATGAGAATCTGATCAACCGTCACCAGCTTGCAACTTTCACAACCGATTTGCCCGACGGGCAATATCCGTCAAGCATAGTTGATCAGCTTCTTTCTTTCGAGCATTAGGAGCAAGATGGTTCATAGTGTCGCAGCGCACCTCTTGCGCGGCTGCGCGGCAGGAGCACTCTTGCGCCGTTTGGCCTTGTCAGGGGTCTTCCTGTTTCCATCAGGGGGAAAAGTGTGAAAACCTGTGGCCGGAAGCGGATCTCCTGTTGCTGGCCTGCGGCATGGGCAAGAGGAATATCCAGTTCGACATGGTGCCCATCGGCTCCGACGGCCAACTCGAGCCGGCGTGTTCCTGCCATGCGGCGGCTGGCCATGACCTTGCCGACGAGGCAGGGGCTGGTATCCTCGACAAGCTCGACCTGATGGGGCCGGAAGAAGAGCAGCGCCTCTCCACTCTGATCGCAGGCAAGCCCGGTCGGCTGATCTGCCAGCCAGATCTGGCCATGGTCCAGCCAGACCGGCAACTCGGAGGCCTCGCCAATGAAGCGATGAACGAAAGGCACTGCCGGATGATCATAGACCTCGTCCGGCGAGCCGATCTGTTCGATCCGGCCCTCATTCATCACCACGACCCTGTCGGCCAGTTCCAGCGCCTCTTCCTGATCATGGGTAACGAAAACCGTCGTGTGCCCGGTTTGATCATGGATTTCGCGCAGCCAGTGCCTGAGATCCTTGCGGACCTGAGCATCCAGCGCCCCGAAGGGTTCGTCCAGCAGCAGCACCTTGGGCTCGATCGCCATGGCCCTTGCGAGCGCCACGCGCTGGCGTTGTCCGCCCGAGAGCTGAGCCGGATAGCGGTGCTCAAGGCCGGTCAACTGAACCATATTGATGAGATCTCTGGCCCGCATCTCGATTTCCCGTTTCGGGGGACGGCTGTCACGCGGTCTCACCGACAGGCCGAAACTGACATTTTCCAGCACCGTCATATGCCGGAAAAGCGCATAATGCTGGAAAACGAAACCGACCTGCCGCTGCTGGATCGGCTTGCCAGACGCTTCCTCATCTCCGAAGAAGACCTGACCGGCAGTCGGGGATTCCAGCCCGGCAATCAGACGCAGAAGCGTTGTCTTGCCAGATCCGGAAGGTCCAAGCAACGCAATCAGTTCGCCAGACCGGATGGTAAGGGAAACATCGCTGAGCGCAGCGGTGGCGCCAAACGCCTTGTTTACATTCTGAATGCCAAGATCCATGACAGACCTCCCGTTTCGATGCCCAGAGGCACGTGGTGATCAATCGGCATAATGACGCTCGATTGCGGTTTTAAGGACAAGGGTGACAAGGGCCAGCCCCACAAGCAGCGAGGCGACGGCAAAGGCGGCGGCGAAATTATATTCATTATAGAGAATCTCGATATGCAGCGGCATGGTGTCGGTGAGGCCACGAATATGGCCAGAGACCACCGATACCGCACCGAATTCTCCCATGGCGCGGGCGTTGCAGAGCAGAACGCCATAGAGCAGCCCCCAGCGAATATTGGGCAATGTGACACGCAGAAAGGTCTGCCAGCCACTGGCCCCGAGGCTGAGGGCGGCCTCTTCATCGGCGGTGCCCTGATCCTGCATCAGCGGGATCAACTCCCGGGCTACGAAGGGAAAGGTCACGAATATCGTGGCCAGCGTGATGCCCGGCACCGCGAAGAGTATTTCGATCCCCCATTCCTTGAGCCATGGCCCGAGCAGGCTGCCCGAACCGAACAGCAATATATAGACCAGCCCGGAAATCACCGGCGAGACGGAGAAGGGCAGATCGATGAGCGTGATCAGGAAGGCCTTGCCACGAAACTCGAATTTAGCAATGGCCCAGGCGGCAGCGACACCGAACACCATATTGAGCGGCACCGAAATGGCTGCCACCAGCAGCGTCAGGCGGATGGCTGCCAGTGCGTCAGGCTCCAGAATGGCGGAAAACCATGCGCCGATGCCATTGCGGAAGGCTTCCGAGAAGACAGCCACCAGCGGCAGGAACAGAAAGAAGGCCAGAAAGAGGAAGGCAATGGCCATCAGCAGCCGTCTGGCCAATGGTGTTTCCGCCGTCGCTGGCAGGATCAGGAATGTCTCGTCAGTCATGACCGAACCTCCCCCTGCTCCATGCCTGAAGCAGGTTGATGATCAACAGCATCAGGAATGAGATGGACAACATCACCACACCAACCGCGGTAGCGGCGGCATAGTTGAACTCCTCAAGCCGGATGACAATCAGCAATGGTGCGATTTCCGAAATATAGGGAATGTTGCCCGCGATGAAGATGACGGAGCCATATTCCCCGATGCCCCGCGCCATGGCCATGGCAAAGCCGGTAAGGATTGCAGGCAGCAATCCGGGCAGCAGCACGCGGGTCACGATCTTGAGCCGGGAAGCCCCCAGCGTTGCAGCCGCTTCCTCGACTTCCCGGTCGACTTCCTCCAGCACCGGCTGAACCGTGCGCACAATGAAGGGCAGGCCGATGAAAACGAGAGCGACGACGATTCCTGCCGGGGTAAAGGCGACCTTGAATCCCAGTTTCGCCAATTGCCCGCCGATCAGACCGTTCGGCGCATAAAGCGATGCCAGGGCAATACCGGCCACTGCCGTGGGCAGGGCAAAGGGCAGATCGACAACCGCATCGACAATCCGCCGTCCGGGGAAGCGGTAACGCACCAGAACCCAGGCGACAACAAGACCGAAGATCATATTGATAGAGGCGGCCAAGACTGCACTGCCAAAGCTGATCTTGAGCGCGGCGATGGTACGGGGATCACTGGCCAGAGCCCAGAAGGCCTGCCAACCAAGATCGGATGAACGCCAGACCAGTCCCGAAAGCGGGATCAGAATGACAAGCGAGAGATAGCAGACCGCGAAACCGAATGTCAGGCCAAAGCCGGGAATGACACCCGGTTCACGAAATTGCCATCTGCTGCTGGTGACAGCGGCTGGCATGTCAGCGTCCCGGTTTGTAGATCTGGTCGAAAATGCCGCCGTCGCCGAAAAATTCCGGTTGGGCCTTCTTCCAGCCTCCAAAATCGTCCACTGTGACCAATGTCAGGTCGGGAAAGCGCTTCATGTCTTCAGCATCGGCCAAGTCGGGCTTGAAGGGTCGATAATAATGCTTGGCGGCAAGGCGTTGGCCTTCGGAGCTATAAAGCCCTTCCAGATAAGCTGCAGCGATCCCGCTTGTGCCTTTCGCCTCGGTGTTGCCATCGACCATCGTCACTGGTGGCTCTGCCTTGATGGAAACGGAGGGTACGACGATTTCGAATTTATCCGGCCCCAGTTCCTCAAGCGCGAGGAAGGCTTCATTTTCCCATGCGAGCAGCACATCGCCGATGCCGCGCTGGACAAAGGTGGTCGTTGCCCCTCTGGCGCCGGTATCAAGCACCGGAACATGTCCGAACAGGTCGCTGACATACTGGCGTACCTTGCTTTCGTCACCGTCATATTCTTTTTCTGCCCAAGCCCAGGCAGCAAGGAAATTCCAGCGGGCCCCGCCGGATGTCTTCGGGTTTGGTGTGATCACCTCGACGCCATCGGCAACAAGATCATCCCAGTTGGATATCGCCTTGGGGTTGCCCTTGCGGACCAGAAAAATGATGGTGGAGGTGTAGGGCGCGCTGTTGTTTGGCAATCTGTCGCGCCAATTGGATGGTATCTTGCCGGTTTTCTCGGCGATTGCGTTGATGTCAGCTTCCAGAGCCAGAGTAACGACATCAGCTTCCAGCCCGTCAATCACGGAGCGGGCCTGTTTGCCAGACCCTCCATGGGACATCCTGATGGTCACATGGTCTCCCGTCTTTGCTGTCCAGTCAGCAACAAATTGCTGGTTGAACTCCTTGTATAACTCTCTCGTCGGATCATAGCTCACGTTGAGTAGCGTGATATCTGCTGCGGCTACCGGGCCGACAAAGCCGATGACCAAAGCCATGGCGGCAGCCGCGGTGATACTTCGATGTCGGGTCATGACAACCTCCCTGACAATCTCCCACACAATCTCTTAGGATATCTTCAATGCACTTAATCTCTATCAATTTAGTCGTGTTAGTCAAGAGATTTGTAGTATAAGAAAATTTAACCTATGCTATCAATGGGATACCAGATATTTCAGGATCGGCTATGGCGTCTGCCAGACTTGTCGTATCGAGAATATTGCGCGTGGACTGTGCCACTCTGGCGAAGACCTGACGAATCTCGCAGGCCGCTTCATCCTCACAGCCATCGCATTTGCGATAGGCCATCTTGCTCAGGCAGGGAAGGGGCGCAATCGGGCCATCAATGATGCGCAACACTTCACCAAAGGTGATCTCGTCGGCGCGTTTGAGCAGCAGATATCCCCCCATCTTGCCGCGCCTGCTCTGGACGATGCCATGGCGCTTGAGGTCGAGCAGAATCTGTTCAAGGAATTTTTTCGGGATATTCCGGGACACAGCAATATCGGAGATCATGCAAACCTCCTCATCCTCCAGACGGGCGAGGGCGATCAGTGCCCTGAAGGCATATTGTGCTTTCTGCGATATCATGACATCTCGTGCTTTTCTGGCCGTTGGTCAGCTTAATCTAGCAAATTCTATCTATTTAGTCGTCATTAAAATCGCCTGATACATTGGCTGCGGCAAGATGCTGATTTTCCACCGCAAACCGCGATGCTATCGGCCTCACATGGCAGCGGCGGCACGGGCGGCCTGATCATAATTGCCTGAAGCCATGCGCAGGATCGTCGCCAGTTGCGACAATTCCGCCTCGTCAAAGCCATGGGCCTTCATCGGATTGATGAGCAGGGCTTCGCGTAATTTCCTATATTCGTGACAGGCCTTCTCACCGGCCTTGGTGATTTGCGCGATCTTCTCCTTGCCTCTTTTGCCGGAGGCGACCAGACCGGCATTTTCCAGCTTCTTGAGAGCATAGCTGACGGTATGGGTATCCTCCACATTGAGCACCAGACAGATATCGGAAAGGGTCTTGGCCCGACCGCGATGATTGACACTGTGCAACACGATGACATCGAGAGGGGCCAGCCCTTCCGTGCCACTTGCAGCCATGCAGCGCTGTATCCAGCGGTGATAGGCATTGACCATCATGGTGACGGCGAACTCCACCTCGGAGAGGGCCGGCATGGCCCCCGACGCCAGATGGGACGCCGCAACAACCGGGCCGATCGGTCTGTCCTGATTTTCCGCACTCATGATCTCTCCCCTTCATGCCTTTTGGCCGGATTGCCTTAGCCAACCGGCCTTTGAGAATAGTTTATCGGCAACTGCGGTGTTTGAGCGAACATGATGCTTGACCGGTCCACAGTTTTATATATAGATTTTATCGATAAAATATAGACAAAATGTCTTCATAAAGCAATCACGACCCCGCCCAACCCTTCCGGATGCGGGGCAATCAAGCCAAGGGATTTTATCATGTCAAAGAAATGGGATTTCTGGATCGACCGTGGTGGCACCTTTACCGATGTGGTCGGCAGGGCTCCGGATGGAAGCCTGCATCCGCACAAGCTGCTGTCGGAAAATCCCGAGGCCTATCGCGATGCGGCCATTCAGGGCATTCGCGATTTGCTGGGCGTTCCGGCTGGTGATCCGATCCCTTCGGAGATGATCGATACGGTAAAAATGGGCACCACGGTTGCCACCAATGCGCTGCTGGAACGCAAGGGCGAACCAACCGCCCTGTTCATCACAAAGGGTTTCCGCGACGCGCTGGCCATCGGCTATCAGGCACGGCCGGAGATTTTCGCCAAGGAAATCATCAAGCCCGAACTGCTGTATCACGATGTGTTCGAAATAACCGAGCGTGTTCGCGCGGACGGCTCGATCGAAGTGGCTCTGGATGAAAAGGCCGCGACCAGCAGCATGCGTGCGGCATGGGAGAGCGGCATTCGTAGCGTGGCGATCATTCTCATGCATGCCTATGCCTATCCGGCTCATGAATTGCGGCTGGAAGCCATCGCCAAAGAGATCGGCTTTGCCCAGATCTCTGTTTCCCATCAGGTCTCGCCGCTGATGAAACTGGTCGGGCGCGGCGATACCACCGTTGTTGACGCCTATCTCTCGCCAATCCTGCGCCGATATGTCGATCAGGTGCAGGCAGAGCTGGGAGACGGGCCGCGCCTGATGTTCATGCAATCTTCCGGAGGCCTGACCGCTGCGGAGCTGTTTCAGGGCAAGGACGCCATTCTCTCCGGTCCGGCAGGCGGTGTCGTCGGCGCGGTTGAAACGGCGCGCATGGCTGGCTTTGAAAAGATCATCGGCTTTGATATGGGCGGCACCTCGACCGACGTCTGCCATTTTGACGGCGATTATGAAAAAGCCTTCGAAACCGAGGTGGCCGGTGTGCGCATGCGCGCCCCGATGATGATGATTCATACGGTGGCCGCTGGTGGCGGTTCCATTTTGCATTACAAGGATGACCGCTTTCAGGTCGGCCCTGATTCCGCCGGAGCCAATCCCGGACCGGCCTGCTATCGTCGTGGCGGTCCGCTGACGGTGACCGATGCCAACCTGATGACCGGCAAGCTGGCGACCGACTTCTTTCCGCAGATCTTCGGCCCCAATCAGGATCAGCCGCTGGACGAGGCCATCGTGCGGGAGAAATTCCAGACACTGGCGCAGCAGCTGGGCGGCGATCGCTCGCCCGAAGAGATCGCCGATGGTTTCCTCAGGATTGCCGTCGAGAATATGGCCAATGCCATCAAGAAGATCTCGGTCCAGCGCGGCTATGATGTCACCTCCTATGCGCTGGTCTGCTTTGGTGGTGCGGGCGGGCAGACGGGCTGCCGCGTTGCCGACAGCCTTGGCATGAAAACCGTCATGCTGCATCCCTTCTCGGGCATTCTTTCCGCCTATGGCATGGGGCTGGCCGATATTCGCGCCGACCGGCAGCAATCGGTGGTCAAGCGTCTGGAACAGGACCTGATGCCGGAACTCATCGCCCTGCGCGACAGGCTCGCCGCGCAGACCGAGGAAGAACTGGAGCAGCAGGCCATTTCGGCAGACAAGCGACAAACCCGCGCCATCCTGCATCTGCGCTATGAAGGATCGGACACACCGCTCCCGGTCCATTTCGGCCCGATTGACGAGATGTGCAAGGCCTTCGAGGAGGCACACAAGGCACAGTTCGGTTTTGCCTATGGGAACAAGGAGATTGTGGCCGAAACGCTGGAAGTGGAAAGCTTTGGCGGCGGTGCCGGCCTGATCGAGCCGGATATCGCGCCTGTCAGCGCCAAGGCCGAGCCGGTCTCCTCCACCCGGATCTATGCCGAAGGAGAATGGCATGATAGCGCCATCTACAAGCGCGAGGCGCTGAAACCGGGCATGGCTGTCACCGGCCCTGCCATCATTGTCGAGGCCCATGCGACCATCCTTGTGGAACAGGGCTGGGAAGCCCGCCTCAATGGCAAGGATCATGTCATCCTCACCCGCGTCGTGCCGCTGCAAAGAGACAAGGCAATCGGCACCGAAGCCGACCCCGTCATGCTGGAAGTCTTCAACAATCTGTTCATGTCGATCGCCGAACAAATGGGCGTGACGCTGCAGAAAACCGCCTATTCGGTCAATATCAAGGAACGGCTGGATTTCTCCTGCGCGATCTTTGATGCCGACGGCGCGCTGGTGGCCAATGCACCGCATATGCCGGTGCATCTGGGCTCCATGGGCCGTTCGGTCGAGACCGTCATCAAGCTCAATGAAGGCAACATCCGCCCCGGCGATGCCTTTGCGCTGAACGCCCCCTATAATGGCGGCACCCATCTGCCGGACATCACCGTCGTTACCCCGATCTTCGATGATGAAGGAAGCGAGATCCTGTTCTGGGCCGCCTCGCGCGGCCATCATGCCGATGTCGGCGGCACCGCTCCGGGGTCCATGACGCCGCTGGCCACCACCGTCGATGAGGAAGGGGTGCTGTTCGACAATTTCAGGATCGTTGATCAGGGGCATTTCCGCGAGGCAGCATTGCGTGATCTGCTTACCGATCACGCCTACCCGGCAAGGAATCCCCATCAGAATATCGCCGATCTTTCCGCCCAGATCGCTGCCAACGAGAAGGGCATTCAGGAAGTGCGCAAGATGGTGGCCAATTTCGGGCTGGATGTGGTCAAGGCCTATATGGGCTATGTGCAGGACAATGCGGAGGAAAGCGTCCGCCGTGTCATCGAGGCACTCAGGGATTCCGAATGTGAATATCATACCGATCAGGGCGCGACCATTCATGTCAAGATCACGGTTGACAAGGAGAAGCGCGAGGCGACCATCGACTTTACCGGCACAACGGGCGTCAAGGCGAATAATTTCAATGCGCCCGAGCCGGTGACCCGGGCAGCGATTCTCTATTGCTTCCGCGTCATGGTCGAGGGCGACATTCCGATGAATGCGGGATGCCTCAAGCCGATCAGGATCATCATTCCCGAAGGCTGCATGTTGCGGCCAAGCTATCCGGCGGCCGTGGTGGCGGGCAATGTGGAGACCTCCCAGCATGTGACCAATGCGGTCTTTGCCGCACTGGGAGCGATGACCAATGCGCAAGGCACGATGAATAATCTGACCTTCGGCAATGATGTCTACCAATATTACGAGACGATCTGTTCGGGCTCTCCGGCCGGGCCTGGCTTTCATGGCACCGATGGGGTGCATACCCATATGACCAACTCCCGCCTCACCGATCCCGAAGTGCTCGAATTCCGTTTCCCTGTGCTGCTGGAAGATTTCCATATCCGCAAGGGATCGGGCGGCAAGGGCAAGTGGCATGCAGGCGACGGCACCAAACGCACCTTGCGTTTTCTGGAAAGAATGGATTGCGCGATCCTGTCGTCGCACAGATCGATCAAACCAAAAGGCCTTGATGGTGCGAGGATGGTGCACTAGGCCGCACGCTGGTCAGACGGCGGGATGGAAGCGTGCAGGAGCTTGAGGGCTGTGACCAGACCATCTTGGAAGCGGGAGATGCGATCACCGTCATCACGCCCACTGCGGGCGGTTGGGGCAGCCTTTAAGGCTCCCCCCCCATTTCTGCTGCTCGCACCGGACAGGCAGCCTTTTCCTGTCCGGCCTTTATTGTCTGTGCGGCGGATCCTCCGGTCTGCCGCCATGTTTCTTGTCTTGGACGCAAGGGATTGCCTTCCGGTTCATTTGTTGAACTTCTCCCATTGGGGCAGTTGCGATAGGCTTTGATGCATCGGCGCGAGGGCTTGCCTGCGCCTGCGGATGGAAATCTGCTCAAAAGCATCGGTTGGGGAAACGGAATGTTTGCGAAAATTCAGTCAGCGGCCAAAGGGCGGCTGTTTCAGTCCTTGATTTTCGTTTGCATTGTGTCGCTGATATCCCTGCCCTTCTATGCGGAGCTGAAAAACAAGATCGCATCGAGCCGAATCCAGCTCGACATGTATAAGTCGAGCCTTGAGATCGAGATTTCGCGCTATAAGTTTCTACCCTTCGTGCTTTCGCAGAATGAGAAATTCCTCGATATCCTGTCGGGCAGAATGACGCCGCTGGACAGTGGCTATTTTCTCCAGAGAACCAAATATGCCACCAATGTTTCCACGATCTATGTGCTGGATCGGGCAGGAACTGCGGTGGCGGCCAGCAACTGGTACCGTCCGGACAATTATCTGGGCATGAATTTCAGCCATCGTCCCTATTTTCAGGATGCCATGGCGGGGCGTCTGGGACAATTTTACGGCATGGGCCTGAAGACCATGACGCCGGGTTTCTACCTTGCCTATGGCCTGCGCTCGGGTGAGGATATCGCCGGTGCCGTGGTCATTGAAATCAATCTTGCCGACCTTGAAGAGGTCTGGCGTGCCGGACCGGACGAAATTCTGGTTCACGATGTCAATGACAATATCTTCCTGAGTTCCAACAAGGACTGGAAATACAAGCTTCTGCGCCGGGGCAATGACGTCACGGCCGACAGGGAGGGGCGCTATCTGGAAGAGGAAGCCATCAGTCTGCTCTCCATGCCGCGCTGCTACCGGGTGGGGGATCTGACCTTCTACAGGGACGATGACTGGGGCTGCGTCTTCCCCACCCTGATGTCGACCGAAGAGAAGATCATCGAATATAGCTGGACCATCCTGTCACTGCAGAGCACACGCTATTTCTACACCTCGGCCGGGCTGGTTTTCGTGATCAGCATATTGCTCTATCTGATCCTTGTTTTCGCCTATCGCATCCTCAAGAACCGCTTCAGCAAACGGATACAGAAGCTGCGCAACCAGTTGGTGGAAAATAGCAAGCTTGCTGCGATTGGCCAGATGGCAACCGAGGTGGCGCATGAATTCAACCAGCCGCTTGCTGCCATCTATATGCTACTCGACACCACGCGGCTGTTGCTGCAAAAGCAGCGATATCCCGAAGCAGACGAGAATCTGACGCTGATCTCCTCGCATATCGAGCGACTGACGCAGCAGATGTCACAGATGAAATCCTTTGCCAGCCGCCATCGCGTGCCGCAGGGAGACGCCGATATCGTTGCCGTGGCCAATTCCTCCATCAAGCTGTTCCGCGTAACCCTCAGAAAGCAGGATATCAAGCTGACATTCCGGACCAATGCGCCGGAAATTCATGTTCCCTGCAACGAAATCGGCCTTGAGCAGATTTTCAGCAATCTGATCTCCAACGCTCTTGAAGCCATGGCCCATCAGAAGGTCAGAATGCTCGCTATTGCCATTGAACGGGATGCGGGCAACGTCAGGGTCACGGTGCGGGACAATGGCCCCGGCATCCCGGATCTGGCCCGCATTTTTGACAGCTTCTTCTCGACCAAACAGCGCGGGACCGGCCTTGGGCTGGCAATCGTCAATGGCATTGTGGAACATTCCGGTGGATCGATCTCGGCCCGAAACCATCCCGAGCGCGGTGCGGAATTCACCCTCAACTGGCGCGAGTTGCGCAAGGGCGATCCGTCATGAGTGCTCAATGCTCCGAATTCAGCGCAGCAGGGCGGAAGGCATCGGGCTTTATGTCATGGCGGTGCAGCTTGTCATAGAGCGTTTTGCGCGGCAGGGACAGGAGCTTGGCGGTTTCTCCGACATGGCCGGAATTTTTCTGCAAGGCATCCTCGATCAGCCTCTTTTCGAAACGGTCGAGACATTCCGCAAGGCTGATGGTCTCATCCCCGGAGGCGGAAAACCCCTCGCCTTCCGTGGAGACGAAGCCAAGCACATAACGATCAGCGAAATGCTTGAGCTCGCGCACATTCCCCGGCCAGGGCTGTGACTGCAGCCAGATGAACTGTTCCGGCCTGATATCCGGCATGGGGCGTCGATATTGCTGGGCGGCCTGATAGACGAAATGATAGAAAAGCTCCGGGATGTCTTCGCGCCTTTCTCGCAATGGCGGAATATGGATGGTCACCACATTGAGCCGGTAATAGAGATCGGGGCGGAACAGCCTTTTCTGCCCAAGGGCCTGCAGATCCTCCTTGGTCGCCGCCACAACGCGGCAATCCACCTGCACATGTTCGTTGGTGCCAAGCCGCTCCACCGTCCGCTCTTGCAAGACCCGCAGGAACTTGGCCTGAATATCCATCGGCATGCTCTCGATCTCGTCGAGAAACAATGTTCCCTGATGGGCATGCTCGATCTTGCCGATCCGCTTTTTCGTGGCGCCGGTGAAGGTGCCGGCCTCATGACCGAACATTTCGCTTTCGAAAAGATTTTCCGGAAAGGCAGCACAATTGAGGGGAACAAAATGCCCCTTGCGCCTTGTGCTCCAGGCATGAATGGTGTTGGCAACCACCTCCTTGCCCGTTCCCGTTTCGCCTTCAATCAGCACATCCGCATCGGTATCGGCGATATTGAGGATCATTTCCCGCACGCGATTCATGGCGCTGGAGCGGCCAATCATCACCGGGCCGTTGGGGGCCTTCTGTTCAAGGCGGATCTGGATATCCTCAAGCACCAGCCGGCGCTTCTCTATCGCCTTTTGCAGAACATCGCTCAGGCGCTGATTGTTGCAGGGCTTTTCGATGAAGTCATGGGCGCCGATCTTCATGGCATTGACCGCCATTTCCACATCGCCATGGCCGGTGATGAGGATGACGGGAATTGTGTCGTCGATCTTCTGGACCTTATGCACCAGCTCGATGCCGGACATGCCGGGCAGCCGGATGTCGGTCAGAATGACGGAAGAGCGATGTTGCTGAAGCAGCTTGAGGCCGTCTTCGGCATTGTCGGCAACAAGAACATCAAAGCCAGCCATCTCCATGGACTGCAAATAGGCATGCTGCACGCTGGCATCATCTTCGATATAGATCACCGAAATTTCAATTTGGCTCACAGAAGTGCCCCGCTTGATCCTGTATTGAGCGTCTTGCCAATCTATCTTGCTTGTCATTTATATCTTGACTGTCAACTCTATCTTGACTGTCATTCCGCCCGGCTCGCCCCCTCTGACGCGCCGAACACTGCAAAAGAGTGAGCGGATATTGTGACATCCCTTTTTCGCACTGGATGAGATCTCGCACAACCTTGAAATCAAATGCTGTTTAAGTTGATGTGACAAATCACATGACTTATACGACTTTAGTCTGGGTAAATTGGATAAAACACACCAAATCACACAAAGAAGATCCCCAGCCGCTCTCTTGAAAAGGGACCGTTTTTAGCCGGTTCAGCCCGCCTTTTGCTAAAATTATCCAAGAAAAAATCCGGCCTAGTGGTTTTTACTCTCCCTCTTTTCTTTGCCCGTTTGGCATCGGAATTGCTGTTCTTGGCACAAGTGTCATGCAAAACTGCCCTTGCGAGAGAGACCCTTGCGCAGCGGCGTGAGCATGGCACCATCAGCCCCCGGGGGAGGGCTGAATGACATGCAACATTCGCTATCGAACCAACGGTAATATAGGGAGGAAACCTGATGAACCGTTTTGTAAGCATTCTTGGTGCAGGCCTTATGGCTCTCTCGCTCGCAGCGCCTTCATGGGCTGCGGATGTGACACTCAAGCTGGGCCATATCGCAGTGCCTGATCATCCCTACGGACAGGGAGCCGACTATTTCGCCAAAATGGTAGCAGAGAAAAGCAATGGCTCAATCGAGGTCAAGGTTTTCCCGAGCTCCCAGCTTGGCGGACAGAAGGACCTGATCGAAGGCATGGTGTTTGGCTCTGTTGACATGGCGTTGGTCGGCACTGCGGTTCTGGGGCAGTTCCAGCCGCAGATTTCCATCTTCGACCTTCCCTTCCTGTTCAAGGACCGCCCGCATGCCTACAAGTCGCTGGACTCCGTCGGCATGGATCTGGGCAAGAAACTGGAAGAACGCGGCATCAAGCTGCTCGGCTATATGGAAAATGGCATTCGCCATGTCACCAACAATGTGCGCCCGATCCACGAACCTGCCGATATGGCAGACCTGAAGATCCGCGTCATGACCAACAAGATCTTTGTTGAAATGATGAAAGCCCTTGGCGCATCGCCAACACCGATGGCCTTCAGCGAACTCTACACCGCCATGCAGCAGGGTGCCGTGGACGGACAGGAAAACCCATCCGCGCATATCTTCACCAAGCGCTTCTATGAAGTGCAGAAATATGCCTCCAAGACCGCACATGCCTATTCGCCGGAACCGATGATCATTTCCATGGTCACCTGGTCCAAGCTGAATGATGAGCAGAAGGCCATCATCGAGGAAGCCGCCAAGGATGCCATCGCATGGCAGCGCAAGGTTTCCGAAGATCAGGACAACAAATATTGGGACCAGATCATCGCCACCGGCAAGATGGAAGTCATCGATGTTGACCGCTCCAAATTCAAGGCTGCAACCGAGCCTGTGATCAAGATGTTCGCCGATACGGTCGGTCAGGAAAATATCGACGCGATCAACGCTCTGGCCAGCGAATAACTGGCGATCACACGCAGATCTCCCAAGGGAGTTCGGCTGTCTGATCCTCCATGTCAGGCATCCTGATCGGTCGGGCCTCAATTCTCAGACCTCACTCATCGGGCCCCTAATCTCAGGGCCGATCAGGAAGACTTGCGAAATCAGACACCGGACTTCCAAACCGGGACCGGTTGGCACCTTCCAATACCGCGACCTAATCAAACAATATGGGAGCGGGCAACGGCCAGTCTCGTTGCCCGGCTTCCCTGACAAAAGGTCTCCAATCAATGGACGTTATCTTCAAATTACTGCGAAAGACGCTATACGGTATCTCCGTTGTCGCGATGATCGTGATGCTCGCGATCATCTTCGGGCAAGTGATCACCCGCTATCTTTTCGGCTTCTCGCTCGAGTGGACCGAAGAGCTGGCCCGCTTCCTGTTTGTCTGGGTCGTGTTTCTCGGCTCCGCCCTGATCATGGGTGAAGATGGGCATCTGGCGGTGGAGCTTCTGCCCCGCCTGCTGAAAGGCTCCAAACCGGGCTTCCTTCTCAATCTCTTCATCAATGCCTGCGGCTATGTCTTCATCCTGCTGCTGATCATTCAGGGCTGGAAGATGACCCAGACGATGACCTTCCAGACATCTCCCGGACTGGGCATTTCGATGAGCTATGTCTATATCATCATGCCAATCTCCGGCATTCTCATGCTGATGTATCACGTCAAGGACACGATCAGCATTTTCCGCCTGCTCGCGAAGGGACGGACAGACCCTCGCGTTGGTGACAATCAACCCATAATTTCAACGGATTAAAAGGAGATTGGCATCATGGAAATTGCTCTGATTCTATCCTTTGTCGTGATGGCCCTGATCGGCGTTCCGGTGGCCTATGCCCTGGCGCTGTCGGTGTCATTCGTTCTCGCAGTCTATATGGATCTGCCTCAGGTCCTGATCACCAACAATCTGTTTTCGGGCATCGATTCCTTCTCCTTCATGGCAGTGCCCTTCTTCATGCTGGCAGGCGCCTTTATGTCGGCCGGTGGCGTCACGTCGCGGCTCGTGAGTGTTGCGCAAGCCATGGTCGGCTCCTTTACCGGCGGTCTGGCGCAGGCGGTGGCCGTGGCGGGCATGTTCTTCGCCGCCATTTCCGGCTCTTCAGCCGCAACCACAGCGGCCGTCGGCTCGACCATGGTCAACGAGATGGAGCAGAAGGGCTATAAACGCGAAATGGCCACCGGCATTGTGGCCGCGGCCGGTACGGTGGGCATCGTCATTCCACCAAGCATCACGTTCGTTGTTTATGGCGTCATTGCCAATGTCTCGATCGGCGATCTGTTCATGGCGGGCGTCTTTCCCGGTCTGATCATGGGTGGCGTGATGTGTGCCATGGGCTGGTATCTGGCCAAGAAGGGCAAGATTCCGCCCGATGGCTCCTTTTCCTGCAAACGCCTTGCCCTGACCATCAAGGATGCTTTCTGGGCGTTGCTGACCCCGGTGATCATCATCGGCGGCATCTATAGCGGCATGTTCACCCCGACCGAGGCCGCCGCCGTTGCTGCGGTTTATGGCATCGTGGTGGGGCTGTTCATCTATCGCGAACTCAAGCTCAAGGACTTCCCGCAAATCATCTTCAAGGCCGTCATCGGGACAACCCTGATCATGTTCCTTGTTGGCGCGGCCAAGGTCTTTGGCTGGCTGATGACCAACCTGCAAATCCCGCATATGGTGGGAGAGGCTGTCACCCACGTGACCAGTTCGGCAATTGTCTTCCTGCTGATCATGAACGTGCTGCTGCTGGTGCTCGGCACGCTGGTGAATGCGTCGGCTGCGGTCGTGATCCTGACGCCGATCTTCCTGCCGGTGGCAACCCATATGGGAATCGACCCGATCCATTTCGGCGTCATCATGGTCGTCAATCTGGCGATTGGCTGCATCACCCCGCCGGTGGGGCTCGACCTGTTCGTCGCCAGCGCGATCACCAAGGTGCCGCTGGAAAATGTCATGAAGGCAACCATGCCCTATCTGATGGCATTGATTGTTGCCCTGCTGACCATAACGATGGTGCCGGCTATTTCGACCACATTGCCCAATCTCCTCAGATAAAAAGAGGCACTTAGGCCCTGCCCGGACGGTGCTTCCGGGCAGACACACTGAAAGCCCCGCAAGGGGCTTTTTTTGTTTGAAGGAAAATGGGCTGACTGATGGCCCGCTCCCTGCACAATATATGGCCCCCTGCATTATAGAGCGCAGGGGGCTCGTCTGTTACCAAGGCTGGTTTGCCGGGCCGACAGTGAATTCATTGACGGTGGTATCTGCGGGCAGATTGAGAGCGAAGCTGACGACATCGGCGATGCGATCCGGAGCAATGCCGTAGGTGTCATAAAGCGCCTTCATGCCTTGTTGCGTGCCCTTGTCGCTGATGGTGTCGAGCAGCTCGGTATTGATGGCCGCCGGGTAGATGGTTGCCGTGCGGATGTTGGTGCCTTCCATGGCCGATTCCATACGCAACACTTCCATGAAGGAACGCACGAACCACTTTGTGCCGCCATAAACGGCGGCATTCGGATAGGCTTTCAGCCCGGCCACCGAAGAAGTAGCCAGAATGTGCCCGGATTTCTGGGTGGTGAATTCAGGCATGACAGCCGCCACGCCATTCAGCACACCGGTGATGTTGACATCGACCATGCGGTGCCATTCATCGGTCTTGAGCGCAGAGACAGGAGAACTCGGCATCAGCCCGGCATTGAGGAAAATGGCATCAACGCGGCCATAGCTTTCCTTTGCCAGTTTCACGATGGCGTCATTGTCGGCCTGACTGGCCACGTCGAGTGCCTGATAGATGGCCTCACCACCAGTTGCCTTGATGTCGGCCACGATCTGCTCAAGCTTGTCAGCGCGGCGTGCGCCGAGCACGACTTTGGCTCCTTTGGATGCCAGCTGTTTTGCGGTTGCTTCGCCAATGCCGGAAGAGGCCCCGGTGATGATGACGATCTTTTTTTCGATATTATTTTGCATCTTTTTATCCTTAGATCGGGTTGGGTTTGGCTGGTCTACAGCCCTTCAACGAAGTAGGCCCGGTTGTCTGCTGCGGCGAGCCTATGCTTCAAAACCTCCTGATAGGCTGGTGAGGCGTACCAGGATTGGGCATCTTCCATGCTGTCGAATTTCAGCATCACCACCTTGCCATTGGGCGCTTCGCCTTCCAGCGGCACAACTCTGCCACCATTGGCGAGGGGCTCGATCGAATAGGCGGCGATGGTTGCCCCGACATTCTCGAGATAGGGCTTCATGCCCTCCTCATCATGAATGGCGATTTCGAGGACGAAATAGGCTGGTTTGCTCATGGGGTTTTCCTTTTTTGCCGTATCTTTGTTCAGAGCGAGCGGATCAGGGCCATCAGCCTATCGGCATGATTATGGGCGCGGGCTTCGACCTCGGCCTTATGCGCGTCGGAACTGACACCGGGAATGAAGCTCATGCCATTGGAATAGATCGGCTGTTGCAGCTCCATGCTGCAAAGGCTGGCGGTCTGACGCAGGGGCGGCAGAAATTCCTCGACCGTGAAGTTCATCGCCTGACCGTGATTATAGAGCTCAGCCCCCGCCCCCGTCGTGAAGGAGAGAACCATCTTCTTGCCTTGCAGCTTGTCGCCGCCCACCCCATGGGCAAAGCCGAAGACCAGCACGTCATCGACCCATTTTTTCATCAGCGCCGGAAGAGCGTACCAATAGAAGGGGAACTGCCAGACGATGACATCAGCAGATACGAGAGCTGCCTGTTCGGCCGCAACATCGATGTTGAAGTCAGGATAGAGGCGATCGAGACATCTGGTCTCGATGGTGAGGCCCGCCTCATCTTGCAGGTCACCCAGAATGGTACGGTTTGCAAGCGATGCCTCCAGATTGGGATGGCCGGAAATGACCAGAATTTTTGTCATTGTTATAGTCCCTTTATGTGTCTTGTCGGATTTGATGAAACGGATATAGCAGCCCCGACCCTTGACGATTAGACTAGCATTCGCCAAATTATTATTTCCCAATTGGAAAGAATAAGGAGAAGTGGCGTGCCGATGGACAATGCGCTTTATGGCCAGCTGACGGTTTTTCATGCCATCGCGACGGAAGGCAGCATTGCGGGGGCAGCGCGACGGCTGGCGCTTGGCTCGCCCGCTGTCAGCAAATCGCTCAAGGCGCTGGAAGAGACCATGGGCGTGCCGCTATTCTACCGGACCACACGAAGGCTGGAGATCACCGAAGCCGGGCAGATGCTGCTCAATCGCAGTGGCGACGCCTTGCAATCCTTGCGCTTTGCGGTGGAGAGTGTGCAGGATCTGGGTCAGACGCCGAGCGGGACGGTGCGGATCACGGTTGCCCGCTTCGCTTACCTGACGATCCTTCAGCCCCTGCTCGGGCGCTTCTGCAGGACTTATCCGGAGATTGATCTGGAAATCTCGCTCTATGACGGCACCGTCGATATCCTTGAACAGGGGTTCGACATGGGCATTCGCTTTGGTGACCGGCTGGAAGAAGGCATGGTCGCCCGCCGTTTGAGGGAGCCTTTCCGGGAAGGGCTTTATGTCTCGCAGCATTATGTCAATTGCCATGGCATGCCGCAGGATCCGGCAGATCTCTCGCGCCACAAGCTGATCGGCTACCGCTTCATCACGGCAAATCGCATCCTGCCGCTAATCCTTGAGCGGGATGGCGAAGAGCTGACCATCGACATGCCCTCACGGCTGGTGACCAATGATATCGAGGTGATCTGTGACGGCATTCGGCAAGGCTTCGGCGTTGGCCGGCTGTTTGAACCAATCCACGCCAGCCTGCCGGATCGCGATGCCTTTCTGCCGGTGCTCGAACCCTATTGGCGCACCTATCCGCCGGTCTATCTCTATTTTCCGCAAAATAGCCAGCGCGCCAAACGCATCCGCGCCCTCATCGATTTTCTGGTCGAGAATATCCCGCCGCGCGGATCAGGTCCGGGTATTGGATGAGAAGCATCCTGAAAGGCCGCGCGGACCAGACTGTTGCCGCACAGCTCAGGCGAGACGGAATTGCGCCCAGATTGGTCGATGATCTGAAATGTGATAGCGCATATAGGCTTCGAATCCCTGTCTGCCTTCCCGATCCCAGAGTTGGGTGAAGATGGCTCCATCGAAATCGAAAACTCCGTCGGTCACGAATAATCTTCCGGCATCTTCGGGCAAAAAGGCCATTTGGTCATAATGCTTGCCTTCCGTGATCGTGGTCCCGATCCGGGACTGATGTGCAGGCACATGGAGGCCACGCTTGACAAGAGCATCGTAGATTTCGTCGCCGCGACGGGCCGCCGGCATGTTCAGATCACCAATGACAACGGTATTGCCAGAATAGGCATCGCCCCTTTCGGCGCGTAAATCGGCCCAACGACCAAGGGCATAGGTTTCCAGAGCCCTGCGATTCTTTGAAAGCTGGCTGTCTGTGCCGTAAAACAAATGGGCATTGACGATGGTGAAGACCTGATCTTCGATCTGGAAGGCGACGGCGAAGGGATTCCGGTCAAAGCCATTAAATTTCTGGCCGATGCCCGGCAGCTTGATATAGCGATGAGCGCTCGGCGGCACGGCAATTTCACCGGCCAGCTCGAGCCGTTGCACTCGGGCACTGTCATAAATGAAAGTCATGCGCTCATTATTGCCAGCCATGTCGGAAAAGACCGCTTTGTAGCTTTGTGGCAATTGCTGCATGATCTTGCGGAAGTCTGACAGATCTTCCTTCACTTCCTGAACCGCAATGACATCAAACCAGCTGATTATTTCGGCCAGAATGGCCATGTCAGCGCTATCGCGGGTCTGCTGATCGTCTCCGAGATTGGCAATATTCCAGCTGCCAAGCAGAAAAGTGCCGTCGGAGCGCGACGGTATCTGCCGCCCGGGTTTGGTGTCGCGCCATTGTCGCAGTTTCAGGATTTCTTCCTGAGCATCATATGCATAGTCGGTATCAGGCTTGGGAAATGGAGGCATCGGCTCAATCCTCAATCATGATTTCGCATATCAATGCGCGCAAGGCTCAATGGCCTAGGCTGCAAAAGGGGCCCTGATGATGCGGACAGGATGTTTGTTGTCCGTCTCCTGATATCCGTTCACCTGATCCGGCATCCATGACATCAACTGGCTGCGCCCCTCTGGCCGCGCATTAACTATAAATACTTACACAATTTTGCGCAAGTTTTGTGACATCCTGCAAATAAATACAACCATCCATCAAGAACAGGATCAGCCAACACTGATCTTGCAGCCCCCTTTCGCAAGGTCGATGACAGCCGTCTGGATCATCGTGTTGTGATCGTCCTCCTGATATGGGTTGATGACACTGTCATCCAGTTAAAAGCTATCTGGTCCACTGGTACGCCCGGGGCAAAGCGATATCCTGCATCAGGTTTACTAAAATGGAGGGCGGGAGTGTTGACTTGTCAAAAAGTCGATATCCTGTAAAGAAAATGGATGATCTGCTTATAATCTTGAAGGGAACAAGAAAACACCTCATGACAGGTGTTTCCTACATGATCCCATTCGTCGTTGCCGGTGGTATTCTTCTGGCGCTGGCCGTTATGCTTTCGGGCAAAGGGGCTGTTCCCGACACGAAATTTCTGAAGGACCTGTTTGATATCGGTGTTGTCGGCTTCACCCTGATGGTGCCGATTCTTGCTGCCTATGTCGCCTTTTCCATCGCCGACAGGCCTGCATTGGCACCGGCTGCCATCGGTGCGATGGTGGGGAATAATCTTGGAGCCGGTTTTCTGGGAGCGATCATTGCCGGTCTCATCGCTGGTATCGTCGTCTTCTATATGAAAAAGATACCGGTGCCCAAAGTCTTCCGCTCGGTGATGCCCATTGTGGTCATTCCCGTTATCGGCACCTTCATCGTGGCTGGTCTGATGATGTGGGTCATCGGAGCGCCCATTTCCGCCATGACCAGTTGGTTGACAGAATGGCTCAAGGGCTTCCAGTCCGGTTCCATCGTCATTCTTGCCACGATCATGGGGCTGATGATCGCCTTTGACATGGGAGGGCCGGTCAACAAGGTTGCCTATGCCTTCGTCGTTCTTTGCGTTGGAGAAGGATTGTATAATATCGCAGGTATCAGCTCGGTCGCCGTTGCTGTCCCCCCCATCGGAATGGGCATTGCGGCTCTCATTGGCGGCAGCAAGCTTTATGGACCATCCGAGAAAGAAGCGGGCAAGGCGGCTATCCTGATGGGCTGTGTCGGGATTACGGAGGGCGCCATTCCTTTCGCTGCGGCGGATCCCCTGCGCGTCATTCCCTCGATCATGATCGGGACCGCCATTGGCGGCGTGACCGCAGCCATTCTCGGGGTGAAATCCTATGCGGCATGGGCCGGACTGATCGTACTGCCCGTGGTTGATGGCCGCTTCGGCTTCCTGATTGCTTTGGCAGTGGGAGGTGTCTCAACGGCTCTTATCGTCAATCTGCTCAAGACCGTTACTGCCCGAAAAGAACCCGACCTTGCGCTCGAGGACGATCTGAGTCTGGATATTCAGATCGGCTAACGAACCGGTTTGCCAAGGCGAAACTGGTGATAGCCAGCTTCGCCTTATCCAGCCGATCTCAAAGGATGCCTTCCCGGCACGCGCGGTCTCAACTGTCAGACCTCGGGTCGGGAAGCAATGGCAAGGCAGCCAAAGCCCGTTTGCTGCATGATCCGACAGCCCGGAGCCGATCTTTCCTTTCTCCCGTCGCGATCCTTTCAACGCAGCCAATCATCTATCAGTTCAACAGGAGTTTCAGCATGGCCAAGCGCCGTATTCTTATCACCGGAGCCAACGGCTTTTTCGGAAGCCGGTTTGTCCAGCGGTTCGCTGATCGTTTTGACATTCTGGCAACGGATGTCGATACGCTGGATATCAATAACGAGGATCTTGTCGCATCCGCTTTCGCAAGCTTCAAGCCAGATCTGGTACTGCATGCTGCGGCCGTGGCCGCCACGGCCTTTTGCAACGAGCATCCCGAGCTTGCCAGAAAAATCAATGTCGGCGGTGCCGTCTCGCTCGCCAAGGCGGCGCAAAAGGCCGGTGCCGGCATGGTATTCATCAGTTCCGAACAGGTGTTCAACGGCAACAGCGAAGAAGGGCCCTACCGGGAAGAGGATCAGGCAAAACCCGATACGGTTTATGGAGAGACCAAGCTTGAAGCGGAAGCAGAGCTGCGCAATCATCTTGAAAAATTGTGGACCTTGCGCTTCACATGGCTGTTCGGTTTGCCCGAGCGGGGCACCGGCATGTCCCCCGGCGTTGTCTGGAATGTCGCCCAATCGCTGATGGCGGGCAAGCGATTGCAGGAACGCAGCAACGAGTTCCGCGGCATCACCTATGTGCATGATCTGCTTGATCGCTTTGAGGCGATTCTGGAATGCAAGCCGGACCTGTATCATGTCGGCAGCCGCAATGATCTCTCCCGCTATGAACTGGCGGAAATCTGCCTCAGGCTGATGGGGCTGGGCGAGCGCGTGGAGGAATTGCTCGAAATGGTCGAGGCTCCGGCGCGCCGGGATATCCGACTTGCTACAGACAAGCTGGCGTCTCTTGGTGTAATCTTCCCGCCAAGCCATGTCGGCATGGAGCATTGCATCTCCGATTTCCGTTTCACCCTGTGAGGTAGAAAATGACAAAGACCGGTTTTCTGGATGAATTGATCGAACAGGAGGAGCGCCTTGTTCTGCCTGCTTTTGGTGCAGATCTGGCCTTTGAGCTTGGTTGCGCCTTGCGTGCGGCTGCGAAGATGGCCGGCAATAGTGTCGCCATCGACATCACCGTCAATGGACGCTGCCTGTTTTCGCATGCCATGGAAGGCACGAGCGCGGACAATGCCGGATGGATTGCGCGCAAGCGGGCGCTCGTCGAGCGGTTCGAACACAGCTCCTGGTATATGAAGCATTATTATGAGTCCAAGGGCACCACGATAGAGGAAAAGTCACTGCTCAGCCGAGCCGATTATGGTCCCTTTGGTGGTGCCTTTCCGCTCAGGGTGAAGGGAGCCGGGTGCATTGGCGTGGTCACCGTTTCCGGTCTGCCACAGGCAGAAGACCATCGTCTCGTTGTCGAAACACTCGCCTCCTTCATTGCGGACAATCATCAAACAGATCCATTGGCCGAACAGAAGTGACAGCAATGCCGATAATGCCAATTTCTGAATATATCCCGTGAGCGTATAGTCAGAAAACAGATTGGAATTCCGCAATCGTGGGGACTTGTTGGGATTGGAAGACCCATGCGCACAGCTTCAGCGAATAGTGAAACCAAACGGGCAAGAGAGCCCATGCCGGACAATGCCGGGCAGATCGAGCTGATCTCTCAGGGCGAATATGGCAAATTTCTCAAGGCGATTCCCAAGATCGACCGGGTGATCTTCGCCCCTGAAAGGAAGCAGAGACCGAAGCTGGCCTATCAAATACCCTTCCCGCGCATCGGCTTCATCCTCTCTGGCAAACTGGAGCAGACCATAGGCGACAAGCTTGGTCGCCCAACCCAGATCAGCCAAACCTCCTCCATGGCACTGTTTGTGCCAGCCAATGGCTGGAATGATCCGCAATGGTCGGACAGCGAGGTGGAAATGCTTGATCTGCTATTTGGCAAGCAGCGCGTCGGAATTTCGCTCTCCCGCTGGGATGGCGAGAAACAGAGCTGCATTGCCAAGTTTGATCTGCCGCGCAGAGGACCGCGCAGCGGAACCTTCATACTGAATGCTCTGAATGAACTGGTCATGCGACCGCAGGACAAGTCGACGCCGGTCTATCTGGTGCGCGCACTCGTTGCCCATGTGCAGGATCTGATGAATATTCAGGTGACCGCAACCTCGCGCAGTTCTGCCCTGGCTCAGGCGATCAAGGAGCATATCGAAGACCATTTTTCCGAGCATCTGAGCCGGGAATCCGTGGCCTATGCCTTCTCCATTACGCCCAATTATCTTTCCCATCTGTTCCAGAAGGAATTTCAGACTTCCTTCAACGAATATCTCAATCTGGTGCGTCTGGAGCAGGCCAAGCACCTGCTGCGCAATTATGGCATGACGATCAAGGAAGTGGCCACCAGCTGCGGCTTTACCGACAGCAACTATTTCTGTCGCCTGTTTCGCCAGAAGACAGACCGTTCTCCTTCAGAATATCGCATGCAATATCGCAGTCAGCCAAAGCCGGGCTGATGCGTGTTTAACGGCATGCCCGATTGCCCCTGACCCGATATGTCCCCGGCGCTGAAAAGGCGAGGGCCTCAATCGAGCAGAGACCCAAGCCAATCGCGAACTTGCAGAGCACCAGCGAGATGATATCCGGCGACGGTCTGGCCATTGCCTACCTTGATCGCGATGCCTCCCATCTGATTGACCCGCGCGAAACCGACTTCGTCGGCCAGATCATCGCCGATAAACACCGGCTGACGGCCGCAAAAGGCCTCCAGCTGCATCAGGCGGGTGATGCCCGTCGCCTTGTCGGCACCGACCGGTTTCATTTCCACCGAACCAATACCAAATTGCGGAATGAAAGCAGGAAACTCGCCACAAAGACACCTTGCAAAGGCCTGCGCGGGCGCTTCAAGATCTGGGCGGCCATGAAAATGCAGCACAGCGGTAATCGGTTTATGTTCGACGATGATGCCGGGATAGGCCATAGCCCATTGCTGGCAAAGAGCGATGATCTCGGGCAAGCTTTCTGCGCTAAATAGGGTCACCACTTCAGCGCCCGGCAGGGGTCGGATTTCCGCGCCATGGGTGCCGGAAATGGGAAGCCGCACCGGGCTGAGCAGGCGATCCAGTTCGCGCGCGCCCCGCCCCGAGACAATCGCCGTTGCCCCTTGCGTGGCGGCGTGAAGGGCCCCCAGCAATCTGGGCAGGGTCGCATCGACCTTGGGCTGAATGATGTCCTTGCCAGCATAGGGAATAAGCGTGCCATCAAAATCCAGCAACAGAGCGATACGGCTTGGCGAAAGTGCAGGTGGGGGTCGTAATCTGGAAGAGCATTTTGCGGTTTCTGCGCCAAAGCACATGGGAGAGGTCCTTGGTGTTGATGTGAGGCTTTATTTGTCTTCAACTGCGGAGCAACCGCCAGAGCAGGCGGAAAGATGGACAGCTGAAGATGCGGAGTTAGCGGCCAAATATTGCGGCGACAATGAAAGAGAGCATGGCATTAGGGAGGGGAAGGAATGAGGGATGCCACCGGCGGTCAATCCCGCGAACACGCAACTAGAGCGGCATGACGAAGCCATTTTGCAGATAGAGTATCCGGACGATGGCCTCCCTGATCTTTTCAGGAGATTTCAACACCGTCTGGATATCGGTATCGATGATCCGACGGCCGACAAACCGCTCCCTGCCCGCAATGGCGACATCGGCGGAGAAGATCACGAGATCCGCCTTTTCGATCAATTCGGCCGCATGGGGATTTTCAATACCAAGCGCGCCTTGCGTTTCCACGGATGCCTTATATCCGAGTTCACGACAGATCGTTTCAATCACCTCAGCTGCCATATAAGTGTGCGCCACACCGGAGATGCAGCCCGTAACGGCAAGTATAAGCGGTTTGCTGGTCATCGTTATGCGCGTCCTCCCCTAAAGTCCTCTCTCATATACGCCGATGATTGGTGAGTATATTGTCAGATCAAGTCCAAAATGGTCGCCCCCTTACCATATACGCCTTCCCAATCGCTTACAAAACCGGAAACGCCTGAATCGGTTAAAGGGTGAACAATCAGCAATTCAAGCAGATCGGGCGGTAAAGTGGCCGAATGTGCGCCTGCCATGGCGACATCATGGATCTGCTGAACATTCTTGAAGGATGCGGTCAATAGCCGCGCATCGAGCTGATGGGTCTTGAACAAATGTGCAATCTCGCTCACCACCCGGATGCCGTCGCCGCAGATATTGTCCAGCCGGTTCACGTAAGGCGCGGTGTAGCTTGCCCCGGCAACGGCTGCCATCAGGGCCTGCTCGGCGGTAACAATCGCCGTCGCGGTGACGGGAATACCGAGACTTGAAATCTTCGAGATCGCTTTCATGCCCTGAGCAGTGACAGGCACCTTGACATGGAAACCCTCGCCCACCCTATCACGCAGCCGCTGGGCCTCATCCACCATGATGTCAGCATCAGGGCTGAGCACCTGCGCATGGATCATCTTGTCGGGTCCGATTGTATCTCTGATGTCTTTCAGGATATCGCCCAAGGGGCGGTTCTCGCGGGCAATCAGGCTTGGATTGGTCGTCACCCCTGCAACGGGATAGAGATCGACGCATCGGGCAATCGCCTTCACATCGGCCGTGTCGAGAAAATAAATCATCCAAAAGTCCTTTCAAACGGGATGCTCTTCATAGGGAGCTGGTTTTCGATGTCGGCTTTTCAGCCGCCCACCGTTACGGAATAGCCCGCCGCTTCACATCGTTGTCGCCAGTGGTCGATTTCGGCGTCTGAGGGAACCGGAAGATCTGCGGCGGGGTAGGGCATGCCGAGCATTTCATATTTTGAAGCGCCATAATGATGCAGCGGCAGCAAATGAAGTTCGGTGAGAGAAAAGGGTTTAAGGAAGGAGAGAATGGCGCCGATATTCTCCTCGCTCATGGTATAGTCGGGAACAAGCGGCAGGCGGGGAATAACATTTATTCCCGCTTCCAGCAGGCCCCTGAAATTGTCGAGCACCAGCGATAGATTGATGCCGAGAATGGCCTTGGCGCGCCGCGCATCCATGATCTTGAAGTCGAACAGCACCTCCTCACACAGACGTCCCATGCTGATGAGCATGTCGCGATTGCCGTGCCCGGTTGTCTCGATCGCACAGGGCACCCCCTTGGCCTGTAGACGGGCAAGCAGGGCAAGGACAAAATCCGGCTGAACCAGAATTTCACCCCCGGACAGCGTCACCCCGCCACCGGAAACCCGGTGGAAGACCGAATCCCGGGCAATTTCGCTCTCCAGTTCCTCAAGGGTCACGTCCCTGCCGATCATCCGAAAGGCATCTTCCGGTTTCAGCCAGCAACTGGCTTTGGGGCTCGTCGCATCCGAGGCAAAATCACTGCGCGCAACCCGCACAATCTCTCTTGAACGGGATTCGGGATTGGAACACCAGGGGCAGCAAAGGGGGCAGCCCTTGAAGAAAACCATGGTGCGAATTCCCGCCCCATCATTGAGCGACCAGCGCTGAATGTCGAAGATCCGTCCTCTCTTGGCCTCCTGCGGCTGACTAGAGGCGGTGGGCCGTGCGCCTGATGATGTCATCTTGAATCTCTTTGGAAAGTTCGATGAAGAAGGCGCTATATCCGGCAACCCGGACGACCAGACCGGCATAGTCTTCAGGATGCTGTTGCGCCTTGCGAAGGGTTTCGACATCAATCACGTTAAACTGGATATGCTCGATCTTCAGCTTGGCAAATGCCATCAGGAAGTCGGCCAGCTTGTTCAGCCCGGCCTGTCCCTCAAGGGTAGATGGCAGGAATTTGACATTGAGCAGGCTGCCATTGGACAGCAGGCAATTGTCGAGCTTGCTGACGGATTGCAAAACCGCTGTCGGCCCCAGCTGATCGCGTCCGCCCATCGGCGAGAGGCCGCCGTCTGCCAATTGCTCCCCGGCCCTGCGACCATCGGCAGTGGCTCCAACACCAGCGCCGAGCGGCACATGCGCCGAAACCGTGTAGGATCCGGGCGAGAAAATACCACCGCGCGGATTTCTGCCCTTCTCCACTTCCTTGCAATAGAAACGGAGCAGACGCGATCCGAGCATGTCGACCCCGTCGTCATCATTGCCATATTTGCGACAATTGCCGATCAGCCAGGCTCTGATCCTTTCGCCGTCCGGCACATCGTAATCGGCCTCCAGCATCTCGACAAAGGCCCTAAAGGGCATGCGTTGCTGCTCGAAGACAAATTGCTTGAGGGCATAAAGGGAGTCCGACAGGTTGGCGATGCCGATGCCCTGAACGCCGGAGAAATTGTAGCGGGCACCGCCTTCGGTGATGTCCTTGCCGGCCTGCATGCAATCTTCGATCAGGGAGGAGAGCAACGGGACCGGGGCAAAGTCCCGATGCCCCACATCGCAAATGTTTGATCCTGCGATCATATGAGCGATATTGATCCTGATCTTGTCCTCAATCGCCCCGATCACCTGTTCAAAGCTGACATCCTCTTCGTCCTTGAGTTCCAGAAGGACGATTTCCATCACCTTGAGCAGGTTGAACATGGCGATATCATGCAGGCCATAGGTCTTGCCCGGAATGGACAGCTCGACGCAGCCGACGACGGAATAGTCACGGGCATCTTCAAGGCTGACACCGCGATTGAGAAAGGCCGGAACAATGACTTCATCATTGAAGATCTGCGGAATACCCGTGCCCATACGGATGGTTTCCGCGCTCTTGAGCAACAGCTCCCGGCTGATCAGTTCATTGACGCGAACTCCCAGATTGGGTTGTGGCAACCGGATATCCTGATAGGTTTCAAGGCATAGGGTGGAGAGCGGGGTTTCGGCGTTGCGCCCGTCCTCGCTCAACCCGCCCAGAAGGATCGTGTAGCCGGTCGGAAATCCGGCAAAGAAACGGGCAGAGCTTTCCGAGCGCAGCAAAACCACATCATTGGTCTTGATCCACAAGGTCTCGATCAGCTCTGCGAGCGCTGCGGGGTCTTCTCCCTTGTCTAAAGAAGCCTTGTAGAAGGGCCACATATATTGATCAAACCGCCCCAGCGACAGGGATGAGGCGTTGGATTCATATTGCAGAATGACATTCATATACCAGAAGAGCTGCAAGGCTTGACGAAAGTCGCGCGGTGCGTCTGCAATGGCATGGTCTGACAGGGCTGCAATCTGCTCAAGCTCGGCGCGTCTTGTGGCATTCTCTTCAGCGGCAGCCATATCTTTCGCCAGATCCCGATAGCGGACAATGTGGCGCTGGGATGCTTGCAGCAGCGTGACGACAGCGCGAAAGAAAATGTTATCCGGCTGTTCCTCCTGTCTGCCTTGGGCTTCTTTCAGCAATTGCCCCAGACCCTTGTTCAGCAGAGAGGGAAAATCGGCGATGATATGCCCCTGCCCCTTGTCTGTCTGGTTGATGGAAAAAATCCGCGCCGCGATACCGTCCTGAACTTCCCGGGGGAATTGTCGATTGATGAAATCCTTCATCGATCGGTTGGTCCAATAGGGCAGCAAGTCTTGCTGAAAAAATCGCTTGTCCGCATCGGAGATGACAAATTTGTCCTGCGGGCGACTATGGATCGTATCGATTTCCTTGGCAAACCAGTAAGGATCCATTTCTGGCGACAGAATGCCCGCCCTTGGCTGAACGGTGCGATTACCGGCAATCAACTCATCATCGCGGATGGAAATCTCGACATGGTCCAATATATGAGCAACCGCCAGCGCGCGCCGCATCATCACATGCTGGCCCTGTGTGGTCCGGTAGCTTTCTGTGAAAAGGCGTGCGCGCTCCAGCGATATCGGCCGCGGTTTTGCAAAAAGGGCCGCCTTGAGACGAGTGATACGATCTGCCGACATGATTTCCTCCAACGGATCTTCAAGGACTGGATGCATCCAGAGAGGGGCTTCCCCCTCTCCCTGATGGCAGCTTCTGGCAACCGCCTGAAAAATGACTGATGGCTCAATTGGCGGCTCAACTGATGGCTTAACTGATGGCTCAAGCCGAAGCCTTGGCGAGGTAGGCGGCGACTTTTTCCATCACCTGAGGTGCGCGACGCACCGCATCGGACACGCCGATCCGAACCACGGGTTTGTCCTTGAAGCGTTCCTCGAACTTGATACCGATATCCTTGGTCAGAATGACCATGTCGGCCGCAGCCACATCCTCTTTTGTCAGTTCATTCTCGATTCCGATCGAGCCCTGAGTTTCCACTTTCACATTCCAGCCATTGGCCTTTGCGGCATTGGCGATGGATTCAGCGGCCATATAGGTGTGGGCGACACCCGAGGGACAAGCGGTTACGGCAACAATATTGGTCATTTCTTCCTCCCGTGAGTAGGTTCCTGTTCCGGCTTGCCAGAAGGAGCAACACCATCCGGCCGCAATGGGAAAAGGCAATCTGTGCGGGAAATCTTGACCCTTCCGGACCTTTTTTGAGAGAGGAGATTGCTGCTATTTTCTGGACCAGAATACGCATCCAGGTGGCCATTCCCTGTTGTCTGGGACGGCCCGTTGAGCATAGGCCTTTGTGCATGGCATCCACGAATTTGCCTTCTTTACGGGGCAATGGAGCGGGCCATTGCTGCTTGAAAAAGGGGAAAATCGCGCCAGAGATCAAGCGCATATGGCCAATCTGGGGATATCGGGCCGCAGTCCTGCCAGCATTCCGCCTTGTCATCAGGGAAGCATGGACCAGCATCCCTTGCCTCTTCTTTGGTTTGCGTAGTCTCATCCAGAAAAAAGCAGCAATCTCTTCTCTGCAACAGGCCGGTTTGCGTCCTATGAATGGGACAATTGGAATTGAACGGTTTTGGCATCTGCCGTCAACCGGCGAAGAATGACGATTGGCCGCTGGCTGATTGATGGAGGAGAATCCAATGACGAAATCCTTGGCTGTCAAATGCCTCTTGCCCAATGGCCTGCATGCCCGCCCTGCCAGTCGAATTGAAGAGCTTTGCAACGCCTTCACCGCCAGCATGGCCTGGCATAATGCCCGCACCGGCCGCTGCGGCAACGCCAAGAGCGCCTTATCGCTGATTGGAACCGACACCCTCGTCAATGACGACTGCCTGCTGACCATAGAGGGGGCGGATGAAGACGAGGCCTTCGCAACCATGGAGCGTTTCTTTGTCGAAGAATTTCCCCATTGTGACGAGGCCCTGCCCACGCAGAATTCCTCAACTGACGACAATCCGGTTCCTCGTTGCCTTTCCAATCTGGAGCCTGACTTTGTGCGGGGATCGATTGTCTCGGAAGGGATCGGCAAGGGCAGGCTGATCGCCCTTGGCGGGCTGGATTTCGATGCGGTGCCCGACTTTGCAATAATGGATTGCGCAACGGAGCAAAAACGGCTTGATGGTGCCATCGCCATGCTATCCAAAGGCATGATCGCCCAGCAGGCCATGGCAACTGGCCCTGCGGCCGATATTCTTGCGGCGCATCTGTCGCTGATCGGTGACTGCGAATTTCTGGCGGATCTCTCTGAAGGCATCCGCAAGGGGCTGGGCGTTGTTGGTGCCGTCAAGGCGACAGGCATGCGCTATTGCCAACAAATGCGCGCCTCATCCAGCCCTCTCATTCGCGAAAGAGAACTCGATATTCGCGATCTTTCCTTCCAGATACTCGATCATATCTATGGCGAAACGGTTTATGGCGCTCGTGTGGAGCTGACCGAAGCTTCGGTCTGTTTTGCAGACGAGCTGACACCGAGCCGCTTTCTCGAACTGGACCGGAGCCATCTCAAGGCGCTGCTGCTCGGCAGCGGCGGCACCACCTCACACACGGTCATCCTTGCGCGGTCTTTCGGCATTCCCACGCTGGTGGGTGTGCCCCGTGACAAGGTGCTGATTGCAGCCGGGGAGCCCGTGATCGTTGATGCGTCCATCGGGCTTGTCATCAAGCAACCGGACGAAGCGATCATTCGCCATTATGATCTGGAATTCGCCCTTCGCAAGACCCTGGACGAAAGACTGGCGCAGTATCGCACGCTGCCTGCTGTCACGCAGGATGGCTACAAGGTGGAAATCGCGGCCAATATTGCACTGCCCATCGAAGCCAAACCGGCCTTTGCGGCGGGTGCCGAAGGGATTGGTCTGTTCCGCACCGAAATGCTCTATATGGACCGGGTGTCGCCACCGACCGAAGATGAACTCTACAATGCCTATGTCGAGGCGATCGAAGCGGCAAAGGGACGACCGATCATCGTTCGCACCATTGATGTCGGGGGCGACAAGCCCGTGGATTATCTCGAGATACCCAAGGAGCATAATCCGTTTCTGGGTTACCGGGCGGTGAGGATCTATGCCGAATATATCGACCTGTTCCGCGTTCAGTTGCGCTCCATTCTGAGGGCGTCGGCACATGGGCCGCTCAAAATCATGATCCCGATGATTTCCTCTTTCGAAGAAATCCTGTGGGTCAAGGAAGTGCTTGGAGAGGTGAAAAGGGAGCTACGCGACAGCGGCATCGCCTTCAGGGAGAAGATCCCATTCGGCATCATGCTTGAAGTCCCTTCTATCGCCTATATCATCGACCAATGCGCTCAGGAAGTGGATTTCTTTTCCATCGGATCGAACGATCTGACCCAATATCTGCTGGCCGTCGACAGGGACAATGACCGGGTTTCCAAGCATTATAACAGCCTCAATCCGGCCTTCATCCGGGCGCTGGACCGCATTGTGCAGGATGTCCATGCCAACAATAGCTGGATCGGGCTTTGCGGCGAACTCGGCGGCAAGGGCTCGGTTCTGCCATTGCTCGTCGGGCTTGGCCTTGATGAAATCTCCATGAGCGCTCCGGCCATCGCAGCCGCCAAGGCACGGCTGGACAAACTGAGCATGGCAAAATGCCGCCAAGTGGTTGAAAAGGCGAAAGCCTGCCGCACAGCTATCGAGGTGGATCAGATGCTCGCGGAATTCCGCATGGGGGTTGGAGACGCGCCGATGGTATCGCAGGATTGCGTCGTCATTGATGAAGATCTCAGAAGCAAGAATGAAATCATCAAGCGGATGACTGATCAGCTTCTGGTCTCCGGTCGCTGCCGATATCCGGCACGTCTGGCGGATGATGTCTGGGCGCGGGAAGATGTATTTTCAACCGCGCTGGGTTTTGGTTTTGCCATTCCCCATGCAAAATCCGAGCATATCGAGCAATCGTCCATTTCCATCGCCAAACTGCCGAGCCCCGTCATTTGGGGCGAGGATGAGGTTGATATCGTGATCATGCTGACGCTCAACAAATATGCCGCAGGTGATCTGCATCTGAATATTTTCTCAAGGCTTGCCCGCAAGATCATGAATGAGGATTTCCGCGCCGCGCTGCGCTCGGCCCCCACGGTCGAGAGTATCACCGCTTTCCTGCAAAAAGAGCTTGAGCTGACATGAGAAGACTTGCCCCTCGGATGACCGTGACACCATGCCCGGGACAGGATGCCCGCTTTTCTCTTCCACCAGTTTGGCACATGCGCGTTGATGGAAGAGAAAATGGCTGACACGCCTTTGTTGCAGGGTGGCGCGTCAGCCTCAGGGAGAGAGTGAGGACTCTCTTTCGCCAGATTGGCCTTGAGATTTTTTCAACAATGGTTTGACATAGGGCCAGATGATGCTGATCAGGGCCAACGCCAGCAAAATGCCGGAAATCGGCCGTGTGAAGAAAGGCCAGATTCCCTGATCGGTATAGGTGAAGCCCTTGCGCAAATTTGATTCCAGCATCGGCCCCAGAATGAAGGCAAGAACAAATGGCCCGACCGGCATTCTGGCCCAGTCCATCAAAAGGCCGAGTATGGCGAAACCCAGCATGATGATGAAGTTAAATTCCGTGCCCGCACCAACGAACACCCCCATATAGCAGAGCAGGACAATGGCCGAGTAAAGATACTGATAGGGCACCTTCAGGATCGCGGGAAACAACCGCATGCCGAAAAACTGGGAAATGAAAACCAGAATGGCAGATATCAGGGCAGTATTGAAAAGTGTGTAGACGATATCGGGATTGTTGGTGAACAATAATGGCCCGGCCTGAATGCCGTGGATCATCAGCCCGCCCAACAGAATGGCCGTCGTTCCGTCACCGGGAATTCCCAAAGCCACCATGGGGATAAGCGATCCACCGACAGAGGCATTGTTGGCTGTCTCGGAGGCAAATACGCCATCAATACAGCCCTTGCCGAATTTTTCGGGATGTTTCGAGCTGTTCTTGGCATAGGCATAGGACACCATGTTGGACAGCCCCGACCCCATGCCGGGCAGAAAGCCGATCCACAGACCAATCATGAATGAGCGGAAGATGTTGACCGCGTTGGAGGTATAGTCCTTCAAGGTGACGCCGAAGCCCGTAATCGTTTTGGCATCAAATTCCGGCATCACCTGACTGCCGCGGGCGAATTCCATCAGTATCTGCTTGATCGCAAAGAAGCCGATCATGAGAGAAACGAGATCAAATCCGGAATTCAGATACATATTGCCAAAGGCGAAGCGCGGATAACCATCAATCGGCGCAAAACCGACCGAACTGCACAACAGCCCCAGCGCTGCGGCGGCGAGGCCGTGAAAAACACTTTCGCGCGCAAGGGCAGCCACCAGAGAGATGGCGCAAACCCCGAGCGAGAAATATTCCCAAGGGCCGAGCTTGAGGGCAAGATCCGCCAATATCCGGCTAAGGAATGCGGCAACGATTATGCTGATGAATGTTCCGATAAAGGAGGCGGTGATGGCAGCCCCAAGCGCACGGACGACCTCGCCATTCTTGGTCATAGGATAGCCGTCAAAGGTCGTTGCAATGGCAGAGGGCGAGCCGGGTATGCCCAAAAGAATGGAGCCAATCATCGCGCCCGATGTCCCCCCCACCCAGATGCTGATCAACATGGCCAGCCCGACATGGGGATCCAGACCAAAACTGAGCGGAAGAAGAAGGGCAACGCCAAGGCCGCCTGAAAGACCGGGGATCGCTCCGAGAAAAATCCCGACAAGACTGGCGGCAAAAATGATCAGAAGGGTGAGCGGGTGCAAAAGCTCTGCAAAATTTGAAACAATCATTTCCATGAGCTTAGTATCCTCCCATCAGAATACCTTCCGGCAGGAAGGAATTCAGAACAGAAATGAACAGGAAATAGAGACAGGCATAGGAAAGGAGTGCAAAGACGATCCCATAGAGCCAATTGCGTTTTTCCTTGCCCGCGATCAGGGCGTAGAAGGCCAGACCGGCGAAGGGGGTGGCGATGTGAAATCCCACCAGCCACAGGGCAAGGGCATAAAGGCTGAAAACCGCGAGCATGACGCCAACGCGAATCCATCCCTGACGATCAAGAAAGGGTTCCTCCTGCTGGTCAGGTCTGTTTTTGCCGGCGGTGAAAAACATGCCAAGCCCACAGATTACCAAAATGGAACTGGCAAAATAGGGAAAGACATGGGGGCCGGGATCATCGGTAAAAGTCGTGCTCGGAACCTGAGCCGTCAATAGAATGCCAACGATTCCAAGCGCGCCGATCATGCTCCCCAGAAGTATATTCTGTCTCATAATTATCTCCTGACTAAACTCTCCGGGATGGTGTTCCATCCTCTTTCAGATCAGGATGCGAGACCCTGACCTGATTTTCCTCGCATGTCATTTGGGAGCTATGCCAAGCTGTTCGGCGATCTCGCTTATGCGCTTGTCCTCGGCTGCCAGCAGGTTACCGACTTCATCGACCGGGTGATAGATGTAGGAGCTTGACATCTTTTGAAGGCTTTCCTGTATGGCCGGATCCTCGCTCATCCCTTTGGTTGCCTCATTGATTTTCTCAACAATGGCGGGGTCCATATCCTTGGGGCCGAACAGAATAAGCGGGGTCTGCCAGAAGACATTCACGCCCTGCTCTATGGCAGTGGGAAACTCGGGAAATGACTTGTTTGGAACCGGGTCAAGCAAGGCCAGCGATTTCATCTTTCCGGCTTCGATGAATTGGCGGGCTGATTTGGCGCCCAGATTGCCTATGTCGATATGCCCGCCCTGAATGGCTGCGACCTTGTCCACCTCTGACGATGCCTCTACCATTTTGAGTTCGATATTTTCGGCCTGTTGCATCAAACCGGCGATGAAATGGGTCGTACCGCCCAGAGACACCCCGATCGTGCGTTTTCCCGCATTGGCGCGGGCATCCTCAACGAAGTCCTTGAGGCTGTTCCATGGCGCATCAGGGGCTACCGCATAGACTTGAGGCGGATAAATCTGCGCATAAGCGATAGGGGTGAAGTCCGACAGGGCATGCGGATACCGCCCTGTATGGGCATTGATCAGCAAATTCGTATGGGCATAAAGCAGGGTCTGCCCATCTGGTTTGGCGGTGCGCACCATCTCATAGCCAACGGTTCCTCCTCCGGATGGCTGGTTGATGACGGCGACGGCGCTGCCTGTTGTCTGTTGCAGATAGTTGGCGAATATGCGCCCCATGATGTCTGTGCCACCACCGGCTTTGGCCGGGATGACGAGTTTAATGGTTCCTTTTGGCCAGCTTGCATCAGCATTGGCGTTGCCAGCACTCAGCAAACAGGCCGCGGCTACCATTATGGTCCTGAATAGTCTCATTTTTCTCCTCCTCTTGATTTCCAGATCTCCCAATTCTGGAAATTTGCAAATTATCTCAAACCAAAGGCCTCCTTCAGAGCTTTCAGAATGAGGGCATGTGCCTGCCGATATTCGGCAAGATTGGCGATGATGAAGCCATGATCGCTTTGCAGGAACTTGCGCAACCGGACCTCCACTCCGGCATCAACAAGCATCCGGGCATAGCATTCTGCTTCATGGCGCAAAATGTCTTTCGCTGCGATGATGATCAGGGCAGAGGGCAGGCCTTCAAGCATTTCGGGTTTTGCCAGAACCGGAGACATCAACGGATTGCGTCTGTCTGCCAGCTTTGGAACATGCAGGATGTTGAACCCGTCCAGTCTTTCCGGCGTGAAGAAGGTTTCATCGTCTCCGATTTTCACGAATGAATCCGTAACCGCATCAAGGAAGGGGTAATCCAGAATCTGCAGGCATGGCATGGCGCCGCCCTCTTCTTTGATCATGAGGCAGACGGCAGCTGTCAGATTGCCTCCGGCGCTGTGGCCACCAATCGCGATGCGTGCCGGATCAATCCCGAGTTCGCCCGCATTGGCAAATGCGAACTGGACCACATCATAGGCTTCATGCAGGGCTGTCGGAAAAGGAAATTCCGGGGACAGCCGATAGTCCACATCGATGACTACGCAGCCCAGCTTGGAAGCCAGCATGGCACAGAAGATCGTGTCCCGTTCCTGATAGCCTCTGACAAATCCACCGCCGTGGAAATTGATGAACAGGGGCAGCGCCCCGCTGGCATCTCGCGGCTTGACCAGAATTGTTCTGGTCTCGCCAATGCGCGTAGGCACCAGCATTTCTTCATGGTCGACCGCATCAAGGCATGCAACAAGATCTTCTGGCAGTTCGGTTGGCACGACTGTCGTCGAGCGCAGATGTTTGGCCATTTCGGCCTGTTCCTGTTTGCTAAGCATCAGCAGGCGGGCTCCAGTTTGGATTCAGCAATGAGGGTTTCTATCTGTCCGATGCGCTGTTCGATCAGGCCTTGCCAGACGGATGGATCGTCAAAGGGATTGAAGTCAGGGCCAATCCGACAAACCTTGGACAGCATATCGACCTGCGCCGGATGAGAGCCGAGCGTTATGTCAATTTGCAAATTGTGCAGCTTGCGCATGGAAGCCAGATAATCCGCCCGGGTCGAGACACTGAAACCATGTTCCGTAAGGAAGTCATCACCGAGCGTGTTTAGTCCGACACCGCCATGCAGGCCACAATGCTTTGTTTGTCCGTTTTTGGTTTCCACATCAAAGAAGAATGAGGTTGTACCCGGCGTGTGCCCCGGCGTCAGGATGGTGCGGATTGTCCGATCTCCCAATATGATCGGTTTATCATCCTGATAATAATCAGACACTTCAAAAGCACCGAAGGGATAACCTTCGTCAAATATCTGTTCGGGATGGGCGAGCATAAAGTCATGATCCTGTCGGCTCAACATGATCTTTGCTCCGCTGGCCTCGGCAATCACCCGCGCGCCACCCACATGATCATAATGCATATGGGTGAGCAGCAGCAATTTGATGTCCTTGGGGTCCAGTCCGAGTTTTCGGATATTCTCGAAGACCATATAAATCTGGGGCTGCATCGTTGAATCGATCAGAATGAGGCCCTCTGAAGTCGCAAGAAGATAGGCGCCGACCCAGGCATTGCCTACAAACCAGGTCCGGGGAGCAACTTCAAAAGGGTCGACGGCAACTTCCCAAGGGCGCTCGCATCCCTGAATCAGATATTCAACGGGATCCTTGAAAACAGGATATGATGTGTTTGTAGACATTGGCATTCATCCTTGTTTGATCTTGAAAAAAGAGATATGCGCGCACACTTCAAGGCCCGCAGACCAGCGGGAAATCCAGCCGATGCGGTTCTTTTTTAAAAAATCGTGAGTGGCTTTTTGCCGGGCAGGAACTGAACCGGGCGCATGATCAACATCTCGCGCCCGGCCAAGGGCCTATTTGAGGCCAATCTGTCCGGCGATTACACCGACTTTTTTCTCCGATTCCTTCATCCGCTTTTCACTATCCTGCAAGGAGAGATAGCTAAGCGGCATGCGCATTTGCAGAAGCTTGTCGGCGACGGCCTTGTCAAGGATCACATCCTTGAAGGCGGCGTTGATCTGGGCGGCCAGTTTTTCATCCATGCCTTTGGGGGCAAGAACAAAGAAGTCGAGGCCATAAATGGTGTTGGGGAAGCCCTGTTCGTCCATCGAGGGAATGTCCGGCATGGTTGCATCGCGCCCCGGAAAGCTGGACATCGTACCAAGGATTCTCAGCTTGCCAGCCTCCTGATATTGGGCAGCGCCAGCGGTATTGACTATCGCCATGTCGATATTGCCCCCTTGCAGGGCGACGAATTTATCTGCATCCGAGCCCGCTTCCACAATGCGGAATGGTGCCTTGCTGTCCATCATGAGCAGACCGGCCATGAAATGCGAAGCGCCCTTCAGCTGTACGCCGAGCGTGATCTTGTCCGGATTGGCCTTCGCCTTGGCGACGACATCAGCAATGGTCTTGAACTCGGAATTGGCCCCAACGGCAAAGCAATAGCTTGCTTTGACGGGCATCACCGCAACTGTGGTGAATTCCTCAGCGGGATTATGGTCATACAAACCACTATGGTAGGAGGACAGCAGGCCGGTGTGATAATAAAGCAAAGTGTAGCCGTCCGGACGGGCATTGCGAGCGGTCTCGGCAGCAACACTGCCACCGCCGGTGGGCTGATTGACGACCACGAAGGGTTTGCCAAGACGCTTTTGCAACTCGGCGGTAAAAATGCGCGCAACCGCGTCGGTCCCCCCTCCCGGTTTTGCAGGCACAACCAGCTTCACATTGCGTCTTGGCCAATCAGCCGCGAAAGCCGATGTCTGCGGAATGATGCTGCTTGTCAAAACGGCTGCGCAAAAGGCGCAAAGTGCCGTTTTGATGACAGAGCGTTTTGACGCTCTCATCAAGTAATTCATTAGCTCCTCCCATTTTCTCCAACCACAGGTTAGCTTGACCTGGGAGATAATTAAAAATAAAATATGGGGCACCTTGATAAGGAATTCTTATGAAGAATGCTTAGCTCGACAACCCTGTTCAATCGCCTTACCAACAAAGTCAAACTCAGACATATGCTGGCTTTGGTTCGCCTCGTCGACATGCGCCATATGGGACGCGCTGCCGCAGCGATCGGCATTGCCCAGCCAGCCATGTCGCAATTGGTGTGCGACCTTGAGACCTTGCTGGAAACAAAGCTCTTTCTTCGACATGCGAAAGGCATAGAGCCAACCCCGATCGCTTTGGATCTGGCTGCGGTAGCAAGACGCATTATCAACGCGGTGGAAGATGGAACTGAAACGGTTGTCGCTCATTACAATGGCGAAAGCGCGCTTGTCAGAATTGCCGTGACAATGGCCGCCTTCGAGGCTGTCCTGAGCAAGGCCTTGCCTCGATTTGTCACCAAGAGAAACCAAATTCGTTTTCAAATAGAAGAAGTGATCGGCCGCAGGCTCGATATGAGTTTTTCCAGCGGTGAATATGACCTGATCGCCTGCCGCCAAACCGGCGTTGTCTATGGTGGTTGGGAATTCCTGCCTTTATTCAAGGATAGTCTGGCTATCGTTTGCGGCCCGGATCATCCTCTGGCTCAGAAGGCCCGCGTGAGCGAAGAAGATTTACGTGATGCCGTGTGGTTACCCAATCATGTGGCGACCCTCGTTCGCAAACAATATGAGTCTCTCATCAAGAAAATGGGGTGGCAGCATATGAACGAATTGCATGCATTGTCGCGCTCTTCAGAGGTCATCTATGCAATGCTGCGGAATACAGAAGCCATTTCCTACCTCCCCGAAAGCATTGCTTGTCAATGGATTGACGATGGCAAAATCGCCAAGCTGAATGCGCCGGAAAGCTGCGTCTGCGCGCTGGAAACGCTTGGCCTTTACTGGCGCCCGGCAGAAGCCAAGCCCGCCATTCACGAGTTTTTGGAATTCACGCAGAGAATCAACAAGGAAGAACCTTGTGGTGGCTAGAATCTGCAGAAATGCACAAAATCGGCGCAAGGGCGATCATCGGCCCTCGGTATCCGCTTAAAGGTGGCGTCCTGATTGCCGCCAATCGAGAATAGGCACAGCATTGCCGGAGGCCGGCCGACAGGTTGTCGGATGGAGAAAAAATCTCCTCTAAGCGCATGATTTTCAACACAAAAGGCGAAATCTGACCTTTGCAGTCTCTCTCTGCGTCGCGAGACTGTGTGTTGTCACAATCACACGCCATTTTTAAGTCGCCTTTTTCAGTATATTCCGATATCTGACGCGCTCAACTCTGGTTTCTCCCCGTATGGGGAGTTGCCGAAATCTCTCAAGGTGCAAACAGGTGAAAACGCATTCATCCTACTTGAATAGCCAACCTTCAAAACGGGATATCCGCATTGACGTTCTGCGCGGATTGGCTTTGATAACGATCTTCATCGACCACGCGCCAATGAATATCTGGGCGTCTTATACCATTCGCAATTTCGGTTTTTCCGACGCTGCAGAAGCCTTCATTCTGATGTCGGGAATCGCGGCGGGGCTGGCCTATTCAGGCGCCTTCTGGGACGGAAAAATCAAACAGACCAGCCTGAAAATCTGGAAGCGCGCTGCGGTCATCTATGGCTCCCACGTGCTTTCGATCATAACGGTTATCGCGTTTATGATCGCACTTGCGCAGGCCCTGCCGGTCTATCCTCTTATCAAGGAATTGCACATTCTTCCCTTCCTCGAGCACCCGGTAGAGGCAACAATTGGTCTGTTTCTCCTGAGCTACCAACTGGGCTATTTCAATATTCTGCCTATTTATGTCTTGCTTCTGCTGATGTTGCCCGCGCTGTTGCTGATAGGCCGCAGGCGCTTGTCCGCGCTATTCTGGCTGTCGGCCTTGCTGTGGCTTGCGACCCATATTTTCACGCTCTACATGCCCGGTTGGCCGACCGGCGCGCGGTGGTTCATAAATCCCTTTGGCTGGCAATTGCTTTTCGTTATCGGCTTGATGGTGGGGATACGCAAGAAACAAGGCCTAAAGCTGGTGCCTTTCATTCCTACCCTATATCTAGGCTGCGTCGCCTTTTTGGGGGCGAGCCTTTGGTGGCAGGTGACAGGGCGTGTCGAGCTTCCCCGCTTTGATTTCGTTCCAAATTTCGTCTATGACATGACGAAGGATAATCTCGCATTCCTGCGCCTCTTGCATATTCTGGCCTTGGGCTATTTCATTGCCAATACGCGCTGGATTGGCAAGCTTCTCTGCAGCGGTGGTTTTCGCCATTTTGCAATCCTTGGCCAAGCCAGTCTGACAAGCTTTGTCACCGGTTCGCTGCTGGTGGTTTGCCTCGCGGCGCTGCATGCCACGCTGTCAATTGATGAAGTTGAATCGACAACACTCCTGCTGCTTGGCATAGCCGTTCAATATAGTCTTGCCTGGTGGATGATTTCGGCAAAAAAACGCAAGCGCGCAAGTGCCCCCTCTGTTGTCGGGACGGCAGGACGTGAAAATGCAAGTGCGATGACACAAGCCGGACAAGCTGCATCAATGTGATCAACCTGATGGCAGCATGGCGAGGCGCTCAGTTGTCATCAGCGTGTCCTCATCCTGCGCGTCGGGGTCTTGATTGTGCCAGCGCCGTTATCACGAGATCTTTGGTGAGCGGCTTGGCGAAACAACTGACAAGGGCTTGGTCTGCGGAAAATGGATGCTGCCGGGGAAGGTGGCCAGACACGATGAAAAACAGCGTTTCAGGTCGTTCTTCCATGCTCATCCGAACCAGTGGCCAAGCTTCCCTGCCATCGTCCAGATGAAGGTCGGACAAGATGAAGTCATAGGCACGGTCAGAGCGGATGGCCGTCTGCCCTCCATTGAAAGTGGTAATTGCTTCGCTTTCGATGCCAAGGCCCGACAGGATTTCCAGGGCAGCCTTTCGGTCCGCAGGATCGTCTTCGATCACCAAAGCACGCATGCCCTCGCAGGTGCGAGCGCTCTGTTCAAAGGTTTGATCGACGAGCGGCAGAAACAAGCGGATCGTCGTGCCCTCATTCGGAGCGCTCTCGATTTCAATGTCCCCCCCGCTTTGCTTGATATAACCATAGACCATGGGTAATCCGAGACCAGTTCCGAGCGAGCCGTCGGGGCGATCCGAATAGAAGGGCTCGAAGGCCCGCTCCTTGATGGTCGCACTCATGCCGACGCCATTGTCGCTGACTTCAATCACCGCATTGCCTTCAGATGAGGCGCGCACGATCAAGTCAATCTTGCCCGCTGAACCAATCGCCTGATTGCTGTTGAGACACAGATTGAGAATGGCATTTTCGAGTTGACCCGGATCGACCCTGACGATCAGGGGGCTATCCTTGATATGTGTTTCAAGCTCGACGCCATCCTTGAGACCGATGCTGATGAGATCGGACAGCCCCTCGACCAGCAGTTCCAGATCGACCAGTTCCGGCGACAGCGCCTGTTTGCGAGCAAAGGCCAGAAGACGTTGCACCAGAGAGGTCCCTATCTCCGTCGCATTGTTGATACGATCAATGAATTCAAGGGCGTTTGCCCCATCCGGATCTTGTTGGAACAGATGAATGTTGGCCGATATGCTGGAGAGAACATTTCCGAAATCGTGGGCCACCTCCCCACTCACTTTGCCGAGGCCTTCGATATGTCGGATCTGGGCGACGCGCTCCTCCATTTTCTTGCGTTCCGTGGCATCGGAGAAAAGCCAGACCCTTCCGCCGTGGGCGAGCGGACTGTGGCGCACTTCGATGATTGAACCATCCGTCCCGGTCAGGATGACGAAATCTCCGCTCTGCATCCGTTCGCGAGCCTCAATCGCGTCCTTGGCAAAAACGGTGTCCTTGAATATGCCCCATAGCAGCTCATTGCGCAGAGCCCGGCCTGCGGGCAGTTTCAGGATAGTGCCAAAACTGGCATTTGCGGCGTTGAGACGCCCGTCTTCCGAGGTGATCGCAACCCCGTCATTGATATTGTCGAACACCCGTTCGAACAGAGCATTCTTGCGGTTCAACTGGCGGTGGGAGCGGTCGAGCCGAAGCGTGTTGGCCCGGAACATGCGAAAGGACTGGATGAGCTTGGCAATTTCGTCGTTGGCCGAGATCTTCAGGGTCAGCTTGGAACTGCGGTCCCCCTGTGCCAGTCGAACCATGGCGCTGGTGATGGCCTCAATGTTGGCCGTGACATAGCGTGAGACGAAAAAGGCCGCAGCGAGCGCAATGCTGATGCTCAGGACGCCGGCGAGCATGATCAGCGCCTTGGTCACGCTCAGCTTGCTCGAGGTTTGAAGCCGTCCTTGCGAGAGGAAATCCTCGGCATTGCGTGCAAAGCGCGCAGACAGATCGTTGATGAAGACTGCCTTCAGCCGGATGCGGAACAGGGCATTCTGGGCGTTGAGATTGTGTGTCAGCTCACGACGGCGAACCTCGAACAGCCCCTGCTTTCCGTCCGCAAGCCAGTTTAGCTTCTTGGCAAATTGCGCCTGCTGAGGCGTTGACTTCGCCTTCTCGAGGCGCATCAGCAGGGACTGGTTCCGCCTCTGATATTCTCCAACACCGAGCAGGTTTTTTGAATGGGCAGCACCTGAGAGGGCATTGCTTTGCGCCTGCAGCAGAAACCATGTCCGGCGGTAGCTGTCATTCTGATCCGGATCGGTTGCCTGATCATAAAAGACCCGTTCGAGCTTGCGGATCGACTCAAAGCGGATCTGCGTGACGTTGCGCTCGTAATTGAGGCCGCCGGCGGCGCGGATCAGATCTCGCACCGCCGTATACATCTCGCCAATGGCGTCGGTGATTTCACTCTCGAAAGCATAGACGGGCGAGGATAGACCACCGGCCAGTGTGGGCCAGTTGCTGACGATATGTTCCAGCTTCTCGATCAGGGTCTGTCCTTCGCGCTCGATCCTGTATTGCGAACGGTAGTTGAGCAGGAACGGAGCAGAGGTTGCGATGTCGGAAGATTGCTTGGACAATTCGAGTGACTTGGCAACCTGTGCCAGAGTCTGGCGATGGAGCGACTGCATCTCGCTGTCGGCCCGGTCAAGACCGATCCATGCGATGATGCCGACACTGATCGTCGACAGGGATAACAGCGCCAACGCAGTCCACAATCGCCCCTTGATGTCGAGATGGCGGAAAAAAGCCATCACCGCGCATCTCCTTGCGGGTGGGGCACGAAGATATAGCCCTGCCCGCGTCGGGTTTGCAGATGCACCGGCTTGGAAGGCACGCTCTCGATCTTGCGCCTGAGGCGCAGGATCAGCACATCGATCGTGCGATCGACATATTGCGACAGATCACTGCCGATTTCGGCCAGCAGGCGCGGCCGGGGAATGATCTCGTTGGGATGCAGAAGCAGATATTCGAGCAAGCGATATTCGGCATTCGTGAGGTGGACCTCGTCTCCAGCCGCGTCGAACAGCTGGCGGCTTTCCCGATCCAGCAGCTTGTCGCCGAAATCCATATTTTCCGCCGCCGAAGAAGAGGGCAGAACATGACCGATATTGTGGCCGTAGCGACGCAATACGGCACGCACCCGTGCGACCAGTTCGCGTGGATTGAAGGGCTTCAGAATGTAATCATCCGCTCCGGTTTCCAGCCCGACAATCTTGTCGGTCTCGTCACCGACCCCGGTCAGCATGACGACCGGCAAATCCTGTCTCTGGCGAATGGTCATTGTCAGGGTCAACCCGGACTCGCCGTCGAGCCGCAAGTCGATCAAAGCCAGATCCAGTTTGGGGTCTGCCCCCAGAGCGAAATAGTCATGGCTTCCGCGCAAGGGAACAGGCTCGAACCCATTTGCAAACAAGAGGTCGGAAAGGGACTGCCTTATCGTCGGGTCGTCATCCACGATGGCGATCCGCGCTCTCCTCTCCGTGAAATCTTCCATTTATTCTCCTCCCGAAAAATGGAATGATCCTATGGGCCACTGAGCTGCACAGCAGGGCTTGTGTCATTCTGCCTCAATCGAGGTAGCTTGTCCTCAGTGATTTGGTTTCAACTTAGATCGAGTCTTTAAACAAATGTAACATTGTTAACACGAAACAGGTTGGCGCCGGGTTTTGTTAACCGGCCAATGGTCGCTCCGGGCCATTGGCGCCTTGTAGGCTTCAGGCAAGTCCTTTCGAATTCGGGATGAGACAATGGTTCGAAAGGCAGGAAGTCAATTTTCTTGATCGGGAGGATCATATGAAAAAGAAGATGCTGCTTGGCGCTGCAACCCTTACGCTTGGCCTTTATGCAGGCGGAGCGCTTGCTGCAGACAAACTGAATGTCGTCTGCTCGAACGAGCAGGACTGGTGTGACCTGATGGCCAACAATTTTGAAGTGGCCACCGGGATCGACGTGTCCATGGTTCGCAAGTCGACCGGTGAAACTCTGGCCCAGATCCGCGCCGAGGTCGGCAACCCGAAAATCGACGTCTGGTGGGGTGGCACAGGCGACCCGCATCTGATCGCAGCGGCTGAAGATCTCACCCAGCCGTCCGGCGTCGCGCCGACAGATCTGCTTGGCTGGGCCGTCAACATGGCCGACATTTCGGACGGCAAGACAATCGGCATTCATGCCGGTGCGCTTGGTATCGCCTATAATGCGGATGTGCTCAAGGACAAGGGCATCAAGCCTCCCTCCTGCTGGCATGACCTCAAGGATGCTGCCTACAAGGGTGAAATTCAGGTCGCCAACCCGAACAGTTCCGGTACGGCCTATACCGAGCTTGCCACTCTGGTTCAGCTGTTCGGCGAAGATGATGCCTTCAAACTTCTGGCCGAGATTGGCGAGAATGTGAACCAGTATACCAAGTCCGGTTCGGCTCCCTCAAAGGCAGCAGCACGCGGCGAGACCGGCATTTCCATCGGCTTCATGCATGACATGGTGAAACTGGCCAAAGCCGGCTTCCCGCTGAAGATCGTGCCGCCCTGCGAAGGAACCGGCTATGAGGTTGGCGGTGTCAGCATCATCAAAGGGGCTCGCAACGTCGACGCGGCCAAGAAATGGGTCGAGTTCGTTCTGAGCGCCGAAGCCCAGTCCCGTGGTCCGGAAGTCGGCGTATACAACGTTCCTTCCAACAGCAAGGCAACCGTACCGCCCGAGTCCCCCGCCCTCGAAACCATCAAGCTTATCGATTATGACTTTGCCACCTACGGGGCTTCCGAGACGCGCAAGCGCCTGTTGAACCGTTGGGACAAGGAAGTCAAACCAGCCAGTTGATGGTCTGAACAGGAACCTGTGTCTGCCAGATTGTCAGGGTGCCGGTCTCCCGGTGCCCTGACTTGGCAGACAATGCGTTGCCATTTCAAAGAGGGAAGAAAACAATGTCACGCACAAACGGCCTTTGGCTGATTGTGGGCGCGATAGGTTATTGCCTGTTGCCATGGTACAGCCTCGATGATCCCTTCTGGTCCTTCGAATGGATCAGCACCTTTACCGATGCTTACACCGCCCCGGCTTTGTTGCAGGTTCTCCTGTATGGCAAGGCATATCTTCTGGCTCCCGCGATTGCCATGCTGGTGATCGGCGGATTGCTGCTCGCTCCCATGTCGGCTGTTGCCAAGGCAAAGTGCATGGGCCTTGCTGCTGCTTCGGGCCTGATCCTGTCAGCCGTGCAGGGCCTCAGCATCGTGCGCAGCGGGCCGCGCTTTCTCTCCGGCCTGTTCGAGCCTCTCGGAGGGGCGAGCGGCCAGATTGGGCTGGGGGCTGGTGCGCTGGTGGTTCTGCTGGCGCTTCTTTTCGTATTGACCACCTCAATATCCTCAATGGGGAAGGGCAGAGGCGATGCCTTCATTGTCGGCCTCATCGGGCTGATCATTACGCTTGTCGGTATCTTCGTCTTCTTCCCTGTGGTTCATATCCTCATCCGGGCCTTCGAGATTGACGACGGCGGCTGGTCGCTGACGGCCTTCTTCCCACGCTTCTTCTCGGCCGACATCTGGGGCCTTGGCTGCCTTGTCGGCGGCTCCTGCGGGCCAGCCATCAACTCTGTCATTCTGGGTGCGCTGACCGGGGCTGGCACGACGCTTCTGGGCTTGGCCTTTGCTCTCATCTTCACGCGAACGGATTTCAAGGCCAAAAAGCTCCTGCGCGTTCTTACGATCATTCCGATTATCACCCCGCCCTTCGTTATCGGTCTGGCGCTTATTCTCTTGTTCGGGCGCTCTGGCACCATCACACAATTGCTGGCCGACATGCTCGGCATTGAACCCGCTCGCTGGATCTACGGCTTTGGCGGCATCTATCTGGCGCAGCTTCTCTCCTTCACGCCGATCGCCTTTCTGGTACTGATCGGGGTGGTGGAAGGCATCAGCCCTTCCATGGAAGAGGCCTCGCAGACCCTTAATGCCAACCGCTGGCAGACCTTCCGCCATGTCTCGCTGCCGCTGATGCGCCCCGGCCTTGCCAATGCCTTCCTGCTCGGCTTCATTGAAAGCATCGCCGACTTCGGCAACCCGCTGGTTCTGGGAGGCAACTTCAATGTGCTGTCGACGGAAATCTATTTTGCCATCGTGGGGGCCGTTGCCGACCCGCCAAAGGCGGCTATTCTCTCCATCGCCCTTCTGACCCTGACACTTTCGGCCTTTCTGGTTCAGCGCAAGTGGCTGGGCAACAAGTCCTACGCAACGGTCACGGGCAAGGCCGATTCCGGTCGCCATGCAGCGCTCAACAAGGGACTCAAATGGACCTGCTACGCCACCGCCCTGCCCTGGGCTGCCTTCACCGCAATCGTCTATGTGATGATTTTCTTCGGCAGCCTGGTGAAACTCTGGGGCTATGATCACAGCTTCACCCTGCACCACTATGTCAGGGGCTTCTCCATCGACTTCACCAATGGCATCCGCTGGACAGGTGTTGCCTGGGACAGCTTCTTCACCACGCTGACCATATCGACCATCGCCGCACCGCTGACAGCGCTCGTTGGACTGGCCACTGCCTACCTGCTGGTTCGCCAGAAATTTGCGGGCAAGAATGCCTTCGAGTTCAGCACCATGCTCAGTTTCGCCATTCCGGGCACGGTGATCGGCGTCAGCTATATCATGGCCTTCAACTTCCCGCCCATCGAGTTGACCGGAACGGGCATCATCCTGATCATTGTGTTTGTGTTCCGCAACATGCCGGTTGGCGTGCGCGGCGGGATTGCCGCCATGTCGCAGCTCGACAAGAGCCTTGATGAAGCCTCGATCACCCTTGGGGCCAACAGCTTTACCACCGTCAGGCGCGTGATCGCTCCGCTGTTGGGACCGGCCATTCTGGCTGCGCTCACCTACAGTTTCGTGCGCTCCATCACGTCTGTCAGCGCGGTGATCTTCCTTGTCAGCGCCAACCACAACATGGCCACATCGTTCATTGTCGGACGGGTCGAGAATGGTGAATTCGGCTTGGCCATCGCCTATTCCGCCGTGCTCATCGTCACCATGCTGTTTGCAATCCTGCTGATGCAGCTCATCATCGGCCGCAGAAAGTTGCGCCGAAGTGATCGCGTCGAAGCCGCCTGAGGACATAATTCTGGAGAAAATCATGGAACAGTTTCAAAAAGGCTCCGTATATTTCGAGAAAGTCGTCAAGAAATATGGGGCAGTGACAGCGATAAAGCAGCTCAATCTGTCGATTGAACCGGGCCAGCTGGTGACCCTGCTTGGGCCAAGCGGCTGCGGCAAGACCACAACCTTGCGCCTCATTGCAGGGCTCGAAAGCGCGACAGAAGGCAGGATCATCATTGGCGGCGAGGACGTAACACATCTGTCGGCAACCTATCGCAAGGTATCGATGGTCTTTCAGTCCTATGCGCTCTTTCCCCACATGACAGTGGCAGAAAATGTCGCCTATGGGTTGACGGTCAACGGCATGCCGAAGAAGCAGGCCGCAGAGAAAGCCGGAGAGGGCCTGAAGATGGTCGGCCTTGAGGGCTTTGGCGCACGCCTGCCCAGCGAACTCTCTGGCGGTCAGCAGCAGCGCGTTGCGGTCGCCCGCGCCGTCGTTCTGGAACCGGAAGTGTTGCTCCTCGACGAACCGCTGTCGAACCTTGACGCCAAACTGCGCCGCCATGTGCGGGAAGAGATTCGCAAGATCCAGCAGGAACTCAACCTGACAGCGGTTTATGTAACCCACGATCAGGAAGAGGCCATGGCCGTCTCGGACCGTATCATCGTGATGAAAAATGCCGAGATCGCACAAGAAGGTACGCCGCATGATCTTTACGAGCGGCCCAATTCCGCCTTCATTGCCGACTTCATCGGCGATTCCAACCTCGTCAATTGCGATATCCTCTCAACCGATAAGGCAAGCACCGAAATCCGGTTGGGAAGCAAACAGATCCATGTCCCAATCGGCACCAGTCTCAAGGGACAGGCTCAGGCTGTTCTGCGCCCGCACCATCTTCGGCTTGATCCGGTAAACAAGAATGTTCCATTTCAAGGTGAAGTGACCTACGCCGCTTATCTCGGCAATGAGATCCAATATACGGTTCAGGGAGACTTCGGCGAATTGTTCATCATAAACCCGGCTGTAGGCCAGCCAATTTCAGTCGGCCAGACGGTGGGCATCGATATTTCCATTGCAGATCTGAGGCTGGTTCCCTGCGATGCATAAGCCAGCGCGATGTCAATACAAGCCTTTGTATATTTTCTGGCTCCATCGGGTAACGCACGCCGGGCGCCATATCAGTCATCATGAAAGCATCCCCCATGCCGTCAAAGCCTAGTAAAGCCGATCAATTATCGAGCAGCATGTTCCGTGAACTTGCCTCTTTCAGGGCCTCGATCTTTGATCTGGATGGTACGCTGGTTCATTCAGAACATGTCTGGGAAGAGGCGAAAGTGATGATACTCGCGCGCCATGGCATCACACCGGCCAAAGCGGTTTTGAATGCCCATGTCGGTAGAGGGCTCTCTGATTTTCTCGATGAAGTGTTTGGCCGCCCCTTGTCGCAGGACGAGAAGACAGAAATTGGAAACCAGATCGGTGCGCGGGCCGATATTTTGCTCCCTGAAATGCGCTTCCCCGTTGAAGGGGCAGCCGATTTGCTCATGGAGCTGCACAAAGCGGGCCAGAGGATTGCCATTTGCTCCTCCTCTCCGCGCCGCCATATCGTGAGCGCAATGGCAGAACTTGGCATCACCGACAAGGTTGAAACCATTGTTTCGGGATCAGAACTGCCCAAGGGGAAGCCACACCCGCTTCCCTACCTGACAACAGTGCGCGCGCTTGATCTCGACCCGAAGGATGTCTGTGCCTTCGAGGATTCCCTGCCCGGAGCAAGGTCAGCCCATGCGGCAGGCCTGACGGTCTATGCCATTGGTGAAGGCTGCTCAGGACCGGCGTTCGATTTCTGCGCAGGCACGGGGGAGAATTATCAAGACTTTCTCCAAATCTCGTGAATGGCTGCCCGATGGAGAAAACAGGGGCTCGTTCAGATACCAGCACCGAAATCTGCCATTGAAGCAGTTGGGAACCGTCATGATCGGGCAAATACCGGTCATCCCCTACAGATGTGAGATCTTCGACCTGCCCCTTTGAAGCTGACATTGAACAGATTGTGATAAATATTATGCAACCTTGTCCAGTATAACGGCCAGCAGCCCTTTGATTCATTGCCATTTGCGGAGTAAATTGGACAGGTCTGTTTTTGGTGACATGGGGTGCGGATATTTAGATGCTGTCTTCAGAGGCTCGGGAAACGCAGATTCTCCGCTCACATTATGCTGCTCACGACGGCTGGCTCGGCTTGTTTGCCTATCAAATTCTTCGGGCTGGCCATATTCGCACCGGGCCGGATCACTCGATTGACCGCAAGGATGTGCCGGGCCATGAATTTCTGTTTTGTCTGAAAGGGGGCGGCTGCGTAACCTTTGAAGGACGCAGCTTCAAAGTTGGCCCCTCACAACTGGTTTGGCTTCCCGTCAGGGAGCCTCACGCTCATCGGCCTGCCCCTGATGATCCTTGGGAGCTTTTGTGGCTCCGTCTGGACAGTCCGAACCTGTCGCGCCTGATGGCTGTGTTGAACATCCAAAATGATCCGGTTTTTCATTTCGACCGGCCAGACGAAATCCGTGCGCTTTTTGAGGCGGCATTGTCCTATTTAAGCACGGCATCTCTTGCCAGTCAGGCATGCTGCGACCGGGTTGTGGCAAAACTGATAGAATATCTGCTGGAGAGTCGCGGCAATCGCCTGCTGGAGCCCGAGGTCTCATCTCACAAGGGATTGGGCCGTTTGATGGCGCAAATCCATATTCACTATAACGATCATTGGGACATCGAGCAGCTTGCAGCCGAGTGCCGGGTCAGTAAATCGCATCTGTTTCGCCTGTTTCGGTCTGCCTTCAACAAAACACCGCTCAACTGGCTTCGCGACTATCGTATCGCGCAGGCAAAGAGACTTTTGATCGAAACCTCGGATCCGATCACCGTCATTGCAAGCAAGGTTGGATATTCCGATCCATTGTATTTTTCACGGGACTTCAAAAAGCGAACCGGGCAGTCGCCTCGGAACTTCCGTGCATCGGAACATTGGTGAACCCCCGTTAGCGCACCTCAAAAACACATATAAAACAATTCATTAAACCAATGAAAATCATAGTTTCCAGCGATGGTCATCGGCCATGCATGTCGGCTTTCAGGAGGCCTTAATCACACCCCATCATACGAAAGTCCTAGCCTATCACTCCCTTTTGCATGCGGTAAAAAATTCTTTCTTTTCAGAGGGATGCGCAGGATGAGAATCTTGTCCATTTTTTTGGGAAACGCGCCCATCCTACCAAAATCGAACGGCTGTTAGCATCAATTCCAACTTCGCAAATCGAGATAAGAATGGAGTTTACCGCATGATCGATTTCAATGATCCCAAACAGGTCGCCAAGGCCATTCAATATACGAACGTCAATCCAGATCTCACCAAGAAAGATCTTCTGGTCCATGTCGAAACCTGCGCCAAATATGAATTTGATGCAGCAATGGTCGCTCCCTGTTTTGTTGCGCTGGCCAAGGATGTCCTGAAAGGTACGGGCGTCCGCGTCGCCTCCACGGTGAATTTCCCGATGGCAAATGACACGCTGGAAATGAAGCTCGCGGTGGTGCGCATGCTGGCAAAAGAAGGCGCTGACGAATTTGACTTCCCGCCCAATCCTGGCCTCCTGCTCGGCGGCGATGTCGAGGGATATGCACGTGAACTCACGGAAATGGCGCGTGCGGCCCATGCCGAGGGCATGAAGATCAAGGCCATGCTTGAATTTGGATATATCACCGATGCCAATCTGAAGGCCAAGGCTGCACAACTGGCATGTGAAGCCGGAATTGACTGGGTCAAGCAGTCTTCAGGCTGGGGCAAGGGTGGGTGCCTTGCGACAGAAGAAGATGTCGCCATCCTCAAAGCCAACATAAAGGCGCCTTGTCGTGTGAAAGTGTCCGGCAAGGTCAATACACGCGAAAAGATGATTTCATTGTTCAAGGCCGGCGCAGAACTGGTAGGCACGAGCTCTGGTCCGGAGATCATTTCCGGCACCGCAGGCGACATCGACGCTTACTAGCCGCCTCCCGACCGGTCGCCGGTATGGGAACAAGAAGAAGCGCCAAACATTTAGATAGAGCAGCCAAGCGAACTCTTCTTAATGACAGCCTTCTTGTTCAAGTTCCCAGCCGGCAACCGGACTGAGGCGTTTTTGAAAGGATAGAAACATGTCCGTTATTGTTTTTGGAAGCTACGCCAAGGCTTTGGTCATGACCACACAAAGGATCCCGCTGGTCGGGGAAACCGTTCTGGGGCGTGATTTTCGCCAGACATTCGGCGGTAAGGGATCTGACATGGCTGTTCAGGCCGCACGTCTGGGGAGCATGGTGGAGTTTATCGGTGTTGTCGGCAAGGATGCCTTTGGCGATGAGTTTCTTGATTTGATGGAAGTCGAAGGTGTCGGCGTCAGTGGTGTGCGCCAGACCGATAAGCTGGCCACAGGCGCAGGCTTCATTATCAAGGATGATCCTGGACACAATATCATCGTGGTCGACATGGGGGCCAACAGCCTGTTTGTCGAGCAGGATGTCGACAATAACAGAGAATTGCTGGAGGGTGCCAAGGTCGCTCTTGCCCAGCTTGAAATTCCCTTGCCGACTGCTCTGTGGGGCTTGAAAAAGGCAAAAGAAGCTGGCTTGACGACCATCCTGAACCCCGCACCGGCGCAGAATCTGACAGGCCTTGATCTGTCTTGCATCGATATCCTGACACCGAACGAAACCGAAGCACGCGTGGCGCTCGGGCTTGATCCGAATGCGCATATTTCAAACGAAGAGGTCGCCAACCGATTGATGCGAACCGGCTGTGGTTCGGTGGTCATGACGCTTGGCGAAAAAGGTGTCGTCGGCTTTACATCGCAAGATTCATTCGAAATTGCACCGTTCAAAATCGATCCGGTCGATAGCAACGGCGCAGGAGATTCCTTCAATGCATCTCTGGCTGTTGGTCTCGCCGAAGGCAAAGGCCTCAAGGAAGCGGCAGAATTCGGATCTGTTGTTGCCGCATTATGCTGCACGCGCTGGGAGACGGTTCCCTCCTATCACACCCGTGATGAGGTCAATGCCATCTTGCAGGCTCAAACGCGACAGTCTCAGAGCGCGAAGAATAGAAAATAGCTATCCCGCGATGCGTAAACCAACCGGAAGTGACCAAATCTCCCTGTATCTCAAGGAGATAATGGGACTGGTTTGCTTTGAGAGAGCATCCGAGCTGCGCATCAAGACATGAATTTTATCGTCCCGCACCATGCGGTGCGCGCGAAAAGAGGAGGAGACAAAAATGATTCCAAATAGGATTTTGCATCCTGAGTTGGCACAGGCCCTTGCGACATTGGGGCATTCCGATCTGGTCCTTGTTACCGACGCCGGTTTCCCTATCCCTTCGTCAGCCAACCGGATTGACCTCGGCTTTTATGAAGGCCTGCCGGATGTTCTGGATATTCTGCGCGTGCTGCGCAAGGAGATCTTTGTGGAGGAAGTGCATTTCGCAACAGACGTTCGTGACCGTCATCCAGATCTCTACAAGGAGCTGCAGACAATCTACACCGGTGCAGGAGCCCTGTTCAAAGGAACAACGCACGAAATACTCGTAGAGGAAATGGCCCCGAAAGCCAAGGTGATCATCCGGTCCGGATCTTTCAACGCCTGGGCCAATATCGCTCTGGTCGCCAGCACCGACCCGTTCGCATGGTTCAACCAGCCAAACATCAAGATTCTGCCGGCATATGTCGAGCGGCGCAAGATGATTGAAGAAGGCTATGTTCCGGCCTTGAGCGACGAAAACAGGAGATCATCATGACACAAGCATCCATTCTACCGTTTGACCTCAATATCGATCCTGTTTTGCCAGAGCGCAAGGATTACCGGATCGGATGTCTGGGCGCGGGCTTCATTATGCGAGACTGCCATCTGGTCTCCTACAATAAGGCTGGCTTCAATCCGCATGCAATCGCCTCGCTGGATCGTGCCCAGAGTGAAGAAGTGGCTGCCACGCGCGGTATTCCCAAGGTTTACGACACCTGGCAGGAAGTGGTGCATGACCCGGAGATCGAAATTCTCGACGTCGCGGTTCCGCCAGATCAACAATTGGCGATCATCAAGGAAGCCATCACCCAGACCAGCCATATCAAGGGTATCCTGTGCCAGAAGCCGCTCGCCATGAATCTCGCCGAAGCAAAGGAGATCGTTGCTCTTTGCAAAAAGGCGGGCATTCCGCTCGGCGTGAATTCGAACATGCGTTACGACCCCTCGATCCGCGCCCTGAAGACCCTGCTTAACAGGGGACTGCTTGGTGAACGAGTATTGGCGACGATCGAAATGCGGGCGATCCCGGACTGGCAGGCCTTTCTGCGCAAATATGACCGGATCGAAATTCTCAATATGGGCATTCATCATATCGACAGCTTCCGCTATCTGTTCGGTGATCCCGAGAAGGCCACCTGCGTGGTCCGGAAAGACCCTCGCACCACATTCCCGCATCGTGACGGCATTTCGCAATATACCTTCAAATATGCCGATGATTTCATGGCGACAAGCCTTGATGATGTTTGGGCCGGACCGGGCGGTGACGCCGAGGATGACTATTATATCAAGTGGCGTGTTGTTGGCACTGAGGGTATCGCGCAGGGCAATATCTTCTGGTTCGATTACCCGGTGCTCAAACCCAGCACCATGTCCTTTACCTCTTCGAAAATGCCAAAGGGCTGGATTAAGCCAGCACTAAACCGCGTCTGGTTCCCCGATGCCTTTGAAGGCACGATGAGCCAGCTCCTGTGTGCGGTGGAACAGGGATCCGAACCCGAAATTTCGGGGGCGGACAATCTCAAGACGCTCGCCTGCGTCGAGGCGTGCTATCGGTCAATCGAGGAGGAGAGAACCGTCGCCTTGGCCGAAATCGAAAAAGACCTGCTGACGTAATCAAGCCATATCATTACAACCAAGGGAGTGAGAAACAATGATACCTGTCGGTATATTCAGCGGATATTTCCCCTATGACCTGAACACGGTTATCGAGAAAATCAAAGGGCATGGTTTCAGCACCGTGCAGCTTGATCTGGCCTTCAAGGACATGGATTTCAGCGCTGGCACAATCACCAAGGAAAAATGCCACAAGGTCCGCGATGCCTTTCGCGATGCCAACCTGCCGATCTGTGCGATTTCGGGCTATACCAACATCATCCATCCCGACAAGGCCGAACGGGCAAGGCGGGTTGGTTACCTCAAGGAAATCATTCGCCATGCGCGCGATCTGGGAACGCCTTACGTGATTTCCGAGACCGGCACATATAATATCGAGAGCGACTGGGTGCATGATGACCGGAACAAGACCGAGGAGGGCTATGAGGAAGCCCTTGCAGTGATCGCCGAATTGGCGCAGGAAGCCTACGATCATGGTGCCGTTTTCCTTGTCGAAAACTATGTCAACAACGTGATTGGATCAGTCGATGAAATCCTCCGTCTGTTCGCAGATCTGCCGCATCCCGGCCTTGGACTGCTGATGGATCCAACCAACTATTATGACGATTACACCATCCGGCATATGGATGAGACATTGAACAAGATGTTCAATGCATTGGGAGACCGGATCAAGATTGCTCATGCCAAGGACTGCAAGCTTGCTGAGAATCTGGGTGAGAAACACGCCACGATCGATGCTTCAGAAGCACATACCTTCCGCGGAGCAGGAGCAGTGGAATTGCCTGCGTCCGGCTTGGGGATCCTGAATTACGAACTCTACGTCAAACGTCTGGGCAAATTACATCCCAATATTCCGATCATCATCGAGCATCTTGACGAGAGCGACATTCCGCGCGCCAAGCAGTTTGTTGACGATGTCCTGAAAAGAATGGGTGTCTAGAGCATAAGAGCTCGGTTTCGCACAGGGATAGACGCGGGCATATGATTGCGCGTCTATCTATCCATTCCAACAAGATCGCAAAGCTGAAATTTCGATATTTTGATATATCGAAGGCTTTCACAATCCCTTCATGCGGCGCTCAGAAGCAATTCGTGCAAACAATACAGGTGATCTGAGTGGATTTTCGGTCTGGATATTACCTTTATACTCTTTACAAGAGACACGATAATTGCGCCCCCCAAATATAATCGCATATCAGCTTTTCATCTCTTCAGGGCTTTTCTCGAAGACCGTAGCCTTTGATCTTTTCAAGGACCGTATCGATCTGTTCGTGCGAGAGCAACGGCGGGGTGTCGGTGACCTGCAGCAGATTCAGATACATTTTGGAAAGGGCTTCCACTTCATTGGCCAGCCACATCGCTTTTGCGAGGCTTTCTCCCGTCGCGATCATGCCATGGTGACGCAGCAGAATGGCTGCCCGGTCTTTTAGGCCTGCGGTCACCAGATCCGATAATTCCTGCGTGCCATAGGTTGCATAGTCCACCACCGGAATATCATAGCCACCAGCAACCGCAACCATATAGTGAATTGCCGGAATTGGCCGATTGAGGATGGAAATACATGTTGCGTTGATGGCGTGATTGTGGACCACGGCATTGGCTTCCGGCCTTGTTTGATAGGAGGCCAGATGAAAGCGCCATTCACTGGATGGCACCTGATTTTGCCCATATTCACCATTTGCACTGACATAGACGATGTCTTCGGGCTTCATTTGATCATAGGCAACGCCGGATGGTGTCACCAGCATGCCGTCACCACAGCGCAGGCTGATATTGCCCGCGGTGCCCTGATTGAGGCCTGTTGCATTCATTTCGATGCAGGCATCGATTATCGCCTGACGGTTCTCAACAGTGTCGTGCATGTTTCCCCCCACACAAATTTAATGACTGATTTTGACCGTTTTAACACCAGAATTGTGCGGAAGCAAGAAGATTGGCCGACTTGCGACACATTGGTTGTGGTCGAAAGAAATTCGCGATTGGCTAGATAATAACTGCAATTCCTGGCAAAATAGGCATATTTCCAATTGAATGTCGCTCAAATTGCTGGCAGTCTTGTCTCAAAGAAGGTTGTCTGGCTTCCAATGGCAATGACCGAATATGCCCATTTGAGGATTTCATGTTATCTGATCGATTGAAGGCTGTTGTGAATCGCGTTGACCATCTCGGGTCTGTCAGCGTGAATGATTTGTCCGAACAGTTTGGCGTGGCGGTCGAGACGGTTCGCCGGGATCTGAGAGTTCTGGAGGAGGCGGGCTACCTGCGGCGCACCCATGGCGGCGCCTGCTCGCTGCTCGACAATGATGAGGTATTGGCCTTTGGCTCCCGCCAATCCGAAAATGCCGATGCCAAGGCCAAAATGGCGGACAGGGCCATTTCTCTCGTCAAGGAAGGCGACAGGATCTTTCTCGATCCAAGCTCCAGCTGCTGGTATCTGGCCCGCGCCTTGCCCGATATTCCCCTGACCGTGATGACGAATTCCGTCCGGATCGTGTTTGATCTGGTCCAGAAATCCAACATCAAGGTCATTGGCATCGGAGGTCGATATTATGAAAAATACGGGGCGTTTCTGGGGTCGATCACGGTGAGCAATATTCTCGATTTTCATGCCGACATCTGCTTCCACTCATGCGCCGGGTTTCTGCCCGAGAGCGGCGCCTGGGATAGCAATGCCCTGAATGTGGGGGTGAAAAAGGCGATGCTGCGCGCCAGCAATACCCACGCCCTGCTGTGTGATACCAGCAAGGTGGGACGGGGCGGTTTTATGCTCATCAATGAATTGAATTCCATTCACTGCAGGGTGGATGAACAAGGCATCCATGGAGCTTTGAAACGAACTACATGAACGGGGAGACGGCGTTGGTTTCATATTCGTTTTAGGCTGCAGGCAAGATGCAGACAGGGGGAGGAAAATGAACGACGAGACAAAAGAAGAAGCCGTATTGGTGCTGGACTGTGGCAGCACCAATGTGCGGGCCATTGCAGTCAGCGCCAGCGGCAAGGTGATTGCGCGCGCATCGGAGAAAAACACGACCTATCCGGATCCCGACCATGAGGACTGGCATTACTGGTCCTTTGAAGCCCTTTGCGAAAAGCTGTTTCGCTGCGCCAGAGAGGTCATCAAGGTCGTTGCGCCCGAACGGATCAAGGCGGTTACGGTAACGACATTCGGTGCTGACGGCACCTTTCTTGATGCATCGGGAAAGCTGATCTATCCCATCATCAGCTGGAAATGCTCAAGGACGATCGAGCCCATGAGCTATATGGATCGCTATATCAATCCCGAACGGGTCAGTGCGATCAGCGGCGTGGGATTCTTCTCCTTCAACACTTTCAACAAATTCATCTGGTTTCGGGAGAATCATCCCGAGTTGCTCGACAGCGCCTCCCATTTCATGTTTGTCAGCTCGCTTTTTACCCACTTGCTTACCGGGCGCTTCACCAATGACGCGACCATGGTTGGCACATCGCAGTTGACTGATTACCGGACGCAAGATTACAGCCAGGAGATACTGGACACCGTCGGGGTGCAGAAATCGCTCTTTCCCGAAACCATCTATCCGGGTGAAGTCGTCGGGCCTCTTCTCAAGGAGAGCGCTGACATGATGGGCTTGATTGCTGGCACTCCGGTCATATCGGCAGGCCATGACACACAATTTGCCATCTTTGGAGCAGGCGCGACGCCGGAGCAGCCCGTTCTGTCCTCGGGGACATGGGAAATTCTGATGGCCCGTTGCCCAAGCATCGAGATTCCGACAAGCGAGATTTTCAAGACTCCCTTCACCTGTGAGTGGGACGTGATGCGCGGCCACTATAATCCGGGCTATCAATATATCGCCTCGGCCGTCATCGAATGGTTCGCACGGACAATGTATAGCGGCGTTTCCGGAAGCAATGTCTATGAGGTGATGATCAAGGAAGCGATGGACGCGCCTGAAGATTGTCATGGCGTAGAGATCGATCCCGACATGCTCATTGGCAACGGGACCATGTCCAGACTGTCGCTTGATGTAGATCGGGGCTCACTGGTTCGTGCGGCACTCAACGGTCTGGTGCTCAAGCTGCAGAATGGCCTGTCCATTCTCGAACAGGTTGGCAACTTCAAGGCCTCTCAGCTGACAATGGTTGGCGGGGGGACGCGAAACCAGTTCTGGACCCAGCTCAAGGCCAATGCGCTGGGTATTCCGATCAATGTGCTGGATGAAGCCGAGACGACAGTTCTTGGCGCTTCCATGTTCGCTTTATCGGGTGCGGGGCTTTATCAATCCGCCGACGAAGCGCGACGCGCCTTCAATCCGCCCTGCCATGTCACGTTACCCGAAGGTTGAGGGGTCCGCGCGGGCATGATGGCCTTAAAGGCCATCATTGCTTGTTGCGAGCGCTGAAGAGTTTGGGCTCGACCTTTATCAGCGTACCGGGCTCCGCCTTTGTCTCCAGCAGCTCAAATGCCGTGGAGATCAGGGCCCGATGGCGTTGGCGTATCATATGCACGGGGAAGCGAAGCAACTCACCGAACGGCTCATAGTCGAAGCATCCCATCGAACAGGCACGAACCTCTTCCTCCGGAAGGTCGAGCAGAAACCGCAAGATCCCTTCAAACGACGAGATGGAGTTTACGAAAAGTGCGCTGGGCAAGCCGCCGATCTTGCCGTATAGCGACCTGATCGCCTGCTCCGCATAGTCGGCGTCATAACTTGACGCGATGATCTGATGGTCATGCGAACCGCCCAGCTGGCTCTGCAATTCCTGCCTGAAACCCTCGATGCGCCCTGCCGTAACAGGAAGATGGCAGTCTCCGCCGATAAAATAGGGCTCATCCCGCATCGGGTCGCCCGACGGCATACGGGAAGCAAGAATCTCGCTGGTGAGCTGTCGCGCGCCCCAGACATTGTCTGTTGTGACAGAGGCCGCCAGCGCACAGGGCTGGTCGATAAAGATATGGTCGATTTGCGCCTTTTGACAGTATTGGCTGATTTCTTCGGGGCAGGAAGCACCGGCAATGAACAGGGAATCAATCGCGTAGGAAGCGAGTTTGGCCACAGTTGACAGCTCTTCGTCATGGTCACGGTCTGTGGAAACAATCACCGGGCACAGGCCCATTTGTCTGACTTTGGAGGAAAATGCCTCGGCGAGGCTGGAGAAAAAGCGATTATAGTCAGGCATCAGCAAAGCGGTAAGACCGGACTTTGCCGTGCGCAGCCCTCTTGCTTGCAGATTTGTCGAATAGCCGAAATCCTGAGCAATCTTGATGATCCTTTGCGCTGTTTCTGCGCGGATTCGGCGTGTTTTCCATGTTCCGTTCAGGGCTGCGCTCACTGTCGAGGGTGAGGCATTCGCCTTCTGGGCAATGTCATAAATCGTGCTTTTCGGCGTGCGCTTCATCGTCATACTTCTGATTGTGGAACAAACAATATTGACATTCTAGAGCAATTTTGGCTTGATGTGAAATATCGATTGTGCAGGAGGATGAATTTTTTGTTTGCTTGCCATTGGAGGTGGTAATCAGACTTTTCTAAAGTTGCACAATCGATTGTAATTGGCCTTAAGCAGAATCGAGGCCAACTCTTACATCTGGGAGGATATTAAGCTATGAAAAATAAACTTTTAAGTTGCATTGCCGGGGCTGCCATGGCCTTCGGCATGATCAGTGGCGTGTGCGCAGCCGACAATCCGACCATGGGTGTCGTTGTGAAAATTGGTGGCATCCCCTGGTTCAACGCAATGGAAATGGGCATCAAGAAGCGGGCAGCCGAAATTGGTGTTGATGCCGAGATGATCGGCCCGGTTTCCGCCGACCCGGCTCTGCAGGTGCAGGCAATCGAGGACCTGATCGCCAAGGGTGTCGACGTGATCGGCGTGGTGCCGAACGATGAATCCGCTCTCGAACCGGTTTTGAAGAAAGCGCGCGACGCAGGCATTATCGTTGTATCACATGAAGGCCCCGGCCTGAAGAATGTGGACTGGAACTTCGAGCTGGCCTCTGCCAAGGGGTTTGGCGAAGCGCATGCGAAGCTTCTGTCCGAAAATATCAAGGGACCCGGCAAATATGCCGTCTATGTTGGCTCGCTGACCGTGCCTCTGCACAATGCCTGGGCTGACGCCGCCATCGAATGGATGAAAGCCAATCGTCCGGATGTCGAACTGATCGGCGATCGCTATGGCGTTGCAGAAAATGTTGATGACAGCCGCTCTACGGCTCTCGATCTGATCGCCGCCAATCCTGATCTCAAGGGCTTCCTCGCCTTTGGTAGCCAAGGGCCAATCGGGGCAGCTCGTGCAATCGAGGAACGTCGCAAAACCGGCGAAATCTTCGTGCTTGGCCCATTCTCTCCGGGACAGGGCCGCAAGATGGTGCATAAAGGCATCCTGACCGGTGGCTTCATGTGGAACCCGGCACAGGCTGGCGAAGTATTCGTAACCATGGGCAAGATGCTTGCCGGTGGCGAAGAAGTCAAAGACGGCGCGGACATTCCGGGACTTGGTGTCATTCATCCGGATACGGAAGGTCGTGACATCATCACCGACAACCTGCTTGAAGTGAACAAAGATACTGTGGACGGACTGGCTGATATGGGCCTGTAAACCTCTCCCCTCAGCAGGCGCGCGCGCCGTTTCAATTTGTCGCGTGCGCCTCATCTTTCGAAGGTTCAAAAAAATGACCAATGCCAAGACAGAGCCGCTAGCTCTGTGCCTCAAAGGTGTCTCCAAGGCGTTTGGCGGACTTCAAGCGCTCGATAATGTGAATTTCGAAGTTCTGGCGGGAGAGGTGCATTGCCTCGCAGGCGAGAACGGATGTGGGAAATCCACCCTCATAAAAGTGATAACGGGCGTCTATCAGCCCGAAAGTGCCGACCTTATTGAGCTGTTCGACCAGAAGCTCAGTTCGATTACCCCGACCAGAGCCCGCGCCATGGGCGTGTCGGTCATCTGGCAAGACCTCGCCCTATTCCCCCATATGAGTGTTCAGGAAAATATCACCTTTGACGATATGGTCGGATTGGCCATCCGCCCCATACATACCCGGCAAATGGGCGAACGGGCCGCTGCGGTTCTGAAGCGTCTGGGTGTTGAACTGGATTTGACGCTTCCGCTGGAAGAGCTGCCAATCGCCCAGCGACAAGTGGTTGCGATCGCACGAGCGCTCATGAATGATGCGCGTCTTATCTTCATGGACGAGCCGACGGCATCGCTGACGAAATCGGAAACCGACAAGCTTCTGGAGATTGTGCGCAAATTGTCTGCCGATGGTGTCGCTGTGGTTTTCGTAAGCCACCGCCTTGCCGAAGTTCTTGAAATTGCCTCTCGCGTGACAGTTCTGAGAGATGGCAAACTGGTTGGCGTTTACGACACCAAAGACATGACACAGGCCCGCCTTGGCGAGCTGATGACCGGCAAGCTCATCCAGAATGAAGTTTCATCGCGAGACATGAGCCATGCCGAACCTGTCTTCGAAATCGATGGGTTGAGCCGCCCCGGTGAGTTCGAGGATGTCTCCTTTGTCATTCGTGCCGGCGAAGTGGTGGGGCTAACGGGTCTCATCGGGTCCGGGCGCACCGAGCTTGCGCATGTGCTCATGGGCATGCGCCATCCCTCGAAAGGCTCGATGCAGCTCGAGGGCAAAGCCTATTCACCCGGATCCATCCGCGACGCCATCCGTCAGGGTTTGGCCTATGTGTCGGAAGACCGGCTGACGCTGGGGCTTTTGCAAAAACAGTCTATTGCCGACAACACTGTGATTTCCGTGCTTCAGAAGCTGCTCATGGCTGTTCCGCTGATTTCGAACAGCAAGAAGCGGGATCTGGTCGATAAATGGATCGCAGAACTTGGCGTCAAGATCGGCGATCAGGAAGATCCCATCTCGAGCCTTTCAGGAGGCAACCAGCAGAAGGTGGTTCTGGCCAAGTGGCTTGCGACAGAGCCCCGACTGCTCATTCTGGACAGTCCAACGGTCGGCGTTGATGTCGGCGCGCGTGCGGGCATTTTCAAGATCGTTCAGGATCTTGCCGAGAATGGCCTCGCCATCCTGTTGATCTCCGACGAAGTCACGGAAGTGATGTTCCATTCCGACCGCATTCTGCATATGGCCGATGGTCGCATCGTGGGCGAATATGACCCTCGCGAGGTGAGCGTGCCGCAGCTCGAGGAGCGGATCTATGCATAGACTGTATCGCGACAATAAAATCGAAGTTCGTGTCGGTGTGGTCCTTCTGCTGATTTGCATCGGCCTTGCCCTTAGCACGGACAAGTTTCTCACCCTCAGCAATATTACATCCTTGCTCAACAACAATGCCATCAATCTGATCTGGGCCGTCGGCCTTCTGGTGGTGCTGATTGCTGGCGGCATCGATATTTCCTTCGCGGTTGCCTCCTCTGTCGTCCAGTATGTCGGCATGGAACTGATGTTTGCGATGGGCGGAGGAAACTGGGTGTTCGGCTTTCTGGCCTGCGGCGTGATCGGTATCCTGCTGGGTCTGATCAACATGTATTTCATCCATACCTTCCGTATCGTGACCATCGTGGTGACGATTGCGACCTACAATGCCTATTTTGGACTTTTGATGTTCTTCACCCGCGGCCGCTCGATCTATGATCTGCCGGACTGGGTGACCGACCGCATCTTCATTTTCGAACATCAGTCTGCGGATGGTTCCTGGGCCGAGCTCAATCTGGCCGTCGGCGTCATGCTGGTCTGTGTCTTTGCGACCTGGTTCCTGTTGCGTCACACCAATCTGGGGCGTCAGCTCTATGCCTTCGGCGACAACCCAGAAGGTGCCGCGCGCGCCGGGGTCAATATCGCAGCAATGCAGGCGCTTGCCTTTGGCTGGATGGGACTGATGGCCGGCATCGCCGGGCTCATGCAGATCAATATCGTGCAGGAAGTCGTGCCCAATGCGCTCTTCACTCGCAACATGGATGTATTGGCAGCAGTGGTTCTGGGCGGCGCGCGTCTTGGCGGCGGCAAGGGCTCAATCCTTGGCTGTGTGCTCGGTGTCATGTTTGTCGCCATCACACAAAATGGCCTGAACCTGCTTGGGGTTTCGCCCTTCGCCTTCCAGATGATCATCGGCGCAGCGATTGTCATCGCGATTTCCACCTCGAACATGGATTTTTCCAACCTATTCGGACATAGACAGGAGCGTGGACAATGAGCAATTGGCGATCTGCATTCTTGCAAAATATGGATAAGGAAACATCGGGTCTGATCGTGATCCTGATCGTTGTGGCAGCCGCTTTCAGCCTTGCTTCGCCGCAGTTCCTGACGCTGGCAAATCTGGATTCCATGGGCTTTCAGATGCCGCTTCTGGGGCTTTTGACTCTCGCCATGCTGGCGCCCATCGTCTCGGGTGGCTTCAATCTGGCAGTGGTCTTTACCGCAAACATGTCCGGTCTGGCTCTTGCCTGGACGCTGCTCCAGTTTGGTGGGCCGGATGCCGGTGTCGGTGCCTTTATTCTGGGGTGCCTGTTTGCGATATGTGTCGGCGTGCTCGCCGGGGCGATCATCGGCTTCATCATCGCCTATGTCGGGGCTCACCCCATTCTTGTCTCTCTTGCCATGATGGTCTTCTTGCAGGGGCTGGGGGAATTTTTGACCCGCGGTGGCGACATTTCCGGCTTTCCCAACTATATGCGCGTCATTGGGCATGGGACCTTGCTTGGATTGCCGGTGCCATTGATCTTGTTTGGCACCATCGCCTTCATCTGGCATGTCCTGCTCAAGCGGACCCGGCATGGCTTCTCGGTTTACATGACCGGGTCAAACCCTCTTGCGGCTGAATATGCGGGCCTGCACACCAAGCGTACCCTTGTGTTGATCTATGCCTTGTCCGGCTTGCTCTGCGCAATCGCCGGAATTCTGATGGCAGCCCGCTTCAACTCGGTGCGTGTGGGACATGGAGAGGCTTTGTTGCTGATCACCGTGTTGGCATGTTTCCTCGGTGGTATTGATCCATTTGGCGGCAAGGGCAACGTGATCCCGGTGATCATTTCCCTGTTCATCCTCCAGATCCTGTCATCGGGCCTCAATCTCATCGGTGCCAACCAGCATCTGGCCACCGCAGTCTGGGGGCTGTTCCTTGTTGCGGTGATGGTGCTGCGCTCGGATCTGGTCAGGATATTCATAAGCTTCCTGAGGCGCAACAAGGCCAGAAGCTGACACTTATTCAGGGCTTCGGCTTGCCGCGGCCCTGAAAATCAACAGATGGAACCAGCCCCGATACGGTCATCAGACCGGAGAAAACAACGGAGCTGAAACAGGTGGGTGCGTCCGAATAATGACCAGAATTTTTGACCAGCTTTCCGATCTGGTGACCATGGCTCAGGATGCGATGGGCAAAGGTGGAAAGAGAATTTTTCTTGCCATTGTCGGGGCGCCTGGTTCTGGCAAAAGCACAACAGCGGAGGCTTTGTTTGAAGCCCTCAATGCGTTGCATCCGGGCAAGATTGCGATCTTGCCGATGGATGGCTTCCACTTTGATGATGCCGTCTTGCGCGACATGGATCGCCTTCCCTGGAAGGGTGCGCCTGACACGTTCGATGTTGGCGGACTGCGCTCCATTCTGCAACGGCTCAAGGATGGGGAAGAGGAAACGGTTGCTGTGCCTGTTTTTGATCGGGAACTGGAAATTTCCCGCGGCAGCGCGAGGATCATTCCTGCGGAAGTGGAACTGATCATCGTGGAAGGCAACTATCTGCTGCTCGATCAAAGTCCATGGAACAGCCTTGCGCCCTATTTCGATCTGACGGTGTTTGTCGATGTCCTTGAGGAGGAGCTCCGATCGCGCCTTTATGCCAGATGGAAAGGTTTCGGGCTTTCGGGTGAAGAAATCACACGCAAGCTCGAGAGCAACGATCTTCCCAACGGACATCTGGTGATCGCGAAAAGCCGCAAGGCAGACATTCATTACCGGGCAACTTGAAACATGGAATGCACAGTGACGAGGCGATTCATTCAGAAGGCTTTCGTCAACAGGAATAAGAGGCCAATTGCAGCACAGGGAAACCGGCATTCCGGTATCCGGATGAGCCCGGACCGGAGCGCGGTGCCGCCAAATTGCCGCTTACAAGGAGGAAATCATGAAATTCGGCATTTATTATTCTTACTGGGAAAATTCATGGGGGGCGGACTGCCTTCCCTATATCGAGCGGGTGGCCAAGCTTGGCTTTGATGTGATTGAGATCGCCGCACACCATGTCAACAGCTTCAGTCCTGCCCATCTGGACGAAATAGGGCGTTGTGCCCGTGACAACGGCATCATCATGACCGCAGGGCTTGGGCCGAAGGAAACATGCAATCTTTCTTCTGCGGATGCGGATGTGCGCAAGGCGGGGCGGGCATTTTTCGAAGAAACCCTGAGCAATATCGCCAAGCTGGATATTCATAGCATAGGTGGCGCGCTGCATTCCTATTGGCCGGTGGACTTCAACAAGCCGCTGGATAAGGAAGGCGACTGGGCCCGTGGTGTCGAAGGGATTTCCAGCCTTGCCGATTTTGCCGCTGATCTCGACATCAACCTGTGCATTGAGGTGCTCAACCGCTTTGAAAATCATGTTATCAACACAGCCGAAGAGGGCGTTCGATTTGTGACCGAAACCGGCAAATCCAACGTAAAGGTTATGCTGGATACCTTCCATATGAATATCGAGGAGGACAGTTTCAGCGCCGCCATTCGGACGGCAGGCCCGCTTCTTGGCCACTTCCACACGGGCGAAAACAACCGTCGGGTGCCCGGCAAGGGACGGCTTCCATGGCATGAAATCGGCACGGCCCTGCGGGAAATCGGCTATGAAGGAACTGTTGTCATGGAGCCCTTTGTCAAAACCGGTGGCGAAGTCGGACGCGACATTCGCGTCTGGCGGGACCTCAGCAACAATGCCTCCGACGAGCAGATGGATAACGACGCGCGCGAGGCCCTTCGCTTTTCCCGCTTCGTTCTGGCCGGCTGCTAACGGCATCCGGTGCAAGGGGCGCGTCACCCGTGTCCCTACGGAGATATTCTTAGATCCGGCGGATTGTGAGCGGCTGCAGGTATGCGCAACAGACCATCCCCGACGCGCGCCAAGCCCGATCTGACCAATGACCGGCAACAGTGCCTGGACAAAAAAAGTCCATCCCTGAAAAGGGATGGACAGACTATTAGTTCCAATACTTGTGAATGGCCTTAGCTATTCAGGAAGCTGTTCATTTTGTCATAGACAAATGCGCATTCTTCTTCCACCAGATCTTCCATATTCATGAAAGTATGGATCATTCCATCCATATTGACGTGGGTTGCAGCAACGCCCGCCGAGCGCACTTTTTCATAGTAGGCTTTGCCTTCGTCCCGCAATGGGCAGAATTCTGCGGTGACAACAAAGGTCTCGGGAAGATTCTTCGTGAAGTCACCATAGAGTGGAGAGACAGATTTCCGGCATTCGCCATTTTTGAGGTAATTGTCGAAATACCAGGCAATCTTGCCAGCCTGCAGCAAATATCCGACGCCATTCTCTTCCATGGACTTGGAGTCCATGGTGTAATCAAGGCTTGGATAGATCATGAACTGCTTCTTGATCTTGACGCTAACGTCAAACTGCGCCATGCCCGCAACCGCGCCGCAGAGAGCACCGCCGCCGGAATCCCCGACGATAGAGACTTCCCGCTTGAACTTCATGCCATTGGCTGCCAGCACCGCAAAAGCACCTTTTAGCGTTGCATAGGCATCGATAACACCGGCCGGATATGGACATTCAGGCGCAAGACGATATTCCGGAGCGATGACGATATGTCTGGTTGCCAAAGCAACCTTGCGGCAAATCGGATCATAGACCGTAACGCTACCGCACATGTGACCGCCACCATGGTAATAGATGACCACCGGAAGCTCTTCGTCCGGAGCAGGGTTATAAATGCGGACCGGAACGTGAAATCCTTCTGCCGGAATGACATCGTCCTGGATTTTGGAGACCGCAGGAATATTGGTCACATAGGTTTTGGTCAGATTGGCCAGACCTTCGCGGGCGTTGGTTGCGTTGGGTTTGAAGCCTGCGGCTACAAGCTGGGCAACGGTCGCATTGAGGTCTTTCAGATAACCGACCAGTTTTGGACTAACTTCACGCATCTCGAATATCTCCCTTCACTTATTCAGCAGGCGCAGCAGAAGCATCAGCCACTGCTTTTTGCTTGCTGGGTTCCGGAAGCAGGAAGCTAGCAACAAACAGGGTTGCAGAGCAGACAATCGCGAAAATCGCTGAGATCATGATATCGCCGGTGGCATCAGCGATACGGCCGGAGATATACATCAGGATGGTTTCGATGATGTAGGATACGGACCAGAACATGGCAAAGACGACGGCGATACGGCCCGGATTCATGCCCGGCAGTTCGTATGGCAAGGTAACAAGGCTGGTCATCGGAACGAACATGAAGAAGCCTGCAAGGAACGCACAGCTGTAGGCGATCGCGGCATTGCTGGTGAACGCCATGATGGCGGCAAAGATGGTCATGAAAAGACCCGACCAGCGCAGAACCGGAACACGTGTGGTGAAGCGTTTGGCGACGATGATACCAACGACAGTACCGACCATACCCGCAGCGATCAGAATGGAAGACAGATACTTGGCTTCAGCTGCAAAGTTTGGAACCATCGGGAAAATGGCAAACACGGAGATGTAGCAGAACAACACGCCGGAATAGGCGAATGGCAGGAACCAGTTGACAGGATCCTTGACACCATCGCCAAGGCCATAGCTTTTCTTTGCTTTGCCGTCTTTGCTGCTGGAAAGCTCAAAATCTTCCGAGAAAATCATCCAGATAACAAGCAGAACGAAACTGACAACGGAAATACCGATGACCACATTTTGCCAAGTGCCCAACTGGGCCAAAAGAGAACCGGTAAAGAGAATTGCCAACAGGTTGCCCGTGTTGAAGGCAGCAGCGTTGATACCGTTGACAATCGGAAGCTCACCCTTGGAGAAGTAGTTCATGACGACCGGGTTCATATAGACGATAACAAATGCCCCGCCGAAACCCATAATCAGTCGAGTGACGACATACATAGGATAGTTTGAAACGAACGCTCCAATAATACCGGCAACAATCAGGATAGAGGCAAAAGCAAAAGCTTTCTTTGGCCCCAGCTTAGTCAAAAACCAGGCGGCACAAAGGTTGCCAATGATTTTGGCGATTGTGATTGCGTTGGTCATCCATGTTGCGGCGGTCACACCCTCAACATGATAGAAAGACATAATGTCCTTGGTCATCATGTTGCCAGCCACCCATGACATGGCAAAGAACGCGTATGTCATGAATACCACAATCTCGATTACAGATTTTCGGAACATTGAGAGCCTCCCTAAGACTTATTTTCCGATACTTTTATTTTCACTTAGTATTCATATACCCAAATCAAGGAAGTCACCGTCCCGAATTTGGGAAGGTCTTTTGTTAAAAACGAAATAACCGACCAATTGCGGTAATTACCAATAAAGAGTGCCGCGCAATGCACGGCACTCTTGTAAATTTGCGTATAATTACGAATGAAGCGGCGCTGAATTCACATCGCTTCTATATCTATGTCCTGAGCGTAATCCACACCGTCAAGATCGAAACCGTTGAGCTTGAGGAAGTCACTTTTATAGCCCTCATAATCCCCCAACTCCTTGAAATTTTCAGGGGTCATTTCAGCGACAATCTTGCGGACCTCTTCCTGCACATCGTCACGCAGCTCCCAATCATCGACCCGTACCAAACGGTTCTCATCGGTCAGGACCTTTCCATCCTTGCGGTAGACACAATCCCTATAGAGACGCTGCATCTGCTCACTGCAGCCTTCATGCAGTCCCTTGGCTTTCATCACCCGGAAAAGGGCGAGAATGTAGGGAGAGAAAGCGGGAATGAATACACTGGCCTTGGTCACCAGTGCCTTGCAAACAGCCACATGGGCCTGACCGCCGATCTCTTGGAGCTTGGCGTCCAGCGCATCGGATGTTTTCTGCAAATGAGCCTTGGCCTGCCCCAATGTGCCTTCATGATAGATGCGGTAGGTCAGCTGGGAACCGATATAGGAATAGGCAAAGGTCTGACATCCTTCAGCCAGCACGCCTGCATCGGAAAGATAGTTGATCCATTCTTCCCAATCTTCGCCGCCCATAACCTTGACGGTATCTTCGATTTCCTTTTCAGTCGCCGCCCCGAGCGTGCTTTCTTCAAAGCAGTCTTTCTCAAGATTGACCGTGTAGCCCGTGATCGGCTCGCCAATGGCCTTGATGGAAGAGCGAATGAGTTCCCCGCTCTGAGGATCGGGGCGCACTCCTGTTGCCAGCGAATAGACGACAAGGTCAACGCTGCCACCAAATTCGGTCTTGATGAAATCAACAACAGACTTGCGAACCTCTGGCGAGAAGGCATCACCGACGAAATTCTTGGCGATAAGGCCTTCCTTTTTGGCTTCTTTCTCAAAGCTGATCAGGTTGTACCAACCTGCCGTGCCAATACCCTTTTCAGATGGCCCGCGCTCAAAGGCAACACCGATGGTATCAGCCTTGGCACCACCAAACGCCAATGAAATACGCGAGGCAAGCCCGAAGCCCGAAGATGCTCCCAGCACAAGAACCTTCTTTGGTCCGTTGGCGATCTGCTCTGCCTGACGAACAAAGGCGATTTGGTCTTTGACGGCCGTTGCGCACCCGAGGGGGTGACAGGATTTTGCAACCTGCCCCTTGATAATTGGTTGAATAATCATGAGTTTCTCTGATGATTGGAAGAGTTTGACTTATCTTTGGATGGTGAGCAATCAGGACTTTTCCGGCGGGCGAACCGTTGCCATTCCCGATATGACGACGGTTCCGTCCTGTTTCGTGCTGGTCGTCTTCAGCTTTACAATCCTTTTCTCTGCAAGGATCTCGACAACCTCTACCTCAGCGGTGATCGTGTCACCGATATAGACCGGAGCAACAAACCGCAAATCCTGCCCCATATAGATGGTGCCGGGACCAGGCAATTGCATGCCAAGCACTGCAGATGTCAGTCCTGATACGAGGATTCCGTGGGCCACTCGATTGCCAAAAACGCTTTTGCTGGCAGCAACACTGCTGACATGAACGGGATTTATGTCACCACTGATCCCGCAAAACATTTGAATATCGGCCTCACTGATCGTCTTTTCAAACGACGCTTTCTGGCCGATAGAAAGCTGCTCCAAGGTGTAACTCATTGGAAGTCTCGTGTTTCTTTCTTTAAAGGGAGATCGGGAGGCCCACCTGTCATTTAAGGGGGGGGGAGGATACGAATGGGCCTCCCGAAGCCAGAAATCCGGTGAAGCTGTCTTACACGGATACTGGGGAACGAAGTGTCAGCCCGATAGGCTCATCGATGAAAAGGCGCGCGTCCATTTCTTTCAAATCCGGGCTTACGATTGGTTTGAAGTCCATCTGATCCAGCACGTCTTTCTGAAGATCAACGCCCGGCGCGATTTCGATCAGCTCAAGCCCTTCCTTGGAAAGCTTGAAGACAGCCCGTTCAGTGATATACAGCACCGGCTTGCCATTCTGCTTGGCCTGCTCACCCGAGAAGGTAATCTGCTGAACCTGCGTGAGGAACTTCTTGATCCGCCCTTCATGGGTAATCTTGAGGGTTCCGTCACCGGTTTCAAATTTGAAACCGCCGGCAGTGAAGGTGCCGCAGAAGCAGACTTCCTTGGCATTTTGCGTGATGTTGATGAAACCACCACAGCCTGCGATGGTCGGCCCGAAGCGCGAAACATTGATGTTGCCGAACTGGTCGGCCTCGGCCAATCCGAGAAAGGCCTGATCAACACCGCCGCCATCATAGAAATCAAACATCTGATCCTGCGTAATCACGGCATCAGGGAAGGCTGATGCGCCAAAGCTGAGACCTCCGGCAGGCGTTCCGCCAATCGCACCCGGCTCAACAGTCGCAATCATCTTGTCGGTCACGCCTTCTTCATCAGTCACCTCGGCGATCACTTCAGGCACGCCAATTCCATAATTCAGCACAGCCCCTTCGCGCAGCTCCAGCGCGGCCCGGCGCGCAATGATTTTCTTGGCGTCCAGCTTATGGGCTTTGGCCTTTTCGCCGCCTCTTGATCCACGCCCGCAATAGGCTGGATTGAGATGCTCTGCAAAGGTCTGCATATGCTCGCCGCCACTGGCAACGACAACGGCGTCCACCAGAATGCCGGGAATGCGCACCTGCTGCGGATCCAGCTCACCATATTCAACGAGGCGCTTGACCTGCACGATCACCTTGCCGCCCATATTGGAAACCAATTGCGCAGCAGCCAGATTCTCAAGGAACAGGCATTCGTCTTCCATGGTGATATTGCCATGTTTGTCTGCCGTGGTACCCCGCAGCAGCGCAACGTTGGCATCAAGGCGATCATAGAAGAGATAGTCTTTGCCGCCGACTTGCAGAACCGAAACAATGTCCTTGCTGGTGGCCTCGTTGATTTTGCCACCTTCGATACGGGGATCAACGAATGTGCCCAGGCCGACATGGGAGAGCGTGCCGGGTTTACCCGCCGCGCTGTCACGGATCAGTTGCGCGATGACACCTTGTGGCAGGTTATAGGCCTCAATCAGGTTTCGGTTGGCCAGATCCTGCAATTTCGGGATAAGTCCCCAGTGACCACCGATGACTTTTTTCACGAGACCTTCATGTGCGAGATGGTTATTCGCCCGGTCCTTTCCGTCTCCCTGCCCGGCAGTGAAATATAGCTCCAGATTTTTGGGACACCCTGTCGTTAAGAATCTGTCCTTAATCGCTATTTCAATGGTTTCCGGAACAACCGCGCCAATAAAACCTCCCAGAATAACCCGATCATCATCTTGAATGAGATCTGCAGCTTGGTCTGGAGTCATGATTTTTACTTGCATGTTTCGACCCCTTAATTTAGGACGCAAGTAAAAATACGAATGCGCCCTTTTTTATTGCGGCGCAATGCTAAAAAACTTCACAAAAGTAGGGAATAGACAATCATCCAAAAGACAATTGCACAAACGGGATAATGATCCCGTATTTGGCAGGAATATCGAACATTGGCGCCCGAAGCTGACCAATTATGGCTCAAGTTCGCCGATTTCGCGGGTTCTCTTGATCATATAATCCTTGAAATTGGTGCATAACAGCGGCATCTGTTTTCTCTGGCGATAATAGAGATTGAGCTCAAACTCCGCATTCAGATAGTCGCCAAGGATGGAGATCAGCTTGCCGTCCGCCAATTCATCGCGCAGCATCATCAAAGGCAGATAGGCGATCCCTCCACCCGTCAACGCAATGGATTTGATGATCTCGCTGTCGTCCACTTCGACCGTCCGCGCGATCTTAACCGTCGTATATTCGCCTTGATACTCAAACACCCATTTGTTCCCCCCCACCAGAGTATGGGCAAACAGGCAGTTGTGTTTGGACAGCTCTTGAGGGGCTTGTGGTATGCCATAACGCTCGGCATATTGCGGCGAACAGCAAGCAACGAGAGGGTAGCGCTGCAGGGAGCGGCGGATCAAAAGGCTGTCTTTTTCCTGAAATCCGTCATAAGTGGCATTGGCCCGAACGAAGAAATCGACATCCTCGACCATGTCCACGTCAAACGCCGTTTCAATGATCCGGAAACTGACTTTGGGATGATCAAGCAAATATTCTCCAACAATGCGTGCAAGAAAGCGCCGCGCATATAAAGGCGTGGAGGCGACAACGATGGTGCCGCGCTCTTCTTGGCCAAAATGCTGCAATTCGGAGAAGATATCCTCGATTTCGGCATTCACCCCATTGAACCGATCATAAAGATGCTGGCCCGCTTCCGTCGCCACCACTTTGCGCGTTGATCTCTTGAGCAGGCTAACGCCTAGCTTTTCTTCCAGCTCGATGATCCAGCGGCTTCCCGCACTGGCGGAGATGCCATAGTGGCGCGCAGCATCGGAAAATGAACCGGTTCGCACCACACTCAAGAAATAGACCAACTTATCAAGCATTCTTCGTCCTCATCCAGGCGCAGCAAAGTCCCGCTGCCAGTGCGACAATACAAAACAGCATTGCCCCGAACAAGCCGCAACAGAGGGCCTCTGCAAAAATGCGTTTTAATCCGCATTCTTGCCAATGCGCGCCGCTATCACCACGCCATGCGCTCCGCTTCAGCGCTTTGCTAATCCCATTTCTACAATTTTGTTTTGCTCAGCTGTCTATAATCATTCTCGGCTTTTCATGCCAATAATTTTGGTCACGACATATTTGCAAGAAATTGTCGCATGACAAACAAGTGTAGAAGGTGGAATTATGCTTAAGGAAAAGGTTTGCATTGTAACCGGCGGTGCTCAGGGCATCGGTCGTTGTATCGTTGAAACATTCGCAGCAGAAGGCGCAAAAAAAGTTTACGCATGCGACATGAATATTGATGCAATGGCCGATTATAAAGAGAGATTCTCCACTGTTGAAGCCGTTTCACTGAACGTTTGTGATCGCGACGCCATTTCCGCCTTCGTTGAAAAAGTCAAAGCAGAGAACGGCAAAATCGACGTTCTGGTCAACAATGCCGGCATCACCCGTGACGGTCTGCTCGACCGTATGAGCGAAAAAGACTGGGACATGGTCATTGACGTCAATCTCAAGGGCGTTTTCAACATGACCCAGTTCGTCTCTCCGATCATGATAGAAAATGGCGCAGGCTCCATCATCACCATGTCCTCTGTGGTGGGAACCGACGGCAATATCGGCCAGACCAACTATGCCGCCACCAAGGCTGGCGTCATCGCCATGACCAAAAGCTGGGCCAAGGAATTCTCCCGCAAAGGCGCTCAGGTTCGTGCAAACTGCGTTGCCCCGGGCTTCATCAAAACACCGATGACCGCAGATCTGCCGGAAAAAGTCATCGCCTACATGGAAAGCAAGACCCCGCTTGGCCATATGGGCGAAGCCGAAGACATCGCGCAGGGCGTCCTTTTCCTCGCCAGTGACCGCGCCCGCTTCATCACCGGTCAGGTGCTGAAAGTCGACGGCGGTCTGGTAATCTGAGGCAACAACCATGACAAAAATCTATATCGTAGGTGCCAAGCGCACCGCCATGGGCAGCTTTCTGGGCACGCTCTCCAGCTTGCCTGCAGCCCGCATCGGCGCCGCAGCCATCGCAGCCGCACTCGATCAGGCAAAAGTGAAGCCTGAGCTTCTGGACGAAGTCATCGTCGGCAACGTTCTGGGCGGCGCTCAGGGCATGGGTCCGGGCCGTCAGGCCTCCGTCTATGCAGGCGTTCCCAAAACGGTTCCAGCCTACACCGTCAACATGATCTGTGGCTCTGGCATGAAAACCATCATGGACGCTGCGTCCCACATCAAGGCAGGCGATGCGTCCCTTGTTGTCGCCGCAGGTATGGAATGCATGTCGCAGGCTCCATTTGCGCTTCCGGGCAAAAGCCGGACCGGCCACAAGATGGGCCCTCAAACCCTCATCGACACCATGGTCAATGACGGTCTGACGGACGTCTTCAACAACTACCATATGGGCATCACTGCGGAAAATCTGGCCGAGAAATTCGACATTTCGCGGCAAGATCAGGACGCTTTCGCCTTGCGCAGCCAACAGCGCGCCTATGCCGCGGTTCAGGATGGTTTGTTTGATGCGGAAATCACGCCAGTAGAGGTCAAACTCCGCAGGGAAACAGTCAGCTTTGCCCGTGACGAATATCCCCGTGGCGACGCTTCCATGGAGAAAATGGCCAAACTGAAACCAGCCTTCAAGCCAGACGGCACCGTAACCGCTGGCAATGCCTCCGGCATCAACGACGGCGGCGTCGCCTTTGTGCTGGCATCAGAAGAAGCCGTGAAGGCACATGGCCTCAAACCATTGGCAGAATTGGTGGCCTATGGTCAGGGTGGCGTTGACCCATCCATCATGGGCTATGGTCCGGTTCCTGCCATCACGCAGGCACTCTCGCGCGCTGGTCTGAAGCTGGAAGACATGCAGCGCCTCGAGCTGAACGAAGCCTTTGCCGCACAGGCCATTGCCGTCATGAAAGGGCTGAGCAAAGACCATGGCGTTTCCATGGACTGGTTCGAAGACAAAACCAACGTGACGGGCGGCGCCATTGCTCTTGGCCATCCGCTGGGCGCATCTGGTGGACGCATCACGACCACCTTGCTCTACGGCATGATGCGCGAAGAGCTTGAGCTTGGTCTCGCATCGCTTTGCATTGGTGGTGGTATGGGGACGGCTGTTATTCTGCGCCGCGTTTCCTAAATTTCTCCTGTATATCACACACCTTAAGGGCCACGGCTTGTTTGCACTCTCGCCGTGGCCCTTTTTGTTCCAGCGCTATCTATCTGTCTCTCCCTGCGATCGGACAGCCAGCACACAGACCGAAAGAGGGTCTGCTCCCACCGCCGCAAACGGCGAGAGCAATTGTTCCTTACGCAACAGACACATTGTTGATGAAGTCTTCGATCTGACGCTTGAGAATATCCGTGCTGCTTTTCAACTCACCACTGGCATCCCTGACCGTTTCCGCCGACCGCGTCGTCAGCTGCGCCTTGCCCATGACATCGCGCATATTGCTGGAGGCTGACTTGGTGCTGAAAGCGGCCTGCTGCACGTTGGAAGCGATTTCTCCGGTCGCCGCGCCCTGTTGCTCAACCGCTGTGGCAATGGCGGATGTGTAGCCATCCACTTTTTCCATCACGGCATCGATTTTGGCAATGGACGCAACGGTTTCGCGACTGGAATCCTGAATGGCATTGATCAGTGAACCAATCTCTTCGGTTGCCTTCGAGGTCTGGTTCGCAAGCTCCTTGACTTCAGCAGCCACAACCGCGAAGCCTTTGCCCGCAGCGCCAGCCCTTGCCGCCTCGATGGTGGCATTGAGCGCAAGCAGGTTGGTTTGCTCTGCAATCGCCTGAATGAGGCTGACCACCTCACCGATCTTGCGCGACGCTTCATCCAGCTCGGCAACCTTCTCGTTGGACGTCTTGGCGTCCTTGGTGGCTTCGGCCACAACGTCACGGCTGCGTTCGGCCTGCTGCATGATTTCGTTGATCGCCGCCGTCAGTTCTTCCGCTGCCGAGGCAACCGTTTCAACATTGTTGGTCGCATCATTGGATGAGCTATCCGCCTGAGAAGAGCTCTGCTCCGTCTCCAGCGCGATGTCGCTGAGCTGGGCAGCTGCGGCTTCCATCTCATTGGTCCGGTCAGAAACGATCGACAGATTCTCGGCCACTTGCTGCTGGAAAGATTCAATGAGTTGATTGGTTTGCTCAACCATTTTGAGCCGATTTGCATCCCGTTCCCGTTCCGCATTTTCCAGCCGTGCACGTTCGATGGCGTTGATGCGGAAGGTTTCGACAGCACGGCTCATTTCACCAATTTCATCACCGCGATTTTTACCATCAATCTCGATATCAAGCTCATGATTGGCGATGGAAAGGATATTGCCATTCAGCGCAGCAACCGGTTTGGCGATGGAGCGCGCAAGGAAGAAGCCAAGCCCGGCGGCGATCAACACGATGACAGCCGCAAAGCCTGCACTCTTGATCGCCGCATTCCTGAAAGCATGATCAACATCGGTTGTCAAAACACCGGTGCCAATGGCCCAACCCCACGGGCGAAATTCTTTGGCGTAGCTGATCTTGTCATAATAGACATTGTCTTTGGGATTGATCCAAGCATAGGGAACAAAACCGTCGCCATTCGCCAACACGGTATTCACGATCGCCTTGACATGAAACTTGCCATTGCTGTCCGTGGTTTCCATGAGGTTCTGGTTTTCAACCTTTTTGCTCGGCGGATAAACCAGCATCACGCCCTGATTATCCAAGACGAAGATATATTCCTTGCCTTCATAATACATCTTGCGCAAAGCGGCTTTTGCCTGCTCCGCAGCATCATCTTCACTCAGGGTACCGTCCTGATACATGTCATAAAAATGCTGGGTTACATTGTAGGCGATCTCAACAACGCTTTTAAGCTCGTTGCGCTTGAATCCATCCAGATTGCCGTAAAGCGTTATGAGCTGATAGGTCAGCATCGCCACAAAGGAGACGGTAAAAAAGGCAACCAGAGTATAGAGTTTACTGGAGATCGAATGAAACAGTTTTTTCATAGCTTTTCTTTCGCACTTGAAGAGAACAGCGCGTTCTGAAGGAAAGGAGGGCGAATTTTTTCTAAGGGAGATTTGTGTGTTTCTAATCAAAAGATCCATCCCAGAAGTTGCAATTGACTTAACAACCCCTCAGCACCACCACTGCCGCTTCGGTCGAGAAACGAGTTTTGAGGACAAAATAGCGGCATAGAAAAAAGGCAGAGGCCCATCTCGGCGCTACAGCCAAGCCCACCGCCCGCGCGCTCAAGAAAGCTAACAAATTGAAATCACGAAGTTTTCAAAGAGAGACCTTTGCGCTTCGGCGCAAGAACGAACCGAACCAACTCAGAGGCTCGAAACTGCAAAACAGGAGAGGAAAATCATTATCCCGTTTTCAGGATTTTATTTTCTGATTTTGCGCATAAAAGAAGAACAACTTTTGCGTCTAGCGAATTCTACTCCACCGAGAAACCGACCGGGCGGTTCATCAAGGACAGCAGCCCCGCATCCACAACAGAGCATCTTGCTTACGCTATTTGAAGTGGGCACCAAATAAGGGAAAAGCATTGGCTTTGGCCGTTTCAGCTCGGCAAGGGTTCGCTATGGCGAAGCAACGGTTGTTAATCGGACAAAGCCAGCACAATAGGCAGGCCCAAAATTCGCAGTGACTGCGGCTTTTTGCTTGGATAACGACACATTCACGGATGTAATCTTGCGGGCGGGGTGGGGCAGCAAGCCATTGAATTTATTTATATAAATTGCAATTTCTTGCTTGGGAAATGGCGGAGAGACAGGGATTCGAACCCTGGAGACGGTTACCCGCCTACACGCGTTCCAGGCGTGCGCCTTCGACCACTCGGCCACCTCTCCGTACCCGAAAGTGTGGGCGCACTATAGCCAAAAAATGCGGGAACGCAAGCCACTTGACGACAATCTGTTGACAGAACACACAGCTTCCTTGCCAAACCACCGGAAAAGTCCAATTTCCCTTTGAATTCTTACGATTAGAGCCTCTCTTGGCGCTGCTTGCCGCCAGAGAAAATCACATTTGCCCTGTAGCATCGGCTTAAAGCGGCTCTCCTTGCGGGCCATATCGTGGCTTTCATTGCCAATTTTGTCGATCACCGTAAAATGTTCAAATTTTAAATTTAGGTTATATCCAATATGATAGTTAAGCATTCATTCTCCATGATTGATTGCAGAGAAGGAACTGTCGCGCAGGCGGCAGGAGCAGGCTTGGAAAGGCTGGTTCGATGAAAGTCATTCGGTTTATTATTTCCTTTGTCGGACTCTGGATATGTGCTCTGGCGCTGCTGGCCCTTGTGCTCGATGGTGTGCGCTCGATCGCGGCCAATGCGATTGTCATGAAATCACTGGGAGAAACCTGGTTCGAAATCAGTCGCGAGAGCCTTAATCTGGCGCAGGCGGTCATTCAGCGCAATATGCATCCTCTGATCTGGGACCCTCTCATTCAATGGATCCTGATGGCTCCTGCCTGGTTGGTGGTAGGCCTGATCGGTTTGCTCTTTGTCTATCTGGGCAGAAAGCGGCGGCCCAGAGTGATCCGCATTGAACGTTCCCGCCTATAAGGACAACAAGCCGCTCAGGCGAGAAGGGCCATATGGGCGCAGCCCGTTTCTTGCAGTTTCTTCGCTACAGAGGATATTTCCATGTTCGGATTTCAACGCGCAAAGGTGACGATGCCGACCAGAGAGGACGCCCTGCCCGGTCGTTCCAGCCCGATTGAGACAGCCAGAACCCATTTCCTGCTTGGTGCGCCGCTGCATCCGCCCTTTCCGGCAAAATGCGAGCAGGTGCAATTTGGTATGGGCTGTTTCTGGGGAGCTGAACGCCTCTTCTGGCAGGCGGATGGCGTGCATGTCACGGCTGTGGGATATAGTGGCGGATATACGCCTAATCCGACCTATGAAGAAGTTTGCAGCGGCGCAACCGGCCATGCCGAAACCGTGCTGGTTGTCTATGATCCGGCCAAGCTGCCGTTCAAATCATTGCTGAGGATCTTCTGGGAAAATCATGATCCGACGCAAGGCATGCGACAGGGCAATGACATCGGCACGCAATATCGCTCGGCGATCTATTGCTACGGGCCTGAACAGCAGGAAGAGGCCGAGCGCTCTTGCCGGGATTATCAGGAGGCCCTTGCCAAACAGGGCCATGGGCCTGTCAGCAGCGAAATCCGTGCCAGCGGCCCCTTCTATTATGCCGAAGCCTATCACCAGCAATATCTGGGCAAGAATCCCGATGGCTATTGCGGGCTGGGGGGCACGGGTGTGCGCTGTCCCGGCCAGTAGCGCTGGAAGAAACAACAAGCCACATGGTAAAAAACCCGGCAAGAGACCTTACCGGGTTACTGTTCAAAGAAAAGCAAGCGCGCTTGAGCGCAACAACAATCCCAAGATCTAATAATAAAGCGGTCTTGGCTTTGGCAGCGCCTTCAGGATCTGTTCGGCTTCAATCGGCACATAGGCTGCGCTGCCAACCAAGGCAGACGCCACCTTGGCTCCGGGCTTATCGGGAGCCGCCAGAACGGCCCGGCAGGCATCGGGCAGATCATCCAGAGTAACGGGCCGTTTCTTGACTGGCGGTTTTTTCGGGTCGGGCTTCTTGGGCGTCCAGGGCGCATCGGAAAGCCACCAAGCCAAATCCTTGCCGCACCCATCTCCGGCAGGCGGCGGAGCCTGATCCTTGCAGCCGGTGCTGCCGGGAGGACAGGCAAGGCGAACATGGAAATGATAATAATGGCCATACCACGGACGGACCTGCCGCAACCAGTCGCGGTCATTGCCAGCCATGGAACACAAGGCCTGCTTGATACCGGGATGTACAAAGATGCGGGCGACGCCCGGCGTTGACGCTGCGCGTTTGATCAGGCGGAAATGGGCCTGCGTAAATTTCTTCGGGTCTACGGTGCGGGTGCCGTCTTTGAGCATCGAGATGGCCGAAACGGATTCCCGCTCATCCATGGAAAAGCGGCGATCAGGCATTGGCCGCAACCAGATATCGGCATCCAGCCCGATCTGATGCGAAGCATGGCCGGAAGACATCGGCCCTCCGCGCGGCTGGGCAATGTCGCCGACCAGCAGACCGTTCCAGCCGTCATAGGCTTTGGCATCAGCGGCCAGTTTCTCAAGAAAATCGATCAGAACCGGTTGCCCCCAGTTGCGGTTGCGTGACAGGCGCATCGCCTGCCAGGCCGGTCCATCCACCGGCAGAGCAACCGCACCAGCCTGACACCCCTTGGCATAGGAACCAAGGGCCCGGGCCTGAAGATTGGCAGGCAGCTTCACCTTGCCAAACAGCGTCTTTGCCGGCGTTTGCGCAACCGCCACATCAAAGCTCGCGGCCATGGCTGTCATTGCCAGAGATCCGGCAACCAGCATCAGGCTGCCGCCCAGATGACGCCGGATGCGGCCTTTTCTCGTAGATGACTTTTCATCGCGGTTGGTCTTCATTTGCGCAAAATCAGACTGCATGATGCAGCTCCACCTCAATAAGGTTTCAGATGATTGCGATCCTATATATAAATTGTTAACCATATGTGGACCGCAAATAATATATCTTTCAGGCTTGACACAAACCGGTGTCAAGCAGAGCATTCCCGGCAGGGCTTGCCAGAATTTTTTGACCAATTTTTGTCGATCCCCAACCGCAATCCTGCAACAAGACGAGAAATGAAAATGCGTTGCCTTCCAAGCCTGCTCCTGCTCCTGCCCCTACTGGCTGGCTGCGCCAGTCTCTCTAAGGAAGAATGCATCTCGGGCGACTGGAGCAGCGTGGGCGCAAATGATGCGATGGAAGGGCGGGAGGCCAGCCGGCTGGCGGATCATGCCAAGGCCTGCGCCAAATATGACATCGTTCCCGACAAGCCACTCTATGAACAGGGCTATCAAAAGGGTCTGGGCAGCTATTGCACACCGACCAATGGTTTTTCAGTTGGGCGAAATGGCTATAACTACCGTCACATCTGCCCGCCCGCGAGCGAAGCGGAATTCATGCGCGGCTATTTGCGAGGCAGTTCGTTGCATGACATCGAAACGGAAATCGCCGAAGCAGAGCATGATCTTTCCCGGATACAACGGGAAAGAGACAGTCTGCGTGCGGACAAGAAGGCCTCGGACAAGGGCAAGCGCCTCAGACAATTGTCTCTCGATATGGACGGTCTGAGATGGGATTTGCAACGCCTGCGCTTCAAGCGCGACAGGGCTCTTGTGGAAGCGGATCGCTTTCTCCAGACCATGGAACCGGGCATTTAGGCTTTCTGACAATTTTGTCACTGTGGAAAATATCAGGCCCTATACTCTGCCCTATTCACATGACAAGACCCAAAAACCTTGCCTGATCAGGTGATATTCAAGAATTTCTTTATCATATTTCGGTTTAACCCTCCCAAGACGCAAAATATTCAGTCTGTTCAGAATTTCTTTTGAAGTTCCGATTAGGCTCCTTCCAATGCTCGGTTCACGGCTCACGAGCGCCACCACGTGAAAAACCAGAAAACCAATGGCAAGAAGGCGTTAAAGACCGGATGAGAATTTTACTGGTTGAGGACAATAACGAAGACCGCGAAGCGATAAGCTCGATTCTGGAGAAGCGGAATGAAACGGTCTTTGCATTCTCCCAGAGCGATAGCGCTTGGGAATTTGTCCAAAAAACACCAGATATCGACGTTGTCATCGTATCCCTGAATCTGGCAGATTCAGAAGGACTGGATATTTGCTGGAATTGTCGCATTCTGGCAGCCCAGCGAAAGACAATGTATGTCGTCGCAATTTCCGAGCATGTGAATGCCCATATATTGGTGGAAGCGCTGGATAGCGGCGCGGACGACTTTCTGCACAAGCCACTGCAGGAAGATATCCTGCTTGCGCGTCTGCGCGTGGCCGAACGGGTTGTTACCCTGCAAAAGCAGCTGGTCCAGCTGGCCAATCGCGATTCCCTGACCAATCTTTACAATCGACGGGCCTTTCTGGAAAAGACCCACGCCCTTATCGAGAAGCAGGGCGAAGACAATCCGATTTGCGCCATCATGTTCGACATCGACCATTTCAAATCGGTCAATGATCGCTTCGGGCATGATGTGGGAGATGAAGTCATTCGAACCGTCGCCAGAATTGCCCAGACGGAAAGCAAGCTGAGCGGTCGGCTCGGTGGAGAAGAATTCGCGATCATCATTCCGGACCACAGCCTTTATGATGCGGCCTGTTCTGCCAATCGCATCCGGGAAGAAATCGAATCGACGCCCATCATCGCCGGAAGCAACACCATCGAAATCACCTCAAGCTTCGGAGTGGCGCTCTATCATCCGGGCGATGATGTTGACGCCCTGCTCAAACGGGCCGATACCGCGCTCTATCATTCCAAGCGCAATGGGCGCAACAGGGTGACCGTGGAACGCTCCAAGTCCAAGCGACTTGCAATGCAGACCTACTGCGTGGCGGCACAATAAGCCCCTCCCGCTTGCATGGCCTGTCGGGCTTTTTCTCAAACATACCGCAAAAAGCAAACGGGCCCGCATGGGGCCCGCTTATCCTGCTGCTGACAGCTTGCTCGCTCAGCTATCCATCTTCAGCGCGGCGATGAAGGCTTCCTGCGGAATCTCCACCTTACCGAACTGGCGCATCTTCTTCTTGCCCGCTTTCTGCTTCTCCAGCAGCTTGCGCTTGCGGGTGGCATCGCCGCCATAACATTTTGCGGTCACATCCTTGCGCATTGCCGAAATGGTTTCGCGCGCGATCACCCGGCCACCGAGCGCGGCCTGAATGGGGATCTTGAACATATGGCGCGGGATCAGCTCTTTGAGCTTTTCGCACATGGAGCGACCGCGAATTTCCGCCTGAGAGCGATGCACCAGCACGGACAACGCATCAACCGGTTCGTCATTGACCAGAATCGACATCTTGACCAGATCTCCGGCGCGATAATCAGCGAGCTGATAATCAAAGCTGGCATAGCCCTTCGAGATGGATTTCAGGCGATCGTAAAAGTCGAAAACCACTTCGTTGAGCGGCAGATCATACTGCACCATGGCACGGGAGCCGACATAGGACAGGTCGGTCTGCACGCCGCGGCGCTCCTGACAGAGCTTGAGGATGGCACCGAGATATTCATCCGGCGTCATGATATTTGCCTTGATCCATGGCTCGCGAATTTCGCGGATGCGCACGACATCGGGCATGTCGGCGGGATTATGCAGGGTGATCATCTCGCCATTGGTCATTTCCATCTCATAGACGACGCTTGGCGCAGTGGCGATGAGATCGAGGTCGAACTCGCGGGAGAGGCGCTCCTGAATGATTTCCAGATGCAGCAGACCAAGGAAGCCGCAGCGGAATCCGAAACCGAGCGCTGCCGAGGTCTCCATCTCGAAGGAGAAACTGGCATCATTGAGACGCAGCTTGCCCATCGCCGAGCGCAGATCCTCGAAATCATTGGCATCGACCGGGAAGAGACCGCAGAAGACAACCGGCTGGGCAGGGCGGAAGCCCGGCAGCATGGTTTGGCAAGGACGCCTGACATTGGTGATGGTATCACCAACGCGGGTGTCGGCCACTTCCTTGATCGAGGCAATGAGAAAACCGACCTCGCCGGGGCCAAGCACTGCGACATCGACCATCTTTGGCGTGAAAATCCCGATCCGGTCCACGTCATAGGCGGCATTGGTGCCCATCATGCGGATGCGGTCGCCTTTCTTGAGCTCCCCATCGATGATGCGCACGATGACCACGACGCCGAGATAGACGTCATAATAGCTGTCCACCAGCATGGCCTTCAGCGGGGCGTCCACATCCCCCTGCGGCGCTGGCAGGCGATGGACGATGGCCTCAAGCGTCTCCTTGATGCCGATACCGGATTTGGCGCTGGCCTCGATGGCCTCGGACGCATCAATGCCGATGACATCCTCGATCTGGGCGCGCACGCGCTCCGGCTCTGCGGCAGGCAAATCGATCTTGTTGAGCACCGGCACGATTTCATGATCATTGTCGATGGCCTGATAGACATTGGCCAGAGTCTGTGCCTCGACCCCCTGAGAGGCGTCCACGATAAGCAGGGAGCCTTCGCAGGCGGCCAGCGAACGGCTCACCTCATAGGCAAAGTCGACATGGCCCGGGGTGTCCATCAGATTGAGCGTGTAGGTCTTGCCGTTGTCGGCCTCATATTTGAGCGAAACGGTCTGGGCCTTGATGGTGATGCCGCGTTCCTGCTCGATATCCATGCTGTCGAGCACCTGCTCGCGCATTTCGCGTTCGCTCAAGCCGCCGGTATATTGGATCAGCCGGTCGGCGAGCGTGGATTTGCCATGATCAATGTGAGCAATGATGGCAAAGTTGCGGATTTTGTCTAATGCTTGTTTGGTCATGGCAGCGCTTATACCCTTAGCTCTTCCATGAGAGAAGAGACTTTTTGTTGCCTATGTCATGGCTTGGGTAAAATATCCAGTCAAAATGCAAAAACCCGGCCGCAAAGGACCGGGTTTATACAATTTCCGCGGCCAACCAGCCCCGGATCGATACGAAAAGACTAGATCAGCCCCTTTTCGATTGCCATGTTGCGCACGCGCACGATTTCCCATTCGGCATCGATGATATATTCGTTTGCGATATTGCGATATTTGATGAAGCTGTCATAGATCTCGCCAGCCAGAGGCGAGGTCTCGGCGATTTCCTTGAGCACCACGGCGGATTCCCTTGCCATGGCCATCATCATTTCATCGGGGAATTTGCGCAGCTTGACGCCTTCCTTGGCCAGTAGGGGCCTCAGCGACATGGCATTGTTATATTGATAATCAGCCATGGTCTCCAGCGAGGTAGCCTGCGCGGCGACCTTGATGATTTCCTGAAGATCCTCGGGCAATTCGGCATATTTGTCCTTGTTGACGATGACCTCAAGTCCAGCGCCCGGTTCATGGAATGCAGGCATATAATAGTTCGGCACGACCTTGTAGAGGCCGAAGGCCAGATCGTTCCATGGTCCGACCCATTCAGCCGCATCAATGGTGCCATTCTGCAAGGCGGAGAAGATTTCGGTTGCAGGCAGCATGATGACCGACGCGCCAAGGCGGCGCAGCACTTCACCGCCAAGACCGGCGATGCGCATCTTCAGCCCCTTGAGATCGTCGAGGCTCTTGAGCTCCTTGGCAAACCAGCCACCGGCCTGTGTGCCCGAAGCGCCAGCATAGAAGGGGATGACATTGAAAGGTTCATAGGCGCGTTCCCAGAGCTCCTGCCCACCGCCGAACCGCAGCCAGGCAGCATGCTCGATCTGGGTGAGGCCGAAGGGTACACCGGTATAGAAATGGAAGGATGGATCCTTGCCCTGCCAATAATAGGAGGTTGCATGCCCCATTTCGGCAGCGCCACTGGACACGGCGTCGAAAACTTCAAGCGGCGGCACAAGCTCGCCAGCTCCGAAAACCTTGATCGTCAGGCGACCGCCTGACATCTTGCCGACGCGCTCGGCAAAGCGGACACCATTGATCCCGACACCGGGCAACTGCTTGGGCCAGGACATGGGCATCTTCCAAACGATCGAATCGTTTGCTCTGACAACAGCTGGACTGGCCAGCGTCGCCGCGCCACCAACCGCCAGCCCGGTCAAGACCGAACGGCGATCAAGTGATCCACCTTTTCTCATTAAAAAATCCTCCGACTGTGAAATGAACGAGAAAATATTATTATTTTGCAAGGCATGCTTGCACGGCCTCGATACAAGCGCAAGATCTGGTCATGCCCAACCATTTTATTTCCTCATACAAATCCCAGAGCAGGCATTTTTGATATGGTATTTTGGTTTATATCTCGCACAAATGAGTGGATTACCTGATAACCTGCGCCGCATTATCGCACTGACTTGGTTTGATTAACCCGCAATTTCCTGTAACTAGTTAGCCAATTGTGGAATAATGTTTCGTATTCCTGTCACAAACAAGGATCTATAAGCGTGCCGCGCAAAAGCTCAAAGCTCGATCGAATTGATCTGCATATTCTGGATGAGCTTCAGAAAAACGCCCGTATCACCAACAAGGCTCTCTCGGAAATCGTGGGACTGTCGCCCAGTCCTTGCCTTCAGCGGGTCAAGCGGCTTGAAGATATCGGACTGATCAGCGGCTATCTGGGCCTGATCAATCTGGAGGCGCTGTGCCGCCATGTCACGGTGATCGCAACCATCACGATCCGGGATCACGATCATTCCATTTTTGCCACCTTCGAGAAGGCGATCGCAGAATTGCCCGATGTGGTGGAATGCCTGAAAATGAGCGGTTCATTCGATTATCTGGTGCGCTTTGTCTGCACCGATATCCAGCGCTACCATGCGGTTACCGAAGATCTGCTGGTTCAGGTGGGCGGCAAGATGCAGATCGCCAGCCATGTTGTTCTTGACCAAACCAAACAATATCATGGCGTGGATCTGGAAGAACTTGTTCACGGATGAACGGGGCTTTCAAGTTACTTTAGAATAAATACAAATACTCATAAGCATATACACTTAAATCCTTAGTCGTTATCAAACGATTCATCAATAATTGGCATCTTTTTTTCAAGTTTTTTACAGCTTTTGATGTAAATCAATTGACATTGACGCCAATTAGCAGGATGACTTTGCAAGTCATTCTCAAATATTCGAACATCTGCCGTTGGGGAAGTCGACAGAGCGTCCGATCCAAGTGAAGAAATGGAGTATGTAGATGATTGCTACTCTTAATGATCTCACGATTGGAGATCATGGTCGTATCGCCAAGCTGGATATTTCCGACCGGGCCTACAAGCAGCAATTGATGGCCATGGGGCTGACGCGCGGTGCCGAATTCACGGTCATGCGCATCGCACCACTGGGAGATCCCATTGAAATCAAGGTGCGCGGCAGTGCCCTGTCCTTGCGCAAGTCGGACACAATGGGTGTCACAATCGAGACCGAAGACCGCTAGACAAATAGCCAAGACCGTCAAAGACCAATCCAAGACCAAACAGACCGATATATTCCCAGCGTTGCCCAGACCGGGGCAGCGGTCGATATCGTTGTATATTGAGACCAGTCATGTCCAACATTCGCATAGCTTTTGCGGGGAATCCCAATTGCGGTAAGACCACGCTTTTCAATGCCTTGACCGGCGCACGCCAAAAGGTGGGCAATTGGCCCGGCGTCACTATTGATCGCAAGGAAGGCCATTATAGCCATAATGGCAATGAGGTCGTTATTGTCGATCTCCCCGGCACCTATTCACTTGATACCAGCTACACCAGCGGACTGGATGAGGTCATCGCCCGGGATTATATCCTTGAAGGCGAGGCCGATCTGATCGTCAATGTGGTGGACGCAGCCAATCTGGAACGCAATCTTTTTCTGACCTCGCAATTGATCGACATGCGGGTACCGATGATCATCGCGCTGACCAAACTGAGCGTCGCGCGCAAGGATGGCATCGAGATTGACGCCAAGGTCCTTTCGGAAAGACTGCATGTTCCCGTCATCGCAGTCGAGCGTAGAGGCCGTGACAGCCAGATTCCTTTCAAGGACCTCATTGAGGTGGCAGCAAAAGAGCAGGTGATCAGCGATGCAAGCATCGACTATTCGCCGGAGCTGGAAGGCGTTCTTGAGCGCCTGAACCATGCTTATGCTGACATTGCTGCGGCCAATCATGTCGACAGTCGCTGGCTGGCCGTGAAATCCATTGGCGGGGATGGCAAGGCCCTCTCCTTTCTGGACGACAGGGCGAGAGCATTGCTGGATCGCGAATTGTCCCAGCTTGCCGAGCAGGATGATGAAGATGCCGATCTGCTGATTGCCGATGGTCGCTACGGATTTGCCAATGAACTGGCCAGAAGCGCCATCCGCCATATCAGACAGGTTCCCCTGACATGGACCGAGCGCATTGACGCCATTGCGCTCAGCCGGGTTCTGGGTATTCCGATCTTCCTCCTGATCATGTATGTGATGTTCCTTCTGACCATCAATCTGGCCAGCGCCTTTATCGACTTTTTCGATATTCTGGCCGGGACCGTGATCGTCGATGGTCCGGCGCACTGGATGGCAAGCGCCGGGCTGCCGGACTGGCTGATCGCCATATTGCCCAATGGCATCGGGGTTGGCATCCAGACCGTGGCAACCTTCATACCGGTGGTTGCCTTCCTGTTTCTGTTTCTCACCTTTCTGGAAGATAGCGGCTATATGGCGCGCGCCGCATTCGTGGTCGACCGTGCGATGATCGCGATCGGTTTGCCCGGCAAGAGCTTTGTGCCGATGCTGCTCGGGTTCGGCTGCAGCGTACCGGCCATCATGGCCTCGCGCACGCTGGACAATCCGCGTGACCGCATCGTAACCGCGCTGATGTCGCCCTTCATGTCCTGCGGCGCCCGATTGCCTGTTTATGCGCTTTTTGCTGCGGCCTTCTTCCCCGTTGGCGGGCAAAATCTGGTGTTTCTGCTCTATATCATCGGCATTCTCTTTGCCGTCTTTACCGGTCTGGTGCTCAAGAAGGCGGTGTTTGGTGGCAAGGCTCTGCCCTTCCTGATGGAGCTTCCGCCCTATCAATTGCCCAATCTTTCCTCGGCGCTGATCCGCACATGGGACCGGGTAAAGCAGTTCATCACCGGCGCGGGCAAGGTGATTGTCTCGGTGGTCTTCGTGCTCAGCATTCTCAATTCGATGGGAACGGATGGCAGCTTCGGGCATGATGACAGCGAGCATTCGGTGCTTGCTAATATCGGCAAGAGCCTGACCCCGATTGTCGAGCCGCTCGGCATCACGGAGGCCAACTGGCCTGCCACAGTGGGGCTGTTTACCGGTATTTTCGCCAAGGAAGCGGTGGTAGGAACCCTCAATTCGCTCTATAGCCAGATTGACGCAACGGACGAAGATCTTGCCGCAGCGGAAGAGGAAGGCTTTGATTTCTTCGGCGGCATTTCGGAGGCGTTCGCAACCGTCCCTGCCAACCTGATGGATCTGGCCGGTGCCTTTGCCGACCCGCTCGGCATCAGCATTGGCGATGTCTCCAACTATGATGTTGCGGCAGCAGAGCTGGAGGTCGACAACAGCACCTTCTCGGCCATGCTGAGCCGCTTTGATGGCAAGGTCGGTGCCTTTGCCTATCTGCTGCTGATCCTGCTCTATGTGCCATGCGTGGCGGCCGTTGGCGCGCTGTTCCGCGAGATCGGGCGCAAATGGACCCTGTTCGGTATCGGCTGGACCACCATGCTGGGATATTGCACCAGCGTCTTTGCCTATCAGGCCGGTACCATAGCCCGTCATCCGCAAAGTTCGATCATCTGGATGATCATCACGGTGGCCGTCGTGGCCTTCGTTGTCACCCTGATGCATTTCATCAATCGCAATACGCAACAGGGCCCAGGCAAGCTGGTCAGGAGTTCGCTATGATTTTGTCAGACGTCAATCGCTATCTGCGCGAAAAGGGCAGGGCCAACACCTCCGACATTGCCATTCATTTCGGCGTTGCTCCGGCAGCAGTCGAGGGCATGTTGCATATGCTTGAATCCCGTGGCCGCATTCGGGCGCTGCCTGCGGTAGCCTCGCCCTGCGGTTCGGCCAAATGCAACTGTTCGCAAAAGGCTTCCTGCGAAACGCAGGTCTGGGAAAGCGTCAAGGCTCATTGACAGCATGAAGCGCCCGATGGCGACATTTGCCCTTGCGCGAAGCGATGCTCAGCAAAGCTGCTCGGGCCGCACCGGCTCTCCGGTTTCCCAATCAAGGATTTTCAATTCTGGCCAAAGGCGGGACATGCGTCTCGCCTTTTCCGCATAATGGGTGCGGTTGCTCTCCAATGCATGGCAGGGGCGGATGGTGAGCGAGAAGATATCCTCAAGGCCAAAGGGAGCCGCAACGGACAGGCTGTCGTCGGCTTCCAGACGCACAGCCACCGCATGTGTGGTACACATATAATTCTCAAGGCTCTGGTCGGTGCATTTAAGTTCCGGATAGGGGCCGCCGAACTTCTTTTCATACCACAGATGCACCCGCGCCTGATTGCGCACTTCCATGCGCCCCTGCCATAGGGGCAAGGCGTCATCGACCATGCGGATGACCCTGTCTTCTGCCTCCCATGAACGGTCTTCAGGCTCGAAATAGGCGATATCATAATCCTTGATGCCATGGCCCTGCGGGCGTCCGGTCAGCCGGTTCCAGACGGTCTGATAGATGGCGCCGGATACCAGCCGCCAATCGGGCAGATCAAGCGCGCGAAGCCCTGCAAGCAGCTCCATCAGCTGATCATCTTGCCGGACCAGTTGGATCAGCAGGTCACGCCTTGCACCCTCGTCCAATGTCTCTTCCTTCTCGTCTTTGCGCACCACAAAGGGACTATCCATGATCTGACCTGTTTTCATTTTCCCGGAGAGGCCAGAGTCAGCGATTCTCAAGCATTTGGCAAAGAGCAGGGGAGGATATGAACAATATAGACAAGATAAGGCAGCGCGATTATCGATCAAGGATTTCAAGCAGGCGAAAGCGCTCGCAGACCAGCGTCATGTCGGGTGAATAGCCGCCATTGCGGGTAAAATAATCCTGATGACCCTGCCGCCAGTAAGCATAGGAGAGATCTCCCTCCCCTTCGGCGCGCGCAAAATCCTCGTCGACTTCGTCAAAGCGGCAAAGAAAGACATCGGTGATCTCGATCACCGCTGCGGGCCTTTGGCGACCATCCAGCAGCATATATTTGTCGCCTGTGACAGGCATGGGGATATCGTCCTGCTGCATCAATTGCAGGGAATCGCAGGCCGCCGTCTTCTTGCCCGCAAGGACCAGAGCCAGCAGTTCATCGGCCAACTCGGGCGTATCGCCCATGGCGTAGGAATCGACAATGTCATGCATGGCTTTCTCCCCCCATGGAAGCCAGAAAAACAAATCCCGCGGCCAGAATGGTCGCGGGATTATGGTTTCTTACATCAGATCAGCCGCGCAGCTCGCCGCCGGTTGCCTTGGCAACGGCTGCCACGATCTTTTTGGAGATCGCTTCGAGATCCTCGTCCGTCATGGTCTTGTCCTTGGGCTGAAGGGTCACTTCGAAAGCAACGGACTTCTTGCCCGGCTCCATATGTTCGCCTTCATAGACGTCGAACAGGCTGACATTGGTGATCAGCTTCTTGTCGGCGCTGGCCGCAGCCTTGAGAATAGCTGCTGCCGTCACGTCTTGAGCCACGACAAAGGCAAAGTCACGGCTTAGCGGCTGAAGATCGGAAAGCTGCAGCGCCGCACGGGACTTGGCTGCCTTCTTCTTCGGCTCTGGAGCGGCTTCGATGGTGATTTCGAAGGCGCAGACCGGACCGTCGACCTTGAGTTCGTCAAGGATCTTGGGATGCAGTTCACCAAAGGTGCCCAGCACCACTTTCGGGCCGAGCTGGATCTTGCCCGAACGGCCGGGGTGATACCAGTCCGGACCGCCAGCAACGATTTGCAGGTTGGCACTGTTGAGCCCCATGGCTTCGAGCACGGCCAGAGCATCGGCCCGCACGTCAAAGACGTCGGCCGTCTTGGCCGGATCGCGCCAATCACGACCATTGCCGATGATCTGCACGGCCCCACGGCGAATGCCGGTGGCGTGGGTGAACTGGTCCTCGGGCTTGTCACCAAGGAAGATCTGGCCAACCTCGAACAGGGCCAGATCATCGAAACCGCGGTCGACATTGCGCTGGGCAGCCAGCAGCAGACCGGGCAGAAGACTTGGCCGCATGTCGGAAAGATCGGCAGAAATCGGGTTGGTCAGAGCCAGTTCCGGTTTGCCGCCGCCGAACAGTTCGGCCAGCTTCTTGTCAACGAAAGACCATGTCACGGCTTCGACCATGCCACGGGCCGCCAGATGGCGACGGGCATTGCGAATACGCTTCTGGCGCTCGGTGAGCGGAGGCTGGGTTACCGCATTGAGGCGCGGCAGAGCGGCGGCAGGAACGCGGTCCACACCGACGATACGGGCCACTTCTTCAACGATATCAGCCTTGCCATGGATGTCGGGACGGAAGGTCGGTACAGCAACCTTGACATGATCACCAACACCGGACACCCAGAAGCCGAGACGCTTAAGCACGGTCTTGATTTCCAGTTCAGGCACATCGAGACCTGCCAGACGCTTCACTTCGGAGAGCGGGAAGTCGATGATCTTGTCTTCAATCGGCGCTTCACCGGCGATAACCATCTTGGAAGGTTCGCCACCGCACAGATCCATCACCATCTGGGCTGCCAGATAGCCGCCGGGAATGACGAAGGAGGGATCAACGGTGCGCTCGAAACGATAGCGGGCGTCGGACTGAATACCCAGAGCACGGCCAGCGCGGGCGGTCTTGATCGGATCGAACCAGGCGCATTCGACAAAAACGTTGGTTGTTTCAGGCTGGGAGCCGGTGCTTTCGCCACCCATGACACCACCAAAGCCAATCGGACCGCTGTCATCGGCGATGACGCAGACATCCGTGCCGTCCTTGATCTCATATTCCTTGCCATCGAGCGCAACCATCTTTTCGCCCGGCTTGCCAAGGCGCACATGGATGTCGCCCTTGACCTTGTCGGCATCATAGACATGCAGCGGGCGGCCACGGTCGTAGGAAATATAGTTGGTTATGTCCACCAGCGCGTTGATCGGTCTGAGGCCGATGGCGCGCAGGCGGGCCTGCAGCCAGTCCGGGCTCGGGCCATTCGCAACGCCCTTGATATAGACCCCGGTAAAGATCGGGCAGATCGGATCTTCGCCCTCTTCTTTCAGGGTCACATTGAGCGGGCTGTCAAAGCCGCCAGCGATTGCTGCCGGATGATGCTCCTTGAGCGTGCCAACGCCGGCACCGGCCAGATCGCGGGCGACCCCATAAACGCCCAGCGCGTCGCCGCGGTTGGGCGTGATGGCGATATCGATCACCGGATCATCAAGGCCGAGAATAGGTGCAAATGGCTCGCCGATCGGGGCGTCTTCCGGCAGTTCGATGATGCCGTTATGCTCATCGGAAATGCCCATTTCGCGCTCGGAACACATCATGCCGTTGGATTCGACACCACGGATCACCGTCGGCTTCAGCTTCATGCCGTTGGCCGGAATGACAGACCCATTCTGGGCCAGAACGACCTTGATACCGGCGCGGGCATTGGGTGCGCCGCAGACGATCTGCAGCACTTCCTTGCCGGTATTGACCTTGCAGACACGCAGGCGGTCTGCGTCCGGATGCTGCACCGCTTCCTCGACATGGGCGACGGTGAAATCCTTCAGCTCAGCCGCCTTGTCGATGACTTCCTCGACCTCAAGGCCGATGATGGTGAGCTTTTCGAGAATTTCTTCCAGCGACGCATCGGTCTCGAGATAATCCTTCAGCCAGGAGAGTGTGAATTTCATGAGGAAAGCCCTCCTACCAGCGAAGGAATATCAAGGGGACGGAAGCCATAGTGATCGAGCCAGCGCTTGTCACCATTGAAGAAGGCTCTGAGGTCGGGCATGCCATATTTCAGCATGGCAATGCGGTCGATGCCCATGCCGAAGGCAAAGCCGGTATAGCGGTCCGGATCGAGATCGCAGTTGCGCAGCACATTGGGATGCACCATGCCGCAGCCCAGAATCTCAAGCCAGTCATCACCCTCGCCGATGCGCAGTTCGTTGCCGACGCGCTGGCAGCCGATATCCACTTCCATGGAAGGCTCGGTGAAGGGGAAATGGGAGGCGCGGAAACGCATTTTGACGCTGTCGACCTCGAAGAAGGCCTTGCAGAATTCTTCCAGTGTCCATTTCAGATGCCCCATATGGATGCCTTCCTCGATAACGAGGCCTTCAACCTGATGGAACATCGGGGTATGGGTCTGGTCACTGTCGCAGCGATAGGTGCGGCCCGGACAGATGACGCGGATCGGAGGCTCCTGAGAGGTCATGGTGCGGATCTGGACCGGCGAGGTATGGGTGCGCAGAACCTTCTGGTTACCCTCGGCATCGACGGGCAGGAAGAAGGTGTCATGCTCCAGACGCGCGGGATGATCGGGCGGGAAGTTGAGCGCCGTGAAATTGTAGAAATCTTCCTCGATATCCGGCCCTTCGGCGACGGCAAAGCCCATGTCGGCGAAGATTGCGGTCAGCTCGTCGGTCACCTGAGCAATCGGATGAACCCGGCCTTCGAAGGGAGAGCCCATGCGGGTGGGCAGGGTTACGTCAACGGTTTCGCTCTTGAGGCGCGCGTTGAGGGCCTGATCCTTGAGGATTTCCTTGCGTGCGCCAATGGCGTCGCCAACACGAGCCTTGAGGCCGTTGAGGGCGGGGCCCATTTCCTTGCGCTCTTCCGGGCTCATCTTGCCCAGCGTTTTCATCAGCTCCGAGATCTTGCCCTTCTTTCCAAGGGCCGAGACGCGGACTTCTTCCAGTGCAGGCTCATCGCTTGCCGCTTCAATGGCGGCGGAGATCTCCTGCTCGAGTGATTTGAGTTCCGACATGATCATTCCGTTTTGGACCATTCCGTATGGACCGGTCTGGCCGGGCTTCATTACCCTACGAGACTAGCTGTGTGCGTTTTAACAGATTGGCAGGCACAATAAAGGGTCTTTTCCTCACTTAATCCCGCCAATCCCCCTGTAGACAAATAAAAACCCGCCTCGACAACTCGACGCGGGTTTTTGAACCTTGAAAAATTTGCGTGCGCCGATACGAAACCAATGCAATGCCCTTTGCGGGATTGCCTGAATTTCGGCCTCAACACGCATTCCTTCGAAAAGCGATGCTTCTCAAACGGAACGCGCCTTAGGCGGCAGCAGAGGATTTGGCTTTTTCAACCAGGCTTGCAAAAGCCTCTGGCTGATGGATTGCCATATCCGAAAGAACCTTGCGGTCGATCTCGATGCCAGCCTTGTTGAGGCCGTCGATAAATCGTCCATAGGTCAGACCCTGTTCGCGAACTGCGGCGTTGATGCGCTGGATCCAGAGAGCGCGGAAGTTGCGCTTCTTGGTCTTGCGGTCGCGGTAAGCGTACTGACCGGCCTTTTCAACTGCCTGTTTAGCAATGCGAATGGTTGAACGACGGGCGCCATAATAACCTTTGGCTGCCTTGAGGGTCTTCTTGTGACGGGAATGAGCCGTTACACCGCGTTTTACACGTGCCATTATTCTATCTCCTATACCAGAATGCTGTTCTCAAGATTCTCTGGCTTATTTGTAAGGCAGGTACTGCTTGATGATTTTTGCATCCTGCTCGCTGAGAGTGGTGGTGCCACGTGCTTTGCGGATGAATTTGGTGGTGCGTTTGATCATACCGTGCTGCTTGCCAGCCTGTGCGGATACGACCTTGCCAGTACCGGTAACCTTGAAGCGCTTCTTGGCACCGGATTTTGTTTTCAGCTTGGGCATTTTGCTCTCCTGAAATCCTTGGCGGATTGTTGTTCTTGATAAAGCTCGAAGAGGACGGATATCAACCCGAAGGCAGATCAACCGGCCATCCCGGAATGAGCATTTCAAACTCCCCACGGCAGCCCTAATATCGGCCGGGCGAGTCACTTTCCCTGCATGCAACCCTGCCATCCTCAAGCAGAAGACAGACCGGATCGCTCACAGATTGGCGGGTTATAACGATGCGCGCCAAGGGAATCAAGAGGAAAGATCAAAGAATCTGCCATCCGGCATCAAATCCTGCAGTCCACCCCTTGCTTAACGACAAGCGGCCTCAATTCATGAAGGCAATTGCACCGTTCAAACAGGACGCATAGGCGACCCACAAGGCATAAGGAACGAAGAACAGAGCGGACAGTCCATCCCTATGTCTGGCCGACATGATAAAGTTGATAATCAGCAACAGCAAAATAATGATAATTGCGAAGGCTGCTTCCAGATTCTGCCACGAGAAGAAAAGCGGGCTCCAGGCAAAAATCATGACCATCTGCGCCAACCAGATGCCAAACAGGTCTTTGCTTTGAGGGTCGCGAAAAACGCGCGCTCCGACAATGCCGATCAGGATGTAGAGAATGGTCCAGGCCGGTGCAAACAACCAGTTGGGCGGCGTGAAGGACGGCTTTGCCAGCGACTGATACCATGGGCCGGGAATATTGTTCGCCCCGATAAGGAGTCCGCCTCCGACCGAGATCATCAGAAAGATGGCATAGGTGATCCAGTGAGATCTTTTCATAGTGCGCTCCTGCTTGTTGTGCCTGCTCTACGAAGAGGGCCCTTTGGCCAAAATCCTGACAAGGCTTTTTGTTCCCCTTGCGGCAATTCGCACCCTTTTTGCACTGGCACAATAAAAAACCCGGATCATATGGTCCGGGTTTTTGAATTGAACTGAGCCCAGGAAAAGCTCATTTCGGCGCGAGGATCATGATCATCTGGCGGCCTTCGAGGCGGGGTTCCAGCTCGACCTTGGTGCGCTCGATCATCTCTGCCTTGACTTTCTGAAGCAGTTCCATGCCCAGACTCTGGTGAGCCATCTCACGACCACGGAATCGCAACGTAAACTTGACCTTATCTCCATCTTCGATAAAGCGGTTGGCAGCACGCATCTTCACTTCATAATCGTGAGTGTCGATGTTCGGTCGCATCTTGACTTCCTTGACGTCGACGACTTTCTGTTTCTTGCGCGCTTCCGCAGCTTTCTTCTGAGCCTGATATTTGTACCGGCCATAATCCATGATCTTGCAAACCGGTGGCTTCGCGTTCGGTGAGATCTCAACCAGATCCAGACCGGCTTCAGCTGCCATTTCTAGCGCTTGTCTGGTCGGAGTGGATCCATGGTTATTTCCCTCATCATCGATGAGCTGCACTTCGTCAATACGGATTTGGTTATTGATGCGCGGTCCCGTTTCGCGGGGCGCTTGCGCTCTATTTGGGCGGCGAATGGTCGTAATCTCCTGTTTATTGCAACAATGGCGTAAAATACATATGACGCAGCTTGCGCTGCCTTTCAAGCCCTGCCATGGATCAGGAACGGAGATAGCAGGCAGAAACCTCTATCCTTTCACAAGCTAATGTTGAGTTCTGGCAAATTATCGGGCTCGCTTGGCAATATCGCAGGTCGAAAAGTTCTGCTATGCAAAATAAACATGTCTTCGATGACGAATGTCAACGATATGCGACGATAGTATGATAAAGAGCCTGCACATTCATTGCGGATGCCTGTTCATTGCGGGAGCTGGCATCCTAACCGGAATCCAAACAGCGTAAAAGTCTATTCCATGTCCGAAACACCTCAATTTCAGTTCGACGCCCTGATGCCCGCCGAAATGGCCAAGAAAGCCGAAGATGTTGGTGTCTATAAAGCAACCAAGCAACCGCTGACGACTTTCGTGCTGGCCATCACGGCCGGCGCCTTCATCGGCATTGCCTTCATTTTCTATACGGTGGTTACCAACGGCAATGGTGATATCGGCTGGGGTGCCAACAAATTCATCGGTGGTCTCGCCTTCAGTCTGGGGCTGATGCTGGTTGTCATCAATGGTGGCGATCTGTTCACCAGCACCGTGCTGACAGTCATCGCCAAGGCCAGCAAGAAGATCACCTGGGGGCAGCTCGCCAAAAACTGGGTCATCGTCTATGCAGGCAACTTTGTCGGCGCCATCGGTCTGGTCGCCATCATGCAGATTGCGCGGCATTATGAGCAGGGCAGCGGAACGCTTGGCCTCAACTATATGCATATCGCCCAGCACAAGCTGCATCACGGCTTCTTTCAGGCGGTCGCCCTTGGTGCCATGTGCAATGTCATGGTCTGCCTTGGTGTCTGGATGTCCTATGCCGGTCGCTCTGTCACCGACAAGCTGCTCGCCGTCACGCTGCCGGTGGCCATGTTTGTTGCCTCCGGCTTCGAGCACTGTGTCGCCAACATGTTCCAGATCCCGATGGCAATCATGACCAAGACGCTGGCAGGCCCCGAATTCTGGGCAGCAACGGGTACCACGGCGGCGGACTTCGCCGATCTGACATGGGGCCATTTCGTCATCAACAACCTGATCCCGGTCACCATTGGCAATATCATTGGTGGCGGTGTGCTGGTTGGTCTGATCTACTGGTTCATCTATCTGCGCCCACAAAAGCACTAGATATTGAAGCGCCATGCTAGAAAGCAAAAAGCCTGATCCGGTGGATCAGGCTTTTTCTTTTTCTCATCCAGCCACCGCTTGGAATCGTTCCGGCAGCCCTTTGGGATCAATCCGCCAATTTGCATCCCAACAGACGGTCATAGACATTGAGAGTTTGCTGGCCCATCGACTTGAGCGAGAAGCAGGCATCGATCAGTCGCCGCGCATAAGGGGCGATCTGCTGGATTTGCTCCTCTGGCATGACCAGCGTCTGGGCGATGGCCTGTTGCCAGGCTGCCTGATCATCATGTCTGATGACGCTGGCAATCCATTGCTCCTGCGCCACATCCATCGGCGCGGCAACCACTTCGGGCTGAGCCCCCAGATCTCCCACCAGAGTCGGCTTGCCCATGGCCAGCGCTTCGGCGGCGGAGCGGCCGAAGGTTTCGGCATCCTGACTGGGCACGATGACCATGCTGGCAAGGGCATAGGCGGCGGGCATATCGCTGCAATGGCCAACGCGCTTAACGCAATCGGTCAGATCATGGTTGGCGATCAGGCGGTCCAGTTCGGCAACATAGGCTTCCCTGCCCTGTTCATCACCGATCAGCAGCAGCTGGAAAGCGGGGCCCATCGCCTTCTTGAGCGCGCCCATGACAGGAAGGATGAAGCTCTGCCCCTTCCAGCGGGTCAAGCGCGAGGGCAGAATGATGACGGGTCTCTGATCCAGCTTCCAGCGGCTTGAAAGGGCCTTAATGCGCTCTGGCGTGACCTTGCAGGGGTCGAATTGCGCCATATCGACACCGCGATGGATGGTCATGGTGCGATTTTCCGCGTCCGGATTGCGCCCGATGACCAGCCGCGCGGTATAGTGGGAGTTGGCGATCACGATATCGCCCTTGGCCATCACCGAATTGTAAAAGGCCTTCAGCCTGCCCTTCTGGCTATAGGCGCCATGATAGGTGGTAACGAATGGCACTCCGGTTCGCCGTGCGGCTATCAGGGCGCTCCAGGCGGGGGCGCGTGAGCGGGCATGAACCAGATCCACCCCTTCACTGCGAATCATCTGCTCGATCGCCCTTGCATTGGAATAGAGGATCGTGAAGGGATTCTTGCTCTTGCCCCTGAGCGGCAGAAGCTGGCCGCCGGCCGCTTCCAGCTCCGGCACCAAACGGCCCGGCTCGGCGGCCACCAGCGCCCGGCCACCTGCCGCCGTGATCGCTGCAGCGATATCCACCGTTCCGCGCTCCACGCCGCCGGAATCGAGCCAAGGGATAACCTGAAGAATTGTTGGGGCTTTCGTCATGCGGTCCACCGCGCTATGTAACTGGCATTGCCGCCGCTGCGCTCGCAGGCGGAGCCTATCGATTTCCTTTTCTGGAGACATAGCAATGTCAGCCCCCCAAAAGCAAACACTCCTTGTCGGAAACCCTTCTGATGGGGATGACCATCCCCGCGAAATTGCCTACAGGCAGCGCGCGGCCAGTCGGCCGGACGTGGCCGGACTGTTCTGGATGAATGGCTACAAATCCAACATGGAAGGCGACAAGGCATTGGCGCTTGATGGCTGGGCCGCAGACAAGGGCGCGGCCTGCACCCGCTTTGACTATTCCGGCCATGGCATTTCGGGCGGCGATTTTCTTGACGGCACCATCTCGCGTTGGCTGGAGGAAAGCCTCGCGATTTTTGATCAGAAGACCGAAGGGCCGCAGATTGTCTGTGGTTCATCGATGGGCGGCTGGCTGGCACTGTTGCTCACCAGAGCCCATATCGCAAGAGTGGGGATTGAACAGAGCCGCATCAAGGGGCTCGTCCTGATTGCTCCGGCCATCGACATGACCAAGGCGCTGATGTGGGACAATTTCGATGATGCCGCCAAAGCGGAATTGGCGGCAACGGGCATTTTCCTGCGTCCCAGCGATTATGATGATGATCCCTATCAGATCACGGCCAGACTGATCGAGGATGGCAAGGCCCATCTGCTTGGCGATGCCATGATCGAAACCGGCTGTCCGCTGCATATCCTGCAAGGGGTGCAAGACGATACGGTGCCCTGGCAGTCCTCGGTCGATCTGGTCGCCCGCCTCGCAAGAGACGACGTCAAGCTGACATTGGTCAAGGATGGCGACCATCGTCTTTCCCGCCCGCAAGATCTGGACTTGCTGATCAGGGCGGTAGAGAGCTTGCTGGGGTATTAGCTTTCCCGGTTTGCAATACCAAAGGGGATGTGAACTAGAGATACGCCGTCTACATTCTGATCTAAATGTGAGCGCTGATCGTCAAAAAACATATGCGGCTTGAATACTTCTAAAATTCTTGCCTTTTTCATACCTCCTAAGAAGAAGGTCTCATCAGGATTTACTCCCCACGCCTCAAGAGTTGTAACAACCCTTTCATGCGCCGGAGAATTCCTAGCCGTAATTATCGCCGTTCGAATAAATCGCCTATAGCCGACTTCTTCCTTTTCCTTTTTAATTTCAATGTTTTGTAATTTAGAAATTTTTTTGAAAAACCCTGCAAGGGGACCGGAAAGCAGGGGAATACTAGACTGCTCATCCTCCTGCTGGTGAAACGACGTTAATCCGAACTCCTGCACAACGGCTTCTGATTGATCGTTAGCAATCACTCCATCGAAGTCGAACGCGATTCGTAGTTCGTCACTTTCTTCTTCCTTCACAACCTGATTTGGAAGAACTAAGCCGGCTGGATAGTCTGCCTCGATCGCCATTTTCACGTCTTCTTTGTTGGCTGACAAAAAGAGCGATGCGTTGAACGCAGGAATGTATGCATATGGAGACTTTCCCTGTAAAAACGCTGCTCTCGAAATATCTAACCCATAATGTCGAATCGACCGAAAAACCCTTTTTCCAGTAGTGGGCGAGTTCCTAGACAAAACCACAACCTCAACTGGATTTTCCTGCCGATTTCTTTCATTAATCTGCAAAAACTTTTTTATAAACGAGAACGCAAAGCCTTCTTGAAGGGGTTTGTCAATATTCTTTTCTTGATATTCCTTATAAGCATCATGACCTTCATCTCTGAATATTTTATCAGGTCGCTTCAAATCGAAAAGGGCACTTGAAGACACCGCGATTACCAATTTGTCTTCTATTGGATAAGGCATAATTATTTCTCACGAAAACAAAATGAAAACACATCCTCTAAACAAAATTACCATATAAAATCAGAATTTTAAAATTATTTGTTTTGGTCAGAAAAATTATCATGAAGTCCACTATTAATAGCAAGTAGTTCTTTTCGCCTAGTAGGCGTTATCTACCACATCTCACTAAAGTAAACAACGCATCTGATTTTCCATTTCCTGAATCTGCTTCGATTCTATTTCGAGGCCGCGGCCATCGAGTCTGAAATGATATTGAGCGCCT